>NZ_CP147511.1:0-2143014 GCF_037201985.1 Lwoffella lincolnii | reverse complement strand
CGAAGTGTTACAAAAGGGCTATACCTTAAATGGTCGCTCTGTCCGTCCTGCCATGGTAAAAGTAGGTGGGTAAAAAAAAGTAGGTGGGTAAAAAAGGGATAAAAATTAGAATGAAAATAACAAAAATATTGTTTTACCCCTTGAAAAAATCTGTAAAAAACCGATATAGATAAGCAAGCAAAAACGATGAAAGTTCTTTTTTAAAAGCGCTTTTTCATCAGTAAAATGAAACATCAGTGATTAAACAGTTATTAAAAAAATACGGAGAATTTATTATGGCGAAAGTCATTGGTATTGATTTAGGCACAACCAATTCATGCGTGTCAGTGATGGAAGGTGATAAGGTTAAAGTCATTGAAAATGCTGAAGGGGCAAGAACCACCCCATCTATTGTTGCCTTTAAAGATGGTGAGACTCTGGTTGGGCAATCTGCCAAGCGTCAAGCCGTTACCAACCCAACCAACACCTTATTTGCTGTTAAGCGATTGATTGGTCGTCGTTTTGATGACAAAGTGGTACAAAAAGACATTGGCATGGTGCCATATAAAATCGTCAAAGCCGACAATGGTGATGCGTGGGTAGAAGTCAATGGTAAAAAACAAGCACCACCACAGATTTCTGCTGAAGTATTAAAGAAAATGAAAAAAACGGCAGAAGACTACCTTGGTGAAAAAGTAACCGAAGCGGTGGTTACTGTGCCTGCTTACTTTAACGACAGCCAGCGTCAAGCCACTAAAGATGCAGGTAAAATTGCAGGCTTGGATGTCAAACGCATCATCAACGAGCCAACCGCTGCCGCCCTTGCCTATGGCATGGACAAAAAACAAGGTGATAAGACCATCGCTGTCTATGACTTAGGTGGTGGTACGTTTGACGTGTCCATCATTGAGATTGCCGATGTGGACGGTGAACAGCAGTTTGAAGTACTCTCAACCAACGGTGATACCTTTTTAGGTGGTGAAGACTTTGACTTGGCGTTGATTGATTATTTGGTTGAGGAATTTAAAAAAGAGCAAGATGTTAACCTAAAAGGTGATCCACTTGCCATGCAACGTCTAAAAGAAGCGGCTGAGAAAGCCAAAATTGAGTTGTCATCAGCCCAAAGTACCGAAGTCAACTTACCTTATATCACTGCAGACAGCTCAGGTCCTAAGCACTTGGTGGTTACCATCAGCCGTGCCAAGCTTGAAAGCTTAACCGAAGAGTTGGTACAGCGTACCATTGCCCCTTGTAAAATCGCATTGGAAGATGCTGGCTTATCAGCAAGTGATATTGATGATGTGATTTTGGTCGGTGGTCAGACTCGCATGCCTTTGGTACAACAAAAAGTACAAGAATTCTTTGGCAAAGAGCCACGCAAAGATGTCAACCCAGACGAAGCGGTCGCCATGGGTGCTGCCATTCAAGGTGCGGTGTTGTCAGGAGATAAGACAGATGTGTTGCTACTTGATGTCACACCATTGACTTTAGGCATCGAGACCATGGGCGGTGTGATGACACCAATCATCGAAAAGAACACCATGATACCCACCAAAAAATCACAAGTGTTCTCAACCGCTGAAGATAATCAGCCTGCGGTAACCATTCAGGTGTATCAAGGTGAGCGTAAAATCGCTGCTCAAAACAAGCTGCTCGGTAACTTTAACCTAACTGACATTCCACCTGCACCCCGTGGCATGCCACAAATTGAAGTAACCTTTGACATCAATGCTGATGGTATTATGAACATCTCTGCCAAAGATAAAGGCACAGGTAAAGAGCAAAGTATCCAAATCAAAGCCGATTCTGGTCTATCGGACGCAGAAATTGAGCAAATGGTGCGTGATGCTGAAGCCAATGCGGCAGAAGACGAGAAGTTTGCTAAGCTTGCTCAGGTGCGTAATGAGGCTGATGGGCGTATCCATGCGGTACAAAAAGCCATCAAAGATGCTGGTGATAAAGTAACAGAACAAGACAAGCAATCTGTCGAAGATGCCATTCGTGAGCTTGAACTTGCCACCAAAGAAGATGACCATGATGACATCAAGTCAAAACTTGAAGCCTTGGATAATGCCTTTTTGCCTGTGAGCCAAAAAATCTACGCTGGAGGTGAAGGTGCTCAAGGGGTTGACCCAAGTCAATTTGAGCAACAGGCAGGGCGTGCAGATGCGGGCAATGCACAAAATGATGATGTGGTGGATGCAGAGTTTACCGAGGTTAAAGACGATAAATAATCTGTTTTGTTGCATTAATTTTGGTAAAGAACATGTCTTTGAAAAATGTATTTTTAATGAAAAACGCATCTTAAGGGGTGCGTTTTTTTATGGTGCTGGTGTCATGACAGTAACAGTAACAGTAACAGTAACAGTAACAGTAACAATGACAATGGTAATGTGTGGTGAGACATCATATACTATCACCTATTATCACCATATGCCACCACTATGGATACCTTGTTTTGGTGAGGTGGATAAGGCAGAATAGACAAGTAGACAAAGCAGACTAAATAATAATAAATAGGACAGACGATAACGCAAAAGGCAGTTGTGAATGAGACCAGTACGCACGATTTACGGTGGTTTTTTTTATTATATGTTGTCCATCATGGTGTTGGTCGGAGCGTATTATTATGTGTGGATTGCCAAGGCAAGACAATACCAAGTCGAACAATCTAAGCTGATTTATGCGTTGATGTCACAAACTGCCTTGGTCATCGATGCTGAAATTGTTAAGCGTTATCAACAGGTTGCAATGACCGATACTAAGAGCATAAAAACACAATACGTCAATATTCTTAGCCACTTGCAAAAATCATCACCTCTACAGGGCAGCACTTTTAATATTCATTTAAGTCAAAATCACTCTCTTAAGCCACAAGCGACCATCAATTTAAGCCACCAAGGATTAGATAATCAGTTTGATGATTTGTCTCAGATTGCTTTTTTTAAACAAAAACATGATAAGCAAAGTCATGATGCTTATGTCATCGATGGTGAGCAGCTCACAGGCCATATTCCGTTGTCTTTTGGTTATGGCATCATGGTGCAGGTTAAGCATCGTCCCATTGATTATCGGCCACAGGCGTTGGGGTTTTGGTTGCCGATTATGTTGGCGTTGCCACTGTTGTTATTGGGGTTTTATGTGTCATGTCATCGTAACCGACAATGGCAAATGGTGATTGATGATGCCCATGCGATTGCATCGCCACAGTCGCCTTTGTCTTATCAAGGTTTGTTGATGCCAAATAAGCATTTGGGCGATGAGTTTGACGGCTTATCCACCGCATTCAGTCGTCTTTTTTTGCAGACACAGCGTTTGATGGAACATGCTCCCATTCCCATGGCGTTGGTGTGTCGCAGTGGGCATATTGGCTATGTGAATGCTCAATTCCGTAACGTGTTTCATCTGGAGGTTATCGATGATGCCAAGCGGTATGTGAGTGATTTTATCATGGGGGCAGACAAATCGGCACAAAGATTCATTAATCATTTGACAGACGTGCCATTATCTAAGCAGGTGATGGTGGTGGGATGCTTTGATAAGCGTCATTATCTGCTTAACATGAATCCGTGGTTTTCTAAGCATGGGCAGATGCAGGGCATCATGGTGAGCTTTACTGATGTGCATGAGTTGGTTGTTAAGACAGCTGATGATACGCAAGCGATTGAGCAGCTCAGTGCTCGTTTGTCATCGTTTGACAAACTTTGGTCAATGATGGGGCATGAGTTAAGAACGCCTTTGTCGGGTATTTTGGGCATGCTGGAGTTGTTTGGTAAAGACAGCTTAAACAATGAACAAAAAGAAGCCTTTGCGACGGTTGAGCGGACGGCAGAGAGCATGCTGGGTATGCTCAATGACATGCTAGACATGGCAAAGATGGATGCAGGTAAATTACAAATTAATTACGAAATCACTGACATCTTGACCTTGTGTCGGCAAGTGTGTGAGCTGATGGTTGGTAATGCACGCAAGCAGGGCATTGAGCTGTTGTGTTATTTTGACACCAGTTTTCCCAGATACATCAGCACAGATTCGGTACGATTGCGTCAGGTGCTGATGAATCTGTTGGGTAATGCCATTAAGTTCACAAAAACAGGCTATGTTGCGTTAATCATCAGTTATGATGAACTGCCAACTGATGAGCAACACACAGCAGGTAAACAGCACACAGCAGACAAACAAGAAGATGGCAATCAGCCTTGGCTTAGGTTCTCAGTACAAGATACGGGCATTGGCATCAGTCAAGAAGAACAACGCCATTTGTTTACCTTTTTTAATCAAGCCAATAACAGCATCAGCAGTCAATTTGGTGGCACAGGGCTGGGGCTGGCGATTTCTAAAAGCTTTGTCCAAATGATGCACGGTACGCTTAAACTGACCAGCATTGTGGGTCAAGGCAGTGATTTTAGCGTCTATTTGCCTTACCAACGTCATAACCAGCCTGTCTATCAATTTTCGACTGATTTTACGGGAATTGGCTTATATGTCATCAGTAGTCAAGCCATTAGTGGCAAATATTTGACACAAATTTTTAATGACATGGGATTGCCTGCGTTTGTGCGTGTGGGCATCAATGACAAAACCTTAAGCGATATTACAAACAAACAACAACAAGTAGATGGTACGTTAAAAAGCGTGCTGTTGATAGAACATGAAGCACTGAATGACACATCATTGGCACTGCTTAGTCAATTGCCCGATTATCAAAACATGGCAAAGATATTACTGAGCATGCAACCTGAACGCATGGTTGGCTTGAACTTACTTGATGAGTTTGATGGTTTTTTAAATAAGCCGTTAGACATCAGTGATTTGGTGTCTGAGTTAATGCGATTGACCCGACCAAATCAATATTTTAACAGTGTGGATACTCGACTGTCTGCCGTACAGACGCAGTTTAATGCCTTTATGGAACGCCATGTCCAATCTGACTTAATCCAATCTGATTTGGCCCAAGAGCAAGAAAACCAAAGTCAAGACCATCAAAGCACACACGCCATCATCGCCAATATTCGTCCCAATGTGCTGTTGGCAGAAGACAACCCCATCAACCAAACGGTGGCAAAAAAAGTACTCAATAAACTGGGCTATGACGTCATTGTTGCTAATAATGGGCAAGAAGCATTGGAATTATTGGCAAAACATCGGCAGAAAATCGCCTTGGTACTGATGGATTGTCGCATGCCAATCAAAGATGGGTTGACCGCATCTCAAGAAATTCGCCAAAAACGTGACAGCATTCCTATCATCGCTTTAACCGCTAATGCCAGCGATGAAGACCGACAATTATGCCTAAAAGCAGGCATGAACGACTTTTTAACCAAGCCCGTCAGAGTGCAAAATCTAGAACCGTTATTGAATAAGTATGACTTACAATCTAAGATATCCAAACATTAAAACTTAGGATACAAAAACTTAGGATACAAAAAATGTGTGGACATTGAAATTTAGGCATCAACATGACATCGGCCACATCAGTTAAATTCAGCATCAGTTAAAGTTAGGTTAAATAAAGTTAAATTAAATAAAGGTAAGCGTTATGAACTCAAGCCCATCTGTTAGCACCTTACAAACAAAAACCGCCCAAGAAAAAACCAAAAAAACTCGAGTGGTATTTGCAGGCACGCCTGACTTTGCTAAAGTTGCCTTACAAACCTTAATTGACCATCAGCATCAGCTAAATATTGACATCATCGCTGTCTATACCCAACCTGACCGCAAGGCAGGGCGTGGACAAAAGCTGACTGCAAGTCCTGTTAAAGAATTGGCCCTTACCCATCATATCCCTGTGGAGCAACCTGTCAGTTTTAGCCTAAAGTATCAACCAGAAAATGGTATCAGCGGTCAAGTTTCACGTGAAACATTGGCAAATTACCACCCTGATGTGATGGTTGTCGCAGCGTATGGTTTGATTTTACCACTTGGTGTGCTCAACATGCCTACCTTTGGTTGTCTAAACATTCATGCTTCTTTGTTACCACGTTGGCGTGGGTCAGCCCCCATTCAGCGAGCCATTTTAGCAGGTGATGCTAAAACAGGCATTACCATCATGCAAATGGCAAAAGGACTGGATACAGGTGATATGCTATATCAAGTGGGTTGTGAAATCACCGATACCGACACCACCCAAACCTTGCATGACAAACTGGCACAATTAGGCGGCAAAGCGATTGTTACTGTGTTGGCAGAGTTGCAAAATTATCAAGAAAATGCTCAAAAACAAGAAGACACGGTTGCCAACTATGCCAAAAAAATCACCACCGAAGAAGGCAAAATAAACTGGCAAGAAGATGCTTTCACCATTCAACGTCATATTCGAGCGTTAAATGCCTTTAGTTATTTGGATAACGATAAAGACCACAATGCACGAATAAAAATACTGGAAGCCAAGCCCATTAAGCCTGAGCAAACCACCACCTATCCAGCAGGATATGTGGTGAGTGTGGGGCGTAATGCGATTTTGATTGCTTGTGGTAAAGGAGCAGATGGTATGCAAAGGCTAATTAACATCACCAAAATGCAATGGGCAGGTGGTAAAGCACTCACTGCCGAGCAAATTGCCAATGGGGATAAGTTAAATGATGGAGATATGTTTGTATGATGTGCCACAATGCTCCCAGCATGTCGTCTAATCCTTCGTCTGGCACCTTGCTTAGTACTCGTGCCAAAATCATTATAATCCTTGAGAAAATCCAACAAGGTCAATCGCTTGCCACATTATTGAATGATTTACTAGGTAGCGTATCGCCCCAAGATAAAGGGTTTGCTCATGAATTGTTACTTGGCACACTGCGTCAATGGTGGGCATTGTCTCGCATTGGCGAGGGCCTGATTGAAAGAGAGGTCAGTGATAAAGGTGTTTGGGCAGGTTTGAATATTGGTTTATACCAACTATTATATATGGATACGCCCGATTATGCAGCGATTGGTGCAACGGTTGAAGCGATAAAGCAACTGAATAGAGGTTACGGTGCAGGGCTTGTCAATGCGATTTTACGAAAAGTACAAAAAAACCCTGCTAAATTCCACAAAAAAATCACCAAAAACCACAGTTTGCCCAACTGGCTTGCCCAACAGCTTAAGCAAGATTGGGGTGAGTATTATGGTGAATTGGGGCAAGCATTACGCCAATCTGCCCCGATTTTTTTGCGAGTCAATGCCCAATTTAGCACCATGGCTGATTATGCCAAACTGCTGAATGAACAAAACATAAACTTTGATATTGTCACAACAGGCTTTAATGACACCCAAGCCATACGCCTAATTGATAACGTTAAAATCACCCAATTACCTCATTTTAATGATGGCTGGGTCAGTATACAGGATTTGCATGCCCAGCTTGGTGGTTATATTTTGCATGAATTGCCATTAGCAAAACCGATGACATTACTAGACACTTGCACGGCTCCAGGGGGGAAGTTGACTCACTTATTAGAGTTGTTTCATGTGGAACAATTTGCACAAGTTGTTGCACTTGATAATGATAAAGAACGTCTAAAAAAAGTGGGTGAAAACCTTGAGCGATTGCAGTTACAGAATAAAAAAGTAACATTGGTGTGCGATGATGCCACCACCTTTGTTGTGGATGCGCCCTTTGATGTCATTGTGTTAGATGCTCCATGTACTGCCACAGGGGTGATACGTCGACACCCTGACATTGCCCTACTTCGTACTGAACATGATGTGGCACAAACGGTGAGCTTGCAACGGCAAATTTTGGCAAATTGTTGGCAAAATTTGGCGGTTGGGGGGTATTTGTTGTATATTACTTGTTCGTTATTAAAAGCAGAAAACGAACAGCAAATCCAAGTTTTTTTGAGCAAAAATCAAAATGCTGATGTGGTGGATTTTGTGTTGAATTTAAATAACCAAATCAAACGAGACATTGGTTATCAATGTTTACCCATTAACCCCAATGGCGGTGATGGGTTTTATTATGTGTTGTTAAATAAAAGAATGTGATAATGTGTTGGCGACGATGTGTTTGGGCAACCACAGCAAACCGACCACAGTAAGCCATCAATGGTATGAACTTTAATTAATCATTGGAAAATCAAATGCACTATATCAGCACCCGTGGCAATACCGAAAAAATGTCATTTAGTGATGTGTTACTGATGGGACTTGCCCCAGATGGTGGCTTGATGCTCCCTGAGAGCTACCCACAGATTGATGATGCCACGTTAACTCAATGGCGTGAACTTAGCACCACAAAAACAGGGTATCAAGACTTGGCTTTTGAAATTATGAGCTTATTTGCCACTGACATACCAAAAGTGGACTTAAAAAATTTGATTGACAAAACTTACACTGCCCAAACCTTTGGTACAAATGACATCACGCCCATTCGTACATTAAAAGATGGCATCAAAATTCTTGAATTGTCCAATGGCCCAACGTTAGCCTTTAAAGACATTGCCATGCAGTTTTTGGGTAATGCCTTTGAATATGTGCTAAAACAAAAAGGCGAACGTCTGACCATCATCGGTGCAACATCAGGCGACACAGGCAGTGCCGCTGAATATGCCTTGCGTGGCAAAGACAACATTGAAGTGTTTATGATGTCGCCGTATGGCAAAATGAGTGCGTTTCAGCGAGCCCAAATGTATGGCTTAGACGATAAAAACATTCATAACATTGCCATTAAAGGCATGTTTGATGACTGTCAAGACATTGTCAAAGCCTTACAACAAGATGCCAACTTTAAAGCCAAATATGACTTAGGCACGGTCAATTCCATCAACTGGGGACGTATCTTGGCTCAAATCGTGTATTATTTTAAAGGCTATTTTGCCAGTACCACCGATAATGGTCAAAAGGTCAGTTTTTGTGTGCCATCGGGCAACTTTGGCAATATTTGTGCAGGACACATTGCTCGTGAAATGGGCTTGCCCATTGGGCGACTAATTGTGGCGACCAATGAAAATGATGTCTTGAATGATTTTTTTACCACAGGAAAATACACCCCACGCACCGCTGATAAGACTTATGTGACATCTAGCCCATCAATGGACATCTCTAAAGCATCTAATTTTGAGCGATTTATTTATTTGTTGTTAGACAAAGATGGTGAAAAATTAAGCCAACTTTGGGCAAATGTGAACAGCGGGCAAGGTTTTAACTTAAAAGAGTTATTAGAAAATATTAACAATAAATACGGCTTTGCGTCAGGTAAATCCACCCACGCCGACCGCATTGCCACCATTAAATCTGTCTATGAAAGTGATGATGACTTACTGGACCCACACACGGCAGACGGCGTGAAAGTGGCTCGTCAAGTGCGTCAAGATGATGAAATCATCATCTGTGCTGAAACCGCACTGCCTGCTAAATTTGCTCAAACCATCAATGAAGCGGTGGGTGAGATTGACATTCCTAGACCTGAGCATACCAAAGGCATTGAAGCCTTGCCACAGCACGTTACGGTATTGGACAATGATGCCCAGTTAGTGCGTGAGCAGATTGAGAAGTTTGTCGTGGCGAAATGATGGGCAAAAATTGAATTTTTAGCTAAAAAATGGCTCATTTTGTCAGTTTGTTGCCAAATCTTGCTGATATTATGTTATTGTTAGACGATATGTAAATGAGATACAATGTTTATTTGGTCATGATTGCAATGATTCCAGTTCAGTTTCATTTTATGCTCAATGTCATTTTATGATGGATACAACAATGAAAAACACCGCTCGCTTTGTTAAAAAAATGCTTACTGGCAGTGTCATGGCAGCCACGTTGCTGTCAGCCATTCCTGCTCAAGCGGACAATCCCCCACCGACCTTTAAGGCAGATGCCCCCAACCGTTATGTGGTAAAAAAAGGCGATACCCTTTGGCACATCTCGGGGCGTTACCTTGAAAGCCCTGCTCGTTGGCGTGAGATTTGGGCAACCAATCCACAGATTAAAAACCCCCATCTTATCTACCCCGGGGATATTTTAATTTTGTGTGTCATTCGTGGTGAGACCATGGTTGGCATTGATACAGGTGAAGGCTGTGCAGGGGTAGAAAAACACGTTACAGGTCAAGTTACCCAAACCCCTCAAGTTACCCAAACCCCTTCTGTTGTTGTTACTGATGTTGCCAATAGCATTCCTGCCATTCCGTTATCTACCATTCGTCATTGGTTGGATAAGACCGTCATCGTCGACCCAACCAATTATGAAGCCACACCGTATGTCTTGGCATCTAAAAATCGCAATCTGCTTACCGCAGAAGGGGATAAAATCTATGTCAAAGGTGTTCCGTTAATTGTTGGTCAAAGATATGGTGTGTATCGTGAAGGTCAGCCGTATGTAGACCCATTAACCAATCAAGTCATGGGCTTAGAGGTTACACAAGTGGCATCAGGCATCGTTACTGATGTGGCGAGCAATGGCATATCTAGCCTACAGTTGCTAAAAAACTATGATAAAGAAGTGCGTGAAGGTGATCGTGTCTTTGTCGAATTGGGTAATTTTGTTCCTCCTGTGTTTAATCTTCGTCCTGCTCAAGTCAGCCGTGGCGGTCGTATTTTAAGGGTGATGGATTCTATCAACTATGCTGGGCAAGGCAGTGTGGTGTCTATTAACTTGGGTGCACTACAAGGGGCAAATCCTGGTGATGTGCTGACGGTTTATCGCAGTGGGGCATTGGTGCGAGACATACGAGATGATGACGCAACAGTGCGCCTACCCAGTGAGCCTGCTGGCAACGTGATGATATTTAAAACATTTGATAACATCAGCTATGCGTATGTGCTTGACTCAACAGTGCCGTTAGATGTGGGTGATAAGTTATTGCCACCACCTTATATTTAAGTATTTAATCATCACATTGCCATTTACTCCCATGTCGCATCAATCGGGCAGATAATGTTATCTGCCTTATTTTTATGTTTTTATGGCATATTTTTGATAATGGTTTTGATTTATGACAGTGATACTCACCCATCAACAGCAAGCGATATTGAGCCTTTGGCAACAAGTCAATGCGTCATTGACTGCCTATCACAAACTATTGACCCATTTTGGGTCAGCAAGGTCGGCTCTTGATGCTGGTGGGCAGGCTTGGGCAAAGATTGGCATTCATGCCACACATGTGGCTCGCCATCAAGACACAGATAAAAGTCAGCAGGTGTTAGAGCAGATTGAGCGGTCTGTTTATCAAGGTGAGTATCAGCTAGTCTTTGCTGATGGCAAAGATTATCCTCAACAATTAAGCCATCTATATGACCCACCACCGTTGCTGTTTGTCAAAGGCAACGTAGCACGCTTGCAAGATGCCCAAATTGCCATTGTTGGCAGTCGCAAGCCCACGCCACACGCACAAAAAATCACCTTTGACATGGCACAATATTTGGCTGAGCGGGGCTATGTCATCACCAGTGGCTTGGCTCAAGGGGTAGATAAGCAAGCTCACCTTGGGGCGTTAGAACAAAGTTCACCTGAACAACTTGGACGCACTGTGGGTGTGATGGGCACTGGCATTGATGTCTGTTATCCCAGCAGTCATGCTTTGCTGTTTGAGCGTATTGTTCAGACAGGGGGCTGTTTGGTAAGTGAGCTGTTACCCAGCACTCCCGCCAGTAAGCACACCTTTCCACGGCGTAACCGTTTGGTTGCAGGTTTAAGTCTTGCCACCATTGTTACCGAGGCCACCGTCCAAAGTGGTTCACTCATCACCGCACGGCTGACCAGTGAACAAGGTAAGCAGGTCTTTGCCATACCCAGTCACATTGATAATGCCAACGCTGAAGGCTGTCACCATTTGATACGAGAAGGGGCAACGCTCATCTATCACCCTGAGCAAGTCATCGAAGATGTACAAACACAGCGACACATCATCAGCCGTATTAGCCAGCCCAATACTCAACCGCCAACGTATGCTCATCAGCATCAAACCAACAAACCGCACATCAATCAACCACCAGAAAATATCAACACTGACCAACCATCGACTTCAACCATCACCAGTGCCACCTCTGTATCACAAATCACTGTACCCACACACCTACAAGCAATCTATGCCCACATTGACTGGAGAGGCATAGACCTAGACAATTTAGCGGTTAAGTTGGGTAAAGATGTCCAAACCCTGCTGGTACAACTGATGGAGCTTGAGCTGATGGGGCTGGTCATGACTCAAGGTGGACGCTACCTGAGAGTTTAGCCAAGTTTAATTTGGTTTAATGGACAGACACCCAATGACCACCACCCAACCTTTGTTGTCATCATCATATCCATCTTGCATCACCACTGAGCCAATGATTGCCAGTCAATGGCTTAAACAAGGTGAGCTGTTGGCATACCCGACTGAGAGTGTGTGGGGCATTGGTTGTGATGCCATGAACGAGCAAGCTGTCATCAAGATACTGACCATCAAACAGCGTCATGTTAATAAAGGCTTGATTGTGCTGACGGACACCACTGAGCGACTCATTCCACTGCTGGTTACTTTAACCAATAAGCAACGCCAGCAACTTGAAAAAAGCTGGCAAGCCCAATATCTAAAAGACCAACCCCCACAAGCACAAACGCAAGCCAGCACATGGCTATTGCCCTTACCCCATGGCATTAACCTGCCCCATTGGCTGACTGGTGAGCATGGCAGTTTGGCAGTGCGAGTCATTGCCCACCCAGTCATACAGCAGGTGTGTCGGCACATGGTGTCAGCCGATAATCCCTTTGGTTTTATTGTTTCCACCAGTTGCAACCCATCTGGACAAGCACCTGCCAAAACTTTGCCAGAAGCCATCTGCTATTTTGGCGATGATATCGGCTATTTGCAAGGTGATACTTTGGGTTACCATAAGCCCAGTCAAATCAAAGATGCCATCACAGGTAAAGTTATCCGCTAACAACGTTATCCGCTAACAACGTTATCTGTTAACAACGTTATCTGTTAACAACGTTATCTGCCAACAACAAAGTTACCTACTAATAATCAACTGATTGGTTTTCTTTTTTTTGTTTTGGTGTTTTGTCTTGTCTGTCATGTTTCAATTTTTAATAACGCTTGTTTTTTGTCAATTCCCCCAGTGTAGCCACCCAGTGAGCCATCACTTCGAATCACTCGATGACAAGGAATGATGATGGAAATGGGGTTTTTGCCATTGGCATTGGCAACTGCTCTGGTGGCGGTGGGCTTGCCAATACGCAAGGCTTGCTTGGCATAACTGATGGTCTGCCCATAAGCAATGCGTTGTAATTCTTGCCATACTCGTTTTTGAAAAACTGTGCCTTGTAAAAGCAAAGGAATGTCAAACGTTTGGCGATGACCAGTAAAATACTGCCTTAGCTGGTGTTCTAAGTTATCCATTTGCTCTATCAGTTCAGTTGCTGGATTGGCGATTGAATTGATGATGTGAGGTGATGCGGTTTGTTGGCAATAGACTGCATTGATAAAATCCAACCGACACAATGCCCAGTGTTGTTTTGAGTGTGGCTTTGAATGTGGTTTTAAGTTCTCTGCATGGTCTGACAGTATCCATTGGGCTTGTAACTGCCCCAATGGGCTGTTGATGTGTTGAATGCCATGAGTTTGCTGTGTTTGCTGGTCATTATCTAAATAACAATGATGATGACGCAGGGTGATTGACTGAGTTAAATCATGAGACTGACACATCGGATTTTAATATCCTTAATAATAAATAAACATGCACCAACGTCAACAGGGTAAACAAAATAGATGATTGCTCAGGAATTGATAAACCCATAAACGTCCAGCTAATTGCCCCACAGTATCCTGAGCCACGGAACACTTGTTTAATCACTTCAAACAATGGTAGGGTATTGACCATGTACTCAAGCCCAGCCCCACAACTGGGCAAATCATTGGACGGAAACCACTGCATGTATACATGACGATACGCCACCCCTGTTGCCCACGCAATCCCTGCAAAACTGCCCAGCCATAACGTGAGCTTTATCCAGCGTTTTTTAGGATTGATGAGCAGTGTTAATAAGGCAAATATACCCATGATAATCACCCCAATCCGCTGAAAAACACACAAATCGCACGGATGCAATCCCAAATGTTTTTGTAAATAAAAAAAAGCAAAACTCATGGCAACCACAGACATCAACAGCAAAAACGCATTGATACTGCGATAAGATGTTAAAACATGTAGCATGGTAAGCACCTTATTTAATTAAGTTAATTAAGCAAGTTAAATTGATTAACGATATTGTTTGATAAATTCATTAAACGCTTGTGTTTGCTCAGCTTCTAGCTCGCTTTGTTGCATAAGCGACTTCTCTGCCAGCACTTCATATTTTGCTTGTAGATGGGGGCTTAGGGCATGCCCCAATATTTGCTTACGATGATGCAACGCCAAATCATACCCCAACTGCCATGTACTGCCCAAACGTTTGCTGTCAGCCATCAGTTGTGCCGATAAAGTCAGCTCTGGGTTGCCCACTTTACCCTGCATCAGTGCCATGGCAGTGCGGTATTCGTTACCACCTTGCTTAGCGTCCAGCAGACTTGCTAAAGGCAACATATTATTCATATGCTGGTTCATCCAAGTGTGTAGTGAGATTTCTTTACCTGCAACCAAAATGGTCAAGTCTTCTTTTAAGCCATCATTAACCACCCGCTCAAGGTTAATGGCAAGCTCATCGTCTTCTTGTGGCAACAGCATGGGTGAATCGGTTAACAGACAGTACAACGCCAACACTTCCAAAAAGCACGCACTGGATAAACGAATGCCTACATCGCTATAAGGGTCTAAATCAATGGCACGAAATTCCACATAAGCGATGCCACGATTTTCAAGCGCTTGGGTAGGTGTTTCTCCTACCTTGGTCACTTGTTTGGGACGAATGGGGCTATAGTATTCATTCTCAATTTGTAAAATGTGGTCATTTATTTGAATGGGGTTGCCATCAGCATCATCTACGCCAATATCGCTAAACTGAGCAAATGGCGTGCCAATCGCTTGTCGCAAGCCTTGGATATATTCAGGCAAATGATTGTAGCGAATGTCTAACTGGTCCTGCACGCTGTTGGTGTAGCCCAACTTACCCATGCGTAAAGATGTGGCATGGGGTTTATAAAAGGTCTTAGTATTTAATGGCTCAAGATCATGCTCTCGCCCTTTTAAAAAGCATGGGCAGACGCTGGGGCTTGCCCCAAACAGATACAGAACCATGCTGGTCAGACGTTTAAAATTGCGGATAAGCCCAAGATATTTTTGGTTTTTAAAACTGGTCAAATCATCATCACTGCCCACATCACGTTGCCAAGCGACAAACAAATCATCGCCAAAAGATAAATTATAGTGCAATCCTGCGATGGTCTGCATACGCCTGCCATAACGCACCCCAAGCCCACTGCGGTATAAGGTCTTAAGCTTACCACTGTTAGATGTGCCATAGTCTGCCAATGGAATGTCATCGTCATTAGATGACAGCATACACGGCATGGACAAAGGCCACATCAGCTCACCTTCTGGTAATGCCTGCTGTACCAAAACATGAAGTTGACGAAGCATGTTTAACGCATCTTTGACTGATGACTTAGGCTCAGTAATCAGCTCTAGCAGACTTTCTGAATAGTCTGTGGTGATGAAAGGGTGGGTCAGCTTAGAACCCAGTGCTTTGGGGTGGGGGGTTTGTGATAAAAACCCATTGGACTGCATACGCAAGCCTTCTTTTTCGATGCCACGGAGCATGCTGGCGGTCAAATCAGCATCTAACCAATCAGGTGGCGTAAAGGTCATATCAGCTTGGGACATGGGGGTAGATATGGGAGCAGATAAAGGGGCAAGTTGAGCAGAAGTGTGTGTGGGCATGGGAGACTCTTTTTATAAGGTTTATTCATCAAAACAGCAAAAACTGTGTATGGCGTAGATTTTATCCTATTTAACCGATGATGTGTATGATAAGCTGGCAATGTTTTAATGCCTTATTGAATAAGCAACAAAAAAACACCCACCAAAAGGTGGGTGTTCTTAGCTCTATATGATGAGCTTTGCGATTGATTAAGAAAAATCAAGCTCAGTTTCAAACCCTTTCAAGCTATGGCGAGCCATGGCAAGGTTTGATTTTTGACGGTCAAGTACTAGGTACAAAAATAAATTTTCATTACGAACCAATGGGCGTAGCAAGTGATATTGCTTGCCTAGTGTGATTAGAATGTCTTCGATAGATTCGTTCAGACCTAAGGCATCAGCGACTTTACGCTTAGCACGGATAACTTCTGTGTTACCAGCAGAAGCCAATTCAAGATCCAAACCAGTACCTAAAGTAGCCAAAGCAAGACCTGACTCGCTATCAACTAGGGCAGCAGCGATGAAGCCATCAACTTGGTTTAGTGCGTCTAAAGATAATTTAGCCATGATAATTTTCCTTTTAAAAGATTAAATTAAAATTATCGTTAATATAAATAATAATTACTTGTTAATTTTGTTTGTAAATGATAGTTCAGTCTATGGTTATAAACTTATTAACAGATAACAAATTATTTAACCTGTTTAACGACATGTTGGTTAAGAGAACATTGATATGGACAGAAAGTTAAGAAATTTATTAATGTCTCAACCCACATCAGAAAATATACCGAATAATGGGCTTGGTTGCAAGGGGGTATCTGATAAAGTGAGTAAACGGTTGATTGACTGGTTAATGATGCGAATGAATAAAGCTTTAAGTCATGGGAAATCAAGCAAAACCATGGTTTGTTGATTTGGTCGCTATTTGCTACCATTTATCGTACATGATTATCCAATTATTTTTATCAATGGTTACATTAAGGTAAATAAAACTAAATTGAAAATGATGAGCCACAACCGCACGTGGTGGTGGCATTTGGGTTGGTCACGGTAAAGCGTGAACCCTCTAGCCCTTCTGTGTAATCAACGGTAGAACCTTGTAGATATTGGTAACTCAATGAATCAACCACCAAGGTAACATCGTCATTGATAAAGCTGGCATCATCATCACCAAGTTCGTTCGCAAAGTTAAAGCCATAAGAAAATCCTGAGCAACCACCACCAGTAACATAAACTCGCAACATCAGGCTGTCATCGCCTTCTTCGATGCGTAGGCGACGCACTTTGTCGGCGGCGTTGTCAGTTAGTATCATGGTAGGGCTTGTCATGGCATGGTCTCTTTGATATGGCGTTTTGATACGGACGATTGCTTTTATGCTTTGATGTGGCATCAATTTGGCAATCATGATGGTGTCATTATGATGATGTAATATAGTATCATAATTCCATAAATCAAGCGTCTTAATTAGGTGTCTTAATGCGATTGCGTTTTAATAAGGTTGTATTTTAATAAAGTCATGAGTAGTCAGGTCAAATGATAGAATTTAATGATGTCAGTGTGCGTCGAGATGGGCGTGTGCTGTTTAAAGATGTCAGCTTTCAGCTACACCCTAAGCAAAAGGTGGGTTTAATTGGTAACAATGGCACGGGAAAATCGTCCTTTTTTGCGGTGTTGTTGGGTGAGCTTGGTGTGGATACAGGTGAGGTGAGCATGCCACCTAACTGGCAGATTGCCCATATGGCACAGGAAGTGCCTGCCAGTGATGAGTTGGCGATGGATTATGTGTTGGCAGGTGATAAAGAATGGTATGAGCTGAATGCCAAGTTGTTGGCACAGTCTGAGCTTGATGGTGAGCAGATAGCTAAGTTGCATCAGCGATTTGATGAGATTGACGGTTATCGGATACCCGCTAAGGCGGCTCAGATTTTGGCTGGGTTGGGGTTTGCCACGCATCAGCATGATCATGCGGTTAAGGCATTTTCAGGTGGTTGGCGAATGCGATTAAATCTTGCACGCACTTTGATGAGTCGAGCTGATTTATTGTTGCTTGATGAGCCAACAAACCATTTGGATTTAGATGCCATTTTATGGTTGGAAGAGTGGATTGCTGGATTTGATGGGTTGGTGTTATTGATTTCACATGACCAAAGTTTTTTAGATGCTTGTGTGGGGCATATTTTACACATCGAATATCAGCAAATGATTTTATACACAGGTAATTACAGTCAATTTGTCCGCATTCGCAGTGAACGGCTTTCTCAACAGCAACAAGCTTATGAAAAACAACAAGCCACTCGTGCCCATTTAGAGGATTTTATCCGCCGTTTTAAAGCCAAGGCCAGCAAAGCCAAACAAGCCCAAAGCCGTATCAAACAACTGGAGCGTATGAGTAAGATTGCTCCTGTGATGGCAGACAATCCGTTTACCTTTGCTTTTTATGAACCTGCACAGCTGACCTCGCCTTTAATTGTGATGGACAATGCCAGCGTGGGCTATGATGGCGTGCCATTGATTCAAAACATTCGCTTACAGATTACCCCTGACAGTCGAATTGGGCTATTGGGTATGAATGGGGCAGGCAAATCAACGGTCATTAAAGGTTTGGTTGGTGAGTTGCCATTGTTACCAAATGACCTGTTATCAAACCATAAAGGCGTGATAGGCACACGCACTGTTGCAGACAGTCTGGCACTTGGCTATTTTAATCAGCATCAAATGGACGCATTAGACAGCGAAGCCACGCCCATGTTGATGTTACAAAGATTGGCAGGCAACACATCTGATGCCGACTTAAGGGCTTTTTTGGGCAGTTTTGACTTTCGTGGTGAGCGGATTGACACGCCCATCAAGCTGTTTTCAGGCGGCGAACGGGCAAGGCTTACGTTGGCACTGATTGTGTGGCAACGCCCTAATGTGTTGGTGCTGGATGAGCCTACCAACCATTTGGATTTACAGATGCGTCAAGCGTTAAGCTTTGCTTTACAAAACTTTAGTGGGGCGGTGATTTTGGTGTCACATGACCGAGAGATGATGGCCACGGTTTGTGATGAATTGTATTTGGTGCATGATGGCAGATGTGAAATTTTTGATGATGACATTGCGTCTTATGGTGTGTGGCTGTCGCAAGTGCGAAAAGAGCAAAGCAAAACCCTCCATCATGGCGCATGTGAAACAATAAAAAAATCTGAACAAGCCAATTTAAGTGTATCAAAAGAAGAACAACGCAAAAAATCCGCTGAGCAACGCAAACTGACCGCTCCCATTCGTCAACGCATTGAAACTGCTGAAAATGGCATTGAAGTCTTGGATAAACAGCTTGCTGATTTGGAAAATAAGCTTAGCAATACGGAGCTTTATGACGACAGCCGTAAAGCAGAATTATTGACACTATTGGATAAGCAAAAACAGCTACAAAGGCAGCACAGCGAGCAAGAAGAAGCATTGTTAATGGCAATGACAGAGCTTGAAGAGATGGAAAGCGGATTTGAATGATGAATTAAAATGAAGAAAAAAAGGAAAATTATGAGTGATAAAACCCACTACGACAGCCTAGGGGTGAGTAAAAACGCCACCGAAGCTGACATTAAAAAAGCCTATCGCAAACTGGTGCGACAATATCACCCAGATGTCAGCGATGCTCCTGATGCCGATGAAAAAATCGCTGAAATCAACAACGCTTACGAAACCCTAAAGGACAAAGACAAACGAGCCGAATATGATGCCATGTTGTCTAATCCATTTGCCAGAGCTGGCGGGTTTGGTGGCACAAAAAGCGGTGGTTTTGGTTTTGGCGGTCGCACACAAGGGAGCGGATTTAAATGGGAAGATTTAAAGGACCAGTTTGGTGAAAATTCACCGTTTACCAGTGGTAGTTTTCGCTTTGATGACATTTTATCTGCATTTGGCTCTGGCAGACGTAAATCATCACAATCTGGGTCTGCTGGGTCAAGAGCAAACGGCTTTAATTTTGATGCAGGATTTGACCCAGCTGGTTCATATGGTTTTGGGGACAGTGGTCAAGACCAGCATGCTGAGATTGAAGTGGAATTGGCATCAGTGTATACAGGCGATGATTATCATGTTCGCTTAAGCGTTCCCACACGTGGGGCTGACGGTCATATCCAAAATCAAGACAAGACGCTAAAAATTAAAATTCCCAAAGGCATCACCGAAGGTAAGCAAATCCGCCTGACAGGACAAGGGGCTGTCAGTTTAAGCGGTGGTTCAAATGGCGATTTGTTATTAAAGGTAAAAATAAAACAGGCTGATGGCATACGCATTGATGGAGCAGATGTGTATCAAACCATTAACGTTACCCCTTGGCAAGTGGCGTTGGGTGAACACATTACCGTGCAGACACCAGCAGGCAGTTTTGGCGTAACCATTCCTGCAGGCAGTCAGTCAGGCAGTAATTTACGGCTTAAAGGCAAGGGCATTCCTGCCAACGACGTGGGCGACTTGTATCTCACCTTAAACATCACCGCCCCAACCATTGACAATGATGCACAAAGACAAGCGTATGAGCAGTTAAAAGCGGTTTACAGTCATTAAATATCCCACATTAAATATCCCATACGGTTTATGGGCTGTTATTCTTATAGGTCGTTATTCTTGTGGGCTATGATGACTGAGTAAATCTTTTTCTCCATCATTGCCTTGGATTTCTGCTTCCACTTTCTGTAACAGATTGGGGTCAGGGGCGGTGTCTAATACCGCATCAATGTCTTGACATGCCAAGATTTTCTTGGCACGTTCTTTGGCAAGTTGTTTTTGGTTGTTGTCGGTTGCTGTGCTAAGTGTTGTCTTATTTGTGTTCATTGATGGGGCGATGGGTTTGTCGCTTGTGATTGAATGATTGGTGGTAAAGTGGCTGGCAAGATTAATGATGGCATCTTCTAATGTTTGGTCAAAGTTCATCATATAAATGGGCTCGGGTAAATTAAAGCCATTATTTTCAAGGGCATGTTTGGTCTCACGAATGGCGACACTGCGTGCTTTTGAGAAATCAGTTGTGGTTTGGTTTACCCAAACTTGAAAGCCAAGTAAGATGTTTGAATCCCCCACTTCTTTAATGACGGCCGTTGCTTTGGGTTCTTTTAGCACAAATTCTAACCCATCAATGGCATCTAATCCCACTTTAATGGCGGCTAATGGGTCGTTGTTGGCATCTACACCCAGCTCAAAGGTAAAACGTCTTTCTGGGTTTTTGCTGTAATTTAGGATAGTGCCTTTAAATACTTCTGAGTTTGGTAATCGTAAATGATTGCCGTCTAATGTCATTAAAATGGTTGCACGGCTGGTTAAACGCACCACAATGCCTTCATGGTCATTAATCACCACATGGTCACGAGAGCGAAATGGCTGCCTGATGCTGAGCATCAACGACGCAATGTAATTTTCGATGGTGTCTTTCACCGCAAAACCCACGGCAATCCCCAACACCCCAGCACCGCCTAACAGAGTGCCGATGATGGCTTCTGCTCCCATCAAGCTTAAGCCCAATATTAACCCCAAAATGATAAAAATCACTTTGGCGGTCTGAGCCAAAAGTTCTGCCACAAAAGGGTTGGGCGTGATGCGTTGCCAAAGATTATTGCGATTGGCAAGCCAACCGCCAAACCATGCCATCAATCCAAACGCCAATATGGCCACTAACATCAAAGGCATCGCCCTTAGCCAACCTTTGGCTTTGATGTATAGATTATTAAGTACGGGGGTTACGTTGTCTTGTACGTCCAGCGTGCGACTGATGCCATCTTCCACCGTGACCACGTTGCTGACTCGGCTGGCAAGTTTCACCGCTTGTGTGGCTTTTTTTTCATTGGCGGTTTCACCACTTAATTTTACCACCCCTTCATTGACGGTGACTGTGACCGCCATCAGCCCATCTACTTCAGCAAAAATCCCCCGAATGCGTTCAGCAATCTTATCATCATTAATCAGTGCAGGGTTGCTTTCAATTGTACCGTTGATTTCGATGTCATCGGTTGGCGTGGGTAAGCTTGTGTCATCATTGGCGGTTGCTGTGTTGTTGGCTAACTGGTCATCAGATGACTGATTGCCAGATAACTGATTGCCAGATAATATGGTATCCACCATCAATAGCTCTTCAGCAACGGCATGGGCAGATGGGGCAAACAGCCCACTGCTGACAATGAACACAACGGTGGTAAGATAAGATAATAAAGTTTGACGCATTAATGAGTTATTCATGGCTAATGGGTAATGGGTGGTTTTTTATCTCTTTATGATACTGTATTTTAATTGTGCGATGTCAAATTTATGTCAAATTTTATGTTGTTTGCATAAATATAAAATTTAATATTAATAATCAACATTAATCATAACACCACAAAAAAACGGTGTCTTTGCTGATGACATATCAGCTTAGTCTGCGTCCAACAGCATTTGGGCTTCACCCAAATCTAGCGTGCCTTCATATATCGCTCGCCCTGTGATGATGCCTTTAAGGTATTGAGCATGTGGTTTGAGCGTGTGAATGTCGCTGATGTCGGTTACCCCGCCAGAAGCAATGACAGGCAGACCGCTTTGTTTGGCAAGATGAATGGTTTGCTCCACATTAACCCCCTGCATCATGCCATCACGAGCAATGTCAGTATAGACAATAGATGACACCCCCATATCCGCAAAGTGTTTGGCAAGTTCCACTGCCTTGATGTCGGTTACCGTTGCCCAGCCATGCGTGGCGACCATACCATCTTTGGCATCAATCCCCACCATGATATGCCCTGCAAACTCACGGCATGCTTCTTTGACAAATGCTGGCTCTTCTACTGCCTTTGTGCCAATGATGATGTCAGTTAATCCTGCATTCAGATAATGCTCAATGGTGGATAAGCTGCGTACGCCACCTCCTAACTGAATGGGCAACTTTGGGTGAGCTTTGGCAATGTCTGCCACCACCTCTTTATGCACAGGCACACCGTCAAACGCCCCATTTAAATCCACCAAATGTAGCCGTCTTGCTCCTTCACGCACCCAGCGGCTTGCCATCGCCACAGGGTCATTGCTAAATATGGTGTCATCATTCATGCGTCCTTGTTTAAGACGCACACATTTGCCATCTTTTAGGTCAATGGCAGGAATGATGATGGGGCAAGATTGGGGTGATGGTGGCAACATTGACATGATGATTTCCTTGAGTGTTGTTTTTAAAGCATTATTTTTAGATGGGCAGTTTTTAGACGTGCATTGACTAAAGTTGAGACAAAAATGATGAAAAATAACATCTGACTGTAATTTTAGGTGAATTTATCGTATAATCCTAGATGATATTACATTTATATTTTGGTTGTCAGTCGCCACCGAGTTGATTTTAACGTGCTGTCAAGGCGTTTAGGTCAGCGTTATCATTGGCATTATTCCAGTTACGTTAAAATGAGTTATATTAAAAGTCGTTCAGCTTTTTTTTAAGTGGTTGGTAAGTGGTTTGGCTGGTGTGTTTTAAGTTAGTTAGAACAAGTGTTTGCTTATGATTACCATCAAAAAAGGACTCGATGTGCCCATTGCTGGTGAGCCAAACGATCAGATTACTGAGCATACGGCACGCCATATTGCTTTAGTGGGCTACGACTATGTCGGTATGAAGCCCACCATGAATGTTAAGGAAGGCGATACGGTTGCTAAAGGGCAACCCATCTATGAAGACAAAAAGCGGGTGGGGGTCATCTACACAGCCCCAGCCGCTGGCAAAGTGATTGCCATTAACCGTGGTGAGCGTCGTGTGTTTGAAAGCTTGGTCATTGAGGTTGACCCAAATGGTGAAGAGATTACCTTTGATGTCTTTGCCAGTGATGAGCTTGCCAGTTTGGACACAAAAGTTGTCGAAGCACAGCTTATCAAATCAGGCGAATGGACAGCATTTCGCAGTCGTCCTTACAGTCGCACGCCAGAGATTGGTTCCAGACCTGAGGCGGTGTTTGTCACAGCAATGGATACCAACCCTTTGGCAGTCAACCCAATGACGCTCATCAATCATGAACGACAAGCTTTTGATGATGGCTTGGCAGTCATCTCAACACTGACCCCCATCACCTATGTGTGCCATCATGGCGATGCCAATTTATCTGGCATTGATAAAACAGCACCCAATAATCGCACTGAATACCACGCCTTTGCTGGCGTGCATCCCGCTGGCTTGGCAGGCACACACATTCATTTTTTGCATCCTGTTAGCCGTCATGTCACCGTATGGACGATTGGCTATCAAGATGTCATTGCCATTGGTAAATTATTTACCACAGGTAAACTTTTTACCAAACGCTTGATTAGCCTTGCAGGGCCTCAGGTTACCACACCGCATTTGGTGGCGACCGACCGTGGTGTGGCGTTAGATGAAATTACCCAAGGTCAGCTTAAGGCAGGCGATAACCGCATTATTTCAGGTTCGGTGCTATCAGGGCGTAAAACCATTGCCAGCACAGCCTATTTGGGCAGATTTCACAATCAAGTCAGCGTGCTAGAAGAAGGGTATGAACGCCCTACCTTGCACTTTTTTAGTTTGGGAGCAAATCGCTTCTCTAAATTGCCGATTTATGTGTCGCACTTTATGAAGAAAAAATTCAACTTCACCACATCGTCGAATGGCTCACCTCGTGCCATGGTACCGATTGGGGTGTTTGAAGAGGTGATGCCACAAGATTATCTGCCCACTCAGTTGCTCAAAGCCTTGATTGTTGAAGACATCGTACAAGCGGTGGAGCTTGGGGCGTTAGAATTGGATGAAGAAGACTTGGCATTGTGTACCTTTGTGTCGCCAGGTAAATATGAATTTGGTGACATATTGCGTGACAATTTGACACGCATTGAGATGGAGGGCTAATCCAATGAAGTTTATCCATAATGTGTTTGATAAGATGGGCCCTGCTTTCTCAAAAGGGGGTAAGTACGAGAAGTACTATGCTGTCTTTGAGATGTTTGATACCTTTTTTCGTCAACCTGGCACAACCACCCATTCAGCAGCACATGTGCGTGATGGCATTGACCTAAAACGCATCATGATTACCGTGTGGCTGTGTACTTTCCCTGCGATGTTTTTTGGAATGTACAATGTTGGTCATCAAGCCTTGATGGCAATCGCTCAGCTGGGGCTTGAGCCAACAGGTTGGCGTACCATCATCACCAACATGGCAGGTTATGACCCAAATAGCATTTGGGCAAGCTTTGTCTATGGGGCAATGCAGTTTTTGCCCATTTACATTGTTACGTTTGTGGTTGGTATTCTTTGGGAGATTATTTTTGCGGTGGTGCGTGGACATGAAGTCAATGAAGGCTTTTTTGTCACCTCTGTGCTTTATGCCTTGTGTTTACCCCCTGACATTCCATTATGGCAAGTGGCACTTGGCATCACTTTTGGGGTTGTGGTTGCCAAAGAAGTGTTTGGTGGTACAGGTAAAAACTTTCTTAACCCTGCCTTGGCAGGTCGGGCATTTTTGTACTTTAGCTATCCTGCTTATATGTCAGGTGACAGCATTTGGACGGCGATCGATGGCTTTTCTGGCGCAACCCCATTGGGTTTGGCGGCCATTGGTGTGACACCAGAGCAATTTAGCAATGCTTATGGTCAAGCCATCAGCTGGACAGATGCCTTTTTGGGCAACATGCAAGGCAGTATTGGTGAGGTCTCCACCCTTGCGATTTTGCTTGGGGCGGTTGGATTGATTTGGACTCGCATCGCATCGTGGCGGATCATGGCTGGCGGCGTGATTGGCGTGGTGGTTACTGCCTTGCTGTTCAATGTGTTTGGTTCAGAAGAAAATCTGATGATGAGCATGCCATTTTATTGGCATTTGGTGTTGGGTGGATTTGCCTTTGGGATTGTGTTTATGGCAACCGACCCTGTGTCAGCGGCCCAAACCAATAAAGGACGCTGGCTTTATGGTATTTTGATTGGTGTTATGACCGTGCTTATCCGTGTGGTTAACCCTGCTTTTCCAGAGGGGATCATGTTAGCCATCTTGCTCGCCAACTTATCTGCCCCATTGTTTGATTATTTTGTTACCCAAGCCAACATCAAACGCCAAAATGCACGGAGAATGAGTCATGTCTCAGCCCAAAAATAAGTCTAAAAGTAATAACTTAAGTACCATTGCCGTTGCCTTAACCTTGTGTTTGGTCTGTTCGGTGTTGGTATCGGCAGTGGCAGTGGGGTTAAAACCCAAACAAACTGAAAATGTTAATCTTGACCGTAACAGAAACATCTTATTGGCAGCAGGTGAGTTGCAAGAAGAAGATGACAGCGAAGTGGTTAAGCAAAAGTTTGCTGACTTTGAGCCACGCATCATTGATTTACAGACAGGCAAAGTTGCCACCGATGAACAGCTTAAACAAGCAGGCATTGAGGATGTCAACGCTTATGACACCAGTTCGGCATCAAAGATAGCCAATCTGAGCAATGACTTGGGTGATGATGACCCTGCCAATATTGGGCGTGTGCCTAAGTTTGCCAAAGTTTATGTTAAAGAGGGGACAGATGGTGCAACCGAGGCGGTGGTATTGCCCGTTTATGGTTATGGGTTGTGGGGAACGATTTATGGCTTTTTGACCATCGGCTCAGACATGAACACCATCGAAGGCATCAGTTTTTATTCTCATAAAGAAACCCCCGGTTTGGGCGCACGCATTGAAGAATCTCAATGGCGGGCCCAATGGAAAGGCATCAGTGCTTATGATGAACAAGGCAATGTTGCCACTGGTGTGACCAAAGCAGGTAACCATAAAGAAAATTATGTCGATGGCATCAGTGGAGCAACGTTGACAGGGCGTGGGGTGAATAATTTCATTCAATTTTGGCTGTCTGAGCGGGGTTATAAGCCATTTTTGGATAACATGAAAGAAGGTCAAATTTCAGCAGCCACCGCTAACAGCATAAATTCAAGCACAGATAAGGAGATATGAGCATGGCGGATACCAAAAGTATATTGACCAAACCCATATTTGATAACAACCCCATTGCGTTGCAAATATTGGGCATTTGTTCGGCATTGGCAGTAACCACCAGCGTTACCAATGCGTTGGTGATGTGTATTGCGTTGACGTTAGTAACGGCATTTTCAAGCTTTTTTATCTCCATTATCCGTAACAAGATTCCTTCATCGATTCGCATCATTGTACAGATGGTGATCATCGCTTCTTTGGTCATTGTGGTTGACCAAGTGCTTAAGGCAGTGGCGTATGATGTCAGTAAGTCTTTGTCCGTCTTTGTGGGTTTAATCATCACCAACTGTATCGTCATGGGTCGTGCTGAAGCCTTTGCCATGAGCAATCCACCTATCCCAAGCTTTTTAGATGGCATTGGTAATGGGCTTGGCTATTCGGCGGTGTTGATTTTTGTTGCCAGTATCCGTGAGCTGTTGGGGGCAGGCAGTTGGTTGGGTATTCAGCTATTAAATCCTGCCACTGATGGTGGTTGGTATGTTCCCAATGGCTTGTTATTGTTGCCACCGTCAGCATTTTTTATCATTGCTTTGTTCATTGTTGTGGTGCGTTTGTGGAAGCCAGAACAGGTTGAAGAATCAGAGTTTGTGATGAAACCACAATCTAAAGGCTTGTCTCATGGAGGAAGTCACTAATGGGTGCTCATGTCAGTTTATTTATCACGTCAGTATTTATTGAGAACATGGCACTTGCCTACTTTTTGGGCATGTGTACTTTTTTGGCAGTATCCAAAAAGGTTTCTACTGCCCTAGGTTTGGGCGTGGCGGTGGTGGTGGTCATGGCGATTACGGTGCCGTTAAATAATTTACTCTTTCAATTTATCCTAAAAGATGGGGCGTTGGCATGGGCAGGCTTCCCTAACTTGGACTTAAGTTTTCTAGGCTTACTGAGTTACATTGCTTTGATTGCTGCCACGGTACAGATTTTAGAGATGTTTTTGGATAAGTTTGTGCCAGCTTTGTATAACGCTTTGGGGGTATTTTTGCCTTTGATTACGGTGAACTGTGCCATCATGGGTGGTGTGTTGTTTATGGTTGAGCGTGATTACAACTTTGGCGAGTCGCTTACCTATGGTGTGGGAGCAGGTTTGGGCTGGGCGATTGCCATTGCTTTGTTGGCTGCCATTCGTGAAAAGCTAAAATATTCAGACGTGCCTGCACCGCTTCGTGGTCTTGGCATTACCTTTATTACCGTTGGGTTGATGTCACTGGGCTTTATGTCTTTTGGCGGTATGTCCATATAATTTAGCCATTTATATTGATGTTGGTAAGGGTTGATTGATGTTGGTTGGTATTGATTGATATTGATTGGCACTGTCCCCTTACTCTCAGATAAATTAAGGAAATAAGTATCATGGAATCGTTCGGTACTGCAATTGGTGGTGTCGCCATGTTTACCCTGATTATCATGAGCTTGGTTGCCATCATTTTGATGGCACGCTCACGATTGGTCAGCTCTGGTGATGTCACCATTCGCATTAATGATAACCCAGATAATGATGTCGTCACTCCTGCTGGTGGCAAACTGCTACAAACCCTTGCTAATGAAGGCATCTTTTTATCTTCGGCATGTGGTGGGGGTGGCACATGTGGGCAATGTCGCTGTAAAGTGAATGAAGGTGGTGGCTCAATTTTACCCACCGAAGAGGGGCATT
The DNA here is from genome assembly GCF_037201985.1 of Lwoffella lincolnii. Lineage (NCBI taxonomy): Bacteria > Pseudomonadati > Pseudomonadota > Gammaproteobacteria > Moraxellales > Moraxellaceae > Lwoffella > Lwoffella lincolnii. The sequence goes on along the minus strand of NZ_CP147511.1, from coordinate 2,114,675 downwards.
TTACCCAAGGTGAAATCCGTGACAACATGCGTTTGGCGTGCCAAGTGGCGGTCAAACAAGACATGAAAATTGAGATTGATCCAGAATTTTTTGATGTGCAAAAATGGGAGTGTGAGGTTGTCTCTAATGACAACGTTGCCACCTTTATCAAAGAGTTGGTATTAAAAATTCCAGAGGGTGAAGAGGTCAACTTTCGTGCAGGTGGTTATGTGCAACTAGAAGCCCCTCCGCATGAAGTGCATTATAAAGACTTTGATATTGATGAAGAATATCGTGAAGACTGGGAAAAATTTAACATGTTTCGTTATGTCTCTAAGGTTGATGAGACGGTGGTGCGTGCCTATTCCATGGCAAACTATCCAGACGAAAAAGGCATCATCAAGTTTAATATTCGCATCGCAAGCCCTCCACCAAGAGGTCCTGAGGGCATTCCTCCTGGTAAGATGTCGTCTTGGGTGTTTAGTCTAAAACCTGGTGATAAGGTAACGGTATCAGGTCCTTATGGCGAGTTTTTTGCCAAAGATACCAAAGCTGAGATGGTCTTTGTCGGTGGTGGTGCGGGCATGGCACCGATGCGTTCACACATTTTTGACCAGCTTAAACGCTTAAGCTCTGACCGTAAAATCAGCTTTTGGTATGGGGCCCGCTCCATTCGTGAAATGTTCTATGTGGAAGACTATGACAGCTTAGAAGAAGAGTTTGACAACTTTGAATGGCATGTGGCGTTGTCTGACCCCTTACCTGAAGATAACTGGGACGGATACACTGGCTTTATCCACAATGTCTTGTATGAAAACTATCTTAAAGACCACCCAAATCCTGAAGACTGTGAATTTTATATGTGTGGACCACCTGTCATGAACGCTGCTGTCATTGACATGTTGCATTCGTTGGGGGTGGAAGATGAAAATATCTTATTGGATGACTTCGGTGGTTAAGCCATGCCCCTTTAGTAACATTCACTTTTTGTTTAAAATAAGCCCCATGTTGATTGGGGCTTGTTTTATTGATAGAGTGGTTCGGTTTGAGTTTATTTTAACGTATCGCTGACTTTAACTTATCATGATGAGATGAATTATGGAATTTGAATTAAATGGCTACTACACGCTGATTTTAGCCACTTTGGTGTTGTTATTAGGGCGATTTTTGGTCAAACGCATCAAATTTTTATCTGACTTTAACATTCCAGAACCTGTGGCAGGTGGCTTGGTTGCTGCCATAATCGTCTATGTGCTTAATTTGACCTTAGGATACAATTTTAATTTTCAAAAAGAGCTACAGACTGCTTGTATGTTGATGTTTTTTGCGTCCATTGGGTTAAGTGCTGACTTTGGGCGACTGAAAGCAGGCGGCAAGCCGTTGGTGGTGTTTTTGGTGCTGGTCTCAGGTTATATCATCGTGCAGAATGTCGTCGGCGTGGCAATGGCAAAGGTTGTGGGGCTTGAGCCATTGATGGGCTTGGTGATAGGCTCAATTTCGTTGACAGGCGGGCATGGCACAGCAGGAGCATGGGGGGCGGTGTTTGAGTCAAAATATCAAATCACTGGGGCGACCACGCTGGGCATTGCTTGTGCAACTTATGGCTTGGTTGCAGGTGGTTTGATAGGTGGCCCTGTTGCCAAACGCTTGATTAAAAATCTAAACATCAGCCCAATGATGAATCAGGACAATCAAACCGATCAGACTGATGTCGAAAAGTTGGCAGGAAAGCAATCGCTATATAGCACCCGCCATCATGAAGATGATGATGGCAAAGCCAAAGAAATCTTTGAAAGACCTGATAACATTCGTTTAATCACCGCATCATCAACCATTGAAACTTTGGCGATGTTCGCTGGGGCGTTGGCATTTGCAGGCATCATGACCGATGTTGCTAAAGGCACTTTGTTTGAATTGCCGACGTTTGTTTGGGCGTTGGGTGGTGGGGTCATCATTCGCAATGTGCTGACCACATTCTTTAATTTTGATATGTTTGACCGTGCCATTGATGTGTTGGGCAATGCGTCATTATCGCTGTTTTTGGCGATGGCGTTGATTTCGCTTAAGCTGTGGGAATTGGCAGATTTGGCAGGTCCTGTGTTGATTATTTTATTGGTACAAACGGTGATGATGATAGCGTTTGCTTATTTTTTAACCTTCCGTGTGATGGGCAAAAACTACGATGCGGCTGTCTTATCAGCTGGGCATTGTGGTTTTGGCTTAGGGGCAACACCGACTGCCATCGCCAACATGCAAGCCATCACTGACCGTTATGCCCCATCGCCCAAAGCATTTTTGATTGTGCCGATGGTGGGGGCATTTTTTGTGGATATCATCAACGCCACGGTGTTGCAGATTTTTACTCAATTGCCATTTATGTGATTAGGTTGATATGATAGCCTAAAGGTCAATCACATTTTATAACCGAGTATTTACCCCATGCCCAGCTTATCTTTCACAATGTCGTCCATTGACCCTAATGCCATTGGCGACAACGTGCCACGCCGTCATAACCCCATCATTGCCAAATATGCCGATAAATTTCTAAAAATGCTGGGTTGGGACATTGTTGGCAACATTCCCAATGTTAAAAAATGTGTGTTGCTTGCCGTGCCACATACGTCTAACTTTGATGGTGTTTATGCCATTCCCACCTTGTTGGCATTAGACGTTGATATCAAAATATTGGGCAAAAAAGAGTTGTTTAAAGTGCCTGTGATGGGTAAATTCTTAAAATGGGCGGGCATCATCTCCATAGACAGGCAACAAAAAGGCTCAACTTTACAAATGACCATTGACCGTTTTTGGCAAGAAGACCAGCTTTGGCTCGGACTTGCCCCAGAAGGCACTAGGGATTACACCGAAAGCTGGAAAACGGGCTTTTATTATTTGGCATTGGGGGCAAAAGTACCCATCTTACCTGTGGCGATGGATTATCAAACCAAGCAGGTGCGTTTTATGCCATTATTTTATCCAACTGGTGATATTGACGCAGATTTACCAAAAATTTATGACTATTATCGTGGTGTGCAGGGCAAACATGTCAATAAAATGTCTAAGCCTCTGCAAGATATGAATAAATAGAAGAGAGAAATGAATAGAAAAGGTGCGTCAATAATAAGGTATTTGTATTTTCATCAGGTTATCAGGTTAATCATGTCAATGCACAGACGTTGATGATAAATAAAAAATGACAAATAGAAAATGACAAATAAAAAAGGGCGACCACAGTCTCCCTTTTTTTTGTATCAACGTTATTGTGTCAGCTTTATGGCATCAACATTGCATCAACCGCTGATGTTTATTTTAGGTCTTCGCTGTTGAACGAGCTGGTTTGATGAAACGTGGTTGATGTGGCATTTACACCTTGAACATTATCATTGCCTTGAGTGATGTGGGTGGACTCAGACGCATTGTTGATTTTGTTGGCTTCACGCTCGGCTTTATCCTGCATGTTGCGTAATAGGCGAGCGGCAGCTTCTTGACCACCCAACCCAAAGGACAAAGCGAATGCCACGGCAACCGCACCTAAGGTTAGACCAAATGCCAAGTTAACAATCGAGTCAGCGATGCCCATGGCTTTTAGACCCATGGCAAGTACCAAGCCCATAATCAGCACACGCACGATGTTGGCTAAAAATTGTGAGCCTTTTTCAGAGCGTTCAACCATGCCAGCGATGAGGTTGGCCAGCCAAAACCCAATAAATAGGATAACCGCACCCAACAATATGTCAGCACTAAAAGTAATGAACAGAGAAATTAAGTCACTCACACGGTTAAAGCCTAAGCGATTAGACGCTTCGATAGACGCAAATAACATGGTGAAAAAAACCAGCAACATACCAACCAAATCAGATACCCGCTTTTCACCCAAGATGTCTTGCACACCAACTTTGTTAGGTAATTCATTAATGCCAGTGTTGACTAACAAGTTAGCAACAATGTTGGCAACAAACTTAATCACATAATAAGCAATGCCCAAAATGGCAGCGGCAGCAATGATGTTAGGAATGGCTTGCATGATTTGGTTAAGCATGTTGGTTGCAGGGCGTGAGATGACCTCAATTTTTAGGGCATCTAAAGACGCAATCAACGATGAGATGATAACCACCAAAAACACCAACGTCCCTGCAATATTGGCAATGCTGGTGTCGTTGCTAACACCTGCTTTATTGGCAACTGATTGGATATTGAGGGTGGATACCAAGTTGGTAACGATGCTGCGTAAAATTTTGGCGATGACATAACCCACGCCAAAAATGACCACGGCGATGACCATATTGGGAATGAAGTCTAGCATCTTGCTGACCATGCCACTGACAGGCTCAAGCAAGCCAGTCAAACGCAACTGCCCCAATATCATGGGTAAAAATATTAATAAAATAAACCAATACACCACATCAGAGATGGTGCTACTCAAAGGCTGTATGCCAGCTTCGGCACTCAATCGCTCATCCATGGTGGTCTTAGACAATGCGGTGCTGATGGCGGTACGAGCCACCGTCGCCACAACCCAGCCGACCACGCCAATGGCAACTGCGGCAATGAAATTAGGGATAAAGGACAACACTTGGTTGACCATATTGGCAAATGGGGTAGAAATTGAATCAAGATTCAACTGATTTAACGCCCCAGAAATGGCGATGATAAAGATAAACCAAAACACCACCTTAGAGATGATGTTCTCAATGTCGTGTTGCTTGCCTGTTGATGAATTGATGCGTTGATTGAGATTGACCTTTGCCAAGACGTTGCGTATCAACGCACCGCCAATCATGGCAACAATCCAGCCAAAGATGAATATTACAATTGCCCCAATCACAGAGCCGATGGGTCCTGCCAGGTTGTGGTTAAACCAACCCAATGTGTTGTTCATACTGTCTCCAAAAATGAGTTTGTCGCTTCAAAAACTTGTTGCTAAAAAACTTATTGCTAAAAAAAAGTTGTCCTAACCGAACTGATGGGCAAATGAGAATTTGCCATCTAAAATGGGGTAAGACGGTGAAATGTTTGACGATGGGGTTTGACAGAGTTTGTCAATGTGTCAACATATGTGTCATATATCAATGTGTCATATATCCATGTGTCATGATATCAACACATCATGCGTATCAACATATGATGGTGGTTATGCTGACGATTTTAACAGAGTGATGTTCCAAACACTAGCATCTGACATACTGCCATCATTAATACTGCAAGGCTAAAAAAACTTGATAAAATTTTTAGTGGTCAGTGTGGTCAGTCAATCACAACAATTCCTTACTTAAAAGTCATCAAAAGTTGTCTAACATGGTTCTATCAAAAAATAGGCAGACAAAAAAGCAAATAAAGCCTGCTGACTTGCTTGCTGACTCTAATTTGATGACTCATCACGCCACTTTTTGACAACACTTTTACAACACTTTTTTTTGACAACTCACCTTGATGTTGTCAAAATATGCTTGATAATATTAGGTTTGATAAATGTTGATAAGTTTTGTACAGCAAATTTTGCTAAATGTTTATATGCCAAAAGGCGTTTGATGGCCATTTTTTTGTTTTTTATCAAGGGTGTGTTTATCAGCGGTCATTTGGGCATCATTAAGGATAAACTATGCGTAATAAATCAGTTTTGACAGCAATGACCATGGGGGTCAGTGTGTTTTTATTTGGTTGTAACAATGGTGGTCAGCAAGCCCAAACCGCCCAAGCCACTAAAAGCACCATGACCATCACCAATGAGTCGCCTGAGCTTGAAAAAGTGGGCTATAGCTTGGGTTATATGATGGCAGAAGGTAATAAAGGTCAGGTTGATGATTTAAACCTTGATGCCTTTGAGACAGGTTTTCGTGATGGTTATGAAGAAAAAGAATCCGCTCTTACCCAAGAGCAGATGCAACAGGTGTTGGTGAGTTATCAAGAGAAAAAACAAGCTGAATTGATAAAAGAGATGGAAGCCAAAGCCGCCAGTAATAAAGAAGAGGGGCAGAAGTTTTTGGCAGAGAATAAAACCAAAGAAGGGGTACAGACCACCGATTCAGGTTTACAATATAAAGTGGTCAAAGAAGGTAGTGGTGCATCACCAAAAGCGACTGATATGGTTAAGGTACATTATGAAGGCAAGCTGATTGATGGCACGGTATTTGACAGCTCTTATGAACGTGGTGAGCCAATTGAGTTCCCATTAAACCAAGTCATTCCTGGTTGGACAGAAGGCGTGCAACTGATGAAAAAAGGGGCAGAATACGAGCTTTATATTCCGTCTGATTTGGCATATGGTGAGGCGGGTAATCCGGGGATTGAACCCAATAGTGTGTTGATATTTAAGGTTGAACTGTTGGACTTTCACTCTGCTTAATCGTTTTGTGGGTTGGATTGTGTCAACAACGCCAACAACATCAGCAAAAAACGCCTAAAAAACGCCAACATGATTTGGCGTTTTTTGGGCGTTTTTGTGTCATGTTGCGTCCATGATGCCACTGTATTTGTGTTTAATTATTTGTGTTTAATTTCCGTTCTCATCATTCACTTTCGTTAAAGAAGTGAAGTTAAAGAGGTGAATATGATACATAACGCACACAACTATGTTGCCTAAGCTTTGCTTGGGTTTGTTATGATGGTTAGCATTTCTTTTCTTTGATTAATTTTTATTGGTTTTTATCAACATTCATTTTATTAATTTATTAATAATATTAAGGATACCACCATGAAGCATCAGAACCGCCATGTTTCACTTCTTATCCCAATTCTTAACCCCAATTTTACTTTAAATTCTTTAAGTTTGCTAAATTCTCTAAGCTGGTTACGGTCTTTGGCACATCGTTCCGTGGTCATGGCAGTGGGCATGCTGTCTGCCACTGCATTGATGATGAGTCAAGCCACAGCAGAACCGCTACCCAGCACTCAACTACCCAGCACCCAACCTGCAACCAATTGGGTAAATGCGTCAAATGGTGGTACTGGTGGGGTTAATGGCATCACCATAAACACCACCGCCCAACTTGTCAGCAATGATAACGGACAAGAAGTGTTTATGCCACTGAATGCACAGACCCAACTGGTCAGGGGTAATGTCATTGAATATCATGTGTATTTAACCAACACCAATAACGACCGTATCCGTACCATGAAAGCCAATATCACCATTCCCAATGGTGTTCAACTGTTGGGAGCGGTTAGCCCAGAAGCGACCATGGGCAGTGTTGATGGACAAAACTTTTATCCCATGCCTTTGCGTACGCAAGTGGGTGGACAAATTCAGCCCATTCCCTTAGGTCAATATAAAGCCCTACAATGGCAAATTGAAGATGTGGGGCTTAACCAAACTGCCAACGTCAGCTATCGTGTGGTGGTTGAGTAGTCGTTTTGGTTGAGTGGTTTGATGTCATTGATAAGCCTGTTACTGCTTTGACAGGGGTTGGCAGTCAGGTTGCCCAACAGTTGGCTGATTTGGGTATTCACCGCTTATTTGACTTACTTTTACATCTGCCCAGAGATTATGAAGATCGCAGTCGTTTGTGTGCCATTGATGGTGTTCGGTCGGGGCAGTCGGTGCTGGTGGAAGGAACAATCCTGTATGTGAGCAATAACCAGCGTGGCATGACGGTGATTTTGGCAGATGCCAGTGGGCAGTTACAGTTGCGTTTTTTTAAGGTGTATCGTGGGCTTACTCAGACCATGCAGGTGGGCAATCGGTTGCGAGTGTTTGGGGAGGTGAAGATGAGCCGTTATGGCACACAGATGCACCACCCTGAATACACTGAAGTGGTGATTGGCAGTCCGCTACCACAGATAGGGCCACAGCCAATTTATCCGACGGTAAAAGGTTTGCACCAAAACAAACTTCGCACATTGATGCGATTGGCATTGGCGACTTGGGAATCACAAGCTAAAAATCAGTCACAGATGCTCAATCTGTTCACCGATGAGCGTGTGGGCATGGATATGGCTCAACATTCTCAACATCATGGCTTGTTTGATTTGAGTTTGTTTGAGGCATTGACGTTATTACACACACCGCCCATTTATGCCAATATCGGGCATCAACAGCGACTTTTAAGCCAAATCCGTGAACGCACTCACCCTGCCTGTCAGCGATTGATTTTAGAAGAGTTGACTGCCCATCAGTTAAGTTTGTTGCAACGGCGTGAACAATTGCACACTCATAAAGCACCCAAATGCCAGTTTCACAGTCCGTCGGCAGATGCGTTGATTCAGATGTTGCCATATCTGCTGACATCAGCACAACAGCGGGTGGTCAGTGAGATTGTCAATGACTTGACCACGTCTGTTCCTATGCTTAGGTTGCTACAAGGTGATGTGGGAGCAGGCAAAACGTTGGTGGCGGCATTATCAGCGTGTCATGCCATTGACAGTGGTTGGCAAGTGGCGATGATGGCACCCACGGAGATATTGGCAGAACAGCATTTTAATAATTTCAAAGGTTGGTTTGAGCCGTTAGGTATCGGTGTTGGGTGGTTGGCTGGCAAGCAAGGCAGTAAAGAGCGTCAACAAATGCGACAAGCCATGGTTGATAATGATGTGCAGATTGTGGTTGGTACGCATGCGTTATTTCAACAGCAGGTCAGTTTTGCCAAACTGGGCTTGGTCATCATTGACGAACAGCATCGCTTTGGGGTAGAACAAAGAAAAGCCTTGACTGACAAAGGGGTCATGGGCAGTACACCACATCAACTGGTGATGACCGCCACCCCCATTCCAAGAACCCTTGCCATGAGTGCCTATGGTGATATGGACACGTCCATCATCGATGAGTTGCCCCCAGGGCGTACGCCTGTTACCACCGTTACCATTGACCGTAACCGCCGTGATGCGGTGATAGAGCGAATCGCTGCCAACTGTGCTAAGGGTAAGCAAGCCTATTGGGTTTGTCCTTTAGTGGAAGAATCAACCGCACTTGATGCCCAAGCAGCTCAGGCGACTTATGCCGATTTATGTGAGCGTCTTGACATTCGCATTGGTCTTGTGCATGGAAAAATGAAAGCGGTTGAAAAACAGGCGGTGATGCAGGCATTTAAAGCAGGTCAGCTGGATTTATTGGTGGCGACAACGGTCATTGAGGTGGGAGTAGATGTGCCAAATGCGTCACTGATGGTCATCGAAAATGCCGAGCGTTTGGGACTGTCGCAGTTACATCAGCTCAGAGGTCGAGTGGGGCGAGGCAGTCAAAAAAGCTTTTGCGTGCTATTGTACCAAATGCCATTGTCTGCCACAGGAATTGAGAGGCTCAATGTACTAAGAGGCAGTAATGACGGCTTTGTCATTGCCCAAAAAGACTTACAAATCCGTGGGCCGGGGGAGCTGCTTGGCAAACGACAAACAGGCAATGTGGGATATTATGTGGCAGATTTGACTCGTGATGAAACGCTATTGACTTTGGCCACGCAGTTGGCAAAACGGTTATTGGCAAACAAAGACAACCACCCAGCCATTATCAAACTGATTGAACGTTGGATACCAAAAGCAAGCCGTTTTGGTCATGTTTAAAGATGAAAACAAACAAAAGTATGAAAAAATCCAGAGGTATCAATCCATGAATAATATGGTGTTATTTGCCACTTTTTATGCGGTTATTCTCCAATCATTCGTCAGGAAAATCAGGCAAAAACTGTCTAAAAAATGGTTTAAGCCAGTTATTTGTTCGGTGTTGATGCCATCGTGCATGTTGCCGATGTTCAGTCATGCCATTGAGCCGATTGGGTTGGTGGCGGTTGAATTTAATCATGAATTGAAAGACAGTGGGGTGCAGGGGATTTGCCAACGTTTTAACATGACTTGTGCCACTGATGCCAAACTGTGGCAACTGCCTAACCAACAGCGACCAAATCATTATTATTTGATTGACAGTACACCGCAATTTGTGGAACTACAAATGCAAGACCATCACATGACCGCTAAGGGTGTGGAAGACAAAGATGATAAATTGCTGGGACAGTGGCAATTTACCAATTATTTGCATCAACGTGTGAGCGATGACAACATTGCCAACAACATTGGTGATAATATTGGTGATGGTATTGGTGATAACACTGGCATAAAAACTGACAGCCCGCTGCTGTTTATTGCCCCAAATCTGTATCCAATTAACCAAACTGAGACGGCCATCGCTTTAATCAATCAAATAGACATCTCATTTAACGGTGGGGTAACCCGTGAACGGTCAGCAGACTTTATCCAGTTATTGCCCAACGGCAAGCATGAGCAGGTACTTACCAATGTGCCTTTTGATGGTCATTACAGTTATAATGCGTGTTTTAGTGAAGAAGAAAAATCACAGTCTGTTCACTGTCAAGAAGAAGGTTGGCAAGTGCTTAACGTGTCAATGAAAGACATCAAAACACCCTTGTATCAATGGATATTGGCATATGAAAATAAAATTTGGCCAGCACACACTCCAGAAGACAAGGCGGTATTAGAAACCCATCAAGTCAAGGTGATGCCCTTTGGTGATACGGCAACCTTATTTTAATCAAGTCAGAACCTTCAATCAGCAACACACATAAACACATAAAGGAAGCGACCATGCACGAGCTACAACGTCCACAGTCATCTGCTGAACAGCCAAAGCATGATAACGCAACCCGTCATGACCCGAGCATCAGCCATCACACTCAACCCATACATCATGGATTTAAAAAATCCGCTCCCAATCTTTGGGCGTATGTGCTTGGTTTGATGGCCGTGTTGTTGGTGGGCTTGGGGCTGGGGCATCATTGGGGCAGTAAGCAAGGCAAAAATTCCAATCAAACGATGGCCAACACAGACAAAACAGCCGTCAACCCCACTGGCACTGATAAATCTGCGGTATTGACCGTGGAAGTCATCTCACCCACAAGCCAAGATGTGGACAACAACCTGTTGGCAGATGGCACGGTGGCAGGCAAGAGCATTGCCAACGTCAGTGGGCGAGTTAATGGGGTTGCCATTGAGAAAATATTGGTTGATGAAGGTGATTGGGTAAAAGCAGGGCAGACGTTGGCGGTGTTCGATGCAAAAGGACTTGAGCAAAATGTCATCGAAGCCCAAGCAAGCGTTGTGGAAGCCCAAGCCAACCATGCCAATGCGGTTGCCAATGCGGAGCGGGTCGTACCACTATTGGACATTGACGCTGTCAGTCAGCAAGAAGTGGATCGCTATGTCAGTACCGCTGAGCAGGCAAGAGCACTTTTGGTTTCTGCCCAAGCTCGTCTAAATGGGGCTGAGTTAACCTTACGTGATAGCAAAGTCATTGCCCCTGTCAGTGGCATCATCAGCAATAAACACGCACAAATTGGCAGTGTGCCACAACAGGCATTGTTTAGCATCATCGAAGGAGGCGTGCTGGAATGGCAAGCTAAGGTTGACCCAGAACAGTTAAAGTTTATCCAAATTGGCATGCCCGTCATCGTCAAAACACCAAGCAATGACTGGATTAATGGCAAAGTGACTCGCATCTCCCCAAAAGTTGCCGATGACCGTCGCATGACGGTGGCCGCCACTTTAGAAAATAGCCGACAAATACAAGCAGGCATGTTATTAAGTGGTGAATTTGTCATGGACAGCCAGCCACAGACGGTCGTGCCAGTGGCATCAGTGGTTAGTCATGATGGTTATGAGTATCTGATGCTGGTGAAAGACATCAGCGACCAAGATGGCAGTCGTACAGGCACGGTCGAACGCCTAAAAGTTGAATTGGGCAAGCAAATAGATAAGCAAGTGGTGGTCAATTCACGATTACCAAACAATGCCTTGATTATCCGCCAAGGTGGTGGGTTTTTAAATGATGGTGATAAAGTACGAGTGGTTACTGATGTCAATGCTGCTCAAGCACAAGCCACTGGTCAAGCACAAGCTCAAACACATTCTAAATCAATGGGAGTAGGCAACTGATGAACTTTTCTGCCTATTCCATTCGTAACCCCTTGGTGGCGATTTTATTATTTGTGTTATTGACTTTGGGTGGTTTATTTGGTTTTCAGCAGATGAAAGTCCAACAGTTTCCTGACATTGATTTTCCTGGGGTGGTGGTAACCGTAACCTTACCAGGTGCTGCCCCCAGTCAACTTGAGAATGACATTGCCAAAAAAATTGAAAACAAAATTGCCAATATTGAGGGTGTCAAGCACATGCGTACGGTGCTACAAACAGGGGCTGCCACCATCAGTACTGAATTTACTTTAGAAAAAGACATTCAAGAAGCGGTGGACGATGTGCGGTCTGCTGTGGGTGAGGTGCAAGGCGAGTTACCTGCTGCTGCTAATGACCCCATCATCACCAAAATAACCACCGCAGGGTTTCCTGTTCTGACTTATACCGTGTCAGCAGACAACATGAGCGTGGAAGATTTGTCTTGGTTTGTTGATGACACCATCGCTAAGCATTTATCAGACATCGAGGGGGTGGGGCAGATTGCTCGTATTGGTGGTCTTAACCGTGAGATAACCGTCGCTGTTGACCCAAATCGCCTAAATGCCCTGCAACTGCCCATCAGTCAACTGTCTGAGCAAATAGCAGGCATGCAGCAAGACACATCAGGCGGTGAAGCCAAAGTGGGCAAACGCACCCAAAATATCCGAGTCTTAGGAGCGGTGGATAATGTGCAACAATTGGGTGATGTGCAAGTTGCCTTACCCACAGGCGATGCTCAAAGCTTGGCGAGCATGGCAACCATTACCGATGGCACATCAGAGCCAGCATCGATTGCCAAACTTGATGATAAAACCGTGGTGGCATTTAATATCAGTCGCTCACGAGGGGCAAGTGAGGTGGATGTGGCGACACGTGTCGATGCTGTTTTGGCACAGCTACAAAAAGACATGCCACACATTCATGTGGATAAAGTGTTTGACACCGCCACGCCTGTGGCAGAAGACTATCAGGCATCGATGCAGATGTTATTAGAAGGTGGTATTTTGGCGGTGGTGGTGGTGTTTTTATTTTTACGCAATGTGCGAGCAACCATTGTGGCAGCCGTGGCGTTGCCATTGTCCATCATACCGACATTTTTGGGCATGTGGTTGTTTGGCTTTAGTTTGAACATCATTGCCTTATTGGCATTGTCTTTGGTGGTGGGCGTTTTGGTTGATGATGCCATCGTGGAAGTTGAAAACATCATTCGTCATTTACGCATGGGTAAGTCGCCTTATGAAGCGGCAATGGAAGCGGCTGATGAAATTGGGTTGGCGGTGATTGCCACCACGTTCACATTGATAGCGGTATTTTTACCCACGGCATTTATGAGTGGCGTGGTTGGGCAGTTTTTTCGCCAATTTGGTTGGACAGCAGCGATGGCAATTTTTGCATCACTGTTGGTCGCACGCTTAATTACCCCAATGATGGCGGCGTACTTGTTAAAACCAGAGCCTGATAAAGTTGAAAAAGATGGCAAGTTGATGACAGGCTATCTGAAGGTGGTTAACTGGACATTGCGTCATCGTTGGCTGACGCTTGGTTTTACCTTATTGTTCTTTGTGGCATCAGTCAGTCTTGCAAAACTGTTGCCCAGTGCGTTTATTCCTGATAATGACATCAATCAAACTCGTGTTGCCATTGAGTTAACCCCTGATGCCACTTTAGAAGACACCGAAGCGGTCAGTGATAGGGCGATAGATGCCATTAAACACATTGATGGCATTGCAAGCATCATGGCTGCCATCGGTCAACCACAAACTCACTTAGGTCCTCACCGTGGTTCAGGACAAGCCAAAAACACCGCAAGCCTTGACATTATTCTTGAGCGTCGTGGCGAACGAATGAGTAAAACTGACATAGAACAGCAGATAACCCAAGCCATCAGCCAAGTACCGGGGGCAAGATTTACGGTGGGTTTGTCCAGTGGTGGTGAAAGTGGCTATGGCTTTCAACTCACCAGCAGTAATGCTGTTCTGTTAAATCAGTACGCTCAACAGGTGATGAATGACATTCGTCAGCTGTCGCTGGCAGGCGATGTGACCAGTAATCTTAGTCTACCCCGTCCAGAGCTGACTGTCATACCCAACCGTTTGGCAATGGCAGATAAAGGCATAACCACTCAAAGCATCGCTGATACCTTACGTATTGCCACATTGGGAGATTATGAACAACGTTTGTCTAAACTCAACTTAGACACTCGACAAATCCCCATTGTGGTGCGTTTGCCTGATGATGCAAAAGCCAACATCAATCAGCTGGGTGATTTGTATATTCCCAGTAACCGAGCGATGGGGCAAGGCGTGCAAGTGGCACATGTGGCTCAACTACAATTTGGCAATGGGCCTGCTGAGATTCGCCGTTTTGACAGAGAGCGTGCCATACGCATTACCGTGCAGTCTGCCACAGGTGAGCTGGGTCCTTTGGTAGCAGCAGTAAAAGCCACACCCAGCTTACAAGCCCTGCCCAATGACGTGACCATGATTGATGAAGGGCAAGCGGAGAACATGACAGAATTGTTCACAGGTTTTGTCATCGCCATGAGTGTGGGGATAGTTTGTATCTTTGGCGTGTTGGTGTTGCTGTTTCATCGGGTGCTACAACCGTTTACCATCTTAGTGGCATTACCTTTGTCCATTGGAGGGGCGTTTGTTGGCTTGCTGTTGACAGGCTCTAGCTTGTCGATGCCATCGATGATTGGCTTTATCATGCTGATGGGCATCGCCACCAAAAACTCAATCTTATTGGTGGACTATGCCATCATTGCCCAAACCGAATATGGGTTAGCAAGGTTGCCTGCGTTGATTGATGCTTGCCATAAACGGGCTCGTCCCATCATCATGACCACCATTGCCATGGGAGCAGGTATGATGCCTTTATTATTGGGATTTGGCGACCATGACCCCACATTTCGTCAACCGATGGCAGCGGCGGTGTTGGGGGGATTGGTTACTTCAACGTTTTTAAGCTTGGTGGTCATTCCTGTGGTGTATACGTTGATGGATGATTTGTCCCTGTTGATGGCTCGTTTTACCAGAGCAAAAAGAGCCTAAACGTTAGGGAAAGAACGTTAGGGAAAAAACGTTGGGTTGTGAATTTCACCATTGGTGTTTGCCACCCAACGTTCTAACCTACTTACGCCAATGTTTATGACAATGTTTATGACAATGTTTCAACCCGCTCACGCCCACGCTCAATCGCCAGTTTTACTTGATTGGGGGCAGTGCCACCGATGTGATTGCGAGCGTTTAATGAGCCTTCCAATGTCAAACAATCAAACACATCATCAGCAATCAACTCACTAAAACTGGCCAGTTCATCTGGCGACAGCTCAGACAAATCTACGCCCTTTTCTACCCCAAGTGCCACAGCTTTTCCCACCACTTCATGAGCATCACGAAAGGGTAAGCCTTTTTTGACCAAATAATCCGCCAAATCGGTTGCCGTGGCATAACCTTTTAACGTGGCTTGTCGCATGTTGTCTTTATTTGGCACAAGGTTTGGGAGCATGTCTGCAAATGCCAAAAGTGAGCCTGTCAGAGTATCCACACAATCAAACAGCGGTTCTTTGTCTTCTTGGTTGTCTTTGTTGTATGCTAAGGGTTGGTTTTTCATCAGCACAAGCAAGGTGGTCAGCTGACCAAACACCCGTGCGGTTTTGCCACGCACCAACTCTGGCACATCAGGATTTTTCTTTTGGGGCATGATAGATGACCCTGTACAAAAGCGGTCTGGCACTTGCACAAAGCCAAATTGAGCCGACATCCATAAGATAATCTCTTCACTCATACGAGACAGGTGCATCATTAAAATACTGGCATTACTGGCAAACTCAATGGCAAAATCACGGTCAGACACCGCATCAAGTGAATTTTGACAAATGCCCTCAAAGCCCAAAAGCTTGGCTGTCATGGTACGGTCAATCGGATAAGGCGTTCCTGCTAAGGCTGCACTGCCCAATGGCATTTGGTTGATGCGTTTGCGAGTGGCAATAAAACGCTCACTGTCACGAATCAGCATCTCAAACCATGCCATCACATGATGAGCAAAGCTGACAGGTTGAGCGGTTTGCAAATGGGTAAATCCTGGCATGATGGTATCGGTGTGCTGGCTTGCCAAATCAAGCAAGCCGATTTGCAGGCGTTTTAATAATCCCAAAATCACATCGGTCTGCTCACGCAAATAAAGCCGAATGTCAGTCGCCACTTGGTCATTACGGCTTCGCCCTGTGTGCAGTTTTTTACCGACATCACCTATCATGTTGGTCAGTTGAGCTTCTATGTTCATATGCACATCTTCTAACGCCACCGACCAATCAAACTGTCCATTGGCAATCTGTTGTTTGATTTTTTGTAGACCATCTATGATTTTATCGCTTTCATCGGTTGTGATGATGCCACAATGCCCCAACATGGTGGCATGGGCAATAGAGCCATCAATGTCATGATTTGCCATGCGTTTATCAAAATTAACCGATGCGGTGAATTGGGCAACAAAGCCATCTGTCGCTTCACGAAAACGCCCACCCCACATATTAGATGGGTTTGTCGTATTTGTGGGTAAAGCGGACATAGAAACCTTGGCAGTTGTGTTAGAATCTAAGCGGTAATCGTTCATAAGGTGAGTTGGGTGTGAAAAGTTATTGGCAGTCATATCAATCTAAGCTTAATAAAAAAAATGGTGCATTGAGTATAGCAAACGATGAGCTAGAAATGCTAATGCAAAAATTGGCGTTTTTTTTACCCAGTCAGCAAGCGTTGTTGCGGTCATTTTATTTGCCCATTTATGGTGCGTTGTGGGGGTTGCTGATGGCGTTAGTCAGACTGGCTCATGACATACAAATTAGCCATATGGAGTTTTTATCAACGTTATTTATTGACATGCTGTTGCTTTCTTTGATTGCTTATATTGGGCTGTTTGTGTATGAAAGCATCAGACCCATGTTATTCAATTTACATCATTTAGTGGCGTGCGTTTGGGTAACACTTATCTTTATTGTCAGTGCATTACTTGTGGGGCTTTTGGCACATGTTGCATTGCCTTTATTGATGTATGGGCATGTTGCTGATGTGTTTTATGCTATCGTTAACATACTGATTGACATTATTGTAACCACTGGCATCACAATCCTGTTTTTATTGTATTATCTTAAACGCCATCAAGATTTGATGATGCTACAAAAAATGTTTGATATAGAAGTTGCGATGCAAAATGACCAAATCAAAGCTCGTATCGCTCCGCATTTTTTGTTTAACACCATCAATGGTTTGGTTTCGTTGGTGGAGACCAATCCTGACAAAGCCATTATCATGCTGGGCAATGTCTCTGAGCTGTTTCGTGCCAGCTTTTCTAAGTTTAAAGAAATTGGCATGGACACTGAAATTCACGTGTGTAAAGTATTTTTAGAAATTGATGACATGCGATTTCAAAATAAGCTGAAAGTTAAGTGGCATTTACCTGATGAAGACACACTATATGACATGACCATCTGTGGCATGACCTTACAAAGCATCATTGAAAAACTGCTCAACCAAGTGGTGGAACACACGGTGGAAGAGATTGAGCTTATCATCAGCATGACATGGCAGAATCATAAAGTTAACATCGACGTAAGCCTACAACTGCCTAAAGATTTGCTGATGATGCGTCATGATTTATTGGATCGGTTGGATTTCTCCATTCAAGAAAGAAAATTACAGGTATTTTTTGGTAATCAAGCGAGCATCATCACCAATATCCATGACAATCACATCGTTACCAATATTCAATATTGCCTATTTGACACAGCGGTTGACAATGACGTATGCAAAACATGGCAGATGGAATAAGGCTAAATCAGATAAAAAAATCATGAATAAAAATAAAGTTGCATCTGTTGTTAACATCTCGTAACCTATCTGATGACATAAAAACAAATGGTCAAAAAGTTTTAAAAAAAATCAGCAAACAACATGCCATCAATACATATAAAAGTAACGCATGAAAAGTAACGTATGAATAGGAGTGAACTATGAAAGTAGTGGTCTGCGATGATGAGCCGTTATCACGTGAGCGTCTGGCAAGGATAATCAAAGAAGGCGGCCACGAAGTCGTCGCCATGGCAAAGACAGGATATGAAGCCATTGATGCGGTCAAAGAACATACCCCCGATGTGCTACTTTTGGACGTGCGAATGCCAGAGTTAGACGGTATCCGAGCCGCCAACGAGATTGCTAAATTTGAACATCCCCCTGCCATCATTTTTGTTACCGCCTTTGAACATTATGCCATTAAAGCTTTTAAAGCCAACGCCATCGGCTATTTGCTCAAGCCTGTCAACAAAGATGAATTGCTTGAGATATTAAGCCAAGCCAAACAACTCAACGCCGCTCAGATGTTTGCCATCAAACAAATGGAAGAATCAAATAACAAACCTGCTCGCCAACACATCGCTGCTCGCACACATCGTGGCGTTGAGCTGATTGCTTTAGCCGATGTGCTGTATTTTACCGCTGACCAAAAGTACGTCAAACTGCGTCATAAAAATGGCATGGTGTTGATTGATGATACGCTAAAAGAGCTTGAGCAAGAGTTTGAACATGAATTATTTCGCATTCACCGCAATGCCTTAATTAACCTAAATCACATGCAAATGCTAGAAAGTATCGATGCAGGACAATATCAGGTGCGTTTTAAAGGCATTGATGACGTATTGGCGGTCAGCCGTCGACATTTGCCAATGTTGCGTGAAAGAATGCAAAACATGTAGGCAGATAGGCTGAATTTTTTATGGTCATGACAACCCCCACCACCTTAAACATTGCCACTCGCCAAAGCCCCTTGGCACTGTGGCAGGCAAGACACATTCAAACCAGATTGCAAGCGTTATACCCACAACTTAGCATTAATCTGGTTACCATGGTTACCAAAGGCGATAAAATATTAGATACCCCATTGGCAAAAATCGGAGGTAAAGGCTTGTTTGTCAAAGAGTTGGAGCAAGCCTTATATGAAAAACAAGCCGATATTGCGGTGCATTCTTTAAAAGATGTGCCAATGGATTTGCCAGATGGCTTAACCTTAGGTGCATACTGCCAGCGAGAGCAACCCACAGATGCCTTTGTGTCCAATAAGTTTTCTGCCCTTGATGACTTACCACAAGGGGCAACGCTTGGCACATCAAGCTTACGCCGTCAATGTCAAATTCAGCAATACCGTCCAGATTTAAACATCATCAGCCTGCGTGGCAATGTTGGCACACGCTTAGCAAAATTAGATGCTGATGACTATGATGCCATTATTTTGGCGACCAGTGGCTTAAAGCGACTGGGTTTGACTGAGCGTATCTGTCATGAGATTGATACTGACATCAGTTTGCCAGCCGTGGGGCAGGGGGCGTTGGCGATTGAATGTAGAGCTGATGATACGGACGTGTTGAACTTATTAAAGCCACTTAACCATGAACCAAGCCGTCTGTGTGTGCTTGCTGAACGAGCGATGAATCGCCACCTACAAGGGGGTTGCCAAGTACCGATAGCAGGGTTTGCCGTGATTGAAGATGATAAGCTCACATTAACAGGGCGAGTGGGCAGTGTTGATGGCAACGTGTTACTCAAAGCTCAACAAACCAATGCCTTAACTGATGATGCTCAGGAAAATGAACACATTGCCAACGCCATGGGCATCACGGTGGCTCAAGCGTTACTGGCTCAAGGAGCAGATGATATTTTAAAAGAGATTTACCGCCAGCAATGACGTTGATTAACACACGCCCAACAGATAGGGCCAAGCCATTAACCAGGCATCTGCGTCAAGCAGGCATTGATGTGTTAGAGTTGCCATTGCTTGCCACACAACCACGCACGCTCAGCGATGTTGACCATCACACACTTAAGCAATGGCATGATTATGATGTGATGGTTGTCGTTAGCCCAACCGCCGCCAAGTTATTTTTGCAACATTTGGCCAACTTTTCAACAAGCACAAACGCCAAAACAAGCTTGGCAAAAACATCAATGTCAGTCCAACCCCCCATATTGGTGGCAGTTGGACACGCCACAGCAGACGTGTTGCAACAACAAGGTTTGCAACAACAAGGTTACGCCATACAAATTCCCACGACACACAATAATGAAGGCATGTTAGCGATGCCTTGTATTGCCATGCTACAAGCAGGACAGCGAGTGCTTATCTGTCGTGGGGTTGGTGGTCGGCAATTGTTGATAGACACGTTAAACAAGCGGGGCGTTCAAGTAGATACCGTGTCACTTTACCAACGCCAACTGCCAGAGCAGACGCAAGCCACCTTTGTGAATTGGGTAACTGCTGATTGGGTAACACAAACTCATCTGCCAAATGATGGCCGTACGGAGCAAACAGACGCATTGGCCACCGTGCTGATTAGCAGTGGTGAAAGTTTTGAGCATTGGCAAAAGATTTGTCAAAATCTGTCTGTGTGGTTGCAAAGGTGGTTGCAAACACAACCACATAAGTCATTAAATGATAAGCGATTGACTGACCATGCCAATTTATCTTGCTATCGTTATTTGGCGCTGGGTAACAGATTGTGTGCCATGCTAAGTGAGCAACAACTGAATGTGACCATGTTAGACAGCCTTGAACCGCAGCACATTCTTATTCAATATCAACGGCTTGGTTAAACGTGAGATGCTTGGTAAATTTGCTGAATCGAATTATCCATGGTCGCATCAAACTCGGCATCTGTCTGTCCCTTACTTAAGCCTTCGGTAAAGGCACGAGAGAAGCTGGCTATCATGCCTTTGTTTTCGCTGAGACGCTGACAAGCATCATCACGAGAATAGCCACCAGACAACGCCACCACCTTTAATACCTTGGGGTGATTAACCAGCTCATCATAAAAGCCTGCCTGTTCTGGTAAGGTCAATTTCAGCATGATTTGCTGGTCATCAGTCAATCGCTCTAGCTGACGCAAGATTTGAGCTTTTAAGATAACTTCAGCTTCCTGCTTGTCTTTGGCATGAATATTGACTTCAGGCTCAACGATGGGCATAAAACCTTCAGACAAAATTTGCTTAGCAACGTCAAACTGCTGTTGTACCACGATTTCGATGCCGTCCACATTGGCAGCATGAATGACCGAACGCATTTTTGTGCCAAAGATGGGGTAATTTTTGGCTTTTTGTAGCAAACTTGCTAAATTAGGAATGGGTTTCATCACTTGCACATCGGCTTGTTGCTCAGCCAAACCTTTATCAATCTTCAAAAATGGTACGATGTTTTTATCTTCCCACAGATAGTTAGCGGTGGGCTTATTGTTGACTTGTCTGTCCATGGTGTCTTCAAATAAAATCGCCCCAAGCACACGCTCACCATCAAACTTATCTGATGTCATGATGCGAGTACGCATTTCATGCACTTTGGCAAACATCTCCTTGTCGTCATGATATTCCTTTTCAGTAACACCATACATGGCAAGGGCTTTTGGTGTGCTACCACCACTTTGGTCTAGAGCAGCAATAAAGCCTGTGCCGTTTTGGATACGTTGCTGTTGGTCGTCATTCATAAAAAATCTCCAATGATGTGTGATAACAGACATGTGATTAACAAAGTATTATTATAAAAATGTTGCGGTGGTTATGATAACAGAAATTTGAACGATGTTGATACATTTTGCCACCCATCAACGACCTAAGCCCATCACTAACCGCCCATAAACAACAGCAACACACAGCCGATGGCCAGCCCAATGCCCAACACATTGATGCCCGACAGTCGTTCTTTAAAAATGACCATACCCACCATACTGGCAACCGCAATCACCCCCACATTCATGCCCGTAAACACCACACTGGGCGAGTTTGCCAACGTTTGATGGGCCTTAACATAAGCATAGATATTGCCCATATTCAGCACCCCTAACAGCACCCCTGCCAATAGGGCAGATTTTTGCCAGCGAATACGCTTGATTAACAGATACGCCAATAGCAACGTGCCAGCCAACGCAAAACTGACCAACAACGTCAATGAAAATACTGCCCCTTGTTTGGCAACCTGCTTAAATAAAATATCAATCACCCCATAGCCAAGCCACACCATCAATAACCAGCCAGCAGACGCAGAACGCTTGACAGATGGTACAGATGACATGGCTTGTGGGCGATATACCAACGCCAGTAATGCCAAAAATCCCACACCAATGCCGATGCCACGTTGGGGCGTTAAACTCTCACCAAACAGCACAAAGGCAGATATGATGGGAATGATGAGTGATAAGCGTTGTGCTGCATCGGTTTTGATGATGCCCACATGGTCAATGGCACGCCCAAGCACCACAAAAATCAAGGGCAACAGCACCCCCAACGCCATGACAATGCTCAAGCTGATGGGGTTGTTAAACAGTGTCGACAGCCCTGCCAAATCAGGACGCAACAAAATCCACGTTAACAAAAACGCCACAGGATAACCCATGACGATGGTCTGTCTGATATCAAGATGGTGTTGACGCAAAATTTTAAGCAACACTGACACAGCAACACTACAAAATATGGCAAAAACAAGGTAACTCATCTGTGACTCCAAAAAAAAGTCTAATGTATAAAATGTAACAAAATATGTCAAGATGGCAGATGGTGTGGTTCATCTATTTTTGCCACAAAACTTGCCACAAAAAAAACAGCCGTATGATAACGACTGCTTAACTGGTTTAACTTTTGATGGCTGCTGGCTACTGATGACGGCAATTTTTTGTGCTGTTTTTTAGCGAAGCTTTAAGGTCATCAGCCCAAGCACCACCAAAATGATGGAAATGATCCAAAAACGTGCCACCACTTGCGTCTCTTTCCAACCAATCTCTTCAAAATGATGATGCAAAGGTGCCATGCGAAACACTCGTTTTTTACGCAGTTTATAAGAACCCACTTGTAACATCACCGATAAGGCCTCTGCCACAAACAACCCTCCCATGATGGCAAAAGCAATCTCTTGGCGAGTCATCACCGCAATCGTACCGAGCATGCCCCCCAATGCCAATGCCCCCACATCACCCATAAACACTTGAGCAGGATGGGCGTTAAACCACAAAAAGCCCAACCCAGCACCAATCATGGACGCACAGACAATGGTTACCTCTGAGTTATGGACAATATAAGGCACATGCAAATAATTGGCAAAACGAACATCGCCTGTCACATAAGCAAACACCCCAAGCCCTGCTGCCACCAACACCACAGGCAAAATGGCAAGCCCATCTAAACCATCGGTGAGATTAACAGCATTAGATGCCCCATTGATGACAAAATAAGTAAAAATGATGAACCCAAGCCCAAACGGTACTGATGAAAAAGGCACAATCCAGTCTTTAAATAGGGGAATGAGTAAGTCCTGCATGGCGTGAGTGGTGGCAATGTCAGAAGCCTGTATGGCACAATAATACATTGCCCCACCAGAAATCAACGCCCCAAGCGATAAAAAAGCGTATTTCTTACGTGCAATGAGTCCTTGTGGGTTCTTATACTTGATTTTTAGCCAATCATCTGCCCAACCAACCCCCCCAAAAATGACCATCACCAACATTAAAATCCAAACATAAGGGTTGTCTAACCTTGCCCAAAGCAAGGTTGCCACTCCGATGGCGGACAAAATCAGCACGCCACCCATGGTTGGCGTGCCTGTTTTGACCAAATGTGATTGTGGGCCATCATCACGTATGGCTTGACCATATTTAAGTTGACGTAAATGACGTATGGTTCTGCCACCAAACATAATGCTAAAGGCAAGTGTGGTCAGCACCGCCAGCAATGCTCGCAAAGTCAATGATGACACTGCTGAAAACGGAGAATAAAATTGGCTTAGCCACTCAAATAACCATACCAGCACAACAACAACCCCAAGTTAAGTAAAAATAAAGTTAGGTAAAAAATTAGGTAAAAATAAAACCTTATTTATTATACGTCATTTTTTTGCTGGATACAGGCATTCATCAAATAAAACGCACGTCCGTATGGGGGCTAAGCTGTTTAAACCGCTCTTTGATGTTGATTTTGTCATGGTCGGTGGCGATGGCACGTTCGCTGGTGATGAATTTTTAGGCAGTAGCGTTCTTGACTGCCGTCAATGATGGCATGCGACAATTCTTGTTTTAGCAGTTCAAAGTCAATGCCACGCTGGGTGATGGGGTGTCCGTTTTTGTCTTTGATGATGTTGCCGCTTGCGTCGGTTTTTGCTTTTTCGCTGATGCAGTGGGGGAACAGCTGGGCAATGCGGTTAATGTTGTTATCCACTAGGTTTGGGGTGTGCATTTTGGGGTGGGGCATCAGAAGTCCTTTAGAAGTTGTTTGTGTGAGATGGTCATAAAAAGGGCATAAAACAAAGGGGCATAAAAGAGAATTGATGACTTAACACAAGCATGACACGCATTAAATGGCATCTGCGCCTGTCTCACCTGTGCGAATGCGAATGACTTGTTCAAGTGGGGCCACAAAGATTTTACCATCACCAATTTTGCCAGTGCTGGCAACCTTGGTAATGGCATCAATCACAGGCTCGACCATCTCAGCAGTCACCGCCACTTCAATTTTGATTTTGGGCAAAAAGTCCACCACATATTCTGCCCCACGATACAGTTCGGTGTGTCCTTTTTGTCGTCCAAAGCCTTTCACTTCAGTGACGGTTACACCATTGACTCCCAGTTCTGATAAGGCTTCTCGCACGTCATCAAGTTTAAAGGGTTTTAAAATTGCGGTTACCAGTTTCATCAGACAGCTCCTTGACGGTTTTATAAGGTTATTTTAAGTGATAACTCTGTCATCATCATAGCCAAACATCATGGCAAATGTATTCACAACAAGGCAAAAAGTTAAGGTTTTCTAACCATGACATCGACTAAGCTTTAGGGAATAACCAAGCTTTAAACTAAGCTTTAGGGAATAGTAAGTACGCTGTGTCACTGCCTTGCAACAGATGCTCAGTATCACTGCCCTGTAGCCATTGTCTTAGGCGAGATTGCCCAAACGCACCAGACACCAACATATCAAGCTTGTGTTCTTGTTGATAATACAATAAGGCAGATGCCACATGTCGACTATGAATCAGCTGTTTTTTGCATTTATAGCCTGCTTGGGTTAATTTGACATAGGCTTCTCTGAGTGCGTCTTGGTTGCTGTTGGTGATTTCTGCCACCATGACCACATGCAAGGTCATGCCACGTAACAACGGCATTTCGACCACCCAATCAAGCAAGCGATGGCAGGTGGGTTTGTTGTCAAATGCCAATAATGCTGAGCTTGGGGTGATGAATGTGTCTGCGGTAACCAAAATCGGACGATGGCTTGGGCGGATAAAGTTTGCCAACGTTGATTGACAAGTCAGGGTACGCCCTGTGATGATAAGGCTGGCACTGGTATCCACATAATCCAAACTCTCACTCATGCTACAGTGGCGGTGTAGGGAATAAATGGGCTCTTTACAACAGTGTTCATTGCAATAGACAGTGGCAGATTGTAGTAACTGCTTGCTGCTATCTTGCTTGGCTTGGGCATCAGGGCATGAATAGAGTAGGGTAATGGGGTTGTGCAATCGCTGGGCTGCCCAAATACTGCTGTCCAAAATGGTTTTGATGGTGTCAGGTGCGTCCAAAAAAGCGATGATGCCATCAGGTTTTAGGGTACTGTTTTTTAGGGTGTTGTGTTTTAGAGTGTGGTGTGGCACGAATAATGACCAGCCTTGCGACTAAAATGTTAACTGTAAAATACCAAATCCATGCGTTAATCTTAATGCGTCAATCTTAAAAAAAGAATGCGTGAAAAATGCATGCGTGAATGCGGTATAATACCTTAATTATCACCAGCATGCCAATGACCAGCCACGCATCTTATCGTTAACGCATCTTACCATCAACACACACTGCCAACCAAGAGTTTATCATGCCATCTTCTGCCCTTTTTGCCACTGATTTGACCACTGACATACCCAACTTATCATCTTTATCACAATCAAACGCATCACAATCTGAGCCATCTTATCGGTCTGAGTGGTCAGACAAAGTTGATGGTTTGCAGGTTGATGGTTTGCAGGTGGTGATTGGGCTTGGGGCATCGGGGTTATCAGCGGTTAAGTTTTTATTGGCTCAAGGTCATCAAGTGGCGGTAACCGATGCTGGCTATCCCCCATTGGCAACACAGTTATCTGAAGCGGTCAGCATTCGTCAGTTTGGTAAGATTGATGGTGAGTTGTTGTTAAAAGCCAGTCGCATCATCATCAGTCCAGGGGTTAATCCCAACATCACCGCCATACAAAATGCCAAACAAGCAGGCATTCCCATTGTCAATGACATTCAGTTGTTTTGTGATGCCTTAAGTCATCGCACAACGACTGATGGCAAACCAATTTCCATCATCGCCATCACAGGCTCTAATGCCAAAAGCACCGTTACTACCTTGGTTGGACAAATGGCAACAGATGCGGGTGTGCAGGTGGGCGTGGGGGGCAATATTGGTACGCCTGCCCTTGAGCTGCTGGCAGACCCTAAGCTTGAGATGGCAGTACTTGAGCTGTCTAGCTTTCAACTAGAAGCGGTCAGTCATCTCAACGCTCATGTGGCAACCGTGCTGAACATGTCGCCTGACCATTTAGACCGTCATGGCGACATGCTCAGCTACCATCAAGCCAAGCATCGTATTTTTCAAGGAGCAAAGTCGGTGGTCATCAATCGTGATGATGCCTTAACTTATCCCGTTGCTGATGATTTGGTTGCTGATGATTTGACGCTTGATGAGTTAAGAAAAATCAGTGTCGGTAACCATGCCCCAGATAAGGGGCAGTATGGACTGATGACTGATGGTGATGGGCAGACCTTTTTAGCAAAGGGCAATGACCGATTGATGAATGTCAATGACTTACTCATCAAGGGTCGCCATAATCATATCAATGCGTTGTCAGCACTGGCACTGGGAGAGTTGGCAGGCTTGCCAATGGACAGCATGCTGACCACCCTATCTGCTTTTAACGGCTTGCCACATCGTTGTCAGTTTGTTGCTCAAGTGGCAGGGGTTGATTATTATAATGACTCCAAAGGAACAAACATCGGTTCTACCATGGCGGCAATCAAAGGCTTGGGAGAAAGTTATGCCCAACAACATACTCACACATCGCCACAAGAAGGCAAAATGATGCTGATTTTGGGTGGTCAAGGCAAAGGGCAGGCGTTTGGTGATATGGTTGATTTGGTGAATCAATATGTCAGTCATTTGCTGTTTATCGGTGAAGATGCTCACATCATTGAAGAACAGCTGAAGCAAGCTGGTTTGGCGAGCAATGTCATTTGTCAGCATAGCCAAACTTTGGCGACAGCAGTGAATGATGCTAAGTTTGCTAGCCAAAACAGCACCACCAACATCACAGCGGTGTTGTTATCGCCTGCTTGTGCCAGCTTTGACCAGTTTAAAGGCTTTGTTGACCGTGGCGAGCAATTTGTAACTTTGGTGCAAGCGTTATTAGAATTTTAACTGTTGCCTTTATCTTTTATATGGGTTTGTGCCATTTTTTTAGGTTAAGAACATTAAGCACATTGCGTTAGCTAGGTTTGGATTGTTTGGTTGGTTTTCTTGTGTTAAACGCCCAAATTGCCAATCTGGGTTTTTAATCCTAAGCTTTCAATTCTAGGCTTTTAATTCTAAGCCGTGTCAAAATTGAGGTTGTGTCAAAAATTTATGTCAAAGTCTGTCAATCCGCCTAACCGTCCTAAGTTGACTCCTTTTTTCAAACATCAACCATCTGACTATTGGTATCTGCCATCTGCCAGAGCGGTGATGCTCAGTTGTGTGGCGTGCTTATTGGTGCTTAGCTTACTGATGGTAACATCTGCGTCCATTCCCTTTACCTTACATCATGAGGCGTTAACCCAACTACATTTTTTTTGGCGACAGCTGTCGTATATTTTGGTTGGCATGGTGGCAGCCTATGTTGTTACTTTTGTGCCACTTAAGTGGGTATTTAATCTGACTTTAGAGGTGTTTGCCTTACTTTTTGTGATGGTATTGCTGGTAATGACGTTATTGACCACGCCCATCAATGGGGCAAAACGTTGGCTGGATTTGGGCATCATTAACTTACAGGCAGCAGAGCTTGCCAAACTTGCCATCATCGTATTTACTGCCAACTTTGTGGTCAGGCGTTCATCAGAGGTGCGTGAGAGCTGGGGTGGGGTGATGCGACTGTTTTTGATTTCAGGGACGATGTTTGCCATCATTTTGGCTCAGCCTGACTTTGGTTCAGTGGTCATCATCACAGGTTGCATGCTGGCAATATTCTATGTTGCTGGCGCTCCGATTGGTTTATACATTGGCATGATTATCATGACGGTATTTTTGTTCGCCACCGCCATTTATTTTTCGGATTATCGCAGCATTCGTGCCATGTCATTTTTAGACCCATTTGATGATTTAAGTGGCTCAGACTATCAATTATCACGCAGTTTAATCGCCTTTGGGCGGGGTGAGTGGCATGGGGTTGGCTATGGCAACAGCATACAGAAGTTGTCTTATCTGCCTGAAGCCCATACTGACTTTGTGCTGGCGATTACAGGTGAAGAGTTGGGCTTTTTTGGTGTGGGGTTGGTGTTAATGCTCCAAGCCACTTTGGTGGCAAGCATGATGCGTATCAGCATCACCGCCCTAAAACGTAACCAGATGCGCATCAGCTATATGGCGTTTGGGTTTGCCATTATGTTTGTGGGGCAAACGGTGGTGAATGCTGGCATGAACATGGGCCTGATGCCCACCAAGGGTTTGACCATGCCATTTTTTAGCTTTGGTGGCACATCTATGGTGGTGTGTTTGATTATCATTGGAATGACTTATCGCATGAGCAAAGAAAGCGACATCATTAAGGTGGACGATTGTCGCAATTATTGATGCTTTGCTTCTGTTTTTGCTGGTTGCTGTGCCAAGGCGGTTGAACTTTGATATTTGCAATGAAAAATGGATTAAAATTTTCAATTTTTATCAATTCTCAATAATATCAATTCTCAATAAAATGTTATCAATGTTTAACACGCCCTAGTCTTTTGTTTTGGCTTTTTTAGCACGCCCTGAGCCAGAGCGACTGCCATGATTGGTTTTATTGTTACGTTTATTGTTGCGTTTTTTTGTTTTGCTCTTTGTGGTTTTATCTGCCTTTGACTGGTTCATCTCACTTGCTTTTAATTTGGCAAGCAATTCAAAATCAATCTGTAACAAGTCCATGTTAACACCAGCAACTTGCACACGCACTTGGTCGCCTAAGCCAAATAATAGCCCTGTGTCTTTGCCAATCAACTGTTGTTGGCGTTCGTCATAGACAAAATAATCATTGCCCACATTCGAGATATGCACCAAGCCGTCAATAAACAGCTCGTTTAACGTGATAAATAACCCAAAATTGGTTACTGTGCTGACCGTTCCATCAAATTCTTCCCCCACATGTTGTGACATATAATGACATTTAAGCCATGTCTCCACAAAGCGAGATGCTTCTTCGGCTCGGCGTTCGGTATCTGATGTTTGGGTGGCGGCTTCACTTAACGTAAAGTCGGTTGTGGTTTGTTTTTTACCTGTAACTTTATTTTTAATGGCACGGTGTAGCATCAAATCAGGATAACGGCGAATGGGTGATGTGAAGTGACTGTATTCGTCATAAGCCAAGCCAAAATGTCCGATGTTCTCTGGGGCATAGTTGGCTTGCATCATCGAACGAAGCAACATGCTATGAATGCTGACGGCATCGGGGCGGTCTTTGGTTGCTTGTATTAAACGTTGATAATCAGCTTGTGTTGGGTTTTCTTCTGGGAATTTAATGCCAAAGTTTTTGGCGTATTCATGAATACGCAAGGATTTTTCAGCATCAGGGCGGTCATGATTGCGGTATAACACAGGCAGGTTGTGTTGTAGGGCGAATTTGGCAGCACAAGTATTTGCCAACAGCATGCACTCTTCAATGAGTTTGTGAGCGTCGCCACGAGTGCGTACCATAATGTCGCTAATGCCACCTGCTTCATCAAACTTGATATGAGTTTCGGCAGTTTCAAACTCCATGGCATGACGCTGTTCACGTTTTTTTAACAGCACTTGATATAATTGATACAGCACATCAACCGATTTTTTGACCAGTGTGTTGTCTGTCAGCGTTTTAGGCACGTTGGAATCTGTGTCATCATCAAAATAGGCGTTGACTTGATTGTAGGTTAGGCGAGCTTGTGAGTGCATGACAGCAGGATAAAATTCATAACCTGTGATGTTGCCTGTCCTGGACACTTTGATGTCAGCGACCATGCACAAGCGATCAACATGGGGATTTAATGAACATAGCCCATTAGACAGCACTTCTGGCAACATGGGGATAACACGGTGTGGGAAGTACACGGACGTACCACGTTCATAGGCTTCGTGGTCCAGCGGTGAGTTGGCAATCACATAATGGCTGACATCAGCAATGGCAATGACCACACGGTAGTTACCACCAGCACGTTTTTCAGCATAGACAGCATCATCAAAATCACGTGCATCTTCACCATCAATGGTAATCAGTGGCAAATCTCTTAAGTCAATTCTGTTTTTGATGTCAGCATGGCTAGGCTCATCATAAGCATTGGCTTGCTTAAGCACTTCTTTGCTAAATTCGTGGGGAATATCATAGTTAAGCAGCGTGGTCTCAATGATGACTTCTCGGTCATTATCATCAACCATCACCTCGACAATCTTGCCTGTGGCAAATTCATGCTGGTTTGGCCAATCGATGATGTTTACTTTGACAGGGTGCCCAAGCTTTGCCCCACTTTGTTTAACATCATCATCACTGACGGTAACGGGCTGATGGTTATTGGGGCTGGCAAGGCTGACAAAGTAGCCATCTTCTGCCTTATCCAATCTGCCAATAAACTGACTTTGCTGACGCTCAGCGATGTCCACAATCCGTCCCTCACCACGTCCACGACCATCGGTCTCACTGGCAACTGCCCTGACCGTATCGCCATTGAACACCCAGCGCATCTGCTTTTCATGCAAAAATAAATCTGGCATGTCGTTCAACACCACAAAACCAAACCCTTTGGCATGAGCTGATACCGTGCCAGTGACCGTGTCGCTGTCATCAATGGGGCGATAGCGGTAAGGTCTGCCATCTCGGCTGACTTGCCCTGCCCTAACCATGGCTTTTAAGCGATTGCCTAAGGCATCAAAGCGCTCTTCATCATCGATGGCAAATACTTGAGCCAGTTGTGATTGTGTCAGCCCTTGTTTTGAATCATTGTCTATCAGTGTTTGCAAGATTAACAAGCGACTGGGAATGGGGTTGTCGTATTTTTGGGCTTCTGCTTGGGCGTTGGGGTCATTCCAGTTGTGTTTAGTCATAATTTTCCGTAAAAGTCATCGCCTAGAGATAAATTAAACAAAGATGAATTGAAATATAAGATGAATTGAATGGATAAACAAGGCATCATCAGCCATTTTAGCATAATTATTCACAAGCACAGTGAGAAATGAAGCGACCAAAAGTTAAGCAACCAAAATTTGATAAGATGGCAGGGCTTTTATCATGACATGCCTTGATAAATGAATAAATACCTCCATTATAACAATGATTTTTATTGATAAGACTGCAAAATTCGTTCCAAATGACTGATTTTTATTGTTTTATTGGCTTAACCAACCATGAATTTAACCAACCATTAACCGCCTAGGAGACCTGATGAGCAAGCGAGATTTTTACGAAGTGTTGGGCGTTAATAAAAATGCCGATGAAAAAGAAATTAAACGCGCTTATCGCAAATTGGCGATGAAATATCATCCTGACCGCAACCCAGATGACCCACAAGCTGAAGAGAAATTTAAAGAAGCTTCTTTGGCGTATGAAGTGCTGAGTGATGCTCAAAAACGCTCTGCTTATGACCGCATGGGACACGCCGCCTTTGAAAATGGCATGGGCGGTGGTGGCTTTGGTGGGGCGGGTTTTCAAGACATCTTTGGTGATATTTTTGGTAACTTTGGTGACATATTTGGGCAAGCTCGTGGGGGCGGAAGAGCCAGACGTGGGGCAGACTTGCGATACGTGTTGGAGCTGACTTTAGAAGAAGCGGTTAAAGGGGTAAAAAAAGAAATCAGCTTCAAAGCCCCCTCTCCTTGTGATGCCTGTGATGGCAAAGGTACAAAAAATGCGTCTGATGTGGTTACTTGCCCGACCTGTCGTGGACAAGGACAAATCCGTATGCAACAAGGCTTTTTCGCCGTTCAACAGACTTGCCCAGACTGTGGTGGCTCTGGCAAAAAAATCAAAAATCCTTGTTCAGATTGTCATGGCAGTGGCGTAAAAGAAAAATCTCGCACGCTTGAGGTGAATATCCCCGCTGGTGTGGACGATGGCGACCGTGTGCGTTTGGCGGGTGAAGGCGAAGCAGGCGGGGCAGGCATACAAAGTGGTGATTTGTTTGTGGAAGTGCGTGTCAAAGAGCATGCTGTCTTTGTCAGACAAGGGGCTGACTTGTACATGGATGTGCCTGTGAGCATCACCGATGCCGCTCTTGGTAAAGAAGTTGAAATTCCCACTTTAGATGGCAAAGTCAAAATTAAAGTCAGTGAAGGCACACAAAGTGGCAAACTGTTGCGAGTGCGTGGTAAGGGCGTAACCCCTGTGCGTACGTCCATGAAAGGCGACTTAATTTGTCGCATCATGGTAGAAACGCCCGTCAATTTGACTTATGAACAAAAAGAGTTGCTCAAACAATTCCAAGAGACTTTGGATAAACATGACAGCGACAACCCACCACACCAACAATCACCCAAGAAAAAATCTTTCTTTGAAAAACTGGGTGATTTATTTGACTGAATTTAACCTATCCTGCTTACATCTCCACCCATAATCTTTGATTTAGGTGGAGATGTAAGCACAGGCGACCTAGTCAGGGCGTTCTTGTTTTTCGATGTCATAGACACTAAATAAAAACAGACACCAAATAAAAACAATGCTAAATTATACCCATATTTCATCAGCTAACAAGCCATGCTCAAAGCCTACAAATACAGAATTTACCCAAACCAACAACAAGCCATAGCGTTTGAACAACACTTTGGTTGTGTTCGTTTTGTTTATAATTGGGCATTGGCATTACAAAATAGATATTACAAAATCTTTGGCAAGTCATTATCCCGTACTCAAATACAAAACCAATTAGTCAAGAAAAAGAAAACGGCTAAATTTGCATGGCTAAATGAAGTCAATAGCCAATCGCTACTTAATGCATTGCTAAATGTCCATACCGCTTTTACTAATTTTTTCAAAGGTCGTGCCAAGTTTCCACGCTTTAAATCTAGAAAAATCCCACGAAAAAGTTATCAATGCCCCCAACATTGCACCATAAACTTTGAACAAGGCATCATCAACCTACCCAAAATCAAAGGCATCAAAACCGTATTTAGCCGTGAATTTGTTGGCAATATAAAAACAGTTACCATCACTAAGACAGCCACAGGCAAATACCATGCAAGTATTTTAGTAGATACGGATAGCATATTGCCAACACCCACCACAATAGAGCCTAGCCTAACTGTTGGTATTGACTTAGGCATCAGCCACTTACTTAACTTATCAGACGGCAGCAAGTTTGATAACCCAAAACATTTAGCCAAAGCCAGTCAAAGGCTTTCTGCACAGCAAAAAATCTTTGCTCGCAAACAAAAACAAAGTAAAAACCATCAAAAACAAAAATTAGCCGTTGCTCGTATTTATGAAAAAGTACGCAACCAGCGCTTAGACTTACACCACAAAATCACGCATAAACTGATTTGCGAAAACCAAGCTACCAGTTATGCACTTGAAGATTTGGGTGTCAAAAACATGGTAAAAAACCGAAAACTTGCCAAAGCGATTAATGATGTGGGCTTAGGGCAGTTTGTTGCCCTACTCAATTATAAAGCAAATTGGCATGGTAAAAACATTCTAAAAGTGAATCGGTTCTTTGCCAGTAGTAAAATTTGTTCGCATTGCCATCACAAATTAGACAGTCTGCCGTTATCGGTGCGTCATTGGACGTGTCCTAGCTGTCAAACACAGCATGACCGTGATATCAATGCAGCAAGCAATATACGCCATCAAGCGTTAGCTGATGCACTAGGACTTAGTGTTGTATAAAGAGTTCCCCCAGTATGATACTTATCAGCGTAAGTATACTGGCGAAAGGTAACAACTCAATCTAAGTTGAGGTTGTTATGGGTCACAAAGATTCTCACGCCTACCGCTGGGTTTGGTGGTGGGAGTGTGTCAAAAATTGGCTCAAAGATTGATTATCCGTTTTGGTTGTAGCCGACCTGTCGGCTCTAACAACCCTAAACCGATGAAGGTTTGAGCCTTGTTAAGTAACTTAACTTCTGTGGCAATGGTGATGTGTGGCTTACTTGGTGTGTCATCAAAAACCCTCAAACGCTGGCCTTGGCAAATGCGTTCGACTTGTTTGTCGTCCAGCTCAATGCTCATCATATCATTTGGTAAACAGGCTTGTATGGGCAATAACAGGTGCAATCGCTCAACATGTGATAACCTCTCTAATTGCTCTAAACTGATGGCATCTGCCACCATAAATCCACCAGTCTGCAGGCGTCGTAAGGCGGTTAGATGTCCTAATGTGCCTAAAGCCTTAGCGATGTCTTCTGCCAGCACCCGCACATAAGTGCCTTTTGAACAAGTGACGGATAAGCCAAGATAGATGTTCTGAGTGTCGTGCAGGTGTTGATGACGCTCTAATGATAACTCAAAAATGTGAATGCCTCTGGCTTGTCTAGGCACTTCTATGCCCTCTCGAGCCAATTCATACAGCTTTTTGCCCTGTTGTTTTAAAGCAGAATACATGGGTGGGGTTTGATTAAGCTCACCGATAAAATCGTAACTTACCCTGTGTAATTGGTCAGCCGATAAAGACGGCACATCAGCAGTGGCAATGACTTGACCATCCACATCACCTGTGTCGGTTTGTTCACCCAGCTTGATGATGGCATGATAAGATTTGACGGCTTCAAGCTGATAATGGCTAAATTTGGTTGCCTCACCCAAACAAATGGGTAACAGACCTGTTGCCAAAGGGTCTAGCGTGCCAGTGTGTCCTGCCTTGCGACTGTCATGCTCATCAGATTTAAACAAGTATTTGACTTTGGACACCAGCTGTTGGGAAGTCATGCCAGTGGGCTTATCCAGCAATAAAACCCCAGAGACGACTTTTTTAGTGAATGTTTTGTTCACAAAGGGTTTTCCAAATTATTCAGCATCATTATCATTTTTAGATGGGGGGTTGGTATCTGACTTGTTCACTGCTTGCTGGATTAAGTCCATCATATAATTACCGTGGGCGGTGACCTCATCATAATGAAATCTTAATCTTGGTGTGGTGCGAGTATTTAAAATATGGCTAAGCTGGGTTCGCAAAAAACCTGACGCATTATTGAGCACTTCTAAGCTAT
The DNA here is from genome assembly GCF_037201985.1 of Lwoffella lincolnii. NCBI lineage: Bacteria > Pseudomonadati > Pseudomonadota > Gammaproteobacteria > Moraxellales > Moraxellaceae > Lwoffella > Lwoffella lincolnii. The sequence goes on along the minus strand of NZ_CP147511.1, from coordinate 2,079,375 downwards.
TTTTATGTGCTTGCTTACTCATAGAGTCTGCCATATCAGGCTCCATGATGGTAACATAGACATCAGCATAACCCAAATCTGAGCTGACTTTGACAGTAGAAATGGTCACAAAACCTGTTAAACGTGGGTCATTGATGTCATCACGGATAAGCACGGCAAGCTCACGTTGGATTTGGTCAGACAATCGTTGTAAACGTTGGTTCATAAAATTTCCTGTTTAATTTTAGCAATCAGTGCATTGTGGCAATAAGTGTTATTAATGGCAACTGGGCGTAAAAAAGACCTGAGCAGAATGAATCTGATAGGTCTTTTGCATGCAAAATATCAACATCAAATCATGTCAACTACAAGGTGCGTTGAACTTCTTGGATATTAAACACTTCAATCTTATCACCCACTTCCACATCATAGCCCTTAACAGCAAGACCACACTCCATGCCAGCACGCACTTCATTAACATCATCTTTAAAGCGACGTAAAGACTGTAACTGACCTGTGAAGATGACCTTATCATCACGCAAAACACGGATGGGTTTGTTACGATAAATTGTGCCTTCAATTACCATACAGCCAGCTGCTGCACCGAACTTACTAGAGCGGAACACATCACGCACCTCAGCAACACCAAGAATTTCTTCACGATGCTCAGGTGATAGCATGCCACTCATGGCGGCTTTGACATCATCAATCAGACCATAAATAACGCTATAATAGCGAATGTCTAAATTGGCCTGCTCAGCAGCTCGTTTGGCCGCCCCATCTGCCCGCACGTTAAAGCCAAGAAGAACCGACTCACTTGATTCTGCCAAACTCACGTCAGACTCAGAAATGGGCCCAACGCCTGAGCTGATGACCTTGACCTTAACTTCATCGGTAGATAACTCGTTTAAAGCGGAAAGTAGGGCTTCTAAAGAACCGCGCACGTCCGTTTTTAAGATGATGTTTAATAAAGACACGTCATTTTGACCCATGGAATCAAACATGTTTTCAAGACGCATCTTATTTTGACGCTCAAGCAGTTGCTCACGTTCACGTGTGGCACGGAACTCTGCCACTTCACGGGCTTTTTTCTCATCAGACACCACTAAAAATTCACTGCCAGCAGCAGGGGTCTCTGGTAGCCCAATGATTTCAACAGGGATAGATGGTCCTGCTGATTTGATGCGATTGCCATTTTCGTCGGTCATGGCACGCACTTTACCATAGTATTCACCTGCCAATACCAAATCACCTTGATTCAGTGTGCCTTTTTTAACCAATAGGCTGACCACGGCACCACGGCCTTTTTCAAGTTTGGATTCAATGACCACGCCTTGAGCTGCCCCTTCAGTTGGTGCTTCTAGCTCCATCAGCTCAGCTTGTAAGCTGATTAATTCAAGCAACTCATCGATGCCTTGACCTGTCTTGGCAGAGACACGAGCCATGGGTGTGTCGCCCCCCCAATCTTCTGAGACCACTTCTTTGGCAGTCAGTTCATTGAGCACTCGGTCTGGGTCAGCAGTGTCTTTATCCATTTTGTTAATGGCAACAATAATGGGTGTGCCAGCGGCACGAGCATGGTCAATGGCTTCTTCAGTCTGTGGCATCATGCCATCATCAGCCGCCACCACAACAACAACGATGTCGGTGGCCTGAGCCCCACGAGAACGCATGGCGGTAAAGGCAGCGTGACCTGGGGTGTCTAAGAATGTGATGACACCACGTTCTGTTTGAACATGGTAAGCCCCAATGTGTTGAGTGATGCCACCTGCTTCACCAGAGGCGACTTTACTTTCACGAATTTTATCCAATAAAGAAGTTTTACCATGGTCAACATGTCCCATGATGGTTACCACAGGAGGACGAGTCTGAACATTACTGCTACGTTCGTTGACAGCTTCTTGTAAATCGTCTTCCACTTTGGTATCGCTGATTAAAATGGGGTTATGTCCTAACTCTTCGACCACAAGGCTTGCGGTGGCTTGGTCAATTTCATCATTGTCTTTGACCATTTCGCCCATTTTCATAAGTAGCTTGACCACTTCACGGACTTTAACTGCCATTTTTTGTGCCAAGTCAGAGACCACGATTTGTTCGCTAATTTCCACATTGTGGATAATTTTTTCCACAGGTTTTTCAAATTTGTGTTTTGATGCTTGCGAAGACTTAAGTCCACGACTTGGACTGCGAATCTCTCTTTCTTCTTGATTACGGCGACGACGACCCTTGACAGCAGTGCTGTTAGAGCCACGTTTGATTTCACGACGTTCTTTTTCAAAAGATTCTTCGAGTGCCTCACCCACCAAGCCTTTAGCAAGTGGCTCATCTTTACGCACCTCAGCGATAGGCTCTTGGTCTGTATATTTTCCAGCCATTTTACGCATTTGCTCAAGGGTGCGTTTTTGGGCTTCTTCAGCGGCTTTACGGCGGGCTTCGGCCTCTAATTGACGCAAGCGTTCTTCTTCAGCTTCTAACGCTTCACGTTCTTTACGCTCAGCATCGGTCTCAACTTTAGGCTTAGGGAGAGATTTTTTCTTTTCTTTAACTTCAATTTCAGCTTTGGCATTTTGGGCAACCTGACTGCCTTTTTTAACCACCACACTGGTGGTGATGTCATCATTTTTGCCATCAGTTGATTTGCCACTGCCTAGGCTGGCTCGCATGGCTGCCAATGTGGCTGCTTGTCGCTCTTGGGCTTCTTTTTTGGCTTTTTCACGTTCAAGAGCTTCTTGTTCGGCTTTGGCTTTGGCTTGGGCAGCGGCTTGTTCACGAGCGGCAATTTCTTCTGCCAGCTTTTTGGGGTCTGGTTTGTCAAAGGTCTTTTTCTTACGCACTTCAACATTGACGCTCTTTGCTTTACCTGAACTGCCTGTCACCCGTGCGGTGCTGGTGGTTTTAGATTTTAGGCTGATGCGTCTTTTTTGTTGCTGACCATGGCTTTTTTTTAGATACGCAACCAGTTGCTCTTGCTCAAGCTCTGAGACCAAGTCATCTTCACCACGAGCAGGCAATCCAGCATCCATCAGCTGTTGTTGCACAACACTGACGGTTTTACTTACCATCTCTGCCAGTTCTTTGACGGTTTTATCTGCCATTAAATGTCACCTATTTTTTTAAATGTTAATTTTTGCCAGTGAACTATTCACAATTTAAATACTCACAATTTAGCAAAAATCTTATCAAATGATGGGTTGCAAACTGATGTTTTACCCTTGATTTTTTGCCATCATGCTTATTCGTTGAACCACGATTGACGAGCCGTCATAATCAGCCTGCCTGCGGTGTCTTCATCCAGACCTTCGATATCTTGTAAGTCAAAAATGGCTTGCTCTGCTAAGTCATCAACCGTGATGATGTCTTGCTCTGCCAGTTTATATGCCCAAGCGACTGTCATGCCATCAAGATTGAGCAACGCTTCACTGGGCTGTTTGATGTTTTGCTGTTTGACCAATTCATCAGCTATCACAGCTTCTTTGGCACGCTCTTGTATCATGTTAATTGCATCGTCATCTAAGCCGTCGATGTCATAAAAGGTGTCAGCAGGCACATAAGCCACCTCTTCAATGCTGGTAAAGCCAATATCTACCAAAGCTTGTGCCAAATCCTCATCGACCTCTAGGCGGTCATAAAATAGTTGTATGTAGGTTTTGGTTTCATTTTCTTGTTTTTTGAGATACTCTTCTTCGAGCATCATGTTTAGGCGATAACCTGTCAATTCAGATGCCAAGCGGACATTTTGACCTTGGGAGCCAATGGCTCTGGCAAGCTGGTCATTGGTGCTAAAGATGATGTCAGCGGTTTTGGTATCCTCGTCAAGCACAATGCTGTTGACATCTGCAGGCTCAAGGCTACTGATGATGTATTGAGCAGAATCATCTGACCACACCACCACATCAATACGCTCATTATCCAGCTCTTGCTGTACCGCTTGAATTCGAGTACCACGCATACCGATACACGCCCCAACAGGGTCAATGCGGTGGTCGTTGGTTTTAACCGAGATTTTAGCACGCAATCCTGGTATGCGAGCCACGTCTTTGATTTCAATGATTTGTTCAGCAATCTCTGGCACTTCTTTTTGCATCAATGCCACCAACATATCAGAATGCGTGCGTGACAATAGCAACTGTGGACCACGATTGTCTCGGTTAACATGATACAAAATGGCATTGATACGAGACTTGACGCGCAACTGCTCTTTAGGCAACATTTGGTCACGGAATAAATACCCTTCCACATTATCACCCAAATCGATGATGTAGCCATCACGAGTTTGTTTTTTGACCTCACCATAAATCATTTCACCAATACGTGATTCAAAGGCATCTGCCACCAATGAACGTTCAGCTTCACGGATTTTTTGAATGATGACTTGCTTGGCTTGGGTGGCAGCAATGCGACCAAACTTAATTGATTCAATTTGCTCTTCTTTAACATCACCGATGGACCATTCATTTGGGTCTAAGTCGCTGATGGCAAGTTGGCAAGCTGGCATCTCGTGATCTTCATCAGCAACCACCGTCCAATAACGATAGGTATCATAGTCGCCTGTTTTTCGATCAATATCGACTCGCAACGCCACTTCAGGCTGTTCAGTATATACTTTCTTTTTTGTTGATACCACCAACGCCTGTTCAAGTGCCTCAAAGATATCTTCAGGGTCTAAGCCTTTTTCGTTACTGACTGTTTCTACAACCGTTAATATCTCACGACTCATGATAAACCTGCTATGTGATTAAAAATTGGGAAAATAAACTTAAAAAATGTCTTAAATGTCTTATTGATAAATCAGATTGGCTTTATCGATGTTGTCCAATCGGATTTGTAAGGATTCACCTTCTTCACTCAAAAGCTGTAAACTGTCCGTATCAAGACGCTCAAGCTTGCCTGCCACTTTGCGTCGTTTACCTGCTTTTGAAGTAATGGCGTTAATCAAACGTAAATGCACCGTATCACCGACATAATCTGCCATCTGTTCAGCGGAAAAAAACGAACGATTCAAGCCGGGGGAAGACACTTCTAGCACATACTCACCAGCGATGGGATCGTGAACATCTAATACCCCACTGACTTGATGGGTAACAGCAGCACAGTCATCAATGGTAACATGAACGCCTTGTGCCTTGGCATCAGGCAGGGCTTCAATATAGATGCGTAATAATGAGTGTCGCCCTTGGGGGATAAACTCAACGCCCCACAGTGCCACATCGCAAGCCAAAACCGCTGGGGCAATGAGCTGGCTTAATTCACTGACTTTACTGGATAGCTTCATAAATATCAAAGTTAAAAAGTATTGTTAAAGATAACAAGCATCAAGCTTATGGGTATTGTTGATTGATGAACAACACACCATTGCAATGTTTTACGGATTTATTTAAGGTATAAAAAAACCCACAGACAATTGGTGGGTTCATCATATCAAACTTATCAATAAATATGAATAAATTTGATTAAGAAATAAGTGGTAGCGGGGGCTGGATTTGAACCAACGACCTTCGGGTTATGAGCCCGACGAGCTACCAGACTGCTCCACCCCGCATCAATTTAGACGGCATATACTAGCGATTATAAAATGTTTTGTCAAGGTATTTTTAAAGTATTTTTATGTTTTGGGTTGCTCAATGATGAAGCAATTAACGATGATGTGATTAACATTGGTGCGATCGGAGGGACTTGAACCCTCACGCCGTGAAGCACCACCCCCTCAAGATGGCGTGTCTACCAATTCCACCACGATCGCATGTTGTAGATAAAACAATTAACACATATTGACTATAACTTGATACATGACCAAACTGGGGACAAGCCCCAAATAAAGAGCAATATTCTACTGTCTTTAAGGGGGGTTGGCAAGTAAATTATTTTACTCTTTTAAACCTTTTGGTTAAGCTAAGGGCGACTCAGTAACGTCATTGTGTTGGGTTTGTGGGCGTGTCATGAACAGGCATTGAGTTGGTGACAGGCACGTCCAAACGATATTGGTCACTGGCTTGTTCTTTGGCATGTACTGCCAATAGCATGCTGGTGATGAAAAAGATGGCAGTCAAGATGGCAGTGGTACGAGTTAAAAAATTACCTGAGCCTGCTGCCCCAAATACCGTACCAGCACCACCTGCCCCAAAAGAGGCACCCGCATCAGCACCTTTACCATGTTGAATCAGTATCAGCCCAATCATGCTGATGGCAACGATGATGTGTAACGCCAAAATAAATGTGTACATACCGCCTCATATTTAATCATTTGTGATAAAAACCATCATAGCGTCTTAGCTTAAAGTGGTTCTTAACTTAAGTGGTTCGATTTTAATGTGTTTGGGTTTTAAGTGGTTGCGTTATTTTAAGAATGCTTGAGCGATTTGCACAAATTTGTCAGCCACTAAAGAAGCACCACCCACCAACACACCATCTACCAGCTTGCTACTGGCAAATTCGCTAGCGTTACTTTCATTGACACTGCCACCATATAAAATGGGTGCGTTTGCCAAGCTTGGATAATGTTCTTTTATGTGTGTTTTGATGAATTGGTGTGTCTCATTGACTTCTTGTAAGTCTGGTACTTTGCCTGTGCCAATCGCCCACACTGGTTCATAAGCCAACAATAAACGAGAAGATAATTGGGTTAGTTCATCTGTTGTCAAGTGATCGAACACGGCTAACTGCTTGGTTAATGTTTCTTGTGTGAGGGCATTTTGATGGTCTGATAAAGATTCTCCCACACATAAAACAACCCCCAGTCCAACTTTTAAGGCACAGCGGATTTTATGAAACAGCTGCACATTGCCTTCTTGGTGATATTGGCGACGCTCAGAATGTCCGACCAATGTCCAAGTTGCCCCCAAATCTTGTGCTTGCCCAGCTGAACAATCCCCTGTAAAAGCCCCTGTGCTGATGGCATGAGAGCTGATGTCTTGCACACCAAACTGTAAATGAGGCCATGTGATGTTTTTATTTAAAGCATTGGCGGCTGTCGTTATCACCGCATCTAAGTGAAGATGGGTTGGAATAATCATTAATTGGCAGTGTTGCTTTACTGAGTGCTGCTCTACTGATTGCCATGTTTGTGCCAATTTATCTGTCAATTCGTTGGTTAAAGACACCGCTTGTGCCTTAGTGGCAGGGTGTTGTTTCCAGTTTGCAATGACCCAAGCGTGCATGACGTGCCGTCCTCAATTTCAATGTTTGATTGTCAAAGCTCGATTGTCAAAACTTGACCTTTTTTCTTTGGTTTTTAACCCAAGCTGTGTATTATAGCAAAGTTAACAGCAAATTTTTACTGTTAAAATGGACTTGATTTTTCCATTTGCCATAAGCATTGACAAATAAGCATTGATAAATAAGTCAGTTTAAAGTAAGTCAGTTTAGTAACGTTCATGGCAATTTATGATAATCTATGACTTATGATAATCCATGACAAATGACGGTTATTTTTATCACCATTTTTGACCAATTTGACTGTTTTTATGATGGTGGGGGGTTGCTAACGTGTTATCATCATGGTGGTTGATATGACAATGGTGATTTATAATAGTGACTTACATTAACTGATTGGTTACAATATTTTTACTTAACCAGAACATGACTTGACCATAAAAAACTGACAAATCATTGGTTAAGAGATTTTTACAGACTGTTTTTTAGAGATTGTTTTTTTAGAGATTATAGATATGTCATCATCGAATATGTCCTTTAGTGGCATTGCTCAAAGACTGGTCAAAGAAGGGCTGATTGCACCCGATAAGATGAAAGCGGCATTGAGTGCTGTCCAACAAGAGAAAACCAGCTTAATTGCTTATGTGGTTGACAATAAGCTGGCAACACAAGAGAAAGTTGCCAGCATCGTGGCAGATGAGTTTGGTGATCCTCTTCTTGACATTGCTGAACTGAGCGATGACAGCGTTCCTAAAGATTTGGTTGATGAAAAGATTGTTAAGAAATACAGTGCGTTGCCTGTTTTTCGTCGTGGGCAACGTTTGTATGTGGCGATGAGTGACCCATCACGCCTTGATGCCATTGATGCCATCTCATTTAATTCTCGCTTGTCAGTGCAGACGGTGGTGGTGGAGTACAGTAAGCTGGTTAAGAAAATCGAAAGCATTTTTGCAGATTCGATGACCAATCTTCAAGACTTTAGTGATGGTGATTTTGATGTTGATGTTGACAGCGATGGTGATGATGAAACCAATGTAGAGGGGGGGGCAGAAGATGCTCCTGTAGTGAAGTTTATTAATAAAATGCTCATAGATGCCATTCGCATGGGGGCATCGGATTTGCATTTTGAGCCTTATGAAAAATCCTATCGGGTGCGTTTTCGCATTGATGGGGTGATGCAAAAAGTGGCTAGCCCTCCTGTCCAGATTGCTGGTAAAATTGCCGCACGCTTAAAGGTGATGTCGCAGATGGACATTTCAGAACGGCGTGTGCCACAAGATGGGCGTATCAAACTTAAAATATCCAAAGATAAAGCCATTGACTTTCGTGTTAACTCCTTACCGACTCTGTTTGGTGAAAAAATCGTTTTACGTATTTTAGATCCGTCTTCTGCCATGCTCGGAATTGACATGCTTGGTTATGAGCCTGACCAAAAAGAGCTGTTTTTAGAAGCCTTACACAAACCTCAAGGCATGATGCTCATCACAGGTCCAACAGGTTCGGGTAAAACGGTGTCGTTATACACAGGTCTTAATATCCTAAACACGGTAGAAAGTAACATATCCACCGCCGAAGATCCTGTGGAGATTAACCTTGAGGGCATCAATCAGGTCAATGTTAACCCAAAAGTGGGTTTGACCTTTGCCAGTGCGTTAAAGTCATTTTTACGTCAAGACCCTGACATTGTGATGGTCGGTGAGATTCGTGACCTTGAAACGGCTGAGATTGCCATCAAAGCGGCTCAAACGGGCCACATGGTGCTGTCTACTTTACACACCAACTCAGCACCTGAAACGTTGACTCGTTTGCGTAATATGGGCGTGGCATCATTTAACATCGCCACATCAGTCAACTTGGTGGTGGCTCAGCGCCTTGCCAGAAGACTCTGTAAGAATTGTAAGCGACCTGCCAGTGTGCCTAAGCAAAGTTTGTTAGAAATGGGCTTTACTGAAGAAGATTTGAGCAATCCTGATAATATCATCTATGAACCTGTTGGCTGTGATCAATGCCGTGAAGGTTATAAAGGGCGTGTTGGTATTTATGAAGTCATGAAAGTCAGTAATGACATCTCTCGCATCATCATGGAAGATGGTAACGCCATTGCCATTAAGGACGCAGCCCTTAAAAATGGTTTTCGAGATTTGCGCCGATCAGGCATCATGAAGGTCTTGCAAGGTGTCACCAGCATTCAAGAGATGTATCGAGTCACTTCTGAATAACGCATCACGGCCCATGTTCTTAACAGGCATATTGAATTAACTTGATTGAACGAATGTGATTAATATAAATAATTAGGAACACGCCCTAGCCAAATCATGGCAATCTTTTTTTAGCATTTTTAGCACACACGAAGATTTTTAGCACATACAAAGACACACAAAGAAAGGATGACAGTCATGGCAACTGCAAAGACTGAAATGTTACTAGATTTTACCTACAGTGGTACTAACCGCCGTGGGCAACAAGTCAAAGGTGAGACCACCAGTCGCAATATAGAGCTTGCTAAAGCCCAATTACGTAAACAAGGCATTAGTGTTAGTAGCATTAAGAAAAAGCCCAAACCACTTTTTCAAATGAAAAAGAAAATCAAGGCGATTGACATTGCTATTTTTGTGCGACAATTAGCAACGATGATGAAAGCGGGTGTGCCATTGACGCAGTCATTTGAAATTGTGGCAGATTCACTTGAAAACCCAACCATGAAAGATTTGGTCTTAGAGCTTAAAGCAGACATTGAATCTGGAACCACATTTGCTGAGGCTTTGCGTCGCCATCCTCGCTATTTTGATGATTTGTTCTGTTCATTGGTGGAGTCAGGTGAGCAAGCAGGTGCGTTAGAAACCATGCTAGAGAGGGTTGCCACTTATAAAGAAAAAAGTGAGCTACTTAAAGCGAAAATTAAAAAAGCGATGAAATATCCCATCGCCGTCATCGTGGTTGCCATCGTTGTGACCATCATTTTGTTGGTAAAGGTGGTGCCTGTGTTTGCTGAGCTATTTGGTTCTTTTGGAGCTGAACTTCCAGCATTTACCCAAATGGTGGTGAATATGTCCGAATGGATGAAAAAATGGTGGTTTATTTTAATTATTGGCATTGGTGCGACTGTCATTGGTTTTTCTGAAGCCAAAAAACGCAGTAAAAAATTCCGAGATCTTTTAGATAGGATTGCTTTAAAAGCCCCTGTTTTTGGAAAGATTGCTTATCAGGCCGTCATTGCTCGCTTTGCTCGCACTTTATCAACCACGTTTGCTGCCGGTGTGCCCTTAATTGACGCCTTAGATTCAACAGCGGGGGCAACCAATAATGTGGTGTTTTATAATGCCACTCAACAAATTAAAAATGATGTCTCAACCGGTCAACAATTACAGTTTGCCATGCGTACCACCAATTTATTCCCCAGCATGGCCATTCAAATGGTGGGTATTGGTGAGGAAGCTGGTAGTTTAGAAGAAATGTTAGATAAGGTTGCCACCTATTATGAAAATGAGGTGGATAATGCCGTAGATGGTTTGACCAGCTTGATGGAACCAATGATTATGGCATTCTTAGGTGTGGTAATTGGTGGTTTGGTTGTTGCCATGTACTTACCCATATTTCAAATGGGCTCAGTTGTGGGATAGTTATTTTGTCTATGTTTATCGAGCCATTACAGCAACTGCAACAAAACCTTTGGTTGGCATTAACCGTTTTTGCGGTATTGGGGTTGTGTGTGGGTAGTTTTTTGAATGTTGTGATTCACCGCATGCCTTTGATGATGCGATACGAATGGCGGCATGAGATTGCGGAGTTTTTATCTTACCAAGAAGACATTGACGAGCCAGTCAAAATGTCGGTATCTCAAGCAGTTGCCAAGGACACTCGCATGACCTTGTCATTGCCTGCTTCACGTTGTCCACATTGTGAGCACCGTATCCGTTGGTATGAAAACATTCCTGTCATCAGCTGGCTGATGTTGCGTGGCAAATGTGGCGATTGCCATGCTCCCATCTCTATCCGTTATCCATTGGTTGAGATCATCACGGCAGTGCTATCGGTGCTGGTCATTCATCAGTTTGGGGTGTCAATACAAGGCATTTGTGCTTTGATGTTTGTTTGGATACTCATCGCTTTAACAGGCATTGATTTTGATACCCAGTATTTGCCAGATAGATTGGTGTATCCGCTGATGGGTATTGGCTTGGCAGTCAATTCATTTGATGTGTTTGCGTCGCCCATAACTGCCATTTGGGGGTTGTTATTTGGCTTCTTATCTTTATGGGTAGTTGCCAAGGGATTTTATTTAATAATGAAAAAGCAAGGCATGGGGCAAGGGGATTTTAAGCTTCTTGCTGCTTTAGGTGCATGGCTTGGAGTAAGTATGCTGCCGTTCATTATTTTTACATCAGCATTGCTAGGCAGCATGATTGGGCTGGTATTGATGAAAGTTCATGGAGAGAGTCGTCCATTTGCATTTGGTCCTTATTTGGCAATGGCAGGGATATTGGCTTTGTTATTTGGTAATGATATTTTAAATTGGTATTTATCCTTATATGCCTAAATCTCCCTAAAACTCAGATGTGATTTTTGGCAAGTCAAAAGGTGATTGTGTGACTGAACATACGCACTGGCAAAATGCACCATCACAAACCACACCGTCAATGAACAGACTCGTTATTGGTTTGACAGGTGGCATTGGCAGTGGTAAGTCATTGGCAAGCGATTGGTTTGCCAAGCAAGGCATTGAAGTGGTAGATGCTGATGTCATCTCCCACCAAGTGGTTGCTAAAGGCACGCCAACTTTGGTTAAAATTCAGCAACAATTTGGTGATTGGGTATTGGGCAAAAATAATGAGCTTAACCGTCAAGCCTTGCGTCAATTTGTCTTTAATGATGCCAATGCACTGATGGCACTAGAGGCCATTACCCACCCTGTCATCAGGCAACAAGCAGAACAACAACTGGCAGCTGCTCAGTCGGAGTATGTCATTTTATCTGCTCCATTGTTGTTTGAAGCCCATAAAGCAGGGCTTGTTGGCTTGTGTCAAAGGGTGCTGGTGATAGATGCGCCCAAGACATTGCAACTGTTCAGAGCCAGTGGTCGAGATGGGCAAAGTGTTGAGAAGATTAAAGCTGTGATGCAACATCAGTTATCACGCACCGAGCGTTTGGCAAGGGCGGACGATGTGGCAGTCAACGATGGCAGTCCATCTGATTTGTATCAACAATTACAGACATTTCATCAGCAGTATTTGCAACTGGCACAAAACAAAAGCTAATCAATCATCTGTTATGCGTTGGTTTTGGTTAATTTGGTCAATCGCCGTTGCCGAGACACTTCATACAGTATCATGCCTGTGGCAACGCTGATATTTAGACTTTCAATTTTGGGTTTTTTGATTTGATGTGTGGGTGATTGACCATTTGGGGCATCTTTATCATGAGCCATTGGAATGCTAGCCATTGGAATATAGACAACTTGGTCACAACTGTCTGCTGTCAAGCGACGCATGCCGTCTGCTTCAGACCCCATGACAATGGCGATTTTTTGACGATAGTCTGGTGTATCAACCGCTTGGGCAGAGCTGTTAAGTGCTGTGCCATACACAAACACACCAGCATTTTTTAGCTCGTTAAGACACCTTGCCAAATTGGTGACTGCGATGACAGGGATTAACTCTGCTGCCCCAACGGATACTTTTGCCACGGTTGGGGTTAGTGGGGCAGTGTGGTTTTTTGGGCAAATGACGGCAGTTACCCCCATGGCAACGGCAGTACGCAAACATGCCCCAAGATTGTGAGCATCAGTGATTTGGTCAAGCACCAAAAACAGACAATTTTCTTGCTTGCTGTGATGTGCAAGATCATGTTCAGGGGCATAAGTCAGCGGTCTGGCATGTAACACCACGCCTTGATGCTGTGGGCTGCCACAAAGGTCGGTTAAGCTGGATTTTTGAGCGGTTTGGACACTGACTCCAAAGGTGTGTGCCAGCTGTATGATGTCATTGACGCTCTTGTCGTCAGGTTTGCCACTTTGTACAAATAGGCTTAGAGCATCTGTGGGTCGGTGTGTTAACAGTGCCATGATGGCATGAATGCCATAAAAATACACAGGTTTTGCCATGATGCGTACTCGATTTGATGTGAATAAGAAATTTAATATGGTCTACTGATATGACTGACATTAGCCTTCTAAATGACAAATGTATTGAATGATGTCGGCAGTTTTTAGCTTAAAATTGCTGTTCCCTGCCACTAAAAATGATTGGCCTGGGCGGTAGTTTTGATAATCAGATTCTGTGCTGACTTTAACTTGACATTCTCCACTTAAAATCTCGATGCGTTCTGATGTGTGCGTTTCAAAGTGATATTCGCTGATGTTGTTATCATTGGGTAAGATGATGCCCAGCATTTTTTTGCTGCCATCGTCAAATAAGATGGTATGACTGCTACAGCGACCATCGTAAGAAATGTTGGCGTTGGTAAGTACAGATGCTTGGGTATATTCTGCCACAGACATGTTGATGTTCCTTAATCTTCAAAGATGTTTGATGATGTACTGACAATTCATCGATAATTCATTTAAGTAACAAAAAGTCATCTTATCATACTACTTGTTTGCTTTATGTTACAAACACAAAAAATTATCGCATGGGTCGGTGGGTGTGGTGGGTGTATCTGGCCATAATTTATAGTAAACTTAGCTTTTGCCCAAAATAGCCTTTAGCGTTGCGATTGGTTGATACCGTTATTAAACTGGCAATGGCATTAAATTAGCAAGAAACTGACAAGGACATTTCAACGTTGCTGGTTTGGTCTTTAGTCTGTTTGAATTTTATTCTGTTTGAATTGTTTAGTCGATTTGAAAGATGATATCCCCATTGAGAATTTATCATGCTCCTGTATCTGACCCTACATCAGTTTGCTTTGATTGCTGAACATGAAGTTCGGTTTGTTGATGGCTTTAATGTCATCACAGGTGAGACAGGTGCAGGCAAATCTTTGTTATTAGAAGCGTTATCACTGTGTGTGGGTGAGCGAGCAGACAGCAGTATGGTGCGTCATGGGGCAGAAAATGCTGATATTTATGCCGAATTTGATGTGATGGACAATCAAGCGGTACAGACTTGGTTTTTAGAAAATGATCGCAAGCTTGAGAACAGTGAATTGCTTATCAGACGACAATTAAGCAGTAATGGACGCTCAAAAGCATGGCTGAATGGCTCACCTGTCAGTTTGTCAGAGCTAAAGTCATTGGGTCAGTTGTTGGTTAATATTCATAGCCAACATGCCCAGCAAGCCCTACTTAAGCCACAATTTATCATTGATTGGCTAGATACCATGGCAGGCATTCAAAAGATTGTCCATGAGACCAAACGGGCGTATCAACGCCATGCTCGCTTAAAACGCCAACAGGCAAATGCCAGTGAGGTGGACGCACACCGCCAAGACCGCATTGCCCTACTGAAAAATCAGCTTGCTGACATTGAACCTTTGTTGCAAGTTGATTACGCCAGTATTGAAGCAGAACATGAAGAATTATCCAATATCGAGTCTTTGATGCAAGAAGCAGGATTGGCGGTGCAATTATTAAATCATGATGGGGCAGATGAGCCTGATGTGATGGGACTATTGGGTCGAGCCATCAGATTGTGTGATAATCAAGTGGGTGTCAGTGCCACCTTTGAGCAGGTGTCTGAATTGTTGTATCTGGCTCAACAACACATCAGTGAAGCCAGTGGTCTGTTGAATGATTATGCTGACCAGCAATTGCCAGATCCTGAAAGACTGTATGAGCTGAATAATTTAATGAGTTTGGCACATCGACTCTCTCGTAAATATAACACCACGCCAGAGGCGTTAATTGACGAATCAAAAGCATGGCAGACAGAGCTTGAGCGACTATTACAACAGCCAAGCAGTAATGATTTGCAAGTGAAAGTAGATGAAGCATGGCAAGCGTATGTGGAAGTGGCAGAGCGATTATCTGAGTTAAGACGTAAGGCGGCGGCTGCCATTGCTGAACAATTGGCAGAGCAAGTCAGACCATTGGCATTGCCCAATGCTCAATGTGAGTTTGAGTTCATACGCTTGCAAGATGAAAGTGAGTACCATGCTGATGGTATGGATGACATTCAACTGTTATTCAGTGCCAATGTGGGCATGCCGATGCAGCCTTTGTATAAGATTGCGTCAGGTGGTGAGCTATCACGCATGGCGTTGGTGATGCAAGTGCTAAAAGCCACGCAAACCGATAAACAAGAGTCACGCCCAATGCTGGTCTTTGATGAAGTGGACGTGGGCATCAGTGGTGGCACAGCACAGATGGTCGGTGAGCTGTTACGCAAGTTGGGAAAACGCCAGCAACTGCTTGCCATCACGCATCAAGCACAGGTGGCTGCTCAAGCTCACCAACACATTTTGGTACAAAAAAAGCACGACACTCAAAGTGAGAGTATCTTAACCGTTGTTACAGCAGAAACCCAAGTCGAAGAGCTGGCACGCATGTCAGGTGGGGTTACCATCACCGAAGTGACTCGAGAACACGCACGCAGTCTGCTTGTTAATATTGAGCATTGATGTGAGTATTTATTTATGGTTTATTAAGCTTGGGGTTTATTAAGCTTAGGACTTATTACCAGTTATTTATTTAGTTATTCAACTTATCACAGTTAGGTCATCGATTGAACAGCACACATACACACACAAAATCTGTTGCCAACACGCACAAGTTAGCCGAAAATTTATCGCATCATTTTTTGATTGCCACGCCCAAGATGCCTGATCCCAGATTTAGCCAAAGTGTCATTTATCTGTGTCATCATGATGATAAAGGGACATTGGGATTGGTGATTAACGCTCCTATTATTGACACCACGGTGGGGCAATTATTTGATAATTTGGACATTGAGGTTAATGCTCCTAAGTTGCGACACAGTTATCCTTTGTTGGGCGGTCCTATCTACGAAGAAGTGGGTTTTGTTTTGCATACGGGGCAAGCGGTTTGGGCATCGTCATTTTCTATTGCAGAAAATATTTGTCTGACCACCAGCCTTGATATCTTAAAAAGCCTTGCCAATCAAGGTGGTCCTACTCATTTTCAGCTATTTTTAGGGCATGCCAGCTGGGCAAAAGGTCAGTTAAAAAAGGAGATTGATGCAGGGGATTGGTTGATATGCCCTGCTGACAGTCAGCTGATTTTTGATACGCCCTATGATGAACGTTGGCATAAAGCTGGGCAAAGACTGGGGGTTGATTTGGATTTTTTCAGCGATGATATTGGTCATGCTTAAAATTGGTTACTCTTAAAATCATTAAAACAACACATACGTTCATTAATACAGTTTATTAACGTAACAATACAAACATCATCATGACACAAACACCATCATGACATCAACATCGCCATAAACCACATATCATGAATAACCCAAAAAATCACAGTGATTATCTGAGTACTGCCCACATGGCATCACCCCATACGCCAAAGTTGATATTGGCATTGGATTATGGGGTTAAAAAGATGGGCATGGCACTGGGTAATACCTTAACCAAAGATGCCAGAGCTTTTGATATTTTGCCAATGGATAATGGTCAACCAGCTGATTGGGACAATCTACTTGGCATCATCAGCACATGGAAAATCCATACAGTTGTCGTGGGCTTACCACTGAATATGGACGGTACAGACTCCATACTCAGTAAGCGGGCGGCTAAATTTGCCAGACGTTTGACACATCGGATACATGAGCAACGCTTAGCGACGGTTGTTCGGTTATGCGATGAACGGTTAAGCTCCAAGGAAGCTCGTCAGTTGGCATGGCAGTCAGGGTGGATTAAAAATGAGCAAGACCCCATTGATGACATCTCAGCGTGTTTGCTATTGACTTCTTATATGAATGAGCAACTTATATGAATGAGCAACACGCATCACCGCTAAATTTATCCGAATACCTATGTTTCCGAATACCCATGGTTGCCAAAAATCTAAGCTTACTCAAAACTAAGTTTACCCAAACCCCTAATTTCACCCAAATCCCTAATTTCACCCCAATAAGAGTATGAGTAACCATTTTGACTGATTCATTCACTTCATCAACAGGCTTTGCCAAACCTGCTTTGCATCGCATTCGACAAGCAAGGACATTCAATCAGCTGTCGATTTATTTGATTTATGTGGCGATGGTGTGTTTTGTGGGGTTTGGGACTTTGGCAAGTCTGCCAAGTTTGCATGACAGCAGTTTGGTGTATGGGTTGTTTCATTATGTTCCGTATGCTTTGGTGGGGCTTAGCATTTTGCCTAACTTATTTGTGGCGTTTGTGCTGTACCGTTATCGACTTAGCCAGCCGTCCATGATAGCCTTGTGTTTGGTCATGTCGTTTGCCTTGTTTGTGTTCAGTGTTTATGTGGCATTGGCATCGTGGTTGGGGGTGGCTTTTTTGTTTCGAGTAAATTTGAAACGGTTTTTTCAATTTTTGGCAGAGGCAACGAATTAAAAAGTGAGTGAGACAATGATGCAATCTCATCAAACCAGTCAGACTGATCAACAAGCAGAGTATTGTTTGGACACACAAGGGCTAAACTGCCCAGAACCTGTGATGCTACTGCACCGAGCCATACGTAAAGCCAATGTGGGTGAGCGTATTGAAGTGCTGGCGACTGACCCTGCCACCACTCGTGATATTCCTAACTTTTGTCGTCATCTTGGGCATGGGCTGTTATTGGAACAGCATTTTGATGATGATGCCACCCCCAAATATCGCTATGTGATACAAAAAAGAGCGGACGCATCATGAGTCGTACGGTTGCCCTACACCCCAGAGAACCTAAAGCCTTATTTGTTGATGATGAAGCGGTTTATTTGACTGAATTTCGCACAGCGATGTTGGGTAGGGGCTTGGCCACTCGCACTCGTAATGCCTATGTGCAAGACCTTATGGCGTGTGAGACCACGCATTCAAAACCATTGACCCAATGGCAACACGATGATGTCTTAATTTGCTTGTCTGCCCTGGCACAGCAGGGTAAAAGCCCACGCACGCAGGCACGAATGTTATCAAGCTTACGCCAGTTTTATTTATGGCTGATTACTGCCGATCGCCGAGAAGATAACCCCTGTGAGCAAATCAGCCCCCCCAAACTTGGGCGAGAGTTGCCTGATAATTTAAGTGAAACAGAGGTTGAGTCGCTCTTACTTGCTCCTGATGTCAGTACGATTTTGGGCATTCGAGACAAAGCCATGTTGGAGTTATTGTATGCGTGTGGGTTACGAGTATCGGAGCTGATGAATCTGACGTTAGAGCAGGTCAATTTAAACGCAGGATGGCTACAGATTGTCGGTAAAGGCAATAAAAAACGCTTATTGCCCATGGGTGAATATGCCACTGATGCGTTGAGCCACTATTTGACTCATGCAAGAAGTGAGTTGCTTGGTCATGCCAGCAGGCATAAACACAAAACCAATCAATGTCAAGCGGTGTTTTTGACCATGCAAGGTGGCTTTATGACACGGCAAAACTTTTGGCACAGTATTAAAAAATACGCCCAACAAGCAGGTATTGATAAAGACATCTCACCGCACAGTTTACGTCATGCCTTTGCCACACATTTGCTTAATCATGGAGCGGATTTACGCAGTGTGCAGTTGTTGCTTGGGCATAGTGATTTATCCACCACGCAGATTTATACGCATGTGGCGACGGCTCGATTGCAAAAACTACATGCCAAGCATCACCCAAGAAATAACCTCATTTTAGAGAACAACCATGACACTGACACACACCCTTGATATTGAGCTACAACATAAAGCCAAACAATGGCGACAAGACATTCAATTTCGGCAGAATGTGTTGGGTAAGCCTTTTGACTTTACCACCACTTGGGGTATTTTCTCACCAGAGAAGTTAGATGACGGCAGTTTGATGCTTCTTGACCACATTGACTTTATCACTGATGATGACTCGATAGACTTAGGTTGTGGCTATGGGGTACTTGGCATGACCGCTGCCCGAGAATGCCCCCAAGGACAGCATACCCTGATTGATAAAGACTTTATGGCGGTAGAATACGCCAAACGTAACTGCTTGGCAAACGCTCTTAGTAATGTGGACGTGCATTTGTCCAATGGCTTTAACCATGTGGCAGATGATAAAACTTTCAGCTTGGTGATGTCTAATCTGCCTGCTAAAGTGGGTAAAGAACAGCATTATTTGTATTTGCTTGATGCGTATGCTCAGATGCGATTAGGTGGTCGTTTTTATGTGGTCACCATCAACGGATTGCGTCAATTTATCAAACGGGCATTTACCGAAGTGTTTGGGAATGCTGATAAAGTGAAACAGGGCAAAACCTATACGGTAACTTTGGCGATTAAAGAATGATGGCTTATCTTTATCCCACTCCGCCGTAAACCTACGACTTCAGGCGGTGGTTATAAGGCAATTCCGTAACCATGTTGACGCACAGAAAGTTATTTAGTGTGGTGTCCTTGCGTGTCAGCGACACTCATGTTCAATATACTGGCGGATAATTTCAATTGGAGCACCGCCACAACTACCTGCAAAATAACTTGGTGACCACAATGCACCACCCCATAATTTTTTGGTGACGCTAGGGTATTGCCTTTGTCTGATTTTACGACTAGAAACGCCTTTTAGACTATTTACCAGCTTAGAAATACTTACCTTTGGTGGGTAATGCACCAGTAGATATACATGGTCATCTTCTCCATCAAACTCTACCAATTCACTTTCAAACTCATGACACACTTGCTCAAAGATGATTTGTAGCTCATCTAAAATTTCTTTGGTAAACACTTCTTTTCTGTACTTTGTTACAAACACCAGATGCACATGCAGGTTGAAAACAACATGGCGACCACGCCTAAGTTCGGTTTTGGAACTTGACATAAAATTAGACCAATTTATAATTAAGACAATAAAATCATACCAAAACCTATGAAAACACTCAAGCTCCGCATATACACCAAACACACAAACCAACTTGAAAAACTATCAAGTTCGGTAAACTATGTGTGGAACTACGTTAATGAATTAAGTTACAAATACCTACAACGCACAGGCAAATTCTTTAGTGCCTATGACCTAAATCAATACACCAAAGGCAGTGGCGAACTACTTAGCTTACATTCCCAAACCATTCAAGCCATTAACGAAACCCATGCCAAAAGCCGTAAGCAATTTAAAAAGGCTAAACTTAACTGGCGAACCAATAACCCAAAAGCCAAACGCAAATCACTCGGTTGGCTACCATTTAAAAATTCAGCCATCAAACTGCTAAAAACCTACCAAACAGGTAAAAAAGCATTAAAATCCAAACTACAACTAAGCCTAGCCAAAGGACAAAAACTAACAATTACCGTCTTTGACCAATATAACCTTAGTAACCATCACATCAATACCTGTGAGATTATCCAAGACAGCCGAAACCGATGGTATGCGTGCATTACCGTAAAAGATTTCCCAAAAAATCAATGTGGTACAAAATCTATTGGTCTTGATTTGGGTTTAAAAGACAGCGTAACCACCAGCGATGGGGATAAACTAATCACCAAATTTACCCAAAAATACGCAAATAAACTGGCCAAAGCCCAAAGAGCAAATAAGAAAAAGCAAATTAAAGCCATACATGCCAAAATTAAAAATAGCAGGCTTAACGCCATTCATCAATTTACAAGCAAACTTGTCAAACAAAATGCTTTGATTGTGATAGGCAAATTAAAATCAAAAACATTCACATCAAGCAAACTGGCTAAATCGGTTTACGACGCAAGTTGGTATGAACTTAAACGACAGCTGGATTATAAGTGCAAGCATGCAGGTTGTCTGTTTGAAGAAGTGAATGAAAGTTTTACAACCCAGACTTGTTCGTGTTGTTTGAGTATATCAAATAATAGTCCGAAAGGTAGAGCAGGTTTGGCAATAAGAGAATGGACTTGTGGTGCTTGTAACACCACGCATGATAGAGATATTAATGCAGCCAAAAACATTCTCCGTCTCGGACGTGAGACGCTAGCTGTAGGAAGCCCCTTGCTT
This sequence comes from Lwoffella lincolnii, assembly GCF_037201985.1. Taxonomy (NCBI): domain Bacteria; kingdom Pseudomonadati; phylum Pseudomonadota; class Gammaproteobacteria; order Moraxellales; family Moraxellaceae; genus Lwoffella; species Lwoffella lincolnii. Next base: position 2,058,216 of record NZ_CP147511.1, on the reverse strand, counting down.
TAGCTAGGGGAGTACGTCACTGCTATCTTTGTCTGTCTAATAAATACATGCCCAAAATGCTGATGGCAATCATGGGCAACAACACCATCAGCAAGGGTGACACACCTGTTGCCAATGCCACATAACCCACCAAGTCTTGTAAATAACTGAACAATAGCCCAAACAACAACGCCATGACGACACGCAAACCCAAGCTGTACTGACGTAATGAGCCAAACACAAACGAACACGCCACCAACACCAATGCCAACGTCGATAACGGTGATAAAAGCTTTTGCCAAAATGCCAACTCGTGGCGTAAAGACCGCTTTTGCTGACTGTCCATAAAAGAGCGGTGGGCAAGTAACTGGCTCAAAGACAGGTCTTGAGCGTTACGGGTAAGCAGATACACCGATTTTGGCTCTATTGGTAACGTCAAGATGTCTTGGGGTTTATTACTTTCAAAGGCATTTCTGTTTTGATTGGTGGTGCTGTTTTGATTAACGGTATTGCCGATATTGACTTGACTGACTTGGGACAATTGCCATTGATGTTGGACTTTGGGTGAGTGGATTTTGGCTGAATGGAAAGCAGGTGAGTGGGAAGCAAAAGACGATGGAATAGGTTGACTGCCAACATAATGACCACCACGAGCCAAGGTTGCTGACAACAGATTGCCAACGGCATCAAAATGCCAACGCTTGACCAGGCCAATATTACCATCACTGTCTGCATAGTCAATAAACAGCACGTCTTGTCCTATGCCAGTGCCTTTGACATCATAAGTTGGCTGTATCGTCCAATAGCCTGTGATTGATGTCGTGCCATTATCCGCCTGATAACGAATGGTTTTTGCCATGTGATTGCTGGTTGGCAGCACAAACTGATTTATCAATAACGCAACCAACACAAAAATTAGGGCAGGTTGCATCACCCAACTGACAATCTTAACACTGCTCACGCCACTGGCTCGCATCACCACAATTTCGCTGTGATTGGCAAGTAATCCCAACCCGACCACCGCCCCAAGCAACGCCCCTGTGGGAATGAATTGCTGTAAAAAATAAGGCGACATATAAAGAATATACCGCAAAGCATCTACTAACTGGTAACCATCGGATAAATTATCCAATTCTGCCAAATACGCAAACAATGTCTGTAAAAGCCATAACCCAAGTACAGATGTGGTGATGGACAACAAGGCAGTTTTTTTGACGTATCGGCTAAGTAATGACATGGTGTATGACGTATGGTTAAAAAATAATTAGTTTGCTGGCTGATGTGATTTTGCTGATTAATGTAACCTTGGTGATTGATTTGGCGACTGACGCTGTGCATAAAAACCAAATCGCAACCGCTGATTGAGCCGACTTGCCCAATTTAAATACAAGGCTAGGATAAACAGCACAACCAATAATGCCCCATATGCCCACACACCAACCTTACCATCACTGATGGGTTTTTTGAGTGAAATCAGTAACAGTGCAACACTCACAAACAGCAAAATGGCAGGAATAAGACGTAACCAACGCCCCTGTCTTGGTCGCACTTGTGCCAACGGGATGGCAAACATTGGGGCAAGCAACATCAGCCATGGTAACGCCAAGCGATAACCCAACTCAGCTTGAGCGGCAATGTTGGGCGCGTTGTCGACCGTTGGCTGTCGGCTGGCTTGCCAAATTTGACTCAAAGGCTGAGTCTCTTTATTGTCATCATTGACCACGTCTTGGACAGGCTGTGTTAAGGTTAAGCGATAACGAGCAAACCCCACTTGGTTGTATTTTAGGCTGTCAGCACTGATTTCATAACGTCTGCCATTGAATAAATCCAGCTGAGTCTTGCCCATGCTTTTTGCTCTGACTTGTGATTCTGTAGAGTCGGTCAATACTTGTTTGGCAGTTTTTGCCAAAATCAGCGTGTCTTGACTGGTCAGCGGTTTGGGCGGCTGGGTATCTTGTGGTTCAGTGGTTTGTGTTTGGATAAGCAACACGTCTTGTAGCTGTTTTTTATCTGGGCTGACACTGCCCACATACAAATGATAATCACCGCTACTGATAAACTCACCAGGGCGAATAAGCTCAAAGGCACTTTTTAACGCTTGTTCTTGCCAAATGGATTCAGAATGTCTGACACCCCAAGGCTTACCAAATAAGCTCAACGTCGCTTCAATGACAAACAACAGTAAAATTAAGGGGGTTGCCATGCGACCTAACCGCCCACGAGAGATGCCACTGGCGTTGATGACCGCCATTTCATGGTCAACCCACAAGCGTCCGAATACCAACATCAATGCAATAAAAAACGCCAATGGTAAAATCAGTTCAAGAAAAAATGGCAGATTGTAACCAATGATGGTGAACAACAACCCCACATCCAATCTGCCTTCTGCTGCCAAACCAAAATAGCGAATAAGCCGACCACCAAGTAACAGCACCACCAAAAACCCAAGCACCACAGCGGTATTTAGGCTAAGTTGATAAATCATATAACGGCGTAAAATCACCTAAAGCTCTCACAAGATAACATCAAGATAACCTCAAGATAACATTGACATATAAAATTGAAACATAACATTTAATGGCGACAAAAAGCCAAGGTATGGTACACTAAAAGTGCTTATTTTATCATTCATTTTAATGTCTCATTTTAATTTAATGTTTCACTTTAATATTTAATAGGGAAATGCACATGAACATTCAACTGACGCAAAAACTGCCCAAATTACAAGGCAAAAAACTCTTCAAAAAACCCACACCAAAAGATAACCATTGCTTGGTGGTGCTGGTTGATGAAGATGGTCAGCCATTGGCCAGTCAAGAGCTTGGCGACCACAGTGAGCGAATTCATCTTTTGACACAGGTTGCTCATTTTAAAGGCAAGCAAGGCGAGACGCTCAGTGATTATGCCCTTGATACAGATGCCAAAGCCAACCCAATTCAGCTGTTGTTAGTTGGGGTGGGTCAGCGAAGCAAACTCAATGCCCACGCCCTACAAAAGATTGCCAAAGCCATCTATGACAATTTGCATCAACGGGTAACCACCTGCACTGTGGTGTTGGGTGATGCGTTTGACGACATTCAAGGCAACACAAGTGAGCCATTCACCCAATTTGCCTTGAGTTTATTAAACGCCAGTTACCGTTTTGACAAATACAAATTTGACGCCAGCACACCGATGCTTGCCGACATTTATTTGTTGGCGGATAAACGCCATGATGACGCATTACAATTTGTACAAGCGGTATTCACAGGGCAAAAACTGACACGAGATGTTGCCAATGAACCGGGTAATGTCTGCTATCCTCAATACATGGCAAATCAAGCCCTACAGCTGGCAAAAACATATCCTGACATGCTCAAAGTAACTGTCTTGGACGAAAAACACATGCACAAGCTTGGCATGAACTGCTTTTTGGCAGTTGCCAATGGCTCCAGCAAACAAGGTCAACTGGTCATTTTAGAGTATTATGGTCAATCTAAATTCACCGATAAAGCCAGCAAAAACAAAAAACATCACCCAGAAGATGCGCCCATCGCCTTGGTTGGTAAAGGCGTTACTTTTGATTCTGGTGGCATCTCCATTAAGCCATCATCAGGCATGGATGAAATGAAGTTTGACATGGGTGGGTCTGCAGCCGTGCTGGGTACGGTCAAAGCCTTGTGTGAAGCCAAATTGCCCATCAACGTGGTTGCTGCCCTTGCGTGTGCCGAAAACATGCCATCAGGTGATGCCACCCGTCCAGGAGACATTGTTACTGCCATGAATGGCAAAACAGTTGAAATTTTGAATACCGATGCTGAAGGCAGATTGGTGCTGGCGGACACACTCAGCTACATTGAGCGGTATCAGCCCAAAGTCATCATTGATGCTGCCACCTTGACAGGGGCAATGGTGGTCGCCTTAGGTCATGTGCGCACAGGCTTGTTTGGCAATGATGAAGACGTGATATTTGATTTACAAAAGGCTGCTGAACAATCAGGTGATTTGGTCTGGCACATGCCCATGGATAATGAATACCAAAGTCAACTGGATTCACCCATCGCTGACATGCAAAATATTGGCGAACGTTATGGCGGTTCTATAACCGCAGCGTGTTTCTTATCTCGCTTCATCGATGAAAACCAAGCGTGGGCTCATTTAGACATCGCAGGTACAGCGTGGAGCTCTGGTAAAAATAAAGGGGCTACTGGTCGCCCTGTGCCATTGTTCATGACGTATCTGAAAAATGCCAGTCTGAAAAATGCCAGCAAGAAAAGTCACTGATTGCCAATTTTCTGACTGCCATAAGCGTCAACATGACACAAATTACTTTTTACATTTTACAAAATTCAGGTCAGCCCTTGAGCCAAGTTTCTGAACAAGATGTCTTACTGTTGTTTGTGTGTCGTCTGTGTCAGGCCATGCTTGATAAGTCTGAACACAGTGTGGTGCTTGATGACAATGTCAGCAGATTAGAGCGGTTAGACGAGTGGTTGTGGTCATTTGCACCCACAAGCTTTATGCCACATGATGGTTTTGTTGAGTCATCAGTTGAGCAATTTTTGGCAAGTGTTGCTCCCATTCGTCTGCTGAATAACGCCAGTTGGTTGTCAGCAAGTGATGCAAAAGTGCCTTGGAATGGTGTGGTGATAAACTTGTCTACCACACCATTGACGTTGCCCAATGCCGTCGCCAGCCAAGCTGTTACCAATAAGGACGGTTTGGCTGATGAATCGGTGGTGTGTGCCCCCAGTCGTTTGCTTGAAATCATCGCTGGTAATGAAGCGGATAAAGAAATTGGACGGACAAAATACCGCCATTATCAACGTCAAGGCCATCAACCCAAGCATCATGTCCTATCACTTTATCCAAACAAATGACAAAATCCGAACAGATGACAAAATTGTCTTGCTAAATGGTCATTTACTGTTACTATTCAGTAATGATAATTCAGTCATGGCAATTCTGTTATGATTATTCTTCTGTTATGATTATTCAATGGAAGAAAGTTAGGACTTAGGATTAGGTTATGAAAGCCATTGTACAACTTTATAATCGCATTGGTTTGGTACCACTTATCATCGTTGGGTTGGTGTTGGGTACGTTGATTGGTTGGCTGTTGCCCAATGTGGGCTTGGCACTTGGATTGCTTGGCAGTTTGTTTGTGGGGGCATTAAAAGCGGTTGCGCCCATTTTAGTGCTGATTTTGGTGATGGCCGCCATCGCCCAGCACCGTTCTGGCGGTGATGTGTATGTCAAGCCTGTGCTCATTATGTATGTGTTTGGCACATTTTTGGCAGCATTGACGGCGGTTATTGCCAGTTTTATGTTTCCCACTGAGCTGGTGCTGGTTCAATCTGCCATTGAGCAGACACCGCCATCAAGCTTACGAGAAGTCATCACCAATTTGTTGATGAATGTGGTTGCAAACCCCGTTCATGCCCTTGTTAACGCCAATTATATTGGCATTTTGTCTTGGGCTGTGCTGATGGGATTTGCGTTGCGTCAAGCAGGCGAAACCACACAAAAAATGGTGGTGGATTTGTCTGATGCCATCTCACAGGTGGTTAAATGGGTCATTGCCACCGCCCCATTAGGCATTTTAGGACTGGTTGCCCAAACTGTTGCTGAAACTGGTTTTTCAGCCTTAGCAGGGTATGTCCGTGTTTTGACTGTGTTGGTTGGTTCTATGCTGTTCATTGCATTGGTGGTTAATCCCATCATTGTCTATGTCAAAACAGGTAAAAATCCTTATCCTTTGGTGTTTACCTGCTTGCGTGAGTCAGGCGTTACCGCATTTTTTACTCGCAGCTCTGCCGCTAACATTCCTGTTAATATGAACTTGGCTCGCAAATTAGGCTTGCATGAAGACACGTATTCAGTTACTTTGCCATTGGGCGCGACCATCAACATGGCAGGGGCAGCAATCACCATCAACGTACTGACCTTAGCCGCTGCCCAAACTTTGGGCATCAACGTCGACTTTGGTTCGGCATTGATATTGGCGGTGGTGGCGACGTTAAGTGCTTGTGGAGCGTCAGGCGTGGCAGGTGGTTCATTGTTGCTCATTCCTTTGGCATGCAGTTTGTTTAACATTCCCAATGACATTGCCATGCAAGTGGTTGCCATCGGCTTTATCATCGGTGTGGTGCAAGATTCGGCAGAGACAGCACTTAACTCATCGACCGATGTGCTGTTTACCGCAGCAGCCGACCCCAAATATGCACGTCATTGATGTTTACCATAATAACTAAGCCAGCTTAATTTAATTTGATGGCATTCATCTGATAAAAAAGACAGCCGTGCTGCTGTCTTTTTTTTTTTTTGTTAGGGAGTTGAGTGAATGGTAACAGATGAAAATCCGTAGTTAATTAGTGGCTCAGGTGGCAGGGTGAAACACACATGATTGACAGGATAATAAAATTATTTCTTTTAAAATGTATTGACATATTGTAAGCATTTAGTTTATGGTTGTTAAATAATTTAGAAAAGGGAACAATAATGCCTGTTTTAAGACATATCCCTGTATTTCTCATAGGTGCAATGGTATATCAACCCGCTCTGGCAGACCTACCTTTGACGGTTGAAGATTTAACAGCAGATAAAAATAAATTTAAATTGTCGAGCAATTTAAGTTATTTTAACCAAGCACAAAGAAATTTAACCGAACAAGGTTATGGCATTGTAGACCTAGGCAATGGTCGAACAATCACTTTGCCAAATCCTCCAACGGAAGGTGTGAGCAATACAGATAGTTTGATAGGAACACTGGGTTTAAATTACGGCATTACCGATAAATGGGAAATGGGAGCTAAAGCCAATGCCTTGTATCGACAGACAAGGCAAAATGCAGGTGATGAAAATCATCAAAATTCAGACACATATCTACAAGATGTTTCTATCACCACTCAATATCAAACTACCGAAAATCATAAAAAATTCCCTAATAGTTTGATTTTTGGCGAAATATCGCTTTATGATAAAACCGATGGTTTGGATTCAAAAACTTTTTCATCTGCATTGATTGGTGGAACGCTATACACCGTTAACGACCCTATTGTCTTAAGTTTAACAGGCAGTTATCAATACAATGCCAAGCGTGATATTTTAACCCAAAACAAAATAGTGGATATTGGCGATGTTCTGTCTGTCAATGGTACGGTTGGCTTTGCCGTAAATCCTGATATCACCCTAAATACTGGTGTTGGCTGGCAATTAAGGCAAGCGGATAAAATCAATGGCATAAATCTTGGTATCAAACAAACACAAACCAATTTAAGTCTAGGTTTGGCTTATGCCTTATCCCAAAGAAGTAATATCACGGCAAATGTTCGTACCAATATATCAGGAGACGGCGGTAGTACCTTTTCAGTGGGACTAACCACCAAGCTTGGCGAGCTACCGCCACCGCTATCCGAGCGTTATCGGAAGGAAAAAACATTGCAATGATGCAATGAATCTTAACCCTAAATCTAACAAGGAGTTTATTATGAAATTGATGTCTAAAATCGCAGTAGCTTCTTTAGCGTCTACTTGCCTAACTGTATCTGCAATGGCAGAAGTTGCTCAGCCTGCCTTGACAACCCCAAGCACAGAAGCTGTTGTTTTTAACAACCATCTAGACACTGCTGATTTAAACTATGCCTTTGGCGGTAACCAAGACTTGCAAGTACAAGCGATGACAAGTCAAGAGATGGATGAAACACAGGGGGCTGTTGTTCCAGCTTATGCTCTTGGTGTATTTATGATGGGTACGGGTAGATTCATAGCCACTAAATATGTTTCAAGAAGTGTAGCAGTAAATGCCGCCCGTAATGGCAATAATGTAATGGTAAGGGGAACTTCTCAACAAGCTAGAAGTTTAGCTAGACAAGCTTACGGGAATAATAATGTAACTCGGCATGGTCCTAGTGATCATAGAAGCCATGTTGATTATTCACATTATCAACCCACTAAACGAGATGGTAATAACGGGCATATTTTCTACGGTAACCGTTACCATAGGTAAATTTAATTAACTCTAGTCAATCAAACCTTATCTTCTCAGAAGCTAAGGTTTGATTAGATATATTTTAAAATAACTTGGCTATTAAACTGGTTATAATAATATGATTATTGAAATAAAACCGCACAAACCTATTGGTAAAAATTCTTTATATTTTAATGGTCATTATTTAGGAAAAAACAACGAGAGAAATGCTTTTATTTGTGGAGCACATGAAATATGTAGTAGTGAAGTTTTAATCGATAATGAAAAAATAAATGGTTCATGGCTACAACGGGTGCAGAAAATCAAACGCAACAAAAATGCCATTGTTAATTATTTGTTGACAAAAGAAGGAGGTGATTTATTACGGTCTGTTTTTGATAAATTTGGATCATTCGAGCTTGCTTTTTTTGAAGACAATGAAGAAGTCGCAGAGGTATCCAGTCATGTATCCATTAATGACTTGAGGGAAAATATGCTTTTAAATATAAATACAACAATCAGTGTACATAAATAGCTAGAGGCTAATAATGAAAGTATTTGGATTGACCGTTTTAGCAAAAGATATAGTAGGACTTCATTATATCAATCATACTGTTGCAGCTATGAGTTTGGCGGAAGCTGATAATATCGTATTAAAATATTACCAAATGATTCAAGATGAATTGATTGAATTTGATCAAGCTGTAGAACTAGAAATCAACTGCTCAAAATCCAAGTCACAGATTTTAGATACGCAAGGAAAGATTTATTTTCAGGAAAAATAAATCTGTTTCTTTTGCTGAATCTACTTTTTGATATTTGGTAAGTACATTAAAAAAGACGAATATAATTAATATGCCCCTAAAAAATATATTTCTCCCTATTATATTCTGTATTTATGGCATATTACCAGTCCATGCCACGCCCTTTATCATCAATTCCCAAACGCTAGATACTACCAATCTAAATGTAAAATCTTACAAGGATAAAAAAGATGCAGGCGTAGTCAAGCAAGACCTAGACCATTCTTGTGGGGCATCATCGCTTGCCACCATCTTAACTTATTTTTATCAAAATCCCACTTCTGAACGTCAAATACTAGATGACATGGCTTTGTCTGATGTGATGGCTTCTTTTAGCGATTTGGCGACCGTTAGTCAAAAATATGGATTTGTCGCCAAAGGTTTTACTACCAATTACGACACCTTATCAAAATTAAAAATCCCTGCCATCGTTTATCTTAATCACAAGCGTAGCGACCATTTTAGCGTTGTGCGTGCTATTGATAATGACAGGGTTTATTTGGCAGATTCAAGTTGGGGTAATCGAGTATTAAGCAAAAAACAATTTGAACAAATGTGGCATACCAACAATGACCCAAACTTACAAGGAAAGGTTTTATTGATACTGCCTAGCAATGAACAACAAAAACAGTCATCTGACACTAATTTCGTCAAGATACAAGACGCTCAAAAGTTGTTACGAGAATCCCCTGTGCTATTTCGAGACTTTTTATAGATAGCCAATATTTGCATTTGTAATCAAAGCCAAACAACCAATCCTTTGGTTTAACGCCCAGCCAGTTTATGGGCTTGGTGCTAAAATAGGTGGCAGATACAGGCAATTCGTCAGGGTCTTTTGGGCTACTAAAATGATTTGATTCTAAATCGCTTGGGTTGTCAGGCGCTGAAAGGTCAATAGCCAGCTTGTGCAAGTTTTGTTATAATCTTTGGCTTATGCCTGTTTGGTTTTGTGCCTACTTATCAGTTCAGTGTTTTGAATGGTTTTTTTTAAGTGGGCAATGTGGTTTTATTCGTTTTTTATTTCCATTTTTTTGTCTTGTGGTGATATGATTGGAGATGCCTAAAAATCCATCAATCAGCAAGTAGCAATCAGTAAGGCATCAATCAACAAGCATATTCTTAATAAATAGATTTTTAATCAAGGTACTAAGGCAATATTATGGTCGCAATTACCCTACCTGATGGTAGTATCAAACAATTTGACGGTAACACCACCGTGATGCAAGTGGCTCAAAGTATCGGTGCTGGGCTTGCCAAGGCCACCGTGGCAGGTCGGGTTAATGGTCAGTTGGTCGATGCCAGCGACCCCATCACCACCGATGCCACGGTAGAGATAATCACCCCAAAAGATGATGCAGGCGTGGAGATTATCCGTCATTCAACCGCCCATCTTTTAGGTCATGCGGTCAAACAGCTCTACCCTGATGTTAAAATGGTCATCGGGCCTGTCATTGATGATGGCTTTTATTATGACATTTATAGCGAACGCCCCTTTACCCCTGATGACATGGCAAAGATTGAAGCTCGCATGATACAACTCATCAACCAAGATTATGATGTCATCAAAAAAATGACCCCACGAGATGAGGTTATCAAAACTTTCTTGGAGCGTGGCGAGACTTATAAACTTCGCTTGGTGGAGGACATGCCTGATGAAACCCACATGGGCTTGTATCACCATCAAGAATACATTGATATGTGTCGTGGGCCACACGTGCCGAACACTCGCTTTTTAAAGGCGTTTAAACTGACCAAAATGAGCGGTGCGTACTGGCGAGGCGATGCCAAAAACGAACAACTCCAACGCATCTACGGCACGGCGTGGGCGGACAAAAAACAGCTTAAAGCCTACTTACAACGCATAGAAGAAGCCGAAAAAAGAGACCACCGCAAAATCGGTAAAGCCTTGAATTTATTTCACATGCAAGAAGAAGCCCCTGGAATGGTGTTTTGGCACCCCAATGGCTGGACAATCTGGCAAGTGCTTGAACAATATATGCGTAAAGTCCAAAAAGACAACGGCTACCTTGAAATCAAAACCCCACAGGTCGTGGATAGAAGTCTGTGGGAAAAATCTGGGCATTGGGAAAATTATGGCGATATGATGTTCACCACATCGTCAGAAAAGCGGGACTATGCCGTCAAGCCAATGAACTGCCCTTGTCATGTGCAGGTGTTTAATCAAGGCTTAAAATCCTACCGTGATTTGCCCCTACGCTTGGCTGAGTTTGGCTCATGCCACCGCAACGAGCCATCAGGGTCTTTGCATGGCATCATGCGTGTGCGTGGCTTTACCCAAGACGATGCCCACATCTTTTGCACCAATGCCCAAATTCGCTCAGAAGCCCTTAATTTTATCAAACTTACCCTTGATGTGTATAAAGACTTTGGGTTTGACCATATCCAAATGAAGCTGTCCACTCGCCCAGAAAAACGGGTTGGGGCAGATAAGTTGTGGGACTTGGCAGAACAAGCCCTAGCCGACGCCCTAGATAACGCTGGGCTTGACTGGGAGCTACAAGCAGGCGAAGGGGCGTTTTATGGTCCTAAGATTGAGTTTAGCCTACAAGATTGTATCGGACGGGTTTGGCAATGTGGCACATTACAGCTGGACTTTAACCTACCTGAACGCTTGGACGCTGAGTTTGTGGGAGAATCAGGCGAGCGTGAACGCCCTGTCATGCTTCACCGTGCGATTTTGGGGTCATTTGAACGCTTTATTGGCATTTTGATTGAACATTATGCAGGTCTCTTCCCAGCATGGCTTGCCCCCCAACAAGTGGTTGTGATGAACATCACCGACAAGCAAGCTGACAGCGTGGGCGATGTGGTTAGCAAGCTAAACACCAAAGGCTATCGTGCCATCAGTGATTTGCGTAACGAAAAAATTGGCTTTAAAATTCGTGAACGCACCTTAGAACGCATTCCGTTTATGCTGATTTTGGGTGATAAAGAAGTGGAGAGTGGTACGGTCAATGTGCGTACTCGCGCGGGCGATAACTTAGGCAGTATGAACCTTGACGACTTTATCAAAGTATTAGATGGGGCGATTGAGAAAAAAGGTCGGCTAAATTTGTGAACAGAATAAGTTCATTAAGAAAAATCCATTCAAAACATTGAATGGATTTTTTAAAACCATGTTTAACGAAGTTAATTTTGTTGACAACCCATTTGTCTTTCCATTTATCTTTCCATTTATCTTTCCATTTATCTTTATGGATATCATGAAAAGCATCACACCATCATTATGTCTTTGCTTTATTTTTTTACTCATTCAACAAATGATTGTTGGCCTATCCACCTATTTTATTGCCAATCTTGCCATAGACATTGCTAAAAATGATGATTTTTTGCTAAATTTAGCTGGTTTTGTTTTATCGTTAATCATTGTTTATATTCCTGCTTATTTTTCCACCATTTATTTAGAAAAGTCAAAATTTGACCTACTAAATAATTATGTGCAAAAATTTACGACGACTTTTTTTGGCAAAACTGTCTTGCTGAATAATAAAGAACTCAAAGACCAAAGCACCGTTTTTGTCAGTCAAGAGAGCAAATCAGTGATAGATGACATGCTAGACTTTGCATTTGATGGCGTGGCACTGATTTTAAATTTATTGATTAACATCTTAATCTTGGGATTTTTTCTTGATTATGATTTATTGGTGGCGTATATCGTTGGATTTTTATTGGTGGAATTTTTTATTTTTTACCATAAAAATCAAATATCTAAGATGTCAAAAATATCTCAAAAATCCAGAATATATTTTATTGCCATTTTAAATAAAATTTGGGACAATGTGATTATTTCTAATCAATATAATGTGGGTATTTTTAACCGTATTTATAAAAATAATCTTGACCGCTCAAAAAAATATCATATTCACAGCCAATCATTCAATCAATTAATTTCTAGTTTTGGTATGATTTTGTTTATGATTCCTGTATTGGGCTTGATTGTTTATTTGTTTATCAAACACCACAATGATTATGTATTTTTATCATTGTTGGTTGCAACATTACCAAGACAAATACAGCTATTGCAAATGGGTCAGGCACTTGTTTTCCACCAAACCAATTTTTCTGGCATTAAAGCCAGATTTATTGGTTTGCAAAATTCGTTAAATATGCCTGATATTGACATATTAAGCAGAATTAACTTTAAAGAGATTTTTATTAATAACATGCCATTGAGTGATTTTGATTTAAGTCATTTGCCAAAAAAAGGCAGAATGACGATTAAAGGGCGTAATGGGGCAGGTAAAAGCAGTTTTTTGTTGTATTTAAAAACATTATTATCAAACAGGGCTTTTTATTTACCTGTCAACCATGATTTATTTTTTCATCAAAATCATAAAAAATCCACAGGTCAAAAATTATTATCTCAATTAATGCAAATTAATAATAATAAAAGCGATGTTGATGTCATCATTCTTGATGAATGGGACGCAAACTTGGATGGCATCAACAAAAGTCATCTTGATGAGTTAATTAATGAATTGGCAAGACAAAGATTGGTTATTGAAGTCAGGCATTAAAAACCCCTTGAAATCCCTGTCATTTTTAAGTAAAATATAAATCCATATTTTTATTTGGAGTATTTACCATTAAACCGTCAAACCGTTTAAACATCAATGAAGATATCCGTGCCAAAGAAGTCCGTTTGGTCAAAGAAGACGGCGAGCAGGTTGGTATTGTCGATATCAAATCAGCATTACAAGCTTCTCGTGATGCTGAACTGGATTTGGTTGAAATTGTTCCAGATGCCAAGCCACCTGTTTGCAAAATCATGGATTACAAAAAGTATTTGTACGATCAAAAACAGAAGGCAAAAGAAGCCAAAAAAAACCAAAAGCAGACCCAGCTCAAAGAGATGAAACTGCGTCCAGGCACAGAAGAAGCAGACTACCAAGTTAAATTGCGTAAAATTATCAGCTTCTTAGAAGACCAAGACAAAGTTAAAGTTACCATTCGCTTTCGTGGCCGTGAAATGGCTCACCAACAAATTGGCTTACAACAGCTTGAGCGTATCATCGAAGATACCGCCGAATATGCCAACGTTGAGCAACCACCCAAAATGGAAGGGCGACAGATGGGAATGTTGTTAGGACCAACGAAGAAAAAATCTTAACATATACCTTAATATATGGTACTCACTCACAATCCAATGTGAGTACATATGGTCATATGCAATCAGACATACTGACACCGTATATCACTGATGACCATATAGATGGTCATCATATGCCGTTGCCACGTTAATCTAAACCATCATGCTTTGATGATTCAGATTAACGTTTTTTTATGTATGCCAATTGGCGGTTAATTTGGTATTTGGTTTTGTTCGGTTATTGAATTACTTTGCTTACGGAATGACTTTGGTTCACAATGTCATTAATCACTATGTCATAAGGTAAACTGTCATAAGGAATGTCTCCATGCAAGAACTTACCCCCCCAGCCACCGATGTCAAACCCACCATTACCCTTGAGCCGCCCCAATCTGTTGCCCCTGTGGAACAAGATGATGCCAACCAAATGGTTAAATTAGATGAAAGCAAAATTCCTGAACTCGATGCTAAGATTAATGACTTTGTTGCCAGTGTGCTTGCCAGCCCTGTGAATACCCCAGCGTTTGATGAGAAAGTACAATCCATTCACCAGTTAGGCACAGCTGAAATCCGAGCATCCAGTCAGATGTCTAATCGCATGTTAGACAAATCTGCCAAAAGCATGAATGCGTCTTTATTTGACCAATCACCGATTGCCAAATCTTTGACCGAATTGCGTGCCATTGTCGAAGATTTAGAGCCAAGCAAACAAAATCTAGTGCCAAGCTCTCGTAAGTTATTTGGGATTTTACCCTTTGGTAATAAAGTTCAAGATTATTTTCGCCAATACGAGTCGTCGCAAAAGCACATTAATGCAATCATCGAGAGCCTATATAATGGCAAAGATGAACTCATCAAAGATAATGCGGTGATTGAGCAAGAAAAAGTCAATCTATGGGCGTTAATGCAGTCATTGCGTCAATATATTTATGTTGGCCAGCAAATTGATGCTAAGCTGGAGAGTAAAATTATTGAGCTAGAAGCGACTGACCCAGAAAAAGCACGCATCGTTAAAGAAGAGATGCTGTTTTATGTGCGTCAAAAGAACCAAGACTTTTTGACCCAATTGGCGGTGAATATTCAAGGTTATTTGGCATTGGACATGATACGTAAAAACAACCTTGAGCTGATTAAAGGGGTGGACAGAGCCACCACCACCACCATCTCAGCGTTGCGTACAGCGGTGATGGTATCGCAAGCATTAAGCACGCAAAAACTGGTGCTTGACCAAATCAGTGCCTTAAACAAAACCACCAGCAGTATCATTGAATCAACCTCAATATTGCTAAAACAACAAACAACCGAAGTGCATCAACAAGCCACTGACAATACCATTGAGATTGAAAAGTTACAAAATGCCTTTAATAACATCTACGAGACTATGGACATCATCAGTGAGTACAAGCTTGTTGCTCTTGATAATATGAAAGAGACGGTCAATGTGCTAAGTAATGAAATAGATAAGGCCAATAAATATCTTGACCGAGTGAATCAAACCACCATTGTGGAAGTGTCTCGAGACATTAATTCTGAACCCAAACGTTTGGGAGAAGTGAAAATTTAACAGCATTGGCTAAAAAAGTCAGACATAAAAAGGCATAAAAAGGCACACAAAAAACCCCAAATTTATAATTTGGGGTTTATGGATAATGGTGGCTCGAGGCAGGATCGAACTGCCGACACAAGGATTTTCAGTCCTTTGCTCTACCGACTGAGCTATCGAGCCAAATCTGTTATCTGACATTTGTTCTCAGATGTTTGGCGATTTAAGTAACGTAAGTGATGTCGCATTGTTTTATATTGCTTGATGATGCGATGTGCTTCGTTGCGATGCGTATTAAACTAAATTTGTCTGATGCTGTCAAGTGGTTTTTACTCCTTTACTGACAGTAATTCATAATATTGCATGATTTGGTGCAATTTAATATCAACTGGTTCAAAGCGTCGAACGCCTTTTTTGCTCTCGGCATCATAAATAAGTTTGGCAAATTTGGCTTCGATGCCACGATTGTGGTTTTGTGGATGCACGGCTAAATATTGTAACCGTTTGGTATCAGCAATGCCATCATCGAAACAGCCTAACACACATATCGGCTTGTCATTAAACATGCCCACATACATCAGACCGCCTTGAGCAAATGCTCGTTCAAAGACCGCCGTCATTTCTTGGTTGTCGGTGAAGTGATGGGTGGGTTGATACAAAGCTTCGATGCGAATTTTTAGTTCGTCTGGGTGGGTGATTTGTCGCATCAATGGGGCATCAAAGCGTTGAATGGCAATGGCTTGTAGCGGCATGTGTGTCCTTAGGTATTTTGGTTATTCTTATCTTAAATGTTGTTCTTATCTTAAATGATGATGTTTGAAACGATTAAGACGTTAATCCCAGCACGTCTTGCATGTCATATAAGCCTGTTGATGACTTTTGACGCTGAGCCACCCAAATGGCCGCTCGTACTGCCCCTGTGGCAAAAGTCATTCGCTCACGGGCGTGATGCTTGATTTCAACCATTTCGCCATCTGTTATCAGCATGATGCCATGGTCGCCGATAATTTCACCGCCACGAATGGCATGAATGCCAATGCTGTTTGTTGCTCTTGCTCCTGTTTGCCCTTGGCGACCATAGATGACCACGTCATTTAACGCTTGACCACGAGCTTGGGCGGCCGTTTGTGCCATCATAAAGGCAGTACCAGAAGGGGCATCAACTTTATGCTTATGATGGGCTTCGATGATTTCAATGTCAGCGGTGTCGCCAAAGGCTTTTACCGCCATTTCAATGAGTTTGAGTGTTACATTGATGCCAGTGGAATAGTTGCCTGCATACACGATGGCAATGTCTTGGCTTGCTGTTTGTAGTTGGGCATTTTGCTGGTCATTTAGCCCAGTTGTGCCAATCACCATGGCAACCTGAGCGGTCTGGCAAATGGCAACGTGAGCCACAGTGGCATCAGGTGAGCTAAAGTCTATCAACACGTCCATGCCTGTGTCAGCAATGGCAGTGTCTAAGTCATCGGTTAATGCCACATTAAGCCGTTCCATACCGACCAGCTCACCTGCATCTACCCCCAACAGCGATGACCCCGCTCTTTCAATGGTGGCAACCAGTGTGGTGGCAGGGTTTTGACTGATGGCTTGTATCAACATGCGTCCCATGCGTCCACCCGCCCCAGCAATGCCGATATTGAGTGTCTTAGGTTGGGTCTGATTAATGTTTTGAGTGGCAGAAGTGGTCATGATATATCCAACAATGCGGTGAGTTCAGAAGGTGAGTTTAATAATCAATGTTGCCAGTATTTTAATAATCAATGTTGCCAGTATAAAGGTATTACATCAAGTCGCAAATAAAAATCTTGTGGTTTTTGTTTTAAAAATATTTTGGAAAATAAAGATGCAAGTTTTGAATGATTTGGTATATAATTATTATCTTTAATGATAATTGTTATCGTTATTATTGTCATTATTTTTTAATTCTGTCTGATTGGTGATGACAACATGACCATATGACAATGTTATATATGACAATGCCACTAAATCTTTTGGAGTATGGCATGTTACCTGCATATAAAAAGTTAGGTTTGGCTTGTGTTGGTTTATCTGTGGGTGTATTGACCGCTTGTGGTGATAGCAATGATGGGTTAGCTCAGCTTGTTAGGGACACAATAAGCCCTGTGCTGTTCATCAGTAATGAGCCAAATTCAGTGACAAAGCAACCCAAAATAACAATTCAAGGCAATGTCTCAGATAACATCAAAACAGGGTTGTCAGTGATAATAAGCAACAAACAAAACAACATCAGTCAACGCTTGGATATTGATAAAAATGGTGATTTTTTATCAGAAGTCAATCTAAAGCAAGGTGAGAATGAATATGTCATCACGGCGATTGATGAAGCTGGCAATAAAACTGAACAAAAAATCTTAATCGTACTGGATAATATTGCTCCAAAAATTGATTTGGCAAATGACTTAAAAGAGGCTGTCAGTCGCACCAGCGACATTATTTTGTCTGGCAAAGTAACGGATAATGCGTTATCTGCTGTGTTGCTGACTGTTGATGTGAATGGCCAGTCTGTACAGGATATTGATATCAACAGTTCGGGTGATTTTAAGTTATCTTTGGCTTTAGAAGCTGGTGATAATACGATACAACTGTCTGCCAAAGACAAAGTTGGCAATGTCAGCGTCTCAACACAACATGTTTATTTTGGCAATACTTTGACGGCGGCCAATTCGCACACAGGGGCATTGGTCAATGGTAAGCTATATGCGTGGGGACGTAATAATTTTGGGCAAGTGGGTATGGGGGAGGTGACGACACTGAAAAATAACAATCACCCAACCATGCCTGTGCTGATTGATAAAGCACCTGCCAATATTGTGTCAATTTCATTCAATCAAAACCATTCGGCTTTATTAACCAAAGAAGGTAAGGTATATACATGGGGAAGCGATACAAACGGTGAATTAGGTCGAGGAAATGGTGCAAAAGACAGTTGTGGCAAACAAAAAAATAATTGCCGTTTAGACATTGGATTGGTTGAAGGCTTGTCAGATGTGATTGCCATCAGCAGTGGTTATGCTCATAAACTGGCACTCACAAAAACAGGTGATGTTTGGGCATTTGGTAATAACAGTCAAGGGCAATTAGGACAAGACACAGCCACGATAAAAAACAGCAATGTGCCTGTCAAAGTAAATTTTTCTGCCAATGCCAATATGGGGAAAATTATCCAAGTGATTGCCAGCTCAGATGCGTCTTATGCCCTTGATAACAAAGGGCAAGTTTGGGCTTGGGGGTCAAATGAATATGGCAATTTAGGCAAAGGGCTTGTTTGTGATGAATATGACATCACATTAACACCCAACTGTATAAAACATGATTTCATACCTAGTATGGTTTTATTGCCCAACAAGCCAAATGTTACTGAATTGGCGGTTGGTCGTGACCATGTGCTTGCGCTCACGGATAAAGGGCATGTTTATGGCTGGGGACTAAATTTTAGTAGCCAAGTGGGCTATAAAGGCGATGATAAGGTTGGTACGGGTGATGCTTGGGAAGAAGTCATTGATAAACCAACCTTGTTACCGTGGTCAACAACGCAAACAGTCAAGCACATATATGCCAATGGCACAACCAGTTATGCCATGCTCAATAATCGTAAAATCTATCCTTGGGGGATATTTGGCGAGACGAATGCTGAAGGCAAAACAGAGTATGTTGAGCTAAGTATACCAACAGACAAATTACCCAATCTAACCGATGTCAATGACATGGCGGTGGGAGCATTGCATCAAATTGCCAAACGTAATAATCATGGTGGTATTTTTAGCTGGGGCTGGAGTTTTGAAGGGTCTCTTGGTGGCGAGAACATCACCAATATTTGGATGTATAATACCCCCATTGTGGTTGCTATACAATAAGAAGTATGCTGATAAAAAGCATGCTGATAAAAAGTGTGCTGCCTTGCCCATAACACGTTTGCCCATTAGGGTGAATCAAATCAGCCAAACTTATGAACAAGACAGATATTTATCAATGTATCTAAAAAAACATCATGAATAATCAATTTTTAGCCAACCATCATTTTTTAACCTTATCTGTGTTGATTGTGATGAGTATGACCGCTTGTGGCTCTCACTCATCAAGTGGTGATGATGTTTTGGCAAATAACAAAGCAACAAATAACAAGGCGACAAATAACAAAGCGGCAAATAATAACGCCATACAAAGCCCAGTAACACCGACCAACCCTAATCCCACAACACCCACCAATAAACCAAGGGTATGGTTGGAAAGTGGTGGCAATGCAACAGTGGCATATGATGAAAACCCCCCTTTTTTAACCCTAATCCCAAACTTAGACATCAGTCAACTTTCTGGTGTGTCACAAGGGCGAGAGTTATTCATTACCAACTGGCAACCCACTGGGCAGGGGCGAGCATTATTTGATGGGGTAGGACCTTTGTACAATGCGGTGTCTTGTACCAGTTGTCATGCTCAATTTGGGCGTGTTGTTCCATACCATGATGATGGAACGACAACCGATGGCGTGCTGTTTCGTATCGGTGATAACATGGGTGAACAGCACCCAATATGGGGTGGACAACTTCAGCCAAATGTAATCCCAAATAATATTGGACTATTGGCGGAAGGTAGTGTCAAAGTGAGCAATCAAACTGATGCTCAAGGTAGGAACTTTTGGCAATTTAACTTTACCCCAGCTGACAGCAATCAAAGTCTTGGCAAATATCGTTTGGGTGCCAGAATCGCACCCCAATTATTGGGTGTGGGATTGCTTGATTTAGTGCCACAAAGTGCGATTGAAGCCCTTGCTGATGAACATGACAGTAACCATGATGGCATCTCTGGGCGTGTGCATTGGGTGTATGAAGAAAACCAAAAACGCATTGGTAAATTTGGTTGGAAAGCCATTAACTCATCACTTCGCACCCAAAATGCCACCGCCATGTCTCAAGACATGGGCTTAACAACGCCAGTTCACATAGAATCAAGCTGTACCAACAATCAACCACTTTGCCTAAGTTTGCCACTAGGAGGCATGCCAGAAGTGTCAGACAGTGCCTTAACCGCAGTGGTTGATTTTATGACGGCTTTATCCGTCCCCGCCAGACGCATTAGTAACCAATCTGCCTTTGATAGAGGAGCAGATTTGTTTGATGCCGTTGGCTGTGGTGCGTGTCATAATCCAACTTTCACCACAGGCACAAGCCCCAAGTTTGGTGAATTGTCTAACCAAGTGATTTATCCTTATACCGATTTGTTGTTACATGATATGGGAGTAGGTTTAGATGATGGTGTTAAAGAAATCAATGCCCAAAGCTATGAATGGCGGACACCACCGTTATGGGGCATTGGCATCGTGGCAAAAAATCCAGACGCAAGGTTTTTGCATGATGGACGAGCCAGAACCTTAGAAGAAGCCATTAGATGGCATGGTGGTGAGGCCCAATCCGCTCATGATAAATTTCAACAACTTAGCAAACGTGAGAAAGTTGATTTTATGAGTTTTTTAAATGGGATTTGACTATTTAGCCATCATGAGCAAAAAGCCACCGACCTTACAGGGTGATATTTAGGAAATCACAGGAATATAAGGCAACGTCATGGTCATGCTGAAATCATGTGATTTGACTTTATTTTAATCAAATATGGGGTTGGTGTTGTCTCTATGGTTTTGTATAATTGCTTATACAAATTTTAATCTTACTGTTATATTTGTGGTTTATAATAGAGAGTTTGGCTATTTTTACGTAAATCATACAATTTTTACAAATACTCACTGTCTTTTCTTGCTTAATGGCTATAAGATACGCAACCATCAAATTAGTGACGGCTTATGTTTTAAGCCAGAGCTTAATCAACCTTAATCAATAATTGATTATTAATAATTGATTGTGATGAACAATTTAAGTTATATTCAATTCGTCAATCACTTTAGGAGAGTGTTATGAATTTTAAACTATTGGCCATGACTGGTTTAATCGCCGCCTCTATGGGGCTTACCGCTTGTGATAGCAAAAAAGAACAAGCCGTTGAGAGCATTAACAACGCTCAAGAAGAGCTTCAAGACGCAAAAGCCGAATTGCATGAAGCTGCTGCTGACGGTGAAGCGGTTGGTGCTGAATTGGCTGCCACTAATGAAGCCATCGCCACTGCTGACACAGCAGAAGTTGTGGTGGCTGCTGGTGATGCTGGGGCGGTGCAAGAAGCTGACCACATTCACACTGATACCAACGTTGCCGATGCAGCTGCCAATGAAGCCGTTGCCGCTGCTGATGGTACCACCACCACCACGGTAACCACTGAAGAAGTGGTTGTTGAAGAGTCTCATACTCATTAATTTGTCAGATTGGTCAGCTTTATTGCTTAGCTTAATTAAAAATTGGTGTGAGAAGTTGAGAAGCTGGCTTATCATTGATGCCCCCATATTATGGGGGCATTTTTATCCTCCGTTGCCGTAAACCTGCGACTTCAGGCGGTGGTTTTACGGCAACTTAAGTAGTTATGCTTACGCATCGGCCGCTGTTTAGTGTGGCGTCCTTGCGTGTCAGCGACACTCATGTTCAATATACTGGCGGATAATCTCAATTGGAGCACCGCCACAGCTACCTGCAAAGTAACTGGGTGACCACAACGCACCACCCCATAACTGCTTAGAAATAGATGGATACTGCTTTTTGCGAATAAGCCGACTAGACACGCCTTTCAAACTATTAACTAAACTTGAAATAGCCACCTTGGGCGGATAATTCACCAACAAATGCACATGGTCATCCTCACCGTCAAACTCCACAAGCTTGGCTTCAAACTTTTTGCACACACCATCAAAGATAGCCTCAAGGTCATCAAGAACTTGTTTGGTGAAAACTGCTCGTCGATACTTGGCGACAAAGACCAAATGCACATGCAAATTAAAGACAACGTGTCTATCACATCTTAAGCCACGTCTTAAATCGTTTTCCATTGATTAGACCAATATTGAATAAAAGGTAATATCAGTATAAACTAGCCCTATGAAAACCCTCAAGCTACGCATCAAAGACAAACACGCAAATCAGCTAAACAAAATAGCTGGCAGTGTTAACTATGTGTGGAACTACGTTAATGAATTAAGTTGCAAACACCTACAAAAGACTGGTAAATTCTTTTCAGCCTATGACCTAAATACTTACACCAAAGGCAGTGGAGAACTATTAGGCTTACACTCACAAACCCTACAAGCCATCAATGAAACCCACGCCAAAAGCCGAAAGCAATTTAAAAAAGCCAAACTAAATTGGCGAACTAACCGACCCGATGCCAAACGCAAAAGCCTAGGCTGGATACCCTTTAAAAAGTCTGCTATTAAGTATCTAAGCACAAGACAAACAGGCAAAAAAGCACTTAAATCAACCATACAGCTATCGCTCTCTAAGGGTCAAAAGCTCATCATAGATGTCTTTGATAGCTACAACCTAAGTCTATATCAAATCAACACTTGCGAGTTAGTACAAGACAGCCGTAACCGTTGGTATGCCTGTATTACCGTCAAAGACTACCCTAAAACCACTTGTGGCAAAGGTAGCGTTGGCATTGACCTAGGACTAAAAGACAGTGCCACCACCTCAAACGGTAATAAACTACAAATCAAACAGACCCAAGCATGGGCTAAAAAATTAGCAATCGCTCAACGTACCAAAAACAAACAGCGTGTTAAAGCAATCCATGCCAAAATCAAAAATACAAGGTTAGACTTAATTCATAAATTCACCACCCAATTAGTCAAAGACAATGCCCTAATTGTGGTTGGTGACGTTAAAACCACCCAATTTAACAGTAAAAAAGGCAAACTAGCCAAAAGCGTATATGACGCAGGATGGTTTGAACTCAAACGACAACTGGAATATAAATGCAAGCATGCAGGTTGTCGTTTTGAAATCGTGAATGAGAAATACACTACCCAAACTTGCTCGTACTGTGGCGATATGTCCAGTAGTCCGAAAGGTAGAGCAGGTTTGCGATTAAGAGAATGGACTTGTGTAAAGTGTGGCACATGGCATGATAGAGACATCAATGCCAGTCGGAACATTCTTGCGGTCGGGCTTGACCGTCTGGGAGCAGGAATCCCCGAACGATAGGGAGGGGAGGAAGTCAAACCTTTTGTAAATTCATTCACAATCATTCCCCACCCAAATCAAAGATAAAAGTAAATCAAAGATGAAAGATGGGTGGGGAAAAATGATGGGTAGAGAATGATGCCTGATGAGTTAAATCAGGCTTATCATTCAAAATTTACAATCCTGCCTTTTTTAGTAATGCCCCCAAACTGCCTAATTGATTGGCATTGTCTTTAGAATTGACTTTGGCATGGCTCTTTGTACTCTTGGTATTTTTACCATGACCAGAGTGATTGTCTTTGTGGTGATGCTGTGTCTTGCTGGATTTTTGGGAGGAGGAGGGGCGAGAAGATTGGTTGCGACTGCCACGCCCAGTGTGAGTTTTGCTGTGTTGCTTATTTTGATGGTCAGTGTCTGTTTTAATCGGACTGCCATCTTGAGTACGACGGTCTTTGGCGGATTGGTTGGCTTCTTTGCCCACCTCTTTCATGCTAAGCCCAATGCGACGACGCTCTTTATCAACGGACAGCACTTTGACGGTGATGATGTCGCCAGGTTTAACACGATTGAGTGGGTCTTGGATAAAGTCATTCGCCATTTCAGAGATGTGCACCAGTCCATCTTGATGCACCCCCACATCGACAAAGCAACCAAAAGCGGTAACGTTAGTTACCACGCCTTCAAGTTCCATGCCAACGGATAAATCGCTGATGTCATTGACATCATCACGAAAATTGGCGGTTTTAAATTCAGGCCTTGGGTCATGAGCAGGTTTGGCAAGCTCGTTTAACACGGATTGAATGTTATTGGCGTGGCTGTTTTCGGTCTGGGTGTTTTCGGTTGAGCTGACATCGTTGTCAGTAATAAATTGGCTGATGTCCAGCTCTTTTAGGGCTTGTTCTTGACCGATGACATCTGCTAACGATTTGCCAGCTTGGGTAAGTAACGTGGCGACCATGGCATAGCTTTCTGGATGCACGCCAGTGGCATCAAGTGGTTCTTCACCATCACGAATGCGTAAAAACCCAGCCGCTTGTTCAAAGGTTTTAACCCCCAGTCTGGGAACATTTTTCAGTTGTTCACGGTTCTTAAATGCCCCATGCTCTTGACGGTAGGTGATGATTTGTTGTGCAACGTTGCGATTTAGTCCAGCGATGTGTGACAAAATGGCAGGGCTGGCGGTGTTTACGTCCACGCCCACAGCATTCACACAATCTTGAGTGACTTTATCTAGGCTGTCTGCCAGTTGGTTTTGGTTGACATCGTGTTGATATTGTCCTACGCCAATAGCTTTTGGGTCAACTTTAACCAGTTCAGATAAGGGGTCTTGTAGTCGGCGGGCGATGGATACTGCCCCACGCAATGATACATCTAGCTCACCCAGCTCATTGCTGGCCAGTTCACTGGCAGAATACACCGATGCGCCAGATTCATTGACCACGATTGCGGTGGCGGTGAGATTGTCTTCTTTTAGGATATTTTTGATTAACGCATCGGTCTCTCGGCTGGCGGTACCATTGCCAATGGCGACTAAATTTACCCCATGGTCACGAATGAGTTGGCTGATGGTGGTTTTGGCTTCAGCGACTTTGTTATCAGGTTGGAACGGATATACGGTGGCGGTGGCAGGGTTGCCATTTGTGTCTTTAGCCACATGACCTTGGGCATCAATCACCGCCATTTTTACCCCATGACGGATACCGGGGTCAACGCCTAAGATGATTTTTGCTCCAGCAGGGGCTGCCATCAGCAGGTGCTTTAAGTTATTGGCAAACACATTGATGGCATCGGCTTCGGCGGTTAGGCGTTTTTCGGTCAGTAGCCGATGTTCGATGTGTGGTCGCCATTTGTCTGCCCAAAGGTTTGTTGCCGTTTCTTGTAAAAAGGTTTGGCGTTCAATTGGCTGTTTGTCATTAAGAGCAAAGTGGCTGATGATTTGTTCAATAAAAGGGGTGTCTTCGCCATCTACCTTGAGTGTCAGCACGTTTTCTTGTCGCCCTCTTAGCATGGCAAGTAGGCGGTGGTTGGGTAAGCGGGTTAGGTTTTCGCTGTGGTTAAAATAGTCTTTAAACTTCTCACCCACGTCTCGTTTTTCTTCATTGGCAAGGCTGGCATTGATGGTGGCGGTTTTGCTAAAACCATGACGCACCTTGTCTAATAAGTCCAGTTGTTGTGTCCATTCATCAATGATGATGGCTTGCACGCCTGCCAACTGTTTGTCAAGGTCGCTAAAGTCCACATCAATGGGTTCACCTGTGTCATCAGTGACTGTCTCGGGGGGTTGGTAGTCAGCCAAGGCAACGGTCGGGCTGATTGATTCGTTTAAAATGGTGTGAGCGATGCTGTCTAGTCCAGCTGCCTGTGCCTTGGCAGAGAGTGAACGGCGACGTGGGCGATAAGGCAGATAGATGTCTTCTAACTCAAGCTTGGATTTGGCATTGTCGATGCGAGTTTTTAAGTCATCGGTAAGCTTGCCTTGATTGTGTAATAACTGCACGATTTTGTGACGGCGTGTTGCCATGTCACGTTCATAATTAAGAGCAGTCTCAAGGTGTCTTAGTTGAGCATCGTCCAAGCCTCCTGTCTGTTCTTTGCGATAGCGAGCGATGAACGGCACAGTTGCTCCGTCATCATACAGTTTGACAAAGGCGTCAATTTGGCTGCGTTTAACACTCAGCTCATTGGCAAGTTTGTCATGAATGTGTGCTTGGGTTTGTGGGTCTAGAACGTCATCAAGGGTGGTGGCAGACATGCGTTATCCGTTATCGTATCTGTTGCTGTTAGTATGGGTGCTGTTATTATGGGGTACGTATCATGTTCAATGAAACTAAATGGCAGACATTATAACAAAGAATAACAAGGAATAACAAAGAAAGATTGTCTGTAAATGTTCAACTACTTTTACGTTTTGTATGATGCAATTTGTTTGTCAATCTTATACACTTATTCACACAGGTGTATTTTTATGGTTTTTTTCACCGTTGTTTTTTATCAAACAGCTTGTCAGCCAGTCGCACAATAGTAAGCAAAGCAGTAAGCAGTAAGCAATGGCATGATAGCAAATCATCACACAAGATAAGGATAACGCCATGATGGCAGATGACCCAAATCAAAATGACGACATGACAGACATCACCAACCTGCAACATCAAAAGCAGGCATATAAAGATGCCTGTGAGCATTTTAATCAACGCATCTTGGTGGTAGATGATGATGCTCGCTTGCGGACATTGTTACAGCGGTTTTTAGAAGATGATGGCTATGTGGTGCGTACCGCTCACGATGGCAACCAAATGGATAAGCTGATGCAACGAGAAATGTTTTCTTTGATTGTGTTGGATTTGATGTTGCCTGGTGAAGATGGCATCAGCATCTGTAAGCGTCTGCGTCAAGACAGTGGCGACATTCCCATTATCATGCTGACCGCCAAAGGCTCAGATAATGACCGCATCGCAGGGCTTGAAGCAGGGGCAGATGATTATTTGCCCAAGCCATTTAACCCAAAAGAATTGCTCGCTCGCATCAAAGCTGTACTGAGACGACAAAGCCGTGAGTTACCCGGAGCCCCAAGCCAACAGGTGGAGGTGATTGAGTTTGGTCCTTGGACGCTGGATTTGTCCACTCGCATGTTGAAGCGAGATGATTCGGTGGTCACTTTAACCACAGGGGAGTTTTCGGTATTAAAGGCGTTGGTACAGCACCCTCGGGAGCCATTGACTCGTGATAAGCTGATGAATCTTGCTCGTGGGCGTGAATGGGGGGCGATGGAGCGTTCAATTGATGTGCAGGTATCTCGTTTGCGTCGTTTGATTGAAGATAACCCTTCTCAAGCACGCTACATTCAGACGGTGTGGGGCGTGGGTTATGTGTTTGTGCCTGATGGGGAAAACTGATTTGATGTCGTGATGACTGCCATCATAAGGTTGGTTGTTTTTAATCCTTGATTATTCCTAATGCTTAGTTATTTCTTCGCCAAAGCCAATCGGTCAATTGCATCAATGGACTGAGGTTGGCGGTTTTACCGAAGGCACAAGTTAGGTTGGCTTTTGCGTCATCATATAAACTTTGGGCGTACGTTTTTGCTTGAGCCACCCCCATCAATTTGACATACGTGGATTTGTCAAGTTTTTCATCACTGCCTGTGGGTTTGCCCAATGTGTTGTTGTCAGAGATGACATCTAAAATGTCGTCTTGCACTTGGAATGCTAACCCCAAGCTTTTGGCAAAGCCAGTCAGGGCGGTTGTCTGTTGATGATTTGCCTGAGCATCATTTATCTTGGCACACATCGCCCCCATCAATACGGACGCTTCAATCAACGCTCCTGTTTTGTCTGTATGAATGGCTTGCAGTTGAGTTTGGTTTAGGGTTTGGTTTTCGCCATTTAAGTCCAACATCTGTCCGATGACCATGCGTCTGGCACAAGGGGCAAACACCCTAAGCAGTTGCTGACAGCTGGGGGCATCGGTGTGTTTGTCAAAAGCATTGCCAGAGAAAATGTCTGCCACCAAGGCTTCAAACGCCAATGTTTGTAACACATCACCCACCAATAGGGCAGTGGCTTCATCAAAGGCAATATGACACGTGGCACGCCCTCGACGTAGGTTGTCATCGTCCATACATGGCAAATCGTCATGCACCAGTGAATAACCATGCAAAAACTCCACCGCCAGCATCGAACGGCGGACGACATCGGGCAACGACGCATGAGCCAAGCCATCACATGATGCAGGGTGCAGGCTGGCATAAGCACAAGCCACCAATAAAGGACGCACCCGTTTGCCATGACCTGCCATCACATAATGACAGGCATCACCTAAGGGTGTGGGCAAGTGGCCATGTTGTAACAATACGGTGCTGTCTTGCTGAAACTGAGCCAATGTCTGTGCCATAAAGTCAGAAAATGCCTGCTGTGCCATGCTGGTTCTCAAAGACATGCTAATCTGTTCCTTAAAACCCATCTAAACCTACCCAAAGGTAAATTTAGCGTTTAATTTCTACTTCAACGTTGTTTGCCTTATTCATTTGAACTTGGACTTACATCAACTCCATAGACTAACACGGTAGAACCTACCGCTTGTTTATATTAAGATAAAGTTAGGACTTTATCCGCCTTGTTTAAAATGTTTAAACTTGCATTCACATCACGGTCATGACTTGCTTTACAATTTGGGCAAGTCCATAGACGTGTTGCCAACGTCAAGTTTTCTTTAGCCATCACAAAACCACAAGATGAACAGGTTTTACTGCTTGGATAAAATCTGTCCACTTCTTTAACAGTTTTGTGATGAATGTTGGCTTTGTAGATGAGTTGCCGCTTAAATTCATAAAAACCCAAATCGCTAACAGCACAGCTTAATTTGTGGTTTTTAATCATGCCTTTAACGTTAAGGTTTTCAAGGCAAATCACATCAAATTGTTTTACTAAGTTGGTTGTTAATTTGTGTAAAAAGTCTTTTCTAATGCAGCTGATTTTATAATGCAGCCGTGAGAGCTTGGTTTTCGCTTTTTCACGGTTGTTACTGCCTTTTTGTTTACGGCTAAGCGATTTACTTAGTTGTTGTAATTTTTTAAGGTTTGTTTTTAAAGGTTTGGGTGCCCCAATTTTTGTGCCGTCTGATAACGTGGCTAAATCGGTAATCCCTAAATCAATGCCAACACTTTTGTGTGTTTTGGCATTTAATTTTGGTGGATTGTCAATTTCCACACCAATCGATACAAACCATTTACCGCCTTTTTTAAAAACGGTGGCGTTTAAAATTTTTCCATTAAAACGCAAATTTTCTTTGAGCTTTACCCAACCTAAGTTAGGAATTTTTATCCGCTTCGTGTTGTTTTTGCCACTCGGCTAATGCCCAGTTGTAGGCAAGACGTGCGATACCGCAAGCTTTATTAAAGTAGGTGGCTTGTTTGTTATTGGGAGCAAGTTCTATCGTGTGTCCTAATATCATGGATTTTCTTTAATCATCTGTTTGACTTGCTTTTTGTATTTTTTAAGTCCATACAATCGGCTACTAAAGCTATGAATAATAGCAAGCATGTCTTCAACCAACTCCAAAGACATGCTGATTCCAAAAAAGATAACAGCGATAAACTCACAAAACAACCAAAAGCATGATTTTACCATGAATCCAGTGATGACGGATAAATGACTTATAAGTCATTGTGAGGTTTGTGGCACATCAGAAAATATCCTACACTAAGGCATGACCCACTAAGTCTTGCAACCGTTGCTTGATTTTAGTTGCTTGATTTAACTTCATAACTGAATAACTGAATAACTGAATAACTGATAATCAAATCATCAAATCATCAATTCATCAAGGAGTATCCCATGATATACCAAGGAGACCGTATCCAAATTGACATCATAGATGATGGCATTGCCAACATGCACTTTAATGCCAAAAATGAAAGTGTCAATAAATTTGATGCCCAAACCAACCAACAATTCACAGAAGCGGTTACCGCTTTACAAAACAATGACACCATCAAAGGCTTGGTGGTTACCAGTGGTAAAGGTGTATTCATCGCTGGGGCGGACATCACCGAATTTATCGGTTACTTTCAACAGAATGAAAGCGACATCAAAAAGTGGATTATGGACATCAATGCGGTGTTTAATCGCTTTGAAGACTTGCCATTTCCCAAAGTTGCTGCCATCAATGGGGCTGCGTTGGGTGGTGGTTGTGAGATGACTTTGGTGTGTGATTACCGTGTTATGAGTGATGACGCCCAAATCGGTCTGCCAGAGACGCAATTGGGCATATTCCCCGGCTTTGGTGGCAGTGTGCGTGCCCCACGCATCATCGGTATTGACAACGCTTTAGAATTGATTGCCACTGGCAAGCCACAAAAATCCACCGAAGCGTTAAAATTAGGCTTGGTAGATGCCGTGGTTGCCCAAGATGGGCTGATTGATGCTGCCATTGATTTGGTTAAAAAATGTATTGCAGGTGAGCTGAATTGGCAGGGCAAACAAGCAGAAAAACGCAACCCTGTTAAACTCAATGAATTAGAGCAACGCATGGCATTTGATTCTGCCAAAGGCGTGATTTTTGCAAAAGCCAATCCCAAGCAATACCCTGCTGTGGCGTTGGCAATTGATGCGATTGAACAACACGTCAATCTGCCACGTGATGAGGCAATCGAAGTTGAAGCGACTCACTTTGCCAAAGCTGCCAAAACCCCACAAGCCACTGCTTTGGTTGGGGTATTCTTAAACGACCAAGCCGTCAAAAAACTGGCAAAACAGCACAGCAAAGATGCTCATGATATTCATGAAGCCGCCGTGCTTGGGGCGGGCATCATGGGCGGTGGCATCGCCTATCAGGCCGCCAGCAAAGGCTTGCCCATCATCATGAAAGACATCAAAGCACAACAGCTTGAGCTTGGCATGAATGAGGCAAGTAAACTGCTTAGCAAAGGTGTTGAACGTGGCAAATTGACCAATGCCCAAATGGGGGAGACGTTGGCACGCATTCGCCCCACCTTAAACTATGGTGATTTTGCTGAGACTGACATTGTCATCGAAGCGGTGGTGGAAAACCCCAAAGTCAAACACGCCGTACTAAAAGAAGTCGAAAGCTTGGTTAAAGATGATTGCATCTTGGCATCTAACACGTCCACCATTTCTATCAGCCATTTAGCAACCGTGCTTGAGCGTCCAGAGAATTTTGTCGGCATGCACTTTTTTAACCCTGTGCATCGCATGCCCCTTGTGGAAGTCATTCGTGGGGTGCAATCTTCAGAGCAGGCGATTGCCACCACCGTGGCGTTGGCACAAAAAATGGGCAAAATGCCTATTGTGGTCAATGACTGTCCCGGATTTTTGGTCAATCGTGTGCTGTTCCCCTATTTTGGGGCGTTTGACTTATTGGTCAAGCAAGGGGCAGACTTTGCCCATGTGGACAAAGTCATGGAGAAATTTGGCTGGCCCATGGGTCCTGCTTATTTGATTGACGTGGTGGGTTTAGACACAGGCGTGCATGGTGCTGAGGTGATGGCTCAAGGATACCCTGACCGCATGAAACCTGATTATAAAGGTGGCATCAAGCACCTGTTTGACAATGAGCGTTTGGGACAAAAAAATGGCATGGGCTTTTATCAATACGAAAAAGACAAAAAAGGCAAACCCAAAAAGACCGTTGATGCCACCACGTATGAACTGTTGGCACAAGTGCAAGATGATGACAAACAACGCTTTAGTGATGAACACATCATTGAGCGAATGATGCTGGCATTTTGTAATGAAACCGTGCGTTGCTTAGAAGATGACATCGTGGCAACCGCTGGTGAAGCAGACATGGCAATGTTGATGGGCTTGGGTTTTCCGCCGTTCCGTGGTGGACCTTGTCGATACATCGACCAGATTGGTTTAGACAACTATTTGGCACTGTGCAACAAGCATGCCCACCTTGGCAAAGCTTACCAAGCCCCCCAAAAAATCCAAGATATGGCAGCGGCAGGCGAACGCTTTTATGAATGATGAGTTGATGAATGATGATGTCATCATCACCGTTACCCAAATACCGATAAATTACAATTACTCATAAATAAGGAATAACAATGACAACTTTAAGTCCCAAAGACGTGGTGATTGTCGATGGCGTACGCAGTGCCATGGGCAAATCAAAAAACGGCATGTTTCGCCATGTGCGAGCCGACAACCTATCTGCTGAGTTGGTCAAAGCCTTGGTGGCACGCAATCACTTTGACCCAAAAGACATCGAAGACATCATCTGGGGTTGTGTCAACCAAACCTTAGAACAAGGCATGAACATCGGTCGCAACATTGGCTTATTGGCAGACATTCCTAAAACCACAGGTGGCCAGACCGTCAATCGCTTATGTGGCTCGTCCATGCAAGCCCTGCACACCGCCGCCGCCCAAATCATGACCAATCAAGGCGATGTGTTTATCATCGGTGGTGTGGAGCATATGGGGCATGTGGGCATGATGCACGGCATTGACATCAACCCTGCGGTGTCCAAACATTATGCCAAAGCGTCCAACATGATGGGTCTGACGGCTGAAATGCTCGGTCGCATGAATAACATCAGCCGTGAACAGCAAGATGCCTTTGGGCTTGAATCGCACCGCCGTGCGTGGGAAGCCACTCAAAAAGGTCGTTTTGATAACGAAATCATCGGAATAGAAGGTCATGACGATGAGGGCAAATTACAACGTTGCACGGTAGATGAAGTGATTCGCCCCGATGCCACCATGGAATCCATGCAAAAACTACGCCCCGTATTTGACCCTGTTCATGGCACAGTTACCGCCGCCACCTCATCAGCCTTATCTGACGGTGCGTCCGCCATGTTGCTGATGAGTGCTGATAAAGCCAAAGCGTTGGGGCTGACACCCAGAGCTTGCATTCGCAGTATGGCAATCGCTGGTTGTGATGCTGCCATCATGGGTCATGGTCCTGTGCCAGCCACCCAAAAAGCGCTCAAACGTGCTGGCATCAGCCTTGACGATGTCCAAACCATTGAACTCAACGAAGCCTTTGCCGCTCAAGCGTTATCTGTATTAAAAGCCTTAAATCTAACCGATAAACAAGACATCATCAACGTCAATGGTGGGGCAATTGCGTTGGGACACCCATTGGGTTGTTCGGGGGCTCGCATTCTTGTCACCTTACTTAACGTCATGGAGCAACAAGACACCCAAATCGGTCTTGCCACCATGTGTATCGGCTTGGGGCAAGGCATTGCCACGGTGATTGAAAGAATTTAATGACACACGATAAATTAATGACGCACGGCGATTAGTCAAACAAACCGTTTTGAATTCAAAACGGTTTTGTCTGTTTTGTTTTTTCTGCTTTAAGGTGCTGATGATGTTGACGGTGATTTATCCCCCATTTTTTGCCCCATTTTAACCACACTGCCTTGATGAATGTCAGCTTGCCACATCACCCCTGCCTGTTTTGGCATCAGCACAATGGCGGTTGAGCCCAAATAAAACCGCCCCAACTCCTCGCCTTTATTGAGCATGATGTCATGGTTTAACTCTTGAACATGATTGCTTCGTACGATTTTGCCCGTTGCCACCGTCTCTATGCCTGCCACAATCATCGCCCCCACCATCACCACAGCAAAGCGTCCTGTCTGCCCATGAGCAAACGTGGTTTCAAACACACACACCAAACGCTCATTGCGAGCAAACACATCTGGCACGTTTTGAGCCGTCGCATCATTGACCGAAAACAACGTCCCCGGCACATAACGGGTTTTTAGCAGACGGCCATTTAATGGCATATGCACACGGTGATAGTTACTGGGCGCAAGATACACCGTGGCAAAACTGCCATCGGTAAAATATTGCCCATCATCAAGGTTAGCAAGCAGTTGAGCCACCGAATAATCACGCCCTTTGGCTTGTAATATCTGTTGTTTGTTCATGTGCCCAAGGGCAGACACCACCCCATCAGCAGGGCAAGCAATGCCATTTGTCGAGTCATCAATGGGTCGTGCGTCTTGTGCCAGCTCACGAGTAAAAAAATCATTAAAACTGTCGTATTGGCTTAAACTTTGGCGTTGATATTCGTCCAGCTCAATGTCATAGGCATTGGCAAATCCGTGAATCAGCACCTTTTTTAACATGGCATGACGTGAACTGGCAAGTTGTCCAGCCACTTTGCTTAGGGTTTGTTGGGGGATAAGGTGTTGCACGGTGGCAAATAACTTGGCGGTCAGATGCTGACTGGGTTTAATGCTGGGTTTGATGGTGTGTCTCATGGTATGTCTCTCTGATGTTGGCACATGGGTGATTGATGGGTGATTGGATTAATGGGTGATTGTGATGGAATGACGCTTATTTTAGCATAAGTGAAACATGGTAAATTGACCGATAAAAACGTACAATACGCACAATACTTAAGTTAACCAAAAAAAAGTTAACCAAAAAATCAGTTAACCAAATGAACAAACAATAGGCGAGAATATCATGAGTCTACCCAACTGCCCAAAATGCACGGCCGAATATACCTATGAAGATGGGGCATTGCTGATTTGTCCGATGTGTGGTTACGAATGGACGCAAGCGGAAAGTGATGCCCAAGAGCAAGCAGACAGCGACAGCCCAATCATTCGTGATGCGGTGGGCAATGTGTTGCAAGATGGTGATTCGGTAACGGTGATTAAAGACTTAAAAGTCAAAGGGTCATCAACACCGATTAAGGTTGGCACTAAGGTGAAAAGCATTCGCCTAATCCATGATGCCCCTGATGACCATGACATCGATTGCAAAATCGAAGGCTTTGGGGCGATGAAACTTAAGTCATCGGTGGTTAAAAAAGCATGACGTGATGACAGATGATGACTGCGTAAAATTTGGGACATAAGAACATCAGTAAAGCACATGGTACGATTGCCATTCAAGAGCTGACCGCTCATTTTGATTGGTTTGACACGCTTGGCTTACTCATCATTCTTAATCTTACTAAAAAAAAGTAAGGAGTTTGACAAAAGAGCAACCATCGACTAAACTATGCTTGACTGCTTGACTGCTTGACTGCTTGACTGCTTGACTGCTTGACTGCCATATCTACGTCTACGTCTTTCATGCTTGTGGTCTGTTAGTTAGGTCAGGTTATTTAGATGCTGTCTTAGACTCTTAGACATTATGATAACCATCGTGGAGATGACCTTATGAAACACACAACCTTAACTCCCCCTCCCTTAAAAATCGCCATTGTCAGTGCCATCTTAGGCTTAGGTGCGGTGTCTACTGTGCATGCACAACAAGCTCAGCAGAGCGAGAAAATAGATATGAAGCAAGTAGAAGCTAGGATACAGGAATTAGAAAAAACTCTTCAAAGTGGACAACAGTTACAAAACGATCAAACAATAAGTGAGCTTCTATCATTATCTAATATCCGAAATTTTAAAACTATCCAAGAAAATAGCCAAAAAATCACAAATACGGCAAACCTTTATGTGACTCAGACAAGAACGGTGGGGAATAACGAAAAAAAAATCGAACAACACCAAAAGAAGATTGCTGAAAACACAAAAAATATTGATGAAAGTATTCAACAATTGACCCAAACTCAAAATGCTCTGATTGAGCAAAACGAAGAAATTAATCAAGATATTCAAGGGGTTGCAGAGCTTGTAGAAAGCCAAGGCAGTCAAATTGAGAAAAACAAAACTGCCATTGAACAAAATGCTAATAAAAACCTTATCAATGTGTTTGAGATTGAGAAAAATAAGACTGCCATTGCTAAAAATAAAAAACATATCAAAGACTTAGCAAGAGCTCAGCTTGCTGGCGTGGCGGTCATGGAGGAGCTAGATAAAAATATCCAAGAAAATAAAGCTGATATTTCTTCAGTAACCAAAAAAGCCTTTCAAAATCAAATTGACATTCAAAAAAACAACAGCTCTATCGAAGATCTGTATGAAGCCACCAGTGATAACTTGGATAAAATCTCACAGCTAGATGGCGCAGTGTTTAACAATACTCAAAACATCAAAGATTTGGTTGCTTACAGTGAAATGCAAGACAAATACGCTCAACAGCAAACCGATGCGATTGATGCACTCAACAAAGCAAGTTCTGAAAATACGCAAAACATCGAAGACCTAGCCGCTTATAACGAGCTACAAGATGCCTATGCTAAACAACAAACTGAAGCCATTGACGCTTTAAACAAAGCAAGCTCTGCTAATACCGATAATATTGCTAAAAACCAAGCAGATATTGCTAATAACATCAACAATATCTATGAACTTGCTCAACAGCAAGATCAGCATGCCTCTGACATCAAAAACCTTGGTAAAGCAAGCTTAACCAATACCAAACGTATTGCCACTGCTGAACTGGGCATCGCTGAAAACAAAAAAGACGCTCTGATCGCCAAGAAACAAGCTAACCAAAACAAAGCTGACATTACCACCAACAAAGCTGACATTACGAAAAACAAAGCTGGTATTACCACCAATAAAGCTGATATTACGAAAAACAAAACCACACTTGCTCAACATCACCAAAGAATCGATGCAAATAAAAGAACCATTGATGCAAACCAAAGAGCCATCGAAGCAAAATTGGGTGGTAAAGTAGATGCCCAAAAATTGGTGGATTTAGAAACAAAAGTTAAGCAAAATCAAGACAAAGTTGACGAAAGATTGACAACCGTCCAAGAAAACTATAGCCAACTTAACACACAAGTCCAATCCGTCGACAACAAAGTTGGCACTGTGAATGCTCGGGTTAATGACCTAAATGATAAGGTTGAAAACAGCATGGCTGCCCAAGCTGCCTTAAATGGTCTGTTCCAACCCTATAATGTCGGTAAAGTCAGCGTCTCTGCAGCCGTTGGGGCTTATGGCTCAAAATCTGCCATCGCTGTCGGTGCAGGCTATCGTGTTAACCCACACTTGGCATTTAAAGGCGGTGCAGCCATTAACACCAGTGGCAGTAGAAAAGGCTCTTATAACCTTGGCATTAACTACGAGTTTTAATCGTTAATAAAATCTGTTCATCAATAAAAGCTTAGTGTCCCAAAAAAGCAGTCAGTTAATTGACTGCTTTTTTTATACCAAAGATTCCACCACCACCGCCTGACAAAGTGCGTTTTTATGCCAATGCTGTTGCCAATATTGTAACAGTGTGGGGTCTGTGTCGTCGTCGATGGGCAAAAATACACATGCCCCAGAACCCGTTAACCGTGGGGTAGCAGATAGCTTGTGTGTGTGGCAAAGATGCCATAACGCATCAAACGCACTCGCCACGTCATCGCTTAACTGCCTAACCACAGGTTCAAACACATTACAAAATGGTGGCACAAGTCGGAATAAATAGTCATCTTGTCTATCAACCAACTCTGCGGTGCTGAGCATGGGCAAGTTTCGTTGTAATTGGGCATGGGCAAACAACTGAGCGGTGGCGATGTGTGCCTGTGGCAATAACAACAAGTGGCGTTGATTGGGCAATCTAACTGGCTCAAGCACATCACCGATGCCTGTGGCATAAGCGTCCTGCCCCAACACAAAGATTGGCACATCTGCCCCAAGCGTCCGCCCAATGGATTGTAGTTGTGGATTGGATAAACCGAGTTGCCATAGGTGGTTGAGCATCAACAAAGCAGTGGCGGCATTAGAAGAACCGCCACCCAGCCCAGCCCCTGTGGGAATGCGTTTGTCTAAGCTGATGTCAATGATGGGCAAAGAAACTGGCATGGCAGTGGCATGCTCTGCCACGTAAGACAGCAGTGCGTCAGTCGCCTGATGGATAAGATTGTCGGTTACAGAGGGCGTGATGCCATCAGCCCCATTTAAATGTATGGGGCTGATTGATGTTTGTGTGCTTTCTTTTTTTGTGCTTTCTGTTTTTTTGATATGTGCTTTTGTCGCCAAATAATCGGCTAAGACAAACTGCCTTGCCAATGGCTCAAATCGCATGGCATCGCCCCAATTCACCAGGCGGAACAGTGTCTGTAGGTCATGATAACCATCTGCCCGCCTACCTGTGATGTGTAAAAAAAGATTGAGCTTGGCAGGGGATAATAGCCAAGATGATGCCATGGTTGGGGTTGGGCAGTTGTCTGATGCCATGTGGTTAATGATGGCATGAGCGGTTGGCATTGATGGCAGATGCCTTGCTGTTGCTTGCTTTATCGTTGCTCTCTTTATCATTGATGGCGGATACTCATGGTGAGTTTACTGCCATTGGCATGGGTGGCAGTGATTTGATTGGGCAAGGCGTAAGGATATCCATCAAGGCGTGTATCATGGTGATGCTTGACATCATTGGGATAGGTAAAATGGGCTGTCCACTCACCATTAACCGCTTGTGTCAGGCGGCCATGTTCGTCTTGATGTTGGGTGGTGTCTGATGGGGCTGGTGAGCCTGACAGCCAATAGGGTAGGTGTGAGATGGGGGCTTGCCAGTTGGTTGCTTGCAATAACAAAGCTTCAGGGGTTGGGGCAGTCATTGTGCCTATGCGGGCATTCTTTAACATGGCGGTACTGCCATTGTATGTGATGGTGGTCAAGCCTAAGCCCAACGCCCCTTGCAACTCAATGGTAAAGCGGTCTTGTTCTTGCCCCCACGCATAAAAGGCACTGCCAGCTTGGTTGTTGCTGGTGTTGACCATGCCAATTTTGCCCAACAGTGCAAATTTATCTGGTTTGATGGGGGTTAGCGGTGTCATGTCTGATGCTGTAATTTCTGATGCCTTGATTTCTGACGCCTTGATGTCTGAGACCGTTTGTGCGGGCATGTTACTGGCTGTGGTGTTAGGCGTGCTTTGACAACCAACCAACCATGATGCTGACAGCACCGCAGATAGGGCAATGCTGGTGCGATGTTTGCATGGGGCTAATTGAGTGCGTGAGTCAGGGCGAA
Organism: Lwoffella lincolnii; assembly: GCF_037201985.1. Classification (NCBI taxonomy): domain Bacteria; kingdom Pseudomonadati; phylum Pseudomonadota; class Gammaproteobacteria; order Moraxellales; family Moraxellaceae; genus Lwoffella; species Lwoffella lincolnii. Next base: position 2,019,400 of record NZ_CP147511.1, on the reverse strand, counting down.
CAGATGGGTCAGGGTGGTTAATACGCATAAACGTCTCATTTGTTTGGGCTGTTGCTGTCTAAATTAGAAAAATAGGCGTCATCATAGCCAAATCTTTGTTGCAAGTCAGTGAGCAATTTGTCAACTTGTTGCTGGTCATTAAGACCATGATAAGCACTTAACAACATGATGCCAACCTGTAAATCCGCTTCGATGGCATACATGTCCTGTAAATATGCCACCACTTTGGCATGGTCGCCTTGCCTTAAAGCACCACGAGCCAGTAACTGAATGGCTCGGCGATGATGATGGTGGTCATGGTTAGGGTCATCAAACGGCACATCAGCAATGCGTTGTGCCAGCTGTTGCCCTTTGACAGAGTTGGGGTCGTTGTCTAAAAGTAATTCTGCCAAGTTTAACACATAAAGGGAATCATCAGGATAGGCATGTGTTAAGCGGGTGAGCAGTTGCTGTTTAAGAGCAAAATCACGCTGATTATCAAGCAGTTGGGTATAAGCGTACAAAATCGCTTCTTTATTCCCATAAGTCTGTAATGCCATTGCCAAGATGGATTTGGCATCGTCATGTTTGCCTTGTTGGTGCAAAATGTCCGCTTGCAAAATATCGGCATCATGGGCGTATTGGGGGTATTGCTGACGTAAGTCGTTGATGATGCTCAAGGCGGTATTAGGCTGATTTTGTAATAACGCAAACGCCACCATTTTTTTGCGCGCGTTCAGCACCAATTCAGCTTGATTGACGTTGGCATAAAACTCATAAGCACGGTGATACAAATGCTGACGCTCAGCACTGATGGCAAGATAATGATTGGCTTGGTCTTGATAATGGGCATCAGTCAGTAGGTGTTCTAGCAGTTGCTCAGCTTTGGCATAATCTGCCACATCAATGCCCACCAGTCCTGCCAGCAGCGTCAGCTCGTGGTCATCTGTAAATCGGTCATGCGTGCGTTGTAGTAACTGCCACGCTTGCTGGCTTTTTTTTAACGCCAGCAAGTGGCGGACTTGTGCCAAATACAGCTCTTTGTTGTCAGGCAGTTTGCGTTGTTGTTGTTGCAAAAATGTCAGCACGTCATCTGAAGAAGCGGTTTGTTTTAAAATGTCGGCTTTTAGGTTGATGACCGCCAAATTATCAGGGTTTTGTCGCAAAGCTCGGTTGATGTGTAACAGTGCCAACTTGGCTTCATCAAACTGCAAAAGCAGACCTGCTTGTAATACTGACAATGACCAATTTTGTTCGCTGTCAAGCTGTTGTAAGGTGGCCAAAAGACGGCGTTGTTCGCTCTCTTCGGTGGGATAAATGCCTTGTAATAATTGGCTTAAATCCGCTTTTGGGTCATATTGTAAAATCTGCTTGAGTGTTTGACTGGCCGTTTCGTAATCACTCGACTGTAGGGCAAGGTGAGCCACATAAAATAACGCAGGCGTGTGTGCTGGATTGTTTTTTTGCCAATGCGTCGCAAATTGCAATGATTGTGGCGTGTCTTCATGGTGTAAAGACAGTTGTAAGGCACGCTCAAACACTGGACTGGCATTGTCTTTAAAGGCTTGTTGTTTATATAAATCCAAACCCACGTCAGTTTGCCCCCGACTGATGGCAAATTCAGCCAATAACAGTTGATACAGACTGGGTTTTTGATGGTGATTTTCTTGCTCAAGCCGTTGTGTGGTGGTGTGTGTTGCGATGATGGTGTCGGTTGAATGGTCTTGTGGTGAATTGGTGATGTCCTTGGTTGTTTTTTGAGTTGTTTTTTGGGTCGTTTTTTGAGCTGTCTTATTGGTTGTGCCTTTAAAAAAAGAATAAGGCTGGCTGGGGGGAGATGATGTGTTGGCTGGATCGTTGTTTTGCCCATCGATGCCATCTGTTGGGTTGGCTTGGTTGGCTTGATAGTTGGGTATCAATACCCTTAAAATGGGGTCAAAAATCCCCGCCTGTGTCATCGGTGTGTGGCACAGCAATGCCACACCAATGCCAAGTGATAAAAGCCAGTTGGGGCGATGATGCTCAAACCACATCTAACCCACTCACATTGTGAAATCCCCTTGGTAACTGGCTGCCTCGATTGCCTCGTTTGCCTTGATGGTTGGCGATGTCGATGGGTTTTAGAGTCATGTGGCGTTTGCCTGATGTTACCATTAAGCTGTCATCATGATGCAACGTGGTTACCGCCAACACCTCTTCATTGTCTTTTAAATGAATGAGTTTATTGCCTTTACCACGAGCTTGCTTGGGCAGGTCTGCCAACTCAAATACCAACAGATACCCTGCTGATGTCGCCACTGCCACCAAATCATGGGCAAATGAGGCCGTTTGTTCACTGCTGTTGTGTTCATCTTTATCTTGACTGTTTTTATCTTGACTGTTTTTATCTTGATTGTCATCGCTGTCATTAGCATCATTAATCAGCTTAATGGGCAATAGTTTGGCATTATCGGCAAAATTGATGATGTTTTTGCCTGCTTTTTGATTGCTGTCTAGGTTGCCAAGCTGATTGATAAAGCCATAACCTTGTGAGCTGGCCAGCAGTATTCTTTGTTCATCATCTCCTGCCAACACTTGCACGAATCTTGCTCCTGATGGTGGTTTTAGCATGCTGGTCAATGGATCGCCTTGCCCACGAGCAGATGCCAAGGTGTGGGCATCAATGCCATAGCTGCGTCCTGTGTTGTCCATGACATAGATTTTGGCGTTGGATTTGCCAAAGGCGTGCGACTGATAGGCATCACCTGAGCGGTAATTCATGTTGATTGGGTCAATGTCATGCCCTTTGGCGGCTCGTATCCAACCTGCTTGTGATAAAATGGCGGTAATTGGCTCACTTGGCACAAGGTCTGATTCTTTTAGGGCTTGGGCATCTTCACGCTCAATAACTGGGGAGCGACGAGAATCGCCATGTGTTTTTAGGTCTTCCTTTAACTCGTTAATCAGTCGTTGCGTTAGGCTGTCAGGATTTCCCAACTGTTCGTGGATAATGTCTCGCTCAGCTTTTAGCTCACTTTGCTCTTTTTTGATGTCAATCTCTTCAATTTTAGCAAGCTGTCTTAGGCGAATGTCTAAGATGGCGTTGGCTTGAGTTTCACTCAGCTCAAAATCGTGCATCAGCTGGGCTTTTGGGTCATCTTCTTCACGAATGATGGCAATGACGGCATCAATATTCAAATAAGCGATGAGCAGCCCTGCTAAGATGTGTAAGCGGTTATCAATTTTGTTCAAGCGATATTGCAGACGGCGAATGACGGTGGCTCGGCGGTAACTGAGCCATTCACTTAAGATGTCTTTTAAGTTCTTGACTTGTGGTTTGCCATTTAAGCCAATCATGTTTAGATTTACTCGATAACTGTTTTCAAGGTCAGTACTGGCAAACAGATGACTCATCACCCTTGCCACATCAACACGATTTGAACGCAATGTCAGTGTGATGCGACAAGGGTTTTGGTGGTCGGATTCATCGTGAATATCCACCACCCATGGCAGTTTTTTATGGGTCATCAGTCGAGCGATTTGCTCTTGTACCTTGCTACCAGAGACTTGATAGGGCAGGGCGGTGATGATGATTTGGGTTTTGTCATTGGGGTCGATGTGATACACCGCACGCATCTTATAACTGCCTTTGCCTGTCTCATAGATGGTTTGTAGTTCAGCTTTAGATGTGATGATTTCAGCATCGGTTGGCAAGTCAGGGGCAACAATGGATTGAGTCAACTGTTTGACGGACAGCTGTGGATTTTTAAGTAACCTGATGGCGGCTTGTACCACTTCGCTGATGTTGTGTGGTGGAATGTCGGTTGCCATGCCCACGGCGATGCCTGTTGTGCCATTGAGTAAAATATTGGGCAGGCGAGCAGGCAGGGTAGCAGGTTCGGTAAACGAACCATCAAAGTTGTCTTGCCAATCCACCGTGCCTTGTTCCAACTCTGTGAGTAAGGTGTTGGCATAACTGCTCATTTTGGCTTCGGTATATCTCATGGCGGCAAAGGATTTTGGGTCATCAGGACTGCCCCAGTTGCCTTGTCCAGTAATCAGCGGATAGCGGTAACTAAACGGCTGTGCCATCAGCACCATGGCTTCATAGCAGGCACTGTCGCCATGTGGGTGATATTTGCCCAACACATCGCCAACCGTGCGAGCGGATTTTTTGGGTTTGGCAGATGATTTTAGCCCAAGCTCACTCATGGCATAGATGATGCGTCGCTGGACAGGTTTTAGCCCATCAGCAATGTGTGGCAATGCCCTATCCATGATGACATACATGGCATAGTTCAGATAAGACTGCTCAGTAAACTCAGCAATCGAACGGTTGTCTATGCCGCTTGCGACTAAAACTCTGGTGGTGTCGGTCATTTGGTGTCTCTTTTTATACGCTGTCTTGTCTGATTATAAGCTGTTTGGACATATTGCAATTGATGTGAGCATTCATTTTAATCAAGCTCTCAATGATTATACCCAAAAAAATAAGGGGTTGCCGTATGATACGAACAACCCCAAACAATAGTACAGTATATAATATAGTACAGTAACAGTATATAATATAGTACAGTATATAATATGGTCGGGACGGCAGGATTTGAACCTGCGACCCCTTGCACCCCATGCAAGTGCGCTACCAAGCTGCGCCACGCCCCGAAAGAATGGTTTATTTTACCCAATTTTTTTTGATTTGCAAGGGTTAACACAAAAATTATTTTAGCTCAGTTGGCAAGCGATGGCTTTAGCAACATGGCATGCCAGTTGTACTGGAACAGCATTTCCAATCATTTTATAGCCATCATTTAGTGAGCCATAAATAAATTCAAAATCATCTGGAAAACCTTGAATTCTGGCACATTCTCTAATGGACAGTCTACGATATAAATCCAAGTCTGTTGAAGAAAATTCAAACACGTTTTTAGTAACTTTGGTCATTTTGGGGGCTTGTGGGTGTTGGGGAGCTTGTCTACCACTGGCTTGAATGGTAAAAGATGGTTCATGCCAACTACGGACACGATTTCGGCTCATATAAATGGGTGAATAACTTCCAACAAAATACTCGTGGTTTAATATGTAGCAATCATCACCATTGGTTTTATTATTTTTTATGGCAGGAATGGCCGTTTCTTTTAAATCAAAAATCACATCGTGTAAGTTTTTCTTTTTTTTATCAGGCACAGGTTTTGGAAATTCAAAATTGGTGATGTTTAAATCATGGCGAAAACCGACATAAAAAACCCTTTTGCGATTTTGTGCCAGACCATAATCATAGGCATCAAGCAATTTGATAAAAACATAATAACCTGCTTGTTCGAACATTTTAAGGATATTTTGAACAGCACTGTCATGACGTTTAGCAAGCATGCCTGACACATTTTCAGCAACAAAAAACTTTGGCTGTTTGGCTTTTAGGATACGAATATAATCAAAAAATAATTGACCACGCTCGTCATTAATGCCTCGTAATGCCCCTGCTTCACTCCAACTTTGACAGGGAGGGCCGCCAATAATACCATCGCAATCAGGAAAAACATCTGCTGAAAACTGGCGAATGTCTCCTTTTAGTAAGCGATTAGGATGGTTTTTTTCATAAGTTGACCAAATTTTTTTGTCATATTCATTTGCCATCAGTACATCAAATCCTGCTTGGCGAAATCCTAAGTCCATACCGCCAGCTCCAGCAAATAAGCTAATGAGTGTTGGTTTCATGACTTTGCCTCACTAACGGGGATATGAAACTCAATCAGTTTGGCAGATACTAATTGAGCAGGATTGTTTGGGTTTTTAATATGAATATCAGAAATATTTGCCGTTTCAATGGTGTTAATTTTATCAATCAAATCTTGCCGATTATCTAAACTTTGCCATTTTTTATTGTTGATTATCGTCATAAAATTAAATTGATGGTCATAATTACGCTGATACACATATTCAAATACTCGAAAAGGATTTTCTATGTGCCACATACCACGCACACGTAGGTTCGTTATGCCTAATGGGTCTATGCGTTTAATTTTGCCAAGCTCATTGGTTGGATGAAACTCAACACCTTCAATGGTTTCTACCCCAGATTTGATACGCTGTTTTACTGTTTCATAAACTTCATGGGCGGCAGCGTAGTCAACGCCATATACAAAACATAATGAAGTTAAGCATTCATTGCCCACAACGCCAACCACATATAACATGTCTTTTTCTTGCCAAGCTTCAGCTTCTTTGCAACTGACAGTGAGCATTGGATTATCAGCACGTAAAGTAGATTTGGGATGGCTGGAATTAAGGGCAAGGGCAGCGTTTTTAGATTGAATTTTTTTCACTTCAATCGCATCATCACCTTTTAACATCATATCTGGTGGATTGCTGGTATTGCCAAGATAGGAAAAATGCTCACTAACCTTTTGATTGCGGATATTGTCATTTAAATCAAAGCCATTGATGAATAAATCTTGCACATAACGCTCCAAGGCGTCGCCCACGTTATTGATTCTATTTTTACCGATGTAAATGGTTTTTAAATCGACAATGGGATTGTTAAGCAAATTCACAATGGCATTGATAATATTAGCTGTATTAGCCGTCATTATGCTCATTCCCCCAAAAGCGTCTTTAATATTTCATTGACTTGTTGTGGATTTGCTTTACCACGACTGGCTTTCATCACCTGCCCAACCAAGCCATTAAACGCTTTTTGTTTACCGCTTTTGTATTCATCAACCATGGCTTGATTTTTTGCCAATACATCTTCGATAATTGCTTTAATCTCCCCTGTGTCGGTGGTCTGTTTTAAACCCTTCTTGGCGATGATGGTGTCTACCGCATCGTCATGATTACCCCCTTCACCTGCAAATAAGGCGCTAAAGGCTTGTTTTGCCAGTTTGCCTGATAAAGTTTTGTCATTAATGCGTTCAATCAATTTGGCAAGTTGTTCGGCAGAAATTGGCGATTGTTCTATGGTTTTTTCGTCTTTATTTAATGCCCCAAGCAAATCCCCCATTATCCAGTTGGCACTTATTTTTGCGTGTTGCTTACCCACGATTGCCACCACGTTTTCATAATAATCTGCCAAGGCTCGGCTGGCGGTTAAGATTCGGCTGTCGTATTCTGACAGACCCAGCTGAGCGACAAATCGCTCACGGCGGGCGGTGGGCAACTCTGGCATGGCTTTACGGATTTGTGTGATGGTGGCATCATCAATGTGTACAGGCAACAGGTTTGGGTCAGGGAAGTAACGGTAGTCGTTGGCTTCTTCTTTTTCACGCATGGCACGAGTGGTGTTGGTGATGGGATCGTATAGGCGAGTGGCTTGTGTGACTTGACCACCGTCTTCAATCAAATCAATTTGGCGTTCTATTTCAGCATTGATTGCCATTTCAATAAAGCGAAATGAATTTAAGTTTTTAAGTTCATTACGAGTGCCAAAGGGCTGACCGGGTTTGCGTACCGACACGTTACAGTCACAGCGGAATGACCCTTCTGCCATGATGGCATCAGAGATTTTAAGCCAAGTAACCAGTTGATGAATGGCCTTGGCATAAGCAACCGCTTCTAAGCTTGATCGCATGTCAGGTTCAGAGACGATTTCAATTAGGGGTGTGCCTGCACGATTTAAGTCCACGCCTGTCATCTGTGGCACAGCGTCATGCACTGATTTGCCAGCATCTTCTTCTAGGTGAGCACGAGTGATGCCAATGCGTTTGGTGTATTCGTTTTTTTCCCCTTCATTGACCACGATGTCAATATGACCTTTACCCACGATGGGGTGAGCCATTTGGCTGATTTGGTAGCCTTTGGGCAGGTCTGGATAAAAGTAGTTTTTGCGGTCAAAGGCGTTCATTGTGCCAAGCTTAGCATTGATGCCAATACCGAATATTAAGGCTTTTTCTACCACGTCTTTGTTAAGCACAGGCAACACACCGGGCAAAGCCAAATCAATGATGTTGGCTTGGGTATTGGCTGGCTGACCAAACTCGGTAGAAGCAGGTGAAAAAATTTTGGTCTTGGTGTTTAATTGACAATGGATTTCTAAGCCAATAACGACTTCATAACCATCAACCAAAGGGGCATTGTGTATGGGGGCATTGTGTATGGGAGTGTGTTGGGTCATTCATTTTTCCTAAAGTGTTATCATATGAAATGTGAGCGATTAAACATAAGTCATTAAACATAAGCGATTAAGTTAAACGGTGTTGGCTAATTTTTCTAAAGCGATTTGCATCAATTTTCCTTAATCTGAGTATCTTTTCTTAATCTGGTATTAATCTGGTATTAATCTGGTCTTAATTTGGTATCAAAGCAAAATCATGATTGAGAACTTTTAGCCCTTGGCAATCGGTGATAAACTCTGATGAAAATCGGTAGCCTGCTGATAAGTATCCGCCACATTTAATAAAATTTGCTCTTGCCAATGATTGGCAATCAACTGCAAACCCACTGGCAAATTCATCTTATCAAAACCAATCGGGTGGCTTAACGCAGGCAATCCTGCCAAATTCACCCCAATGGTGTACACATCACCCATATAAATTTCATTTGGGGTTAAGCTTGCCCCAATTTCATAAGCAGTGGTGGGGGTAGTTGGCGTAGCGATGACATCGCAATGGGCAAAGACATTGGTAAAATCATCACGGATTAAACGGCGAACCTTTTGAGCTTTAACATAATAGGCATCAAAATAACCCGCCGATAACGCATACGTCCCCATCAAAATACGCCGTTGCACTTCTGTTCCAAAACCCTCAGAGCGTGAGCGGGTATATAAATCATGCAAATCTGCTGGATCATCACAACGATGGCCATAACGCACCCCATCATAACGAGATAAATTAGAAGACGCTTCAGCAGGGGCAAGCAGATAATAGGTGGCAAGGGTAATTTCTGGTTTGGTCAAATGCACATCAACCAAAATCGCCCCAAGTGCTTCATATTGCTGTAACGATTGATGAACCATGGTTTTAACATCATCGTTCAAGCCATCAGCAAAATACTCTTGTGGCACACCGATTTTTAGCCCTGCTAATGGCTTATCGTCCATGGCGTTTGCGTGATGATTGTGCAAGGTTTCTACCCAATTTGGCACGTTTTTATTGACGCTTGTTGAGTCCTTTGGGTCATGCCCTGCCATCACTTGCAACAGATAGGCACAATCTTGGGCAGACTTGGCAAAAACCCCTGCTTGGTCAAAACTTGACGCATAAGCAATCATGCCAAAACGAGAAATCCGCCCATAAGTTGGCTTAATCCCTGTCAAACCACAAAAGCTGGCAGGTTGACGGATTGAACCTCCTGTGTCTGACCCTGTGGCAATCGGAGCAAACCCTGCTGCCACGACTGCCGCACTGCCACCAGACGACCCCCCTGGAACACGGCTGATGTCCCATGGATTATGCACCGCCCCAAAATATGAGCTTTTGTTATCCGACCCCATGGCAAACTCATCCATGCTGGTTTTGCCAAGTGTTACCAATCCTGCATCTAAGCATTTTGCCACAATGGTGGCGTTATAAGGGGCAACATAATTGGCAAGCATTTTTGAGCCACACGTGGTCAAAATACCATCGGTATTAAAAATATCTTTATGAGCTAAGGGAATGCCTGTTAAGGGGTGGGCATTGCCTTGGCTCAGACGTTTGTCAGCTTGTTTGGCTTGTTGTAAGGCAAGCTCTGGCGTCACGGTGATAAAGCCATTAATGTCTTTATCATGTTTGCCAATGCGGTCAAGAAAATGTTGGGTAAGCTCCACACTGCTAAATTGATTGTTTTTTAAGCCATCTGATAGGGCCTTGACAGATAAGTGATGTAACTGAGTCATGGTGGCTCTCTTGTCATTTTGTTTAAAAATAAAAATTGTCTAAAAATAAAAATTGATTGTGTTTTGAATGTCTTATTAATTAAATATCTTGTATCTTGTTAAAAATCACTCAATCACTTGTGGCACAAGATACAAACCGTCAGCTGTGGCAGGGGCAATCGCTTGATTTTTTTCACGATTGATGGTTAAGCCTTCTGCATTCATCACATCATCACGTAATGGTTGGGTCATGTCATGCACATTGGTAAGTGGTGCGATGCCATCGGTATCCACATTGGATAAAATGTCCATCATCGCTAAGATTTTACTTAAAGCCTTGGCATAACTATCTGCTTGCTCTTTACTGACGACAAGGCGAGAGAGTTTGGCAACATCAAAGATGTCTTTACTGCTTATTTTACTATTTGTCATAACCACTCCAATCATAATCAATAAAACGTCAATGACCGTTATTATAGTGCATATGGAAAGTTTTTTTTAGTGGTGAATGCGTCAGTAAAACAGGCAAAGCCATCAGTATCCAAATAGGAACACGCCCTATATGGTAAGATTTTTGTAATAAAAATAAACAAAAATCATCAAGTTGGTAGCAGAACACGCATGTTAGTAATTTTACTTAAGATTAATTGCACTTAAACCAACAAAAAAGCAAAAATCCCCATGATTTTTTTATTGTTAATCGGTATAATCTAGCACTATTTAACCCCTAACCTTAACCCTCTATGTTAAATAACTTGATTCATTAATCCTTAAGTTAATTAACAAATGAATTAACATAAGTTACCCCATGTGGGTGAGTTATCCCATGTGGATTTTATTGGATTTGGCTTGCTTTTCATCTTAACGTGCCTGCTTGACCATTCGTTACTCAACAGTTGCTGGATAATCGAAACATGAACCTTTTTGGATTTTTATCAACCAACATTGCCATTGACCTAGGCACTGCCAACACATTAATTTTTACCCCTGGTAAAGGGGTGGTGTTAGACGAGCCAACCGTGGTGGCATTGCGTAGCAACCGCACCCAAAACCCAACCGTAGCAGCGGTTGGTTTAGATGCTAAGCAGATGCTGGGCAGAACACCTGATAACATCACCGCCATTCGCCCACTTAAAGACGGTGTGATTGCTGATTTTGAAGTCACACAACAGATGCTGAAACATTTTATTCATAAAATCAAAGCCAAAAAAATGTTCGCTCAGCCCAATGTGGTGGTATGTGTGCCATGTAAGTCGACTTTAGTTGAGCGTCGTGCCATTCGTGAAGCGGTCAGCTCAGCGGGGGCAAACAAAGTGTTTTTATTAGAAGAGCCGATGGCAGCGGCAATCGGAGCAGGCATGCCTGTGCATGATGCCAGTGGCTCTATGGTGGTGGACATTGGTGGTGGCACAACCGAGATTGCGGTCATATCGCTGTCAGGGTGCGTGTATGCTGATTCCATTCGCATTGGTGGTGATATTTTTGATGAAGCCATCATCAACCATGTGCGACGCAATCATGGTTGTATCATTGGTGAAACCACTGCTGAACGCATCAAAACAGAAGTCGGTACTGCCATTGATGAAGGTGAGCCACTGGAGGTTGAAGTGCGTGGGCGGAGCATGGCAGAAGGTGTGCCTAAGACTTTATCAGTAACCTCCTCAGAAGTACAAAAATCCCTAAGCGACCCATTAAGTGGCATCATCACTGCTGTTAAAGAAGCCCTTGAGCAGACACCGCCTGAGTTGTCATCAGACATTGCTGAGCGTGGGATTGTTTTGACTGGCGGTGGGGCGTTACTGCGTAACCTTGACCATTTGATAGCCAAAGAGACAGGCCTGCCTGTAACCGTTGCTGAAGACCCATTGACGTGCGTGAGCCGTGGTGGTGGTCGTGCGTTAGACTTTATTCACAATAAGTCTTTGAATATGATTTTTGTATAATGAGCCATTTTTATATCATGAGCCTATGAACTCAAGCATCTTTGCTCGTCAGCCACTGTCCTTACGATTGACCGCCATTTTTCTGGTGTTGTCAATGATATTGATGTGGGTAGATAGCAAAAACCCCACTTGGTTTGACAAGCTAAGAAGCACCAGTCACGCAACGATGCAACCGATTTATCAGTTTTCTGTTGTTCCTAATTTTGCGACCCATTGGGGCATGGGAACGTTGCAGAGTAAAGAATCTCTTCGCCGTGAAAACATACAGCTTAAAACTCAGCTGATACATGCTCAAGCAAAATTGCAACAGCAGGACTATGTACTGGCACAAAACGCCCGATTGCAAGGCATTTTATCCACCACCAAGCCAGACCAATATAATCTACAACTGGCACAAGTCATTGGTACGGACACCAACCCTGTTAATCAAATCGTGGTGCTCAATCAAGGACGACATAATGGTGTGCGTGTGGGACAGACGGTGATTGATGAAAATGGCATCTTAGGACAAATCATTAATGTCTATCCCAATACCAGTCGTTTGCTGTTGATTACTGATGACCAGCAATCTGTTGCCGTAACCATCAAGCGGACAGGACAGCGAGCAATCGTTACTGGCACAGGCGAGCCCAGTGAGCTAAAGCTTGACTATGTGTTTAAAAACGCTGATGTGCAAGTCGGTGATGAGCTGATTTCATCTGGCTTGGGTGGTCGCATTCCTGCAGGTTATCGAGTTGGCACAATTAGCCACATTGACCCCATACAGAGCGATAACTTTGCCAATATTGCGGTCAAGCCAGCTGCCAATTTTATTAACAATGCTTTTGCTCTGATTTTACAAGATAAAAATGATGCCATTAATCCACCGACCAATGAGCCATCGCCAACCAAGCCATCACAACCAGTCAGTGATGTGTCTTAGCCATTTTAGCCATCTTAATCAGATGCGTCTTAATAAACTGCCTGTGAGAAATGTGCTGTGACTAAATTGGGTGAGAGCAAGATGAAATGGCCCAAGCTGATGCTCTCTTTGATTGTGGCATCAATGCTCAATGTTTATCCGCTAAGCCCAACGTTGGCATTATTTCGCCCCATGATATTGATGATGGTGCTGATATTTTGGCTGATGTTCCGTCCACAGATAGCAAGTATGGGGTTGGCGTTTGCGATTGGTTTGGTGGCGGATTTTTTAATGGATACCCGAATCGGACAACAGGCATTCTCTGCGGTTTTGATGGCGTTTGTGTTGCGTTTTGCCAGTGGATACGTTAAACGGCTGACGTTGCTAAGTGCGTGGCTGTTAGCAAGCATGTGTTTGTTAACTTTTCAGCTCAGTTTGTGGTTATTGCAGTACATTACCCAAAATCTTTTTGTCCCCCAATTTGGCTTATCATTGATGGTCAGTATGTTCAGTTGGCCTTTGCTGTTATTGTTGTTGCCAACCGAACAAAGCACATCGGCTTAAACTGGCTTAAATTTGGTGAATTTGTTAACTGTTTTTTTATCTTATGTTAGATTTGCCCATCATTTTAGCGTCAGGTTCTCCCAGACGGCGTGAATTGCTGACCCATTTGGTTGAAAAGTTCACGGTATTACCTGTCGATGTGGACGAAAGCAAGCACACTGATGAAACCCCCATACAATACATTCAGCGTATGGTGGTGGATAAAGCGGTTGCCAGTATCGCTTACCTTAATCAGACTAAGAATCAGATTGAGTGTGAATCAGAGACTGTCAATCAATCATGGCTTGATGGCGTGAATCATACCCATGCGTTATTGATATTAACCGCAGACACCATTGGCGTGTTGTCTGATGACACCGTATTACTTAAGCCCACTGATTATGATGATGCCAAGGCGATGTGGCAAAGCATGTCAGATGATGTGCATGAAGTTTGGACAGCGGTACAAGCCACCTTAGTCACCAAATCAGCAAACGGGTGCCACCCCCCAATTTGGCAACAATCTTGGCAACAGTCATTGCTTGAGCAGACAACCGTGTCTTTTATTAAGCTGAGTGATGATGACATGCAAGCGTATTGGCAGACAGGAGAACCAGCTGATAAAGCAGGGGGTTATGCCATTCAAGGTAGGGGAGCGGTTTGGGTACGACGCATCGAAGGCAGCCATACCAACGTGGTGGGTTTGCCATTGGCTCAAACCAAAGCCCTAATCGAAGCAGGTCAAAAGGCATGTCAGAGAATGGGTTAAAGGTCAGACATGACGCACATGTGCCACACAACTTTTACCCATCCTTATTCTGTCTTTATGGACTTTTTTTGTTATCATACCCATCATCTCTTAACATAAGAAGCAAATCTTAACATAAGCACCAAAAGGCAAAATCACTCATGTCCGAAGAAATTCTCATCAATATCAGTCCCATGGAGTCCAGAGTTGCCTTAATGGACGATGGTGTGTTGAGTGACATTTATATTGAACGTCATAACAAACTGGGTTTGGTGGGCAACATCTACCTTGGTACGGTGGTGCGAGTATTGCCAGGAATGCAGGCGGCATTTATTGACATAGGGCAACAGCGAACGGCATTTTTGCACGTTAATGACATGCAAAAACCCAAAAAATACGATGACAACACACAACAGACGGTGTCGTCAGCAGTGGTGATGGCCACGACCAATAACCCCAGCGTGCCACCGATGCCATCATTACCGTTGCCAACAGTACCAACAGCACCACCGTTGTCGACAATGCTAACCATGCCAACAATGACCACAGAACATGCACAAGCACCTTCATTGACAACCAACCCTTATTTGCATCTGTTGGTTGACCCACATCAGCCTTTATCGACCAATCATTTTATCAGTAAAAGCACATATAATAAGGCTGGCAACTCTTTAGATGGCATGACAACTGAGCCTAGCAGACAAGACGTAACCACCGAAAATACAGCGGTTAACACTCTGTTGATTGACGATAACCCGTTGATGAACAACAATCTGCTGATTGATGACGCAACAACGGATACTTTGGCTCATCACCACCACCCCAATCAAGATGAAGAAACGTCATCAGCAAAGGTAACCAGCTTATTGAACCGTATGACTACTTTCACCCCACCACGCACCCTAACAACCGTGCATGGTGAGCCTACTTTACCAAACAGTACCAGTAAAGCCAATAAAAGACCCATAAAAATCAATCCAAAAGAACTCATTCAAAATCGCCTACATGAAGGGCAACGCATCTTGGTACAAGTAACCAAAGACGAACTGGGAACAAAAGGAGCAAGGCTGACCACACAAATCTCGTTACCATCACGTTATCTTGTGTATATTCCTTCTAGTGACCATATTGGCGTGTCGCAACGCATTGACAATGAAACAGAGCGTCAGCGACTTAAAGGTGAACTGAGCGGACTGATGCAAAAAGTCAATCTACAAGGTGGCATCATTGCTCGCACAGCCGCCGAAAAAATTCCAGCCCACAAACTAGAAGAAGACATTGGTTATCTGTTACAACTTTGGCGTATGGTCAAAGAACGTCAAAGACAACTGAGTCACAATCACCGTTCTGTGTTAATTTACCAAGAATTATCTTTGCCATTTCGTGCTTTGCGTGATTTGGTGCATGCTCAGACCAATAAAGTGGTGGTCGATGATGTGCGTACCTTTGAAGAATTAAGGCAGTTTGCCCAAGAGTTTGTACCCATGATTGTGCCTAAACTGGCACTGCATCAATCTGAGCAAGCATTGTTTGACATTCATCGAGTGGAAGAAGACCTAAAAGATGCCTTAAAAAGACGAGTGGAGCTTAAGTCTGGCGGTTATCTTATCATCGATCAGACCGAAGCCATGACCACCATAGACGTGAATACAGGCTCTTACGTTGGTGGTCGCTCTTTAGAAGACACCGTGTACAAAACCAATCTAGAAGCCACCCACGCCATTGCCCGTCAGCTAAGGCTAAGAAATTTAGGCGGCATCATCATTTTAGATTTTATTGACATGCAAGAACAAGAGCATAAAGACGATGTGCTTAGCAGTTTGCAGCTGCAATTACAACTGGATTATGCCAAAACCAACATCACCCAAGTCAGTGAGCTTGGATTGGTAGAAATGACTCGCAAACGCACCCGTGAATCACTGGAACAACTGCTTTGTGAACCATGTAGCACATGTGGTGGACGAGGATTTGTCAAGACTGTCGAAACCGTGTGTTTTGAAATTTTTCGAGAAATCATGCGATTTGCTCGAACCTATAACAACCCCAAACAATTCACAGTCGTGGCACATGCGTCCGTTATTGACTTATTGCTCACCAGTGAAGCCGATACGGTGGCAGATTTAGAGTACCTGCTTGGTCGAGTCATCACCTTTGAAGTGGAGCAGTTATATACCCAAGAGCAGTATGACATCATCTTAGATTGACATCCTCTTGGATTATAAGGAAATCAGGTGAAAGAACACCAAATTAAAGAGAAAAAATAATCCCTTGCAATCTTTTTGTTAACGTGTATAATAGCACCACTTTAAAGATTAAGCAGATAACAATCACGCTGTCTTTATACTCATCTCACTATATTCAATGTCTTACATTCCACAGTTAAGTTAAGACTAAATTGCGAGTACGCAGTAACTTAACTGGTAAGACGTTTCCAAACACACACTTAAGCTAATTCGTGTCTATGACAATTCTAACGGTAGGATTAGCTTAAAATAAGAACCTAAGATGTACGGTGTGTCGTACGGGCGGTTGCCACTATCTTAGGCTTGCGGTAGGGCTTCACCGTCTTGCAGAAGGAATCCCCGAACGATAGGGAGGGGAGGAAGTCAACTGCATAACAGCCAAAGCATCGTTTTTGGCACTAAATTCACATGCCTTTGCTACCTCTTTATATAAGAAAGGTTGGCAGGGCTTAAAATTATTTTGCTTTTGGTTGTTATTGATATGACAACACCAAAAGACATGTTTAGGAGCTTGCTGGCATGGCTAACCAGAGAATCCGTATTCGACTCAAGTCATTTGATCATCGATTGATTGACCAGTCAGCACAAGAGATTGTGGATACCGCTAAGCGTACTGGTGCACAAGTGTGTGGTCCTGTTCCACTACCCACTCGCATCGAACGCTTTAACGTATTGACCTCGCCACACGTAAACAAAGACGCTCGTGACCAATACGAAATCCGTACTCATAAACGCATGGTTGACATTGTTCAGCCAACTGACAAAACTGTCGATGCGTTGATGAAATTGGACTTGGCTGCTGGTGTTGATGTTCAAATCGCATTGAGCTAATCACTTATTTGATGGTTCAACTTAATTAAGACAAATCATAGAGGTTTAACATGGCAATCGGTTTAGTCGGTAAAAAATGCGGCATGACCCGTGTCTTCACTGAAGCAGGCGTATCCATTCCTGTTACAGTGGTTGAGGTCACTGCAAACCGCATAACTCAAGTAAAAACAGAAGCAACAGATGGTTACACTGCCATTCAAGTGACCACAGGTGAGCGTCGTGACAGCCGTGTCACCGCACCCCAAAAAGGTCATTTTGCCAAAGCAGGTGTGGCTGCAGGTCGTGGCATTTGGGAATTTCGTGCTGAAGAAGCTGAATTAGAAGGTCGTGAATTGGGTAGTGACATCTTGGCTGATTTGTTTGAACAAGGTCAATTGGTGGATGTGACTGGTCAAAGCAAAGGTAAAGGCTTTCAAGGTGGTGTAAAACGCCATAACTTCAGAACACAAGATGCCACTCATGGTAACTCAGTATCCCATCGTGTGTTGGGTTCAACAGGTCAAAACCAAACCCCAGGTCGAGTATTTAAAGGTAAAAAAATGCCAGGTCAAATGGGTAACAAACGGGTAACCGTTCAAGGCCTTGAAGTCATCTCGGTCGATGCTGAAAAAGGCATTCTGGTCATTAAAGGTGCCATTCCTGGTGCCAATGGTGGCGATGTCATCGTACGTCCGTCAATCAAAGCCTAAGCAAGGGGATTAACGTGAATTTAAAAACAGTTACAGGTGCGGCGGTAGAACTTTCTGACACAGCTTTTGGTCGTGAATATAACGAAGCATTAGTACATCAGGTGGTAACAGCCTATTTGGCGGGAGCTCGTCAAGGCACACGTGCCCAAAAAACCCGTGCCGAAGTTTCTGGCGGTGGCAAAAAGCCATGGCGTCAAAAAGGGACTGGTCGTGCTCGTGCAGGCTCTATCCGTAGTCCAATTTGGGTTGGTGGTGGTCGTGCTTTTGCTGCTAAACCACAAGATTGGTCACAAAAAGTGAACAAAAAAATGTATCGTGGTGCGATGCAGTGCATTTTAGCTGAGTTGGTTCGTCAGGATCGTTTGATTTTGGTTGACCAAATCAGCGTTTCTGCACCAAAAACCAAAGAACTGGTAGCCAAATTGGCAGAACTTAAAGCACCAAGAGCTTTAATCGTAACCAACGAAGTTGATGAAAATTTATATTTAGCAGCCCGCAACATTCCACATGTGAATGTATTGGGTACTAAAGAAGTAGACCCAGTTAGCTTGGTTGCATACGACAAAGTCATCATGTCTGTCGAAGCAGCAAAACAATTTGAGGAAGCACTAG
The DNA here is from genome assembly GCF_037201985.1 of Lwoffella lincolnii. NCBI lineage: Bacteria > Pseudomonadati > Pseudomonadota > Gammaproteobacteria > Moraxellales > Moraxellaceae > Lwoffella > Lwoffella lincolnii. The sequence goes on along the minus strand of NZ_CP147511.1, from coordinate 2,001,139 downwards.
CATGAATAACGCAAGACTTTATCAGATTATAAAGAAACCCATCTATTCTGAAAAAACTCAAATGCTTGAGCCTCAAGGTGTACAGACATTACAAGTCGCTAGCAACGCCACTAAGCTTGAAATCAAAAAAGCAGTTGAGCTTATGTTTGATGGCGTAGAAGTGGTCAAAGTAAACACCTTAAATGTCAAAGGTAAAACCAAACGCTTTGGTCGTACCATTGGTCGTCGCCAAGATTGGAAAAAAGCGTATGTCACGCTAAAATCTAATCAATCATTGGTTGATGAAGAACCATCACAGGCTGACGCTGGTGAAGTAAACAATACTTCAGCTAGTGAAGACACTGCCAATAACGAATAAGGATACTCATCATGCCTATCGTAAAAGCAAAGCCGACATCACCAGGTCGCCGTTTTGTCGAAAAAGTGGTGCATCCACACTTACACAAAGGTCGCCCTTATGCACCTTTGTTGACTTCAAAATCAAAGACAGGTGGTCGTAACAATAACGGTCGTATTACCACTCGTCACATTGGCGGTGGTCATAAACAGCATTATCGCATCATCGATTTTAAACGCACCAAAGATGGCATTCCAGCCATCGTCGAGCGTATTGAATATGACCCTAACCGCACAGCTCACATTGCCTTATTGAAGTATGCTGATGGTGAGCGTCGCTACATCATCGCTCCTAAAAAATTAAGCGTTGGTGATACTGTACAATCAGGTGAAGGCTCACCAATCCGTCTAGGTAACTGTTTACCACTTAAAAATATTCCAGTGGGTACAGTGATTCACAACATTGAGTTAAAAATTGGCAAAGGTGCTCAGATGGCACGCTCTGCTGGTGCAGCCGTTCAACTGTTGGGCCGTGATGGTACTTACGCCCTGATTCGTCTACGTTCTGGTGAAACTCGCCGTGTTCACATTAATTGTCGTGCCGTTATTGGCGAAGTTTCGAACACAGAGCATAACCTAAGATCACTAGGTAAAGCAGGTGCATCACGTTGGCGTGGTATTCGTCCGACTGTCCGTGGTACTGCCATGAACCCGATTGACCACCCACATGGTGGTGGTGAAGGTCGTAACTTTGGTAAGCACCCAACCAGTCCTTGGGGTCAGAAGGCTAAAGGTCTTAAGACACGCTCTAATAAGCGTACTGACAAAATGATTATCCGTCGCCGTCGTGCCAAGAAATAAAGGAAAAATTTCATGCCTCGTTCTTTGAAAAAAGGTCCATTCATTGATGTGCACTTGTTTGAAAAAGTCGAACATGCGTTAGATACTAACTCACGCAAACCAATAAAAACTTGGTCACGTCGCTCAATGATTTTGCCTCAAATGGTTGGTCTAACCATCTCTGTTCATAATGGTCGTACTCATGTACCCATTATTATTAGCGAACAAATGGTTGGTCACAAATTAGGCGAATTTGCCCCCACCCGTACCTACCGTGGTCACGGCATAGACAAAAAAGCTAAGAGATAAGGTGCTTACTATGGAAGTAACTGCAAAACTACGCGGTGCCGCCATTTCGGCACAAAAGGTCAGACTTGTCGCAGACGAAATTCGTGGCAAATCAGTAGAACGTGCACTTGATATTCTTGCCTTTAGCAACACCAAAGGTGCTAAACTGGTTAAGAAGTGCTTAGACTCAGCCATTGCCAATGCAGAACACAACAATGGCTTAGACATTGATACCTTGCGTGTTTCTACCATCTATGTGGATGAAGGAATTACCCTAAAGCGTATCTTACCTCGTGCTAAAGGACGTGCTGACCGTATCAGCAAACGTACTTGTCACATCACCATCAAGGTAGGAGAATAATCATGGGTCAAAAAGTTCATCCAATCGGAATTCGTTTAGGTGTCGTCAAAAAACACAATGCCAACTGGTATGCTGATCCTAAGCAATATTCAGAGTTTCTGATTAACGATTTGCAAGTACGTGAATATTTGCGTAAAGAGTTGCAAAGTGCCATGGTCAGTAACATCACCATCGAACGACCAACAGGTGCAGCTAAGATCACCATCTCAACTGCTCGTCCAGGCATTGTTATTGGCAAAAAAGGTGAAGACATCGAAAAGTTACAGAAGCAACTGACCAAAATCATGGGTGTGCCTGCTCAAGTAAATATTGAAGAAATCACATCACCTGATTTAGATGCTCGTTTGGTTGCTGATGGCATTGCCAGTCAGCTAGAACGCCGTGTGATGTTCCGCCGTGCCATGAAACGTGCGGTACAAAATACCATGCGTTCTGGTGCTGAAGGCATCAAAGTTGAGCTTTCAGGTCGTTTGGGCGGTGCTGAGATTGCTCGTACCGAATGGTATCGTGAAGGTCGTGTGCCATTACATACCTTGCGCGCTGACATTGACTATGCGTCAGTTCGTGCTGAAACCACTTATGGCACCATCGGTGTCAAGGTTTGGATTTTCCGTGGTGAAATTCTAGACGGCATGGATCGCATTTATCATCCAAAAGAAGAAGACAAAGCCCGTGCACCTAAGCAACGTCGTGGTCGTGGCAACCGTCGCAACTCAGACAGAGGTTAATTATGTTACAACCAAAACGTACCAAATTTCGCAAAATGCAAAAAGGACGTAATACTGGGTTAGCTCAACGTGGTAACACGGTTGCGTTCGGACAAATTGGTCTTAAATCTGTTAGCCGTGGTCGCATGACTGCTCGTCAAATTGAAGCGGCACGTCGTACCATCACCCGTAAAATTAAACGTGGTGGTAAGATTTGGATTCGTGTGTTCCCAGATAAACCCATTACTGAAAAACCATTAGAAGTGCGTATGGGTAAGGGTAAAGGTCCTGTAGAATATTGGGTAGCAGAAATCAAGCCGGGGAAAATGTTGTATGAAATTGAAGGTGTGAGTGATGAATTAGCATCAGAAGCCTTAAAATTAGCTGCAGCAAAACTTCCTTTCAAAACCACCATTGTTAAGCGGACGATAATGTAATGAAGATCAGTGAATTACGTGAAAAATCAGTAGAAGAACTGACCCAATTACTTGATGAAAAGCAATTAGCCGCTTTTCAGTTGCGTATGGCAAAAGCAATTGGTCAGTTGGGCAACACGCATGAGATTAAACAAAATCGTCGTACCATTGCCCAAATTAAGACTTTGATTAATGAAAAACAGCGAGGCGACGCATGAGCGAGAATAATCAGCAATCATCAACCGTTGGTGTGGTGACTGGCAAAGTCGTTAGCGATAAAATGGACAAATCCATTGTTGTGCTAATCGAGCGTCAAATCAGACACCCAATGTACGGCAAGCAAATCCGTCGTTCAACCAAGCTTAAAGCTCACGATGAGAATAACGTTTGTCAGCAAGGTGACATTGTCCACATCAAAGAGACCAAACCTTTTTCTAAAACCAAATCTTGGGTTTTAGTAGATGTGGTTGAAAAAGCAAGTCAAGTATAATTAAATTGCATAAGCTGTCTGTATTTGATAGTATGTATGCCCCTTAATAGGGAATGGCTTTATATAAAGAACATACAGACAATTTTTGCTTAAGTTGGAGTAACGCGATGATTCAGACTGAAACAATGCTGGAAGTTGCAGACAACAGCGGTGCAAGGCGAGTTCAGTGCATTAAAGTACTGGGCGGATCTCATCGTCGTTATGCATCAGTCGGCGACATCATTAAAGTCACAGTAAAAGAAGCCATCCCTCGTGGTCGTGTTAAAAAGGGCGACGTAATGAATGCGGTGGTTGTTCGTACCAAAAAAGGCGTACGCCGTCCAGATGGATCGGTGTTACGCTTTGACGACAATGCGGCGGTATTGTTAAATAATAACAAAGCACCGATAGCCACTCGTATCTTTGGTCCAGTAACTCGTGAATTGCGTAGTGAACAGTTTATGAAAATTGTGTCACTAGCACCAGAAGTATTGTGAGGAAAACCATGGCTAAGTTACGTAAAGGTGATACCGTTGTTGTTATAACGGGTAAAGACAAAGGCAAGCAAGGAACCATCCTTGCTGTTAAAGATGATAAAGTGAAAGTAGAAGGCATTAATATTGTTAAAAAACACCAAAAACCCAACCAAATGACGGGTCAAGAAGGTGGCATTATCAAAAAAGAAGCTTTCTTACACATTTCTAATGTGGCAATTTTTAACCACCAAACCCAAAAGGCTGATCGTATTGCTTATCAGATAAACGAAGATGGCAAAAAACAACGCATCTATCGTTCAACTGGTGAAGTGGTGGCGACAGCATAACTCACTAAGGGTCATAGTAATGGCAAGATTAAAAACTTTATACAATGACCAGCTCAAACAACAGATTAAAGAGGAGCTGGGCTTAAATAACGTGATGGAAGTGCCTAAAATCACTAAAATCACACTCAATATGGGTGTTGGCGGTGCCGCTCAAGACAAAAAAATTCTTGAGGGTGCGGTCAGTGATATGACAGCGATTGCAGGTCAAAAACCCGTAGTAACCAAAGCACGCAAATCAGTGGCAGGTTTTAAAATTCGTGAAGAATGGCCCATTGGCTGTAAAGTCACTTTGCGTGGTGAACGCATGTACGAATTTTTGGATCGTTTGATTGCCATTGCTATTCCACGTATTCGAGATTTCAGAGGCTTTTCTCCAAAGGCATTTGATGGTCGAGGCAATTACTCTTTGGGTATTAAAGAGCAAATCGTTTTTCCTGAAGTTGACTTTGATAAAATCGATCGCATTCGTGGTCTTGATGTCACCATAACAACGACAGCAAAAAATGATGACCAAGGTCGTGCGTTACTAAAAGCATTCGGCTTCCCATTCAAATAAGGTAAAGACGTTATGGCAAAAAAGAGCATGATCAATCGTGAATTAAAACGTGAAAAAATGGTCGCTAAGTACGCTCAAAAGCGTACTGAGCTTAAAGCAATCATCAGCGATATGAATGCCAGTGACGAAGAGCGTATGGACGCAATGTTGCAATTGCAATCATTGCCACGCAACTCTTCTCCTGTGCGTTTACGCAATCGCTGTGGCATTACTGGTCGTCCACATGGATATTTCCGCAAGTTTGGTCTATCACGCAATATTTTGCGTGAACGTGTCATGCAAGGCGATGTCCCCGGTGTACGCAAGTCAAGTTGGTAAGGATTAGGGAGTATCATCGATGAGTATGCAAGATCCTGTTGCAGATATGCTAACCCGTATCCGCAATGCCCAAGCAAGAAATAAAGTATCTGTTGCCATGCCTAGCTCAAAGTTACGCAAATCCATTGCTGATCTGCTGGTAACCGAAGGTTATGTGGCTTCAGCAGAGGTTGAAGAAGGCGACAATGGTCATAAGACATTGACCATTGAGTTAAAGTATTACAATGGTAAGCCTGTGATTGAGCAACTAAAACGCTATAGCCGACCAGGTTTGCGTCAGTATCGTGGCAAAGATGAAATCCCCAGTGTTAAAAAAGGATTGGGCGTTACCATTGTTTCTACCAGTCAAGGCATCATGAGCGATCGTTCTGCTCGTGAAGCAGGTATTGGTGGTGAAATTATTGCTTTCGTAGCATAATTTCATCATAACAATCACATTTTTATAACAATCACATTTTTATTAGAATGTGCTTTTGAAATGGATAAGTTAATTGGATTGATGCCATAGGCTTATTAAAACCCTTTAAGTTGGCTTATTAACAATTTAATTTGTTGCTATGCTTGCTTTTGTGATAAACTAACGGGTTTGACACTCGTTAGTTTTTCATTATTGGTCTTGTCATTTTTTATTTTATTCATTATCTATTTTTAACGATTGAAAAATGATTAAAAGCAGAAAGTGGCTAATTTTTTTATCTCTAAGGAATTTTTTATGTCTCGTGTGGCTAAAGCCCCTGTGACGCTACCAAAAGGTACGACTGTCACTTTGAACGATCGGCAGGTAGAAGTTAAGGGCAAAAATGGTAATTTGTCTTTGCACCTGCATGAATTGGTCGAGCTAAAACAAGAAGATGATGCCATCATCTTATCGCCTGTTGCTGATACTCAAGATGCGTGGATGCACACAGGCACGGTACGTGCTCTGTTAAACAATATGGTGCAAGGCGTCAGCGAAGGATTTGAACGTCGCTTACAACTCATTGGTGTTGGTTATCGTGCCCAAGCGGCTGGTAACAAAATAACATTAAACGTCGGTTATTCACACCCTATTGAATACACTTTGCCAGAAGGTGTCAGCGTTGAAACCCCAAGCCAGACTGAAATTATCTTAAAGTCTAGCGACAAGCAAAAATTGGGGCAAGCTGCTGCCAATATTCGTTCGTATCGTCCACCAGAGCCATATAAAGGTAAAGGGATTCGCTACAGCGATGAGCATGTGGTTCGTAAAGAAGCTAAGAAAAAATAAGATAAGGTGAGCTAATCATGTTTGATAAAAAATCGGCTCGTCTGCGTCGAGCTAAAAAAACCCGCGCACATATTCGTCATTTAGGTGTTCATCGTTTGGTGGTTAACCGTACTCCTAAGCACATCTATGCTCAAATCATCTCCCCTACGGGTGGTGAAGTCATTACCCAAGCATCTACTTTAGATGCCAGCTTACGTTCTGGTGCGACAGGTAATATTGATGCTGCCACTTCTGTCGGTGCTTTGATTGCTGAGCGTGCTAAGTCAGTGGGTGTCACTAAGGTTGCATTTGACCGCAGTGGCTTTAAATATCATGGTCGAGTTAAAGCATTGGCAGAAGCCGCTCGTGAAAATGGACTGGAGTTTTAATCATGGCAAAAATTGAACAAACAGACGGATTGGTGGAACGCTTAGTTTCTGTTGACCGTGTGGCAAAAGTAGTAAAAGGTGGTCGTATTTTTTCTTTCACTGCCCTAACTGTGGTTGGTGATGGTAATGGTCGTGTTGGTTTTGGTCGTGGTAAAGCTCGTGAAGTACCTGCAGCCATTCAAAAAGCACTTGAAGCTGCTAAACGCAACATGATTACTGTGGAATTAGATGGTACAACACTTCAACACCCCATTAATGCTCGTCACGGTGCTTCTAAAGTATACATGCAGCCAGCTTCTGAAGGTACAGGTGTGATTGCTGGTGGTGCTATGCGTGCTGTATTGGAAGTGGCTGGTGTTGAGAACGTATTGGCAAAATGCTATGGCTCAACCAATGCTGCTAACGTGGTACAGGCAACTTTTAAAGGGTTGCGTGACATGACTTCTCCTGAACAGATGGCCGCCAAACGTGGCAAATCTGTTGAAGAGATTTTGGGCTAATCAGAGAATAGGTGAGTTAGATGAAAACGATGAAAGTCACTCAGACGAAATCAGGTGCCCATCGCCTAAAAAGCCATAAGGCTTGCCTAAAAGGCTTGGGCTTGCGTCGCATCGGTCATACAGTTGAGGTGGAAGATACCCCTTCAACTCGTGGCATGGTCAATCGCATCAACTACATGGTTAAAGTGGAGGAAGCGTAATGGGACTGAGATTAAATGAATTATCGCCAGCTCCAGGTGCTAAGAAAAAAGCACTACGTCGTGGGCGTGGTATTGGCTCAGGTCTTGGTAAAACAGGTGGTCGTGGTGTAAAAGGTCAAACTTCTCGCTCAGGTTCTAGCATTCCTGCTGGTTTTGAAGGTGGTCAGATGCCGATTTATCGTCGTCTACCTAAGTTTGGTTTCACCAGTAAAATGGCAATGACCACCGCAGAAGTGCGTCTTTCTGAATTAAACAAAATTGAAGGTGATGTGGTGAGTATAGACACATTGAAGCAGGCGAATATCATTCGTCGTGATATGCAACGTGCTCGCATTATCTTATCAGGTGAAGTCAATAAAGCCTATACATTTAAAGGTGTTAAAGTCACCAAAGGTGCCAAGCAAGCCATTGAAGCGGCTGGTGGTAGCGTCGAGGAGTAATAAGCTGTGGCTAAATCGAACACATCAATGACCTTAGCAGCAGTTCCGCTTAATCCAATTGCTTTTATCCGTAAGTATGATGAGTTATGGAGACGGCTGTTGTTTTTAATTGGTGCCTTGATAGTGTATCGACTTGGTTCACACATTCCTGTGCCAGGTGTTAATCCTGACGCCCTAGCAGATTTGTTTTCACGTAATGAAAATACCATTTTGAGCATGTTTAACATGTTTTCTGGTGGGGCGTTAGAACGTATGTCCATCATGGCGCTGGGTATCATGCCGTATATTTCAGCATCCATTATTGTGCAGATGATGTCTGCTGTCATTCCTTCGCTTGAGGCGTTAAAAAAAGAAGGGGAGTCAGGTCGTCGTCAAATCAATAAATACACTCGTCAAGGCACATTGGCTTTGGCTTTTGTGCAAGCAGTTGGTATGAGTACAGGCTTAATAAGTCAAAACTTAACCCTTACTCAAGGTTTGGCATTTTATATTCCTGCAGTGTCATCATTGGTTGCAGGAGCGATGTTTTTGATGTGGCTTGGTGAGCAAATTACCGAGCGAGGTGTTGGTAATGGCATTTCAATGTTAATTTTTGCCAGCATTGTTGCCAGTATGCCAGGCATGTTGGCTCAAACGTTTGAGCAAGTACAACAAGGGCAGATGAATTTGATTTCATTGTTTTTGTTTGCCTCCCTTGGCATCGGTGTGACGGCGGGCATTGTTTATATAGAACGAGCTCAGCGTCGTGTGCCTGTTAATTATGCCCAAAAACAAGCCCAAGGTCGTAAAATTTATGCTCAGCAACAATCACATTTGCCTTTAAAGCTGAATATGGCAGGCGTTATTCCTGCCATTTTTGCCAGCTCACTTTTGTTAGTGCCTGCAAGTTTGGGGCAATGGGTAAGCCAGTCACCAAACCCAACGACATTACAGTCTATTTTGCAAAACATGGTGCTGGTGTTATCACCTGGGCAACCGTTGTATCTGATGCTATTTGCAGCGATGATTATTTTCTTTTGTTATTTTTATACGGCTTTGGTGTTTAGTCCTAGAGAAGTGGCAGAGAACTTAAAACGCAGTGGTGCCTATGTTCCTGGCATTCGACCTGGGTTACAGACTGAGCGTTATTTGGACCATGTGCTTAATCGCTTAACTTTCATTGGTGCCATGTACATGACTGTCATCTGCTTGATGCCTATGGTATTACAATCATCATTTGGTGTGCCTTTTTATTTGGGTGGTACGTCTTTGTTAATCATGGTGGTCGTTATCATGGACTTTGTGGCTCAATTGCAGGCACATTTAATGACCCATCAATACCATGACCAAGGTTTGATTTAATTTTTTACTTTTATCTACAGGAGTATGCTATGAAAGTTCAAGCATCTGTGAAAAAAATTTGTGGCAACTGTAAAATTGTTCGTCGCAAAGGTCGTGTTCATGTTATTTGTAGCTCAGAGCCTCGTCATAAACAGCGTCAAGGCTAAGAGAAATAAAAACTTGAATTTTATTGGTGGATAAGCTATTATCCGCCCCTTGCCAAGATGATTTATTTGTATTTTTCTTTTTATCACATACAAATGATTGGTCAGTAGGCAAGTTCATCACATCATGAAAAGGTCATATGAATGGCTTTTTTGTCAATGGAGAAAAATCAATGGCTCGTATTGCCGGCGTTAACATTCCGGATAACAAGCATGCTGTTATTTCATTGACTTACATTTTTGGGATTGGTCGCACCACTGCCAAGCAGATTTTATCTGCTGTTGGCATTGAACCGACCACCAAAGTCAGTCAGTTAGATGATGCTCAGCTTGACGCTATCCGTTCAGAAGTTGCAAATCATACCGTCGAAGGCGATCTTCGCCGTGAGGTTTCAATGAATATTAAACGTTTGGTTGATTTGGGTTGTTACCGTGGCTTGCGTCATCGTCGCAATTTGCCTGTTAACGGTCAACGTACTAAAACCAACGCACGTACCCGTAAAGGGCCACGTAAAGCAATTAAAAAATAATCAACTTAGGAAGCTAAAAGATGGCTAAAGACACTCGCAGTCGCAAAACTAAAAAAGTGACTCGTCGTTCAGTATCCGAGGGTATTGCCCACGTTCATGCGTCTTTTAATAACACCATTATCACCATTACCGACCGTCAAGGTAATGCTTTGGCTTGGGCCACCTCAGGTGGACAAGGCTTCCGTGGTTCACGTAAATCTACCCCATTTGCCGCTCAGGTGGCAGCAGAAGTTGCTGGTAAAGCTGCACAAGAATATGGGTTAAAGAATGTCGATGTTTTGGTTAAAGGACCAGGACCCGGCCGTGAGTCTGCGGTAAGAGCATTGGGTGCTTTGGGTTATAAAATTAACAGCATCAGCGATGTAACCCCCATCCCACATAATGGTACTCGTCCGCCTAAAAAGCGTCGTGTATAAGACGGATTAAGGAGACTCAAACATGGCCCGTTATATTGGTCCAAAACTTAAATTGTCTCGTCGTGAAGGCACAGATTTACAATTAAAATCTGGTGTGAAACCTTTTGACGTAAAGACAAAAAAAGCGGGTAAAGCACCCGGTCAACATGGCAATAGCCGTAATAAAACGTCAGAATATGCCCAACAATTACGTGAAAAACAAAAAGTTAAACGTATGTATGGTGTGTTAGAGCGTCAATTCTCAAACTACTATAAAGAAGCGGCTCGCATGCGTGGGGCGACAGGTGAAAACTTGTTACAAATGCTAGAGCGTCGTCTTGATAACGTTGTGTATCGTATGGGTTTTGGCTCAACTCGTGCTGAAGCTCGCCAACTGGTCAGCCATCGTTCTATTTTGCTTAAAAAAGCAGGACGTGATGAGTTTGTGCGTGTGAACATTCCATCTATTCAGTTGCAAGATGGTGATGTGGTTGCTGTGTATGAAAAGTCAAAAGAACAGTTACGCATCAAAAATGCCATGGAATTGGCCGCTCAGCGTGGCATTCCTGAGTGGTTAGAAGTTGATACCAGCAAAATGAGTGGCACTTTTAAACATGCGCCAGATCGTATTGATTTGCCAGCTGAAATTAACGAAAACTTAATCGTTGAGCTGTATTCTAAGTAACCATCATATCAATATTATCAATCGAGGTGACACCATGATGCTAAATGCAACCGAGTTTCTTACACCGCACACCATTAATGTGGAAACGGTTGATGAAACCACTGCAAAAGTCACGCTCGAGCCGTTAGAACGTGGCTTTGGGCATACCCTAGGTAATGCCCTTCGTCGTATATTACTTTCCTCCTTGCCTGGTGCTGCTGTTATCGAAGCTCAGATTGAGGGTGTTGAGCATGAGTATTCAACCCTTGAGGGTTTGCAAGAAGATGTGCTGGATTTGTTGCTTAACTTAAAAAATCTTGCCATCGTATTGCACGATGACCATGAGGCCAATTTAAGCATTGATAAAAAAGGTCCTGGTGTTATCACAGCTGCTGACCTTGTTTTGCCTCATAATGTCGAAATCATGAACCCTGATTTGGTGCTTGGTACGCTCAGTGACCGTGGACATCTTCAGATGCGTCTGCGTGTGGTTATTGGTCGTGGTTATCAACCTGCTAATCAGCGTCGTGAAACGGCAGACAGTAAAGTCATTGGTCGTTTAAAGTTAGATGCCAGCTTTAGCCCAATAGTCAAAGTTTCTTATCAAGTCGAAAATGCTCGTGTTGAGCAACGGACTGATTTGGATCGTTTGGTAATCAATCTTGAAACCAATGGTACGATTGATCCTGAAGAGGCTATTCGTAAAGCTGCAACGATTTTGCAACAGCAAATCTCCATCTTTATCGATTTAGAGACAGAGGAAGCCCCAGAGCCAATCAAAGTGAAAGAAGAAATCGACCCAGAGCTATTGCATCCTGTGGATGATTTAGAGCTAACGGTTCGCTCAGCTAACTGCTTAAAGGCAGAAAATATTTATTATATCGGCGATTTGGTACAGCGTTCAGAGACTGAATTGCTAAAAACACCGAACTTAGGTAAAAAGTCATTAACCGAGATTAAAGACGTATTGGCGTCTCGTAATCTAGAATTGGGTATGCGTTTGGATAATTGGCCACCATCTGATTTGCGTGTTGATGATCGTTTTTCGTACCGTAGCCGTTAACATTTAAGGATACTTGACCATGCGACATCGTAAAAGTGGAAGAAAGCTGGGTCGTACCAGCAGTCATCGTAAGGCAATGTTCCAGAACATGACCAACTCTTTGTTTGAGCATGAACTGATTAAGACCACATTGCCAAAAGCAAAAGAACTTCGCCGTGTTGCCGAACCATTGATCACGTTAGCAAAACAAGATTCGGTGGCTAATCGCCGTCTTGCTTTTAGCCGTATGCGTAACAAGGATATGGTAGGCAAATTATTCAGCGAATTAGGTCCTCGTTATCAACAACGCCCAGGTGGTTATTTACGCATTATTAAATGTGGTCATCGTGATGGTGATAATGCCCCAATGGCTTATGTTGAGTTGGTAGACCGTAATCAACAATGATATTTATACCAGCTAGGTTTTTATGCCAGCTAAAAAAAATCCCAGTAAATGCTGGGATTTTTTATTGCTGGTTATTTGTGTTTTATGATTTGGTATGGTTATGATTAGAACACCAATGTACTAGAATCAACAGCACCTTCTCGAATCACCATAGGGCTATTGTTGGTCATGTCGATGATGGTGGTTTGTTCGGTGGTAAGCAATCCTGCATCAATCATCAAATCTACTTGATTAGATAAGGCTTGTTCAATAATAAAAGGGTCATCTGTTTGTAGTTCTGTGTTTGGTAAGTGAATTGAGCTGGTTAATATGGGTTCATTAAGCTCAGCTAATATGGCTTGAGCAATGGGATTGGCTGGAACACGAATGCCGATGCTGTGTTTTTTTGCGTGTGCCAGTTTTTTTGGTACGTCTTTGGTTGCGTTGAGGATATAAGTGATGGCAGCTGGGGTGTTGGCTTTTAATATTTTAAATTGTTGGTTATCAATACTGGCATAAGTGGCAATTTCGCTTAAATCTCGACATAGTAGGGTAAATTGATGCTTATCGTCCAGTTGACGAATGTGTTTAAGCTTTTGTAAGGCTAACTTACTGCCGATTTGACAGCCAAAAGCATAGCTGGTGTCAGTGGGATAGATGATGAGTTGGTCTTGTTTGAGTGCGGTAACAACTTGTTGGATTAAGCGTGGTTGTGGGTTTTCTGGGTGGATATAAAGTGTTTGCATGACATTCCTAATGATTGATTTTATTGGATAATAATTGGTTTTCTTGATAAGAATAATATGTCATGGATAATCTAATGCGACTGATGGTTTATGTTTGCTTTAGCATGACATGACATTGTGATAAGGCTTGTAGTGCTTTTTTTGCTGATGGGGGTGGGTTGGCCATCATGCTTTCATGGTGTTTTTTTAGCGCATGTACAAATGTTTCAGATGCCTGTTTACCAGAAAAATCATCTAAACTTGGGCAAAATGGCAAGCCAATGTGTTGACAAAACGCTTTTTCTAATGCTTGTGGTCTGGCTTCTACGTTTTCAAAGGCTTGTTGTTGTTCAGCCGTGCGTCCACAAGGAGCATACCAATAGCCATAGTCGTCCAGCTGTCGCCGTTTTTGCCCCGCCAAGCAATAATGGGCCATTTCGTGTAATAGGCTTCTTGGGTAGTTGGCTTTATAATAGATGATGGCAGGGGTGTTTTTGGTAGGGGCTTGATAAAAAGGCTCTTCTGCACCACCGATGATCTGCACATTAAAACTGGCTTCAAATACTTGTTTTAGTATGGCACAGTAATCGTCATCTGTGTATGGGGGATTGTTTGTGGTGATGGTATCGGTTGTATTGATTGTGTCGGTGTCTGCGAAACTTGGCATCTTCTGTCCATGGCTATGTGTTGGTGTATTGGGTGTTTTTGGTTGGGTGTTTTTAATGGCTACTTGGGTTTTATGTGGTTTGCCCCCATTTTATTTGGCTTGTTGCTTTAAGATGCCCAGTTTGCCCCAGTTCAGTCATGACAATCACTGGCAATGACTGATAATGACATAATGACAGTGAAAAGGATAATTATGAGTACTTCTACCACAAGCGTCAATAGGATAAATCAAGCAATGATAAATCAGGCATCAGAAAAAACATTGCCCAAACGTTTGGATTTAAATAAATGGCAAGACACGGGTTTTTTTTGGCAAGGGAATTTGCCTTTATCATCATTTTCTCGTTTAGCGAATTTATGTGATGACGGTGATGCCACTGATGTGGTTTGTCAGTTGTCATGTACATTGAAAAAATCGGGTCAAATTCTATGGTTATCATTTTCAGCAAATGCCAACTTACCGATGCAATGTCAGCGTTGTCTTGAGCCTGTTGATGTGATTTTGGATAAATCACATCGCCTTGCTTTGTTGACAGACAATACGCAATTATCAGCAGTGCCAGAGCAAGACCATGTGCTTTTGGCAGATTTACCAGACTATGATGAAAAAGAGCAAATGTTGCCTTTGGCGATGCTGTTAGAAGATGAGCTGTTGCTTGATTTGCCTTTATCACCAAAGCATGAAGATTGTAGAGTTAGGCTACAGCAAGTGGGCGAGTTGCCTAAGGTCAAAATGGACAATCCATTTGCGGTATTGGCAACATTAAAAAATTGATGCTGTCCTTTTGATGTGAGAGATGATGTGAAAAAATTTCAGTAGATTGAATATGGTCTTATTTAATGCTTTATTTATGATGCTAAATTGCGTATAATTGGGGGTTTATTGTATTTGGTTATATTTGGCTGATTTTTAGCACCAATCTGTTTTTTTGTTACAGAATTTTTGTTATAGATTAGTATTTTATCGAATTTAGAAGCACAGGAGTTATCTCATGGCTGTTCAACAAAACCGCAAAAGCCGTTCACGCCGTGACATGCGTCGTTCACATCACCATATGTCTGTGGCTGAGCTGAGCGTCGATGCCACCACTGGTGAAAAACATCGCCGTCACCACATGACCAAAGATGGTTTTTATCGTGGTCGTCAGTTATTCACTGTTAAGCAAGACGATTGATTTGCTTAATTGATGGGGCAGTTTATGCCGATAAATTGTTCTCAATATTTTTTAACATGATTGATTGTATTGACTGTTTGGTAAGTGGTCATAACCAAGTGATTTGTTCTTCAATAATATGGACAAATCACTTGGTTTTTTATTGTTTAAGCCATGTGGTTTAAGCTTGTTGTTTAAGTTTTGTTGCCACTTATTCAAAAAAAACCTTGCTCAAAAAACCTTGTTAAGTTAGCAGGCTAACATAAAAATACTTTTACATTCAATCATTGATGTTTAGTTATTCATTCATATTATTTAATTAATCATTCATATTTAATCAATCACCATTCATGAGTGTCGGCATGAGTACAGCTGAAAATAACGCAAAAGCCAGTTTGGGTAAGCATGGTCATATGGAGCATGGTCATATGGACAGCAAGCATCGCATTGCTGTTTTGTTTCCAGGGCAGGGGTCACAGCAGGTAGGTATGCTCAGTGAGCTTTGGGACAGTTATCCTATGATTGAGCAAACGTTTACTGAAGCCAGTGATGCTTTGGGATTTGATTTATGGCAGGTGTGCCAAGATGATGTGCTGTTGGCACAGACTCAATACACACAGCCTGCTTTGTTGGCTGCCAGTATGGCACTGTGGCGAATAATTGAGCCTAAATTGCAACATTCTCCCATTTATTTGTTGGGTCATTCTTTAGGTGAATTTAGTGCATTGTGTGCATCAGGGGTATTCAGTTTGGCTGATGCGGTGCGATTGGTGCATCAGCGTGGTCAGTTCATGGCATCGGCGGTGATGGGCATGGATACTAAAATGGCTGCCATTTTGGGCTTGGAAGACAGCCAAGTTGCCAATATGTGTGAGCAGATAGGTGATATGAATCCTACAGCATTGGTTGACCCTGCTAATTTTAATAGCCCCGGACAAGTGGTGGTGGCTGGTAATGCGATTGGGGTGGATGCGGTGATTGAGCAAACTCAAACCTGCCATGGTAAAAAGGCAGTACCGCTAAAAGTGAGTGTGCCATCACATTGTCGGTTGATGACTCCTGCGTGTGCCAAACTCAAAGATAAACTGGATAATATTGAGTTTTTACCTGCCAATATCAATGTTATCCAAAACCGTCACGCACGAGTTGAACAAAGTACGGATGAGGTTAAGACTGCTCTGGTTGAGCAGTTAAACCACCCAGTACGATGGTCTGAAAGTATGCAAATGTTGGCAGACATGCACATTGATGTGTTAATTGAATGTGGTAGCGGTAATGTGTTGAGCAATTTAGCAAAACGCCAAGCTGATCCCATAATCGCTTATCCCACAGACAAAATCAGTCGTTTACAAAAATTAGATGAGATATTGTTATGAGTCGTAATATCGCTTTGGTGACAGGAGCCAGCCGTGGCATTGGCAAGGCCATTGCTAAACGCTTGGCAAAAGAAGGCTACTTTGTTATTGGCACAGCAACCAGCAATGCAGGGGTAGAGGGCATTGATGCGTATTTGCATGAGTTTGGTGGCATTGGTCGGATACTCGATGTGCGTCAGCAAGAAAATATTGATAAGCTTTTTGAAGAAATCGAAAGTGTCTATGGCAATGTGCAATTATTGGTGAATAATGCAGGCATTACCCATGATGGCTTGCTGATGCGTATGAAAGATGAAGATTGGCTTGATGTGCTTGAGACCAATTTATCATCTGTCTATCGCATGAGTAAACGTGCCATTCGTGGCATGATGAAAGCTCGTAAAGGTCGCATCATCAACATCACATCTGTGGTGGCTCAAATGGGCAATGCAGGGCAAGCCAATTATGCGGCAAGTAAGGCGGCGGTTGAAGGTTTTACCCGTACCTTGGCTCGTGAGGTTGGCTCTCGGCAAGTTACCGTCAATTGCGTGGCTCCCGGTTTGATTGAAACCGACATGACTGATAAGCTAGATGAGCGTTTACTCAACTCCATGCTTGATGCTGTGCCTGTTGGGCGTTTGGGTCAGCCTGAAGACGTGGCAGCGGCGGTGATATTTTTGGCAAGCGATGAAGCCAGCTACATCACAGGGGCAGTATTGGCGGTAAATGGTGGCATGTATATGTAAGATTTTGTTGATTTACCCACCAACACAAAACGGTCAGACAAAATAAAGGGGAGAATTGTGCAAATATTATTAGCCAATCCAAGAGGGTTTTGTGCTGGGGTTTATCGTGCTATTGCCATTGTCAATCAGGCTTTAGAACGCTTTGAACCGCCCATTTATGTGCGTCATGAAGTGGTGCATAATAAGTTTGTGGTGTCGGATTTGGCAGCTCGTGGGGCGGTGTTTGTTGAAGAATTAGATGAAGTGCCAGATGGCTCAATCGTGATTTTCTCGGCTCATGGGGTATCAAAAGCGGTGGAAGATGAAGCCAAACGCCGTGATTTGACCGTATTTGATGCCACCTGTCCACTGGTTACCAAAGTGCATATTGAAATCAATAAATTTGCCAAAACAGGCATGGATGCAGTTTTGATTGGACATGCAGGACACCCAGAAGTTGAAGGCACGATGGGACGTTTTGATCCGCAATATGGTGGGCGCATTCATCTGATTGAGGACATTGCAGACGTTGCTAAGTTAGACATGCCAAAGAACAATGAACTGGCGTTTGTTACCCAAACCACTTTGTCTATAGATGACACCGCAGGGGTGATAGATGCCTTAAAAGATAAATTCCCCAAAATTCATGCCCCACGTAAAGATGACATTTGTTATGCCACTCAAAACCGTCAAGATGCAGTTAAGCAACTGGCGGATAAATGCGATGTGGTATTGGTGGTAGGCTCGCCCAATTCGTCCAATTCCAATCGCTTGCGAGAATTGGCTGAACGCATGGGCTGTCAAGCGTATTTGATAGACAATGCCAGTGAAATGGATAAAACTTGGTTTGATGGTATTCAAACGGTTGGTGTGACAGCAGGGGCATCTGCTCCAGAAGTACTTATTCAAGAAGTGCTTAGACAGCTACAAAATTGGGGTGGCAGTTTGCCTAAAGAAATTGAAGGAATCGCTGAAAACGTTACTTTCAGCTTACCAAAAGAATTAAGAGCATCACCCACTGATGCGTCTACTTAAAAGTGGCGTTAAAAATACCTTGAAAAATTATCGCCTTGTCCTTATTTGATGTCATAACTGCTTGGTATTTATTCACCATAAAGACAAGCTGATTTTTAAACAAAAATCATTCACATCAATGAAAGGATAACGATTTATGAGTGATAATTCTCAGTCTCAGCAATCCACTCAACACCAACCCACTCAACATCAGTTTGAAGCTGAGGTTGCCCAGTTATTACATTTGGTAACACATTCTTTGTATTCCAATGCTGATATCTTTGTGCGTGAGCTGGTTTCTAACGCATCAGACGCTTGTGATAAACTTCGTTTTGAAGCCACCAATGATGACAGCTTATATGAAGATGACAGCGAATTACATATTCGCATTGAGCTGGATAAAGACGCTAAAACCATCAGCTTTATTGATAATGGCATTGGCATGAATGAAGCTGATGTCATCGAAAATCTAGGTACGATTGCTAAGTCTGGCACAAAAGCCTTTTTAGAAAAACTATCAGAAGATAAGAAAAAAGATGGTCAGCTGATTGGTCAGTTTGGTGTGGGATTTTATTCTGGTTTTATCGTTGCTGATAAAATCACTGTAGAAACCCGCAAAGCAGGTGAGAACGCCAACCAAGCTGTGCGTTGGATATCAGACGGTACAGGGGCATACACCACTGAGACCATCAGCAAAGACAGTCGTGGTACGACGGTGATTTTACACCTAAAAGATGAATACAGCGAAGGTGATGATAACTATCTTGACCGCCATAAAATTAAACAACTGGTCAATAAATATTCTGACCATATTAGCTTGCCGATTGAGATGCGTAAAGAAGTCTGGCAAGAAGAGGTCAAAGAAGACGAAGATGATGACACCCCAGCAGGTGGGGACTATGTGCTAACGGACGAATGGGAAGTCATTAACCAAGCATCTGCCCTATGGACTCGCTCAGCCGATGACATCAGTGATGAAGAATACAGCGAGTTTTATAAAAATATTAGCCATGATTATGCAGATCCCTTAGCGTGGACGCACAATCGTGTAGAGGGGCGTGTGCAGTTTACCCAACTGCTTTATATTCCCCAAAAAGCCCCATTTGACCTATATGCTCGTGAGCAACAGCGTGGATTAAAGCTTTATGTCAAACGTGTATTTATCATGGATGATGCCGAACAGCTGTTGCCCATGTATCTGCGATTTGTTAAAGGCATCATTGATTCAGCTGATTTGCCATTGAATGTCAGCCGTGAATTACTTCAAGAAAGTCGTGATGTTAAATCCATAAGAGAAGGCAATGCTCGACGTGTGTTGACTCTACTGGCAAGCTTAGCCAATAGTGAAGACGCTGAAAAACAAGCGAAGTTTAAAGCATTTTATGCTGAATTTGGTGACGTGTTAAAAGAAGGTTTGGGTGAGGACATAAGCAACCAAGCTCGCATTGCCAAGCTATTACACTATGTTACCAGCACGCATGACGGGTTAGAAACCAGCTTTGCCGATTATAAAGAACGTATGAAAGATGGACAAAAAGCCATCTATTATCTGACCGCTGATAACTTGGCATCTGCCAAAAATAGTCCACAACTTGAGTTGTTTAAGAAAAAAGGCATTGAAGTCATCTTAATGACCAACCGTGTTGACGAATGGGCAATGAACTTTTTACACGAGTTTGATGGCACACCGCTACAAAACATCGCCAAAGGGGCGGTGGATTTGGGTGATTTGCAAGATGAAGAAGAAAAGCAAGAAGCCGAAAAAGCCCAAGAAACACTGAAACCTGTGGTGGATAAATTAAAAACTGCCCTAAGTGAGCGTGCCAAAGATGTGCGAGTGTCTAACCGTTTGGTGGACAGCCCTGCATTGTTGGTTACCGCTGATGGTGAGCTGTCCCCTCAAATGGTGCAAATGCTCAAGCAAATGGGGCAGGAAGTACCCGAGACTAAGCCCATTTTGGAAATTAATCCCAATCACCCACTCATTAAACGCCTTGAAACCAGTGAACAGTTTGATGACCTGGCTCAAGTTATTTTTGATCAGTCCTTGCTTGCTGAAGGTGGTCACTTAGAAGACCCAGCAGGGTATTTAAAGAGAATAAATGACTTGTTGATGAAATAAGTTTCACGCAACTGAGTAACTCATAAAAAATACTAAGTAAATTAAATTGAACCGTACTCCCAAAAGTTAGATATTCCAACACTAACCTTTGGAGTGCGGTTCAATCATATTGGTCATCTTGGTATTTTTTATGCCAGATATGATTTAAAACCATTTAACAACATCTGCACTGAAATCGAGATTAAAATCATTCCCATCAGCCGTTCAATTGCTTTTAGCCCCCGACTGCCCAAAATTTTATACAATTTGGTTGAAAAATATAAAATCACCGCTGAGACCGACCATGCCAATACAACCGCTGATAGTGATTTCATGATTTGATCAGGGTTACGTTCCACCAGTAAAATCAGTGTTGCCAAAATTGAAGGACCTGCTACCAAAGGAACGGCAAGTGGTACGATAAACGGCTCACCACCATCATCACTATCATCAGGTAAAACCCCACCTGGAGCAGGAAAAATCATGCGAATGGCAATAATCATCATCACCACACCACCGCCAATAGCGACCGCTTCACGACTTAGCCCAAGTGTGTGTAAAATGCTACCACCAGCAAATAAAAACAACACCATCAGCCCCAATGCGATGAGCAATTCACGCACGATGATGGGTTTGCGACGCTTTTCTGGCACGCTGTCTAGCACAGACAAAAATATGGGAATATTTCCCAATGGATCCATGATTAAAAATAAAGTCAGAGCAGTGGCAAAAATTTCCATAAAAAATCTCTAGGGTGTGTTCATATTTGGATAATATGGCTAAAAAGTTGGTTAAGATAGTCAGTAAAAACCACTAAAAATAATGGATAAAACAAAAAACCCCACGCAAGAGCGTAGGGTCATTGTGCTGGCAGGTGATGAGTGATTAACATCATAACTGCTAAAGAATATTGGCATCCCGTAGGGGATTCGAACCCCTGTTACCGCCGTGAAAGGGCGGGGTCCTAGGCCTCTAGACGAACGGGACGCAAGAACCGAACTTCAATTGCTATGATACTATACTGCTGCCGCTTTTACCGTATCGTATCATGTTGAAGTGGGGCGTATTCTAATGAATATTGCCAATGATGTCAAGGAATTATTAATAAATAATATAATTAAGAGCTTGAAAGTCAAATGATAATGATTTATATTATTGTCTATTACATTTTAATAAACTTTTCAATAAATATTATATACTTTAATAACAAAGTAACAAAGTAACAAAGTAACAAAGTAACAAAGTAACAAAGTATATAGTTTTCTTTATACAGGCAATAATCATGAACCAAATAAAAAAATCCAGACATGTATTAAAACTCAGCATGCTGTCTTTAAGTTTATTAAACATTACTCAAATAGCAATGGCAGAAGATACGTCTAATATAACAGATAAAAAAATAGCCCCATCTGTTATATTAGATGAGCTTATTTTGACAGCAGAAACCATTAAAGAGACCCAAAAACCCTTTACCAAAGCATCAGCCACCAGTGTGCGAGAAAATGTATTTAATGCCAGTGAGAATGTTGATGCCATTGTGCGTAGTATGCCAGGGGCGTTCACTCAGCAGGATAAATCCTCTGGGCTGGTATCATTAAATGTGCGAGGCGATAGCGGATTTGGGCGTGCCAACAGCATGGTTGATGGTGTCACCCAAACCTTTTACAGCACCTCAACCGATGCTGGGCGTGGGGGTGGTACCTCACAGTTTGGTGCGGTGATTGACCAAAATTTCATCGCAGGCGTTGAATTAAACAAAGGCAGTTTTAATGGCAAAGGTGGTCTAAATACCTTAACAGGTTCGGCCAATTTTCGTACGCTAAATGCTGATGATGTGATTAAAGATGACAAAAATTTTGGCGTCATTGCCAAGGGTTTGACAGGTAAAAATGTGACGGATAAAAATTTTATGCTGGCAGCTGGCGTTCGTGGATGGCTTGATAATGGCAGTATCAGTGCTTTATATGCTTATAGCCACAAAGACATTAGCCAAAATTATAAAGTTGGCGGTGGTGGGACACACATTGGCAATGTTGGTGATGATTTGCTACTTAGTAAACAAAAACAAGTTTTTGCCAAAGAGCATGCACTCACTTACGATGAAGCCAGCCAGTCTTGGCAAAAAGATTTGACCAAATTAGATGAAGAAACAGGCAAGCCTTTATGGGACAGAAAATATCGATTTAGCGGTAAGTGCTATGGGCTGGGCTGTATTGATACAAAAGAAAAATTTGATGATTATGTTGCTGATAAGCAGAAACAATGGCAAGAGCATGGTGCAAAAGAGTACAGCATCGCCCCCATTGATATAACCGCCTTAAACCAAACCTCAAAAAGCCATTTGGCAAAAATTCGTTACAACAATGACACCAGCGATGTTGGTCTACAACTGCGTAAAATGGACACCACGATAGGCAGTCGCCGTATCAGCAATGATAATTATCAACTTGATGTTGCTTACAACCCAAATGAGATCATTGATTTAAAAGTGTTGGCAGCTCATAATGTGGGCGTACAAAAATACCCCAAAGGTTCAACTTTTACAGGCTGGAAATTGGATAAAGACTTTGAAGCCAAAAACACTGCCAATCTTTTTGACCTGAACAACACTCACACCTTTAATTTGCCAAAGCAAATGGATTTGACCACGACCGTTGGGCTTAACATATTGCATAATGAATATTCAAAAAATCGCTTCCCAGATGAGCTTGGGCTATTTTATACCAATGATTTATTATGTGGCGGCGGTTATGATGCCTGTGGTGGTCGTTTTCAGGGGACAAGCAGCACATTGCCAAAAAAATCGGTGATTGTACAGCCCTCAGGCAAACAGCGTTTTCATTCTATTTATTTGGACACATCATTACAAAAAGACAAATATCAGCTAGATTATAGCGTTAATGCCAGTCAGTACCGTTTTAGTGGTGAGCATGCCAGTTATTATAGTAGCCAAAAAGAGTTTAAAGATAAGTTTGGTGAAGATTCGCAAATTTATAAACAGCACTGCTCACCAAGTTGTGATGTGTATGAGCCTTTGGTAACCACTTCTGGTAAAAAACACGCCATCAACCATTCTGTTACTTTAAGTGCCAAATATGACACAGGTTTTATGCCTTTTGTCAGCTTTGCACGCACGCACAGAATGCCCAACATTCAAGAAATGTTCTTTTCTCAAATTGGTGATGTTGGTGTCAATACCGCATTAAAACCAGAACAAGCCAATACATATCAGTTGGGTTTTAATGTTTTTAAGCACAATCTATTGACAGACAACGATACTTTGGGGCTAAAAGTATTGGGTTATGAAAGCCGTATCAACAATTACATTCATAATGTTTATGGCAAATGGTATGACACAAAAAATCCGCCCAGTTGGGTTGCCAGTGGTGCATTAAAAGGCAATACCATACAACATCGCAACTGGCAAATGCCTGTGCATAAACAGGGCTTAGAGCTTGAAATAAACTATGATGCTGGGCGATATTTTACCAATTTGTCTTATGCCAGACAAAAGACCGACCAGCCAACCAATTATAGCGATGCCAGCGAGTCCCCACTAAATAGTTCAAAAGAAGACCAATTAACACAAGGCTATGGGCTAAGCAAAGTGTCAATGTTGCCCAAAGATTATGGTCGTTTTGAACTTGGTGTGCGTGCATTTGATAATAAACTCACCGCGGGCAGTGCGGTGCGTTATTATGGACAAAGCCCACGAGCGACCATTGAACCCAGATACATTGATGGCACGCATGGCGGTAATACATCGCATTCAGATGATAAAGGTGCCCATGTCATCAAACAAATTGAGATGCTAAAAAGACAGCCTTTGGTGCATGATTTTTATGTTGCTTATGAGCCGATGAAAGATTTGGTGATGCGTCTTGATGTGCAAAATGCGTTTGATAAACTGTATATTGACCCCTTAGATGCCAACAATGATGCCGCCACTCAGCGTTATTATCATTCATATTATAATGATGCAGACGAAGGTGCACCTTGTGCGGCGGGACAGTTGTGTAAGCCTGATGCAAAATACGGCGGTACTACTCGCTCGGTATTGACCAATTTTGCCAAAGGGCGTTCTTTATTATTTTCAATGACTTATAAGTGGTAGTTGTTTTACTTATCATGGGTCATTCTCCACCTAAATCAAAAATTTAGGTGGAAATTTCAGCCTTAAGCCTAAGTGGCGTGTTCTTGTTTTTCAATATACTATCTAATGCACATCTACCATTCAATCAACTCACCTAACTAACATACCTAAACCGCTAGGTTTGGTGGGGAGGTTGGGTTAATAACATCGGATAGCTGTTCATGATAAAACAAAATAGCTCAGCAGTTTTTTGAGTGTCATAAATGGCAGAGTGGGCTTCACGACTGCTAAACTCAATACCAGCAGTGGCACACGCCCTTGCCAAGACTGTTTGTCCAAATGCTAATCCTGCCAAAGTTACGGTATCAAACACCGAAAACGCATGAAAGGGACTGTGATTTTTGCTATTGGTGCGTTCGATGGCAGCATTTAAAAATGCTAAGTCAAAATGGGCATTATGCCCAATCAACACACATTGGCGACAGTCGTTATCTCGGCGAATGTCTTTGAGTTGTTTAAAAATACGTCTTAGGGCGACTTTTTCGTCTTCGGCGATTGCTTTTCTTAAAGGGTTGTTGGGGTCAATGCCTGTAAATTCTAGGGCACTGGCTTCTAAGTTTGCTCCTTTAAAAGGGTTTATATGGGCACTGATGGCATCGCTTGGATAAAGTTTGCCATCAGTATCCATTAAGATGGGCTGGCAGGCAATTTCAAGTAGGGCATCGGTTGTGGCATTGAAGCCTGCGGTTTCAACATCGACCACCACAGGCAAAAAGTTGCGAAATCGTTCGGCAATTTTAGGCTTGGTGGGCTTGGTAAGATTGGCAATGTTTGTCATTGATGCGTTTGTACTTTGGTTTTGTGGTTCGTTACTCATGCGTCGTGTCTGCTTATGTTGTGCCTGTTACGTTGTGTCTGCTTGGTTTTTTAACTGGTCTGTCGAATTATCTGTCAGTCTGTATTTGCCAAGTGGTCATTGACCCTGCCAATAGTGGGGTTAGGGTTTTGTTGTCAAAATAGGGATAATGCTCAGGAATGGTCAAGGGTGATTTGATTAATGTGATGTGTGTGTTATTGACTGGTAAGCCATAAAAAAGTGCCCCAAAAATGCTGGCAAATCCTTCTAATTTGTCCAATGCCCCTGCTTGTTCAAAGGCATTGGCATACAGTGATATGGCGATGGGAGCTGAGTAACAGCCTGCACAACCACAAGCATTTTCTTTGGTGTTGGTGGTGTGTGGGGCAGAATCTGTGCCTAAGAAGAATTTTGGGTTACCACTGGTGGCGGCTTTGATAAGGGCGTGCTGATGGCGTTGGCGTTTTAGGATTGGCAAGCAGTAATAATGGGGTTTGATGCCACCAACCAGCATGTGATTGCGATTAAACAGCAAATGTTGTGGCGTGATGGTTGCTGCCACATTATCACCATGAGCCATGACAAATTCAACAGCATCGGCGGTGGTGATGTGTTCAACCACGACTTTTAATTCAGGAAAATCCTTTAATAATGGCGATAACACACTGTCTAAAAAGCAAGCTTCACGGTCAAAGATATCCACGTTGCCATGCGTAACTTCACCATGTACCAGTAAGGGCATTGCGTATTTTTGTGAGGCTTCTAGCACGGCATGGCAGTTTTTTAAATCCGTAACACCGTCTGCTGAATTGGTGGTTGCCCCTGCTGGATAGAGCTTGACTGCTTGTACCACGCCGCTGGCATGAGCGTGGGCAATCTGCTTGGCATCGGTGTTATCTGTCAGATATAGCACCATGCGCGGGTTAAAGGCATTTTTGCGAGATGGACTTAGGTCGCTGTCTGCCAATGCTTGTAAGATACGCTCACGATAAGCAGATGCTTCTTGTGTGGTTTTGATGGGCGGTACAAGATTTGGCATACATATGACCCGATTAAAGGTGGCAGCTGCGTGTGGCACGGTGGTGGCAAGGGCATCACCATCACGCAAATGAATGTGCCAGTCATCAGGTTGGATAATGGTCAAGCGGTTGGGTGTTTGTGCTGAGTTTGTTGGGGTCTGTGTGGGCATGATGTTGCGTTTCCTAAGTGTTGGATAATCTTTGGATAATCCATCGCCATTGAATAACCACTGGATTGTTTAATCACTGGATTGTTATTAGGGACATGCCCTAAGAATCTGCATTGATTGGGCATTGATTTGGGCTACTTGTTATTTTTTTGTCTCTTTTGTCTGGTTATTGACTGTTTGTTTATCAACTTTTGGGTCAGATGGTGGTTCAGGTGTGTCGTCTTCATTCACTCTTAAAATCACCACGTCTTGTGATGGGGCAATGGTTGGTGTGGTTGGAGCAGATGGTTGATGGGCAGGTTGCTGATGGTGATATTTTAGCACTGTTAATAACAATAGTCCGCCAATCACCGCCACAATCAGCAAAATCACTGGATTTTTATAAAAGGGTGCAGGTTCATCAAACTCAAATGGCGTTTCATTGGTGGCCAGTGGTCGGTTTTCTTGCAAAAACCCAAAGTTCACCAAAGGACGAGAGTGCGATATGTTGGGTTCTTCATTGATTTTTAGCCGTTGTCTGCTGAGATAAACATCTGTTACTTGGGCTAATTGTAATAGCCAACGCCGATACGGCAGGTGAATGCCTGTCATGCTGGTAAACTGTGTGACTAAGGGTGGTTGGTTGGTGGTGGTTGGCATGTTTGCTAAGGTTGCTGATTTTGCTGTCGATGTGGTTGTCAATGCCTTGGGTGTTTGGGTACGTCCAATGGCTTTGGCATAGCTTGGTAGACCTTTATCAGCGTTACCATGGTTGGCATTGTTGTTTGTATTGGTTATTAGGTTGTTTGTTGCATTGCTTGTTGAGCCATCAGTATGGAAATTGTCAGTATGGGTGTTGTCAGTTGGTGTTGGCGGCGTTGGTAGTATCATTGCCAATAGGGTTTGCCAATGCTTGACATCGATGGTGGGGGGTGTGGCATTATCTGATGATGATTGTTGAGTTAATTGGTCTGATTGCTCGATTTGTGTGGTTACTGTGGGGCTTGTTTTTTCCACATTTGTTTTTTTCTCGTCAGTCATGGCAAAACGTTTGGCTTGCAAAAATTGTGGCTGTAGGGACAACCATTGGGCAATTTCATCACTGTTAAGCTGAGCATAATCAACAATGATGCTCAGTTCCCTGAGTGCCAAACCGATGACCAAATCCAATAAAATTTCTGCTTGATGTGGTTTGGTCGCAAGACGTTTGGCAATGTCATCGCTGATGACAGAGGCTGTGTTTGCACCGTGAAATAACAGGGTTGCCATACCCTGCACATTAAGGCTGACTTGTTGCATGGTATGTAGGTTCATGGCATTGTATTGGCGTAAGGTTTTGATATTGGCACGTTGTAACAAACGTTTGTAAACAGTGTCTGCATCTAAGGCTTGATGAGCCTTAATCAAACCAAAGCAAAATGATTGTAAGCACAATGTCAGACCTTGTCGAGCTTGGGGCAGAGACAGTTGGGTGGCATCTGCCAACAGTGGCACGATAGGCTGGGTATCTTGGTACAAGAAATCATAAACAGAAACACGAGTGGGAGATAAATGCGACATAAAAGCATCAAATCATGATTAAAATTGATGACAATCTTACGCATTTATGACCCAATAGACAACCCAAGCGTTATCATTTAAGCTTTATTGACAAATGTTTCAGTGATGAATGTTAATTTATCAATGGATTTTTAACAATTAAACAATTAAACAATTAAACAATATGGTATGCAACACATCAGACGACATGACTCACATCATCATCAACATCGCCAAGCAAACGCTTTTTCTTTACCAATCCGATGTCTTGACAGAGACGTTTACCATCTCGACAGGCAAAAATGGCATTGGCAATCTTGAAGGCAGTGGACAAACGCCACTGGGCAGACACGTCATCACGGAAAAAATCGGAGCAGACGAGCCGATGAATGCGGTGTTTGTTGGGCGTGTGCCAACAGGGGAGGTATACACACAACTGCTTGGTGAGCAAGCACCTAAG
Source organism: Lwoffella lincolnii (assembly GCF_037201985.1). Taxonomy (NCBI): domain Bacteria; kingdom Pseudomonadati; phylum Pseudomonadota; class Gammaproteobacteria; order Moraxellales; family Moraxellaceae; genus Lwoffella; species Lwoffella lincolnii. Next base: position 1,972,915 of record NZ_CP147511.1, on the reverse strand, counting down.
CGAGATTGGATATTAACTCGCATCTTATGGTTATCAGGCTGTGAACAAGGCATCAATCAAGGGCATAATTCACAGGGTTGTTGTGATACACATGCCCGCTATATTTATATCCATGGCACACCAGACAATGAGCCAATGGGTGTGCCGATGTCACATGGTTGTATTCGTATGCGTAACGCTGATGTGATGCGGTTGTTTGATGAAGTCAGCATAGGGACGAAAGTCGATATCATTGCTAAATAGTCATTACTGATTTAGTCATTAATAACAGGTTTTAACATTGAATTTTAACATTGAATTTTAACAATGTAATTAAACTTAAAGTGTGATTAAGCATCAATTATTAACTGATACTGTTAACTGACATTGTTAACTGATACTATTAAACAAAAATCAGATAAATCTGTGCCATAATTTTTTATTCGATGCCATCGTACCTTGATAGCATGCCAATAACTCATCGTATCTTATCGAAAATAATAATAATTATTATTTACATTTAAGTAGTCATCTTGTAATATTTGCACCCATTACCGTTATGAAGGATATTGATTGATGAGTGCTTATTCCCAACCCTTTTCTTTTAAACTTTCTGTGTTGGTTCGTTGTTTAAGCGTGGTTTTATTGATGGGCAGTTCCACGGTTTATGCCGAAGTGGTTGCCGACGAAATGGACATCAATGGCATTTCTAAAGAATTTCAAGTCACATTACCAACCATCATCATCGAATCCACCTCTGACCAAAAACAGACACTTGGCTATAACAAGTATCATCAAGCGTCAATCACTCGTGGTGAGATGGCCGTTAAAGATGTGCCTCAAACCATAGAAACCATCAATGTGCAAAAAAATAAACTATATGGTACGAATGACTTAAGCTCGATTGTGGAAGGCAATGCAGGAATTGATGCGACCTATGATATGCGAGGTGAAAGTATCAACATTCGAGGCTTCTCTGCCGATGCCAGCGATATCTACCTTGATGGTATCCGATCTAGTGGTCAAGTGCGTCGTAGTACCGCCAATGTTTAGCGGGTGGAAGTGTTAAAAGGGCCTGCTTCGGTGTTGTTTGGGCGTAGCCGTGGTGGTGGTGTGATTAATCTGGTCAGCAAAAAAGCCAATTTTGCCCAACGTAACTCAGTTAATGTGCGGGGTGGTTCGTGGGATAGAATGGGTATTTCGCTTGATAGCAATCAAGTGCTAAATCCCAATACTGCTGTGCGTTTGACCACCGATTATGAACAAGGCGATTCTTTTCGGTCAGGCATTGAATATAAAAACAAAATGGTTTCACCCAGTATCATATGGCGTTCAGATGATAAGAAACTGCGTTGGGAAGGGCAATATACCTACGATGAAGCATGGCGTGTCCCTGACCGTGGCCCAGAAAAATCCGTATATGACACCCTAAAACTTGGCTATGATAAAGGTTTTGCCCATGATGGTGATGAAGTGACTGATAAATTGCACTTTTTACGCTCATCATTGGCGTATGATATTTCGCCAAACTGGACAGCGGAATGGACGGCAGGCTATCGTAAAGCCAATCAAGACTTTGACCATTACTATGGTGGAACACTCACACCCGATAATCGACTTAGACAAAGCTATGCGTGGCAACAAACTGAAAATAAAACCCTATCTTCAAGTGTGATGTTAAAAGGTACTGCCACGACAGGGAAAATCGACCATCAAATCTCACTTGGTTATGACTTTTCGCAAGAACAACGTAATCCGCTATTGTTTGCAAGGTCAGGAGCAGTAACGATTGATCCCTATTTGCCAAATACTTGGATAAAAAATACCCATCGACTGTCCCCTGCTAGCATCGATAACCACCATAAAGGGACAACGCATTCATTATTTGCTCAAAATTTAGTCAGCTTAACCCCTGATTTTAAAGTCATGCTGGGTGGACGTTGGGATAATTACAGTTTTGAAAGTGAAAATATCACCCACCAAAAACAAAAAGTCAATGATACCGCCTTTAGCCCAAATGTTGGCTTGGTTTGGAATGTTACTCCAGAGCATACTCTCTATACCTCTTATGCCAAAAGCTATTCACCGTATGGTGGCAACGGCTATTTGGGCGTAACCATCGGTGACCAACGCAGAGTCAATCAAGCTCCTGAACATAATAAACAATATGAAATCGGACTAAAAAGTGATTGGTTGAATGGTAAACTTAGCACCACCGCCTCACTTTATCAATTGTCGCACTATGACATTCGCTATCGCCCCGACCCCGAAAATCGCCCATTCGACTTTGCGATACGAGGTGAAGAACAATCTCAAGGGATTGACCTAAGTGCTGTCGGTAAACTAAGTGATAAATGGTATCTGCGTGGCTCTTTGGGCGTGATGTCTGCCAAAGTCAAAGAAGACAAAAGCAACCCCATCTTTGAAGGTAAACATCTAAATGGCACCAGCGATATTCAAGGCAATTTATTCGTACGTTATGTACCAAACCCTACTTGGTATGGCGAAATGGGCGTCACTCACTCAGATGAACGTTACAATTATAATACCAGAACAGGTGTGGATAGCAACATTGAAGGCTTTACCCGTGTCGATGCGATGTTTGGTTATCAAGTTAACAAGCAACTGAGTACCACGCTGGCAGTCAACAACCTATTTAACACGGAATATTGGCGCTCTGGCAGTATGCCCGGCTCACCACGGTCATTTATGGCACGGTTAAATTATGAGTTTTAAATCGGATAAAAATATTTGACCCAGAGATGCTGATGACCTTTCGTGAACTGAATATTCATATTCACCGCTATATTGGCTTAGCCACGGTGATATTTTTAATAATAACGGCGATAACTGGCATGGTGCTGCCCTTTTACGACCCATTGGATGAATGGTTTAACCAACGCTTGGCGTATGTTGAACCCAGTAATTCTGCTGTTTTACCAATTGCCGTATTGCATGACAAAGTGGTGGCAAGTTTTCCTGATAAAAAATTCTCGTCAATGCCTGTGCAGATTAAGCCAAATCGCTCGGTAAAATTTGTCGTGGACAGACAACCCCCAAAACCCAATCAACCACAAGCAAAGCCTACTTTTAACCAAGTATTCGTCAATCCTTATACAGGTCAAATCATCGGTACTCGTAACCAAAATATGTGGGCATGGCAAAACACCATGTACAAGGTTTTTTGGTTTCATAGAAACCTGTTATTAGGCAACTTTGGTAAAACCGTGATGGGAATGGTGGGTTTGTTATGGACAATAAACTGCTTTATCGGCTTTTATCTGACATTTCCTCGCAGACCAGCCAAGAAAAAGCAAAAACCCACCACCACATCACAACCAAATCGGCTCAAAAACTGGTTTCAACGCTGGTCTCGGGCGTGGAAAATTCGCAAATTTTCTAGCGTATTTAAGCTTAATTTTGATATGCACCATGCGTTTGGGCTGTGGTTTTGGGTCTTATCGCTGATGGTGGCGTGGTCAAGTGTGGGTTTTAATCTCAAGCCTGTATATCAACCTGTCATGCAAGCAGTGGTTGGCTTAAAACAACCTGCACCCAAGCCTATAATAGAAAAATATCAAGAAGTACAATCCGATGAAGTACAATCCAATTCAATCAATGCCTTGGCGATTGATAAATATCATGCCATTGACTTCTTGATTCAAATTGCCCAAACCCAAAGTCAACAAACAGGCAAAAGCTTTGAAAGACCGCTTAGTTTGCGTTGGGTGAGCGATGAACAAGCGTGGCAACTCCGATTTACCACCAATGAGGATTTTGGCACAGGTCGTGGTGCATCTAGCGTAACCGTTAATGCGGTAACTGGCAATGTCGAAAAAGTAACGTTTGGCTCGGAAGCGAATTTTGGCAATCGGGTGGAACAGGTAATTTACGCTATTCATTTGGCTCAGATTGATTCGATTGCGTATCGATTATTTTTGAGTGTGTTTGGTGTGATAGTAGCGATATTGAGCGTTACAGGTGTGTATCTGTGGTGGCATGGCCACAAGAATCGTAGGCATGCCAAACATAGGCATGCCAAACAAAAATTTGCAAAAAAAATACGCAAAGAAAGCATGTCCTGAGGCACTCATTTAAACTTATCGTGCGTCATTTTCCACCCATAATTTTTTGATTTAGGTGGTTTTGATTTAGGTGGAGATGTCAGCACCAACATGGTATCATCTAACCATTAAACATGATGACAATTAAACATGATGACCATCAATGAAAAACCCAAGCATTGACTAAAATAAATCTGTTTAGCTGATGTGCTGGGACTTGGTGCTGTGTAATTTGGGACTTTGTAAACAGTTCTCCAGTACGTAACTTTCAGCGTAAGTGTACTGGCGAAAGGAAGCAACTCAATTATTGGTAAGCAACTATTGGCAACCAACACAGTAAAAATCATTGTTCACTTCAATGACCATGTGTTTAAATATTAACATTACCCATTTACCCATTAAGTTTAACTAAAGGAAAAAAATCTATGTCAGCAAGCCTACACGCCCTACATGATGCCCACAAAAATCGCCGTACAGTTTATGCGTTAAACAATCAATTGCCTGTTGCCAAACAATCAGTAATTGATGCGGTTGAACACGCCATTTTGCACACGCCTTCATCATTTAACTCACAATCCACTCGCATTTTAGTGCTGTTTGGTGAAGAACATCAAAAGTTGTGGGACATGTGCAGTGTTCAACTAAAAGCGATTGTCGGTGATGGCGATTTTTCTGCCACCAAAGACAAGATGGCAAGTTTTCGGGCAGCGGCAGGCACGATATTGTTTTATGAAGACCAAACAGTGGTTAAAGAATTGCAAAAGCAATTCCCAACCTATGCAGACAGTTTTCCTGTGTGGTCAGAGCATACCAATGCCATGCACCAGTACGCCATTTGGGTTGCTTTGCGTCAAATGGGCATTGGGGCAAATTTGCAGCACTATGCTCCTGTGTTTGAAAAACAAGTCGCCAATGAATTCAATGTGTCGTCAAATTGGCAATTGATTGCTCAAATGCCATTTGGTGGCATTGTAGAGCCAGCTGGCGAAAAATCGTTTAAACCTGTGAGCGAACGTATGAGAGTGTTGGGTTAATGGAGTGATTTAACCTAAAAAATCAATCTAAGAAAAGACAGCCAACTTGGACTGTCTTTTTTATTCAGTCATTTCAATCCAGATGCCCAAGCAAGGGTACAAATATCCAAACAGGGCGTGTCCTTATTTGGGTGTTTTTAGCCACATTATCCAAATAGAAGCACGCCCTAATATTAATCCCAAATATTAATCCCAAAATTTTGGGGCATCTTTGACCGTTTTTAACGCATTGGCACACACTTTGGCGGCTTGCTGTCTTTGAACATAAAACCAACCCACCGCAAAGTAGGCATTGGGGTCAGTGCTGGCTTTGTGTTGATAAAAGTCATACCCAACCATGTTGTCATTATATTCGCCCAGTACGTCTTGAGCTGGCTCAAGATGGCGTAGGAATTTTTTGCTCTTTTTTGTTTGATACATGGGGGCGGTGAACTCGCTGATGTAACGGAGGCTTTTTAGCTGTTTACGCACGTCATGCTGAGCTTCCACGTCCAAATCCGCAAACCGCTCACTGGCATTGGTGATTTTGCCAAATAACTTAGTCATGATTTTGCTTAATTTGGCTTTGGCGGGTTTTTGAGTGTCATCTTTGTCATCAGACAAGGCAAACGCCATCAAATCCAATAAAGTCAGCTGAAAATCATTGGCTCGCACCGCATCGATGGGCATCACCTTGATGTCTATTTGCCAGTCCACTTTGGGTGAGCCTTGGGTCTCTAGCATGGGTTGAGTTTTATTTTGCAAGACATCACAATCACGATATTCACCAAGCAAACTGAAAGTCTGCTTAAGCACCAATGCCCAATCAGGATTCAACTGCTTGCTAAAACCGTCAAAAAATTTCAATGCTGTTCGTAAACGGCGAATGCCCACTCGTAACTGATGTACATGATTGCCGTCCTGACTGCCTGCCACAATGGCACTGGCGTTAGGCAGTATCTGCAACAGACAATGATGCACCACCGCACGCATGAATGCTCCTTGGCTCATGTTTTTATCAACTTGTAAGGCAGATAAATCCGCTTTGGTGGCGTTGCCATGTTTTTGACCTGTCAATAACATTGAACCACGTTCCGCTTTTGTTACCGTGGATAAGCACAGCGTATAGCGTCTGCACCACGTCTTGGCGGTGTCAAATAAAAATGCCACGTCCCCTTCAATCAGCTCAAACTCGATTTCTTGTAGTGATTGCTGGTTGTTGCTATCCGTACCGTGAATGACCTTACCTATGTCAAACGCCACTTCCACCACGTTGCCATCTTGCTTAATAAGTCGTTTTGTGCGACTGACGTCGGTGATGTATTGACGTGTCAGTTGCTGTTGTATGCGTTTGTCATTGATGGGTAAATCTGCTTGTTCAGCATATGGGCTTAAGTCAGGTAACAGGCTGTCAGTGGCCAGTGCTTGCTTGATTTGTTGGCTGTCTTGCACGTTGTTAAACTCGGTACGGCTTGTCAGACCGTTACCGTTCATCTTTAAAGTTTGTACCCATTCATCGCCTTCTTGACGGATACGCAACGCCATGCCTGCTTTAGCAAGGTGTTGCTCTGGGGTGTCAAAATAGTGTGCTGCCAACGTTTCGGTTACCGCAGACTTGACGTGCGTTTGGCGTTTGATGGCATCGATTTTGGCATCAGGTACTAAAAATTTTAGCTCAATCTCTTGCATGATGATGTGTGTCCTTACTTTAAATGGCTTTACTTTAAATGGCTTTGCATAAAAAATAACTTTGTATAAAAAAATGTTTAGGGAGAAGGATTGGGCTGTTGGGTATGCACGTTTTCAATTGCTGTCAGCACATCATCAGACAATGTCAGATGGATAGAATCAATGTTGGTTTTTAATTGCTCAAGGTTGGTGGCTCCGATGATGGTACTTTTGATAAAATGACGGCTATTGACATACGCCAACGCCATTTGAGCCATGTCCAACCCTGCCACTTTGGCGATATCGGCATAAGCTTGGGTGGCAACTTGAGCTTGTGGGTTGGTATAACGGCTAAAGCGGTCAAACAAAGTCAATCTTGCCCCATCAGGTTTATTGCCATTTAGGTATTTACCCGATAACACCCCAAAACCCAATGGCGAATATGCCAACAGCCCAACATCTTCTCGGTGGGCAATCTCTGCCAAACCAATCTCATAAGTGCGGTTGAGTAAGTTATAGGGGTTTTGCACACTGCTGGGCGGTTGCAAGCCATGTTTTTGAGCCTCGGTGATGTATCGCATCACGCCCCAAGCGGTCTCATTAGACAACCCATAAGCTCGGATACGTCCTTTTTTGATTTCATCGTTTAATGCTTCGATGGTCTGTAAAAATGAAGTGAGACCCTCTAATGATTGCTCTGCCATCTGATTGTCATAGCCACGCTTGCTAAAGAAGTTGGCTTGACGTTCTGGCCAGTGCAACTGATACAAATCAATGTAGTCAGTTTGCAACCGCTCAAGGCTACCGTCAATGGCTTGAGCGATGTGCTTGGCGATGTAACGGGTGTTGCCATCTCTTAAGTGGTCGGCAGGGGAGATTTTGCTTGCCAGCACCACCTCTTGACGTTTGCCCGTCTTAGCAAACCAAGAGCCAATACAGCGTTCGGTGTTACCTTGGCTGGCAGGCTTGGAAGGCGCAGGGTACATTTCAGCGGTGTCCCAAAAATTGACTCCTTCGCCTAAGGCAAAATCCATCTGTTTGTGAGCGTCAGATACGCTGTTTTGCTCACCCCATGTCATCGTTCCCAAACAAATTTTTGAAACTTTGTCGTCTAATTTTGCTAAATGAGAATATTTCATAAAATCCTTATCAAATTCTATTGTATTTTGATGCCATTCGTATTAATCTGACACTTAGGATAAGTGGCCATATTTTATGGTTTGTCAGTCATCTTTATCCTATTTTCTTTGTGATGCCATCATTCATTCATCTAAGCGGTCTTATTTGAACTGCCAGCGGTCTTTTTTGGATTGACGGTTTTGTTTGAATTCATCATGGCAACCACACTGATTTACTGTAACGCAACTTTGCGTTAATTGCCAATGACTTTTGGTTAGCCAATGTTATTTTGGTCTATTTTGGTCAATGTTATTATGCCTTGATGTTTATTATGCCTTGATGTTCATTGATGACCATAAGTTGAGCAATGTTTTATCCATCATTCATTCATTTTAAATGTTAAATTTTTTTAAGGAAAATGCCCATGCGTACTGATATGTTCCAACAAATTTTAGAAGATTTAAACAGCTCTTCTGCTGATGTTGAAGCATCTGCCTTGATTTCAACTGATGGTCTGATGATTGCTTCTGCCTTACCAACTGGTGTTGATGAAGACCGTGTGGGTGCGATGTCTGCCGCCTTGTTATCACTGGGTGATCGTGCTGGTAGTGAGCTGGGTCGTGGCAGTACTGACCGTGTTTTGGTACAAGGTGAGCGTGGTTATGTCATCATGACATCAGCTGGTCGTGAAGCGGTATTGACCATCATGGCAAAACCCAACGCCAAACTTGGCTTGATTTTCTTGGACATCAAACGTGCCGCAGAAGCATTGGCAAAGCTTATCTGATTGGGTGGCTTGTCCGCCTTAAGACGGTCTGTTTTACTTTAGGGAAAAAATTTTAGACAAACTAATAGAAAACTAATAGACAAATTGATAAAGACAATTAACACACATCACATAATGAATCATATTAAGGAGAATGTCCATGAGCGTTCAGCTAGATGACATGCCTAAACCTGCTGGCAACAGCACAGAACACCACATGACCTATCATGATGGTACGACTCGCACGGTCTATGATACCGACATCGAACGAGAATACCCAGATGGCAAGCTCATCGTCTCTCGCACAGACTTAAATGGCATCTTAACCCACGTCAATGATGCCTTTGTGGAAATCAGTGGCTACACCGAAGATGAACTGATTGGTAAACCACAGCACATTTTACGCCACCCAGACATGCCAAAAGCCGCTTATGAAAGCCTATGGTCAACCGTCAAAGCTGGCAAAAAATGGCATGGCTATGTTAAAAACCTGTGTAAAGACGGCACGCATTATTGGGTATACGCCACCGTTGTGCCTAATGTCCGCCGTGGTGAAACCGTTGGCTACACATCTGTGCGTCGCAAGCCATCTCGCAGTAAAATCGAAGACACCAAAGCCCAATACCAAGCCATGAAGCAAGGAGAATAGTTATGGCAGAGACCTTTGTAATCGCTCCCGACTTCTCGCCAGAACGTTTTGCTGGCTGGCACATGTTCAACACGTTGCTACAAAAGCGTTCCCATCTGTCCTTGCATTTAGAAACGCCATCTTCTCATGAAGAGCAAGAACAGCTGATTGCTGATAAAAATCCACCCTTGGTATATGCCAACCCATTTGATGCAGCAGAGCTTATCCGTAAAAAAGGCTATCAAGCTGTCGCTCGCCCCATCAATCATTCAGATGAAATGGTCATCGTATCCTCCGCCAAAGGCGACATCAACACACTTGAGCAACTCAAACCTGGCAGTAAAATCGCCATGGCAGATAACCGTGATGTCAAGCTGATTGGCATGCGATTGCTTGAAGCGGTGGACTTAAGTGAAAATGATGTCAATTTTGAAATTACCGAAAACTATCAGGCGGCCGCTCGCACCCTCATTCAAGGCAAAGCCGATGTTGCTTTTTTTATGGCAGAAGTGTACGAATCACTGTCAAACCTAACCAAATCACAGCTTCATGTGCTGATTGAAAGTGATATTTCTGAAATTAGCCATGTGTTGCTTGTCAAAGAAGACTTTGCTGATGCCCAATCCTTAACCGATGTGGTGCTGTCCCTTAAAGATGATGCTGATGGACAAGCGGTGTTGGCTGAACTTGGCATGACATCAGGTTTTGAGCCGATGAATGAAGAAGATGCTGAGTTTATGATTGATTTGATGGCGACACTGCTGGATTAACTCAGCCAAATTAGATGAATCAGAGTAAATCACATGGGCTGCTTAAGCGTTGCCCATGCTGGATTTAAAGTTGGATTTAACATCAGCCATTTTTGTTGTTATTATTAAGTTGTTGTTATTATTAAGTTGTTATTGTTAAACTGTAAAAAGAAGCCATGATATTGCCCATGACGCCTAAAATCACGCCTTTGCCTGCTCAGTTTTCTACCAGTCATCAGATAAAAACCCGCTTTCGGCAACTATCACGCCACATTGCCAAAATGCCTAATGATGCTCGTTTACATCATGAACGGATTGATGTCGCCATGCAGTTTTATGAATCTGACCCTGTACAGGGGGCGTTGGCAGATTATTTTTTTGGTTGTTGGTATGATGTGGCATTTGAAGGTAGGGCGATATTGGATAAAGTCGCTGATAAATTGCGTGCTGGTGTGTATGATGATTTTGCTGAATGCGTGAATCGACAAGGGTTTGTGATGCGTAGCAGTCAGCTTGCCACCGAATGGAGTGTGTTGCTCACGCCATCGTTGCAAGTGCCTGTCCATCGACAACGCACCAACCGTGACCATTCATTTTATGTGGCTGATAGGGTGATTGAACAGCTGTTATTAGCAAGGCAGAGTCATGATGTGGCACAAATTCTACATTTAGAAGAAGAATTTTTTTTGCATTGTTTGGCATGTGGCGACAAAATAGCCTTTATGAAAGTGTGGTTTTGGTTAAATAAACAAAATTGGGTATTAGATGCCCGCTGGCAACGCTGTCGTGAGTCATTAGAGTCTTTAAGTGGTGAAGATTCATAGCTGTCGCTTTGTCCATTGCTTTTGCTTTGCTTGTGGCGTTGAGTGTTGTTTTGAATATTTTGGCTGATGGCACGATTTTGATGGCATTTAAATTTGATGGTATTTAAATTTTGATGGTATTTATTTTGTGGTACTTAAATTTTTGTGGTACTTAACTGTTAATCATTTTACCTAGGACAATAAACCCATGAGCTTATCCAGTCAATGGTCAGCACAAACCAAATCAACACAAAACACAATCATGACCCAATTAAAAATGAATGAAACAATCAAAGACCTGCTACAAAGGCATTTTAACCATGTTGGCAATCAAAAATTTATCCTTGGATTGTCTGATTTGTTTGCCAAAACCACTCCGTTTATCATCAAAGTACATCGCACTTGCACATTGGTACACCCACCACAAGGCTATGCCATCAGTGAAAATCTGCCAAGAATACTTGAATACTTATCACTGACCAAAAGCTATAACGTGTTAAGTGATATGATACAAATTAATGAAATTAGTGAACAAGAAGCCCAACAATATCTCAACATGCTTAAAAAACTTGGCGGCCGTCAGATGAGAGTTAATGTCTTAATGTGGCAAGTGTATCAGACGGTATTAAGCGAAGAAGTGGCTTATGATGGTCATCGACTGTCTTTAAAGCTCAGATACATGCCCAATCTGGCTCATCTGGGTGATGTTGATGCGTCTGTTGGGCGGGTATTTGCCACGTGTCTGAATTCGCCCCAAAATGTCAAACAATTAAAAGATTTTTTTCCTAATGTCAGTGAAGACCGTTTAAATGCCATTTTATTGCTCAGCATCTTATCCAAAATGGCAGATTTTTCAGTCATCACATCGCAAATCATCGCACAAGGTGTTGATGCCACAAGTTTTGATGCCAAAAAAAATGTGGAACAATTCGCTACCAAGGCAAACTGGCAACAAAATAATGACATCAACCGAGCCAGAAAATCGGGATTTTTTCAGCGTTTGTTAAGCAAATTATCTTGGTAATGCAGCCTTGGTAATGCAGCTTATCTTGGTAATGCAGCATTCAGTAACACAAAATTGAATGACGCAACATTGAATGTTCAATCTGATTTTTATCAGATAAAAGGTTGCAAAAGTTTAAACGTTTCACAACGCTTTTAATTCGTTGACGATGACAAATGAATAATAAATTGATGATAAAAAGGTCGAATTATGCCCAAAAATGACATCTATAAATTGATAGTGGCAGGTCCTGTGGGAGCAGGTAAAACAGAAGCCATTCGCTCCCTATCTGATAAGGACATACTGACCACAGAAGAGATGGCATCAGATGATGTTAGATTCATCAAACGCACCACCACGGTGGCAATGGATTATGGGGTGATGAAGCTAGATAGCGGAGAGACCGTACGCATCTATGGCACACCAGGGCAGCGCCGATTTGACTTTATGTGGGAAATATTAAGCGAAAACGCACTGGGCTTAATATTGCTACTCAACGCCACCGATGCTGACCCCTTTGACGATTTGGATTATTATTTGGATAAGTTCATGCCCCTAATTAACAGCAGTGCTTTGGTGGTGGGCGTAACCCATGCCGAAGACATTCCATGGGATTTACATGAGCGGTTATCTGAGCATGTCGTTAATAAAGGGGTAACTGCCAATGTGATTTTGGTTGATGCTCGCAAACGTGAAGACATGCTAGAATTGGTAAAGTCATTGATTTATATGATTGTCAGTGGATTTTAGTAACTGACGTTGCCCAAATGACTGACGTTGCTGATTGATAAAATGACATTATTGGACAGATTGATAAGAAATTGGACAGATTGATAAGAACATCATGATTTTAAATTCTGAGACCGAACAGTCATCACAACATCAAAGCCAAGACAACCCCCATCTGATGCTGACCCCAGAAGGGGTGTTCGTGGCATTTGCCCAAGATAAGCCAAGCGAAGAAGCACTGTCGTTACAAGCACTGCTTGCCAATAAGCGAAGCTGGCTTGTTCGTGATTGGACAGATAAGTATGGCCATGAATGGCTAGATACCTTTATTGATAAGGGTTGGGTACAAAGAATCAATCAAGGCATTACCGCGCCCAATTTGCCGTTAGACCAGTTTTTGCCCTATGTGGTCGCCAGTCTGTCAGGCAGTCGCCGAGCTGCCATTGGCAATACAGAAGGCTTTTGTTTGGCTAGGGTTGGCTATAGTCAACAAGAAGCCGATACCCTATGTGTGGCAGGGGCGGATTTGGGAGAATTTTTAAACCGTCAACGTCAGCGTGGTTGGGTCATTCAAGAGCAGGCGGTTTCTTTTTTTCGTCATGTGGATTTATTGTTACCAGCAACTAGCTTTATGTTTTTATGGATTGATGGCAATGGCTTTATTCTAGTATTAGAAGACGAGCCTTTGACCAACAGTCGTGCCTTTGTGGAGTTGATATGGGCGATTAAAACATCGGGTTTGCGATTTGTACAAGAGTAATACCATTTATCGGTTGATTTTGTCATCTGATATCGCCATATTAAAACAGTCATGATGGCTTGGCTGTTTTAACTGACGCTGTCTATTAACAATATTTATCAATCATGTCTATTCACAATAAAATAAGGAATGTTATGACTCGCTTAACCGTAAATACCCTTGAATCTGCCCCAGAAGAAGCCAAATCCAGAGTGGAAGCGGTACAAAAAGCCAATGGTTTTATCCCAAATTTAATCGGTGTGTTGGCAAACTCACCACACGCCCTACAAATGTATCAAGAAGTGGGCAAAATGAATGCCAGTAACAGCTTGACCGCCGAAGAAGTTGAAGTAGTACAAATCACGGCGGCTGCTCATAATGGTTGTGATTTTTGTGTGGCAGGGCATACCAAGGTTGCCACCAGATTAAAAATGCCTGAGACAGTATTGACCGCATTGCGTTCACGCACCAATATTGATGATAACCAAAAGTATCAAGCCTTAGCCCAATTTACCATGCAGTTGATAGACAACCGTGGTAAAGTGTCTGATGAGCAAGTCAAAGCCATCAAAGAAGCAGGCTATGATGAACAAAATATTTTAGACATCATCATGGGTGTGGCGTTGGCAACCTTATGTAACTATGCCAACAACGTTGCCAAAACTGACATTAACCCAGAGTTGCAGGCATTTGCTCCGTAAAATTGGGTGGTAGATGGTTCATTTCTCCCATAAAAAATCCCTTATAATTATAAGGGATTTTTTATGGGTAGGTTTTTTGGGTTACATCATTAGGGCATGTGCTAATACAATACCCGCACCCGAATGGTTTCTTTGACATCTTTGAGCATTTGTAAGGCTTTATCTGAGTTATTATCGTCCACGTCCATCATCAGATAGCCAACATCATCTTGCGTCATCAGACTTTGTGCCAAAATGTTCACGCCAGCGGTTGCAAATAGGCTGTTGATTTGTGATAGCACCCCAGGGACGTTTTGGTGAATGTGTAACAAGCGGTGTGTGCCTTCTTTAAAGGGAATGGACACTTCTGGGAAATTCACAGCGGTGATGGTGTTCCCTGTGTCTGAGTAGTTAACCAGTTTTTCAGCCACTTCTAAGCCAATATTGGCTTGGGCTTCTTGGGTTGAGCCACCGATATGGGGGGTTAATATCACGTTATCAAAACGGCGTAAGGGCGATATGAATTCTTCATCGGTGGATTTTGGTTCATTAGGGAACACGTCTATGGCAGCTCCCAGCACTTTGCCAGATTCAAGCACATCGGCTAAGGCATCAATGTCGACACAGCCACCACGAGCGGCATTGATAAAGTAACTGCCATCTTTCATTTTAGCGAACTCTTTGGCGGTCATCATGTTGCGAGTGTTGGGGGTATCTGGCACATGTAAGGTTACCACATCAGCTTGGCTTAACAGTTCATCAAAACTGCCAACTTGCATGGCGTTACCTAATGGCAACTTGGTGATGATGTCGTGATAGATGACTTTCATGCCCAGACTTTCAGCAAGCACTGATAATTGTGAGCCGATAGAGCCATAGCCAACAATGCCCATGGTTTTGCCACGCACTTCATGCGAGTTTTTGGCAGATTTACTCCAACCACCACGATGAACGGTGGTGTTTTTTTCTGGAATGCCACGGTAGAGCATGATGGTTTCAGCCAGTACCAACTCAGCGACTGAACGGGTGTTGGAGTAGGGGGCATTGAACACCACAACCCCCAGCTCACGGGCGGCATCTAAATCCACTTGGTTAGTGCCAATACAAAAACAACCCACTGCCACCAGCTTTTCCGCTTGTTCAAGCACTTCACGGGTTAATTGGGTGCGTGAGCGAATGCCAATAAAGTGCGCGTCTTTGATTTTATCAATCAACTCGTCTTGGTCCAGAGCAATGCTTAAGTATTCAATGTTGCGATAGCCTGCCTTTTGCAAGGTGGTCAAAGCATTGTCATGAACGCCTTCTAACAGCAAAATGCGAATTTTTTCTTTGTTTAGTGAATGGGTCATCAAGGGCTTCCTTATGCAAAAAATGATGCCTGATTATCATACCTAAAAAAAAGCCCTAACGTTAGGGCTTTTGTGTCAAATTCGTTGGATTGGTTGGGGAGTGATGCTATTTTTTATAGGCTTCAACCTGAATGGTTAATTTCACATCTTGCATGCTTTTAAGGTCGCTGTATTTATCCATGCCCCATTTGTTGCGGTTAATCACGGTCTCAAAGTCGCCACCACAGGTTTTTGCCTTGTGCATGGGGCTGTCATAGCAGTTAAATTTGGTGGCGGTTAGGGTAATTGGGTGCGTTTGCCCAAGTAGCGTTAAGAGACCGTCAATCTTGCTGGGCTGATTGCCATTAAAGTGCCATTTGGTGGATTTAAAATAAGCGGTTGGGTGTTTTTCAATATTAAAAAAATCAGCAGATTTTAGGTGTTTGTTAAAGCCGTCAATGCCTGTGTCTAAATTTTCGATGGGAATGGTGATGCTAACAGCACCTGTTTTTTTGGCTGGGTCAAATTCCACTTGACCTTGTAAATCATAAAATGCCCCATGATTGGTGGATGTGCCAAAGTGGTCAATGGCAAAGCGAGCCACCGTGTGCTTGGAGTCAATGACAAAGGTTTCGGCTTGAGCCACACTTGTGATGGCAGATAGGGCTAAAATGGCAGATGCAGATAAGGTCAGTTTTTTCATAACAGCTCCTTTAAGAAAATGGCGAATAAATCATGGTGGAAGTGGATAGGTAAGGACCAATGAATTTGGTTGTCAATCTGGTTGTAAAGAAAAAGTTAATAACCACTCGTTTATGTTACCATAAAAAAACGAATTCACATCAGCATCATGGTTATTTTTAGTAACTGACTGCCAATGATTGATAAAGAATTGATGAAGGAGCTTGGGTTGTGTGTGTAAAAAAATTATTAGAAAAACTTCATAATACAACCCAAGCATGGTACAACCCAAGCTTATCACTGATTGGCTTATCGTTTGGGAATATGGGCCAAAGTCATTTTTAACCAGTCAAAGAACACAGCGACTGTGTCCACCTTCACTCGTTCATCAGGTGAGTGAGCCCCTGTGATGGTTGGTCCAAAAGAAATCATGTCCCAATGTGGGTAATGTCGTGCCAATATGCCACACTCTAACCCTGCATGAATGCCTTTTAGGGCAGGTGATTGCCCAAACAGCTCTTTGCCTGTGTGTTGCATGACTTTTAAGATATCTGAGTTCATATTGGGCGACCACCCTGGGTAATTGCCAGACAGCTCAACGCTTGCCCCTGCTAAGGTGTATAGGCTTTGTAATTGGCGAGATAAATCTTGTTTGCTGCTGTCTAGTGATGAACGGATGAGCTGACTGATGGTGATTTGATGCTCATCAGTGCTGACAATGCCCATATTGACCGAAGTTTCGACCAAGTCATTCATGCTCACACTCATGCGATAAACCCCATTGGGGCAGGCATGTATCACATTGAGCACCTTTTGGGCATCATCAGGCACAATGGCATCAGTTGGCTGTTTATCCTGTTGTGTATTGCCATGTTGCACAGGTTCAATGGTCATGCTCATCTGATTTTTGACATTTTCGATGCCTTGATATTCGCTTGCCAAGGTTAAAAGATGGTCTGTAAGATGTCGTTTGATGTCATCAAGATGGACAGGGTCAAAAGCGATGATGGCATCTGCTTCACGGGGAATGGCATTGCGTAAGTTGCCACCATCTAAGCGTATCAATCGCCATTTATCGCCTAAGACATCATCTAAATCAAGCAACCACCGCACCAATAGCTTATTGGCGTTAGCACGCTGGTCAATGATGTTTAGCCCAGAATGTCCGCCACGCAGTCCTGTCAGCTTGATGTGATGGATTGCCATGCCATCAGGTATGGGCTGGCGGCGAATGGTCATCTTGGCGGTTACATCAACTCCGCCAGCACAACCAATGTACAATTCTCCCAACTCTTCTGAGTCTAAATTAAGTAAAATCTCACCCTCTAACATATTGGGCTGTAGTCCAAACGCACCCACCATGCCTGTCTCTTCAGTGCTGGTAAATAAGGCTTCTATGTCAGGGTGAGCGATGTCATCACTGGCAAGCACCGCCATGATGGCAGCCACACCCATGCCGTTATCTGCCCCTAAGGTTGTGCCATGAGCCTTGACCCATTGTCCCATTTCATTGGCGTTGATGTTGGCAGGCGTGTCAGAAGTTACTTCATCAATGTATACTTGTAAAGGGTCGGTGGCAAAGTCATGTTGGCTGTCTTTGTTGGCTTGTGCCACCATGTCCAAATGTGATTGTAAAATCACTGGTTTACAATGTTCCATGCCTTGGGTGGCAGGTTTTTTAATGATGATGTTGCCCACTTCATCTTTTAGCGTGTCCAATCCCAAGCTTTTACCAAAATCTAGCATAAACTGTTGAATGGCTTCTTCATGGTGTGATGGTCTGGGAATTTGCGTGAGTTGATAAAAATATGACCAGACCTCTTTAGGCTCTAGATTGGCAACGGGGTGATTAAGTGTGTTGCTGGGGGTGTTGTTAGATGTGTTATTGGGGGTGTTGATGGTGTTATCGGTGGTCATAAATTTTCCTTTTGAATAAAAATGAATGGCTAATCATCAATTATCAATTGTTAACAATCAATCGTCAACAGATGACAAATTAGGAACACGCCCTAAGGTAGGTAACCGATAACTAACCCCTAGGGAAAATAACTAAGACAAATAATAAATCTCATCAGTCAGTTGCTGGATTTCTGATTTGTCATGGCTGACATACAGCATGGGAATGTGAGTGGTGCGGATAATCTGCTCAAAAAATGGCAAAATCTCTTGTTTATGAATGCTGTCTAAGGCGGATAACGGTTCATCTAAAAGTAACAAATTTGGCGAATAAAGCAACGCTCGCCCAAGTGCCACTCGCTGTTTTTCACCGCCTGACAGTTTGGTGGGCATACGCTGGGTCAGATGCCCTAATTTTAACAGCTCAATGATTTCATCAGGGTGAAAGCGTCTTTGGTCATCATCAATGTTGTGATAACCAAATAGCAAATTATTCATCACCGATTTATGGGGGAAAATTTGGGCATCTTGAAACACCAAGCCCACTCGTCGCTGCTGAATGGGCATGTTGATTTTTTTTTCGCCATCAAACCAAGTTTGCCCATTGATACGGATACTGCCTTTTTTTGGGGTGTTTAGCCCTGCGATGGTGTGTAAAATGCTGGTTTTGCCAGAGCCTGAAATCCCAAACAGCCCCATGACAGGCTGTGATGATTGTAAGTCAACGGATAAATCCAGCCTGCCAAGCACCAGTTGAAAATGACAATCAAATATCAAAGGGTCATCTTTTGATGTTTGGGCGGTTTGTGTTTGTGCGGTTTGGGTCATTGTGCAAGTCTTCTTTTTTGATAACGAGCATACCACTGCGACAACCATAATGCCGAAAACGCCACCCCAACCGACAACATCAACAATCGCATGATTTGGGCATCGCTGTCAGGTTGTTGTAGTAGGCTATAAATCGCCAATGGCAAGGTGCGAGTCTCCCCCGATATGTTGCCCACAAAGGTGATGGTTGCCCCAAATTCGCCCAAACTGCGACAAAACGATAAAATTGCCCCAATCACAATCCCAGCACCCGCCAGTGGCAAGGTTATCTGAAAAAATGCCTGTAAACGGCTTGCTCCCAATGACATGGCGGTCAGTTCAAGGCGTTTATCCACCAATTCAATGGCAAGGCGTACCGATTGCACCATCAAGGGAAAGCCCATGACCGCTGATGCCAGTACCGCCCCTTTCCAATTAAATGCCAAATCAAACCCCAACTGTGATAAATATTGTCCGATGACCCCTTGATTACCAAATAAGACCAGCAAAATATAGCCTGGCACAACAGGGGGCAGAACTAAGGGCAAAAACACAAGGGTTTCAAACAAAGACTTGCCAAAAAAATCTTTGCGAGCCAACAGCCAACCCATGGCAATTGCTGGCAATAGGTTGACCAGAAGACTCACGCTTGCGATTTGATAGGACAGTTTGATGACCTCCATCTCATCAGGCGACAGTGTTAGGTTCATGATTGTACCAAGCCTTGATAAAAATGATGACAAGACACTGATTACAAGACACTAAAACCATATTTGCGATAAACCGCTTTGGCTTCATTGGTCTGTAAAAAGTCATAATACTGCTGGGCTTCACGACTTTGCTTAACCATGCTGATGGGGTAGACAATCGGCGTGTGTGTGGTGATTGGGAAAGTGTTAATCACTTGCACATTTTTAACCACTTTGGCATCTGTGGCATAGACAATGCCCAACTGACATTCACCACGGTTCACAAAGTTTAGTGCAGCACGCACATCTTCGGTCTCTACCAAGCGTGGTTTGATGGTGTCCCACCAACCCAGGTTGGTTAGGGCTTCTTTGGCGTATTTGCCCACAGGCACGCTGGCGGTGTTGCCAGTGCATAGCTTGCCTGTAAAGGCATTGCCGATGTCAAAGGATTTATCCATCTTAATATTGGTCTTGATGGGGTTGTTTTTGGGGGTAATCATCACCAAGTGGTTGCCCAATAGGTTTTTGTAGCTGCTGGTAACAATCTTATCTTTTTTGGCAAGATAATCCATCCAAGAGGTGTTTGCCGAGATGTAAATGTCAGCAGGTGCACCTTGCTCAATTTGTTTGGCAAGGGTAGATGAAGCGGCGAATGAGGTTTTTACTTTGCTGTTGTATTTTTTTTCATACAACTTATTGATGTCTTCGACGGCGTTGGTCATGCTGGCGGCGGCATACACGGTGATGTCTGCATGAGCCGATGTTGCCCCCATGACCATCATGGCGATGAATAAAGGTTTGATGGCTGATTTGATGGTTGCTGTCATGACATGCTCCTGTTTGTTCTGTGGTTGTGGGGTTTGGGCGTTACTTTTTGACACCAACAACAATGTGTGATGCCTTAATTAAGGCAGTAACAGGCAAACCCACGGCTAAGTTTAGATTTTGACAGCTTTGGCTGGTGATGATGGCACTAATCACTGTACCGCTGGCGGTTTTGATGGTAATTTCGGCATTCACCGCACCGTCGGTGATGCTCTCCACCGTGCCTTGCAATTGGTTGCGAGACGATAAAATCAGTTCATCATCTGTTGCGACGATGACCGATGGGGCTTTAAAAATCGCCACCACGCTGCTGCCAACAGCAAGGTTAAGACGCTTGGTACTCTCTGAGGTAATCACAGCCGTTAATTCATCGCCATCGGTTAAACTAAGTTTGATGACATCATTGACCGCCCCTGATTGAATGTGTTTGATGGTGGCGTTAAGTTGATTTCTTGCACTGATTGCCATGGGTATTCTTCTTGATTGATGGCTGATAAAAATTGATTATGATAATGACTTAGCCATTATTACTTAGCCATAAACTTTGGTTGCTGTCGGTATAAAATTCTTGCTTCCATACAGGAATGTCTGCTTTGATGGCATCAAGTAGCCAGCGACAGGCATCAAAAGCAGAATGGCGATGTGCAGACACCACCCCTATCCATACCGCCATATCGCCAATCGCCAAATCACCAATGCGATGTATGGCGACCGCAGTTTTGATGTCAAAGCGTTCTTTGGCTTGGTCAATGAGTTTTTTGCCTTGATTTACTGCCAGCTGTTCATAGCCATAGTAGGTCAGTTTCTTGACTGGGCGAGCATTGTTGTGGTTACGTACCCAGCCTTCAAAGGTGGCCAACGCCCCACAATCGTCATACATTAGGGCAGATTTGAGCCGTTTGTCATCTATGGGTTTATCCACCAGAGCAAAGCCTTGTGATATGGCAACTTGATAAGCATCGTCAATGCTTGATGTGATGACAGATGACCCTTGATGTATCGATGTTTGATGTGCTGATGATGCCATGTTATCCTCCTGCCACAGGTGGAATAAAGGCGATGATGTCGCCATGGGCAATGGGTGTATGCCAATCACCCATTTGATGGTTAATGGCAACCGCAAGCTTATCTTGTGTTAAATCAAAAGCGTATTGCTCACTTAACTGTTCATAAAGTTCGCTCAAGCTTGTCCCAACAAATTGCAGATGCTCTTCATCTTTGCCTGCCTGTTCAGCAAGGCTTGCAAAATACAGCAGGTGTAATGTTTTGGCAGTTGACATTTTAGCGGTTGACATAGTCAGACTTCCCCCCAGTTTTGTTCACAAGCTTAATGTTGCTGATGTTGATGTCGTGTGATAATGCCTTGGTCATGTCATAAATGGTCAGACACGCCACTGACACAGCGGTTAATGCTTCCATTTCTACGCCTGTTTTGTGGGTAACTTTGGCGGTGGCGGTGATGTTAATGGCATGGTGTTTGTCATCGTATTCAAAGCTAAGTTTGACGCTGTCTAGGGGCAGTTGGTGGCAAAGTGGAATCAGCTCATGGGTATGTTTGGCAGCCATCACACCTGCAATGTGGGCGGTCTGGGTAATTGACCCTTTTTTTGTCATACCGTCGGTTGATTTTATTGCTTGATAAATATCGGCAGGAAAGATGACTTGTCCTGTGGCGGTGGCGGTGCGATGGGTGGCGGTTTTGTTTGACACATCAACCATGGCGATATCACCATCTGCTGTCAGGTGGGTGAATTGTTTATTTTCGGTCATTGGATTCTCTTTTTTTATGCCATTTTTCAAATGATGTAGGGCGGTATGAAATTCTTGAATGGTATTAAAATTGGTCAGCGATTGCCATTGATGGGGTATGCTGATGGCATGGCTGTTAATTTGTGATAAAAATGCCATTACCGAACGGTTACCCTTGTCCAAAAATTGGGTTAATTTTGCCAATAAATTGGTATGATACATGGCTAATAATGGATACTCTTTATCGCCTTTTAAATAAATCACATCGGCATGATTGCCATGTGTTAATTGCTCAAACACAATGTCCGCCCCAAGTAGGCTATCACAGCTTAACACAAGCAAAAATCCATCTTCTGAGCAATGTTTCATTGCCCCTGCGATTGCTGATAATGCCCCTGCTCCTTTACCATGTTTGTCATGGTTTAGATGGTCATCAATGATGGTTATGGTGTTAGACTGACAAAAATTTTTACCATTGTCTGCCACCATGATGGGCAGATTTAAGCGTTGGGCATGGCGAATGTGAAAATCAAGCAAAGTTTCATCATGCCTCTCATCATGCGTTAATGGCAACAACGCCTTGGGCGACCCCATGCGAGACGATTCACCCCCTGCTAAAATCACAACCCCCACTGGCATCATCATGTGTTTTGGCTCAATCATGCGTCGGATTTTCACGCATCAGATGTGGCACAAAGTTACATGGGCGGGTACGATTATCAAGCTGTTCTTTTAAAATCCCTTCCCAGCCTGTTCGGCATGCCCCTGTTGAGCCGGGCAAACAAAAAATTGCTGTGTTATTTGCCATGCCTGCCACCGCTCGAGATTGTAAGGTACTCATGCCAATGTCATCTTTGGATAAGATGCGAAACATCTCACCAAAACCTTGCACTTCTTTATCAAATAACGGTGATACCGCCTCTGGCATGCTATCACGGACATAAAAACCTGTGCCACCTGTGGTAATCACCGCATGAATGGCTGGGTTGGCTATCCATTTGCTGATGATGGCGCGGATTTGATAGATGCAATCGGTGGTTAAGGCCCGCTCCGCTAAGGTATGACCTGCTTGGGTTACGCTGTCAGCTAAGTATTTGCCCGATGTGTCTTCATCAAGCGTGCGAGTATCGGACACAGTTAAAACAGCGATGTTTAAGGGGATAAAAGATTTTTCGGATTTGGCGGTGTCATTCATAAAGTCTCCTTAACCAGACATTGACATAAGATGATATGATGCTAAGAATAGATGCTAAAGTCAGATGGTGATAGCTCAATGTGATGAGATGTGATTAGCCACCCACCATGGACAAGTTTTGCATGATGCCACTGTTGTTATCCAACAAATGATGATGTTCAGGCTTAATTGGCATCAAGCGTTGTAATGTGGCGATTAGACCATGAACATCGCCTGCCGTTAAAAACTGGCGAATGTCATAATTGGCCTGGTCAAATAAACACAAATGCACTTTGCCCAAACTGCTGACTCGCAAACGGTTACAACTGTTACAAAACTGTGGTGCATATGGCTCAATGATGCCAATTTTGCCCATATAATCAGCATGATGATACTCAATGGCAGGCCCTGCATCATCAGCTTTTGGGGTCATTATCCAACCATGGTCTAATAAATATCGCTGAATTATCTTACCGCTGGCATGTTGAGCAAAAAACAGCTCACGATTATCGCTGGTCTGCATAAATTCAATAAAGCGATAAGTAACAGGACGGTCTTTAACATACGCCAATGCGTGCTGTAGATTATCAAAGGCAGTATCTGCCTTTAAAATACCATTGAGCTTTAAACGAATGTCTGTGGTTTCTAATAAGGTGTCCAAATCTTTAAGCAAAGTTGGCAACATATCAAACCCTGTGATTTGGCGAAAAACATCAGCATCAAAGCTGTCAATACTGACATTTAATTGCGACAACCCTGCCGTTTGCCAAGCAGATAAATGCTTGGCAAGTTTATAGCCATTTGAGCTGACTGCCACAGTATTTAAGGTGGGATATTGACGAGCCAAGGCGATGATGTCCGCCAAATCACGGCGAATGCTTGGTTCACCCCCAGTTAGGCGAATTTTTTTTGTTCCAAGTATGCTAAAGCCATCGAACAAAACCGCCATTTCATCAAGGGTCAGTTCATTATTTGGGCGTTTTTTGCCATGAGCAAGATAGCCATTTGGTAGGCAATAATCACAACGGAAATTACAAAAATCGGTAACAGATAACCGAAGATAAGTTAGGCGACGCTGAAAATTATCAATCAAAGGCATCATGGGCGGATTGTGGCTGGCGATGGGCTGGCGAGATTGATGTAGACCAAGCCCAATATTGGCTGGTTGCATGATTGATAAGGTTTTCATAAAGGTATCTTGCGTTAAGCGTTGCCTCGGTGATGGGTGAATTGATACGGTAACAAATTTTTAATAAAATTACCATTCACCTAATAGTAAAATACCTACCACTTTAGTGGTAGATGGCTTTAATGGTGGACATCAAAGCTGATTAATGCCCATGTGATGTCAAATGGTGATTTATCAAACACATGATGATGGTCATCAAAATAATCTTGAAACTTTTGCATGTCTTATTGGGATAAATTTTGGTTTTTTTGCTGAGTAATTAAAAAGCTGAGTAATTAAAAAAAATCAAAATCCTTGCAATGACGAAATTTGCCTTTGATTTGCACAAAATATAATTTTGCCATATAACCTAACTGATAATATTTGCCGCATAAATATAATCAGCAAACGGTGGTTTTGGTTTGCCCAATAAGTGTGAAATGACCGCTGGCTTAAAATAACCGCCAACCAAATATGAATAATAAATCCAATAAAAAAGAAGCTTAATTTTTAAGTGTATCGAATACATTAAAAACCAATTCATCTTTGATTAAGACAGTCCAAGGAAAGATAGAACTTAAATATAAATACGATGGGATGGCTCTATATTTTAATGAGGTCTTAGGTTTAAATTTAGATGTCACCAAACCAGATTTTGCTTTTATTGGAGATTATTATGTACATTGTAAGATACCAAATAAACATAAGATTAATTCCAATAAAGAAATGGCTGCTAAAGTCATTAATCAACAGCGTTGATGGTCTGTCATAGATTTAATAACTTAGATTTTAAATAATAACTTAAATTTTAAATATAAAACCATTTTGCTTATTTCAACTTTACTTACCCCAACATCTGCTTTAAAAACTGCCCAGTATGCGACAATGCAATTTGAGCCACTTGCTCAGGTGTGCCTTCAGCGATGATTTCACCACCACCTTTGCCCCCTTCAGGACCTAAGTCAACAATCCAATCTGCTGTCTTAATCACATCTAAATTATGCTCAATCACCACAATGGTATTGCCCTTATCACGTAAGGCATGCAAGATATTAAGCAACTTGGCAATGTCATGAAAATGCAATCCTGTGGTGGGCTCATCAAGAATGTACAGCGTTTGCCCTGTGTCACGTTTGGCAAGTTCTCGAGCCAGCTTGACACGTTGGGCTTCGCCTCCTGATAACGTTGGGGCAGATTGTCCTAGACGGACATAGCTTAGTCCTACGTCTGTTAAAGCTTGTAGACGGCGATGAATGGCAGGAATGGCGGCAAAAAATTCAGTTGCATCTTCCACCGTCATCTCCAACACATCGCTGATGGTCTTGCCTTTATAATGGATTTCTAGCGTTTCACGGTTGTAGCGTTTGCCATGACAGCTGTCACATGGTACGTACATATCAGGTAAAAAGTGCATTTCTACTTTAATCAGCCCATCACCTTGGCAAGTTTCACAGCGACCACCTTTGACATTAAAACTAAAACGCCCCGCTTGATACCCCCTTGCTCTGGCTTCTGGCACTTGGGCGAACAGTTCACGAATGGGTGTGAACACGCCTGTATAAGTGGCGGGGTTGGAGCGTGGGGTACGCCCAATGGGACTTTGGTCAATGTCTACCATTTTGTCCAAATGCTCAAGCCCTGTTATGCTCTCGTACTGTTCGGGAACGAGCGTGCTGGCGTTGTTAAGTTGGGTGGCAGATATTGGCATTAAGGTGCGATTAATCAAGGTGGACTTACCAGAGCCTGATACACCAGTGACACAAGTCATGACTCCGATGGGTAATTTTAAATCCACAGATTTTAAGTTATTACCCATCGCACCTTTGAGTTCAATGTACATTGGCTGTTGTTTGGTTGCTTTTTGTTTGCCTGTGCCAATCTGTTGCTCTTGAGTTTTGGCAGAATGACGCACTTTGGGAACAGCGATTGATTTTTCTCCAGACAAATATTGTCCTGTTAAAGATTCTTTGACCTTAGCGATTTGTTTGGCATTGCCTTCGGCAATCACTCGCCCTCCATGCACGCCTGCCCCCACACCAATGTCAATAATATGGTCAGCTTGGCGAATGGCGTCTTCGTCGTGCTCCACCACCAACACCGTATTGCCCAAGTCTCTTAATCGAGTTAAGGTCTTAAGCAGGCGGTCGTTGTCTCGCTGATGCAGACCAATAGACGGCTCATCAAGCACATACATCACTCCCATCAATCCTGCCCCAATCTGACTGGCTAAGCGGATACGTTGAGCTTCACCACCTGATAAGGTTTCAGCACTTCTTGCCATGGTTAAATAATCCAACCCCACACTGACCAAAAAACCCAAGCGTTCGTTTATCTCCTTAATGATTTTATCGGCAATCTCACCACGATGGCCATCAAGCTTAAGGTTGGCATGGTGGTTTTTGGCATCACCAATCGATAATTTCACAATATCGGCGATGGTGCGACCATCTACTTTCACATTGCGGGCAATTTCGTTCAGTCTTGACCCATCACAGACGTTACAGGTGGTGTCAGCCAAATATTTTGCCAACTCATCACGCACCAAATTGCTGGTGGTTTTGGCATAACGACGCTCCAGATAAGGCAAAATACCTTCAAATGGCACGGTTTTATCCGTTTTGCGTCCACGTTCGTCGGTGAATTTAAAAGCAATTTTATCTTTACCAGAGCCTTGTAAAATGATGTTTTGCTGTTTTTTGGATAACTCTTGCCAAGGCTTGTCCATACTGATGTCATAATGCTGACAGACAGTGGTTAATAGCCCAAAATAATAGGCATGGCGTTTGTCCCAACCATGAATTGCCCCTTGGTTTAGGCTTTTTTCTGCATGGGTAATGAGCTTATCGGCACTAAAATATTGACGTTTGCCCAAACCATCACAGGCAGGACACGCCCCATAAGGGTTGTTAAAACTAAACAATCGTGGCTCAAGCTCACCCACCGCACGGTCACAAATGGGACAAGAATGCTTAGCAGATAACAACTGGTCGCCCCCATCAGCGTCATCGGCTCTGTCCATATGGTGCAATATCGCCAAATCTTGCCCCAATCGCAGGGCGGTCTCTAAGCTTTCCGCCACTCGGTTGCCCAAATCTTCACGCACCTTAAAGCGGTCAATCACCACCTCGATGCGGTGCTTTTTATTCTTCTGTAAGACTGGCAAGTTATCCATGTCATAGATATGACCATCAATACGCACTCGCACAAAACCTTGACCCATCAGTTGTTCTAACAACAGCGTATGTTCTCCTTTGCGGTCTCGTACCACAGGCGCTAATATCATCAGCTTACTGTCGATTGGTAACGCCATGATGTCATCTACCATCTCACTGATGGTCTGTGCCACCATCGGCTCGCCATGCTCAGGACAGTATGGGGTGCCTACACGGGCATATAACAGGCGTAAATAGTCATAAATCTCAGTAATTGTCCCTACCGTAGAACGTGGATTGTGGTTGGTGGATTTTTGTTCAATGGCAATGGCGGGTGATAAGCCTTCAATGCTGTCCACTTCTGGCTTTTCCATTTGTGATAAAAACTGGCGTGCATAGGCTGACAAACTTTCGACATAACGGCGTTGCCCTTCAGCATACAGGGTATCAAAGGCAAGTGAGGACTTGCCAGACCCTGACAGGCCAGTGATGACCACAAACTTATCTCGTGGAATGTCAAGGTCAATGTTTTTTAGATTATGGGTGCGCGCCCCACGGATTTTGATGTGTTCATGTGCCATAAGAGAATCTTTTGTTGGGTGTTTTGTTCATTTTGTTCAGTGAGCCATTGGGCAGATATGGGGTTAATGGGGGTAAACTCTGTTGCTTCAAGCAAAAAAAATAGATGACAGACTTAGGGCGTGCCTGTCATTGACATTTTATTGAGAACTGGTAAAAATTCACATCTTTAATCCATTCACACCCTAATCATTACTCATACAGATAAAATAACATCTTACTTGACTTATAATAAATGATTGGTTTAATAATTAGCCGCATCATTTTGCCACTCATGACGCAACTCATCTTGACATGCCACCCATCAATCCACCCATCAATGCCTTTTTTTAAAAGGCTAAAGACGTCATTGTCTTGGACAAGATTATCTTGGACAAGCAACATGCTGGTAAATACTTCGCCATTGTTAGTAAACCAAATTGTTAGCCAACCGAACCGTTTCCCCAAATTTTATCTGCAAAATTTGTTGTTGTGTCATCTGTGGCAGTTGCGTCAATTCTATCAGCACTCAATTCTATCAGCACCAAAACATCATCACACACCGCTAGATTTTCATGTCAATTTGCGTTAAAGTGAGGGTGAATTTTTGATAATTTTTTTTGATAAACTTTTGATAAATTACTTTTGATAAATTAAGGAAATTTTATGCGAGGCGTTAATAAAGTCATCATCGTTGGCAACCTTGGGGCTGACCCAGAAGTGCGTCAGTTTAATAATGGAGGCAATGTTACCAACATATCCGTTGCCACCAGTGAGCAATGGAATGACAAACAAACAGGAGAGCCTCGTGAAGCCACCGAATGGCATCGCATCAGTCTGTTTAACCGTCTGGGTGAAGTCGCTGCTCAATATTTGCGTAAAGGCAGTAAAGTGTATATCGAAGGCAGTCTGCGTACTCGTAAATACCAAGACCAAAATGGACAGGAGCGTTACATCACTGAAATCCGTGCTGACAACATGCAAATGCTTGACAGTGCCAACAGTGCCAGAGGAGGAGTCGCTAACCAAAATCATCAAGGCGGTTATCAAAGTGGTTATCAAGGCGGCCATCAAGGCTATGGTAACTTCCAAAACCAAAATGGCAACCCAAATGGCAATCAAAGTGGATTTCAAAACCATCAAAACACTGCCAATGCCTATCAAAATAACTTTAACAATAACAACTTTAACAACACCGACAATCACTCAGCCCAACAAGCAGGGCAAAACAATCAAAATCAACCCAAACCCAATAACGCCGTTGCCATGCAGCCAGCACCTGCCGATGAAGACATTCCGTTTTAATGGTGGGTGTTAAGCGAGGATAATATCATGGCAAAAAAGCCAGACAATCAGATTTGTGCCAATAAAAAAGCTCGGCACGAATATTTTATTGAAGAGAAGTTTGAGGCGGGGATTGCCCTACAAGGTTGGGAAGTCAAAGCCATTCGAGCAGGTAAGATGAGCATCACAGAAGCGTATGTGGTCTTCCGTGATGGTGAGGCATTTTTATTTGGGGCACATATTCAACCGCTGTTATCCAGCTCTACCCACATCAACCCTGATAGCATTCGTACCCGTAAGCTGTTACTTCACCGTAAAGAGATTGATAAGCTGTTTGGTGCAGTCAATCAAAAGGGGTTTGCCTGTGTGCCGTTATCTTGCTACTGGAAAAAATCCATGGTCAAATGCCAAATTGCCTTGGCCAAAGGCAAAAAATTGCACGACAAACGTAAAACCCTAAAAGACAGAGACTGGGAACGCAGTAAAGAGCGTGGCTTTAAACAGCATTTGAATGGATAACTTGATTTAACCGTTTTGAATCGCTGCCCACGCCAACCACAACCACGCACCCATCATCAGTATGCCTCCGATGGGGGTGATTGCCCCCAACCACCTTGGCAAGCCTAAGGTCATGGCAAATAAACTGCCTGCAAAAATCAACATGCCCAGCTGCATCATCCACGCCATGCCCTGTGGATAATGCCAGCCCTTTATCAGTATGCCCATCATAAGCAAGCCTAAGGCATGAAAAAACAGATACAGCGTGCCTGTGTGCCACCATGCTAACTGCTCTGAGTTGACGATGGATTTTAGCCCATGAGCCCCAAATGCCCCAAGAGCGACAGCAACGCTAAGATTGATGCCAGCGATGGCAATCCAGTTCATCAGTTGCCCCTTAATAATCTGGCATGACCAAGCTGTCGATGGTCATGGCATCACGGATTTTATCCATGGCGTTTTTTTCGATTTGGCGAACTCGTTCAGCAGAAATGTCATAGACTGCTGCCAGTTCGTGTAACGTTGATTTTTGCTCAGACAACCACCGCTGTTCAACGATGTCTCGTGAGCGGTCGTCTAGGGTATCCATGGCTGCCATCAGTGCATTGGTGTTATTGGCTTCCCAATCAGCCTCTTCAACCAACTCAGCAGGGTCAACACCATCTTCTAAAAATAACTGGGGAGCGTAGCGTCCTTCATCATCATCGTCGTTTTGGGTTTCAAAAGATGCGTCATACGACGTCAGGCGAGATTCCATTTCCAGCACCTGTTTGCGAGTCACGCCCAAGTCTTTGGCGATGGCATCGGCTTCGTCTAGGGTAAGTTGGTTGTTGCTTTTTTTTAGGCTTCTAAGGTTAAAAAACAGTTTACGGTGAGCCTTGGTGGTGGCAACCTTGACAATCCGCCAGTTGCGAATGACAAATTCATGGATTTCAGCTTTTATCCAATGTACAGCAAAGGACACCAGACGCACGCCTTTATTAGGGTCAAAACGTTTGACCGCTTTCATCAGTCCTAGGTTGCCTTCTTGGATAAGGTCGGCTTGTGGCAGTCCATAGCCTGAATAACTGCGGGCAATGTGAATGACAAAGCGTAAATGGGACATGACCAACATACGAGCAGCCTCAACATCGCCGTCATCATAATAGCGGTGAGCCAACTCTTGCTCTTGCTCTGGGGTCAGTATGGGGATTTGATGCACCGTATTGATGTACGCACCAAGATTAACCCCAGGGGCAGTCAAGTGCATGGGAATGGCAGGCACAACGGCATGGGTGGGCGTGCCTGCATAATCAATCTCATCTGTATCAATCTTTTGAACGTCTTTGTGATGGTCTTTGTTATGTCTGGTGTCGATGGGGTGGATGCGTGCCATGGCGTAACCTTTAGGTAGGGGTTGATTGGGTTTTTAATATTGAGCATTGAATGTTGGGCGTTTTTTGGTTGTCAGGCCATTGGTTGGGTTATTGTGTTGATTGTCAATGAGATTTTGTCATTATATGAATTTGATGAATGGATGTTAAGTGTTGTCGTGTAAGTAAATTGTGATGATGTGATTACCATAAGATAAAGTGGTATTGGCTGGTGTCAGTGTTGTTGCCGATGTCTATGTCGCTGTCTATGTTGTCATTGTCCATGCCATTGCCATGGGCTTGCCAAAGCTGTCGGTTGGCATGTTTGGCAAAGGCAGCAATGTCGTGGATAGAATTTTTATCAGACGCAAGTAAATAAACCGCCTGTCCTTGTGGGGTGTGTTTAAGTGCCATTTTGGCTTTTAGAAGTGGCATGGGACAAGCCAAACCTTGAGCATCAATCACCTGATAAATGGTGATGGCATCGGTCGCTTGACCGTTAATGATTAACTGCTTTTTGGCAAGCAAATCAGTTGCCAGTTGTGGCAGATGTTGTGATTGTTCGGACAAAGTAATGGTTAAGGTATTTTTGGTTAAGGTATTTGGCATGAGTGTGCTTAATTTGTGGGCAGTAACATAAATAAAGCATGATAGCAAGGTCATTTGATGCTGGCAAGCCATCTTATCTTTGACTGTGTCAATATGAAAAATTAGGATTTTTATCCATGATACTGAATATGTTATTTTTACAATAACCAAACAATGTATGACATTAAGGTCATTTTTTATGCAATTTTGTTGGTTTTTTTATTGCCATTACAACCAAATTTGTTTAAGATAATTCATATTAATGATTGCAAGTTCCTTGCTAATCCATCACGTCAAGTAAACCAACTTGATTTTTCATCAATCAAATATCCCACAACGTTTCATTTTATCCATTTATCAAGGAAGACCCATGTCTCACTTTTCACTGACCAAACTTACCCTTGGTGTTACCACCGCTTTAACATCATCTTTGAGCTTTGCCGCTGCCATGGACCGCTCAGGGCAAGATGTGACCGCTTTTTTACAAGATGGCACTTACGCCGAAGCCGTTTATACTCATATCGATGCCAATGTTACAGGTCATGATAATGCTGACTTAACAATTGACGACCTAAAAAAATACACAAAAGGCAATCCTGTGAATGATGCCGCCAAAGAATATGATTTTTTTCGTTACGGCGTTAAAGCAGATGTGAATGACACCTTTAGCGTGGGTGTCTTATATGACGAGCCGTTTGGTGCTGATGCGGTGTTTACTGGTCAAGATAACTTTGTCTCAAGAAACCCAGATGACATCATCAATAAACTGACTGGCGGTCGAATCACCTCCTTAGCCGCTATGCCAACCCCTGAGCAATTAGAGCAATTAGCGGCTGGTGCTAGGCAAGCTGGTGATGGTGCTAGGCAAGCTGGTATTACTGCCAAATCACTTGCTGAGCAAGCTCAGCAAGCTCAAGCTGCTGGTAATTTGACTCAAGCTCAAACCTTAAAAACACAAGCAGAACAAGCCCAAGCCCGAGCTCAAGAATTAGCAACCCAAGCTCAGACGCTGGCTGGCAGAGCCAGAAGCTTAACCGCTGCCAATGCCATCGCTGGAGGTGTGCAGTCGTCTTTGGGTCAAGCAACCACCGTGACGGTCAACTCAAAAAATTTAACGGGTTTGGTGGGCGTTAAATTGGGTGCTAATAAAAATTTGCAAATCTATGGCGGACCTGCCCTACAACAAATCAAAGCAGATGTGGCATTACGTGGGCCTGCCTATCTGACTTCAGCTGGCTACGATGCTCACGTCAGCCCACAAACAAAGCTCGGCTGGGTGGCAGGTGCCGCTTATAGCATTCCTGAGATTGCCTTTAGAGCCGCTGTGACGTATCGTTCTGAAATTGATTATGAAGCACCAATTGGTGAGAGCTTACCTTCTTTAAATTATCTGTCTCCCACCATGAAATCAGGCATTGAGGCAAGAGTGGTGAATGCAGATAAAGTCAAAATCACCACGCCACAATCAGTGAACTTCAACCTACAGACTGGCATCAGTCGTGAACATCAATTATTAGGTACGCTTGATGTGCGTTGGGTACCTTGGAGTGACTTTAAAATCACTCCGCCTTTATATCATGCCGCATCTAAAGTCCAATATCTTAAAGGGTTAAATTTGGTTCAATACAGCGAAGACCAATGGAAAGTGGATTTGGGACTGGGCAAACGCTTTAATGACAAACTCTCAGGCTCGGTTAATGTGGGCTGGGACTCTGGTGCTGGTAACCCTGTCAGTTCATTAGGTCCTGTCAATGGCTATTACAGCGTTGGTGGTGGGGTGAAGTACAATTTCACACCTGAGTGGGCATTATCTGTTGGTGGCAAATACTTAAAATTTGGTGATGCCACTGCCGAATTACCTAATGGTAAAGTCGTGGGTGAATTTAAAGATAACGATGGCTATGCCGTGGGTGTGAAGCTTGCTTATCAAGGCAAATAGCTTATCAAGATAAATGATTTATTAAGATAAATAACTGCCCATTTGTCTAAAAACAGCTCATTATTGAGCTGTTTTTTTGTCTGTTATTTAAAAATATTATTGTATAATAACACCATTCATACCTTGTCTTAACCATCAGCATCATCAGGCATTTTATGCTAGAGTTACGCCACTTATACACTTTAACCGCATTGCGTTCTCATGGCTCTTTGGCAGCTGCTGCTGATGAGCTACATGTAACGGCTTCGGCGGTTTCGCATCAACTCAAAGAACTTGAAGGTTATTATGGTGTCAACCTGATCAACCGCAGTCGCCCTGTCAGCTTTACCCCTGCTGGCAATGAAGTATTAAAGCTTGCTGATAAAATTTTACCGCATGTTACCAAGACCAAAACCGCCATTCATCGATTGGCACATGGACAGACAGGACGGTTACGTTTGGCATCAGAATGCCACAGCTGTTTTGATTGGCTAATGCCAATATTAAATGCCTATCGACAAACGTGGACAGATGTGGAGTTGGATTTTGCCAGTGGTTTTGAGCCAGACCCACATCAGCTATTATTAGATGAAGAAATTGACGTACTGATTACCACACACAACGCCCCGATAACAGGCATTCAATATCAGTTTTTGTTTGAATACGAAAGCCGTTTGACACTCGCCCCCACCCATTCATTGGCAGATAAGTCTGACATACAGCCCAATGATTTATCAGACCAAACACTCATCGCCTATCCTGTTGATAGCAACCGCTTAGATGTGATTGCTCATTTTTTGAACCCTGCTCAAGTAACACCAGCCCATATCCGTACCACAGAGTTAACGCCCATGCTCATACAGTTGGTTGCCAGTGAGCGAGGCGTGGCGGCACTGCCTGACTGGGTGGTGAAAGATTATGAAAAAAAAGGTTGGGTGGTCTCAAAACCTTTAGGCAAAGGAGTCATGTGTCAGTTGTATGCTGCCACTCGCAGTCATAGTCAAGAAGTTCCTTATATGCAAGGGTTTGCTGAGTTGTTGACTTCAATGGTAGGACACACCCTAGCAAACGCCACACTCTAGCATTGGCTTATTTGTGTTGATGCCATGCTGATTCATTGACACTTAAACATTGACACTTAAACATTGACACTTGGCAAATCACTGATGGGCCAGCGTGGGACACAACTGACGGCTAATCCATCTTGTTGCCCTGCTTGTAAGCGTTTATAACCAGCATAGGCAATCATTGCCCCATTGTCGGTACACAAGGCAGGCGGTGCATAATGTACTTGTGCGTTTATTTTGTTAAGGGCTTTTGTCAACTGCTCTTGTAGATACGTATTGGCACTGACTCCGCCAGCGATGACCAAATGGGTTAAGCCAGTTTGTTTAAGGGCTTTGACGCATTTTTGTGTTAAGGTATCGACCATTGCCTGCTCAAAACTTGCGGCGATGTCTGCCCTGATTTTGCAGTCGTGGTTAGCTCCTTTGGTGTCTTTAATCAGATTATGCACAGCGGTTTTCATGCCACTAAATGAAAAATCCAATCCCTTATGTTGCATGGGTCTGGGCAAATCATAGGCGTGTCGATTGCCATTGTTTGCCAATTTGGCGATATTAGGTCCACCCGGATAAGGTAAACCCAACATTTTGGCAGTTTTATCAAAACATTCACCTGCCGCATCATCTATGGACTCGCCAAGCAGTTCATATTTACCCAAACCATGAGCCGCCAGCAGTTGTGTGTGTCCACCAGAGACCAATAAGCAGACAAACGGAAAGTTTAAGTTTGGGTTAGCGATGAGCGGAGCAAGCAGGTGTCCTTCCATGTGATGCACACCGATGGCAGGCACGCCCAAACCATACGCCAAACTGCGACCAAATAACGCCCCTGTCATCAATGCCCCTATCAGCCCCGGCCCTTTGGTAAAGGCAACGGCATCAATATCAGACTTGTTTAGCTCACAGTGTGCCAATAACTCATTTAACAGTGGCACAAGCTTGCGAATGTGGTCACGACTGGCAAGCTCAGGCACAACGCCACCATAAATGGCGTGTAGCTCCACTTGTGAATACAGCACCTGCCCAAGCAGTCCGTGATGTGGCTTGCTCATCTGCTCACTGTCAAAAATTGCCAGTCCTGTCTCATCACAAGATGTCTCTAATCCCAGTACTTTCATGCTATCCACACACCCTTTTTGTCCACACAATCTGTCTTTATCCACACAATTTTTGCCCAAATGGTTGCATCAGCCGTTATGCAAAAAGTCGCCAGTGCTGACACAATGGCGACCTTACTTGCAACCAAAGAACAATCAACCAAATAACAACCAATGTTTGGCTGACCGTTTGATTCATTCAGTGGCATTATCTGACCAATTACTTGATGACCTGACCAGTCATATAGTCAACCGCTGCTTTTAACTCTGCGTCTGTTGCATCGTTGGCAGTGGCACGAGGTGGCATCGCCCCTTTGCCATTGATGACGCTTTGATATAAGACATCTTGACCCTGTGCCAAGCGAGCTTGCCAAGCAGCTGCGTCATCTAGCTTAGGAGCACCTGCCACACCAGCGTTATGACATACTGAACATTTGCTGTCGTATAGCTCTTTACCCACGCCTGCTGCCGCTGCTTGTACATCACCCCCTGCATCGGTAGCGGTGGGTTCGGTGGTGGCTGCTGATTCTGGCGGTTCACTTACGGTATCAGCTGTTGCCACGGCAGTGTCAGCAGGTGGGGTGTTGGCAGTGATGGTGGCAGGTTCATCAAGCACTGGCTCTGGGGTGGCTTCACGAGCGGCGGCGGCGGCTTCATCAACTTTATCAACGGCGGCGGTATGTTCATTACTGCCACCACATGCAGTCAATGCCAATATCATTGCCAATGTACCACTTTTACAGGCTAAGGCAAGTTTATTTGATTGGGTGGGTTGCGTTGTTTTCATAACTTTATCCTTTTATCTACATAAGCATTTTATGCACATAAGCATTTATTAAAATCACAATTTATTAAAACCACAATGTTTATATTGCTATCATAACATAATTTATCAGATGCTACCAATGCTTGGGATAAGGCGTGTTATACTACTTGTTATAATGTGATACCTGAAGTTTGCAATGTAATATTTACAATGTGATACGATGATGATGTTGATAAATAAGATATGCCAAGTGGGGGCGGTTTTTGGGTGTGTGTTGTTCATGCTGGTGTTGCCCATGATTGCCCATGCCCAGCCGTTTGCTGATTGTCAAAAGATGTTTGCCATGGGGCAACCACCAGCTTATTCACAGGATAAGTTGACTGTACAGACTGTACCGCTTTGTTTTTCTGGCTTTGCGGTGATGTATTCAGGGGTGGCACGCACGCCGTTATGGTCTGCAGAGTATCTTGACCGTCGGCGATTGACAGCGGCTGGCAAGCTTGAGCGTCGTGATAACTTCCATGCAGAAAGCCGTCTACCGATTAACAAGCAAGCAACTTTGGCTGACTATAAAGGCAGTGGTTATGACAGGGGGCATATGGCACCCAATGCAGACATGGCAACGCTGACCCAACAATATGAAAGCTTTAGCCTTGCCAACATCACCCCACAAACGCCTGAGTTAAACCGTTATGTTTGGCGAGATGTTGAGAGCCATACCCGTTATCTGACCCAAAAGCATGGCTCAGCGTATGTGGTAACAGGTGTGGGCTATGCCACAGCAAACTTGACCCAGATTAATGGGCGTGTGCTTGTTCCCAGTCATTTATTTAAAGCCGTTTATGTGCCAGAATTGAACCAAGCAGCCGCTTATTATGCCAGTAATGATGCGTCTGGGCGGGTGGTGGTCGTTAGCCTTGATGAGCTGGCGATGCTGACAGGCATAGATGCCATGCCTGCACTGGATAAAGCGGTGAAAGCTCAAGCGATGCTGTTGTCATTGTCCAATCAACATTCAGACGCACAACATGATGACATGACAGCTCAAGATGCCCCTTGGTGGATCATTGTCATCACCAAAGTGGTGCGGTGGCTATTGCACCAGTTGGGTTAATCCGTGGGTTTTGTTCAATATTTTTAGCCATCTGCTCAGTATTTTGGGCATCAAATGTCAGTCAGGTTGGTGGAGAGATGCCATGATAGACCCTTATCAAAACAATGCCCAAAGCATGCAGGTGGGTAACCTTATCATTGAAAATCAAGAAGACAAAATCAGCATCTATGGTGATATTGACTTGTACCAAAATGCCCAAGGATTAAAAGATGCCAAAACGCTACAGACATTGATAAACCGCATTGTGCAGGTGTTAGGAACACAGCATTTTACCACCAATCATGAGCCACAGAGTCAAACCACTCTGTCCTTAAACACCCAACAAGTCAGCAATCCTTTTTTGTAATCTACAGGGTTAACTTGACAAAAAATCCAATAAATAAATAATTTGAAAGGTTCAATCATTGGGTTTTTGATGTCATGTCAAATTTTATATAAATTTTACATGTTAGGATAGTTCGGTCCACCACCCCCTTCTGGCGTTACCCAAGTGATGTTTTGTGATGGGTCTTTGATGTCGCATGTTTTGCAATGCACGCAGTTTTGGGCATTGATGACAAATTCAGCACCATCTGCTTTTTGTACCACTTCATACACCCCAGCAGGGCAGTAACGCTGGGCAGGCTCAGCATAAATAGGTAAGTTTACTCCAATCGGCACACTCGAATCGGTTAATTTTAGATGCACAGGCTGGTCTTCGGCATGGTTGGTGTTGGATATGAACACCGAAGACAGCTTATCAAAGGTCAGCTTGCCATCAGATTTGGGATATTTTGGTATAAACGCATGTGCTGAGCGTTCTAGTTGAGAATAATCTGGCGTGGTGTCATTGATGGTCAATGGCATCTTACCACCCAAAAGGTTATGCTCAACAAACGTAAAACCACCGCCCATAAACATTCCCATGCGGTGCGTGGCAGCGGCAAAGTTGCGAGCTTCATAATTATCTTGATACAACCAAGAGTCTTGATACAGTGTGGTATAAGCGATGACTTCGTCATGCTGGCGACCAGCACTGACCGCTTCATAAATGGCTTCAGCCGCCAACATGCCTGATTTCATTGACGTGTGTGTGCCTTTAATTTTGGCGGCGTTTAAAAATCCTGCATCATCACCAACCAGTACCCCACCAGGGAAAGTCAGTTTGGGCAGTGAGTTTAACCCACCTTTGACCAATGCCCTTGCACCATAGGACACCCGTGTGCCTCCTTGTAAAATATCACGGATAACAGGGTGGGTTTTTAGTCGTTGTAGTTCGTCAAAGGGGGACATGTATGGGTTATGGTAAGACAAATCGATGACCATGCCAAAGCTGACTTGGTTGTTTTCATCATGATACAACCACCAGCCTCCTGTTGAACCAGTCTCGGTCAATGGCCAGCCCAAGCCGTGCATCACCAAACCTTCTTGATGTTTTTCAGGTTTGATGTCCCACAGCTCTTTAAGTCCGATGCCATAATGTTGCGGATCGGTGTCTTTATCCAGATGAAAACGACTGATTAAGCGTTTGCCCAGATGCCCACGGCAACCTTCGGCAAACACCGTATATTTGGCAAGTAGCTCATAGCCGGGTTCATAGCCAGCTTTATGTGAGCCGTCTGCTGCCACCCCCATATCACCTGTCAACACACCTTTGACTGAGCCATCATCGTTATACAATATTTCAGCAGCAGCAAACCCAGGGAACATCATCACGTCAAGTTCTTCGGCTTGCTCCGCCAGCCAACGCACCACATTGCCCAATGAAACAATGTAATTGCCTTCATTGTGCATGGGTTTGGGTATCAAACCATCAGGCACTCGGGTGGCTTTGGTGGCAGAACGTAAATAGTAAAATTGGTCTTCAGTTGCTGTTACACGCACAGGGGCATTTTTGCTTTTCCAATCTGGGATAAGCTCGTCTAATGCCCTTGGCTCTATCACCGCACCTGACAAAATATGAGCCCCAAACTCAGAACCTTTTTCAACCACACAAACCATAAACTCTTCATTGCCTGCTTGTTGTGCCAGCTGACGTAAGCGAATGGCAGTAGACAATCCAGCAGGTCCACCGCCGACGATGACAACATCGAATTCCATCGACTCTCGTTCTATAGCCTGCATAATAACTCCTTATAATTTATAATCAATTTTCTGTATATGGTTGTTAAAACGTTTGGTAAATTTAATAAAAACATCACATTCATCAGCTATTATAAAAGATAAACATCATTTTCACGAAAAATATGCCATAAAAGCGTGACTAAAGGGTTACTGAATTTTTAGATGACATATTTTCTTTATCAACATCAGCAATAAACATGAATGCCATCAATCACAACAGAGTATGTCCTTAGCCATGTCAAAAACCAACCTTTTGCTTGATACTCACCTATTACGCATCGCATGCACAACACCGACAGCAGACAGCCCCATCGGTGTGTTTGATTCGGGGGTGGGTGGTCTATCAGTATATCGACACTTACGCCAACAACTGCCTTACGAGCGTTATCTGTATTATGCCGATACCAAGCATGTCCCCTATGGCAGTCGCACCGCCGAAGACATCAGCCATTTGACCTTAACTGGCATTGATTGGTTAATAGCGCAGGGGTGCAAGCTGGTGGTGGTGGCGTGTAACAGTGGTTCTGCCCATGCGTTGAATCAAGCACGCTTGCGATATCCAACCATACCCATCGTGGGTCTTGTGCCAGCATTAAAACCTGCTTTGGCTTATGTGCAAGCCAAAAACGCCCAACTGACCCAAGCATCTGCCAACTTGAGCAACCACTTGAGCAGCCATGTGGCAGTATTGGCAACCATGGCAACCTTGCATGGACAACCGCTTAATGATGTGATGGCTCAATTTGCCACACCCCATGGCATTAGGGTGAGTAAATGGTATGAACCAGCGTTAGTGCCTTGGGTAGAGAGGGGCATGCCACCGACAGATGCCACCGCTGAGCGACTTCGTAAGATGCTGATGCAATTTGCCAAACAAGGGGTACAAGCCATTGTGCTGGGCTGTACGCATTATCCGTTTTTTAAGGAATTTTTGTTAAATCAAATGGTGGTTCAAGGGCATGACATGGCGTTGTTTGACTCTGGCGATGCCGTCGCACGGCGAGTGAAGCAATTATTGGCTGAGCAAGGCTTATTGATAGCACAAAAAAACATACCACAAAAAAACACCTTAGCGGTCAGCAACCACTTTGGCAATCGACACAGCAAACCCAATCCACATCAGTTGCAATTTTTTGCCACGGCAATGACGCAAGGCTTGAGTGAATTGGTGATAAAGCTCTGTGGTGAAGAGGTGATGGTTGATGCCATTGATGGTTGATAAAATTAGGATTAAATAAGAATGATGGGTCGATTAAAAAAGTGACACAAAACAAATGATACAAAAAAATTGATAAATGTTTGTCATTTGCCATTCGCATTTTGCTGGGGCTATGTTAGAATTTTATATTTAACTTAATAACAGTACGGTATTGATGAACAACATTGATAAATAACACGGTTTGTTTTATTTATCGTTTTTTATTGTCTTTGTTTTTTGGACATGATGTATAATTTAGCCATTTGAAAATTTAGCACTTTGCCAATCTCGCTAACTGCTTTTTGTTTCCATCAGTCACCATGCTTGAGGTTACTTTGCCAAACCGCCGTTATCACATTCATGTCATATGTGCCAATGATGACCAATCATCATCATTGGACGCATTGGTGTTGTATTTTGAACACCGAGCATTTTTGACTTTTGATTTGGCGTTGGGTGATGTGCTGGCAAGCAATCACAGTCGCCGTCGCATTGATGAGTGTGATTATGTGTTGCTGTTAATCGGTGACAGCTATGGCAAGCCGAATAATACAGGTGTCAGCCAACTGCACTTAAGCTACATCAATGCCAGAACCAAAAATAAATCCATGCTGATTTTGCGAAAAATCCACAGTGGTCGTGGCACACAAAAAGGTCTGTCACGCCAGCTGACAGATTTAATCCGCTTGATTGAACAACAAAATTCAGGGAAAATCTTGTACTATGATGACCAAACAGACCTTGAACAACTGCTTGAATTCCCTTATTTACAAATGCTTTCTGAACACCCTGCCAAAGGTTGGATAAGAACAGAAAACATCATCGAAGAGACGCTATTAACCACCTTTAATGCCATCAAAAAAAGCGAAGCACCACCGACCCAAAGCTCCATCTTTGATGTCAAGACACTTAATGGCAAAATGACAGACCATGATGATCAAGGCCAAGATCTGTCATCTGAACTCTCTGACATCGTCATTGATTTGAGTGATGACATCATGCTTAACTTCTCCACCCATGCTTATGAAGGTGGCAATCTAAGCGAAGTGTCATTTTTAGCGGTGGTGGCGTGGCGAGACATTGTTACAGCGTTGAATGACCTACAGATGCAATTCACCAGTACAGGCATTCAACGATGTGTTAACGACTTGGTGCATGAACAAGCCTTAGATTTGGTTCAAGATGTCAGACCCAATGCTCATGCGGTGTCACGCACGCAAGTTGCCACGGCTGAGCAGGAATGGGTAAAATCGCAACTATTGGCGGCAGGTTGGATTGTGGTTGCTCAAACGGGTGGGCGAGGCAAACGCAACTTTTATCAAGTGACAGATAAAGCCAAAAAGGCTTTGGCTAAGTAAGAGATTGATTATCATCACCATGACCATCATCATTGGTACGGTTATTGGTGCGGTTATTGGTACGGTTATCGGAGAAACATCATGACAAATGCACAAAACACTGACACACAAAATACTGACGCACGCATTCAAAAGCTTGATGAGTTGGCAGAGACCATGCGTCAAGCTGACCAATATCATACCTTAGAAGAACAAACCGCTGACATGAAGCGTCGTGGGATTAATGCCACTGAGCAATACGCTGAATGGGACGATGAAGATACTGCTGAAGATGATTGGGGCGATGCCACTTGGAAAGAGAATGGCAAATGGGAATCCAAAACCCCAGCAGATTTAGATGATGATAATGTGACACCACCGCCAATCGTTTAATATTCAGTGTTGAATGTTAAGATGAACTGCTAAGGTTGGGATTACCTTGGCTTGTGTGTGGTTGGTGATTGAATTGTGGCTACCGAAGCGAACTTTTATCAGACCAATCAGATGAGTTGCCCATTATCAGTTGATAAAATTTTTGCCCAGCCCGACCATCAGCAGGCATCACCCCATGATTGCGTTGGTAATCTTGGATAGCACGGCGGGTATTATCACCAATGATGCCATCAACATCACCAATGTCATGACCTGCATTTAATAACGCTTGCTGAATTTCTCTGGCTTGGCGACGGCTGATGCCAGCATCATCGGTTGGCCATGCA
The DNA here is from genome assembly GCF_037201985.1 of Lwoffella lincolnii. Lineage (NCBI taxonomy): Bacteria > Pseudomonadati > Pseudomonadota > Gammaproteobacteria > Moraxellales > Moraxellaceae > Lwoffella > Lwoffella lincolnii. The sequence goes on along the minus strand of NZ_CP147511.1, from coordinate 1,929,910 downwards.
CGGACAAAGCCAGTTGAATTTGGGTGGACATTGGTCTGCCCTGTTTTAATCAAATGTGATAGCTGAGCGATGCCTAAGGCATAATTCTCTGACGCATTATAAGAATAAAAAGTGTCAAAGTTTTTGCCCACCAAAAACGCAGGACCATTTAATCCAGCAGGCAACAACAACCCTGCATGGTTTAAGTCATTGGGTAAAGGGCGACCATCGGCCAGGGTGATGCCTTGATTACGCCAGTGACTCATGGGTTTTTTGTTTTTACGGTTACTGACTGCCCAATAGCCAGCTGGCAATTTGACTTCATAGCCCCACGGCTCACCATAACGATAGCCCCGTTTTGCCAAAAAGTTAGCGGTAGAAGCCAGTGCGTCAGGCACGCTGTTGACCAAATCTTTGCGACCATCACCATCAAAGTCAACCGCCAATTCCAAAAAAGTGCTGGGCATGAACTGTGTTTGCCCAAATGCCCCTGCCCAAGAACCTGTCATGTCATGTATGTGAATGTCGCCACGCTCAAGGATTTTTAACGCATTGGCATACTCACCCCGAAAATATGACTGACGGCGATCAAAGCAAGATAAGGTTGCTAAAGATTCAATCAATGGTTTTTTACCCAATGTTTTGCCAAAATTGGATTCCACACCCCACACGCCCAGCACGTCTTCAGCTTTAACCCCATAACGCTGTTCAATTTGGCTTAAGGTGTTTGCCCACTGACGGCGGGCTTGAACGCCATCTTGTACCCGCTCTGCGTCGACCAATGCAGACAAATAATCCCAAACATTCTTTTGAAACTCTGGCTGATGGTTAAGCGACTGTATGACGCTGGGGTCAGGTTGGCTTGGGCGATAACGAGCAAAGCTTGAGCGGACGCTGGCAAACTGATTGCTGTTTTGTAAACGGCTCAAGCACTGCTGAAACTCGGCATTGGACAGATTGGGAGCAGGCGGTTTGGCAGCGGCGTGGCTGGTCAGCATCATCGCCATGATTGCTGTGATTGCCATGGGCAAAACAGCAACATGGGTATTAATATATTGACGCTTAGGGCGAACATCAGGGCGAACATCAAAGCGAGCGTCATTGGTATGAGAATGAATAGACATGACAAAATCCTTCAGTACAAAATAAATGGGCCATGGGTAATGTAGATTGGTTTTTAATGATATTGTTTACCAAATTTTGCCTTAGCTGATTTTCTGCTCTTGGCTGATTTTCTGCCTTTGGCAACCAATTCTTTGGTAAAAAATGGCACATCACCAAACTTGTCAGAGTTGCCATTTCTGCTGACTTTGTTTGGACGGTTCAGATGATTGTGGCGTTTGAATTGTGAGCCATCTTGCCTGTTGTTGGTTTTTTTGGTGTTAAAAGTTTGTTCGTTTCTGTTGTCGCTTTTGCTGTTGTTATTGCTTTTGCTATGGTTGTTGCCATGACTGCCACGACTGTCATTGGCAAAGCGGTTTCGTTGACTGGCACGGCGACCACGGTTACGTCCTTTTTTTTCTTCATCAAAACGGCGGTCAGCGGTGTTGATACTCGGTTCTAAGCCGTCTATTTCGGCGATGGTCATATGACGTTTTAAATAACGATTGATGGCATCGAGCTGTTTGCGGTCATCAATGCCACATAAGTTCATGGCGATGCCTGTGCGACCAGCACGCCCACTGCGTCCGATGCGATGGACATAGTCTTCAACTTGACGGGGCATGTCATAGTTGATGACGTGGGTGATGCCACTGATATCAATGCCACGAGCGGCCACATCGGTGGCGACCAAAATGTCCACTTTACCTGCTTTAACATCGCTTGTGATGCGGTTGCGTTTGGATTGTGGTAGGTCTCCATGCAAGTAGCGGACTTTATGCCCTTTGTCGTTTAAGCGATTGGCAAGGGTTTCACTGCTGTGTTTTGTGGCAGTGAAGATGATGGTTTGCCCACGATTTTTGTCATTGAGCAGGGCATCTAGTAAGTTGTTTTTATGATGCAAATCATCACAATAATAGGCGAACTCTTCAATATGAGCAGACTGCACCTTAATGGCGATGCGTTTAGGGTCAGTGGTGAAGCTTTCGGCGATTTTCCCCACCGCTCCGTCCCAAGTGGCAGAAGACATGATGGTTTGACGGCTGGCAGGTGTGGCGGTCATAATGGCTTTGATGTCATCGGCAAAACCCATGTCTAACATGCGGTCAGCCTCATCGAGTATCAACATGTTAAGAGCAGATAAATCAATGCGACCAGCGTTCATATGGTCAATAAACCGCCCTGGGGTGGCGATGATGATTTGTACGCCTTTTTTTAAGGCTCGGATTTGTCCATGATAAGGAGCACCACCAACCAATGGCACGCTGAACACATCTTTCATCTGTGAGCTGTAACGGCGTACGCTGTCACTCACTTGGTTGGCAAGTTCACGAGTGGGGGTTAAGATGACGGTATGTACCTGAGATTTTTTGGGTTGGTTACGGATAATGGTGTCCAAAACAGGTAACACAAATGCTGCTGTTTTACCACTGCCTGTTTGGGCAGACAACAGCAAATCCTTGCCTGCCAAGGCAGGGGGAATGGCTTGGGCTTGAATGGGTGTGGGCGCATCATATCCACTGTGATTCAATGCTTTGAGTAGTTGCTTTGACAATGCCAAATCAGCAAAGCTTATGCAGTCTATTGGGTTGGCATTGGCATGGATTGTGGGGTTGCTATTTATGGTTTGGGTGTTGTGCATGATATGTCCATGATGGGGTTTGCCAGCTGATATTGGCAAAAAATAATGGCACAACAGCGATAAGCGTCAATTCACAAAAAGCTTGTTTGATTTAAAAAAGCTTAAATAAAAAACTTAAACTAAGGACAAGCAAGCATAAATCAAGACAAAAACAACGGACATTCCTTGGATAATTTGTCGTTGTTTTAAGACGTATTTTGAGTGTTGTTACCAAAGAATGGTTGGCAAACTGCCAACAGCAAAATCATCGGCAACAATTATTAAGGCTTGTTCAGGCGTGTGAGCCTGACAAATCAAGCCAACAGGTCGTCTCCAGACCCAATCGGTGGCGATGTTATCAATCAGCAAAAACAGATTATAACACAGACATCACCGCTTTAAGGCAAATTTCTTTTGTTTTTTTGCCGTCATCTCATTGATGGCGTATTCAATCTCGCTGTCATCTAAATCAGAGATTTGATGCAACATTTGCATGGTGTCCGCCTTTAGCACATAACGGGCATAGTGGGCGATGTTCTTGATGCGTTGGTCAAATTGCAAACACTGGCTGTCGGCATCAGTGTGTAGATAGTTTAGGCGGATAAGGGCATTGATAAAACTGGTGAATAAGGAGCGGTCAAAGGCATCAGGAATGTCATCGGCATGTAACACTGATAGGCGTTGCCCCAGTAGCTGGCTTAAATCAACCACCTGTTCAGCACTGAGCTTACCTGAGCCTTGCTGTGCCAGTAATGCCAAGGTCATAAAATAGCGTTCAAGGCTTTGCTCCACAGGTGAGCCAAGCAGTTTCAGCTGTTGGTATGGCTCACTGTGCTGTTCAGGGGCTGCCAAGATATCTGTTCCCAAATCCACCATCAAGCCCAGCTCAATTAGGTTATCCAGCTGGCAATCAATGGTTTTGTTAAGATTGCGAGAAGAATATTTTAAAAACAGTTCACTTTGTAAAAATGGATACAACAAACTGGTGATGTCATGTACCAGCGTTCTGCTTAAGCGTCCATTGCCTGCCATCAATGCTGCTAAAAATGAGGGCAAAATGAACACATGCAAAATGTTGTTCCGAAAGTAGCTTAATAAAGCCGCTTGATTGTTCGCCACTTGTATCATATCGCCTAAGATGTGCGGTGTTCGCTCAATCAGCTTAAGTTTGATGCCATAATCAATGATGGCTTTTGGGGTCATTTGGGTAATGGTGGTGTCGGCATCATAAGGCATTTCCCTTGCAAGGCGTTGATACAATGCAAGCTGTTTTTGACAACTGTCTTCGTCCAGTGCTGATTTTGGGGTGGATAACAGCACCAGCCCAAGCAGTGAGACTGGCGTAACCACGGCGGCTTTGTTGATGTTTTGTAAGATTTTTACCCCAATATTTTCAACCATTTGAGTGATGGTGTTTGTTAACACAATGATGTCAGCATCATCAGTGTCTTTGTTGGATTGAGTGTGGTTTGCTTGAACGTGGTTGGTTCGAGCATGGTTTGCTTGAACATTAAATTTATCCATAAAGTCTTGCAAATACAGTGGGCTACCAAAGCTCAGATGTACCGTGCCAAAGATGCGTTCTATCTTACGGCTGACCTTTAACAACCCAAGTAGGGACTCGCTTTCTTTGGGCTTGCCTTTGAGTTCTCCCACATAAGTTGCCCCTTCCATGATGCGTTCATAGCCAATATAGGTGGGGATAAACACAATCGGCTTGCTTGCTTGACGCAAGTGACTTTGCACTGTCATTGATATCATGCCAAGCTTGGGTGGCAGTAATCGACCTGTGCGTGAGCGACCCCCTTCAATAAAGTATTCAATGGGCTGATTGCGACAGATGATGCTGTGTACGTATTCTTTAAACACAGTGGCGTATAATTCATTGCCTTTAAAGCTACGACGCATAAAAAACGCCCCAGCACTTCTGAGTATTTTACCCAAAATAGGAATGTTTAGGTTATTGCCTGCCGCCACATAAGGAATGGATAAGCCATGTTTATAGATGATAAAGGATAATAGCAGATAGTCAATGTGGCTGCGATGGCATGGTACATAGATGATTTCATGGTCATCTGCCAATTCACGAATCCGTTCAAAATGCTGTACCTGCACACCATCATATAGTTGCGTCCATAGCCAATTTAAAAAATGCTCAAAAAAACGGATAACAGGATAAGAATAGTCGGTGGCAATTTCATTAAGATAACTGCGAGCCTTTTGGCGGACGCTGGCGATGGGTTTGTCTGTTTTTTGGCTTTCTTGCTCAATGGCGTGGCGAATGGCAGGCGAGTATAACAGCTTGTCAATGACATTGCGTTTGTCTGATAAGTCAGGGCCTAAGATGCTGGCACGGCGTTTATCCAAAAAGACAGTCAGCTGATGATGAATACTAAGGGTTAATGACTGTTGGGCTTGTTGTGTGGTTAATAGAGCTGTGCTGGCAGATGGCTTATGTGGTTGGGTTGCGTTGTCGGTATTGCCGTGTGTGCCACTTTGGGCAATCAAGTCCTTAAGGTACATGGGCTTGTGAAACTGCACATAAGTGTCTCGCCCCATGATGCCAATGTTAAACAGCTGTTTGCTGATGCTAGGCTCTTGCCAGTTATCAGCCACCAACAGCTTAAACAGTGAGTCTTCTTTTTCAGGTGCTCTTCCCCAAATGATGGTAACAGGCACCAAACGAATGGTCAGCTCTGGGTGAGCCAAACTTGCCGCCACCAATCTTGCCAGTCTTGGTGATAATTTGCCTGATGCCAAGTTAGCTTTGCTGGTATTATTGCCATTATTAGCATTGGGGTGATGTAAAAACAAAATTCCTGCATGTTCATCAATGCCAAAACGGGCATCTTGCACCCCTACCAATGCGGGTGGCAAATGATGTTCTTGGGTTTGTAAATCAATCAACACGCTGTTTGAGCGAGAATAGTCCTTTAGCACATAAAAGGTTAGGGTATTTTTGTTGGGGCTTAAATCAGGCAATTCACCAACCAGTTGCGGTTTGACCGCCACCGCCAATGCCTGCCCAGATGCCTTTCGGTATAGGTTTTTAAATAAAGATGGCATAAAGACAGATGAACGGTCATCTGATTCTGATTGGCTTGATGATGGGGAAGGGTGTCTGTTACGTCGGCGATTCAGCATGGGTTACCTAAAAATGTGTTCACAACATGATATGATGCTATGATGCCATAATTGCAATAAAAATCCCAACAAAAAAGGCAGACGCAGACCTATCACGGTAAAAGGTCACGGTAAAACGTTGGTTTCCGATTAGCCACATTCACAGACCTAGTCAAAAATGGCATATTTGGTTAATATGACGTTAGACCATGTGAATAAGCCCATTTCAATAAGCCCATGTATCAACAAACGTAGCGATATTTCTATGAACAGCACTCACCCCCACGCCAATAAAATGTCCAGACAAACCAAACTGGTCAAACAGCTGATAGACACACTGACGCTGATGGAAATTGAGCGGACAGCGGACAACACAACAGCAGACGTTGATGCTCCTGTGCATCTGTTGCCAGAGCATGATGCTCATCATCACCGCTTATTCATCGGACAAAGCCGTGATTTTGTCGGTCCACGGATTTTTGGTGGGCAAGTTTTGGGGCAAGCCTTGATGGCAGCGGCGTTAAGTTTACATCAGCCTTTACATCGGCTCACCACTCAAACCCAAACAGCACCATCTGATGATAAGTTGCGTCCTTGCCATTCTTTGCATGGGTATTTTTTAAGGGGTGGCGATGTTCGTTTGCCTGTGTATTACCATGTGCAGACTCTAAGAGATGGACGCAGTCTGTCTGCCAGACGAGTCACTGCCATTCAGATTAAACACAACAAAGACAATCAGCCCATCGAACAGATTATCTTTTCGATGATAGCGTCATTTGCCCCAATGGAAGGCGGATTGGAATTTCAACCGCCCATGCCCGCATACCCACCACCAGAAGACTTGTTGAGTGAGCAAGAACTCAAAGACCAAGTGATTGGTAAAATCCCCGATGCCTTACAAGAGCGGTTTATGCGAGAGCGTCATATTCATATTAAGCCTGTTACGCCACGAGACCCCATTGACCCACAACCCATGCCACCCAAGCAAGCCAACTGGCTGTGCGTGCCACAACTGGGGGCATTAGACCAGTTGGGCATTGCCCCCATTTATGTTCAGCAGGCATTGTTGGCATTTTCGTCAGATTTTTATTTGGTGGGAACAGGGCTGATGGCTCACGGCATCAGCTTTATGACCAAAGGCTTGCAAGTTGCCAGCATTGACCATAGCATGCACTTTCATCGCCCATTTGACATGAATGATTGGTTGCTTTATGACATGTGGAGCGACAACACCGCCAATGCCAAAGGGCTAAATCATGGGCAGTTTTGGCAACATGGTCAGCTGATTGCCACCACCCAACAAGAAGGGTTGATGCGGTTAAGACAAAGCGACAGCACACCTGCTCATCTATAGCAGGCATGATTGTCTTAATACCGAAGCACTCAATCAGAGATGGCCGATTTTGCAAAAAACACCGCTGACAAACCGCTTGCCACAAACCAAGCCAATGCCATCGATACCAAAGTATGGCTAAAAAAATGATCGCCTACCATCATTTTATAAAGCCCCATTGTCCAGCCGATGGCACTGACCAAAATCACATAACGCCAGCGTTTGTGTTGTAACGCAGGCACAAACGCCAAACCATATAAACCAAAGCCAGAGCTGGCATGAGCCGCAGGGAAGCATTTGGCACGCTGTTGGCTTAGTATGTCTTGCCATAAAGACAAATAAGGCTTATCACCAGCAAAAATGAGCAGTTCATGGGGGCAAGGCACATGCGTCAGCGATTTTAATGTTGCCACCAACAGCGGTGTTAATGCCAAAACAGCAAACACATATAAAATATCAGATTGCCCAAAGTTAGCCAAAGGAGCATAAATGGGGGCATCTCTCCGCCCAAACAGCGATTTTGCTGAGTTGTCTGTTTTATCAGCAATGAATTTTGTATCAGCAATGAATTGACGCCATGCCAAAGTAGCAAGCAGATACACCCCAAACACAATCAACAACCATTTGGGTAATTTATAAAACAGCATGGAAAAGACAAATTGGTCTTTGCTTAATAACCAGCGGCCTTGCTCCACATAAAACCATGAACTGATGGTAACATCGACCGAACCATGCTCAATAAACACAGCAGTCATCATGATGACTGCCAATGCAAGCAGGGCTTGGTTGATGGGGCTGATGGGAGACACAGGGCGTAAACTTGACATTTGATGATTCTACCTATTATTGGTTGGAAAGCTCCATTGGAAAGCTTATCAATCCAAAGGATTAACAAACGCTGTTTTATCTGCCGTGGCTTGCGTGCTGACATCAAATAAGTTGAGCAGTGTCGGGGTGATGGCATCGTGGCTAAAGCCAGCCGTTGGCGAATTTGCCACAGCAAATGGAGTGTCTGCTCCCAACCAAAGTAACGCAGGAATGCTCAATTGTTCTTTTGGGGCAAACGCCTTAGGCATGCCATGTAAATAAACGCCTTTTTCTCCTAAGCTTTCACCATGGTCGCTTAAATATAACATGGCGGTGTCAGCGTGTGTTTGTGCTGCCAACCAATCGATGGTTTGTTTTAAAAAGTCATCAGTCGCCAATAACGCATTGTCATAAGCATTAATGACCGTTTGTCGCTCACATTGCGCCAACTCGCTACTTGTACAAACAGGCAAAAACTGAGCAAATTCATCATCATAACGTTTATAATAAGCAGGGCCATGGTTGCCCATTTGATGCAACACTATCAATATGTCTTGATTGGCATGAGCCTTGACATGGTCATCTAAATCCACCAACATGCCCACATCACGGCATTCATCATAAGGGTTGGTGTGGCAAATGGTGTTATTGCCACCTTGAAGAGGGCTGTTTTTGTAGTCTTGATACTGTTTGGCAGGCAGGCGATTCATAACGCCTTTTGAATCAGAGTTATTATCTCGCCACAATATCGCCACACCCAAGCGGTCTAAGGTGTCAATGACATTTTCATGGTAATCGGCGGTATCAACATCGTATTTTTCTGCTCCCAAATAACTGAACATACATGGGACAGAATATGCCGTTGATGTGCCACAAGAAGTGGCATTACCAAAATTATGCACTTGCCCTAAGCCAATGAGTTTGTCCATATGGGGAAAAGTGGCTCGCTGATAACCATTAAAAGACGCATGGTCAGCACGGGCTGTCTCACCCACCACCATCACCACCAATCTGGGCTTGCGAGTGGAAGCGGTGGTTTTTTGTATGGCATCATTGGCGTGCATGATGGTTTCGGTGGGTTTGGTGGCGTTTTTATAACTCATGTTGGCAAGCTTGCCCGCTGAATACATCACCGTAACAGGATTGGTAAAAAATCGCAACGGTTTATGTTCCCTAAAAAAACTGGCGTATTGACTGCTCAATGCCAAAATGGGCAACCCAACCAATGCCAAAGCCACAAGATAGGTAACCAGCCGCTTCATTAAACTGACTTTGAGTGTGCCAAATGACAATGGCTGCCCAATAATCCAACAGATGGGCAAACCAGCCAACAACACAACACGGATTAAAAGCCTCATGCTTAATAAATCTTTGGTTTCTGCCGTGTCAGTTTGTAAGGCATTTTGTAGCATGGTGGTGTCGTAGACAGTGCCATAGGTGTCGGTAAAATGACCAGCAAAAGCAGCGATTAAAATAAAACAAATTGCCACCGTTTTTAAGGTATGCCGATAGCCAAGCAACACCAATAAAAGTAACAAAATGCCTGTTAAGACCACTGCCAATGAAGCGATAAAAAGTGCGTGATTTGCCAATGGGTATACTGACATGACTTGTTGAAAAAATGTCACATTGGCAGTTGTGGTCAAAAATATCGCCACAATTGCCATAAACAGATAAGCATCTAACCCTTTTAAATCTTTGGTGCGGTGATGGCGGTTAGACCAAAAGCCCTTAGACCAAAAGCTGTTGGACTTTAAAAATTTGGTAAAAGTGGGGTTGTGGGTTTGGTTGTGTTTAAGGGACATGGTGCGGTGTCTTATATCAGATGTCTAAAATGAAATGCTTCAAATAACATATTTGAGATGACATATTTGGGATAAAATATCTTTAAATGACATGGTTTAGTCACATCATCAGTGGTGATATTATACTGAATATTATATGGTAAGTTGTTGTAAAGCCTTAAGTTTCTCAAGCATAGGATTGCCTCATGTCTGCACAAAAACCCACACAGTCTTCCAACCCACGTTCTTCCAACCCACGTTCTTCTAACACACGTTCTTCTAACACACGTTCTTCTAACACACGGAGCAACAGCTATGCCCAAGAGTATAAGGGTAAGACAGGCATTTCACGCATCATCAAGGCGGTGGGTTACTCAATAGATGGGTTTGTGGCGGCGTATAAAAATGAACCCGCTTTTCGGCAAGTGCTGTTGATAAATGTGGTGTTACTTGGGCTATTGATACCATGCCCTTTTACCATGACAGTCAAGATGATACTGGTATTTGCGTCGGTATTTTCGCTGGTGGTTGAGCTGATTAACACAGGCATCGAAGCTGCCATTGACCACACGTCCACAGAACGCCACCCTCTTGCCAAAATTGCCAAAGATGTTGGCTCAGCGGCTCAGTTTTTGGCATTGGGGCTGTTGTTGGTGTTATGGGCAATGGCGGTGGTAACCGTGAGCTGATGCGTTTTGGTTTTTAGCGTTTGGTCATTTGCTTGCCCACCACCAATTTATCCACACCACGATTTGCCCCATTCATCTGCCAATCATCTTGATGATGGCTGACAATCACCAACAGTCCATTGGCTTGGTGTGCCTTGAGCTGTTGCCAGACATATTGACGAGTGTGGGCATCTAGCCCTGCAAATGGTTCATCTAATAACAGCACTTTGCGGGGTTTTAATAGCAGTCTAGCCAAGGCGATACGCCGAGCCTGCCCACCAGATACCAGTGTACCATATTCGCCCAGTTGCGTCTCTAGCCCTTGTGGTTGTGAGGCAATCCAATCACTCAATGCCACTTTGTCCAAGGCGGTCAGGAGCTCATCATCAGTGGCATTTGGGTTACCCAATCGCAGATTATTGGCAAGACTTTGGTCAAAGATATCCAACCGTTGCCCCAAATAACCCAACTGGTCTACCCAATCATAATCATACCAGTTCACACCGTTTAATGTGATGTTGCCAGTTTGTGGCAGCAACTCCCCCGCCAAACACGCCAGTAAGGTGGATTTACCTGCTCCTGATGCACCACTGATGATTAGGGGTATGCCTGAGCGTATGGTGGCATTGATGTTGCTTGCGCCCACTAAGGCTTGTGGCAGTTTGGCGGTAACGTTGGTGAGTTGTGCTGTTAGTGGGGCATTGGGCATATTGGGCAATGGGGTATGTGGTGATGGGGTATGTGGTGATGGGGTCGTGGGCAAAAATGTCGTTTGCTGTTGATTTAATAAATCATTGAGACGTTGCTTGGCCACGGTGGCATTACCATACGCCAGATAATGCTGAGCAAGGGGCAATACCACTTCGTTTAAGCCAAATAACCCCAATACCAAACCCACAACTAAGGGGATATTAAAAGGCACATGAGTTAAGTTGACATGAGCTAAGTTTGATGGGGTGGTTAATGCGGTGGGGGTTGCCATGTCATTGATGGATTCATGCCCATGCCCCATACTCAAGCCAATCGCCAACAACGTCAATAACAGCACGCTCATGATGCCCCATTGCATGATAAGCATGGCGATGCTTCGGTGTTTTTGGGCTTGCCAATGTTGTTGTTGTGCGTTTTTATCCAGATTGATAAAGGGTTGCGTTTGTTTTTGCCACTGTCCCCACAATAGCAATGGCGTGATGATGGATAAGGGATTTATCAATGCCAATCGGCGATTTTCATTGTTTTGGGCCAAGCGTTTGGCATGGGCAATACCTTGGCGATTTAGCACCATAGGCACAAATAACACACCAATTAAACCTCCAGCCAGTGGCGTAACCACCGCCCAATGTAAACTGCCAATTCCTGCCAGCACCCAACACAAAAACCCTGCCAGCACCAGCACGGTTAACGTTCCCATCAACCAAGGGGAAACAAAACGTAGGTTAAACTCATTTAATGTGTCAATATCACTGACCAAGCGGTGCATGTGTTGCCCTGACTGTAGGGCAGTGCGTTGCTGGGTCAATGGCTTGGCAGATAACGCAACAAAAAACTTAACTCGTAAGACTTTAAGCAGATGAAATATCGCATGATGTGAGACCATCAGCTCACCATAACGCCCTGCTGTGCGAGTGATGGCAAGGGTGCGGATAATTGCTGCTGGCAACAGATAATTAAACGTATGTGCCCCCAATGCCGTCATGCCTGCCAGTGCCGCTGCACTCAAAAACCAACCAGAGAGCATCAGTAAGATAAGCACCGAAAACACGGTAACCAAACCCAAAACCCACGCCAACAGCCACAAATCAAATGATGGTTTGATAAGGTCTTGTAGGGCAAAAGCGCTCATGTTTAAGTCATTGGTATCAGTACCAACATCAGCTGGCTGGTTGGTTGGTTTGGCATTTAAGCGTGTGTTTGCTGGCTGTTTTCTCATGATATCTTATCCATGTGTATCACTTTATCTAGCCATGGCAACTGCTTGGCATCATGCGTTACCCAAATGACGGTTTTGCCATGGCTAATTTGTCCAAGTAATTGATGAATGGCATCTTTGGTATCTGAGTCAAGGTGTTCGGTGGGCTCGTCCAACAGCCAAAGTGGGGCGTCTTGTAATAGCAACTGTGCCAGCCCCAATCTTTGTGCCTGCCCACCTGACAAACCACTGCCACGCTCACCAAGTAGGGTATGAATTCCTTCAGGCAACTGTTTAACCAAATCCCATAACTGCACCTGCTCCAATGCGGTCATCAGCTCGTCATCAGTGGCATCAGGTTTTGCCAAGCGTAGATTATCGGCAATGCTCATTGGCAATAACGCCACCGTTTGTGCCAGATGGCTAAGATTATCTCGCCATGTGACCAGCTCCTCAGCAGATAATTGACTGAGTTCATGGGTGATATTGATGGGGCTGTTATTGTTATGGGTGCTGTTATGGGTATTGTTATGGGTGCTGCTATGTTTGTCATTATGGGTGTCATGGTCATTATCGCTCTTATTAGCGTCAGACCAACCAATCTGTATTTGCCCTTGATAATCGCTAAAGCCCATCAATGCTTGTAATAGGCTGGACTTACCACTGCCACTTTGCCCCATTAAAGCGATGCGTTCTTGGGGGGCAATGTGTAGGCTTATTGGCGTTAGGCGGGTACGCACTGTGTCATCAGTTTGGCTGATGATGCCAACTTCTGTCAATGTTAAGCTGGGGGCTTGATTTGGGTGGTAGCAAAATGGGGGAGAAGACGGATTGACCTGCACACTTAAAGGCGGTGATGCCTGCAATTTCTTAGCTTGATGTAACAGGGGCAATAGACTTTTAACCGCCCCTTCAGCTTGGGCTTTGGCATGATAGTCTGAGCCAAGCTGTCGTAATGGGGCGTAAAACTCTGGCACAAGCAACAAAATAAACAAGGACGCAAAATAATCAACAGGCACATGCCCCTTTGCCCATGGCAATACCCCCATTAAGCCAAAACCCAAATACACTGCCACCAAAGCAATGCACAAAGCGGACAACAGCTCTAATACCGCCCCATTTAAAAAGGCAATCTTAAGCACATTCATGGTACGGTGGCGATAGTCTTCGCTGGCGTGTGATAAATCCACTTGGGCAAAGGGCGTGGCCTGCAGGCGTTTGAGCGTGGGCATGCCTCTTACCCAATCCAAAAACCGCCCTGACAGTTGCGACAAAGCATCAAACTGCTCAGCTGATTTATTGGCAGTCATGCGACCAATTAAAATCATAAACACAGGCACAAGCGGAGCGGTCAGTAACAAAATTCCTGCCACCATCAGACTTTGTGATGCCACCGCAATCAGTAAAATCAGTGGTGTGCTGGCAACCACTTTTTTTTGTACCGCAAAGCGACTGATAAAGCCATCTAACGCATCAGTTTGTTCAATGACTTGTGTTGACAGACTGCCATCGCTACCAAACTGAGTGCGAGCAGGACCAAGACTCGCCAAGGCGGACAATAACCGCTCTTTAAGCATGGTCTTGACTGTCAGACTGGCATTGGCACTGATAAGCTCACGTAATGTTTGCAAAGCAGGGCGGGCAAACACACACACAGCCAACCAAGGCAAGTATCGCCATAACACATCAACGTGTGGTGTCTGATTGGCAAAATAGTGATGAAGCCACACCGAAAAGATACTTGCCAATGCCCATGCCTGAAACACAAACAGCACTGTTGAGATGACGGTCATCAACCATGACAGTTGTAATTTTTTGGTAACAGGGGTAAGCAGTTGGTTTAAAAACAGCTTTTCTTGTGAGTTGAGTTTTGCCATATTTCTGCCTTGTGAGCAATTCACCGAACAACTTTTTATGTGTCTTGTGTGTCTTTTGACAGCAACGATGGATAAAATTTGGAAATAAAAGACATCAAAAAGCAAGTTTAACACATTTAAATCTGATGACAGATTGCTTGTTGTAAAATGGGCATCAGCTTACGCATCAACACTAAGGTGTGTTGCTAATTTGCCACCACCGCCACAACAAATGTTAATGGGCTAAACATGGGTGAACAGCTTAACCATCGCCTTAGGCACACCCAATGTCAAGGCGGTGGGGGCATCTAACCACTGATACACACAACCTGCCATTTGTAGAACATCAGACAACTGAGCCACCTGCTCATCATTTAATGTTATGTGTTTGTGGTTGATGTGCCAATGAAAATGCGTCAAAGTGTGTTTAATGCCTGTTTTAATGTCTGTTGTGTTTGCTTGCAAAACAGCAGGTTCATCACTTTTTTGTTGTTCCTGCTGTTTTAGAAACTCAAGAATGACCTGCTCAGCCAACGTGTGTTCTTGTTCATAAGTAACATCATCTTGCCCATCAGTCAGCAACTCATCACCTTTGGCTTTTTGAATGGCGTTGGTTTTTTGGATAATGTTGGTTTTTTTAATAAATTGCAATGGCAAACACCACAACCCACCCCAAATGCCTGAGTTGGGGCGTTGTAACCATAGTAACTTACCATCGGCATCACTTAACAGCAGAGCATGACTGTGTTTGCTGGGCTTTGGCTTTTTTTTTGCTTTAACAGGATAAGCGGTGGGATTGCCTTGAGCCTTTGCCACACAGTCGCTTTGTAATGGGCAACGTTGGCAAGCAGGTTTGTTACGGGTACAGACGGTTGCCCCCATGTCCATCATGGCTTGAGCAAAATGGCCACTTTGCTGTTTGGGAGTAAGCTTGGTTGCTAATTGCCATAATTGCTGGGTGGTGGCGGTTTTGTTAATGTCTGCATCAATGCCTGCCCAACGTGTCAGTACTCGCTTGACATTACCATCACAGATAACCCCATGGCCATGCAGTCCCATCGCCACAATTGCCCCGGCGGTTGAGCGTCCCACACCAGCGATTTGTTCCCAGTCGTCCACGTTTTGGGGCAGTTGCCCTGTGGTATTGATGATATCAACCAGCTGTTTTGCTCCTTTGTGTAGATTTCTGGCACGCGCGTAATAGCCAAGCCCTGCCCAATGCTCAGCAACTTCATTCCAACTGGCATCAGCCAAAGCATGAACGGTGGGAAATGATGTGATGAATCGCTCAAAATAAGCCATGACCGTAACCACTTGTGTCTGCTGTAGCATGACTTCAGAAACCCACACCCAATAAGCGTTTGGCGTGTCGGTGTGGTGTTGTTGCCAAGGTAAGTCATGGCGACCGTGTTTGGCAAACCATGTTAATAAACGTTCAGAAAAGTTGTTACTTTGTGTTTGGGTAGGCATTGGCATAAACATTGGCATAAGCATTGATATCAATATATTGTCGTGGGTGTTGGTGTATTGTTGTCGTGGGTATTGTTGTCATCATTTTTGTGGGCAGTAGGGCAGTAAGGTGGTTGTGGGCATGTCGGGTTACTGACCGTTAATCATATCTAAAAATCAAACAACAAAAAAGCAGTCAGCGTTCTGACTGCTTTTTGTTGGCATGTCTGATGCCTTAAAGACAAGCATCAGACACGTTGAGGCAGATTATTTAGAAGAAATCTCTAAAATTACCAGTGAAAACCTGCACCAACTGCCGCCCCTGCATTGCCTTGGGTGTCGGCTGAACCATTGATTTTAAATACCCATTGACCATTATCTGACAGCTTAGACAGTCCCACTGCCACCGCACCTTGACCGTTGTAGGTGGCAATGCCCCCTGTAACCATGGATCTGCCAGGAATGTAGGCTTGTGGCATGGACGCCATCGCCATCGCTGATGAAATCCCTGCATTGGCTTTGTTTTCGTTTTGGTGGATACGATGACCAAGCTCATTGGTTGCATTGGCAAGACCTTGGGTGGCTTTGTACAACTGGCTACCATTGACCGCATCGGTACTGGTGGCACTGACCTCACCTGCCGCCACATTTTGGATACGGCGTTCAGCCCCTGAGGCACCCACGGAGACCGCACCAACTGCCGTTTGTCCAGCAAAGCCTTTGACAGTGCCTGTTGCACCTGCTGTGGTGGTTGCACCTGCTGTACCGTCAGATTTTTTGGCTTGTGTGCCTGCTTGTGTGCCTGCACTGATGGCAGAGTTTGAACCTAAGGCAACCGAGTTACTTTCGGTCACGGTGATGTTATTCCCCACACCAAAGACATCGGTTTGAGTGGCATCGGTAAACTGGTTGTTATTACCCACACTGTAACTGTTATCAGCCTTAACAGTACTTGGGTCACCGATGGCACCAGAGTGCTTACCTGTTACCACATTGCCTGTACCGATGGCGATGGATTGATTGCCTGTGGCTTGTGCTTTATCACCGATGGCAATGGACTGGTTGCCTGCTTGGGTTTGTCTGCCCACGGCAACGGCGGCTTCACCATTTGCCTTGGCCTGATAACCGACCGCCGCTGAATACCTGCCAGAGGCGCTTGAATCAATGCTGTTACGCCCTTGTACCACAGGTTCTTGATTGCCATCGTTGACATGGAAGAAGCGAATGCCTTGCTCGTTCATTCTGTCAATGGCTTCTGCGGGGTTGTTGGTAATATAGTTAGTTTGGTCTTGGACGTTATAAGTAGTGAGCAGGGCTTTTTTACTGCCATCTTTTTGGGTTTTGACCCAAACATTGTTTAAATCACCGTTAGCCTTACCGTCTTTATCCACGCCCACTTGTACGCCACCATTGGCAAGTTTTTCGGTATTGTTATTGCCTTTACCACCAAGTACCGTGCCTGCTTTGATGGCAGGGCTGTTAGATGATGAGCTTGAGCCTGAATTTGGGTCTTTTTTGATGTCAGCAATGTTCACCTGACCATTGCCAGCGTTGCCACCACCAGAGTTGCCAAGACCCAACAAGCTGCGTACTTCGTTCAGCTGTTGCATGTTGGCAGCATCGGTGTCTTTTGTGCCTTTGCCCACATTGCTGATGACCTTACCGCCCATGTCCAGCCCATTGGCACTTAGCACAGGGGTATTTGCTTTTGCTTGACCGTTGCGGTCTACAAAAGACACACCTTTTTCATCAATTTTGGTGCCACCTGCGCTAACGCTGTTAAGATCTTTTAGGTCTTTGGCAAGTTTAAACTGTACACCATCTGGCTGTGAGACCACGCCAATGTTTTTGCCGTCGCTAAGGTTTTTATAATCAGCACCGCCTGTCATGGCAAAGGTGTCGCCCAAATTGACCTGACTGTGTACGCCATCATCTGATTTAAAGGTAAGGGGCGTGCTTGCCACCTGATGTAAATCATTGACGGTAACGGCGGCGTTTTTGGTTTTGTTATTGGAAGCGGCTTTTTCAAGTCCTTTGACAAAGGCGTTGTCTTCATTGATGCCATTGGCTGTATTTTCTCTCTCTTTGGTGATGACCGATTTGACATTCATTTGAGCCAATGTGCCATCTGGGGTTTGGGCTTGGGCAACCAGTTTGTCTTTGGCGACTTCTACTTTGGTGTTGCTGTTGCCATTGGCTTGATAGTACTTGTTATCGGTACTGTCATAGATGACTTTATTGCCATCAGCATCAACATAGCCTGCTGAGTTACCTGCTTGACTGGCCCCTTTGGCGGTTTGGATATCGCCAGCTAAGGTATTTAGATGGGTAACGATGTCTTTGGCTTTAATAAGGGCATCGCCATTATCTGAGCCAGCACCTTGATTACTTAGGGCAAATTTATTAGTACCTGTGCCATTACTGGTCAGTGTGGTGGTTTTTACGCCAATTTGTTTTTTACCATTTTGACCATCAATTAATGTTAAGGTTGTATTATCCACATTGACATCATAAGTGACTGTGTTGGTTTTGCTGGCTTCATCATAAGCTACCTTAGCGGTGGTGGCGTTGCCATTGGTAAAGTTGACGGTGTCATAAGTTGAGACAAAGTCAACCGCTGTACCATTACCTTGCAAGTTAAAGCCTGCATTTAGCACATCACCGATACTGGCGGCACGGGTTTTGTCTGCATCTTGTGCCAAGCCCTTGATTTCGCTGACATGCCCTGTGTTCGGATTGGTGGCATCGGTTAGGGTGTGAGTTAGCCCTGTGATGGTGTTTTGACCATTTTTGCTGTCAATCACAATTCCTTTGTTTTGACCTTGACCACCATTACCTACGGTCAATTTAGAGCTGGTTAGTCCTTTATTTTGATCAATGCCAAAAGTAACAGTACCATTTTTGTTGGTGGTAATGTTGATGCCATTATCCCCTTTGAGTTTTAAGGTGTTGACTTTATCTTGACCTACATTTTTACCAACGGTGATTTTATTATCATTGCTGGTTTCGCCTTCTTTTTCTACAGTAAAGGTCTGTAGGGCATTTGCGACATTGTTTAATGTGCTCTTATCTATATTTTTGAGCTTTTCAGCAATTTCTTTGTTTTGTTTTAGTGCCTCTGGATCTAGACCTTTTATCTGCTCAGCAATTTGTTTATGTTGTTTATAGCTGACGGCATCAGTATCATGTGTGCCATCGGCAATGTTGATGATTTTTTGATTGCCTGCATTGATGCCATTTTTGTCAATGATTACCTTATTGCCACCAGTATGATCACCTACGGTGAGTTTGGAGGTGGTTAAACCTTGGTTTTGGTCAATGCCAACTTTGACTTTACCTGTGGCTTTATCACTGCTAATTTTGATGCCATTTTCACCTG
Organism: Lwoffella lincolnii; assembly: GCF_037201985.1. Lineage (NCBI taxonomy): Bacteria > Pseudomonadati > Pseudomonadota > Gammaproteobacteria > Moraxellales > Moraxellaceae > Lwoffella > Lwoffella lincolnii. Next base: position 1,910,901 of record NZ_CP147511.1, on the reverse strand, counting down.
TAAAGGTAACTTTGTTAAATTGATTGGTGGCAGCTTTTTCATTTTTGCCAACGGTAAAGTTATTGGCATCTGTACCATCACTGACGGTAAAGGTTTGTAGAGCCTTGTTTGCTGTGTCTTCAGCTGATTTGGCAGATATGGCGGCGTTTTGGGCTTCCTCCGAAGAGGCTTTGGCTTCTTCCGCTGCTGTTTTGGCTTCAGCCTTGGCTGCCATACTTTGTGCTATGGCATTATCAGCTTTGCGTTTTGTTGTATCGATAGACTGGTCAAGTTCATTTAGGTATGTACTTAAGTCTTCAGCGGCAACAAAGCCTTTTTTATCCTCATTCCTAACCTCAAATCTATTCTTGACTTGGGCTCCACCAACGGAGTTGTTATTGACAGTTAACCTAACAGATTTGACTTTATCTTGTATCAGTTGGTTAACTTGTTTTTTATTGACCGCATCGGTGTCAGCTTGACCATCAGCAAGCTTAGTGATTTTCTGATTGCCTGCATCAATACCATTGTCTTTGGTAATCGCAACATCGCCAACTTTAAGCTGTTTTTGGTCAAGATAGGGTTTGCTTTCATCAAGCGAACCATCTTGTTTAGCAAAACCAACTTTCTCTTTGGTGATGTAAGTTGTGCCTGCAATTGCTGTGTTATTGCCATCAGTAAACTTCACGCCATCAATGCCATAGTGAGTTTTGGTATTGATGGTTGAGTTGGCTTTCTTGTTAAAGGTTAGACCACCACCCAATAGTTCAGAGGTACTGTTGCCACTGCCTGCTGTGATTTTATCGGTGGCGGTTAGGGTTTTGGTGTTAACCGCTTCAAGACCAGTTAAAGTTTTAGCAAGTTTGACGGTTAAGCCATTGGTACTATCAGCTACGACACCAATATTACCATCAGTTAGCTTACCAGTGTTAGCCTCACCACCTTTGACAGTTAAGGTATCCCCCAGTTTTTTAGTAACATGACTGCCTATATCCCCTGCAAAGGTCAGCGGTGATTGTGATAGTTCGTACAAATCTTTAACCGTGGCAGCAGAGTTTTGTTTATCAGTATTAGTTTTCCCTGCTTCTTCCAAACGAGTGATGAAGTTTTTCTGATTGTTGGCGCTGGGGTCAATGGCAGATTTCACCATTTTGATGGTTTGACCACCTGCATCAATGCCATCTTTGGTCAGATGTGGTTTGTTTTCATCAACTTGACCAGTACTATTTGCAAAGCCGATTTTATCTTTGGTGATGCGAGTTGTGCTTTCATTAGTATTTGCCATACCAGCGTTAACATTAGCAAATTTAATGCCATCAGCACCCACTTGGATTTGTTCGTCCATCTGCTGATTACTAACAGACAGGCTGCCATCTTTAAGAGAGGTTTTGCCAACGGTCAGACCTTTGGTGGTGTCAATACCAACCGTGATTTTTCTGTCAGTGGTATTAGACTTAACGGTGATACCATCGCTGCCTGCCAAGGTCATTTCGCTGTTGGTGCTGTCTAGCGTGATGCCATTATTGTTAGGTGCTGTATCATCACCAGCTTTAATGGTCAGTGTGCTGGTGGCAGAGCCTCCAGAGCCTCCTTTTGCGTTTTTGGCGGTATTAATCTCTTTGGCTAAGATATTTAGGTTCTCTTTGATGTCTTTGGCTTTGATAAGCGCATCGTCATCTTCAGATTTAACGCTAAAGTTAATCGGCGTTTGACCATTGGCATCTGTTTTGGTCAGTGTGGTGGTTTTTACGCTAAGCTGTTTATTACCATCATTACCTGTCAGATTGATGGTTTTATTGTCCACATTGACATTGTAAGTGACTTTATTGGTGTCTCCAGTATAAGTAACGTTGGCGGTGGTGCCATTGCCATTGACAAAGTCGATGGTGTCGTAAGCTGACACAAAATCAACTGATCTGCCATTATTTTTTAGGTTAAAGCCTGCGTTTAGCACATCTTTGACACTGGCAGCGTTGGATTTTTCTTGTTCTTTGGTGATTGTATTGCCTTGTTCTATGGTGTGTGTAGTACCTGTATTGATGATATCAATTAGTGTTGGTTTTACACCTGTGATGGTTTTATTACCTGCACTGATGCCGTCTTTGGTGATGGCAGGGGCATTCATGTCTTTTTGATTGCTACCTTTGCTTAAAAAGTGAATGCCATTTTCTTTGTCAATGCTTAATTTATTACCATTATCATTGGTATTGTTACCCACGGTTAATTTAGGGGTGGTTAGACCATTGCTTTGGTCAATACCAAAGGTAATCGTGCCGTTTTTATTGGTGGTAACATTGATGCCATTATCCCCTTTGAGTTTTAGGGTATTGACGTGACTGCCTTGTTTGTCTTTAGCAACGGTGATTTTATTCTCTTCTTCAGTTTCGCCTTCTTTTTCTACTTTAAAGGTTTGTAAGGCTTTATTTGCTATGTCTTCGACAGCTTGGGCAGATGTGGCGGCTTTTTTGGCTTCCTCCGAAGAGGTTTTGGCCTCTTCCGCTGCTTGTTCCGCTTTTGTCTTGGCTTCTGCGCTTTGGTCTACGGCACCTTTTGCTGTGGTTCTGGTTATATCGATAGATTGGTCAAGTTCATTTAGATACTTGCTTAAGTCTTCAGCGTTAACAAAGCCTTTTTTATCTTGACCTTCAGCTTCAAATCTGGGCTTAGGCATTGAGTTAGGATCATTGGGATCAGAACTGGAATTATCGTTGACGGTTAACTTAGTAGATTTGACTTTCTCGTCTATCAGGTCGCCAACCTGTTTTTTATTGACCGCATCGGTATCAGCTTGACCATCAGCAACCTTAGTGATTTTCTGATTGCCTGCATTGATGCCTGTGTTTGTGATGTGGGCTTTATCTGTATCAAGTCTGCCATCAGTTTGACTAAAGCCAATGCCACTGTTGGTGATACGCGTTGTTCCAGTTTTTGGGGTATTACTTTTATCAGTGAATCTTAATCCATCTGCTCCCAATAGTAGTTTTTCTTCTTGATTGTTTATGATGTTCAAACCACCGCTATTTAGAGTGCTATTCCCCACAGACAGATAGCCACTATTGCCCAGTTTGATGGTGTCACTTAAATCAAATTCAACTTTTTTACCCGTTCGGGTGATTTTGATGTTTTGATTTTGAGAGGGACCATCACCTGTTTTTTTACCAGCGAAGTCCACTTCGTCGTTGTTGTTGATTGTTTCTGAGTTACCACCATTGGCTTTGAGTTTCCATGTGCTGCTTTTCTTGGCGATTTCTTCCACCGCTTTTAGCTGTGCCACATTGACCGCATCGGTGTCGGCATTACCTGCACCGACATTGATGATTTTACGCTTGATACTGCTGCTACCTATGGACAATGCCCCTGTGGCGGTGGCTTTGTGGCTATCTATCGAACCACCTTGTGGTACATAGGCATCGGTGCTGTTGTTAGAGCTGGTAACTTCAGATCCAGCACCTAGGGCAATGCCTTTTTCGGCTTCTACTTTGGTATTTGCACCAAGGGCTAGGGCATCAGTCTTATTAGCCTCTGCACTTGAGCCAACAGCAACCGAAGATTCACCAGCGGCTTTAGAAGTGAGCCCCATTGCTAGAGAAAATGCCCCTTCAGCCTCTGCTCGTGTGCCAAGAGCATTGGAAAAATCCCCTGATGCCTTTGACATGGTACCGATCGCCATACTGGCATGTCCTAATGCTTGTGTGCGTTGGTACCCTGATTTTTGTTGAATTTCCTTTAACTTTGTATGCTTGTTGATGAGATTTTGGGTATTATCAGTAAGTGTACTAGCAGTACCTGAAACTGAATTTATATATAAGTCATCACTACCAATGGCAATCGAAGCATGACCTTGGGCAGTTACATCACCACCGATGGCAATGGATTCTTTACCTTTTGCCTTAGCACCTGAATTATCATCTTTTTTTTCACTGCTACCGATGGCGATGGATTGATCACCATCTGCAGTTGAATTTGCTCCAAGAGCGATGGATTTTTGACCATTTGCAGACGCAGAATTTTTTACTGGATACTTGGAATTGGTACCGCTACCCATACCACCAATGCTAATACTAGCATTAGCAGTATGAACGGTATTAAATATGGCAGCGATGGAGAGTATGGCAAGTGTTGCAACTCGAGTAAAGGAGACTGTACATAGGTTACCAACCTGCCCTGAAGTGCTGATATCCCCCCCCCCCCCTGTGTGGGATTTGGCATACTCTGCCACCGCCGTAAACGTACCTGTGGCTTTGTTAAAGACGACTTTATAGATGTGGTTCATAGAGAACTCCTAAATGGGCATGTTGCTAAGTTCTTAACCCATGTTAAAACAAGATAAAAGGTTGTTTTTGCACATTCATATGTATATATGTACAAATGAGTGGTAAAAAATGCAAAAATTATGCCTTTTTTGGCTTTTTGATGAATAAAAGACGATAAAAGTTGATAAAAACTGACAAAATGCAGAAAACATGCAGAAATGGTATGACAATTGCCAGCCAGCCACCCATTTGTTTGTCCATCGATGAACATTTATTGACAAAAATTAACAAATAGTCCATTCAATTTGTTGATTTTATGTTATTATTACAGTACAGTACAGTACAGGATATTGACAAATTATGACCATGTGTCATGCCTTTTTTTATGAGATGGGCTTGTGGGGACAAAAAATGTCATCATCATGGCATAAATGTGCCATAATCATCAGCTTTCATATGATGCTCATGCGATGCCATCAAATCAAAACATCACATAAAAAACGTCTGTCAATAAAAGAGTACCGTCTGTCATGAAAAAAAACGAACAAGCCTATCTTGACCTTATCCGCCATGTCAAAGACCACGGCACGCCAAAGAGCGACCGCACAGGTGTCGGCACGCTAAGCCACTTTGGGGCTCAGATGCGTTTTGATTTAAGCGATGGCTTTGCACTGTTGACCAGCAAAAAAGTGCATTTTAAATCGGTGGTCTATGAGTTGTTGTGGTTTTTACGGGGCGATACCCATGTGCGATATTTGCAAAATCATGGCGTGCGTATTTGGAACGAATGGGCAACCGCTGAGCAGACTGCCAAATTTAACCGAGCTGAAGGGGATTTGGGCCCCATTTATGGGCATCAATGGCGAAATTATGGGGCAAGTCAAGATGAGTATGGCAACCATCGTCAAGATGGCATCGACCAAATCACCGAGGTGATTAATGCCATTCGCCACACGCCAGATTCACGGCGTTTAATCGTCTCTGGTTGGAATCCCGCCGAAGCCACCCAAGTGGCGTTGCCACCTTGCCATACGTTGTTTCAATTTTTTGTGGCGAATGGTCGCTTGTCATGTCAGTTATATCAACGCTCAGCAGATTTGTTTTTGGGTGTGCCGTTTAACATCGCAAGCTATGCCTTACTGACCCACATGATTGCCCATGTGTGTGATTTAAAGGTGGGTGAATTTATTTGGACAGGGGGTGATTGTCATCTGTATGTCAATCACTTAGCACAAGTTGAAGAGCAATTAAGTCGCACGCCTTATGCCCCTCCCACTTTGACGCTTAACCCAAGCGTAACGGATATTTTTACCTTTGGTTATGATGACATTTACCTAACCAATTATCAATGCCACCCTGCCATTAAGGCGGTTGTGGCGGTGTGATGCGTGTTTGTTGCGTTTTTATCAAGACTTGGTTTTGTTTGTTTTGTTTTAGTGCCATTCAGATGACCGTTTAGATGTTTTTAAAAGACCATTTTTGAGAGACCACCCATGAGTTATGCCAATATCCAAGTTGCCCAAATTGTCGCCATCAGTCATGACCGCTGTATCGGTAAAGCCAATCAACTGCCATGGCATTTGCCTGCTGATTTAAAGCACTTTAAAGCCATCACAACCGAAAGCAAAGACAGCATCAATGACAGCATTAAAGGCATCGTCATCATGGGTCGTAAGACCTATGAATCCATTGGCAAGCCATTGCCAAAACGAATGAACTTTATCATCACCAGCCAAATGGATTATGCCAGCAAACACGGCTTGTCTGAGCGAGATGATGTGTGTGTGGTGCATCATCTTGACCATGCGTTGGCTCAGGCTGCCAGCCTTGCCCATGCCATCAAGCTTAGCACCATTTGGGTCATCGGTGGTGAGAAGATTTTTGGGCAAGCGATGACAGTGACCGACCGCATTGAGATTACCGAAGTGGATATGACGGTTGATGCTGGCGATGCGTTTTATCCTAAGTTGCCTGATGGGTTTGTGGCAGTGGCTCACTCTCAATGGCAAACCGACACAGACAGCAATCTTGCCTATCGGTTTGTCCGTTATGAAAAAGATGACGCCTAAAACCTAAAAAGACGTCAAACCGCTTTTTTATCAAATTAAAATTTCATGGCATCATATCGCTTGCGTTCTTTGCGTTAGCCATGCCAACGCATCGCCTTGCACCATCTCGTTCAGCTCATCAAAGACGGTTTTGTGATAATCATTCAGCCATGAGATTTCCTGTTCGGTTAATAACTGCTTATCCACCAAGCGAGTATCAATCGGGCATAACGTCAAGGTTTCAAAGCACAGATAGTCACCAAATTGATGCTCTTTTGGCTTGGCAACTGGCACATTGGCGACCAAGTTTTCAATGCGAATGCCCCATTGACCTTCTCGGTACAGTCCAGGCTCATTACTCGATATCATGCCTGCTTTCATGGCACGTTCAGCAGGGTTGCTGGCAGCATAAGCGATGACTTGTGGGCCTTCATGCACATTCAAAAAATAGCCCACACCATGCCCTGTGCCATGCCCATAATCCATCTGCTGTTGCCACATCGGTGCTCGGCAAATGGCATCAATCAAGGGGGACGCAATGCCATCAGGGAAGCATGCCACGGCCAGAGCAATATGGGCTTTTAACACCATGGTAAAATCACGTTTGTGCGCATCGCTGACCGTGCCAATGGGGACAACACGAGTGATGTCGGTCGTGCCATTTTGATATTGTCCGCCTGAATCAATCAACAGCAAGCCATTGCCATCAAGATAACTAAAATCATCTGGCAATGCTCGGTAATGTGGCAACGCCCCATTGGCATTAAAGCCTGCAATGGTGGCAAAACTTGGCGACACATAATTGGGTTGGCGACTTCTGGCATCAATCAACATGGTATCCACGTCCAATTCACTTAAGCGTTCACCATCAGCCAACCGCTTCTCAAATTGGGCAAAAAACTCACACAACGCCGCCCCATCTTGTCGCATGGCATCTTTGACATGAGCCAAGTCATCTTTGGATTTGACTGACTTAAGTAAGGTGCTGGGGGCTATTTGCTCAATGACCATCACCGCATCTGACAATGTCGATAACGTACCAACCGCCACTTTATTGGGGTCATACAACAAAGCATCACCATCACCGAGTAAGCCCAAATCTGCTTGTACCAAAGCATAATCCGCCACGGCAATGCCTGCTTGCTCTAAGTGGGCGACGATGGCAGGCGTGAGTTTATTGACATCGACATATAAGGTGGTAACCAGTTTGTTGGCATCATCGGCATTGGCATTGGCATTGTCATTGGTATTGCCATCTTGCACAATCAACAAATGTGCTAAAAACACAGGATTATATTCCACATCACTGCCACGCAAATTGGTCAGCCACGCAATGTCATCTAAAGCAGACAGCAAATGGTGGCTGGCGTGTTTGTCTTGTAGGTGTTTTTTGACTTGTGCCAGTTTGTCTTTTGCAGATGTGTCAACAAACTGAGCATCATGGGCATACAAAGGAGCGGTGGGCAGGGCAGGGCGGTCTTGCCATAGCGTTTGCCAAATGGGGGCAAGTAGGGCAGGGTCAGTGATAAGCTTGATGTCCTTGGTGGCAAAGGCTTGGGTGAGTTTGGTTTTTTCTGCCACTGACAGCATGTTACCGTCCACAGCCACTCGACTGCCTTTGGCTAAGTTTGTCAGCCAATCAATGTGATTGGGGGTGCTGGCAGTCAGCTTTTGTAGCTCAATGCCTGTGCCATTTAATTGATTGCCAGCTTGTACCCAATAGCGACTGTCTACCCAAAGCCCAGCAAAATCCGCCGTTACCACCAGCGTACCAACCGAGCCAGTAAAGCCAGACAGATATTGACGAAGTTGCCAATGCTCAGGCAAATATTCGGACAGATGTGGGTCAGCAGAAGGCACGATTAAAGCATCAATGCCCTGATTATCGCCCTGATTATCACCCTGTTTATCTTGAGTAAGCTGGGTGTTAAATTGGCGAAGTTGCTCTCGTAAAGCATGAATACGCTCAGCGATGTTTGGCATAAATTTTCTGTTCCTTAAAACCCATCTAAACCTACCCAAAGGCAAATTTAGCGTTTAATTTCTACTTCAACGTTGTTTGCCTTATTCATTTGAACTTGGACTTACATCAACTCCATAGACTAACACGGTAGAACCTACCGCTTGTTTATATTAAGATAAAGTTAGGACTTTATCCGCCTTGTTTAAAATGTTTAAACTTGCATTCACATCACGGTCATGACTTGCTTTACAATTTGGGCAAGTCCATAGACGTGTTGCCAACGTCAAGTTTTCTTTAGCCATCACAAAACCACAAGATGAACAGGTTTTACTGCTTGGATAAAATCTGTCCACTTCTTTAACAGTTTTGTGATGAATGTTGGCTTTGTAGATGAGTTGCCGCTTAAATTCATAAAAACCCAAATCGCTAACAGCACAGCTTAATTTGTGGTTTTTAATCATGCCTTTAACGTTAAGGTTTTCAAGGCAAATCACATCAAATTGTTTTACTAAGTTGGTTGTTAATTTGTGTAAAAAGTCTTTTCTAATGCAGCTGATTTTATAATGCAGCCGTGAGAGCTTGGTTTTCGCTTTTTCACGGTTGTTACTGCCTTTTTGTTTACGGCTAAGCGATTTACTTAGTTGTTGTAATTTTTTAAGGTTTGTTTTTAAAGGTTTGGGTGCCCCAATTTTTGTGCCGTCTGATAACGTGGCTAAATCGGTAATCCCTAAATCAATGCCAACACTTTTGTGTGTTTTGGCATTTAATTTTGGTGGATTGTCAATTTCCACACCAACCGATACAAACCATTTACTGCCTTTTTTAAAAATGGTGGCGTTTAAAATTTTTCCATTAAAACGCAAATTTTCTTTGAGCTTTACCCAACCTAAATTAGGAATTTTTATCTTTTTGCCAATCAATTTAAATTGGTCGTTGGTTAAGCTAAATTTGTCGTTTATGCCTTTTTTCCTAAACTGCGGATATTTGGCTCGCCCTTTAAAAAAGTTGTCAAAGGCTTTGCCCAGTTGAATTATGGCTTCTTGTGGACTGCATTTGGTTACTTTTGCCATAAAGGGAAATTGTTGCTTTTTTATGCTGTTAAGTTGTTTTCTAAGTTTAAATTGATTTGGGCTGTTCAGTTTGGTTTTGTCAGTTTCTATGCCGTTTGCTTGACATTCATCACGATAATTTTTATCCGCTTGGTATTGTTTTTGCCATTCGCTCAATGCCCAGTTATAGGCAAATCTGGCAACGCCACAAGCCTTTTTGAGATGGGTAGCTTGGGCGTTGTTAGGTTTTAGCTCAATGATGTGTCCACGAATACAGGTCATTCTAACATCGCCTTAATTGCTTCTAAGACTTTTTTGTTTTTCTTGCTTTGTGAGCCGTACAGTCTTTCGGAAAATACCGTGATGATTTCTAGCACATCTTGGGCTAATTCTTCTTCAAAGTATGGGTTTTCGCCTTGATTAATGATGACAACTTCCACATTCTTTTTTTCACATAAAGCGAAAATAAGCTCCGAGCCAAAACGCAATAGGCGGTCTTTGTGGGTTAAGACCAAACGTCCAATTTCGTCATTTAAAATGCCATCTAAAAGCAGGTTTAAGCCTTTTTTGTGGTAATTCATACCACTACCCAAATCACCCACGATTTCAAATTGCCAACCTTGATTGGCACAGTACAACTCCAATACACCAATCTGACGGTCTAAATCGTCCTTTTGGTCGTGGCTTGATACACGAGCGTAACCAACTGTTTTGCGTTTGAGCATGGGTAGATTGTGGTAAAAATTAGGGTGCAGTTTATTAATGTCATATCTGCGATGACCTTTGGGCGTGCGTTCAGCAACAAGAACACCTGTTTCGTCCCATCTCCGCAAAGTGGAGATGGACACGCCAAGTCGTTTTGATGCTTCATTGATACTAACTAATCTATTCATTTGAGAATTATTACATAGGTTTAGGTAGATTTCAATAAACAGTTAGTAACCCTAAGGCTCATTCCATCTGTGACTTATCTCATCTGCTATTTATTTTGCCTGCCATTTACTCCGCTTGCTTAAGTGTTTCTGAGTTCTTGAGCATTTTTTCGATGGGACGAGATAAGATTAACAGCATCACCGCACTCACCACCAAAAATATCGCCATGGTGGCAAATAAGTTGGGTAAGTCATTAATGGTATCAGCGGTGACATAGCCACCAAAAAACGCCGCCACCAGATTGCCCACCGCAATCGACGCAAAAAATAAGCCCATGATTTGCCCCTGCATTCGTTCAGGAGCAAGCTTGGTCATTGACGATAAGCCAACAGGGCTAAGTGCCAATTCACCCAGTGTCAATAGGAGCAAACTGCCCACCAGCCACATGGGCGATACCAATGTACCGGGTTGGTTCACCACATGGTTGGCTGCCACAATCATCAAGCCAAACCCTGCTGCTGCCAATAACATGCCCAAAGCAAATTTTGTCATACTGCTTGGTTCAAGCCCTTTATTTGCCAATTTGACCCAAATCACACTGACAACGGGGGCAAGCAATAAGATAAAAAATGGATTTAAAGATTGAAACCAGAGGCTTGGAATGTTAAAGCCCATCACATTCAAATCGGTATAACGGTCGGCAAATAAGTTAAAAGAAGTGGGCTGCTGCTCAAAGCTTGACCAAAATAAGGTCGAACCAATGATGAGTAAAAAACAAATCAACAAACGAACTTTTTCATTTTTGTTTAAACTTGGGCTAATAAAGCGATACAAAAAATACAAAACAATCGTTCCTGCAATCAGATAAGTCATGTATTCAGCAACCACTTGTGGATTAAATGGCATGATGCCCATCATAATTAACCCAACCACCACGGCAAGCACCGCCACCACCGCAAACACCCACCGCCCCACATTGGCAACCTGACCACTGGGGTACTCCCACACAGGAGTAATGTTATTTTCTTGAGCGTATTTTTTTAGGCTGGCACGTGCATAAAAGCGATACAACAATAAAGCCACCAACATGCCAAAACCACCGACCCCAAAGCCGACATGCCACATGCCTTGTTCTTTAAAAATCCCCACAATTAAAGACGCAAACAACGCCCCAATGTTAATGCCCATATAAAATAGCGTAAACCCAGCATCACGACGGCCATCACCGTCAGGATATAATGCCCCCACCATCACCGAAATACAGGTTTTAAACAACCCTGAACCGATGACAATGAACATCAACCCCAAAAAAAATACCGACGCACCCACCATGGCAGATAACGCAATGCACAAATGACCCAAGGCAATGATTAAACTGCCCCACCACAATGCCCGTTCTTGCCCAAGCCAGTTATCCGCAAGCCAACCACCTGGCACTGCCATTAAATACATTGCCCCAGCAAAAATACCATAAATGGCAGAAGCAGTAACATCATCAAAGCCAAACCCGCCACTTTGAATGGTTGCCACCATAAACAGCACCAACAAAGGACGAATGCTATAATAAGAAAAACGCTCCCACATCTCAGTAAAAAATAGCGGTTGTAAGGGTTTTGGGTGTCCCATAAAACCACTGTCTTTATGGGGCTTTATTGGCGTATCGCCTTCCAAGTGGTTGATATTTTGCGTCATACTGTGTATGTCCTTATTTAAATGTCATCTTTTAATGTAAAAAATCAAATATAAACAAATCCAATTAACTTGAGCCAAATTAAAAAAGCATTGTTTCACCAAATAGACGATTTGTAAATTATTTTTTTACATAACCAACAACACATTTAGCCAATAATCAGCAAAAATCAATAAGCAAAAAGCCCATTGACGGGCAATGGGCTTGGGTTATGAATTTATGGAGATGATGGGTCATCAGTTGGCTTGATGAATGATTTTGATAAGTTATTTTGATAAATTATTTTGATAAATTATTTTGATGAATGACTTTGATAAGTTACTTTGATAAGTTACTTTGATAAGTTATTTTGATAAGTTATTTTGTATAAAGTCAATCATCTTCTCCCAACTTTGTTTGGCAGCAGTTTCATGATAGCCCAAGTCCACATCATTTTCAGAAGCGCGTTTATCGGCGTTGGGATTGGTAAAGCCGTGTTTGGCGTTGTCATAGACGTCCACTTGATAACTCACATTGGCATTGTCCAGCTCTTGTTTTAATTTTTCAATGGCCTGCATCGACACCATGCTGTCATCACGCCCATGAGCCACCAACACGTTGGCATGAAACATGCCTTTTTGGGCAGGTTGTTTTGGGGTGGGGTTGCCATGAAAGGTAGCAACCGCTTTTAATGGCATGCCAACCCGTGCCATGTCTAGGACGATTTTGCCACCAAAGCAAAAGCCGATGGCCCCCAATCGATTCGCATCAACCGCCATTTGATCGCTAAAGTCAGTTAAAATTTGTTGGCAACGAGCCATCAGCTTGTCTTGGTCATCAAGCATCTGTGTCATCCATTCGTTGGCTTGAATGGCATCGGTGGTCAGTTTGCCTTCGCCGTACACGTCCATTGCCACCGCAGCAAAGCCTGCTTGGGCAAGGCGTTCGGTGACTTGTTTGGGGTGTTCAACCACTCCCCACCATTCTGGAGCAACCAAGATACCAGCAACAGGATTGTCTTCACTGGCAGAGTCAGGCAACGCCACATAACTGATAAGCTCAATGCCTTGTTTTGTGGTGCTATGTAGTTGGTAAGTTTTGATGCTCATGGTGCTTCCTTATTGCCATACTCCCACCACCATTGCCATACTCCCACCACCAAACCTAGCGGTTATGGTAGGGGAATCTTTGCGACCCATAACAATCCCAACCTAGATTGAATTGTTACCTTTCGCCAGCACACTTACGCTGATAAGTATTATACTGGGGGAACTCTTTACACAGTAGCAAATCCTGCTACATCAGCTAATGCCTGCTTTTTATGGTTCTTTACCATGTTTTTTACATCTAAATCTTCAATCACATAACTGGTAGCTTGGTTTTCGCAAATCAGTTTATGCGTGACTTTATGGTGTAATTTTAAGCGCTGGTTGCGTACTTTTTCATGAATACAAGCAACAGCTAACTTTTTGAAATATGGGTATAATTTAGCATTATTTTTATTTAAGTGTCAACCTAAATCAAAGATTATGGGTGGAGAATGACGCACGATGAGTTAAAATGTTGTGAAAAAAAAACGTTGTTAACAAAGGTGTTGCGAAAAAAAATAAATGACAACAGTTAAAGCCAACCTTTGCTTTATAAGCATACCATAACAAAATTTGCCACCGCACAACAGAACAAACGTGTTAAACTTCGTCATTTTCTTAGATGGTCGATAGACTAGGCTGACAGATTATTGATAAATTTCTGGTAAAAGTCTGACAAATAAACATTGATAAATAGACATTGACAAATAAACAAATAACAAACATGAAGCAAGCTGATACCACATTTACCACATTGCAACCCACATCACAACTTAAATTACAATCAGACACCATTGTTAAAACCACGGCTCAAGCAACGGCTCAACTTACCAATCAGTCTCAGTCAATCTTACGCCCTAATTTTTGGCAACACTTTCCCCTTAACGAGTTGACTGATGCCGAATGGGAAGCTTTATGTGATGGCTGTGGTGTGTGCTGTTTGGTGAAGTTTTTGGACGATGACACACCTGCCCACTTGGTTGAATACACAGATGTGGCGTGTCAGTTGCTTGATTGCCAAACAGGTCATTGTCAAGATTATGCCAACCGTCAGGCCAAAGTACCTGATTGCATTCAACTGACGGTAACCGATTTGCCAAAGATGTTGTGGCTACCAGACAGCTGTGCTTATAAGCGTCTGTATCGTAGTCAGTCATTACCAAATTGGCACCCACTAATCACTCAAGACAAGGTGAAATCTGCCATTTTGATGAAGCAGGCAAATATTGGAGCGGCTGGTCGTTGTGTGCCAGAACCAAGCGTATCGCAAGAGCAGATTGAAGAGCGGGTGGTGCATTGGGTGCAAGTGAGCTGATGGGGTGCAAATTGGTCATTGCTCAACTCAAATGGTCATTAATGGTCATTGCTTAAAAAATCAAAAAAAGCCTATTGATTGTATGGGTGGCATCGGATAAAGTGAGACAACTTTTGGTAATGATGCGAGGTTAACACACCCCCCATGTCTGACGACAGTTCCCATTTTAGTACTTCTTCTGGCTGGTCACGAGGTCTAAAACGCTGGTTGTCCGCCGCTCCTGAAACTCGTGATGAACTCATTGACATTGTTCATGATTCTCGCCAATTTTTGCAACCTGATACGGTTGACATGCTTGAGGGCGTGTTGGATTTGCCCGCCACACAAATTCGTGAAATCATGACCCCACGGCCTAACGTGGTTGGTTTACATGAATTAGATGGTCTTGAAGACATCATGGCGGTGTTTTTAGAATCTGCTCATTCACGTTATCCTGTTTTTGACAGTCAAGATGGTGATGCGGTCATTGGCATTTTGCTTGCCAAAGATTTATTGCCACTGTTGATGGCGACCATTAAAGCCGACAAAGCTGATAAGGCTGACAAAGCCAATAAAGGCAACGATGACAACACTGCCAGTACTGCCAACGCTCAATCACGCACTTTTCGCATCAGAGATTTGGTCAGACAGCCTTTGTACATTAACGAAAATGCCCGCTCTGATACCTTGCTACGCTTACTACAAAAAACTCAAGTGCATATGGCAGTGGTGGTGGACGACTTTGGTAACTTTGCTGGCGTGGTTACCATGGAAGATTTGCTTGAAGAAATTGTCGGTGACATCGTTGATGAGCATGATGATTTAGACGAAGACAGTAACATTAACAACATCGTACCCCATGCCAGTATGCCAAATGTTTGGATAGTACAAGCATCTACATTGATTGAAAGTTGTAATGAAGCGTTGGGCGCGGCATTTGATGACAGTGAAGTGGATACCATGGGCGGTTTGGTGATGCAAAAGCTGGGCAGTGTTGGTGATTTATCTGGAGAAAGTGTGGACATTGACGGTTGGCAATTAACCGTTTTGCAAGTAGAAGGGCGGTTTATTCACACTCTTGAGCTGAAAAAAATGCCCTAAATGAATGCTCTAATACTGATGCTTTAATAAACAATAAAATCAGTTTTAACTCATCCTGCGTAATTCTCCACCCATAATCTTTGATTTAGGTGGAGATGTAAGCACAAGCGACCCAAGCAGGGCGTTCTTGTTTTTCGATATATTGTCTAAATTGACACTAAATAAAAATAATCCTAAATCATACCCATATTTCAATCAGCTAACAAGCCATGCTAATCAAAAAGCATTTTGGCTATAATCGGTTTGTATTCAACTTGACGTTGGCATTGCAACAACGCTACTATGCCATGTTTGGCAAATCTTTATCACGAACCAAAATCCAAAGCCAGTTGGTTAAGAAAAAGAAAACAGGCAAGTTTGCATGGCTAAATGAAGTCAATAGCCAATCGTTACTTAATGCCCTGCTCAATGTACATACCGCTTTTACCAATTTCTTCAAAAGTCGTGCCAAGTTTCCACGCTTTAAATCTAAAAAAATCCCACAGCGAAGTTATCAATGCCCTCAGCACTGCACAGCAAACTTTGAACAAGGCATCATCAACCTACCCAAAATCAAAGGCATCAAAACCGTATTTAGCCGTGAATTTGTTGGCAATATCAAAACAGTTACCATCTCTAAGACAGCCACAAGCAAATACCATGCATAAACTGATTTGCGAAAACCAAGCTACCAGTTATGCACTTGAAGATTTAGGTGTAAAAAACATGGTAAAGAACCATAAACTTGCCAAAGCGATTCATGATGTCGGTTGGGGGCAGTTTGTTACCCTACTTACTTACAAGGCGAATTGGTATGGTAAGAATATCCTAAAGGTAAATCGGTTCTTTGCCAGTAGTAAAATTTGTTCGCATTGTCATTACAAATTAGACAGTCTGCCGTTGTCAGTCAGAAATTGGGCGTGTCCTGGCTGTCAAACACAGCATGACCGTGATGTCAATGCATCAAGTAATATACGAAAGCAGGCGTTAGCTGATGTGGCAGGACTTGCTACTGTGTAAAGAGTTCCCTCATGCCGATACTATTCAGCGATGGTGGCATGACGAAAGGTAATAACTCAATCTAAGCTTAGGTTGTTATGGGTCGCAAAGACTCCCCCACCATAACTGATGAGTTTGGTGGTGGGGTATGTCAAGGGTGCTGATAGATTATTGAGCCGTTTTTTGGCGGACAATTTGATAACGCCTGCCAAGATACCAAATTGGGGCAGAAATGATATGGATTAAGCGAGTAAATGGCACAAGTAAGATTAAGGTTGTGCCTAAAAACATGTGCATTTTATAAATCAGTCCAGCATCTTCGACCAATGAAGCGGCATAGACTGGGCGTAATATCGCCAAGTTTTGTGCCCACCCTGCCAAGCTTAACATCAATGCACCATCACGATGCGTTGGATATGACCAAATGGTTGCAAGTCCCATGACCAATTGAAGCAAAATAATTAACAGTAACATCTTATCGCTAAAAGTTGATGTGTGGCTGATGCGTGGGTTGGTAAAGCGTCGCCAAATCAACATGATAAGCCCAATTAAGCACATTATCCCTGCAATGCCACCAACAATCACTGCCATCAGTTGTTTTTGTGGTGCGGTGATGATGCGTTCATAAATAAAATGGGGGGTAAACATGCCAAAAAAATGCCCAAGCAATACGACAATGATGCCAATATGAAATAAATTGCTTGCCAATCGCATGCCTTTATCTGACAACATTTGACTTGAGCCTGCACGCCATGTGTATTGAGACAAGTCAAATCTTGCCCAACAACCAAAGATGCACACTGTCAAGGCGATGTAGGGATAAATGCCAAATAAAAAGACATGTAACCAATCTTCTGGGTTTGTTGTGTTCATAATCAGACTCCTTGTGTGGTGGCTTTGGCGGATTGGTTGAAGTCAACCCAATGCACAGGAACTTCGGCTTGGCGTTGAGCTTGTTCACCTTGTAGGTTTGCGATACGCTGTTTGGTTTGGTTTGATGGGCAGTTTTGTTGTTCTGCTCCCAAAAAATCCACCATTTCTTCTTCCCATGCTTTGTCAATCGCTTCGGTGGTGTCATCAGCAGGTTGGTTGTCTTTGTGCATTTTGGCAAGCTCTTGGTCAATGACACTCAGTGGTTCGCCTGCGATTTGCAACAATGCTTTAAATAGACCAACATAGTGGCTGTTTTTGTCCATTAAGCGAGCTGCCAATAAGGTAACAATGTGGCTAATGTTGGCAATTTCTTCACGAATCTGCATCTCATCATGGTTGATGGTGGCTTGGTGGGATAAAAATTCCAAATACATCGGCAGATAGTCAGGCAATTCTTTTGCGTTAATCTCAAATCCAGCCATTTCATATTGAGCCATTAAATCCACCATGGCTTGCCCACGGTCTCGACTTTCGCCATGAACATGTTCAAATAGCCATAAAGATAAGGAACGACCTCGCTCAAATAGGCTGTCATATTTGGCTTGTGCTTCTAGCTCACCGAGTGCAGCCATCTGGTCAATTAAGGTGGCGATGTCTTGTCGCACCTCAGGGCTGATAAGACGGCTTTGCATGACAAGCTGTTTGCATTGGTCTAAGTTATCATCAATAAACAGTTCGTGTTCAGGGTAATCCATGAGCAAGCTGATGACTTTAAGCAGTTTCATGTCTGTGGCAGATGTCATTTATAGCTCCCATGTTTGTACGGTTTTGATAAAATCACGCTTGTTATTTTTCTTTTGTCCAAACATGTGGGTGTCATTACCTCCTGTACAACCATTGCCAAAGGTAAAGCCACAACCATTGCGTTCAGCAAACGCATCGCTTAGGGCTTCTTCACGATGGGCGGTTGGGATAACAAAACGGTCTTCATAGTTGGCAATGGCAAGATAGCGATACATGTCCTCCACTTGGGCAACGCTTAAGCCAACAGCGTCTAACACCTCTTGGGCATCTTGTTTTTCAACCAGTTGCAGGCGTTTATAGCTTCGCATGGCAAGCAGGCGTTTTAATGCCAAGCGTACAGGCTCTTCATCGCCTGCGGTGAGCATGTTGGCAAGGTATTTTAAAGGAATGCGTAAACTGTCCACATCTGGAATCAGTCCGTCCATGCCCACTTTGCCTGCTTCGGCAGCGTTTTGAATGGGTGATAATGGTGGCACATACCACACCATAGGCAAGGTACGGTATTCTGGGTGCAAGGGCAGAGCAAGCTTCCAATCGACTGCCAGTTTATAGACAGGGGATTTTTGAGCAGATTCGATGACGCTCATTGGCACGCCGTCTTGTAAGGCTTGTTTGATGACTTTGGGGTCATGTGGGTCTAAGAAAATATCAAGTTGTGCTTGGTATAAATCTTGTTCGTTTGATAGGCTGGCAACTTCGTGGATTTTGTCTGCATCATACAATAATACACCAAGGTAGCGAATGCGACCGACGCAAGTTTCAGAGCAAATGGTGGGCATGCCTGCTTCAATACGGGGGTAACAGAAGATACATTTTTCTGATTTGCCCGATTTCCAGTTGTAATAGATTTTTTTGTAAGGGCAGCCTGAGATGCACATACGCCAGCCACGGCATTTGTCTTGGTCAATCAGCACGATGCCATCTTCTTCACGCTTATAAATTGCCCCACTTGGACAAGATGCCACGCAAGTTGGGTTTAGACAATGCTCACATAGGCGTGGCAAATACATCATAAAGGTGTTTTCATATTGCCCATAGATGTCAGCTTGTATGTCATCAAAATTCTTATCACGGCGACGCTTGGCAAACTCTGACCCAAGAATCTCTTCCCAATTTGGCCCCCATTCAATTTTTTGTATGCGTTTGCCTGTAATTAAGGAGCGAGGGCGTGCAATGGGCTGATGTTCACCAATTGGGGCGGTATGCAGATGTTGGTAGTCAAAGTCAAATGGTTCATAATAGTCATCTATCATGGGCAAATCTGGGTTGGCAAAAATATTGGCAAGCACTCTAAATTTACCCCCAATTTTGGGATTAATTGAGCCATCTGCATTGCGTATCCAACCACCTTTCCATTTACCTTGGTTTTCCCATTCTTTTGGATAACCGATACCGGGTTTGGATTCCACATTGTTAAACCATGCGTATTCCATACCTTCTCGGCTGGTCCAAACATTTTTACAAGTGACTGAGCAGGTATGGCAACCGATACATTTATCAAGGTTTAACACCATGCCAACTTGTGAGCGAATTTTCATTTTAATTTTCCTTGACCTAGCGACAGCTTAGTAAAATGTGTCATGATATGTTGTAAAATCATCAGTCCAAAGTGGTGGGTAATGGGCGTGGCAATTCATCATCAGCCTTGCCCTCTAGCCAGTCAATATTTGCCATTTTACGCACCACAACAAATTCATCACGGTTACAACCAACCGTACCATAGTAGTTAAAGCCATAAGAGAATTGGGCATAACCACCAATCATGTGAGTGGGCTTTAAGATGGTGCGGGTAACCGAGTTATGAATACCACCACGAGTACCTGAGTTTTCAGAACCTGGGATATTCACCAGTTTTTCTTGAGCATGGTACATCATGGTCATGCCTTCTTTGACTCGCTGACTGACCACCGCACGGGCGGTGATTGCCCCGTTGGCATTAAAGACTTCAATCCAATCATTATCTTCAATGCCTGCTTTTTGGGCATCAATCTCACTTATCCAAACAATTGGACCACCACGACTTAAGGTAAGCATCAATAGGTTTTCTGAATAGGTGCTGTGAATGCCCCATTTTTGGTGTGGTGTTAAGAAATTAAGCACAATTTCTTTGTTGCCATTGGATTGATATTTTTTAAATGCTTGGGTGGTTTTGGTGTCAATTGGCGGACGGTATTGTTGCATTTGTTCGCCAAAGGCTTGTATCCAAGGGTGCTCAACATAAAATTGCTGACGGCCTGTGATTGTCCGCCATGGAATCAGTTCATGCACATTGGTGTAGCCTGCGTTGTAGCTGACTTTGTCAGATTCAAGCCCTGACCATGTGGGACTTGAAATGATTTTTCTGGGTTGGGCAACAATGTCATTAAAGCGGATTTTTTCATGCTCACTGGCTTTTGCCAAATGAGTGTGGTCTCGTCCTGTTTTTTTGGATAATTCTGCCCATGCTTTAACCGCAACATGACCGTTGGTTTCTGGGGCAAGCATCAGTACGGTTTCAATGGCATTGACGACACTGCTCATATTGGGGCGTGTGTTGGCGACGCTGTCATCATGAATGCGATAATTTAACTGCCCCAATTGTTGCACTTCTTCTTTGGTGTCCCAGTCAATGCCTTTAGAGTTATTACCAAGCTTGTCCATTAAAGGACCAAGAGAAGTGAACTTGGCATAGGTGCTGGGATAATCTCGTTCCACGACTTTGATGAGTGGGCAATTAATGCCGGGTATGGGTTTTTCACCTGCACTTTTCCAATCTGTGCCACCAAAGGGTTGAGCCAATTCATCGGCACTGTCATGTTGCATGGGTAAGGTAACCACATCGGTTTGTGTTCCCAAATGCCCAACACAAAGGCGAGAGAACGCCTTAGCGATGTATTTATAAATTTCCCAGTCAGTTTTTGCTTCCCACGCAGGGTCAGTGGCGGCAGTGAATGGGTGGATAAATGGGTGCATGTCTGATGTGTTGATGTCTTCTTTTTCGTACCATGTGGCGGTGGGCAGTACAATGTCAGAATACAAACATGTGCTGGACATTCTAAAGTCTAAGGTGGTTACCAAATCAATTTTACCCGTTGGGGCATTTTCAACAAAGTCAATTTCGTTGGGTTTAAAGCCAGTTTGTACCGTTTCATCACCCAATAAGCCATTTTTTGTCCCTAACAAGTATTTGAGCATGTACTCATGCCCTTTGCCTGATGAACCCAGTAAGTTTGATCGCCAGATAAACATATTGCGTGGGAAATTTTGTGGATTGTCGGGTTGTTCGGCAGCAAAACGCAATGACCCATTGTGCAGACTTTCAACCACATAATCTTGAACACTCATGCCTTTGGCTTTTGCTTGGGGGGCAATGGTCAGTGGATTTTGGTTTAATTGGGGGGCAGATGGCAACCAACCTGCCCGCTCAGCTTTAATGTTGTAATCGAGCATATGCTCTGGAAATTGCGATTTATTGGCATGAGATGAAAGCAATTCATGGGCAGAGACAGTTTCATGTCGCCATTGGCTTGAGTGATTGTAAAAAAAGCTTGTGCCATTCATGTGGCGTGGTGGTCTGTGCCAATCCAACCCAAACGCAACAGGTGCCCAACCAGATTGTGGTCTGAGCTTTTCTTGACCCACATAGTGAGCCCAGCCACCCCCTGATTTGCCAATACAGCCACAGAGCATCAGCATATTAATCACACCACGATAATTCATGTCAAGATGATACCAGTGGTTCATGCCTGCTCCGATGATGACCATGGATTTGCCTTGAGTTTTGTGGGCATTTTCGGCAAATTCACGGGCGATTTGAATCACCTTTTCACGACTGACACCAGTGATTTTTTCTTGCCAAGCAGGCGTACCTGCGATGTTGGCATCATTGTAATCATCGGTGACATTTTGACCACCATGCCCATTATCAACCCCCAAATTGGCAACCATCAAATCAAAAACGGTGGCGACTTTGGCGGTTTGTCCATTGGCAAGACTGATGGTATGGCAAGGAATGTTTTTATACTGAATGGCATCACCAGCAGCAGCGGTAAAATAGGGGTGTTCATCACCACCAAAATAGTCCAAACCAACGCTTGCCGTCTCACCAGAACCTTTTAATGACAAAGTCAAATCCACGTCGCCATTATGTTGACCTTCTTTATTTTCCAAATTCCAACGCCCTGTTTCACCCCAGCGATAACCGATTGAGCCATAAGGTGAAACAAGCTCACCATTTTGGTTCATGGCGATGGTTTTCCATTCAGGATTATTTTCTTGACCTAAATTGTCAATTAAGTCAGATGCACGCAAAAAACGCCCTGCTTTAAACTTATCATCTTTTTCTTCAAGCACCACCAACATGGGTAAATCCGTGTAGCGTTTGGCATAGTCTTGGAAGTAATCACTTTGAGATTTCAGATAAAACTCTTTGATGATGACATGGCAAAATGCTTGAGCCAAGGCGGCATCTGTGCCTTGTTTTGGGTTCAGCCATAGGTCACAAAGTTTGGCAATTTCGGCATAATCTGGGGTAATGGCAACCGTTTTTGTGCCTTTATAACGCACCTCGGTAAAAAAGTGAGCGTCAGGCGTACGGGTTTGTGGCACATTTGAGCCCCACGCAATGATATAATCAGAATTGTACCAATCAGCAGATTCAGCAACATCGGTCTGCTCACCCCAAACCATGGGAGAAGCTGGCGGCAGGTCGCAATACCAATCATAAAACGATAAGCATGCACCGCCTATGAGCGATAAATATCTTGACCCTGACGCATAACTGAGCATGGACATCGCAGGAATGGGTGAAAAACCAATGATGCGGTCAGGGCCAAAGGTCTTGGCGGTGTAAACATTGGCTGCTGCAATGATTTCTGCACACTCTTGCCAAGATGAGCGTACAAAACCACCCAAGCCTCGTTTTGACTTGTATTCAGCAGATTTGGTAGGATTTTCAACAATGCTTGCCCATGCCAAAACAGGGTCGGTATGTTTGGCTTTGGCTTCACGCCATAATTTTAATAATGGTTTACGCACTTTTGGGTATTTTAAGCGGTTGGCAGAATACATATACCAGCTATAGCTTGCCCCACGAGGACAGCCACGAGGCTCATGGTTGGGCAAATCTGGGCGAGTGCGAGGATAGTCCGTCTGTTGTGTCTCCCAAGTTACCAGACCATTTTTGACATAGATTTTCCAAGAGCATGAACCTGTGCAGTTCACCCCATGTGTAGAACGCACCACTTTGTCATATGACCAGCGTGCCCGATAACTGTTTTCCCATTCACGGTTTTCATGGCGAGTCTCACCGTGGCTGTTGGCAAATTCACCTTGTTTTCTTTTAAAAAATCGCAGTTGGTCGAGTAAATGGCTCATGAATTTATCCTTAATTGGTCGATACCACAGTTGATGGTTAAAGTGAGTTGATGGCTAAAATAAGTCAATGAATAAAAATAAGGTTGATGGTTAAAAAGCCTGATGATGACCATCTAGTGTAAAGACAGCTAAGAAATGATGCTATTGTCATAATGGGCAGAGTGTCTACCCATTTAGTAGTAGATAAGATGGTCAGTAAAATTCGTTGGTAAACTTTCTGTTATTAACGTTGTTGTTAACGTTGTCTGACCAAAGATTAACCAGTTAACTGTTTGGTAATCAGAGCCTTTAATGGTGTTAGGTTGTTGCTGACTCGTAAGACCATGGTACGAGCGAGTTTGGCAGGTTTATTGTCTGTTGTGAACAGCTTAACCATGGCATTGGTTCCATGATACATAGGGCGAGTAAGGAGCATGTGCTGCCGTTCATAACGACGCAATGACTCATGATTGCCGATGTCTTGTTTTAGCCTCACCGCCTTTTTGACTTGTTTTGATAAAGTATGTACGCCATGCAATCCCAGATTAAACCCATGGGCTGTTACAGGGTGCATGCCAACAGCAGCATCGCCAATCACAGCAGTGCGAGTACTGATAAAGCGATTGGCATGTACCCCAACCAATGGATAAATATGCCGACTGCTGATTAAAGTCATCTCGCCCAATTCGTTATTGGCATAACCTTGTACTTTTTTAGCAAATTGTGCATCAGATAACCCCATTAACGCATCTGCATCTTGATTTTTAACAGTAATGACGCAGTTGGTTATCGTATCGCTTAATGGCAGTAACGCCAAAGTGATGCCATAATAAAAACACTCAACTGCACGCTGATGATTTGAGTAAGTATGTGACATACGGCACACAATCATACTCCGTCCAAAATCATAACTGTCAGCAGTGATGCCTAAATGACGGCGAGTGGTAGAAAAACGACTGTCTGCCACCACCAACAATTTGCCTTCTAATGAATCATTATTATCCAAAATAACACGAACCCCATGTTCATGATTAAAGACCTTATTAACACCGTGTCCATAACGAATGTCAATATTAGGGTGACTGATGGCGACTTGATAAGCTGCCTTACGAATTAAGTGATTGGATATCAGATACCCCAAATTAGCAACAGATTGACCAAAAGGCACATTTGCCGTTGCAAAATATAATTGATAGGGAGAATGACCGTCTAACACACTGGCATCTTTTAGGGTATGAATATCTTGTGGATCAATGCGTTGCCACATACCAATGTCTTGCATGATACGCTTTGAGACATGGGTTAAAGCAATTTCTCTGCCATCATAGGCAGGGTTACTAATGATCTCTTGGTTATTTTTCTCAACAATGACGATGTTTAACCCTGTGTCAGCGATACTGCTTGCAAAGCTTAATCCTGCAGGTCCTGCTCCTACGATGATGACATCGGTTATGTTGGTTGAACCAGATTGGTTTGGTGTGTTAGGAAAAAGTGCCATAAATTCCTCTTAAGCATCATGAGTTGAGTTGATGAAGCATGAATTTTCTTTTTAGCCATAAAATCTCTTTTTAGCCATAAATTTTATTGCCAGCATGGATTATCAATCAGATGGATTATTAACCAGATGGATTGTCAACAAGGATATGCTGCCCCTTTACGGCTGTAATACCACCATGTCAATGCAATACAAATTACATAAAAAACAATCAAAGTGATGAACGTGCCATTGACCCCAAGACCTGAACCGAACATTTTAGGAATAAAAAAACCACCATAAGCTGCAAACCCGCCAGCAAAACCAACCACAGCTGCCGACTCTTTACGAGCTTCATGAATGACATTTGGGGTATTTAAGCGTTCGTGCATGGTGCGAAAAATCACAGGAATCATACGAAATGTCGAACCATTACCAATGCCTGTGGTGATAAACAGCACCATAAAGCACATAAAATAGCCCATGAAATTACCTGCTTTTAGAAAATACATCACCGCAATCACTGCCAATGTCATCACCACATAATTGAATAAAGTAACCTTTGCACCGCCCAATTTATCCGCAATCCACCCGCCCACAGGACGAAACAATGCACCCACCAAAGGCCCTAAGAACGCCACCTTTAATGGGTCAACATCTGGAAATGACTGTTTAATCACCATTGGAAATGCCGCTGAAAACCCAATAAATGAACCAAATGTGGCAAGATATAAAATACACATGATCCAATTATGCTGACGCTTAAAAATCACCGCTTGTTCTTTAAACGACGCAGACGCTCCTGCCAAATCATTCATGCCAAACCAAGCCAATACCGTCACAATCATAATGGGAATGACCCACACAAACCCAGCATTTTGTAAATACAGAACATGACCTGATTCGCTCATTTGTCCATGACCTGCCATCGCCCCAAACAGAGCAAACCCAATCACTGCTGGCACAACAAATTGCATGGTAGAAACGCCCAAGTTACCCAAACCTGCATTTAGTCCCAATGCCATGCCTTGCTGAGATTTTGGGAAAAAGAATGAAATGTTTGACATGCTTGATGAAAAATTACCACCCCCAAAACCACACAATAACGCAATGACAGCAAATACCCAAAACGGCGTATTGATGTCTTGAATGGCAATACCAAGCCATACCATGGGGATAAGTAACGACGCAGTTGAGATGGTTGTCCAACGTCTGCCACCAAAAACAGGCACCATAAATGAATAAAAAATTCGCATGGTTGCCCCAGATAATGCAGGCAAAGCCAAAAGCCACGATAATTGCGACTTATCAAAATTAAAACCAACCTCAGGCATCTTCACCACAATCACCGACCACACCACCCACACCCCAAATGCCAATAACAAAGCAGGTATCGATATCCATAAGTTGCGAGTGGCAACGGTTTTACCATGCTGTTGCCAAAACGTCTCATCTTCTGGTCGCCAGTCGGTGATTTTCACGCCACCTTTGTATGTTTGATTTGCCATGATGCCCTCTGTGAATGGGGTTGAAATTAATGGGATTGAGATTAATGGGATTGGGTAAATGGAATGAATAAGCAAATAAAGATGAATAAAAAAAATAAAGATAAAAACCCATCGGTTAATTTTTGATTTAGCAGATTACTCTATCAACAAAAGCGAGCCGTCAAAATACACAAAAAGGAGTAGGTTGCTACCACCAACCACTCAAACCAACCACCAATCCCCAATCAAACTGTCACTGTTGATGGGCATGTTAGGGCGTGTCGCCAGTGAGTGAATGGATAAATGCGAATTAACGGATAACTGCCAAATTACGATATAATCATGATTCTTATGTCGTTAAAGCATCTGTAAGACGTTAAGAAGAATAGACAATTTTGTGTTTGAATGATGAATGGATGGGTGCGTGTATAAATTTCAGCTTTCTTTACCGATGCGAGCATGGTTGGCGGTAACGGTCATTGCATTGTTGGCAATCACCACCACTGTTACAAGCGGTCTGTTATCTTGGGAGTCAGAAGGTGATGCTAGGGCAATTAACACCGCAGGCTCAATAAGAATGGCGATATATCGCTTTAATAATGAATGGTTACGGGAATTTTCTCATGCTCAATTTTCAGCTGATGAAAAAAGTTGGCTGAATCAACAATATGCTCAACACACTTTGACTTCTACCTATCCAGATGGCATTAGCTTAGATGACAGCAAGGCATTTCAACAGCTTTTAATTGAAGACATGGAACATCGCCTAACAGAATTGGCGGTTTATCAATCCAACAAATCATCTGACCAAGATGAATCACAACAGATGTTTGATGACATTCAAAAACATTGGCATCAAGTGCTTAAACCCATGATATTTGCTCAGCGTAAAGATGATTTTTATCTGTCTTCAATTCATTATGTGGTCATGGTAGATGATTATGTGGTTAAACTACAATCTTTAAATGAAAAGCGACTTGGTCATTTACAAAGCATACATGCTTTTTCTTTAATCATTACCATGATTGTCATGTTTACAGGCATGTTGCAATTACAAAAAAACATCTTAAATCCCATTAAAAACCTGATAGATGCCAATCGTGTCTTTCGTGATGACCAAAAAATTCGTGTGCATATTAAAGGCTATAAAGAATTTGAAGACTTAGCTGACAGCTTTAACGCCATGGCAGACACCATAGAAACCAACCAAAGACATCTGAACAATGAAGTCATCAGTAAAACCAAAGATTTAACTCGAGCCAATGCTGCCTTATCAATTTTGTATGAATTTGGGCAACAAATGTCCACACGCCCAGTCAAACTTGAGATGCTCAACAAACTCATTGAACAATATGCCAGTTTAATGCCCAATTATCATTTGGTGTTGTGCCTGCAATATGATATCCATGCTGAAAAAGACAACATCTCCTTACATCGTGGTGGCACACAAGACATTTGCAAAAAAATAAACTGCCAAGAGTGTTACCTAAAAAATGATGCCAACACTCGCCGTTATACCGTTGCCCATTTGGGTGAAACATTTGGCGAGTTGCAGGTTCAGCAAGTCTTGCCTAAAGAAAATGCCAAACATCACATCAATAGTGTCAGCTTATCTAAAGATGGCGTGGTGGAATCTGCGCCTACTTGGCTTGATATTAGCCCTGCTGAGAATGATTTGTTTGAAACTTTAACACACTTCATCAGCACCGCCTTATCGTTACGTCAGCAACGTCAACAACAACACCAGATTTTATTGTTAGAAGAACGCACCACCATCGCCAGAGAATTGCATGATTCTTTGGCTCAATCATTGTCTTATCTGAAAATCCAAGTCAGCATGCTAGAGCGGAAGATAGATTTTGATGATTTAAAGACCAAGCAAGTGATTGACCATGTTAAAAAAGGCCTAGACGATGCTTATCGTCAATTAAGAGAGCTTTTGGTTACATTTAGACTAAAAATTGACGGTGATAATTTTGACCACGCATTACAAATGTCAGCTGACGACTTTGCCCAAAGAGCAGGATTTCATGTCCACATAAACAACCGAGTGATGAGCATCAACCTTGAAGCAAATGAACAAATTGATTTACTGCAAATTGCTCGTGAAGCCTTATCGAACATTCATAGACATGCCAAAGCAACCCATGTGATGATTGATTTGGGCTATATAAAATCAGAAAATAAAGTCATCATGCAAATCACAGATGATGGTGTGGGTATGAATGATGACAAAATTGACCAAAGCCAACATCATGGATTGATGATTATGCACGAAAGAGTCAGAAACCTAAATGGCAAGCTGACCATCAGTGCCAATCAGCCACATGGCGTGATTGTTAAAGTTGAATTTTTACCTGCTTTTTTTATTAAACGTTAGGGCGTGTTCCTAGTTTAGAACACCAAGTTTTAATGGGCTAAAAATGCCAAAATCTGGCAAAACTGCGTTAAATTGTTTGACAATATTCCAATATTATCTGCACAATTTGCCTTGTTTTGTTGGCGATTTTATCTATTTTTAGCCACATTATCCAAATAGGGGCACGCCCTAAACAACATCATGACTGGAACTTATATTTATGACCATTTTTACCGCTCTGTTTCCTGCAAAAATCCTATTGGTCGATGACCACCCCATGCTAAGAAGAGGGCTAAAAGACCTACTGAATTTGGAAGAAGATGTGCAAGTGGTGGCAGAAGCAGAAAACGGTCAACAAGCATTAGACTACTTACAAAATCATGATGTTGATTTGATTGTGCTTGATAATAATATGCCCGTATTAACAGGCATTGAAACCTTACAAAAAATACGTCAGCAACACATCACAGGAAAAGTCATCTTATTTACTGTCTCTGATAACAGTGAAGATGTGCAAGACGCTTTAGAGTTGGGAGCAGATGGGTATTTACTAAAAGACATGGAGCCAAATGACATCATCATTGACATCAGAAAAATCCTAAAAGGAGAATTGGTCATCAGCCCAAGTCTTGCCCCAGTATTGGCAAAGGCGATGCGAAAACCTGCCAATCAAAACGTCATTTCTGAACTGACTTCAAGGGAGAGACAAGTGGTTACCATGATTGCACAGGGAATGAGTAACAAAATGATTGGTAACAAACTTGACATTGCCGAATCAACCGTCAAAGTACATGTCAAACATGTGCTTAATAAGACCCAACTTCGCTCACGAGTAGAAGTGGCAGTATGGGCAGTACAAAATCTTGATGTTTAAAAACTGATACTTAAAAAAAACTGCCAAAGATTAGGCTGACCATAAGCGGTGTTATGTCAGCGATATGATAAAAATTCCCCCACTAAGCCAAAGACTTAGTGGGGGGTAAGTTAAGGGGGGTAAGTTAATCAGTGAGTTGGCTTTATTTGTTTGGTTGCTCAGTGCATGTCCAGCCCTTCTTGCTCAGCCAAGCGTTTATCCACAGAAGACATGTGGTACTCATCACCAAATGCCCCTTTTGGCTCTTTTAACCAAATAAAGCAAAAAATCCACGAAATCAACGCCCCAATGGCAATGATAAAAAAGAACTGATTTGGCTCAACAAAGGTAAAAATAAACAAGTAAAATACCGCCCCCACATTCCCATATGCCCCTGTGATGCCAGAGATTTGCCCAGTTAGACGGCGTTTAATAGATGGAATGATGCCAAAAGTTGCCCCTTCTGCACCTTGCACAAATATTGAACAACAAATGGTGATACACACCGCAATGAACAGCGGCCAGCTTGAATTCAACAATCCCATTAAGGCAAAACCAATGCTGATGCCCAACATGTATGCCAACATCACGGTTCGACGACTGCCAACTTTATCGGATATATAGCCACCCAATGGACGTGCCCATAAATTGACAAAAGCAAAAGTAGACGCAATCAGACCAGCAGTGGTTGGGTTTAAGTCCCAAGTCGTCTGAAAAAACATGGGCAACATTGACACCACCGCAAGCTCTGCCCCAAAGTTAGCAAAATAGGTGATGTTTAAAGAAGCCACCGAGCTAAAAGGATATTTGTCATCTTCAGGAATGCCTGCTTTAATGATTGGCAAATTCACACTGATGGCTTTATAAATCTGTAATAGCACCACAACGGCAATCGCCCCATAGGCAATCATCGCCCCAACATCGCTTAAAAATCCCATGGCTTGTGTGCGATAAACCAGTACTGACAAAATGCCATACAATGGAATGATGAACAAACAATAAACCAACAAATCTTTATAAGTGGATACCTCTAACGCCCCTGCCTTGCGAGACTTTTTAAAGGTTTTGGCTGAAGGACCATCGGTAATGATGAACCAATATATCACCCCATAAATCGCCATGATAAGCCCTGATACCGCAATCGCCCATCGCCAGCCATCATCACCCCCAAAAAACTGTAATGCCACGGTTGGAATGGTGATGGCAGCAGCCGCTGAGCCAAAATTCCCCCAACCAGCATAAAACCCTTCGGCAAAACCAATGTCTTTGGGCTTAAACCACATTGATGTCATATGTATGCCCACAACAAACCCTGCCCCAACAACAGACATAAAAAGCCGTGCGACAAATAACTGTGTTGTGGTATTACCAAAAGCAAAAAACCATGTTGGAATTGCCATGACCACCATCAAAATTGAAAAAACCCGCCGTGGACCAAAGCGGTCTAACGCCATGCCCACCACAACCCGACCAGGAATGGTTAAAGCCACATTGGCAATTAAAAAAAGTTTGATGTGGTCAGGGGTAAGGTATGACTCTGTGGCAAGCATGGACGTTGCCAAAGGTGCCATATTAAACCAAACATAAAAGGTTAGGAAAAATGCAATCCACGTATAATGCAAGGCTCGAATGTCTTTGCGTTCAAGCTCAAGTAGCTCTTTTGCATGCATGATACCTCTCCTAATTAAATGAATAAAAAAATTGGTCATCACATATTTGTTTCTGGTTCACGTTTTTGTAAGTGGACTAAAACAAACCAAACATATGATGAGATTATCAAAAAACATCAATAGGAGATATCATGCCAATGGCTATAAATATTGAGTCATGTACTTCTAAAGTGGCACATCACCACCAACACCACCACAAACATCACAACTTGATTGCTTGTGGTAAGAAATGGCTTGTATCTTCATGCGTTGTCCATCGCATAATAACAACTTATTTGCCAATGGATTGATGCCACGTCCCAAAAATTGTAATGCCACATTTGCTTGTAGCTGTCCCATAAATGCAGGTGTGCTGGCCAAAACCCCTGATGTGGCACAAGTCTGTTCAATGGGTATGGTATGCCCAAAAATACAGTGATAACACCCCGTATTTTTTGCAGGCTCAAATAACGCCAATTGACCGTTCATGGCAATTGCTGATGCGGATAATAAGGGGATATTGTGCTTGACACTTAACTGGTTAAGCAGTCGGCGAGTGGCAAAATTATCGCTACAGTCTAATATGACGTCAAATCTATTGTCTGCATGGGTGGCTGAGTGGGCAAATAATTGGTGAGCCAGCCCATCATCTAATCGTTGACAAATGGCATGAATCTCAACATAAGGATTGGTTTTTTTTAAGGTAACACAAGCCGTTTGGGCTTTAGGCTTGCCGATGTCATCTGGATAAAATAAGCTTTGTCGTTGTAGATTACTCAGTTGTACCTTGTCATCATCTATCAACAGAAGATGCCCCACACCTGCCCTTACCAGAGTTTCTAAAGCAGGACACCCAAGCCCCCCCACACCAACAACCAACACATTGGCGTGTTTCAGTCGTAACTGGGCTTTTAAACCCCATTCATCAAGTAGGATTTGCCGAGCGTATAATGCCAATTCATCGTCGCTTAACTCATTGTCGCTTAACTCATCATCGTTTAACGTGGTGTTGTGCGGTTTTATCATTTACAGTTGCCCCATGGATTAAAATTACTCATGTAAAGTTACTTACAGATTAAAGCCATTCACAGATTTGGGTGGATAACAAGTGGTTAAGTCTTGTTCAATCCATTTGTAACAATGGGTTATTTTAACTTGAACTCATCACAAACAAAAAATTCAATTGTCATAAAAAAAGCCCAAATCATTTTGGGCTTTTTTTATGACGGTTGTCAGTCAAATTTAAATGAAATCACATTCAGATTATTTATAACCTGCTTTTTTCATCAATATGATGGCTTGACGTTGGTTTTGGCCTGCAACAGAGACGTTGATGATGTCTTGTTTGAATGAACCCCATTTTGCCACATGGGGGGCTGGGCTGATGCGAGGGTTGGCTGGGTATTCGTTATTTAAATCAGCAAATAAGTTCTGGGCCTCAGGGCCGCTTAGCCATTCCATGAACTTTTGGGCTTCTGCTTGATTTTTACTGTATTTCACCAACCCAATGCCTGAAACGTTGACGTGTGTGCCTTTGCCATTTTGGTTGGCAAAAAATGGCTTGACGCTGATGTTTGGTTTTTTATTCAGTAGGCGACCGTAATAATAGGTATTGGCAATGCCCACATCACAGCGACCTGCGTCAATGGCTTCTAGCATGGCGGTGTCATTAGGAAATGGGGTGGTTGCTAAATTACTGACCCAACCTTTCACCACTTTTTCGGTGGTGGCACGACCTAGGTTTTGAATCATGGTACCAACCAATGATTGGTTATAGACGTTATCTGATGTGCGTAAGCACAGTCTGCCTTGCCATTTTGGGCTTGCCAAGTCAGCATAGGTTGATAATTCAGATGGGTTGACTTTTTGTGGGTTATAAAAAATGGTTCTGGCACGTACAGACATGCCAAACCAGCGGTTTTTAGGGTCTTGAAATTGTGCTGGGATATTGGCTTCTAATACTTTTGAGTTGACTGGTTTTAAGATGCCAGTTTGAGCCGCTTGCCAAAGGTTACCACCATCGACGGTGATTAAAAGATCGGCAGGGGTGTTACTGCCTTCAGCTTGTAGCTTTTGAATCAGTGGGCCTGCTTTGTCGTTGACCAACTTAATGTTGACCCCTGTTTTTTGTTCGTACTTTTCCACAATTGGCTTAAGTAGGGTGTCGGCACGAGCAGAGTACAATACCAATTCGGTGGCAAAAGCAGGGGTTAATGTGCCCAATGTGCAAATGGCAAGTAGTATTTTCTTTAACATCACTGTCTCCTTGATGGATAAAAATGCGTGTCATCACAAAGGGTTTTGTTTTGTAATGAGCTTGCGTGGTTTAAGATAAAGATTTTACTTAAATTTAAGCTAGTATATAATAACTCATACTGATGAACAATAATAATTATCATTCATTTTTATATTGTGATTTTTTGTGTCTGAACGTTTGTGTCTGAATGAAAGACAATAATGAAAGATAATAAAGATTAGGTTTGATGAGTTATGCGTGTATTACCCAAAGTGTGGTTATTGCTATGTATGGCGTTGGTGCTGATGCCATTGTCAGTCATTATGCTGGCATTTGGTGAGTTTGACCAGGAGATTTGGGGGTTTTTACTCGATTATCAGTTGCCGTTGTTGGTGAAAAATACCCTAATACTGCTATTAATGACAGCAGTCGGTGTGTTGCTGGTGGGAGTGAGTACCGCTTGGCTGACGGCAATGTATCGTTTTCCACTTCGTGGGGTGCTGTTTTGGGCGATGATGTTGCCATTAACCGTACCTGCGTATGTGCTGGCATTTGTGCAGGTGGGCATGTTTGATTACACAGGGGCGATAAGTACCTATCTGCGTCAAGCACATGGGTTTGAGCAGGGGTTGCCTGATGTGCGTAACATTTGGGGCTTATCGGTGGTGATGATTTTGACCTTTTATCCTTATGTGTATTTGCTTGCTCGCAATGCGTTTTTGAGCATGGGGCAGCAGTCTTTAGAGGTCGGTGCGTCTTTGGGTTTGTCGCCCAAACAGTCGGCGATGAAGATTGCCTTACCGATGGCTCGTCCGTGGGTGCTGGGTGGGTTGATGCTTGCGTTGATGGAAGTGTTGGCGGATTTTGGTGCGGTGTCTATCTTTGGGGTGGAGACGTTTACCACAGCGATTTATCAGGCGTGGTATGGTTTTTTTTCTATTGAGACTGCCAAGCAGTTGGCATCGCTGTTGATTGTGTTTGTATTTGCGTTGATGTTTTTGGAGCAGGTGACTCGTGGTGGGCAACGTTTTGCCATTGATAAGTCGGTACAGGCAAGCATTAAGCCATTACAGGGAACAAAGGCATGGCTTGCCACTTTGTATTGTGTGCTTGTGCTGACTTTGGGGTTTTTATTGCCTTTGGGTCAGTTGGTGGTGTGGGCGGTGGCAGATTGGCAATGGCAATCATTGCACGCTTTATTGAACCCAATGTGGCATTCGGTGCTGATTGGTCTGATGGGAGCAGGATTAACGGCAGTGGTGGCGTTGTTATTGGTAATGGCAAAGCGAACGGATAACAGCCGTTTTGCCCAAGTGGCGACTCGTGTGGCGACGTTGGGTTATGCCATTCCAGGGGCGATTTTAGCGTTGGGTGTGTTTGTGCCTGTGGCAGGACTGGATAATTGGTTGATTGAGCGGTTGTCTTTGTCAGAGGATATGACAGGAATTTTTAAAGGAACACTGCTTGTGATGCTTGTGGCGTATGTCATTCGCTTTTTGGCATTGGCGGTGTCAAGTGTGGAGAGTGGTTTTGAGCGTATTTTGCCAAGCATGACTGAATCAGCGGTGAGTCTTGGCGTGGTTGGTCATCGATTGATTACCAAGGTGTATTTGCCGCTGTTAAAAGGCTCTTTGGGCATTGCCCTGCTGATGGTGTTTGTGGACATCATGAAAGAGATGCCAATCACACTGATGACTCGCCCTTATGATTGGGATACGTTGGCAGTGCGGATTTATGCGTATACCATGGAAGGGCAGTTTAACGAAGCATCTTTGCCTGCGTTGGTGATTGTGTTGGCAGGTTTGGTGCCTGTGATTGTGTTTGCAAAAGCGGAGTATCGTTCATGAGTTTATCAGTCAAACATCTTGCCTTGGCATATGGGCAAAAACAAGTGCTGTCTGATGTCAGTTTTGAATTACAAGCAGGTGAGATTGCTTGTCTACTAGGGCAATCAGGCTGTGGTAAAACCAGTGCATTACGGTGTATGGCAGGTTTTGAAACACCCACCCAAGGCGACATTCATCTTAATGGTAAGGTGTTGTTTAGCCACACCCCCAGTCAGTCGGTGTCTGTCCCTGCCCACTTGCGTGGGATTGGTGTGGTGTTCCAAAATTATGCCCTATTTCCACATTTGACCGTGGCGGATAATGTGGGTTTTGGCTTGCATCAGCTTAGCAAAGCCGATAGGCAGACACGCATTGCTGAGCTTTTGGATTTTATCGGTTTAGACACTTACCATAACCGTTACCCACATGAGCTGTCAGGTGGACAACAACAACGTGTGGCACTTGCCAGAGCCTTAGCTCCTAAGCCACAACTGATTTTGCTAGATGAACCGTTTTCCAGTCTTGACGCTGAGCTAAGAACCAGCCTTGCCAAAGAAGTGCGAGAGCTGTTAAAGCAACAAGACACTCAAGCCATCATGGTCACGCATGACCAACAAGAAGCCTTTGCCATGGCGGATAAGGTGGGGCTGATAGCCGATGGTGTGCTACAACAATGGGCAACTCCCAGTGAGTTATATCATCAACCCAAGACACAGATTGTGGCACAGTTTATCGGTCAAGGGTCTTGGCTTAATGCCACACCAATCAGTGGCAATGATGCAAGCACCAGCTATCAAACTGTCCTAGGCAAACTTGGTTCGCAATATCCTTATTTTACCGATACAGAACAAGGCAAAACAGAACAAACAGGCAAATTGCTCTTACGTCCAGAAATGCTAGAAGTGGTCAATATTGCTGACGGTGTTGCTCATCATGCCCACACCACCACCGCCACGGTAGTAGACACTGAGTTTAAAGGGGCGTATCATCTTTGTCAGCTTAAACTGGGCAACCAAGAGATGGTCTATGCCCACATTGTTGCGACGGCTGATGGGTCTTGGCCGATACCACAAATGGGCGATAAGGTCGGGGTTAAGGTTTTATCATCATAAAAAACAGCCGTTGATTTCAATGTTAAACTGATTTATATTTTTTTAGCCATTAAGTTCAAGGAGATACCATGTTTAAAAATGTCGATTTTTATGCAGGCGACCCCATTTTGGGGTTGATGGAACAATTCAAAAATGACACCAAAGCGGATAAAGTGAATCTTGGTGTGGGCGTGTACTACACTCAAGACGGTAAATTACCCGTCCTAGAATGCGTCAAAACCGCTGAAAAACGCCTTGCTGACCCCGTACAACCACGCCCTTACTTGCCAATGGCAGGGCTGGCTGGGTATCGCAAAGCATGTCAAAATCTGTTGTTTGGTAAAGATGCTCAAGTGCTACAAGAACAGCGTGTCGCCACCATCGCCACCATTGGCGGTTCAGGAGCATTAAAAGTGGGAGCGGAGTTTTTGCATCAATGGTTTCCCCATGCCAAATGCCATGTCAGCGACCCCACATGGGGTAACCACATTGCCATCTTTGAAGGCAGTAACATCGAAGTTCATAAATACCCCTATTACGACAAAGCCACCAGCAGTGTCAAATTTGACGATATGATTGCTTATCTACAAAACTTGGATAAAGATGACATCATTTTATTGCATCCATGCTGTCATAACCCAACAGGGCGTGATTTGACACAAGAGCAATGGAATACCGTACTAGAAGTCATCAAGCAGCGTGGGCTGATTGCTTTTATGGACATTGCTTATCAAGGTTTTGGCACAGACATGGACAGTGACGCTTATGCCATTCGCAAAGCGGTGGACATGGGCATGACGCTTATCGTCAGTAACTCATTTTCTAAAAACTTATCGCTTTATGGTGAGCGAGTGGGTGGTCTGTCAGTGGTTTGCCCCACCGCTGATGAAGCCGAACGAGTGTTTGGCCAACTACAATTTACCGTGCGTCGCATCTATTCAAGCCCGCCATCACATGGTGGACATGTCGTTGACATCGTCATGAATGATGATGAATTATATCAACAATGGCTGGGTGAAGTTTATGACATGCGTGATCGCATCAAACAGATGCGACAAAAACTCAAAGCCACGTTAGAAGCCAAAATTCCTGAGCAGAACTTTGACTATCTCACCGAGCAAAACGGCATGTTTAGCTTTACAGGACTCACTCCCAAACAAGTCGAACGCCTACAAAAAGACTTTGGCATTTATATGGTCAGTAACTCTCGCATGTGTGTGGCAGGCTTAAACACCAACAACATCGACTATGTGGCAAATGCCATGGCAGACGTATTAAAAAGCTAAGGTTATATTTGTCAAAAATAGCCATCTATCATAAAAAACCATAAAAAATCCATCATAAAAGCCACGTTTAACGTGGCTTGATGTGACGTTAAAAACTGAAGTTAAAAACGCATCAACGCAACCTTTCATGCCATGCTGGCCCTTCACGCCATGCCAACAAAGCGTGTACATCTGCATCAATCCCAGCCTTTAACGCATCAAGCGATGAATAACGTCTCTCCCCATGCAAAAAATGCAAAAAAGTAACCAGTAACTCTTGTCCATATAAATCACCATCAAACTTAGGAAAATGCACCTCCAGTCGCCATTGATATTGTTGGTTAAGCGTTGGGCGAGTGCCAACATTGCATGCACCAAACAAACTGCCTTTACTCAAACCCACCAGCCCAGTACTGCCGTGTTTGCCTAGGCTTGATAAATCCGTACCATCGGTTGCCCTCACAGACACACCAAACACACCATGCACCGCAGGTTTTAGCCGATTTAAGGCAATATTGGCGGTGGGGAAGTTCAATGTCCGCCCGATTTTATCCCCATCGGTTACCGTCCCTAACATAAAATATTCATGCCCAAGCAGTGCATGGGCATGGTCTAACTGACCCTTTGCCAAACACGCTCTAATGTGGGTTGAGCTGATTCGGTTATCGTTATTCATGTCTTTAATGGTTTGTAAATTATTGACAACAAAGCCAAACGCACGTAAAAATTCACTGTCTCCTGTGCGGTCATGTCCAAACCTAAAATCATCACCCAACACCAAAATTTTGACATTCAGTTGTTTAAGCAGAATCTGAGCAAACTCATTGGCAGACAACGAACGAAATGCATCATCAAACCCTGCCACAATCAAATAATCCAATCCCTTGCCATTGTGTTGCAAGTTCGATAGTAACTGTTGTTTTTCTGCCAAATTGGTCAAACGAGCAGGGGCATTGCTGGGTGAAAAAAACTCTCTGGGTTGTGGCTCAAACACCATCACCGCACTGGCAAGACCCTGTGAGTTTGCCGTATCGAGTACTTGATAAATCATGGTCTGATGCCCCAAATGCACCCCATCAAAATTACCAATGGTCAGCACACAAGGCAGTGGCAATGACGGTAGTGATTGAGCAGATTGGTTGCTGGCTAATAAGTCGGATAATAGTAAGATTTGCATGTGGGTATCATGTGGCTATACAGTGTGAGATTATGGGGTAAGATTGTAGGGTGAGATGACAGTATGACATTGGTTATGACAAAAATATGGCGTATTATAGGCTATTTTTCCCAACATACCCAACTTAACACAAACAACATGCCATTATCTAAAAACATGCCATCGTCCAAAAATACAAACAATTGCTTATATCACTGGCAAACTGGTTTATCTGATCAATCATCAACTAAGTCTGGTCAACCACCAAATAAGATGGGTATTTTTTTACCATCTATCGATGACCTTACCGACATTGTCGCCATCTATAACATGGCTGTTCCCAGCAAATCAATCACCGCAGACTTAACCCCAATCCGTACCAACATGCGTACCGCTTGGTTTCATGAGCATTTGCACAATCCTAAGCGTCCTATTTATGTGCTTAAGCAATTAGATAATGGCGTTGATGGGGGTAAAGGGCGTTTGGTAGGGTGGGGCAGTTTTAGCGATTTGTATGCTCGTCCTGCTTATCACATCAGCAGTGAAATTAGCCTTTATCTGCACCCTGATTATCAACAAAACGGCATCGGTCGTACCTTATTGACGTGGATGTTACAGCAAGCTTCTGGACTTGGCATCAAAAACGTGGTGGCACTGATTTTTGCTCACAATCAGCCAAGTTTGGCGTTATTTAAACGGCTTGAGTTTGTACAATGGGGGTATATGCCACAAGTATGCGATATGGACGGATTTTTGGCAGATGTGGTGATGCTGGCAAAACAAACACAGACATAAACGCAGACATCAATACCAATAAACAGCAGAACACATCAACTAACAATCTAACGCATATTGGGGAGCGGTCTTATAACGCACAATGCCTTGCGTGTTAAACGAAATCTGATAATGGTTGTCATTAAAAGCAGTATTTGAGCAATAACTGACATGTCCAATATGACCTCTAGGTAAACCCGTATCCCCCCAAAACTTGGCGTAATGCTTCCCCAATGATACCCGAAACATCACATGGCCGTATTTTAAGCCCAAATGATGCTGTTCAATCACACGGTCTTGATGAACATCAAATTGGTTATCACGGTTCATGTCATCAAACAACAGCAACGCATGCTGTCCATCACGATGACAAGCTCCACTGTCATCTAATATGCAAACAAACACATTTTTTCGTGTGGTAAAGCTATTAACTTTTGCACTTGATAATGACGTGCTGATCAGATTTGCCACACGCCGAGCTTCCATATTGGCAAGCTGGCGCATAAAAGAAGGATACGCAATCACCGCCACCAATGCCAAAATCACCACCGTTACCATCATCTCAATTAAAGTAAAGCCTTGAATGGGGTTGATAAGGGTTAATGGGCTTGTACGCTTAGACTGTCTATGACTAAATGGCTTGGGTGAGTGTGGTTTTTGATACTGTGGCTTATGATTGAGCATGGAAGACATGAGAACGTGATGTTCTTGTTATTTATCGAAATCTCACATTATTGAAGTCAAGCTAATACAATAATAGCAAGATATCACCCAATATGTAAACGAAACAGTGGTATTTATATAAAAAATTCGTTACTATTTGTATGCCGATGCTCAAAAATAAGCCAATTTTGCTACAATGGATTTAAAATTTCAGATAAATGCAAGGCTGTTTGTCTTATCAAGTACACTGTTTGTGCTTGTCAGCATATTATAATTCAGTATATTATAATAATGTAATTATCTGTACCCTTACTTCACAAAGTGTTGTATTCTGTGCTTATTAAGGCTAAACTTTAGCCGTTGTGTCATCTCTCAAGAGATTGTTTGCCATCAGTCACTAAAACTTGCTAAAACTTAGTAACCTAAGATTTGGTAACACTTAGTCATGATGAATGATGATCTGATTTAATCTAATTTGGAGGAATTCCATGAAATTCAATAAAATCGCAATGGCTGTTTTGGCGGCATCTGCCGTTCCTTTAGCAGCTCAAGCTGGTGTGACTGTTACTCCACAGGTTGGTTACCACTATGCCAATCAAGCTCATAAAGAGCAACGCAAAATATTTAACACAGGTAAAGATTTAAAACCACAACAATCGGATTCAACCCCAAATGGTGGCATTGCTCAACAAAGTGGATTATACACTGGAGTGGCACTAGGTGTTGAGCTGACTCCATCTACCCAATTCCAAGTAGAATACGGTGTTAGCAATACTGAAGGTCGAGCTTCTAAAGAATCAGCAAAAACTCCTGAAAATCGTTTTGATGTTGAACAACAAACTTTATCTGGTAACCTTTTAATTGGTACAGAACAGTTTACTGGCGTGACTGACAGCCCATTTAAGCCATACGTGTTGGTGGGTGCTGGTCAATCTAAAATTTCTGTAGAAAATCAAAAAGCTTATAACACAGGTACAAATCAAGCCACACAAACTGGCAAAAATGGAAATATTACTGCTGGTACTGAAGTTGCCGAATCTAAAGACACCATCGGTAACCTAGGTCTTGGTGCAATGTATCGTGTTAATGATGCTTTAAGCCTACGTGGTGAAGCTCGTGCCATCCACAACTTTGATAATAACTGGTGGGAAGGCATGGCATTGGCAGGTGTTGAAGTGGTTTTGGGTGGTCATTTAGGTGCTGCTGTTCCTGATGCTCCTGTTGCCGAACCTGTTCCAGTCACTCCTGTCGATCCAGTAGTACCAGTAGTGCCTGTTGCACCAGTGGTTGTTGTGGAAGAGCCAGTGGACATCGACTCTGACGGTGATGGTGTGGTTGACAGACTTGATGCTTGCCCTGGCACACCACGTAACTTGGTTGTTGATGCCCGTGGTTGTCCGATTGAAGTGCCAGTTGCTGACGAATTGAACATGGAGCTTCGTGTGTTCTTTGATAATGATAAGTCGGTCATCAAGCCACAATTCCGCCCAGAAGTTGCCAAAGTGGCAGAAAAAATGGGTGAATATCCAAACGCAACCGCACGCATTGAAGGTCATGCTTCTAAGACAGGTCCTTCTGCTGCTTACAACCAACGTCTGTCAGAAGCTCGTGCTGTCGCTGTTAAGTCAATGCTTGTCAATGAATTCGGCGTTGCACCTAACCGCATGAGTACAGTTGGTTATGGCTATGATCGCCCAATCGCTCCTAACGACACTGAAGAAGGTCGCGCCATGAACCGTCGTGTTTATGCTGTCATCAGTGGCGATAAGACAGTGACCGTACAACAAACCAAAGATATGATTCAGTAATGGTTTGGTCTTGGTTCGGTCATTCGCCAAACCACATGTGCTAATAAATTGCATGTGCTGGTATGAATGAAAGACGCCCTCATTTGAGGGCGTTTTTTTATTGTGCATGACATATTGTCATCATTTTATCTCATTAAGATGCTATACTAGCCGCTGTTTTTTATACACCCTTGTTTTAAGCATATTTTATTAAGCGTATTTTTTAAGAGTATTTATGGCAAATGACATTCAAAATCTGCGTAACATCGCAATCATTGCTCACGTAGACCATGGTAAGACCACACTGGTAGATAAATTATTACAACAATCAGGCACACTGGGAGAAAGAACTGGTGAGATTGAGCGAGTCATGGATTCAAACGCCCTTGAACAAGAGCGTGGTATCACCATTTTGGCTAAGAATACTGCCATTAAGTGGCACAACCCAAAAGATGGCATAGAATATCGCATTAACATCGTTGATACCCCAGGACACGCTGACTTTGGTGGTGAAGTTGAGCGGGTCATGTCAATGGTTGATTGTGTGTTGTTGTTGGTAGACGCAGTAGATGGCCCGATGCCACAGACTCGCTTTGTTACCCAAAAGGCATTTGAGCAAGGACTTAAACCCATTGTGGTGATTAATAAAGTTGACCGACCGGGTTCTCGTCCTGATTGGGTGATGGATCAAGTGTTTGATTTGTTTGATAATTTGGGGGCAACCGATGAACAATTGGACTTTCCAATTGTTTATGCGTCTGCATTAAATGGTGTGGCTGGCAGACAGGCTGATGAGCTTGCTGATGACATGACCCCATTGTTTGAGACCATTGTGGACATCGTACAACCACCCCAAGTTGACCCAAAAGGGGCGTTTCAGATGCAAATTTCAAGCCTTGATTATAATAGCTTTGTGGGGGTGATTGGCATTGGGCGTATTCAACGAGGCTCTATTAAGACCAACACGCCTGTTGTGGTGATTGATAAAGATGGCAAAAAACGCAATGGTCGTATCTTAAAAATCATGGGTTATCATGGTCTTGAGCGTGTGGATGTGGATAATGCCCAAGCAGGTGATATTGTTTGTGTGACAGGGTTAGATTTGCTCAATATTTCAGACACCATATGTGATTTAAGTGAGGTTGAAGCTCTGCCCCCATTAACCGTTGATGAACCAACCGTTTCTATGACTTTTCAGGTCAATGACTCACCATTTGCAGGACGTGAAGGTAAGTTCGTCACTTCACGCAACATTCGTGAGCGTCTTGAGCGTGAGCTAATTCATAATGTGGCTTTGCGAGTAGAAGACACTGACACCGCCGAGAAATTTAAGGTTTCTGGACGAGGTGAGTTGCACTTATCCGTATTGATTGAGAACATGCGTCGTGAAGGCTATGAGCTTGGGGTATCACGTCCTGAAGTGATTATCAAAGAGGTGGATGGTGAAAAACAAGAACCTTTTGAAAATGTCATTTTTGATATTGAAGAGGCGCATCAAGGTTCAGTGATGGAGCAAATCGGTTTGCGTAAAGGCGAGATGACTAACATGGAGCTAGATGGCAAAGGTCGAATGCGTATCGAGGCGGTGATGCCTGCTCGTGGGTTGATTGGTTTTCGTTCTGAATTTATGACCATGACATCAGGTACGGGAATTTTGACATCTAGCTTTTCACATTATGGCACTCAAAAAGTGGGTGATGTGGGTGGTCGTATTAATGGGGTGCTGGTATCAATGACATCAGGTACTTGCTTGGGTTATGCTTTATTTAACTTACAAGAACGTGGCAAGCTGTTTGCTGAGCCAGGTTTGGAAGTGTATGAGGGAATGATTATTGGCATCAACTCTCGTGGTGATGACATGGTGGTTAACCCAACCAAAGCCAAGCAATTAACCAACGTGCGTGCGTCTGGCAGTGATGAAAACATCATCTTAACCCCTGCGATTAAGTTTAGCCTTGAGCAGGCGTTAGAGTTTATTGAAGACGATGAGTTGGTTGAGGTAACACCTGAATCGGTGCGTATCCGTAAGCGTTATCTGAGCGAAAATGAGCGTAAACGCCATGGTCGTAAAAAAGACAGTTAATTGGATTGTTTTATCAATAAAAAAGCCAGCGTTAAATGACGTTGGCTTTTTTGATGCGGTTGGTTTTTGTGGTTGATTTTAATGCCTTAGTCAACCACCACCACGGTATCGTTGGTATTGATGATGACTTCAGATGGTTTGTCAACAACAAGACGTACAGTGTTGTTATTGCTGTCTTGTGATTTGTAGTATTTGTCTTCAGCAACGGTACAACCTAAGCAACGT
Organism: Lwoffella lincolnii; assembly: GCF_037201985.1. NCBI lineage: Bacteria > Pseudomonadati > Pseudomonadota > Gammaproteobacteria > Moraxellales > Moraxellaceae > Lwoffella > Lwoffella lincolnii. The sequence continues at coordinate 1,866,667 of NZ_CP147511.1, read as the reverse complement.
TGTAATGCTGCTTCCCAAGGTTCGCTGACCAGTTTTTGCTGAGCTTGTTGATGATTGTTACCAGCAAAAGAAAAGGGAAGACTCGCCACATAAGCGACTGTGCCTGCCACTGCTGTGACCAACTGCAAAGGCTTACCTACCACAGTATCCACCACCATGGACTCATAGGTAGGACCAAAGTCGTTTTCATTGATTTCAATGGCAGCTTGAGATGCTGAGCTAAGTAACATGCCAGTGACTAAGCTTGTGGAAAGTGCGATGTGAGTTGTAATGCGAGTAAAGGTACGTTTTGACATGGTGTTATCCTTAAATAAAATACCTATGATGTGTTTGTGATGGGTTGACAATGTATTTAGGGTGTGTTCCTAATTGCAATGATAAGATTGACAATGATAGGAACTTACAAATGATTGCCTTTATTAAACCAAGTTATGCCAGTCATGGCAAGCAGAAAAGTAACAATCTTTTAATAAATTGACAGCAGTGAGTCATAGGCAATGATTTAAAGACATTGCCACGCTGTTATTTACCCATTATTTACTTGTTATTTATCCGTGATTTATCCATAAAGGGGCTGACAGTTTGAGCAGTACACACTGGCACGTCCGTTGATTTTTTGCTTAGATAATGGTTTGGCACAAGTGGGGCAGGGTTGATTTTCACGCCCATAAGCCAACAGTGTCTGCTGAAAATAACCTGTTACTCCATTGGCAACGGTAAAATCACGCAAACTAGAGCCACCTTTGGCGATGGCTTGGGCTAAGATGGTTTTTATATGACTTACTAATGTTTCAAGCTGTGCTAAAGACAGCAGATAAGCAGGTGTGGCAGGGTGAATGCCTGCCAAAAACAGGCTTTCGGTTGCATAAATGTTGCCCACTCCAACAACCAGCGTTTGTTCCATAATGACGGATTTAATCGCTCGTTTTATGGGCGTTTTGAGTGTTGGCTGGGTTGTTTGAGTGCCATCATCAGTGTGGTTAAGACGATGAATGTGCGTGTGTAGATATTGAGCGGTAAAGTCATCACTTAATGGCTCAACACCCAAATGGTCAAGCAATTTATGTTGATAATCTTTTGCCCATAACACTGCCCCAAAACGCCTTGGGTCATGGTAATGTAGTTGGGTGATTTGTCCTTTGGTATTGATGAAGTCGATGATAAGATGGTCATGTTTACGTTTATCAAACCCTTGTGGGTGCTGTTGTAGACTGCCTGACATGCCTAAATGGACAATCAGCGAACGTGGGTGTTGTCCGTTAAAGTCTAATAATAAATATTTGGCACGGCGATGAATGGCAGTCAGACGGTGCTGTGTCAGCTGTGATAAATCTGCTGGCATTTGCCACCTAAGCTTTGGTTGATATGCTTGCAGACGGATAACGTTACTGCCAATAAGTGGGGTTAAGCTGGTTTTGGTGGTTTCAACTTCAGGTAATTCAGGCATATTGATGGGGATTGCTTGATGTTAATGTTAATGTGAAAAGCTATCTGTTATTTAACAACAACATGTGTTTAACAACATGCTGTTATTTAACCGCACGGTAAGCTTGCAAAATGCCATGCTGTTGCTCAAGCTTGGCAAGTAGTTTGGATAATTGTGCCAATCCTGTTACTTCCAAATGAATACGCATTTCAGCGATGTCTTCATCGGTGCTGACGCTGTCTACTTTACGAATGTTGATGTTTTCTTTATCAATGACTTGTGTTAGGTCTTTGAGCAGACCACGGCGGTCGTAAGCTTCGATAAAGATTTCTACAGGTTGCAAATTGCCTTGTTCTGAGTACCAAGTGGCATCTATTTGACGTTCAGGCTCACGTTCAATCAAGCGAGCGTATTCAGGACAGCCTCGGTGATGGATACTGACACCATGAGATTGGGTAATGAATCCTGCGATGGGCTCACCTCTGACTGCTTGACAGCAACCTGCCAGATGAATATCGATGTTGTCTAATCCATCAACGCAGATTTGATAAGCATCCAGCTTGCCAGTCGCTTTTGGGTGAATGCTGGGTTTAAAATTCCGATGGTCTTGCTCTGGCGTTAAGTCCAGCTGTTTTAAAATTTGGTTGGTGAGTTGATGTAAGCTGATGTCGCCTGTTACTAAACCCACCAAAATATCTTCTGAACTTTTTACTCGAAAATGTTCGATATGGCCAGCAAGATTCACACTGTTGGCATGCACGGACAATCGCTCCAACTCTTTGGTAAGTATCTGCCAGCCGATGTCGATGTTTTTACTGCGGTCAAGTTTGTTAAACCATTGTCTAAGTTTGCTTCTGGCTCGGTTGGTATGAATATAGCCAAGTGAGGGTACTAGCCAATCTCGGTTAGGCTCACGGTTGGATTTGGTAATAATTTCTACCTGTTCACCTGTTTTTAGTTCATAAGTCAGTGGCACATATCGTTGATTGACACGAGCAGCTTGAGCATGATTGCCCACTTGTGTATGCACATAATAGGCAAAATCCAGAACGGTTGCTCCTTTGGGTAACTCGGTGATGTCACCATCACGGCTAAACACATAAATGCGTTCGAATTCTTCAAAATCAGCCAGTTGCTCTTCTGCGTTATGATTGTCAATTTGGCGGTTGTCAGGTTGGTGGTTGTCCTGTTGATTGTCAAGGGTGAATGGTGCTGACGCATTGTCAGTGACTGAGTTGATGTTGATATTGGCTTGTGGGTGGTCTTTGTTGGTAGTCAACAGTTGTCGTAATGAGTTGATGCGTTGATTGAGATAAGCATCATTTTTGCCCCCTTCTTTATAGGTCACATGGGTACACATACCAAGCTCAGCTTCATAGTGCATGGTGTGGGTGCGGATTTGTACTTCCAGTGATTTATGCTTGGCAATCACTGCGGTATGCAGTGAGCGATAGCCGTTGGATTTTGGGTTGGTAATGTAGTCATCAAATTGCTCAGGAATGTGTCGCCATAGTCCATGCACCAATCCCAAAACGTGATAACACTCACTGTTGCTATTGACAAGCACTCGTAAGGCACGAATGTCATATAGTTGGTCAAAGGACAGCTGTTTGAGTTTCATCTTGCGATAAATCGAATAAATGTGCTTCACTCGACCACTGACATCGGCTTGAATGCCTGATTGCTCAAGGGCTTGTAACAGTTGTCTACGCACTTGTTCGATATAATCTTCACGCTCACTGCGTTTTTCTGCCAGCAGTTTGGCGATTTGTTTGTAGCGTTCTGGTGCAAGGTGGCGAAATGCCAAATCTTCAAGTTCCCATTTGATTTGAGCAATGCCCAAACGGTGGGCAAGTGGGGCATAAATGTTCATCACTTCACGAGAAACACGCTGTTGTCTGGCTTCACTGGCAAATGATAACTCTCGCATGGCAAAGGTACGCTCAGCAAGCTTTATCAACACCACTCGCACATCATTGGTCACAGCGATGAGCATGCTATAGATGTTGGTGAGCTGTTCACGGTGGTTGTTGATAAAATGGTCTTCTAGGCGTTTGTTATTTTCGATGGCTTCGGTCAGTTGTCCCATCGCCAAGGTGTCTTGTACCAGTTGGCAAACTTCTTTACCAAAATGCGCTTGTACTTCTTGCAGGCTAAGCAACTCTTTACGCACACTGCGAAACAGCATGGCAGCGACCAACGCCCGCTCATCATGATATAAATAGCTTAAAATATCCGCCATGCCAATGCCTGTGGCATACACACCAGAACGTTGGTTGTGGCTGACGGCATTCACCTTTTTGACCAGCTCCAAAGCGGCATGTAACTGAGTCAGATTATCTTGATGAATGCGTTGAGCCACCTTATCCAACCATGCTTGGATATCAATAGAAGCGGTATTTAAATGAGTGGTTGGCAAATGGCCATCACCACCCTGCTCGTGAATGCCCTGCCCGTGAGCATTTTGCCCGTGAACACCTGTGGCTGATGCCCCATATGGCAAATTCAAAGAAGACAGCATGGTTAAAAAAGTGGGATACGTACATTGCTTAACAACATGATTGCCATCGCCAATAAACGACCACTGAAATGACGACAACGTCATCTTATGATGACCATTAGCATCGGTTTTGCTTGACCCAACCTGTGTGTTACTTTTAGATACATGAAATAAAGGTTGGCGAGAATCATAGACAAATTGAGCGGTCAAACTGGCACTGTCAGCAAGTGCTGTCTGTCCGTCAACCAAAGGTAAGCCTTCTCGAATTTTAACCATGCCTATCTTCCTTTTGCTGATGGTTTGATGCCTTGTTGTCATTTAAAAAACATCTGACGACATGATTCATCATTATCACCCAACTGCTGGATAAATCAATGCAAACACTGTAAATATAAATACCGATATCAACACCGACCATAACAAAAAATAAAACAACCACATCACAAGCTTAAAATCTGATGTTAAGCTTGTGATTGTAAAACACGATGTTAAACTTCGATTTTAAAACACGATTTTAAAACACGATTTTAAAACACGATGTTAAACCCTGATGTTAAAATTTGGGGTGCATTAACTCATCAAAAAAGTGCAACATAATGTTGGGATTGATGGCAATGGTGGCAACCACCCCAAACGCACCGCCCCACAAATGGGCAGAATGATTGATGCGTGAATTGCCTTTTTTATTGGCATATAGGCCATAAGCCACATAAGCGACGGCAAATATGATGGCAGGGATTGGGATAATCGCCATCAGATACAACATGCTCCAAGGTTTGATTAAAATATACGCAAACAGCACCGCTGATACCCCACCAGAAGCACCAAGGCTAAAATAATTTAACTTTCCCTTATTGGTGGTGTGACTGGGTAATATCGAAGCGATGATGGCAAGCCCATAAAACACCACAAACCCAAAACCTGACACATATTGGTTATAAAACTGCTCAATGGCACGCCCAAAAAAATACAAAGTAAACATGTTAAATAACAAATGCGTGCCATCTGCATGGATTAAACCATAAGTGACTAAGCGATGCCATTGCCCTTGGCTTACCCAAACGGGGTTAAATATCAACTGATTGTATAAAGCACGACTTTGCCAAGCCATCAGGCTGACGATGACGGTAACGATGATGATGATGGTGGTATGATTTGGCACATAATCTCCTAAAAATTAAGGGCAATCAGCTAAAAAAGAATTCTAAAAAAACATGCTGACAAATTTGGTGGCTTTTTTTTGGTGGTTTTTTGCTGATTTTTACAACCATGGTAACAGTATTATGACGGTTTACTTACTGTATCATAACGAAATTTATTGAGAATTAGGGTATCTTATGTCATTAATCGTCAATGATGTTTGTTAACGATGGTTTTTGTTAACGATGGTTTTTTGACTTTGTGAAATTTGGTTAATGTGAAATTTGGTTAATTGGCTTTAGTAACTGGATAATCTTTAATAAATGGATAATATGACAACAGATGCGATGACAGACATTGTCGGTCATCTAAGACAGACGGTAACGCCAACCTTATTCAATGAACAACATGCTCAGCCAGAGACAACATTGTCAGACACTGAGCTGTCGTATATGTTAGATGGGTTTTATGCGTTGTTGACCACATTGTTGACAGATGATAAAACTGCCACACGAATTGAGCAAGTCATGATGGCAAATGATGGTGATGTTTATGCTCAACTTTGGAATGCCACTGAACGTAACATCATCAGCACTGAACTGGCACAAGCCCATGATGTTGATAAAATGACGGTTGATGATTGTCTTGATGCCGTTACGCCAAATGCGTATCGACATATCAAATCGCTGGCAGGGGGCCATCCTGTTGCCACTTATCTAAAAGGACACGTGCAACAAATCCGTCCTTATTTGCCTGTTTGGGCGGACATGGTGTTACCGCCTTATCTTTTGGGGAGTGTTGCCCCTAACATCACTTCAAACGTTGCTTCAAATGCTGTCTCAAATATGACCAGTAAGCCCAAGCCCACAGTAGAGCCTGTCTCAGAAGTGGCATATCAACAAAAGGCATACCCACAGTCGCCACCTACCTACAAGCGTCCACAAGGCAGTTTTATCAAGGCATTGTTGCCCATTTTGGCTTTGGTGTTGCTTGGCACATTGGCTTGGACAGCCTTGCATTACTTACAAAAAGACCCTAAACCACTTGCCCAACCAAATAGCAACAGTCAGCCAAACATTGCCCCTGTGGCAGTCACTTTGTTACCTGCCAACTTCACCGTAACCATTGGGGCATCAGGTGAGCTGTATGCGTGTCGTGGTGGTGTTGCCAATTCCATTATCCAATCTGAGCTGATAAAGGCGGTGGAAAATGTGTTTACCCTGTCATCAAACCGTTGTTTCTTTGATGTGTCGCCAAGCTATGACACCAAATTGCCTGCGATGGATCGAGTGGCAAGCATTTTAGCAATGATGAAACATGTGCCATTTGCCACGGCAGAATTTTCGGACAATCAAATTGTGTTAAATGCGCCCAATCCTACCGCATTGCAACAGTTGGTTAATGACGTACAAGCCTTGGCAAATAACGCTCAAGTATTGGCTGCCAAACCCTTAGATTCACAAGCCCAAATCAATCAAAGTCTAGAAGCATCAAGGCTTGCATTGGCAAGTTTGTCAAGCAATGCAAATCCCATTGATGTGGCTCGTGCATTGAGCTTGCAGGTGATTAATTTTGACATGGATAAAGCAATCATTCCTGAAGTCAATAAGCCACTGCTTGATAAAGCTGCCGACATCATCAAAGGTCTGCCTAACATAAGCTTGCTTATCATGGGGCATACCGATGCCACTGCTGATAATGCCCACAACGTGGCTTTATCACAAGAGCGTGCAACAGCAATCAAAGCGTATTTGGTCGCCAAAGGTGTCGATGCCAGTAAGCTGATGGTCAAAGGCATGGGTGAGCAATATCCAATTGCTGATAACGAAACTGAGCAAGGACGTTTTCGCAATCGTCGTATTGAGTTTGCTGTTTATAATCAGACTCAAGGTGATTTGGCTTGGTATCGAGACATACCAACACTTAACCAGCGTTCGCTCAACATCACAGACATGTCAAGCATGAATGATGATGCAGAAATGACCCAAACACCTGATATGATGAATGACATGCCATTTAATCAAGAAATGAACCAAGAAATGAACCAAAATATGCAAAATATGAATGTTGTGCCTAATGACCAAATGAACACTGGGGATAGTGGCGATTTGATTTATCCCCTTAGCAATTCCCAGCCTATGAACAATAACCATGGTTATGGTGGCATGTCTACTCAAGAGTTAGATGATTTGGCGAACTTAACCATCGTTGCTGAGCCAGCTATCAACCATTCAACCACCCATTAACTCATTGTTGTCTTATTTTTATGATTCTTGTTTTTATGATTAAGGAGTTAGCATGAATATCATCAACCATTTATCAAACACCATCACCCCTGCTGTATTGTCTGATGCCACAGCCAGCAGTGAAACTTCCATGCTTGAGCAATTCTATGCCATTTTTTTGGCACGCTTAGCAGATGACAACACGTACGCTAAGCTGTTAGATGAAAATTTGGTGGCAGAAAATGCGGGGCTTGATGCCATAGTCTGGAACAATACAGACGACCCAAAATATGTGGCTGAGCAGTTGGCAATCAATCATGGGTTGGAGATTAACAGCGTACAGCAGATGATGGCAGCCGCTTCACCTTTGGTGGTGCAAGAAGTAGAAGCATTGGCAGGAGAAACGCCTGTCCCAACTTATCTGCGTGGCTTACAACACAGTCAAGACAATCACAATACGGCGTTTGTTGATCATATTCCGAATTGGGCATTGGCGATGTTACCAGCAGGGTTGTTGGGCAGTACTGCCAGCACAGCAACTGCCCACGTAACGCCGCCCGCTCATGTCACACCAGAGCCTGCTGATTCTCGCATCTCTGAAACCATCTCAACCGACCCATTGGTCAAAACCAAAAAGCCATCTGGCAGTTTTATGAAGGCTTTACTGCCCATCATTGGCTTGATTATCTTGGGTGCATTGGCATGGGCGTTGTTAAAAGGTTGTCAAGAACCCACAACCAGCACTCCTGTGGCAACCGCCACCGAACAATCTGCCCAAACGGTTGCTCCTATTGAAGAGATGGTGAATGAATCACCTTCTGTGTTACGTCTGTCCGTCGATGAAACAGGCGAAAATGTCTATACCGCCACGGTTACCGCAGGTGATCAAGGTGTTGTTGACAGCATCAAATCCGCCATTGTCAATGTCTTTGGGCAACCAGCAGCTGACAAACTGATGGTTGATATTGACTCAAATCTCGCCACCCACATGCCTGCTGGGGATAAACTCACTGACATTTTAAGCGTGGTCAAAGGCGTACCCAATGCCAGCATCAGCATCGTAGGTGAGACCATCCGTGTCAATGCACCAGATACCGATGCTCGTGATAAACTGGTTGCTCAATTACAAGCTTTGTTGCCAGCGTTCATCGTAGAAGCTGAGCCTGACCTCAATATAGGCGATTCGGTCAATCAAAGCATCACCGCTTCACAAGCTGCCTTAAACCGTTTAACCGCTGCTCCAAACATCAATGACTTAATCCGTGCTTTGAACTTACAAATCATTAACTTTGCGGTTGATGAAGCCATTATCCCTGAAGAAAATAAAGTCATCTTGGATAAAGCCGCTGAACTTTTGCAAAAACTACCAGATGCTCACCTAAAAATTACAGGACATACTGACACACAAGGTCCAGCATCGTATAATCAAGACTTATCAGAACGTCGAGCAATTTCTGTCAAAGAATATTTGATATCAAAAGGCATCAATGCTGAGCATCTAACCACCATCGGTGCAGGTCAAGAAGAGCCGATTGCTGATAATTCAACTGAACAAGGTCGCTTTCGCAACCGTCGCATTGAATTTGGTGTGATGTCAGATGGTAAGTCTGTTGCGGTGATTGGCAATGGAGAATCTGGCTCAACTTCCATTGCAGACACCACCAAAGTGAATGATGCCATTCATGTGGCTGGTAATGCGGTTAAAGAAGTGGTGAGTGGGGTGATTGACCGTGAAGTGGACTTAAATTCAACCGACACCAACCACGCCACTGACAATGACAATAACAATAACAATAACAATGACACTTTATCAGGTGGTGATGGCTCAAACAACTCAACCACAACACCGTAATTTGCCGTCATTTCACTTGATGGCAGATTCATACAATGACAAAAAACCCAATGCGCACGGCATTGGGTTTTTTATGTGATGTATTTTATGTGGTGTCTTTTGTTTTTGTTTTAGATGGGTGTGTGTCGATGGGTATTAATGGCTTAAAAGCAACTCTTTGGCATTCACATACTCGTATCCTAATGCATCTGCCACCGCTTGATAAGTGACTTCACCGCCAAGCGTATTGATGCCTTTCATCAAGGCAATGTCGTCTTGACAGGCTTGTCGATAACCCTTGTTTGCTAAAGCAAGGGCATAAGGCAACGTAGCGTTAGACAATGCCATGGTGGACGTACGTGGCACAGCCCCTGGCATGTTGGCAACGGCATAATGAATGATGCCATGCTTGGTATAAGTGGGGTCATCGTGGGTGGTGATGCGATCGGTGGTCTCAAAACAGCCACCTTGATCGATGGCAATGTCCACCACCACACCACCAGCTGGCATAGATTGTATCATCGCATCGGTAACCAGTTTGGGAGCAGATGCCCCTGGGATAAGCACCGCTCCGATGACCAAATCGCTCTGCTTGACACATTGGGCAAGGTTCAATGGGGTAGACATTAAGGTATGTACACTGTTGCCAAACAGCTCAGACAACTGTTTTAAGCGTCTTGGGTTTAAATCTAAGATGGTTACGTCCGCACCCAAACCAACCGCCATTTTGGCGGCTTCTGTGCCAGCAACCCCACCGCCCACGATGGTAACTTTGCCTTTTTGTACCCCTGGCACACCGCCAAGTAAGATGCCTTTACCGCCATAAAATTTTTGTAAAAATTGAGCACCGATTTGTGTGCTCATTCGCCCTGCCACTTCACTCATGGGGGTCAAAAGTGGCAATGAACCATCTGCCAACTGTACCGTTTCATAAGCGATTCCTGTAACTTTATTATCTACCAAAGCTTTGGTTAACTGGGCTTCTGCTGCCAAATGCAGGTAGGTAAATAGCGTCAAACCTTCTTTAAAAAATGGATACTCAGTTTGCAACGGTTCTTTGACCTTAATGACCATGTCCACATCCCATGCCATGGAAGCATTGGGTACGATGGTTGCTCCGACCGCTTCATAGTCAGCATCAGCAAACTGTGAGCCACTGCCTGCATTGGTCTCAACCCTTACGGTATGACCAAAGGCGACCAACGCATGAACGCCACTTGGGGTAAGACCGACACGGTTTTCGTTATTTTTGATTTCTTTTGGAATGCCGATAAGCATGTTGCTCTCCTTAGCATCAGATAAAAAAAGGGCATCATATGGCGTTGGGTTAAACATTGGATTAAAAACTGACGCAATGTTAAAACTGACGCAATATTATTGATGCAATGTTATTAGGGGTGCGGTTATTAAAGATGCGATTATTAGAAATATGTCCTAAAACTTCACTTCTTTTTCCAGTTTTGTGTGCGATGGAATGGACCTAAATGACCACGCACTGCCAAGGTATTTGCTTTGAGAGTGGCAGACATTTTGTAGGTTTTGCCATTTTCTGGATCAGTGATTTTACCGCCACTGTATTTGCCATTACCATCAGCTTTTAAGCCTGTAAAGACGGTTGTGCCAACGAATTTTTTACCCTCTTCACGGTTGGTGTCAATAATTTTACCAGAGAAAGTATCACCAGATTGGGTGATTTGAACGGTGGCTTTGGGTTTGCCGTTATCAAATGTTTGCCACATGGTATCGGCAAGTGGGTCATTCGCCATGACAACAGTGGTCAGCGCAAAAGTGGCAAGGGCAATGGCGGATTGAGTGAAAAATTTCATAAAAGACTCCCTTCTTTAAACTTTCTTTGTTGAAAATAAATGAGCGTTGAAAATAGATAAGCTAAGCCAAAACGCTGATGATGTGAAACTGATAAACACTCATTCTAAGCATATAACAATTTTTAAGCGTATAACAGTTTTTAAGTATATAACAATTTGTATTAAGATTGTATCAAGACATCGTACTTTTTTATCCTCCGTTGCCTTATATCCACCGCCTTCAGGCGGTGGATATAAGGCAATTGTTAAATGCGATAAGTTTTGTTATACTCATCTCACTATATTCAATGTCTTACATTCCACAGTTAAGTTAAGACTAAATTGCGAGTACGCAGTAACTTAACTGGTAAGACGTTTCCAAACACACACTTAAGCTAATTCGTATCTATGACAATCCTAACGGTAGGATTAGCTTAAAATAAGAACCTAAGATGTACGGTGTGTCGTACGGGCGGTTGCCACTATCTTAGGCTTGCGGTCGGGCTTGACCGTCTGGGAGCAGGAATCCCCGAACGATAGGGAGGGGAGGAAGTCAAATACCAAAAATGGCACGCTTCGTAAATTAAGTGGTTATGAAAGTTTATTATTGCAAGGATTTTCAAAGCAGCTTGCCAAAAAAGTCATAGCACACAAATTACCTGATGGTAAAATACTATCGCAGGCAGGCAACGCCATGACTGTTACAGTCATAGAACAGATTGGCAAACAATTATTAAAATCTATTGGTGAGCAAGATGAACAACAAGCAAAAATTGATTGATTTGGGTTCACAAACTGCCAATATGCTCCAATTTAAGATTGACCCAGCAGAATTATTTGAGCTTTAAAGTTATGGCACTAAAAACCAACCAAACAAAACATTTACCTTACCCAAAACACCATTCAAATGGCTGAATTTCCACCATTTCCCCTTGTGCCACATCACCATGCTCCACTGTCAATACCAATAAACAGTTGGCATGGCTAAGCTGTTTAACACGGTGAGAATCTTGATGATTAAATGGTGTAACCACAAATTCACCAGATGGCGTTTGCTCAAAAAAAGCACGCTGGAATTCTTGTCGCCCACTTTTTTTGTCAATGTCTGTTTGACAAATGGCTTGTAAACGTAATGGTTTTGGTAAATCATCAGCATTTGCACCTGTCAGTTGCCAAATGGCAGGACGCACAAATTGTAAACAACCAACCACCGTAGATAATGGGTTACCGGGCAGTCCAAAATACAACACCTGTTTTTGTTGATGCTCATCTGTTTGATGCACAAACTCACCAAAGACAAAGGGCTTGCCGGGTTTCATGGCAACTTTATAATGATTGACTTTACCCAGTTCATCAACCACTTGGGTTAAAAAATCATAATCCCCAACAGACACGCCAGCGGTGGAGATTAACACATCGCAATCACTGATGGCCTGTTGTACCACTTGTTTTGTCATGGCTAAATCATCAGCAATAATGCCATAATCTTTGATGCTGATGGGCAGGTTTTTTAATAATGTTGTTAGGGTGGGTGTATTGGCATTATAAATCTGTGCCAAGGTGGTCAAAGGCTCACCCAAAGTTACCAATTCATCGCCCGTTGCCAAGATGCCTACCACCAGTGGCTTTACAACCGTAACCGATGCCACACCCAAATTAGCAAGTAAGCTGATATCGGCGGTATTTAGGCGTTTGCCTGCGGTGAGTACCGTTTCGCCCTTTTGTACCTCTTCGCCTTGTTTACGGATATTTGAGCCGTGATTGGCAGGTTTGCTCAGTGTGATTGAGTGGGCTTTTGATTTGTCTGTGTGTTGATTAAAATCGGTATTTTCTTGCATGACCACGGTATCACAATCGCTTGGCACAATAGCACCAGTAAATATGCGTACTGCTTGATTGGGTAAAACCTCTCCTTCAAATGCACTGCCTGCACACGACTCCCCAATTATCGTCAACCGACTGCCTTGTTCTAATTGACTATTTTTGCCTAAGGCAAAACCGTCCATGGCAGATAAATTTTGGCGTGGCACTGCAAAATCTGCCACAACATCGTGAGCCAACACAAAATTTTGCCCAGCCAATAATGGCACATGAAACGTGGGACGAGTTGCCAATGGATAATCAGCCAGATAGTCTTGGCAACGCTTAGAAATGGCGGTTTTGAGTTCTTTAACCGTAATCATATCAGCCTCGATAAACATTTTCTTCAGACATCTGTAGCTCAATGCCATCAATGTCTGCTTGCTTGCTTAACGCAAATAAATAATCAATTAAAGCATGATGAAAGGACTGTTGCATCAGCTGGTTGGCTATCATGGGCTTGGCTTGTTCATAGCTTAAAGCGATGCCCTCTTTTTTGGTCAGTATCTCAACGATGTGTATGCCATAGCGAGTTTCAATGGGATTGACAGACACCCCAATGGGTAAGGCAAAAACCACTTGTTCAAATTCAGCAACGGTTTGCCCTTTAATTATCTCTCCTAAATTACCCCCTTCCTCTTTTGATGGGCAAAATGAATGCCTGCGAGCCAGCTCAATAAAATCAGCATCACGATTATCACTGTGCTGTAATTGTTTGATGATGTCTAAGGCTTGTTTTTTAAGCTCAATTCGCTCTTCACCAGCATCATAAGGGGCAGCCAATAAGATATGGCGAGCGGTGATAAAAGGAGGCGTCACATAACGCTCAGGATTGCTGTCATATAATTGTCGGCAAGCATCTTCATTGGGAATGGTGGGCTGAACATGTTTATCAATCAACGCACTAATGGCAAGTTCTTCATCTTTTTGCCATGCTTGCTGTCCTAATTTATCATCTGCCAGCACGGCTTGATGCAAAAGCTCCCTGATGACCAAGGCTTGAGCGGATTGATATAAAGCTTCTTCTTGGCTATTGGCAGGGTGATATTGTACTTCTTGGGCAATGGCAGTGGGGTCAATCGTGATGCCATTGACGGTGATATGGGGAATTTGTTGACGGCTAGAGGCGATAAGATTTTTGGGACGCTTCATCTCTGCCAATGCTTCATCAATCAACTCTTTATCGCTGTGCGGGCGTTTTAAATCATCAGATGTTGGCATGATGCGAATGTCATCATCATAAATACTGCCATCATGTTGATGATGGTCGTGATGTTGATGCTTGCCACCACAACCACATGTGCCACCACCACAACCACTTGATGGGTCTTTTGTGTTTGGGGTGTTGGTTGGTTGTTGTGGATTAAAGGTTAAAACGGTCATGTCTTTTTCCAATTTTAGGATTTAAAGCCATTATTGATTGAAAAATCATGATTTACCATACTGCTTTAGGACTATACAATCAACAACACAATGACCATTCACTTTCAATCTGCCCCATGGCATAGGGGGCGGTTGCTCCTATTTATGCCCTTGGTGTTTTTGCACTAGGTAGGTGTGGTACTGGTACTTTTATTGGCACAATAAGTTCTATTAGAGGTGCGTCTACCATGTTAAATGGCATGCGCACTGTTGCTATGGGTACAGCTGGTGGTATTAGTGGTTACGCAAGTGCGACCAGTAAAATATCAATATTAGCTAATTTTTCCCACCAGATTAAAAGAGCATTATCAAATCTACTGGTAATTTGTGAGTTTACTATGTTATTAGCATATATTATAGCAACCCTAGCATTATTTATTGGGTGGATAAAAAATATCTCTATTATTGCAACCAAACCATGGATTGAAAGATGTTTTTTCTTAACATCAACTGTATTATTGATTTGGTGTTCTCTAAGAGTTGTCAATCAAACAAATCACCTTAGTGATAATTTGGCTTTTATGTATTTGGCTTATTATTTTGGATATTTATTGTTGCTTAGCGTGATTTTTTATAATTTGGTGAATTTCTTATCAAAAAAGTTGAGATAATATTCAATGGGCATGTGTCATTAAATTTTATACTGATGTCATCATCATACAAATTTGTGCGATTTTAATCAGGATAATAATAAAAAAAGTGTGGTGATTATTGCATAATTTTAGCATTACTTCTCTTATGTTTTAGCATGACTTTCAAATCTTAATATGAATACAAAAAGTCAGATTGTCAGATAATAATAAGAAAAATAAATGGAACAGAAAACAAAGGTCATATTTTTTTATGGTAGTCGCTACCATAGGTAAATCCTAAATAGATATAATTTCTTTAAAAATATTTGGGGTGTATCATGTTTTTTGAAATAAAGCCTTTTAATGGTATAGAAAAACATTCTTTTTACTTGTCGGGTCATTATTTATCAAAAGACACCCAAAAAAATAATATTATTGGGCTGGGCTTGGGAATTGAGTGATTGTCATACTGTCATTGATGGCAAAACACTTGATGATAATTTACCAAAAAAACAGCTAAAAAAAATTTATATAGACATACAGGTTGGAAAAACCACTGCTAAATATCAAAGGTGTTTAAATAAAAATGGGGAATTATTTTTGCATGATGTTTTTGATAAAGTTGGTGGTTTTAAATTTTCTATTTACAAAGAAGATTATGGGTCATCTGATTTTATAAAAAAAATAAACATAAGAGATTTAAAAGCTGGTCTGATAATAAATACAGACATTACATTTTTAGTGGTAAATAAAATTTAGTGGCAATTTTTTAATCAATTTGCTAATGGTCAATAAAAGAAAAAAATCCTATGAAAAAACTCTCAATCCTAGCACTTAGTGCTACTGTCGCCATAACCCCTGCCTTTGCAGAGACTGATGTTAATCATCACACACCAAAAACAGAATTATCTACCCAATAAGCGGATTTGTCTTTTGCTTTTAATGACAAAAATCCCAAAAGGTATTTATTATGTCATTTTGTTTTATGATACAATCTAAAAATGACATGGTGAAATATGTAAAAGACTATTTTACTGCCAATTTTGATACAAGAAAAAGATTTCATGTTGATTATTATTGTTATGATAATATTTATGTGTTTTCTTATGGTTTTAGTGGTATTTTAGTAGAAGGAGAAGATAAGAAAGGAGAAAATAAGAATAATTGCGTCAGTTTTTTTCTGTCAGATATTGCTGTTGGCATATTTCAATTACTGATAAAAAATCATATTGGATTTAACTTTGCTTTTGTTAATCTAAGGCACAAAGAAGATGAAGAAATGATTTTTAGAGATATTATTAAAAACCCAAAAGTCAAATATAAATTAAATGCTCCTTATTGTATTATAGAGAGATGATTGTACTGCATAATATGATAAGGTTTTTAAAAAATACAGTAAAATAAAGTATTGGTTATTTTATGAAAGGTGTGGTAGCTACTACTACTGGTTCTGCAACGTTAGGTTGTGCAGGGTGTAAATAAAACATTGTTTTAACCTATGAAGAAGTAAGGTGATTTATTTTTATAAATAATCGCCTTGTTTTTATTTTTTAAGTAGATGCTTTATTCCTGATGTACTTCTTGCTTATATTTTATGTATAATTAGCCTAATTGTTGGTTGGCTAAAATTTTTGCCAAAAATAATGAAACAAAAGAGTGCATAAACAAAATAGTGCATATAATTTCACTTTTTCTAATGATTATGAGTTATTTTTCTTATATAAATTTTATAGAAAATGTACCTGATAGCTTGGTATGAAAATACATCATATTCTTTATAATGTATATTACATTAGTATCTTTCGTTATGTATCTTATTGTTAATCGATTTAAGCAAACAGATGAAAATTCTTAAAAAGTATTAAAAATAGTTGTCGCAATATTATGAGATTTAAGCATCTACTTCCAATTTTGACGACGCTATCACTTCAAGCCCATGCCGACCTGCCATTAACCGTTGGTGATTTGTTGGTGGAGTAAGAGATATTTATCCAAATATTAGGTAGTAAAATCAAGACAAAAGATAATTGACAGGCACGGTTATTATCATTATCATCAACAATGATAACCAAATTATCTACCAAACAAGCGGATTTGTCTTTTGCTTTTGATGATGTAGAAAATTTACAAGCGGTTGCCATGACTGATGGGCAGATGCAAGAGACACAGGGTGCGTTTTTCCCCATAGGTGTTGGCTTGGCTATTGCTGGTAGATTTGCCACCAACCAATTAGTCAAACACTACATTGGTAGTGCAGGCATTGCTTACGGAACTTACTCTTTTGGAAAATCTCAAAGTGCGGAAGGCAAATAACACGAAAGGCAAATAATAATTTCTTGCCAATTTTATTTATGAGAAAAGTTCAAGCCACTTTCCACGTGGGATGGTTTGAGCTTTGCAAAAAAACAAAGCAAAAACAAAGCATTATGGTTAAATACATTATGAAAAAATGCCCCAATTGCCATAAAAAATGTATTGATTTCCTAGAATATTCTAGCAAATGCCCTTGTTGCAAAGAAACCATACAAACGCCAGTATTTTTTTCTGCATATCTAATGATTGTCCTGATGATTGTTATGTCTGTTGGCATATATATAAATAGCTATTTTTTGATGACATTTGCTTTTTTAATGATTGTCATCTATAAACTATTTTCCTATCAAATAGATTTACTATTATTTCCATTGGTGGTTAAAAATGAATAACGAATGGCATTTTATGTATCCAAAATATATTTGTTTACTTTATTGGTTCTAATACTGCTCCCATCAGCCCATGCCGACCTGCCATTAACCGTTAATGATTTGTTGGCGGATAAAATCAGTTTTAACTCATCCTGCATAATTCTCCACCCATAATCTTTGATTTAGGTGGAGATGTAAGCACAGGCGACCTAAGCAGGGCGTTCTTGTTTTTCGATATATTGTCTAAATTGACACTAAATAAAAATCCTAAATCATACCCATATTTCAATCAGCTAACAAGCCATGCTCAAAGCCCACAAATACCGAATTTATCCAAACAGTGAACAAGCCTTGCTAATCAAAAAGCATTTTGGCTGTAGTCGGTTTGTATTCAACTGGGCGTTGGCATTGCAACAACGCTACTATGCCATGTTTGGCAAGTCGTTATCACGCAGTAAAATCCAAAGCCAGTTGGTTAAGAAAAAGAAAACAGGCAAGTTTGCATGGCTAAACGAAGTTAATAGCCAATCGTTACTTAATGCCCTGCTCAATGTACATACCGCTTTTACCAATTTCTTCAAAAGTCGTGCCAAGTTTCCACGCTTTAAATCTAAAAAAATCCCACAGCGAAGTTATCAATGCCCTCAGCACTGCACAGCAAACTTTGAACAAGGCATCATCAACCTACCCAAAATCAAAGGCATCAAAACCGTATTTAGCCGTGAATTTGTTGGCAATATCAAAACAGTTACCATCTCTAAGACAGCCACAAGCAAATACCATGCATAAACTGATTTGCGAAAACCAAGCTACCAGTTATGCACTTGAAGATTTAGGTGTAAAAAACATGGTAAAGAACCATAAACTTGCCAAAGCGATTCATGATGTCGGTTGGGGGCAGTTTGTTACCCTACTTACTTACAAGGCGAATTGGTATGGTAAGAATATCCTAAAGGTAAATCGGTTCTTTGCCAGTAGTAAAATTTGTTCGCATTGTCATTACAAATTAGACAGTCTGCCGTTGTCAGTCAGAAATTGGGCATGTCCTAGCTGTCAAGCAAAACATGACCGTGATGCCAATGCAGCAAGCAATATACGCCATCAAGCGTTAGCTGATGCACTAGGACTTAGTGTTGTATAAAGAGTTCCCCCAGTATAATACTTATCAGCGTAAGTATACTGGCGAAAGGTAACAACTCAATCTAAGTTGAGGTTGTTATGGGTCGCAAAGATTCTCACGCCTACCGCTGGATTTGGTGGTGGGAGTGTGTCAAAAAACCCAACCAATCAATGGGGTGAGTTTTTCATGTAAAGTTGCTGACAAATTGTTATCATAGACGAATTTTATGTCATCGTCCGAGCCAACCATGCGTTTATCCACCCAATCGTTACAACAACGCCTAAATCAACAAAACAGTCATCAACAAGCTCAGCGGTTGCCCTTTGTGCTAAGTTTACTGGTCGCTTTATTATCAGGGGCGATGTTTAGCTTGTCGCTAGCCCCTTATGGGATTTGGATAATCGCCATCATCTCTCCTGCCATTTTGTATGCCCAAATTCGCTCAAGTACCAACTCAAAACAAGCGTTTGTCATCAGTCAGGTTTATGGTACAAGCTATTGGTGTGTGGGGGCGTTCTGGCTTTATACGTCCATTCATACCTATGGTGATGTTCCTGTGGTATGGGCATTGCTGGCAATTTTTGCCATGGGGTTGGGCATGGGGCTGTTTCATGGCATTTTGGCTTGGCTGTTTCATCGTTTTATGGGCAGACAGCCATTTGCTTTTGCTGCCCTTTGGGTCATTCAAGAATGGCTAAAAACATGGCTGTTCACAGGTTTTCCATGGTTGTTTGTTGGTTATGCGTTCACTGAACAGTATTGGCTGTCGTCCATTGCTCCTGTGTTTGGGGTGTTGGCGGTGTCGTTCGTTGCGGTGCTGTTGGCGGCAAGCCTTGTGGAAGTCGCCTACCGACGAGCAGGATATTTGCTTATCACCAGTGTCATCATGACAGCACCGCTGGCATTATGGCTTATTAACCCACAATGGACCAAGCCAAAAGACACAGCACCGCTAACGGTATCCCTGATTCAGGGCAATATTCCGCAAGATTTAAAATGGCTTAGAGAATACCAACTTAAGACGCTTGAGATTTATGCCAAGCTTACTCGTGATGAATGGAAGCAAGATGTGGTGGTCTGGCCAGAGTCTTCCATTCCCATGTTTCAAACCGAAGCATGGGGCTTTATCAGTGAAATGGCAAAAATTGCCAAAGAGAATAACACCACTTGGATAACAGGCATTCCTTATAAAGATGATGCTGCCTATGACCCTGCCATTCATCCATACCCACCGTTTTATAACAGCGTCATCGTATTGGGGTCTCAAGCAGGCATTGGTACTGACACAGAGGCTGGGCAATTATACAAAAAACAACGCCTTGTGCCATTTGGTGAATACATTCCCTTTCAAGGCATGCTCAACTTGTTCCCCAATTTGGCAGGCATGCAAAATTTGATGAGCTATAGCCGTGGTTCTGCTAAGCAAGCCCCACTTGGTGTGCGTGGACGCAACATGGGCGTGGCAATTTGTTATGAAGTTGCCTACCCTGACACCACCCGCAAAAACGCCATTGGCAGTGATTTTTTATTGACAATTTCTAATGATGCGTGGTTTGGTACGTCGGCTGGGCCATTACAGCATTTGCAAATGGTACAAATGCGATCGCTGGAAACGGGACGTTGGTTTGTGCGAGCCACCAACACGGGTGTGACTGCCATCATTGATGACAAAGGACGCATCATAAAGCAAGCTCCTCAGTTTGAACGCACTGTACTCAGAGGTGAGGTGCAAGCTTACACAGGACAAACACCATTTGTCCGCTTTGGGCATTATCCCATACTGGTATTGACGTTTTTATTAAGCTTGCTTAGCTATTTGGCTGGGCGAGCGAACAGGCAAACCAAAACCATAAAAAAATCAAGGTTTTAATCTGTCGGCTGTTTTGATGCAGAAGATTTTGTTATATAATAACCCCATCATGTTGTATATTTTTCATCACTTATTTAAAGGGACAACACCATGGCAGATACACACCACGAGGTTGCCAACAACCCAATCAAAGAAATCAGCTATGCACTCATCGGTACGTTGCTATTTTTAGCCATGGTTTTGTGGATTGCCATTGCTGCTTATATGCGACCAGCAGGCGACCATCACACCGCTGAGACCTTAGCCACAACTGACGTGGCAACTGAACTGGCTGAGACCACCCCCAGTGATGTGGCATCAGATGTTGCGGTGGCTGACCGCCACGAAGTGAATACTGATGCCAGTGCTCAGTTAGATAACGCCACCATCGTCGATGAATCTGACAGCATAAACAACGACGCTCCCGCTGATGCCACTGCCACCACCGAAGCACCCATCGCAGAGCCTACCGCTCAGTAGTCGTGGTTATTTGGTCACATAAAAAAGCCAATGGCATGCCATTGGCTTTATTGCGTTAATAATGCTTCCCACCCCAATCATACATATGACGTTGATACGCTAGTAATAATAACACCAATCCTGCCACAATCATCGGTAATGTCAGCATCTGCCCCTTAGTAACCCAACCCAATAGGATAAATCCTTGGTCAGCATCAGGCTGACGATAAAACTCAATGACAAAACGAGCAAAACCATAGCCTAATAAGAACATCGCTGATACCGCCATACGTGGGCGAGGTTTGGCAGAAAACCACCAAAGTAGGATAAATAACAAAAACCCCTCAGCAAACGCCTCATATAACTGTGATGGATGACGGGGCAGTAAATCCATGCCGTTTATCTGATATGCCAGCTCACGCAAGTTTGGATTAGACTGTAACAGTTGGGCATCAAAATGCACCGCCTGTGGAAAATACATCAAACAACGATAACTGCCATCAGACACCCGACCCCACAACTCACCATTGATAAAATTACCCAATCGACCGAATAATAACCCTGTTGGCACACAAGGGGCAATAAAATCTAACACTTCAAAGGTGGTCTTTTTGTATTTGTGGGCAAAAAATATCATGGCCAGTATCACCCCAATAAGACCACCATGAAAGGACATACCACCTTCCCAAACTCGGAACAAATAACCAGGGTTGGCAAACAGCTTATCCAATTGATAAAACAGCACATAACCAATACGGCCACCCAGTATCACTCCCAATGCCCCATAAAATACCAAATCAGACACCATATCCGTGTTCCAATCTAATCGCTTGGTTGTCCGATGCCATGCCAGCCCATAAGCGGCTGCAAACGCCAATAAATACATCAGCCCATACCAATGCACTTGCACAGGACCCAATGCCAACGCCACAGGGTCAAATTGAGGGTGTAAACTTGCCATAATTTTAATCACCAATAAAAAATTACCGCTATCATAACAAACTTTTTACCTAGAAAAAGCCCACAAATTCACAAAACCATTCACAAAACAAAAAAAACGAACCACCCCAAGGCGGTTCGTTCAATTCGTTCAATCACAATAACCAAAAACAACGAACTAAGCAATCAAATGATTGTCCAAAATACGTCTGGGTAATTGCAACTGTAATTCATCTTTCAATGGCAACTCACGAGCAAGTTGTTGCAATGCTCGACGATACACCCCACGTTTAAAATGTACCACCTGATTTAAAGGATACCAATAACTTACCCATTCCCAATGGTCAAACTCAGGCTTGCTGGTATCAAAACGAATATGTTTTGTGTTTGGCTCATCTAGCTGAAGCAAAAACCACTTTTGTTTTTGCCCAATACACAGCGGATAATTACCATGTCGGATATAGCGTTTTGGCAAACGATAACGCAACCAATTCTCCGTTACCGCAAGCAACTTCACATGGCAAGGACAAAGACCAACCTCCTCCCATAACTCACGATACATCGCATCTGTTGGCGTTTCACCATGGTCAATCCCCCCTTGAGGGAACTGCCACGAATTATGACCGACACGTTTTGTCCACAGAACTTGTCCTTGTGTATTGGCCAAGATGATACCGACATTGGCACGAAAGCCATCTGTATCAATCATGACGATTACCTATACATTATAAAATAAAAAAGATTCATTATAAAAATCCCATTTTGCCCATTAATCACCAAAAACAGCAAATAACAAACAAAATGCGTAACAATGACACTATTAAACCAAGAAACGCCCCAAAAGTGAAACAGTATTTTGCGATAAAATGTTTCACAAAAAACCAAAACAAAATCAAGCCCTTAATCACCCTAACTTTTTTGGATTTTTTGTGGCTTATCCTGCCATACGCTCCCATACGCTACTATCTCATCGCCCCCAGCCAAGTCCGCCACACCCTAGCCAACGGCTCGATACCGCTTCTGTCAAGGCCATGTCACCATCGCTCCCAAACTCTGCTATAATCCAAACTCAATAACCATTTCGAAAATCTAAACTAAATAACCCCCAACACATTGAAGACAATCAATGAGTTGCAACCGCCATTGTGCATGATTTAATATTAGTTACTCGTAACACCAAAGACATTGAGCATACAGGCGTAAAATACATCAGTCAGTTCTTATCCCTTTCCCAAAAATTTCCATGGCTTGCTCAAACTTGCTTGCTGCACTATTTGCACTATCTTCGCTTGCTTTTCTCGCCATAAGAAATCCTTGGGTTTGGTATTAAATCAACACACGTTGTAAAATCTAATAACTCAAACATTCACTAAATATAGGATTCCCCATGGCCAACACAACCCAAGCTAATCTGCCCCTAAACGCCCAAATTGAGTGGCAAGACAACGTCCATTTCATTGGCACTGCCCCATCAGGACAAACTGTTCATATTGACGCAGACAAGCAATATGGAGCAAGCCCAATGGAGCTGATATTACTTGGTTTAGGTGGTTGTGCCAGCTATGATGTGGTCACTATCCTAAAAAAATCTCGTCAAAACGTCACTGATGTGCGTTGTCAGCTATCTGCCAGACGAGCCGATGACGTACCTGCTGTTTATACCGACATTCATCTACATTTTATCATTACAGGCACAGACATCAAAGACAACCAAGTTGAGCGAGCCGTAACCCTATCGGCAGATAAATACTGCTCTGCCAGTCGCATGTTGGCAGATGGTGGGGTCAACATCACTCACAGTTATGAGGTTGCCCCAGCATGATATTAGATGTCATCATTCCAAACAGCACAACCACCGCCATCTACGCCATGATGACGGCGTGTTTTCTGCCATTTGTTTTTGCCATTGTTGCCAAGGCATTGGGCGGATTTACGCCCAAAGACAACGCCAACCCACGCATATTTTTAGCAAACACCACAGGAATGGCCTCTCGTGCCAATGCTGTTCAGGTCAACAGCTTTGAAAGTTTGCCCATGTTTTTGGCGGCGGTTATTTTAGCGATGTTATTTTTTGTGCCACAGCAAGTTGTGAATAATTTTGCATGGATGTATGTGGTGATACGCATCGCCTATGGCATGGCATATGTGTTCAATTTGGCGTTGTTTCGTTCCATTTTATGGGCATTATCGATGGTTTGTATTATGATGTTATTTTATGTGTCAATGCGAATGCTCTAGCACTTTTGTGAATGCTCTAGCACTTTAATGATGGATTCTTTATCAGATAGGCGTCGTATGTGTTGCCATAATTGCACCGCTTCATTGTAGCCTTTAGTTAGCATGCCCAACCATTGTTTATAACGCCCAATCAGCCCCTTTTCATTTTTGCTATCATCGGTCAAAAATGCCAACTGATAAGGCAACAACGCCGCCCAGCTTAAAGTGAATGGATGGCTTGGATTATCCACGCAAGCGATCAAATCTGGGCGAGTTACTGCCCCACGCCCCAGCATCAGATGACAAGTTTTGGCTTGTGTCATACATGATTTGGCATCACTTGCCGTCCAGATGTCGCCATTGGCAATCACAGGCATGGGTAGGTCAGTAAAATGGGCGATTTTGTCCCAATAAGCAGGGGGCTTGTAGCCTTGCGACTTAGTGCGAGCATGAATGGTTAGCCAATTGGCCCCACTGTCAGCAATGGCTTGGCGAATGTCATTCATATTATCCCAATTTTCATAACCCAAACGGATTTTAACAGACACGCCAATGTGACTTGGTACTTGTTTACGAACTTGACTGATGATTTTTTGCATCAAGGTTGGGTCATTAAGTAACACCGAGCCACCACGGTGGTTATTGACTGTTTTGGCAGGGCAACCAAAGTTTAAATCGATTGCCAACGCCCCAAGCTGACAGGCTTTAACAGCATTTTGTGCCATCAGTATGGGGTCACTACCGAGCAGTTGGATATGAATGGGTGTGCCTGATGCTGTGCAACTGTTATTATGTAGCTCAGGAACAAATTTATAAAACACCTGTTCAGGCAACACATGATGGGTCACACGAATAAACTCACTGACTGACCAGTCGTAAGGTCGCCCCAAATCATTGGCAATTTGGGTCAAAATTTTGCGCATCAAGGGGTCGGTCAAGCCTTCCATTGGGGCAAGTAAGCGGACTGGGTGATTATTTTTTGTGTCAAAATATTTCATATTTTTCATTATTTAAAACAGTGATTTGCGATTATTTAACAGTTATGTTGAAGCTGCCAGTTATGTTTAAACTGATGTTTAAATTTTATTTAAGAACTTCTGTTTAAATCAGTTAAGATGATGTGATATAAAAGACGATGATTTAAAAAAACCATGATGACAAAACTAAGACAACCACCATGATGCCTTTATTTTACATTATCCATCAAAGCTTTATTCAA
The DNA here is from genome assembly GCF_037201985.1 of Lwoffella lincolnii. NCBI lineage: Bacteria > Pseudomonadati > Pseudomonadota > Gammaproteobacteria > Moraxellales > Moraxellaceae > Lwoffella > Lwoffella lincolnii. Next base: position 1,841,399 of record NZ_CP147511.1, on the reverse strand, counting down.
TCATTTTTGCGAACACTGGGCGTTACCAGTGATGTTGCTGACACCACAAAAATCCAAAAGGCGACTTTTGATGCTTTAGATGAACAGCTTTATCCCATCGAGCTGTCAGGGCAATGTTTTGCCAATGCTAAGACCTTGTTATTGGCAATATTACAAAACGATTTATCCATATCTGCCAACGAGTTTGCCAAGCATTTGGCTAAGCAATCTGTTTATCAAAGCTGGATAAATTTCACTGTCTATGGTCGCTATGTTGAGCGTAGTTTTCAAGCATTTTATCAACAAGATAAAGACGACTTTAATATGGAGATGTCTGGGTTGTTGTTACATGAGCTAAAACATCACGCTCGCTATCTGCCCAAAGGTCAGGTGTTGTTTGCCAGTGGCTTTAGTCAAAAACAGCTTGACCGTTTGGCTGGTGAACATCGGTTGCTCAATGTTACCGTCAATCCTGCTTTTGCTGTTGCACAAGCTGATGGCGACACATCGACAGTTAAGGTCATCAATATGTTTTGTGTTGCAAGCACTGGGGTGTTGGCAGTTGCCATAAAACCCAGACAACTGACCAACCAAAGACACCGCAATGAGCTTTTGATAGTAGATTTCAAACAATTACGACTACAGCAAGAGCAACGGCTGACAACAACGAACGGTGAGTATGTGGTTAAGTTTTATCAAATAAGTTAGCTATTGTGATTGCTTTGTGCCAAAAATTTTATCACCTGCATCGCCAAGACCAGGAATGATATAACCTTGCTCATTTAAATGACTGTCTAAAGCTGCGGTAAAAATTTGCACATCAGGGTGAGCGTTATTTACCGCTTGCACCCCTTCAGGGGCTGCCACCAGCACAATGGCAGTGATTTTTTTACAGCCATGTTTTTTAAGCATGTCAATGGTTGCCACCATTGAGCCACCTGTTGCCAACATTGGGTCAATGATTAGGGCAGGGCGTTTGTCCATGTCGTTAACAAATTTTTCAAAAAATGGCACAGGCTCAAGCGTTTCTTCATCTCGTTGTAGCCCAACCACAGAGATTTTAGCCGTTGGGATAAGGTCAAGCACCCCATCTAACATACCAAGACCTGCACGTAATATTGGCACAACGGTTACGGTCTTGCCACAGATTTGTTCCCCTGTGATGTCTCCACACCAACCTTGCATATTAAAGCTTTCAATATTAAAATCTCGACTGGCTTCATATGCCATGAGCCGTGCCAACTCTTTGGTAAGGGTACGAAACTTATAAGTGCTACAGTCTTTTTCACGCATTAGGCTTAATTTATGACGCACAAGTGGGTGGTCAATGATGTGTATTTGCATGGTCGGTCTCTTGATGGTCTGTCTCTTGATGGTCTGTCTTTTGAATGTGATGCCGATACGCAAGTAAATATCATATCGGCAAGCAAAGAAAATTTTGCACGATTATTTTGCACTATAATAACAAACCGCTTACCATAAATGGATAATTTGCATGACTTTAATGTATCAATTTTTCAGAAATATTCACACATCAATCACTCAAACCACAACACCATGACTGACTTAACCAATAAACCCATAGAACAACACCCTTTTGCACCTGTATTGCCTGCCAATGCTGACATTATGATGATGGGGACGTTCCCACCCACACAAGACAAATGGGCAATGCCGTTTCATTACCCCAACTTTTATAATGACATGTGGCGTATCTATGGGGCGGTGTTTTTTGATGACGTTGATTATTTTCGTGATGGCGAACAAAATCGCTTTGACCACAAACGAATTATTAAGTTTATGCACGTTCACAACATTGCGTCTTGTCCCACTGTCCGCTCTGCCATACGTGAAGAAGGCAATGCTGCTGACAAGCATTTGACTGTGGTAGAATCAGTCAACTTAGCCGATATACTGACCCAAGTGCCGAAAGTACAACATATTTTTACCACAGGTGGCAAAGCAACTGAAATTTTATTGGGGTTGTTACCAAAAGACAAACAGCTGCCCAAGTCCAAACACCCCAAAACCAATCAACACATGACCTATCCAATCACCGACAGCACAGGCAAACAGCGATTATTAACTTTGCACCGCTTACCGTCCACGTCACGGGCATATCCACTGGCTTTTGCCAAAAAAGTCTTGGCATATCAGCAATTTTTTATTTCCGTGGGCAAGTTGCCATCAGCTTAGGGACACATTTTTATCATAAAAGCACACTCTCATCATAAAATACATTCTAGCTGTCAAAACACATTCAAATGATAAAACACTGGATACAACTCGCCCGACCACGCACCTTCCCATTAGCCGTTGCCAGCATCATCTGTGGCACGAGCATGGCATATGCCCAGCTTGAGCGATTTACCGTCAAGCAATGGGGCATATTTGCCCTAACCTTATTTGTCGCCTTAAACCTACAGATTTTATCCAACATGGCGAATGATAATGGTGATGGCACTAAAGGCACTGACACCCACCGTGATACCACCAGTCCGCAGAGACTGACCGCTAATGGTCATATTTCTATCACCAGCCTAAAACGAGTCATCATCATTTGGGCGTTATTTACCTTTGGCTGTGGAATGGGATTACTATGGTTGGGATTTGATGACCTGACAGATTTTTTATGGTTTTTGGCATTTGGCATATCCGACATTATCGCCGCCATGGCATACACCATGGGTAAACGACCTTACGGCTACCGAGCCATGGGTGAAGTGGCGGTATTGATTTTCTTTGGTTGGATGGGCGTGTTGGGCAGTGCCTATCTACAGCTTAGAGAAATACGGTTATCCATGTGGCTACCAGCGACAGGGTGCGGTCTATTATGTGCTTGTGTGCTTTATATTAATAACATGCGAGACCGCCCCAATGACCAACAAGCAGGCAAAATCACCCTTGCCGTTTTGCTTGGTTTAGAGCGTATGTATCACGGCTATGTTGCGTTAGTTACCATTGCCTGCCATGTCTTATATGCCCTTATGCAACAACGGCTGACAGCGTGGCTATGGCTGTTGGCCATACCATGGGTGATTAGGCATATCCAAGCCATTAAAGCCAGCAAACACAAGCCCAACAGATACCTAGCAATCGGTCAAGAACTCAAACCCATTATCTTTATCACCCTACTGATTAACCTGCTATTTGCCATCAGCCAGGCTCAAAAAACAGAATTTTTTTAAAAACCCCCTTGACACCATCTCACAACCCTATATAATACCTCGCACTTAAAGCAACAAGCCAAAGGTCAAGCAGACCGAAAGCGGAAGCAACAACTTAAGCAACAACTTAAGTTAAGAAACGAAAAAAGGTAAAAAACTTTAATCAACCAAACTTCAAGTTAAAGTTAAACATAAAGTCAAACATCAACTTAAAGTCAAAAAATTAAAGCAAAAAACCTTAAAAAAAAGCTTGACAGAAAATCAAACCATGATAAACTGGTCAGCTCACAATGACAAAACGTATCAAACTGATATTGATAGTTGCTAACAACAAACAGCAACCAAACAAAACAACATTGTAATAAAAAAGCAAAACAACAAGCGACGCTAATTATATTAACAACATAATATAGTAAAGCGAAGCAAGCAAGTCTAGTGGACGACACAGACAGAACTATATAACAACGAACCAAGAAACAACTTGTGTGGATTTTTACTGACAAAAAAATGGCTTTTAAAGAAACAGTCTTAAGCAAAGCTAACTTAAGCAAAAGCTTAAGGCGAAAGAAACAAATCATTCGAATCAGTAAATGACCAAGTTAATTCAAACAAATGAACAAACGAAGCGAATTTGCTAGTAAGAATGAGTCGATTAAACTGAAGAGTTTGATCATGGCTCAGATTGAACGCTGGCGGCAGGCTTAACACATGCAAGTCGAACGAAGAGGTCTAGCTTGCTAGACTGATTAGTGGCGAACGGGTGAGTAACATTTAGGAATCTACCTTATAGAGGGGGATAGCTCGGGGAAACTCGAATTAATACCGCATACGACCTAAGGGTGAAAGGGGGGCTTTATAGCTCTCGCTATAAGATGAGCCTAAACCAGATTAGCTAGTTGGTGGGGTAAAGGCCTACCAAGGCGACGATCTGTAGCTGGTCTGAGAGGATGATCAGCCACACTGGGACTGAGACACGGCCCAGACTCCTACGGGAGGCAGCAGTGGGGAATATTGGACAATGGGCGAAAGCCTGATCCAGCCATGCCGCGTGTGTGAAGAAGGCCTTATGGTTGTAAAGCACTTTAAGTGGGGAGGAAAAGCTTATGGATAACACCCATAGGTTCTGACGTTACCCACAGAATAAGCACCGGCTAACTCTGTGCCAGCAGCCGCGGTAATACAGAGGGTGCGAGCGTTAATCGGAATTACTGGGCGTAAAGCGAGCGTAGGTGGTTTATTAAGTCAGATGTGAAATCCCTGGGCTTAACCTAGGAACTGCATCTGATACTGATAAACTAGAGTAGGTGAGAGGAAAGTAGAATTCCAGGTGTAGCGGTGAAATGCGTAGAGATCTGGAGGAATACCGATGGCGAAGGCAGCTTTCTGGCATCATACTGACACTGAGGTTCGAAAGCGTGGGTAGCAAACAGGATTAGATACCCTGGTAGTCCACGCTGTAAACGATGTCTACCAGTCGTTGGGTCTTTTAAAGGCTTAGTGACGCAGTTAACGCGATAAGTAGACCGCCTGGGGAGTACGGCCGCAAGGTTAAAACTCAAATGAATTGACGGGGGCCCGCACAAGCGGTGGAGCATGTGGTTTAATTCGATGCAACGCGAAGAACCTTACCTGGTCTTGACATAGTGAGAATCTTGCAGAGATGCGAGAGTGCCTTTGGGAATTCACATACAGGTGCTGCATGGCTGTCGTCAGCTCGTGTCGTGAGATGTTGGGTTAAGTCCCGCAACGAGCGCAACCCTTTTCCTTAGTTACCAGCGACTTGGTCGGGGACTTTAAGGACACTGCCAGTGACAAACTGGAGGAAGGCGGGGACGACGTCAAGTCATCATGGCCCTTACGACCAGGGCTACACACGTGCTACAATGGTAGGTACAGAGGGCAGCTACACGGCGACGTGATGCCAATCTCAAAAAGCCTATCTTAGTCCAGATTGGAGTCTGCAACTCGACTCCATGAAGTCGGAATCGCTAGTAATCGCGGATCAGAATGCCGCGGTGAATACGTTCCCGGGCCTTGTACACACCGCCCGTCACACCATGGGAGTTGATTGCACCAGAAGTGGTTAGCCTAACTTAGGAGGGCGATCACCACGGTGTGGTTAATGACTGGGGTGAAGTCGTAACAAGGTAGCCGTAGGGGAACCTGCGGCTGGATCACCTCCTTAACGAAGCATTTAGGTAAGTAAAAATCCACAACAAGTTGTTTTTTGGTTAAAAGATTAAGTTAAAAAAAGAGCATAAGCATTTTTTAAGTTCAGACCAAAAATTGCGATGCAATTTTTTAACGGCTTTCGGGGTCTATAGCTCAGCTGGTTAGAGCACCGTGTTGATAACGCGGGGGTCATAAGTTCAAATCTTATTAGACCCACCATTTATGGGGCCATAGCTCAGTTGGTAGAGCGCCTGCCTTGCACGCAGGAGGTCAGGAGTTCGACTCTCCTTGGCTCCACCAGGCAAGCGAACAAAAACAAAGCATACATAAGCAATTTAAATAAGATTTCTTATTTATGCTTTCACAAAATAAACTGACGAAGTTTATCACTTACTATTTAACAACATAGAAATGAGTCTGGGTTAATAAATTAACCAACGTAATTTATTAACCATGGTGATTGTACCCAATACAATCACCTAAAGTAAAGAGAACTGAATCAAGCGTAAACACAGGTAAAATCGTTACTACAATTACCCAAACAAGACTAATTAGGATTGTATGGTCAAGTAATGAAGTGCACATGGTGGATGCCTTGGCAGTCAGAGGCGAAGAAAGACGTGACAGCCTGCGATAAGCGTCGGTGAGGTGGCAATATCCTGTGACCCGGCGATTTCTGAATGGGGAAACCCAACCAACACAAGTTGGTTATTACACAATTTACTGTGTAAGGCAAACCGGGAGAAGTGAAACATCTCAGTACCCCGAGGAAAAGACATCAAAAGAGATTCCCCAAGTAGCGGCGAGCGAACGGGGAGGAGCCGATCAATTTTACAGTAGCAAAATGGCGTGGGAAAGCCAACCATAGTAGGTGATAGTCCTGTATGCGAAACTGTTTAAGCGACACATTAAGTAGGGCGGAACACGAGAAATTCTGTCTGAAGATGGGGGGACCATCCTCCAAGGCTAAATACTCCTGACTGACCGATAGTGAACCAGTACCGTGAGGGAAAGGCGAAAAGAACCCCTGTTAGGGGAGTGAAATAGAACCTAAAACCGTGTGCATACAAGCAGTCGGAGCCCGACCACTTAATCGTTTTGAGGATAACAATGAATTTTTACTACGTCTATGTCATACAAAACATGGATAATCATGATGAGTTTTATGTTGGTTTTACCACCAATTTAAAACAAAGAATTGATGACCATAACAATGGCACAACTTACTCAACCAGAGCAAGAACATGGCGTATTGTTTATTGTGAAGCCTACATTAACGAACAAGTAGCAAGAAAGCGAGAACGAACCATAAAAAATAATGGTCGTATGAGAACTTTCTTGATGAATCGTGTCAAATCACAATTTGACAATCAGAACGATTAAGTGGTCGGGTGACGGCGTACCTTTTGTATAATGGGTCAGCGACTTATATTCTGTAGCAAGGTTAACCGAATAGGGGAGCCGTAGGGAAACCGAGTCTTAAAAGGGCGAATGAGTTGCAGGGTATAGACCCGAAACCGAGTGATCTATCCATGAGCAGGTTGAAAGTGCCGTAACAGGCATCGGAGGACCGAACCCACTGTCGTTGAAAAGCCAGGGGATGACTTGTGGATAGGGGTGAAAGGCTAATCAAACTCGGTGATAGCTGGTTCTCCCCGAAAGCTATTTAGGTAGCGCCTCGGACGAACACCATTGGGGGTAGAGCACTGTTTCGGCTAGGGGGTCACACCGACTTACCAAACCGAGGCAAACTGACGAATACCGATGAGTGATATCCGGGAGACACACGGCGGGTGCTAACGTCCGTCGTGGAAAGGGAAACAACCCAGACCGCCAGCTAAGGCCCCAAATTCCTAGTTAAGTGGGAAACGAGGTGGGAAGGCACAGACAGCTAGGAGGTTGGCTTAGAAGCAGCCACCCTTTAAAGAAAGCGTAATAGCTCACTAGTCGAGTCGGCCTGCGCGGAAGATGTAACGGGGCTCAAACTAGGAGCCGAAGCTGCGGATTTAATTGTTTCAATTAAGTGGTAGGGGAGCGTTGTGTAAGCCTGAGAAGGTGCACTGTAAGGTGTGCTGGAGGTATCACAAGAGCGAATGCTGACGTGAGTAACGACAAAACGGGTGAAAAGCCCGTTCGCCGGAAGACCAAGGGTTCCAGTCCAACGTTAATCGGGGCTGGGTGAGTCGACCCCTAAGGCGAGGCCGAAAGGCGTAGTCGATGGGAAATCGGTTAATATTCCGATACTTGTTTATGATGTGATGGAGGGACGGAGAAGGTTATGCCAGCCTGGCGATGGTAGTCCAGGTGGAAGGATGTAGGTAGGTTTGGTAGGCAAATCCGCCAAACTAATACTGAGATCTGATAGCAAGCGGTACATGTACCGTGAAGTGGCAAATACCCTGCTTCCAGGAAAAGCTTCTAAACGATGGTCATAAACGAATCGTACCCGAAACCGACACAGGTGGTCAGGTAGAGAATACCAAGGCGCTTGAGAGAACTCTGCTGAAGGAACTAGGCAAAATGGTACCGTAACTTCGGGAGAAGGTACGCTGCCGATGGTGATAAGACTTGCTCTTTGAGCTGTTGGCAGTCGCAGATACCAGGTGGCTGCAACTGTTTATTAAAAACACAGCACTCTGCAAACACGAAAGTGGACGTATAGGGTGTGATGCCTGCCCGGTGCTGGAAGGTTAAATGATGGGGTTAGCGTAAGCGAAGCTCTTGATTGAAGCCCCAGTAAACGGCGGCCGTAACTATAACGGTCCTAAGGTAGCGAAATTCCTTGTCGGGTAAGTTCCGACCTGCACGAATGGCATAATGATGGCCACGCTGTCTCCAGCAGAGACTCAGTGAAATCGAAATCGCAGTGAAGATGCTGTGTACCCGCGGCTAGACGGAAAGACCCCGTGAACCTTTACTACAGCTTTACATTGAACTTTGACCTGACTTGTGCAGGATAGGTGGGAGGCTATGAAGCAGATACGCCAGTATTTGTGGAGTCAACCTTGAAATACCACCCTGGTCATGTTGGGGTTCTAACTTAGATATTCACAATATCGAGGACAATGTATGGTGGGTAGTTTGACTGGGGCGGTCTCCTCCTAAAGAGTAACGGAGGAGTACGAAGGTGCGCTCAGAACGGTCGGAAATCGTTCAAAGAGTATAAAGGCAAAAGCGCGCTTAACTGCGAGACCCACAAGTCGAGCAGGTACGAAAGTAGGTCTTAGTGATCCGGTGGTTCTGTATGGAAGGGCCATCGCTCAACGGATAAAAGGTACTCTGGGGATAACAGGCTGATACCGCCCAAGAGTTCATATCGACGGCGGTGTTTGGCACCTCGATGTCGGCTCATCTCATCCTGGGGCTGAAGCAGGTCCCAAGGGTATGGCTGTTCGCCATTTAAAGAGGTACGCGAGCTGGGTTTAGAACGTCGTGAGACAGTTCGGTCCCTATCTACCGTGGGCGTTGGAAATTTGAGAGGATCTGCTCCTAGTACGAGAGGACCAGAGTGGACGAACCTCTGGTGTTTCGGTTGTCACGCCAGTGGCATTGCCGAGTAGCTATGTTCGGATGGGATAACCGCTGAAAGCATCTAAGCGGGAAGCCCACCTCAAGATGAGATTTCCCTAAAGAGCCGTTGTAGACGACGACGTTGATAGGTTGGGTGTGGAAGTGTAGTGATACATGTAGCTAACCAATACTAATTGCTCGTTTGGCTTGACCATACAATGCCTAATTGGTTTTATAGGGTAATGTGGTTGATGTTGATTTTACCTGTGGTTTTATGGCTTTGATTTGTCCTTTTTATCAGATTCATTTCTATTATCCTGTGTTTGCAGGATTCCCCCTTTGCTGACGACAATGGCAAGATGGTACCACCTGATCCCTTCTCGAACTCAGTAGTGAAACGTCTTAGCGCCGATGGTAGTGTGGTTTAACCATGTGAGAGTAGGTCATCGTCAGCTCCCTTTATATACCCCCCCTTCAATAGAAGGGGGGTGTTTTTTTTGGGGTTATTTAAGGGGTATTTTGGTGGTAGAATGGCAATTCAATAACCTCCCAAATGCTGGAGCATAAAACATGGCAGTGGATTTTTCTAATACTTTAATTGTGGCGATTTCGGCGACGGCATTGTTTGATTTGAGTGAATCGGAACGATATTTTAGCCAACTGCTTCAAAAAGACCCCAAAAATGCCTTACAACAGTTTCATGATTATATGATTGCCAATGAAAGTGTACCATTGACAGCAGGGGTGGGTTATCCGCTGATTAAGGCTCTTTTAAAGCTTAATGAATATGATGATGGTAAAGATTACCATGATGAGTCGCCATTGGTAGAGGTGGTGATTGTGTCAAAATCTAGCCCTGATACGGGTGTGCAGGTATTAAATTCTTTGCGGTCGCATGGGTTAAACATCACTCGTTCAGCGTTTATCTCAGGTGAGCCTGTGGTCAAATACATTGCTGATTTTAAGGTGGATTTGTTTTTGACCACCAATTTGGACGATGCCCAAATGGTCACTGATGCCAGTGTGTGTGCTTGTGCTTTGCTTGATGCCACCCCTGTTAATGCCTTTGAGTTGGATAGCAATCAGTTACGTATTGCCTTTGATGGTGATGCGGTGCTGTTTGATGGGGCTGGGGAATTGATGTATCAACAACAGGGTTTAAAGGCGTTTCATGATTATGAAGATAAGATGAGCGACTCGCCGATGGAAAAAGGTCCTTATGCTGATTTTTTGATTAAGCTGTCTAAGTTGCAACAGCGATTGCCCATTACTCAAGACAAACACCCTGTACAGATTGCTTTGGTAACCGCTCGGAATGCTCCTGCTGATTTGCGTGCGATTAAGACGTTAAGGGCTTGGGGGGTGACGGTAGACATGGCGTTTTTTTTGGGTGGATTGGACAAAACCCATGTGTTAAAAACCTTTGCCCCGCATATCTTTTTTGATGATTCGATTAGGCACATTGAGCGTGCAAGGGGATTTGTGCCATCGGGGTTAGTGCCTTATCGCTCCAATTCAGGATTAAACACAAGATTAAATGCAGTGCATCAGTTGACAAAGTGTGATCAGTTTGGGCATAAGTTTTCTAAAACAAAAACATCACCCACCAAGATACTGACAAATGTAAAGCCATCAAAAAATAAGTAAATTAACTTAAACGCAACTGGGGCAAATCATGTATCCCACCTCGCAACCAAGCTGGCAAAGCCTTGTTAAAAGCCGTTTGCGACAAACCATGCAGCTGTATCTGTGGGTATTTGTTCCCATGTGGTTGATGTTTTTGCTTAATAACAGCGTGCTGTTTGGATTGTGGAATGTTTTTGGTATTGTCCCAAGAGAGTTGAGTGTGCCAAGCTTTATCGGTATTTTGGCATCGTGGACCATGCACGCCAATTTGGCTCACATCACAGGCAATAGTTTGGTCATGGCTCAGGTGTTGTTTTTATTTGGGGTGTTTGAGAAAAAGGCGATGATGACCATTGTGTTTTTGATTGTCGGTTCTGGGCTATTTACTTGGGTGTTTGGGTCATCGAACTCTCTTCATATTGGGGCATCTGGGTTGGCGTTTGCGATGATGGGTTATATGATTGGTGGGGCGTTGTTTGCCAGACGTTGGGGCTATCTGATTGCATGTGTGGCGTTAGGTGTGGGGTTTTGGTTGGCGATGTTGAGTAATCTTATGCCACAAGTGGGCGTGTCCTTTGCTGGGCATTTGGGGGGATTGTTGACAGGCATTGGGGTTGGGGCAAGTACTCGTCATCCGTATTCACAGAGTCGGTTGTTACGGTAATCAGCACACAAAATTATCCAATGGTGGTTTTACAGCAACGATGATAAAAAGCGGATGAGATAAGAATTTATACTGTGAGTATCGTCAGCGATTTGGGTTCATGGTATAGTATTGGGCGATTAAAATAATCCGTTTATCCTCCGTTGCCGTAAAACCACCGCCTTTGGGCGGTGGATATAAGGCAATTGTTAAATGCGATAAGTTTTGCTATACTCATCTCACTATATTCAATGTCTTACATTCCACAGTTAAGTTAAGACTAAATTGCGAGTACGCAGTAACTTAACTGGTAAGATGTTTCCAAACACACACTTAAGCTAATTCGTGTCTATGACAATCCTAACGGTAGGATTAGCTTAAAATAAGAACCTAAGATGTACGGTGTGTCGTACGGGCGGTTGCCACTATCTTAGGCTTGCGGTTGGGCTTGACCGTCTGGGAGCAGGAATCCCCGAACGATAGGGAGGGGAGGAAGTCAAGAAGCTGTCATGAGCCAAGTTAATATGAGCCAACTTAAAATAGATGACCGTCTGTGGTCAATAAAAGCCCGTAATCTGTCGCCTTATGTTCCTGGTGAACAACCCACACAAGCCAGCTTGTGCAAGCTCAATACCAATGAAAACCCGTTTCCACCATCACCCATGGTGGCAACTGCCATTGCTCAGGCATTGCAAAATCAAGCGGTCAACCTGCGTTTATACCCAGAGCCTGAGTCAGACAGCTTGCGTCAAGGTTTGGCAACTTATCATCGTCAGCATGGCATCACACCATCACAAGTCTTTGTGGGTAATGGTTCAGATGAAGTGTTGGCGTTGGTGTTTGCGTGTTTTTTTATCAAAGACAGGGCTTTACTCACGCCTGATATCAGCTATGGTTTTTATCCTGTGTATGCTGATACTTTAGGGGTGGAGATGATAAAAATCCCTTTACGAGAAGATTTTAGCATTCATTCAGATGATTACCGTCGACCTTGTGCAGGCATCATCATCGCTAACCCCAATGCCCCCACGGGTATTTTGATGCCATTATCTGACATTCATAAGCTTTGCCAAGAACACCCCAATGCGGTGGTGGTGATTGATGAAGCTTATATTGACTTTGCACAAAATGAGCATGATGCACAAGCGGTGGTGAGTGCCATCAGTTTGATTAATGAATTTGATAATTTGTTGGTGGTACAAACCTTTTCTAAATCTCGCTCGTTGGCAGGGTTGAGGGTGGGGGTTGCTTTTGCCAATGTGTCATTGATAGAAGCGTTGATACGCATGAAAAACAGCTTTAATAGTTATCCGCTTGACCACTTGGCACAAGCAGGGGCGCTGGCAAGTTTGTCTGACCAGCCGTATTTTGAGCAGGTGTGTCAACTGGTGCAAAAACTGCGTCAGCTATTAACCGATAAGCTTGTTACATTGGGGTTTGACGTGTTGCCATCACAAGCCAATTTTGTGTTTGCCAAACCTCCTAAGACATTATTTTCAGGAGATGCGTCTGTATTGGCACAAACCCTAAGAGAGCAGGGCGTCATCGTTAGACACTTTAATCAACCACGTGTCAAGGACTATTTACGCATCAGTGTGGGTGATAAAGAGCAAATCCAGCGTTTGATTGTGACTCTTTATGATTTAATCAAATCATAAGTGAAGCAAACATCATCAAGCCAAATTAATAAATGCAAAGCAATCACCCAAAAGTAATCACACAGAAACAATCACCTAAAAAAACAACTTAGGAAAACAGATGATACGAGAATTACCAATCGAAAATTTACCTAACGAGCTACACGAGCGTGGCATTGCGTTGGCTGATGCCAGTATTTGGGATGTGCGTGATGCCAAAGATTATGCTAACGGACACATACAAGGTGCAGTTAACCACCCCATTAATCAAGGGATAAATAAGACCATATTATCAGAACTGCCAGACACCACCATCTATGTGTTGTGCGGTGGTGGTGGTAAAGCCCCCAGAGCTGCCACTGTTATCAATGACATTGACAGCGAGCGTGATGTGGTGGTGCTAACAGGTGGTACTCGCCAAGCTAAAATATTGGACTGGCAAATGGTGGCTGGTGATGCCCCATTTTAAGGCATAACTTAAGGCATAACAATGAATTAAGGCATAAATAAGAACGGTTTAGGCAATGGCGGATTTGACGGCTGATTTGGGATTATCAATGCCTTGTAATGTCATTTTTACTGGCGTGGCAGGGACAGGTAAGACACATCGACTACAGCAGTTGGCAAAGCAATACACCGATGTGGTACAAAGTGTGAATGCTGATCAGCTGGGCAAAACCTTGGTGCAAACGCTAAGCTGGCGTGATGTGATTGTGTTGGTGTTTTTACATAAGTTGCAACAAGGACAAGAGTTGCTTAAGGTGGCGGATATTGTTGCCAGCCCATTTTTTCAATACAAAGCCGTGGTGAATAATCGTCAAGAACATCTAGAACAGACGGCATGGACGACCTTACGCCAATATGCACGCAGTGGCAGTCTATCGAACCACAACCCATCAACAAACCACAATCCATCAAATCATCAACCGTCATATCAAACGCCTTTTAATCACAACAGCCAAATATCTGGTCAGGCTTATTTTGCCAAAGACAGTTCATCACATTGGTATTTGTTGTCAGACAGCTTGCCATTATTAACCGATTTACAAGCTCAATTGGACAGCTATCTTGCCAGTGTGGCAAATATTCATCAGCGTGAGCAGTGTCGCTATGTCATGGTCAGTTTTCATCAAGCTTATGGTTATGATGAATTTGTCGAAGGCATTCGCCCTAATGTCGATGATGATGGCAAGATGCACTATGATATCCAAGCAGGGGCGTTTGTGCGGTTGTGTGAGCGGGCATGGCAAGATCCAACGCATCGCTATGCTGTGCTGATTGATGAGATTAACCGTGCCAATGTGGTGCAGGTATTTGGTGAGTTGCTTAGCCTGATTGAGCCAAGTAAACGCATGGGACAACCACACGCCATGCAGGTGAATTTGGCGTATTCTGGCCGATTATTTGGTGTGCCAAGCAATGTGGATATTTATGCCACCATGAATGTTCAAGACAGATCATTGATGCCATTAGATACTGCCTTTCGTCGTCGTTTTGAATTTGTTCTGCTGTTGCCAAATTCACAAGAGTTGCCTTGTATTGATAATCCTTATGACCACAAGCAGATTGATTTGGCAAAAATTTTAGACGGTTTAAATACTCGTCTTTTGCAACACGCAGGTGAGCAAGCATTGTTAGGGCAAGCGTATTTTTATGGGGTTGACAGTGTGGCTGGGCTGATTACTGTCATGGTAAAGCAGGTTTTGCCCCAACTGCTCAATGACCTAAGTCAGGCTCAGCTGATCGAAGTGTTGAATTTGTCGATGGTGCCTTGGCTCTTGCCAATCACTGACATCATCACCACTTCAGCTAGCAGCAACCCAGTGATTAATCAAAACAAAGATGTTGCTTATGCTGTTGGGCAATATGCCGGGCAGAGCATGAATCACATGTTGTCTCATGGGTCAAGCTTGCACATTAATCCTAACATGATTCGGCTTTTGACAAAATTACCAATGGCAATTAACCCAATAACCAACTCAACAATCAATCCAGAGCAACACAATAACCCATTTTTGCAATCGGAAACATGGGCATCTTTATATGATTAACAAAATATGATTAACAAAAGAAAACTGCCAAAAACACCGATAAAAACAGCATAAGCAGTGTATGAATGTATTGACTGTCTTGGAACATCAGCGGATTGATGACACACAGGTGGCAAAGGGTCAACTGACTGCTCATGATTATCAATGGTTGCTTGAGCAGACCGCACAAGGTCATCTGCCATGTTTTGAATGTGGCATTCACCAAGGCAAAGCCGTGCTGGTGGTGCGTCATTATTTGGCGGTGCTGTTGTTGCCAAGTGGTCGGTATTTGGAGATTTTGCCAAAAGTAAGCCAAATTGAGAACCCAGCGGACCTGCACAACAGTCGCCAAGGGGTAAGGGCATTGGTCAACGCATTGATTAACACCTTGTTACCAAAGTTGTCAAAACTCAACCCCATCGCCATGACTGCTGTCGCTCCCACTAATGGCATGGCCTTATCGTCATTGAACATCGATATTGACACGCCTTGCGATTGGGTAAAAATATTATTGACACTATGGCAACAACAACTGGTGAACCTACCAACCATCTTACCAAGAACTTATGTAACCCAATGGCAAAATCACCCACAAGCACAGGGTAAACTGCATCTAAAAGAACAAATTTGTCATAATACTCATCGTCCACATTTTCGTTACACCAGTGATGCTAAGTTGACATGGCATTTTGCTTGGTATGGGTTGTTTTTTATGGCGTTACAGCAGGCACAACGGTTGGGTGTTTGTTTAAATCCATCATCATATCAGGTGGTTAATGCTTTAAAGCATGGGTATGATGGCAATGGCTTGCAGTCCCTGTCTGTGCAACTGTATCCACGAGCATTTTATCATCAGCTGTTAACCCATATCAATTCGCAAAATCAACATATTGCGATACAATTTCAGCAACGTTTTGTTGTTGACATGGCGTGTTGGTTGCTCAATTTACCAACCGAGCAATTGACCCAGTCCCTGCCAGACTTTGGCTTGTCATCACCCCTGACCAAAGCGCCCCATCAATACACACCTGCATTGATGTTTAATATGTCCAAATTGTTCGAGTTGTGGGTGGTTGATTGGTTTAAGCAACGACTGCCAAACCGCCTACAAACACAACAAGCAACCATGTGGTTGACTGATGATAAAGGGGGGCAAAAATTCATCCGCCCAGATTTGCAAATTTTGCCCCAAACTTTGCCCACATCTGCCTTGGCAGAAAGCGACCTTACCTCACTGGCAACGCTTGGCTTAACAGCAACATCGCACATTGTCATTGATGTCAAATACAAAGTTCCAAATGGCTTGTCACAAGTGCTTACCAGCGATTTATACCAAATTTACAGCTATCAAACGCTACTTAAAGCCGATGCGTCATGGCTGATTTATCCTGCCAGCCCCTTCTTACAACAGCCCAAACGTTTGCATCTACATGGGGGTGGATACATTGATTTGCTTGGCTTTGATATGATGACGGGTGAGCTTTTGATAAAAATATAAAAAAAACATTGACATGAATAAGATTGTCTCTTATCATATGCACCCTATGGCAAGACAGTGGTGTTGCCATGACAGTTCACGGAGTGTAGCGCAGCTTGGTAGCGCATCTGGTTTGGGACCAGAGGGTCGGGGGTTCGAATCCCTCCACTCCGACCACTGTTAAAGAGCCTTACAGGCTTTTTATGTATGAGCGCCTGTAGCTCAGTTGGATAGAGCATCTGCCTTCTAAGCAGGTGGTCGCAGGTTCGAATCCTGCCAGGCGCGCCACTTGCCTGTAAATATCAAAGTAGCCTAAAAGACTTTATCAAAGTCATCATTACCATCATTCATCATTACTGATGATGTCTATATGGCGGCTGTAGCTCAGTTGGTAGAGCCCCGGGTTGTGATCTCGGTTGTCGTGGGTTCAAGTCCCATCAGTCGCCCCATCTATTATGGTTACTAATATGGTAACATACCACCATTTAAAGTTACCCACCCACCTATCCCTATCTAAGCACACAAATCAGCTTACAAATAACACAATCATTTATCATTGCCCATTTTAATCATTTTAATAATGGTTGCCGTCCATCAGACGCTTGCGATACCATAAGCTCATTGTCAACCAACAAAATCAACAAACAGATGAGATGTGATGAATGCCAGCGTATCGTTATAAAGCCTTAGACCCACAAGGTCAACTAAAAAAAGGCATTTTAGAAGCCGACTCAGCTCGGCAAGTGCGTCAGCAGTTGAGGGACAAGGCATTGATGCCTGTCGAAGTGGACTCAGTACAAGACACCAATGCTAAGGGCAAACGTCAAAAACGCCCGTCTTCTTATGATTTGGCATTGTTGACAAGACAGCTGTCGGTGCTGTTGGCATCTGCCATTCCTTTAGAAGAAGCCTTGGCTGCTGTTGCCAAACAACATGAAAAACCTGCCATGCAATCGCTGATATTGGCAGTACGCTCACATGTGCTTGAAGGGCATACCCTTGCCAATGGCTTTGCTCAAACCGCTGATTTTCCTGATTTATATATTGCCACCATTGCCGCTGGTGAAAAATCTGGACATTTGGATTTGATTTTAGAACAGTTGTCGGATTACACTGAGAACCGCCATGCCTTACAAAAGAAAATTCAAAGTGCCATGGTGTATCCGTTGGTGTTGATGGTGATGGCGTTTTTGATTGTCATTGGATTGATGAGTTATGTTGTGCCAAAAATTGTCAAGGTCTTTGAGCAATCAGACCAAGCCTTGCCTTGGATTACCCAAGTGGTGATGGGGCTATCTAACGCCGTTACTCAGTGGTGGTGGTTAATCCTATTGGTGTTGGTGGTGTTGGTGGTATTGTTGGTGCGGTTTGTGCGTGGTGAGCATGGCAGGCGAGTGAGTGATGCCATGGTTTTGCGTTTGCCAATTTTTGCTAAGTTATCTAAAGGGTTAAATGCGTCTCGTTTTGCCAGTACGCTGGCAATTTTGACACGCTCTGGTGTGCCGTTGATTGAGGCCTTGCGTATTGGGGCAGCTGTTACCACCAACGTGCATATCCAGCAAGCCATTCAAGCAGCCGCTGATAAAGTTACTGAGGGGGCAAGCTTATCAGGACAGTTACAAAATTCACCTTACTTTCCACCGATGATGGTGCAAATGATAAAAAGTGGTGAAAATTCAGGTGAATTGGATGACATGTTGGCAAGAGCAGCAAAAATGCAAGAAAATCAAGCCACCAATTTTATCAGTACATTATTGGCATTGCTTGAGCCGTTGATGTTGGTGTTCATGGGGGTGGTGGTGATGGTGATTGTCATGGCGGTGATGTTGCCCATCATTAATATGAATGACTTGGCAGGATAATTGCGTAATACTTGAGCAATAATTGGCATTTATAATATGACACAGATGATATGAACAGATGATATGCCCCATTATTTTTTGCTATTTTCTGATTAATATGAAAAGAAACTTAGCCTTATGAGAACCTTAGTCCTATGAATAACATTCCTTCTTCTGCTTCTCAGTGTTCTTTGTCGATAAGCAAAGCCCAAGCAGCTGGCTTCACCTTAATAGAAATCATGGTTGTCATCGTCATTTTGGCCATTTTGGCAGGGTTGGTGGTGCCTCGTGTGGTGGAACAAAGTGATAAGGCTCGTGTTAAGACCACCGAAGTGCAATTATCTAGCCTGTCGAATGCACTGGACACGTATCGCATCGATAATGGACGCTATCCAACCACCGCACAAGGCTTGGATGCCTTAATTCACCCTGTTAATGATGCTAAAAACTTCCCCGAAGGTGGCTATATTAAAGGCGACTATCCAACCGATGGTTGGGATAATGAAATTCAGTATGTCTCACCTGGTACAGAAGGTCGTCCTTATGATTTGTTTTCACTTGGGGCAGATGGTCAAGTGGGCGGTGAGGGAATGGACAGGGATTTGTACGCCAGCACTTAATTAGATTTTGACGGATAAAAAATACCGTCAATCTCAGATTAAAATAAAGCGGTAAAAAGTTAAATAATTAAAAGTTAAGTAATTAAAAGGTTGTGAACGTGAAAGCTGTTAAATTAATACAAAATCGTCTGCAAAAACAAGGCATGACATCAGATTGTGTGATTGCCAATGCTGTAATCACCAACGTATTGGTACTGACAATGGGGCTTATGACCTTAGGGGCGATGCCTTTACAAGCGGTGTATGGTGCTGGCTTGAATGATTTGTTTTCTGAGCAGACCAGTGGCGGTAAGTTTTTACCTGTTAATCAGGCTTTTAATGTCATGCCCAGCATTCAAGGCGATAAGGTGTCTGTGTATGTCGACATCACCCCAGGTCATTATCTGTATCGAGACAAGCTTAAACTCAGTTTGCCTGATGGCATAACTGCCACACCGTTGCAATTTGATAAATCAGCTCACTTTGTTGATGATCCAAGTTTTGGTAAAGTGGCGGTATTTGACCAAAATAACGTTACTGCCACCGCCATTTTGACCAATACCCAAGGCAAACGGCTGACCGATGTGCCTGTTACAGTCAACTGGCAAGGTTGTGCGAAAGCAGGTCTATGCTATCCACCAGAGAAGACACAATTTGTCATCAGCTTAGATGCCACTGGTAAAAATGACGCTCACGCAACACAAGAACCCATCACAATCGAGCAAGCAACAACCAACAATCACAATATTTCCAAGCAAGACACTTCCAAGCAAGACACTTCCAAAGTAAAAACAGCACAACAAACCAACACAATCAACCCTAATAACAACCTTAATGACAACACTCAAGAAAAAACGGCTGATACCGCCACGTCATCAACCATCAAAAATGACATAACTGGCAACGATGCCACAACCACAACACATGACAATCCAAGCACAGATGTCAACATAGACCCCAGCACAGATTTAGAGACTCAGGTTGTTGCCAATCAATCATTGGATAATCTACCAGCTGACGCATCACATGCCGTTACGTTAACCGAAATGGCAGAAAAGCCAAGCACCAATGCCACAAGCACCAATACAGACGCTCATGCAAATGATCCATTTGGGCTGGCAAGTCACCCAGCGTTGGCGTTGCTATTGATATTTTTGGCAGGATTGACCTTGGCGTTTACCCCTTGCGTGTTGCCCATGTTGCCGATTGTTGCCAACATTGTTGCCCAACAAAAGCAGGTCAGCCAACGTCGCAGTGTCATTTTAAGTGGCAGTTATGCTTTGGGTGTGGCAGTGGCGTATGGATTGCTTGGGGCGGTGATTGCCTATTTTGGGCAAGCTTTGGGCATTTTGGGCTGGTTACAAAACCCTGTGATTTTGGGTGGGTTTGCCTTGGTGTTTGTGTTGCTTGCGTTATATATGCTGGATGTGGTGTCATTTCGTTTGCCCAGTGCCATCAGTCAGCCATTACAAAAGCTCAGCCAAGCAGGCAATCAACGTTTGGGCAGTGTTGGTGGTAGTTTTTTGGTGGGCTTATTATCCGCATTGGTGGTGTCCCCTTGTGTGTCTGCTCCTTTGTCTGGTTCTTTACTTGCTGTTGCCACCATTGGCAGCGTGCCACTTGGTTTTATGGCGTTGTTTTTGTTGGG
This sequence comes from Lwoffella lincolnii, assembly GCF_037201985.1. Classification (NCBI taxonomy): domain Bacteria; kingdom Pseudomonadati; phylum Pseudomonadota; class Gammaproteobacteria; order Moraxellales; family Moraxellaceae; genus Lwoffella; species Lwoffella lincolnii. The sequence goes on along the minus strand of NZ_CP147511.1, from coordinate 1,821,070 downwards.
TTTGGGTTTGTCTTTACCGTTGGTGGTGTTGGCTGCCACAGGGGGCAAGCTGATGCCAAAAGCAGGCGAGTGGATGAATTGGATAAAAGAAGGCATGGCGTATCTGTTATTTGCAGTGGCGTTATTGTTGCTTGAGCGTGTCTTACAATCGCCTGTGATGTTGATGCTTTGGGCGTTGTGGTTTGCAGTCGTGGCGTTTTGGTGGCATAAATGGTCTCAAAAAACCCCTTTACTGAGCCGTGCCATGAATTATGTGATGTTGTTGTGGGCAGGGTGTTTGATGGTGGGAGCAGCGATGGGGGCAAAAGACAGTTGGCATCCTTTGCAACCATTAACCGCAGGTTCTGGCACAGCAGGCATATTAGCAAATGACACTTTACCAAACACCGCTTTTGCTCAATCACGCATCACAACCTTAGCAGAGCTGGACCAGTTGTTGGCACAACATGACAAAGTGGTCGTCGATGTTACTGCTGATTGGTGTATTGAATGTCGCATCATGGAACAGAGCATATTCAATCAATTACCCTCACAAATGGCTGATTGGCATTTGGTGCGCTTGGACATCACTGAGACCACAGAAGAGTCAAAAGCCATTTTGGCACGTTATCAGTTATTTGGGCCGCCAAGCCTACTTTATTATGTTGATGGTCATTTACAAGAAAAGCAAGTCGGTGAAATCAAACGTCAAACCTTTATCGATACCTTGGATAAGTTATCATGAAGCATGCCTTTTTTTATGTTGGGTTACTTGCCTTGGCAGGCAGTCCAAACGCACAAGCCACTGACACCACTGACACATGGTTAGGCATTGATACAAACGTTCATACAGCCACTGATAAAAGTGCAAATTTAGAGTTGGCAAGTGAGCCTAATCACAGCAAAGACCAAGCCTCTTTATTTTATGAATGTGCGTCAATACAGACCAATGTGACACGGTTGGCCTGTTTTGATAAAGTGGCACAGGCAGGGACACTGCCTAACTTTATTAAGGAAAAAAAACCCATTGATTTGGGTCAAACCTTAATCAAAACCTTTAAAGGCGGCCCCCAAGTGGTGCTTGCTGGCTCTCAGATTAACAGCAGCATTAACAACAGCACCGTTAATCTTGATGGTGATAATAATAAGCAAATTACTGACACAATAACCGCTTTAGACCCAACAGCCGATGGTGCCAGTTTGCCACTGGCACAAAATGAACAATACATCTTATCAACGGTTGGCATTAAAGAGATTGACATCGGTAAATACTCACCGCTAAGCTTAGCCTATGATTTGGATAAAAACAGTGACATTGGCACATGGAAACCACGCCCACACAACCCCATGTATCTGTTGCCCATACAAGTACACACTGCCCCCAACCGCAGTCCACAAACGCCCAACCAAGACAGCAAAGAGTACAGTCATAATGACAGGCGTAACGCTGAGCTAAAGCTACAAGTATCTGTTAAAACCAAGGTGGCAGAAGACCTATTTAATACCCACTCAGACCTTTGGTTTGGTTATACTCAGCAGTCACATTGGCAGGTATATAATGAAGACAACTCACGCCCTTTTCGTGCCACGGACTATCAGCCTGAGATTTTTATCACCCAACCTGTTACCGCCAGTCTGCCATTTAATGGTCGATTAAGAATGTTGGGAGCAGGCTTAATTCACCATTCAAACGGAGAAGATGACCCTTTGTCACGTTCATGGAATAGGGCGTATGTCATGGCAGGGGCAGAATGGAATAAGCTAACGGTTGTGCCCAAATTTTGGGCAAGAATCAATGCCAGAACCAACAATAAACCAGATGACAACCCAAACATTAGCGAGCATTGGGGCATTGGTGAACTTAGGACTTATTATGACTTAGACAAAAAAAACAGCATCTCTGGCATGATAAGGGGCAACCCCAGCACCCAAAAAGGGGCTGTTGAGCTTGAGTTTATCCATCAGCTGGATAATAATGTGAATGTCTATCTACAAGTTTTTCATGGTTATGGCGAGTCGATAATCGACTACAACCACAAAGATACCGCTGTTGGTATGGGCATCATGCTAAATGACTGGCGTGGTTTGTGATGCCAAGCCCAAGCATCAGCCGTGATTTAACATCAGCCGTGATTTAACATCAGCATGAATTCATGACACGCATTCGCATTCCTTTGTTTGCCCCTTATCAGTTGGGTTGCTGGCTGGCTCACCGCTGGCAAGAGCGGTGTTTGCTCTGTGGTATCCATCTTAGCCAGCCAAGCATCCACTCACATCAAACCCACCGCCGTGCCAAGACAGCACATGGCAAAACAGCATCTTGGACAGATTGGCTTGGCATGGCAGACACTGGCGTATTATGCTTATCTTGCCAGCACAGATTGCCCCCACCACCTGCGTCATTTAGCGTCATAAAAGACACTCGCATCGATATCCAAGCGGCTGCCCCTTATCGTTATCCCATCAACCAACTGGTACAAGCCTTTAAGTTTCATGAAGACATGAGCCGATTGCCCGTTTTGCGTTATTTGCTTGAGCGGTTGTCTGTGCCTAAAGGTGTGCTGAGTGGTGAGCGAAATGGCATTGGTAAGCTCAATGGCAATGCGGTCATCTTACCCATGCCCACCACCGCCAAACGTCTGAAAAAACGTGGCTTTGACCCTGTAACCATCTTATCTGCCCATCTGTCTCACCATTGGCAGATACCCATATGGCGGGGCGTACAACGCATTGACGATACCATCAGCCAACGCCACCTAAACCGCCAAGAACGCTTTAGCAACCTAGAGCATGCGTTTGCCCTCGTTACCCCATTGCCTGCTTCTGTTCGTCATGTATTGCTGTTTGATGATGTTGCCACCACAGGGGCAAGTCTGCATTCACTGGCACACACGCTGCTTTTATCCCATCAATCGCTACAAGTGAGTGGTTATTGTCTTGCACATGGTAGCTGAGTGTTTTATAGTAGAGTCAGCAAATTTTTGGATTTTTGTTCATATTAATGGGAATTTTGGAACGATTATTGCAATAACGATACAATAATGATGATTGTTTTGATTTTTTGTCTTAATTTTTTTGTCTTAACCTATTGTCTTAATAATGTGATGGATAATACATGAAAGCGTTTAACCGCCCGATACAGACTGGCTTTACCTTGATTGAGTTGCTAGTGACCATCAGTGTCTTAGGCATCATTGCTAGCATCGCTGCCCCATCATTTCAAAATCAGATAGCCAAACGAAAGATGGAAGACGCATTCAACCAAATTGAGACCTGCTTTAAAGAAAGCCGTATTGAAGCGAACATCACTCGCAGACCCGTAACTGTTCGGTTTAATGCACAAACGTTAAACTGTGCCACTAAAGGCAATATTGAGTTTGCGCCTCCTTTGTCTGTTGTGGCTGTTATAGGTACACCAAACATTCGATTTAACGCCAATGGTACTGTAGATTTTGTGGGCGCAAGCTCAGCAACTTTAGAAGAGACGTTTCGAATTTGTTATAATGACTATGCACAAGGCTCTATAGACTTGACCATCAACTCAAGGGGCAGACTGTCAAGAAACACTGGGGGACGCACATGTTAAGCTTAAGCACACACCAACAGCAAGGTGTTGGTCTGGTTGAAGTGATGGTGGCATTACTGCTTTTGGCAGTGGGTGTCATGGGGTTTGCAGCCTTACAAATGACAGCAATCAAGGCAACTGATGAAAGCTTGGTAAGTGGGCGGGCATTGACCGTGATGCGTGGTGGGGCGGAGATGATGCGTGCCAATCCCAAGCACATTTCTGTTTTTAAACAGGTGCTTGATAACAACCAAGCCACCTATAAAGGAATAACCAAAGACAGCTGTCTGCAAAACGCCACCACTCAAAATCAAGCGACATGCACGAAAGAACAAATCGCCATACGTGATGCGCTGGTGTTAAGACAATTTGCCATTGACAGCTCAATTCAGATACAAGCCCATGAATGCCCCCCTGTCTCGACAGGTGTGCCATTGATGTGCCTAATCGCCAGTTGGGGAGACACAAACCCCACCATTGGCGCAACCGATACGGATTGTGTGACTGCCAATGGCGATTATAAAGCTGGCTCTTCTTGTTTTGTGATGGAGGCATATTGATGCAACAGCAACAATGGCGACAGTCTGGTTATCCAAAAGTCAGTCAAGCCAACATCAGCCAAGGCTTTACCTTGATTGAGCTGATGATAGCATTGGTATTGGGACTGCTTATCTCAGCGGCGGTATTGCAGGTGTATTTGAGTGCTTTTCGCACCTCGTTGGTTCAACAAGGAGGGTCTGAAATAGCTGATGCCAGTGTGTTTGGTATCCAAAACTTAGAGCGTCAAATCAGACTGGCAAACCTAGGTAACAGTGTCTTTCAAATCAATCAAACCACCAAATTTGGTGGGGTGGTATTATCCGCCCAAAATGTTGGTTTGCCAGCCAATGACCCAAAAATCCCTGACAACTTGATGACCACAAGTGCTGACGGTGCCCCCCCAAACACTGCTTCATCAACCAACTCAGCATGGACTGGGGGTAGTGGCACAGACATAGCCAGCGACCAGCTGACCATACAGTATCAAAATGTCATTGATGCAGGTCTTGTGGACTGTGAGGGCAATACGGTTGCCTTAAATGATTGGGTGATTGAGCGTTATTTTATCCGTGGTAATGGCATCTTTACTTGTGATGCAGGACGTGTTGATCCAGCAGGTGGTATTAAACCTGCCAATACCACCAACAATACCCCAACTTTTGGTAATGAAGGCGTGGCATTTGTGGATAATGTTGAGCAATTTAAAGCATTGCTTGGGGTACAAAGTAGAGATGCCAACCATTTGGCTTACATCACACCAAAAAATTATTTGGCATTGCCAACTTCAGACCCCTTATATCAAGCCCCCATCATTGCGGTCAAACTGGGTTTTTTGGTACGCAGTAATCACGTCATACCAGAAAGCACAGGCAATGAATACACCATCTTTGGTACAGAAAATACCGTGAGTAATCAAGACAACTTTTTACGACGCAACTATGAATCGACCATCATGTTGCGTAATGCTCGGGTCATCACCCCATAATTGTCAATTTATTGGTCTTATGGTTGGATAAATAACCAGTTGGACAAATTGTAGTTGGATACATTTATGAAATCAGATTGTGCCAATCCATCATATCGCCAAAGTAGTCTTGGCTTAAAACGCAGTCTTGGCTTTAGTGGTCATCGTCAGCAACAGGGGATGGCGTTGATTGTCGTGTTGCTGGTGTTGATATTAATCATCAGTATCGGAGCGGTGGCGGTTAGGCGCAGTCAGACTGATCTTAGGCTGGTCAGTAGCAGTCAGATGGATACCTTGCTACTACAAGGGGCTGATGGGGCGAACATGAGGCTAGAAGAAGCGGTTAATCTACCTGTTACCGATTCAATTTATCAAGACATGGTGAATCGAAATAATGGAATTTTTGGTCATTTCATTAGTAATTCACCTGATGCCGACCAAGATGAACTCATCTATTGTTATAATCCAAGAATGCTACAAATAAACACCAAAACCGCTACCATCAAGCGAGATGGTGGTTTGGTAGTCAGTAATCATCTAGGAATATGCGATCCAAAACAAGCCAGTAGCTATCTCAGTGCCAGGCAGACTGTTGCTACGCAGGTACATATTACCAGAACGCCACTAAACAATCTACGACCATTTGAAGGAGCAAGGCAAGAAGTTAATCTATCTGCTGGTAATCAAGACCTAAAAAGTAAGCATGTGTTCGATATTGGAACGGTATCAGCAATTCCTTCTTATAACCATTTTGACAATTGTTATTCCGATGTCTCTAATGTGGGTGCTGTTGTATCTGACCATTTAAGCAATTGTCTAAAAAATCACAATGTGCCTAACAAGCAACTTAAAGAACAGGTGGAAGTCAGTCTTGCCAACCAAGTGCAGACATGCATCGGATTAGGGCGTGCCAGCTCTGCTACGCTTAAAAATGATGACAAATGTAAACCAATCAGTGATGGCACAACAGGTACAAATTCTAAACCCACAGAAGGACAAGCTCATGAAACTGAAAAACCCTAATGGTCATCTGACACCTAAAATGATGCGACGTGGCTTGTGTGTTGCGGTGAGTGCCCTGTTGTCCAGTGTGTCGGTAGAGGCTGCCCCATCATCAACCGATATTTCTTCATCAAAAATCGAGCCACCAAAAGTACACAGAAATATCGGTGACTTAGAAATCTACCAATCTGCAGAGGGTGGTAAAGTAACCATCATGATGATGTTAGACACATCAGGGTCGATGTCTGGTGAGCTGATGACCGATGGTTCAGCATGTGAGTTAGAAAATACACATTATACACTTATCACAAGGCAATCAAATACCATACCTCAATATACCCGCTATTTGTGTCATACACACACCACTGCAGGTAAACGTTATCAATTTTATGCCAAAAAACAAGGAAATTGGTGGAGTGGGTATTATACAACATACCATAGATGTTTAGATGACCATTGCAATAGTATTAGTTCACAATCATATGACGTGAAAAATAGACTTTCTCAGTATTCAGTTGAAAACCGAGGTTCTGATAAATTATATTACACCCCACTCAAACCACACTATAGAGATGAGCAAATTCCTGATCGCATGACTCGGTTAAAAGATGCTATTTTTACTTTATTGGATAAAGACAGCGCTGGCAACTACCTATTAGACTCACATAAAGTTGCCATTGGGATAGGGCAGTTTTCATCACAAAGTGATGAAAATAACCAATTTAACTATACAGATGGACAAACAGGTAAGATATTGGTGCCAGCAGCGTCTCTGTCAGAAGAGCAACGTAAAAAAATAAAAGAAGAGGTAGCAAAACTACGAGCTGAACACCGTACGCCAACTGCCAATGCCTATGCTGAAGCAGGCGCATATATGATGGGCACCACCACATGGGTGGGATATACCAATATCTATGGTTATACCGTACCACCTCAAAGTGGCTTTGAAAAATCACACAAAAGCACCAAGAGTAATGGGAAATACATCAGCCCATTAAAAAATGCCAACTCGTGCGATGGGCAAGGCATCTATTTTTTAACCGATGGTGAACCCAATGGTGCAGACCCCTATGAGATTATGAACAAAGCATTAGAGGGTAATGGTCATAAAATACCGAACTATCCCAAAGATATTAATTCATTCACTTATGGTTCCATATCGCCTGGCAATGAAACTTTGCCCTTTGGTTCAAGTAATGGCAATGCTATGCCATCAGTAGGGGCTTTTGCCAAAGCACTGCGTGATGTGGATAAAAACCCTAGCCGTAAAAGCATTCGTACTGCTGTGGTGGGTTTTGGCTCAGTGTTTGATGTCAATAAATACAATGGCATTATTCTCAAAGATCTGCAATCACCCAAACTTGATCCTAAAACCAGTCTGCCCATACAGAGTAACGGTAAATATGAATATCATCAAGACAAGAAATCAGATTACATTAACTGTAATCTAATCTCAAACGTAGATGCCAAAAATGCCTGTAATTGGGGGGCAAAAAGCCACCCAAGTCTACCAAAAGATGTGGGTGGTTATGGTGAAGGGGGGTTTTATTCTGCTCAATCGACGGACGACATCATAAAAAGTGTCAGAACCTTTTTGTCAGATTTAAATAACGAGATAGCTGCATCACCGTCAGGGATATTGACTGTCCCAAAAGACCCTTACAAAACCATCGGTGAATTGCCCTATGCCTTTATGCCATTGGTTGAGGCACGTGTGGGGGGGGGTAATGGCCACAGTAATATTTGGCCCGGCAACGTCAAAAAATACAAGCTATACGATGGCACGTTACAAGGTCAAAATGGTGACAACATATTCACCAATGTGGCAGGCAGTCTGAATGCGGATGCTGCAGATTTATGGACCAGTAGCAGCTCTGCCAACGGCGCAAGACATGACTCGGTTAGGGTGGGAGGTCTGTATGGTAACTTAAAAACCCCCAATCATCCTAACAATACGGACAATATCCGTACCCTTTATCTTGAAGACTTAACTGCACAAGGTCAACAGACCACTACCTTTAGGAAAATTACCGTTGACTGGTTCTCTGGCAAAGTAACTGGTCTTGACGAATTGATAGATACCACGACTTATACACCAAAGAACAAACTTATCTTGTTACAATTTTTAGGCTTTGAGAGAGCAGCCTACACAAAAAATGGCAGAGAACAATATACCAAATATTTAAGTGACATGTATGACATACCCAATATCAAGATGAGCGATTTGGTATTAAAAAAAGCCGCCAGCCCAAACAAAGTTTTAGGTGCGACCATTCACTCTAAACCTATCTCCATCTCTTATGGTGCAAATCTAGATGATCATGGACGTATAAAAGACACAGAACGAGACGACTATGTGTTCTTTGGCAGTATGGATGGCACATTACATTTGGTGAATGCTAAAAATCATAGCGGTGGCAACAACATTGACGGTGGTGGTACAGAAAATGTGGTCATTTTACCTCGCATCATGATGCAGCAACAACCTGAGGCATTAATCCCTGAATCTACTTATATCGATCGACTTGCTGGTACACCAAAGTTCGGTATTGATGGGCATTGGGCAGTTAAAAACAAATACAGCTACAACTATTCTGAGAAAAAAGTAAAATCTGATGGCAAGGTTTTGGCATATGGTGGCATGCGTCTGGGTGGTGAGGGGCTGTTGGCATTGGACATCACCAATAAAAACGAACCCAAAAAAGGATTTAGCAATCAAAACAGTGCCTTGATAGATAAAACCACACCGGGTTTTGAGCGTATCGGTCATATTTGGAATCAACCAACACTGGCACGCATCAAAACAAGCCAAACCGATACCAAAGGCACCGATGTCATCGTATTTGGTGGTGGCTATGACATGTGTTATGAATATGATAATTTCCAAGTTGGTGTGAGTGGTATTGGTCAATCCGTGGGGAGACATCAAGCTAACCAGAATCAACAGTGCAATAATAAATCCATTGCTCAAGGTAATGCGATATACATCGTTAATGCTGATACAGGTCAGCTACTCTGGAGTGCTTCAAATCAATCCAATACCAAAAAAACTCCTTCTAAAACACATTCTGACCTTAAGCACAGTATTGTCGGTGGCGTGGCAGCTTTAGACCGTAACAGTGATGGTATAGCTGACCACTTATACTTTGGCGACCTTGGTGGACAGCTGTTCCGTGTGGACTTTAAAGATGGAAACATCACCAGCAGTAGCATCACCAAATTGCTAAAAAATGAATACACGGGTAATACGATCAAATACACACGTCGCTTTTATGAAATGCCTGTGGTTAGTATTCATAAAAATCCACATAACAATCAATTGTTTGCTATGGTCAATATTATTTCTGGTGACAGAAGCTCGCCTTTATCTAAGATGCGTGCTGACAACCAATATGCCGATCGTGTCTATGGTATCATCGATACAGATGTTACCAGAGTAGATTTATTTACAAAATCAGCTACTAATGGCAATCAATCTATGTCTATGATTAAAGAGCTAGGTGATAATGATCTGATCGATTTCTCAAAAGAGAATAAAAATAATGGTAATTATTCACAGCAAGCCAAGAAAAAAATCATTGAACAAATGCAGAAACAAGTTAAAAAAGGTTGGTATTATCCGTTAACTCGTTTTGATGGTTGGGCAAATGTGCGTTATGGTAAAGGCTTTGGCAAGTCTGATATCTTGGCAAATAAATTATACACCAGCGTGTATAACCCAGATATGAATTACTCTGCTGTTAACTCTTGTAATGCTAGAATTGTCGGAGGTACAGAACGTCAGATATATTGTCTGCCTTATGGTGTGTGTTTGGAAAATGAATCTCGTAACGGCACAGCAGGTTTTATCCGTGCAGGTCAAGGTATTCAAGAGTTAAGCTTTGGTTCTTTCACCAGTAAAGATAATATTACCAGACGCACACTCATCAATACCTTGTCTTTGACGGAACAGCTTAAGGAAAATAACCGTGTAAATTTTGGCTCAGATAACAGTAAAAAGCTTATCAGACCCAATCAAGGTGCACCACATCAAGACACTCCTAACAGCCATATTGGACTATTAGCAAGTAACTTTGGTGATGCTGGTGGTCAGAGTCAATCACAAAATACACAATTAGCCAGTCAGTTATCAGGTGATGGTACAGGATCGATTGATCTTGTCAGTGAGCGTTACATCTTACAACCCAGACAATGGTATGAAAAGCCCTAATCCACCAGCAGACAATTTGATGGTAACCACCCATGTTAAGCACAACACATCATAACTTGCCCAACATCGCCACCAATGGGCAACATAGACTGAGCAATCAGGGCTTTACATTAATCGAGCTGATGATAACAGTGGCGATCATCGCCATCATCGCAGCGATTGCCTTACCGTCCTATCGTCAATTTGTCATTCGTAATGCCGAAGCTCAAGCTCAGGCTAAAATGCAACAACTGGCTGTTGAGTTGGAGCGGTGGCGTAGCAACAGCCTAAGCTATCGCAATTTTCACCCAAGCAGTTGTGGCACAGGCAACAACTGCTATGATGTGGGCAACACCCAAATTTATGTGCCAACAGGCAGCACAGCAACAAATTATCGCTACATCATCACCTTAACCAACCGCAGTCCAACCAGTTCACTGGTACCACCTACTGCCACAGCACAGACATCAGCACTGAGCAACATCGCCATCGGACGTGATTGGATGATGGTGGCAGAACCAAGCAGCAATCTGATGGGTGCGTCTAAAATATATCTGGACAGCCATAATATAAAGTGCATGACTTCCAGTGCCACCCCTGATGTTGCCACCATGCAAAACAGCAACGGTTGTGGCATCAGTGCCAAAAGTTGGTGATTTTGTTTGTGGGGTGGTTGTTATGTTGTCTGTGGTTTATCGGTTGTAATATTTGGTTGTTTTATTTTTTTATTGAGCGTTCACATATGATTATTCAAGACCACGTTGCCATTGCACCTACCACATTTCAAACGTCACAAAACGGCTTTACGCTTATTGAGCTGATGATTGTGGTGGCGGTGATTGGGGTGCTGGCAGCAATTGCCTACCCCAACTATCAAGAGTATGTCAAAAAAACCAAACGCACCGATATGATGGTGGAGCTGGTCAATCTGGGTAATCAGATAGAATCTCAAAAGCTGTCTAAAGGCAGTTATTCCAACATCACCACCACAGATTTTAGTGGTAACTATCCTAAAAATGGCACAGCCTTGTATGCCGTAACACTGAATCTAGATGCCAATGCTGACGGTAATCAAAGGGATTGGATACTGACTGCTACTCCAATTGCCTCATCAGCCATGGCAAGTGATGGCACGCTCAGCTTTAACCATCAAGGCAGAAAATGCCGAGACAGCAAATGTGGGCAAGGCGATGCGTGGAAAGATTGATGGGTTTTTTGCTAAATATGCACATCAAACCAGCAAAATAAACGTAAACAATATTGTAATTATTATTGTTTAGTATCGGAAAAAATTACGGCCTATCAGTATCCTAGCTGCCATCGCTCTGCCTGCGTATCAGAACTATACCCAAAGTTCTGCTAATACTGCTTGTTTGGGTGAAGCAAAAGCATGGGCTAGTGCTAGAGTGGCGGATGTAGCAATTGGTACTCCTAAAACTGGTCAAGGTGCTACTGGAATAGTATTCGGCGAATATACTAAATCCGCATGTGCTGAAGGTCCTATGAAAACAAAAGCAACAGAAGCATCTAAAGGTACGTCCATATCTGGTGCTGATAATCAAAGAGATGCATTTATTGGTACTAAAACCCTGTATTTCTCACCACAAACTCGTGGTACTAAAGATAAATGGCAGGCAGTTGAGTGTACAACAGAATCAGGTACTTGTAAGTTGGTTTAATGATTTCTTAAAAAAGATAAACAAGCTCTCACCATTCATTGATGAGAGCTTGTTTTTTTTGATATTATGCTGGGTAGAATTTAATCGTTATTTAAAAGCACTTGGAAGGTATTTTTCCGCAATTTCGGTCTTTTTAGTAGCAAAAGTCTCCTTTGTTAATTGTAATGTCGAATCTTCAGTTACTTTTAGAACAATCTCCTTGCCTTTAAGCTTATCGGATACGCCAGTATCGTTGAACTTATAATAAATACCACAGACTAAACTGCCAGCGGTATCACCTTCTTGGAGAATTTCAGCTGTACCATATTTCCCAACAAGTTTATCTTCAGTTTGGGCTGAAGTGCTAGCACTATTAGCAAAACATTTCCCATTTTGGCGATTGGTACTGATGCTGGTTTTTAGACCATCAGCAAGGGTAAAGGCTTCTGATACTTGTGCACGAGCAATGTAATCTTGATACGCAGGCAGAGCGATGGCAGCTAGGATACTGATGAACGCTTTATATCACTTGGACTGGTAACTTCAAAATGTTGAATTTGTCGAATTTGTGCATTGATTTCAATACCTATTTGATAGATGGCTTTATTTTTACTTAAATATTTTTCACCATAATTTTTATCAATAATTTGGCTTGTGGCACTCCCTTGTCTATGCTTGGTCAATACTTTAAATTCAAAAATATAGATACTGTCTTGTAATTTTATGGTCATGTCAATACGACCTTGATTGGTCATGTCTTCTAAAGTAATGTCAAAACCAATACTGGCAAAGTAGCTAAAAAGCACACTTGCCCAATATCCTTCATAATGAGCAATGGTGTTATTTCTGTGCCAATCATAAGGAATGCTGGCGATAAAGGATTTGAGTTGTTGTTTTAGGGCATCAAAATCATTGGTGGCAAGTAGCGTTACTAAAACCGCTGGAGCTTGTTCGTTTTTTTTGTGTAAATACTTAGCCAATAACAGTTTACTTAAACTTTGTCGTACCTCTCTGTTGGGATAGCCAAGCTGATAATAAGGGCTATCAAGTACGGTGAATACCTTTTTAATGGTTAAATAGCCTGTTTGGAACATCAATGCAATTGGGTGAACGTCTTCAATATCCAGCTTAGATAATTGCAATTTATCAGCTGTCATTTGACGAATGTCAAACTTTTCCACACCCTCATAATCAAGCACCTTTAATAAAAAATCAGGAGTACCTGATGCAAACCAAAATGGTTGAAATACTCGGTTTTTATCCGCCAAAAATAATAAAATATCAAATGGATTATAGACTTTATCACCTGTCCAATTATAACCGTTGTACCAATCTTTGATTTTTTGTAAATCCACATCCATTAGCTCATCAGCAAAAACTGTTTCAAGCTCATATTGAGTATAACCACAAATAGCAGAAAATTGCTTCAATAACGTAATGTCTGTCAGATTATTTAAACCAGAAAATAGATTAACTTTGCTAAACTGGGATACACCTGTCAGCATGACAAAACGCAACTTGGCATCTTGCCCTTTAATAATGGAATAAAAATCTTTTAAAGCATCTCGCATTTGTTTGGCTTGCTTAGGGTCATGACTGACCATGTTATCTAAAATTGGTTTGTCATATTCATCAATTAAGATAACTACTTTTTGTTGGTATTTTTGATATAGTATGGTAATAAGATTTCTAAATCGAATGGCGACGTATGCCTCATCAGACAATGTCACTTGATATCGATTTGCAGTCTCATTAAGTTGGTTGGTCAAGTTTTTATTGAGTCTATCCAACCCATCTTTTACCCCATCAACAAAGCTTAGACGGATAATGGGGTGCTTTTGTGACCAATCCCAATTATCTTGGGCATATAGCCCATAAAACAACGCTTGATTACCATCAAAGAGTTCTGCAATGGTATCAATGGTTAGGCTTTTGCCAAATCGTCTGGGTCTGGATAAAAAGATGTAATCACTAAAGTTGATAAGCTCAATAATTAGCTGTGTTTTATCAACATAGTAATGATTGTCATGATGTATTTTGGCAAAGGTTTCGATACCGATTGGTAGGGATTTTTTTATGCCCATAGACAACTTCTCAAAAAAATAATTGTCACAATTATATCAGTATTTACTGCGATATTCATGTATCCATCAGTATCCTAGCTGCCATCGCTCTGCCTGCGTATCAGAACTACACCCAACGTTCTGCTAATACTGCTTGTTTGGGTGAAGCGAAGGCATGGATGAGTATCCGTGTGGCAGATATTGCATCAAATACAGAATTTGCTGAATTTACTGGGAATGCTTGTGCTGTAGGTCCCATAAAAACTACTAAACCTACAGAGTCAGCCAAAGGTGCTGCAATATCTGGTAAAGATAATCAGAAAGCTGGTTTTATTGCTTCTGACACCCTGTATTTCTCACCACAAACTCGTGGTACTAAAGCTGAATGGAAGGCAGTTGAGTGTAAAACAGAATCAGGTACTTGTAAGTTGGTTTAATGATTTCTTAAAAAAGATAAACAAGCTCTCATCAATGAATGGTGAGAGCTTGTTTTTTTGATATTATGCTGGGTAGAATTTAATCGTTATTTAAAAGCATTTGGAAGGTATTTGTCTGTAATACTTGTTTTTTTAGATTCAATAGTAGCACTATCACCTTTCATCAATTGTAAGGTCGAATCTTCAGTTACTTTTAGAACAATTTCCTTGCCTTTAAGCTTGTCAGATACGCCAGTATCTTTAAACTTATAATGAATACCACAAACTAAACTACCAGCAGTATCAGCACCTTCTTGAAGAATGGTGGCTGTACCATATTTTCCGTCAAGTTTATCTTCAGCTGTGGCAGTACCGCCAGTGGTTGAAAAACATCTCCCATTTTGGCGATTGGTGCTAATGCTGGTTTTTAGTCCATCAGCCAAAGTAAAGGCTTCTGATACTTGTGCACGAGCAATGTAATCTTGATACGCAGGCAGAGCGATGGCAGCTAGGATACTGATGTCCCCACATCTCACCTGATTATCTCCCATGCCAAGCCATGCGTATGGCAATTGCATTCATCATCAGCTATGATTATCACTCATTCCTTTTGGTTAACGGTAAGATACAATGACCGCAATATACATCAATCCCTACACAGACTTTGGCTTTAAAAGATTATTTGGCAGCGAAGCGAGCAAACCTTTTTTGATGGATTTTTTAAACAGCATTTTACCACCCCATCATCAGATTGCTGAGCTGGCATTTAAAAATACCGAACAATTGGGTTTGACACAAAATGACCGCAAAGCAATCTATGATATTTATTGCCACAGCACCACAGGCGAGCAGTTTATTGTTGAATTGCAACGCATCAAACAAGAATTCTTTAAAGATCGTACATTATACTATGCCACCTTCCCCATCACTGAACAAGCCAAAAAAGGCAAAGACTGGGGATATAAACTCAGTGCTGTATATTGCATCAGCATTTTGGACTTTTATTTAGACATCATCTCTTCTGATGTGATACACACCATACAATTAAAGAATCAGCATAATCAGGTATTTTATGATAAATTAACATTCATCTATCTTGAGATGCCAAGTTTTAACAAAACCCAAAATGAACTGACAACCCATCTGGATAAATGGTTATTTTACCTAAAAAACCTAAAGGACTTACAAATGATACCCAATGTTTTTAAAAATGACACTTTATTTCAACAAGCCTTTGAACAAGCCAAAATTGCAAACATGAACCGAGAAGAATGGGCAAGATATGAACACAGCCTAAAAACTTACCGAGACAATACAGCAGCGGATGCTTATTTGGCCAAAGTGTCCTGGCAAGAGGGGCGAGATGTGGGGTTGAAACAGGGAATGGAAAAAGGTATGGAAAAAGGTATGGAAAAAGGCATAGAGCAAGCCACGCTAACCACGGCCAAAAACTTAAAAACCCTAGGACTGTCCATGGAGGTCATTATCCAAGCAACAGGGCTAAATGAAGACACCATCAATCAATTATAAACGATTATCAGTATCCTAGCTGCCATCGCTCTGCCTGCGTATCAAGATTACATTGCTCGTGCACAAGTATCAGAAGCCTTTACCCTTGCTGATGGTCTGAAAACCAGCATTAGCACCAATCGCCAAAATGGGAGATGTTTTTCAACCACTGGCGGTACTGCCACAGCTGAAGATAAACTTGACGGAAAATATGGTACAGCCACCATTCTTCAAGAAGGTGCTGATACTGCTGGTAGTTTAGTTTGTGGTATTCATTACGTGTTTAAAGACAATGGCGTATCCGATAAACTTAAATCAAAAAATATTGTTCTCAAAGTAACTGAAGATTCGGTATTAAAATTAGAAACTGTAGGTTCGAAACAATCAGATATTGATACTAAATATCTCCCAAATGCTTTTAAATAATTAAATATAACATATCTAAAACAGAAACAAGCTCTCACCATTCATTGATGAGAGCTTGTTTATTTTTCTCAGAAGTAACAATACCAGAAAACAATCTCATACGCAGGTTGTAACATCGTTTTCTATTGTGATAATGCTCCGAGACCATTTTAAACAGCTTGATTAACCCTATTTTATGTTCAATCAAGATACGTAACTTAGCCAAATACTGATTGGCTCTCTTTACTTCTTTAATTAAACTTATCACTTTAGGTTTCTTAAGATAGTATGAATGTTTGCTTATACCGCTTGCCAATACCCTGATAGCCATTGTCTACCATAATCAGTGTGTTGTATTCAAACCACTCAGGGTAGGTGTCTTTGTGCGGCTTAAAATCGTGTACTGAGCCTTTGTAAGTTTGTACGTCCAGTATCATACCTGTTTGCCAGTGAACGATGATTTGTGCTTTTAGGGTATGTTGTTTCTTTTTACCGTTGTCATATTGTTTTTTAGACGTTCTATTGGGGTTTCTGTGGCATCGACAATGATGGCTGGTCAGTTGATGTCATTATCTGTCCTGCTGGGAAGTTTTTTAGGTAATTCAAAATGTCCTGAGTTAATGAGTACGTCTTCGACTTTGTGAGCGATACGACTGGCTAAGGATTCATGTACGCCAAAGTCTATGCCAATATGGTATAAGGTACGATATTTACAACGCATAGCCAAATCATTCAAGCCATCAACGAAACCCATACTAAAAGCCGTAAGCAATTTAAAAAGGCTAAACTGGCGAACCAATAACCCCAATGCCAAGCGTAAATCGCTTGGTTGGCTACCGTTTAAACAATCTGCCATCAAACATATTGCCACGCAACAAACTGGTAAAAAAGGCTTAAAATCCACCATGAAACTCAACCTAGATAAAGGACAAAGACTCATCATGAACTATGGGACAATGATAATCTTTGCCTATACCAAATCAAGACACTACAAATCGTCTAGGCCAGCAATAACCATCGGCATGCTTGTATTACCGTTAAAGAGTACCCAAAATAAAAATGTAGTATTGGCAGTATTGGCAGATATTTAGGTTTAAAATAGTTTGTCACAACATCAAATGGCGATAAATCACATATCAAACAAATCCTAAAATGGGCTAAAAAACTAGCAATTGCCCAACGTGCTAAAAACAAACAACGTGTAAAAGCTATCCATGCTCAAATCAAAAACACACGCCAAGATTTAATTCATAAATTCACAGCAAGGTTAATCATAGAGACATTAATGCCAGTCGGAAAATTCTTGCGATCAGTATTGATTGTCTTATGGAAGAAATCCCCGAACGATAGGTATAAGAGAAAGTCAAATTTCATTGATTGATGTTTCATTTAACTCATCGTGGGTAATTCTCCACTCATCATCTTTAATTTAGGTAAAGATACAAATACGGATGACTTAATCAGTGTATCTTTCTATTTGCTCATCATTGATACTAAATAGAAATAATGCTAAATTACCTTATATTTTAACCAGTATTCATATCATGCTCAAAGCCTACAAATACCGAATGTACCTAAACAACAAACAAGCCTTAGTTTTTAACAAGCATTTTGGTCGTGACCGTTTTATATTTATTAATTGGATGCTTGGCTTACAAAATCGTTACTACAAAATATTTTGTAAAGGGTTGTTACACACTCAAATTCAAAGCCAGTTCGTCAGAAAAAGAAAACGGCTAAATTTGCATGGCTAAATGAAGTTAATAGCCAGTCGCTATTAAGTGCTTTACTTAAAATATTTATACCGCTTTTACTAATTTTTTAAAGGTTTGTAGCTGTTTTCCATGCTTTAAATCTAAAAAAATTCCCCAACAGAAATAACTAAAATATGACAATGAACAAGTAACGTGATGGCAGTGATATTTAATCATGTAACATTGAAAGACATGGCACAGCTTTCACTGATTATACTATTGATGGTTGTATTTGCCTATTATTACGCCAACAATCAAGCGCGCAATCAGTTATGGTTATCCACCTATCCCATTCGTGCCAAGCTGTCACTGACCAATCTGTCTTGTAGTGCCAATAGCCCAAACTGGATGGCAGAGGTGCTTAGGTATCAGACCCAACAAGGCGACGCTCCCAGCAATCAAATTGCTTATATCGACGCACAAGGGCAAACCCATCATTGTCATAATGGCTATGTTGATAAATACCCACTCATCTCTCAAGCGGTTACTGCCGACACTCGCTACCGCTATGCCAGCGTAACCAAGCTATGGACAGCCGATGCGACCCTAAGCCTAATCAGACAAGGCAAGCTGACGCTAGACACGCCACTGGTATCAATACTGACACAGATTGACCAACCCAAAGACGCTAGGGTTAATGACATTACCATCAGACAGCTGTTGTTACATCAAGGTGGCTTTGACCGTTATGGCATGTTTGGCAATGACATGTTTGGCATTGGTGAAGACATCTGCCCCAACCATATCGATAAGATGAATGACATCAAGCTAAACTTTGACCCCGGTAGCCAAAGCAGTTATTCTAACTTGGGCTATTGCTTGCTTGGTGAAGTGGTGGCAACGCTCAACCAACAACCACATCAAGCACCATCATATCAAGACAGCATCATCAAACAATATCAACTCAACCAAACCCACCTACGCTTTATCAGCAATGCCGCCATGGAAGATGAGGTATTTTATAATCATGTGGAGACGGGCATCACAGGATTGGGCGATATTTACACCGCATTTGACTATGATGGTTTGGCATCAGCAGCAGGGCTGTCTGGCAATGCCATTGACTTGGCAGAGCAAGTAAAAGCGATGATTGCTCAGCCTGAGCCTAATGTGTTGTCTACAGGCGACAATCACGCTTGTGAAGCCATCAAAACCAACTCACATCAGCCACATGGCTCACACAGCAACAGCCACCATGGCGATGATGAAAAATGTCATGGTTATGGTACGGTCGCTTTTCGTCATGCCCCAAATGGCTCAATCATGTATTATCGAGATGGGGCATTGCCGGGGTTAAGAACGTTGGTACTGATTGACCAAAAGGGAGCGGTGGTGGTTTTATTAAGTAATGGTAGGGGCAAAGAAGATGGATCACAACAACTCATAAAGAAAATTGTTAAAAACTTAGAGTAAAAAAATAAACACGCCTTTGCAAAAAAAAAGCTAAGTCAATAACAAACGCAACATGCCGTTTATTTTGGCAATTTGGTTTGGTTGATTGGCATTTTGGTTGATAAGTTGCCATACGTCAGGCTCAATCAGAGACGTTTGATGTTGTTGGTTGGGTGTGCGTTTGGCGGTTTGTCGCTGAGTGATTTGTGGCGGTATGCCACGCACGGCATCGGTCATATCAAAATTAAAATACACGTCGTCATCTTTATCCATAATAAAATTCCTTAATCTGGTCCTTACTTGCCAAAAATCCTGTAATTAGACGTATTTTATCGTAACGCTCAGTCCAAACGACGGTTAAAATGCGTGCTTTATCGCTACAACCTGTGCTAATAAAACGCCGTTCACCATAATCACGGTAATCTTGTTTGGTAATGGTGGTAGGGTTGAACAATATCGTGGCACATTCTTGAAACGTAACGCCATGTGTTTTTGATATCAATAGTGCTTTATTACTGTCCCATTCAAATGTGATGTCATTTATGATATGAGTTTGGTTCATCAAGTCCATTGCCTTGGCGATATTTGCGATATTTATAAATTTAGATTGTACTGATTGTAACATAAGTTTTTACTCAATCAACCTTTATACATATACAGGTTTCTTATCATAACCACTCTGATAACAACTTAGTAGTCAAAGACATCACCCCCACCAATTACCACCACCATGCCCATGGTTAAAGTGAACATGGGATAAGCGTGTGTTTCTTTGATGATTTTGGTGGTTTATCGGTCAGATATTCTAGATTGTCTATCATGGTGATAATTTTTTAAATTTATTTGTGTTTCTAAGATTGTAGCATTGATGCTGATAAAATAAAACCCACCAAAAAATGGTGGGTTTTGTGGGTAAGTATGAGTGAATTTAATAGCTTTATGAAGTAGTTGTAGCAACACTACATCCAGTGGGTGCAAACTTAGCATCAACAGTAGTTTTACAAGTCCAAGCACCATCAGTACTACGGCTCCAGGTTAATGTCTTGGTCTTAATGGCTGTGGCTGCGTTACCACCAAACTTAGCTACTAGGGTTGCTGTATTAGCATTAAATGTTGCTACCAGGGCGTCTCCCTGTAGTTTTTTTGTGTCAGTACTGGCTCCATTACCAAGTAAATTGCTGTTTGTCCATCCAAATTCACATTTGGCGGCAGTAATGCCATCTAGCAAGCAGGTTTCAGCTGCAGTTCTCATCTGTCCAACTTCACTCATCACACGGCTAACTTGTGAGCGGGCGATGTAGTTTTGGTATTGTGGGATTGCGATGGCAGCTAGGATACCGATAATGGCAACCACAATCATCAATTCGATAAGAGTAAAACCTTTTTGAGCGTTCATAATGAACTCCTTTTGTGTCATGGTGAGCATAGAGTAGATGCCCCCATATTGGTTGAATGGTTAATCATTTAGCGATACATGATTAGGTAATGTGTCAGACTAAATGATTAATCTTTTGTTTCTTATGTCTTAATTGTTGCATGCGTCATGCCAGTTTACACCTTTTTGCATATTTTATACATTCATATACTCATAAATTGGCGATTTTTGATATTGGTTGTTATCCAAAGGTGGTTTAAAACCGATAAATGATTGATAGATGGGTAAATCGGTAACTATTTTTGTTATCACACTGTCCATATTGACACTTTTGGATAACATTTTTTGGACATAACATCTATTGATTGTTTATGGTCAGTCAAAAATGGGCAGATAAATGGTGCTGATTTCTGATGTAAGCAACCTTTATCATCAGTATCCTAGCTGCCATCGCTCTGCCTGCGTATCAGAACTATACCCAAAGTTCTGCTAATACTGCTTGTTTGGGTGAAGCAAAAGCATGGGCTAGTGCTAGAGTGGCGGATGTAGCAATTGGTACTCCTAAAACTGGTCAAGGTGCTACTGGAATAGTATTCGGCGAATATACTAAATCCGCATGTGCTGAAGGTCCTATGAAAACAAAAGCAACAGAAGCATCTAAAGGTACGTCCATATCTGGTGCTGATAATCAAAGAGATGCATTTATTGGTACTAAAACCCTGTATTTCTCACCACAAACTCGTGGTACTAAAGATAAATGGCAGGCAGTTGAGTGTACAACAGAATCAGGTACTTGTAAGTTGGTTTAATGATTTCTTAAAAAAGATAAACAAGCTCTCACCATTCATTGATGAGAGCTTGTTTTTTTTGATATTATGCTGGGTAGAATTTAATCGTTATTTAAAAGCACTTGGAAGGTATTTTTCCGCAATTTCGGTCTTTTTAGTAGCAAAAGTCTCCTTTGTTAATTGTAATGTCGAATCTTCAGTTACTTTTAGAACAATCTCCTTGCCTTTAAGCTTATCGGATACGCCAGTATCGTTGAACTTATAATAAATACCACAGACTAAACTGCCAGCGGTATCACCTTCTTGGAGAATTTCAGCTGTACCATATTTCCCAACAAGTTTATCTTCAGTTTGGGCTGAAGTGCTAGCACTATTAGCAAAACATTTCCCATTTTGGCGATTGGTACTGATGCTGGTTTTTAGACCATCAGCAAGGGTAAAGGCTTCTGATACTTGTGCACGAGCAATGTAATCTTGATACGCAGGCAGAGCGATGGCAGCTAGGATACTGATAATCGTTTATAATTGATTGATACTGATAATCGTTTATAATTGATTGATGGTGTCTTCATTTAGCCCTGTTGCTTGGATAATGACCTCCATGGACAGTCCTAGGGTTTTTAAGTTTTTGGCCGTGGTTAGCGTGGCTTGCTCTATGCCTTTTTCCATTCCCTGTTTCAACCCCACATCTCGCCCCTCTTGCCAGGACACTTTGGCTAAATAAGCATCCGCTGCTGTATTGTCTCGGTAAGTTTTTAGGCTGTGTTCATATCTTGCCCATTCTTCTCGGTTCATGTTTGCAATTTTGGCTTGTTCAAAGGCTTGTTGAAATAAAGTGTCATTTTTAAAAACATTGGGTATCATTTGTAAGTCCTTTAGGTTTTTTAGGTAAAATAACCATTTATCCAGATGGGTTGTCAGTTCATTTTGGGTTTTGTTAAAACTTGGCATCTCAAGATAGATGAATGTTAATTTATCATAAAATACCTGATTATGCTGATTCTTTAATTGTATGGTGTGTATCACATCAGAAGAGATGATGTCTAAATAAAAGTCCAAAATGCTGATGCAATATACAGCACTGAGTTTATATCCCCAGTCTTTGCCTTTTTTGGCTTGTTCAGTGATGGGGAAGGTGGCATAGTATAATGTACGATCTTTAAAGAATTCTTGTTTGATGCGTTGCAATTCAACAATAAACTGCTCGCCTGTGGTGCTGTGGCAATAAATATCATAGATTGCTTTGCGGTCATTTTGTGTCAAACCCAATTGTTCGGTATTTTTAAATGCCAGCTCAGCAATCTGATGATGGGGTGGTAAAATGCTGTTTAAAAAATCCATCAAAAAAGGTTTGCTCGCTTCGCTGCCAAATAATCTTTTAAAGCCAAAGTCTGTGTAGGGATTGATGTATATTGCGGTCATTGTATCTTACCGTTAACCAAAAGGAATGAGTGATAATCATAGCTGATGATGAATGCAATTGCCATATGGTTTGGTGTAGGGTAACGGGGTGGGGGTACTGATGACAGACCTTATTGATGCAAACTGGGATCAAAGGGCTGTCCTGTTTTAATGACAACATAGCAAATGGCAAGTAACTTACGCATCACTGCCACAATCACCTGTTTTTTACATTTACCATTCGCCAGCAGTCTTTGTACAAATGGCTGAAAGGCTTTATAGCGACCAAAGCTAACCACCACCGCAGGCATATATAACACCTCACGAATGTCTGGTCTACCACCATGACCAATGGTGGTTTGTTTATTGATGCTACTGCCAGATTGATATGCCCTTGGCACAAGCCCCACAAAGCTGACCAAATGTTTAGATGACGCAAAGCGAGAACCATCACCAATCAATGCCAAGAGAGGTGGTATTGATTTTTTGCCAATACCTGGAATGCTGTGCAGCAGTGTGGCACGAACTTTTAGGTTAACATCGCTGTTTATGGTTTGCCAAATCACACAATCCAACTTTTGAATGTGTGTTTGCCAATAGTTGATGGTACTTTGAATAAAGCTTAGGGTATGGTAATTGGCAGTTTCAAGACGAGTTAATTCATTGGTCAGTTTGTGTTTGCTGTGGTGTCTTTGGCGTACAAGGCTAATCATCTTATCTTCAATGGGTGATGGTGGTTGCCAAAGTGGGGGATTTTCGTGGCGACCATAGCGGGCCAAAAGAGCAGCATCTTGTTTGTCTGTTTTATTACGAATGCCCAAACTTTTGGCGTAAGCACGGATAAAAGCAGGGTTGACGACGCTCACTAAAAATCCAGCCTGATATGCCCAAAGTGCCAATGCCTGCCAATAGATGTTGGTGGATTCCATGATAAAATGAATATTGAGACATGTTATTTTGTGTTCAGTTAGGTGGTTTGTTAGGTAATTTGATAGGTCTAAAAAACCATCATCGTGGTTGCAAAAACGGGCATAAAAAGTGCTGTTATTTTGTAAAAAGCTGATGTCAAATGAAGATTTGGCAATGTCTATGCCGATGATAAGCGAATAAAGAATAAGGGGTGAATTGTCTGTATTAAGATTGTTTTTATTAAAATCATTTTTGCTAAGCATGTAGATAAACCCAACTGCAGTAGGTAAATGTCTGACGACTCAACCTAGCTTACGGGTTTTACCCAAGATACCGACCGAGTTTAATATTAGACATTTCAATAATTTTGACACACTTAAGCGATAAATACAACTTAAGTATTTTTTATCATTTGGCGGTTATTTGCCATTAGACTGTGAATTAAGTTTATTGATGTGCTTAAAATAGGTTTAATTTTACAAAAGTTCATGGTAGGATAATCAGTTAAGAAGATTGTTTTGATATTGGTTTTTATATTCAATTGGTTTTTATATTCATTGTTAAGGATTTATGATGATGACATCAAATTTACCCAAAGAGCTTGAAAATTTTGACATTGAGCAACTGGCTGCCATCAGTAAAAATGCTCAAGCCCTTATCCAAAAAAAGCAAAAACAAAAGCTGTATGACGCATATGAGCATTTTGAGCAAATTGCCAAAGAGATGGATTGCACTGTGCAGGACATTTTAGCCGCTGGCAGTGAGCTGGAATATGAGCGTAACATCAAATACCGCCATCCTGATGACCCAAACAAAAACTGGACAGGGCGTGGGCGTATGGCGAAATGGCTAAAAGAAGAAATTGAGGGTGGTAAAGCATTAGAAGATTTTGCGGTTTGATTGTTGCGGTTTGGGTTAATCGTTGATTGATGATAAGGTCGTGTTCATTTGGTTGGATACGACCTTTTTGCAGTTTATTATCAATATTTGTTATCATGGTGGTCATGTGTTTGGTCGCTATGTGTTGTTATTTATTCATTGTGCTGTTATGTTGTGAGAACCCATCGTGTCGGTGTCGTCCTTGTTATCGTCTAAAAGCAAATCTAAAAGCAAGTTTAGAGCCAAAGCAAATGACTCAGCCAACAGTCAATCAGTGACGGCACGCCCAAGCGTGTTGTGGTGGTTGATTGGTTTGGTGTTATTGTGCTTATGTGTGCTGATGCAGATGCCAGCGTCTTGGGTGGTGCAGAAGTTTTTGGGTGATGATGACCATATCCAGTGGGTCTCTGGTAATTTGTGGCAAGGTTCGCTGTCTTGGCAGATGCCCATGCAGGGCAAGCCCCCCTTGGTGGGCAGTGTTGATTGGCAATGGCAACCCAGTCAGCTGTTGTTGGCTCGGTTGGGGGCAGATGTGCAAGTGGTCTCTGGTGGCACACGTTTGCAAGGCAAGGTGGCAAGGGGCATTGGCAAATGGCGAATGGTGGACATGAATGGTCGCATCGGGGCAGATACGCTACAGACATTGGTTGCTTGGCAAGTGCCTAATGCTCCCATCGAAGTCAAGCAAGTCAGCTTGGTGTATGATAAGCAGATGGGCTTTAATAAAGCTGATGGCATGATGAGTTGGGTGGGCGGTGAGCTGAGTTATCCCAGTGGTGGGCGAGTGTTTGAGATGACGTTACCTGCCATGACTGCCCAGTTGACAAGTAAAAAAACTAAGACAGATAATGTTGCCAACACAACTGCCACAAATGGCAAGCAACATGCCTTACATTTACAACTGCTTGATGAAGACAGCAAACGATTGGGGGCGTTGTTGGTGGATGCTGATGGTATGGTGGATGTCAGCTTGACCCAAAGATTGCTTGAGCATGTGCCTGATTATCAAGGGTCAGCTCCTAAAGACAGCGTGGTGGTGGCGGTCAGACAGCCGTTAATTTTGGGTGTGTTAAGCCATACGCACAACCCTGATGGCCACAACCTTGATGCCCATAGCCCTGATACGCACAACTTTGATGCGCCACCAGTAGAACAAGGTGAGGGCTTGTGATGGGCATGCTAGATAAGCTAGGCAGCAAGATAAAGGACAACTCATTTATCCCCACCAACCGACAGGCAGGCACGCTTGAGCGGGTATTTGAGCATGTGGTGGCGTGGCTCAATCGTCTGTCGCCGTTGGCGTTATTGTTGTCGCTGTTGTGGCTTTGTTGGGTATTGGCTCAACTGCTGTGGTTGTTATTATCACCCCCCACTGCTCCCAGACTGCCTGTCGTGGCATTACAACCGACTGCCATACAGACTGTGCCACAAGATACGTATATGGTGTTTGCCAATCCGATACCGCAAGTGCCTGTTAATCAGCCACCCCCAGATATTAAAGTTCAAGGGGTGATGGTGGCAACGCCTGCCCATCTTTCTTCGGCAATTTTGTTGATGAATGGTGTCAGTCAAGGTTATGGTATCAATGACCCATTGGCAAATAGTGGTTATACTTTGGCGGCGGTATTTTGGGATAAGGTTATGATTGCTGATGCCAATGGGCAGACCGTGGATATTCCCTTGCGTGAGCCGATGCAACTTGACCAACCCAATGCCTTTGCCAATCCTGCCACAGGCATGATGCCACAAACCCTGGCAACTTTGCCTACTGATGTTGATGGTTTTGATGTTGATGGTTTTGGTGATGTTGGTGGCTTTAATGGTGGTGAACATCATGATTTTGGTGGTGTAAATGCCTTTGAGCAAGCTGCTGATGAGTTGCGTCATAATCCTGCTGGATATTTAAGCCGTATGGGGGTGATGGCGGTGGGTGATGGCTATCAAGTGACTGATGCGATGCCCAGTGATATTAAAAATCGCCTAGGTCTGGAGGCAGGAGATAGGGTCATCTCAGTCAATGGTCAGAGTGTGGGTAGCAACCCCATGCAAGATGCTGATGTGATTCAGCAAGTGCAACAATCAGGCACAGCCAGTATTCAAGTACAACGAGGTGAGCAGGTCATCACCATTCGCCAGCAATTTTAGTTGGTTTTTATCGGTTTGGTCATCAAGGTTTAATCATCATATTCAATGATTGTGTTTGATGAGTTTGTCTTCAAGGGAAGTTTATATGTGTTTGTTAAAAGCCATTCATCATAAAATGAGAAACAAGATGAGGGTGGGTGCGTTGGTATTGCCATTGACGGTGGCGGTGATGTCAGCGATGATGCCACACACGGCATTGGCTGAAACTTGGAAAGTCAATCTACAAGAAGCGGACATCAAAGGCTTTATTAATGAAGTGGCGACCATCACAGGCAAGAACTTTGTCCCAGACCCACGCATCAATGGTAACATTACCGTCATCTCTCAGCGTGCCATGACTGAAGCTGAAGTGTATGATTTATTTTTGAGCGTGATGCGAGTCAATGGCATCACTGCCATTGAACGCAATGGCTTGGTTGAGCTTTTACCAGATAACGTTGCCAAACAGTCAGGCGTGGCGGTGGACATTGATGGCACTGCCCGTGGTGAGCAGATGGTGACCCGTGTCATTTATCTGTCCAGCTCACGAGCCGACGAAGTGTTGTCAGTCATTCGCCCCATCATGCCCCAGTCTGCCCACGCAGCAGCGGTTGGTAGTGTCAATGCCTTGGTGTTGTCTGATAGGGCAGATAGCCTAAACCAGTTAACAGCACTCATTCGTGATTTGGACAGCAATGTGAGTAACAGCGTGAGCGTCATTCCCCTACAACACACCGATGCTCAACGGATGCTGGAGCTGTTATCTGGGGTTACCGAGCAAGCAAGCCAAGGGCAAGACTCATTAGGCAGTCGCTTAACACTCACAGCTGACCCTGCTTCAGACCGCTTAATTGTCATGGGCAATCCTGAGCAGATTGCCAAAATTCAAGCCCTTGTGAATCGTCTTGATACTGTGCCAACACGACGATTAAGCGGTGTGCGTACTTTTCGGCTTAACTATGCTGACGCATTACAGACCGCAGAGATATTGCGAGCCTTGTTAGGTGGGCAGTCCATCAACAGTGCTGAGACGCAGTCAACCTTATCCACCGCTTCTTTATCCAATGGCAGTAGTGCCATGAACAACAGTGGCAATGCCTCTACTGGCTCTAATGGAGGTTCAAGCACAAATGCCATCAGTGGCGGTGGTGAACAAAATAACGGCAGACGTTACAGCATCATCGCCAATGAAACTCAAAACGCCATCATCGTCAATGCCCCTAATGAGCTGATGATGGAGATAGAAGACACCATCATGCAGATGGATATCAAAGAGCCACAGGTACTAATCCAAGCTGCCATCATTGAGATATCAGGCGATGATGCTCGTCAGTTGGGTGTACAATGGGCATTGGGCAGTGCCAATTCAGGCTATGGCGTGGTCAACTTTGATAATGCTGGCGTGAGTGCCACGACACTGGCAACAGCAGCATTGAGTAAAAGTGCCACCGCCGTCAGTGGGGCGGCCAGTGCCATTGCTGGGGCGTTATTGGGTTTTGGCAATAGTCGTCAACGCCATGGCTCAACAGAGTTTTATGGGGCGATATTACAAGCCCTTGACCGCACGACCAGTGCCAATCTGCTGTCTACGCCTTCCATCATGACCTTAAATAATAAAGAGGCCAAAATTTTAGTGGGGCAAAATGTGCCATTTGTTACAGGCTCTTACAATACCAACAGCAATAACAGCAATCCATTTCAAACCGTCAGCAGACAAGATGTGGGCATTCAGCTTAACGTCAAACCACGAGTGGGGCGAGATGGTACAGTACGCCTAGAAGTGTCCCAAGAAGTGTCCGCGGTTGTGCCAGGCAGTACCAACAACATCAATGGCTTGGTAACCAATAAAAGCTTTATTGACACCACCATCATGGCAAAAGATGGGCAAACGGTGGCATTGGGAGGCTTGATGCGTGATAACACCACCAATAGTGCTCAAAAAGTACCTGGATTGGGTGATATTCCGATGCTGGGGCGATTATTTCGCTCTGATGGCAAATCCAATCAAAAAAGCAATCTCATCATTTTTTTGCAGCCAACGGTGTTGTATGACAGTGCGGCGGTGGCGAGCATGACCGAAAAACGCAACAATCAGCTCATCACCATGCAGTTGGTGATTGACAGCAATGGCACAATTAAAAAAATTCCTCTAAAGCAACCTGTCAGTCAATATCCACAAGTGCCTGTGTCCGTACCCATGCCCATCACTGTTCCTGATAAATCGGTGTTAAACAGTCTGACACATGATGACTTAATTCATGAAGACTTGATTGATGTTACCCCCAATCAGCCAATGGCCATCACGCAGCAGCAACCCA
Organism: Lwoffella lincolnii; assembly: GCF_037201985.1. Taxonomy (NCBI): domain Bacteria; kingdom Pseudomonadati; phylum Pseudomonadota; class Gammaproteobacteria; order Moraxellales; family Moraxellaceae; genus Lwoffella; species Lwoffella lincolnii. Next base: position 1,791,840 of record NZ_CP147511.1, on the reverse strand, counting down.
TCACAGCACCAAAAACCATACAATCTGTTCAATCTGATTAAATCAAATGGCATAAATTAAATGGCATAAAGGCAGATAATTCATTGGCAAATAATTGGCAGACATACCATGGCGAAACACACACCCAATCAACCCAACGGCATGTTAAAACAGCATCGAAAAACGATGTGGCTTAAGCTTGGTAAGCTTGGCTTGGTGGCGGTGGGATTAATGTTTATCCCACGCTCCAGCAGTCGTAAGGCAGATTATGACAAGAAAACAGCCACAAGGTAAACAGCCACAAAATAGGTTGGGCAGGTTGGGCAGGTTGGCAACATCGTCAAGGCGATGGCAATAACAATGACCGCAAAGTGGGCTGAGCAGGTCAAAATAGCCAGCCCCTATCAGCATATCTTAATCTTAGCTTATTTTAATTCAGTTTATTTTAACGCACAGTTTATCGCATCTATGTCATCTATGTCTTCAACATCTTATCCACTTTTACCTTATCAACATGCACACGCTTTGATAGACACACACACGCATTTTGATGTCAGCATTTTTGATGCTGACCGTGAGCAACAAGTGTTAAATGCAATGCAGGCAGGGGTGCGTCATTTGGTGTTGGTCGGTTATGTTGCCAAATACTTTGAGCGTATGCGTGATGTTCAACAACAAATCAACCAGCAGGTTGCAAGGCAAGTGGATAAGCAGTCAGCCACGCAAGCAGAACACAACTTGCAAGCACATGTGGCATATGGCTTGCACCCATTTTATATTCGCAGTCATGACGATGCTGATTTGGACATTTTGGCAAATGAATTGCAACATCATGATTGCCTTGCCTTGGGTGAGATAGGCCTAGATACCTTTAGTAAAACCATGAAACAACCTGAACATTATCAGCGTCAGGTGCGTTTTTTTCAGGCACAGTTACAACTGGCACAGAAACATCAACTGCCCATCATGCTACACATTCGTAAAGCCCATGCTGACGCACTAAAAATCTTAAAACAGTTCCGTCATCAACAGCGTGGCAATGGGGGGATTGCCCACAGTTTTAGCGGAGCACAGCAAGAAGCAAAGGCGTTTGTCAAACTTGGCTTTAAACTGGGTATCACAGGGCAAGTCAGTAATCCCAATGCCAAAAAATTGCACCGCGCGATTAAGGCAGCGGTGGATTATGCTGGCTTAGAGTGTTTGGTGATAGAGACCGATTGCCCTGACATGACCCCATTGCCATGTCAACGTCGCCATCATCATCACCATGATGTGAATAAGCCCAATGATGTGAATAAGCAACCAGACAGAAATGTCCCTGCCAATTTGCCTTATGTGTTGTTGGCATTGTCTGAGCTGTTGTCTGTGCCAGTGCAACTGTTGGCAGAACGGCTTTGGCAAAACAGCGTGAATGCTTTAAACTTACCTCTTTAAACTTACCCCTTTCATCTTAATGACATAACCAACCATATGACTTATCATGCCCATGACTTCTTTTAACCCTGTTACCAATGACCATCAGATTGATGCCCAATATGACCGCCGTTTTGGTGGCACAAAGACCTTATACGGTCATGACGCAATGCAACGCTTTGGCAATGCCCATGTGTATGTGATTGGTATTGGTGGTGTGGGCAGTTGGGCGGCTGAAGCACTGGCAAGAACGGCAGTCGGTGAGCTGACGTTGATTGACATGGACGTGTTGGTGGCATCAAACATCAATCGCCAACTGCCTGCACTAGACAGCAGTTTGGGGCAAAGTAAAATCGAAGCAATGGCATTACGTTTGCATCAAATTAACCCACGGTTAACGCTGAACTTATGCGATGAGTTTGTTACCCAAGACAATGTCAATCAACTGTTGCCCAGCCGTCAAGACAAAGACAAGGCACATCAAAAGGGGCGTGGTATGGTGATATTAGACTGTACCGATGACATGAGTGCTAAGGTGCATATTGCGTTGCATTGTCGGTTTAATAAATTAAAGCTGGTGTGTGCTGGTGGAGCAGGGAGCAAAACAGACCCCACTCGCATCGGCATTAGTGACTTAAAAGACACCACCCAAGACCCATTGTTGGCAAGATTACGCAACAAATTGCGTCAAGAACATGGCATCAACCGTGAATTAAAAACTAAGTTTGGCATTCGCTGTGTGTATTCTGACCAACCGCCAGAGCATAGCAAGGTGGGCAGTCAAGCTCACGGCTTGCAATGTGGCGGTTATGGCTCAGCGGTGGTGATGACCGCCAGCATGGGCATGGTGATGGCAAGTGAAGCATTACATTTGTTGGCAATACCATAAAAAACATTGGCAACCAAACTTGTCAAACCGATGAACATGTCATCAGTTGGGATTATTGGTGGTTATGCCATTGATGAATGACGATGTTCATCGTTCATCGGTGATGTGATTGGCAACATTAATCAGCTAACACGAGTTTGATATTCGCCTGTGCGAGTGTCCACACGAATGGTTTCGCCTTGTTGGACAAATAACGGCACTTTAACCACTGCCCCAGTTTCTAAAATTGCAGGTTTACTGCCACCGCTTGATGTATCACCTTTTAGCCCAGGGTCAGTTTCGGTGATTTGCAGTTCCACAAAGTTAGGAGCAGAAACGGACAAAGGCACCCCATTAAATAAGGTGATGATGCAAGTTTCGTTGCTGTTTTCTTTGAGCCACTGCTTGGCATCGCCCATGGCATTGGCATCGGCTTGCAGTTGCTCAAAGCTTTCTGGGTGCATGAAATGCCAAAACTCACCATCTGAGTACAGATAGTTCATTTCATTATCAACCACATCTGCCCCTTCTAGGCTATCGCCTGATTTGAAGGTTTGTTCAAGCACTTTGCCTGTTCTTAGGTTACGCAGTTTCACACGGTTAAAGGCTTGACCTTTACCTGGTTTAACGTATTCGTTGTCAATGATGGAGCAGGGGTTGCCATCTAGCATCACTTTAAGACCTGCTTTAAATTCGTTGGTAGAATAACTTGCCATAATGTGTTTTCCAGTTTGTTGCCATTAAAAAGTTGACGTTTATTAAGCTTAGGGGTGATTTTTAGTTGCCCATCATTAGCTGACATCAGCTGACATCGCTTACTGACATCGCTTAAATGAAGCAGACGCCCTAATATCTTGCTCAATATCAGTGAAAAAAATCTCTGCCAATGCGTCAAATGGAATATACTTTGCGTTTTATGTGCTGTTCGTTTTATGTGCTGTTCTTAAAGTTAAAACATGAATGTTAAAACCCCATGTAAACGAAGCATTGAAACTCAAACGCCAGCTAAACGCATGACACACTCGCAGATTAACCATAGAATATGATAAACCATTTGCCCCCACAAAAAAACTGGCAACAGCAAATATCTGATGCCATCACCGACCCCATGCAGTTGCTTGAGCGGTTACAGATAACCGACCCTAAGCTGTTATCTGTGTATCAAGCACACGCCCAAACGTCCAAAAAATTCGGTCTAAAAGTGCCACATGCTTTTGTGGCAAAGATGAAAGTGGGCGACAGTCAAGACCCTTTGTTACGCCAAGTTTTGCCCATGTATGGACAAGATGTCCACACACAAGGCGGTGATGATTATATGCTTGACCCATTGCAAGAGGTGCATGCCAGTCCTGTAACAGGCATGTTACACAAATACCAGTCACGCATATTATTGACCGTAACAGGAGCCTGTGCGATTCATTGTCGCTATTGTTTTCGCCAGCATTATGATTATCAGGCCAACCGCCCATCATCACAGACGCAAGTGGTGCAAGATTACATTTTGGCTCACCCCGACATCAACGAGGTGATTTTTAGTGGTGGTGACCCTTTGAGTTTGAATAACCGTCGCTTATTTGTTTGGTTAGACGCCATGGCAACCATGCCACAAATCAACACCATTCGCTTGCACACTCGCTTACCGATTGTTATCCCTGAGCGTTTAGATGATGAATTGTTGACAAAATTTGACAGTTTAACCCAAGTGATGATGGACAACGCCATCAATCTTATCATGGTGGTGCATACCAACCATGCCAACGAAATTGATGACGCCACGGCAAGACAGTTGTGGCGATTGCGACACGCAGGCGTGACCGTCATGAACCAAGCGGTGCTGTTAAAAGGCGTCAACGACAACGTAACGGCACAAGTGGCATTAAGTCAGCGTTTATTTGATGCTGGGGTATTGCCTTATTACTTGCATCTTCTTGATAAAGTCAAAGGGTCTGCCTATTTTTATGTCAGTGAAGAACAAGCAGTGGCATTGTATTGGCAGATGTTGGCGCGATTGTCTGGCTATTTATTGCCAAGATTGGTAAAAGAGTTGCCCAATTGTCCATTCAAAACCCCCATTGATATTTACAAATCAGCCAAAAATTGTCAATATATGGGTTAGTCTTTGGCTGATTGCTTTATTTAATTGATTGAATAAAAATGAGCAAACTGAAAGGATTTGGCTGAAAGGTTTAGATTAAAGAACAGAATGTAGAAAATGGAATGTAAAAAACAGGCTTTAGAGAATAATTTATGATAAGTTTTGACACCTTTGTAAAATATTTGGACACCCAATTACCCTTAAGACCGCTGAACTTTAGCCATATTGGTGACGATGGCAAACAAATTAGCCAGTGGGGGGCTAATTTGATGATTGCCAATAAATCAGAACAATGCCAACAGCTTGAAAAAGTATTGACTGAGATGATTGTGGCAGACATCTCAGACCCCAAGCGTTTGGAGCTTATGAAGCAATTAAAAGAGGTGACATTTAGGGTCGTCAATCAACTCAGAAGTGATTATATTCATGAGCCTAGCCAGCTGAGCAAATTACAACATGGCATGGTCAATCAGGTAACCTCTATTTACTATTTAACCGCCTTGGTGTTCGATGGCATGATGACAAGGCAAATGAGCCAACTGCAACCAGCTGGCAAACAGACCAACAAACGGTCTTGGTGGACGATATTGCCCATTGGACGCTCGGACAATCAGGCATGTTTACAGCAAATCATTTATCAGCTGATGTATGTGTATTTGAATTTGATGATGGAGGCTGCCATTATTTTTACCAAACCACAACAAATTCTATGGCAACAGATGAACCGACTGTACATGGTGGCTAAATCGCAAGGCGTGCTGGACATGGTGTATCATGACAAACAACACAACAGCCATGCTGACAGTATCCATGACATTTATAAACAGGCGTGCTTGTATAGTTTGTTGCGTCCAGTGTCGTTTAGAAGACAAGATGTTTTGGGTATTCATAAAGTGTTGGCAAGATGGGCAAAGTTAGTCGACATTAGTGATGACCCCGTCAGTGAAAATAAAATCTATATTGATTTAAATTCTAACCAACCGCCTGAATATCTGACCCCATACTCTCGCATTAACCCTTTTACAGAAGACAGCACAAGCCTATTTGTGAATTTAGACAAATTACATGACTATTTAACCAAAGCACAAAGCAAAGAAGGCAAGGACCATATCAGTTTTGAGATGCGTCTGGCACGTCTGGCACAATATACCCTAGAGCAACAACAATATCTACAACGTGGCGAAAAACGCATTCCCACTCGACGACATGCCACCATTGTTACAGGCTTGCACCGCATTCATTATTATCTGTCAAATAAAATGCCATTGGAACGTTTGATTTTAGCAGATGAATTGCCCAAAGGATATTACCCAAAAATCAGCAGAGTGGCAGACAAGCAAGACTATAAACACACTTTAGATGCCACCATCATGGACATGAGTAAGACAGGGTATCGCTTTAGCTTTGGCGAATTAGATGATATTGACGTTACTGACGAAAATGAACAAATGACACAAGAGTATGAAAGAAAATCCGCCATCAAGCAAGCTGTTGCCAATAGCACCACCCTTAAAGTATTGAGCATTTTTGCCTTAATGCCTGATAAAACTGATGCTGAAAGCAATTGGGAGCTTGGGGTGATTCGTTGGATAGAGAATAAAGAACGCAGTATCGAGGCAGGGGCTCGTTTGATGGGGTACGCCATCACCGCTTGTGGTGTTCGCCTTGAAAGCAAAGATGAGCGGTCGCAAGATTTTGTGGTGGCGTTGCTGGTGGCAGGCAATGAAAGTCTGGGTACGCAAACATCGCTGATTTTGCCACAATACCATTTTAAAGAAAATGACCGTGTGGTGCTAAGAATCGGTGATAAACAAACCAATCTTCGCCTTGCCAAAAACATCAATAACAGTGATGACATGCAACAATATGAGATTGTGCGATTAGCAGGATAATGATTAATCATGTATTTTGTATGATAAATTGGTTGTTTTATTTGTCATATCATTTATTATGCCTCGCCTATTTCTTGATTAATAAAAAAACAATGATACATAAATGATACATATATGAGCAAACAAATGAAAGAGTTAAACTTACTGGTTATTGATGATGATCAGCTTTATGCTGAACGCTTGGTTGAGCTATTGTCATTGTATTATGACGATGTCAATCTGGGATTTTTAGATGACAAGGAAGAATTTATCAAAACCTTACGTCGTCACTGGGATGTGTTGGTATTTGGTCAAGCTTATGACATGAATCTCTTAGATGTGATAGGCATTGTGCAGGAGCAGGGTGTCGATTTGCCCATCATTGCCTTGGTGAATAATGAGCCGTCAACCGCTGTGCAGACAGAAGTGAGCTTGCCAGACACCATTAACGCCAATCTGATTAAAGCGTTGCCCAGTGAGCAAGAAACACAAGTGGTGCTTTCCATCATTTTGCAGGCAAGTGCGTTACAAACTCGCCGTAAGGTAGTTGACCTTAAATATATTTTAAGTGAGGCTGAACAGCGTGCCAACATTCTTATCAAAAACTCCAAAAGTGCGGTCGCTTATATTGACCAAGGCATTCATATCTTTGCCAATGAACCCTATCTTAAAATGTTTGGCTATGAAAGCATGGACGAGCTGATGGGCGTGCCTGTGATTGATTTGATTGCAGGTGGGGATAAGGTGAAAGAGTTTAAGCAGTTTTTACGCCGTTTTGATAAAGGCAATCGTGAGCAGGTAGAGTTTAAGTTTCAAAGTAAACGCACAGATGGCAGCACTTTTGAAGCCAAACTCCAAGTTGCGGCTGCCACTTATGACGGTGAGCCTGTTATACAAATCATCATTCAGCAGGATAACAAAGCGGCTAACAGTGCTGAGCTTGCTAAAAAGCTGGCAATGGCGGAGCGAACTGACCGACTGACAGGGCTAGAAAACCGTGTTGGCTTTATGCAACGAGCCAATGAGATGCTTGAGCAAGTGAAGCAAACCCAAGACCACGATGCGGCATTGATTTATTTACGGATAGATAACATCGGACAGATTAACACCAGTTTGGGATTGTCTGGGGTAGACACCACCGTGAGGCATGTGGCTCACCTGCTTAATGAATTTTTTACCGAGTCGTATGTGAGCCGATTTGCTGACAGTGTGTTTACCGTGTTGGTGGCAGACACCAATGAGAAAAAACTTGAAAAGCAGATTGAGTCATTGTTACCAAAAGTGGCACAGATGCTCATTGAAGTGGGTAATCGCACCACCAACACCACCTTAACAGCAGGGGCGGTGATGATTGAACCACAAAGCCCTGATGTGGAGACACTCATTCAACGAGCATTGGAATCTCAGAATAAAGCCTTTATAGACAGTGAGCAAGTGGGCAACACTTATCACATTTATGACCCCAGTCAATACGTCAACAGCGACGATAAGGCATTGGCAGAATATTTGGCAGGTGCATTTAGCAACCACCATTATTCGTTGCTTTATCAGCCCATCTATGACATACAGACAGACAGCAGTCATTTCTTTGAAGTGTATCTGCGTTTGAAGTTATCAGATGGTCAGATGATGATGCCTAACGAGTTTATTGATGTGGCACGAGAACACAATCTGCTTGAAAAAATTGACCGTTGGGTATTGATTAACGCATGCAAGCAATTGAGTAAGGTCAGGTCAAACCACCCTGATGCACGCATTTTGGTTAATTTAACCGCCGCTTCTTTGGTGGACGCACAGTTGCCCAAGGTGATTGAACAGCTTATCCGTGCCGTTGGAGGTAAGCAAGGATCTTTGGTGATACAGTTTAATGAGCAAGATGTGGTCAGTCATCTGGCGGTTGCCAAAAAACAGTATGATAATCTAAAAGCATTGGGTTGTGATACCTGTATTCATGGTTTTGGTATGACCACCAAAACGATTGAAACATTGGCTTATATCCACCCAACCATGGTGCGTGTGGCACACAGTTATGTTAAGGACATCGATAAACCCGATGGGCTAGACACCATTAAAACCTTGATAACATCAGCCAGTGAGCATAAGACAGATACGTTGATGCCGTATATTGAGACCGCTGCCACCATGTCGGTGTCTTGGAGCGTGGGCGCTCGCTATCTGCAAGGGCATTATTTGCAAGAACCTGCTGTCGATATGAATGTTGCTTAGTTGGGTTTGCTGAATGAATGTTGTTGAATGAATGTTGTTTGATGGAGCATGGGTTTGTTTAAAACACCTGTATCACCTGTATCGATTGTGGTTATGTTTGCCTGTCTGTCTGTGGGCTTAATGGCGTGTCAGCCGACACCGCCAGACAGTCGCCCTGAGGTTAACTTGCCTGTTTATACAGGAGGTGATGCAATGGCAGGGCAGAGTGCTTATCAAGAGTATTGTGAACAGTGTCATAAACTGCAAGCGGGACGAAATAAAAAAGGCCCTCAGCTGATGAATGTGTATGGCAATCCGTCTGCCCTGCTGGCTGATTATAAATACTCTGCCGCCATGCAAGAGGCTGGTTGGCAGTGGGACGCTGCCACACTTGATGTTTATATCGCTGACCCAGACAAAGCCCTGCCATCAGGAAAGATGCTGTCTGACCCCATATCTGATGCCAAAATCCGCCAAGACATCATCGCTTATCTGTCAACTTTGCGACAATCTGCATCCGCTCAATCCACATCAGATTAATCCACATCAAGTTGAGTCAATGGTTTTGGTTCTTAACAATTTTTAACCATTGTAATGATGTGTAACCATGACACACACATAACCATCATATGATTGTCATCAATGTGTGGTATGCTTATCAGGTTCATGGCATCAACCTCATGGCATCAACAGTGTATAAAGCACACTCAGTATAAAGCACGCCTAGATAAAACACACCCACTTTTAGACAGCATATGAAACCAGACAGCGTATGAAACAACACATGATGCAACGTATGAGCTCAGCTTCCCACCCGACAGATGACCCCTCACACGCTTTTCAAAATACGGCATCTCAAAACACGATGTCACAAAACAGCACCAGCACCCAAACAAGCATTCAGCAAGACATTCAACGTCTGATACATCAATTAAATCAGCTGATATTAGACAAGCCCAATACGGTGAAGTTGTCTGTGGTGTGCTTGCTTGCCAATGGTCATTTGTTGTTACAAGATTTACCAGGTATGGGCAAGACCACTTTGGCACATGGGCTGGCACAGCTGTTTGGTCTGTCGTTTAATCGAGTGCAATTCACCAATGACATGTTGCCTGCTGATATTTTAGGCATGAGTTTGTATAATCAAGATGAACATGCTTTTGAGTTCCGTAAGGGGGCTATTTTTAGTCAGTTATTGCTTGCCGATGAGATTAACCGCTCCAGCCCTAAAACCCAAAGTGCTTTACTTGAAGCCATGGAAGAGCGACAAGTAACCCATGATGGCACAACTTATGCCTTGCCTGAGCCATTTTTTGTCATTGCCACCCAAAACCCCACTCAGCAGTCAGGTGTGTATCCTTTGCCTGAATCGCAACTTGACCGCTTTTTGATGTGTCTGTCTCTAGGGTATCCGTCTGCCACTGCTGAAAAAGAGCTGTTACAAGGCACAGATCGTCGCCAGCTATTGACCCAATTGGAGTCGGTGCTTGATACCAATCGCATTCAACAAGCCCAAGCCATGATAAAGCAGCTGTACATGGCAGATGTGGTGGTGGATTATTTGTTGCGTTTGGTACAAAAATCTCGAGAAAGTCAAGAACACATTGGTTTATCACCAAGGGGCATGTTGGCATTAAAAGCCGCCGCTCAAGCACATGCCTTTGTGTCAGGGTATCAAGAGGTTACCCCAAGCGATGTGCAAGCGGTGTTTTCTGCTGTGGTGAATCATCGTTTGGGTCAGCCTTTTATGCCTTTTCATCATTTGGGTGGGTTGACCAAGAAACAACCCGCCACCATTGCTGAGCGAATTTTGCAGTCTGTGTCTGTTTTATAAAATCAATTTATCATGTCCATTTCTATCAAGCGTCATATTAACGAGCAACTGCGTGGCTTTTTTGCCAAACGTTCACCAAGGCAAGATGAGCTTGGTTTAAATGTGCGCAATGTGTACATTTTTTTTAGCAAGCAAGGGCTGTTGTTTGCTTTGTTGCTGGTCATCACGTTCATTGCAGGCATCAATTATGCGAATAATTTGGTGCTGGGCGTTTGTTTTTATTTGGCAAGTGTGTGGTTGATTAGTGTGCATATGACCTTTGCTCATGTGTCAGGGCTTAAGCTTAAGCTGTTATCGGTGAGTATGGCGGCAGCAGGTGAGCCTGTGTGGGTGAGCATCGAGGTGATTTCTGATTCTCGAAGTCCCAGCCGTCAGCTGAGGTTTGTTTTTGATGATGACATCTATAAGACATGGCAAGGTACGCAACAAACTGCCAATAAGGGTGATGATGTGCCAGACAATCACCGACAAGTCATTTTGCCCATGCTAAAAGGCAGTGCCGTGATACAGTTGCCTGTGTTGTCTGATAAGCGTGGTGAATTGGTGTTGCCCAGATTGGTGATAGACAGCGTGTATCCTTTGGGCATCATGCGGGCGTGGTCGTATGCGTATTTTGCAAGTACCGCTTGGGTATACCCCAAGCCTTTGCCGTTTGATTGGCAAAAATTGAATACATTCACTCAAGGGGAAGAAAATGCCTTTAGCCCCAACCAGCAAAAAGGACAAGATGACTTTGAGATGCTTGATAACCATCAGTTGGGTGAGTCGCTCACTCGGGTATCTTGGGCACATGTGGCACGAGGGCATGGTATGCTGACCAAGCACTTTTCTGACCCTGTGGGTCAAGAGCTGTTGCTTGATTATGCTGACATGCCTGCTGTCAATCATGAACAAAAGCTGTCGCAACTGAGCCATGCACTTTTGCAGATGGCAGAGCAAACCGAACCCTTTGTGATGAATTTACCGAATGATAAAGGGCAAAAGGGCATGGGCAGTGAGTTTATCCGTGCCAATCTAAAACGGTTAGCCCAAGCTCCGAAACTGACAGACACTTAAAACTGACAAACCCACAAAACTAACAAACCCACAAGGTTAACAAGCCCTAAAACTAACAAATTAAGCACAGCTTTCAATGAGTAAAATGCACCAACAATTCCCATGGGTTTGTAATTCTTAAGTGTAATATGATTAAAAATAACCTTAATAACCTTAATAGCTTTAATGAATTGGCACAAGGCAAATGGCAGGGCATGCCATCGATATGGGTAGCCCCAAAAACGCAAGGCATTTCACGTGTGCGTTATCTGCTGTCAATGCCTGCTTATTATTGGGTCATCACCTCTCAATTGTTGGTGATGCTGGTTTTTATCGGTCATCTGCCAATTTGGCTGATTGGGCTTGGGGCATTGTCTGCATTATCACAACTGCCAAGTGTCAAGCATCAAGTGGCAAATAAAATGCCACTTAAACGCCGTTATCTTTGGGTGCAGTTGGTGCTGTTTTTTGGGGGCTTAGCAGGATTATGGGTCAGTTACGGTGGTAATTATGGTGTCGATACTGGGGTGGCGTTTTTATTGTTATGCTTGATGGGTAAGCTATGGGAGGTGTACCGTAAGCGTGATGGTTATGTGGTGTTAAATTTATCGCTGTTTGCCACCGCTTCGCTGTTTTTGTTAGACCAAGGCATGTTCACCACCTTGTTGGCAATTGGGTGTGTGTTGATGGTGATGATGGCTTTTATAGCGATGAATGACGATGGCAATCAAGATGGTGATGGTCGCATTCGTACCCTTGGGCTATTGTCATTAACAGCATTGCCGTTGTTGTTGGTGTTGTTCTTATTCTTTCCACGCTTTCCGCCATTTTGGTCAATCACACTGTCCAAACCACAAGCAACCACAGGCGTGTCAGACAGCATGGCACCGGGGGATTTTGCTAACTTAGCAAAATCCACGGAGTTGGCATTTCGGGTAGAATTTGATGGGCAACGCCCCCATCGCTCACAGATGTATTGGCGAGGGCTTGTGTTTAGTGACTTCGATGGGATAACGTGGCAACCGAGTGAGCAAAAAGACAATCGCTTTTGGGTCAGTCAACAAGCTGAACCCAATTGGGTACAAAACAGCTTAACAGGACAATCACAAGGGCAGTACCAAGTCATCTTAGAACCAACACATCAGCAGTGGTTATTTGCCCTTGATTACCCAAAACCTGAGCCAAAACAAGGGCTGGGCATGACTTCAGAATACAATCTCCGCTCTTTTGACGAAGTGGCTCAGCAATACCGCTATCAAGCAGAGTACTATCCTAACGCCCGTATTGAGCCACAACTGTCTGAGCAAAACAGACAAATTAACTTGGCACTGCCCGCCACTGGCAATGAAAAAAGCCGAGCTTTTGCCAAGAAGTTATTTGCTCAAGCTGGTCATGACCCTGTGAATTACATGAATAGCGTGCAAAAACACATCACCCAAAACAACTTTCGCTACACATTATCGCCACCTTTATTGAATAAAAATCGCATTGATGAATTTTTATTTGACACACAGGCAGGGTTTTGTGAGCATTATTCATCGACCTTTACCTTTTTGATGCGAGCCGCTGGCATACCTGCCCGTGTGGTGGCAGGCTATCAAGGTGGTGAGCTTGGGCGAGATGGACTAAGCTGGGAAGTTCGACAAATGGACGCTCACGCATGGACGGAAGTGTGGCTGGCAGGGCAAGGCTGGGTACGCATTGACCCCACCGCCTTTGTTGCCCCCAATCGTGTTGAGCAAGGCATGGATTCGCTGACTGATGAGTATGGGGCATCGATGTTTGGAGATGGGGCAGGGGCAAATTTGTCGTATCAGCAGTACCGTATGTTGCAACAGATGCGTCGATTGTCTGACCAGTTAAGCTACTATTGGCAACGAGATGTGGTTGGCTATGACCAAGACAGTCAAAAAAATTCGTTGTTTAAATGGTTTAATATCACAAGCTTGACTCAACAGCTGTTTGTATTGATGGGTGCGTTTGTCTTGCTGATGACATTGGTGGTGGCTTGGTTGTTTTATAAACGGCGAAAATTTTACCATGCTGTGGATAAGCCATTTGCCAATTTATCAAAACAATTGGGCAAACAAAACCCAAGCTTGGCATGGCATGAGCAAGAAGATGTGTTGATGTGGCTTGAGCGGATTGGTGAGCATTTGGATAGGCAAGTGGCGAGTGATGTTAAAGCCCAATATCGTCAACTGCGATATTCACAAGCGTTTAATGACACTGACGGCAATCACCCAGAGACGCACAAACGACTGAAACAATTAGAACAAATGGTTAGAAAATTGGCAAAAATGAGTAAATTGCCATCAGTGAATTGACATAAACGAATATCAAAACGAACATCAAAAAAACATGACTCACATTGCGGTTATCCATACTGATGAGCAGCGACAAGCTCACATTGACAAACTGATTGTCATTGAGCCTAGGTTTGTTTCTATTTATGAACAAGTTGGCTTACCTGATTTACATCAGCAACCACAAGGGTTTGCCCAAATGGTGCGTGCCATCATTGCACAACAGATATCAGCGTCGGCAGCTCGCCGCATCTATCAACGCATTGAACAGGCAGGACTGATGACGCCCAATGCCATTCAAGTGGCTGATGATGACCATCTGCAAAAACAAGGTCTATCAAAACAAAAAATCCGCTATTTACGGTCATTGGCTGAGCATGACATTGATTATGACACATTGGCTTATTTGTCTGATGAAGCAGTGATTAAACAGCTGACAGCTGTGACGGGAGTTGGACGCTGGACGGCTCAGATGTATCTGCTTTTTAGCCTTAGGCGAGTGGACATCTTGCCAGTAGATGACCTGGCGATAAAAGTGGCGGCACAAGCGTTATTGGGGTTGGATAAGCGTCCCACTCCCAATCAATTAACCCAACTGACCAACCCTTGGTCTCCACATCGCAGTGTTGCCAGTTTATTGCTATGGACGTATTATGGGGTGCTGAAAAATCAGGCTGGCTGATGCCTTATCTAAGCACTTGTTTACAAGGTCATTTTTTGGATAATCAGACTTTTGGACAATCGGGTTGATTATCAGGATACGCATCAATAAAGGCAGGCAAGCTCATGCAATGCTGATAAATGGATTGTATGTGTGGATATGCACACAAATCACACTCAAATCGCAACGCATTATACACTTGTGGGATAAGACAACAATCTGCCAATGTTGGCGTATCGCCAAAGCAAAATTTGATGTCTGTGCCATTTTGTTGGGGCTGGTGCTGATGGGTGTTGTGGTGGTTGGCTAATTGTTGCTCAAATGCGTCAAAACCATGAACAATCCAGTGGGCATACCATGTTTGTTTTTGCTCATCATTGACAGACAATTCATGACTTAAGTATTGTAGTACCCGCAAATTGTTAAGTGGGTGCATGTCACACGCCACAATTTGAGCCAACGAATGCACAAAGGCTTTATCTTTGGCATCAGTTGGCAGTAAAGGCACATCAAAAAATCGGTCTTCCAAATACAGAATAATCGCCAGTGACTGACTGATGACAAACCCATCATCATCAAGCGTTGGGACAAGCTGTTGTGGATTGATGGCGGTATATGCGTCACTTTTTTGCTCACCACCTTGATTGAGCAGATGAATGGGCACAATGTCATATTGAATGTTTTTTAACGCCAACGCAATCCGCACCCGAAATGCCGCTGAACTGCGATAATAAGAATATAATTTCATACAAATTCCTAGGTTGATTGGATTGGCTGGCACACCAACCCAACCATGACGTGGGTGAGATTGGGCATGCCTCTAATGTGAGATGACTGATTTGGCAGGTAACTTTGTGATGGTAAATCCTGTAAATCCAAACATAATGGTTAAAAATAAGCACAAATAACAAAAGAACGCATATGGCAAATAATCCAGCACAGGCACGCCCAATTGTTGGCTGATAAACACCCCACACACACTCCAAGGCACCAATGGATTAATCACCGTGCCTGCATCTTCAATGGTGCGAGCTAAGTTTTTTGGGTGTAAATTTAACCGCTCATATTCACCTTTAAAACTCTCTCCTGCCAACAAAATGCTTAAATATTGTTCACCAATTAACACATTCACCCCCAAAGCGGTCATGGCAGCAGCAAAGGTTACTTTTCCTGCATTCACCAATTTGTGTTTAATGCTGTTTAATAACGCAGGTAAAATGCCCAAATTATGCAACAGCCCTCCCAAACTTAATGCCAAAATCACAATCGTTTGGGTAAAAAACATGCTATTTAAACCACCACGAGAAATAAGCCCACTGACAGCACCCAAGTCTAACTCTTCAGCAGGTTTATATCCTTGAAAAAAATAACCGCCAATTTGCGCCAAGCTTGGGGAACTGTGTAAAAAAGTGATGATGACAGACACAATGATTGTCATGATGATGGCATAAATGGCATTAACCTTAAATAAAATAAGCCCAACCAATAGCACAAAAGGCAACAACGCATAGCCATGCACCAAATCACTGGCAAGCAGTTGTTGCTTTAATATGGCCACTTCACTTAAATTTGCCCCAGTTGTCTGTCCTTGAAAGACCCAAAACAGGGCAACTGTCAAAATCCAAGCAGGTATGGTGGTATACATCATATTGCGGATATGCTCAAATAGGTCTATTCCTGCAACAGAAGCCGCTATGGTGCAAGTATCCGATAATGGCGACATCTTATCGCCAAAAAATGCCCCTGACACCACTGCCCCTGCCACAACCGCCACATTGGCATCAAATGCCCCAGCCATGCCAATAAATGCCACACCAATGGTGGCACAAGTGGTCAAACTGCTGCCAATCGCCACACCAATAATTGAGGTTAAAATAAAGGCAGAAATATAAAAATGCTCAGGTGATAACAACTCAAAGCCATAATACATCAAGGTGGGGATTGCTCCTGACATCATCAGAGCAGACACCATCAAACCAATAAAGAAAAATAAATAAATTGCCCCAAAACCTGACATCACTCCTTTTGCCATATAGCCTTGCATGGCATCAAACGAGATGCCTTTGAGTTTGCCAAACAAAAAAAGCCCACAAATCACCAAAAGTAATGCCAAGTGTGGTATCCAGCCCAAAGCAATCATCACCACACCCATCATGACCACCATGGCACAAGCCATTATCATGGCTATGGGCGTGTTTAAAACAGAGTTTGTCTGTGTTGACTGAGTCTGTGTTGATTTAAAATTATCACGCATCAAACATATCCTTATGTTAGTCAAATTATACGTAGTCAGATGATACGTAGTCAGATTGTGCGAGTTTAATATTGGGTATTCACAGTATTGATGATATCACCAAAAATATTGTTGCCATCTTTATCACGCATATAAATTTTTACCGTATCACCGTGGTTCATAAAGCTGGTTTGTGGTTTGCCTGTTTCGATGGTTTCATACATACGCACTTCTGCCAAACAACAATAACCCACACCACCATTTGCCACTGACGAGCCATGCAAACTATTTTGCTTGTTAGACACCGTGCCAGAGCCAATGATTGTTCCTGCTTCTAACTCACGGGTTTTTGCCAAATGGCTCACCAATCGAGCAAAACTAAAAGTCATGTCCACCCCTGCATTGGGAAAACCAAACTTGTCGCCGTTTAGCTCAACGTGTAATGGCAAATGCACTTTATCATCTTGCCACGCATCACCCAACTCATCAGGGGTAACCACAATCGGACTAAAAGCAGAAGCAGGTTTACTTTGGACAAAACCAAACCCCTTGGCAAGTTCGCTTGGGATTAAGTTGCGTAGTGACACATCATTGACCAACCCAATTAAGCGAATGTGCTGACTGGCGGTCATCTCATCTGCCCCAAATGGCACGTCATCGGTTATCACCACCACTTCAGCTTCAAAATCAATGCCCCATTCAGGCTGAGCCAAAATATCGCTTGTGGGCGTGATAAAACTGTCAGAGCCACCTTGATACATTAAAGGGTCATCATAAAAAGACGCTGGCACTTCGGCATGACGAGCCTTACGCACCAACTCAACATGATTAAGATATGCCGAGCCATCTGCCCATTGATAAGCTCTGGGCAATGGAGAATGGCAAGCGGTTTGGTCAAAGACATCACCTAAACTGTCGTCGTCATTGAGTTGTTGATATGATTTTTCTAGGGCAGGGGCATGAGTCTCCCAGTCTTCTAACACCGCTTGTAATGTTTTGGGGTTTGCTGGCACATAACGGTCTAGATTGCGACTGACGACAACCAATCGACCATCACGCCCATCTTGATTTAATGTGGCAAGTTTCATGCTTTCTCCTTGGTCATACTGATAAATTGCTAACGTGATGCTGATAAAATGACATTGGTCAAACTTATTGGCACGATGCTGCTTGATGTCAAGATGCTGATTGATGTCAAATCAAACATCAACATCAGGTGGTTCAGTGCCATCATGTATCCATCGAGCGTGTTGGGGGGCTTTTTTGGTGATTGCCCATTCATTGAGCATCTCCCATTTGACAGCATCTAGGGCTTTTTGCATTTTTGTCGTTGCCACATCACAAGCCAACTCAATGCGGTGTCCATTGGGGTCAAAAAAGTAAATGGAATGAAATAAGGTATGATTAACAGGGCCAAGCACCTCGATGCCTTCACCGATAAGTTTGTCTTTGGCACTGAATAAAGCCTCCATGCTCTCAACTTTTAAGGCCAAGTGCTGAGTCCAAACTGGGGTGTTTTCATCTCGCCCCATCTTAGGTTTGGTTGGTAATTCAAAAAATGCCAAAATATTACCACCCCCAGCGTCCATAAAAATGTGCATATAAGGGTCTGGTTCTTTGGTTGATGGCACTTGGTCTTCAGCAATGGCAAGCACAAACTCCATACCAAGGTGCTTTTGATACCATTCTACGGTTTGTTTGGCATCATTGCATCGATAAGCAACATGATGCACGCCTTGTGGGATTGGCTTGGTAGAAACGAGAGTATTCATCATGATAAGTCCTTTTAATAATTCTTTTAACAAACAGATATTAGTCAATATCAATTCACCAACATCATAAATCTTGTGGGTCTGTTGTCAATACCCCACGGCGGATTTGGTCTCGTTCAATGGATTCAAATAACGCCTTAAAATTGCCCTCACCAAAACCCTCACGATAGTCCCCTTTGCGTTGAATAAACTCAAAAAATACAGGTCCCATCACCGTCTCTGAAAAAATCTGTAACAACAATCTTGGGTGTCCGTCTTCTGTTGTGCCATCTAATAAAATACCCCGAGATTGTAGCTCTGCCACAGGCTCACCATGATTTGGCAAACGCTCATCGAGCATTTCATAATAAGTGTCTTTAGGGGCAGTCATCAATGGCACTCCTGCTTCACGCAACTTATCAATGGTGGCTAATAAATTATCACTGAGTAACGCAATGTGTTGAATGCCTTCACCATTAAATTGCAACAAAAACTCTTCAATCTGTCCGCCACCTTGTTTAGATTCTTCATTCAATGGAATGCGAATTTTGCCATCAGGAGCGGTTAACGCACGGCTAGTAAGACCTGTGTATTCACCTTTAATGTCAAAATAACGAATTTCTTGAAAATTAAAGACCTTTTGATAAAAATTGTACCAATAATCCATGCGACCACGGTAAAGGTTATGGGTGAGATGGTCAATCACCTTTAATCCATGACCAATAGGGTGCTTGTCCACATTGGGCAAATATTCAAAATCAATGTCATAAATACTGCTGCCATCTTCAAAACGGTCAATCAAATAAATCAAGCTACCACCAATGCCTTTAATGGCAGGAAGTTTGAGTTCCATGGCATTGGTGTTAAGCTCAATGGGCAAAGCCCCCATCTCGATGGCACGGTTGTGGGCGTGTTGAGCATTTTTGACACGAAATGCCATGCCACATGCACCTGCTCCATGTTCATCAGCAAAGTGAGATGCCACGCTGTTGGGTTCTTGATTTAGGATAAAATTAATATCACCTTGGCGATATAATTGCACATTTTTTGAACGGTGATTGGCAATGTGGGTAAATCCGATTTTTTCAAATAATTGTTTGAGTTGCTCTGGATTGGGTGAAGAAAACTCAAGAAATTCAAAACCTTGCAGTCCCATTGGGTTATCAAATAAATCTGTCATGTCCAGTTCCTTTTGACAATGATGGTGGTAAACAATGATGGTGATAAACAACGTGTCAACGTGTCGTGCCATAGATGCTCAGTATCTAAGCTGGCAGGTAGCTGGCAGGTGATAAAAAGTGAGCAGATGATAAAAACCAATCTTGATGACTGCTTTTTTATGACTGCTTCCTTATGGTTGCTCTGACATCATAAAACAGTTACATTTATTAGGCTATCAGTTTTTTTTAATATATTTATCGGAAAATATTATGAATATCACCATCAAACAATTACGGGCGTTTATCACAGTGGCAAAGTACCAAAACTTCACAGCAGCAGCACAACATTTGCATCTGTCTCAATCAGCACTGAGTGGTTTAATCAAAGAGCTGGAAAATACGCTTGGTTTTCAAGTATTTGACCGAACCACACGGCAATTAAACCTATCGCAGTTGGGGGAGCAATTATTGCCACAAGCCCAACGTATCATTCATGAATTGATGGTGTTTGAAAGTCAGATAACCATGTTTAATAAATTAGAGCAAGGGCAAGTGCGTATTGCGGTTTCTCAGCAGTTTGCTGCCTCGATGATGCCAATGGTGATTGCCAATTTTCAAAAAACTTATCCGCACATTCAATTCACCTTGATTGATTGTTCAGTTGAGATGGTTCTGCAAAGGGTACAGAGCATGGATGTGGATTTTGGACTTGGAGCAGAGCGGGCATTTGATGATGATATTAAAGCAGAGTTTTTGTTTGAATTGCCCTTTTTTGTGGTCATGCCCTCGCATCATCGTTTAAGCCAGCAATCACAAGTGCGATGGTTGGATTTACAAGATGAGCCAATGATTACATTACAAGGACCATTTACCAAGCATTTATTGCAAGATTTGCCTGAGACATTGGCTCAAGTATTAAAACAGCCACAATATGAAGTGAACTTTTTATCAACAGCCTTTGCTTTGACTAAACAAGGTTTGGGACTGACATTGTGCTTACCTTACGCATCAGAACGGGTGTCTCAACAAGGTTTGGTGATGAAACAGTTGATTAACCCTGTGATAAAACGGCGATTTTTTTTATACCAACGCACCCATCGCACATTATCACCTGCCATGATGGCTTTTAAAAAATTTTTAAGTGGTATGTACCCAGCATCATCAAGTCATTTTAAATAAGTAACTTTAAATAAGTAACTTTAAAATAAGCAACCTTAAATTTTTACTCATTTTGGCTTGTTTTTGTGATGTTGGTTTTATCATGTTTGCTTTTGTAATCGTAACATTCGTTCATATAGAACGTTTTTTCTGATTCCTGTGATGTCACTTGCCAGTTGGGCGGCTTTTTTTATTGATAAATCTTGCAACAGGCGTGTTAACAATTTATCATGTTTTGCCACATCATCGGTGGGTTTATTTGCCCCAGCCACCACCAGCACCATCTCACCTTTTTGTTGATGATTATCCGCTTGAATAAAATCAGATAAACCTGCAAGCGTTGTGTGATGAATGGTTTCAAAGGTTTTACTCATCTCTCGGCAAAAGGTAACTTCACGCTCCTTACCCAATACTGCCATCAAGTCTGTCACACAATCAATAATGCGATGCGGTGCTTCATAAAAAATCATGGTGGCATTCATGTTTTGAAGTTTGGTAAGCTCACTTTGTCGCCCTGAAGTTTTGGCAGGCAAAAATCCATAAAAATAAAACTTATCTGAAGGCAACCCTGCCACCGATAACGCCATGATGGCTGCACACGCTCCAGCCACAGGTGATGTTTTAATGCCATTGTCATGACACGCTTTAACCAGTCGAAACCCAGGGTCACTGATGAGCGGTGTGCCTGCATCTGAGATTAGGGCAATGGTGTTGCCTTGTTGCAAAAGTTCAATAAGTTTGCTGGTTTGGCTGTTGGCATTGTGGTCATGGTAGGCGATGGTTTTGCTGGTGATGTTAAAGTGGTTAAGCAATTTGCTTGATGTGCGGGTGTCTTCACAGGCGATGAAGTCAGCGGTTTTTAGGCAGTTGATGGCGTGAGCGGTGATGTCGCTCAGGTTGCCAATGGGTGTGGCGACGATGTAAAGTGTGCCTTGGGCTGGGATACCTTGGGTTGGGGTTTGCTGATTGGTCATTTTTTTTCTCAAACATGTGAAAATCTGATGATATTATAAACCATTTGGATATGCGGTTTGTTCAACATATGGACTGTCAGACTTTATCATAAGTCATCATGATAAAACTTCATTCCCCCAAACTTAATGTCTCTAAATAAACTTAATGCCCCTAAATTAATGCCCCGAAAAATGAAACTTAACTCCCCCAAACAACAGCAAGGCAATCACTATGAAACCCTTGCCAAACACCATCTTGAAGCTCAAGGCCTAACGTTTTTTGCTAAAAACTGGCACCATAAAAATATTGGTGAGCTTGATTTGGTGATGATTGATGATAGGGAACAATTGCCAAGCCTTGTGATTGTCGAAGTGCGTCAGCGAAACATGAGCAATTTTGGCACAGGTTTAGACAGCATCACCCCCAGCAAACAGCGTAAAATCATCAAAGCCACCCAAGCTTTTTTGCAATGCCATGAGCAGTTTGCAGATTATGATGTGCGATTTGATGTGGTGGTATTTCACGGCTCAATCAATGGCTCAACAATCAATGGCTCAACAATCAAAGATGAGCAAGTTCCATTGATTTGGCTTCAATCCGCCTTTATTGCGTAACTTCTTATTATGTAACAAGGTTATGACAAAAGTTCGCCATGCTAGGCTTGTCCAAGCATGGCGGTTTTTTGCCTGAGCGTTAGCGAAGGTGTAATCATAATGTGTATTGTGCGAAGTTTGGCAAAGCTAAGGGTGAATTGTTGAGCGAAGGGAAGGAGTGTGAGCGACTGAGCGAGACAAACCCACCATCTATGGTGGTGGGTTTAGGCGACAAATTTGACGTTTTTTTAATTTATGTTCTTATTATCAAGCTTCCGCTTTCTGATACTTCAATTTTTTTAATTGTCATTTCTAGTATTTTGTGGACTAATTCACTTTCTTTAGAAATTCCTCTTAACCCTTTATCTGCCAATTCATTATTTAACTCTATCATTTTTTTATAAAGGGCTTCTCTTTCCCATTTTTTCAGATATACAGTTTCTGACATAAACACCTCTTTTGGTATAACTAAGTTTTTATAGAATTCTATAGAATATTTATATTTTTTGTTGACTATAGAAATATAGTTCTATAGACTTCTATAGAATTATTGTTAATTTAGGGGTCTTTAATGTCTCTAATGATAGATACAGTCTTAGTCTTGATACCAATTCACAAGATGTATACTCGTGCTACTGATTATGTTTATGAGATTATCGGAGATGTTACAGACTATGATTTAAAGGCTGCCTCTCGTTATGTATCGAAACAAGATGATGGCACTAAAATCCCGTTTGAGCTTTATCACATGCAAGAAAGCTTACCAACATCACACACGGGCATAGGTTTTAAGTTTTTTCACCGTGCAAACAACTATCTGCCTTACGTCCAATTGAATTGTTCAATCGCTAAAATTGTTCAAGGTCATAATGTTTATGGGTCTTGCAACATGATTACAGGGATTTTAGAGATGCTTGGTGTATTTAAAGAGACATACCCTGAATTTTGTAAGTATTTAGACTTTGCCAATGCTGAGATTTCACGCTTTGACATCACGTTACCTGCTCAAACACAATCATTAGAGACTGCCATTCGTGTGCGTGAGTATCTACGTAACGTCGATTGGGGACGCTATCGTAACTTGTGTATCTTAAACAAAGATGGCTGTATCAATACTTTGTATTTTGGTAGTCGTAAAAGCGATGTTGGTGGATTTAAAGTTTATTGCAAAGGGGTCGAATTGGTTAACAATGAGATTAAACCCCTTCAACATAAAGCTAAGAAAGGTTGTTTAACCAGTATTCACAAGTTAACCCATATTTTCACTGATGATGTGCAGGATTTTGCAAGTAAATCGGTAAGAATTGAAGTCATTGTTAAGCGTGAGATGATTAAGCAGTTTGGATTACCGACGAACCTTTGGCAATTATTACGCCATCAGCTAAATAACCCAGACATTTATAAAACCTTATTTCACCATAAAACCAAAGATTTTTTTGAAGCAATGCAAGGTATTACCATGCCTACAGACGACATCAAAGTTTATGAAATTCTACTTAATAAGCTAACAACCATAACTCCCACTGGCAAAAAGTCGACAACCAGAGCCAGTCATGCTTATAACTTTTATAAGCGCTTAAAACAAGATGGGTTCTATGAGGTTAAACGCACAAGTAATGAACGTACATTTCAAAGAAATGTCAAATCCCTAGTAGACGCAGGTTTTAAACGCTCTGATTTACAAAACCTAGCCAAAAATGAAGAAACCCAAATATTAAGATTATTAAACCTAGACTTTAACGCACCTTTACCGAAGTCTTACAAAGAACCTGTTTCAACTTACTTTGATGAGTTTAAACAATATTTAATCAATGTCGCATAGGAGCATAACCATGTACCCACCACAAACCCCATTTATCAGAGACTTTGATAAATATTTTAGCAAACAAGGAGTTTAAAAATGATTACTAAATCTGAATTAACAATCACTGGTGCTTATCCGAACAAAGGCACTTTTAAAAATTCAGATGGTGAAACCATTGATTACGACCATTGCAAATTTTATGTTGAAATGCCTTTAAAGAAAGGTAAAGGCGTATCTACTGCTGAATTCAAAGCGTTTACCGCTTCTGAATTTGACACAATATTTAATGTTGATTTACCCGCTAAAGCAGAAATCAGCTTTGAGCGTGTCGTTAATAATGGTAAGTCTGTAGAAACCATTGTTGCTATAGATTTTAAGTCTAAACCGCAGGTTACTAAGTCTTAAAAAAAACCAGTGAACCCAACACACAATAGCAAGGTTACCCCATGAGCAAACACAAGCTCATGGCGAACTGACACACTGACAGTTAACAATGGTAAACAACATGAAAGTCTGTGAACAGTTAGCAAACAGACCCAATATTTACGGTGAGTATGCCTGTAAACACTGGCAACAACTACCAGATACACAGATTTCAGGGAATGACCATATCACCCCTGAACTAGCAGGGGCATTGATAACCTTTGCCCTTATCATCAACGTCTTAGCCATGGGTATTCGTGGCATGAGGCAGTCATTTTAGGAGAATGAACATGTCAAACGCTGTTCGTGTCATCGACACAATGCAAGAACAACCCAAACCAAGCATGTGGCAACGTGCAAAGGGTTTTGTACAACAAAAGACTTACCAAGTCGCTACCGTTGGTGCGGTTGGTATTACCGCCATGTCATCGGCTAATGCCGCTGACTTTACTTTAGACACAACATCAATCATCGCAGCCATTGGTGTTACCTTAGCTGCGGTAACAGCAGTGGCATTATCAGCAGTTACCATACCGTTGGTGATAAAAGGCGTGAAGTACGTAAAGGCTGCTTTTTAATCACACATTAACAAACAGTCATCAGCGAGACTAAACCCCCAATAGGGACAGATACAGCGGTCACGCTGGGACTGGCACTATTGGGGGTTTTTATGTCTGCACACGATGCCACATGGTTGATGTTTATATTCATAAGCGTCTTAGCAATAAGGGACATGTTCAATGGTTAAGTATCTTTTAGTCTTGTCTATGTTCTTTGCTACATCTGTATTTGCAGGTGGTGCAGGCGGTTCATGGGGTGAACCAACACAACCCACAAAACCAGCCCCCACAAATGACACTGGCGATTACACAGGCGGTGGCGGTAAATTTGGTGGCACAGGTGCAGGTGGTAGCTGGGGCGATGACTATTCAGGCGGTGGTGGTAAATTTGGTGGTAGCGGAGCAGGGGGGTCATGGAACAGCAGTTCATCAAGCTCATCAAGCTCATCAAATAGCGGTGCATCATGTACAAATGACGGCTGGGAATTTGAATACATTGTACTTTCAGATAGAAAATCATTTAACAGTCTAGAACAAGCTTGCAGATACGTTTGGTCTAAAGAATTTTTAAACAAAAAAGGTTACAAAGAAACAAGACAATCGAGTGGTTCTTCTCGTGGTAAATACTATCGTAAAATAAAAGTCATTGATGACTGGTCTGCTCAATGTAGTATACATGTCGGCGATAGAGACTATGAATATGACAATAATATTGGTGGTTATGGCATTCGTGGTTGGAATGTCGCTAAATATTATAAAGGCAAAGTCGAAATCTGCGACCCTGAAACCATGCCCCCAATCCCAAACTTTCCCATGCCACCTGCCCCTAATCCAACCACTCCTAACACTCCAAGCGGTGGCGATGGTAGCACTGGCGGTAATGGCAATGGTGGCACAGGTGGCAACACAACCAATCACAACCACACAACAAACAACTACAAATGGGACATCACAACCAATAACCACAACACAACCAACAACACAAACCACATCACAAACAATCACGGCATATCAGATGACAAAATCAATGCTTTAATTATTGCGATAAAAAATCAAAATCATGATATTGATTTAACTAACGTTATCAATGCGATTAACACAGTTAATCAAAGCATTAACAACTTATCTTTTGAGCAAATAAAAAGCATTGAAGTTGACTTAACAGCAGTTATTAACGCAATCAATGCTAACAAATATGATGACACACAACTTCAGGCTAAACTGAATGAGTTGGCACAACAGATTGTTCAAACAAATGCCAAGCTTGATACAATCATTGACACATTAAATCGCCCACAACAATGCTCAACAAATCCATTTAATAAAAAGATTTGTGATTTCATTGATTGGTTTCAAGGTAGCATACCACCACTTGATGACAATTCTGCTGTGTCTGTTGATGATGGCAGTCATTTTGACTGGCAAAGCATCGCTCAAAATAATTATCTAACCTTACCGTCATCATGTCCTTTTAACCCTTTGTTTAACGTACCTTTCTTAGGCAAGGCGGCATCTATTGTCTTTCCGATGGACATAGTTTGTCGTGGGGCAGTCATGCTTAAAGTATTGATACTGTTATGGGCATCATTCACCAGTCTTAGAATAATAGGAGATACACCGCTATGAGCATTTGGAGTAATGTTGTTAATGTGGGCAATGTCATTTTGCATAGTGGCATTAAGCGATTGTTACTGGGTGCTGGGTTGGGTCTAACGAGTGGGGCAGTGGTTCTTGTTGTCTTTAATTACTATCTCACCAAGTTTATTAATGCCTTTGACATGATAGACAGTGATTATATTGGTTTACTTGGATTGATGGGGGTTGATAAAGCAGTGTCAATGATAGTTGGGGCATATGTCATCAGATTGACAATATTATCAACACGTTTAAGCATAAGAGCAAAATCACATGAGTGATATTAAGCCAAATTACAACATTAACGGCCTTGGCAATGGCTTAATTACGGGTTTACAAGGTGCTGGTAAATCGCACTTTGTTATGACACAAATCAAATGCTTGCTTGATGACACAGACATAAATATTTACTTGATTAACGTTGATGGTGTTACTTTAGAGCATGACAGGCTTACTTTAGCCAATGCCGATTTTAACTGGATAAAAGACGCTGAAAAAAACAGCATTGTCATCTATGATGAAGCTGGCACTATTGAGCGATTTAGTAATAGCAGTAAAACAATCAACAGTAACCCTGAAGTTGCTCAATTGACAATGTTAAGGCATCATGGCAAACAAGTGTTCTTTGTCGCTCAAGACCCAAGTTTACTGCACCCAGCAGTTAGAAAGCTGATGGTGCGTCATCTGCATTTCAGCAACCCCTACAACGACCCTAATAAAACTCATTGTTTTGTCTTTCCGCAAACCATTGATAGAATAGACAGCGTGTCAAAAACTTGGAAAAAATCAGCAATACAAGAATTTGAACATACTCTTTATCCTGAAATATTTGCACTTTACAAGTCTGTTGACGATGGGGCTAACCATGTCAAAACAAAGCAAGTCAATCATAAAGCAAGGCGTGTATTTATCGCTGTTGCCATCATAGCTGTATTGGCACTGTTAGCCTTTGCCACGGCTTTGTATTTTGGTTTATCGTGGTATCGTGATTTTGACAAAATAGAGACAACCGAAGTTATTGAAACGGTTACTGAACAAGTCAATCCAGTGTCTGCTCAAGTAGTACCAGTCAATCAAATGGCAGATGATGGCAATGCCATGTACGCACGAGAACAAGAATTATATGCCGAGCGTCTGCCAAATGACTATAAGCTATTATCTGCTAACGATGAATTGCGTGTCTCTGGGGTTATTCTTATGGGTAAACATTGCCGTGCCTATAACGCCAAAGGTGAGCAATTAACAATCTCTGATGATGATTGTCATCTCATATCAACTAAAGGCATTAAGATTAAAGGTGGTCAAAAAAATCAGCTCATCACTCAGCACACAATGCCACAACAACAATCTACAGGCAACACACTTGAGCAATCTCAACCGTATTAACTTAAGCATGCCGCCCCATCGCACCCCATAGCCACAGAAAAGCAGTTTGCAAGACGCAGTGTCAAGGGCAGTTATAAAATAAATTAGGTCGCTTTTGCCTAATTTATTTTATAACTGGGCGAAGCCTTTACCCTTGACACAAGTCGCAAACTGTTAAAACCATGGCTATATGGGGTGTGTGGGGCAATATCGACAATCAGAATGTCAACATAAAAGAATTTAACAGCCAGTCATAAAAACCGATTAGCCAAACTTCGCACAATGTAACAAGGTTATGACAAAAGTTCGCCATGCTAGGCTTGTCCAAGCATGGCGGTTTTTTGCCTGAGCGTTAGCGAAGGTGTAATCATAATGTGTATTGTGCGAAGTTTGGCAAAGCTAAGGGTGAATTGTTGAGCGAAGGGAAGGAGTGTGAGCGACTGAGCGAGACAAACCCACCATCTATGGTGGTGGGTTTAGGCGACAAATTTGACGTTTTTTTAATTTATGTTCTTATTATCAAGCTTCCGCTTTCTGATACTTCAATTTTTTTAATTGTCATTTCTAGTATTTTGTGGACTAATTCACTTTCTTTAGAAATTCCTCTTAACCCTTTATCTGCCAATTCATTATTTAACTCTATCATTTTTTTATAAAGGGCTTCTCTTTCCCATTTTTTCAGATATACAGTTTCTGACATAAACACCTCTTTTGGTATAACTAAGTTTTTATAGAATTCTATAGAATATTTATATTTTTTGTTGACTATAGAAATATAGTTCTATAGACTTCTATAGAATTATTGTTAATTTAGGGGTCTTTAATGTCTCTAATGATAGATACAGTCTTAGTCTTGATACCAATTCACAAGATGTATACTCGTGCTACTGATTATGTTTATGAGATTATCGGAGATGTTACAGACTATGATTTAAAGGCTGCCTCTCGTTATGTATCGAAACAAGATGATGGCACTAAAATCCCGTTTGAGCTTTATCACATGCAAGAAAGCTTACCAACATCACACACGGGCATAGGTTTTAAGTTTTTTCACCGTGCAAACAACTATCTGCCTTACGTCCAATTGAATTGTTCAATCGCTAAAATTGTTCAAGGTCATAATGTTTATGGGTCTTGCAACATGATTACAGGGATTTTAGAGATGCTTGGTGTATTTAAAGAGACATACCCTGAATTTTGTAAGTATTTAGACTTTGCCAATGCTGAGATTTCACGCTTTGACATCACGTTACCTGCTCAAACACAATCATTAGAGACTGCCATTCGTGTGCGTGAGTATCTACGTAACGTCGATTGGGGACGCTATCGTAACTTGTGTATCTTAAACAAAGATGGCTGTATCAATACTTTGTATTTTGGTAGTCGTAAAAGCGATGTTGGTGGATTTAAAGTTTATTGCAAAGGGGTCGAATTGGTTAACAATGAGATTAAACCCCTTCAACATAAAGCTAAGAAAGGTTGTTTAACCAGTATTCACAAGTTAACCCATATTTTCACTGATGATGTGCAGGATTTTGCAAGTAAATCGGTAAGAATTGAAGTCATTGTTAAGCGTGAGATGATTAAGCAGTTTGGATTACCGACGAACCTTTGGCA
Organism: Lwoffella lincolnii; assembly: GCF_037201985.1. NCBI lineage: Bacteria > Pseudomonadati > Pseudomonadota > Gammaproteobacteria > Moraxellales > Moraxellaceae > Lwoffella > Lwoffella lincolnii. The sequence goes on along the minus strand of NZ_CP147511.1, from coordinate 1,762,320 downwards.
ATTATTACGCCATCAGCTAAATAACCCAGACATTTATAAAACCTTATTTCACCATAAAACCAAAGATTTTTTTGAAGCAATGCAAGGTATTACCATGCCTACAGACGACATCAAAGTTTATGAAATTCTACTTAATAAGCTAACAACCATAACTCCCACTGGCAAAAAGTCGACAACCAGAGCCAGTCATGCTTATAACTTTTATAAGCGCTTAAAACAAGATGGGTTCTATGAGGTTAAACGCACAAGTAATGAACGTACATTTCAAAGAAATGTCAAATCCCTAGTAGACGCAGGTTTTAAACGCTCTGATTTACAAAACCTAGCCAAAAATGAAGAAACCCAAATATTAAGATTATTAAACCTAGACTTTAACGCACCTTTACCGAAGTCTTACAAAGAACCTGTTTCAACTTACTTTGATGAGTTTAAACAATATTTAATCAATGTCGCATAGGAGCATAACCATGTACCCACCACAAACCCCATTTATCAGAGACTTTGATAAATATTTTAGCAAACAAGGAGTTTAAAAATGATTACTAAATCTGAATTAACAATCACTGGTGCTTATCCGAACAAAGGCACTTTTAAAAATTCAGATGGTGAAACCATTGATTACGACCATTGCAAATTTTATGTTGAAATGCCTTTAAAGAAAGGTAAAGGCGTATCTACTGCTGAATTCAAAGCGTTTACCGCTTCTGAATTTGACACAATATTTAATGTTGATTTACCCGCTAAAGCAGAAATCAGCTTTGAGCGTGTCGTTAATAATGGTAAGTCTGTAGAAACCATTGTTGCTATAGATTTTAAGTCTAAACCGCAGGTTACTAAGTCTTAAAAAAAACCAGTGAACCCAACACACAATAGCAAGGTTACCCCATGAGCAAACACAAGCTCATGGCGAACTGACACACTGACAGTTAACAATGGTAAACAACATGAAAGTCTGTGAACAGTTAGCAAACAGACCCAATATTTACGGTGAGTATGCCTGTAAACACTGGCAACAACTACCAGATACACAGATTTCAGGGAATGACCATATCACCCCTGAACTAGCAGGGGCATTGATAACCTTTGCCCTTATCATCAACGTCTTAGCCATGGGTATTCGTGGCATGAGGCAGTCATTTTAGGAGAATGAACATGTCAAACGCTGTTCGTGTCATCGACACAATGCAAGAACAACCCAAACCAAGCATGTGGCAACGTGCAAAGGGTTTTGTACAACAAAAGACTTACCAAGTCGCTACCGTTGGTGCGGTTGGTATTACCGCCATGTCATCGGCTAATGCCGCTGACTTTACTTTAGACACAACATCAATCATCGCAGCCATTGGTGTTACCTTAGCTGCGGTAACAGCAGTGGCATTATCAGCAGTTACCATACCGTTGGTGATAAAAGGCGTGAAGTACGTAAAGGCTGCTTTTTAATCACACATTAACAAACAGTCATCAGCGAGACTAAACCCCCAATAGGGACAGATACAGCGGTCACGCTGGGACTGGCACTATTGGGGGTTTTTATGTCTGCACACGATGCCACATGGTTGATGTTTATATTCATAAGCGTCTTAGCAATAAGGGACATGTTCAATGGTTAAGTATCTTTTAGTCTTGTCTATGTTCTTTGCTACATCTGTATTTGCAGGTGGTGCAGGCGGTTCATGGGGTGAACCAACACAACCCACAAAACCAGCCCCCACAAATGACACTGGCGATTACACAGGCGGTGGCGGTAAATTTGGTGGCACAGGTGCAGGTGGTAGCTGGGGCGATGACTATTCAGGCGGTGGTGGTAAATTTGGTGGTAGCGGAGCAGGGGGGTCATGGAACAGCAGTTCATCAAGCTCATCAAGCTCATCAAATAGCGGTGCATCATGTACAAATGACGGCTGGGAATTTGAATACATTGTACTTTCAGATAGAAAATCATTTAACAGTCTAGAACAAGCTTGCAGATACGTTTGGTCTAAAGAATTTTTAAACAAAAAAGGTTACAAAGAAACAAGACAATCGAGTGGTTCTTCTCGTGGTAAATACTATCGTAAAATAAAAGTCATTGATGACTGGTCTGCTCAATGTAGTATACATGTCGGCGATAGAGACTATGAATATGACAATAATATTGGTGGTTATGGCATTCGTGGTTGGAATGTCGCTAAATATTATAAAGGCAAAGTCGAAATCTGCGACCCTGAAACCATGCCCCCAATCCCAAACTTTCCCATGCCACCTGCCCCTAATCCAACCACTCCTAACACTCCAAGCGGTGGCGATGGTAGCACTGGCGGTAATGGCAATGGTGGCACAGGTGGCAACACAACCAATCACAACCACACAACAAACAACTACAAATGGGACATCACAACCAATAACCACAACACAACCAACAACACAAACCACATCACAAACAATCACGGCATATCAGATGACAAAATCAATGCTTTAATTATTGCGATAAAAAATCAAAATCATGATATTGATTTAACTAACGTTATCAATGCGATTAACACAGTTAATCAAAGCATTAACAACTTATCTTTTGAGCAAATAAAAAGCATTGAAGTTGACTTAACAGCAGTTATTAACGCAATCAATGCTAACAAATATGATGACACACAACTTCAGGCTAAACTGAATGAGTTGGCACAACAGATTGTTCAAACAAATGCCAAGCTTGATACAATCATTGACACATTAAATCGCCCACAACAATGCTCAACAAATCCATTTAATAAAAAGATTTGTGATTTCATTGATTGGTTTCAAGGTAGCATACCACCACTTGATGACAATTCTGCTGTGTCTGTTGATGATGGCAGTCATTTTGACTGGCAAAGCATCGCTCAAAATAATTATCTAACCTTACCGTCATCATGTCCTTTTAACCCTTTGTTTAACGTACCTTTCTTAGGCAAGGCGGCATCTATTGTCTTTCCGATGGACATAGTTTGTCGTGGGGCAGTCATGCTTAAAGTATTGATACTGTTATGGGCATCATTCACCAGTCTTAGAATAATAGGAGATACACCGCTATGAGCATTTGGAGTAATGTTGTTAATGTGGGCAATGTCATTTTGCATAGTGGCATTAAGCGATTGTTACTGGGTGCTGGGTTGGGTCTAACGAGTGGGGCAGTGGTTCTTGTTGTCTTTAATTACTATCTCACCAAGTTTATTAATGCCTTTGACATGATAGACAGTGATTATATTGGTTTACTTGGATTGATGGGGGTTGATAAAGCAGTGTCAATGATAGTTGGGGCATATGTCATCAGATTGACAATATTATCAACACGTTTAAGCATAAGAGCAAAATCACATGAGTGATATTAAGCCAAATTACAACATTAACGGCCTTGGCAATGGCTTAATTACGGGTTTACAAGGTGCTGGTAAATCGCACTTTGTTATGACACAAATCAAATGCTTGCTTGATGACACAGACATAAATATTTACTTGATTAACGTTGATGGTGTTACTTTAGAGCATGACAGGCTTACTTTAGCCAATGCCGATTTTAACTGGATAAAAGACGCTGAAAAAAACAGCATTGTCATCTATGATGAAGCTGGCACTATTGAGCGATTTAGTAATAGCAGTAAAACAATCAACAGTAACCCTGAAGTTGCTCAATTGACAATGTTAAGGCATCATGGCAAACAAGTGTTCTTTGTCGCTCAAGACCCAAGTTTACTGCACCCAGCAGTTAGAAAGCTGATGGTGCGTCATCTGCATTTCAGCAACCCCTACAACGACCCTAATAAAACTCATTGTTTTGTCTTTCCGCAAACCATTGATAGAATAGACAGCGTGTCAAAAACTTGGAAAAAATCAGCAATACAAGAATTTGAACATACTCTTTATCCTGAAATATTTGCACTTTACAAGTCTGTTGACGATGGGGCTAACCATGTCAAAACAAAGCAAGTCAATCATAAAGCAAGGCGTGTATTTATCGCTGTTGCCATCATAGCTGTATTGGCACTGTTAGCCTTTGCCACGGCTTTGTATTTTGGTTTATCGTGGTATCGTGATTTTGACAAAATAGAGACAACCGAAGTTATTGAAACGGTTACTGAACAAGTCAATCCAGTGTCTGCTCAAGTAGTACCAGTCAATCAAATGGCAGATGATGGCAATGCCATGTACGCACGAGAACAAGAATTATATGCCGAGCGTCTGCCAAATGACTATAAGCTATTATCTGCTAACGATGAATTGCGTGTCTCTGGGGTTATTCTTATGGGTAAACATTGCCGTGCCTATAACGCCAAAGGTGAGCAATTAACAATCTCTGATGATGATTGTCATCTCATATCAACTAAAGGCATTAAGATTAAAGGTGGTCAAAAAAATCAGCTCATCACTCAGCACACAATGCCACAACAACAATCTACAGGCAACACACTTGAGCAATCTCAACCGTATTAACTTAAGCATGCCGCCCCATCGCACCCCATAGCCACAGAAAAGCAGTTTGCAAGACGCAGTGTCAAGGGCAGTTATAAAATAAATTAGGTCGCTTTTGCCTAATTTATTTTATAACTGGGCGAAGCCTTTACCCTTGACACAAGTCGCAAACTGTTAAAACCATGGCTATATGGGGTGTGTGGGGCAATATCGACAATCAGAATGTCAACATAAAAGAATTTAACAGCCAGTCATAAAAACCGATTAGCCAAACTTCGCACAATGTATGTTAGGTTAAGTTGGGCATGGTAAAACATGTTTATGATTGATATAATCAACCTTTTTTAATCATTTTAGCTTGTTAGCTTGATGGCTAATAATCAAACCATTTGACCAAAACCATTTAGGACGTTGCCCATGACCGCTGATGATTTAATCGCTTTTTTACAGCCACATTTTCCTAACGCCACCATTGATGCTGTCAATCAAGGTAATAAGTTTGAGTTGCGTATCATTGATGATGGGTTTACTGGCAAGCGATTGGTACAACGCCAACAGGCTGTTTATGCCTTGACCAACCATTTTATCAGTAGTGGCGAAATCCACGCCCTAAATATTCACGCCTTAACCTTTGCTGAATGGCAAAATCAAGCCAATTCGTGAAATGGCCAATGGTTTAACAGCCAGTGCAACCGAACACACATCGCCACCATTTCATTATTTTTTTGATGCAATATTTTTTGACGCAATACAGACAGAAGCAATAACATGGACAAATTTTTAATCACAGGCAATGGTCGCATCGCTGGAGAAGTGGCCATTTCAGGGGCAAAAAATGCCGCATTGCCCCTATTGGCAGCGATGATTTTGGCAAAAACGCCCACCACGCTGCACAATGTCCCCAGTCTGCAAGATGTGCGTACTTTGATTAAATTGATTGGTGGCATGGGCATTGCCATTGACAAACAAGGCGATACCGTCAACTGTGATGCTAAGACCATCGATGGCTGTTTTGCCCCGTATGAATTGGTCAAAACCATGCGAGCGTCTATTTTGGTGTTAGGGCCATTATTGGCGCGCTTTGGCGAAGCTGAAGTGTCCTTGCCAGGGGGGTGTGCCATTGGCTCTCGCCCTGTTGATCAGCACCTAAAAGCATTTGAAGCGATGGGGGCAACCATCACGGTAGAAAATGGCTATGTGAAAGCTCGTGCGCCCAAAGGTGGTCGGCTTATCGGCTGTGACCATAGTTTTGATGTGGTAACGGTTGGCGGTACTGAAAATGTCATCATGGCAGCAGTGTTGGCAAAAGGGGTGACTCGCCTTGAAAATTGTGCCAGAGAGCCTGAAGTGGTTGACCTTGCCAACATGTTGGTCAAAATGGGGGCAAAAATTCATGGCATTGGCACTGCAACGATGATGATTGAAGGTGTAGATAGCTTGCACGGTTGTGAATATCGTGTCATTGCTGACCGCATTGAGACAGGCTCTTATTTGGCAGGTGCTTTGATGAGTGGGGGTGATGTGTTGACCAAAAACACATCGGCAGAGTTTTTGCACCCAGTATTACATAAATTTGAACAAATGGGCGCAACCGTCAGCACAGGCGATGATTGGATACGAGTGCAAATGACAGGTCGCCCTAAGCCTGTGGATATTCGCACCCAGCCACATCCCGGCTTTCCAACCGACATGCAAGCTCAACTGATGGCAGTGTGTTGTTTGGCTGATGGCACAAGCACCATCATCGAGAACATCTTTGAAAACCGTTACATGCACGTGCCAGAGTTAAAGCGTCTTGGGGCAGACATTCGGATTGATGGGCATACAGCGGTGGTAACAGGGGTGTCAGGCTTTACCGCAGCCCCCGTGATGGCAACTGATTTGCGAGCGTCGATGTCGCTTGTGATGGCGGCGGCGGTGGCAGATGGTCAGACGGTACTTGACCGTATTTATCACATTGACCGTGGCTATGAAAATGTGGAAAACAAATTGCATGGCTTGGGTGTCAACATTGAGCGTATTAAATAATTGAGCGTATTAAATAATGGCAAAGCCTTTCTTAAAATGGGCAGGGGGCAAAAGTAGATTTGTCCCCTTTAATCCATAACAATACCATCTAAAATTGAATGACTGAACGATATGACCGATACCCATAACGGCTTAACCCTGGCCTTATCTAAGGGACGCATTTTAAAAGAGACGTTACCTTTATTTAAGACTGCTGGTATTGAATTGCTTGAAAATCCTGACAAATCTCGCAAACTGATATTTCCCACCACGCACCCAAGCGTACGGATATTAATATTGCGAGCATCTGATGTGCCAACTTATGTAGAGCATGGGGCGGCGGACTTTGGCGTGGCAGGCAAAGATGTCTTACTTGAACACGGAGCAAAACACCTGTATGAATTGCTGGATTTGCAAATTGCCCAATGCAAGCTGATGACCGCAGGGATTAAAGGGCAGGCATTGCCCAACCGCCGTTTGCGTGTTGCCACCAAATATGTCAATGTGGCACGTAACCATTTTGCCAGTCAAGGTGAGCAAGTCGACATCATCAAGCTATACGGCTCAATGGAGCTTGCCCCTTTGGTGGGGCTGGGTGATTTGATTGTGGACGTGGTGGACACAGGCAACACCCTAAGAGCCAATGGGCTTGAACCACTTGAGCATATTTGTGATGTGTCATCACGCTTGATTGTCAATCAAGTCAGTTACAAACGTAAATTTGCTTTACTTAAGCCAATTTTGAGCAGTCTGAAATCAGCTTCTGTTTGATGTTTTTTGTCAAATTGACAGGCTTGGCACACCAATTTAGCACACAAGCCTAACATATCAACTTAGAACATAAGCTTGGCACAAACGCAAGTGTGCCATTTTTCAAACTGCCTATCCATTGTCCTTGCACGCACATATCAGCAATAAACCAGTGTTTAAAAAATGGCGTTTAAAAAACAGCGTTTGGTTTAAGAATGGGCATCAAAATTCCGCTCATTTTTGTACCACTCATACAACCCCACAAAGGCATTTATCTGATATACCATTGTCTGAATGGCAAAAATCACATTGCCACTCATTAAATTGACAATCAACCAAACAAAATTTACCGCAATCCACAACCACCAATTCAATGAATACCGCAAAATCATCATTGCTTGAGCCGTGATTGACAGTACAAACGCCAACACATTAATCCAAAAAAAGTCAATCCAGCCCAAAAACTGACTGCCATCATCTTCAACCACCACATAACCCATGTCTGCCAGCCACGCATTCACCGTTGGAAACAATGCCAGCCCCACCGCAATAAACCCAGCCGTTACCAGCAACACCCACTTATTGGCAGATTTTGGCACCATATTGCCGTCACCATCGGTATTTTTTGACCAATAAAACAGCCCATACACATGGGTAAAAAAATTAAACATCGGAGCGAGCATCAACCCCACCGACCCAGCCGTTGCCTGTACCACCACTTCACCAGCGGTTGCCGTCATGCCCAGCCCATTGCCCATCACATTTTTGCGAAACGACAAGCTCACCACACACAAAAGCCCAACGAACGATACCCCCAAATAAAACCAATCCAGCCCTGCCCGCTCAGTAAACCGCCAAAAGCCCACCGACAACGCCAACACCCCACACACAAACCACGTTATAATCCAATGTGTCGCCCACTTGCCTGTGATATTATCCAATAACTTAATTCGCATCACTTTATCCCTTAAAACTTGATTTTTTAACATTTGATTTTTTAGACAAATCAAACTACCGTCCAAAAACCACTTTATCCACAAACCTCACCGCTGCCAAATACCGCTGATGATACGTCTTGTCATCAATACAATGTGGCTCAATCCCATGCCGAGCAAAAATATCATTTAACCGCCTTTTAAAGCGATTGCGAGCATCATTACTGCCCAGTGAACGCATGCCATCAGCAACCCAAGGCGTATTGTTATCCAGCATGATGGTGTGATCCAACCGAAAGGTTTCAATACATGCTGTCAAAAACGGATGTGTTCGCCCTTCGTATTCTTCACAAAATGCTTGCGTGGTCACAAAATCTGTGTCCACAAAGGTTACAGGAGCGTCCGCCTGATTCACCGCTTCACGAATGGCTTGCTCATGGTCAGTTGCTATCCGTGGATAATCATCATACTGCATGCCCACTTCACTGCCACCCAAATCCGTCTGGACAAACAATCGACCCATCTCTAACGCATGACTTGCCCCATAATGATTAACCAACTTATGCAGTAGGGTGGTTTTCCCTGAGCTTTCACCACCGACAATCGCCACCGTCTTGGTATAACTACCACGAGCCTTCGGGTGAATGGCGTGCCAATGATGGGCAGGATTGGCGTGTATTTCTTGATGGCTGGGCTGATGGCCAGCTTTTGTCTTATTGGGCAGATGATGCACCGTCAGTCCTGCGGGGGTAACTTTAATGGTAACTTGGTCTTGAATGGTAACTTGGTCTTGGGTATCAACTTGGGGAATAACGCTGCCATGCTGAGCATCATGCTTAACATCAGTATCGGTATCAATCAATGTTTCAGCAATCACATAAACCGCCATTTGTGTCAAATCCTGCTCACAAGCGTTGTCTGTATCAGCCACCGTATCAGCCGTCATTGACAAAAAATCTGCCACAATGTCATCAATCCCATTTTTATCATCAACCTTATCACAACTGTCTGCTGCTAATACCGAGGTGCTGGTGTGAATATGAATAAACGGCAAATCAGCACAGGCCATCTGTAGCCAACGAGCCTTATCCGCCAAAGTAATGTTAAAATTGGGGTTAGGCTTGGGGTGTGTTGTGATTAACACATGCAACTTTTTGGTTTGCCCTGACAGGTCTATGATTTGTTGCATGTGCGTAAGCGTTAACGGCTCAAAGTGATCAATCAATAAGGCAGTGGGGGCAAGTGAGTGTTTATCTGTGGTCATAAGTTTGTGTTTACTGATTTTACTATGAAAATGGCTTAGTGGCAGTGGCTTTAGTGGGCGTGGCTTAGTATGATTATCATCTATTCTTAAACTTAAGCAAGCTTTGGTAGCAAAAATACACAAAGCAAGGGGCAAATGACCATGGACTTTTTATAAAAATCTCTTATACTTATCAATAAGATAAGTAAACAAACAATGCTGACTTACCAGTCAATAATTAATTTTTTATTCAATTGCTTAGATTTTTGTTTGGAATTGTAACATGGACAAACTCACCAAATTGCATCGCTCTCGTAAGCATCGTATGGTGGCAGGGGTCATGGGTGGCATTGCTGAATATTTAGGCTGGTCACCCACCATGACACGTTTATTATTCGTGATTATTTCTACCGCCAGTGCTGCGGTTCCAGGTATTTTGATTTACATTGTTTTGTGGCTACTGATGCCAAATGCCACCGCCAAATCTTATCAATAAGGCTTGAATGCCAAACTGATAAATCACAAGCGATAAATAAAATAACAGACATCAGTATAAAAAAATAAGCACGCATATTCATTGCTGATGCCATCTGTTATCAAAAAATCAATTAAAAAATCAATCAAAAACCACTTGAAAAATTAGCCAATATCCTTATTATGGTTGATTATTAATAATAATAATAATAAAAATAAAACCAGTGGCAAACGTTGTGGTTAATGTTGCTTATCAATGGTTATCACATGACCAGATTGTCATAGCCACCGATGTCTGACAGATGAATCATCATCCATAACAGACCATTTTCCTCCTGCCCAGATGCCCTGATACATCTGGGTATTTTTTTGTCTGAATTTTTTATTGACATTTTTTGTCAATGTACAGACATAAAAAAACCGCCATAAGGGGTATGATGGCGGTCTTGGCATAAGCCAAAAAGTGGCTCCCCAACCTGGGCTCGAACCAGGGACACACGGATTAACAGTCCGATGCTCTACCAACTGAGCTATTGGGGAATAAGTTCTGTAACTTTCATTGAGTGGGCGTATTCTACCAAAGATAATTTATTCGTCAAGACTTTTTTTATCTTTTATAAAAAAATGAGGCAATCCACATCATTTTACGCCACATCATCTCATTCATCTCACGTGCCAAACTGACTAAAAACCATGACCTGAAGCAAAACTCAGCTCCATGCGATTGGTGGCAAAATCCAGTTCGGTTTGTTTTAAAATGTCTTTATCCACATTACCTGCGGCGATTTCTCTTAGTGCCAATACCGTTGGTTTGTCATTTTCTACGGCAACGGTTGGCTCTGCAATGCCCTTGGCAAGTTGACGAGCGCGCTTGCTGGCGACCAAAATTAACTCAAAACGGTTATCCACTTTATCCAAACAATCTTCAATGGTGATGCGTGCCATGTTAAACCCTCACTTGATATCAATCGCTAAGTGTGATTGCCAATGATGACAATCAGTCAAACGGCTGATGATAGCAGAACCCATAACAATTCGCCAGTAGCAGATGTGGTTATTCCATGAAAAGGTCATTTTATGAAAAGGTCATTGTGTCAATAAATCACTGATAAGGGCTTGATGCTTGATGCTTTGTTTGGCTTGGGTCAGCCGTTGGCTGATGATGATGGCGGTCAGTTCTGCTAACGCTGTGGCAAAATCATCATTAATCACCAGATAATCAAAGTTGACATGGTTTTTCATCTCAGTGACTGCCCCTGACAGACGATTGTTAATGACGTCTTCGCTGTCTGTGGCTCTATTACACAGACGTTCACTTAAAGTGGACTTGCTGGGTGGTAGGATAAAAATCATCACCGCATCAGGCAGAAGTTTTTTGACTTGCAATGCTCCTTGCCAGTCGATTTCTAAGATGACATCAACACCTTTAGCCAGCATGTCTTTGACGCTTTGTTCTGATGTGCCATAATAATTATCAAAGACATGAGCATGCTCTAAAAATTGTCCCTGTTCAATCCCATTTTTGAAGTCATCGGTGGTGATAAAATGATAATGCTGTCCGTCAATTTCTCCTGCTCTTGGTGAGCGTGTGGTGTGCGATATGCTCACTTTTAAGTTGTCTATGGATTTCAGCAGTGCTTTCACTAAGGAAGTTTTGCCTGTGCCTGATGCCGCCGTGATGATAAAAAGTGATCCTGACATATGACCTCACATGCAAAAAGGGTGATGAATGGTGATGACTGATTGGCTACAAATTATTACAGTGTACATATGTTAACTTTTTTATAATCATAAAGCTGTCATACTTGCTATGGCTGTTATGTTTACCATGACTTGGGTGCGATGGTTTGGGTGCGATGGTTTGGCGATTTTAAGCAGATGCTTCAGTGAGTGGTGAAAACAATCGTCTAAAAACCATCTAAAATCTAAAAACTGTCTAAAAATGAGTTAAGTGGCACATTAATCTGCCCAAAAAATCTGCCCAAAATGGTAAAAATTTGCTAATATGCTGACGTTTATTTTAGCACACAATCTGAATTTAAGGAGTATTATCATGAGTAATGATGTTGAACTACAAGTAAAATCAGCGGTTGCTGAACAGTTGGGCAAAAATATAGAAGAAATCAGCAATGATGCGTCTTTTATGGAAGACTTAGGTGCAGATTCGCTTGATTTGGTTGAGTTAATCATGACCTTTGAGAGTGATTTTGGCATCACCATTCCTGATGAAGACTCAAGCGAGCTGACCACAGTACAAAAAGCCATTGACTATGTGAAAGAAAATCTATAACGCTTTTTATAACTTTTAATCTTTTTATTCATCTTTTTATAATTTTTAATTTTTTATAATTTTTAATAAGGAATATGTGATGGGAATTTTTAGTTTTGCTAAAGATATTGGTGATAAGATTTTTAATCGTGATGATGCCAAACATGACGCACAAAAAGAAACCCAAGCAGATGCTGCCAAACCACCAGCCACTACTGAGCCATCTGCTCAATCGGTTGCCAATTTGTTATTAAAACGCATTCAACAACAAAATGTCAATATTGACAACTTAAAAGTGAAATACAATGGCACGACAGACACCGCAGAAATCAGTGGTACTGCCAAAACTCAAGCCGACCGTGAAAAAGCCATCATCGCTGTTGGCAATGTGCAACATGTGGCTAAAGTGGTTGATGCTATTGATGTGCAAGACAAAGCTCCTGAATCACAAATGTACACGGTGAAATCTGGCGATACTTTGTCTAAGATTGCACGTGATATGTATGGCGATGCCAACAAATACATGCAAATCTTTGAAGCCAATAAGCCCATGTTAAGCAATCCTGATAAGATTTATCCTGGTCAAGTGTTGCGTATTCCTAAAGCGTAATTTGGGCTTTTTTCTTATTCATATCATATTCATATTACGTTCATATCAAAACGTCCCTTAGCTTAAGGGACGTATTTTTTTGAGATGATAAGTAAAAACAATTAAGTTAAATTCACTTAAGTGGTTTGACCAGAGCAGTACTGGTTGAGTGCTTGTTGAATTTTATCTCGTCTTTGTTCAATGGTTTGGTCATCTAAGAACTGCTTTGAGCCATCATCGGCTTGCTCGTAGATGCGACCGCCTGAGTTTAGGCTTGCTAAGTTGTTACGCAAGCTTTGGCAACGGCGGATGTTTTCTTGTTTTTCAAGCTCGTCAATGCGTTTTTGCATGGCTTGCTTTTCTTGGTCTTGAGTTGTTGGGGCATTGTTTTGGGCGTTGGGGTCGGTTGTGCCTGCCATTTGTCCTGCATCGACTTGTCTTCCATCGCTTCTGAGTTCAACCACTTCAAATTTGCCATTGGTTGGGGGAAATTGGCTGAATCTGATTTCACCATGATTGCCAGTGGATTTATAGTAAGTAATGGCATTGCCATTGACTGCTGATAGTGCCAACACCCCGCTGATGCTCAGTCTGAACAGCAAGTTAAGCCATTGGGTATTAAATGGAGATGATTTCATCGTTGTGTCCTATAAAAAAAGATAAAAAAAGAAGTCTAAAAACCAGATGAGACTATGATAACAAATTTGCCTAAACAATCATTCAGTTGTGTCAAGATTATTGTATAACACATTGTTTGGTCAAGTGTTCAGATTATTTTCTTGACAAGACTTAATAAATTCATGATGATTAGGGCATAGATTAGTCAGTCATCGCTGGTGTATCGTTGCGGCAGATGATTTGTAAGTCAATGACAGGCAGTATTTATCAATGCTGTTATTTATCTTTGATGAAAGGTGGTCTTGGCTTCTTTGTGATGTGGGTTGAGTGCTTGGCATTGTGATGTGTCAAACTGACTCATCATCTTGGACTTACCGGTCTACAATGACTTTATGCCATTTTTAGCTGTCAGATGTGTGTTTTTAGCATGACTTTAAGCATTCACATGACGGTAAGCATTAAATTGGTGTCATGCCATGGTAAACCGCCATCAGCCATGATTTTGTGCGTTACATTGTGTTTTGCTTTGTACTTTATTACGGTATTTTTGGCACTTATCTAAGTCCTTGATATATTTACCCCATCAATCTATTTTAATGGTCTATAAATCGTATGCGATTTTATTGGCTTTTTTGATGAAGAGGATTTGTATAAAGAGGATTTAACGGTGACGCAGACAACGCAAAGCCCAAATATGACAGGGCATACACAGACGGCAGATGCGGCAAAGGATTTTCGCCAAGACCAAGAGCGTCTTGCATCAGGGCAAGAGGTGATGCTCTCTGGTGCTGAGATACTGGTACAAGCCTTGATTGATGAGGGTGTGGAGTATATTTTTGGCTATCCTGGTGGGGCGGTGTTACACATTTATGATGCCCTATTTAAGCAAGACAAAATAGAACATATTTTGGTTCGCCACGAGCAGGCGGCAGGACACATGGCGGATGCTTATAGCCGTGTTACAGGGCGTACAGGGGTGGTGCTGGCGACATCAGGACCGGGTGCGACCAATACAGTTACCGCCATCGCCACAGCGTTTATGGACAGCATTCCCATGGTGGTGATCACAGGGCAAGTGCCATCTGGCTTGATAGGTGATGATGCCTTTCAAGAATGCGACATGATTGGGGTGTCTCGCCCTGTGGTGAAACACAGTTTTGTTGTGCGTGACCCTAAAGACATTCCCATCATTGTCAAAAAAGCATTTTATATTGCGTCTTCAGGAAGACCGGGCCCTGTTGTCATTGATGTGCCAAAAGACATGACTGCGCCAAATGAGAAGTTTGCTTATCATTTTCCTAAAACAGTGCATGTGCGATCATATCAGCCATCGGTTAAAGGTCATACAGGACAGGTCAAAAAAGCCATTGATGCTTTATTATCCGCCAAGCGTCCTGTCATCTATTCAGGTGGTGGTGTTATTTCAAGCCATGCTCACAAAGAGCTAAGACGGTTGGCACAACGCCTTAACTTACCTGTTACGACCACTTTAATGGGATTGGGGGCGTATCCTGGGTCTGACCATCAATTTTTGGGCATGCTGGGCATGCACGGCACTTATGAAGCCAACATGACCATGCACCACGCTGATGTCATCTTAGCGGTGGGGGCAAGGTTTGATGACCGTGTAACCAATAACGTCAATAAATTTTGTCTCAATGCCACCATCATTCATATTGACATTGACCCTGCGTCTATCTCAAAAACCATCAATGCCCATATACCCATCGTGGGTGATGTCAAATCCGTATTGACAGACATGTTAGAGCAGATGGGAGCTGATGCCACGCTGGATTCTCACGCCATGCAGGATTGGTGGTCGCAGATTGATGAGTGGCGTAAACGTCATGGTCTTAAATACGATACTGACACCAGTCAAGGCATCAAACCGCAACAAGTGATTGAAGCCCTTTATAAAATCACCAATGGACAAGCCATCATCACCAGTGATGTCGGTCAGCATCAGATGTTTGCAGCCTTGTATTACAAGTACGATGAGCCACGCCAATGGCTAAACTCAGGTGGGCTAGGTACGATGGGTGTGGGTTTGCCCTATGCCATGGCAGCCAAGTTGGTCTGCCCAGAGCGTGATGTGGTGTGTATCACAGGTGAAGGCTCAATTCAGATGAACATTCAAGAGCTCTCTACTTGTTTACAGTATGATTTACCTGTTAAGATTTTAAATTTAAACAACGCTCAGCTTGGTATGGTCAAGCAGTGGCAAGACATGCTTTATGAAGGCAGACACGCCCAGTCGTATATGCAGTCATTGCCTGATTTTGTCAAATTGGCAGAAAGTTATGGACATAAAGGCGTAAAAATCACCAACCCCAAAACCATGGAACAAGAGCTAAAACAAGCCCTAGAAATGGATGGTTTGGTATTTATTGATGTGTATGTGGATAGAAATGAACATGTCTACCCCATGCAAGTGGCTGGGCAATCGATGCGTGATATGTGGCTAGCAAAAGGGGAACGCACCTAATGACTCAGAATAATCAACAAAATAATCAACAGCACTTAATCTCCGTGTTAATGGAAAATGAAGCAGGGTCATTATCACGTTTGGTTGGGTTGTTTAGTCAACGTGGTTATAATATTGAAACATTAAACGTGGCTGCCACCGAAGACCCCAGCATCTCACGATTGACATTGACCACCATCACATCGCCCAGTAAAATTGAGCAAATCACCAAACAGTTACATAAGCTGATTGAAGTGGTGAAAGTCATTAACTTGACCGACAATAAGCATGTTGAACGAGAGTTGATGCTGATAAAGGTGAGAGCGATGGGTAATGTGCGTGAAGAAATCAAGCGTTCAGCAGACATCTTTAGAGCCCAAATTGTTGATGTGACTGCCAATATCTATACAGTGCAAATTGTTGGGGACGCTGCCAAGCTGGACGGCTTTATTGATGTGATTGGTCGTGAACGCATTTTAGAGGTGGTGCGAAGTGGTGTGATTGGCATTGCACGGGGTGAACGTACGCTTGCGGTGTAGCTTATGGACTGGTCTGGCTTCTTTTCATCTTTTCTTGGGGTATTAGGTGCTATTCCTATTCTAGGTTTTTTGGAAAAACTCTCTTTGCAGGAAAGACAGGCAAAAAATAACATACTGCAAGAAGAGTATAAAATATTCTTTTCTAGCAAGATGAATGCTTATATGGAATTGGTTCATTTGAGGTATAAATATTCTATTATAAGCTTGGAAAATCAGTCCAGACCTGATGATTTCTTAGATAGACTAAATCTTAAAAAATTTAGCATGATTTTTCAGATAAAATCACATATCCAAGAGAATAGAATTTATTTGTCAAAAGATTTGGTTGACATTTTTGATAAATGGTACTCTCTAATTATGCCAATTTATCAAGAAGTGGATAATGTGATTTATTCTGAATTTGATAGAATTGGTCAAGAGGCTGAACATTTAGATGAAAAAGATTGTGATTTGGCAAATATTGAATTAGCTGATAGTTTTATGGAAGAAATATCTAAAAATCCAAAGATTGAAGAGTGTTGGAATATTCTTTTGGGTAAAATTGATACAGATTTCATTGCTTTGAAAAATAAGTATGATTTATAGATATTTGCTAAGCATAAACATTGAAAATTTTAATCCAACCCAACGCCATTTATGGCAATTTTAAAGGAAACTCGTATGAGCTTAAATATCTATTATGACAAAGATTGTGATTTGTCCATCATTCAAGGCAAAAAAGTTGCCATCATTGGCTATGGCTCACAAGGTCATGCCCACGCCCTAAACCTAAAAGACAGTGGCGTTCATGTAACCGTGGGCTTACGTGCAGGTTCTGCTTCTTGGAAAAAGGCCAAAAATGCTGGTCTAAACGTTGCTGAAACTGCCGACGCTGTTGCTGGTGCGGATGTGGTGATGATTTTGACCCCAGATGAATTTCAAAAGCAATTGTACGAAAATGACATTGAACCAAACATCAAACAAGGGGCAACGCTTGCCTTTGCACATGGGTTTGCCATTCACTATAACCAAATTGTGCCACGCAAAGACTTAGATGTGATTATGGTTGCCCCAAAAGCCCCCGGTCATACCGTCCGTTCTGAATTTGTCAAAGGCGGTGGTATCCCTGACCTGATTGCCATTTGGCGTGATGCGTCAGGCAATGCCAAGCAAGTGGCTCTGTCTTATGCTGCTGGCGTGGGTGGCGGTCGCTCTGGCATCATTGAGACCAGTTTTAAAGATGAGACCGAAACCGATTTGTTTGGTGAACAAGCCGTTCTTTGTGGTGGTGCGGTAGAGCTGGTTAAAATGGGCTTTGAGACTTTGGTTGAAGCTGGTTATGCTCCTGAAATGGCGTACTTTGAGTGTTTGCATGAATTAAAACTAATCGTTGATTTGATGTATGAAGGCGGTATTGCCGATATGAACTACTCAATCTCTAACAACGCAGAATATGGTGAATACGTCACAGGTGTTGAAGTCATCAATGAGCAATCTCGTGAAGCGATGCGTCATGCGTTAAAACGCATTCAATCGGGCGAATATGCCAAGATGTTCATCAGTGAGGGTCAGCTTAACTACCCGTCAATGACGGCTCGTCGCCGTAATACTGCTGAGCATGAGATTGAAAAAACGGGGGCAAAACTTCGTGCGATGATGCCATGGATTGGTGGCAACAAAATCATTGATAAAGAGAAAAATTAGGGACATGCCCTAAGACTAAGTTCGCTTATCAAATTAATTCATCAAATTTACTCATCAGACCACACACAAGCCTTGTGTCATCATGTGATGCAGGGTTTTTTTATTGAATTTATGCACTTTATCCCAATATATTATCAGTCATTTAATCATCTAAATCCTCATTAAAACCCCCATTAAGAGACACCTTATGCCTTGGCTTGAGCAATTACAATCGCACATCACCTTAGAGCAGATGTATTTGGCACTTAGTTTGTTGGTTGCCGTGGTGATTTGGCTAGAAGGTCAAGCCCTAAAAGCCACACAAGGTAAATTGCCCGATTCAGCATGGTTTCATTGGGGGTCATTTATTGACACTTTATGGTTTTTTGTGTCGCTGGCGGTGTTATATTTCTTAAACTTACCATCTATCGCCATTGCTGTGCCTGTGGCTTATGGTATTTATACTTTATTTGGGTGGGTATATGGTACTCGCTTAATTCATAAAGAGGGCATTCCTGATTCACCTGAAGATTTGGTGATTCCCATGCCTTATGTCAGTTATAGCCAAGCATTTGCCATTACCTTTATGACTTTATGTGCTTTTGTGTTGGCATATCCCTTACTAAACATATGATGTTTAGTTGGCTCAATAAAAATGACGCCATATTGATGTTTATTTTTTAATAAACCATTTAGAATATGTATCATTATAATCTATAAAAAATGGTTATCTATTGTTTGGTATCTGTCATTTACTTGCTATACTGATTGAGATGTGGCATCAGTTTTTGCTTTTTTATTTTTTGCTGTTTCATTGTGGCAAGATATGCTACTTTAAGATGTGTTGCTTTAAGCTGGTAAAACCACCAATCAGCAAAACCACAAGTTGACAAAACCACAAGTTGACAAAATCACAAATTGACAAAACCACATTTCTATCAACCCAACAGATGTCGTGGTCAGGTTTATCAAGCTAAGAGAGAATTTTGGCTCGGCTGTTGATGGCTTTATCGACTGTTAACCACTTTAATTGATAACTTTAATAAAAGAGGACCTTATGAAAGCATTAGTCGCAGTTAAGCGTGTCATTGATTATAACGTCAAGGTACGTGTCAAGGCGGATAACTCTGGTGTTGACTTGACTAACACAAAAATGTCCATCAATCCGTTTTGTGAAATCGCTGTTGAAGAAGCGGTACGCCTAAAAGAAGCTGGCGTAATTGATGAAATCATTGTCGCCAGCATTGGTGCAAAAGAAGCTCAGGAACAAATCCGCTCTGCCTTAGCCTTGGGTGCTGACCGTGGTGTGTTGGTACAGACTGATGAAAAAGCTTACCCACTACAAGTGGCTAAAATTTTAAAAGGCATTGCTGAAGCTGAAGGGGCAGACATCATTTTATTAGGCAAACAAGCCATTGATGATGATAATAACCAAACAGGTCAAATGCTCGCCGCTCTGATGGGCATTGGGCAAGGCACATTTGCATCTGAGATTAAAGTTGATGGCGGTAAAGTCAACGTTACTCGTGAAGTGGATGGTGGCTTACAAACGGTTACCTTACCACTGCCAGCGGTGATTACCACCGATTTACGCTTAAATGAACCCCGTTTTGTTAAACTGCCTAACATCATGAAAGCCAAGAAAAAACCATTGGATGAAAAAACCCCAGCAGATTATGGCGTAGAAATGGCATCTAAGCTTGAAACCATCAAAGTTGTGCCACCTGCTGAACGCAGTGCAGGCATGACAGTTACTTCTGTTGATGAGTTGATTGAGAAATTAAGAAACGAAGCAAAGGTTATCTAAGCGTTGTTTTTTTATTTTGATGAATTGTTTTGATTAAGGATAATAATAATAATGGCTATTTTAGTTTATGCAGAACATGACAACGCCAGTCTAAAAAAGGCAACCCTAAGCACCGTTACCGCCGCCAGTCAAATCGGTGGGGACATTCATGTGTTGGTCGCAGGCAGTGGTTGCCAAGCGGTCGCTGATGACGTTGCTAAAGTGGCAGGTGTCAGTAAAGTTATCTTGGCTGATGATGCGGTGTATGAACATCAGCTGGCAGAGAATGTGGCATTGCTGGTTAAGGATTTGGCAAGTGATTACAGTCATATTTTGGCCCCTGCCACCACCACTGGCAAAAACTTCATGCCACGAGTGGCGGCTTTGTTGGATGTGAGCATGGTCTCTGACATCACTTCGGTGGTTGATGCCAATACTTTTGAGCGTCCCATCTATGCTGGTAACGCCACTGCCACGGTCAAATCTGGTGAAGACAAACTCATCGTTACCGTGCGTGGTACGGCATTCGACGCAGCGTCGATAGCTGGAGGCAATGCCAGTGTTGAAAGCCTTGATAACACACATGATGCAGGTAAATCTGAGTTTGTTGGTGAGCAGTTGGCGGAATCTGACCGCCCTGAGTTAACTTCTGCTGAGATTGTGGTCTCTGGTGGTCGTGCTTTAGGCAGTGGTGAAAACTTCACTAAATATATCGAGCCGTTGGCAGATAAGCTGGGTGCTGCTGTTGGTGCGTCTCGTGCGGCAGTTGATGCAGGTTATGTGCCTAATGATTTGCAAGTTGGTCAAACAGGTAAGGTGGTTGCACCACAACTGTACATTGCTGTGGGCATCTCTGGTGCGATTCAGCATTTGGCAGGCATGAAAGATTCAAAAGTCATTGTGGCGATTAACAATGATTCAGATGCTCCGATTGCTAACATCGCTGATTATTTCTTAGAAGCTGATTTGTTTGACGCATTGCCTGAACTGACCAGCAAGCTGTAAAAGACACACACATAAACTGACTAAAAACCCAGTCTAAATAAACAAAGACTGGGTTTTTTTATGGCTGGGTTTTTTTTATCCTCCGTTGCCGTAAACCTGCGACTTCAGGCGGTGGATATAAGGCAATAGTTAAATGCGATAAGTTTTGCTATACTCATCTCACTATATTCAATGTCTTACATTCCACAGTTAAGTTAAGACTAAATTGCGAGTACGCAGTAACTTAACTTGTAAGACGTTTTTAAACACACACTTAAGCTAATTCGTGTCTATGACAATCCTAACAGTAGGATTAGCTTAAAATAAGAACCTAAGATGTACGGTGTGTCGTACGGGCGGTTGCCACTATCTTAGGCTTGCGGTCGGGCTTGACCGTCTTGCAGAAGGAATCCCCGCACTTTAGGGAGGGGAGGAAGTCAAGGCATGATGTTAATTTAATTTTAAGCAAACTGTCGCTGTCTTAGCATTTCATACAGACATAACGAGCCTGCAATGGCAACGTTTAGGCTTTCTTGCCCATTGGGTTGGGGCAGAGCGATGGGGGTGGCGTGTTGCATCAGCTCATCACACACCCCTTGTCCTTCATGTCCCATGACCCATGCCACAGGTGTTTGCAAATCAGTCTTGTAGATAATCGCATCGGTGTGTGAACTGGTTGCTAGCATGGGCGTATGAACATGAGCAAGAATATCAGCAATCAGCACATTTTCATACACCATCAAGGCAAACTGAGCTCCCATGCCCGCTCGTAGGGTCTTGGGGGACCACACTTGTGCTGTGCCTGTTGTGCAGATGACATTTGTTACCCCAACGGCGGCGGCTGTCCTAAGCAGTGTGCCAACATTACCAGCATCTTGTACGTCATTTAGGATAAGACAATCGCCACTTATTTGTCTAATGGACAACTGACGAATGGGAATGACCGCCATGATGTCGATGCCTGTGCCTAAATTGCTTAATGAACGATACAACTCATCACTAACGGTGGTTGTGGCAATGCCTTTGTGCCAAGCTGTGTGCAGTAGTTGCATCACTTCAGGGTGATGTTGTTGACTGGCTGCCAATAAAATTTGCTCAATGGGATAGTCTGCTTTAAATGCAGCTGATAGCAAATGTGTGCCTTCAATAATGCTTTGTTGATGTTTGTTGCGTTGGCGGTTTGATGTCAGCAGACCTTTGGCAAGTTTTATTTGTGAATTTTGAGCTGAAGTAATGGGGTTAGATAAGTCAGGTATGGAGGGCATGGTAATAACACTCATCATCATATTAGTCAACAACAGCAAAGCAACAGCAAAATGGACACAAGATAAATAAATCTGTTTTCATTCAGTTTTCATTCAGTTTTTATTCAAGTGTTCGAAAAGTAAAGCATCAGAAAGTTAAAGCGTTAAAAAATTCCCCAACAACCATTTTGCCCCTTCAGTGGCAAACGATTCTGGGTGATATTGTACCCCTTGTATTGGGTATGCTTTATGACGGATACCCATAATCTCATCACCCAACAGACTGGCTTGTTGTATGGATTTATCGGCATTATCTAAGTTAGCAACCACGCTGGTGATTTCAAGGCAATCAGGCAGACCATCTGTTGCCACCATCAATGAATGATATCGCATGATGTTGATGTTTTGTGGCAGACCTTGATACACGCCTTGTCCATCATGACGAATGGCAGATGTTTTACCGTGCATCGGTATTTTTGCTTGCACCACCTTGCCACCAAAAAAGTGAGCAATTCCTTGCATGCCCAAGCACACACCAAGTAATGGTGTGGTTTTGCCCATTTGAGTAATCACATCACCACACACCCCAAAATACGCTGGATTGTCTGGTGAACCTGGGCCAGGTGAGATGATGATGCGGTCAGGATTGAGTTCTTTTGCTTCGTTAAGGGTGATGTCATTGTTGCGTTTGACGATGACATTAAAATCTTGTCCGTTTTGATTGCGTTTGTCAGTGAGAATTTCGCCCACATATTGATACAGATTAAAAGTAAAGCTGTCGTAATTGTCGATGATAAGTACGTTCATGATTGACACTTCATTGATTTAGACTTCATTAAAGGGATTAAATGATTTTACAGGCGTGCCGTCAAAATAAATATTGAATGATGCGATGATTTTAGCATCGTTAAGCTATCATTAAATACGCTTATTCAAAATACCGTAACACTACCTTCATCGCTGATAATTTTCGCATAATTTCTTCATACTCATCATCAGGATTGGAATCATACACATTACCACCACAGGTTTGTGAATATGCCTTTTCACCATTGATAAACAATGAACGAATGGGAATGGCAAAAATACAATCGCCATTAAATGAGAACTGCCCCAACGCCCCACCATATGCCCCACGTCCGTCAGGCTCAAGCTCATTGATGATTTTCATCGCTTCAATCTTTGGAGCACCCGACAATGTACCAGCAGGAAAATTACTGGCAAGGGCGGTGAACATGTCTTCGGCTGGGTGGATAATGCCAACAATTTCACTAGAAATGTGCTGAACGTGTGAAAAACGCTTGATGTCCATCAAATTTCGCACTTTGACTGTGCCAAACTGTGCCACTCGACCAATGTCATTGCGGTGCAAATCCACCAGCATGTTATGTTCAGCAATTTCTTTTGGGTCATTTAACAGCTGACGAGCCAACTTGCGGTCTTCGGTGATGTCTTTACCACGTTTGGTCGTGCCTGCCAGCGGAAAAGTTTCCATCTCACCATTTCGCAAACGAAACAGCAATTCTGGTGATGCTCCGATGATTTTTTGTTTACCAAATTTGACAAAATACATGTGTGGAGAGGGGTTGATGTCTCGTAATTTTGCATAAATTGGCAAGGTGTCGCCTGTGATGTGATAGTGTGATTTAAAGCCCACTTCACATTGAAAAATCAAGCCTGACTTGATGTCTTCTTTGACCTTAAGCACGGTTTTGGCGTGTTCTTCTTTACTCATACCATCACCGACAAAACGCACGGTTGGGGTGGTGTGAGTGGGGATTGGCATGTCAAGCAAGGTTTTGATTTCGTTAAGGCGATTTTTCTGTTGGGACGAAGGGTAATAAAAATAAAAAATCTCACCAGTCATTTTATCAAGGCTCAGCCCGTCCAGATATAGACCAAATTTAAATGGTTCAAAATCATTCGAACTTTTGATGTTTAAGGTTGGCTCAAAAAAATTGACGCAGTCATAGCCCAAGAATCCAACCAATCCACCCGTATGGTTGCGGGCAATGATGTGCTGTGGGGTGATTTGTCTAAGTAGCTGATACGGATTGTCGCAAGGATAATCCACCGTTTGTTGTGTGTGATTGTCGGTAATGGCAAGGGTATGGCGGTTTTTGGCAAAAATGGTTTTGGCTGGAGCAAACCCAATGGCGTGATGGCGTGAAATGTGGCTGTCTTCGCCTAAAGATTCTAGCAAAAAACAGGTGTCATATTTGGCTTCTATGCGTTGAAATAATTCAAAGAAATCAATATCTTGAGCCAGCTTGATAAGCTGTGGTTTGCTGGCAAGTTCAATTTTAGGTGGTTTGTTTTGGATATTCATAACATTTCTTTAAAGGTTTTAATGTTCTAGTATGGCGATACATTATGGTTAAATTAAGTGGTGATTGGCAAACTGTTATTATACAAAGACTTCTATTGTTTAAACTCATTCAAATTTAGAAAGGTAATGCCGATATTTTTATTCGCTAACTTATGGGCGGCGGTGATAAAAATATCAGCTTGATAATAAATGGCAGTAGCAACATGCAGAGCGTCAGGGATTTTTAGTGAGTGAAAGGCTCGAAGTTCGCTACACAAGTCAAAAATTGAGCGTTGATGCTCGACCAAATGAATAAAATCATGGTCAAAAAGTGACTTAACTTGTTGTTTTAATTTCAAATTATTATCTTTGATGGGTTTAACCAATAATTCGGTCAAGGTCAAATCACCTGTGATTGCTTTAAACTGTTTTTAGTCCCAAGATAAACGTTCATTGGCAACATACGCATCGATTTCTTGGGTCGTTTTGCCGTAAGTGCCATTGGCACAACCGAACAATGCCATGATATCAAATGGTTCATTCTGTTTAAGATTATTGGGTTTTAATTGAATTATGCCATTATCATAACTGATATTGAGCGTATCACTGGGTTGGATATTGGCTTGTTTGGCGATTACAGGGGGTAGGGTAATTTGATTATGCTCATGTAAAATGACTTGTGTCATGGTCAAATCCTTTGATTTTTGTTTATTTTACCAAAACCCATAAGGTGAAATACTAAAACTTCTCTTTCAAATTCGGTAATAAATTCGCCACATCATTGACTTGATAAGCTTTTGCACCCCTTGAGACGGTCGCAATCCCCACCCCCAAACGCTCAGCAATTTCACGTTGGGGTAAGCCTTGTTGTAGTAGGGCAAAAATCTGAATGCGGTTGGCAAGTTCACTGCATTCTTTTTCAGTGAATAAGGCAGAAAATAGCCGTTGCATTTGTTTGCTGTCTTCGGTTTGACAAAATAATTGAAGTAAAATAGCTTCGGCATGTTGTCCGCTATTGGTGTGCTTGTTGGTGTGCTTGGCTGATGTGATTGAATGATGTGGCATGGTAAATTCCATCGGTTTGTTCTATTTAAATAGAACAAATATCATAAATCATTCTTGCAATGATGGCAACGGGGCAGGGTGGTTTTATTAAAATTTGGCTTTATTTGCCTTTGGCATCTGCCCAGATGATTTTATGTAGTTGTAACTGTAGACGCACAGGCAGGGCATCGCTGAGAATCCAATCGGCAAGCTGTTGGGCAAGCTGTTGAACAGGTTGGATAGGGGATTGGTCATGCTGACAGGCGGTGTCATCGCTGATGCTGATTACCTTTGGCGTGTTCACCTCAAACATCGGTGAGAACCATACCACACCCACTTTATGATGTAAGCTGTGCATGATGACTTGCTGTTTTGCCCAATCATAGTCTTTTTGATTCATAATCACAAATTTTAATTGGTCATGCTGGGTTAAGTGGGTTAGATTATCCCACAAATTTTTGGTCATCTCACCTGATGATGGGGTTTTTAAATCCATCACCTTAGACACCTGTTTAGGCACATCAGCGACTGATAACGCCCCTGATGTCTCTAGTGAGACTTCATATCCTGCATCAATAAGGTGTTGCATCAGCACAATGGCATTAGGCTGTGCTAACGGTTCGCCGCCTGTTACACAGACTCGTTGGCAAGGATATTGTTGAATGTGAGTCAAAATGTCATCTAGCCCCCACCGTTGACCACCCACAAAGGCATATTCAGTATCACAATACACGCATCGAAGCGGACAACCCGTCAGGCGAATAAAAATGGTTGGTAAGCCTGCGGTCAGCGCCTCGCCTTGCAGAGAATAAAAAATCTCCGTCAACTTTAATCCTGCCTCAGGATCGGTGGTGGGGATATGAGTGTTGCGTCGTGGCGTTTGAGTGGCACTGGTGGTTAAAAGATGGTTCAATGATGACCTCATGACAAATGGTAAATCGGAGTTAGCGTTACCATTTTAAACCAATGTTCATAAATCTTGTCATAAATTCTGTTTACGATGATGGTAGAGATATTTTATCCTCCGTTGCCTTATATCCACCGCCTTCAGGCGGTGGATATAAGGCAATTGTTAAATGTGATAAGTTTTGCTATACTCATCTGACTATATTCAATGTCTTACATTCCACAGTTAAGTTAAGACTAAATTGCGAGTACGCAGTAACTTAACTGGTAAGACGTTTCCAAACACACACTTAAGCTAATTCGTGTCTATGACAATCCTAACAGTAGGATTAGCTTAAAATAAGAACCTAAGATGTACGGTGTGTCGTACGGGCGGTTGCCACTATCTTAGGCTTGCGGTCGGGCTTGACCGTCTGGGAGCAGGAATCCCCGAACGATAGGGAGGGGAGGAAGTCAAAGCATGACTTATGAACATCATGGCTTAATACTCTACCCCATTCTTAATAGCTCATTAATGCTGGTTTTGGCTCGAGTTTGGGCATCCACTGTTTTGACAATGATGGCGGCATATAGGCTGTGACTGCCGTCTTCACTGGGAAGGCTACCGGGGACAACTACCGAACCTGCTGGCACACGTCCATAGATGATATTACCTGTCTTGCGGTCATAGATTTTAGTGGATTGTCCGATGTACACGCCCATAGAGATGACTGAGCCTTCTTCAACAATGACCCCTTCAACAATCTCACTTCTTGCTCCGATAAAGCAGTTATCTTCGATGATGGTGGGACTGGCTTGTAATGGTTCTAACACCCCTCCAATACCAACGCCACCAGACAGATGCACATTTTTACCGATTTGGGCACATGATCCAACTGTCGCCCAAGTATCGACCATTGTCCCTTGGTCAACGTATGCACCGATGTTGACATAAGAAGGCATCAGCACCACACCATCAGCGATGTAAGCACCTTGGCGAGCCACTGCTGGTGGCACAACCCGTATGCCTGCATCGATGAACTGCTCTTTTGTCCAATTGGCAAATTTGGTTGGCACTTTGTCATAAAACTGCAAATGTTCACAACTGGGCATGGGATAATTGTCATACAAACGGAACGACAGTAGGACGGCTTTTTTTGCCCATTGATTGACTTGCCAATGACCATCTATTTTTTCAGCAACTCTAAGTTTGCCACTGTCTAGGTCGTTTAGTACGCTGATGACCGCTTCACGCACGTCGGT
Source organism: Lwoffella lincolnii (assembly GCF_037201985.1). Lineage (NCBI taxonomy): Bacteria > Pseudomonadati > Pseudomonadota > Gammaproteobacteria > Moraxellales > Moraxellaceae > Lwoffella > Lwoffella lincolnii. The sequence continues at coordinate 1,734,834 of NZ_CP147511.1, read as the reverse complement.
GGGCATGGTCTCTGGGCTAAGGTTAGCACGGTTTTCAAAGGCTTGTTCGATGGTGGCTTGTAGGGTCATAACATGTCCTAATTTTAATCATTGGAATAAAAACGGTTCAATAAAAACAGTTAAAAAGTAAATTAAAGGGTAAATGAAAAAGGGAAGTTAAAAAGTAACGTCGTACGTGGTGTATTGTCGTTAATTTTTTGCAACTTGGCAAATGTTCAGGTTCATTGGTTGGTGAATGAATGATGATTGGTGAGTGCATGATGCGTTATCCAATGGGCAATGTCGTTAAATACCATGTCCGCTTGCTGTTCGTGTAGGGGTTCATGACGCATGTTGGGATACAGTCGTTTGTTGATTTGCCAAAAACCGTTATCTTGTAATCGCTGTTGTAGACGGTCAATGCCTTTACCCATGTTGCCAACGGGGTCATCTTTACCAGAGACCAATAGCAAAGGGAAATGTCTGTCAATGTCGGCATGCCAGTCTTGGTTAAGTGCCAAATCCATGATTTTAAATAATGCAAAAAAGCCATTATGGGTAAAATTAAAACCGCACAAAGGGTCAGATTCATACGCATTGATGTTGTCGGTGTTGTTACTCACCCAAGCAAAGCGTGAAGCGCTTTGTACATTGCCCAGTTTGCTGTTTAACACCTTATTCATGCTGTTGCCAGCCCAATGACAAGGACGCTTAGGACTTAAGCGGTTAAGCCCTGCAAATAGTGGGACTAGCGATTTAATCAAAGGATTTTTATCCGCTGTTCCCATGAGTATTGCCCCAGTAAAGTCATAACTGTGTTGTGACAGAACCTGCCGTACAATAAATGACCCCATAGAATGCCCCATGATAAAATGTGGTGTCTGTGGATGGCGTTGTTTTAATAGATTTGCCATACGCACCACATCTCTTAGCAACATCTGTACAGGATATGTTTTATGAACATAGCCCAGTTCTTCTTGGCAGTTGGCGGTTTTGCCATGTCCTAATTGGTCATAGGTTGCAACGGCAATGCCTTGTTCTGCCAAAAATTGCGCAAAAGCATCATAGCGTCCACCATGCTCACTCATACCGTGGACAATCAATAGGGTGGCTTTGGGCTTACTTTGACAATCAAAAAAATGATGATGCAACGTGTGAATGCCATCATTAGAAGTGATGATTTGGTTTTGATTTGAGCCATTGCCATTGCCATTGCCATTGGCATTGTTATTGGCATTGGCATTATTATTGGCATTGGCATACTGCCTGCTTTTATTAGCAGGCTGCATGGCGTACCTGCTCAGCTTTGGCTCGTTGCTCAGCTGCCACCACATTTTGACTACGCACAGGTTTGGGGCAATCTTCACCATAATATTGACGGTCAGCAAAGTAACTTGAGCGTATCATAGGCCCTGCCCAAATGCTAAAAAAGCCAATCTTCTTACCATATGCCATATAGCGTTCAAACTCATCAGGATGCACATAGCGGTCTATGGGAGCATGCTGTTTGCTTGGTTGCAGGTACTGTCCGATGGTGATGATGTCCACGTCGTGAGCTTTTAAGTCGTCAAGTAGGGCATATACTTCTTCTTCAGTTTCACCCAACCCCACCATAAAACCACATTTGGTGGGAATGTCTGGGCGACGTTGTTTATATTGTTTTAATAATTCCAGCGAATGTTGATAATCAGAACCGGGGCGTAACGCCTTATACAGCCGTGAGATGGTTTCGATGTTGTGGTTAAACACATCGGGTGCATCTTTGTCTAGGGTTTGTAATGCCACGTCCATGCGTCCACGAAAATCAGGCACGAGAATTTCTATCAGACAGTTTGGTGATAATGCTCTGGTTTCTCTGATGACTTCAGCAAAATGTCCAGCACCACCGTCTAATAAATCATCTCTGTCTACTGAGGTGATGACCGCATATTTTAACCCCATGTCCATGATGGTCTCAGCGGTGTTGCGTGGTTCGTTTTTGTCTAACTGATAGGGTCTGCCGTGTGCCACATCACAAAACGGACAACGGCGAGTACAAATATCCCCCATAATCATAAAGGTTGCCGTGCCATCGCTCCAACACTCAGGCAAATTTGGGCAAGCAGCTTCTTCACATACGGTATACAGTTTTTTGGAACGCATGGTCTTTTTAAGCTCTTCAACTTCCCCTGGTTTTGCCAGCTTAACTCGTATCCAGTCAGGTTTTTTTGGGGCGGTTTCGGTGGGAATGATTTTAATGGGAATGCGAGCAACTTTATCATAGCCCCGTAATTTTTCACCTTGGACGGCTTTTTTTGGTTGGCTGGTTTGTGAAGATTGGGGTGTGTGCGTTTGTACGGCTGATGTGGTGCTGGTGTTCATTGGCTATCACTTCCTAATCCCTTTTAATGAAAGAGACTTTTATCAAAAAGTTTTGTTAATTGTGATGAGCAGTATAACAGAAAAGTCCGTTTAAATAACCTGCCACAACCCACCATACCCGAACACGCAGTCAGACATCAATTAAAAACCAACCAAAAACCAACCAAAAACCCCATGTGCTTGCCAATATGGGGTTAATAATAAGGAATGGATAGCATTAACAGCATTAACAGCATTAACAGCATCGACGGTATTAACACAGTAAAGACAGCACGGATAATAACAGGTCTTAATCATTTGGCTTGTGGGGCGGTACTGGTTAATGGCTCTTAAAACATATGAATCAAACCAAACGCCACGATTGCCAGCAATACCAACATGGCTTGTAATAAAATAAATACCTGATGCGTGGCGATAGCAACTTTCACAGTTTGCCCTAAATCAGCGTGGTGTGGATTGGGTTTGTTGGCCTTGCCGTTGTCTTGAAAAACGTCGTCTTGAAAAATATGGTATTGAGAGATACAAAACTCGGTGAAATTATTAATTTTAGTATCACACCATTGATAAGGGGTAAATGGATAATAATGTGATTTGGCATCTTGATGATGCTTTGCCAATGCCTTTGGGGTAATAACATTCATGCACCAACTTTGACAACGACGGGCATCAATATCCCCTTCACCAATCAGCTTGATGTTGTGATGGCGAGAATCTTGTTTAATTTTAGCAAATAAAGATTGAACGATGTGTTTATCACCTTCTAAATACTGAAAAAAACACCGTGATCCATAACACAAAAAGCCACTGATATTGTGCTTACGGTTAAATTCAAGGGCTTTATTGTGTATGTCATTGAATGTATGAGGTTTCAGTAAATATGCCACCTTAATGGTGCTGATATAGGTCAAGTAATAGATGGGCGTGGTGGCAGTGTTGGGCAACATAATACGTCCTTTTATAAACTGCTCTTAGATACGGTTAATGGTGTTAGCTTTATGGTAGTCTTTTTGTTACTTTTGTACAAGTATGGTGGCTTAATCTTACTGTAAATTTTAGTTGGTATGTTTTTTATGGGTTTAGGCGGATTATTCGATGCTGATTGTCCGATAGCTGATTGTCCGATAAATGGTTACCATCGCCATTTTAGTCATTTGGTATGATGGTCATCATCATAAAGTCGATGACATTGGTCGATGATATTGAATGTTGAATGTTGAATGTTGAGTAAGGTGTCATAGTGGATTAAAAGGCTGGTATTTCTATAAGAAATGATGGATATTCTGTAATAATTGGCGGACATGTTTGGGTTTTAATTAACTTTTGCAACGTTTTAAGCTATATTATAGGCAAGTAAATTATGGGCAAGCAGTTTTGATGCTTTTTTTCATGTATTCGTAAAAGGACAATTTTATGGCATTTTTGGAAGACTACCGCAACCATGTACAAGAGCGTGCCAATCAAGGCACTGTGCCACTACCCTTATCTGACCAACAGACCGCTAAGTTGGTTGAATTGCTCAAAAACCCACCAGCAGGTGAAGAAGAGTTTTTGTTAGATTTGTTAGAAAACCGCATTCCGCCAGGTGTGGACGAAGCGGCTTATGTCAAAGCTGCTTTTTTGGCAGCAATCATCAAAAATGAAGCCAAATCTCCTTTGATTAGCAAGCAAAAAGCCATTGAAATCTTAGGCACGATGCAAGGGGGTTATAACATTGAGCCGTTGGTGAATGCGTTAGATGACAACGCATTGGCAGAACATGCCGCTAAGGCATTAAAAAACACCTTATTGGTCTTTGATGCCTTTAATGATGTAACTGATAAAGCCAAAGCTGGCAACCAAACCGCTCAAGAAGTCATCGAATCATGGGCAAATGCTGAATGGTTTACCAACCGTCCAAAAGTGCCACAAAAAGCCACCTACACGGCTTTTAAAGTGACAGGCGAGACCAACACAGATGACCTATCGCCCGCTCAAGATGCGTGGAGTCGTCCTGACATTCCTTTGCATTCACTTGCCATGCACAAAAACTCTCGTGACGGCATCACTGCTGACGAAGAAGGTGTCAAAGGTCCGATGAAGCTGATTGAAGAGCTTAAACAAAAAGGATATCCACTTGCTTATGTGGGAGATGTGGTGGGTACTGGTTCAAGCCGTAAATCTGCCACCAACTCGGTGCTGTGGTTGATGGGCGAAGACATTGCTCATGTGCCAAACAAACGTGCTGGCGGATTGGTGCTTGGTGGTAAAATTGCACCCATTTTCTTTAATACCATGGAAGATTCAGGGGCATTGCCCATTGAAGATGTCAATGTTGATGGCATTAATATGGGTGATGTGTTTGACATCTATCCCTATGATGGCAAAATCACCAAGCATGACTCAGATGAGGTGTTGTCTACTTTTGAATTAAACTCAGCGACACTGCTTGATGAAGTGCGTGCTGGTGGTCGCATTCCGCTTATCGTCGGTCGTGCCTTAACCAATCGGGCCAGAGAATATCTGGGACTTGAGCATTCGGACGTGTTTGCCATGCCAGAGCAACCCGCTGACACAGGCAAGGGCTATACCTTGGCTCAAAAAATGGTCGGTAAGGCTTGCGGATTAGACGGTGTGCGTCCAGGCATGTACTGTGAGCCAAAAATGACCACTGTGGGTAGTCAAGACACCACAGGTCCGATGACTCGTGATGAGCTTAAAGACTTAGCCTGTTTGGGCTTTCAAGCAGATTTGGTCATGCAGTCGTTCTGCCATACCGCAGCCTATCCTAAGCCTGTGGACGTTGAAACTCAACATACCTTGCCTGACTTTATCATGAACCGTGGTGGGGTCAGTTTACGCCCCGGTGATGGCATTATCCACTCTTGGCTCAACCGTATGTTATTGCCTGATACTGTGGGTACAGGTGGCGATTCACACACTCGCTTTCCGATGGGTATCTCTTTTCCAGCTGGGTCAGGATTGGTTGCATTTGCTGCTGCCACAGGCGTGATGCCATTGGATATGCCAGAGTCGGTGCGTGTCCGTTTTGTTGGTGAGCGTCAAGATGGCATTACCTTGCGTGATTTGGTACACGCCATTCCATTACAAGCCATTAAAGAAGGTCTATTAACAGTTGAGAAAAAGGGTAAAAAGAATGTCTTTAACGGACGTATCTTAGAAATTGAAGGCTTAGAAGACCTAACCGTTGAGCAAGCATTTGAACTGTCTGACGCATCAGCTGAACGCAGTGCTGCAGGTTGTACCATTACGTTGTCAGAGGCATCAGTCAAAGAGTACCTAAATTCCAACATCACCTTACTTAAATGGATGATTTCTGAAGGCTATGGCGATGCTCGCACATTAAGCCGTCGCATCGAAGCCATGCAAGAATGGTTGAACAATCCAAGCCTTATGCGTGCCGATGCTGATGCCGAATATGCCGCTGACATCACCATTGACATGAGTCAAATCAAAGAACCCATTCTTTGTTGTCCAAATGATCCAGATGATGCTAAAACTTTGGCGGACGTGGCAGGGGATAGCATTGATGAAGTGTTTATCGGTTCGTGTATGACCAACATCGGTCACTTTAGAGCGGCGGGCAAGCTACTACAAGAAGTACCAGCAGGCAGCCTAAAAACTCGCCTTTGGATTGCACCGCCCACCAAGATGGACGCTCGTGAGCTGATGGAAGAAGGTTACTACAATACCTATGCCCAAGCTGGGGCTCGTACCGAAATGCCAGGGTGCTCGTTGTGTATGGGTAACCAAGCTCGCATCGCTCCTAAATCCACTGCTGTATCAACATCAACCCGTAACTTCCCTAATCGTTTGGGTCAAGGGGCAAATGTCTATTTGGCATCAGCAGAGTTGGCAGCGGTTGCTGCTGTGCTTGGTAAACTGCCAACCAATGCAGAGTACCAAGAGTATGCAGGCAAACTTGATAGCATGAGTGATGAAGTCTATCGTTACATGAATTTTGACCGCATGACTGACTACACCAAAAAAGCCGATAAAATTGATGTGGCTCAATTGGCGTAAGTTGAAATGTCAGGTAAACCGCACCCACCCCAAAAGTGAGACAACCTTTGGGGTGTGTTGATTATTTATTATTTGGCTCTGGTGGTTATTTTGGCGGGTGTTTTGTTATGGCAGTTATCCTGTTGGTGGGTTATTTTGTTAGTACGTTGGCAAATAAATGACCCAATAACTTAACATCATTCACCCTGGCATAGTTTAATCGAGTAACAAAGGCAATGCGTCGATGTGGACCTGTTTCAGCCAATGGCACAGCAGTCATGGCCTGGTTGGCAGATTGGACTTGGTCTAACGCCATATATGGCACAAGCGTTGTCCCCATACCTGCCATCGCCATTTGAATTAAGGTATTTAAGCTGGCATCAGCAAAGTTGGACTTAAATTCATCTTTATCAAACTGACACACATCAAGCACTTGATCTGTCAGACAATGTCCTTCACCTAACAGCATAAGATTAACCTGAGTAAGCTTTTTAGCATCGATACAATCGAGTTTGGCATTGGCATCATTGGTTGGGAATACTGCAAAAAAATCTTCTTGCCAAAACTCAAATGTATGCAAGCCATCAACTTCATATGGTAAGGCAATGATGGCGGTATCAACATGACCATAGCGTACCTGTTCCAGCAAACGTTCAGTTTGTTTTTCGACCACATGAATGCGAAATTCTGGATAGGTTTTTTTTAGATTGGGCAACACTTTTGGCAATAAATAAGGGGCAATGGTGGGGATAATCCCGATGCTCATGGGATAAGCAAGCGGTGTTTGATGACTGTGGGCTCTGGTGGTCAAATCATTGACTTCACTAAACACACGCCTTGCTCGGCTTAAAATATCTTCACCAATCGGCGTAATCAGCACCTGCTTATTGTTGCGTTCAAAAATTTGTGTGTCCAACTGCTTTTCTAACTCAGCGATGCCAAGGCTTAAAGCGGACTGAGAAATGTTGCATTCTTCTGCCGCCCGTTTAAAATGGCGGTGTTTGGCAACGGCTAAAGCGAATTCTAATTGTCGTAAAGTAATCATGGTGGTATTTAAAAAAGTGATGGTAAAAAAATGAATGGTTAAAAAACTAATGGATAACAAATAAGCCAGTAGGCTTAATAGCAAACTTTATGGGCATGCTCTTTTTATCCACATGCTTTATGTATATAACAAAAAGATGATAAAGACAGTATATCAACATTAAAAAAATAAATCATGACATTAAATTCTTTAAACTGGAGAAACGCTTATCTCATCATGATAATCAAATGTTAAAATAATCAAACAATAAAACATTCATAAACCAACAGCATTCAGACACATAAGGACATTCCATGACAGAGCATCATAAATGCCATCAAACTCAAGACATCATCACCAGTAAAGACATGCACAACATCAGTCAAGTCGTGGACAAACGCAGTCTGTCCATGCCTTTGGTGGCAGTGTACTGTGGCTCACGCATGGGTAATGGCACCCTATATGTAGACACGGCAAAACAGCTTGGCAAGGCACTGGCGGATAACGGTTTGGGGCTGGTGTATGGTGGTGCAAGTATTGGCCTAATGGGTATGGTTGCAGATGCGGTGGTAGATAATGAGGGTGAAGCCGTGGGCGTCATTCCAAGCTTTATGTTGGAGCGTGAGATTGCTCATGCCCGCTTAACCAAATTACATTTGACCGACACCATGCACACTCGCAAAGCCATCATGGCGGAGTATGCTGATGCTTTTATCACCTTACCAGGTGGGTTAGGCACATTGGAAGAAATCACTGAAATTGCCACATGGCGACAGCTGTTCCAACACCAAAAGCCGATGATTATTTTAAATATCAACGGCTACTATGATTATTTTATTAAGCATTTACGCCACAGTGCTGATGAAGGCTTTATTGGTAGTCATGATTTGGAGAATCTGCTCGTTTGCGATGGCGTAGAACAAGCCATTGAACTGTTGCAAGATGTGGTGTTAATTAAGGACAATCTGCCTGCTCAACGCATTTAGTGAGTTTATCAATTTGGCAAGTTAATAAAACTTGATAAACCTGTATAAATCTAGTAAAATACAGCCCCTTATATCCTTATTATCCCACTGTGGAAGGCTAAGACAGTCATTGCTGGTGTTGTGTGCAAGAATGGTCTTGTGATGCGACGGCTGGCATCTGATGCCCTTAGTGCCTCAGTCATTGGAGATTGCCATGCGTAACGACATCCATCCAGAGTACCAAGAAGTGTTGTTTCACGACACCAACGCTGACGTGTATTTCTTGACTCGCTCAACCGTCAAAAGTAAAACCACTCGTGAATATGAAGGTCAAGAGTATCCATATGTTGCCCTTGATATTTCAAGTGCTTCACACCCTTTTTATACAGGTGCTCAGCGTAAAGCTTCTAACGAAGGTCGTGTTGCCAGCTTTAACAAGCGTTTTGGTGCGTTTGGTCGCCGTAGCAAAAAACAAGACAGCGAATAAGCACATTTTGTTATTGGCTAATGTGTTATTTGATAAAACCACCTATTTATTAGGTGGTTTTTTAATGATGCTATTAATAATAACAACCGCATCATAAATCTAGCTGTCCAATAACGCTTTAATCTGCCCAACGGGGTGATAGCGTCGGTTAAAGTAAACCAAGCCTTGGCCTTCTTGGGTTTGTGAATGTTGCCCAATCGCCATAATGGGACAGATAAAAATCCCATGTGTTCCCACTTCTTGGATTTGCTCAATCTGACAGTCAAAACTTACCAACGCATCATTTAATACAGGCGACCCTGTTACCAAGGTTTGCCATGATCCATGTTCAAAACGTTCTTGTTGGTTCAGTCCAGATGCAAATACATTGGACAAATTTTCATGGTTTGATAAGCGATTTGCGGTTAAAACATTGACGCACAGTACCTTATTGGCGACAAAATGTTCATATGACCGTGAAAATGTGTTCATACACACCAACAGTGTCGGTGGTGTGTCGGTAACACTGCAAATGGCAGAAGCGGTAAAGCCATGTTGTCCTGATGCGCCTGCTGTGGTAACGACGCTCACGGCACTGGTTAGCATGGACATGGCATTTTTAAAGTCGATAACATCAACCATTGATTTGTCCGTTGTTTGTGTATTGGCTGTTTATGAAGGAGTCAATTCTTGACGAACAATGCTTGCCCCTGCACTTAGGGCACGCATTTTTTCTTTAGCAACATGGCGTGATAAGGGTGTCATGCCACAGTTGGTTGATGGGTATAGCTTATCTGCGTCCACAAACTGTAACGCCTTACGAAGCGTATCTGCCACTTGTTCTGGGGTTTCGATGTTACTTGTGGCAACGTCAATCGCACCGACCATCACTTTTTTACCACGAATGATTTCTATCAAGTCCATTGGCACATGCGAGTTTTGACATTCTAGTGAGATGATGTCAATGTTGGATTTTTGTAGATTGGGGAACAAGGTTTCATATTGTCGCCATTCTGAACCCAAGGTTTTTTTCCAATCATTATTTGCCTGAATGCCATAGCCATAGCAGATATGCACCGCTGTTTCACAGTTTAGCCCTTCAACAGCACGTTCTAGGGCGGCAATGCCCCAATCATTCACTTCATCAAAAAAGACATTAAATGCTGGTTCATCAAATTGAATGATGTCCACGCCTGCCGCCTCTAATTCACGGGCTTCTTCGTTTAGGATTTTGGCAAATTCCCACGCGAGCTTCTCACGGCTTTTGTAATGACCATCATACAAAGTATCAATCATCGTCATAGGGCCAGGCAATGCCCATTTGATGAGCTTGTCAGTATGAGCGCGTAAAAATTTGGCATCATCCACAAATACCGATTTTGGGCGAGACACCTCACCTACCACGCTTGGCACAGACGCATCATAGCGGTTACGAATGCGGACGGTTTCACGCTGATTAAAATCCACGCCATCCAAATGCTCAATGAATGTGGTAACAAAATGCTGGCGAGTTTGCTCACCATCGCTGACGATGTCAAGTCCTGCTTGTTGTTGCTCTTGTAGGCACACCAATAATGCGTCTTGCTTGCCTGATGCCAGTTGGTCTTCGGGCAGTTTCCACGGTGACCACAGTTTTTCAGGTTCAGCAAGCCAAGATGGTTTTGGCAGACTGCCTGCGGTGGATGTGGGAAGTAAAATTTTGCTCATTGTATTTTCCTAAACTAAATTTGCCATTATACCAAAAATTTCAATCAACCAACCGATAAACATTCATCGGCTGATTGATTAATACTTATCGCTTATTTTTCGGCAAGCCAAGCGTCCAAAATCTCTTGATATGGTTTGATAAACTGCTCTTCGGCGATTTTGCCTTGCTTGATTGCCAATTGGGTGCGTTCTTCTCTGTCATATTCAATTTTGGTTAATGAATAATCTTGATAGGTTAGGCTTGGCTGATAAATCTGACCTGCCACAGAATTGGCGTTATAAATCTCTGGGCGGTAGATTTTTTGGAATGCTTCCATGGTGGCGATGGTGCTGATGAGTTCTAAATTGGTGTAATCGTTCAACAAATCAGCATTTTCATCAAAATAAAACGCATAAGGGGCAACCGATTTTGGGGGCATAAAATAACGCACTTTTAAGCCCATCTTGGCAAAATACTCATCGGTCAATGAATAATCATTTTGCACATATTCCACGCCCAAAATCGGATGCGTGTTGGTGGTTCTGTGATAGGTGCGAGTGGTCGCCACGCTTAGGCACAGTACGGGTGGTTTTTTGGATTGGGTCTTGTACTCTTCGGATGCCACCATGAATTTGAACAATTTGCCATGCAAATCGCCATAACCCTCAGGCACACTAAATTCAGCCTTATCCTTGTTATATTCACGAAGCAATACGCTAAAATCATAATCACGAACAAATGATGAAAAGCTGTTGCCAATGATGCCAGGGGTGGTTTTGCCTGTTTTGTGGTCAACCACAGATGTTTTTAGCCATTCTAATCCTGAGAAAAATTCGCCCTTACCTGCCACATCAACATCAATAGACACAATGTCAATGAGCACTGAATAACGGTCATTTGTCGGATTGTCCCAATGTGCCAAATCATTAAAACGGTTGTTAATCATTTTGATGGCATTTTGTAGGTTTTCTTTGCGATTTTCACCACGAGCAAGGTTGGCAAAGTTGGTGGTCAAACGGGTGCTGGTTGCTGGTTGGTAATTTTCATCAAACACATGGCTTTTGATGGAATATTGAAAGGTGTTGCTGTGAATGTTGGTCATGATAAAGTCTCCCAAACTTTTGGTTGTTTTTAGTTAAGCAGATAAGCGTTTAGTGAATGAAAAGTGAATGAAATAAGCAAGTAGGGATACTTTAACCGATTTTTTACATGAATAAAAATGATTTAAAATCATATTAAGATGAATAAAATTCATGATATATGAGGAATGGGTCGTTTAGGGACACACGTTAACATCATCTGCTTGGCATTTTTTAATCCATGCGGTCATCTTATCAACCGATATTGAATAAGGTTGGGTGATTGTTGCCTTATTGATTATTGATTGTCAGCATAGATGGCCGCTTGTAGCCAAATGTTGGCTTGAATGTAGTCATGAACGGCGATGGCATCAGTCTTAGCGGTTTTTGGTGTTGCCATACGCACCACAAAAGGTTGGCTGTCTGGCTCACGCAATATCACCACGTCAAACAAAGTTACCGTAATGTCAAAAAATGCACTGTCTTGCTTGCCAAGCACTTGTCCTTGACACCAAGCTTCATCTTCTTGTCCTAAGGTATCACCAAATAAATACGCACACATATGCCCCAAGTTAATCTCAATGGGGGCAAGCGTGTCCGTGTTATCGTCAGGTTGCCATTGGCGGATTAACTCGTCTATGTTGTTAGGTGTTTGTCCGCCATGGTTTGCCACGATGTCATTAAAGGCACGGTGATAATGAATGGCTTTGGGGTCATCAACGATGATGACTTCATCTTGCTTGCTTACGGTGATGTGGTAAGCCCATGCACTTAGGTTGACAAAATAGCTGGTGTCTTCTCGATATAAGTCGGCATTGATGGCATGCAGTTGGTCATGGGCATAAATGATGGTGTCATCAGCACGCAGACACAATATCGCATCTAGCTGGCTGTCGTTGATGATGATGTGTTCGATGTGGCATTGCAGACCGTATGGGCTGTTGACACAAGGAAAGGCGTTAACTAAGTCAGTGGGTTTGCCGTTGTTTAATTTTAATATTTGATTGACATGCACAGGTTGGTTGCCACTGATTAACAGATATGGGCTTGTTTTTGGGTTGGGGGATTGTGTGTTTAACCCCAGTGGTAAGGTGGCGGTGTCAATCATGGCTTGTAGCCAGTCAGAGACTTGGGCAGAGATGTTTTTTTGGTCTTTGGTTTTAGACGTTTGGGCATGGGTGGCTGGCGTGTTGTTTGGTAAATTGACTGATGAATCGCTTAATGAGCGGTCGACTGCATCAGTTAAAATGCCCCAATGTTGGGCGTGTCCTGCGTATTGTTCGCTGTTGATGGGGATTTTTTTTGGGGGTTGATGACTGTGATTGCTTTTATCTTGATGATTGCTTTGATGTTGATAACGCATGGTCATGGTGTTTGGCTTCGCTTGTTGTTTGCAGTTGTTTGTGAAAATGTTGTTTATGTGTTGTGAATTAGCAGAGTTAGCATACACCATTTACCATCAGACGCAAGCATTAAGCGGATAAATCATGACATTTAAAGTCAGTTGTGGGTGAGATGCCAGATTTTTTGTTTTTTTTTCATAAAATTTGCTTTTTTTCATAAAAATTGTCGTCAAACACTGGCTAATCACAGAATTAATTGGCATTAAAGGGGGTATTTGTGTCAAACTAACCCTCTTTTAATCATGATTTTTATGACAGAATAGGTTTGTCGGCATGTTTCGACCTTTGGCATTGTTTATTGGTTTGCGTTACACACGAGCAGAACGCAGTAACCGTTTTATTTCTTTTATTTCACTGATTTCGGTGATTGGGCTGACCTTGGGCGTGGCGGTACTGATTACGGTGCTGTCAGTGATGAATGGCTTTGATAGAGAGATTAAAAGTCGTATTTTGGGCATGGTGCCACAAGCGACCGTACAGTCAATGCAAATCCTGCCAGATTGGCAATCTTTGGCAGAGAACATCAAACACCAAGACAGCAAAATCAGCGATGTTGCTCCCTTTATTAACTTGCAAGGCATGCTAACTGCCAACGGTCAAGTGGCTGGGGTGGTGGTAACAGGAGTCGTCCCAGAATACGAAAAAAAGGTCTCCATCATCGGCGAGCATATGACCCAAGGCAGTATTGATAATCTGCAAGCAGGCGAATTTGGCATTGTGCTGGGGGAAGATTTGGCTTGGTCATTGGGCTTGAATATGGGTGATAAAATCACTTTGGTGTTACCAGAAGCATCGCCATCACCTGCTGGCGTGATTCCTAGATTTAAGCGGTTTACCTTGGTCGGTACTTATGACATCAGTAAAGAGGTCAATACCATGGTGGCATACATTCCCATGAATGATGCTGCTAAGTTGTTGCGTCTGCCAGATGGGGCTCAAGGCATTCGCATGCGTCTTAATGACATCTTTTCTGCCCCACGAGTGGCACAGCAAGCGGTACAACTTGATCCAGAACGGCTGATTCCAAGCGATTGGACACAAACTCATGGCAATCTGTTTAGTGCCATTCAGATGGAAAAAGCCATGATTGGTTTGTTGTTATTCTTGATTGTGATTGTTGCTGCTTTTAATATTGTCTCAAGCCTTGTGATGATGGTTACCGATAAAAAGTCAGACATTGCGATTTTAAAAACTTTTGGGGCAACACCCAAACTCATCACACAGGTGTTTATGGTACAAGGCATGATTATTGGGGTCATTGGTACGGCACTTGGTACGGTGATTGGGGTGGTGTTTGCGTTATCCATCAGCGATGTGTTGGGTTATGTCAATCAAGCATTTAATTTGCATTTGTTTGACGTATATCCTGTTAATTATTTGCCGTCCTATGTTAAGGTCAGCGATGTGCTGGTGATTACAGGTTCGTCATTTTTGTTGTGTTTTTTAATGACCATTTATCCTGCCAAACGTGCTGCCAAAATCCAACCTGCCCAGACTTTGCGTTATGAATAATGGTTAATCACAATCCTTAAAGCGAGTTGCTTAAAGTGAATTCTAACAGTCATTGCAGTTTTAACCATGATTGATTGAGGCTTTAACAGTTATTGAAGTTTTAACAGTTATTGAAAAACACCCATTGAAATTTTAACACCCATTGAAATAGCCAAACAGACATCACCATGAACGAGACACAAAACACCCCAAATAATGCCATTTTAGTCGCCAAAAATATCAGCAAAACCTATGATGAAGGGGCAGTCAAAACTCACGTGTTAAGTGAGCTAAGCTTAACCATTCATGCAGGTGAAAAGGTCGCCATTGTTGGCACAAGTGGCTCTGGCAAAAGCACTTTACTGCATCTATTAGGCGGTTTAGATACCCCAACCACAGGTGAAGTATGGTTACAAGGGCAATGCCTTAATCAGATGAATGAGACCCAACGGGGGCATATGCGTAACCAGCATTTGGGCTTTATTTATCAGTTTCATCATTTGCTTGCAGAGTTTGATGCCATCGAAAATGTTGCCATGCCCTTGCTGATGCGTCCTAAAATCAGTCTTGGCGATGCCAAAGAGCAGGCGGTCGCCATTTTAAAAAAAGTGGGGCTGGGTCATCGCCTTGAGCATCGACCAGGTGAGCTGTCTGGCGGTGAACGACAACGGGTGGCGATTGCTCGTGCCTTGGTAACTAAGCCTGCTTTAATACTGGCGGACGAGCCTACGGGTAATTTGGACTATGACAATGCCCACAGTGTGTTTGCATTATTGGCTGAGTTACAACAGACTTTGCAAACGTCGCTTTTAATGGTAACCCATGACCGTCAATTAGCATCACAGGCAGACCGACAGTTGACTTTAAAAAATGGACAATGGGACAACAGCTAAAGACAAAGACCGTGGTCTAAAAACCATGGCTTAAAAACTGATAGTTAGTAACCATGTTTTATCTGTGTTTATTTAGGGTTTATGCTTATTTAGTATTTGTGTTTATCTAGTAAATGTGCAGGGCGATGACCATGGCGTTTTTGCCATGTGCGAATGATTTTATATTGCCAAAAAAAGCGAAAGGTCAATCCACACACCACGCTTGTGATGACTGCCAATATCAAAAGCCCCAAACAAAATGCTGACAGTGAAAAGACGTGCTGATAGGTTATAAACGGATTGACCCCATCAGCAAATATCCATAAACTCAAATCTGACAGCATATGCCCGATTTGACGAAAACCGATAATCTGCTTACCCAATATTTTTGCCCCCACATAATAGCTGGCATAGAAGACAGGAATGGTGGTGATGGGGTTGGTAATCCATGTTAAGGCAACCGCAAATGGCACGTTGGCACGAAAGTATAAGGAGAATATCAATGCCACCAATGTTTGCCCTGGCAGTGGAAAAAACGCACTCATGACCCCGACATATACCGCTTTATTGAGACAACGACGGTTAAAATGCCATAGCCTTGGATCAGATAAATAATGGGCAAAGGGCTGTAATCCCTTGGTTTGCATGATTTGTTCTGGGGTTGGTAACCAGTTTTTTAGTTTTTTGGTTGGCACAATGGATTACTCGGTCATGAAACGTTGCTAAAACACCAACGAATCAAAAACAAAAAATAAAACACAACAAAAGGATAAAAAATGGGATAAAACGCCAATAACTGATGACTGGTGCTAGCATAACCACAAACCCATGAATTGGCAAGTTCATCAGTCATCTGTGGCAACTGATTGATATTCTTCACATAACAAATAAAAGATGATAAAGGCTCATAAAGATGAAAATTTGGTTATGGTCTTTGCTATTGATGGTATGGTTGTTGGTATTGCTTGAAAGTTTGAGCAGTCAATGGATTGACCTTAAAGATACCGTGTTATCTCAGATGGCAATGTCTGGTATGTGGTATGTGTTTTGTTATGTGTTGTTGATTTTGGCGTGGCAGTTATGGCGGTTTGGGCAATCGCATCAACGCAAACAGCAATTTAGACAGGGGCAGTTTAAGCAGCTGCAACTCAAACAGCCAGTCAATCCGTCACATTTAACCGTTGGCAATAAGAACAGCAATGGGCTTGTGACTATGGTCAACGTCATCAGCGTGATGTTGCTGTTTATTGGTATCAGTTTGCATGGCTTGTTACAGTATCACTCTCATACAGCCAATCAGCTGACCCAAATGGTTCAGGTGATTGCTCATATTCGCATTGATGGTTTAAGCGATGGGGTAGCAGATACTCGCTATCAAAGTCATTATGCTCAAACAGCCACCATTGTTCATGCCATGCCTTTATCCGCCCAAGCAACATCTACTCAAGCAATATCTACTCAAGCAACATCTACCCAGCCAACTGGGGTCAGCTCACAAGATGGCATGGCCAAGACTGCTCATGTGTCTTTTATTGCCAACCCCTATCATCACAATGACCACAGCCAACCAGCGGATATTGACACTGATACTGACATTATCAATGATGCTGCAACTGACATCAGCATCAAGACAGAAGCCCATCTTAATGCTCCCATGAACACTTTGGTTGGTTCGCAAGTGCTGATTTCTGCCATGAATCAGTCATTGGCAAATGGGCAGATTGAAGCATTGTTTGTCTCACAACCCTCTAAGACCTCCACGGGCCAACCCACCATTAGACAAGTGCCTTTGGATTCCCTGGTAGATGGACAAGAACTGATTGTGCCATTGTTGCTGCAACCACTGCCTAATCATCAGTCCAAGCAAGTGGGATTTAATGGCCGTCGTTGGCTGACAACAAGAGGCATACAAGCACAAGCAAAATGGCTACCGATGAATAACCATCAGTGGCATGAGCAAGCACAAATGATGTACCAGATGATGCCTCATGTTAAAACACATGCGGTCGCATCTAACACCCTTTGGCAACAGATGATGGGACGGTTAACTTTACTTCGGTGGCAATTACGTCAGCACTTTATGCAATTTGACGCCAGCACACCAGCACAACAGCAAGCTCAGGCAGTTGCTTTAAGCTTACTGACTGGTGATAGGGCATTGATTAATAAGTCAACCAAACACTTATATCAGCTTGCTGGCATTTCACATTTATTGGCGATATCAGGGACACATGTGTTGTTTTTGGCAATTGTGTTTGCCAGTGTGGCAATGGCAGGCATTGAACGGTTTGCGGTTGGGGCATATGACCATATGCCACGTTGGCAATGGCGTTGGGGGTTGACGGTAGGCATGGCGGCCTTGTATGCGCTGTTTACAGGTTTTGATGTGCCAGCTGCTCGCACATTATGGATGTTGTTGGCAGTGGGGATTGCCAGATGGCTGTTGTTGCCGATAAGTGGTCTACAAGTGGTGATGCTGGTGGCGGCAGTGATGGTGTGGTTTAATCCTTTGGTGCTATGGCAGGCAGGATTTTGGTTGTCCTTTATGGCGGTCATGCTGTTAATTGGTTATGAGCAGGCGTTCATGGCTAATATAAAATCAACGTCTGGCGATAATTTTAGTGCTAATAATAATGATGGCGATAATAAAGCCAAAACATTTCAGCAACTGAAGCAATTTGTGTTGTTACAACTTTGGATATTTGTGACTTTATTGCCACTGAGTTTGTGGATATTTGGCAAGGTATCACTTTGGGGTGTGTTGGTGAATATGTTTGCCATTGGGTTATATGGCTGGGTAATTGTGCCATGCAATTTGTTGGCAGGGTTACTGTATCTGCTATCGCCCACATTGGCAAACATGCTTTGGGCAGGGGTGATTGGTTTACTCACACACTTGCATGACAGTTTGGCATGGATAACAGGCGCAAACATCGGTGATGGTGAGTCAGATGCGATGTCATCGGCTTGGCTTTATTATGACGTTAGCCTTGGTGTTTTGGTACTGGTGATACTGGCATTATGGCTGGTGGTGTTTTTTAAAGGTCATCATGGATTAAGGGCTTGGACATGCTTATCATTGAGTGCAATCGTGATGCTGACTGTGTTTCCAAATGTGTTTTTATCGTCTAAAACATTGACATCATTGAGCGTGATTCAAACCGATGACCGACAACAAAAATCTGACCCCGCCATACTGACATTATTGGCGTTGGGAGAGAACATGAATCGTCAAGGGGTGCGTGCGTCTTTGTTACACATACCTAAAAACCAAAATTACGATGTACAAAACTGGTTAATATTGTCGCAAGTTAATCAAAAAGACATTGCCTTAAAAGACTTACAAAAGACAACAAACAATGCTTTATTAAACAAAGATTGGCCTAATAAACAAAGACATCACGTTACCAATGACACACTGATGAATGGGCTAAAAGAAAATTTGGCCGCCAAACGCATCACACGGCTAACAGGCATCATCGTACAAAATCCCGATAAGCAACTTGCCATACTCACCGCTCGCCTAAGTCATGACATACCAGTGCAATATTGGTGGCAAGCAGGCAATGGTGCATTTTTGCGACAACTTACCCAGCTTGAACCAACCGCCACATCACCAATCAGTTGTCAAGTGCAAATGCCCAACAACAATGCCCTAAACAACAATACCCTAAACAGCAATGGTTTCGTCAGTACAGCCATACAAGCAGTCAGTGGATTTGCCAAAATTGATGACCCCAGTGTCTGGACATGCTCGCTGTTACTTAAATTTGAAACAGGCATTGTGGTACAGAGTGAGTACCCAACCCACATGCTCAGTGGTGGCAAACAGCAGGCAGATAATTTGGCACAAATATCGTCTGGCACATCGCTTAGTCCTGTGTATCAGCAAGTATTTTTAGATGGTGGCATGGGGGTGCGACAATGGCGACTGTGGCACACGTGGTGTTCTGAGCAGTCGCTTGTGTCGTCACATTTCACATCATCGCCCACATCATCACCTGCATCTGCTCTTTGGCTGTTGTCTCACCATAGCCCATTACCCAGTTTGATGAACGATGACCATCTGATAAATGAGCTACAAGACAGAATGGGCAAGCCTGATGCGGTGCAATTGTCTGATTCGTCCGAACAAAAATCTGCACAATCCCAGCAGTGGCTATGGCAGATGACCAGCCTACTTAACAAGATGAATAATCAAAATTAAAGACAAACATGAAAAACAAACATTAAAAATAAGCATCAAAAAAACTTAAAAAATCAAAAAACTCCCAAGCAATGCTTGGTAATGTAAATCATACAAACATTCAGCAAATTGCTTATTCTCAATGTTACAATATGCCGTTATTTTTTTTGTATTAAGTGTTTCTTGTGTTAAAAATTTATTGATTGTAAAAAAATAGGAAACGGTATGAACTGGCCGCCAGACCCAAACAAAAAAGCAACCAACCAACCTGTCATCAGCTCACAAATGGCACATGAGCCGACAGGACAGGAATGGAAATTACTTGAAAAAACCCTAATGGCAAGCATCGAAGAACAACGCCGAGCTCGCCGTTGGAATATATTTTTTAAGCTATTAACTTTTGGCTATTTGATTTTGATATTTTTAATCATGGGGCGTGGATGTGCCACCCAGCCAGGTGGTGGCTTAGAAGCGGTGAGTACCACCGAACCACATTTGGCGGTGGTGGATGTGCAAGGGACAATCAGTGCAAGCTCTGATGCCAATGCCGAAGATGTCAGCGATGCCCTCAGACAAGCTTTTAGTACTGAAAGTGCCAAAGCAGTGGCATTAAACATCAATTCACCCGGTGGCTCACCTGTACAATCTGATGAAATTTGGCAAACCATGATGGATTTGCGTCAAGAATACCCTGACAAAAAACTCTATGCCGTCATTGGTGATATTGGGGCATCAGGTGCGTATTATATCGCTTCTGCCGCTGATGAAATTTATGTGAATCCATCAAGCTTGGTCGGTTCTATCGGGGTTATCATGCCTAACTATGACATTCAAGGTTTAATGGATAAAATGGGTGTCAAAGACCGCACCATGCACGCAGGCGAGTATAAAGACATTTTAAGCTTAAGCCGTCCGATGACCGAGTTTGAACAACAACACATCAATAGCGTACTTGCCAATACGCATCAACACTTTATTGATGCAGTCAAGCAAGGTCGTGGTGAGCGACTCAAAAATCCTGAAGAAAATCAGCTATTTTCAGGGTTATTTTGGACAGGTGAACAAGCCATTACTTTAGGACTGGCGGATAAAAAGGGCGGTCTGTCTCAGCTGGAAAAACAGCTTGAGCTAGACACCACAGTCAATTACACCCCCATTGACCCCATGCGTGCATTTTTGGACCATTTTGCAGTAAAAATGGGTTCAGGGCTGGGCAGTGCTTTAAATCTAAAAATCTTGCCACAAGAGCAAAACCAAACTGAGCTAAGGTAAGTATGAGCTAAAGTAAGCATAAGGCAGCTTGCCAATTGCCAGTTATCAATGATTTAAATGGCCATCAAGGGAATTTATGCTAACAGAGCAATCAGTAGAACACCCTAATTTGCAAACCAATCCACAACAAAAGGGGCAAAAAAATACGTTTGCCCCGACTCTATATCACCCTAAAACATATCACCCTAAAACCTTGCATCACCCTAAAAAATGCCAAGCCAATGCAACAGATGGCAGTTGTTTTGATATGGGTGATGCTGATGCCATTAGCAAGTCAGCAAACCACGCACCACAAAACTGCGTCTCTCAACCGTGCGTCTCTCAACTGACAGGCAAGCCCATTTTGCACTTCACCCATGCCAATGGCATTCCTAGCCAAGTATATGAGCCGTTGTTCGAGATTTGGTCAGAGCATTTTACCGTGGTGTATATTCCCCATTTTGCGGCCACAGCTGGTTATGCGGTGGATAACCATTGGCAAAACCTCACCCAACAAATCATCGACAGTGTGGCTTCGGCATGTCGCACCCATGGCGTTCGCCAAGTGGTGGCTGTTGGGCATTCGCTTGGCTCTTTGTGTACATTAAAGGCAGTGTACCAAGCTCCAGAACAGTTTGCTCAAGCGGTGTTGATGGACCCACCTTTGATTTATGGACATAAAAGCTTGGCGTGGCATCTTGCTAAGCAAGCTGATAAAGTCTTGCTGTGTCTTGATGACCATAGGCGACTTGCCATCGCCACACTTGCCACCACCACAACTGACACAACCAACACGCATGGGTTGGTTTTGAGCTGGGCAGAGAGTTGGTTAAAAAAAATACCCAAACCTTATCACTTTATGGACAAACTATCACCGTCAGGTTTGTCAAAACGGCGGCGAGATGTGTGGGCAAGCCGTGATGATGCACGCCAATCACTTAAAGATAACCCATTTTTTAGTGCCTTTGACCCCATGTGTTTTGATAATTATATTCAGTACGGTCTGACAGACACTTTTGATGGACAAGTCACTTTAACCATACCAAAAGCCAATGAAGTGGCGGTATTTCGCTCCAACCCATCGTGGTTTTGGCTCACGCCCAATCATGCCCCAAATCGAGCGGTGAGTATTTTAGCAGGAGAAGACAGCCCTTTTGTTAAAAATCATTTTTATCAAAAACTACAACAACGTCTTGGCATTGTCCATGAATTGACTCAAGGAGGGCATATGTTTCCACTGATGTATCCAACCGCCACCGCTGTCAAGGTGCTTGACATCATCGCCAAACAAGGTGCTTAATATCATCATCAAATGACCATCAATGCCATCACATGAGTGTGTCATACTTTTTTGGTCATGCTCTTTTGGTCATGGTTTTGTGGTTATGGTTTTCAATGTCAGTTTAAATATTTGCCAAACATAATCATCGCAACTGCTGGCTTGCTCAGCGGCCTTTTTTTAATTGAATTTGCTTGAGTTTGCCCATGCCTCACCAACCAAAGCCCCACCAGCCAAAATCAATCACTCAGCGTCTTATTTGGCCAAATTGGGCAACATTTTTTGCCCTGCCCAAACTATATGGTAAAACCACCAGTGCATTTTTATTGCTATTTTTGTTGTTGGCATTCTTTGTGGTGCAACTCATCAGTGTGGTTTTGGCATTGCCGTTTTTGCCCGATGAACTTACCACAAGTCATGTGGATATTTTTATTAAGTTTTTAATGGCAGCGGATAATGGCACGACGTTGGCGGTTTCGGTGGTGTTTAATGCCATTTTTTTAATTGGGCTATGCTGGCTGACCATCAAAGCCCAAGGGGGTGATGTGGGGCATTTTTTATCTCTTAATCATCTGCCAAAGTGGCGTTGGGTAGGCATGTTTGTCAGTGTGTTGATGGTGTTTGTGCTGATAAGTGAGACATTCAGTCAATGGCTTGGAATAGATGCCCTTGAATTTATGCGTCCCTTGTATGACAGTGCCAATCCTAAATGGTTGCTAATCTTATCGGTTACTGTGCTTGCCCCCATTTATGAAGAAGTGCTGTTTCGTGGGGTAATGTGGTCGTTAGTCGCTCAGCAATTTGCCAAGCCAGTGCATGCGTTTTGCACAGCAAGCTTGGTCAGCAGTGTGCTGTTTGCTGTGGTGCATTTGCAATATGATGTGTATGGTATGGTAACCATTTTTATGCTTGCCTTGCTATTTAGTTTGGCCAGAGTGATGTCCGCCAGCTTATGGTTGCCGATTTTATTGCATATTTGTAACAATAGCCTGAGCATGTATCAATTGACACACAGCTTATAAGCTGCCATAAAAAATCCCCCATCAACCGATAAGGGATTTTTTGTGAACTTAACCGTTTGAGTTGTCTTAATGTCAATCTTTTAATATCAATCTCTTAGTGCCAATCACTGGCGATTGCGGTTACGCTCTTCCCAATAAGGGGCATTCTTAATGCCGAATTTAGCAGGGTCAAAGGTGAAATGCTTCACACCTGCTTTTAATTGAGATTCATAATCTTTTAAGATGTCCATGGCAGGGCGTGCCACAAAGAAAATAATCAAAATACCCACAATATTTAACCACGCCATCAGACCAACGCCCACATCGCCCATGTTCCAAATGTAGCCAGCACTGTTTAGACCACCATAGGCGACCATCATCATGATGAGGATTTTGACCAACATCAAGCCATTTTTATGAGCCGAACGACCCAAAAAGCGTGTCAAATAGGTGATGTTCACTTCAGCGATGTAGTAATAAGCCAAAATGGTGGTGAACGCAAAGAAAAAAATGGCAATGGCAACAAACGTATCACCAAAAGTACCAAAAGAGGCTTCCATTGCCAGCTGAGTAAAAGCAGGCGAGTTGATTTCAGTTGTGGCATCCACATGTTGAACGATAAAATTACCGCTCTCAAGCGTGCCTTGAATGTTATAAGTGTTCATGGTCAAAATCATAAATGCGGTGGCAGAACACACCAATAAGGTATCCACATACACCGAAAATGCCTGTACCAACCCTTGTTGTGCAGGGTGGTCAACTTCAGCAGCACCAGCAGCGTGTGGACCTGTGCCTTGCCCTGCTTCGTTAGAGTAGATGCCACGCTTGACCCCCCAACCAATGGCAGCACCAAACCCTGCTTGTGCCGTGAACGCATCGCTGATGATGCTGCCAAACACAGTGGGTATCATATGAAAATTCATCACCATGATGATAAGGGCAAGGGCGATATAGCCAAGTGCCATAAAGGGAACAACAAATTCAGTAAAGTTGGCAATGCGTTTGATGCCACCAAAGATGATGACTCCCAACACCAACAAAATCACCCCCAACGCCATTAAGCGTATTGTGCCAACATCATTGCCCATGATTGTCATCATCGTGCCATCGCCCATGACTTGAGTCACCGCATTCACCACACCGTTGGCTTGCACCCCCGGTAAAAAGATGCCACAAGAGATGATGGACGCAATGGCAAATAAAACACCGTACCACTTCTGCCCCAATGCCCTTTCAAAATAATACGCAGGACCCCCACGGTACTGTCCTGTCAGCTCGTCTTTTTCTTTATAAATCTGTGCCAACGTGGACTCAGCATAGGCGGTTGATGCACCCAAAAATGCCACTATCCACATCCAAAACACCGCACCTGGGCCACCAAAACCAATGGCAGCAGCAACCCCAGCGATATTGCCCATGCCCACACGACCAGCAAGCGATACCGCCAATGCTTGAAACGATGAAATGCCCGAAGAGCTTGACTGGCCGCTAAACAATAAGCGAAGCATCTCACCAAACAAGCGAACTTGGACAAATCTGGTTAAAATAGAATAAAACAGACCAGCGCCCAAGCAAAGATAAATCAAAGCTGGACTCCAGATGATGCCATTTAAGGCATTGATTAAACCTTCCATAATTGATGTCCTTATCTGATAAGGTTGATTGAATCGACATTTGCCAACGTATTGATGACGTATCACTGACGTATTGTTATTGACAAACCAACGTATTGACAAAACATAAACAAAGTTAACTTATGATGGGTTATGTAACCATACGTAACAGCAATGTGCCATAAAATCGCATAAATTACCAGCACTAATTACAACTCATGAATAAAAAAATGTCATGAATGCGTGTGCTTTTGTGCTTTTTTGTGTTTATCGCATTGTAAATAGGGCATTGGGTCAGCATAATAGCATCAATCAATCGATACTAAATTGATGGTATTATGGTATTTAAGTCCATGGATTTGTTTGGTCTATGGCTTTGTTTGGGAGCAACCTTAATGTTAAACAACATGTTAAACCACCATATGTATAAAACATTGTCTTTAAAATCTATATTCATGGCGACTGTGTTGGCTGTGTCCACCGTGGGCATGTCTGGCTGTGGCTATAACCAACTACAAGCCCAAGATGAGCAAGTGGCAGCGTCTTGGTCAGAAGTGGTCAATCAATATCAACGCCGTGCTGACCTTGTGCCTAACTTAGTAAACGTGGTCAAACAATACGCCGACCAAGAACAAGAAATATTTACCCAAGTGGCAGAAGCTCGCTCAAAAGCAGGCAGCATCCAAATTACCCCAGAAGTGTTAAATAATCCACAAGCCTTACAACAATACCAAGAAGCTCAAGCTCAAATGGGCAGCGCGTTGTCTCGCCTAATGGCAGTGTCTGAGCAGTACCCAGCACTCAAATCTGATGCCTTATTCCAAGACTTACAAGCACAACTTGAAGGCACAGAAAACCGCATCACCGTCGCCCGCAATAATTATATCCAAGAAGTGCAAGGCTATAACACCATGGTGCGTCAATTCCCCAGCAACATCACCGCTAAAGTCTTTGGCATGGACACCAAACCCAACTTCACTGTGGACAATGAAAAGCAAATCTCCACCGCTCCGAGTGTCAATTTTGGTGACTGATTGGCAGACCAATTTGGTGGATAATGACATTTGATGGGGGTAATATTTGGTGGATAGCAAGTAGGTAGATAGTAAGTGGGTGGATAAAATTTGCCCAATAATTGCCAAATAAGTGTTGATTAAAAAATGTATTGACTAAAAAAAGCGAAGGACCATCGATAATGACTAAACGTGGGCAAACCCAATCAACCAAATCTCAAACCAAAACCGTCAGTGGAACACGGCGTTATTGTGGGTGGGGTGGGGGCTTGGGTGTTTTTGTTAAGAACCCTGGGGTTGCTCTGATGCCATGTGTCCTTAGCATGGGTTTCAGCGCGAGTATGCTAAGTTTAGGCAGTTTGGTGGCTTTAAGTCTGATTACTCCAACGTTGGCACACGCCCAAGATGACATTGCCATTGTCCAAGCCAACAGTCTTGAAAACAACGGCTTTGAAGATGATATGGTTACCATCGGTCAGGTCAGCAAACAAAACCAAGTGGTCAATGACACTGTGTTGGGCAATGATGCCATTGGTAACGCCATCGGCACGGTTAGCGAAAGCTTTAGCAGACAATCGCAAGATAACACCACTCAAAGTAAAACCACCAATATCAATACCGCCACAGTCAATCATGGCATACCCAGACAATCCACCGCTCAAGCGGTTGAATCAGACAAACTTATCTTAAATGAGCCTGTGGTTGACCAAGCCAACATATTATCGGCACAAGAAAAACAACATCTAAGTCAACGCTTACGTGGCATTTATCAGCAAGGATTGGCGCAAGCCGCCATTGTCATTATCCCCACCACCAACGGCACCCCAATGTTTAATTATGCGTTGCAAGTTGCCAATCGTTGGCAGTTGGGGGCAAAAGACACCGATGATGGACTGTTGATATTGGTGGCGATTAATGACCGTAATGTATATGTCTTATCTGGCTATGGGCTAGAAGGCGTTTTGCCTGATGCCATTAATAGTCGCATTATTCGTGAAGAGATTACTCCCAGATTTAAGCAAAGTGATTATGCAGGTGGGTTAAATGCAGCCCTTGACCGTATCGAAGAGCGACTCACCACTGATCCAGATATTCTGGCCCAAGCTGATGAACTGGCTTCTCGACGTGAACAATCACAAAGTGGCGTATCTGGCATCAACCCAATCGTGTTGTTCATCATTGGACTGTTCGCTGGCAACATCGTGACGGGTATTTTTGGGCGATTTTTGGGCTCTGGACTGATATCAGGCGGTTTTTTCTTTCTTTCCATGGCATTGGGTGGTGGTTTTATTCTGTCACTGATTTTGGCCATTTTCCTATGGATATTTTTGATGGGTAATGGTGGTGGTAGAGGTGGGCGTAGTGGTGGCACGCCCATCATTGTGCCAGGTGGTTTTGGTGGTGGCAGTGGTGGTGGTTTTGGCGGTGGTGGCTTTGGCTCAGGTGGTTTTGGTGGCGGCGGCGGTGGTTTTGGTGGTGGTGGGGCAGGTGGTTCTTGGTAAAATGCTACATTATAATTTAAAGCCCAATTTAAAGCTCAATCGTTCATATTAAGCTGTTCAAATTAAGCAAGGCAAAATGACCATGACAATTCAGCAAAATCATCATATAGCCTCCCCCAACCAACGTGCAACAGCTGGGCAAGATTTAACTCAGCCCAGTCTTGCACGTTGGTGGCGACAAGTGATATTTATCCCCATGTTACATGGTAAATGGCTCACCAATGACATAAAGGCTTACCTAAGCAAAAAAGTCACCGAAGCAGAAGTGGGTCATCGTGGTGAAGTGTTTCTCATCATCGAAAATCACTTACCTGTCAACATGGCATATCGCAGTAATTGCCGAGAGCGAGCCATTGGCCTATTTAGCGAGTATCGAGTTTGGGACACCGAAGAAAACACAGGCGTATTGGTGTATGTCAATGTGTGTGAGCATGACTTAGAAATCGTTGCTGACCGTGGTATTAACGCCCATGTTGGTCCAACCGTATGGCAAGCAATGTGCGACAAAGCCATTGCAGGGCTTGCTAAAGGTGATGTGCAAAATAGTTTAAGCGAACTGCTCGATGAAATTGGGCATCTGCTCAGACAACATTATCATCTTGAACATGACCCACAAGGTAATGAGCTGTCTGATATGGTGGTACATTTACGATAGGGGTTTTAACTTTTTAATAACCATTCCCTAAATCATTTTCCAATTTAATACCCCATTCTCAACTCTTTATAACTTATCGATTTTAAAAGGCTGAAAATTTAATGGCTTTTTAACCAAAAGTTATGAGCCTGGTATTTATAAGACTTAAAAAAAAGAGTTGAAAATCAGATAGTTTAATAAATTGCATGGTAAAAACTTTGTGACACAGCAAAATTACTGCATGACAAGGCTATGATAATTGTTGGTTATATCATGCGTTATAAGCATGACAAGCATCATGCTGATTAAATTTAATAGTAAAACCAATATCCAAAGCTTTTAAAATTCTCATCATTGTGTCCCAGCTAGGAGATGTTGTGCCATTGATTGTTTTGTATAGACTTTCACGATTTAAGCCAGTTAAGCGAGAAACTTCAGCAACGCCCTTTTTTTTCATTAAGTGACCGATAGCGGACACAAACAGGCGTTCATCAGCATCATTATAGCAGTCGTTGAGATAGTCTAAAATTTCATCATCTGTATCAAAATAATCAAAAACGTTAAATTCGGTTGGTGTTTTCATGTCATGCTCCATATTCTTTAGCAATGTCTTTAGCCTTTTTAATGTCATAATCTTGTGTTGTTTTATCACCGCCAAGTAGCAATAAAACAAGAGTTTCTTCTGTTTGCTGAAGGTAAATTCGAATACCGCCATGAGTGTGTATTCTTAATTCTATGATGCCATCGCCAACATGCTCAAAGTCACCAAAATGACCAAATACTTCAAGACGGTGTAACCTTGAAACAATAGACTTCTTAGCAATTGGATTTTTAACCCTTTTTAGCCATTTATTAAATTCATCGGTTTTCTTTAGCGTAAACATGTTAGCTCCTTAATGTATTTATTGTAGCTTTTAGGCTACAATAAATCAATAATCATTTGCCATAAATTGGGCATCAACCGACTGTTTAAATAATGGTTTTTCGCCATTAGCGTATTGCATGCACTCATCTAATGGCATGGGTATGTGTTGACCGCTTTGACTGTATGTTTTGCATTTACCACCAAAGCTAATGACATTGGCAGGCTGTGACTGCTGTTTGAGTTGGGCTAATTGCTGTTCAAGCTGGATTTTTTGAATTTCTTGATTGAGTTTATCTATGTCTGACTGAGTTTCTGTGGTTGTGATGATGGCTGGTGGATTGTCATCAATGATAGATTTGCTTTTTTATTTATTTCTATTAAATTTATTGAACTTCTTGTAAAACCTCAATTTTATTAGGTTCGGGTTTTTTACAAAAGCCTTATACAATAAGAATAATCCGATTGTTGCTCATTAGTTTTGCAGGAAGTCTATTATTATCAAATACTGGCATTTCTTATTAAAAGCAGGTATGCAAGAAAAGGCAGGCGAAATCTTGCAGATAAATCGCACAAGATTAGCAAGCTTCAAAAAAGGATACAGACAGCTCAATGATGATTTTATTCTAAGATTAGCAGAACTACTAAAACTGGACAAAGGCGAAACGCTCTATAAAGCCAAACTGGAGCTTGACCCAGAGAATGCACATTTATGGGAGTTTATGGTGTGCTCGGCGGGACTCGAACCCACGCCACAGGCTTCGGAGACCTGTACTCTATCCAGTTGAGCTACGAGCACATGAAATAACACAAAGAATGGATGTCAGATGGCTGTTACCAAAACAATGACCATCACCGCCATCACCATTATGGCAGATAAGGGCAGACAGTCTAACAAAAAAAAAGCAACTTGCCAACTTTACTCTGACTGGAAACCGACCAATAATCCTGACTAAATGTATTAAATGACACAAAATCATAAAAAACTGGGTGGTTTATAAAATTTTCTGTTAATCTTTCATGGCAATTTGGGGTCATTATCCCTTATAATGGTGGGGAAAAATAGGACGCACCCAAGATATTTCTACCAATCGTAATGTGCATCAACATTGTTTCACGTTGTTTTACGTTTGCAATGTTTTACGTTTACAAAATGAGAGACGTGACGAATGAAAAAAGTAGTTATGTTAACCACCGTTGCCGTATTGGCAATGTCTGGCATCGCCGTTAGCCAAGCAGAAGAAACCACCACTGACACAGTGGCGACAGCCAGCCAGCCAGCGGTTGCTGATGGCGTGGCTGATGAAGCCATGGCAACCGACACCATGGCCGTAGAGACTGCTGATGCCACCACAACACCAACCACCAAAGCTCAAGCAGACGCTGAGCCAAAAGCACAAATCCCCCAAGATACCCCTCAAGTTCAAAAGTTGATTGCTCTATACCCCAAACTTGTGGCACGCATTCAGCCTTATGGCAAAGTGTGTTTTGAAGGGGAAGACTGTGATGTCACCGTAACCGCAGCTGGGGCAGGCAATGCTGATGGCTCACCTCGTGATGGCAAAACTGTGTATAATGCTGTTTGCCACACTTGCCATACTGGCGGCCTGCTTGGTTCACCCAAATTGGGTGATGCAGGTGATTGGGGGGCTCGCATTGCCCAAGGCAATGACACCTTATATAAACATGCCATTGAAGGCTTTAACGCCATGCCTGCCAAGGGTGGAGCAGACATTCCTGATGAAGAAGTGCAGAACGCTGTGGACTATATGGTCAAAAGTGTCAGCTAACTTATTTTTTTGACTTATTAAAAACCTGTCTTGATTAAGCCACACCCCAAATATTAGACAACTTTTGGGGTGTTTTTGTTTTTGGCTAAATTTAAATCGCCATATTTATCCCCATATTGTATTAATGGCCATGTCAATCGCATGATAAGTAAAATCAAGCACAATAATGTCAATAATATTAAGCTTAATAATATTAAGCATAACCACAATAAAGGAACATGTCTTTATGACATCTGACCAACCACAAAACCAGCAACCAGCATTAAAAATCCAAAATTTATCAAAAACCTACCCCAACGGTTTTACTGCCTTAAAGGGCATCAATTTGACAGTACCTCAGGGTGGATTTTTTGCCTTACTTGGGGCGAATGGAGCAGGTAAATCCACCACCATAGGCATCATCAGCTCACTATTTAAGCCCACCTGTGGCAGAGTGGAAATATTTGGGGTGGATTTACTTACCAATCCAGGCCAAGCCAAGCAGTTTTTGGGGGTTGTGCCACAAGAGTTTAATTTTAACCAATTTGAAAAATGCCTTGATATTTTACTGTTACAAGCAGGGTATTTTGGCATTGGCAAACAAGACGCTTTACCACGAGCTGAGCAGTTGCTCAAAGCATTGGGATTGTGGGATAAAAAAGACACCAAAAGCCGTTCGCTCTCAGGCGGCATGAAACGCCGACTGATGATAGCCCGTGCCTTAATGCACCGCCCACGTTTGTTGATTCTGGATGAACCAACCGCAGGTGTGGATATTGAACTTCGCCGTTCGATGTGGGAGTTTATGCAACATATTAACGAGCAAGAAGGGACGACCATCATTTTAACCACCCACTATCTAGAAGAAGCCGAACAACTGTGTAAAAATATTGCCATTTTAGACCATGGTGAAATTCGCATTAACACGGATATGAAAAGCTTATTGGCAAGTCTTGATATGGAAAGTTTTGTATTGGATTTAACCACACCGCATGACAAAAAAATTGTGCTAAATCATGTGGTTAAAACCTCCCAACCAGACCCATTAACATTAGAGGTAACGCTAAAAAAAGGGGAAAGTTTAAATGATGTGTTTGCTCAATTAGATGCACAGCAAGTTGATGTGGCAAGCATGCGAAATAAATCCAATCGGTTGGAAGAGTTGTTTTTAGGAATTGTGGAAAATAATTTAACGGAAAAATTAGAAAATTAGGTCTATAAAAAACCACATACCAAAATAGATTTAATGAGCATCGATTTAATGAATAGACATAGAGTTAACCATGAATTTACAACAGCAATGGGTTGCTTTTATTACCCTAGCCAGCAAAGAAATGAAACGCATTTTACGCATTTGGCCACAGACGCTTTTACCACCTGCCATTACCATGAGCTTGTATTTTATTATTTTTGGTAAAATGATTGGCTCTCGTGTTGGTGAGATGGGCGGTGTGCCTTATATGCAGTTCATCGTACCGGGGCTTATCATGATGGCGGTGATTACCAACAGCTATTCTAATGTGGTATCCAGTTTTTTTTCGACGAAGTTTCATGGCAGTATTGAAGAGATGCTGGTCAGTCCGATTTCTAAACACACGATTTTATTGGGATATGTCGCAGGTGGGCTGTTTCGTGGATTGGTGATTGGTTTCATAGTGACCATATTGGCGTTATTTTTTACCAAATTAAGCATGGTACATGCTTTTGTTACGGTGTTTACGGTGGTGATGACCTCAGTGTTATTTTCACTGGCAGGTATGATAAATGCGGTGTTTGCTCGTTCATTTGATGACATTTCTATCGTACCAAGTTTTGTGCTAACACCACTGACCTATTTGGGTGGGGTATTTTATTCGATGGAGAATTTGTCATCTTTTTGGCAAACGGTGTCATTGTTTAATCCGATTGTGTATATGGTTAATGCGTTTCGCTTTGGAATTTTGGGGCAGTCAGATGTTAATGTGTGTGGGTCGCTTTTGGCAATTGGGGGGGTTACGGCGATTTTTTATGCTGTGGCGTATTATTTGTTGAATGATGGGAAAAGGATACGGATTTAGTATGGCAACTGCCAAATGTGCGATAAATTTGGCTTTTGTAAATTTGGCTTTTGCCATTCAAAAAACGCTTGATAATATTCAAAAAAATCCAAAACCTGTATCAGGTGGCACAAACCAAAAACCAATCTGATTAAATTCTAAGAAAAGCCATCATTTTACGTTATAATACACCATAGTTTTCTGTTGACGACGAGAACCAAATCATCAACATTCTTATCTTTTTCCCCAATCGGTAAACCGATAATAAAATGAATCCTGTCATTAAATAAAAGCATAAACAATGAATACGAAACAAACCCCAGAAAACAGCCATTTGGGTCAATCCACCACCTACCCGAAAACCTACGCTCCTAATATTCTTTATCCCATTCCTCGGGCATTGGGACGCAAAAAGCTTGCTTTGCCTGCTGACCAATTAAGCTGTGGTACAGATTTTTGGCATGTATTTGAGCTGTCATGGCTTAACCCGCAAGGCATATCACAGGTGGCGATGGCTCGTCTTGCCATTCCTGCCACGTCTGAATATATCATTGAGTCAAAATCGCTGAAACTGTATTTTAACAGCTTAAATTTTAGCGAATTTAACAGTCAATCAGAGATACAAAATGTCATTGAAAAAGATTTATCAACATGTCTCAATGCTGATGTAACAATACAGATTTTTGATGTTAAAACGGCTGATAGTTTACCCATTAGTGAGCCACAAGGTGAGTGTGTTGATGATTTATTTGATGATTTTGCTGATGGCGGTCAAAAAATCACCATGACTCAAGATGTGGATAGTGGCTATTTGGCATTTGCCACCGATGGTCAAATGAGTAAGAAACAAATCTTTCACTCACATCTGCTTCGCTCAAACTGTCCTGTTACCAATCAACCCGACTGGGGTACAGTAGAGATTATGATTGATTGCCCATCGATTGATAAAGTAGGATTACTGACTTATATTTTAAGTTTTCGCAATCATAATGGCTTTCATGAACAATGTGTGGAACAGATTTTTAGTGATTTAACCCATGTGTTTTCACCCAAAAGCCTTGTGGTACGGGCATGGTACACACGCCGTGGTGGTATTGACATCAATCCGTGTCGGGCAAGTGATTTAAGTTTATTGCCAAAACCCAGTCGGTTGAATCGGCAGTAAACATAAACATAAAAATGAAAATGAAAAGACCAACGGTAAGTTGCTCTCTAAAAAAAGCCCTAACCTAATATGATGGGGTCTGATGAATTGTGTTGATAGGCTGTTTTGATAAATGGCTTTGGGCTTTGAGATAAATGGCTTTGATAAATATTGCTTTGATAAATATCGATAAATATCAAAGTTCAACACGCCCTAGCCATTAGCCTAAAACTTTTGCCAACACGTCATCATGACTCAGCAACTGTTTTTCACCATTGTCATTACCATGACCACGATAGACATATTCATATTGAGTTTGTTCTGGATATTCTTCGTTCATGTTGCGGGCAGACACCACAATGCGGTGGGGGATACCGACCAATTCTAAATCAGCAAATTTCACCCCAGGGCGTTCGTTGCGGTCATCAAGCAGGACGTTAACGCCTTGTTGCAAAAGTTCGTGATACAGCTCATTTGCCAGCACATTAACAGGGTCGTCATCATGATTGCCTTTGCCTTTTGCCAGTGGCACAATTGCCACATCAAACGGGGCGATAGAGTCGGCTTTATCAGGGGTGGCAGGCCAAATGATGCCATTGTCGTCATGGTTTTGTTCGATGGCAGCGGCGATGATGCGACTGACCCCAATGCCATAGCAACCCATCATTAAGGTAACAGGTTTGCCATCTTCGCCTGTCACGTTGCATCTCATCGCTTGCGAGTATTTATCCCCCAGTTGAAAGATATGCCCAACTTCGATGCCCCGTTTGATTTGGAGCGTGCCTTTGCCATCAGGTGATGGGTCGCCTTCAACCACATTACGAATGTCCACCACACGAGTGATTTGTGCGTCTCTATCCCAGTTCATTCCTGTGCTGTGGTGAT
Source organism: Lwoffella lincolnii (assembly GCF_037201985.1). NCBI lineage: Bacteria > Pseudomonadati > Pseudomonadota > Gammaproteobacteria > Moraxellales > Moraxellaceae > Lwoffella > Lwoffella lincolnii. Next base: position 1,700,333 of record NZ_CP147511.1, on the reverse strand, counting down.
CAGGTAGGTTTGCCCCACTGACAAAGTCGCTCAACACGGCAGCTGATCTGTCCACAAACACAGGCATGTCTAAGTCCACACCGATATAGCCTTTATGAAGACCTGCTGATTTGATGTCTTCTTCACTTGCCATGGTCAAAGGCGTGCTGACTTCGGCAATTTTTTCAGCTTTGATGTCATTTAAGGTGTGGTCACCTCTGAGTACCAACGCCACCAGTTGCGGTGCACCTTCAGCAGTTTGTCCTTTGACGATGAGCGTTTTGACAGTTTGTGCCAAATCAATGCCCAAATGACAAGCGACGGCTTCACACGTTGGCATGTTGGGTGTTGGGACGTTTTGTTTGTGTTGCGTGGCGGCAGGTCGCTCAGTGGTACAGATGGCTTCAGCAAGCTCAATATTGGCAGCAAAATCTGAACCGTTTGAAAATACGATGTCATCTTCACCGCTATCTGCCAACACTTGAAATTCATGTGATGCAAAGCCCCCAATCGAACCAGTATCAGCTTGTACCGCACGAAAGTTCAACCCCAAACGGGTAAAAATGTTGCCATAGGCACGGTACATGTCTTGATAAGTATCCGCCAATGATGCTTGGTCAATGTGAAATGAATACGCATCTTTCATGGTGAATTCACGAGCACGCATGATGCCAAAGCGAGGGCGGATTTCATCACGGAACTTACTTTGAATTTGGTAAAAGGTAATAGGCAACTGTTTATAACTGCGTAACTGGTTGCGAGCGATGTCGGTAATGACCTCTTCATGTGTCGGACCCAGCACAAAATCACGCTCATGACGATCTTTAAATCTGAGCAATTCAGCCCCATAATCATCAAAGCGTCCTGATTCTTGCCATAACTCAGCAGGTTGAGTCATTGGCATAAGCAATTCTTGAGCATTGATGGCATTCATCTCTTCACGCACGATGCTCTCAACCTTATGTAACACCCTAAGACCCATCGGTAGCCACACATACAGCCCTGATGCCAGCTTACGAATCAGACCTGCTCTGACCATCAGCTGACTGGAGACAATATCAGCATCGCTTGGTGTCTCTTTTAATGTGGCAAATAAAAATTGACTGGCTTTCATATCAGTGGCTCACAAATAAAATAAATAAAGGGAACAATAAATAAAAGGAATAAATAAGTTAGCGACCATAAACTGGCTAACCAAACCCATCAATGCCATGTCAATCAATGGTATGTAAACTGAGCAGATTACGCAATGTTTTTTTATCAGTTTACCGATATTTTAACTGTCTTTGATTGCTTTTTGTCTTTGATGACTGGTATCGTTAAATTGACTGACATTGTTAAATTGCCTAATAAGTCTTGATAAAAAGGAAATAACCTTCATGACACACCCCTTAACTGAACAAACCAACAGCAAAAAACCCACCCAATGGATAGGCATTTTATTGCTCATGGTGGGTTTTTTGGGCATGGCATTGATGGCGTGGCAACTTTTTAAGCCAACCCAACCCAACCCGGTCGAAGCCATCAGTCGTGATGGCGTGGTCAGCCAAATCCAACAACTTAATCGCCTACAAACGGTTGCTTACAGCGTGGACACCGTGATTACCAGTGAAAAGCAAGGCACATGGTATAGCCTTTGGCAGGATAAACAAAAGGGTCTGTTCATCGCTCACGGCCGTGTTAATGCAGGCGTGGATTTGGCAAAGCTAACCCCCCAAATGATTACGCTTAATCCCATCGTACCAGAAGTCAGCGACTCCCAAGCCAATCACAACCAAATTGCCAATCAAGTAACCAGCCTAGACAATGCCAACATTCACATCACCTTGCCACCTGCCCAAATTTTTGATGTCTATCTTGATGACATTGAACTATATGACTGGAAAACAGGTGTGTTTGGTATGCTACAAGCCGACCCAGCCATTCTCAAAGAAGCCCAATCTGTGGGTAAAAGCCAAGTACTCAAGCAAGCTTGTCAAGGTGGCATTTTAAAGCTGGCAACCGATAACGCCAAAGTGCAAGTGGAACAACTGTTTGAAATGACTGGAGCAAGGGTAACCGTGGCGGTCAGCCCAAGTCAGTCTTGTTAAGATTCATTAACGTTAATCAAAAATGTGTTTCATCACAATTTGTGTGACTGAATTTGTATGACTGAATTTGTATGACTGTGCTTTAACATTCATGGTATTATCCTGCTGATGCCATGATGCTTTGTAAATGGCGATTTGTAAATGACGGTTTGGATTAGTGGGCAAATATATTGCTTGACAGGTATGGTATTATTGCCTTATCTGCTTTAAACTTGAAAGACTACAAAAATATTAAGCAAAAAATACAAAACATAAGTCATGTTCATGCTTTTATCTGCTAACTGACTGTTTTTTGGCATTTTATCATGTTTGATATTTTGTCAAGCTTGGTATTTTGTCAAAATAATCATCATAATATGATGGTATGATGACAGTTTGGCAAAATTAACACCATCATTCTGATGCCATCATGCCTAAGCTTAATGTTATATTTCTTATTAAGGCTTATTAAGCTGGTATTCATAAAATGATGTCATTGCATTTGCAAGCAAATCATGTATTTGGAGACGCAACATGTCTAGCCTTTCGGCAAATAATCAAGGAAATCTTAAGCACGTCATGCGGACGGCTTTGGTGGGTATCAAGCCAGCAGACCAAGTTATTTTAAAGGGTTATTTAAGAGTCCTACTAAGGTTGGAAGTGGATTTGGAATGGGTATCTGCCAATCATCCTGATGTGGATTTGTTCTTTATCAGTCATGAATTTAAACATGCTGATAACGTCATCAAGTTGCTTGCCAAGCAAGGGCGAAAACCTGCCTTATATATTAAACGTTCTGCCAATGAAGAAGGGACATTGGTTGGCGATGAACTGTCCTTGCCACTCAAAAAAATGGACGTGTTGAATCAGTGGTTATATTCTCATGTGGCGTTATTGGGGGCGACTGCCACACGAAACACCCACACACAAAATACGCCCAGCAACCAATCAACACAGACTGAGCAAACCAGTCAAACGCCAAGCCAGCTGACAAACCCAGTTCAATCATCAACCGCTCAATCATCAACCACTGATACTCACCAAGCCATACCCACTCACCAAGCCCTTATTCGCTTTATTGAAGCCATTCACCAACCACAAGCAGACAAACAACATATTGTGCTTGCAGGTGATATTGTCGCCACCGTGGATACCAAGCGACAGATTGTTTGGCAACGTGATGCCAATATTGCCAATATCCACGCTTTATTTGCTGACAATCTGACCACGATTGATTTGGTGACTGCTAAAGATGAACCAACAGGGCAACCAACTGACCTAAAACAATGGCTGTGGGACAACGCATGGGCAAAAATTGACAGCCTAACCCCTTTAATTAGCCAGTCAGCCACCTTTGCTTTACGCTATTGGGTTAAGCCAAGCCATGGCGTGGAGCGTCGAGATTTGTTACGCATCATGACTGCCATGGAGCATGGTCAAAATGGCGTTGTTGACATTGCTGATATGGCAGGCACATCGCCCATGGTTACCAAACAAGTACTGGCAGGACTGTTGTTTGCAGGTTATTTGGATAAATCCGCTTATGACAACTTAGCCGTTTTAGCCGTTGCCCCATCTGTCAGCTCGCCAACCAACACATCAGCCACACCTTCTCAGAGCGTTGATGGCATTGATGCCAAAGCATCACCACTTGATGCCATATTGTCACAACGAGCGTTAGGCATGCCACCCAAACCCCAACCAGCATCAACCATTACTCCGACGTCTCAACAGACCGCTCAACCAGCCAAATCTGATGCACCAGAGAAGAAAGAGAAGATGGGCTTTTTATCAAAATTGCGTCGTAAATTGGGTCTGTAACGATTAATAATCGCATGTGATAAATTTTGGACATTTTTTGGTCATTTACTGACATTCTGCCTTATTTTTATGGTATCTTTATTTTTAAATTTTACATTTAATAGGTAATATTGTATGCAACGTCTTAAAATCGTCTTTAGCGGTCCTATGGGGGCGGGCAAAACACAGGCCATCGCCAGTTTATCTGACATTCCTGTGGTGTCTACTGAAGTAAAAAATACTGACCTTGATCAGCACACCAAGGCATTAACGACTGTGGGCATGGATTATGGTGAGCTAACCTTAGAAGGGGGCAGCAGTATTGGTTTGTATGGCACGCCAGGGCAAGAGCGATTTAACTTTATTTGGCCCATTTTATCGCAAGGGGCTTTGGGCGTGGTGATTTTGATTGACCATTCATCTGAAGATTCTGTCAAAGAGTTAGAGAACTATATCAACACATTTAAATCCATTTATGATGGGCGTATTGTCATTGGCATCAGCCAAATCGATAAAAAACCTGAGCGTGATTTTGCCATTTATCGAGCATGGATGGATAAACATGGTGTGAATTTGCCAATCTACCCTGTGGACATGCGTGTCAAAGATGATGTGCTGTTGTTGGTTGAGACCATCATTGCATCGCTTGAGCAATCTTAGTTGCCATCTAATATGGTTGCCATCAAGTACGGTTGCAATCAAACACAGGCATGAATGAAATGCAGTTATAAATACAGTCATCAATCAACCCCATTTGTTATTGCCAGCGTTTATCTGAGATAAGTTTTGTGTGTTTGTGGTAATTTATTTGTGGTCATGAGGTCTCATATTGTGAGTTTTTGTAAATTATATTATGATTACCATCAATGGTGAGTTAGCTTTCTAAAGCTCTGTTTAACTGGCTCTGTTTAACCAATATCAATCGGGAATACTTATAATGAGTGACAAACTGTTTAAATCTGACTCTAATCGCATTAAACCTTCTGATAAATTTATCTCTGCTTCTAAAGAGGTGCTAAATAGCTTGGTGCATTCCACCAGCGGCATAGAAGGTGTGCTACTTGCCACCACTGATGGCTTTGAAGTCAGCTCAATCTTTCATAACAAATATGACGGTGGTAAACTGTCAGCTGTTGGCAGTTCTATATTGGCATTGGTACAAGCCTTGGTCAATGAAGCTCATTTAACTGGCTGTCGTAGTGTTATCTTAGATGCTGAAAATGGCAAAATCATGATTAGTGCTGTGGCAAACGAAAACCAACCCATGATTGCCATTGTGTTAACCAAACAACAGGTATTGTTGGGTCAGGTCATGCACGGCATGAATAAAGCCATGTCACAATTGATTGAGCTGGATAAACAATATAATACCAGCACTTAACCAAAAGTGCTTAAACGCTTAATTAAAAGCACTTAATTGACCATTCAATCAACCATCAAATCAACCATCAAACGTGTCATGGTTGTTAACATATGCCTGTGGTTTGGTTTATGATATGGTCAGTCTGATGATGGCTGATAAACATAAGCGATTGGCAAAGCCAGTCGCTTTTTTTATGATTGTTTAGATGAGATATGGATTGTGGGGATATTGCGATATGAACGCTTTTGGTGGTGCTAAGAATGCAAGCACAAGGGTTTCAAGTACAAGGGCTTCAAGCACAAGGGGTTTAAATACAAGACCTGCCATAAAATTCTGTGGCTTAACGCAAGCACAAGATGTTGCCAATGCTGTTAAGCTTGGTGTAGATGCCATTGGTTTGGTGTTTTATCCACCAAGCTCCCGAGCGGTTACGGTAGAGCAAGCAATAAAGCTTGTTAAAGCCATACCTGTCTTTACCACCGTTGTGGCGTTGGTGGTGAATTTGTCTGAGCAAGAACTGGTGGCATTGGCTGAGCAAGTGCCATTTGATGTGATACAGTTTCATGGCGATGAATCACCTTTGATGTGTCAGCAGATGGCAAAGCATGTCGGTAAACGCTGGATAAAAGCCATTCGGGTACGTGAAGAGGACGATGAAGTCAGTATCTTGTTAAAAATCAATGAGTTGTATGACCATGGTGCAAGTGGGGTACTGCTGGATTTGTACCACCCTGATAAATTTGGGGGTACAGGTGAGCGGTTTGATTGGGGCAAATTGCCAAAGAATTCACCGTTACCGATGATTTTGGCAGGGGGACTGACGGCAGACAATGTGGCTCAAACTTGTGAATTACCAATTTATAGCGTTGATGTCAGTGGCGGGATTGAAAGTCAAAAAGGGGTGAAAGATTTGGAGAAAATGATGGATTTTATCAAAAAATTAACTGGCAGATAACAACATTACTGATGTGTGTCGTTGCTGACGTGTGTCGTCATTTTTTGACTAAGTTTAGATTTAGAACAATGTCTATGGACTAATCACTTATGTACTAGTATAATATAACGATAAATCGATAGATAAATCAACAATGACCACAAGGAAAATCCAGTATGAACATCTTAATCACAGGTGTAACATCAGGTTTTGGTAAAGCAATCGCAGAATTATTCATCAGCAAAGGTCATACCGTCATTGGCACAGGCAGACGACAAGCCAAATTAGATGCCTTAAAAGCACAATTTGGCGACTGTTTCATTCCGCTTGCCTTTGACATCGCTGATGTGTCAGCAACCATGACCGCACTTGCCACTTTGCCAACTGACCTGCTGACCAACATTGATGTGTTGGTCAATAATGCAGGGCTGGCGTTAGGGCTTGAACCTGCTGATAAAGCCGATTTTGCTGACTGGCAACAGATGATTAACACCAATATCTTGGGTTTGGCTCACTTAACTTATGCCATTTTGCCACATATGACTGCCAAAAATAGCGGTTATGTCATCAACATTGGCTCAACTGCAGGTAATTATCCATACTTTGGGGCAAATGTGTACGGAGCAACCAAAGCATTTGTCAAACAGTTTGGCTTAAACTTACGAGCTGATTTGGTGGGCAAAAAAGTGCGAGTGACTAACTTAGAGCCGGGGTTGTGTGGTGATACGGAGTTTAGTAATGTCCGTTTTAAAGGCGATGATGACAAAGCCAAAACCGTGTATGATGGCATCTTATTCATCAAACCAAGCGACATCGCCAACATCGTGGCGTGGCTTGTTGAGCAACCAGAGCATATCAATATCAACACACTGGAAGTGATGCCAACCGCTCAAACCTTTGCAGGATTAAAGGTGGTTAAGGATTTGTGATTTAAGCAATAACGATGCAAGCAACCCAAATTTTACCCAAAAAATTGAAAATTCGGTGCTGTTAACTTTTAATAAATAAAAATTCTAGCAAAATTGCCAACAAATTTAATATAACCAATTAATGATTGTAGGAAAACCAATGAACACTAAAAACCCAATCACCATGACAGACTTTACCCAATTTCCAGACTCCAGTGGACACTTTGGTGTGCATGGCGGTCGATTTGTCTCTGAAACTTTGATGCAAGCCATCGAAGAATTAGAAGTCATATATACCAAAGCCAAAGCTGACCCACAATTTTGGCAAGCGTTTCAACAAGATTTGGTTGACTATGTTGGCAGACCCACGCCGTTATACCTTGCCAAACGGCTAAGTGAAGAAAATGGCGGTGCAAAAATTTATCTTAAACGTGAAGACTTAAATCACACAGGGGCGCATAAGGTTAATAATACCATTGGTCAAGCTTTACTTGCCAAGATGGTGGGCAAAAGACGCATCATCGCTGAGACAGGGGCAGGACAGCATGGTGTTGCGACCGCCACCATTGCTGCACGGCTTGGTTTAGAATGTGTGGTGTATATGGGCAGTCATGATGTTGAGCGACAAAAAATGAATGTCTATCGCATGCGACTGCTTGGGGCGACAGTTGTGCCTGTGACATCTGGTTCAAAGACCCTAAAAGACGCCATGAATGAAGCCATGCGAGATTGGGTAGCCAATGTGGATAGCACCTATTATGTCATCGGTACGGTGGCAGGACCGCACCCATATCCACAGTTGGTACGTGACTTTCAAGCCATCATTGGGCGAGAAGCCAGACGCCAACACCTAGAAAAAGAAAATAAACTGCCTGATGCCTTGGTGGCATGCGTTGGTGGCGGCAGTAACGCCATTGGGCTGTTTTATGAGTTTTTAAACGACCTTGATGTGGCGATTTATGGGGTAGAAGCGGCAGGCGAGGGCATTCAGACAGGCAGACATTCTGCCCCACTGAATGCAGGGCGTGTTGGGGTATTGCACGGCAATCGCACCTATCTGATGGCAGATGATGATGGGCAAATTCTTGAAACCCACAGCATATCGGCAGGTTTGGATTATCCGGGGGTTGGTCCTGAACACAGTTTTTTAAAAGATGTTGACCGGGTTAACTATGTTGCCATCACTGATGATGAAGCCATGAATGCCTTTGGGCAACTGACCCAAAAAGAGGGCATCATTCCTGCTTTAGAAAGCTCTCATGCGGTTGCTTATGCCCTAAAACTTGCCAAAAGCATGACACCTGAGCAGTCCATCATTGTCAATCTGTCTGGGCGTGGGGATAAAGACTTGCACACAGTCATGGCGTATGAAGGGATTGAGTTGTGAGTCTTTTGGTCATATTAATTGGTTATATAAAGCCATTTGGTAACATATTTGGTTACATAAAGACACATAGTTTTACGTCTTATGTCTACCGCTTGTCAGCAAATGTCAGTAAGCTGACACAGGTTAGCTGATTTATCAATATTATGTTTATTCATTCATTTATGTGTCAATGGAAGGAAATCATCATGGAACGCAAAGACCCCACCAATTTGGACGACATCAATCATTATGAAGGTCGTAAATATCAACCTAAGATAGATGGACCAGCACAAGAGTCGCAAGAAACCGATGAAATTTATGCTGACCCAAGAGACAATGAAAATTTGCCACCTGCAGGGGTTAACGCAGGTGAACTTAAGGTGGATAATTTAAGTAAGCTTAAGTAAGCCAAATCAGTCAGGCAACAAAATAATTGATAATAAAGGAAAACCATGACCAACACGCCCAGTAATAAAACACTAAATAGACAGGCATCAGACAGACAAGATGTTGAGCCAAGCACCGACATTCAAGCCAATCTTGAGACCAACATCAAAGGCTCAAAAATCTTAGATGCAGACACCAACCCACTACCGCATGTTAACGATGGTGATAACGTTGCTCGTCAACCTGACCGCCGTGATCAACAAGGACAGGCATTTGATGGGGGTGTGAATGATGAAAACCTAAAAACAACCACTGAACTGGGTGAACCACGTTTGGCATCTGATGACATCACAGATAACAACAAATACACCAATGCACAAAACGCCCAGCATCGTTCGCTATGACCCCAAAAGCGGAGTTATATTTAGCCCCAAATGTGTTGCGTGTTGCGTCCAAATCTTAAAATTCTTAAAATCCTAAAACCTTAAAACCCTAAATTGACAGCATTTGGGGTTTTGTTTAGGTTTGGGTTTGGTCTTTTTTAGATTGGCATGCCACTTAGATTGGTATGCCACTATGAAAGCGTAATTCATCATCAGGGGTGCTTATCAGCTCAGCTTCCACTTCACGAAAAAAAGCCACCCTGTCGCTAATGTCTTTATGACTTATCGCATTTGTCGTTGTGTTTGCCATTGCATTTGCCAGTGCCAAATAATCTTCGTAATGACGGCTTTCGGACTTAAGCAAATGGCGGTAATATCTTGCCAATCGCTCATCTTCTACGACTTGTGCCAAAGCCGCAAACCGCTCACATGAACGAGCTTCAATAAATGCGCCAATAATCAACACATCAATCATGGCAGCAGGTTCATGGGTGCGTTTGTGTTTAAGCATGCCTTTGGCGTAACGTCCTGCTGGCAGATGCGACCAAGACAGCCCTCGTTCTGCCATCAGTGCCAACACTTGTTCATAATGCAACATCTCTTCTCGGATAAGCTGTGCCAGTTTTTTTTGTAACTCGGTATTAAATTCATACTGAAAAATCAAATTCATCGCCGTACCAGCGGCTTTTTTTTCACAATTGGCATGGTCTTGTAAGATTAGGGGCAGGTTATGACAGGCAGCGGTTAACCAAGCAGATGAGGTGCGACAGCCCAAAAATGCCAGAATGCCACTGATGTCAGCTGAGGTGGTGGTGGCATTACTGTTGTTATGGTTGCTGTTGCCATGGTTATTGTTGTCATGGTCGCTGTTGTGGTCGTTTTTCGTCATGATATTTTTCGGTATGATGTTGTTTGCCATGATGTTGTTCGCTAAGGCTTCATCAGCAGGGCAAAAAGATGTGGACGGCATAATTAACCTTAAAGATGACAATAAAAAATGATGAAAGCAAAAAATAATAAAAACAAAAACAGTATTGTAGCAAATATCAAGCATGCTTATCACAAAAAACAAGCCGTTAGCGGGTATCTAGAATGCCATTGTGTCGGGCATGTCTGCTGTTGCTGGCATGCCTTTTATTGGCCATTTGCTTGATGCAACATGACCATCAAGGCAAATATGCGTCTTAGTCATAAAATTTTTTGGTAAAAAATGACCCAAATAATAAAAAAAATGTTGCAAATTGTGTCAAAGTTGTTATTCTTATGGGTGAGTATGAGTTTGGTTAAAGATGTTGCTTATATGATGCCAAGTTAAGCACCTGATCTGACATAAGTGCTTTCCTTTTGTGATTTTATGACCAACAATCTGATGACATGACGTTGCCATGCTCTGTTCAATGTAAACCTTAATTTAGGCCTTTAATTTAGACCATGGTGGTCTAGTCATAGATTGCCAACTGGGCGTTAGCTTATTAGAGCAGCCCATCACTAAAAAATGTCATATAAAGTGGAGAGACCCATGAAAAAACTACTTTTAGCGTCAGCTGTTGCTGCTCTATCTGTATCTGCTGCTAACGCAGCACCCACCGTTTACGGTAAAGCGTATTTGACTGTTGATGCCAGCAATGCTAAAGCAACTTCTAAGTCAGGTCTTGTACAGACCAAAGAAGACACCAATGAAAAAGGTCTTAATTCAAACAGCTCACGCATTGGTCTAAAAGGCTCAGAAGCATTGACCGCCAATACTGATGTGGTTTATCAGCTTGAGTATGGTGTTGCCATTGATAATGGTGCAAAAGAACAAAAACAGTTCACATCTCGTGATACTTACCTAGGTCTTGCTCATAAAGAATACGGCACATTATTGGCTGGTCGCTTAACCACCATTGATAATAATGTTGATTTTGCCAGAGTGTTGGAAGGTAATAACGTGGGCGACATCGTTCCTAGTTTTGATGGCCCACGTGTCAACAATGCCTTTGCCTATGTATCACCTGAATACAATGGTGTTCAGTTCTTAGGCATGTATGCTTTTGATTCAGACACTGATAAAGGTGGTCTTGCCAAAGATGACCAGTTTGGTGTGGGTGCAACTTATAGCACAGGTCCTATCAATGCAGGTGCCACTTATATTCACTACGGTGATGACAACCACATTCGTCTGTCTGGTAACTATGCTGTTTCTCCAGCATTGACTGTGGGTGCTTTATATCAAATTTCAAAATTTGGCGTTGCTGCTAAAAACCAAAAAGCCAGTCCTTTGTTTGATGGCAATGTAGGCGATAAAAAAGAAAATACCCTTATTGTCAGTGGTGAAATGAAAACCGCCACCCCATGGACAGCCTACGGTCAAGTGGCTTTGATTAAAAATGCCGCTGGTTTTGATGATAAGTCAATGGGTATCGGTGTTGGCGGTAAATATGCCTTTAATAAAGCCACCACAGGTCATGTCTACACTGGCTATGTCAACAGCGAACGTAAAAATGCTATCATCAACAATAGCCAATACGACAGCACTAAAAACACTGGCTTTGGTGTCGGTGCTGGTGTCGAATACAGATTCTAATCTGGTCCACTTGCTAATCAGCTAACGTGCTAAAGTTAGCTGGTAAAAGTCAGCAAACAAAAATCCACGTCAATTGGCGTGGATTTTTTTTATGTGAGTTTTTGGCTGATTTTTATAGATAAATCTAGTAAAATTTGCCTTTACCGATTGAATGTGATTCTTATTATGATGGATAAAAAAACTGATACGAATATGACTAAATTTATCTTTGTCACAGGTGGCGTGGTGTCATCATTGGGTAAGGGCATTACTGCCGCATCGTTAGCCGCTGTGCTAGAAGCCCGTGGGCTAAGGGTTACCATGACTAAGATGGACCCTTACATTAACGTTGACCCCGGTACCATGAGCCCTTTTCAACACGGTGAGGTTTTTGTTACCCAAGATGGGGCAGAGACTGACCTTGATTTGGGCTATTATGAGCGGTTTTTGCGTCATTCTAAAATGAGCAAAAGCAATAACTTTACCAGTGGGCGTATTTATCAGACGGTGCTTAATAAAGAGCGTCGTGGGGACTATTTGGGCGGTACGGTGCAGGTCATTCCCCACATCACTGATGAAATTAAGCATCGTATCCATGCCAGTGCTCAAGGGCATGATATTGCCATCATAGAGATTGGCGGTACAGTCGGTGATATTGAAAGCTTGCCATTTATGGAAGCGGTGCGTCAGATGATGGTTGAGCTGGGGCGTGGGCGTGCCATGCTGATGCACCTAACGCTTGTACCGTATATCTCCAGTGCTGGTGAAACCAAAACCAAACCCACACAGCACTCGGTCAAAGAGTTGCGTTCCATTGGGTTACAGCCTGATGTGCTGATATGTCGCAGTGAGCATCTTATCAGTCAAGACAATCGCCGTAAGATTGCTTTGTTTACCAATGTAGAAGAGCGTGCGGTTATTTTATGCCCTGATGCGGATACCATTTATCAAATACCACGCATGTTGTATGAACAGGATTTAGATGACCTGATATGCGAACGTTTCACCATTCAAGCTCCTGAAGCTGATTTGTCTGATTGGGACACAGTGGTTGATGCTTTGCTCAATGCTGATGGTGAGGTCAATATTTATATGGTGGGTAAATATGTGGAGCTACCAGATGCTTATAAATCCATCAACGAAGCTTTGCTACATGCGGGCATTAAACACCGAACCCATGTCAACATTCACTATATTGATGCTGAACGACTACAGACAGATGATGACTTACTGGCACAGTTAAAACTGGCCGATGGCATTTTAGTGCCTGGGGGCTTTGGTGAGCGTGGTACAGTTGGTAAAATGAAAGCCATTACTTATGCCAGAGAAAATAACGTGCCATATTTGGGCATTTGTTTGGGCATGCAGTTGGCGGTGATTGAATACGCTCGTCATGTTCTGGGGCTAAATGCCAATTCCAGTGAGTTTGACCGTAAGAGTGCTGAACCAATCATTGGCTTGATTACCGAATGGATGGATGAGCGTGGTGAGTTACAAATTCGTCATGACGACTCTGACCTTGGCGGCACAATGCGATTGGGTGAACAAAAGGCTACGTTGGTTGCTGACAGCAAACTAAAACAAATCTATGGCACACACACCATTAACGAGCGTCATCGTCATCGCTATGAGATGAATAATCGCTATATTGAGCCATTGGAGCAGGCAGGCATGAAAATCTCTGGCTATTCTGCAAAGCAACATTTGGTGGAAGCGGTGGAGATTAGTGAGCATCCTTGGTTTGTGGCGGTGCAATTTCACCCTGAATTTACCAGCTCACCCCGAGACGGACATCCTTTGTTTAACAGCTTTTTGGCGGCAGCAAAACAGCATAAAAGATAAAAATCAGCAGAACAAAAAGTGTTGACAAGCAAAAAATATGCGATATAATGGTCAGCCACAAACGCGGGAATAGCTCAGTTGGTAGAGCACGACCTTGCCAAGGTCGGGGTCGCGAGTTCGAATCTCGTTTCCCGCTCCAAATGCTAAAAATCCTAACCTAAATGGTTAGGCTTTTTTATTTGTGCTTTTTATGTTTTGCAATTAAGTGGCTCGGAAGAGTTTTGCTCGCTCTGTTTTCGCCATCTGGCTCTGCTTCCACTGACTGGGCAAGGGCTTTGGCGACAAAGTTGCCATTGGACAGCCTTTTGTTAATTGGGGTGTGGGGTGGGGCTATTCACCTGACATTGAGACGGTGGTGGCGGCTCATTGTGGGGTGTTTGGGGTGGCGAAAACATTAATTAGCCCTTCCCTATCGCTTGCTTAGTCGCTTCTATCTTTTTATCGGCGTACAAGACCACATCTTTTATTACAAGTTTTTGTATGGCAGAGATGAGCAACACCATATAGTCGTAGTTGGGTGCGTTGTTTTGGGAAGGAAGAAAAATATTTAATTCGTCTGCATCTTTTGCATAAAAATTACGAGCATAACTAAACTTACCAGTATAAGAAGATTTATGAATAGCCGTTGTGGTAAATATAGAGGCGTGTTTGTTTAATTTTTCTGTATGAACAACAGCTATATGGTCATCACCTCCATAATCATAATTACGATATTTAGCTGAACCAAACATATCAATCGTAGTGGTATTTTTACTAAATACTTCTACCTCATTTCCGATATATGCAGAAATACCTGTATCTGCTTCTCCTGCCGTAACAAATGGCAAATTCCCCGTTATTCTATCAGCACTTTTTAAACGCTTTCCACGAGTTGATTTCCCAAATAGTTTTTTAAGATTAAACTCTGCCCACTGTACTTTACCATTTTCAAAATCGGCAAGAGCCTGTTGCTCAGCAAACGTAAGCGTATAATCTTTTAAACCTGTAACTAAGAGATATGCCTCGAGCTGCGAGAGGTGGAACGCCTCGAGCTGCGAGATAAAATTTTCCATAAAATCAAAATCAATTTCGCCATTTTTGGTGGGAAGAGAGATTTTTTCCTCTTTTACTTTTGCCCAACCAGATTTATTACCCCAATCATATTTAGAGTAGACTTTATTCAAGGCACTAACAATAAAAGAATGTATTTTTGATATATCAATATTTTTATCCTTAAATCTAAAAGCATAGCTATCTTGCAATACAGTAAATTCATATGGCTGATAAAAGACTTTACCGAACCCATTTGCTGTTGCAGAAAATACCTTTTCAAGAATGGTAGCATTTTCTCTTGAAATATATCTTCCTATTTGATTGTTTGATAAAATAGCAGTAGTTGCTGGTAAATCACCAACTTCATTTTTCATTATATTATTGGCATCTATTTTTTCAAACAAATCTCCAATTCTAAACTCTGCCCACTTAACTTGTTGGAGTTCTTGTGTTAAGTGGGTTTCTACTTTCCCAGTTGTTTATCTTGGTTTTTCAATAGGTTAGATACTTCCCACGCCAAATAGTCACTTACGGTTTTCTTAAAATCTTCCAGCGTGGGTTTGGTATCAATCGGTGCGGTTTGATTCCAGTCAGCACCACTTTTGGGGTCAATGGTATTTTCATAATATTCTTTTTCTGTAAAGATATTTAGTTGGCTTTTCCCAAATTCTACTAAATCTACGACTTCCTGATAGCGTTGTCTGGCTCTGTCGGTGTCTTTTAGGTTGTTACTTGCCTTTTTGCGATTGGTGCGTGTATAGCCGTCGTTGGTAAAATCAATGAATTTAACGATGGATTTTTCTTTGTGTTTTTCACCTATTTTAAATACATAAATGTTGGTCTGTACGCTGGATTTACCGATAAACAAATCTATTGGCATTTTGATACTTGCCAATAGGGTATGTTTTTGTAAAATGCGTTGGTTAATTTCTTTGGCTCTTCCACTACCTGCCGAGTTTTGAATAATAATGGCAGCATAGCCTTTGTGCATCATATTCAAGGCGGTTTCCACAAAGTTCATTCCGTTGCCTGTGGCAGAATAAGGTGGATTGAGAATAAAGGCATCGGCTGGGAATTTTTCATCTTTATTGCCAAAGCCATAATTTCCATCAAAATCTGTTAGCGAATTTTTATTGATGATGTTAGAACTTCCATCTCCCATCATTATCATATTGAGAATGGCGAGCATGTAGACACTGGACAATAATTCAAGTCCTAACTGGACAATAATTCAAGTCCTAAAAGTTGCTTGGCTTTAATATGAGCTTCTTTGAGGTGTAATTCCTCTGGCGAATAAATCGTTTCTTTGGCATCGCTTAGCATTTCATTCATGGCTGCCACCAAAAGTCCTGCTGACCCTGTGGCAAAATCCCATACAAAACTGTCTTTATTAACCCTTGCCAACTTCACAAGCAAGGTTGCAACATATGAGGGCGTCAGAACGACATCGTTGAGCTTGTCTTGAGTAAAGCCAAGCCAAGAGTACATTTCATTAAACAATTTACCAGTAAAATCAGTTGTCAAGCCAATTTTGTAGTAAATACCCAAATCATCGACAATCTTAGTAAAAACTCTTTTTAATTGACTTTCTCCGTTTGTGTCTTTATTGATATTTTCTGTTAAAAGCGTATTAGAGAGCGTGCGGATGATGAGGTCTTTTTTATCTTGTGGAAGTTTCTTTTCATTAAAAAAAGCATTGATTTTACGAATAATAATATCTCCATCTCGATTGCCTTCTTCTTGGCTGGATTTTAATTCTTCTTTTTCCAAAGGCTTTACTTTTCCTGCCACGCCCAATGTTGCAATGATAGAAGCTGCCACCAAATAAACACGGTCGTTTTCACCCAAGCCTTTTTCATTTTGGTAAATATCATTATTGAGTCTTACAAGGCTAGCATCGATTTCTTTTTCACGCTTTTCTTTGAGTTTATCTAATTCTTCTTGCGAAAGTGATAAATTTTTGACTTGCTCAATAAAAGCATCAGCATTTTGTTTTGACAAAAAAGAAAAATCAGTAAAATCACCTACTTTTTGCCCGACTCCCAAGTTCTTTTTAGAAACATAATACACTCCAATTTGATGACGAATATTTCCCTTTTCATCTTTTTCACCTGTCATGCCAATGGCGATAATATCGGTATAACTGGTATGATGCAACAAAGCATTGGCATAATGCACCGCTCCATTGACAGCATAATCTTTTATATTTTTGTAGTTGGGTTCGTTCTTTGCACTGCGGTTCTCTACATTACCATCGTTGTCTAATTTTACCAAAGCATTTTTTTTACCTTTATATTCAATCAATACAGGAAAAACTTCTCCATATTGATTTTCTAAAAGCAA
The DNA here is from genome assembly GCF_037201985.1 of Lwoffella lincolnii. Lineage (NCBI taxonomy): Bacteria > Pseudomonadati > Pseudomonadota > Gammaproteobacteria > Moraxellales > Moraxellaceae > Lwoffella > Lwoffella lincolnii. The sequence continues at coordinate 1,683,382 of NZ_CP147511.1, read as the reverse complement.
TTTTGTATCTGGACGATTACCTCCTTTTCCTCCACTTTTAGATTCATAATACTGTAATGCCTTGTCAATTTCATCATTGAGAGACTCTTGTTCTAATTTATAATTAAGCTCATATTTTTTAAGCCAACCATTGGCAAGGTCAGCGATATTTGGCTCGATGCTTTGGGTATTTTTCTTTGTCATTTGACACCTTTGATAATTTAATTTGAAAACTAGAATTGGTTTGAAAAGTAGAATTGGACAGTAGAACAAGTTAAGCATAATTATTTCTAATTACGCTTAATTTTTTAGTTACAAATTCCCCAACGCCCCCACCTGCTTCTCCACTTCTGCCAACTGCCCATTTAATTCTGCCAATTTCATCTTTTCTGCTTGTACCACCTGAGCGGGGGCTTTGGCGATGAAGTTGTCATTGGACAGCTTTTTACTGATTGCATCTGCTTGGGTTTGCAGTTTATCACGCACTTTATTTAGGCGGTTTAGTTCAGCGGTCGGGTCAATCAAGCCTTTCATGGGGACAAGCACTTTCATTTGTCCAACCATGCCAGATGATGATAATGGCACCTCTTCGCCAGTTTTGACAATCGTTAGGCTGTCTACTTTGGCAAGAGTTTTAAATTGATTGTCAATGCGTACAAGGCTTGCTTTTTGTTCATCGCTTGCCCCTTGAATCAGCACAGGCAGACGCACAGCATTGCCCAGTTTCATCTCGCCACGAATGTTTCGCACCGCACCGATAAGGCTTTGTAGCCATGCCATGTCGCTTTCGGCTTGTTTGTTGATTTTGCTGTCATCACACTTGGGGTAGGTGCTTAGCATGATGCTTTCACCTGTTTTGCCCAGCAGTGGCGTGATGGTTTGCCAAATCTCTTCGGTGAGATAGGGCATGATGGGGTGGGTCATTTTCATTGCCATTTCAAGCACAAAGAGCAGCACATAACGGATTTGGGCTTTTCGCTCATCGCTGACCGTGCCGTCTTGTTCTGATGCGTTTAAGCTGGATTTGGCAAGCTCCACATACCAGTCGCAGTATTCATTCCAAATAAATTCATAAATGGCTTGGCTCATCAAGTCAAAACGGTACTGGCTCATATGCTCGTGAATGTCATTGATGGTGGTGTTTAGACGGCTGATGATCCAGTGTTCAGGCAACTGCCAAAGCTTGGGGTTGGCGGATTTATCAATGTTTTGGGGATTGCCATCTTTGTCAATGCAGTTCATGAGTACAAAGCGAGTGGCGTTCCAGATTTTATTACAAAAATTGCGATATCCTTCAATGCGTTTTAAGTCAAAGTTAATGTCTCGCCCTGTGCTGGCAAGTGATGCGTAGGTAAATCGCAGGGCATCTGTGCCAAAGGCTGGGATACCGTCAGGGAATTCTTGGCGGGTTTGTTTGGCGATGTTGTCCGCCTCTTTTGGGTTCATCAACCCTTGGGTGCGTTTGTTGACCAGATTTTCCAAATCAATGCCATCAATTAAGTCAATGGGGTCAAGCACATTGCCTTTGGATTTGCTCATTTTTTGCCCTTGGCTGTCTCTGACCAGACCATGCACATAAACGGTCTTAAAGGGGACTTGGGGCTTGCCATCTTTGTCTTTGATAAAGTGCATGGTCATCATAATCATGCGAGCAACCCAAAAGAAAATGATGTCAAATCCTGTTACCAGCACGCTTGTTGGGTGAAAGGTTTGTAGGACATCGCCATAATCATCAAAGCTGGTCTGACCTGTCCAGTCAAGCGTGCTAAATGTCCACAGAGCAGAGCTAAACCAAGTATCTAGCACATCATCATCTTGGCGAAGGGGGGTATCGGCTAAGCTGTATTTGGCACGCACTTCGCTTTCATCACGCCCCACATACACATTGCCATTGTCATCATACCATGCAGGGATACGATGCCCCCACCACAGCTGACGGCTGATGCACCAGTCTTGGATATCACGCATCCATGCCATATACATGTTGGTGTATTGTTGTGGCACGAATTGAATGTCGCCATTTTGCACCGCTTCAATCGCTGGTTTGGCAAGAGTTTCAATCGCCACATACCATTGGTCGGTCAAAAGTGGTTCAATGACTGTACCAGAGCGGTCGCCATAGGGGCGTTTTAATTCGTGGGGTTCTACTTTTTCTAAAAAGCCGTGCGTTTCTAGGTCGGCAATGATTTTTTTACGAGCGTCAAAGCGGTCAAGCCCTTGATAAGCAGGCGGACAATTTTCGTTCATCGTGCCGTCAAGGTTCATTAGGTTAATAATCTCAATGTTTTGGCGTTCGCCGACTTCGTAGTCATTAAAATCGTGGGCAGGGGTAATTTTTACGCACCCTGTACCAAATTCAGGGTCAGGATAAGGGTCAGCCAGCACAGGAATGACACGGTCGGTTAAAGGCACATGCACCATTTTACCCAAAATGTGCGTATATCGGCTATCATCAGGGTGTACCGCCAAACAGCCGTCTGCCAAAATGGTCTCTGGGCGAGTGGTGGCAATGTGCATATACTTGCCGTCAAGGCTTGCTCCATTGGCGTCCGTTTGCCCAGCGGCAAAAGGATAGCGAACGTGATACATAAAGCCTTTTTCATCACGATTTTCCACTTCCAAATCACTAATGGCGGTTTTTAATTTACAGTCCCAATTGACAAGGCGTTTGCCACGATAAATCAAGCCCTCATCATAAAGCCGCACAAACACCTCTTTGACCGCTTGCGACAGACCGTCGTCCATGGTAAAGCGTTCACGAGACCAGTCCACGGACGACCCCAAACGGCGAATTTGGCGAGTGATGTTGTTACCTGACTGCTCTTTCCACGCCCAAACCTTGTCAATGAACTTCTCACGTCCCAAATCATGACGGCTGATGCCTTGTAACCCAAGCTGACGCTCCACCACCATCTGTGTGGCAATGCCTGCGTGGTCGGTACCGGGCTGCCAAAGTGTGTTATGACCCATCATGCGATGATAGCGGGTTAATGTGTCCATGATGGTGTTGTTAAAGCCATGCCCCATATGCAGCGAACCTGTGACATTGGGCGGTGGCAAGGCGATGGAAAAGGTGTTTTGTTTGTCGATGATGGCAGAGTTTGATTGGGGTTTAAAATGGCCTTGTTGTTCCCAAATTTGATACATGCCATTTTCGACATCGGTGGGGTTGTAGGAATTTTGCATCATTTTTAAGGCTTGAGTTAGGCTTTGACTTAAAGTATTGATTTGTGTGGTGTGTTGAGTCATGAGATTTGTCTTAGTAAAATTTGGTGAAATTGTCTTAATAAAATAAAATACAGTGAATGTTTAAAATAAAGTGAATGATAAACTCAGAGTGTTGCTAACAAAACTTCGCTAACAGGGTTTGGTTAACCATGATGACTAAGTAGGTTACATTTGTCTAAAACATAAATGGCAGATGACTGCAAAAGAGTTGATTCATGATGAACATGAGCGGTCTTTGATGTTTGTTATGTTTGTGTTATGTTTGATGGAACAGCAAATACAACTGGGTTAAATTCTCTTCCAAGCTGTTTGCCATTTGAGCCAATAGGTCATCATCTTGGCGAATGTCAGATAAGGTCTCATCGTCTTCATCAATGCCACTAAACACAATCATCGGTAAGGTCAGCATCGCCACGTCATCTTCGGTGTCATTGTCGGCGAACCAGTCATCTGTTTCATCGGCATACATGGCATCAATAAAGCCCACTGCCCAAGCAGAAAGCTCTGAATCTGGTGAAAAATCCATAGGCTTTTCTGTGTCATCTGTATCGCCAACAATAAAGGGTAAGTGAATTGGGGTTTCGTCTTTGAGTTCGGATTCTATGGCGGTTTGCCAAGCGTGTAGGGCAGACTTGATGGCATCAGGCACGCTGTCTTGTTGCCTTTCAAACAAAGCAGACAACCAGTTGGTAAATGGCTTACCCACCACCGTGGCGGTCAAAAACCCATGCGTGGCAATGTGGTCTAAGCCGTATTGGTTGTCAGCAGAATCCAAATAGGCAAGTAGTTGTGGGTCGGGTATTTGGTTCATTATTTTCCTTCATTTATTCTTCATCATTCCAATCATCATCTAAGTCGTCCAAGCCATCTAGGTCATCTAAATCGTCTAAGTCATCTTTTAGCTCACGCTCCAGACGTTTTTGTGCCAGTAAATCGTCAATCAAACGACGTTTTTCTAAACTGCGGGTTCGAGAAGTTGTGCCTGTCTCACTTTCGTCAGCCAGTTTTGCGTCTTCATCTTCTTCAGCAAAACCATCATCTTCAAAATCATCTTCTAAGTCACTCATAAAAACTCCTTAATCCATCAAATAAATCATCGGTAAAATCCATGCGTGTGGTCAAAACCTGTCTCATGCGTTTGGAACATGGGTTTTGATAAATAGCCTTATAAAGCCTAATGCTGATTTTGTCAATGGCTTTATGGTATTGGCTGATGTTGTCAAACGGTCAGCATGATGTCATTACGCAACGAAGTTAAGCGGTTGATGGTGTCATCATCTGCTCCGATAATGCGTCGGCATTCTCGTTCATAGACAGATTTTGGATTGTTTAACTGGGTAAGTTGGATACGCTGTTGGATTTGCGTCAGCTCTTGAGTGGGCAATAGCACATAGGTTTGATGTTCTTGAAAGCGACCTTTAAGCAAATGGACGATACCATCACTTTGCTCGGTATGGGCAATGGTGGCATTGATGGGTAGGGCAAATCGCTTCAGCTCACGGTGTCTGTCAAAGATGATTTTGTTGAGCATCATGCACAGCATCGCCAGCATCACACTGGCTTGAGCAAGCTTACTATTGGCGTTGTCAAAGCCCTGTTTGACATTTAAGGTGATTCGGGCAGGGTGATTTATGGCAAAATGTTCAAGACTTTGCAGTTGCACACCTTGAAATGATGGTTGTCGTAACAGCTCAAGACTTGCGGTCTGCAGTAAGTCATTACACAAGGTCAGATAGGGCTGGGCAATTTGGGGTGATAGCTTGCTTAATAAGCGGTGTTCATCAGCAAACATAAATGCCACCACGATGGGCGTATCAGTGTTGGTAGGAATATGGCGAGTTTGCTTCGCTCCATTTGGATTAACCAAATTTTGTTGATGGGTTTGGTGTTTGGTAGAATCTTGCCAAGAAGACGGTTGCGCCTTATTGGCTACTGGGTTGTCGGTTGGTGGGCTGTTTTGGTCAGTGTCTTTTTGTGTGTTCGGTTTGAATTGACCACGCTTTAAAAAACGACTGACTTGTGAGCTGACATCATCATAGACATGGCCATGGTCTGGTTGGCTGGTGGCTGGTTGGCTTGATTCGTCAACAGATAGGCTGGCAGTGTTGTTGTCTGTATTAGGCGTGTCATCATGTCTATCATGTCTGTCGTCATATGAGAAGTGAACACCGCCGTGTTGTTGGTTGTTTGCCATGTCGTTGTTTGCCATGTCATAGTGCAACACATAATAATCATGAATGTCACGGCTTAGCCGTTGCAACTGCCCTTTGGTTGGGCGAGCAATATGGCCATATAACAACCATATCAACAGATGGACAATCAATGCCCCAAGTTCAAACGGCCATAGCGTTTTGACCATCTCACCTTTGCTGGTGCGTTTGATGGTCAGCTCGACATCGCCAACCTTATTGTTTTGTAGCAGGACGGGTTTGTGGTGGGTTGTGCCTGCTTGCAAGGGGGCGTTTCCTGTTTGTACCAGTATGTTGCCAGCGTTGTCTAATAAAGTTAGTCGAGTAACATCAATGTCGTTACCAAGGTGGTCAGCGATGACGCTTAGGCTGACTCGGTCATCTTGATAAAGAGCCACCCCTGTGGTTTCTGCCAACTCACTGATGAGCTGTTTGGCTTTGTGTTCACGGTTGGCATTTAGTTGTTGCTCTAAACTAAATACCATAAGTACGCTATGCAATATAAAGCTGATAAGAATGATGATGGCAAACAGTCCTTGCCTAGGGGCGGTGTAAGTCATAATGATGCTTAAAATCAAATGGCAAATAGGGTGATGATTATATATGTTCGCTGATGATTTGATAACCTTATTATTGTGTTAATCCGTGATAAAATCTGTCCAACATGCCATAATGTCAGTAACTGATGATTTGTTAATACGTTAATAGGACAGATAGCCCATGAATATCGATATCAATACTGCACACATCACATCAAACATTCATTCAGATGCCATTCATTCAAATATGACAAATATTAATAGTGCCTTAAGCCAAACCTTGCAACATCGCTTAAAACAGCACAGCACCACCACCATGCAGGCTTGGCAAGATGGGCTAAAGCAAGTATTGGTAAAGGCAAAAATTAAAGATGCTGAGCAGATGGTGAGTGATGTGGCAAGTTTATATGCGTTACCGATATATGCGTTGATAGTGGTGATACGCACCGAGATGCTCAGCCATGTCAGTAACATCAATGCTCAGGCGTTATTAGCAGATTGGGCGTATGCACAAGCCAATACACCAGCAGGTTGGCAAATTACCAACATTGATGACAATGACCGTAGTGAAGAAGATACCTTAAAGCAAGTGGTGGCATCGCTGACTGAGTATGATGATGTTCTGACACCTGTGTCGGTTAATCGCTTGGTACTTTGTCCCAGTGATGTGCAGATGCTTAAGCCCAATGACAGTAAAAGTCGTGCCATTGCTCATGTGATTGATGAACAGGTAACCCATCATTTACAAGACAAGCTGGGTCATTTGGGCTTGACCGAAGAGCAGGCAAGAGGTGCATTTGATTGCCATATTTTACCTGTTGCTGACATGCTACACACCCACCGCTTGGCGTGTTTTGATATGGATTCTACTTTGATAGAGCAAGAAGTCATTGTTGAGCTTGCCAAAGTGATGGGTGTGGGCGATAAAGTCAACGACATCACCGATTCTGCCATGCGTGGTGAGTTGGATTTTGATGAATCGTTTGCTCAGCGGTTGGCATTACTGCAAGGACTGCCTGATCATCATTTAGCAGACATTGCTGATTCATTAACATTATCAAAAGGGGCAAAAACCACGTTGGCGTTATTATCTGCCATGGGTTATTACACCGCCTTGATATCAGGGGGTTTTGAGTATTTTGCCAAGCAAGTTGCTAAGCAGTTGGGTATCCATGTGGTTCATGCCAATGCCTTATCAATGCAAGATGGGCAGATAACAGGTAGGGTGCAAATGCCCATCATCAATGGGGCGACCAAAGCTGTGCTGGTCAGACAAATTACTGATGAGCTTGGCATCAGCAAGCAAGCGGTGGTGTGTGTTGGCGATGGGGCAAATGATTTGCCGATGATGGACATGGCAAATTTGGGGCTGGCGTATCGTGCCAAACCCATTGTACAAGCCCGTGCTGATGCCGCCATTAACTGCACAGGGTTAGAAGGTGTGTTGTATGCGTTGGGGTATGCGTCTTTAACCAGCTAAACAAGCTAAGCCTTGATAACGAGTAAATGAGCCATGATGCTCTAAAACAATGTCCTAAAACCGCTTATGATGAATTGATGGCGGTTTTATTGCCTTTTTGCTGTTTATTTTTTGTTTTTTTAATAATTTTGCTTTTTCAATAAGATGTGATTAAAAATGGTTATGACCAAACCCAATCAGCCCCCCCAAACACATGCCATTCATTCATCTGCTCATATCCAGTTACCGTCTCCCCAAAAAGACAGCAAACATGATTTATTGTTGGTGTATTTTAAGGGCATGGCGATGGGAGCAGCAGACATCGTACCGGGGGTTTCTGGTGGTACGATTGCCTTGATAGCAGGCATTTATCAACGTTTGATTAATGCGTTAAGCAGCATGACATTGGGGCTGATTGCCACTTGGCAACACACATATCAAGCATATGGCATCAAAGGTGGCATATCTGCCATATGGCGTGCGTTAGATGGCACATTTTTATTGTGCCTACTGGCAGGCATTATCACAAGCTTTGCGGTATTGGCAAACTTGGTTAGGCACTTGCTCACCCATCAGCCATTGGCGATTTGGTCGTTCTTTTTTGGTTTGGTGATGGCAACGGTGGTTGTGTTGCTCGGTCAAATTGAGCGTTGGAATGTTGCCCGAGTGGGGTTATTCGTGCTTGGGGCAACAATGGCGGTGATGATAAGCTTGTTGCCGTTTGTTTCAGCCACGCCAAGCTTGCCGTATCTATTTTTTGCAGGGGCAATTGCCATTTGTGCGATGATATTACCTGGCATTTCAGGCTCATTTATTTTGCTATTGCTTGGGGTGTATGAAGTGATATTAGATGCTGTGCATCGCATGGACATTGGCATCATCTTGACCGTGGTGGCTGGCATGGTAACAGGGTTGTTGTTATTTACCAAGTTTTTAAAATGGTTATTGGTTCATTATTATCAAGGCACATTGGTGTTGTTGACTGGGTTTATTGCTGGGTCATTGGTAAAAATATGGCCTTGGCAAGTTGATGCGGTGCATTTTTTACCTTGGCAATATCCTGATGGGGCAAGGTGGGGTATGACGCTTGGGCTAATGGGATTGGGTATGGTCAGTGTTTTATTATTAACCAAACTTGGTTCACAAAAGCAGACGAGCTAAACCTTGTTGAACCTTGTTGCGTTTATCATAAAAGTTGCGTTTGTCATAAAAAACCTTGCCATCGAGCAAGGTTTTTTTGTTGTTTGAGTTATTTGAGAGATTGCATATTGATTAACCCATCACCATGGGCAACATGTTACTTTCCACAATGCTTAATGCCTGTTCTGCCAAAATCAACACAAAAAAAGCAATCATTGGCGATAAGTCAATCATGCCAAGGTTGGGGGTAATCTTACGAAACGGTGCTAAGATGGGTTCTGCCAACTGCATGATGATGTCAATGATGGGGTGCATGGAATTGGTAAACACCACAATCCAGCTGACAATAATCGAACCGATAATCACATAACGACACATACTTAAAAAATCAATAATCAGGCTTAATGACCCCTCAAAAAATAGCTCAAGTGGATTATAACCATGATGACTTAAGAGTGCATTGCCAGCCAAATCAATCAGGCGGATTAAAAACATCAGCACAATGGCAGCAAGGCTGATACGCCCATCGCCAATGGTAGGGAATATGCGACCAAACATATCGACCACTTGTGTGGCTTTATAGGCAGGTTCGGCATAGGGGTTACGAGCATTGATGCCAGCAAATTGCATCATAAAACGTATGAATATCAATAACATGGCAAAGCTTGTGACCATGTTAAATGCAGTAACTAGTAATTGGTTCATGGAGAAATTCTCAATATTCAATACTCAATGGCTTATTTTAGTGGCTTATTTTATGGTAATAGATGGTTAATTTTGCCCACTCATCTCACGGCTACGCTTAACGCATGCTTGCATGGCTTTACCAATCAGCTCATTGACTTTATCAGCTTGTAGGCTATGTACGGCAGCTTCAGTTGTGCCACCAGGAGACATGACTTTGCGTCTAAGCTGCTCTGGCGTGTCATCACTGCTGATGCTCATCTTGGCAGCACCCAAAGCGGTCTGCATGGCAAGGGCGGACGCTTGTTCTTGGCTCAAGCCCAAATCAATGCCCCCTTGAATGACTGACTCAATAAAATAAAAAAAGTAAGCAGGGGCAGAGCCAGACACTGCCGTTACCGCATGTAATTGCTCTTCATCATCGACCCAAATCACCAAACCAGATGCCCCCATCAATTCGGTGGCGAGCTGTTTTTCTTGCTCATTGATGCTGTCAGTGGCATACAGCCCTGTTGCTCCTGCTTGTACCATGGCAGGTGTGTTGGGCATGGCACGCACGATGTTTTGATAACCATTTAACATCTTTGTCAGGCTGTCAGTTGACAGACCTGCTGCCACCGAAATGATGAGTTGCTTGTCTAACACTTGGCTAAAGTCTGCCAACACATCTGCCATGATTTGAGGCTTAACTGCCAACACCACCACATCGGCCATTAACGCATCGAGTGGGTTTTTAGCAGAATCAATGGTATTGATGCCTTTGGCTTGCAGCTGTTCACGATTGTCATGGTTAGGGTCAGAAACGGTGATATACTCTGGCAAGATACCCTTGGCAAGTAAGCCACTGATAAGGGCTTGTGCCATGTTGCCACCGCCAATAAAGCTGATTTTTTTGTTTTTTAATGGGTTAGACATAAGATGCTCTAAGTGAAGAAAAAAATTGAATGATGCTAATGATGCTAAAGACACAGCCTAGTGTAGCACATTTATAAAAAACTGGGCTTTAAGATAAGATGAAAGTTTGTTTAATGCCTTTTTTTGGCAAAAATGACTGTAATGCCCACTGTTGCCAAGGGCAAATCAACCATAAGGGTAAGGTTTTGGCATTGGTTTGACGGTTACCATGGCAATCGGTTACGTTTTGGGCTTCGACTAACAGCACACTTTGCCTTAACCAACTGGCAATTCCCAAGCTTTGTTGCAATTTTTTACCTGATTGGGGGGGAGTAAATTGTGGGGGGGTAAACTTGCCTATGTTTGTGTCAGATGGCTGATAAATGCTTAAACGGTCAGTTTTATGTAAAGGGCGCACACAAAGATAAAAATCCCCTTGCATGATGTTAATATTTTTATGGGTAAAGCCACTTTGATGGGTAAAGGCTGTCAAATCCAGAACAAGTTGCCATGTGAGTGTCTCTTTATTATTTAAAGGTTTTTTCCGTAACGTGATGGTGTGTGTTTGTTTTGTATGAGCATGAACAGTATGAGCATGAACATGAGTACAGTCAGTGGCAGACACGCAAATAAACATTTTCTCATTGAATACTTTGTCGTTGATTGGTGTTTGTAACCAATTTAACCAACGAGCATCTAGGCGGTGTAGGGTATGTCGGTAGCGCCTTATCACATAATGTTGTGTTGCCCCTTGCCAAGGCAGTTGGGTTTGGTGGTCATTGTCATCACGATATGCCAATGCCAAGATGTCATCTATCCGCTGTTTGTTGGGCGTTAGCGTGTCTTTTTCAGACAACCAATGATACAAAAAAGAGCGTTGGCGAGCACCTGATAGCTTACCGAACTTTTTTAACTCTAATTGACTGTCCACTGTTAACCTGTGCGTTATTAGCCTGTGTGTTGTTAAATCGTCTACTGCTAAATATCGGTTAGGGTATGGCAGTTGGGTGGCTGAAACACAACAATCATTCACCATCATCTCTTTATCGTTATGGTACACGTCTTGTAAGATGGCATCAGCATCGCTCATCAGATTACTTAAGCGAGTGATGTTACCAATGACCTGTGGATAACGCTGTTCAATGATGGGCAACAACTCACGGCGTAACCAGCTACGGACATTTGTCCCTGTCAAGTTGGTTGGGTCATTGACATAGGGTAGGGCATGGCGGTGGGCGTGTTCATTGATGGCATCTCGGCTGATGCTTAGCCACGGTCGCCATAGATAAATGGGCTTGGTCAATGGCTTGATTGAGCTTGTTGGCAACTGATGTTGGTTTGAATGGTTGTGTTGGTTTGAGTGGTTAATGTTGATGGGTATGTCATGGCATGACCAGCTTGTCATGCCAGATAAGCCTTTTACCCCTGTGCCAGTAAATAATCGCATCAACAGTGTCTCACTTTGGTCATTGGCATGGTGAGCGGTCATGATGATGTCATGGCAGTTGATGTGTTGGGCAATGGCAGCATAGCGAGCATGGCGAGCGGTTTGTTCATCTGTGCCATTCACATAAGCTTTAATGACCACACATTGACTGCCATTGTCGCTTGCCCATTGGCTAACTTGCTTCGCCCAAGCATCATTGGCGGTCTGTATGCCATGATTGACATGGATAAACTGTGGACAAAATGGTAAATGTCCTTTTGCATATAACTGCAAGCACACTGATGCCATCACCAGTGAATCTCGACCCCCACTCAATGCCAGCCAAATGCGTTTGCCTACCAAGTGCGAATGCAGTTGATTCATACTTTTTAGTAAAGCATTCTGTAGCAAAGTTTCATTTGTATGACTTAGCAATGTATGACTGCCTTTATTCCATGTTCAAGATTATTCCATGTTTAAGATGGTGTGAAGTTTAAGATGGTGTGAGCCAACCAAGTGAATAACTCAGCTAACAGCCCAATTGAGAGTTGAAGGCATAAAATTTCTCATAACGTAATTGACAACGCTCATCGGTATCCATGCTCTCAAGCTCTGCCAATTGCTCAAGTAATAAGGCTTTTAGCCCAACCATCACAGTCTTGTCATCTATCTGGGCTCCTTGACCTTCATCAACAACAACATCGATAAGCCCTAACTGATGCAGGCTTTTGGCATCTAATTTGAGTGCGTAACTGGCATCTGGGGCTTTTTCAGCTGTTTTCCATAAAATGGACGCACACCCTTCTGGTGAGATGACCGAGTAGATGCTATTTTGTAACATGTTGATTTTATCACCCATGCCAATCGCCAACGCCCCACCTGAGCCACCTTCACCGATGATGGTAACGATGATGGGTGTTTTTAAACTGCTAAATACTGCAATGCTTTCGGCAATGGCGATGGCCTGTCCTCTCTCTTCGGCTTCTACTCCGGGGTATGCTCCTTGCGTGTCGATAAAGGTCAAGACAGGCAAACCAAACCGTTCTGCCATTTTGGCAAGACGCACCGCCTTACGATAGCCTTCAGGATTGGCCATACCAAAGTTGTGGGCAATGCGTTCTCTGGTACTGCGTCCACGGTGTTGCCCGATGAGCATGACAGGCTTACCAGCCAAACGTGCCAAACCACCAATCACCGCCTTATCATCACCATAGACCCTATCACCATGTAAGATATCAAATTCGCTAAACAACTGATTGGCATAATCCATAAATAATGGACGTTTGGGGTGGCGAGCAAGCAGTACCCGTTGCCATGTGTCGCTGTTAAGGGCATTATCAATGCTGTTGGGGGATTTGGTATTGGTATCATAAGTTTGAGTGTTGGGAATTTGGCTGGTCATATTTGGTCACTTTTTATTCAAAGATGGTTTTATTCAAAGATGGGCATTTAAAAATGGAGTACTAAGGGTATAAAAAAGATACAAGTGTAAACTAATAATAAGTGTAAACCAATCGCTAAATCAAGCTGTTCCTTAAAACCCATCTAAACCTACCCAAAAGCAAATTTAGCGTTTAATTTCTACTTCAACGTTGTTTGCCTTATTCATTTGAACTTGGACTTACATCAACTCCATAGACTAACACGGTAGAACCTACCGCTTGTTTATATTAAGATAAAGTTAGGACTTTATCCGCCTTGTTTAAAATGTTTAAACTTGCATTCACATCACGGTCATGACTTGCTTTACAATTTGGGCAAGTCCATAGACGTGTTGCCAACGTCAAGTTTTCTTTAGCCATCACAAAACCACAAGATGAACAGGTTTTACTGCTTGGATAAAATCTGTCCACTTCTTTAACAGTTTTGTGATGAATGTTGGCTTTGTAGATGAGTTGCCGCTTAAATTCATAAAAACCCAAATCGCTAACAGCACAGCTTAATTTGTGGTTTTTAATCATGCCTTTAACGTTAAGGTTTTCAAGGCAAATCACATCAAATTGTTTTACTAAGTTGGTTGTTAATTTGTGTAAAAAGTCTTTTCTAATGCAGCTGATTTTATAATGCAGCCGTGAGAGCTTGGTTTTCGCTTTTTCACGGTTGTTACTGCCTTTTTGTTTACGGCTAAGCGATTTACTTAGTTGTTGTAATTTTTTAAGGTTTGTTTTTAAAGGTTTGGGTGCCCCAATTTTTGTGCCGTCTGATAACGTGGCTAAATCGGTAATCCCTAAATCAATGCCAACACTTTTGTGTGTTTTGGCATTTAATTTTGGTGGATTGTCAATTTCCACACCAACCGATACAAACCATTTACTGCCTTTTTTAAAAATGGTGGCGTTTAAAATTTTTCCATTAAAACGCAAATTTTCTTTGAGCTTTACCCAACCTAAATTAGGAATTTTTATCTTTTTGCCAATCAATTTAAATTGGTCGTTGGTTAAGCTAAATTTGTCGTTTATGCCTTTTTTCCTAAACTGCGGATATTTGGCTCGCCCTTTAAAAAAGTTGTCAAAGGCTTTGCCCAGTTGAATTATGGCTTCTTGTGGACTGCATTTGGTTACTTTTGCCATAAAGGGAAATTGTTGCTTTTTTATGCTGTTAAGTTGTTTTCTAAGTTTAAATTGATTTGGGCTGTTCAGTTTGGTTTTGTCAGTTTCTATGCCGTTTGCTTGACATTCATCACGATAATTTTTATCCGCTTGGTATTGTTTTTGCCATTCGCTCAATGCCCAGTTATAGGCAAGACGTGCGACACCGCAAGCCTTTTTAAAGTAGGTGGCTTGTTTGTTATTGGGGGCAAGTTCTATTGTGTGTCCTAATATCATGGATTTTCTTTAATCATCTGTTTGATTTGCTTTTTGTATTTTCTAAGTCCATACAATCGGCTACTAAGCTATGAATAATAGCAAGCATGTCTTCAACCAACTCCCCAAAAAAGACACCATCAACCCAGCCAATCATACCGCAATCCAATCATACCGCAATATGGTCAACAAAACCGTATCCATCACTCATTGTTATTGTTGACGCTAAGCTGTCTGTTCCATTTACTAAATTGCTCTTGCTCTTCTTCCAAATCACTTTTCAGTAGGGGCATATCATCGCTATGATGGTTTGCCTCCACTTGCCAATGTGTGTTTGATAAGGCAGTTAGGTGAAAGGGTAAGGGTTGGTTACTGCGACTGTGATTAACCAAAACCGCCAATCGCAACAGCAACACCAGATGCACCAGATTAACGCCACCCACATTCAATGCTTGTTCTAGAGCATCAGATTTGAGTTTACGGCGGTGATTGCCAACCAGTTGTGCCATTTTTAGCTGATCAACCTGTGAAAACCCAGGCACATCAGAATGCTCAAGCAAATAGGCACTGTGGCGATGATAACCACTGTGGCTAATCGCCAAGCCGATTTCATGCAAAAATGCCGCTCGACGTAATAAATCACCATCTTCAACTTGTAGGTTTAGTGGCTTTTTGACCGCTTCAAATAATTGCTGACACGTCCGTACCACCCGTTTGGCTTGGCGTTTATCCACCGAATATCGTTGTATCAATGCCTGTACACTGCGATCTCGCACATCTTCACTGGCGAAGCGACCAAGCATGTCATACATCACGCCTTCACGCAATGCCCCGTCTGAGTAAGTCATGGTCTCAATTCCCAACACACGTATGACCGCAATCAACACCGCCACCCCAGCAGGAAACACCGCTTTACGATGTTCTTTGACCCCTTCTAGCTCAATGTGGTTAACATTACCGATTTTAACCAGCAGTTTTTGTAATTTTTCCACACCATCATAGGTAATGCGTTCTTGTTTATCTGCCCAACCTTGTTCTACCAATACGTTACGGACAGCTTTAATTGTACCGCTAGAGCCAATCACACTGTTCCAGCCCACCTCTTGATAACGACTGCTGATTGCCAAAATTTCTTTGCGAGCAGCGGCGATGGCTTTGTCAAATGCTTTATCCGTGATGCCACCGTCATCAAAGTAGCCTTTGGTGAACGCCACACAGCCCATCTGTAGGCTTTCGGTTAATATTGGCTCAAACGCTTGTCCAATGATGAACTCTGTCGAGCCACCCCCAATATCGATGACCAACCGCTGGACACTACTGGCATTGGTGTGTGATACCCCCAAATAAATCAATCGAGCTTCTTCTCGTCCTGCGATGATTTCGATGGGTTTGGGCAAAATTTGATTGGCCTGTTTGACGAATTCGTTGGCATTTTTGGCTTGGCGTAAGGCATTGGTTGCCACGATACGCAATCGCTCAGGGGACACCGATTCTAATCGACCGACAAAACGACTCAAACAATCCAACCCTCGTTGCATGGCGACATCGCTTAAACGGTTTTTATCATCTAATCCTGCTGCCAGTTGGACTTTTTCGGACATAGATGCGACTTTGCGAACTTCACCGTGGTCAAGACGAGCAATCGCCAAATGAAAGCTGTTTGAACCGATGTCAATGGCTGCCATCAGTTCATTGTCATCTAAAGAAGCGTTTAAAGACGCATTTGTCAACATGGTGGCAGATAAATTACCAACCATCAACGATAACCTTTATCATACAAGTCTTGATAACCGCCATGGTTAACCACATTGGTATAGCCCATTTCTAAGAGTGTCTTGCGAGCCACCTCAGCACGGCGACCAGAACGACAGTACAAATTGATGGGGGCGTTTTTATTCGGCTCAATGGCTTCAATACGGTTTGCGATTTGGTCAGGCGTGATGTTTAATGCCCCTTGTAAATGCCCATCGGCATACTCTTTGGCACTACGAACATCAATCCACACACCCAAGGCTTTGGCAGGAGGTTGGCTTATGGCGGTTGTTGTGGTTAGATTTTGGGCAGTGGCATTGAATGAGCAGGCACTTAAGCCAAAAGTTGCCACGGATAATGCCAATAAAACGGCGTGTTTCATCATCGTCTCCTGATGAAATGGATTGATTGTGAAGTTATTAAAATTAAAAGCTATTAAAACTAAAAGTTATTAAAACATCACTATTGGGTTACGGTTTTTTCAATCAATTTTTCAGCATTGGCAAGCGTGTCTTTGACATCATCAAAGTCAATCTGACTGCCTGCTATCAGTGCGTGCGTGTCTTCAAAGCTGACCAAAACCTGACCATCTGTTTCGGTAACCAGCACTTTAAGGGGTAATTTTAACGCAAAATGAGGGTCTTTTTTCATCAATGGCGTGCCTGCTTTTGGTGTGCCAAAAACGATGACTTTGGCAGGCTGCATGTCCAAATCCACTTGTTGGGCAGCGTGCTGGTGGTCAATGGTGGCAAAGATGGTCATGTTTTTATCTTTAAAAGCAGACTGCAAGCGACTGACGGTGTCATTAAAATCATAACGGCTGGCGATGGTTTTGGTGGTGTGTGTTGTGTTCATGGCGTGATGCTCCATGGTTTGGGTGGGTATGGTTTTAGCAGAGCTGGGTTGTGAGGTCAGGTGGTTGCCACAAGCGGTCAATGCCATCATGGCAGTCAACGACATCACCATGGGCAAAGCAAACCGCTTGGTTTTTTTAACTGAGTGTTTCACTGAGTGTACTGTCATAAATCATCTCTCTGGGTTTAATTAAAATATTTTTAATGACTTTCTTATTATCCACAAAAAGCATTGGGCAACTCTCCCAATGCTTTTTTTAATGTTGCTTTCAATTTTAATGTTGTTTTCAATGTCGCCAATGTTATTATGTCAGTCATCACATTGTCAATTATCTAAACACCATTATCTAAACACCATTATCTAAACACCATTATCTAAATACCATTATCTAAATACCATTATCTAAACACCATGCCACCATCGGTCAGTATGGTTTGACCTGTGATGTAATCGGCATCTTTGGACGCTAAAAATGACACCAAGTTGGCAACATCTTCTGGCTGTTGTGGGCGACCAACCAAGATGCCTTGGGTAAACTCTTTCCATGCTTGTTTTGGTTCATAGCCTTTATGCTCAACAAAAGCAGCATCAATACGCTCCCACATCGGCGTGTCAGCAACCCCTGGGCAATAAGCATTGACACGGATATTATGCTCGGCAAGCTCTTTGGCGGTAGAATGGGTGAACGAACGCACCGCATGCTTGGTGGCACTGTATAAGCTTAGCATCTCATAAGATTCATGTCCTGCAATGCTGCACGCATTGATGATTTTGCCGATGCCGTCTTGTTTTTTCATCTGCTCAGCCGCCGCTTGTGTACCAAAAATCACGCCTTTAATGTTCACTCCAAGCACACGGTCAATCTCTTTTTCTTCAATTGCCAAAAATGGCTCAACCGACTCAACCCCTGCGTTATTGACAAACACATCTATCTGTCCAAATGCCTTAACCGCTTCATCGACCAAGCGGATTTGGTCGGCTTTTTTAGAGGCATCACCAACAACGCTGATGCTCTCATAGCCTGCTTTGTCAAATTCATCTTTGGCCGTTTTTAAATTGTCTTCGCTGATGTCATGCAACACCACTTTAAAACCATCTTTTGCCAAACGAGTGGCGATGGCATTGCCCAAACCTGCGGCAGACCCTGTTACGATGGCAACTTTGCCGTTATTTTGCTTATTTTGTTGATTGTTTTGTGTGGTCATCATGTTATCCTTATATTAATGTGTGATAAACAAATAAGTAAATTTTTATTGAAGCTCTTAACTTAAATTTAAAATTTAACCAAATCTAAGCCAAATGATTGATTTAAGTGGGCAGTATTTTTAAGCAGGCAACATTGCTAAACTAGACCATGTTGCTAAACTAAGCCATGTCATTTAAAACTAAGCCATGTCATTTAAACATTTAAAAAAGCCACTTAAAAACAACAAAAAATTCACTTATGCTTTGATTATAACAACCAATCATTTTTAAAACAGGCATGATGCGTTATTGGCTTGTGTTGTTTATGTAACAGTGTTTGAAACAACCTTAATAATTGGTTGATAAAAGGTGATTGGATTATTATTTGGCTAGATAATAATGCTCAATTTGGGTAAAATCTAAAGTCTTGGCTTAGGTTTGGTTTTAACTTAAGTTCGGTTTTTTAGGTTGTTTAATTTCAGCTCGCCTGTTTAACTTGTTCGTTTATTTAACTGAGTTAGTTTGGTTTAACAGCCATTTTGGTTTATTTTCATTTTTTTAGGGCTTTTTTAAGGGTAAGTTATGACACATTCTCACAATATCCGCCACACTGAGCATCTCATCATCGGTTTTGGTAAAGCAGGGAAAACTTTGGCTCAAACCCTTGCTAAAGCAGGTAAAGAGGTCATCTTGGTAGAAAAATCTGCCGATATGTATGGGGGTACTTGCATTAATATTGGGTGTATTCCATCAAAAAAATTGGCATTTTTATCACATGAGCGTGATGTGTCATTAAGCGATGCCATTGCCCGTAAAAATCAACTGATTGCTAAGCTCAATCAAGCCAATTTTGATAAAGTCAATGAATTAGATAACGCCACGGTCATCACAGGTGAAGCCAGTTTTATTGATGATAAGACCGTGCAGGTGATGACAGCTGATGACACTCTAACAATCACCGCTGACCACATTCATATCAATACAGGAGCGTATAATTGGCAACCACCCATTGATGGGCTAAAAGACAGCAAATTTGCCCATGACAGCACCAGCATCATGCAGTTAACTCAATTGCCAAAACAGTTGGTCATCATTGGTGGGGGATATATTGGGTTGGAATTTGCCTTTATCTTTGCTGGGTTTGGCAGTGTGGTCACGATTTTAGAAACTGCCGATACTTTTTTACCAAAAGAAGATGCTGACATTCGCCAAAATTTGTTGGGCATTATGGCAAACAAACACATCACTGTCAAAACCAAGCAACAAATTAAGCAGGTTAATGATGCCAACAATCATGCGGTGGTTGTAACCGAAGATGGGGAATTGATGGCAGATGCGATTTTGGTGGCAACAGGTCGTCGGGCAAATACGCAAGGGTTAAACCTTGATAAAGCAGGCGTCACATTGACCGATAAAGGTAACATTGCCGTTAATGATAGGCTACAAACCAGCGTGCCACATATCTATGCGATGGGTGATGTGGCAGGCAGTCCACAGTTTACCTATATTTCCTTGGACGATTATCGGGTGGTCAAAAGTCAAGTGTTGGGTGATGGCACACACACCACAAAAGGACGCACTTTTGCCTATGCGGTGTTTACCAATCCACCGCTTGCCAATGTTGGTATGACCGAGCAAGTTGCCAAGGAGCAAGGGCACGCCGTTAAGACGGCTGTTTTAGAAGCGGTCAACATTCCCAAAGCCAAAATCTTAGAGCAAACCGATGGACTATTAAAGGCGGTGATTGATGCCAAAACTGATAAAATACTGGGTGTGCAGTTGTTATGTGACAATGCCCATGAGTTGATTAACTTTATGGATTTGGCAATTCGTCAGGGTCTGACTTATCAAGAGGTTAGGGATTATATTTTCACTCACCCAACGATGAGCGAAGCGTTAAATGAGTTGTTTGCAGGGGTAGAAACGTAGAAACCGCTTAACCAACAACCGTCGTTGTTTGTTAAATTTGGTTTGTTAAATTTGTTATGTTGATGATGGCGTGTTTTTTGCAATAAAAACACGCCTTAAGCCATTTATGTTTATTTCATTTATGTTTATTTTATGCAGATTTCATATTAGCAAACACCTTATCCGCTGCTAAAATGGTGGCATCTAAATCTTGCATGCTGTGTGCTGATGACATAAATGCTGCTTCAAATGCTGATGGGGCAAGATAGATGCCATTATCCAGCATGCCGTGGAAAAATTGGGCAAAGGCTTGGTTATCGGTTTTACTGACGTCATCAAAGTTTTGTGGAATGTTGTTGTCGGTAAAAAATAATCCAAACATGCCCCCTAAACGATTGGAGCGAATGGCAATGCCGTGTTTATCTGCCACTTGGTGAATGCCGTTTAATAAATAATCTACTTTATCTGCCAGTTGTTGATAAAAGCCGTCTTTGGTCAATGAATCAAACATGGCAATCCCTGCTCGCATTGCCAATGGGTTACCTGATAACGTGCCAGCTTGATAAACCCCGCCCAGTGGGGCAACGCATTCCATGATTGCCCGCTTGCCACCAAATGCCCCCACAGGCAAACCTGCCCCAATGATTTTGCCAAAGCAGGTTAAGTCTGGGGTGATGCCAAAATGTGTTTGAGCCCCACCAAGTCCAACTCGAAAACCTGTCATCACTTCATCAAATATTAACACCACGCCATGCTCATCACACAGTTGACGTAAAGTATCATGAAAATCTTGACTGGGAATGACCATGTTCATGTTACCAGCGATGGGCTCAACAATCACACATGCCAGCTCACTGCCCTGCTCATTGGCAAACTTGTTAAAACAAGCGTGCAAAGCATCAATGTCATTGTAGGGCAGGGTGATGGTGTGTTTGGCAAAATCGCTTGGCACGCCTTTAGAAGTTGGTTCACCAATATCAAGCATGCCAGAGCCTGCTTTCACAAGCAGGCCATCACTGTGTCCATGATAACACCCTTCAAACTTGACGATTTTATCCCGTCCTGTATAACCACGAGCCAAACGAATGGCACTCATGGTGGCTTCTGTGCCTGAGTTGGTCATTCGTACTAACTCCACACTGGGGATAAGCTCACAAATTTTATCAGCAATGGTGGTCTCAAAAGGGGTTGGTGCGCCAAAGCTTAAACCATCTGCTGCTGCTTGTTGCACCGCTTCAATGATGGGTGGATAGGCATGACCTAAAATCATCGGTCCCCATGACCCCACATAATCAATGTACGCATTATTTTCGGTATCAAAAAGCTTACTACCCTCTGCTCGTTGAATAAAAATGGGTGTACCACCCACACCAGCAAAGGCTCTGACGGGTGAATTAACCCCACCAGGAATGTGTTTTTTGGCTTGTAAAAACAGTTGGTCATTTTTGGGGTTGTGATGGGTTTTCATGGTTTTCATGATGTGTCCTAATGTTATCGGTAAAAAAATCATCTAAAGAATGTCGTCTAAAAAATGAATGTCATAAACCATTATTATACTCAAGATAATCCATGATACCCAAATTTGCTGCCATTAATTTGCTGCCACTGTAAAAACACCATTGACAAAAAAGACCATTGACGCAACTGGTCAATGGTCATTGACTTCCTCCCCTCCCTATCGTTCGGGGATTCCTTCTGCAAGACGGTCAAGCCCGACCGCAAGCCTAAGATAGTGGCAACCGCCCGTACGACACACCGTACATCTTAGGTTTTTATTTTAAGCTAATCCTACCGTTAGGATTGTCATAGACACGAATTAGCTTAAGTGTGTGTTTGGAAACGTCTTACCAGTTAAGTTACTGCGTACTCGCAATTTAGTCTTAACTTAACTGTGGAATGTAAGACATTGAATATAGTGAGATGAGTATAGTAAAACTTATCGCATTTAACAATTGCCTTATATCCACCGCCTGAAGGCGCAGGTTTACGGCAACGGAGGATAAAAGCGATTATTTTACCAACAAAAAAGGGTTTACTAAAAAAAGTGGGTTGGTTTTGCTTTTTGTTATTTTGCTTAAGGGCTTATTGTGTCTCTGGAGCCGCTTGGGCAGTTGCTGTGTCAGCCTGTGGTTGCTCACCCCAAATGGCAGGGTATTTGTAACCGGGGAAAGTGCTGTGAGTATATTGCTTAAAGCTGTCTGAGTTGTAGGCATTAGTCACGTCCTGTACCCATTTGGCATCTTTGTCTGCTGTTTTCACTGCTGACCAGTTAACATAAGCAAAGCTTTTTTCTTGATATAAGGCATCGGTCAACTTGATGCCAGCGTCGGTGGCGTAGTTGCCGTTAATGACTGCAAAATCAACTTCTTCACGAGCTCTTGGCAACTGAGCCGCTTCCAACTCAACGATGTCAATATTCATCGGGTTGCTGGCGATGTCAGCTTTTGAGGCGGTGAGTGGGTCAATGCCATCTTTTAGAGTAATCCAACCCAAATCATTCATCATCACCAACGCACGAGCGAAGTTACTTGGGTCATTAGGAGCAGAGACTTTCATACCGTCAAAAGCGTCGGTTAAGGCAGTTTTTTTGCCAGAATAGATGCCAAGCGGTGCGGTTGGGACTTGGAAGACTTCCACCAAATCCAGATTGTTTTCTTTTTTAAAGGTGTCTAAGTATGGCTTATGTTGAAAGACGTTGATGTCCAAGTCGCCTTCTGCCAATGCCAAGTTAGGACGCACATAGTCGGTAAAGGTCACAAGCTTGACTTCATAACCTTGAGATTCTAAGTCAGCTTGGACTTGATTACGCACCATGTCGGCAAAATCCCCTTCGGTTGTGCCAATCACAATGGTGGATTTGTCTTTGGGGGCATCAGCAGAGGTGGTGGCATCGCTACTGGTTGTGCTGTCTGTGGCAGCGGTGTCTGTTGTGTCAGCACTGTTTGTGCCAGCGTTGTTGTTACAGCCAACAAGTACCAAACCAGACAAACCAGCAATGGCAGCCGCTGAACAGATGCGTTTATTGATGGAATAAAGGTCAAATGATGTCATATGAGTGTCCTGAATTAAATGGTTTAAAATTAAAATGATTAAACATGAACGAGGTAATATACCGCAATTAATGAGATATATCCGTGAAAAATATTTGGCTGATGTTGAATAAAATTCTTCATAAAAAAATGCTTCATAAGCCAGTTAGCGTTTGTCTAATTTACTTGCCAACCAATTACCAAATCCTTGAATGCCAATCACCATGACCGATAAGGCAATGACGATAAATACCATGACTTCGGTCTGATAACGATAATAACCATAGCGAATTGCTAAGTCACCCAAACCGCCACCACCAATCATACCTGCTGCTGCTGAATAGGACAACAGACTGATGCACAAAATGGTTATTGACAGCACCAATCCAGAACGAGCTTCGGTCAACAGCACCTTGATGATGGTCAAAGGGTTGGCTCCCATGGATTCAGTCGCTTCGATGATACCACGGGGAACTTCACGTAAATTTTGCTCCACCAAACGAGCAAAATAAAATGACCCTGCAATGGCAAGTACCAGTGACGCAGCAATCGGGCCGATGCTTGTGCCAATCAAAGTTTTGGTAAATGGACTCATGGCAATCATCAAAATCACAAACGGAAATGCCCGCATAAAGTTGGTAAAACCACCCAACACAGCATATAATGGCTTATTTTGCAACAGTTGACGATCACTGCTCAAAAACAAAAACACCCCAAATACGCCACCAATTAAAATCGCAACGGTGGTAGAAATGCCCAACATGATAAAAGTGTCAATGGTTGCTCGCCAAATCTCTGGCTTTAGTGTCCAAAGTTTATTAACCGCTTCATTTAAATCCATGGCAGCCATGTCAATCCTCCTGCACCAGCACCAGACTTTGACCCACTGGGGTGGTGGCATGAATTTCGCCATCACGAATGTCAGCAACTTCTAATAGATGCCCTTTATCTAACAATGCTGTTCGATGACAGAGTCGACGCAACACGCTCATTTCATGGGTAACAATGACAATGGTTACACCCAGCTGTTCGTTAATGTCTTTAAGTACCGCAAGCAAACTGCGTGTGGTGGCAGGGTCTAAAGCACTGGTTGGCTCATCAGCAAGCAAGACTTTGGGGTTTGGGGCAATGGCACGAGCGATGCCAACCCGCTGTTTTTGTCCACCTGACAGTTGGGCAGGGTAATGGCTCGCCCTGTCGCTAAGCTCAACGATATCAAGGCATTGCATGATACGCTGATGACGTTGTGCTTTTGGATAGCTTGAAACTTGTAAATTAAAAGCAACGTTGTCATAGACGGTGCGATTTGCCATTAGGTTAAACTGTTGAAATATCATACCAATATGATGACGGGCTTTGCGTAGTTGATTGGCGGACAGATTGGTCAATACTTGGCCATCAATGATGACGTTGCCAGAATCAGGCTTTTCCAGTAGATTCATCAGTCGCAATAGGGTGGATTTGCCAGCTCCTGAGTAACCCATTAAACCAAAAATCTCTCCTTGCTTAATGTGTAATGACAGTGGTTCAACCGCTGTGAACCAATGCGATTTGCCATCTTTTTGACTTTGGAATTTTTTACTGACTTGTTCTAAAACTATCATGATATGGGCAACTGACTTTGGTTGACTGATGGGTAATAAAAAATGGCTAAAAAATGGGCAAAAAGTGGGTGAAAACTGGGTGGTTAAAAAGACGATGTAATATATCATAGCTGGCATATGCCTGCATCTGTTTAACAGATAAAAGCTTATGAAGATTTTGCATAATCAGCATAAATAATTTGCATTAATGAGTTGCATGTCCACATCAAAGTGCGTCGTGCATCAAGTTGCGATTTATTTAGATTTGATTGGCAGTACCACCAAAAAGCGGGTATGTCCTTGCCAAGTGTCGGTAATGATATGACCTCGATGAGCTTCAACAATTTGTGCCACCAAAGACAGTCCTAGCCCAGAGCCTTTTTTTTCTTGTTTTAGACGGACAAAGGGACTAAAGATGTCTTCACGTTTGTCGATTGGCACGCCTAAACCTTGGTCGATGACTGCCAACACAGCATGGCGATAGACGACAGTGGGTAGGGGCTTTTGTCGCATTTTTGCCAAAGTTTCTTGGGCTTTTTGAGCCGTATCACTCATGGCGATACGGGCGGATTTTTTATGGTTTTTGTTTGGGTGTGCTTTTGGGGAATGCTTATCATGTTCCTTATCAAGAGTATGGTGGTTGTTAAGATTGTGTGGGCTGTCAAGATGATTAAGATTGTCGTATTGGTTTGAATGTTGAGTTGTCAGAACGGGGTGGTTGATATTGGTGTGAGCCAAATCGGTATGAATGACATCGACATCAGTGTCTTGTTTATCAGCCCCTAATGTATCAACAGTCAATGTATCAACAGCCAAGCGAGTGGGGATAAACTCAACTTGTTGCATGTTTTCCACGCCATACACATACACTTGCACAGGCGGTATGCCATGTATCATGGCATTATTCAGTAGATTGCGTATTAGGTGAGTCAGTAGTTGTGGTTGTCCGTCAATGATGATTGATTCACCATAAAGATGAGATTTAGGGTAGTGTTGTGATTCTTGTTGTACAAGGGTGTATAGGTCTAATCGTTCAACCTGTTGTAAGGCATGCCCTGCATCTAGACGGCTGACCAATAAAATACTTTCAACCAATTGATTTAAACCAGACAAGTCTCGGTTAATGGCAGCAGCTCGCTTATCAAATTTAAGCTTTTTATCTTCGCTTAGCTCTTGTGCCAGCATGTCCATCATCTCAACTTGTAGGCGGATACGAGTGATGGGCGTACGAAGTTCATGTGAGGCATGTGCCAATAACAAATTATTGGCAGCGACCAGCTTTTCAATTTTTTGTGCTGCTTGGTTAAAGCCCCTTGCCAAGCTTGCGATTTCATCATCGCCATGCACACCAACCCGAGCAGTGAAGTCTCCTTCACCAAGCTGGGCAAGTTGATGATTTAATTGATTGATTCGCCACGTCATCGAACGAGCAATCCACCATAATACCCCAGCCATCAGCATCAATAACAACAATGTGCCTGTGAATAAGTTAAGCACCGCTGATAACGTTGAGCGATGCGGTTGATGTCTGGGTTCATATAGGACGGTATGGCCTGTGCTACTGGTAATTTGTGCTTGGATAGGGGACACTGTCCCAAACAAAATGGGAAAGTTACTCATCAGCCAAGAAGGTTCTTCTGGCAGTTTGGCAGGCAAATCGGCGTTATCAGTCTTAAACACCAAATAACCATCAACAGAATACAAGCCAATTTTGGCATCAAGTGAATCATCGAAGATTTCAAAAGTTTTTTTGACCACTGCCAGCATGATTTGAGCTTTGATGGGGCTGTCAGACGCTTGAGCTTTTTGCAAAAAAGGCTCAACTTGGTTCACTAACTGACTGGCGACCGCTCGAGTTCTTAAACTGGCAGAATTATTTTGTACCGACTGGTTTAACAACAACATGGCAATGGCAAATAATA
This sequence comes from Lwoffella lincolnii, assembly GCF_037201985.1. Lineage (NCBI taxonomy): Bacteria > Pseudomonadati > Pseudomonadota > Gammaproteobacteria > Moraxellales > Moraxellaceae > Lwoffella > Lwoffella lincolnii. The sequence continues at coordinate 1,656,806 of NZ_CP147511.1, read as the reverse complement.
TCAGTGCCACAAGGACACTGACAAATAATTTGGCAAATACCGAACGAAATTGAAACCAACGCATTTAAAACCATTTACCCATACTAACTACCCATACAAATACTAACTACCCATACAAAACAACTGTCCATACAAATTAAGACCATACAACTTAAAATACATCGAATTAAAATACATCGAAATTAAACATGCCCTAAATTTGATCAGTGGCAAACTGATAACCCACACCACGCACGGTGATGATGCGTTTGGGTTGGCGTGGGTTGTCTTCAATCAACGCACGCAAGCGAGAAATATGCACATCAATGGCACGATCGATGTTGTCTGAGCTGTCATCATTGGGCATGGCTTGCCATAACTGCTCACGGCTTAGCACCTTGCCAGCATGGGTGGCAAAATAATGTAATAACTGAAATTGATGGGTGGTCAGACGTACTGATTGCTCATCAATGGTTACTTCATGGCTATCAGGAAAAATACTCAATCGCCCAAAAGTTAAGCTCTCTGATTGGTTGTCAGTGTTATTGGGTAATTCATGACGACGCAACACCGCACGAATACGAGCCAATAACTCTCTTGGTTCAAAAGGCTTAGAAATATAATCATCTGCTCCCATCTCTAACCCCAACACACGGTCAGTGGTGTCACCTTTGGCGGTCAACATGATGATGGGAACTTTATTGATAAGATTGTTTTTGCTGTTGCGAATTTTTTGACAAACCTGCATGCCGTCCATATCAGGCAACATCAAGTCTAATACCAACAAATCAATGTCTTGCTCTTTGACATCTAACATCTCTAACCCTTCGGTGGCGGTGGCTTTGGCGGTAACATCATAGTAATTCATTGACAGATAATCACCGATAAGCTCAGACAAATCTGGGTCATCTTCAATCAATAAAATATGCTTGCTCATACTTGGTTATCCTAATAAAGTGTAAAAAAACAAAAAGTAAAAATAAAAAAGTGAAATTGAATAAAACCATCAATAAAGGTTATGATGCCCAAACATGAAGCAACATCTCAACAGCTAAAATGTTACCAAGACAGCTGTCTTTTTGCTGTGAGCGTTGGCTATTTTGCACAATGGTAAATTTATTTAAACACCTGTTGATGATGTTGCCTTTGTGCATGTTTGTGCATATCGCTGTTAGCAATACAAACGCTAAGGCATAAGCCTTGCCACTTTACCTTCGGCACTTTTTGGCAAATTTGCCAAACATATTAACACTTCTGGCGGAATACCAGAAACCAGATATTGCTGAGTTTGAGCATCATATCGCACCACCATGATAGGCTGGCGAGTCAAGGTCAAATCTTGGTTGATGATCCACACATAAGCCTTGATTGGGGCAGCAACATGGGCATGGGGCTGTAAAAATGCGGACAAATCTGCACCCATCACCGCCGACTTTGCCACCAAAGTACCAACTTCAATCTGACCATAATCCACTTTACCTTGTACCCATAGCCCTTCTTTTAAATAGGGGCGTGACTTATCATCTTCAATGACAGTGATGGTTACTGCCAAACTTTTGTTGCTGATTGGGTCTATTTTAGCAATTTGCCCTGTCATTTTTATGGGCATGACCGTGTTTTGTGGTGAGAAATTGACCACCTGCCCAACCGAAATCTGTGAACGAGTGTATTCTGGCAATATGCTGATAAAATGAAACTCTCGAGTATCGCTAAAAGTGAGCAACGGTTGTCCTTGGTTTAATGGTGTGGACTTGTTAATATATGGCAAATAACTGTGCATCACTTGTCCTGTATAAGGGGCAAGCAGTTCGGACACCACCGCAGATGGGGTGATTTGTTTTAGGGCGGTTGCTTGAATTTCTGGTGTTTTCTGTGGAGGTGGATGACCCACCGCAAATGTTCGCCGTTCTGGCGGTGGGCTGTTGTCTTGCTCAAGAGCAAAGGCATCGCCATCAGAGATTTCGCCAGTGATATGATTGTCGCCATTGTCGCCAAAGACGTGAGCGTTATCTGTGTTGTCATCATAATCATTTGCCCCATGATTATCTTCATGGGTTGTTTTATTGGTCATTTTGTCATCTGAGCTTTCATTGTCTGGGCTTTCATCATCTGGGTCTGTTTGATTGGCATCAGGCACGCTGTCATCGTTAACGCTGTTATTGTTAATATTGCCCCAATCATTATCATCAATGAGCGATTGAGGTAATGATTGGGGCAATGGTGGGGGTGCGATTGATGGCTGTTTGATTATTTGATAGCTCAGTAACACATCACCCTTTTTTACCCATTGGTTAGGTTTTACAAACACTTCTTTGATTTGCCAGTTGGCTTCTGCTTTTAAGAGATGTTGAGTTTTGGGCAACAGACGACCATAGAGCGTCAAATGGGGTTGATAACGTTCAGGCTTGAAGTTTTGAATATGCTCATCAGCCAGCGTGACCCGAGTTGGGGTAATCGTAACCACATGATGGTTGTTTTGGTTGCTATGATGGTTATGGTTATTTGCCTGCTGTCTATTGGCTTGTCCATCATTGTCATGGTCGTTGATTGCCAAATGATTAAGGTGAGGTGCTTGCTCACAAGCACTCAAACCCATTAACATCAAAATAACAAGAACCTGCCAACATTTTGCTGGCTGAGTTAAATAAAGGCGATTAAAAAAAGACTGTTTGAGCATAGAAAATGATAAAATAACCAGCACAACCACCAAACTGAGCAAAAGCCAAACGTAAGTAAAAAGCAATCAGATGGCTGTTATCTTAAAAACTGTCATCTTAAAAAATGTCTTTCTTATCATATCAAAATAAAATAGCAAGATAAGACACCAAGACAAGACACAAATATTGACAAATCGATAAAAATAAGTGGAAATTATCCCTTAATTATGCTAAAAATTGCACAGTACAGTATGTCAGCTGATGTTAAGTGGTTGTTAACCAACAGTGGATTCGACAGTCAGCTTAGACGTTATTATATGACGTAGATGTTATATAAGACGCCATGATAAGCGCCATGTGTCATATATCATAGGCAAATGCTTGCATTTTATCGACAGTAAGATACTATTTTATTTGGTTGATTTATACAACTCCTTTATTTAAACAATAGGACAACACAATGGATAATAATTTTGAAGGGTTAAAAGTCATGATTATTGATGACTCAAAAACCATTCGCCGTACCGCAGAGACTTTATTACAAAAGGCAGGTTGTGATGTGGTAACAGCAGTCGATGGGTTCGATGCCTTATCAAAAATCGTTGACAATAACCCAGACATCATTTTTATAGACATTATGATGCCACGCCTAGACGGTTATCAGACCTGTGCCTTAATCAAAAATAACCCAGAATATGCCAACAAGCCAGTCATCATGCTGTCTTCAAAAGATGGTTTGTTTGATAAAGCCCGTGGACGCATTGTCGGTTCTGATGAATACCTAACCAAGCCATTTAGTAAAGATGAGTTGTTTGGGGCGATTGAACGTTATCGTTAATCACGACACAGATAACGATACAGATATAGGAGAAAGGCATGACTACCGTGCTCGTTATTGACGATTCACCGTCTGAGTTGGCAAAGTTTCGTGAGCTACTGAGCAAGAATAACTACACCATGTTGGAAGCCACCAATGGCGAAGATGGGGTAAAAATGGCACAGGAGCAACTGCCTGATGTCATTTTAATGGACGTGGTGATGCCAGAGATGAATGGCTTTCAAGCCACCCGAAAAATCACCAAAAACTCAGCCACCGCTCATATCCCAGTCATCATTGTCAGCACAAAAAATCAAGAAACCGATCGGGTTTGGGGTAAACGCCAAGGAGCAAAAGAATATCTGACCAAGCCGGTGGAAGAAGCCGAGCTTTTACGCATCATTCGCACGGTAGTGAGGTAAAACAGCGTGGCTGCTAAAGGGTTTATTGAGCTTCTTAGGCTGGCAGATTTGGCAGAAGCCAGAAAGTCAGGTCGTCATAACATTCAAAAATCACAGTGGACAGGCATTGTCTTTGAGATGGCAGGTGAGCGTTTTGTTGCTCCGATGGGAGAAATTAACGAAGTGCTGTCATTTCCAGAGTACACCAGTGTGCCACTTGTCAAGCCGTGGTTGCTTGGGGTGGCAAATGTGCGGGGGCGATTGCTTCCTTTAACCGACATGGTTGCATTTTTGGGGCAAGATAATAAAGTTCGTCTCAATCAAAAAAAAGTGCTGGTTGTTGACCAAGAGCCTTATTACTTAGGGTTGGTGGTTGATCGAGTGATGGGCATTCAGTCATTTGTTGAAAGTCAGTACCGAGCAGAAGCCTTACCCATTGATTCACCATTTGCCAAATTTAATCATGGCAAGTTTTATAAAGATGAACAAGATTGGTTGATATTCATGCCAAGCTTGCTGGTGCAAGATAATCGCTTTATGGATGCCGTGGCGGTGAATTAAGTCAGTGAATTAAATGACTTACGATTTTATCCAGTGTTGCCGTAAAACCACCCACTTCAGGGGGTGGATACAAGGCAACTTAAGTAGTTATGCTTACGCATCGACCGCTGTTTAGTGTGGCGTCCTTTTTAACAGTAAAAAAGGCAAACTAGCCAAAAGCGTATATGACGCAGGTTGGTTTGAACTCAAACGACAACTGGAATACAAATGCAAGCATGCAGGTTGTCGTTTTGAAATCGTGAATGAGAAATACACTACCCAAACCTGTTCGCACTGTGGCGATATGTCCAGTAGTCCGAAAGGTAGAGCAGGTCTTGGAATAAGAGAATGGACTTGTGCAAAGTGTGGCACATGGCATGATTCAGATTTAATGCCAGTAAGAACATTCTTGCGGTGGGGCTTCACCGTCTTGCAGAAGGAATCCCCGAACGATAGGGAGGGGAGGAAGTCAAGACACATTCTATGACACCACATTCTATGACACATTGTTTTAGCGTTGTTTTAACGTTGTTTTATGACAAATTGATGACAAGCCAGTCAATTTATGACAAGTGAATTAGTGAATTTATGATAAGCCAATCATTTCGATTGTTTTGTGCAATCCAATATTAAAACATCATCACATCAAATTATGATGCCAAACCACATCATTAGGTATTGAGGACAATCACCATGAGTAATGCAGTAGCTCCCACTGACACAGGCATAAAAAAAACGTCTGGCAATAAATGGAGTGCGATTTTATGGATATTTGCCGTCGTTGCGGTCATTAGTATTTTATTGGTGTTGTATGCCATTTATGCCGATATGGGAACGAACATGGCAATGGGATTTGGTGTGGCAACCGCCATTGGGGTGTTGGGCACAGCATTTAGTGCCAATAAAGCCATCGGTGGACGACAAGTCATAGAAAGGCTACAGCTGGAGCGTGAAACACTGCGTCAACGCCAAGAGATTGAGGTGGAATCTGAGCGGGCACGCAAAATTCAAGAAGAAAACGAACGCAACCAGATGGCGATTTTGCGTCTGCTTGATGAATTGGGTGACTTAGCGGAAGGTGATTTGACCGTTAATGCCACGGTATCAGAAGACTTCACAGGGGCGATTGCTGACTCAGTGAACTTTGCGATTGACCAACTTAGACAGTTGGTATTGGCAATTAACAGCACTGCTGATAAAGTTGCTCAATCATCAGAACAGACTCAGATGACAGCGGTGGAGCTTGCTGAAGCATCTGAACATCAAGCTCAAGAAATTGCTGGTGTGTCTGCCGCCATTAATGAGATGGCGGTGTCGATTGATCAAGTGTCTAACAACGCCACTGAATCAGCATCGGTTGCCCAGCGTTCGGTTGCCATTGCCCAAAATGGTGCAGACACTGTACAACGCTCAATTGAAGGCATGAACACCATTCGTGACCAAATTCAAGAGACTTCTAAACGCATCAAACGTTTGGGTGAATCATCACAAGAGATTGGTGATATTGTCAGCTTGATTAACGACATTGCTGAGCAAACCAACATCTTGGCGTTAAATGCCGCCATTCAAGCATCGATGGCAGGGGAAGCAGGTCGAGGTTTTGCGGTGGTTGCAGATGAGGTTCAGCGATTGGCAGAGCGTTCAGCTAACGCCACCAAACAGATTGAAACTTTGGTTAAAACCATTCAGGCAGATACCAATGAAGCGGTTATGTCAATGGAGGTTACCACCACCGAGGTGGTGCGTGGGGCAAACTTAGCCAAAGATGCAGGTGAAGCACTCGAAGAGGTGCAGACCGTATCTAACAACTTAGCAGACTTAATTCAAAACATCTCAAACGCTGCCCAACAGCAGGCATCATCGGCAGGCCATATCTCCAGCACCATGAATGTCATTCAAGACATCACCGCCCAGACTTCGTCAGGTACGTTGGCAACCGCTCGTTCTGTTGGTCAATTAAATGAGATGGCGGCAGCCTTGCAAGAATCAGTATCTGGCTTTAAGTTATCTGAAGATGATGTTTTTACCGCTGATGTTGATTTATAAGTTTTGATGGGGTTGTCAGCTGCTTATTAAAAGCCAAAGTTATTAAAAGCCAAAGTTATTAAAAGCCAAAGTTATTAAAAGCCAAAGTAGCCTTCTGTTATTGACTATTGACTGTTATTGTTGCCGACCTATTAAGGCATGATTTGCCAAACTGTAAATACTTAAATAAACCGCAAGAAACATAAACCGCAAGAAATTTGGCTGACATAACTCAAAACGTCAGTATGATGGATTGATGGATATCAGGTGAACATGAAACGTGGACTTATCAATCCTAAGCAGTGGCTGGTATACATTGAGCAACAAATTGGCTTTATATTACCAACTTCTCAACAGCTTTGGTTGACTCATGCGATTGAGCAGTTTGCCAAGCAATCAGCGATAAGCACAGAAACACTTTGGCAGTCCTTGCCAAATGACAAAGGCTTACAACAACGCTTTATTGACCATGTGGTGATTGCTCAGACCCATTTTTTTCGTCATAAGCCTTCCATTGAGTTTGTGACGCAAGTGGTTGGCGGTCGGTTGTCTTATATTCTTACTCATTCTGAACTGTCTGATTTGAGACCATCACCAAGCACGATGCCAACCATAACAACACCAACCATAACGCCCACGTCTTCTAATCGCATATTCTCTAATACTTCAAATGCAACAACGGACGCAGTTAAGGTGTGGTGTGCAGGTTGTTCAACAGGTCAAGAAGTGTGGTCGCTGGCAATGGCGATACACAATCAGGTGTCAAAGCTGACGGATAATACTGAGAATTGGTTAGCCAATTTGAGTATACTGGGTACAGATGTCAGTCTTTCGGCGATTGAGCAGGCAAGGCAAGCACGATATCCCAAGCGTCAGCTGATAGAAATACCCAAGCAATACCATTGCCATGTTCATCATAATGATGCTAAGCAGGGTGAAGATGGTCAGGATAAAGACAACGGTAAAAGCAGCCATAAAGTAAATAAAGCAGATACAGAGCAGTTTTGGCAAGTCTCCAGTCATTTATTTGCAATGGTGAACTTCGTTCAGAGTAATTTATTTTTGCCAGCAAAGACTGCCCAAGCAGACATGTATGATGTGATTTTTTGTCAAAATTTGCTGATTTATTTTCGAGAATTTGACCAAAGGGACTTGTTGGCTCGGTTTGTCAAGCACTGCCGTGTGGGTGGCTATTTGTTGTTGGCCCCCGGTGAAGCCATGTCATGGCAACACCCTTTAATGAAACGAGTGAAAAGGACAGACATCAACGCTTGGCAAAAAGTGGCCAACACAAATGCGTCTTGAGCAAATGTGTGTCTATTTGTATGGGTGATAACAACAGATGATAAAGAAAGACAAAAAATATCATTTTTTAAAAAGTTGCATGATTTTTGCAGATTTTTTTAATGCTTGTGCTAAATTAGAGACATGCCCTAATCGATATGCCTTAATAAATAAAAGCCATATTGACATCATTGTATGAATATGAGCGTTTGATGAATTCAGATGGCACGATTCAGACAATCTTATTAAGCTAATTTTATTAAGATAACATTAAATAAAGCGACAAGAAAGCCAAAAGCCACTAGGAGCTAATATGACCATTACAAATTCAAATCTATTGTCTTTAGACTGGCTATTGCCAGTATTAAATGCCGAATTGGCATCTATTCAGACATCGGTTGCGAATGGTGAAAAAGACAATGGAAAGCTTGCTCCAGAATCATGGCAACAGATTGCCAAGCAATATTGGCAATTATATGGGGCATTATCGGTGGCGAATTTGCCTCAATTTGCTCATGTCGCATCGGTGTTGTCAGCAACCAGCCGATATTTGTCTCAAGATGATGTGGCAGATGAATCGATGATACTGCTGGTGCAGTTGTTAAAAGTTACCCACTCAAGTTTGCATCATCAGCTTAAGCAACGCATCACGGTGGGGACTTACCAGCCATCGTTACTTGCCCAAAGTTGTGAGTATTTATATGAACGACTGCCCGAGCAGTTTCAGCAGTTGGTGCCGTTTGCCCATGACGAGCGTGAATCAACTCACCCTCATCAGCCAGATGCCCAAGTTGATGATGCAATGGGTGTCATGAGCGAAGATGATGCCAGTGATGCCAACCATCAGCAAGATTTGTTGTCTTTCATTCATTTACCAGAAAATTATCAATTAATTCAATTGAATGAAACACAGCAACAACAGCTACATTTGGCATGGCGGCATCAGCTCAATGCGTTATTGAAAGCCAATAGCAATGACAGCCAAGCCCTTAAACAACTGGATAAATTTAGTCACTATTTGTGGCGGTCAGCTCAGCTTATCAGCCTTGCCAAAGCTTGGTATTTGGGGCAAGTGTGGTTTAATGATTTGGCACACAATTCGTTGCCCAAGCCACGGCAATATGTTCATGTGTTGTCGCAGTTTGATGGTTTGGTTGAAGAGACACTCACGTTAACAGAGCAGATGCCAGCTGACGTTCAGCTTAAAGTCAATAAGCTGTTGGCACAACTGTTCATTCAGCTAAATATTTTGCCCCATAAATCTGAACAAACCGACAAATTAATTAATGGTTTGCAAGGGGTGATGACAGATGAACAACAGCTGTTTAAGGACATTTTACAGCGTTTAGAGTCGTTGATTTTTTCGTTAGATGCCCCTGAGACTGTGCTAACAGAGATGCAAAGCATTAAAAAACAGCTCAGCCATCGTGGTTGGATACTGTATGTCAATTATATTGACCAAGTGTTACAAGACTTGCAAATGGTTACTGCTGAACCTGACATGCTGGGCAATTTGCAATGGCAAATTGAGCGACAAATGCAAGAGCTTTATGGGGCAATCTTTAATACCCAACAAACCATTGAAGAAAAAATCGGTGAAAGTGCTTACAGTAGCCCTTATCATCATGACCATCAAGCGATGCACGGGCAAAGCCTGTCATCTGAGAATGTGGACGAACGCCAAGCCTTACGACAAGTACGCATTGACATTGAGACGGTTAAAAAAGACTTTAAATCTTACTTGCGTCATCAAGACAGCCGTGAGCTGCCAAAAGCTGAGCAATTAACAGACATTGAACAAAATTTAAGTGCGTTGGCACTCAATGACGTATCCGCCACAGTCAATCAGTTGGGGCAGTTGTTTGAAGCGTTACGTCAAAGTAATCTACAACAGCTGGATTGGCAGTTGCGTGATGCGGTTGCCGAAAGCATCGCTGAATTTGAGCTGTTTTTGGATTATTTGGCGGGGCAGATTTTTGATGATGTGCGGTTACAAAAAACAGAACAAAAAATTCAACGGTCTTTGGCATTGTTACAACAACAATTGGCAGAGCCTAATAACATTCATGTTGAAAATCCAGACAAAATCGCCCAACCTGCACAAGTACGCTATGATGACAGTGGTGAAATCCAATCAGACGGTGTGAATCAACCCACAGATGGCGTTAATATGAGCGTTGATGCTGGCAATGATGCTAATGACGCTGATTCTGGTGCGAATGCTGATGATGATAATGTCAATCTGACAGATGACGATGTGTTTATGAGTGAGCCTGTTTTGTCCTCTGATGACGCTGGCGTTTCTGCATCAGGTTGGCAGCTGACGGCTGAATTTATCAAAGCTCAAGACACGCTTAAGCCAGATGACTTTGACATGGACGAAGAGTTTAGAGAAATCTTTGTTGAAGAAGCAGGCGAAGTGCTAGAGAGTATGGAAGAGCTGTTACCTCGTTGGCAACAAGACCCCACAGATTTAGAGACGTTAAAAGAGATTCGCCGTGGTTTTCATACCTTAAAAGGCTCTGGACGCATGGTGGGGGCTTACAATGTTGGGGAGATGGCATGGGGTGTTGAGAACATGCTCAATCGGGTATTGGATAAAACCTTGCCTGTGAGCAATGAATTGGTTGAATTCATGGCTGAAACTCAAGCACAATTACCAATTTTGGTTGAGAATTTTGCTCAAAGTCAACCGCCATCCATCGACCCTGCGGTGACGGTTGTTAAAGCTCACAATCTCTTAGCACAACAGCCCATCAACACAGGATTGGTCAGACAAGGGACAGTCAGACAAGAGACAACAAAAGACGTTCAAACTGAGCCAAGCACACAACAGCCAGTTGATGTGATTGATGATGCTGATGCGATTCATGATACCGATGTGCCAGTCATGGCTGACGTGAGCAGCGGTACAATCAATGGCGAAAATCAGCCTAACGCTGGCTTACCTGCGGTGATTGAAGCGTTTTTAACCAACATGAATCTGCCTGCTGATGACGATGGCACCGATGCTGACATCAAAGACATTTTCATTGAAGAAGCTTATGAGGTATTAGACACCATTGTCCCTGAATTTGAATCATGGGCGGCAGACACAAGTAACCTAAAAGCATTGACAGAAGTCAGACGAGGATTCCATACCTTAAAAGGTTCTGGACGCATGGTGGGGGCAAACCACTCAGGCGAGTTGGCGTGGCATGTTGAAAACATGCTCAACCGAGTGTTGGACCACAGCATCGCCCCAGACCGTGGCATGATACAGCTGATCAGTGATGTGCTCAATCATTATCCAGTCATCATCAAAGCTTTTGAACAAGGTGATGACAGCTACCCTAAACAAATGTCATTATGGGCAGCCACCGCCCATGCCTATAGCAAAAAACATGGCGAAGAATTTGATTATCTTGCCATCAGCGATAAACAGCATCATTCAGACACAAAACAAGAAGAGGCAGACACAGGACATCAAGACTCAATTGTCCAAGATGCTGTTATCCAAAATACTGTTATTCAAGACACAGCCGTCCAAGACACAGCAACCCAAGATGAGCTTGTTCATACTCAAGTTAATCAAGCTAATCAAGTTAATAAAAATCACCAAGATGGTTTAGATGGCTCACAAGCCCTGTCTGCAATTCATGACATTAATCAGCAGTTTTCTGCTGATACCGTCAATGCTCAATGGTCAGCAATGGGTAATGAGCAACGCATTTTTAATGATATTTTTGTTGAAGAAGCCAGCGAACATCTGCAAATGATCAAGCAGTTTATTGATAAGCATCAGCAGCATGACAATCAACCCATTGATATCACTGATGAATTGGTCAGAGCATTCCATACATTGCGTGGTGCATCAGGATCGCAAGCTCTGCTTGAGATTAGTGACGTGAGCGGTGTGATTGAGCAGACTTTGGCTCAATTACAGCAACAAGAAGAAAGTCTAAATTCAGGGCATTTATCCGCACTTAAGCAATCTGTGAAGCTCATCGAATCGTACCTAACTGCCTATCAACAACAAGCCAACACCGCCAATGCGACCGTCGCAACTGAGCAAACCAAACTTGAGCCAAACAAACTTGAGCAAAATAAGCAAGACTCTGCTGAAGTCGCTAAGACCGCAATGACAGAAAAAAGCAGTCATGAAAAACATCGTGATGACGTTGAAGCACTGCAAGACATGTTAAACGATTCAAAACCAGCGACTGATGATAAGCCAGCCCTACAAGTCCATAAATTATTGGCTGCTAACATTGATGAATTGCTTGATGCTGAATGGGAGCTTGAGCAGTTTTTACTATCAGAAGACAGTCAGCGTGCTAAAGAGTATGCCCAAATGCAGCTTAAGCACATTGACACGCTCAGTAAATTGACTGAATCGAGTAAAAAATTTCAACGCATTCTATCTGTGCTGGCAAGCTTATATAACAGTTTGGCTCACAAATTGTCTCACCAGCCTGACACGGCAGTACAAAATGATATGATTGGTGATTTGCTGGTTTGTCATCGTCAGTTGACCGATTTGTTTGATGCGTTGGCAGGTGGCATGACCCAAAAAGTGGACGAGCCAGTCTTAGCCAAAATTGAGCAAAAACTGGCACAGCAAAATGATGACAGCGATAATGATGACATCGAAGACAAAAAAACCGTCACTAACGACAAAATCGAATCTGACATCAGCCAAACCAATGCACGCACAGATAACGCACCATTACACATCGAGACCATAAACACTGACCCTGAATTGCTAGAGATTTTTTTAGAAGAAGCTCAAGAGCTTGATAACAGCATCGTAGAGACTTTTGCCACATGGCGACAGTCGCCAGAAGATTTGGAGGCATTAAAATCTTTGCAACGCCATTTGCACACCATCAAAGGTGGGGCAAGAATGGCAGGCATCAGCAGTATTGGTGATTTGACCCACGAAATGGAGACGATATACGAAGCCTTTGTCAACCATAACAAAACGCCAAGTTCTGCTTGGCTGACGGTCATGCAATCTGCCCAAGACATGCTGTCAATGTTGATTGATAGGGTAAAAACGCAAGGGCATTCATTCTTTGTGCCCAGTGTGATTGAACAGTTGCACCAATTTGCTGAGTCAGAACAGCTGCCAGACAACACGCAATTACAACTGCCTCAACTGGACGAAGAACCAGCGGGTACTCAAGAAGCAGCAACAGATACCCAAAAAACTGACACAACCACCACTCAAACAACTGCTGATGTAGATGAATTATTGCTTGGTGAGACAACTTATCAGACTTTACTTGAGCAATCGTGGACAGAACAAAAACCAGACTCAGATATCTTGAACGTCTTTTTAGAAGAAGCTGAAGATTTGGTGGAAAGTAGTGGTGAACGTCTACAGGCATTTCGTAACAACACCAGTGATGTGACTATTTTGCAAGAGTTACAACGTCAGCTACACACCATCAAAGGTGGGGCTAGAATGATTGGGGCTAACGGCATTGCTGACTTGGCACATAATATGGAGACGGTCTATGAATCATTGGCTGACCGTCGTCGTCCTGCCACTCGTATGGTGTTGCAGTTGTTGGCACTGTGCCATGATTGGATTGCCCAAGCGGTGATCGTATTAAAGCACAACCTTAACCCACCCAAACCAACCCAATACATCATTGCACTGGAGAAATTTTATCAACAACCTGATAGTTTGGCTGAAGTGCCTAAGCAAAGTTTGCAAAGTTACTTAGATGCCATTGCTGAACATGAACAGCGGATAAAAGATTTGTATGAGGTGACGCATGACATCAGTGATATGCCTGCATCATCGGGTAACTTTGCTCAAGTAACTGACACCACCATGACTGCCAATGAAATGATACGGGTGTCGGCATCGTTGATGGAGCGTATGATTAACTTATCAGGAGAGTCTGCCATCAACCGAGCCCGTATTGACATGGGCATCAGCAGTTTAAGTAACAGCATCGAAGAGATGGGCACAACCGTCCAGCGTTTGGCAGACCAGCTAAGACGCATGGACATTGAGCTAGAAGAGCAAATTTTGGCTCAAATAGATGATGAAACATTGATGAGTAATGAAGGTTTTGACCCCTTAGAGATGGATCAATATTCTTCATTAAACCAGTTGTCAAAATCGCTGTCAGAGTCAGCATCGGATTTATTGGACATTAAGACCACGCTGCTTGAGAAAACTCGTGATGCAGAAAGCCTGCTTTTACAACTGTCTCGCACCCAAGCAGAGCTACAAGATGGACTGATGAATTCACGTATGTTGCCTTTTTCTCGTCTATCACCTCGTTTAAATCGGATTGTCAGACAGACCGCCAATGAGTTGGGTAAACATGTGGAGCTGACCATCATTGGGGCAGATGACGAGATGGACCGAACCATTTTAGAACGCATCACGTCGCCTTTAGAACACATGCTCAGAAATGCGGTTGACCATGGTATTGAGCCACCACAACAGCGACTGGCTCAAGGCAAAGACCGCACAGGGCATATCACTTTAGAGGTCTTACGTGAAGGTGGCGAGGTGGTTATTCACTTGACTGATGATGGCAACGGCATCAACGTCAAACGGGTAAAAGATAAGGCAATCGCCCAAGGACTGATAGACCCTAATGACACCAGTTTGACTGATTTAGACATCATGCAGTACATCTTTAACGCTGGCTTGTCTACCTCAAGCTCAGTCACGCAAATCTCTGGTCGTGGTGTGGGCATGGACGTGGTACAAAGCGAAATCCGTCAGCTGAGTGGTACGGTATCGGTTGATTCTGAGCAGGGCAAAGGTTCTCGCTTTACCATGCGTGTGCCTCTGACTGTGGCGGTGTCTGATGCACTGGTGGTGCGTGTGGCAGACAGGCATTATGCCGTGCCACTTGTACAGATTGAGCGGGTGGTGCAAGTAAGCCCAGATGAGTTGTATCAATTTTATCAGTCTGATGAACACACCATGACCATTGGTAATCAATCCTATCGCTTGCGTTATCTGAATGAAATTTTAACTGGAGCGTTGATTAACGAGCTAGCGATGAGTGGGCACACCACTTTACCTGTGTTGATTGTTAAAAATCAGACAGGACAATATTTGGCATTGCAAGTAGATGAAATTGTCGGCTCTCGTATCGAGGTGGTGGTCAAGCCATTGGGTAAACAATTGTCGCACATCTCTGGCATATCTGCTGCCACCATCATGGGTGATGGGTCAGTGATGCTCATCTTAGACTTGATGGCACTTATCCGTAATGCACCTGCACGTTCTGTGCTTGAACAGCATAACAAACCACAAAGCAGTGTGGCAAAACGCATTTTGGTGGTTGATGACTCGGTAACCGTGCGTAAAGTAACATCACGTTTCTTAGAGCGTGAAGGTTTTGAGACACAGGTTGCAAAAGATGGCGTAGATGCCATCGAGATTTTACAAGACATGACACCAGACTTGATATTGTTAGACATTGAGATGCCACGTATGGACGGTTTTGAGGTGGCAACCCAAATTCGCCATACTGACCGTTTAAAAGATATCCCCATCATTATGATTACGTCCCGCACAGGAGACAAACACCGCCAGCGTGCTTTGGACATTGGGGTTAATGACTATATGGGCAAACCATTCCAAGAAGCTCAGCTGTTACAAAAACTTGGTCAGTTACTAAACGTTGAGGTAAATCTGGAATGATGCCACGTAACCCAGAAGACATCAAAGTTGTGGCGGTTGCTGAATCTCAACAGCAACGTCTTGCCTTGAGTGATACCATCAAATCCATCGGATTGAATTTGGTTGAGTGTGTGTCTAGTCAGGCATTGGTACATCAAAAAATTCCCAATAACATCGATTTATGGCTTGTAGACAGCCAGTATGACGAAGGTCTAAGCCGCTTGATTGGGCAACATGCCAGTGATGCCATGTTGGTGGGCTTTAGTGAAGCACCTTATCTTAATGAAACTCAAATGTATCATCGTTGGCAACGCAAGCTAAAAAAAAGGCTTGCCAAGATACTTGACATGCCAGACATCTATGATACCAAACGCTATCAAATCAAGGACAATCATTGGGATTATGTGGTGGTGCTTGGTGCTTCTATGGGTGGGCCTGTGGCGATTAAGGCATTTTTGGATAATTTATCCCCTAATTTGCCCATTTGTATCCTGCTGGCTCATCACTTTAGTCCAGAGATGGTACAAACACTGCCTAGGGTATTGACTCGCCATAATGATTGGCGATGTCAACTTATCACCACCACTCAAAGCCTACAAGTCGGTAAGGTGTTGATTGCTCCCACTCATCAAATTATCATTTGCGATTCTAATGGGCGGGTTATTTTATCTCGTGAGCAATGGCAATGTGGTTATAACCCGTCTATCAATGATATTCTTAAAAATGCCAGTGATGTGTATGCTGACCAGCTGATTGGCATTATCTTTTCTGGCATGGGTGATGATGGTTGTAAATATATTGATGACATTAAAGCCAATAACAGCCAAATTTGGGTACAAGACCCCAATAGCAGTGCCAGCCCTAGCCAACCACAAGCCATGATAGACACAGGATATCCACAGTTTGTGGGAACACCCATTGAACTTGCTAAAAAGTTAAATGAATTTGTCCATGGTTAGTCCATTTAGGCATCATTGTGTTAACGGTCATGGTTTTAAACATCATGATGTTAAATAAACGCACGCCATAAGTCATTTGTCCTATTTATTGTATTTATTAGGGAGACATCAGATTGAAACAACAACTTAAGCACAACTTTGAAGCAGTCAGTTTGTTGACCACTCGTAACGGTCTACTCGATGTAACCATTGTGCCAGCGATTAACCAACCAGATTGGCTGATACCAACAGCGTTAATCTTAACCATCGAGAACTATGATGAACGCATTTGGACATATTTGTGGCAACAACAAGAAGTATCTGTGTACCATTTGATACCCAGAGACATTGTGCCTGAGAAGTTGATTATCTTAGAAGGTAACACAATGGTGCATCGTTTTGCTTTACAAATCAATGGTGAATTACAAACTCGTTCCATACGCATTTCAGATTTGTTAGATGCCGAGCTGCCACCATCTTTTGCTAAGATAGAAGAGGATAACAGTCGAGAGGACATACGTTCAGGGGTGAATGCTTTGTACCCTTATCAAGTTGGTAAGACTGCCAATACCGCCAATGATGAAGAACAAACGCAAGCCCCAGATGGTGAAAGCACAATGGCAACAACCTATTTGCCATTTGTGTTTCAACCAGTGAAATTTGAGCATGAAGATGCTGTTTATGTGATACCAAACTTAGACAGCATTGCGTATCGCCTAGTGGACTTAGATGGTTAATTTTTTTAATGGCGAAAGGAGCTGGAGCTGGCATGCGGTTTCACAACATGCAATCTGATAAGAAAAAGTGGGCAGTCAGCGTCAGATGGTTTCATTGGAGCAGTGTGGCATTGCTGTTTTTGGTGTGGTTAATGATTGCTCTGGCTGACAGTGATGTCCAAGGTTTTGCCTTTATGGATTGGCATAAAGCCTTGGGAGTGAGTTTATTATTTTGGATTTTAGCAAGACTGATGAATCGCATCATCAGCTCATCTGTTCCACCAATATCCATGCCAAAGTGGCAACATCATATCGCTGTTTTAACGCATTTGGCACTTTATGCCACTTTAATTGCCATGCCCATGGCAGGTATGTTGATGGTGATGTACTCTGGCAGAAGCATCAGCATGTTTGGTTTGTTTGAGATTGGGGGTTGGGTAACACCTGATCGCACCATGTCACGATTTTTTAACAATTTACATACCGATATTCTCTGGCCACTGCTTTTAATTTTTATGGGGTTACATGTGGCTGGGGCGTTGTATCATCAGTTTGTGCTAAAGGATAATAATATTTTGCAACGGATGCGTTGATTGAGATTGGTTGTTGTACTTAAGCTTTAAAAGCCACCTAACTGAAGTTAAATCATTGATATTAAACAACTCAAGCCATTTAATTGTGCATTTGTATGCCCCCATGATTATTATCATTTGGGGGCATCGCTTGATTGCCTAAAATGACGCTTTTATGCGACTGTTTAAAGGCAACGGTTGAAAAGCAACGGTTTAAAAGAATCAATCCAACGCCAGCGTGTCAAGGAACTTTTCAGCATCTAATGCCGCCATACAGCCTGTACCAGCAGAAGTGATGGCTTGGCGATACACATGATCTGCCACGTCTCCTGCGGCAAAAACGCCTTCAATGCTGGTGGCGGTGGCGTTACCAGTTAAGCCACTATTAACCACAATGTAGCCATCTTTCATCTGTAGTTGCTGAGTAAATAGGTCAGTATTGGGCTTATGACCGATGGCAACAAACATGCCCATGACATCTAGCTGTTTGCTTGAGCCATCTTGAGTGGATTCAATGACCACGCCGTTAACCCCCATGTCATCACCCAACACTTCTTTGACTTGGGCATTCCATTCTATGCGAATGTTGCCATTTTTGACTTTGTCAAACAGCTTGTCTTGTAGGATTTTTTCTGAACGCAGGCCATCACGGCGATGAATGAGCACCACTTCGCTGGCGATGTTAGACAGATATAGGGCTTCTTCAACAGCGGTGTTGCCACCACCAATAACCGCCACTTTTTGGTCTTTATAAAAAAAGCCATCACAAGTGGCACAGGCAGACACGCCCAGACCTTTGAATTTTTCTTCAGATTCAAGCCCTAAGTATTGGGCGGACGCTCCTGTGGCGATGATAAGGGCATCGCAAGTGTAACGAGCATTATCACCAATCAGCTCAAAAGGTCTTTGTTGCAGATTGGCGGTGTGAATGTGGTCATAAATCAAAGTTGTGCCGAAGCGTTCGGCATGGGCTTGCATACGCACCATCAAATCAGGACCAGTTAAGCCATGAGCGTCGCCTGGCCAATTATCCACTTCTGTGGTGGTGGTTAGCTGTCCGCCAACTTGTAACCCTGTGATGATGACAGGGTTTAGGTTGGCACGGGCAGCATAAACAGCGGCTGAGTAACCAGCAGGTCCTGAACCTAAAATAATGAGTTTGTGGTGTTGGGCGGTGGTGGTCATAAATGTTCCTTAAAACGGTCATGATAAAAAGACAGGAAAAATGGCAGTATAAACTGGGTGATAACATAAGGGCTTATGCAAATAATAACAAGGGGATTGAGTTAAATTCTATGATTGATTTTATGAAAGATGGGTTTACTTGGTTCTGTGCCAACCCATACCAACCCAAGTAAACACAGTAAAAAAATAACCAACAGTGTCGCAAGATAATGAGCCACATCAGCAAGTGGTACGCCCATTTGGTTGAGCATGACTGACGCATTCATGGCTGATGTGCTGGGGAATACCCAACGCAGATACAATAGTGGTTCAGGCAACATGTGAGTTGGCCATGTGACCCCTGATAAAAATAAAAGTGGCATGGAGCTTGCGACCAATATTTGCATGGCTCGCTCTCTAGAACCCAACCAGATACCCAACAAACACCCCATGGCAATGACCGCAGGGAAATACACCATTAATAACCCCAAAGAACCCAATAAATTTTGATTGCGTGGATAATCATGACTGGGAAATACCCACCCATAATAAAAACACCCCACCCAAAAACCCAAACAAGACAATGCTAAGATTCTGGCAAGCCAACCCTTAAACGTGGTGCGATGGGTGCGATTTTCTACCCATGTGCCAACCAGCATTGCTGTTCCCATCAGATACATCTGTTGCAAAATCAGCATAGAAACAGGGGGAACAACATAACTGCCATAGCCTTCGGTGGTGTTGTATAACGGATTTATGGTTAAGGAGATGGCGTTAACATTTTGCTTGGCTAAGGTGCTGTCTTGCCCTGTGGCAATGGCTTTTTGAATTTTAATGCCAGCCGATACTGTGCCAACCACTTCCAAAAAACCCGTTTGCACTTGTTTATTTAGCAAAAAATAATTGCCATTGGCAAGCACGCTGACTTTGGCAGGTTGTCCCATATTGACGTGTTGATATAACCCTTTGGGAATGACCATATAGCCTGCAATGGTGTTTTGCCACATCAATTCTTGGGCATGATGCTCATTTTGTGCCACTTGCACATCAAGTCGTGGGCTGGCGGTGGCATGATTGATGATGTTTGTGGATAACGGTGAATGATCATCATCAATGATGGCAACAGGCACATCACGAACCACTTCTGTTTTGTATGGCAATGGATAAAAAAATCCATAAAATATCGGAGCAAGGAGCATCATCATCAAACACCCCTTATCATTAAAAATCTGTTGCCATACATTCAAAACTTGGCTGATAAAGCTTTGGGCAGTATTTTGGTCAGTCAAGTTATGCTGAGCAATTTTTTGTTTAACCAACGGTTGTCCAGCAGATGCTGGATTGGTTGGTGTGGGGTGATTGTCCAAATTGGGTGTGGTCATCAGCGTTGCCCCCATTTGCTTGGCGTGCGTAACGCTTGACGGCAGAGTAATGCAGATAGGCACAAACACACCATGACTGACATCATAAACCCAGCCATTGTTGGTAAAGCCAATGCTAAGGGAGCCTGCATTTGTAATTGTGGCGTTTGAATGTGCAAATAATGGGTAAGTGGTAACGCATTTGCCCAATGTTGAGCGGTTGGGTTCATGGCAAGCAAAGGAAAGGTAACTCCTGAAAACGCATATGATGGAGCAGAGATAAGCCCTGTTAATGATAAGCCTTGTCGGTATGACAACGTGGCAAGCGTTAGTATTGCACCTAACCAAAAGGACAGCATCATAAATAATAAAAAGGCAACATAAGTGATTGCCAATGATGATAATGGCACAGGATACAGACGGGTCATGAGCGTCAATGCCATTGCACCCCATAAAGTGTACGCCAGCATCGCCCAAATTAATTTACCATTTAACCCTGCGATGATAAGCCATAGGCTAGGTTTGCCAATCGGTTGGGTAGGATTTAAGCACGCATGCCACTCACCCAATGTCTTATCTCGTAACTCCCTGCCCAACACAGATGCCCCAATGACCATGGATAAAATATGTAACATGGCAGGCAGGATAGTAACTGCCAAAAATTGTTGATAATTATTGGCAGAATTGAACAGACCAATGCTTTGTGTCTGTATGGGGGTGTGGCCAGCTTGCACAAGGCTGATGTCTTCACCCTTGGCAATCCGTTGCTTAATCTCTGTTTCGGCGGATAACGTGGCGACTGCCTTTTGTACGCCTTTTTGTATCATGCCTGAGTGGGTGGCGTATTGGGCATTGACATTGAGCAACAGACGGGTTGGCTTGCCAGCCAATAGATGCGTGTCAAACTCATGGGGAATTTCTAACACACCATATATTTGTGTGCGTTCTATGGCTCGCTGAGCGGTTTGCTGATTAGGCAGGTGCATGGCAATGGTCAGCTCAGGGCTGGCTTGCAGATGACGCATTAAAGTCATTGATTGCGGTGAATGGCTATGGTCTATCACCGCAATGGGTATGTTCACCAATAAGGCATTGGCAAAAGTCCACCAAATCAGCCCCACAAACACGATGGGCAACCAAAACAGCATGGCAAAATCCCAACGATGCTGGCTTAAAAAATGCCATTCTCGTTTGGCACTGTATAAAAATGCCCCCATAAACCGACGCATGCCCCCCTGGTTACCAAAATGTCTGTTGCCAAAATATCTGTTGCCAAAAGACCTGTTAACAAAAGAGCTTGCTTGTGGGCTGTCTTGTTGGTGGTCATGGTCATTCGCATGAAAATGATGGTTGGGTGCAGATGGGTTGGTCATGGCAGATGCTCCTGTTCACTGTGCCTGTTTACCGTTTCGGTCAGTGGCTCTGCTTGGTTTATTTGGGGATTTCAACCAACACGCTCATGCCTTGACGCAGTTGTGTGTTAGGGTATTGGGGACGTGCCAGCACTTCAAAGGTACGCATGTCGTAACCGTCTTGGCTGTTGGTGGGTCGCCATGTGGCAAAGTCAGATAATACCGAGCTGGCATACACAATAAACGTTTGTTCATGGGTTTGCCCATTGACTGACAAGGCAGGAATGGTGGCGGTAAACGACTTGCCAATGGCAAAGTGTTGCAAGTGGTCTTCGGTCACATTTAAAGCAAGCGATTGGTCTGTTGGGTCAATGACGCTGACCAATGGCACGCCTTGCCCCACCACTTGCCCTGCTTTGGCGATGATTTTATCAACCCGACCTGCGATGGGACTCTTTAAGTTGGCTTCTTCTTTGGCGATAAGGGCTTCTTTGAGTTTGCCTTCCACTTGTTTAAGCTGAGCTTTGGCAGCGGTTCTATCTTCTTCTCTTGCGCCCATTTTGGCAAGTTCATATTGGGCTTTGGCGGCTTGGGCTTTATTGTCGCTGGCGATGTGGTTAGTGCGTGCTTCATCTCGTTTTTGCTCACTCATCAACCCTTCATTGGTTAATCGGTCAATGCGTTGATGGGTTGTTTTGGCAAGTTCGGCAGCCACTTTGGCGGCTTGGTATTGGTGATATGCCATTTGTATTTCTTCTGGCCTTGCACCGTTGTTGGCTTTATCCAGTTGGCTTTGTGCCATGGCTTTGGCGGCTTGGGCTTCTTCTATTTTGGCGTTGATTTCAGGGCTGTCCATGTCAATCAAGGGAGTGCCAACGTGAATGTCATCGCCTTCTTTGACATGAATATGGGCAATGCGTCCTGCCACTTTGGCGGCGATGGGTGTTTGTTGTACTTGTATCTGCCCTTGTAGCACGATGGGGGCGGTGTCTATGGCAGTTTTGTCTTTTATCAACCCCCAAACCACAAAGACAATCAACGCCAGTATGATTAGGCTGATGATAAGACGGCGGTTGTGGTTGGGCGTTTTAATGGATTTATGGCCCATGTTGTTACTGTTGGTCGTTAAGATGGGTGGGGTATTTGGATAATTGGTTTGGTTTGTGTTGTTGGTTTGGTTTGTGTTGTTGGTTTGGTTTGGGTTGTTGGGCTGGTGCTGGTTAAAAGCGTTATCAGAATCAGTCATAAAAAACCTGCTTATGGCGTGTAACGGAATGTAACTGTATATAATAATGGCATGGGGCATGAGAGTATGGGGTGCTTTTGTTATCCGTTATTTCATCTGTGTTTAATTTGTGCTTAATCCATGTTTAATGATTGTTTAATGATTGTTTAATGATTGTTTGGTGGTTTAATCGTGTTGGTATTGTAAGTAAACGACAGGCAACTTGACATCAGCAGTCTGCATGTGGTGATTAAATGCCAATGGTGTGCCACAACTTTGCATTAAGTCAGCAAGGGCTTGTACATAGTCATTGGCGGTTTTGGCTTGTTCTGTTTTGGCTTTTTCCAAGTTGGCTTCAGCTTGCATGACTTCCACAGCGGTATTCATGCCTTCTTGGAATCCCAATCGGCGAAATCGCACCAATTCTTCTGCCATTTCTATGTTGCTGGCAAGGGCGATGTAATTTTTTTGAGCATTTTTTAAACTTTGCCAGTTTTTTTCTACCAATAGCATGATGTTGTCGTTGATGTCAATTTGGCTAAATTCGGCTTGGTGCAATTTGGCAAGGTTAGACTGGGTAAGCAATCGTTGGTCAAGTCCACCCCACAGCTTCCAATTAGCAGAAACACCAACCAACCAGTTGGGATTTTTGTCCAGTTCAGCACGCATAAACACATTAACCGTGGGTTTGTTACCTGCTTTACCCATGGCGTGTAGGGCATGTGCTTGGTTGTATTTGGCAGAGACCTTGGCAAAGGCAGGGTGATGTTGTTTGGCTTGCTCAATAAAATAACTCAGCTTGGGTATGGGTTTGGTTGAAATAAATAGGGGTGTGGTTGGTTTGATTGGGTATGGTGTCCGCATCAGTCGTTGTAGGGCATTCATTGCCAGTTCTGCATCATTTAAGGCTTTGGTGTTTTCATAATCAGCGTCTGCCAAGGCTTTTTTGGCTTCCAAGCGTTCTAATCGGGAGATAAGCCCCATATCCAAGGCTCGTTGTGCCGCATAATCGGTCTCTTTGATGGCTTGTAGGGCTTGACTGCGTAAAAATGCAGCTTTAATCGCCAGTTGAACTTGAAAATATCGTTTGGTTAAGGTGGTGTATTGTTCTGCCAATGAAATATCAGCATCAGCACGGCTTTCATCAGTCATGCCATTAAGCAGTTGGGTGAGTGATTTGGCTCGTTGTCCATCATAAGCTGACCAAAGTAAGGTTACATTGGCATGACTGCGGGTTTTATCAGTATCAAGGGCATAGGTATCGGGTAGGGGATTGGTTAATAACTCACCAATGTTCACAGATGGATTGGCAGATGGGTTGATGGGTAACGTTTGGCTATTTTGACCAATTTGTTGATTGATGCCATCACTTAAACGGTTTTTTAAAGGTTGGGTATTGATGTGTTCGTCAAGGTGTAAATGAGATGCCGTTGCTCCAAGATAGATGATGGGTTTATTCAATGATTGACTGGCTTTTGCCCGTTGTTCATTGCTGACAATCAACGCATTGTCAGCAGCGATTTTGGGGGAGATTTTAAGTAATAAGGCTTGGGCTTGGCTTAGACTTAAATAATCAGGTACATGAATGTCATAAGTGGGTGGAGATGGTATGTGTGTGGAATGCTCAGCAATATGGTCGCTGATTTGTACCGCAACTTGTTCATTCATTGACTCGTGAATGGGGGTGAAGCTACTGACTTCAATTGGGGCATCAAAACCATGACTGTCATGCCCCATCTTATCATCAGCATACGCCCAGCCAGAGCAACATAAACCCATCATAATCAGCAAATATTTGCCTGTGTGATTGCGTGCCATTAAAAATATCCTGCCGTTCCTTAAAACCTACCTAAATTCACCCAAAGGCAAATTTAGCGTTTAATTCCTACTTCAACGTTGTTTGCCTTATTCGTTTGAACTTGGACTTACATCAACTCCATAGGCGTTTTTAATTGGGGATAGAACTTACCCACCAACGATTAATATTAAGATAAAGTTAAAACCTTATCTGCCTGATTTAAAATATTGATACTTGCATTAATATCACGGTCATGATTGGCATGGCAACTAGGACAAATCCAATGTCTAACCGCAAGTGTCAAGTTTTCTTTTGCCATAATAAAACCGCAATTTGAACAAGTTTTAGAGCTTGGATAAAACCTGTCCAATTCTTTGATGGTCTTGCCCCATTGGTTGGCTTTATAAATAAGTTGCCGTTTAAATTCATAAAATCCCAAATCATGGATAGACCTTGCAAGCTTGCGATTTTTAACCATACCTTTAACGTTAAGGTTTTCAAGGCAAATCACGTCATAACTTTTGACAAGTTGTGTTGTGAGCTTATGAGTAAAGTCTTTTCTGATACAACTGATTTTGTAACGTAGCCGTGATAGCTTGGTTTTCGCTTTTTCACGATTTTTAGAGCCTTTTTGTTTTCGGCTGAGCTGTTTGCTTAGTCGTTTTAATTGTTTGAGTTTGGTTTTTAATGGCTTAGGAGCTTGTGCTTTTGTGCCGTCTGATAATACGGCTAAATCACTTATGCCTAAGTCTATGCCAACTTGTTCGCCTGTTTTGTTTAATGGTTTGTTAATTTCATCAAGTTCAACGGCAACTGATACAAACCATTTACCGCCCTTGGTAAAAACTTTGGCGGATAGGATTTTGCCATTGTATCTTAGATGTTCGGTCATTCTAACCAAGCCCAGATTGGGGATTTGAATGTGTGGTTTGTTATTTTTACTTTTAAGTTTAAATTGGTCGTTGGATAGGCTAAATCTATCATTGACACCTTTCTTTCTATATTGGGGGTATTTGCTTTCGCCTTTAAAAAAGCGTTTAAAGGCATCTCCAAGTTGCATGATGGCAAGTTGTGGGGAGCATTTGGTAATTTCTAGCATAAAGGGGAATTGTTCACGCTTAATGGCATTAAGCTGTTTTCTTAGTTTGCCTTGTGTGGGTTTGTGAAGTTTGGTTTCGTCAAGGGTTAAACCTAATTTTTGGCAAGTCTCACGGTAATTTTTATCGGCTTCATATTGTTTTTGCCATTCGCTCAATGCCCAATTATAGGCAAATCTTGCAACACCACACGCTTTTTTGAGATGGGTGGCTTGTTTGTTATTGGGTTTAAGTTCTATGATGTGTCCACGAATTATAGTCATTCCAACATTGCCTTAACTGTTTCTAAGACTTTTTTGTTTTTCTTGCTTTGTGAGCCGTATAAACGAGCAGAAATAGAGACACCTAATCGTTTTGACGCTTCGTTTATGCTAATTAATCTATTCATAATTGGGCATTATAAACTGGATTTGGGTAGAAATTAACTGGCTGTTTTTAGTCCTTGCCATTGTTTGCATTGTTTGACAGCCATGTGCATATGATAGATAACCAGTTTGGCTCACAACAGCATCGCATCATGCGAAAAGAATGGGTATCTTTTTTTTGCTACTTTTGCTAATTGGCAAGTAAAAATAACCCCATCGTACCACATTTTTCACCCACACAAAACCCAACTGACCCCAATACAATATCAAAAAATGCTCAGGCTCAATGAAGCCAAACGGCTGATTTTATTGCACAAAACCACCATCACCCAAATTGCTTTACAAGTCGCTTATGAAAGCCCCAATCAATTTAGCCGAGAGCATAAGCGATTGTTTGGAATCAGTGCCGAACAAACACAACAGCAGGCTTAAGTCGCCATCTAAGCGATGGTTTGTGTCATTGGTTAAGTCATTATTTATGCCATATTTATGCCATTTTTTGTCATGCGGTTTTTGGGGTTTGTTATAATGGGGGTTTTATCAATTTTGCCCGTATCTCTTTTATGTTGATTGCCAACCCATCTTAACCTTATTAACGTGTTAATGTCTTTAACGTGGTTGACGTTATTAACCATATTAATAGTGTTAAAAACATTAACAACATGAATGATTAATTAATGTTGTTAACATTGTTATGATGGAAAAATTTGGCAAAGGGCTGTCAGCATCAGGTGGTGATTTCTGTGTCCATTGAGCAAGTGATTGTGTACGTTAAAAAAGGCATCTTAACCTTGTGGTGGTTGTCATTGGGGTTATATGTGTTTGTGATTTTGGCATCATACTCACCCAATGACCCCAGTTGGTCGCACATCAGCACCGACATGGCAGAGATAACCAACATGGGAGGCACAACTGGGGCGTGGCTTGCGGATATTTTGTTATCCATGATTGGGTTGGCAGCTTACTGGTTGGTACTGATGGCACTGTATGAAGCGGCATTGATTTGGTGGGAAAGACGGAGCAGTGGGGTCAGATGGGCATTGGTGCGAGCAGTCAGTTATTTGTTTTTGCTGATGAGCAGTGCCACCTTACTGTATGTGGTGGGATTGTATGCGATGGGTACGTGGTTTGGTCAAGGACAAACGGCTGACTTGGCAAGCCAAACATCGCTGGGCATCAAAAGCACAGGCGTGGCTGGTTATGAGCTTGGAAAACGCTTACAAGCAGTGCTTGGGACATGGGGCAGTTTTTTGTTTTCACTGCTGTTTATCTTTGCGTTAATGACGATGACGTTTGACATTTATTGGCGAGCATTTTTTACTCAACTGCTATCATTGCAATGGCGTGGATCACAGCAGGATAATCAATTGCCTATTTTTAAAGCAAAAAATAGCCTGCGTGATGCCATGGATAAACAAGATGATGAATTTGAGCCAAATCAACCTGATGTTAACAAAACCAATGTCGCCGCCCGTCAAATACCCTTGCCACTTGTGGACAGACAAGCGGATAAACAACACAAACCAATTGATGAACAAACCCATACACGTCAAGATAATTTTGGCTCATCAATGTCATTAACACAGACAGCTAAAGCCAGTAACAACCAAAACAACCCAGTGGGCAGCTATTTGCGTCAGTTTGTCAAGCAGACAGGGCTACAAGAAATCATTGCCGAGCAGATGGCCAATGCTCAGATTGACCATACAGAAAATCAGCATGACAAACCTCCTTTACCAGATTATCCCATCTCTCATCAACCTCTACAGAAACAGCCTCCAGTGTCCACAATATCAACCACGCCCAGCGCTCCAGATATACAGTTACCACCATCTCATCAATTTGACCATCAATACATTGATAAACCCACTGATTACCCGATTGATGAGATGAACATGACTGATGATAAATCTTGGGCATATGAAACCTTATGGAACGATAAACCACGGTGGGACGATGACTCAGGGTGGAACAGCAATGAAAAAAAATCTTTTACCCCCAATAACACCCCACCTGCCAACCCACTAAAACCGCATCAAGAGCATTCTTTAACTCACAAAGAAGACAGTGAACGGACAGCTAAGAATATCGAACACGTCAACATGATGCCTAAAACCAAAAGCATCATGCCTAAATCGCCTGAATCAGAGCAAACAAACATCAGTCAAACCAAGATTAACCATGACGCATTAAAGCAACGCACACCGCCCAACATTCGTTTTGATGTTCCAGATGTGGCACAAAGTAACCTTATCACCGATATGGTTAATGATGATGACGATGATAACAACAATAATAATGGCAATGACAATAATAATGGCAATAACATGAATAATGGCAATAACATGACCAATAACCATATGGTGATGCCAGACATTCATGATGACATGGCGTTTGCTGGTAAATCTCGAGCCATGCACACCGCCAAATATCGTGCCAACCTGCCAACCTTGCCACCACTGAACATACTGGACAAGCCTGACCCTAACCGCAAGCCCAGCTATACTGCTCAAGAGCTACGGCAATTATCTGAACTGCTGGAAATAAAACTACAAGACTTTAATGTCAAAGCTGACGTGGTCAATGCCATTCCAGGACCTGTGGTTACTCGTTTTGAAGTGGAGTTAGCAGCAGGGGTTAAAGCCAGTAAAGTTGTCAGCATCTCCAGAGATTTGGCACGCTCACTGTCCATGGCATCGCTTAGGGTGGTGGAAGTCATTCCAGGTAAGCCTTACATCGGTATCGAAGTGCCTAACCGTAAGCGAGAAATGGTACGGCTTATCGAACTGCTTGCCACCGATAAATATAAAGACCCCAAAGGGCAAATCAGCATGGCAATGGGCAAAGACATCGGTGGCAAACCCATCATCACCGACTTAGCAAAAGCCCCCCACATGCTGGTGGCGGGCACAACAGGCTCAGGAAAATCAGTACTGGTTAACGCCATGCTGTTGTCCATACTGCTAAAATACACCCCAGAGCAACTTCGCTTGATACTCATCGACCCAAAACAGCTTGAGCTTGCTAACTACAATGACATTCCGCATCTGCTGACCCCTGTGGTTACCGATATGACCGAAGCTGCCAGCAGCCTGTCATGGTGCGTGGCAGAAATGGAACGCCGTTACCAACTCATGAGCCTGCTTAAAGTGCGTAAGCTCAAAGAATTTAATAAAAAAGTCATCGCAGCCGAACAAGCAGGCACACCCATCATCGACCCCCTATGGCGACCTAATGACAGTGTTAGCATTGACAAAGCTCCCAAACTCAAAACCCTACCCATGATTGTCATCGTAGCAGATGAATTTGCTGATATGATAATGCAGGTGGGCAAACAAGCCGAAGAACTCATCACCCGACTTGCCCAAAAGTCTCGAGCCGCAGGCATTCACCTGATGTTAGCCACCCAACGCCCATCGGTTGATGTCATCACAGGGCTTATCAAAGCCAACGTTCCTGTGCGAGTTGCCCTAAGAGTCAACTCAAAAGTGGACTCACGCACCATCTTAGACAGTGGTGGTGCAGAAGACATGCTGGGTAATGGCGACATGCTGTTTTTAGGGCCTGGACAAATCGAACCAGAAAGGGTACATGGGGCATTCGTCAGTGATGAAGAAGTCAACCGAGTGTGTGAAGCATGGCGAGAGCGAGGTGCTCCTGACTACATCGACAATTTTTCTGATAACTTTAATCCCATAGAATCTGGCAGTGGTGGCAACAACTCAGGTGAAGACGATGACTTATACAATGAAGCCGTTGCCTTTGTTATGGAAACTCGCAAAGTTTCCGCTTCCAGCCTACAACGAAAATTTAGCATTGGCTACAACCGAGCCGCCCGCATCGTCGATTCCATGGAAGAAGCAGGGCTCATCAGCCCCATGGACAAATCAGGCAAGCGAGAATTGTTGTTTTAGCCCATTGAACCTGTTCATGACGCATGAAAAGCATGCGTTACGCAAAAAACCATAAAAATAAAAACACCACCATACATCATGTATGGTGGCGTTTGGCATTTATTAACCTAAGATGTCTAAATCAGGTGTTTAAAATAAACCACCTTTTGAATTATTTAATCTTGGCTTCTTTAAAAATAACATGTTTGCCAGCTTTTGGATCAAACTTTTTGATTTCCATTTTGCCAGGCATGGTGCGTTTGTTCTTTGTGGTGGTATAAAAGTAACCAGTACCAGCACTTGAAACTAATTTAATTTTATCACGCATGGGGTTGCTCCAAATTGACAGATAAGATTGGGCTGATTGGGTTGACAGTCTTAGATTTTTTGACCTTGGGCACGCAAATCAGCCAGGACTTTATCGATACCGTGTTTATCAATGATACGCATGCCTTTGGTAGAAACACGCAAACGTACAAAGCGATTTTCTGACTCTACCCAAAAACGATGGTTATGCAGATTTGGCTGAAAACGACGACGGGTTTTGTTGTTCGCATGCGAAACATTATTGCCCACCATGGGGCGTTTTCCAGTCACTTGACAGACTCGAGACATGGGGAACTCCTAATCTATTGATGCCCACATAGGGACATCTTTCACAGTGTGCTAGGGCATTTGTAGAGTAAGTGGCATGGACACAAACAAACGCTGGCAAAGCAAATGATAATAACACCCAACATCAAAAAATGACCACCAGTTAAAGGCAAACAGATGGCTATGGATTGAGTATGCTGAGTGTGTTGGACGAAATTTTAAAGCGGTAATTTATACCACTTTTGCCAAAAAAAAGCAAATAATTTGATGAGCTTTTGCCGTTTAGCCCAAAAATTTGCGTTGACAACAGATTATTTGATATTTTAGGTTGTAAGTTTGTGACAAACAAAGTAAAGTTATGCAAAGATTTCTGCAACATTGAGAATGGATTGAAATTTGTGGTACATGTCAATTTTTTTGTATGAAATCACCTATTTTTTCTAAACTTATACTGCAATAAAGCGACATTGTAAGATTAAGATACTGCAAATGATCACATGTACTAAGTGAGATTTTTGAATTATTTAGGCAGATAATCAATGCTTTAAACCATCAATGACTGACAAATTGATTGATAGATTATTTTTTATGACATTACGGAGATGACAAGATATGTCAAAATCAGCTCTTACTTGGACTTCCAAGGCATTTCATCTGACTGCTTTATCAACAGCATTGGTTTTGGCTGGTTGTGGCGGTGGTGGCAGTAGCGTTGACTCAATTGTTCCTGCCCCTGATTTGGGGGTTGTGCCAACCCCAAGCGATAATCAGGCAGAATCAGAATCATCAAATAATAATTATGCACTTTATATGACTTCAAGTGTACCTGCACTCATGCTAAACCGTGGCACAACTGTGAAAGTATCAGTGCGAGCGGTAGATGGTAAGACTTACGGAGTTGTTGCTGATAAAGAAGTGAAATTCTCCATTACCGATCCCACTTTGACAGGGGTCTTTAATCAAAATGCTGGTGTGGTTAAGACAGATAAACAGGGCGTTGCCACCATTACATTAGAAGTCGTCAATACTTTAACACCAGAACAAAAACAGCATCTGAAAGACAAAGGATTAACCATAACTGCAAGTTTAGGTAATGGTCAAGCAACCCTAAATCTAAAAGGAACAGATAAGAAAGTTACTGCTGAAAAGAACTCAGTGTATGATCTGTATATTACCACGTCTAAACCTAGATTAAAAACAGGCACAGACACCATGACAGTGACGGTCAATGTCAGAAATAAAGATGGTGGCATTGAAAGTGGTGTTCCCGTTAACTTCTCAATTATCGATCCAGTTAAGTATGGTATCACGCTGGCGGGTAAGTCTAGTCAAATAACAGA
This sequence comes from Lwoffella lincolnii, assembly GCF_037201985.1. Classification (NCBI taxonomy): domain Bacteria; kingdom Pseudomonadati; phylum Pseudomonadota; class Gammaproteobacteria; order Moraxellales; family Moraxellaceae; genus Lwoffella; species Lwoffella lincolnii. Next base: position 1,625,043 of record NZ_CP147511.1, on the reverse strand, counting down.
TGAAAAAGGTCAGGTACAGATTCAATTAGAACAGTCTAGTACCACATCTTTGTCTCGTTTAAATCATGAGACTAAGCTGGTTATTACCGTTGATGATACTAAAAATGCAGTTGAAACCATGAGTCTGCCCCTTCAGGTTGTTGGTACTAGAATTCTTGGCATTAGTAGCAACCTAAATATGATATCAAATCAAGACAGAGTAAATATCACTGGTCGTCTGATTGATGGCTCAGATAGAAGCATTGCTAATATTGAAGTTGCGTTGATGAATGCAAACAAGCAAATAGCGTCTGTAAAAACAGACAGTAATGGTCAATTCACATTTTCTGGCATAAGCAGTACTCAATTAATCAAGGAAGATGATGGCTACATATTCGATATTGTTGTTAATCCCAATCCCAAAAAAGATGAATTACAAACATTTAATGCAGCTATTAAGCTGGCAGCAGTTGTTGATAAAGGTATTTCCATATCTAGGGTTAGTGATATCGTTGTAGATAAGATTGAAGAAATAGAAGTATTAGTGCCAGATGCATCTAACGGTGATAAAGTCACCTTAACAACCACCAAAGGACGATTCACCAATGATAATGGCAGTCAGAATGGTAGTAGCAGTCAGACAGCTACAATATCAAATGGTAAGGCTGTTTTTAAAATTCGATCTATTGCACCAGGAGTTTTTAACTTAACAGCAACATACAAAAATAAGAAACAATCTAAGAATTTAAGATTTGTTTCAGTTAAACCTGATAAACTCTTATTACAAGCTAAAAATATTCAAATGACCACTAACTCTTCCACGGAAGTGAAGGTGCGAGTATTAGATGCTAAAGGAGGTGCTGTAAAAAATGCCATTGTTAATTTTTCTGTGGTTGAAGACAGCTCAGGTGGTCATATCGATCAAGCTATTGTAAAAACTGATGAAAATGGCATTGGTGTTATTGCTTACACTTCAGGTAATAATCCGACTGCTAATGGAGGGGTTCGTATTCAAGCCAAGGTGAATGCAGTGGAGTTGCCTGATGGTAAAGTAAATACGGTTTCTGTTGGACCTGCAGAAGTGAAATTAACGGTTCAAACAACGGCTTCATCCATTGCAGTTGGTTTGTCTGATAAAATATCAGACGATGAATCAAAAGTATATTATTTCCGTAATGGCTCAGCATTTGTAACTAATAATAGTGGTCAGCCTGCTGCCAATCAACTGATCACCATTTCCTTAAAACCCAAGACGTATATTAAAGGCAAGTTTAAGGTTGTAATAAAAAATAAAGAAAAATTATGGGAACAAGAAAGTCAAGAATGTGCAAATGAAGATCGGAACTTTAATAGCATTCTTGATATGGGTGAAGATAATAATAATAATGGTCAATTAGATCCTGGATATAAAGCGAGTATTTTATCCAAAAATCTAGTGAGTACGTCTAACAATGGTGTTTATAATTTAATAACAGATGAAAATGGTCGAGCTGATTTTCAAATTCGTTATTTAAAAGAATATGCTGATTGGTTCACCATGGATATGACTGCTGCTACTCTTGTAGATGGTTCTGAATCTAGCCAGCTCCGCGGAGTTTATTTTCCCATATTATCTGATGATCAAGACATAAGTCTTGTTAAACGACCAAATCTAAGAAGTCCATTTGGTATTCACCCAACTTGTAAGTAATACCAACAAGATAAGCCAAAATTAATATAAAATAGTCAATCTTAAAAGATTGGCTATTTTATTAGAAGACAGCTCAGGTAAAATCGATAAGATATCAATTGCTGATATTGGAAGATGATTTATCTAGGGTGTGTTGAACATTGAGAAAGAAAATTTTGCCAAAAAAAATAGCGAGATAGTACACTTTAAGCTCTAACCCAAAAAGAGAACTACTCGCTATGACTAAGCCCAGACTCATGCTAAATGATAAGCAATACAAAAGACTTAAACCCATTCCACTTGAAATTGGATTGTATGACAAACCCAACTTACGAAAGACTGTAGAAGGTATATTGTATCGAATGCAAGTAGGCTTACCATGGCGAGACCTACCCAAATATTTTTAGAAACACAAGACAGTTTACAAAGCCTTCAACCGTTGGTCAGCCAATAACAAGCTCATTTTACTGTTTAACAAAGTAATAAACCAACCAGACATGGAATGGGTCTTTATTGATGGTAGCTACATCAAAGCCCATCAACATAGCAGTGGAGCAAACCCTAAAGACCAAGCGATTACTAAAAGTCGTGGGGGTAATACAACTAAAATACATTTAGCCGTTGATGCTCATGGCAATCCAATTACCTTTATCATCACTGATGGCACAACCCATGACATCAAAATGGCAAAAGACTTGGTAGATAAAGTTGATTTAACCAATGTTGTCATGCTAAGTGCTGATAAAGGCTATGATTCACAGGATTTTCGTGCGTATGTTGAAGAAAAAAAACGCATGCAAACATTCCACAAAAATCAAATAGTAAGCAATCCAATGACCACATGGATTGGTATTTATATAAGTTTCGGCATTTAGTCGAAAACGCTTTTTGCAAAATTAAAGATTATCGAGCGATTGCCACACGCTTTGATAAGCTAAAAAGAAACTTTGAAAATAATGTGGTTCTAGCCTTTGCTTATCAATGGCTTAAGATATGAATGTTCAACAGACCCTAATATTTACTGGAATTTACTAAGATTTACCCAAGCTGTTTGAGCAAGTTGTCCATACCATTTTTATTTTAGCCACAGGGAGATGGTTGCAAAATAATCAATAAAAGATGACAAATAGCAAAAATTCAGCTATAATATCTCGCTTAAAATCGGTGAAGTGGCTGAGTGGTTGAAAGCGCACGCCTGGAAAGTGTGTATACGTTAATAGCGTATCGAGGGTTCGAATCCCTCCTTCACCGCCAACCAAATTTTTTATGTCTTTCCACAATGCCTTAAAGCACCAACACCTCAAAGCTTTCTCTGCATGCGTTATGCGTTTTTTAACTGACCATGGGTCACTTTTCGCCCATCATCTTTAATTTAAATTTAGGTGGGTGGAGATGTCAGCGCTGACACCCTACTCAGTGCATTGCCGTCGCCATAATAGACAATCAATATAAATGATGCTAGTGTATGACCAATGGTGAAAACCAAATATCATGACCGTCATATCCATGTACTCAACAAGATACGCCAAAGATATTAACAGACGTTAGGTTTTGCTGGAGGGCATGGGTTAATTAATCAAAGGATGGGCAATATGCGTTTACTTATTTCATTAATTTTTCCTTGGCTGACATTTTTTACAATAGGTCGCCCAATAGCTGGCATCATTTGTCTGTTACTACAAGTGACCATTCTTGGATGGTTACCTGCAACAATTTGGGCCATATATGCTTTAGATCAATATAAAACAGATAAAAAAATTAAAAAAGCACTCATGCGAGAATAGAAACATATAGAAACATGATGCCTTAAACGCTAAAGTAACAGTAATCGCCACTGGTTAGATTGGTTTATTAAACAACTTTTTGTTTGGGACATCAGATGCTAGCGGTAGAAAGCCCCTTGCTAAAGCTAGAAGAATATGCCACCGTGTGATGGTCCTAGAATTTTCTTGATAAATGGTGTAGAATAATGCCACTTTTTGTTATAATAACGACCATATGCTACTTTAGATTGTGTACTATTTGAGTGGCAACATGTTTAGTAGCAACGTTATTTATTTATATTAACTCAACTTTTTTAATCACTTAAAGGACTCAATCCATGGCCAAAGAGAAATTTGAACGAAACAAACCCCACCTAAACGTAGGCACAATTGGGCACGTTGACCACGGCAAAACCACCCTAACAGCCGCCATCGCTACTGTTGCTGCTAAGCACCATGGAGGCGAAGCCAAAGACTACGCCGCCATCGACAACGCCCCTGAAGAAAAAGCCCGAGGCATCACCATCAACACCTCACACATCGAATACGACACCGCCAACCGCCACTACGCCCACGTCGACTGCCCAGGGCATGCCGACTACGTCAAAAACATGATTACCGGTGCCGCCCAAATGGACGGAGCCATCTTAGTCGTATCAGCCACCGATGGACCAATGCCCCAAACACGTGAGCACATCCTACTATCACGCCAAGTAGGCGTACCCTACATCATGGTATTCATGAACAAATGCGACATGGTAGATGACGAAGAACTCCTAGAACTGGTTGAAATGGAAGTACGTGAACTGCTCAGCGACTACGAATTTCCTGGTGACGACACCCCAATCATCAAAGGATCAGCCCTAGAAGCCCTAAATGGCAAAGACAGCAAATACGGCGAACCAGCCATCTTAGAACTACTAGAAACCCTAGACACCTACATACCAGAACCAGAAAGAGCCGTTGACAAAGACTTTCTAATGCCCATCGAAGACGTATTCTCAATCTCAGGGCGTGGCACAGTCGTCACAGGACGAGTTGAATCAGGCGTCATCAAAGTCGGCGAAGAAATCGAAATCGTCGGCATCAAACCCACCACCAAAACCACCTGCACAGGTGTTGAAATGTTCCGCAAACTACTGGACGAAGGACGAGCAGGCGAAAACTGTGGCGTACTTTTACGTGGCACCAAACGTGAAGAAGTACAACGTGGGCAAGTACTGGCCAAACCAGGCTCAATCACCCCCCACACCAAATTTGACGCTGAAGTCTACGTACTAAGCAAAGAAGAAGGTGGACGTCACACCCCATTTTTAAACGGCTACCGTCCACAATTCTACTTCCGTACCACCGACGTTACTGGAGCAATCACCCTACAAGAAGGCACTGAAATGGTCATGCCAGGCGACAACGTCGAAATGAGTGTTGAGCTAATCCACCCAATCGCCATGGACAAAGGATTACGCTTCGCCATTCGTGAAGGCGGTCGTACAGTAGGTGCTGGTGTAGTATCATCTGTAAAAGACTGATTCTGATAGACTTATTTTAAGAACAGACAATTCACAAAACAAAAATCCACAAAACAAAAAAAGAGTCACTTCGGTGGCTCTTTTTTGTGGTTTGTTATTAAGACAGTGATTGACAGTGGCTATAATGGTTATAAGGATGGCGGTTATTAGGGGAGTAACAGCGAACAATAAAATTTTGTGAAATGCTTGCAAAAAACAATTATTTGCGTATAATAATGCAATTCAAACCACAGGCGATTGGCTCAATTGGTAGAGCATCGGTCTCCAAAACCGAGGGTTGGGGGTTCGAGTCCCTCATCGCCTGCCATTATATTCTCTTCGATTGATTTTGATTCCTTAAAAAGGCGTATCTATGAGCAATCAACAAGACACACTTGATGAAAAGCTTGCTCATGCCAAACAGCTTCTTAATCGGAGGGTAAAATCCAATACTGCAGTTGAAGTGGCTAAGACCAGATCACCCATTGATTATGTGCTTTGGATAGTTGCAGCCATCTGTTTAATAGCAACAACATTTGTAAGGGAACGTTTACCAGGTTATTTGGCTGCTGCTAATGATTTGTGGGTACAAATAGCAATTATCGTTGGTTTGATTGTGGTTGCTTTAGTGTGTTTAGCCATGACTCACCAAGGTAAGGCGTTTAAGACTTTATTAGTGGATGCAGGTGTTGAGCTTAGACGAGTTACTTGGCCTAGTAAAAATGAAACTTTTCATTGGACTTGGGTTGTGATGGTGGCGATTGTTGTTTTTGGTTTTATTGTGTGGTTATTAGACACCATATTTAACCAACTGATTGGTTATTTTATTGGCTAAAATGTGTGGTTGGCTAAGTGCATTGGTCATTTGTCAACACATGATGATTTTAAAGACTTCTGACACAAGAGGCATGACATGCGTTGGTATATTATTCAAGCATTTTCAGGTTATGAAAAACAAGTCCAACGTGCGTTGAAAGAACGAGTACAACGTAGTGATTTCTCTGAGATGTTTGGCGATATTTTAGTGCCAACCGAAGAAGTCATCGAAATGAAAGATGGCAAAAAACGCAAAAGTGAGCGTAAGTTTTTTCCTGGTTATGTACTCATCGAAATGGAAATGAACGATGATACATGGCATATTGTCAATGAATGTCCAAATACCATGGGCTTTATTGGGGGTACACCAGAAAACCCTGCACCCATTACTCAAGTAGAAGCAGATAGAATATTAAACCGTCTGAAGCAAGGTGAACAAGCACCACGTCCTAAAACCATATTTGAGCCAGGTGAAGAGGTGCTGGTTATCGATGGTCCATTCACTGACTTTAAAGGCATGGTGGAAAAAGTTGATTACGAAAAATCCAAATTGCATTTGACTGTTAATGTTTTTAATCGACCAACTCAGGTCGAATTGGAATTTAGTAAGGTTGAAAAACTAAACTAAATAAATCAAACTCACTGGGGAGCCTAATTGGCGTTATTACCCATAAGGAGACAACTCATGGCAAAAAAGATTGATGGCTACATCAAACTACAAGTGCCTGCTGGTAAAGCAAACCCATCACCACCAATTGGTCCTGCATTGGGTCAAAAAGGGGTGAACATCATGGCATTTTGTAAAGAGTTCAATGCGGCAACTGCTAACATGGAACCAGGTTTGCCAATTCCAACTGAAATTACTGTGTTTAATGATAAATCATTCACATTTATCATGAAATCACCACCAGCGGCTTATCTGTTATTAAAAGCAGCTGGCATTCAAAAAGGTTCTGGTGTGCCTAACGCAACTAAAGTGGGTAGTGTCACTCGTGCACAGCTTGAAGATATTGTTAAAACCAAAGAAGCTGATTTAACTGCTGCTGGTTTGGAAGCGGCGGTACGTACCATTGCTGGTACAGCACGCTCTATGGGCATCACTGTGGAGGGTGTGTAAATGGCTAAATTAACCAAACGTCAAAAGCTTATTAAAGAGCGTGTGGATAACGATAAGTTATATAGCATTGAAGAAGCTGTCCAAATTCTTAACGATTTGCCACCTGCTAAATTTAAAGAGTCTATCGATATCGCCATTAATTTGGGGGTTGACCCACGTAAGTCTGACCAAGTGGTGCGTGGTGCGACTAACTTGCCAGCAGGCACAGGCAAAACTAAGCGTGTTGCTGTGTTCGCTCAAGGTGCTGCTGCCGATGCTGCCAAAGAGGCAGGTGCAGATGTGGTTGGTTTTGAAGATCTTGCTGAAAGCATTAAAGCAGGTAACTTAGATTTTGATGTTGTCATTGCTGCTCCAGATGCCATGCGTGTGGTTGGTCAGTTAGGCACCATTTTAGGTCCACGTGGCTTAATGCCAAACCCAAAAGTTGGCACGGTAACACCAGATGTGGCTGAGGCCGTGAAAAATACCAAATCAGGTCAAGCTCAGTATCGTGTTGATAAAGCGGGTATTATTCATGCCACCATTGGTCAAATTGGCTTTACAGCTCAACAAATCGAAGACAATGCCAAAGCGTTGCTATCAGATTTAAAGCGTGCCAAACCAGCCACGTCAAAAGGCATTTATATCAAAAAAATCACGCTATCTAGCACCATGGGTCCAGGCATCACCATCGACCCTGTGCCTTATCGTGTTGCAAAATAAATTATACTCATGATGTTGATTGGTGTTTAAAAAAGCCAATTGATTTTAAAAAGCCAATTGGCTTTAATAATTAATTATTGAATTTAGGTCAGCATGAAATATCATGCTGTCTAAGACCGTAGGTGGGTGTTGCCATGATGTGGCTAAGTTTAATTGCCAATATTTCCAGTACCCTTAATCAGATCAATGTGTGGTTTGGCCTACGCAGACGGTGACCTTATTAGTTATTTTTATTTATCCTGATGTTGTCGTTATGACAGTTATGACTTTATGACTTGTCGTTATGACAATGGTTGAATGAATTAAGTATGGCTAAAAGGACCGTATTGGGTGTCACAGACAAATCGTGTTTTTATGTTTGTCTGTGATTTGATATCAAGCCTTGTTTTTAATGGCAAGGTAAGATTAAGGAGTCAACTTATGGCATTAACGCTAGAACAGAAAAAACAAGTTGTGGCTGAAGTGTCTGAAGTGGCTGCTAATGCCTACTCAGCGGTTGCTGCTGAATATCATGGGATTGAAGTTGCGAAAATGACCGAATTACGCAATAAAGCTCGTGAAAAGGGTGTCGTTTTAAAAGTGGTGAAAAATTCACTGGCAAAACGTGCTTTTGAAGGCACCGCATTTGAGTGCATGTCAGACGGTCTAACCGGTCCTGTCATTTTGGCTTTTTCTATGGAAGATTTGGGTTCTGCTGCTAGAGTCGTGTTTGACTTTAACAAAGAAAACAAAGATGCCCTAAAAACCAAAATTGTATCGGTTGGCGGTGAAGCATATGGACCATCAGAGCTTGAGAGAATCTCTAAACTACCAACCAGAGACGAAGCTTTGGCAATTTTGATGGCCACTATGAAAGCACCAGTAACCAAGCTTGCTCAGACCATGAAAGAAGTTCCTGGCAAGTTTGTTCGTACCGTTGCCGCAGTCAAAGACGCAAAAGACGCTGCTTAATTTTTTTGAATTATGTATTTTTGTTTAACGTAATTCAATCATTTAACCTTTTTAATCGGAGTTACACTCATGTCACTATCTAGAGAAGATATATTAAACGCCATTGCTGAAATGTCTGTTATGGACATCGTTGAGCTTATCAAAGACATGGAAGATAAGTTTGGTGTTACCGCTGCTGCTGCTGCTGTTGCCGCAGGTCCTGCTGTTGCCGCTGATGCTGGTGCCGCTGCTGCTGAAGAAAAAGATGAATTTGACGTTGTTCTTGCTGGCTTTGGTGATAAGAAAGTTGGTGTTATTAAAGCAGTTCGTGAAGCCACTGGTCTTGGTCTTAAAGAAGCCAAAGAGTTGGTTGAAGGTGCTCCTGCACCCATCAAAGAAGGTGTTTCTAAAGCTGAAGCTGAAGAGCTTAAGAAAAAGCTTGAAGAAGCAGGTGCTACTGTCGAACTTAAATAATCGACATTTTTCTGGGCAAAAAAGGCCAGTGGTGCATTGCATTGCTGGTTTTTTTTTATTATAATTAACGACTTAACTTTGACCACTGGCACGCCTTAAGGGTATTTCTTGTCTTAATAACTTGTGTGCGTCGCATGTATTAAGCCAAGCTGTCTGTATTCATCATCTGATTTATTATGCTAACCATGCTAATTATGTAAAGTCGACAATAAAGTGTTTTTAGGCTTTTTAGTTTGTTTGCTTGTATGATATTTGATGTGTGTATCACAGCAGTTGAACAATGTGTTTTGAGCAATGTGTTTTTTGATGTGAATTCAATGTCATTGTTCTTGTTCATCTCTTTGCTGATTTGGTAAGATTTCACATAAGGATTTCCCATAACATATGTGCATACGCATATCGGCAGAACCATTGATTATTATTTGCTAGACACCCATCAGTGTTTGGCGTTTTGTTGTGCGTGTTTTTTGCCATTATTGGATTGGTTTTGCCATATTGATGCCATGATGGTATGGGTCAATGGTTGATGGTCAAATGACGTTCTGTTTTAATCTTCGATACTAGGTTTTAATCTTCGATACCAAGCTGATTGGTTTGGTTGTTCATTTATCTACTTTAAGGACTATGAATGGCATATTCTTATACTGAAAAAAAGCGTATCCGCAAAAGCTTTGCCCAATTGCCCAATGTCATGGATGTGCCGTACTTGCTCGCCATCCAAGTGGATTCTTATGAGCAGTTTTTGCAAGAGCATAAAAAGCCTAAAGGTCGCTCTAATACAGGTCTGCAAGCGGCTTTTTCATCTATTTTTCCTATCGAAAGCCATACTGGTAATGCTGAACTGCAGTTTGTTGAGTATTATTTAGGTGAGCCTGAGTTTGATGAGCGTGAGTGTATTTTGCGTGGTTCTACGTTTGCTGCTCCTTTGCGTGTTAAAATTCGTTTGGTCATTAAGGATAAAGACAGCAAAGATAAAAACAGTAAAGCTGCCATTAAAGATGTGCGTGAGCAAACTGTATTTATGGGTGAAATTCCTTTAATGACACAAAATGGTACGTTCATTATTAACGGTACTGAGCGTGTTATTGTGTCACAATTACACCGCTCGCCGGGTGTGTTCTTTGATCACGATAAAGGCAAATCACATTCTAGTGGTAAAGTGCTGTATAACGCTCGCATCATTCCTTATCGTGGTTCTTGGTTGGATTTTGAGTTTGATGCTAAAGATTTGGTGTTTGCTCGTATTGACCGCCGTCGTAAGTTGTTGGCATCGATTATTTTGCGTGCTATTGGCTTGGATACTGCTGAGATTTTAGATATTTTCTTTGACAGCATTCGTGTTTATAAAGGTGCTGAACAGTTTGAGATTGATTTGGTGGCAGATCGCTTGCGTGGTGAGATGGCACAGTTTGACATTGTCTCTGCTGATGGTGAGGTGTTGGTTGAGCAAGGCAAACGCATCAATGCGCGCCGTATTCGTCAAATTGAAGAGTCAGGTTTGACTAAGCTTGCTGTGCCTGATGAGTATTTGTATGAGCGTATTTTGGCACACGATATTGTTGTGAATGATGAAGTCATTGCTCGTGCCAATACGTTAATCAACCATGAGTTGTTGGTTAAGTTGTCTAATTATGATGTCAAAGAGTTTGGTATTTTATTTACCAATGATATTGACCATGGTACTTATATTGCTGATACGTTGCGTGCAGACAGCACTGGTAGCCGTGAAGAAGCGTTGATTGAGATTTATAAGGTCATGCGTCCGGGTGAGCCACCAACTTTAGATACGGCAGAAAAGCTGTTTGAAAGCATGTTCTTTAATCCTGATCGTTATGATTTGTCTAATGTTGGGCGTATGAAGTTCAATCGTCGTTTGGGTCGCACGTTCGAAGATACAGATGATGTTGATGTGCAGCGTGAACGCAGTGTGTTGAGCAAAGAAGACATCATTGATGTGCTAAAAGAGTTGATTGAAATTCGTAATGGGCGTGGTGTGGTTGATGACATTGACCATTTGGGTAACCGCCGTATTCGCTCCGTTGGTGAAATGGCAGAAAACCAGTTCCGTATTGGCTTGGTGCGTGTTGAACGTGCGGTTAAAGAGCGTTTGAGTTCAGCTGAGTCAGATAATTTATCACCACAAGATTTGATTAATTCCAAACCTGTGGCAGCAGCGGTTAAAGAGTTTTTTGGCTCTAGCCAGTTGTCACAGTTCATGGATCAAAATAATCCATTGTCTGAAATCACGCACAAACGTCGTGTGTCAGCTTTGGGTCCCGGTGGTTTGACTCGTGAGCGTGCAGGATTTGAAGTGCGTGATGTGCATCAAACGCATTATGGACGTGTTTGTCCTATTGAAACGCCAGAAGGCCCTAATATTGGTTTGATTAATTCATTGGCTGTTTTTGCGAAGACCAATTCGTTTGGTTTTTTAGAAACGCCTTATCGTCGTGTTGAAAACGGTAAGGTTACTGATGACATTATTTATATGTCTGCCATTGAAGAAGTGGGTACGGTGATTGCACAAGCCGATTCACCAATGAATGAAAAAGGTGAGCTGACTGATGAGATGGTTACTGTACGTAGTCATGGTGAGACGGTGCGTATGCCTCCAGAAAAAGTCACGCACATGGACGTATCTCCAAGCCAAGTGGTTTCGGTTGCAGCAAGTCTTATTCCATTTTTGGAGCATGATGATGCCAACCGTGCGTTGATGGGTTCAAACATGCAACGCCAAGCTGTGCCTACTTTACGTGCTGATAAGCCATTGGTTGGTACAGGCATGGAGCGTCATGTTGCTCGTGATTCGGGGGTGTGTGTCATTGCTAAGCGTGGTGGTGTCATTGAAGATGTGGATGCGTCTCGCATTGTGGTGCGTGTCAATGAAAATGAAATGAAAGCAGGTGAAGCAGGTATCGATATTTATAACCTGATTAAGTACACTCGTTCTAACCAAAATACCTGCATCAACCAACGCATCATTGTTAACCAAGGCGATGAAATTGCTCGTGGTGATATATTGGCAGATGGTCCATCAACAGATTTGGGTGAGTTGGCATTGGGGCAAAACATGCGTGTTGCTTTCATGCCGTGGAATGGCTATAACTTTGAAGACTCGATTTTGGTTTCTGAGCGTGTGGTGAAAGAAGACCGCTTTACCACCATTCACATTCAAGAGTTGACCTGTGTTGCACGTGATACCAAGCTGGGTACAGAAGAAATCACTGCCGATATTCCGAATGTGGGTGAAGCTGCGTTGTCAAACTTAGATGAAGCAGGCATCGTCTATATTGGTGCAGAAGTTGATGCAGGGGATATTTTGGTGGGTAAAGTCACACCAAAAGGTGAAACCCAATTGACGCCTGAAGAAAAATTGTTGCGTGCCATTTTTGGTGAAAAAGCTGCTGACGTGAAAGACACGTCATTGCGTGTGCCATCTTCATCAAAGGGTACGGTCATTGATGTGCAAGTCTTTACCCGTGATGGTGTTGAAAAAGACAGCCGAGCTCAAGCCATTGAAAAGGCACAACTTGATGGTTATCGTAAAGATTTAAAAGAAGAACTAAAAATCTTTGAGCAAGCCACTCGTGGTCGTATCATCAGCCTGCTTGACAAGCAAAAAGTCAGCGGTGGTGCTGGCTTAAAAGCTGGTACAGTATTGACTGCTGATGCCATGAGTGAAATGACATTAGACACCTTACTTGACATTCAACCTGTTGATGAAGAAGTGGCAGAACGGCTGACACAAACGGCTGAATTTCTTAGCGATAAGCAAAAGCAAATCGATGACCGCTTTGCAGAAAAGAAACGCAAACTAACCGCTGGTGATGATTTGGCCCATGGTGTGCAAAAGATTGTCAAAGTCTATTTGGCAGTCAAGCGTCGCATTCAGCCTGGTGATAAAATGGCAGGTCGTCATGGTAACAAAGGGGTCATCTCCCGCATCATGCCCATTGAAGACATGCCTTATGATGAACATGGTAATCCTGTTGACATTGTGCTAAATCCATTGGGCGTGCCTTCACGAATGAACATCGGTCAGGTACTTGAGACCCATCTGGGTATGGCAGCACATGGCTTGGGTGAGAAGATTGACCGCATGATGAAATCACAGGTGGCGGTCAAAGAGTTGCGAGAGTTTTTAGATAAAATTTACAACCAAGTTGGTGGTGAGCCTGTTGATTTGTCCAGTTTGAATGATGAAGAAATTGTGGCGATGTGCCATAATTTGCGTGAAGGTGTGCCGATGGGTACGGCGGTGTTTGATGGTGCTAAAGAGACGCAAATCAAAGCCCTACTTGAGTTGGCGGATTTATCAACCACAGGTCAGCAGGTGCTTTATGATGGGCGTACAGGACAGCAATTTGACCGCCCTGTAACCGTCGGTTATATGTACATGCTTAAGCTCAATCACTTGGTGGACGATAAGATGCACGCACGTTCAACAGGGTCATATTCATTGGTGACGCAACAACCATTGGGTGGTAAAGCACAATTTGGTGGTCAGCGTTTTGGTGAAATGGAAGTTTGGGCATTGGAAGCATATGGTGCAACTTATACTTTGCAAGAGATGCTGACAGTCAAATCAGATGACGTCGATGGGCGTACTCGCATGTACAAAAACATCGTTGATGGTGAGCAGTACATGGATCCTGGTATGCCAGAATCATTTAACGTATTAACCAAAGAGATTAAGTCTTTGGGTATTAATATTGAGTTGATTGATAAAAAATAATGGCTGAGCGTGTGGCATGTTTCTTCCTTTATTGAAGATAAATTCATGTTGCACGCTGTCATCACTCGTCCAGATTGTTCATTTTATCTTGTGTTGCCTTGATTTTTTATGATGAGATTTTTGTTGTGATATCAGCATTATTTATCTAAAAAACATTGTTTAAAAAATACTGTTTAAAAAACACTGTTTATTGAAAAGCATTGTTTATCCAAAAATATCGTCTACCCAAAAAACATCTGATGCAACCTTAAAAAATAACGGAGAAGCAGTTTGAAAGATTTACTCGATATTATGAAAAGCCCTGCCGATTTTGGCAGCCGTGAATTTGACAGCATTCAAATTTCTTTGGCATCACCAGACACCATCAGATCATGGTCGCATGGAGAAGTCAAAAAGCCTGAAACCATTAACTATCGTACTTTTAAGCCAGAAAGAGATGGTTTGTTTTGTGCCAAAATTTTTGGTCCTGTCAAAGATTACGAATGCTTATGTGGCAAGTATAAGCGTCGCAAATTCCAAGGGGTGATTTGTGAAAAATGTGGCGTTGAAGTGACCACTGCCAAAGTACGCCGTGATCGCATGGGTCATATCGAATTGGCAAGTCCTGTGGCACATATTTGGTTTTTAAAATCTTTGCCTAGCCGTATTGGTTTATTGCTTGATATTACCTTGCGTGATATTGAGCGTGTGTTGTATTTTGAAAGCTATATTGTTACTGATCCAGGTTTAACCAGCCTTGAAAAGTATCAACTGCTTGATGATGAAGATTATTATTCAGCATTAGAGCAGTTCGGCGATGAGTTTACTGCTAAGATGGGTGCAGAAGCGATTCAAGATTTATTAAAAGACATTGACTTAGACGCTGAAATTGACTTACTTCGTGAAGAGATTCCCAATACAGGGTCTGAAACCAAACTAAAAAAAATGTCCAAACGCTTAAAATTATTGGAGTCATTGCGTGATTCTAATAACAAGCCTGAATGGATGGTGATGGATGTTTTGCCTGTATTGCCACCAGATTTGCGTCCATTGGTGCCTCTTGAAGGTGGGCGTTTTGCAACATCAGATTTGAATGACTTGTATCGTCGTGTCATTAATCGTAATAATCGTCTAAAACGCTTACTTGAACTAAATGCTCCTGACATCATTGTTCGTAATGAAAAACGCATGTTACAAGAGTCAGTAGATGCCTTGCTTGATAATGGTCGTCGTGGTCGTGCCATTACTGGTAGCAATCGCCGTCCACTCAAATCATTGGCTGATATGATTAAAGGTAAGCAAGGTCGTTTCCGCCAAAACCTATTGGGCAAACGTGTTGATTATTCTGGTCGTTCAGTCATCGTGGTTGGTCCGACTCTGCGGTTACATCAATGTGGTCTGCCTAAAAAGATGGCATTGGAGTTGTTTAAGCCGTTCACTTATGCCAAATTATTGTCACACGGCATTGCTCATACCATTAAAGCTGCCAAAAAAATGGTCGAGCGAGAAGAGCCACAAGTATGGGATATGTTAGCGATGGTCATTCGTGAACACCCTGTACTGCTTAACCGTGCCCCAACCTTGCACCGTCTTGGTTTGCAAGCGTTTGAGCCTGTATTGATTGAAGGTAAAGCCATTCAGTTGCACCCATTGGTTTGTACTGCCTTTAATGCTGATTTTGATGGTGACCAAATGGCGGTGCATGTGCCATTGACTCTAGAAGCACAGCTTGAGTCACGAGCATTGATGATGTCAACCAATAACATTTTATCACCTGCCAATGGTGAACCCATCATCGTGCCATCACAAGACGTGGTATTGGGCTTGTACTACATCAGCCGTCGCTCTATCAATGCCAAAGGCGAAGGTATGGTGTTTGCTGATATGTCAGAAGCATTAAGAGCATTAGGCAGTGGTGTGTTGAGCGTCAATGCTCAAATTAAGGTGCGTATTACTGAGACTTTAATTGATGATGAAGGCAATCAGTCTAAAATCACCTCCTTAAAAGATACGGTTGCAGGACGTTTGTTGATTTGGAACATCATGCCAGAAGGCATGGCGTTTGAAGAATGTGATAAAGAGATGACCAAAAAGAACATCTCAAAACTGCTTAACTCTTGCTATCGTAAGATGGAAGTAAAAGACACTGTTTTGTTTGCTGACCAGCTGATGTATTTAGGTTTTGCTCAGGCAACTTTATCTGGGGTATCGATTGGTATGGAAGACATGGTCATTCCGCCGAGTAAAAAAGACATCATCGATGCTGCTGATGCTGAAGTGCGTGCCATTGAACAGCAGTTTGCAGAAGGGTTTGTGACCGCAGGTGAACGTTATAACAAAGTGGTGGATATCTGGTCTCGCACCAATGACAAAGTGGCCAATGCCATGATGGAAAACTTAGCAACTGATAGTGTGGTGAATGCTGACGGTGAAAAAGTTGAGCAAAAATCTTTTAACTCAATCTACATCATGTCTGATTCTGGCGCTCGTGGTAGTGCTGCCCAAATTCGTCAATTAGCTGGTATGCGTGGTCTGATGGCAAAACCTGATGGTTCTATCATTGAAACTCCGATTAAAGCAAACTTCCGTGAAGGTTTGACCGTTTTACAGTATTTTATTTCTACTCACGGTGCGCGTAAGGGGTTGGCAGACACCGCATTGAAAACTGCCAACTCTGGGTATTTGACTCGCCGTTTGGTGGACGTGGCACAAGATTTGGTGATTACCGAAAACAATTGTGGCACAGACAAAGGTGTGTTGATGACTCCACACATCGAAGGTGGTGAAGTTATCGAAAAATTGGGTGACCGAGTATTGGGTCGTGTTACTGCCAAAGAGGTGTTGACCGCAGAAGGTGAGACATTAATTGCCGCTGACACACTCATTGATGAACATTGGGTTGATGTGCTTGATAAAAATGGCATCGATGAAGTTCATGTTCGTTCGGTGATTACGTGTGATGCCAATCATGGTGTCTGTGCCATGTGCTATGGACGTGATTTGGCTCGTGGTCACTTGGTTAATATTGGTGAGTCTGTGGGTGTCATGGCGGCTCAATCCATCGGTGAGCCAGGCACTCAGTTGACCATGCGTACCTTCCACGTTGGTGGGGCGGCAAGCTCAGCTTCTGTGGATAACAGCGTGGTGGTTAGAAATGGTGGCACTGTTCGTTTCCATAACATGCGTTCGGTAGAGCATGCTGATGGGCATTTAGTGGTGGTATCACGTTCTGCTGAGATTGGGGTGGCAGATGAGTTGGGACGTGAGCGTGAACGTTATCGTTTGCCTTATGGGGCGAATGTTACGGTCAAAGACGAACAAAAAGTTGAAGCAGGTCAAACCATTGCCAAATGGGATCCGCACACCCACCCAATCATCACAGAGGTGACAGGTAAGGCTCGCTTTAGTGACATCATCGATGGCATGACCGCCACCGTTAAGATTGATGATGCCACAGGCATGAGTTCATTTGAAATTTTTGCCACCAAAGACCGTCCAAGCACCAGTAAGGACATGCGTCCATCCATTGTGCTTGAAACCAATGACGGCAAAGAGGTGGTGTATTTCCTACCTGCTGAAACGGTCATTCGTGTGTCAGAAGGCACTCAAGTAACCGCAGGTTCTGTGCTTGGTCGTGTGCCACAAGCCACTTCAGGTACTAAGGACATCACAGGCGGTTTGCCAAGGGTTGCTGACTTGTTTGAAGCTCGTAAGCCAAAAGAACATGCCATCATGGCAGAAATGACAGGGGTGGTTAGCTTTGGTAAAGAAACCAAAGGTAAAAACCGCTTTGTCATTACCAATGAAAATGGTGAAGAACACGAAGAGTTGATACCAAAATGGCGACAAATAAACGTATTCGAAGGACAGACGGTAGAGCGTGGTGAAATCATTGCTGATGGACCGATGAACCCACACGATATTTTACGTCTCAAAGGTGAGACTGCCCTTGCTAATTACATTGTTGATGAGGTACAAGAAGTTTATCGCTTACAAGGTGTGAAGATTAATGACAAACACATAGAGGTTATTATCCGTCAAATGCTCAGAAAAGTAGAAATCACTGATGGTGGCGACTCTAACTACTTTAAAGGCGACCAGGCGGAATATAATGACATCAAGGCAACCAATCAAAAACTGATTGCTCAAGACAAATTCCCTATACAATTTGAGCGTCAACTGCTTGGCATCACGAAAGCCAGCTTGGCAACAGAAAGCTTTATTTCAGCAGCATCTTTCCAAGAAACGACTCGAGTGTTAACCGCTGCTGCCGTTACAGGCAAAGTTGATGACTTACGTGGTTTGAAAGAAAACGTGGTGGTGGGACGCTTAATCCCTGCTGGGACAGGTCTTGCTTACCATCAGTCTCGTAAAGAGAATAAGTCCACCAGTAACGCAACTTTTTCTGTTCCAACAGCCACTGACATGGATGCCGCTTTAAATGCAGCGATGAACTCTGTGTCTAATAATCAAAACTTCAGCGAGTTTGATAAGGCGTTTGTTAAAGAGTTAAACGAAGACAATAATTCATCATTATCATGACGTGTGTTGTTGTTTTTGCTGTTTGGTTTTTACTGTTTAACTTATTATGTTATTGATTGTATGTTATTAATTGATATAAAGCTCAAATCAGAAGATTTGAGCTTTATTTTTTTTATCATGGTCATTGATGTGAAAAAGATGTCATTGATGTGAAAAAAAGAGTCAGTGGCTTAAATGGGCGATTAATAAATCAACCGTTTACTTGATTTAACTTACTGTGTTGGTTGTGTTGGATTAATTTGGGTTGGGTTAATGGCGGTATGATGGATTTTACTGGTTATGGTCTGTTTGTCTGGCTCTTTATTTGGTGTTTTGTCTGATTTTTTGTCTGGCGGTGGTTCATTAAGGTTATTGGGGTTATCAAAATTATCAACGCCATCAAGGTTAAGGCCAGCAAAATTATCAATGCCCTTAACGTCAGGTGGTGGTGATGAGCGCAACTCTTCTTTTGTCATTGGTAACTTGGATTCGTCCGTATCATTCATCGTCTCTTCTGCCACGCTATTAAGCGGTTTGTCCGTCAGCTCCATACTTTCTTGCTTATGTTCTCTGGATTTGGCTTGATTGTTTAATGAGACCCATTCATTGGGTGTGTCTTTGAGCTGTTTGCCCATAAATTCTATCCACACAGGTAAAGCAAGTACCCCCCCATAAGCACGGTTACCAAGCGTGGTGGGTTGGTCAAAACCAATCCAAACCACGGTAGTCATGGTAGGGTGAAAACCTGCAAACCACGCATCTTTAAAGTTATTGGTTGTGCCTGTTTTGCCAGCAATGTCTGAACGCCCAAGTGATTTTGCTTTGGTGGCTGTGCCACGTTGCACCACATCACGCAAAATATCTGCCATTTCATAAGACGCTCTGGGAGATAAAATGCGAGGTGCTTGTTCGGCTCGATTTAATAAAGGTTCAATGAAGTGAACTTTGTTAAAGGCATCAATCTTTGTGATGCGTTTGGCATCGGCTTGGTTATTTTTATTTTTATCATGATTTTCGGTCACAGTCGATTGTAATACTTTGGCACGTTGTTGATTAATTTTTTCTAAATTTTTATTATAGCAAATGGCACAGGCTTGTTTGGGATTGGCTTGATAAATTAATTGATTATCAAATGAATAAATTTGTTCAATAAAATATGGCTGAATGCGATGACCACCGTTGGCAAAAGTCGCATAAGCAGTGGTCATCTGTAAAGGGCTGGTTTCTCCTGCCCCCAGTGCCAAAGATAAGGTAGCGGGTAGTTTTTCTTTATCAAGACCAAATTGGTCAAGTAGGTTTAGGGCAGTGGGAGTGCCAACTGATTGTAACAGGCGAATGGACACCAGATTGCGTGAAAGATATAAGGCTTTTCTTAAAGGCATTATGCCATAATAACGACCATCTGAATTTTTTGGTTGCCAATCTCCCACTCGTAAAGGGCTGTCGGCTATCATGCTGTCAGGGTGATAACCTTTTTCGAGTGCGGCTGAATATACTAAGGGTTTGATGGTTGAACCAGGTTGTCGCCATGCACTGGTGGCACGGTTAAACTTACTGCCATAATAGTCAAAACCACCCACCAAGGCGATTAAAGCCCCATTGTCTGGATTGATAGACACCAAACTGCCTTGTACTTTAGGAACTTGTGCTAATCGCCAAGTGGCATGGGTTAAATCAGACTTCATGTCAGTCAGGGTGTTATCGCCATTCATTAAGTCTGTTTCTGTCCGTTCAGCATCATCATTGTCTTTAACACCATGGTCTTTAACATCATTGGCTGGTGTGTTTTGTTTATTGTTGTTTTTAAATGAAGGAATTACTCGGACAATATCCCCCATTTTTACCAAATCAGTTGCTCGATTGGGATAACGCCCTTTTTGATTGGCATTTAAATATTTTTGAGCCCGACTCATGCCAGACCAAGGTACATTGATTATCTCACCATTGATGAGTTTGGCATCAAAGTTACGATAATTGATTTTGACCACTTCAGCAGGATACATGCCACCAACCACATTGTATTTAGACAGTGGTTTGTCAGCCACATTGCCTTCAGAACCACGATACCCATGAGCTTTATCATAAGCAAGTAAGCTTTTACGTATGGCATTATCGGCATCTTTTTGTATGTTGCTATCAACGGTCAGTCGAACCTTCCACCCACTGTTCATCACCTGATTGCCATATTTACTAACCAAAGCAAAGCGGGCCATTTCTGCCAAGTATGGCATGTCACCATCAAGTGGTAATTCATACATATTAAGAGCAATTGGTTCTTGAATGGCGGCATCGTGCTGGGCTTTATTGATGTAGCCAAGTGTCAACATGCGCCCAATAATCCAATTACGCCGTATCAAGGCACGTTCAGGGTTGGCAACAGGATTGTATCTTGATGGTGCTTTGGGCAAACCTGCAATCATCGCTGTTTGAGCAATGCTCAGTTCATCAAGAGATTTGTCATAATAACGGCGAGCCGCTGCTTGAATGCCATAGGCACCTTCACCAAGATAAATTTTATTGACATATAAAGTCAAAATCTCTTTTTTGCTAAGCTCTTGCTCTAGCTTTCTGGATAAAAATAACTCAGTTAATTTACGAGTAAAGGTACGCTCAGAACTTAAAAAATAGTTCTTAGCCACCTGCATGGTGATGGTTGAACCCCCTGTTTGTGAGTCATCATCTGTAAATATTTCGGTAACCGCCCGCCCAAGCCCCTTAACACTGATGCCAGAATGTTGCATGAAGGAATCATCTTCTGCTGCCATAAAGGCTTGTATCATCTGTTTGGGCATGTCTTCAAAGGCAATGGGTAATGACATGTCATTGCCAAATTTACCAATCAGCTTACCATCGTGGCTATAAATTTCTAAAGGCATGGATAGCTGGGCAGTTTGAATCTCTGTGACACTGGGCAAACTTGGCTCAATGTACATCGCCATGCCATAAAAACCAATGGGTATGGCAAGCACCAATACCAAAATAAGTGCAAGTACTGCCAAAAACAGTTTTATTAGAACAATCAACAACTTGGAAACAAAGGCTATGGCAGAAGAATTGGACATAGATATCAATTATGACAGTTAAATGACGATTTGTTAGCACTGCCATCATACATGACGTGTACAAATGACAAATAATGAAAAAAAGTTAGGGGTTGGGCTAGTAAAAATGGTCATAAGTTGCGATACTATACCATAAATTAGCCCCCTTGCATGGGCAAAAAAATGATTCAACCATTCAAGGCGACTGACACGTTAATAAACATAAGGATAAAGGCGTTTTTTGTATGGACATGAACATACAGACAATTTTACTGATGAAAACGGTTATTTTTCCTTTTGTCCTATAAATGTGTAAAACTTGTCAAAAAAAATGATGAATAAACTTGAATATCACCTTTAAGTAACGTATTGTTATGCTTTATTACCACATGTATCAAATTACCACATGTATCAAAATGACAGATAAAGGAACATATTGTGGGACTACTTCAAAAGAAAAGTCGACAGTTAGTGGGTGTTGACATAAGTGCCACTTCTGTAAAAGTTGTGCAACTTGAACGTCAGCAACGCATGTTTAAGTTAGTGGCGTACGCAATTGAGACATTACCCCCAGGCTTGGTCGTTGATAAAAATATTGTTGATGTCGAAGCGGTGGGTGAAATTGTCGAAAAAGCACGATTGCGGTCAGGTGCGACCAGTAATATGGCGGCAACGGCTGTCTCAGGTTCGGCAGTAATCACAAAAATCATTGACATGCCAGCAGGTCTTAATGACATCGAAAGAGAAGCCCAAATTCGTTTAGATGCTGACCAGTACATTCCTTATGCGTTATCAGAAGTCAACTTAGACTTTGAGGTCTTAGGACCATCGCCCATAGACCCAAGCCAAGTTCAGGTGCTGTTAGCAGCGTCTCGTTCTGAGAATGTTGAGCAACGAGTAGATACGTTGGCGATTGGTGGACTTAGCACTAAGGTAATGGACATTGAGTCTTATGCCATTGAGCGTGCCTATGGTCTGATGGTAGACAGTTTACCAGCACAGTCTGAATTGGTGGCATTAGTGGACATAGGTCACACTCAGACCACACTTTATATTGCTGATAAAGGTCAATTTGTCTATAGTCGTGAGCAATTATTTGGTGGAGGACAGCTGACAGAAACCATTCAAAATCGCTATGGCCTAAGTTTTGAAGAGGCGAGTATTTATAAGCGTGAACAGACCTTACCTGATGATTATTACAGTGAGGTGTTATCACCGTTTATGGATAATATCGTACAACAAGTTACCCGTTCATTGCAGTTTTATTATTCTTCTAGCCAATACAACAATGTTGACCATATTGTCCTTTGTGGAGGCAGTTCGGTGATTCCAGGGCTGGCAGGTCTGATAGAGCAACGCCTAGGCATCAAGGTGACTTTGGCAAATCCTTTCATCAATATGACCCTTGGTAGCCGTATAGACGGTGGCCAATTAACGACAGACGCTCCGGGGCTGATGGCGGCCTGCGGCTTGGCATTAAGGAGCTTTGACTGATGGCACGCATTAACTTATTACCTTGGCGTGAAGAGGCCCGAGAAAGAAAAAATAAAGAGTTCATTACTCAGGTAGTGTTAATATTTTTATTATCTGCTGCTGTTGCCTTGGCTGTCTGGTACTATTTTGATAATCAGCTGACCGAACAACAGCGAGCCAATGATTTGGTTTCACAAGAAAATCAGCGTCTTGATGGGGTGTTGACTGAAATTGAGACGTTAGAACAACGTCGAGAAGATATCATCTCTCGCATGAAAGTCATTCAAGATTTGCAAGGTACTCGACCTATTCCAGTGCGAGTTTGGGATGATTTGGCTCGTGCCATGCCAGAAGCTTTGTATCTCACCAGCTTAAAACGAGAAGGTAATCTGATTACCTTAAATGGTCGAGCAGACAACCCTAATGTGGTCTCAAATCTTATTCGCAATTTAGACAACAGTGACTGGATGACTGCATCGGCGGTAAGATCGATTACCAAAGACATTCCAAATAACTCCGCTGAAATCATCACACCAGAGCAACAATATGTTACCTTTGAAGTGACAACAACTGTAGTCATACAAGCTGCTAAACCAGATGAAGAACAAGTAACAGAGGATTCACCAGCAGAGGTGACACCATGATGAATTTACGTAAGCCAAAAAAAACATCTAACAACACACCAAAACCTGATAAAGAATCGTTCGACTTTAATGAATTTAGACATAGTTTTGAATCATTAGATACGCAAAATTATGGCACATGGCCATTACCTGTTAAGCTAACGGTGTTTGTTTTTATTGTACTATTAATTGGTGCATTGACATGGGCGTTGCCTGTCAGTAGCAAAATAGATGCCATCAAAGCAGCAGAAAGCGAGCGAGCAACGTTATTAGACACCTATCGTGAAAAAGAATCAAAAGCTCGTCATCTACAAGAGTATAAAGATCAAATCGCTCAGATGGAAACAGAGTTTACCGCCTTATTGGATCAACTGCCAAAAGACACTCGTGTGTCAGAGTTGGTTGAGGGCATCAACATGACAGGTGTTGGCAGTAATATTCGTTTTACTGACATTAAAGTTGAGCCAGAAATCGAACAAGAATTTTTTATCGAACAACCCATCAGTATCAATGCTTTGGGTGGATATCATGAGTTTGGCAACTTTGTTAGTGGTTTGGCAGCTCTGCCTCGTATCATTACTGTGCATGATTTTACAGTAACACCTCGTAGTGAAACGCCCATAGGTCAAAATATCATGGAGAAAATACCAGAGCTTAATCTGTTATTACAAACAAAGACTTATCGATCAAAAGAAGTGGTAGATATCGATGATGGCACAACAATGGAGGCAGCCCAATGATGAACACATCTAATCATTCAGCATTCAAGCTGATGTTGTTGGCATCAGTGATGGTCTTAAATGGTTGTGGTGATCGTGTGGCAATAGCAGATCAAGCAATGGTAGACATTCGCAATCAGCCAGCCCAGCCCGTCGAACCACCACCACAGCCGCAAATCATTGAGGACTTTATTTATAGTTCCAATTCACTAAGAAGCCCATTTATACCACCTGGTTTGATGAATATGCAAAGTGTGCCTTTAACTAATACAGGAGTTCGTCCTGATTTAAACCGAGAAAAAGAATCTCTAGAAGCGTTTGAGTTATCACAATTGGTATTTAGAGGCATGGTGGTATCACCAGAGGGTGAGCAACATGGCTTAGTACAACGTCCAGATGGCTCCATTACCAGTGTGAAAGTGGGTAACCATATGGGGCTAAATGATGGAAGAGTTGTTGAGATAACCCCGACACAGATTAACTTAATTGAAATTGTGCCAGACAGTCGAGCTGGGTTTATTGAACAACCACAGTCACTGGTATCACCTATCAGTTAAATGGCATTTTTTTTGAGGATATTTTTATGAAATGGGATAACAAATCACAACCATCTTATTGCAGTAAACTTAAGTGGGTTTCCATAGATTCATCAGTACAAGGCACATCTTTTATGTCTCAAGCTCAAAGAAAATCTCATAAACTGTTGCCTAAGAGCATGTTGTTTACATCATTAATGTCATTACCCTTATGGGCATCAGCTTCTAACATTGTGGATGTGGATACCAAATCTATCTCGGATTTAGTCTCAGTGGTAACAGTAACTTTTGATGGAGCAGCGGTGGTACCCGAAGCTTATAAATCAAATGTTGATAATCGTATTGTCTTAAATTTTTCAGACTCTCAATCTCCGTTGGCTGGTAATCAGCCTGTTACTGGGACGGGTCTTGTTTCTTCAACCACATTGGCGAGTACTGAACAAAATACTCATTTATTTCTTGACACAATTAAAGCCAGTAATTACAGCTCAGTTGTTGACGGTAATAAATTAATTTTGACCATTAACGGAATGAATACAACCGATACGATGGAGATGTCATCTCCCATCTTATTGTCTCCACAAACCCCAACGCCTATTTTAGAAACACAAACCACCACTCCTGCCACAGTCATTAAAACCACTTCTGAGCCAAAGCAAGAGACGATGTTGGTTAAAATCAATCCTTTGCTTGTGCCACCTTCGAAAGATGGAGCAGGTATGATATCAGGGCAGTATAGTTACGATGGTTTGACTGCTGTTAACTATACAGCATCAGAGCAGGGCGGCAATATCACCATTGACTTAACCAATCCTGCCATTCCTGTGGATATACAGCGTCAAGGCGATAAATTGGTGGTGCGAATGACAGGTTCAACCGTACCTAGAAACTTACTTAAACGTTTGAATATTGGCAGTTCAATTATTACCAATATTGATGCGGCGAATCGTGGGCAAAATGGTGTCATTACCATTAATACCACTGGTGATTTTGAGTATCAAGCATATCAATCTGGTAGCCAACTAAATATTTCTCTCACACCAGCACAAAGTGTGTCTCAGCCCACTTTAGAAGAAAAGGTTTATAGTGGCGAGACTTTATCCATGGAATTCCAAGATGTGGAAGTTCGCAGTGTGCTTGACATCTTGGCTCAGTTTACCGAAATGAACGTGATTGCCAGCGACTCGGTAAGTGGCAACATCACCATAAGGTTGATTAATGTGCCTTGGGACCAGGCGTTGGATATTATCTTAAAAAGTAAGGGACTTGATAAACGTACCAATGGTAATGTGATATTGGTTGCTCCAGCAACAGAATTGGCAGAACAAGAGCGAAAAGAGCTGGAAGCTCAGCAAGCAGTACAGACTTTTGCTCCCTTACGCACAGAGTATATTCGCTTAAGCTATGCCACCGCTCAAAATATATTTAAACTCATCTCTGAAGGACGTGGTGCAACCAGTAGTAACAATCCCAATCACAACAATAACTTAGATAATGGATCACTGCTATCTCCCCGTGGTACTGTGACGGTGGATGAGCGTACCAATACTTTGATTGTTAAAGATGTGTCTGAAAGTATCCGCAATATTCGTGCGTTGATAGAGAAAATTGATATTCCTGTTAAACAGGTGATGATTGAAGCACGGATTGTCTCTGCAACTGAGAGCTTCGGTAGAGAAATGGGTGTGAAATGGGGTATTTTATCTAATGGTGCTGCCACCAATCGTAATTTACTTGTGGGCAGTAATTTGGGTACAGTCAATTCTTTGAAAAATTTTACGGTAGAAAGCACCACAGTTGGTGGCAAAACCATCAATTACCCTAAATATGATGTGAGTATCTCTGATAACTTAAATGTTGATTTGGGTGTGGGAAGTGCTGCTGGTCGTATTGCTTTTGGTTTACTGAGCATGTCAGATTTGTTGCTTGATTTGGAACTTTCTGCCATGCAAGCTGATGGTCGTGGTGAAGTCATCTCTACTCCAAAAGTGTTGACTTCTGATAAACAAAAAGCCAGTATTGTCTCTGGTACACAGATTCCTTATCAAGAAGCGTCTGCCAGTGGTGCAACTTCAACCAGCTTTAAAGAAGCAGCATTGAGTATGGAGGTGACCCCAAATATTACCCCTGAAGGTAAAATTGGTTTGCAGTTGGTCATTAATAATGATGCACCAAGACAGCTTGCCACAGGTGAATATGCCATTGATAAAAATAGCATTAATACCAACGTGGTGGTTGATGATGGTCAGACCATGGTATTGGGTGGGGTGTTCCGTAACACGTTATCTAATGCAGAAGATAAAGTGCCTTTTTTGGGTGATTTGCCTTATGTTGGCAATTTATTCAAACGTAAAGCTCGTTCGAATAATAAAGAAGAGTTGCTAATTTTTGTGACACCCAAACTGATTAATAGTGGTGAGTTAATTCAATAATTGTTTGATAAAGATAAGTAAAATAGAAAAGACGAGCATCAGCTCGTCTTTTTTTGATATAAAACTGGCATCAAAAGCCGATAGTCTGTATGATGAATCTTTATTATTCGGGGAAATTAATGGCTAAAGTACTGCCATCATTGATACTTGTGGGGCCTATGGGGGCGGGGAAATCAACCATTGGACGATTGCTTGCCAAACAATTGCATAGAAATTTTGTGGATACTGACCATCATATAGAAGAAAATACAGGTGCTGATATTCCATGGATTTTTGCGATAGAAGGTGAGGCTGGCTTTCGTCAGCGTGAAACCAAAGCACTGAAAAAATTAATTAAGCATCCTAAACAGATATTGGCAACAGGTGGCGGTGTGGTGATGAGAGAAGAAAACCGCCACATGCTTAAACAAGCAGGATTAGTGATTTTTTTGCATGCTGATGTTGAAACTCAATGGCAACGCACCAAAAGAGATCACAACCGTCCGCTAATCAATCAAAAGAATCCCAAACAAGTCTTGCAAGAGCTTTATGATTTACGCCTGCCACTGTATCGTGAAGTGGCACACATCGAGGTGATGTCCAAAAAAATGTCCACCAAAAAGATGGCAATGTTGGTATTAGAAAAGATACGGGAGTTGGGTTATGATTGCTAAGGGCTAAAAGGTTATGATTGCTAAGGGCTAAAAACAGCCACTTTAAATCTACCTAAATCTACTCTATAATATGTGATTATGAGTAAATTAATTACAATGACAACCATTCGTGGACACATCATTGCCTTAGACCCCAACAACACCCAAGCCACTTATTTTAAAAAGGCTTGTGGCGTTGCAAGATTTTCCTATAATTGGGCATTGAGCGAGTGGAAAAAGCAATACGAAAAAGACAAACAATACCGTGATGACTGCCTAGCCAAAGGCATACAGATTGATGAAACCAAACTTCACAAACCATCTCAAGGCAAACTAAGAAAACAACTTAACAGCATAAAAAGACAACAATTTCCCTTTATGCTAGAAGTTACTAAATGTAGTCCACAACTTGCCATCATGCAACTTGGAGATGCCTTTAAACGCTTTTTTAAAGGTGAAAGCAAATACCCCCAATATAGAAAGAAAGGCGTCAATGACCGCTTTTCTCTTTCCAACGACCAATTTAGAATTGATGGCAAACGCATTAAAATTCCTAACTTAGGTTGGGTTAAAATGCGTGAAAACTTACGCTTTGACGGTAAAATCCTATCCGCCAAAGTCTTTACAAAGGGCGGTAAATGGTTTGTATCTGTTGCGGTTGAATTAGATAAAATTCAAAAACCTTTACCCAAAACAGGTAAATCAGTCGGTTTAGACTTAGGCATTACCGATTTAGCCACGCTTTCAGATAGTACAAAAATCCAAGCCCCAAAACCACTTAAAAACAAACTTAAAAAACTGCAAAGATTATCCAAACAACTAAGCCGAAAACAAAAAGGCAGTAACAACCGTGAAAAGGCGAAAACCAAGCCATCACGATTGCACCTTAACATCAGAAATATCAGAGCTGACTTTTTACACAAACTCACAACTGATTTGGTAAAACGATTTGATGTGATTTGCCTTGAAAACTTAAACGTAAAAGGTATGGTACAAAACCGCAAATTAAGCCGTGCCATCTCTGATTTGGGATTTTATGAATTTAAACGGCAACTCATATACAAAGCAAATCAATGGGGCAAGACAGTCAAAGAAGTGGATAGGTTTTATCCAAGTTCAAAGACCTGCCATTGTTGTAATCATAAAGTAGATGAACTGCCTTTAAACATCAGAAACTGGATATGTCCTAACTGCAACGTAAGCCACGATAGAGACATTAACGCCAGTGTTAATATTCTAAATCATGCAACAAAGGTTTTAACGATGACCTAATCGTTAAAAAGGCGGTGAGTTCCACCGTGTCAGCCTATGGAGCTTATGTAAGACCCAAGTCAAACGACAAGGGCAACGAGCGATGAAGTAGGAAGAAAACGCCAAGTTTGCCCTATGGGTGGGTTTGGGTGGGTTTTTTGGAACGGTATTTTAATCGAGTGTAAATTAAGACAATAACCATCATCAAGACAACCAATATGACCAACATAAGGGGCAAATCAAAAATGGCATCAGAGATTGTGATGGTAGACAGTGCCAGTCACCGCTATGGCATTCATATTCATACTTGTGTGACAGACTGGCGATTGCTGATTGTGCCACATATTGCTGCCAAGCAGGTGATGATTGTGACTAATGATGTGGTCGCTCCTTTATATATGGAGCGTATTTGTCATGCTCTTGATGGTTTTGATGTGCATGTGTGTACGTTACCAGATGGTGAACAACACAAAAATCAACAAAGCATCAATCAAATTTATGATGCGTTGATGCACGCCCACTGTCAGCGAGACGTGACCTTGGTGGCTTTGGGTGGTGGTGTGATTGGAGACATGACAGGATTTGCAGCAGCCAGCTTTATGCGTGGGGTGCGTTTTATTCAAATTCCAACCACATTGCTGGCACAAGTGGACTCCAGTGTGGGCGGTAAAACAGGCATTAACCACCCACTGGGCAAAAATATGATTGGGGCATTTTGGCAGCCACATGTGGTGGTGGCAGATATGAGTGTGTTTGGTACTCTGCCTAAGCGAGAACTGTCAGCAGGGCTGGCTGAAGTCATCAAATATGCTTTAATCATGGACATGGATTTTTTAATGTGGTTAGAAAATAATATGTCGAGACTGTTGGCGTTAGATGAGATGGCATTGCAATATGTGGTTAAGCGATGTTGTGAAATGAAAGCACAGATAGTTGCTCAAGATGAAAGAGAAGCTGGGTGCCGAGCTTTATTGAATTTTGGGCATACCTTTGGCCATGTGATTGAGACGCATGAAGGTTATGGTCATTGGTTGCATGGTGAAGCGGTGGCGGTGGGTATGGTGCAAGCAGCACAACTGTCGCAGAAGATGGGCTGGATAAGTCAGACAGACTATGCACGAGTAAAAAAGTTGATTGCCAGTGCCAAATTGCCCATTAAGCCACCTAATATTGCAGTAGATGTGGCATTAGACTTGATGCAACATGATAAAAAAGTGCAAGCAGGGCAAATTCGACTGATTTTGTTAAAAGCTTTAGGCGAAGCGGTGGTTACCACAGAGTTTAACCAAATGGATTTGTGTGAAGTGCTATCGTGATACAATGTATCTTTTATTGTGGTTGTCATAAGATTTTATCTAGGTAAGTTAGTTATGTCACAAGCCAAATCCCATCATTTTTCAACCCATCGTCGTGGCTTGGCGTTAGTATGGTTGTTTTTTACTTTGATGATGTTGGTATTGACCGTGTTGTTATGGATGTTCTCGGCTGCTCCCAACATGTCACATGCCATCAGTAATGAGCCAATTGAAGATAATGATAAGTTAGGCAAGTCAGGCACAACCATACAGCAACTGACCATGTTCGATAAACTTGATGAACTCAATGAACTGAGTAATGATGTTCAACCAATTAATCATCATAATGTCATCTATGATTTAAGGGATTATCCCTCTGAATTTCAAGATAAAGCTTATTTAAACAAGCACAAAAATAAATGGACGGTACAAGTGATGAATGTGGCTGAGAATGAAATCATCACTGACTATTTAAAGGGGAGAGAAGATAGACAAAAGTTTGCTTATTTTCGTTTTTTAGATACCAATAATCAGCCTCGCTATATGCTTACCTATGGACTTATGAACAGTGTTCAAGAGGCAATGGGAGCGACCAAATTGGTGAATTTTGGCTTGCCTAGAAATGTACGGGTCATTCCTGAACAAATCAGTCGCTATATTGGCATTATTGATGATTATGAAAAAATGCAACCGTTAGTGGATTTGGATCATAGTCATCACAGAGAAGTCAATCTGCAAGCGACCAGTAAGGAAGTGCCTGCTAACCCACAAAGCACACAAGAGACACCATCACAACAAGATGAGGGTGATGAAGTGACTGCCAATGACACTGCTCAAAGTAGCAACCTAACTCAAAACGGTGTGTCGAATCGTCATCAAACGTTAAGCATTCGTTCTTCTGATGATAAATCGGATACCTTGTCCATTAACGAAACAAGAATGGTTGCTGATGATGATCTTAGCCCAGTTAGCAGGGCAACAAAGAATCATGCCAATGTTGTGGATAATCCTAAGGCAAATCAAGGCAAATCTGCCAATGTGGCAGGCAATGTCAATGTCCCTAAGCCGAAGCCTTTTGACCCCAATCAATTTCCGAACCAAAAAATAGTCGGTGATGATGACATGCCATAACAAAGCATCGGAAGTGGGTGCTTGGGAAGATGATTCACAAAGATGACCCACAAATGTGCTGGCAAAGGCAAAGGGCGTTTTGGTCATGGGCAAATATTGCCAGACATGTTGTCAGGACCTGTTACTAGGACAGTGATGGGTCTTCTATTGACCAGCCATTAACCAATGGATAACGACGTTCACGCCCAAAGGCTTTTTTGCTCACTTTTGTGCCGATGGTGGCTTGACGGCGTTTATATTCGCTGTTATCTACCATGCGAATGATGGTTGCTACCATATCTGCATCAAATCCTTTTGCCACAATCTCTTCAAAGCTGGTATCTTTATCAACATACAAAGACAAAATGCTGTCAAGTGTCGGATAGTCAGGCAAATTATCTTCATCTTTTTGCTCAGGGCGTAGCTCTGCTGATGGGGCTTTTGTAATGACACGCTCAGGAATCACAAGCACGTCTTCTAAGCGGTTACGGTAGTTTGCCAATTCATATACTTGGGTTTTATAAATGTCTTTTAGCACGTCAAAACCACCAACCATATCACCATATAAAGTTGTAAAGCCAATCGCCAGCTCAGACTTATTGCCCGTGCTTAACACCAAATGGCCAAACTTATTAGACAATGCCATCAAGACCATGCCACGGGCGCGTGCTTGAATGTTTTCTTCGGTGGTATCAGCACGAGATTTACTAAATAAGGGAGCTAACGTATGACGAATGCCTTCAACCGCATCATGAATGGGGCAGACGGTATAAGACACGTTGAGACGGCGAGCTTGAGCTTGAGCATCTTCAAGGCTAGTCTGTGAGGTATATTCATAAGGCATCATGACCGCATAGACTTTATCCGCTCCCAACGCATCGACAGCAATGCACAGAGTTAATGCCGAGTCGATGCCACCTGATAAGCCCACAATCACACCTTTAAAACCAGAATAATTGACATAGTCACGCAAACCCACCACTAAGGCTTGATACATCTCTGACTCTTGGCTAAGTTTTAAAGGAGCTTTACTTTGTTTATCAAATTGCTTTTGTTGTTGGTCATAAGTGATTTTGAGCATCTGTTCTAAAAAACAACTGGCTTCATGGGCAATCTCACCATTGGCTTGTACTGCCATCGAACCACCATCAAACACCAAGTCGTCTTGTCCACCCACACAGTTAACATAAATAATGGGCAACTCATTGTCTTTGGCACGTGTCTGCACACAAGCAATTCGCTCGGTTTGTTTGCCCATCTCAAAGGGTGACGCATTGATGACCACCAGCACATCAGCACCTTGCTCTTTCAAAGTGTTGATGGGGGCTGGTTGCCATAAATCTTCACATATCAATAAACCAATGCTCACACCTTTATAGTCAAACAGCACTTGGTTACGTCCTTTATCAAAATAACGACGCTCATCAAATACGCCATAGTTTGGCAAGACTTGTTTATGATAAAAGCCTTTTTGTTGACCGTTATGCAGTATTGCAGCCGAGTTGAACGTGCCATAATGATCAACATGTGGATAGCCAACAATCATCACAATGCCTTCAATATCAGCCAGTTTGCTTAAACCTGCCTTAACTCGATTGGCAAGGCTTGGACGCAACAGCAAATCTTCTGGTGGATAGCCCAACACCGCAAGCTCGGGAAAGATGATGACATCACATTCTTGAGCTTTGGCTTTTAGGGCTTGTTGTCGCATTTTTTTGATGTTATGTTCGATATCACCCACCAAAAAACTACTTTGAGCCACAGCAAAAGTCAAATGGTGATGTTGATGAACAGTTGCATTGGTATTGGGTTGTTTTGACATATGGGTAATCCTTTTATGTGTTGTAATCAACTTCAACTTATTGTTAGCCTTGGTATGGCGTTGGTTTATTTCACATGGAATAAAAACAAATATTTTAAGGGTTGCGTATTGAGCGTATTTATTTTTTATTATAGCATTTTGCCAACCATAAGACATAACCATTAAGACGCAACGCATCAGGCATAACGGCTTTATGATTGGCTTTATAAATCATTTAAGCCACTTAAGCCATTTAAGCATGGCTAAACATGATGATTTGGCAAACGTGCTATCCTAACACGATAATTGATGGCAATTTTAAACTGATGAGTTATTATTGATTGTCATTGTCATTGTCATTGTCATTGTCATTGTCATTGTCATTGTCATTGTCATTTAACGCAGTTCTGCTGATTTTGGCATGTGTGGCTGATTAAAAGCTGTTGTGCCAAATTAGGGACACCCCTTAAACATCACGTCCTAATATTAGGAGTCATTGTGTTTGCATTCATCACCATTTTGTTCATCACCAGCATCATCATGTGGGGATTTTTTAAATTCATGTACCCCAAACCCCCAAAATACTCATATCCACAAGAGGGCGATGTGATAAGTCCACGGTTGTGTGATGAATGTGGTTACCCCTTGGCCCAATATCGTGGGGTGATTGAGCCGATAATTGAACAACCATCAGCACAAAAACTGACAGCCGATACTGCCAATGCCAAAAATTTACGTCAACAGCGACAGATGGCTGTTAAAAAAGGTAAGGATAAAGATGTGATTGAGCTTGATGCCTTAATTTCTCAATGGGAACAACAATGGTTCTTTTGTAATTATGAGCATCAAGCACAATTTCATCAACGGCATCAACATCATTAAGAACATCATTAAGATGGTCAACATTAAGATTATCAATGATGCCTTAAGCCCCAGTTGGCAATCAGTCTGGCAAAATGGATTGGGCATCTTGACTGATTTTCTTGATTAATACCTGCATTCGTTCATTTTCTAATTGATGATGCTTGTGTTGCGATTTTTGGCTGTCGATTTGCTCGTATAAATTAAGACAGCACAATACCAACAAATTTTCGTGGCTTAAAGTGGGTGCTTGTTTGCGAATGTCGCCAATAAACTGGTTGATAAAATCGCTGGCCTTTTGTAATGCGTGTACTTCGTTGGCAGGGCATTGAATGGGGTAGGTAACCCCTGATATGACCACATCTACCAGTTTGGTTTCGGATTTTTTTGTGATGTGTTGGGTTTGCTTGCTGTTGGTTGGTTTTTGTGTGGATAAGTTTTGCATGGTGAGCGACCCCTTTGTCTGTGGTTTGGGTGAATGTTGGTTCATTTGCTGTGTTTTATTGGCAATGTCAGTATCAGTGTCATTGGGCTGATGGTTGATGGGGCTTTGTGCCTTATTGTTGACTGTATTGCCAAGACTGCTAAATAGGCTAGAGAAAGTTTTGATGGCAGCATTGGTGATGTTGGTTTTTTGTTGACTCATAGGATATCCCAGAAGTTTTGGGCTAAATTTTTTGGTTAAGTCATTCATTAAGTGATTAATTGATTAACTCAGTAAACAAATAATTGGGCATGAATGTGTTGTTTGTTGACCTTGGCTTTGGTTGATTTGACTTGATTTGATGGGCATGTTCTTTGGTCATGCAGATATTGCCCAATCAGTTGCTTTGTTCAATCTGTTGCAGCTGTGCCAAGATATTTTTGCTATGTTCGGTTGCGATGAGGTTTTTTTGCTGAAGCTCTTGATTGTGAGTTTGCAGATATTTGACTTGCTCTTTTAATTCGGCAAATCTTTCACTCATGCTGATGTGTTCTTGCTTGAGTTCAGATAAGGCTTGCTCCAGCTTCTCATAGACATTACTTTTATTTTGTAACTGATGTTTTAGCTGATTATTTTCATGTTTGGCGTTGTCTAGCTGGGCTTGAAGTGCATGGGTGGCGGATTGTATGTCGCTTTTGGTTTTGTTTTTTAGATTCACAAGTTCGGTGGCAGTGATATGGTACTGCTTACGCACTTCAAGAATGATGGTTTCAAGGTGTTTAAGTTGCTCAATCATGGTCATGTCGGTTGCTCTGATGAATGTGGTTGTCATAGACAAACAAGGAAAAAATATGGTGTTAACATGATGGCGTTAACATGATGCCATTAACGCCATTAACATTGTGGCTTTAATAATGCCACATTTGCCCACATAATATCTACACCCATATACACCCACATTTTTTTTAAGGAATGACTATGAATGATCATCTATCAGGTTGGACAGATTGGCAAGAGGCGTTTACCGATTGGACAGACATCAGCATCAGTGAATTGCATGGTTTGATGACAGGTTTGATGACCGTTTGTGATGCTCCAACTGCTGATGCTTGGGCTAAGATGCTTGAAGAGCTGAGCTTTAGTCAGCTTGATGATGATGCCCTTGAACTGCTTACCGAAGAAGCCGAAGATCTCGTTTTTCAGCTGAAAGATAAAGAAGATGCCTATCAATACGCCCCACTTGTTCCTGATGATGAGCATGACCTGTATGAGCGTGTGCAAGCACTCAAAGATTGGGCAAATGGCTATTTAACAGGCATTGGCGTGGCGGACATGAGCCTAAGTGATAAAGAGACAGAAACTTTGAGCGATTTGGCAAAAATCGGTGGTATCCGTATTGAGCCTGATGATGAATTTGAAGGGGGTGAAGAGTCGTATCTGCATCTGTATGAATTTGCTCGTATGGTGCCAGTTAGCTTAGCCACTCGTCGCCGTAAGCCGTTGTTATCGCTGCCAATCATTGCAGGCTTGCCACTTGGGGCAATGACCGTTAAAGAGCAACAGGCACAAAAAAATCATCTTGATGAGCATGTTCATGACAATATTAATGACAATACTGATGATAAGGTAAATCACATCATGCCCCCTATGATTGATGCCATGAATAAACGTCCGTCATAAGCTCGTTATCATAAGTTTGCCGTCAGACGTTAATGCCTGTCATTAAACGTTAATAACAGTGAATGGCATCACATGTCCATGAATGTCTTTGCCGTTGTTATCGTTACCGTGATTGTCATCGCCACATTCGCCACATTGCCATTAAGGAAATACCATGCACCATATTCTGCCTAAGGTTTTGTTCTCTCAGCATAAGACTACTGATGCAAACAGTGTTTATCCAACAGACCATTTGTATCCAACAGACAGTGTGGCATGGCTTGAGCGATTGATTGGCTTTAATACCACGTCTCGAAGTTCTAATTTGGCATTGATTGATGATGTGAAGATGTTTTGTGACAGTTTGGGTTTGTTGCCTGTATTAACCTTTAATGACAGCAAAACCAAAGCCAATTTGTTTGTTACCGTTCCTGCTGGCACACAACAAGAGATTATCAACGGTGGCATGGTGCTGTCTGGACATACTGATGTGGTGCCTGTTGATGGGCAGGCGTGGCACAGCGACCCATTCACCGCCCGTATTGAAGATGGCAGATTGTATGGGCGTGGGGCGTGTGATATGAAAGGGTTTATCGCCTGTGTGTTACATCTATTGCCAAAGGCAGTCACTCAATCGCAAGCAGGCAAGTTAGCCAAGCCATTGCATGTGGCATTTTCTTATGATGAAGAAGTTGGCTGTTTGGGAGTGCCTGTCATGTTAGCAGACTTGGCAGAACGTGGTATACAACCAGATGGGTGTGTTGTGGGTGAACCAAGCAACATGCAGTTGGTGGTGGCACACAAAGGTATCCATGTGTTTTGTTGCCGTGTGCATGGTAAGTCAGTGCATTCATCGCTCACTCCCAAAGGGGTGAATGCCATCAGCTATGCCAGTCGTTTGATAACTCACATCGATGAGCTGGCAAATCAGATGCAAACCCCTGACGTTGATAAACGTTTTACCAGTGATTCTTTGTTTGATGTGCCATTTTCTACTTTATCTGTTAATGTCATCACAGGTGGTACTGCCAGCAACATTGTGCCAAATCTGTGTGAATTTACCTTTGACTACCGCAATTTACCAATGATGGACAACACTGCCATCTTAACCCCCATCAAAGCCAAAATTGCCGAACTGACCTGGCAGATGCAGCAAATTGACCGTCATGCTCACATTGAGCTAATCCAACAAGAAGACGTTCCTGCCATGACCGATGCTGACAGTGACGCATTGCAACAATTGGTAAATGGATTGCTTGATGATGACTTGCTTGATGATACTGATGCCATTCAAACCAATCCTAAAACCAAGATGCCACACAAAAAACAAAAGGTTGCTTACGCCACCGAAGGCGGGCAGTTCACCCAAGCAGGCATACCCACGGTGATTTGTGGTCCGGGCAGTATTGAACAAGCACATAAGCCCAATGAATATGTTGAGCTGGCTCAGCTAGAGCAGTGCGATGCGTTTTTGTTAAAACTGCTTGAGCGGTTGCAAGCTAAATAAGATTGTGCTGAATCAGGACACACCCTTAATTATAGGGTAAAATAAAAAATTGATGACTTTTCTAAATTGACAGCCATTTTTTTATTTAAACTGATTGAAACCGACTTTAAACAAACTGATAAACAAACTGATAAGTGATTTTAATATGACCAACCAATCCGACAATTTAACTGACCGTATCAACGACACGGCAGGCATCTTGACTTTTCAAGCACTGATTTTAACCCTGCAAAATTATTGGGCATCTCGTGGCTGTGTGGTGCTGCAACCTTATGATATGGAAGTGGGGGCTGGGACATTTCACACCGCCACTTTTTTGCGTGCTTTAACGCCCGAAAAATGGAACGCTGCCTATGTTCAGCCATCTCGTCGCCCAACCGATGGGCGTTATGGTGATAATCCCAATCGCTTACAACACTATTACCAATTTCAAGTGGTGTTAAAGCCCAATCCTGCCAACATTCAAGAGCTGTATTTAGGCTCTTTAAAAGCCATTGGCATTGATACGCTGACCCATGATGTTCGCTTTGTTGAAGACAATTGGGAGAGTCCAACGCTTGGGGCTTGGGGTTTGGGTTGGGAAGTATGGCTAAATGGCATGGAGGTTACCCAGTTTACCTATTTTCAGCAGGTTGGCGGCATTGAGTGTTTTCCTGTGACAGGTGAGATTACCTATGGGCTTGAGCGTCTTGCCATGTATATCCAAGGCGTGGACAGTGTGTATGATTTGGTGTGGGCAGATGGTGAGTTTGGGCGTGTGACTTATGGTGATGTGTTCCATCAAAATGAAGTGGAGCAATCTGCCTATAATTTTGAACATGCCGATGTGGCTAAATTGTTTGAATTATTTGATTTTTATGAAGAGCAAGCAGATAAGTTGGTTGCGGTCAATTTACCGTTGCCTGCTTATGAGATGGTGTTAAAAGCCAGTCATGCCTTTAACCTGCTTGACGCTCGTGGGGCGATTAGCGTTACTGAACGCCAACGCTTTATCTTGCGTGTACGCACACTGGCCCGCAAAGTGGCAATCAGCTATACCGAAGCTCGGGCAAAATTGGGCTTTCCTTTGGCAGATGATGCCCATAAGGCAGAAGCGTTGGAGAAGTGGTTGCCAAAAGAAGATGACAAATAAGCTCATACCATGATTGAAAACTTTTCTAAAGAGCTGATTATTCAACGACTACTTGCCATCAGCCTGTTGGTGGTGTTGATTATATTATGTTTTATGGTGGTGCAATTTTTTATTGTGCCTGCTCTTTGGGCGGCAATCATTGCTTATGTTACTTACCCTTTGTATAACTTTTTTCATCAAAAGGTAAAATTAAGCTCGGGCATGAGCTCAGGCATTATGACGATTAGCATTTCTTTGTTAATTGGCATTCCTTTGGTGATTGGGCTGTTTGTGCTACAACAAGAAGCGTTAAGTCTGTATGGCACACTTATCCGCCGTCTTAAAGCAGGTTATGTGGATTTGCCAGATGCCATCAAGGATTTGCCTGTGGTTGGGCAACAAATTAAAGATACCTTATGGGAAATTAACAAAAACCCTGAAAGTTCCATGCTTGCTTTAAAGCAGTGGATACAGTCGCACCTGTATTATGGCAAAGTGGCGTTAGATGTGCTGTTTAGTAGCCTTGCTAAATTAGGCATGGCGTTGATGACGCTGTTTTTCTTTTATCGAGATGGCACAAGCCTAATTAAGCAAATTCGTCAGGCGTTACGCAACATCATTGGCAATCGGATTGATGGCTATATTGATTCGGTGGGGGTAACCACGCAAGCGGTGGTGTATGGCATTGGTTTGACAGCATTGGCTCAAGCATTGTTGGCAGGAATGGGATATGCACTGGCAGGAGCACC
Organism: Lwoffella lincolnii; assembly: GCF_037201985.1. Lineage (NCBI taxonomy): Bacteria > Pseudomonadati > Pseudomonadota > Gammaproteobacteria > Moraxellales > Moraxellaceae > Lwoffella > Lwoffella lincolnii. The sequence continues at coordinate 1,585,626 of NZ_CP147511.1, read as the reverse complement.
CAACCCCATTTTATTGACGTTATTGACGTTTGTGGTGGCATTGATACCTTTTGGTACGCCGTTTGCGTGGGGTGGGGTGGCGTTGTGGTTGATGAGTCAGGGACACACCACCGAAGGGATTGGTTTGGCGTTGTGGGGGATATTTGCCATCAGCTGGGTGGATAATCTCATTCGTCCGATTGTCATCAGTGGGGCAACACGCATTCCATTCATCATTATTTTTATTGGTGTGCTTGGTGGTTTGACGGCATTTGGTTTTGTGGGGTTGTTTATTGGTCCTGTGGTGCTGGCGATTGGGCTTGCTGTATGGCGTGAGTGGATAAGTCAACACAAAAATGAGCTGTTTAGCAAAGCCAATGAGCAAGACCAACGTTAGGACGTAAGACCAACACCAAAGTCGCATCACAAGTGAACAAATCACACACTTATCAGTGCTTGCCTTTGACCACAGTTAAGGTGGTTTTTATGAAAAATACGCTCAATACTCCTCACCTCAATGCTCTTCACATTGTGGCTGACCAGAACATTGCTTATTTACAAGACTATTTTAATTTACCAATATTGGGTGTGCCTGTTAAAATAACTGGCATGGCAGGGCGAGAGATAACCGCTGATGTGCTTGCCAAACATCAGCCCGATGCGTTACTCATTCGCTCAGTAACCAAGGTGGATGCCAAGTTGTTGGCAAACAATGACAGCGTACAGTTTGTTGGGTCAGCAACCATTGGCACTGACCATGTGGCAACCAGATATTTGGCAGAGCGTGGCATTGGTTTTGTTAATGCCATAGGTTGTAGCAAGCATTCGGTGGCTCAATATGTGTTGACCGCCATTTTGACTTTACGCCCACAGCATTGGCATCAGCCCATGACCCTTGGCATCATTGGCATGGGTAACATTGGCTGGACGTTAGCACAGTATGCCACTGATTTGGGTTGGCAAGTTTTGGCGTACGACCCTTTTGTTTCTGTTGTTGATAAACAGGCAGAGCGGATAAAAATGGCAAGGATAAAACAAGTGGATTTGCCAAAGTTGCTGACAAATTGTGATGCCATCAGCTTGCATGTGCCATTGACCAATGACAGTCAAAGCCCATACCCCACCCATTGTCTGATAGATGCCAATGCTTTGGCCATCACCCCCGTTGATACCTTGCTGATAAATACGGCTCGTGGGCAAGTGGTGAATGAAGCGGACTTGTTAGCAGACATGATAAAGACCAAACGCCAAGTGGTGCTAGATGTGTTCGAACATGAACCTGTGGTGAGTGTTGATTTGCTAAAACGGTTACACATTGCCACACCACACATCGCAGGCTACACACTGGAGGGCAAATTGCGTGGCACGCAGATGATTTATGATGGTTTGGTTGAGCATTTTGGATTAAACCGCCGTCAAGACATGGTAAACTTATTGCCTAATAATCCATACCACTGGCAACACTTAAAACAGCACCCAAACCAATTACCAGCATACTATGACATTATGGCAGATAATCAAGCCTTACACGCCAAAATAACAAAACATATTAACCATGTCATCGGAGCAGACTTTGATGCTTTAAGAAAAAATTACCCACTACGCCGTGAATGGTGTTCAACCATATCTGAGATATGAAAAAACCACTCATATTGTGAATATGGGGGTAAATTTTTTTTCCATAAATTATTGCCTTATCGTTATTTTTTATGTACTCTTTGTCTGTGTTTTAATTGTTTGTGTTTTAATTGTTTGCGTTTTAATTGTTTGCGTTTTAATTGTTTGCGTTTTTAGTATTGATGTCTTAATTGCTTGGAGAATTTTATGAAAACTGTCTCAAAACTTTCAACTGTTGCGGTCATTGTAACCACTTTATTGCTACAAGCATGTGCCACCCCACATGTTGTGGAAGTCAATAAGCTTAGTGATGCAAACTTATCGTGTACTCAACTAAAAGCAGAAATTGAGGAAGCTAAAATGTTTGAGAAAAAAGCACGTGATGAGCGTAAAGTAACAGGTAAGAATGTTGCTGCCGCTGTTTTATTTTGGCCAGCTTTACTTGGTACTTACAGTAATACAGAAGAAGCCATCAATGCTGCCAAAGACCGTCAAAATACCTTAACCAAAATATATCAACAGAAAAATTGCCGTTAATGTGTTAATGTCATGGTGGACTTGAAAGTAGTTAACTAACTCAATAGAAATTATAAAACCCTCCTTTGTTAAGATGGCAAAGGAGGGTTTTATTTGATGAGAGATTTAGATAAGGGGTTTTATCTTTGTTTTTATCGTCTTTGTCGATATTCTATCCAATAATCAACACTCAAAAAACGACCACCACCATACATCAGCAAAAATAGTAGAATTAAAAAATATGTTGAAGCAAATTCAATGCCATTTTGTAAAATGATGAAGTTGCCCATTTCAGTTAGCCATTCATAATTACCATGTTCTTGTAAGATATGGCGTGCCATGGTAAGCCGTTCATTTACCTGCTCACTGGCAGTGATGCTGACTTGTGCTGATGATGACCCAAACCAATCAAAAAATCGTGCAGTACTGGTTGAAGCATCAGATGGAGCGATTGCAAACCAACCATTTTTAAGATGTACCGTCCATGCTGCCACCACCATGGTGATTGCCAACATCAGGCTAAACACACGAGTCATGACCCCAAATAATAAGGCAAATCCCCCCACAAACTCTGCCAAAATAGTTAAGCCTACCAGCACAGCAGGCATGGGTAATCCTAACCCCCAATCGGCATTGCCATACCACTCAGCGGTGCTGGCAAAATTCTGCCATTTGTTTAAACCTGCGATGATAAAAATAGGAGCAAGATAAATCCGTGCCAATAACAAAGGGATAAAATCAAGTAATGTCAGTTGTTCTATGACACGATTATATGTTATCGAAGTTTTTCGGATAAGACAGTTGTCTTGTTTGCAGGTTGGTATGTTGACTGAAGTTTTTGACATGATTCATTCACACAATTCATTCATATGATTTATTATGGTAAGATTTATTGAACATAAAGTAGCTGTTTTGTTACCAAATCTGCCACCAATTCTTTAAAAAATGTCAGCATATCATCATTAAACTCACCACCAAGTAAAGGCAGAAATTCTTTTAATAACTCACTGTCATTGGAAAAAATGGGTCTTGATGTTATCTGTGGTATTTGAGTTTGCTTTTGTGATGGTTGCTTTTGCAATTTTTCTTGTACAAAATCTAATAACACAAAGGTAACAGGGGTTAAGTTGAGTGTTTCAATGCGTGTTTTAATGCGTGTTTTAATACCATCGCCATCTTGATGTCGATACATGGCTAAAAAAGTTGGCTCTGGCATCATGTTCTGCCATTCATTGCTTGAAGATGCTGATTGAAAAAAAGCTGGTTGATTAAATTGTTGTACAGGGTATTGATATTGCAAAAGCAGCAAACTGCCATTTAGTCTGAGTTGTGGCTGTTTTAATGGGTGGGCTGTTGAATTTTTGATTGATGTGTCTGGCCAGTAAGGCATTATCGGTGCAAACATGCGGTTTGGAGCAATGTCAGTTTGCAGTTCTGCCCATTCAAAATGAGCAAGCTCTGGCAAAAATGCTGGCAAGTCAAATGCTGGTAAGTCATCAGTCATGTGTTGGGAATCTGTGGTGATTTGAGCAATGAATTGAGTAAATTCATCATTAATATCAGTGAAATAAGGGCTATCCATCAGATGATGAGCGACAAACTTTTGACACAGTTCGTCAAAAACCTGCTCACCGACCACTTGTTGGCATAAGGGAAAACATTGTTTGGGAAAACTTAATATGCTGTTTTTGACCAGTTCTTGATATAAAGTACCAACACGTTTTGGCACAAGTGCTTCATCTTTTGTGGTGTGTGTGCCACGGCGTATATATGCCCCAAACGTTTGTTGAAAATCTGCCAAATCAGATTGTTTAGGTTGATTGTGGGTGATGGTGGACATGGGCATAATTTCAGACCGCTTGGCGAGAGTAAGTTTTTGTTTGATACGCTTTAATCATTGAAGCTTCGTCTAACAATTCTGCTAAAGGCGGAAAGTTAAAATCACGCTCAAGGCAAGTTGGGATATCTTTTGCTTTTTTACCTGTGGCTTCAATCAAGCCATAAGCATCATCTAATAAGCTCCAAACAGGGTCAATGACTTTATTGCCATGTGTGTCAATTAAGAACCCATCAGGCTCAACATAATGTCCTGCCACATGCAGATAACACGTGCGTTCAAGTGGTAATTCACGTAAATACTGATGAGCATCAAAGCCAAAATTATGACTATTGACATAGATGTTATTCACATCTAAGTGTAGCAAGCAGTTGGCTTCTTCACAGATGGCGGTGATGAATTCGCCATCGCTCATGTCGCTCATTGTTGGGCGAAAATAATAAGATGCGTTTTCAAAACCAATCTGTTGTCCCATGATGTCTTGTGCTTGTTTGATTCGGGTTGATACCAGTTTAACCGCCTCTTGGGTGCAAGGAATGGGTAATAAATCATACAGATGCCCAGCGTCATCGCTACACCAAGACAGATGTTCAGTGTAGAGCTTGATGTCATGGGTTGTCATAAATGCTTTGATGTTTTTTAATAAGTTGCTGTCTAATTGACGGCTACTACCAATAGATAACGATAAGCCATGGCAGACAAAAGGAAAACGTTCGGTAAATTCACGTAATATGCTGTCATAAGCACCACCCATCTGACCATCTTTGGTTAGCCAGTTTTCAGGCGATAGCTCAAAAAAATCCAATACAGATAGGTCGTGTGTGCGTAATTGCCCCACAAGGCTACGACGAAAGCCAAGCCCTGTGCCACCAAGTTTTTGTTTTTCATTGCGTTTTTTACTTTTGTTGCTTGTTGTGCTTTGATGGTTGGTGGCGGTGTGTCGTTTGTGCTGAGTAACTTTGTGTTGGTTAACTTTGTGCATGACAAAAAACCTTGTCGTATTTTAAATCTGGTCGTATTTTTTTGTGGTGTGTTGGGATTTTTAAAAACCTGTATGGATAAATACAGGCTTTTAGTGTTTTATGGTTGTTAACAATAATGATGATTATTAACACTGTGGTTAATGTTAACGATGAATGTCAGTGGCTTGCACCACATTTGGCTTCACCGCACATGCCTTCGCTACAGGCAGCTTCAGTAACTTTGTTGGTGCTTGCACCACATTTTGCCTCACCACACACGCCTTCACTGCAAGCAGCTTCAGCAGTTTTGGCTGATGTGCCTATGTTTTGTTGCGTTTGTACATCTTGTGTGCTTTGTGGGGTATTGGCTGTTTGAGTACTGCCAAAGGGGTTTTGAGTACAAGCAGTAACACCAAGTGTTGCCAGTGATGCGGTGGCAAGGGTTTTGGCAAGGGTTTTTTTGGAAGAAAGTTTCATAATAATCCTGTTCTATGGGTTAATGGCTGTTCTATTCTTCTATTCTATGGGTTAATGGCTTGCACCGCATTTTGCCTCGCCACACTTGGCTTCGGTATTTTTACTTGGGGCTTTACTGGTTTTGGTGCTTGCACCACATTTGGCTTCACCACATTTTGCTTCAGTGTTTTTAGCTTTGACTTTGGCAGCTTTTGCCTTAGCCTGTAGACAGGCTCTGTCATCTTTTTTACACTCTGTGGCTTGGGCATTTTTTGCCGTGAAAGGGTTGGCATGTGCCACGGTGGTGGATAATAGTACCGCAGAAGCTGCCAATAAAGCGGATTTGTTCAATGTTTTCATGGTAATGCTCCAAGTTAATTCAGTTTAGGTTCAGGTTTAAGTCAATCTTAATCCCAGTACATATCGCATCTGCATTGTATTTGTTATTTGTGTCTGTTTTATGTAATTTTTGTAATTATTTGCTAATATTGGGGTGTGTTACTAATTTGGTACAAATTCGGCATGACAGTTTTTTATGGGCTAAAAATGCCCATATTTGGCAAAATGGTGTTTTAGGGATTTGTTTTTTGTGGTTTTGCTATAATAATGAATGGTTACTTTTAAATGGTTGCTTTTAGTTGTTGCTTTCATTCATTGTACTTTCATTCATTGTACTTTCATTCATTGTACTTTCATTCATTATTGTTAACTTTTATTCATTATTAATTAATAGGGGACATGTTTGTATGCTTAATCATCATGGTCATGATAAGTTTTATGGCTTAGCGACGGATACTTTTGATTCCACCACCACCTCCACCAATTTTGCCCCTATGATGACTCTTGGTATGGCAAAAAAACGAGCGAATTTACTCGCTAAGATGCGTCAATTTTTTGCCCAGCGTAACGTGCTGGAGGTTCAAACCCCTTTGCTGTCGCAAGCAGGCAATACCGATGTGTATCTACAGTCTATCCCTGCTGATGCCACTTATTTAGACAGATTAACCCGTTTTTATTTGCACACATCTCCTGAATTTGCGATGAAACGTTTGCTTGCCAGTTGGCAAGTGCCGATATATCAGATTTGTCCTGTGTTTAGAGACAATGAGCGAGGCAGTCGCCATAATCTTGAGTTTACCATGCTAGAATGGTATCGCCCTAATTTTGACTTAAGTCAGTTGGCACAAGAGCTGACGCAGCTGTTAGAGCTGGTGTCAGGGCAACAGCAAATACTTAGCCACTATCGTTATGTCGATGCGTTTATGGATCATGTTGGCGTGCATCCGTTAACCAGTAGTACCACCGTATTAAAGGCGGTGGCAGAAGACAAAGGAATTACCCATCACCTGCCTGAATCGGGCGTGGATGAGCATCAGATGTGGCTGGATTTGTTGTTTAGTCATTTGGTTGAGCCAAATTTGGGGCGTGAGTTGCCAACGTTAATCGTTGATTATCCTAAAGCAACGGCAGCGTTGGCTCGGATAGAAAAAGACAAAGATGGTCATGAAGTGGCCAAACGTTTTGAGTTGTATATCAATGGCATTGAGATTGCCAATGCTTATGATGAGTTGGCAGATGCTAAGGCATTGCAACAACGCTTTGAGTTGGATAATCAAATGCGTCAAGCCCAAGGATTGCCAGTGATGCCAATAGATAATGCCTTGTTGCAAGCGGTGGAGCAGATGCCTGTCTGTAGTGGCATTGCTTTAGGGGTGGATAGGTTATTAATGGTGCTGACAAACTCAAACCACATTGATGAGGTGATTGCTTTTGGCAGTGATAGGGCTTAAATGGTTTTTATCAATTTTTTATTGTCTTGAAATTGTGGCAATTTCCCCCATATTCATTTGCCAATCTATAGATAACAAACCATAGATAACAAACCACATACTTTTAGGTACGCCATGACATGAATACCAATCAAAAAAACAAGTTTAGTATCCACCCAGCCTTTGAGTTACTCTCACATCATAGCATTGACGCTTTATCATTGGACGTGTTGGTTTGCCAGCACAAGCAGACAGGGGCGATACATTATCACCTTGCTCACCCCAGTGATGAGAATGCGTTTTTGATTGGTTTTCGTACTCAGCCCATGGACTCAAAAGGCGAGGCTCATATTCTTGAGCATACCGCTTTGTGTGGCTCAGCCAAATATCCTGTGCGTGATCCGTTTTTTTCGATGATTAAACGGTCACTCAATACGTTTATGAATGCCATGACAGCGGCTGATTGGACAGTATACCCCTTTGCCACACAGAACCGTAAGGATTATTTTAACTTGCTGTCGGTGTATTTAGATGCGACATTTTTCCCCAATATTGACCCATTGGATTTTGCTCAAGAAGGCATTCGCATTGAACTGGACGAGGCAGACAAGCCCCAATTTAAGGGCATTGTGTTTAACGAGATGAAAGGGGCGATGAGTGGTGAGATTGACCAGTTGTATCATGCCATTGCTCACCATCTGTTCCCTACAACCACGTATCATTACAATTCAGGTGGTGATCCTGCCAAAATTCCAGACTTGACCCACGAAGAGCTTGTTCATTTTCATCAAAGCCATTACCAGCCGACCAATGCGGTCATCATGAGTTTTGGTAATATTGCGGTTGCAGACATTCAAGACAAATTGCATCATGATGCGTTGGTTAGGTTTGATAAAGGGCAAAAACACCGCTCAGTACTGGAGCAATCATTCACCGCTCCTGTGGTGGCAACAGAGCATTATGGTGTGAATGAGTTGACTAAAGAGCAGACGCATCATGTGTTGGCGTGGTTGTTACCGCCCATTGTTAATCCCAAAGAGCGTTTGGCATTGCGGTTGCTTGAAGGGGTGCTGACAGAGCATTCAGGGTCGCCTTTGCGAGCTTATTTAGAAAGCCATTCGTTGGCAACTGCCCCCAGTCCGTTATTGGGGTTAGATGACAGTCATTATCAGATGGTGTTTTATGCAGGGGTGCGAGGTTCTGAACCACAGCATGCCAAAGCGATAGAACAAGGCATCATGCAGTTATTGACAGACATGGCTGCCAAACCCATTGATGATGAAGAAATAGAAACCATTTTGCACCAAATTGAGCTTAATCAGCGTCATATCGGTGGCGACAGCATGCCTTATGGGTTAAATTTGATGCTAGAGGCATTTAGCACCGCCATTCATGATGGCAATCCCATTGATGTGTGGCAGATTGATGAGCATTTAGCATGGCTACGTGAGCAAGTCAAAGACCCCACATGGTTGCCCAGTCTGTTACAAAAGCATCTGGTGGATAATCCCCATCGAGTGCGTGTCAGTCTTGTGCCTGATGACAAACAAGCCGAACGCTTGGCAAAAGAAGAACAACAGCGTCTAGATGCCATCGATAAGACTTTGAGTGAAGCGGATAAAGCCCATCTGCGTGAGCAAGCGGTAGCATTGGCTAAGCGACAAACCACGCCAGATGACTTAAGTTTATTACCCAAAGTGGGCTTAGAAGACGTGCCAAAGTCCATCAGCTTGGCAAAGGGCAGTACTAAGTCCATTCGTTTGGCAGGGCAAGACACCACCTTGTATCAATATGAAACAGGCACGAATGGCTTATATTATCATCAAATCATTGTGCCATTGGCAGGGCGTGATGACATCATCAATCATTCGCTGTTGCCCATCTACCTTGCCTTATTGACAGAACTGGGGACAGACAGCTTATCTGCAAGACAGATGCAAGCCAAGCAAGCATCATTATCTTCTGGGATAACTGCTCGCATCAGTCAACGCACCAGCATCAATGACCCTTGGCGGTTACAAAGTTATTTTGTCATGGCAACCAGAGCCTTGGTAAGCAAACCACAAGCCATCAATTTGTTAAAAGAGGTGATGTTAGAGGGGGTGTTTAGCGAACATGACCGCATCAAGGAGTTGCTAAAACAAAAGCAGAATGCTTGGCAGTCAAGCCTTTCTCGGTCAGGTCATGCCTATGCCATGCAGACCGCCAGTCGTGGCATGAGCCGACAAGCCCAGATAGAATATGTGCGTGGTGGCTTGCCTGCGTTAAATGCCCTAAAAGCCTTTTTGACTCAAGCCAGCACCGATAAGACTGCCTTTGATGTGGCGTTTAATCAATTATCAAATGGTTTAATGGCATTGCATCAAAGCATCATCAACTTACCCATGCAAGCCATCTTAGTGGCAGAAGCTGATGATTTGCCAATGCTGACCGAACACTTAATCAATGCTTGGTCAGACACGCATCAGACAGACGCATGTCAAGCTGAAAAGCCATTGAACAGCGATGCCATAAACAGCGATGCCATAAGTAGCCACTTGCCACCTGCTTTTGTGCAGACAATACCAGAGCTGGCAAATGGACAACTGGTTGGAGAAGTCAATGAAAAACAAAGGGTGGCGGAAGATTTGGCTTGGTTGGTTGCCACCAATGTCTATCACAATGCCAGCAGTTATCCTGTACCCCCTGCCAATCACGCTGATACCCCTGCTTTGATGGTGCTTGCTCCCTATTTGCGTCATGGTTATCTACACAGTGCCATTCGTGAGCAAGGTGGGGCATATGGTGGCGGAGCAAGCTATGATGCCGATGCCTGTGCTTTTAAATTCTTTAGTTATCGTGACCCACAATGTCAAGCAACATTTGAACACTTTACCAACAGCATTGACTGGCTGTTAACCACTGAGCAAAAACCAGAACAGCTACCAGAACAGCTAGAAGAAGCCATTTTAGGCGTGGTGGCAGGCATGGACAAACCAGGCTCACCTGCAGGGGAAGCCGTCAAATCTTGCTTTGCAGATTTACATGAGCGTGGCGAAGCTTGGCAAAACGCCATGCGAGCTAAAATTTTAGCGGTAACTTTAGATGATTTACGCCGAGTGGCGAAAACCTATCTTAAAAACCAACCACATACCAAAGCCAGCCTAGCTCCTTATGATAAAGCACAAGATTTACAGGCATTGGGATTTGCTGTTAACAAGATAACTGGCTAAAAATAGGTAACTGGTTAAAAACAGATAACTGGCTAAAAAAGGTGATGAGTTAACGCTAGCGTCCTGCTTGTGATAACTCACGGCGTTTTCGGTGAATGTCGTGAGTGATAAAAATTTCATCATCTTCTGGCATGTCAAACCATTGTGGATAAGCAAAGGTAGACTGGATATCTTCTAGCCCACTTTGCCAATGGTCGAGCATGGTTTTTCGGCTAAATTCGTAGTCTTTATAGCCTTTTTGGTAAGATTTGCTGTGATAAATCAGCTGAATGACGTTTTTTACCCCCACCTGGGTGAATTGGCAAGCATGTTTAAGCAGCTCTTTATGAGCTGGGGTTTTGATACAATCAGGCGTGTTTTGAATGACATCAACCAGTTGGTTTATCATGCGATTGTATTCAAGCTTTTGTTTCATTAAATCGGTAATCATGCGAGTTTTACTGGAATATTGAATGTCTTTGATGCGTTCGTCAACCTCCAACATGTTCTCTGGCACAATGCCTTTAGCGTCCCACAAATCCACTTGAAAAATTAACTGGTTAAGATGTTCTTCATGATTTAGGATTTCATTTAATGGGGTGTTGGAGACCATGCCCCCGTCCCAATAATAGTCACCCTGTATCTCCACCGCAGGAAACCCAGGGGGCAATGCCCCTGATGCCATAAAATGCTCAAAACGTAGTGGTTGGTCAGCGTTGCAAAAAATTTCAAAGTTACCTGTACGGACATTGACCGCAGAAACCGTTACTTGCAAACGCTCAGGGCGATTGATTAAATCCAAGCAACAATGCGACGCCAGCGTATCTTTTAGCTTATCAATGGTATAGTAGCTTAAATGATTGGGCGTGGTTGCAAACGAAAGCTGATGGCGTGGGCGAAAAAATCCCTGTTGACCGTAAAGGGCAGTTTCAAACGCTTCAGCACTGGACTCAAGCATTCTTAGCTGATGTTTTAGCAGACCATTATCAACCAACCATGGCATCGATTGTGCCATCATGTCAAACTGACCAACAGTGTTGAGCCATTTTAATGACATATCAAATGGATTAAATCCCAAACCAAAATAATTACTTTGTGTGATGGTATTCCAAAAGCTTTTTAGTGCGTCCACACAATCTTCTGGGTGATTGCCAGCGATGATGGCGGTATTTAATGCCCCAATGGAAATGCCAGAGATGCTGTTAATCGAAATGCCTTGGTTATATAACCCTTCGTAGATACCAGCCTGATAAGCACCCAATGCCCCACCGCCTTGTAACAGTAAGGCAATGTGGTCGTATTGTTGTAATTTATCAAGTAATTGTGGGGTATAAGGGACAGACGTGACAAGCGTGGGGAAGTTGGTATGTTTTTGGTAACGATTGGTCATCAGTGCAAGCCTTTTTATTGACGTTTTATCTTTATCGATGTTTTATTAAGCCAGTTTTATTCAGTTGGTTTTATCCAGCGTTGCCTTGTATCCACCCACTTCAGGGGGTGGATACAAGGCAACTTAAGTAGTTATGCTTACGCATCGACCGCTGTTTAGTGTGGCGTATTTTGCACATGGTCATCCTCACCGTCAAACTCCACAAGCTCGGCTTCAAACTTTTTGCACACACCATCAAAGATAGCCTCAAGGTCATCAAGAACTTGTTTGGTGAAAACTGCTCGTCGATACTTTGTCACAAAGACCAAATGCACATGAAGATTGTAAACAACGTGCCTACCACGTCTTAAATCGTTTGACACATAATTAGACCAACTGTAAAATAGAAAAATTCAATTATACCTAAACCCATGAAAACCCTCAAGCTACGCATCAAAGACAAACACGCAAATCAGCTAAACAAAATAGCTGGCAGTGTTAACTATGTGTGGAACTACGTTAATGAATTAAGTTACAAGCACCTACAACGAACAGGCAAATTCTTTAGTGCCTATGACCTAAATACTTACACCAAAGGCAGTGGAGAACTATTAGGCTTACATTCCCAAACCATTCAAGCCATTAACGAAACCTATGCCAAAAGCCGTAAGCAATTTAAAAAGGCTAAACTTAACTGGCGAACCAATAACCCAAAAGCCAAACGCAAAAGCCTAGGCTGGATACCCTTTAAAAAGTCTGCTATTAAGTATCTAAGCACAAGACAAACAGGCAAAAAAACACTTAAATCAACCATACAGCTATCGCTCTCTAAGGGTCAAAAGCTCATCATAGATGTCTTTGATAGCCATAACCTAAGCCTATATCAAATCAACACGCTTGAGATAGTACAAGACAGCCGTAACCGATGGTACGCCTGTATCACCGTCAAAGACTATCCTAAAACCACTTGCGGAACAGCCAGCGTTGGCATTGATTTGGGTTTAAAAGACAGTGCCACCACCTCAAACGGTGATAAACTACAAATCAAACAAACACTCAAATACGCCAAAGACTTAGCCATTGCCCAAAGAGCCAAAAACAAACAACTTGTCAAGGCAATTCATGCCAAAATCAAAAATACAAGGTTAGACTTAATTCATAAATTCACCACCCAATTAGTTAGGGATAATGCCTTAATTGTTGTTGGTGATGTTAAATCACGCTCATTTACTGCTAAGAAAACCAAACTCGCTAAATCAACATACGATGCTGGTTGGTTTGAACTCAAACGACAACTGGAATACAAATGCAAGCATGCAGGTTGCCGTTTAGAAATCGTAAATGAACGATACACTACCCAGACCTGTTCGTGCTGTGGCGATATGTCCAGTAGTCCGAAAGGTAGAGCAGGTTTGCGAATAAGAGAATGGACTTGTGCAAAGTGTAGTACATGGCATGATAGAGATATTAATGCCGCTAAGAACATTCTTGCGGTCGGGCTTGACCGTCTGGGAGCAGGAATCCCCTCACTTTAGGGAGGGGAGGAAGTCAATAAGCCAGTCATCAAACTCAACCAACTCACCTTAACAAAAATTAATCAGCAATAAAAGCAGTTTTAAAAGCAGTTTTGCTTAGATAATGATTTAGGTGATTTGCTTGGATAAATCGTTGCCAAGACTGTTGCTAAACAAGATTGTTACCAAATGATTGCTAAAATTGTTGCCAAATCTGACTTATTGACTCAGGATTGCTTGATAAATGTTATAATGCCACCATTATTAATGGCTAATCAGAGACAAAAAACAACGCTTTTTAATCCTGCCACCCTAAATCCTATCAATCTAGGAAACCCATCATGACCGACACCACAGACACACCCCTAAGCAGTAATATCCAAATCACCGAATCTGCCCAAGGTTATCTGACCGAGCTACTTGCCAAGCAGGACACCGATGGCATCGGTGTGCGTATTTTTGTGGAGTATCCCGGCACACCACGGGCAGAATGTTGCATGGCATATCGTCAGCCTGATGAACATGATGACACAGATTTGCGTTTGGATTATCCAACCTTTTCAGCATTTATTGATGCCCATTCCATTCCTTATCTACAAGATGCGGTGATTGACTACAACAAAGACCGCTTTGGTGGTCAGCTTACCTTTCGAGCCCCTAACTCTAAAGTTCCAAAAGTGGGTGAAGATGCCAGTGTTGAAGAACGCATCAACTATGTGTTGCAATCAGAGATTAACCCAGGACTGGCAGCTCATGGGGGCATGGTAGAGCTACTAGAACTGATAGAAGAAGAAGGCGTGGGATTGACTGCGGTGCTGAAGTTTGGTGGTGGTTGCCAAGGCTGTGCCGCTGTGGACGTTACCTTACGTCAAGGGGTGGAAGTGCAACTTAAACAACAAATTCCAGAGCTGACACAAGTGGTGGACGAGACCGACCACACCCATCGTGAAAATGCCTATTATCAGTAGCTGTTTGGCAAATCAGCACATTGCCCCACCAAGAATATTGACCCATCAAAATTAACCCAGCAATCAACACTCACCTAACAGCAGTTAAGCAGTTAGGTGAGTGTTTTTTGTAAAAATTTAGAAATAGTAATTATTATTATTTACATTGTTGTTATTAAAGTTTATAATCACAAACATTGCTAACCATTCTGATACATGACTGACATTCAATAGGAGTAAATGCTTATGGTTAATGTTTCTAAAACCACATTAAGCTTAGCAGTTGCAATGGCTTTGACAACTCAAATGAGTGTTGCTGCACCACAACAGCCAACCACCCAGCTTGAGGCGTTAACATTTAAAGCAGATCGCATGGGGGCTAAGAACAGCACTGACGTTGTGACCACTGAGACTCAAGACGAAAGCACCGCCACAGATTTGCGTGGTCTGTTACAAGGTGAGCCTGCCATTGATTTCGGTGGCGGTAGTGGTACTTCTCAATTTGTCAGCATCCGTGGCATGGGTCAAAACTCGATTGATACCAAAATTGATAATGCCTATACTGACAGTCAGTTTTTGTATCACCAAGGTCGCTTTATGTTAGACCCCAAAATGGTTAAAGTGGTCAAAGTACAAAAAGGGGCAGGCTTTGCCAGTGCAGGCATTGGGGCAACCAACGGTGCGATTGTTACCAAAACCTTAGATGCTGATGAGCTTTTAAGAAACAGCGACAAAGATTATGGCTTTAAAGTTGGTGCAGGCTTATCAACCAACAAAGGTCATTCTTATCATGGCAGTGCCTTTGGTAAAGCACAGACAGGATTTGGTCAGGTAGATGCTCTTGTCTCTTATAACAAAGTAGATGAAAGCGACTATAAAGGCGGTAAAGGGTACACCAATCTGTTGGGCAATGATGTGGTTACAAGAAGTGCCTTAGATAAATCCAGCTTCCTTGCCAAGGCAGGGCTAACCACTGGCGATCATCGATTTGTGGTCAGCCATTTAAACCAAACTCATAAAGGCATCCGTGGTGTGCGTGAAGAGTTTGACTTCGCCAATCGTGACTTGACGATAGACATAGAAGATAAAAATAAGAAAAAACGTACCGAAGCAGAGCTTCAGGCAGCATTGGATACAGAGTATCCAGGCATGGGTTATCGGCTTGGTAAAGAAATAAATGGTAAAGATAATAAGGTGGTCGGTTATCATGTGGTCGATGCCAATGGCAGACAGGCGCCTGATTTGGACAGAAACCGCCCAGCTTATCGTGAAACCATTCAACAGAACACCAACTTAGAATACCAAGGCAAACTGCCCTTAGGTAACGTTACTGCCAATATCTATAAGCAAGACAATCTACGTCATGATTCTGCCAATAAGAAAAATGGCTATTTGGGTGGTTTTGAAAAGCCTGTTACCAGCAAGTACATCACCCATGGGGCAAACTTTAATATCGATACTTACCCAATGACCGATTTGGTTGTCAAATACGGACTTAACTATCGCCATCAAGAGCTGATTCCTGCTGAGAAAAAACGAAAAGGTGATGAAGCTGAAATCGGTAAAAAACGCGAAAAATTTCCCTTACCAGTTGATATCATCAATCAAGAAAAAACTGATATTGGCGTCTATGCCGAAGCCATCAAAGATTATGGCCCTTGGACGCTGACAGGTGGCTTGCGTTATGATGCCTTTAAATTCACCGCCATGGATGGTAAAAAACGCAAAGATGGTAACATCAACCCAAGCTTGGGTGTGATTTACCAAGTCAACCCTGATTTGAGTGTCAATGGTGTGCTGAATATGGCAACACGCAGTCCACGCATGTATGATACCTTGTTGGCTCAAGGTCATCGTGGCATCGTGAGCATTGGTAGTAATACCAAGGCTGAACTTGCTAAAAATGCTGAGATTGGCTTCAACTATAATAATGGCACAGTGTTTGCCGATGGCAGTATTTTTTATCAAAAAACCGAAAATGCCTTAGGTAACTTTGCTGATTCCCGTCATGGTGTTTCAATTACTTCTATTCAAAATGTTGGACATATGACAAACAAAGGTTATGAGCTTGGTGTGGGTTATGCTCAAGGGCCGCTGACTGGTCGTATTGGGGTTTCTGAAAGTCGTCCTGAGTTGGTGGGCGTGCAGTTAAGTGGCAACCCAGAGTTTGCCCTACCTGTTGGTCGCACATGGACAGCATCACTTGGCTATAAGGTGATGGATAATCTGGAAGTTGGCATCAACAATAAGAGCGTTCAAGGCACTGACCGTGCTGTGTTATCACACAAAACAGAACCTGAATATCGTCCAGGTTACAGTGTCAGCGACATCTATGCCAACTGGAAGCCTTATGGCAATGATAAGATGAATGTGAATTTTTCAGTGAACAACGTCTTTGATAAAAACTATCGTCCACATAGTGAGCGTGCTTCTGTTACAGCACTAACTGGGGCAGGTCGTGATTTCCGTGTTGGGGTGAACTTTACTTACTAACCACTGAACCACATTAATCACTAACCACTTATTTGCGTCTCTCCACGCCGACTGGTAAATCTTATTTGCCAGTCGGTTTTTTTATGGATATTTGTGATGATGTTGGTGATTTTTTGTTGATTTTAGTGGTTAAGACAACACTTGCTTGGCAATTGCTTGATATTGTAATGGCTCTAACCGAGCGCCAAACTGTTGTACCACTTGACTGGCAACATGGCTGGCAAATTTGCCACACTGGGCAAGCGTGTGTCCTTGAGATAAGGCGTATAAAAATGCCCCTGCAAAATTATCCCCTGCGCCATTGGTGTCTTGTACTTTATCCACGACTGGCGTATTGATGTGTGTCAGATGGGTCTTATCATCAGCATCTTTTTGCCCAATGACACAGCCATTACCGCCTTGAGTAACCACGGCAAGATGACAATGGTGCAGTAATTCTTGAACACAAGCATCAACTGATTGCTGTTTGGTAAACAATTGGGCTTCTTCAAGGTTACAAAAAATCACATCCACACCGTTACCAATCATATGCGTTAGCCCTGCTTTAGCAACGCTGACCACCGCTGGATCAGCAAAACTGACGGCAATTTTTTTATTTTGGCGACAGGCTTGTTGGCGTAATTTGCTGATTGCAGAAGCCATCTGCTCTGACATGGCAAGATAGCCTTCAAAATACAGCCACTCACTGTCTGTTAATATGCCAAAATCGATGTTTTTCTCATCAATGTCGCTTGATGCCCCCAAATGCGTTTGCATGGTGCGTTCACCATCGTCGCTGACACATACCACACAAGTACCTGTGATTTTGCCCTGATGAATGGCCTGCTCACTGGTATGTACCCCAGCGTCGTTAAGATTTTTTAGATAAAATGTGCCTTTGTCATCATCACCCACTTGGCAAGTATAATGGCATTTGCCCCCAAGGCTGGCGATGACATACATGGCATTGGCAGCTGAGCCACCACCCATAAGCTGACTGGGTTTAAGACCAAGGGCATCAAGTTGGTGCAATAAGTGTTGTTGTTGGTTGGCGTCTGCTAGGGTCATATTGCCTTTTTTTAACTGGGTGCTTGCCAGTTGGGCATCGGTTAAACGGTATTCGTGGTCAACCAAAGCATTGCCTATTGCCATGATGTGATACATGTTTATCCTTAAGATGATATTGATGGTGATTTAAGTGGCTCATAATTGCACGATAAAGACATCACAGTTAATGTCTGGCAAAATGTTATCGATGGTTGTGCCTTTAAGTAAGGCAGATAAGCCATGACGCTCATGACGTCCAATAATCATTAAATCCACCTGATGACTGTGGCAATAGCTGATGATGCCGTTACTGCTAGAGATGGCGGTATTGATGTTGATGTTACCACTGTCGATGTCATGTCTTTTAAGCAGCTCTTGTGATTTTTGTTGGGCAATTTGTTGGCGTTTTTTATCCACACCGTCATAAATGCTTGAAGCTGGGATTAACTCATAACCAAAGCCCACCATGTTATCTTTGACCACATGCAAAACCGATAGTTGAGCATTAGGGTGGGCATTTAGCATCATTTTGGCTTTAGCAGCGACAAGGTCGGCATCATTTTTTAGGTCGGTAACCAGTAATATGTGTTGGTAGTTCATACAGATTCCTGCTTTTTAAGTGTGACTTTTTAAGTGTGGCATGTGTGCTGTCATCTCACCAGACGATTTAACGCATCAGCGAAGGCTTTTTTGTCTTTGCTGCCATAGGGCTTTTGTCCAGTTTTTGCTGTCTCTTGTGGATTAATCACCGTTCCTTAAAACCTACCTAAATCTACCCAAAGGCAAATTTAGCGTTTAATTCCTACTTCAACGTTGTTTGCCTTATTCGTTTGAACTTGGACTTACATCAACTCCATAGGCGTTTTTAATTGGGGATAGAACTTACCCACCAACGATTAATATTAAGATAAAGTTAAAACCTTATCTGCCTGATTTAAAATATTGATACTTGCATTAATATCACGGTCATGATTGGCATGGCAACTAGGACAAATCCAATGTCTAACCGCAAGTGTCAAGTTTTCTTTTGCCATAATAAAACCGCAATTTGAACAAGTTTTAGAGCTTGGATAAAACCTGTCCAATTCTTTGACTGTCTTGCCCCATTGATTTGCTTTATAAATAAGTTGCCGTTTAAATTCATAAAATCCCAAATCATGGATAGACCTTGCAAGCTTGCGATTTTTAACCATACCTTTGATGTTAAGGTTTTCAATGCAAATCACATCAAATCGTTTTACCAAATCAGTTGTGAGTTTGTGTAAAAAGTCTTTTCTGATGTTAAAGATTTTAAGGTGCAATCGTGATAGCTTGGTTTTCGCCTTTTCACGGTTGCTACTGCCTTTCTGCTTATGACTAAGTTGTTTGCTTAGTCGCTGTAATTTTTTAAGTTTATGTTTAAGTGGTTTTGGGGCTTTGATTTTTTTGCCATCTGATAGTGTGGCTAAATCGGTAATGCCTAAGTCTAAACCGACTGATTTACCTGTTTTGGGTAAAGGTTTTTGTGTGTCATCTAATTCAACAGCAATAGACACAAACCATTTACTGCCCTTTGTAAAGACTTTGGCGGATAGGATTTTACCGTCAAAGCGTAAGTTTTCACGCATTCTTACCAAGCCTAGATTGGGGATTTGAATAAAAGGCTTGTCTTTTTTAAGTTTTAATTTAAGTTGGTCGTTGGAAAGAGAAAAGCGGTCATTGACGCCTTTCTTTCTAAATTGGGGATATTTGCTTTCACCTTTAAAAAAGCGTTTAAAGGCATCGCCTAGTTGCATAATAGCAAGTTGTGGGGAGCATTTGGTAACTTCAAGCATAAAGGGGAATTGTTCACGCTTGATAGAATTAAGTTGTTTTCTTAGTTTACCTTGTGATGGTTTGTTAAGTCGGTTTTCGTCAATGGTTATGCCTTTGGCTAGGCAGTCATCACGGTATTGTTTGTCTTGTTCATATTGCTTTTTCCACTCGCTCAATGCCCAATTATAGGAAAATCTGGCAACACCACAAGCCTTTTTGAGATGGGTGGCTTGGGTGTTGTTGGGGGTTAGCTCTATGATGTGTCCACGAATGGTTGTCATTGTAGTACTGCCTTAACAAGCACACCTATTTGGTCTCATTTGCGTAAGGTTGAGATGGACACGCCAAGTTGTTTGGAAGCTTCGTTGATACTGATTAATCTATTCATTTGGATATTATAAGATAGATTTAGTTAGATTTCAAGAAACAGTTCAAAGCCCCTGTGCCACGCATCATGTCCATAAAATCACGCATGTTTAGGGCTTGTTTGATGTTGTCAGCGGTGTATGCTTGCCCTCGTGTGGTGATGACAGATGCCCCTTTATTTATCGCATCGCTGGCAAGTGGAATGTCATTGGTAATCACCAAATCCCCCCGCTGACAGTGCTTAACGATGTGAGCATCAGCCACATCAAAACCTGCTTCCACCACTTGCAAGCCAATCAAGGGTGATTTGGGTAATTTAATGGCTTGATTGGCAACAAAAATTGCAGGCGTTTGTGTTCTGATGGCGGTTTTTCCTATCAGCTCACGGACGATGACAGGGCAGGCATCGGCATCTACCCAAATGCTCATGCCCATCAGTCTAAGCCAACCTTGTTAGGCAATGACGCAATCAATGCTTGTAAGGCAGGCTCTAGGTCGCTGACGTCGTTGGGCATCACAGTGATGTGGGCAATCTTACGCTCGGTGCGTTCTTGTTTATGATAGGTATGATAATGACAGCCATCAATCGCCAATACTTTATCGATATCAGGATATTGGCCCAAGACATTTATCATCACAGATGGATGTACATTGTCAGTATCGCCAAGTGGCAGACCAACCACCGCACGGATATGGTTTTCAAATTGGCTGGTTATCGCCCCTTCAATGCTCCAATGTCCTGAATTGTGTACTCGTGGGGCGATTTCATTTGCCAACACAATCGGCATGCCATCGGCATTTTTGCTAACAAACAGCTCTAACGTCAACACGCCCACATAGTCCAAATGGGTGAGTAATTTGGTAATGGCATGGTGAGCTTGTTCTTGTAATGTTCCCACACCCACAGCAGGGGCTTGGCTCTTAGCAAGGATACCATTGTGATGATAATTTTCTACCAAATCATAACAACGCACTTGCCCATCTTGTCCTCGAACAGCGATGATAGACACTTCACGACTAAAATCAATAAGACTTTCAGCAATCAAAGGGGCAGGCGTGGCAGTCAATGAACCATCACCAGTAACGGCAGAGCCTAGCTTTTGCCAAGCGGTGATGACATCATCATGATGACGGATAATAAATTGACCTTTGCCATCATAACCGCCACGGCTTGTTTTAACGACCAGTGGTAGACCCAAGGTTTGTACCGCTTGGTTCAGTTCTTCTTTGTTATTGACTGGCATAAAGGGGACAGTGGCAATGTCCAGTGCATTAAATAACTTTTTTTCTGCCAGACGGTCTTGAGCGACTTGTAGGGCATAAGCTGGGGGATACATGCCGTATTTGTGTGCGTCATCAGCATCAACATTGGCATCAACATCAATGTCAGTCGTTGGGTTAGGTTGAGACAATTTTTGTAGCCATTGCACGGTTTTGACAGGAACGTTCTCAAACTCTAAGGTAAATACGTCTGCATGATTGGCAAAATCTTCAAACTGTTGGCTACTATATACCTTGCCATACAAGCTGGCAGGGCAATTAGGGCTGTCTTCCAAAAACACACAGCGATAGCCAAGTGGTAAGGCGGCTTGAGCCAGCATCATACCCAGTTGCCCACCACCCAAGATGCCAATGGTTTTGATTTTGGTTGCCTTGGTGCTTATGTTTGTGGTGGTTTTGGGGGTTGGATTGGTGGTCATAATGCTGTCTTAATCAATAGGTTTTAATAAAAATAGGTTTTAACCATCGCTTGTCAATGTTTAAAAATCCGTTTGTCAATGCTTAAGAATTGATAACTCCCGGTATGGGGCTGGTTAAAATGGTCTTCGTTTGTTGTTCACGAAATCTGTCTAATTTATCAGCCAAAGACGCATCCTGCAATGCCAAAATTTGTATCGCCAACAAACCAGCGTTATACGCTCCTGACGTACCAATCGCCAGTGTCCCTACCGCCACCCCTTTGGGCATCTGTACGATAGACAGCAGACTGTCCCAGCCGTTTAGGGTAGATGACTTGATTGGCACACCAAGCACAGGCAAAGGGGTTTGGCTGGCACACATTCCTGGTAAGTGTGCTGCCCCACCTGCCCCAGCGATGATGACTTGTAGTCCGTTGTCTTTGGCAGATTTGGCAAAATCAAATAATCTGTCAGGGGTGCGATGGGCAGAGACCACTTCACAAACAAATGGCACATCAAAGTCCGCCAATAACTGCACCCCAAGCTTCATGGTTGCCCAGTCTGATTGTGAACCCATGATAACGCCGACTTTGGGCGTGCCTTGTGGGGAAGTGATGGGGGCGGTTGTGAGCGGTTGGTTTTTGTCTTTATTTATGGCATTCATGGTCAGTTTTTTCCGTCCTAAAACGCTTCATCATACCGAAATTTGGCGGTGAGCAAAAGGGGTAGGGGCAATAGAGAACGTAAAACAATAAAAAACCCTGTAACAATTGCGATGACAGGGTGCTAAATGTGGTAGGACCATGGTGAAAGAACAATGCTTGCAAAATTAGCTTTTGTTTCTAAGCCACGCATGTGGTGGTGAACAAGCATTCTAACCGATAAACATAAGTCATATCAAGGCTTATCGTAAAAATAACCTTTTTTACCCTATTTTTTTGCCTTGATGTAACTTGTTGATTTTTATCATGTTTTTAAATAACGAAAAAATAAGGGTCATGATAAGTTCTCTTCTACCTAATCACGTCTTAGCCAGTCACAACTGATAAAAATTATGGGCATGTCACGGGTGTACTTGTTCCCAACCATAAAGTGGCAAAGACACACAGATATCCTATCCACCTTACAAAAGTATAAAGTATATTGAAATTTTAGGTGGTCAAGTCCGCATCATCGCCAAAATGCCCAGTGGTCAACATGGGGTGATTGTTCTTCATGGGGTGATTATCTTCGCATCCAAGTGGCGATGGAATGGCGTTGGCGGTTGGTGATTTCCACTTGGTGCATTAAGTCACTTTGGAACAGCACCAAGCGATTGGCCTTTGGTAAAATGTGGTGCTGACTATCAGACAAATCAATTAAGCTTAACCCACCACCGTCCTCATCACTCCAGTCATCATTAAGATAGAACACCGCTGAGAGTATCCGCTCATGACGTCCTTGTGGGTTGTCTTGATGCCATTGATAGCCAAGCCCAACAGGATAATAGGCGTAATGGGCTTCGCTGTGTTGAATGCCAGTGTACAATAAGCGGTTACACAGTTTAGCCAGCTGGTCAATGCTGGCTAAATAATGACTGCCAAAAACACACTCTTGGTTTATCCAGCGGGTTTTATCACCACGGATATGGGTTATTTGTTCACCCTTGGTCAAGGAAGCTTGTTGATATTCACAACTGCCACTTTCAAGTTGCAATGCCTTTAATGCCTTGTCAGTGAACACATCATTTAACACCACAAACCCTTGATTGGCCAATCGCTCTAAATGAGCATCAGTCAGCTGTGCTTGCCAGTTCACCACAAAATCATCAACGGTGACTGATTGGGGCATCTTGATGGGGGATTGCATAAAAACAGCTCCTTGGGCTTTTGTATTCTTTGGGCTTTAATCTGATGCCACAATTTAGTTAATCCGTTAAAACCAATCAGTTAAAATCAATCCGTTAAAACTTAGTCAGTTAAAACAGTCCTATAATCTCACCATCATCATTCACATCAATGCGTTGTGCTGCTGGCTGTTTGGGCAATCCTGGCATTCGCATGATACTGCCACAAATGGCGATGATAAAACCTGCTCCTGTGGCAATGGTCAAATCACGCACATGAATGGTAAACCCTTTGGGTCGTCCCAATAGTTTGAGGTTATCGCTGAAAGAATATTGTGTTTTTGCCATACAGATGGGCAGTTTATCAAGTCCTAATTTTTCTAAACGGCGAATTTGATTCAGCGCATGGCCACTCAGCTTAATATCATCTGCCCCATAGACACGTTGACTGATGGCAAGGATTTTGTCTTTGATGTTGTCATTGACGTCATAAGCAAACCCAAATGATGATGGGGCTGTTTTTGATGGGTTGTGTTTTGATTCATCGGTGAGTGATAATACCTTTTTGGCAAGTTCGATACCGCCTTGACCGCCTTTTTCCCACACATCGCATAACGCCACACTGACCCCCAAACTTTGACAAGCTTCTGTTATCATGTCGATTTCTGCTTGAGTGTCGGTGACAAAACGGTTAATGGCAACCACCACAGGCAGACCAAAAATGCCTTGCATGTTATCTATGTGTTTTAGCAAATTGGGCAAACTTTGTTGCAATGCACTTAAGTTTTCTTGTATTAATTCATCTTTTTTAGCACCACCATTGTATTTTAATGCTCGGATGGTGGCGACAATCACCGCCATGTCAGGTTGTAGTCCTGATAAGCGACACTTGATGTCGCAGAATTTTTCAGCACCAAGGTCAGCGCCAAATCCTGCTTCAGTGATGCAATAGTCGCTTAAATGCAAGGCAGTTTTGCTGGCAATCACCGAGTTACAACCGTGGGCAATGTTCGCAAAAGGTCCACCATGCACAATGGCAGGTGTGCCTTCTAGTGTCTGTACCAAATTGGGTTTGATGGCATCTTTTAATAAGGCTGTCATTGCTCCATGTGCGTGTAAGTCTTTGGCATAGATGGGCTGTTTGTCTCGGTTGTAAGCGACAAGCATGTTGCCCAATCGGGTTTTTAAATCGCTTAGGTCATTTGCCAGGCAAAACACCGCCATGACTTCCGATGCCACCGTGATGTCAAAACCATCTTCACGAGTCACACCGTCAGTGGCCTCACCACAACCGCTGATGATGTTGCGTAATTGACGGTCATTCATGTCGATGGCTCGCCGCCACAGCACTCGTTTGGGGTCAATATTAAGGGCATTGCCTTGATAGATGTGATTGTCGATTAGAGCTGCCAGTAAATTATTGGCTGCCCCAATGGCGTGTAGGTCGCCAGTGAAATGTAAGTTAATGTCTTCCATGGGAATGACTTGGGCATGGCCACCGCCTGCTGCCCCACCTTTCATGCCAAAAACAGGGCCTAAAGATGGTTCACGCATGGCGACCATGGCAGTTTTACCTGTTGATGGGGTCAGCTGATTAATGGCATCTGCCAAACCGATGGTAACGGTGGTTTTACTCTCACCTGCTGGGGTTGGGTTGATGGCGGTTACCAAAATCAGCTTGCCATGTCGATTGGGCAGGTTGGCCATGTCTGTTAAATCGATTTTTGCTTTATGCTTACCATAGGGAATCAGATGTTTGGCTGACAGTCCGATTTTGTTACCAATGTCATCAATGGGTTTGATGTCAGCGTTTTGGGCGATTTGATGGTCATTTAGCATGGTCATGGCGGTTTTCCTTTTTATGTGAGTTCATATGAACTTCCTGCAAAACCACAATTTTATTAGGTTCAGATTTTTTATAAAAGCCTTATACAATAAGAATAATCCGATTATTGGTCATCAGTTTTGCAGGAAGTCTTATGAATGTTACTTTTATGATTTTTACCTGTGTATTCGTCCATTATTGTCAATTATTATCAACAGCTCACTTTATTATAGCTGAAAAAAAGCACCCATGTGGGTGCTTTGATGACGTTATGCCTTTATGATATATGCCTTTATGATAAAAGATGTCTTATGTATAAAGAACTTCGATGATTTCATATTCCACCACACCGCTGGGTGTTTCGATGCGAGCTTCGTCCCCTTTTGATTTGCCAATTAAACCCCGAGCGATGGGTGAGTTGATGGAAATTTTATTGGCTTTGAAATCAGCTTCATCATCACCAACAATCTTGTAGCGTTTTTCTTCTTCAGTATCCACGTTTTCAATAACAACGGTCACCCCAAACACCACTCGTCCCTCTTGTGGCAGGCTGGCAGGGTCGATGATTTGAGCCCCGCCAAGTTTGGCTTCGATGTCACGAATGCGAGCTTCACAAAACCCTTGTTGCTCACGGGCGGCGTGGTATTCGGCATTTTCTTTTAAATCACCGTGTTCACGAGCTTCGGCAATGGCGGCGGTGATGCGTGGGCGGTCAATGGTTTTTAGCTGTTTGAGTTCTGCTTCTAAAGCAGCGTAACCTTGGGGTGTCATGGGATAGCGTTGCATAATTCTTCCTTAAAAACATAAACAAACACTGGCAAACGCAAGGTTGCCAGTGTCAATAAATCATCATAATGAACACAAACACACGATATCAATAAAATAATATGCCTATTTTACCGCATCTCCTGGTTTATGCAAGTTGGTTTATGCGAGTTGATTGATGTAAGTCTTGTAACTGATAAACTGCAAACGGTAACTGCACCTGATAGGCGGTGGCGGTGGCTTGAGCTGAACTTAATGTTGTCATATAAAATACTTTACTTTGCAACGCATTGCGACGGATAGATGATGAATCTTCTTGAGCCTGCTTGCCTTCGGTGGTGTTGATGATGATGTCGATATCACCGTTTTTGATGGCATCTAAGATGTGTGGTCTGCCTTCACGTACTTTATTGATACGCTCGCATTCAATGCCCTGATTGGTCAGATATTCTTGTGTGCCACCTGTTGCCACTAGCTTAAAGCCATAGTCTTTAAACTGCTGGGCAACCTTGGCAAGGTGGGGCTTATCACTGTCACGTACTGAGATAAACACAGTTTTGGTCTCACCTTCGGTGGGCAAACCAGGAATGGTTTGGTTACCACCAGTCACCGCTTTATAAAAAGCCTCACCAAAGGTCTGCCCCACACCCATCACCTCGCCTGTGGATTTCATCTCAGGGCCAAGAATGGGGTCAACGCCTGGAAATTTGGCAAAAGGAAACACCGCTTCTTTGACTGAATAATGACTTGGCACAATCTCTTGGGTGAAGTTTTGCTCTGCCAAAGTCTGTCCTGCCATACAGCGGGCGGCGACTTTTGCCAAAGACACGCCGATACATTTGGAGACAAATGGCACGGTGCGAGACGCTCTTGGGTTGACCTCTAAGACATAGACTGTTTCACCTTTGATGGCAAATTGCACATTCATCAAGCCGACCACACCAAGCTCTTTTGCCATGGCGACGGTTTGGCGACGCATGTCATCTTGAATGTCATCACTTAATGAGTAAGGCGGAATGGAGCAAGCAGAATCGCCCGAGTGCACGCCTGCTTGTTCAATGTGTTGCATGATGCCGCCAATCACCACCTCTTTGCCGTCCGATACACAGTCCACATCCACCTCAATGGCATCATCTAAGAAATGGTCAAGCAGGACAGGGGCTTCATGAGACGCTTGTACCGCATCACGCAAGTAGCGTTTAAGTTCATCTTCGTTATAGACAATCTCCATGGCACGACCACCCAAAACATATGATGGGCGGACAACTAAGGGGTAGCCTACTTTGGTGGCTTCTGATATGCCCTCTTCAAAGGATTTAACGATGCTGTTATTGGGTTGTGTTAAGCCCAATTTTTGTATCATGTGTAAAAAGCGTTCACGGTCTTCGGCTCGGTCAATGGCATCAGGACTTGTGCCAATGATGGGAACGCCTGCTTGTTCTAGGCTACGGGCAAGTTTTAGTGGCGTTTGTCCGCCATATTGGACAATCACGCCCTTAGGCTGTTCGGTGCGTACGATTTCAAGCACATCTTCTAGGGTAATTGGCTCAAAATACAAACGGTCTGATGTGTCATAGTCGGTTGAAACGGTCTCAGGGTTACAGTTCACCATGATGGTCTCATAGCCATCTTCACGCATGGCAAGGGCGGCGTGGACACAGCAGTAATCAAACTCAATGCCTTGTCCGATACGGTTAGGGCCGCCACCGATGACCATGATTTTGTCTTTATTTGATGGGTTGGCCTCGCACTCTTCATCATATGTTGAGTACATATAAGCGGTTGATGTTTCAAATTCAGCGGCACAAGTATCCACCCGTTTGTATACAGGATAAATGCCCATGTTCCAACGGGTTTTGCGAAATTGTTTCTCAGACACGCCCATCAATTTGGCAATGCGTGCATCAGAGAGTCCTTTTCGTTTAAGGTGGCGTAGCAAATTGGGGGTTAAGTCGCCCATGCCAAGGGTTTTTAGCTGATTTTCTGTATGAACAATGTCCTCAATTTGCACCAAAAACCATGGGTCAATGTTGGTATCAGCAAAAACATCATCAACCGATAAGCCAAAACGCAACGCATCAGCGATATAAAAAATGCGTTCTGGGGTGGGGGTTTTGAGTTTGAGTTTTAAGGTGCTGATGATGCTGTCATCATTTTGTTCAAAGTCTAATTGCTCATCAAAGCCTGTCGCCCCTATTTCCAGACCACGCAGTGCCTTTTGCATGGATTCTTGAAAATTACGACCGATTGCCATCACCTCGCCAACTGATTTCATTTGAGTGGTTAGCACGCTATCAGCTTGGGGGAATTTTTCAAAGTTAAAGCGTGGCATTTTGGTAACCACATAGTCAATGGCAGGCTCAAAACTCGCTGGGGTTTTGCCCCCTGTGATGTCATTTTTTAGCTCATCTAGGGTATAGCCGACGGCAAGTTTGGCAGCGATTTTGGCAATGGGAAAGCCTGTCGCCTTAGATGCCAATGCTGATGAACGGCTCACTCGTGGGTTCATCTCAATCACCACCATACGCCCTGTTTTTGGATTGATGCCAAATTGAACATTTGAACCACCTGTCTCCACACCAATCTCACGCAACACAGCGATGGACGCATTACGCATGATTTGGTATTCTTTGTCGGTTAAGGTTTGGGCAGGGGCGACGGTGATGGAATCGCCTGTATGTACGCCCATGGGGTCAAAGTTTTCAATGGAACAGACGATGATGCAGTTGTCGTTTTTATCACGCACCACCTCCATCTCATACTCTTTCCAACCGATTAAACTCTCATCAATGAGCAGCTGATGGGTGGGTGATAAGTCAAACCCACGCTCACAAATCTCAATAAACTCCTCACGGTTATAAGCAATGCCACCCCCAGAACCCCCCATGGTGAATGATGGGCGGATAATGCACGGAAAACCAACCTTAGCTTGAATGGCAAAAGCATCGTCCATGCTCTGTGCAATTTCTGCTTTGGGGCATTCCAGACCGATTTTTTTCATGGCTTTATCAAACAATTCACGGTCTTCGGCTTTTTCAATGGCTTCTTTGGTTGCCCCAATCAGCTCACAGCCATATTTGGCAAGCACGCCATGTTTGTCAAGGTCAAGCGCACAGTTAAGTGCCGTCTGTCCGCCCATGGTTGGCAAAATGGCATCAGGACGCTCTTTGGCAATGATTTGCTCTACCGTCTGCCAGGTAATCGGTTCAATATAAGTGGCATCAGCCATGGACGGGTCGGTCATGATGGTGGCAGGATTTGAGTTTACCAAAATCACCCGATAGCCTTCTTCTTTTAAGGCTTTACAGGCTTGGGCGCCTGAATAGTCAAATTCACAGGCTTGCCCGATGACAATGGGGCCTGCCCCGATGATAAGAATGGATTTAATGTCGGTACGCTTTGGCATGGTGGCTCTCTTTGTTGATAAATTATTGATAAAATGGGTTAAAAAAGTGTTGCCATCGCTTGTTCTTCTTGACGGATACGCTTAAATAAGACCAGCAAATAAATGGGCAAGCCAATCAATAACACATACCACGCTTGACACAATAAGGCGATGCCAATTAATTCAGGTATGATGTTTAAAAAATAATTGGGGTGGCGAAATGTTTTAAATAACCACGAACGATTAATTTGATGTTCTGGTAAAATATAGATTTTAACCGTCCAAATCTCCCCCAACTGCTTGATAATCAATGCCAATATCACAAATGAAGCACTTACCATCAGCGTACCAACCAAGGATATGCCATTAAAAGCAGTGTCAAAAAGCCATACCGAGATAAAACACGCCAGATAATAAAGCGTATGAACCACCGCAAGCACCGTGGAATTGGTTTTTCCGTATTGTTTCGCCCCTTTGGCAATCAAAGCTTTTTCATGTTTAATGGAGACGGCTAAAAATAACAGTCTGATGATAAAAAATAGGATTAAAATGCTTAAAATCATTGTCATTGATGTTTTTTCCATTGAAATTAAAAATATAAATCGGATTAATGGTATTTTAATGAATGATGTTTTGGTTTAATGAATGATATTTTAGACCGTCATGCCATATAAACAATTCTCATAAGTCCACACCACAATCTTGTTATCATCATTGTTTTCATAAAATGCTGATAATAATGTGTGCCATGTTTCAAGCTGATTTTCATTGATATTTAACACGCCACAACCTGCCATGATAAGTTCGTAATTGGCACAAATCATTGCTGTGCGTTTATTACCGTCCCAAAATAATTGATGTCGCATCATATAATACATGGTTTTTAAAATACGATGCGTGTTTGATATGGGTAAGTGATTCAATTCATTTAACGCTTGTTCAACCTTATTTTTAAGCGGAATGTCTGGCACAAAACTCACGCCACTAATGCCAACATTGCCAGTTCTTAGCTCACCCCACGCCAAACTTTCATTGTATGCCACAAAGCCATTGACTTTGCACGCAAATGCCAGGTCAAATTGACTGTCCGATGATAAAATAAATTGCCACGCATTTTTTAGATTTAACAGCACTTGCATGTCATGGGTTGAAATGCCGCTCACACTCATGCCATCAATAATGGTTTTGGTCTGGGGAAAAGTGGTATTGACCTTTTCCAAGCGTGACATGCTGTGAATGACTTCAACGATGTTTTTTTTCGCCAAAAACCGATTTTGTTCAAGGCTTAGGTTGAATTTGTCAGCAAACATGATGGGCACATTCATTCAAAAAAATCTTCATCAATTTCACAAATTTCAAGTACTTCTTTGACTTGAATGCCCACTTTATATTTAATCATTAAACCAACCAGCTCTTGCCCATCAATCAGGACAATTCTGCCCAATAATTTTTGAGAAAATCCTTGGGCGGATTTGGTAAATGATGATGTGGTGATAAATACACCCCGTTCCACGCCATTGCCCTGTAATGCCCCTGAAAAGGATTGTAATTCTTTTGAACCAATCATGTTATCACTGGCATATCTTTTGGCTTGAATGTAGATATTTTGAATGCCTAATGGGTCTTGTTTGATGACCCCATCAATGCCACCATCGTGTGATTTGCCAGTATGTTCAAACAAATTTTCTTTACCGCCATATCCCATGGCAAGCAATAACTTTAATACTGATTTTTCAAAAAATAAAGGCGTGCCTTGTTGCAATTTATTTAACAGTTCAACCGAAATTTCTGTTTCAAGATTTTTAATGGCATTTTTAGCTTGGGTTTCAAAATCCATGTCATCATTATCATCAGTTTTAATGGCGGATTTGCCTGATGATTTTTCTTTATGTTTAATCTCTGCTCTACTTTTTAAATAACTTTTCCAATTAGGTAAATCAGCTTCATCATACAGTTTTTCGCTAATTTCTGTTTTATCTTGCCAAAGCTGTGCCATTTTTAAACCAATGGGTGTGATTTGATAGGTGGCTTTACTGATGCGATTTAAGATGCCTGCTTTGGTTAAAGAGGTGATTGACCAAGCGATGGCATTTTCCACTTTTGGCTGACCATGATTAAAGCGTAGGGTCAAAATTTCCTCAGAAAATTCCCCCAATTGAATGACGCCTTGATAAATCTCTTGGCGTTTACGAACTTTATTATCACCCATCAGTTTTAATGTTAAAGCACGGCATTTATCACGGTATTCACGATTATTAAAATTCATAACAGTTTTCCAAAAGAGCAAGTTATTTTAGATGGTGCGTTTTATAAAGCAAATGCACCCAATTTACCGTCCAAAATGTCACTGCCCAAATTCACACTTTCGCCTTTTGCATTTCCATAATAAATCTATCAAACAAAGCTGAACAATCATGCGGGCCGGGGCTGGCTTCTGGGTGTCCTTGAAAGCCAAATGCAGGTTTATCGGTCAACTCAATGCCTTGATTTGTGCCATCAAACAGTGAGCGATGCGTGGCTTTAACATTGGCAGGTAAGGTCGCTTCATCAATGGCAAAGCCATGATTTTGAGAAGTAATCATCACCGTGCCATCTGCCAAATTTTGCACAGGGTGGTTTGCCCCATGATGCCCTGATTTCATTTTGATGGTTTTTGCCCCACTGGCCAGCCCCAATAATTGATGCCCCAAGCAGATACCAAAAGTTGGAATGTCCGTTTGCTCAATGATGTGTCTGATATTGTCAATGGCATAGGTGCAGGCGGCAGGGTCAGCAGGGCCGTTGGAGAGAAAAATGCCATCAGGATTTTTTGCCAAAACCTCGCTAATTGGTGTTTGGGCAGGGACAACCGTCACATGACAACCCCTATCCACCAACATGCGTAGAATGTTGGTTTTTGTGCCAAAATCATAGGCTACCACATGAAATTTTTTATCAATGTGTTTGCCAAGCTGTTTAAAATAACCCCCTGTTGGGCTGTCTGTTTTGCCATATTTGGCGGTGGTGGCAGGGTTGTCAGCAAGTTCCCAAGTGCCTTGTGTCCATTCAAATCCTTGTGGGTGGCAGCACTCTTTTGCCAAATCAAGCCCCGTCAGACCTGCAAACTCTTTGGCAAGTTGCACCGCTTTGTTTTCATCATCAGCTGTGATGTCCGTGTCGCTGTCTATGGTATAAATACAACCGTGCTGAGCTCCTTTATCACGCAAAATTCGGGTCAGCTTTCGGGTGTCAATTTCGGCGATGGCAACGGTGTCATGGCGTTGTAGAAAGTCGGTGAGTGATTCATCATTGCGAAAACTTGAACTGATGATGGTGGCATCACGGATAATCAGCCCTGATGCCCAAATGCGATGTTCACTGCCAGACTCGCCGTCTTCGCTGTTGGTGCCTGTGTTGCCAATGTGTGGGTAGGTTAAGGTAACCAGCTGTTTGGCATAGCTTGGGTCGGTTAGGATTTCTTGATAGCCTGTCATGGCGGTGTTAAATACCACTTCGCCAACGCTACTGCCCATTGCACCAATGCTGATGCCGTGAAAAATTGTACCGTCAGCGAGGGCTAAAATGGCTTTGGTTGTCGCTTTGGTCATGTCTCATCTCCCGTTGACGAATAAAGGGGGTAAAAAAAATAATAAAGGGCATAAAAATAGGGTCATTTAAAAACAGGGGCAGTTTATGGTCAGTCATGATTGGTTTGTTTTTTGGTAAATTTTGTTAAAATTTACCCACAAAAAAACGAGAAGACTATAAAAAAAGCAACCCTAATCCAGTATGAATACGTGGACAGGCGGTTTGCTTTTTCATAGGTCAACTCGCTGTTTTAGATTTTGCGTATTATAGCGACAATCACACCTTTTGGCTACCCATCAGACAACTTTTTATTATATGCAATCGAATGCCACAATGACAAACCAATAAACACAATGCCGATACTGCCTGTTACCAGCTCAGGAATGTGAAAACGAGCTGACAACAGCATGATGATTGCCAACGCACCGATGGCATAGTGAGCCCCATGCTCCAGATAAACATATTCACTCAGCGTGCCTTTATCCACCAAAAAA
The DNA here is from genome assembly GCF_037201985.1 of Lwoffella lincolnii. Taxonomy (NCBI): domain Bacteria; kingdom Pseudomonadati; phylum Pseudomonadota; class Gammaproteobacteria; order Moraxellales; family Moraxellaceae; genus Lwoffella; species Lwoffella lincolnii. The sequence continues at coordinate 1,552,250 of NZ_CP147511.1, read as the reverse complement.
ATGGTCATCGAACGCACAAACATCGCCCCAATCGCCAAGCCTAACATGATGATGATCACGTCATTGGTGATGGCGAATGCTCCAATCACCCCATCAAAACTAAACGACGCATCTAAAATCTCCAAATAAACAAAGCCAACCATGCCCCCCTTTAAAATTGCAGGAGACAGTCCAGCTGTGCCATGATTTTGCTTACCCGTATTGGCATCAGTGTCATTCTCCGTATGAACATCATGGTTGTCATTGCCTTCTAGTAACGCAGACAGTACTGACACCGCCAAATAAATCAACACGCCCCATACCCCAGCACTGAGAACCACGGCTTGCTTGCTGTCATCTACCAAAGTCAATGACAGCATTAACACACACAATGCCACAAAAATAGCAATGGCATCAACACTGCTAAATTGTAAAAACTTACGCTCAAGCCAAGCAAACCATAAATGTTCTTTATCCCCAAACATAAACTTTAAAAACACCAATAATAAGAACATGCCTCCAAAGGCACTGATTTCAGCGTGGTGAGCATTGAGTTTATCGGCATAAACATCAGGTTGCTTCAGTGCCAACTGCATGACTTCCATCAACCCTAAGTCTGCTGTTACTGCCACAATGACAATGGGAAACACCAATCGCATGCCAAACACCGCAATCAAAATACCCACGGTTAAAAATATCTTTTTCCAAAAAGCATTCCACCCTTTTAGTACCGACGCATTGACCACCGCATTATCAAAAGACAAAGAAATCTCCAATATCGCTAGCATCAGCGTCACCGATAACGCAGTGATAAGCCCTGCCATGCCACCATGAGAAAACCCCCACCAGCTGGCGACCAACAAGCAAATGAGCGTAAAAATGATGTCAAAACCAAAGTGTTTTAGCATAAAAAATCTCGTCAAATAAACTTATAAAATAAATTTGGCAGAATTTTAGCATGACGATATGATAACAAAGATAAGATTTGTTATATATTTTTAAGGAAATCATCATGTTATACACGTTTAAAGACCTTTCACCAACGCTGGCCACCCCATTTAACGGCTGGATAGCACCGACCGCTCGAATCATCGGTGATGTTGCCATCGAGCAAGATGTCAGCGTGTGGTTTGGGGCGGTCATTCGTGGGGATAATGACCACATTCACCTTGGTAAAGGCAGTAATGTGCAAGAAAACAGCGTCATTCATACCGATGTGGGCATACCTGTTAATGTCGGTCGTTATGTGACCATCGGACACATGGCGATGTTACATGGCTGTGAAGTGGGAGATAACAGCTTAATTGGCATTGGTTCGGTGGTGCTGAATCATGCTAAAATAGGCAAAAACTGTGTCATTGGGGCAAAATCGCTGGTTACAGAAAACAAAATCATTCCTGACAATTCGTTGGTCATGGGCAGTCCTGCCAAAGTGGTTAAAACCTTAAGTGAAGAGCAAATCACCATGTTGCAACAATCTGCCAAGCAATACATACAAAAGGCCAGACAGTTTGCTCAGACACTCACGCCCATGCCATCTGACATCATGCCATCATCATCAACATAACATAGCCTAAGCAGGATAACATAAGCCCAAAACCAATGGCTTTAAAAATCCCTGCATCATCATTGTTGCCAGGGAAATTATCCGACCCGAAGACATGAAACAGCTGCATGGCATGCCCGCCAGCATGATTGCCAGCGAACAATCCCAACAGCACGCCCATCACTGCCAAAATGGGGGTAAATAGCCACTGAATTGTTGATATGGTGGTGGTTAAAGAACCAATGACCATCAACATCACGTCAATCAGTCCACCAACCATGCCTAACATCACGCCACAGATAAACGCATAAAACAAATGGTCGGTCACACCTTGTTGTTCTTGTTGTTGGGTGTGGGACTGTCGTCTTCTGGCAGATGCGTTGACCACAGCAGGGCTGTTGCTCACATGTTTAGGCATGGTGGAAGTGGACGGGGTATAAGTAGAGACCGATAGAGCAGAAGCGGATAAAGTAGAATCAGATAACGTGGAAGCCTTTGATTTTGATGTGCTGGGGGCTGTTGAATTCATTAAGCTGGTTGATGCAAAGCTGGTTGATGCAAAGCTGGTTGATGAAAAGGTGCTTGGTAAAGCCACGATTTTCCCCGTAGGTTGCCCCACAGAGTACTTTATAAATGGTTGATTTGAACGGGTGTCTTTATTTTGTGTAAAATCAATCTCAATGTCGACCATGTCGTTATCAACCATGTTTTTATCAACCATGTCAACAACTGTCGGTAAAATGGGTTGCTCTAAATCGGTAGGATTGTGCTGGGTATGATGGTGGCTGGTGTGGTTTAATGAATTCATGATGTTGAGCGTTTAATCAGCTAGATGATAAATGTTGAGTAATTTGATTGTATCCTATTTGCCAAATGATTTGCTAAATTTTTTGCTAAAAAGTAAGCAGAATTATTTTTTTTGTTGACTAAATTTAATGATTTCTTCTGTTATTATGAATCGTTATGAATACACGATAAAGCGTCTTAGAAAACATCATGTTGATGTTTGCTGATAAAACTGATAAAAGGAGCGCCGTCATGCCAGAAAGACACAAACCGCATTCAAGCTCTGTATTGGCATTGTTTGATTTAGACCACACCATTTTAGACATTGATAGCGACCATGCTTGGGGGGAATATCTGGTTAAAAAAGGGTTGGTGGACGAAGCCAGCTACCGCACCGCCAATCAAGCGTTTTATGAACAGTATGTGGCAGGCACGTTAGATGCCACCGAATATAACGAGTTTGTCGCCCAATTTTTGGCAAGTCTGCCGTTACCTGAGTTGTGTCGCATTCGAGCCGATTATCTGCAAAGTGAAATCTTACCCCATGTTCGCCCACAAGCCCTTAATGCCATGCGTTGGCATCAAGGGCAAGGGCATGACGTGGTCATCATTTCTGCAACCAATGACTTTGTGGTCAGTGTCATTGCCGACGCAGTGGGCGTGTCAGCTGATAAGGTGTTGGCCACCCCACTGGAAATCTGCAACGAACGGTACACAGGCAAGCTCACCGATAAACCCAACTTTCAAACAGGCAAGCTATATCATTTACAAAAATGGCTAGATACCAAGGCAAAAAAAGGCATCACCTTTGATAAAACGTATGCCTATTCGGATTCAAAAAACGACTTGCCATTATTAAAATGGGCGGACGTGCCTGTGTGCATAACTCCTGATGATGTGTTGCAAGCCCATGCCTTGGCTCATGGCTGGGCGGTGGAAGATTGGTCGATTTAGCAAAAGCTTGCCAATTTTGCTACACTATGTCTTTTTTATTTACCCGTTTTTATTTAACCCCCTTTTTATTTGATATTTTGGAATGGCATTATGGAAATCAACAGTTATCAAGAGCAAATTAAAGACTTAAGCCAACGTGGGCAAGCGTTACGGGGGTATCTTTGACATTGCTGGTAAACAAGAGCGGTTAGAAGAGGTGAATTTGGAGCTAGAAAATCCAAATATTTGGCATGACCCTGACCTTGCCACCAAAATCAGTAAAGAAAAAGCCCAGTTAGATGGCGTGATTGACGTCATTAACCAGTTAGACAGCATTTTAGAAGATGCCAAAGCCATGCTAGAGTTGGCAGTAGAAGCGAAAGAAGCAAGCTTGCTAAAAGACGTACAAGCCGAGTTGGACAAAGCCCAAACCCGAGTAGAAGATTTGGAATTTAAACGCATGTTTAATGGTGATATGGACGCTAATCATTGTTATTTAGACATTCAGTCAGGCTCTGGCGGTACAGAAGCCCAAGACTGGGCTCAAATGCTGTTAAGAATGTACACCCGCTGGAGTGATTCTCACGGCTTTAAAGTTGATGTGGTGGAAGTGTCAGATGGTAGCGTGGCAGGCATCAAGTCAGCAACTTTGCATATTAAGGGCGATTATGCCTTTGGTTGGTTGCGTACCGAAACAGGGGTACACCGTTTGGTGCGTAAATCACCCTTTGACAGCAACAATGGTCGCCATACATCTTTTGCATCGGTGTTTGTGTCCCCAGAAATTGATGACAACATCGACATTGACATCAATCCAGCAGATTTACGCATAGACACTTACCGTTCAAGCGGAGCAGGTGGTCAGCACGTCAACACCACTGACTCAGCGGTACGCATCACCCATGAGCCTACAGGCATTGTGGCGGCGTGTCAAAATGAGCGTAGTCAACATGCCAATAAAGACACCGCCATGAAAATGCTCAGAGCCAAACTTTATGAACGAGAAATGCAAAAACGCATGGAAACTCAGCAAGCCTTAGAAGACAGTAAATCTGATATTGGTTGGGGAAGTCAAATCCGCTCTTATGTGCTTGATGATTCACGCATCAAAGATTTACGCACAGGTGTTGAAAGCTTTAACACAGGAGCGGTGCTAGATGGTGATTTAGACCAGTTTATTGAAGCGAGTCTAAAATCAGGGTTGTGAGGCTTGCATATCAGGCAGTGGTGGCAGTTGAGCCAAACTATCTAATCCAAATGCCACCAAAAATTCATCGGTTGTGTGTAATAAGGCAGGGCGACCGATGCTTTCACGATGACCTTTTTCAATAATCCATCTTTTATCAAACAACTGACGCAAAATATGTGACGATACCGTTACCCCACGCACCATTTCAATATCACCACGAGTCACAGGCTGTCTATAGGCAATCACGCTTAAGGTCTCAAGTAGGGCTTGGCTTAAGTTTTCTTGGCGTTGTGGAAAGACTTTTTGGATAATTGGGCTAAATTCGTTGGCGATTTGCAATCGATAGCCTGTGGCGGTGTGTGCTAAAGTCAATGCACCAAGGGACAACCGTTCTTGCAACACCATCAACGCCATGTCCAGCTGATTTTGGCTGATGTTAAGATGTTGGCGTAACTGTTTGGCAGGCATGGGGGTTTCTGATGCGTGCAAAATCGCTTCAATGGCTTTGCTGTGGCTTTGGGCAGATTGGTGTTGTTGGTTAAACGTATGCAATGCGATGGTCAATATTCTGTCCTTATTGAGAGTATGTTATTGAAAGCATATGGTGTTTTTGTCTGTGCTGATTTTAATTAAAAAAAATCTCAATTTAATTTACCCAAATCTTGATTTACCCAGATTAATGTGAAACCATTCATCTCAACCGCATTTTTTTCATCAAGCAAAAATTCAATCATTCGCTGTTTTGCCAGTTCCAAAACTGCCACAAAACTCACCACAATGCCAAGTTTGCCTTGTGATTTATCCAAAATATCAAAAAATGTGCTTTGCCCTTGAGTTGCCAGCATTCGGCTAATCGTCGCCATACGGTCAGCAAGGGGTACGATATCAGCCTTAATATGGTGCATGTGATGATTGGGTTTTAATTGCATTTTAAGCAAACTATCAGTCAGCAGGGTTGCAGGGTAGGGTGGCTGATTGTCTAAATGAGCTTTTGCCAACGCTTCAGGATTGGGCAAACTGGCAAATGCCAAAAACACATCTCGCTCAAGGCGAACCAGTGCGTCTAAACGGCGACTGGCTTCTTTGATTTGGGCGTATGCTTCTAGTCGCTCAATTAGCTCAGCTTTTGGGTCATGCTCATCGTCATTGACATCTGGTTTGGGTAATAGCAATTCTGATTTGATGGCAATCAATGTCGATGCCATCAACAGATAGTCCCCTGCCAGTTCAAAATGGGCTTCGTCCAGCTCTTTGATATATCCAAGGTACTGCTCAGTAATGGGCAAAATGGCAGTTTCGGTGATGTCGAAGTTATTTTTTTTTACCAAATACAACAAAAAATCCAGTGGCCCTTCAAACTGCTCAAGCCAAATGGCAAAGGCTTGTGGCGGAATGTATAAATCTTCAGGCAGTGACTGGACAACAGTTTGATAAAGTCGAATGGATAGATTGGTCATGGGCGGTTTGAACCATTGATGAGCCACAATTAATTTTTTAACTTCGCCAACGGTTTAATGCCAATCGCTCGGCGTGTTTTATCCAGTTGTTTTCGGCTATGGCGACGTGCTTTTTCTGCCCCCATTTGTAAGATGTGTTCTAATTCTTTAGGGTTTGCCATTAAATGATGGTAACGCTCACGAAATGGGGCAATCTCATCATTGATTTTGTTAAATAAAATCTCTTTGGCTTCACCCCACCCAATGCCTTGCTCAAAATGATGGCGTAATTGGGCAATCTCATCTGCCGTGGCAAACGCCTTATAAATCTCAAAAATCGTGCTGTCATTGGGGTCTTTGGGTTCTTCGGGCAGTTGTGAGTTGGTAACAATTCGCATCACTGCTTTTTTTAGGGCTTTTTCGCCATCTGTGTGTGGATTGTCGCCAAATAGTGGAATGGTGTTGCCATAGCTTTTGCTCATTTTGCGGCCGTCTAAGCCTGTTAATAATGGCATGTTTTCATCCACCACAGCGGTGGGCAAGGTAAACAACTCGTTGTATTTAAAGTTAAATGTGCCAGCGATGTCACGAGCCATTTCAATGTGTTGTACTTGGTCTTTACCAACAGGAATGTGGGTGGCGTTGAACATCAATATGTCTGCTGCCATCAACACAGGATAACCAAACAAGCCCATGGTGATGCCATGGTCAGGGTCAACATCAGATTTATCAGCATTGGCATCGACAGTGGCTTTGTAAGCATGGGCTCGGTTCATTAGCCCCTTAGCACAACTGCAGTTGAGTATCCACGCAAGCTCAGGAATTTCTGGTATGTCAGATTGGCGATAAAACGTTACTTGCTCAGGGTCAAGTCCACACGCCAACCATGTGGCAGCAATGGCTTTGGTAGAAGCGTGAATTTGTTCAGGGTCATGGCATTTGATGATGCCATGATAATCTGCCAAAAAGAAAAAGGCATCATCGTGATTTTGTACTGAACGAATGGCAGGGCGAATGGCTCCCACATAGTTGCCCAAATGGGGAATGCCTGTGGTGGTGATGCCAGTGAGAATGCGTTTGCTTGCAGTGGTCATACTATATCTCGTCTCTTAATGTTGTCTTTTAATGTTCCAATATGTCAGTATTTCAGTGTGTTTCTATTGTCTATTGATGGATAAATGCAACACCATCACCGATGGTCAATTATTGATAGCCAATTATTAATAGCCAATTATTGATAATAATCCGTACCATCAGGTTGGGTTTTATAGCGTTTATGAAACCACATCCATTGCGTGGGGTCAATGCAAATCAAGCTTGCAAAAATGTCATTGATTCGCTGAGCATCTTGGGCTTCATCATCACTTGGATAATCATCTAAAGCAGGGGTAACGCTGATGTGATAATGTGGACGCTTGCCACGAGGCAGATTATCTGGTGTTTGTCGATAAAAATGCAGTACCATGACGGCAGGGGGGGTGGTTTTATTCCCCATCTTGGCTAAGCGACGCTGTGCTGTCAATGTGGCGGCAGGCACACCAAAAAAGTCTGCCATAACCCCTTGTTTTAGCCCATAATCTTGGTCTGGACTGTACCAGATGATGCGACCTTGTTTGATATGGCGAATCAGTTGACGCATGTTGTTATGGTCAATCTGTTGCCCAAAAATCTTACGGCGAGCGTTAAATACCAACCATTCAAATAGGGCGTTGTTCTGTGGTCGATACACGCAATCAATCGGATAAAATTGGCTAAACAGCAGTCCGCCTAAGTCCAACATGGTGTAGTGAGCCCCAAGTAAAATCACCGCTTGGTTGTTTTTTTGAGCCGTCAATAGGTGTTGCATGCCTGATACCGATACGGTACGGGTAAATAGATTGGGGCGATACCATGCCGATAGGCTTTCAAAAATACCAATCCCTTGATTGACAAATACCTGTTTTGCCATTCGTTGATGCTCATCATCTGATTTGTTGGGGAATGCCAACTTTAGATTAACCAAAGTTACCTGACGGCGGCTGCCTGCCAAGGCATAAAACACCCTGCCTAACTGTCTCCCAAGCCAAAACTGCCCACGTAAAGGCAAAAACACACACGGTAATAATAGCGACATGCCCAACCAAATACTCCAATATTGCGGCAATAAAAACCGCCATTCAAATGGCTTTGAGGCTTGTGTTTCAAGCTGTTTATGTGTGTCGATAACGCTTGGCATGTCTGTGATGGTGATTTTTTTAACACGGCTTAGTTGAGTATGTTGAGCGTGTTGAGTGCTTGGAGCATGACTGTCTTGATTGCTGGTTTTTGGGTAATGTTGTTGAGGTGCTTGCATGGTATTGCTCTTTTTATCAGACAGTTTATCAGACAGTAAGACCAAGTGGGTTATTGCGGTTGTCCAGTCAGCTCAGTTAGCCCAGTCAAATCAATTATCCACACTTCAGACTGTGAGCCAAGTCGCAAGGGCAAATGCCAAAAGCCATAGCCAGAAGACACCAGATAATGCCCTTGTCCAATTTGTTCGTATCCATAGCCAATGCGGTTGATGGCTTGTACTATCAAATTGGCAGGGAATATTTGCCCATTGTGGGTGTGTCCAGATACCTGTAAATCAATCGGTAACGCTTGGTGTTGTTCAATCTGAGTCGGACGATGGTCCAACAAAATCACAGGCTCACGCACGTTGGTGTGTACCAATGAGTCTTGTGTATTGGCACGGTCTGAGTGATGGTCATCATAGCGACCGACCAGCCAAATGCGATCTTGTTCGTTGAGATTTAAGGACATCACCTCATCAACCAGCAGATGTATGCCAGTGTTGCGAACGGCTTGACTGATTCCTGCTTCATCTTGATAAAGGTCATGATTCCCTAGGCTGGCAAAGACTCCCAACGGCACACTATTCACCACTTGTTCAAGAGCAGGCTGCATGTTCTGCTTGGTATAGGCGACGATGTCATCGTCCATGATATCGCCTGGTATCAATAGCATGTCGGCTTGTTGTTCTTTTAATATCTGAGCCAAACGCTCAAGCTCATTAACCCCAACCCGATTGCCCAAATGCAAATCGCTGACCATCGCCACACGCAACGGCTGTGATAAGGGTTTATCAATCTGTATTGCCAAATGCTTGACCACAGGGGTGTATGCGTTATGATGGCTTAGCCAAAACAACCCCACAAAACTGGCAACTGCCACCATTTTACCAACCAGCATTTTTTTACCAACCAGCATTTTGCTGACAGTGTTCGCCTTTGTGGTTGCTTTTTTTGTTGATTGTTTGTCAATTTTTGTTAATTTTCTGTCAATGTGCTTAACCAACTGATGGGCAATGATTGCAAACACAGTGGCAAATTGGGCGTATAACATCACCACCAACAGATAACTCAACCAACGAAAGCCAAATGGAATGATGCCTGACATGGCAAACACAACACACACATTCAGACATGCCAAAAGTCCCCAAAACAGCACACGCCATCTATGGGGGTTGTTAAGCTTGTTGATGCCCAGTAACCAAAGCAATTCTTTAATGGTCAAATAGCCAAACAGCTCAACCAGTAAAATCACCCCACCGATAAACAACCAACGCATGCCATGCCCCTTAAATCAATATTAGCCAAATCAATTCAGTGGCATGTTTTAATGACTGATTTGAATTCATGTGATTTAAATTCGTCTGATTTAAATTAATTTTGTTGATTTAGTTGTACATAGTCATCAAAATTATTGGCATAATCTTCCAAATTATCATTGAGCATCTGTCGGTATTGCTTGGCATAAAACTCAATGATGTCTTCTTTTTCTTTTAATAAGTCATCACCTTTAACAAACCCAATGGATGCCACCGACGCACTGTAGCGAGCAGCAGCATACAGCAGTGATGCCCCTACCTGACCAGAATGCGATTGCGAGCTAAGCTGACTGTTTGCCAATTCAATGATGGCATCGGCACGCTGATAAAATGCTTGCATTTGTTCGGTGATTTCTGGCTCAGTATTGCCAGATTGGTTGGGGCTGGCATTGTGATTGTTTGTCATTTGGGTGTTCTCGATGGCTATGGGGCTTAAGTTTTATGGGGTATTACTATGGAGTTATGGACTATTTAATAGATGCCAACTTGATGGCTTACAAATTGGCATCGGCTTTTAGGGCATCGGCTTTGTCGGTCAATTCCCAAGTAAAGGCGGTGTTGCTACCCACACGCCCAAAATGCCCATAAGTGGCGGTTTGTTGGTACATGGGTTGTAATAAGTTTAACATGCGGGTGATGCCATAGGGTCGTAAGTCAAAATGTTGAGCAATCAAGCGAATGATGACATCATCGTCAATCTTGCCTGTGCCAAAGGTATTGATGGATATCGATGTAGGCTCGGCAACACCAATGGCATAACTGACTTGTACTTCACAGCGGTCAGCAAGTCCTGCTGCAACGATGTTTTTGGCAACATAACGCCCTGCATAGGCGGCACTTCGATCAACCTTAGAAGGGTCTTTGCCACTAAATGCACCCCCACCATGACGAGCCATGCCACCATAGGTATCGACAATGATTTTACGCCCTGTCAGACCAGCATCGCCCACAGGACCACCGATGACGAATTTGCCTGTTGGGTTGATGTGGTAGCGAGTATTGGTATGTAACAAATTGGCGGGAATGACTTGTTTGATGATTTCTTCCATGACCGCTTCTTTTAGGTCAGATTGGCTGATGCTGGGGTCGTGTTGGGTAGACAGTACCACCGCATCAATGGCAGATGGCAGTCCGCCGTCATATTTTAAGGTAACTTGGGCTTTGGCATCAGGGCGTAACCAAGGCAATTTTCCTGAGCGTCTCAGCTCTGATTGGCGTTCCATTAAGCGGTGAGCAAACTCAATTGGAGCAGGCATCAGTACGTCAGTTTCGTTACTGGCATAACCAAACATCAGGCCTTGGTCACCTGCTCCTTGCTCTTCTGGTTTGGCACGGTCAACACCTTGAGCAATCTCTGGCGACTGCTTGCCAATCATGTTGATGACCGCACAAGTTTCTCCATCAAAGCCCAAGTCCGAATGCTGATAGCCGATGCCTTTGACCGTATCACGCACGATGCGTTCAATGTCCACATTGGCAGTTGAGCTGATTTCACCAGCCAGCACCACTGCGCCTGTTTTTACCAAGGTTTCACACGCCACACGAGCATGAATGTCTTTTTGTAAAAATGCGTCCAATAAGGCATCGGAGATTTGGTCTGCCATTTTGTCAGGATGACCTTCGCTGACAGATTCTGATGTGAACAGTTGATAATCACGCATAAGGACTTTTCCACTGAAATTTGATGATAAACAATTTGACGATAAATCTGACCATTTTACTCAATTTTACCAATAATCACCATAGCTAAATTTGGCTGGATTTTATTGGGCTGATTCAAAATTTAAAGACCATCAAAGTTTAAAGACGATTGCTGAGCAAACAATCATCGCTGAGCAAAGGTGGCTTTATCTTTAAACATACATTCTTGATAAACAGGGCAAGCATCACATTTTGGTGTGCGTGCTTGGCAAGTATAGCGACCATGCAAAATGAGATAATGATGGGCATCTAATAAAAATGCTGGTGGGATTCGCTCAAGCAGATGGTTCTCCACTTCTCGGACGTTTTTGCCCGTTGCCAATCCTGTGCGATTGCCTACTCGAAAGATGTGGGTGTCTACTGCCATGGTTGGCTGTCCAAAAGCGGTATTGAGTACCACATTGGCAGTTTTACGCCCCACACCAGCCAAACTTTCTAAGTCGGGTCGATGATTGGGTACTTGACTGTCAAATTTCTCAATCAAATCTTGACAGGTTTTCATGATATTTTTGGCTTTGGCGTTATACAAACCAATGGTTTTGATATGCTCCTTTAAGCCATTTTCTCCCAACGCCAACATCGCCTCTGGCGTGTTGGCAACTTTGAACAGCTTAGCCGTGGCAATATTGACACTGACATCGGTGGCTTGAGCAGATAAAATCACTGCAATCAAAAGCTCAAAGTTGGAAGTATGATGAAGCTCAGTCTCTGGTTGCTTGATGGTTTGGGCAAGTTTTTCAAAAAAGAGCTGTACATTGGCTTTTGACATTCGCCGTGATGGGGGCGTGTCGGCAGTTTTGTGGCGAATAAGGGGTTTATTGGATTTCATGCGTGATATCAACATAACCTTATGTCTGAAGTAATGACGATAATTGTGCTTGTAAGTTAGCCAATTCTTGGCGTTTGTTCATATTGTCTTTGACCGACAGTTGCTTTTGTAATTTTTTAATTTTGCTTCGTAATTTGGCGGTCTCAATGGTGGCTTTGGCATCGTCAGCATCAATGCTAATTTGGGCATTGACGGCATTATTCAGCTTACTTTGTACCATGCTGACCACAGGTTTGGCATTGGCTTTATCTTGTATCTGAGCTTGTACTCGGTGCAAGTGGGTGTGATAACGTTGACGTAAGTCATGCTGTTCTTGCTCTCGTGCTTGTTGGCTTAATGTGCGTTTGATTGGCACAAGTTTGATGCAATCGACAGGACAAGGGGGCAGACACAACTCACAACCTGTGCATAGGTCGGTGAAGATGGTGTGCATGTGTTTGCCCGTCCCCACAATGGCATCAACAGGGCAGGCAGGAATGCACTTGGTACAGCCGATACATTCATCTTCAATGATGACCGCTCGCATTTCTTGGGGGCGGTTGGTGGCAGGGTCAATGGGGTGTTTAGATGGGGTGGCAATGGGGGCAGCAGTGGGGGTGATTGTTGAATTGGAGTGCTGGGTCGATGATGCCAACGCTTCAGCGATGGCATCAGTAACAGGTTGCCCGCCTGGCACACATTTGTTGATGGGTTCACCATGCACAACGATGGCATGGGCATAGGGCAGACAGCCATCTGGATGCTCACACAGCCCACATTGCGTTTGTGGCAGGCAGGCATCAACCGTGGCAATGAGCTTTTGAGTCTGTGCATTTAACGCATCAAGTTGCAATGCTTGCAGTAGTGTTGGCAGGTCAGTCATTGTCCATGGTTTATGTATCATTGATAAAAATTAACACAATCAATATGAATAAAAATCACACAAACCGAGCATCACGCCGCCAACAAGGTGTTTAAGCTGTGGTGTCCAACATTCAACACATGCTTGCCAACAGGGCGGTTGTTTTCTAAACCGTCAAGTTGATAATCCACGGCTGCCACAATGTCAGCAATTTTTGCCAATACGTTGTCGTCATATGGTTTTGGCTTGTCAAGCAGATGCACTTGCACATAATTTGCCAAGCGATTAAGCATGTTGCCTGAATCTTTCATGGATAAAAAACGCACCGAACCTGCCACTTGCTTGAGCATTTCTGGCAAATTGGCAATGTGTAAGTGGTCGTGATTGTCATCAGCGATGTAGTCATTGATTGCTTGCTCAACGGTGGCAAGGGTGGTACGGCTCTCCAGCACCAGTTTTTGATGGGCGGTGTCAATCTGATGTAGCGATACTTTTTTGTTTGATGGCAACATGTTCACAGCCCCTGGCGTGTGCAGTTTTGCCATATGAATGGCGGCATTTTCTGCCACAATCATGGATACCAAAAATTCATCTAACTCATCAGGGTCAGCGGACTGCCATTGACTCACTCGTTGGGATTCGTTGATGACGGTTTGAGCTGCGTCATCTAAGTTGAGCAGTTTTAGGGTAGATGCCAATTTGTTGAGTTCAGTGGCGATGTCTTCCACCCCAAGCCCTTGGGTATTGATGTTGCCATCACCACGAACAAAGCCATCAACTTGGTCTTTGATGCTGTTGATTTGTTCTTGAATCAGTTGGTTTAATGTGTCGGTTACTTCTCGGTTAGGACCAAATAAAAAGCGATTTAACTGCTCTTGTTGTTCAACGGACAAAGCGTTGTTGGCGTATTGCTCACGAATGCTCTTTGACAAAGGATTATCACGCTTGAGTGCAAAACTGACCAAATCGGCAAATCGTTTGTCGTTAATTGACAGATAATCATGGAACTGCTGTTCGATAAAGACAAACATGCGTTTTTGTTCATGGGTTAAGGGCAAATGTTTTTCAATGTCCATCACCGCTGCGGTCGATGCTTGCCAAAACAAGCTGTTACTTTGTTGGGCAATGATTTGGCTGGCTTGTTGCATGGTGTGGATTTTTTTAAGTTGTGGCTCACTTAAGGCTTGTCCGTGATTAGCAAGCAATACCGCCAAGCCTGCACGATAGGCATGGCTGAGTGTGTCAACTTCCACAGGCAACTGAGATAAAGATTGATAGTTTTCTTCAGGGTTAGAAATAGAAATGCGACCACTTTGACGTTGGTGGAAGTTTTGTTTGTCAAGTTGCGACTTGCCTAGGTGGGTGTACAGTTTATTGATGATGGGCAGTAATAAAATAGGTTCTAGAGTTTCTTTTAATAAGACAAATTCAATATAGCGGTCTAAGGTCATGATGGCTTCAGAGATGTCCATGATAAGTTCATCATCGGTGTTATCGCCATTATCATGAAGCAGTTTTAGGCTAAGTCCTAGGGCTTCAGATAAGTCACTGCCACCATCTAGGCTCATTAAGTTAAGCACTTGAGCCAACTGTAGCATGACTTCATAAGAATCTAAAAGTAGAGGGGCTTGTTCTTCATCATCGTTAAATTCACTCAAATGACTTTCTGCATCAGACAAAGCCACATTAATCTCAGTTCGCAATATGTGCAAAGAAGGTAAATCAAAGTTGGTGGCACTGGTGGTGCTGTGAGTTGGCTGAGCAGTGGGGAGGGTGCTGTTCATGAACAAAATTCCTATTGTTTGTTATTGTGTCGTATGGTGCTTTTTTAAGCGGTCATGGATACGGTAAAGACAGATTTTTGAATAAATTGCTAGCATTACATCATGAAGCATGCTGTGATGCAAGGTGGATATTGATGGTGGTTGTGATTTTTTTGATAAAAAACATCACGACCATGGTGCCACCACATCAGGGTATTGGGTTTTTAAGGCGTTTATCCAATCTTTATGGGCGGTGTCATCGTGGTTGTCTTTGATAAGCAGATTGGCAAGTTTGGTAAATTGTGCATGTGGTTGTCCGCCTTGGTTGGGCAGTGCGTCATCAATGGCAAGGGACACTTGCCCGCCTGTCAATGCCAGATAAACTTCCGCCAAAATCTCTGAGTCAAGCAATGCTCCGTGAAAAGTACGGTCTTGCTTGCCGACATTTAGGCGTTTTACCAAAGCATCTAGGGAATTTTTTTGTCCTGGATAGAGCTGTTTGGCGATGGCGAGTGAGTCGGTAATGGTTACACGCTTGGCAAAATCAGTCAGACCCACTCGGTTGAATTCAGCGGTTAAAAAGTTCATGTCAAAGTCAGCGTTGTGGGCAATGACTTCTGCACCAATCATAAAATCATAAATTGGCTGAGCAACTTTATCAAAGGTAGGCATGTCAGCCACAAAGGCGTTACTGATGCCATGAATTTTTATGACCTCTTCACTCATTTGCATTTGTGGGTTGATGTACACATGCAATTTTTCACCTGTGGGCTTGCGTCCAATAAGTTCAATAATGCCCACTTCGACAATGCGGTCGTCGGTAAAGTTCATGCCTGTGGTTTCAGTATCCATGATAAGCTGACGCTCTGACTGTCCACGGTTGATGGGTGGGGGCAGTAAGGGGCAAAAACTAGGATTGGCTCGGCTGGTATCACCGTTAAAAGTCATGGCTGGCATGTCTTGTGGCATGTTCATATTGGCTTGTATGTTTGGCTGTGCGTTGGTCTGTGTGTTGGGCATGTGGTTGGTATCATTATTTAAGCCATCAAAACTTGGGTCATCAAAACTTAGAGTATCAAGATTTAGAGTATCAAGACCTAATGGATCAATATGTAGCCAGTCGTCTGTTGAGTGGTTCATTGTAGGGTTGGCATGGTTGATTGTGTGGTTTGTTACGTGCGTTTGACGTTGCTGAGCCAAATGGTTTTGGGCTTTTTTTTTACGTCAGACTTTTTTACGTCAGACTTTTTTTCTACATCATTATTACCTGTGTTGCCTGTGGGACATTGCACACCTAAGTTGGCAAGTTTGTCTGCCATTTCGTTGCCTGCATGTCCTGCATGTCCTTTAACCCAATGCCAATGAATTTGGCGTTTATGCTGTTGCTTATCTTGTTCACAAAGGGCATCAAGCTGCTGCCATAAATCTTGATTAAGCACAGGTTTGCCATCGGCTTTTTTCCAGTGTCTTTTTTTCCAGCCATGTATCCAAGTGGTGATGCCTTGCTTTAGGTAGCCTGAGTCTGTCCACAGTTCGATGTCATGTTCGCTTGGGCTAAGCTGTATGGCTTTAATGGCTGCCATCATCTCCATGCGGTTATTGGTGGTGGGATTATCGCCTCCATAATATTGGCGTTGTTTGCCATCTGACAATACCAATAACACGCCCCAACCGCCTTGACCGGGGTTACCTTTACACGCCCCATCGGTATAAGCAATGGTGGTGTTGGTTTTGAGTGTGATGTTAATGACATCTTCAAAAAATGGATTGGTGTGTGCGTCAGTCATAAGAAGAAGTGTTAAAAAACCATCTATAAAAGGTAATGATTTGTCATCATCGGTCTTAAGGGGTGAACAATGTGCAAATTTGCTATACTATGTTTTAAACTTGGTTTTTGGTTTTAAACTTGGTTTTTGGTTTTAAACTTGGTTTTTGCATTTGGTTTTCAAACTTGAACAGCAACATGATAACAGAAAATACCCTCCAGTCTATAGTAAAAATGATGATGACAAAAATAACATTGATGTTTGTTTGCTTGGCAACGCTTGTGGGCTGTGATTCTCAAAATGACCAACATTCACCAATGCAATTTGATGCCAATACAACTAACACAGTGTTAACTTTATCTGACTCTGATGTGGCACAAATGTTTGTAGGGTGTTACACCATCAGTCATGATGAACCTGCTCAAATCAAAATCAGCACCCATGCAGGCAAGCTTGTGATGCAAATGAAAGAACCTGCCAATGCCAATCGAGTTTGGGATAACCCTGAACCATTAGAAATTTTGACAAAAAAAGACGTGGCAAATTACTTTGCCATTGATGCAAAGAAGCTAGATGCCATCATTGCTCGCCCTGATAAGCTCATGGTGTTGGCTAAAGTACAAACCAGCCATGCCAACCTTGATCCACTGCTTGATAGTGAATATTTGGCATATATTTATCGGGGGGCAAATACCATTTATAAAGTGGTGTGTGATGATGCCCCTGTGGATATTGTTGTGGATATTGCCAATGCACCACAAACAAATTCAGTATCTTTAAGCAATCAAGTCATACACAATTAATAACTAACAAGTAAAAAAAGGAACGTATGGGATTTTTAACTTATTTGCTGATGGGAGTGATTGCCTTAGGGTTGGGTTGGGCAGTGCGACTTTATTATCTAGAAAAACATCATCTAAAAAAACATGATTTAGAAAAAATGCCCAAATTCCAAGCCAATCAATCTTATTTTGACTTAACTCATCCTAAGGTTATTCGTATTTTGATGGGATTTTTTGTGCTGATGTTGGTTGTGTCATGGGCGTTGGGACAATTTGTGTTGCATCATCAAGGCATTGATTGGGCGTTTGTCATTGTCAACAGTTTGGTGGCGACCTTTATTTTTTCATTTGGTTTATGCCCTGATGGTTTGGCTTGATTGTATTATATGATGAATTGCTGGTAAGGTAGTTTATACGCTTTGGTTGATGTGCTTACTGTATCACATACGCCTTTAACGTCAGTACTTTGTCTCGCACTTGGGCAGCTTCTTCAAACTTTAGCTCTCTTGATAAGGTTTGCATTTGTTTTTCTAGGCGATTGATTTCTTTGGCGAGCAAATCTGGGCTACGCAAAATGGCAATGTCCACATCGGGTAGTTTGGACTGATTGGCAATGGTTTGATTGTCATTGACATGAATATTGACATCATCTAAATGTTCACCTGTGTCAATTTTATCAGTGATGTTGCGACGAGCGGATTTTGGCGTGATGCCATGTTTTTTATTAAACGCCATTTGTTTGGCACGGCGACGTTCAGTTTCATCAATGGCTTTTTGCATGCTGGGGGTGATGCTGTCAGCGTATAAAATTGCTTTGCCATTGACATGACGAGCTGCACGCCCAATGGTCTGAATCAGCGAGCGTTCTGAGCGTAAAAAACCTTCTTTATCAGCGTCAAAGATGGCAACAAGGCTCACTTCTGGTATGTCTAAACCTTCTCGTAATAGGTTGATGCCAACCAGCACATCATGTACGCCTGTTCTTAATTCATGGATAATTTTCATTCGCTCTACTGTGTCAATGTCTGAGTGTAGATAGGCGACGTTGATGTTGTATTCTTTTAGATAGCTGGTTAGGTCTTCTGCCATGCGTTTGGTCAGTGTGGTGATAAGCACTCGTTCGTCCAGCTCACGACGAATATGAATCTCTGACAGCACATCGTCCACTTGTGTCAGTACAGGGCGAATTTCTAACATGGGGTCAACCAAGCCCGTGGGTCGCACCACTTGTTCAACCACTTGTTGGCTATGCTCAAGTTCATATGAGGCAGGGGTGGCGGACACAAAGATGGTGTGCGGGGCGATGCGTTCCCATTCTTCAAACTTCATGGGGCGGTTATCCATGGCACTGGGCAGTCGAAAGCCATATTGTACAAGGGTTTCTTTGCGACTTTTATCACCTTTGTACATTGCGCCGATTTGTGGTACGGTTACGTGACTTTCATCAATAAACAGCAGGGCATCAGGTGGAATGTAGTCAAACAGGGTGGGTGGTGCTTCACCAGCAGGCCTGCCAGACAGATGGCGTGAATAGTTTTCGATGCCGTTACAATAGCCAAGCTGCTGTATCATCTCAAGGTCGTATTGGGTGCGTTCTTTGATGCGTTGGGCTTCAATCAGTTTGCCATGTTCTTGAAAATAGGTTAAGCGTTCTTTTAGCTCTGCTTTAATGGTTTTGGCAGCGGCTTCCAGTTTGTCTTTGGGGGTAACATAGTGCGATTTTGGATAAATGGTGATGCGTGGCACACTGCGGACACTTTTGCCTGTTAATGGGTCAAACCAAGCAATTTTTTCGATTTCATCATCAAATAAGCTGACTCGCACTGCCAACTGTTCGCTTTCAGCAGGATAGATGTCTAAGGTCTCACCTCGCAACCGATACGTTCCTCGACCAAAGTCCAGCTCATTACGGGCATATTGCAACTCCACCAAGCGTTTGATGATGGCATGACGGTCAATACAATCGCCCACCACAAGGTGTAACAACATTTTTAGGTAGCTTTCTGGGTCGCCCAAACCATAGATAGATGACACTGATGAAACGATGATGGCATCACGTCTCTCCAGCAAGGCACGAGTGGCAGACAGTCGCATTTGGTCGATATGGTCATTGATGGCACTGTCTTTTTCGATAAAGGTATCGCTGGCAGGCACATAGGCTTCGGGCTGATAATAGTCATAATAACTGACAAAATATTCCACCGCATTATTAGGAAAAAATGCCTTAAACTCACCGTATAGCTGAGCGGCAAGGGTTTTGTTGTGTGCCATGATGATGGTGGGTCGTCCGCAACGGCTGATGACTTTTGCCATGGTATAGGTCTTGCCAGAGCCTGTTACGCCAAGCAGTAACTGACCGTGCATGCCAGATTCAACCCCTTTGACCAGTTTGTCAATGGCTTGTGGCTGGTCACCTGATGGCACAAAGTCAGTGACCATATCAAAAGCACGGCTAGAGATTTGTGTGCCACTGGCATTTACCCCAGTGATTTGAGCCTCATCTTGCAGTTGGCTGGCAAGCTGGTTGAGTTGGCGACTGCTTCTTGGTTCTGGCATTCTCATGGTGTGGTTTTTTACGTTGTTATCAGTTTGTTGTCAGATGCTCGTGCCATCAGATGCTTACATCATCAGTTACCATCATCTAAGACCCTGCCAATATTTGTTGCACTTCTTGTTTTAGACTGGGTAAAATTTCATTGAGATTTTTTTGTGTCTGTTGCATCAAGGTGGGTAACAGATGCTGCATATAAGATTGCATGACCTCAGGTTGTTTTTTTAAGATGGCTTGACCTGTGGTAGAACCATAAAACTCAATTTGAGCATCTACTTCTGCTTGGGTAAAGTGCGTTTGAGCAGCTTGCACATAGCTTTGGCTCATTTGTTGGCGGATTTGTTGGAGATTGGTTTTACGATTTAATTGAGTGACGTATTTGTCAACCAAGGCATCTAGCTGAACCAAGGTATGTATCTGTTTGTCTTGTGCTTGGCTAAGTGGTTGGTTATTTTTGATGACCTCGGCTGTGATGACTTGATAGATAAGGTCAGCTGATTGGGCTTGGATGTCATCTGCCATGTTGTCCATTTGTAAAATACGCATCAGTTTTTCTACCGACTGCTGACTTGGGGTGGCGGCGGTTGCAAAACTTGGTGATGCTGACAAAATAAAAACCGCAAAAGACATTGCCAACATCGATGAGATAGAGGTGGCTTTATTGGTTGATTTGGTTCGTTGTTGGCTTGTTTTGCTTAAGTCAAATTTGGTTAAGTAAAAAGAGGTCATCATGTCTCCTATGTGTTCCTATTGGCTTGCGTCATGTGGCTAAATAATCCCAAATCTTAGCAAATTCTTATCTGTTTGTCCGTATCGATTTGCAACTGATTTTATCGGTCATTTTTTATCATCATTTTTTTGCCTGTCAACTTTGCCTATTAACAAAGTGAAAGCAGGTAAAATAAAGAAAGACAGAAGCATATGACAAAAAATAAGCGATAAAGAACAAGCGATGAAAAAAGGGCGATTGTCGATTAACAGCATCACTATTTAGATAAAAGGCATTGACTAAATATGGGATAATGAGTAGTTTATAGGTTTATCACTCGTATTACCGCTGAAAATATGACTGTTAAAAGAATGAAAGGGACTGCGTTAAATCCATAAAATTCAATGGTTATCCCTGTCTTTGGTCTGTTTTTCTCGTTGCGGTTTTTTTTGTCATTAATTTTGTCAACATTAAATTTTATCAACATTGTGTCAATCACATGACAAAACTAGTAACAACAAGATTGTACAACAAGGCTTTAAGAAAATTTAACAACATCAACATCTTCAGTAGCTGGATTTATGGTAGATAATAGGGCAAAACATCATGACCGACAAAGCATTACAAGCGGTATCTCAAGCGGTTATGACCACCGCCAAACAGCGTAGTGAACAAGATAAAACCATTCATTTACAAGACATTGAGCAGTATTCATTCACCGATGATGGTGGCTTGCCAGTGGCAGTTTTGCCAAAAAAGTCTTTGTTTAAATTTAGTCATACTTTGGTTGATGAAGCCTATCACAGTTTGATGCTGGCGACCAGTTATCTGAGCGAAGCCGAACAAGCAGATATCTTAGCAGCGGCTCACTTTGGTGACAAAGCACACATTCAAGACCGTCGTAAATCAGGTGAGCCGTATATCACCCACCCATTGGCGGTGGCGGAGATTTTAGCAGGGTTTCGCTTGGATAGAGATACATTGATTGCAGGCATTCTACATGACACGGTTGAAGACACGCCTGTCACCCTTGATGAATTACAGCAGGTATTTGGTGGGGACGTGCCAAAATTGGTCGATGGTGTGACCAAATTAAAATCATCTGGCCACAATAAGCATCAAAACAAACTGGCAACCTTTTATAAAATTGTCGATGCCACTTTAAAAGACCCACGAGTGCTTATCATTAAGTTGTCTGACCGCTTGCACAACATGTCCACGTTAGGAGCGGTCAAACCTGAAAAGCAACGTGCCACCGCACAAGAGACGCTGTCATTTTATATCCCGCTTGCCAGAGTCATGGGGCTAAATGACATTGCCAATGCCATTGAATTGTTATGCTATCGTAATTTGGATAATGACATGTATGGCAAGTTGTCTGATAAACTGATTCAACATGGCTTGGGGCGTCATTATAAAAAAAATCTCATTCAAGAGAACTTACAGCACGTGCTACATAAACAGCACATTAAAGGGCATGTGCAGGTCATTGACCATCAAGTATCCATGTTTCGTCAGTTTTTTCGCAATCGTGGTGAACTCAATGCCATCTTACGCCAATATGCCTTTGAAGTGGTGGTGGAGACCATCGAGCATTGTCATCAGCTGGCGAACTTTTTTATTGAACGCTATGACATTCCCAACGAGCAGGTGGCAGATCACATCAAGCATCCGCCAGCAGGTGGCAATCAGTCTTTAACTTTGACTTATCGTTATGACACTGACACCATTCAAGTGACTATTTTGACCAAAAAAATGCAACAATCCGCTCGTCTTGGGGTGATGGCGTTAGAAAATGCGTCTAAAGTCAGTCAGTCGGTTATTCAAGCATCGTTGAGTGCCATGAAAGACTTGGTGAGCAGTGAAAACGCCATCGGACTTTTAGGGTCTGCTGATGAGGCTGACTCTAGCGAGCAAGCGGTCAATGACCTTATTCATTATCTCAATGGGCGAAAAATCCTGATTTATAGCCCACAAGGGCAAGTGTATGAATTGCCACGCAGTGCCACCGCCTTAGACTTTGCGTATGCAGTTGGTCCTAAGATTGGAGATGCGGCTGTGTCGGCGGTGGTGAATGGGCAAGCGGTCAGTCTCTCAACGGTGCTGACAGGCACACAAACCGTCGAAATCATCACCGACCCTCAAGGTATGCCTAAAGCAGAATGGCTTGGTTTTGTGGTAACAACTAAGGCACGCAATCTGATTGGTAAATGGCTCAGAGCCTTGCCTGATGTCGAAAAATGCCAGCACGGTGAACAAGCCCTTGAGCGGGCATTATCGACTTATGATAAGCATTTAAGTAATCTGAGTGATGATGATTGGGCAGATTTGCTTGAGTGGCAAGGAGTAACAGACAAACAAGGGTTGTTTTTACAAATCAGTTCAGGGGCATTGTTGCCACAGTTGGTGGTGACTCGCTTGTTTAGTGACCACATTGCCGTAACTGAGCAGGATAATGCCAACTTAAGCCATCCCCGTAATTTATTGGCAAACATGAGTGGGGTAGAGATTAACTTTGCCAAATGCTGTAATGCCATTTATGGTGATGAAATCTTAGGCTATAACTCTGTCAATCAAGGCTTGATTGTGCATAGACACAAATGTTTTGAAATACTAAACACCAAAAAAGAACAGCCTAACCGAGTATTTCCATTGTCTTGGCGTGACAAAGACAGTCTAAAACAGGTTACTCAAGGCGAACGGGCTCAGTTCACCGCTTATTTGGGCATTCAAGTGTTGCTTGATGAAGAGCAAATCAGTGAAGGCATGATATTGCTAAAACAGCTTAACATTGGTGTGGTGCGTTATGTGACCTTTATCAACCATAGCGTGTTTTATGTGGTGGTGCGTAGTCGCAGTCATGCCCAAGAAGGCATTGACGCTTTAAGAAAGCTGTATAACTTCATCAGCATTAAACGATTGTACGCACCCAACCGCTTTGATGACCATCAAGCCAAGAAACCCAATAAAAGAAACCCAATAAAAGAAACCCAATAAAAGAAATCCAATAAAAGAAATCCAATAAAAGAAATCCAATAAAAGAAATCCAATAAAAGAAATCCAATAAAAAATCCCAACAAAAAAACTCAATAAAACTGCCAAACGCTTCACAAACAAACGCTTCACAAAAAAGCATCGTTAATTGGCATCAATGTCAATCATCAAAGTCAATAAAGATGTGATGATGTTGATGCCCATAAATTACCCTTAAGCCACACAAAAGGAGCATTCCCATGAAAAAGCAAACCATTCACACAGACAACGCCCCTGCTGCCGTTGGCACATATTCACAAGCGGTCAAAATCACCCATCAAGGGGTTAATACTGTGTATATTTCAGGGCAGATTGGCTTTGACCCAAATACCATGGCCTTACAAAAAGGCTTTGAAGCACAAGCTCGACAAGTGATGGACAATATCGAAGCGATTTGTCAAAAGGCAGGTGGTGGCTTGTCTGATGTGGTGAAGTTCAATGTGTCGTTGACTGACCTTGATAACTTTGCTGCTTTAAATGAATTGTTTGTTGATAGATTGACCGAACCATATCCTGCTCGTGCTGCTGTCCAAGTCGCTGCCTTGCCTAAGGGAGCGGTGGTTGAGATTGAAGCAATCATGGTGTTTGAAGAATAGGTTTTGGTGGGTTATACAATCCCATTCACACATGCTCATTCACACACATCAATGTCTTCCCAATCCATATCAAACACGGCTTGTGGCAACTTAGCACAGCAGTCACTTATCCAAGTGGCTTTACCTGTGCCTTTGTACCGCTGTTTTGATTATTTACCTGTCCAATCCAACCCCCCAAGCTCTCCTTTACCAGGCATTGGCTCACGGGTGCAAGTGCCATTTGGCAAGCGTACCTTAATTGGGGTTGTTGTTGCTCATGTGTCAGCCGATGACAGCGATATTGCCACTGGCAAGCTAAAAGCCATTGATGCTGTTTTGGACACATCACCCCTCTTAGACGTTCAGATGATGAACTTTGCCAAGTGGTTGGCGGCTTATTATCATTATCCATTGGGAGATGTATTGGCAGTCATGTTGCCAAGTTTCATTAGGCAAGGTAAGCCAATTCAGCGGTTGACAAGACACTGGCGACTGTTGCCAGAAGTTTTGATGCGTATTGATAATCAAGGCATACAGGCGTTGGACAATGTCAGTGGCAGGGCTAAAAAACAGCTGAAGTTGATTAATTGGTTGGCACTGCACCAGTACCATGGTACGAGTGAAGAGGTGTTGATGCTGGAAGGTTTTGACCGACAAACGCTAAAAACGTTGCACAAAAAAGCCCTTATTGAACATTTTGAAGAAGAAAAAACCGCCCCTAAGCCTGTGCGACTGCTTAAATTGCCCTTGCCATTAAACGCTGAGCAACAACAAGCGGTGAATGCGGTATTGTCTGTGTATGCTGAAACTCAGCCAACTGACATCACCAGTCGTTATCAAGGATTTTTGTTAAATGGCGTGACAGGCTCTGGCAAAACTGAAGTGTATTTACAAGTCATGCAGGCCGTCTTAGAAGCAGGTCGGCAGGTGTTGATACTGGTGCCAGAGATTGGCTTAACGCCACAAACGCAGGCTCGTTTTGCTGGTCGTTTTTCGGCACGGTTGTGTCTGTTGCATTCAGGATTGTCCGACAGTCAGCGTATGCAAGGGTGGCTGGATTGTCAAAATGGGCAAGCTCAAATCATCATTGGCACACGTTCCACCGTGTTGTATCCTTTTGCCAATTTGGGCATGATTATTGTTGATGAAGCTCATGACAGCTCTTATAAACAACAAGATACCTTGCGATACCACGCTTGTAATGTGGCATTGTATCGTGGGCATCAATTGGGCATTCCTGTCATTTTGGGCAGTGCCACACCAGCACTTGAACACCTTAAACTGGTTGATGATGGCAAATTAACTGAGCTAAAACTGACCAAACGGGCAGGGCAGGCGTTGCCTCCCATGTTTGAGTTGATTGACCTTAGGCGTGGTGCTAAACCTGATAAAAAGCAAGCACACACCGAATATGTCAAACAGCCCTCTTTATTCAATTTTGCTCAAACCAATGATAAAGCGGTGTTTGATAAACCCACTGATGACACAGGGCTTAGCCCCATTACCATCAATCACATCGCTAAGACATTAGATGCTGGTGAGCAAGTATTGGTGTTCCTTAATCGGCGTGGCTATGCGCCCATCTTGCTGTGCGATGCGTGTGGCTGGCAAGCCGATTGCCCTCGCTGTGACACTCACATGACCGTGCATCACCATAAGCTTACTCAGCAAAAAGGACAGCTCAAATGCCATCATTGTGATTGGCAAAGTGCCATGCCATCATCTTGCCCCAGTTGTGGCAGTCGCAATCTGACTGCCCTAGGCATGGGAACAACCCGACTTAGCGATAATTTACATGCCCTATTTGCCAACCCACAAACCAGTAAACGCACCTACCCCATCATTCAAATAGACAGAGACACCACACGGCGTAAAGGCAGTTGGGAGCGGTTATATCAAAAAATCAATGGCGGTGAGCCAGCCATTTTAGTGGGAACTCAGATGCTTGCCAAAGGGCATCACTTTGCTAATGTTACCATGGTGGTGATGCCTGACGCAGATAGGGGGTTTTTATCAGCAGATTTTCGCTCACCTGAGCAGACTGCTCAACTAATCATTCAAGTGGCAGGGCGAGCAGGACGTGGCAACAAATCTGGACGAGTGCTTATCCAAACTCGCCAACCTGATAATCCTTTACTTCTTAAGCTGATGCGTAACGGCTATTCAGCCTTTGCTCGCATGTTATTAACAGAGCGACAACAGCTGGGATTACCACCATACAGTCATGCAGCCTTGATACGCTGTGAAGGCAAATCATTAGCCAGTGTACAAAATGTACTGCAACAAGCCAAATGCTTATTACCTGCCAATAATTTGGCAATTTTAGGCCCTTTTCCTGCCCCAATGGCAAAAAAAAACAACCGCCATCACGCTCAGTTATTGTTGCTGTCGCAACAGCGTCAGACCTTACACCAATTGTTATTAACATGGTGGTTGCCAGTCAAAGATTTATCCGATGCCAAATACATGCGATTAACCCTAGACATTGACCCCATCAGTTGGTAATCAGCAAGGTTTTAGCCAAAATTGTCATCAGCTGTTACAAATATCAGTGGTTTGATGCCATTAAGTTCGTTTACACTGGTTTAACTGTTTGAATAAAGATTCAAACAGTTTTTAAGCCAATTAAAACTTTGAATCAAAAATAGGAACACCATCATGGCGAATATTCAATTAGGCGACATTGCCCCAGACTTTGATGCTGACACCACAGAAGGTCAGATTAACTTTCATGATTGGTCCAAAGGTAAATGGGTGGTGCTGTTTTCGCACCCTGCTGACTTTACCCCCGTTTGTACCACTGAGTTAGGTCGTGCTGCTGCTTTAAAATCGGAATTTGACAAACGTAATGTCAAGCCCATTTGCTTGTCGGTAGATAATGTGGACGATCATAAAAAGTGGGCAAGCGACATAGCTGAGACCCAAGGCACCGCACCCAACTTCCCCATCATCGGTGATGAAAACAAAAAGATTGCTGAATTATATGGCATGATACACCCCAAAGCCAATGCCAACGTCACCGTACGCAGTGTGTTTATCATTGACCCTGAGCATAAAGTCCGTCTGACGCTGACGTATCCGCCCAGTGTTGGACGTAACTTTGATGAAATCGTGCGTGTCATTGATGCCCTACAACTGACTGATGACCATCATGTCGCCACACCAGTGGATTGGAAAGATGGCGACGATGTCATCATTCCACCAAGCATTAAAACTGAAGACATCAAAGATACCGACTATCCCAAAGGTTTCACTGAAATCAAGCCTTACTTACGCATCACCCCAGCCCCTAATAAATAACCTTAATCGGGTCAAATAAATGACATGATATGGTCTTCAACAAACGCCATGTTTGTTGAAGACCAGTCCGTTTTAGCGTAACTGCTTAAGTTCTTCTTCGGTCAGTCGCCAACGCCCCTTTTTCTTACTGCGATTGTGTCCACCACCGCCTGTATTGCCCAACATATTGCCCATCAGCTTATTAACAGAGTGATTAGAATGAGCATGGCAAATGGCACATGCCAGCCCATCAGCAGCATCAGCCTGTGGGGTGATGTCCAAGCTTAAAATTCGACACACCATCGCTTGAATCTGCTCTTTATCAGCTGCCCCATAGCCACAGACGGCTTGTTTGATTTGTCTGGCGGTGTATTCAGATACCTTGAGTTGATTGGACACCAAAGCGGCAATGGCAGCCCCCCGCGCCTGTCCAAGTTTTAAAGCAGAATCAGGATTAGATGCCATGAATACCTGCTCGATGGCAGCGAGAATGGGTTGATGATGATAACGCCCATAATGATGCACAATTCGTTCAATGCCAAAAAAAATCTGTTGTAACCGCTCAGGCATGGCGTCGCTGTCGGTGCGTATCGTGCCTGCATCAATGAATGTCAAATTATCACCTATTTGCTGTATCAGCCCATAACCTGTCATTCGAGAACCAGGGTCAATGCCCAAAATCAATGCCATAAACTTATCACCCAGTTGATATTAGGGACATGCCCTAAATACTATCTTAAACCCAAACACCTTCTTAAACCCAAACATCATCTTGAAAAAAACAAGTCTTAATAAACAAGAAAATATGTTGACTTGCATCGTCACAGATTGAATGTCATTATAACAGCCCCCATATGATGGGCGTAAGCGTATTAATTGATTTAATTGATTGATTCACACAAATTCACACAAAAATTAGGACTTAGGATAGAGCATGGGTACAGCGGTAGGCGTTACTTTGGTTTGGTTTATTATTGAAATGTTGATTTGGTATCTGATTGCCCAATTTATCAGCGGTTGGTGGGTATTTGCTTGGTTTGTGGCGGCAGCAATTATTGGCATCATGCTGATGCGTAAAGGCATGGCGGTACTAAACCCAATGGCTAAACAAATCAAGTCAGGTGGTATGTTCAACCCTGCCATGCGACCACCTGAGTCCACCATCATAAAGACAGTGGCGATGGCATTGGCAGGGGTGCTGTTGCTCATTCCTGGTCTTATCAGCGATGTGTTGGCGGTCATTGTGCTGTTGCCACCTGTTCAAAATAAGTTTAAAACCTTTGCCAATAATTATGTACAAAAAAACCAAGAAAAAATGATGCAAATGATGGCAAAGCAAATGGGGGGTATGGCAGGATTTCCCAATATGGGCGACTTAAACCAAATGGGGGGCATGGGGCAACAAGGTCAACATCCATTTGGCAATAATCCCTTTAATCATGCTGGTAAATCACCATTTGGCGGTGGTTTTGCTAAAGGCAACTTTGGACGCACGACCACCACAGTAGAAGGAACAGCAAAAGATGTCAAAAAAAACATCAAAAAACTGTCTTCTGCCAACGACGAGTAATCAACCTGATAAATGATAAAGATAAACAATAAAAATGATGAATAAAAATAAATAAGCACAAACCAAAAAATCCCCAAAACCATAAATTTTGGGGATTTTTTATTAAAAAAAACCAAACATCACAACAACAAAAACCGCACAATAATAATAAAAACCAGAGTACCGCTGTGAGATGAGAACCCATGAACCGTAAAGTTCAGGGCGGACATGACACTGTCTTTTTAGGTTTCCTGATATATCAAACATGATGCAGGCATACACAACAAAACAGTAGGTTGCATGTCCTAAGTGATGCGTATCGGCTCAGGGAATACCATTCACTGGCGAATACTCCAGAAGGAGACTATGGTAATCAAAAACAGGCTCAGATGCAAGTGATGTGATGACCAACTGGCGTGATAACTGGTGTGACATGCTGACATGATATGTTTAGCTAAATATTAAACTAAAGTCGGTTAATTAGCTTTTGTGGGGTGGCTGTGCTATCATGGCAACATTTAATTTATAACAAAAAATGGAGCAATATTATGAGCCAAGACAACTTAATGAATCAAAAGAATGTGGCTAATGTGGCTAAAGAACCACACGCAAAAACCCCCCATGTTTTGATGATTTTAGATGGATTTGGTCATCGTAAAGAAAAAAATGACAATGCCATCGCCCATGCCAATACGCCTAATTTAGAACAACTTTATCAAGATTATCCACATGGGGTTATTTCAGGCTCTGGTGAAGATGTGGGTTTGCCAGCAGGGCAATTTGGTAATTCTGAAGTGGGTCACATGAACCTAGGGGCTGGACGGATTATTTACCAAGAGTCTACCCGCATCTCCAAAGAAATTGACTCTCGTGAGTTTTATCAAAACCCTGCCATTGATGTTGCCATTGATAAGGTCAAGCAGGCAGGCGGTTCGGTGCATGTGATGGGGCTTTTGTCTGATGGGGGCGTACATGCTCATATTGACCACATCGAAGCCATGTGTCATAGTTTGGTGGTGCATAAGGTTACCAAAGTGTATGTGCATTGTTTTTTAGATGGGCGAGACACCCCACCAAAGTCAGCGGATAAATACATTGAGCGGTTTCGAAGATATCTTAATGGCTTAAACGACCATTATGGTAGCCAAGTACAGATTGCCAGTATCTGTGGGCGGTTTTTTGCCATGGATAGGGACAAACGCTGGGATAGGGTGCAACAAGCTTACGAGCTGTTAACCGAAGGTAAGGCAGAACGCATGGCAACCCGTGCCGATGGGGCGATACAAGCGGCGTATAAATCACGAGAAACCGATGAATTTGTCAGCCCAACCACTGTGATTGAGCATGGTGAAACACCTTTTACCGTCAATGACCACGATGCGGTGTTTTTTATGAACTTTCGGGCTGACAGAGCCAGAGAGTTGTCAGCAGCATTTTTGTTGTCAGACAGAGAGTTTTCGGGTTTTGCCCGAGAAAAATGCCCAAAATTGTCCGCCTTTGTGATGATGACCCCTTATTCTGATTTGCTTAGCAGTCAGCCTAATGTCTTGGTGGCATATCAGCCCGCCAAATTGACAAACAGCTTAGGCGAATACTTGCAAAACCAAAAAAAAACCCAATTACGCATTGCCGAAACCGAAAAATACGCCCATGTCACTTTCTTTTTTAGTGGGGGTCGTGAACAAAAGTATGAAGGTGAGACACGCATTTTAATTCCATCACCCAATGTGAAGACGTATGATTTACAGCCCCAAATGAGTGCCAAAGAGGTGACTGATGCACTGGTTGAAGCCATTGAATCAGGGCAATATGATGTGTTGGTGGTGAATTATGCCAATGGCGATATGGTGGGTCATACAGGCGTATTTGAGGCAGCGGTTCAGGCGGTAGAAACTTTGGATGGGTGTGTTGGACGGGTGGTTGATGCCATAAAAAAAGCCAACGGACATCTGCTCATCACCGCTGACCATGGTAACTGTGAGCAGATGCAAGATTATGTGAGCGGACAGGTGCATACTCAACATACCACCGAGCTTGTGCCATTGATATACGTGGGTAATAGAATTGTTAAGGTGGTGGAAGGTGGTCGTTTAAGCGATGTTGCACCGACATTGCTTGACTTGATGGGGCTTGATAAGCCTGATGAAATGACAGGTCATAGCTTGTTAGTCAATATTTAGGTTGGTCAATATTTGGGTTAATAAGTATCTGTCTGGTTTTTTGATTGGGTGTTTTTTTGATTGAGTACTGTGTATGAATGAATGTCGAACATTTGCCTTGATAAAATCTTGTTCGATGAATCACCTTGTTAGCCACCGTGATATAAGACGTTCAGTGGTTGGCATCACTCATTCAAATAAAGCATGGCGATGGGGGATATCGCTGGTTTTACAGATGGCCATCATGCCCATTGCCTTGGCTTCTTCTGCCATCAATCCCAACCCTTTATCATCACTACTGACCAACCATCAACATGGTTTTTCTGTTGAAGAATCGCTTCCTTCTAATGATGGTTTAGATGTGGAAGTTCTGGGGCAAAAAGACCTAAGTTGGCAGGCAGACACCGTTGACTCTGCCCAACCATTGCCTCCTGTTACCCAAAGCGTGCCATTAAATGCCATCTCGCCAAAGACGTTGGCCATGTTTGTGGATTTGATAAATACCATCAGAACCCAATATCTATATGCTGTTAATGATGAAAACTTGTTTGTTCAAGCGATGAAAGGCATGTTAAAGGGGTTAGATCCTTATTCTGAGCTATTGGACAGACAACAATATGATGACCTACAGACAATCACCCAAGGGGGTTTGGGTCAGGTGGGTATTGATGTGGCATATCATGACGACTTGGCTCATTGGGTGGTCGAAGCCGTGTTGCCTGAATCGCCAGCAGAACAGCAAGGCATCAATGTTGGGGATTATCTTCATGCCATTGATGGGGTTAAGCTGACCAAAATGCTGAATCCTGAGGACGTCAAAGCCAAGTTAATAGGGCTGATTGGCTCTTACGTTGAGCTGTCGGTGTCGATGGCAGGCAGACAAAAGCGTCAAGTTGGTTTGGCACGTAGCATCAATACAGACGCATCGGTGTCTGTGTCTTGGCAAGATGGCATTGCCATTATTCGCATACCTGTGTTTCAAGAAGTGAGCCGCCAACAAATTTTGCAAGAGCTGTTGCGTTACCCAGAACCTGTGCGTGGAGTCATATTTGATGTGCGTAATAACCCTGGTGGGGTTTTGGAATCGGCGGTTGCGATTGTCAGTTTGTTTCAAAACAATCATAAGCCCATCGCTTATCTCGAAAATCGGCAAGGCATCAAAGAGGCGTTTTATCCTAAAGGTAGGGCAATATTGGCAGGCTTACCCGTGGTGGTGTTGCAAAATCGCCATTCAGCATCTGCCAGTGAAGTCATGGCAAGTGGTTTAAAAAACAATCCCACTACCCTTATCATGGGTGAAACCAGCTATGGTAAAGGTTCGGTGCAAAGTGTGTTTGAGCTTGACCAAGATTATGCCATTAAATTGACGGTTGCTCATTATCTTGATGCCAATCAACAAAATATTCATGGTCAAGGTGTCATGCCTGATGTTGCCTTGTTACCATTGCCTATCCAAGCAATGTCTACCAAAGCAATGCCCACCCAAGCAGATGACAATAAGTTTATCCCCAAACCTTTTAATCCTCTAGACAGATTAGATGGGGCAGATGACCCTTGGCTACAACAAGCCCTACTTTGGGTAACAGGTCAATCATTAAATGCAGAGCTATTAGATGCCAAACAACCCCAAAATCGCAAAACTTGGCTCACACATTTTCCCCATGGCATACGCTTATCTGAGCAGATAAACAACATGCCTTAACTTTGATGTGATGACATTAATATTTAACACTGTCATCTTGTTAGAATTTACTTAAGCTTCTTTGCGTTTGTTTTTTTGTATTTAATCACATGTCAGCATCATCGGCTTCATAGTCAATTTCCAGCTTATCCATGCGATAACGCAAAGAACGCATGGTCAAGTTAAGCAATCTGGCAGCTTCTGTTTTATTGCCTTCAGATAATTTGAGTGCTTCAGCAATTAGGATTCTTTCTTGTTCTTGTAAAAACGCTTCTATGCCGTATTTGGGCAGATTATTTGGCTTTAGATGTTCATCTAAAAAGCTCTGCCAAATGGTCAGATTAGCCCCCACTTTATTATTGGCACTCAATCGATTCATCTCTTTTTGGTGTGTGTTTTTATCATTATTTTGTTCGATGTTGTTTTGTCCAGTATTGTGTTTATCGTCATGCTGGCTTGTGGGTGAGTGGCTTATGGGAAAAAGATAAGCATCAGTTTGGTGTTGGTTTTGTGTATTGTTTGTATTGTTTGTATTGTTTGTATTGTTTGTATTGTTTGTATTGTTTGTGAAATTAGGGGAGGTGTTGGGGGCTGTGCTGACGGTGATGGAGCTTGGCATGTTGACATTGGCATTGCCATAGCGTGGTGTTAAAGCATTGGCATTCATGCTGATGTTGGGTTGGGGTGGCAATAAAGTACTGGTTTGGTTCGGTCTTAGTTTATTATTTATGGTTGGGCTGTTTGCCATTTGGTTGTTGAGTTGATTGGCTCTGTGAGTGTCTTGCTGAGTTTGTTGGTGTTGTGTTGGTGCGTTGCGAGACAGATGTGTGGGCTGTAGATGAGTGACGTCTATGTCTGTGCTGTCGGTCATGGTTATCGCCCGTTCAAGCAAATTTCTTAATTCACGCACATTACCCACAAAGTCATAATGTTGTAAAAAATCAATGGCAGTGTCAGTGAGATGTAATGGCTCCTCAAGTTGCCATTCTTGTTCAATTAAGCGTAAAAAATGACCTGCTAACATTGGCACATCACTCCTGCGTTGGTTTAATGTGGGCAGTTTTAGCTCAATGACATTGATTCGATAAAATAAATCTTGGCGAAACTGTCCTTTTTCAACCAGCTCATATAAGTTTTTATGGGTGGCAGATAGGATACGGATATCAACAGGCACTTCTTTGGTATCACCAATGGCTCTGATGGTTTTTTCTTGAATGGCTCTTAGTAGCTTAACCTGCATAGATAAAGGCAAATCTGCCACTTCATCTAAAAATAACGTACCACCATTGGCCTGTTGAAACAAACCCATTTTGTCCGTGGTTGCACCTGTAAAACTGCCTTTTTTGTGGCCAAAAAACTCTGATTCCATCAGCTCAGATGGGATAGCCCCACAGTTGACAGGGACAAATGCCCCTTCTTGTCTGGGGCTTAGTTGGTGTATCATGCGTGCCACCACTTCTTTGCCTGTCCCCGATGCTCCCCATAAAAACACAGGGGCTTGTGAGCGAGCAAGCTTGATGATGGTGCTTTTAAGCTGTGTCATGGTATCAGATGTGCCAATCAGATGTTTGTCCAACAATTGTTGGCTGGGAGATGGGGTGTTCTTAAGCGTGTCTGTCGGCTGGGCTTTGAATTCTTGACCGACTTTTAGGGCATGATACACAAGTTGTTTTAACCTTGGTAGCTCTAGTGGCTTGTTAACAAAATCAAATGCCCCAAGCTTTAAGGCTTCGATTGCCAAGTCCATGTTGCCATGAGCGGTGATGACCGCAACGGGGGTTAAGGGATATTCTTTGGTAATGAGTTTCACAATGTCTAACCCTGAGCCATCAGGGAGTTTTAAGTCAGTCAAACAAAAATCATATGCCTTATTTGCCAGATTGGTTTTGGCATGCTCAAGTTCATAGGCAATATCGCTGGTGATTCCCATTTTGGTTAGGGTCATTTGCATCAAACGGCACAAATCTGCTTCATCGTCAATTACAAGGGCGTGGGGCATAGATGGATATTCCTTACTATTGCTGTGTTTTTTTATTTTTACTGTTCATTCACTGTTCATTTTAAAGGTGATGATTGCGTCATGTGTCCTGTTGGCGATTGCACCGCTTTGGGTATCATCAAGCGAAAGCACGTATGCTCATGTTCTGCTTCATACGATAACTGGGCGTGATTGGCATGGGCAAATGATTGCGACAAATATAGCCCAAGTCCTGTGCCTTGATTATCGGTGGTGAAAAATGGCATAAATAGCTGTTCTTGTTGTGCTTGGGTTACCCCAACGCCTTCATCAATGACATCAATGGTAACATGCACATCACAACCCACCTTAAGAATAACAAAGGCATGGGCGTGTACCTTACCGCTAAATTTTAGACCGTTATTAATCAGATTGATTAAAATTTGTTCAAGATGATGGGGGTCAAAAAATATTTGACAATCACATTGACCCTGTAAAAACACATCATGTCCTTGAAAGTGATTGGCAATAAAGTCTGTTAACCATTCAATCAAATTCAATACTTGCAGGTTGGGCTTGTCTTGTCTTGACAATCTTAACACATCTTCAATAATACGATTGACCCGTTTGGTCTGCTTAAAAATCATCTGATACAACCCAGCGTTAGCATCATTGCTGGGGCTGATGGCAGAGGCGGTGATGGTATTGGCAGTCAACTGCCATTCGTCAGCATCAGCAATCAATAGCTGACTGGCTTGGGAAATGGCGGCAAGTGGGTTGCGAATTTCATGGGCAATGCTGGCGGTGAGCTGTCCTAAGGACGCCAGCTTGAGCTGTTGGGCGTTATTGCGTTCTCGTTTGACATCTTCGATGATGACAAGCAAGCTATTATCTTGTAATAAAGTGGTGTTAAACCGTAATGGTTGGTCAATGTGTTTAAACGGTTGTAGCTCAAATTGTGATTGTTGCATAAGACGGGCAGCATCAAGCTTATCTTGTAGCCTAGGCAGTTGCTCTTTGATGAATTCATTGAGCTTAAGATTGTTTTGATTAACGGCTTTTAGCTGTTCTTGTTCAAACTCTTGGCTTTGACTGCCGATGAGCCGTTTAAATCTTGCTGACATTTTTTTACCCAATCTTGTTTTACCCAACCTTACTGATGAAATGGCTGGTTTATGCTGAGTATCAGAAAAAAAGGCATTATTTGTGGTGGTAACATACAAGTCAGTAACATGTAACAAACTGGTAACAGCATGATTGTGCAGTAAAATGTTATTTTTTGTGTCTAACACCAGAACCCCATGATTGATTTTACTGATGACTTCGGTGTTGATGCGGTTGAGTGTTGCCAATGTCTCAGCATGCTGACTGGCAATCTGTTCAACTTGAGCCAGCCGCTTTGACAACGTCCAGCTCAAAAAACCCACACTGATAAAGCTCAATGCCATAAGCATGGCATCACTAAAGCGAAGTAGGGTCATGCTCCCTGCGATGGCATAAAAAAACTGCTGATAAATGATTAAAATCACCGCCAACATGGTGATGACAACAGCTTGATAAGAAATCAACAGCATAAAGCTGGCTGCCACCACCACCATGATAAGTAGCATCATCTGAATGTCTGCTGCCCCATTAATGAATATCAAAAAATTAAAAAATATCACATCAACCACAAACGCCACCAACAACTGACGCTGTGATTTATGCTTAACCAACACAAATAAAGTCATGGCAAACAGACTAAACAGAATATAAAACATCAGTATCAACTGCTGAAGTAAAGATGGCAGTCTTACCATGATGCGTGAGGCATCATATACCAACGCATAGCTGGTAACAAACAATATCACACTGATGAACAAGCGATAAGCGTAATAAAGTAACCCAATTCTGCGTATTTGTGAAAGTGGCAAAGACAGCTTAGATTGTGTTTGCCAATGCTCAGATAAGGACTTAAATAACGCCATGATTTTTATTACCTTTTTATGGTTTGATATGCCCTTTTGCCATCATTATGTGTCATGATGAATGTATCATGATGAGTCATCATTATGGTGTTATTAACCCATGACGCATCGCCAAATGGGTAAGTTTAACATCGCTGTCCACGCCTAACTTTTCAAAAATACGATAACGATAAGTATTGACGGTTTTGACACTGACAAACAGCTGATCAGCAATTTGTTGTGGACTTTGGCAGTTCACCACCATCATGGCAACTTGCTTTTCACGTTCGCTGAGTATGTCAAAGGGTGATTGGGGCGTTTCGTTTAACACGGTCTGTGCCAACTGTTCTGCCACATCACTGCTAAAATAACGGCCACCTTGAGCCACTTTTTTGATGGCTTTAATCATCTCATCAAACCCTGTGCCTTTGGTGATATAGCCATGCACACCAGCTTTTAACAACATGGACGGATACGGCTCAGCACTTAGACTGCTCACCGCCAGCACTTTAATGCCATTATCAAGTTGTAATAGTCGTTTGGTTGCTTCCACACCACCAATGTTAGGCATATTGACATCTAACAGCACCACGTTGGGGCGTAATTGGCGAGCCAACTGTAAGGCGGTGCTGCCATCACCAGCTTCTGCCACCACGTTGATGTCTGCATGGTCATGCAACATGTGACTGATGCCAGTACGCACCAAATCATGATCATCAACCACCATCACTGTAATCATAATTGTGTCTCTTTTAGTTACTGTATGGATTAGTTACCGTGAATTTATTTGCTATTTATTATAACATCTGTGTCATCAGAACTTGATGGATTAGCTGATAAGTCATCTTTTTTTTATGATTTATTGCTTAAATTTATCGTAACGTTGGATTTTTTTATACATATTTTGTGTGGTTGAAAATGATTCACTCAATCATGAATAAAATCGTGAATAAATCAATAGGTATGATGCGTGGTGATTAACACAGTTGCTTTAGGTCAAACGACTTGACACACAGTAAATTTACACAAAATAACAAAGTTAATCTCTGTAACAAACCAGCAAGAAAGTCTGAAAAATCAAGGTTTGTGATGATAAGAGACTTGTAAAATACATGATGATAAGTTATGTTATTCACACAATTTAACACACGATTTAACATTGGTTTTTTACCAATAACGCATGTGCTTAATTGATGGTAAGAAGCAATGACACAATAATTGATGTTGTTTAAAATTGACGGTTATTTTTTGTTATTTAGATATTTATTTAGACATTATGGCATGGCATCAACAAGGAAAGCTCAGCATGGCAAACACAACCCCATCTTTTGACAACACCACAGCGAAGGCAAGAAAAACCGCTTTTTTAACGTCAATGATATCGGTTGGGGTAGTATGCTTATCAACGACAGCACAAGCAGGTTTAAGCATCAATGGTGTCGACCAATCATCTCACCAAGCATCACCCCAAACATCACAAGGTCGTATTGCTTGGGGTGGTTCAGATAATCTAGAACGTGCTCGTAGCATTATGTACAACAACAGTGATGGTGGCACTGGCTATGGTGGCAAAAACACTGATGCTAACAACATCACCGCTTATTCTTATCCCAGTGAACCACGAAACTTTGCCAATTATAATGCCTTTGAAGAACTTGCCATCAGCACAGGCTCTCGTGGGGTCATGGTCTATGACTTAAGCACAGGGCGTAGTATCTATGAAAAAAATGCCCATCAATCTCGCCCGATTGCCTCTATTTCTAAAATCATGACGGCGATAGTTTTGCTAGATGCTGAGCAAAATATGGGCGAAGAGATTGTGCTTGAGCCAATTGATTTTGTAGGACCAAAAAAAGCATCATCACGCCTACAATCTGGCGATCGTATGAATCGTGCTGAATTGATACTGATGATGCTGATGAAATCTGAAAATCCAGCAGCCAAAACGTTGGCACGCCATTATCCGGGGGGGTATGGTGCTTTTATCCAAGCCATGAATCAAAAAGCTCAATCATTGGGCATGACATCTACCTACTTTGGTGATCCAACAGGGTTGGATAAGCGCAACGTGGCATCACCCAGTGACTTGGTCAAACTGGTGCAAGCAGCAGGGCAATATGATGTGATTAGAAGCTTTTCAACCACACCAAAGTATGATTTTTATGTTTCGAATTACAGCAGTGGCAACCGTCGCTATTATGCCACGAATACAAATTATTTGGTGAAAGATAAACTATACCCAATTGGCATCTCTAAGACAGGATTTATTAGCGAGGCGGGTCGTTGTGTGGTGATGGAAACTCGCATTAACAACCGCCCTGCGGTGGTGGTGCTGTTGGGTGCAGACAGCTCAGCGATACGTTGGCGTGATGCAGAAAACATTATCCAAAGTTTATCGATGCGTCGTTATACCTAAATATACTTAAACCATGCCCCAATTCATACACCAACCACTGCCCATACACCAACCACTAAATGCCCCCATTTATTGGGCATGTTGCATACATAAAGTGGCGTATGGCACGGCTTCAAGCCGTTTAGGCTCGATGGCTTCCTCACAGACGCTACATTCGCCATAAGTGCCATTTTCAATTTGGCTTAGGGCGTTATAGACGTGTTGTAACTCTTGTTTGGCTTCAACCAGCAAGTTTTTACGCATGTCATTATCTCGCATGGCAATGGCTTGGTCATCCCAATGTTCGTTCAACTCATCTTGAGGATTATATAAATGGTCTTCAATTTTACGAATACGAGTCAGCAACTCTTCTTTTAAGCTCTCTAAAGTCTGTTTGGCTTGACCATGGTCGTTGTTCATGTTAGCTCCTTGTTTTGTGTCTTGTCTCATGCTTTTTTTTGTTTCATCATGATGCTGTCAAACAGCATGTTATTAATGCCATAGTTATTAATGTCATCTGATGACTTTTTTTGCAAGTGGTTTGTATTATATCATAATTTGGCATCATAATTTGGTGAAGAAATTTCTTAAGCCAATCCTTGAGTGTGTTAACATGATAAAATAGTTACAATTCACATAATCGACTGGATTTGCTGTTATGAATTACCGACACGCCTATCACGCAGGCAATTTTGCAGACGTTGTCAAGCACATTTTATTGATACAACTGCTCACCCAAATGAATCACAAAGGTAAGCCTTACTATGTACTAGATGCCTATGGTGGTCGTGGCTTATACTCCTTAAAAAGCAACGAAGCCACCGCCACCAACGAATCTAAAAACGGCATTGGCAAACTTGAGCAAGCTGTCCACACCCAGCAGAGCAACCAACCCATGCCATCAGCAATCACAACCTATCTTGAACAACTTGCTCAAGCTCGCAAGTTTTATGACAAAAATGTCTATCCAGGTTCTCCTTGGTGGATAGCCAACAATGCCCAAAATAACAATGCCCAAAACCAAGACATTCTTATCCGAGCAGAAGCCTTTGAAAAACATGCCGATGAATTTGATGCCTTAAACTATCAACTTCACCAATTACCCATAGGTGTTCATCATCGTGATGCTTACGAAGGAATCATGGGCGTTATTCCCCCAAAAGAACGTCGAGGCATGGTGTTTATTGACCCACCGTTTGAACAAGAACATAAAGATTTTAGCACCTTGGTTGCCTTATTAGAATTGGCATACCATAAATGGCAACAGGGTATCTATGTGTTATGGTATCCCATTAAAAATATAGATGCCGTACAAATTTTTCATAAAAAAATGAAACGCACAGGCATCAAACGTCAGCTGATTTGTGAACTGAATGCCTATCCTGTTGACGTGCCAGTCGGATTGAGTGGCACAGGCATGTTGATTATTAACCCACCTTGGCAGTTTGACCGTCATGCCAAAGACATCACAAGTTATCTTGCCCCCATATTAAAAGCGAATGATGCCCCTGCCATGACTGCCGAACAGAGCCATCAAGTCAAATGGTTGGTTGGTGAATAAAGCAAAAAATGAATAAAGCAAAAAATCACGACATCACGATGACACAGTACTCATCTCACATGGCTGACAACCCAAATCACTTAAAATCAGTAGCTTAAAATCAATTACCTAAAGTCAATCGTTTAAAACCAAATCGCTTAAAAGACACCACCATGACAGAGCCAAAAACCTCCAAACCCAACAGCACCACACACAAAGGCAATACCACATATCATGCCGATACCGAACACGAACACAATCTTCGGTTAGCAGACACTGATGACTATGACGGATTGACTTTTGAAGTCATCGAAAATGAAGCACACACCAATGGACAACGTGCCAGTCGTGGAGTCTATCTTGCTCCCAATCTCATCACCACCATCTCACTCTTATCTGGATTTTTTTCCATCTTATCGAGTACCAATGGACAATTTTACAAAGCTGCATTGGCAATTTTTTTATCTGCCATCTTAGACGGTATGGACGGACGAGTCGCAAGAATGCTCAATGCCCAAAGTCCTTTTGGCGAACAGTTTGACTCACTTGCTGACATGTTGGCGTTTGGTGTTGCCCCAGCCATCTTAATTTATAGCTACGCTTTAAGCGGATTTGGACGCATTGGCATCGCCTGTGCTTTTGTTTTTACCGCCTGTGCGGCATTTCGTTTGGCACGCTTCAACGTACAAATTGGTGTGGTTGATAAAAAATACTTTGTTGGCTTAGCCAGCCCTTTAGCCGCCATTTTGGTTACCAGCTTTGTTATGGTTGCCATTGATCACAGTGAATTGGTTGGCACCTCTGGTCTGACCATCTCCATCATTGCAGCGGTTTGGGTGGTTATCTGTGGTTTACTGATGGTCAGTAATGTTAAATACCATAGCTTTAAAGAATTTGATAAACGCAAAGTTCCCTTTGTCGCCCTTATCGTTGCTGTCCTTGTGATGGGCATTGTCATCAATGACATTCCTGTCGGCATCCTTGCCATTGGCATCATCTATGCCATTTCAGGATTTATCACCACCATTAAACAAAAAATACAGTCAAAACAATAGCTCCCGGCTGACACCTGCCATCAGCCAGGCTCAAAAAACAGAATTTTTTTAAAAAACCCCTTGACACCATCTCACAACCCTATATAATACCTCGCACT
This sequence comes from Lwoffella lincolnii, assembly GCF_037201985.1. Taxonomy (NCBI): domain Bacteria; kingdom Pseudomonadati; phylum Pseudomonadota; class Gammaproteobacteria; order Moraxellales; family Moraxellaceae; genus Lwoffella; species Lwoffella lincolnii. The sequence continues at coordinate 1,510,541 of NZ_CP147511.1, read as the reverse complement.
TAAAGCAACAAACCAAGCCAAAGGTCAAGCAGACCGAAAGCGGAAGCGAACAACTTAAGAGCAACAACTTAAGTTAAGAAACAAAAAAGGTAAAAAACTTTAATCAACCAAACTTCAAGTTAAAGTTAAACATAAAGTCAAACATCAACTTAAAGTCAAAAAATTAAAGCAAAAAACCTTAAAAAAAAGCTTGACAGAAAATCAAACCATGATAAACTGGTCAGCTCACAATGACAAAACGTATCAAACTGATATTGATAGTTGCTAACAACAAACAGCAACCAAACAAAACAACATTGTAATAAAAAAGCAAAACAACAAGCGACGCTAATTATATTAACAACATAATATAGTAAAGCGAAGCAAGCAAGTCTAGTGGACGACACAGACAGAACTATATAACAACGAACCAAGAAACAACTTGTGTGGATTTTTACTGACAAAAAAATGGCTTTTAAAGAAACAGTCTTAAGCAAAGCTAACTTAAGCAAAAGCTTAAGGCGAAAGAAACAAATCATTCGAATCAGTAAATGACCAAGTTAATTCAAACAAATGAACAAACGAAGCGAATTTGCTAGTAAGAATGAGTCGATTAAACTGAAGAGTTTGATCATGGCTCAGATTGAACGCTGGCGGCAGGCTTAACACATGCAAGTCGAACGAAGAGGTCTAGCTTGCTAGACTGATTAGTGGCGAACGGGTGAGTAACATTTAGGAATCTACCTTATAGAGGGGGATAGCTCGGGGAAACTCGAATTAATACCGCATACGACCTAAGGGTGAAAGGGGGGCTTTATAGCTCTCGCTATAAGATGAGCCTAAACCAGATTAGCTAGTTGGTGGGGTAAAGGCCTACCAAGGCGACGATCTGTAGCTGGTCTGAGAGGATGATCAGCCACACTGGGACTGAGACACGGCCCAGACTCCTACGGGAGGCAGCAGTGGGGAATATTGGACAATGGGCGAAAGCCTGATCCAGCCATGCCGCGTGTGTGAAGAAGGCCTTATGGTTGTAAAGCACTTTAAGTGGGGAGGAAAAGCTTATGGATAACACCCATAGGTTCTGACGTTACCCACAGAATAAGCACCGGCTAACTCTGTGCCAGCAGCCGCGGTAATACAGAGGGTGCGAGCGTTAATCGGAATTACTGGGCGTAAAGCGAGCGTAGGTGGTTTATTAAGTCAGATGTGAAATCCCTGGGCTTAACCTAGGAACTGCATCTGATACTGATAAACTAGAGTAGGTGAGAGGAAAGTAGAATTCCAGGTGTAGCGGTGAAATGCGTAGAGATCTGGAGGAATACCGATGGCGAAGGCAGCTTTCTGGCATCATACTGACACTGAGGTTCGAAAGCGTGGGTAGCAAACAGGATTAGATACCCTGGTAGTCCACGCTGTAAACGATGTCTACCAGTCGTTGGGTCTTTTAAAGGCTTAGTGACGCAGTTAACGCGATAAGTAGACCGCCTGGGGAGTACGGCCGCAAGGTTAAAACTCAAATGAATTGACGGGGGCCCGCACAAGCGGTGGAGCATGTGGTTTAATTCGATGCAACGCGAAGAACCTTACCTGGTCTTGACATAGTGAGAATCTTGCAGAGATGCGAGAGTGCCTTTGGGAATTCACATACAGGTGCTGCATGGCTGTCGTCAGCTCGTGTCGTGAGATGTTGGGTTAAGTCCCGCAACGAGCGCAACCCTTTTCCTTAGTTACCAGCGACTTGGTCGGGGACTTTAAGGACACTGCCAGTGACAAACTGGAGGAAGGCGGGGACGACGTCAAGTCATCATGGCCCTTACGACCAGGGCTACACACGTGCTACAATGGTAGGTACAGAGGGCAGCTACACGGCGACGTGATGCCAATCTCAAAAAGCCTATCTTAGTCCAGATTGGAGTCTGCAACTCGACTCCATGAAGTCGGAATCGCTAGTAATCGCGGATCAGAATGCCGCGGTGAATACGTTCCCGGGCCTTGTACACACCGCCCGTCACACCATGGGAGTTGATTGCACCAGAAGTGGTTAGCCTAACTTAGGAGGGCGATCACCACGGTGTGGTTAATGACTGGGGTGAAGTCGTAACAAGGTAGCCGTAGGGGAACCTGCGGCTGGATCACCTCCTTAACGAAGCATTTAGGTAAGTAAAAATCCACAACAAGTTGTTTTTTGGTTAAAAGATTAAGTTAAAAAAAGAGCATAAGCATTTTTTAAGTTCAGACCAAAAATTGCGATGCAATTTTTTAACGGCTTTCGGGGTCTATAGCTCAGCTGGTTAGAGCACCGTGTTGATAACGCGGGGGTCATAAGTTCAAATCTTATTAGACCCACCATTTATGGGGCCATAGCTCAGTTGGTAGAGCGCCTGCCTTGCACGCAGGAGGTCAGGAGTTCGACTCTCCTTGGCTCCACCAGGCAAGCGAACAAAAACAAAGCATACATAAGCAATTTAAATAAGATTTCTTATTTATGCTTTCACAAAATAAACTGACGAAGTTTATCACTTACTATTTAACAACATAGAAATGAGTCTGGGTTAATAAATTAACCAACGTAATTTATTAACCATGGTGATTGTACCCAATACAATCACCTAAAGTAAAGAGAACTGAATCAAGCGTAAACACAGGTAAAATCGTTACTACAATTACCCAAACAAGACTAATTAGGATTGTATGGTCAAGTAATGAAGTGCACATGGTGGATGCCTTGGCAGTCAGAGGCGAAGAAAGACGTGACAGCCTGCGATAAGCGTCGGTGAGGTGGCAATATCCTGTGACCCGGCGATTTCTGAATGGGGAAACCCAACCAACACAAGTTGGTTATTACACAATTTACTGTGTAAGGCAAACCGGGAGAAGTGAAACATCTCAGTACCCCGAGGAAAAGACATCAAAAGAGATTCCCCAAGTAGCGGCGAGCGAACGGGGAGGAGCCGATCAATTTTACAGTAGCAAAATGGCGTGGGAAAGCCAACCATAGTAGGTGATAGTCCTGTATGCGAAACTGTTTAAGCGACACATTAAGTAGGGCGGAACACGAGAAATTCTGTCTGAAGATGGGGGGACCATCCTCCAAGGCTAAATACTCCTGACTGACCGATAGTGAACCAGTACCGTGAGGGAAAGGCGAAAAGAACCCCTGTTAGGGGAGTGAAATAGAACCTAAAACCGTGTGCATACAAGCAGTCGGAGCCCGACCACTTAATCGTTTTGAGGATAACAATGAATTTTTACTACGTCTATGTCATACAAAACATGGATAATCATGATGAGTTTTATGTTGGTTTTACCACCAATTTAAAACAAAGAATTGATGACCATAACAATGGCACAACTTACTCAACCAGAGCAAGAACATGGCGTATTGTTTATTGTGAAGCCTACATTAACGAACAAGTAGCAAGAAAGCGAGAACGAACCATAAAAAATAATGGTCGTATGAGAACTTTCTTGATGAATCGTGTCAAATCACAATTTGACAATCAGAACGATTAAGTGGTCGGGTGACGGCGTACCTTTTGTATAATGGGTCAGCGACTTATATTCTGTAGCAAGGTTAACCGAATAGGGGAGCCGTAGGGAAACCGAGTCTTAAAAGGGCGAATGAGTTGCAGGGTATAGACCCGAAACCGAGTGATCTATCCATGAGCAGGTTGAAAGTGCCGTAACAGGCATCGGAGGACCGAACCCACTGTCGTTGAAAAGCCAGGGGATGACTTGTGGATAGGGGTGAAAGGCTAATCAAACTCGGTGATAGCTGGTTCTCCCCGAAAGCTATTTAGGTAGCGCCTCGGACGAACACCATTGGGGGTAGAGCACTGTTTCGGCTAGGGGGTCACACCGACTTACCAAACCGAGGCAAACTGACGAATACCGATGAGTGATATCCGGGAGACACACGGCGGGTGCTAACGTCCGTCGTGGAAAGGGAAACAACCCAGACCGCCAGCTAAGGCCCCAAATTCCTAGTTAAGTGGGAAACGAGGTGGGAAGGCACAGACAGCTAGGAGGTTGGCTTAGAAGCAGCCACCCTTTAAAGAAAGCGTAATAGCTCACTAGTCGAGTCGGCCTGCGCGGAAGATGTAACGGGGCTCAAACTAGGAGCCGAAGCTGCGGATTTAATTGTTTCAATTAAGTGGTAGGGGAGCGTTGTGTAAGCCTGAGAAGGTGCACTGTAAGGTGTGCTGGAGGTATCACAAGAGCGAATGCTGACGTGAGTAACGACAAAACGGGTGAAAAGCCCGTTCGCCGGAAGACCAAGGGTTCCAGTCCAACGTTAATCGGGGCTGGGTGAGTCGACCCCTAAGGCGAGGCCGAAAGGCGTAGTCGATGGGAAATCGGTTAATATTCCGATACTTGTTTATGATGTGATGGAGGGACGGAGAAGGTTATGCCAGCCTGGCGATGGTAGTCCAGGTGGAAGGATGTAGGTAGGTTTGGTAGGCAAATCCGCCAAACTAATACTGAGATCTGATAGCAAGCGGTACATGTACCGTGAAGTGGCAAATACCCTGCTTCCAGGAAAAGCTTCTAAACGATGGTCATAAACGAATCGTACCCGAAACCGACACAGGTGGTCAGGTAGAGAATACCAAGGCGCTTGAGAGAACTCTGCTGAAGGAACTAGGCAAAATGGTACCGTAACTTCGGGAGAAGGTACGCTGCCGATGGTGATAAGACTTGCTCTTTGAGCTGTTGGCAGTCGCAGATACCAGGTGGCTGCAACTGTTTATTAAAAACACAGCACTCTGCAAACACGAAAGTGGACGTATAGGGTGTGATGCCTGCCCGGTGCTGGAAGGTTAAATGATGGGGTTAGCGTAAGCGAAGCTCTTGATTGAAGCCCCAGTAAACGGCGGCCGTAACTATAACGGTCCTAAGGTAGCGAAATTCCTTGTCGGGTAAGTTCCGACCTGCACGAATGGCATAATGATGGCCACGCTGTCTCCAGCAGAGACTCAGTGAAATCGAAATCGCAGTGAAGATGCTGTGTACCCGCGGCTAGACGGAAAGACCCCGTGAACCTTTACTACAGCTTTACATTGAACTTTGACCTGACTTGTGCAGGATAGGTGGGAGGCTATGAAGCAGATACGCCAGTATTTGTGGAGTCAACCTTGAAATACCACCCTGGTCATGTTGGGGTTCTAACTTAGATATTCACAATATCGAGGACAATGTATGGTGGGTAGTTTGACTGGGGCGGTCTCCTCCTAAAGAGTAACGGAGGAGTACGAAGGTGCGCTCAGAACGGTCGGAAATCGTTCAAAGAGTATAAAGGCAAAAGCGCGCTTAACTGCGAGACCCACAAGTCGAGCAGGTACGAAAGTAGGTCTTAGTGATCCGGTGGTTCTGTATGGAAGGGCCATCGCTCAACGGATAAAAGGTACTCTGGGGATAACAGGCTGATACCGCCCAAGAGTTCATATCGACGGCGGTGTTTGGCACCTCGATGTCGGCTCATCTCATCCTGGGGCTGAAGCAGGTCCCAAGGGTATGGCTGTTCGCCATTTAAAGAGGTACGCGAGCTGGGTTTAGAACGTCGTGAGACAGTTCGGTCCCTATCTACCGTGGGCGTTGGAAATTTGAGAGGATCTGCTCCTAGTACGAGAGGACCAGAGTGGACGAACCTCTGGTGTTTCGGTTGTCACGCCAGTGGCATTGCCGAGTAGCTATGTTCGGATGGGATAACCGCTGAAAGCATCTAAGCGGGAAGCCCACCTCAAGATGAGATTTCCCTAAAGAGCCGTTGTAGACGACGACGTTGATAGGTTGGGTGTGGAAGTGTAGTGATACATGTAGCTAACCAATACTAATTGCTCGTTTGGCTTGACCATACAATGCCTAATTGGTTTTATAGGGTAATGTGGTTGATGTTGATTTTACCTGTGGTTTTATGGCTTTGATTTGTCCTTTTTATCAGATTCATTTCTATTATCCTGTGTTTGCAGGATTCCCCCTTTGCTGACGACAATGGCAAGATGGTACCACCTGATCCCTTCTCGAACTCAGTAGTGAAACGTCTTAGCGCCGATGGTAGTGTGGTTTAACCATGTGAGAGTAGGTCATCGTCAGCTCCCTTTATATACCCCCCCCCCTTCAATAGAAGGGGGGGGTTTTACCTATTCCTTGGACATCATTCTCATTAGATATAACAGATATATTCCTCCGATGACTGACGCAATGATACCTGTTGGGATTTCGTATGGAAAAATGACATAGCGTCCAATCCAATCTGCGATAAGCATCAACCCTGCTCCTAGCATTGCTGACAATGCCAGCTGTTGAGATAAGCGTACCGCTCCAAGCGTCATTGCCAAATGCGGTGTCATCAGTCCAATAAAGCTTAAAGGACCGACAACAAGGGTCGAGATGGTACTAAGTAATGCAACAAGAATTAAGGTGATAATTTTGGTGCGTTTAATTGATACGCCTAAATGGCGAGCCATGGTCTCATTTAGGCTCATTATTTGCAGTGGTTTTAGTATGAATAAGCTGATGATGAATAGTACCAATGCCGCTATGACCACCCACCAAGCTGAGTTTGGGTTGGCGTAATAGGTTGTGCCAGATAGCCAATTTAATATTGCTTGTAATCTGGGATCACCTGATATTTTAATCAATGTTAAAACGCTGGTCATCATCGCTGAGATGGCAACCCCAACCAATAACAATAAAGAAGGTGATAATTTTCTGGCTAGCCATATGACCAAAAGAAGCACCAAGCCTGATCCAATCATGCCTGATACCAATAATACAGTAATGTCTGCATTTTTTTGATTTTCTAATCCCAGCATTGCCAGTAATAATGGGTTGAACAAAAATGCCAATATGACGCCTAATGCGCCACCTGAGCTAATTCCCATCACCTCAGGGCTTGCCATGGGGTTGCAAGTGAGTTTTTGTAATAGGACACCAGCACAGGCGAGCATGGTACCTGTTGCCATTGCAGATAATGTGCGTGGTAGACGAAATTGTTCAATTAAATAAACATCTGTTTGAATGGTTAAATGACCCATGGCATTTGGGGCAATATATAATGCAAGCCCGCCCATGATGGCCAATATAAGTGCCATTACAAACCAAAAAAAGCGTGTTTTTTCACTTCTTTTTATGGTTAAAAAGGCGAAAGATTCTTCGTGATGAATTTGCTGTTTGCTTTGATGGATTACCAGCCAAATAACCATGCCTGATCCTAAAATGCCTGTCAATGCACCAACAGGTAAATTAAGCTGAATCATGGGTTTAAGCCATGTTGTGAGTAGTGTAACCAAGTTGTTACTTAGCCATAAGAATACCGCGCCAAATCCAAATCCTGCCAACAATCGCTGCCAAATATGGCGGATTGCCAATAGATTGACCATGCTGGCTGAGGCAAGTCCAACAAAACTTAAGATGCCAACCCGACTCACCACGCTGGCTGTGATGATGGCGACCAAAATTATTGCCGCCAATCGTACCTGTGCGACAGGCACACCCAGACTTTTGGCTTGTCGGTCATCTAAGCCCATTAAGGTTAATGGTTTGAGCAATAAAAATAGAGCTGGGGGTAAAAATACGCTGATTGCTAATAAAAATTGGCCAGTTTGCCAGCTTGATTGAGTTAAGTATCCACTGCCCCAAACCAAAACCCCCATCGTCCAATCAGGATAAAATATGATGAGCAGTTGGGCAATGGAGAAAAATAAGATGTTCACCACTAAGCCACTTAAAATTAATATCACAGAGTTCATATGGCTTTTGGTAGAAATGGCAAAGACCAGCACCATGCCCAGCAGCGACCCAAAAAATGCAACCCAAAAACTTCCATGTAGCCCAAAACTTGGTGCAACGATGGCAACAATTAATAACGATAATTCAGCCCCTGATCCGACTGCCAGCGTGGTATCTGAGGCTAAGTTGTTTTTGACCAGTTGTTGTAGTAACACACTTGCCACGCCAAGCAAACCACCTGATAGCATTGCCACAAATATGGTTGGTATGAGTTGTAATTGTACAACCATCTGATTTAGGCTAAGTGATTGTGATGGTAAAAACAACCATACAAATGGATCATGCCAGGCTGTTTTTATGACCAAGCTTGTGCTTACCATTGCCAAACATAACAAACAGACAAACCATAAAATGACAGGGGCTTTTGGGGTGATTACTTGTTTTATTGCTGATATTTTATTGGGCATTGGCTATTTTTCCTTGAAAGGTTGCTTCATTAAGCCGTTCACCGAAGGTAACCATGGACGATATGCCACCGTATACCCACAGTGGTTTTATGACCGTCATACAAAGATTGTTTGCATATCCAAGCCTTTGCCATAATAAGGTGTCTCTGAGATCTTGGTAAAGCATGGGGCTAAAAGGTTCAACCACGACCAGACAAGTCTGTTGGTCTAATTTTGCCAAATCTCCCAATGTGATTGATAAAAATCCCCACATGTTCGCTTGTCCCATTTTATCTTCAAGCGTGATTAGACTCAGCCCCATTTCTTGAGTGGCAGGTTTAAACAAGCTGTTGTTGGCATAAATTCGTAAATTATTGGCATCTGCAAAATTCACCACGGCAATTTTTTGAATATCGGGATTTTTTTGTCTAAATATTAATCCCAGTTCATGCAGTTTTTGTTTAGATTCTATTAAAAATACTTCGGCTTGTTTGGGCTGATTGATGATTTCTCCCAGTTTTTTGGTTGTCTCGGCATAATTTTGCCAAGTTGCAATGTCGCCGTATGAACCAAAAAAGACGCTGGCATGAGGCGTGTCGCCATACAAGGGACGCAGATGAGCGTAAAAATCATTGTCAATAATCATATCAGGCTGTAATTGTGCCAATCGTTCGGGATTTGGATAAGACCTTGCTCCCAAGTCAATGGTTTGGCTTGGTAGTTCAGGTTTGCCAACCCAATCAGGATAAATTTTAACATCACCGACTGCCACGGGTGGATAACCCATGGCGGTTAAGGTGGAAGCAATCGCCCAATCAGGGGTGATGATTTTAAGAGGCTGGTTTTGTGTGGTGGTTGAAGAAGTGTTTTTCTGGTTGTGTTGAGTGGCTTGATGGGTATTTTGCTGATGGTTTTGTGGTTGGCAGCCAGATAGCAGTAAACTGATGGCGAACAGTAAGCTTTTTTGCATCATATGACCGCCACCTTTTTGCCATTCATGGGGTGGCTTAGTAAATGTAAATGAATGCCAAAGATACGCTCAAGCACCTTTGGTTGCATTGTGCTGGCAATATTACCAATATGGCACAGTTTGCCATTTTTTAGAGCAATGACTTCATCACAAAATTGTGAAGCAAGATTAATATCATGAATAATAATCATAACTGCCTTGTTTTTTTGTTTTGCCAAGTGTTGGATTAGGCGAAGTATTTCAACTTGATATACAATATCAAGTGCAGCAAGTGGTTCATCAAGCAAAAGATAAGGCGTATCTTGGGCAATACACATGGCAAGCCATGCTCTGGCTCTTTCGCCACCTGACAGCGTTGTCATCGACTGCTTGGCAAATTGTTCAATTTGAGTGTGTTGCATTGCTTGGCATAAGATGGCGTGGTCTTGCGAAGTGGGTTTTTGTAACCATTTTTGGTGGGGATACCGACCAAGCATCACAAGCTCAGAAACGGTAAAATGACTGGCATCAGGCAGCTTTTGTGGCAGATAGGACAGATATTGAGCAAGCGTTTTGGGCGGTAAATCAAAAATTGATTGATTTGTCAATTCATCTAATGCCACATGCCCACTGGTTGGTGTTATTTCACCTGCTAAGGTTTTGATAAGTGTTGATTTGCCTGACCCATTATGCCCAATTAAAGCATATATTTTTCCTTTTTCTAGGGTGATATTAATATCATGCAGTAAGGTTTTTTCTTGGCGAATAACCGTAAGTGATTGAGTAAAGAGCATAAATTAACCAAAAAAGATAACTTAATCAAAAAAGATAACAAATGGTAAAAAATCATGGTAAAAAATAAGGCAAGTTGTTAAGCCAGTCAGACAAAACAAAGCAACATGGGGCAAAATGAACCAAGCAGGCCTGGCAACTTGGTAACTTGGTAAAACGGTGTGTTTATCAGTCTTATTCATCTCGCCAATATACTTTTAGCACAATGTCGCAATTTGAGCCCAAAAAGTTGCGAAGCATTGGTCGAAGATGTTTGGTTGTGGCTGCCCCAAGTCCGCCCCAAATAGAATCAATTTTGATTGGCGTGTGCTGTAAAAAATCGATTAATTGGGCAAAAATTTGTTCGTGTGGTGCGTCATTTATCTTTGCAATCACGGGTAGAACTGTGATGCAAGATGATGGTAATGCTTCATCTAAATAAGCCAGTTCCTGAGCGCTTTGTAAAAAAAGCAGTACAATGGGCATTTGGGGGTTTTGCCAAAGTTCTATCAACCTTGCTACCGTAGGTAGAGAGGTTTCATCAGCAATCAATAAACTCTGACCATTTAGATGCTCAATTTTTTCAGGAAATTCTCTTTCGCTGGTAATGATGTCATTGATTTGAACTGACTTTACCCATGTTTCACCAAGACTAAACTCACCATTTTTTTTGCCATGACAATATATGTCAATCCATGCCAAATGTTGTTTCTCTCCTTGGGGGGATATGGCTTGCCAAGCTTTTCGAAGTGTGTAGTAGCGATAAGGTCGATTGGAATTTTGCTTGGTGGCAGATGAGCTAAGATTTAGTAAAAATGCGTAACCAGCAGGCAGTTGGGATAGGTTTGTTTTTGACTGTAAGGTCAGGCGATACATATTTTGGCTAACTGCTGATACCGCCTGTAAAACAAAGTGGCGCTGTCTAATTTCGATGGTTTTTTTACCTTGTTTGCGATCACTGCGTTGCAGCAGGGCGATGTATTGCTCATTGAATTGCTCGGCGGATTGAATGGCGGTATCAAATTGCAAAAACCAAATTTTTTGTTCTTGTTTATTAGGTTGATACCAGTCTTGCCCAAACTGTAAATCCAAGACAAAACCTTCTTGATAAATTTGTTTTAGTATCACAGATTGTAGGTTTTTGCATTGATTTTGAGTCAGCTCAAGCAGACCGATTGCCATACTTTTGATGTCATCAAGGTGATCTTCATTGATGTGTTTAACGATATCAGCCAGTTTAGAATCGTTTAACGGTGTTAAAGTGTGTCTTTGCATGATGTTTTTGGCATTTGTTGTTGGGGTCGCTATTTTTTATCAGCAATCTTTTATCAGTAATCTAAAAATACTAAAAGTTTGCCGTCAGGCTGACACTGGCTTGGCGTTCTGCACCCATCCAACAGTTCATCTTATCATAGCAAGAGCCAACATAAGTTTTATTAAACAAATTACTGACACTTAAGCCTGCACTGAGTGTGGGGCTGATTTGATGACTGCCTGCCAAATCGACCAAAGTAACGCTTGGCAAGGCATCAGAATTTTGTCTATCAACTTGCATGCCTGCTTGATGGCGAATGCCAACATTGAGCAAAGTTTTATCATTGGGTGTGATGGTTGTCCAAAGGCTTGCGGTATGCTTGGCGACTTGTTGAGGGCGGTTGCCAACCAATTGTGGATTAAATTCATCTTTGCTGATTTTGGCATCCACATAGCCATAGCTGAAACCAGCATGAAGCCAGTCGTTAAAATGATGGTCGGCTGACATCTCAAACCCTTTTGAGGTGGTTTCGCCTGTTTGTGTCTGTTTTGTCCAATCAACTGTCGCCACTTTTTCATTTTTCTTAGTGATGTCAAAGGCTGCCAAGCTTGCTTTGGTTTTATTGTCAGTTGAGGTGTATTTTACCCCAACTTCAAACTGATTGGCCGTGGTGGGTTCAAACGGTTTGTTTGTAACAAAATTATTGCCAACCAAAGGTTGAAATGATTGAGAATAACTTGCATAAGGTGAAAGACCGTGATTGAAATGATAAATCCCTGCCAAGCGACCAGAAGTTTTATTGGCTTGATTGATGGTGGTTTTATGGGTGTTATTTGCCGTTTGGGTATTGGTTACACTTTCATAGTTATCACGGCGTAGCCCTGCAACAACGGTCAGGTTGTTCCATTGCATCTCATCTTGTAGATATACGCCAAGCTGCTTTTGCTTAATGTCATCTTTTTGTTGATAGCCTGTCAAGTTTAGATTGGTTTTGCCAAATAATCCATGGTCTGGTTGAGCAAGGTCAATGGTTGGAACGCCTTGATACATGGCGTCGGCATATTTGGCGGTACTGTTTGTTTTTTGATAATCCACACCGAGCAATAGGTTGTGTGATGAATCCTTGATAAATAAATCATAGGCCAATTGGTTGTCTGTTGACCAGTTTGTCATATTTTCATCTGTGGTATAGGCTGTACGGTTGAGCTTGGAGTCTGAGCCTTGTACAAATCCTTGATGATAAGTATTTTTTTGTTGAGCTTTGGCGTTGGTGTGGCGTAAGATGTGCTTGAACTTTAAAGCGTCGTTAATTTGCCAGTTAATGGTTTGGCTGGGCATGAAGACTTTTTTACTAAAGTGATTCCAGTGGTCGCCTGCATACGCATTTGCACCAAGCTTGCCATAGCTTGCGTTGTATAGCGTTCCTAAACTTGGCAATGGTGTGGAGGGTAACATATTTGGGTCATTTTGATAATAAACACTGGCAAGTACCGAGATGTCATCATTGGGTCTCCAAATCAGCGAAGGATTGATTAATGTCCGTTTTTCTTTGGTGTCTTGCATTTGTCCATCTTTTTTACGAACCAATGCAACCATGCGATAATTGATGTCATCACTGAGCTTTGATGTGCTGTCAATGCCAACTTCTTTTAGATTATGTGTGCCTGTACGCAGTCTTATTTCATGCTGAGGCGAGCTTTTGGGGGTCTTGGCAACTTGATTGACCATACCACCTGGTTCGTTAAATCCGTATAATGAAGACGCAGGACCTTTTAATATCTCAATGGCTTCGGTGGCATAAGCATCTACTTGTGGCATCAAGTTCCATGTGCCGTCATAAGGCAGTCTCATACCATCATAAAAATTTGAATAATTTTTAAATCCTCGGATATTGTATTCATCAAAAATACTGACCGTCCCCCGATTTTCTGTATCAACACCTGCTTCATAGCGTAATGCACTGCTCACACTGTCGGCTTGGCGTTGTTTAAGCGTATTTTGTTCAATGCGATGATAGCTCATCGGAGCTTGGCTGGGTGGTAGTGTGGTTTTGGTGGCGGTGGTTCGATATGTTTCACCATAAACTGTTATGGCATCAAGTCTGACCGTGGGCAATGGCTCAGAAGAAATAAGGGGGGGGGGTAGTCGCCATTGCTGATATTGAGCTTGAGACCAAGCCTATGGTGATAATATGGCGTATCGTGATGGGCAATAAAGACAAACGCATGGCAACCGACCTTTAAAACTGATATTTAAAAAAAGAGATGTGTCATGGGCTTTATATTAACAATAATAATTATCATTATCAATAAATTTCATGTCTTTGTGGTGGGCTGATTCAATGATGAACGAAGTTAAATGAAGTTAAATGATGATGAAGATAAAGCTAAATAAAGCTAAATAATGAATAAATCGTTAAATTTATGCTTGCAAAATAAATATTTATGCGTATAATATGCTCTCACGTTAAGGCAAGGGTCGTTAGCTCAGTTGGTAGAGCAGTTGACTTTTAATCAATTGGTCGCAGGTTCGAATCCTGCACGACCCACCATTCGCCAAAATTATTTTTTACTCAGTCTTATGATTGGGTTTTTTATTTTGCATCATCAATATTTGCATCATCAATAATGATTATCAATTTTTGATCATAAATATTATCAGCCAATTTGCCAAATCTTGTCTTACTTATATTTATTGATGATCAATTGACATTTTGGGTCGTTAGCTCAGTTGGTAGAGCAGTTGACTTTTAATCAATTGGTCGCAGGTTCAAATCCTGCACGACCCACCATTTATTATTTTATCTGCTTTTATTATTTTATTTTGCATCGTTGATATTGATTGATTCTAACCCAACATGGTTATGTTGGGTTTTTTTTGTTGGTTTTCTTATTTTTGGCATGTGTTGTTTGGTTTGTTTAGAAAGTTGGTCTTTGTGCCACTGTTTCTTTGTGCCATTGTTTAAATGGGATACGCCTTAGTCTCTTGATAGTGCTTCGACAGGGTTAAGCTTAGCGGCGTTACGAGCAGGTAAAAAGCCAAACAGCATGCCTATTGCTGTTGAGCAGACGATGGCGGTAACGATGGAAGTGGTGGAGTAGATGACTTTGATGTTGTCTGACCCTAAATTATTGATGATGAATCCTATCAAAAATGCCAAACCAATGCCCAATAAGCCGCCAAGCAGACATACCAGCACCGCTTCTATTAAGAACTGTTGCATGATGTCGCTTTGGCGAGCGCCCACTGCCATTCGGACACCGATTTCGTTGGTGCGTTCGGTGACAGACACCAGCATGATGTTCATCACCCCAATGCCACCCACGATTAAGGAGATGATGGCGATGGATGAGATGAGTAAGGTCATGGTGGTTGTGGTGGATTCAACAGTTTCTTTTAGTGAGTCAATGTTGTGTAAGCGAAAATCATCTGTGCCATGACGACTTTTCATTAAGTCAGAAATGGCATTTTCAGCGGTTTTGGTGGATACGTCATCATTGATACGCACAACAAAGCTATCGATGTTGTTTTTGCCCAAAATACGGTACATGACGGTGGTATAGGGCATGTAGATTTGTGGAATGTCTGTTATGCGTGAGAAGTTGTTGTCATTTTTGGCAAGCACGCCAATGACCCTTGCTGGTACTTGTCCAACTTGAATGATTTTGCCCAAAACTGCGTCATCATTTGTGCCTTCACCAAAAAAAGTGGTTTTGGCAGTTTGGTCGATGACGATGTCTTGTGCCAAACTATCCATACTGTGTTGGCTAAATGATTGACCTGCGGCTAAGTTTTCGCCTGTAACGGAAAGGTAGTCTTTACCCACGCCATTGATGCTGGCGGTTTCTCGTGTTTGTTTGTGGCGACTAGATAGGTTGGTGTCAACTTGTGGGCTGACGCTCTGTACATAAGGTTGGGAAGCGACTGCTTGAGCGTCGTCGGCGGTGAGATTGTTATTGTGGTAGGCACGTCTGGGGTCGCCCCATTCATAGCCGTCTATGACGGTAATGGTATTTGTGCCTAAGGCGTTGATTTGGGATAAAATGCTCTGCTGAGAGCCTTGCCCAAGCCCAACGATTGAGACCACTGAGGCAATGCCGATGATGATGCCAAGCATGGTGAGTAGGGTGCGCATTTTGTGGGCTGTCATCGCCAACAAAGACATTTTAAAGGCTTCTTTGAAGCGATCTAGGGCAGGCAGTCGTGATGGTGTTAGTGGTTTTGATGTGGGTGGCGGTGATGTGGTCGGTTGTGATGTGGACTGTGTGTCGACATCGGTCAAATGAGCGGGGTTTGTTAAGCCAAATGAGTTTTGAGTTTGAGTTCTTTGAGCATGATGAATACCATCAGCATTATCCTGTGTTATGGGAGTGTTGCGATGGTCAGCAATGATATGACCATCTTTGATTTCTATGACTCGTTGAGCTTGAGCAGCCAGTTTTGGGTCATGAGTAACCATGATGATGGTATGCCCTGCTTCTTTCAGTTGGTGCAAAATTGCCATGACATCATGCCCAGATTCACTGTCTAATGCCCCTGTGGGCTCATCAGCAAAAATAATGTCGCCACCATTCATTAAGGCACGTGCAATGGACACTCGTTGTTGTTGTCCCCCTGATAGCTGGTTTGGGCGGTTATGGATTTTGTCTGCCAGTCCCAGTTGTGTCAGTAAGTGACTGGCATGTTGCTTTCGGGTTTGGGTTGCCATGCCAGCATACACAGCAGGAATGGCAACATTATCAATGGCAGGCAAATCACCCAATAAATGATACCGCTGAAAGATAAAGCCAAAATGCTCTCGTCTTAATTTGGCAAGTTCATCAGCAGACAGCTTGGCAACTGATTTATCATAGATGTGATAAGTGCCTGCGGTGGCTTGGTCAAGACAACCCAAAATGTTCATTAGGGTTGATTTGCCTGAGCCAGATTGACCGATGATGGCGACCATTTCACCAGCATAAAATGTCAGGTTGATGCCATGTAAAATGCGAATGGTCTGTTCACCTGCATTAAATTCTTTGATGAGATTCTCAATCTTAATCACGGCATGTTTGTTGTTTTTGTGATTATGGTGGTTTAAATGGTGGTTTGAGTGTTTATCAACCATGACATCACATCCGTATTTGTGCTGTGCTTGCGTCAATGGAATTTATAGTGCTGTCTTCACTTAAGATGACGGTATCACCTTGGTTAATTCCCCGCAAAATTTGAGCTTGTACCCGATTGTTAATACCAACGCTCACCACTTTTTCTAAGACATTGCCATCGGCATCTAACACTTTGACCAGTGTTTTGTTGGGTTGTTCTATTAAAGCGGCTGATGGTATTAGGACGGCATTTTTGGCTTGGTTAACAATGATGTTAAGCTGGGCTGTCATGTCAATGCGAAATTTATGTTCTGGATTTGGCACTTCTAAATAGCCAGTATAATATACTGCTGAGTTGGTGGCACTGGTATTGCTGATGGATTCAGGGGCAGGTTCGATGCCTTTTAAAGTGGCATCATAGCGTTTGTCAGGTGCCCCAATTAGGTTGAAATACACAGGCATGCCAGCAGAGACATTGACCACGTCTGCTTCAGATATTTGGGCATTGATGCGTATTTGTGATAAATCTGCCAACTTAACGATGGTGGGGGCAGATTGCATGGCATTGACGGTACTGCCTTGCTCGGTAACCACAGACACAACCGTGCCTGAGATGGGTGCTCGAATGGTGGTCTTGCCAAGATTTTCTTGGGCTTGGCTTAGGTTGCTGTTGGCTTTGTTGACGCTCTCTTTTTGGTTGGCAATGTTGGCTTGTGCTTGAGCGATGGCAGCTTGCATTTGGCTGATATTGGCTTTGGCTTTTGCCACGGCTGCATCGGCGGTGTCTGCTTGGGCGACAGCATTGTCATATTCCTGTTGGGAGATGGCATCAATGCCAATCAGGGGTTTGAGCCGTTGAAGATTGGTACGGGCTTGCTTTGCTAATGCTTGTTGGGATTGTAGGTCAGCTTTGGCACTTTCTAGGGCAGCATGGCGACTATTTAGCTCAGCTAAGGCACTGGATTGCTCGAAGCGACTTTGTGAAAGTGATGAAGTGGCATTTTGCAAGTTGGTGCGTTGATTGACTTGGTCGATTTGGGCAATTAAATCACCTTTTTCGACCACATCACCCACTTTTACATACAAAGTTTGAATCTCTCCACTGACTTGAGCGCCAACGTTAACGGTATTTATCGCCTTGACTTTACCTGTTGCGATGACGGTTTGTTCAATATCACCAATTTCAGCGATGGCGGTGATGTGGTTAGGGGCTTGTGGCGTTGGTTTTAAAAAGTAATAAGCCAAAGCGGTGATGATTATCAAGGTCAGGGCAATGATGCCCCATTTTTTCAGTTGGCGAGTGTTCAACGGCCACTCCTTAATCTAATCAGTTTAATCTAATCAATGGCATGATAAAGTAAAAGACCATGTGTTCAGTGTTCACATCAATCATATGTTTATATAAAATGCACTAGTTTAGCGTATTTTTTTGGTTAAAGATAATTAAGAAATGTAAGCTTTTAAACCATGTGTCTTTTAACCTATCCTGTGCTTACATCTCCACCCATAATCTCTGATTTAGGTGGAGATGTAAGCACAGGCGACCTAAGCAGGGCGTTGTTGTTTTTCGATATATTGTCTGATGGCATTAATAATGCTAAATTATAACTACATTCACTCAACTAACAAGCCATGCTCAAAGCCTACCAATACAGAATTTACCCAAACAGTGAACAAGCCATAGCGTTTGAACAACACTTTGGTTGTGTTCGTTTTGTTTATAATTGGGCATTGGCATTACAAAATAGATATTACAAAATCTTTGGCAAGTCGTTATCACGCAGTAAAATTCAAAGCCAGTTGGTTAAGAAAAAGAAAACAGGCAAGTTTGCATGGCTAAATGAAGTCAATAGCCAATCGTTACTTAATGCCCTGCTCAATGTACATATCGCATTTACTAATTTTTTTAAAAGTCGTGCCAAGTTTCCACGCTTTGAATCTAAAAAAATCCCACAGCGAAGTTATCAATGCCCCCAACATTACACCATAAACTTTGAACAAGGCATCATCAACCTACCCAAAATCAAAGGCATCAAAACCGTATTTAGCCGTGAATTTGTTGGCAATATCAAAACGGTTATGATTAGCAAAACCGCTACGGGAAAATACTATGCAAGCGTGTTGGTAGAAAACAATGAAGTTGTACCAACACCTACCACAATAGAGCCTAGCCTAACTGTTGGTATTGACTTAGGCATCAGCCATTTACTAAATCTATCAGACGGTAGCAAGTTTGATAACCCAAAACATTTAGCCAACGCCAGTAAACTATTGGCAGTACAGTAAAAAATCTTTGCTCGCAAACAAAAACAAAGTAAAAACCATCAAAAACAAAAATTAGCCGTTGCTCGTATTTATGAAACAATACGCAACCAGCGCTTAGACTTACACCATAAAATCACCCATAAACTGATTTGCGAAAACCAAGCTACCAGTTATGCACTTGAAGATTTAGGTGTAAAAAATATGGTAAAGAACCATAAACTTGCCAAAGCGATTCATGATGTCGGTTGGGGGCAGTTTGTTACCCTGCTTACCTACAAGGCAAATTGGTATGGTAAGAATATCCTAAAGGTAAATCGGTTCTTTGCCAGTAGTAAAATTTGTTCGCATTGCCATCACAAATTAGACAGTCTGCCGTTATCGGTGCGTCATTGGACGTGTCCTAGCTGTCAAACACAGCATGACCGTGATGCCAATGCAGCAAGCAATATACGCCATCAAGCGTTAGCTGATGCACTAGGACTTAGTGTTGTATAAAGAGTTCCCTCATGCCGATACTATTCAGCGATGGTGGCATGACGAAAGATGGCAACCAAAGTTGCTATGGGTCGCAAAGATTCTCACGCCTACCGCTGGGTTTGGTGGTGGGAGTGTGTCAAGCCATACGCTCCACACGCTTAAGCGACATATTCTGTAGTTTTATCTCTTCAAGATAACTGCGAATGTTTGACACATAGTGCATACATTGCACATAGCGTCCATTGGTTTGGGCATTGTCTGCCAAATAGGCATAAACATTGCTCCAGCTGTTGGCATCTTTACCCCCTTGGCTCAGCTTAGCTTGAATGTCTTTAATGGCATAAGGACCCATATTATAAGCCGCCAACGCAAACCATATGCGATCAGGGGCAGGCACATCAGCAAACTCAGTCTTGAGCAGCTCCAGATACTTAGCACCGCCACGGATACTCTGGACAGGGTCGACCCGATTGGACACGCCCATCTGTTTGGCGGTACTGTTGGTAAGCATCATGATGCCTTCCACGCCAGTGGGTGATATGGCATTGGCGTTGAGGTGTGATTCTTGATAGCCCATGGCAACCAAAAGCTCCCAATCATGGTTGTATTCATCGGCATGGGTCTGAAAAGATGATTTATAATTTGGCAACTTTTCTGTCAATACCTTGGCAAAATGTTGCTGATTGTAGTCATCTTTGAGCAGATTTTGGTTATAAAAATGAGCAATCTTGGCGGTATTTAGCACCTGCACATCATCGCAAATATAATGGCTGGCATGCAAAGCCAAAGCATCAGAACCCTCTTTAAACGTCCAGCTGATTTTGGGGTTAAGCCCATAACGGGTCAAAGTGGCATCACGCCCACAGCTTAAATTCAGCTCAGACAACCCCATGTCATTAATCGTTCGACTGCTTGCCACGGTCAATGCCATGTCCACATCGCCAAAGCGCACCGCATCTAAGGCATCTTGCTCATCATCATAAGACAGCAAATTGAGCGTAACGCCCAAATCATTGGCATAACCACGAGTCAAATCATAACCAAAACCATGCTCAAAGCCATCAATGGAAAAAAACGTACTGTCACCATGCACAGCCGCCACGGTCAATTCTTGGCGCATCATGACTTTGGTATGGGCATTGTGGGCATGGGCAGTTTTGGCATCGCCACCCAAAGCGGTGTTAAAAGTGGCGTTATTTGCCATGCCATGCTCAAATGTGGTTAAGCTTTTGGCAGGCAATGACAACATCGCAATGGCAACCATCTGTAACGCTTTTTTGGTCTTGATAAAACCAGACGTTGCCAATGACGGTGAGGGTGGGGGTGGGGGTGTGAGATGTGCAAAATAACGGGTAAAACGTGTGATGGGTTTAGTCATTAATTTACCATACAAATGTTGATAATCATATTGACAACCATGTTAATAACACTTGATAACGATGTCGATAATCTTGATGACCATGTTAATAATGGTTAATAACACTGATAACGATGTCGACAATATTAACAATGACGGTTAACAACAGTTAACAATAACGTTGCCAATAACAATGAACAAACAGCTTAAAAAAATCAGCCATAGTCATAAAAAACCGTGAATATTGGCGAATATTGGCAATCATTATGGATAAAAAAGTGTAAATATCAAGTTTGTAAAGGGTTAAACGGTATTTTTTTGACGATTTTGTTACAAAATATGAGCGAATTTGCCCATTATTTGCACAACTGACAAAATAATGAACAAACTGACTGTCCAGTCTTTTTCACAATCAGCTTTTAGCAAAATTGTCAATCTCTGTTTGTTAACATGTGCTTATTAACATGGTCATCAACTGCGTTCATCAACTGAGTTTTTTACCAACTTAATACAAAATGATGGTAAAAATTTGCTCACCAGATGAGCCAAACCGAGTAACATATAAAACATATAAAGCGAGCAACACAACGCATCACGCATCATGTTGATATGGTCATTGTTCATATCACTGATGTCACAACCTTTTAGCATCATAACCTTTTAGATGGCAACGACTTAAGTTAGATGGCAACGACATGGCAAGCAACCACCACCCACAAACCCCCAACCACAGTCAAACGCCCCAACCGCCCAACCGATCCAAGGCGTTGATTTGGTTGCCATGGGTCTTGTTGGTTGCGGTGCTGATGGCGTTCTTGTGGTACTTCATTACCACCCAAGCACACCCTTGGCAATCGCCAACTGATTGGCAACCGCCAAGAGAGCCATTGAACAATCACCCTGTTGCCATTCCCAACAACGCCAATAACACATCAGAGCAAGCGTATCCAAACCTAACCGATAAGGTGGTGTCTTATCATGATGCGGTGGCAAAAGCTGCTCAATCCGTGGTCAATATCTACACCACTCAGCATGTCAGCCAAAACCCATATATGGCCGATCCAATTTTACGCCATTTTTTTGAGTTTTATGGGGGGTCGCCCAACCAAGAACACAACTCAACCAACCTTGGTTCTGGGGTGATTGTCTCAGAAGATGGGTACATCGTGACCAATGCTCATGTGATTGAAAAGGCAGATGAGATCATTGTTGCGCTCAATGATGGGCGTAAAGGGCGTGCCACGGTGGTTGGCACAGACCCTGAAAGCGACTTGGCGGTGATACGCCTTGACATGACCGATTTAAAACCGCTGGCATTTCGAGAAATGCCCATACAAATCGGTGATGTGGCGTTGGCGATAGGCAACCCCTTTGGGGTAGGGCAGACAGTCACTCAAGGCATCATCTCTGCCACAGGGCGGACAGGCTTGGGCGTGAACACCTTTGAAGACTTTATCCAAACCGATGCCGCCATCAACCCCGGTAACTCAGGGGGGGCATTGGTGGACGCTTATGGGCAACTGATTGGCATCAACACCATGATATTTTCTCGCTCTGGTGGCTCGATGGGCATTGGCTTTGCCATTCCCATTGCCTTGGTTGAGCAGGTGATGAACGCCCTTATCCAAAGCGGTAAAGTCAGCCGTGGCTGGCTTGGCATCGAGGTACAATCCCACATCAAAGACCCCACCCAATTAGACACCACCACAGGCGTACAGGTGATGAACGTGGTGCCAGGTGGGCCTGCTGCCCAAGCAGGATTAAGGGCAGGGGACATCATTTTAACCATTGATGACATTGAGATGACCGATGCCAACCGCCTTATCCAATACGTGGCGCGCAAATTGCCCAACACCGTGCTTGATGTGCAGGTGTTGCGTCAAGGTCAAACCATACGCTTGCCCACGACCTTAGCAGAAAGACCCAATCAGCAAGAGTTATTATCCAACAGCTTTACCCTGCCCAACCAACTGCCCCCCCAGACCCTGCCACAAGAGCCAACCGACACGGACACTCTGGCAGACAATTCAGATCAAGGCTTTAGCCAGGGTTTTAGTCAAGGCATGGGCAACCAGCTGTCAGAAGCAGAAAGAGAGCAAATGCGCCAAAGGTTATTGGAGCTGTTTAGCACCCAACGGCCACATTGATCCAGCTTTTTTACCCAAAAGCCCTTTCACTTAACCCAAAATCAACCCAAATCCAAGTATACAACCCCC
Organism: Lwoffella lincolnii; assembly: GCF_037201985.1. NCBI lineage: Bacteria > Pseudomonadati > Pseudomonadota > Gammaproteobacteria > Moraxellales > Moraxellaceae > Lwoffella > Lwoffella lincolnii. The sequence continues at coordinate 1,488,005 of NZ_CP147511.1, read as the reverse complement.
TGCACCTGACACACACATGGCAACAGCTCATCATCTTTAAGATGTGCCATCGGTGGGGTAGGGTAGCTGATGGGCAGGCTATGACCAATCACCCGACTGCGACAACTGCCACAGTAGCCTTGTTTGCATTGATAACTGACATCATGCCCTGTTCTGATGAGACCATCGAGCAGGCTTTCGCCCTCGTGCAGATAAAAACGTTGTCGTTTGGTCACCACCCAAGTCATCAGCCACCGCCCAAGCCCATTTTAAATCACAACTCAAAACCATCAAAATCATGCTCAGACAAATCCGCATCAATCTGCCCCACCAAATAAGAGCTGATTTCCGTCTCTTGTGGGGCAACTTGCACATTATCCGATGACAGCCATGTGTTGATCCAAGGAATGGGGTTGGACTTGGCATCGGCAAATAAGCTTGGCAAGCCCACCGCCTGCATGCGTAAATTGGTGATGTACTCCACATATTGGCTTAAGATGTCTTGATTTAGCCCAATCATCGAGCCATCTTTAAACAAATAGCCCGCCCACTGCTTTTCTTGCTCAGCCGCCTTACGAAATATCTCCACGCATTCATCATGGCAATCTTTGGCAATTTGTGCCATTTGTGGGTCATCTTTGCCCATCTGCATGATGGCAAGCATGTGCTGCGTGCCTGTCAGATGCAACGCCTCATCACGGGCAATCAATTTGATGATTTTGGCATTGCCCTCCATCAGCTTGCGTTCAGCAAAGGCGAACGAACACGCAAACGACACATAAAAGCGAATGGCCTCCAACACATTAATCGCCATCAGGCACAGATACAGCCGTTTTTTCAGCGAATATAAGCTCACCGTCAGCGACTGCCCATCAACCTGATACACCCCCTCGCCATACAAAAGATACAACTGAGCATCACGATACAACGCATCATAATAATCAGCGATGTCTGACGCACGCTCCAAGATGGGTTGATTGTCCAAGATGGCATCAAACACCACGCTGGGGTCATTGACAATGTTGCGAATGATGTGGGTATAACTGCGAGAATGAATCGTCTCACTAAACGACCAAGTCTCAATCCACGTCTCAAGCTCAGGGATAGACACCAACGGCAATAGCACCACATTGGGCGAACGCCCTTGAATGGAGTCCAGCAATGTCTGATATTTCAGATTAGACAAAAAAATGTGCTGTTCATGACTGGACAAATGAGCAAAGTCAATGCGATCACGAGACACGTCCACCTCTTCAGGTCGCCAAAAAAATGACAGCTGTTTTTCAATCAACTGCTCAAAGATGGGGTGCTTTTGTTGGTCATAACGAGCCACATTCACCGATTGGCCAAAGAACATCGGCTCGGTCAATGGGTTGTTTTTATTTTGGTTAAAAATGGAGTAGGTCATATGGGCCACCAGATAAAACAATAAAAAAATAATAAAAAACACAATTAGCGAGATATTAACTGACATATTAACATAAATTGCCGAAACAGATTATTTGGTCTATTTGTATGTTTTTTTTTGTTGTCTTACTGGTGAGAGCTTGACAACGATACAAGATTAACCGACACTACTACTTATATAAAAAAGTAGGGAAAATTATTAAATTGATAACTTTTGGTTATTTCATTCATAATCGATGCCATTTATGATGAATACTGCCTATCATAATGAATACTATCCATGGATAATCGTTAATTAAATGCTTAAAGGAGATGAGGGTGGCACAACAACATCAACAACGTGAAAACTGGTCTGGACGTTCGGCGTTCATCATCGCCGCCATCGGTTCAGCGGTTGGATTGGGTAACATTTGGCGTTTCCCTTATGTGGCGTATGACAATGGTGGTGGGGTGTTTATGGTGCCTTATGTCATTGCTCTGTTTACCGCTGCCATTCCTTTGCTGTTTTTAGACTACATCGTCGGTCATAAATATCGAAGTGCTGCTCCCATCGCTTATCAACGCATGATTGGGTCTGCTCAATATGTCGGTTGGTGGCAGACCTTGGTTTGTTTGGTGATTGCCATTTATTATGCAGCGGTCATCGTTTGGGCAGGCAGTTATATGCTGTTTTCATTTGGGCAAAAATGGGGTGATGATACCACCCAGTTTTTTGTCAGTGATTTTATTCATCACACAGGTGATTTAACCCATACCTTTGTGCCATCGATGTTTTTTGGCCTACTGCTGGTGTGGGCGGTGTCATTGGTCATCATGTATGGTGGCATTCGTAAGGGCTTAGAGATTGCCAACAAAATCTGCATTCCCTTGTTGATGGTGTTGTTTGGCATCATGGTATTTAAGGCGATTAATCTACCAGGGGCAAACATCGGTTTAGAGGCGTTTTTTTACCCTGATTGGGGCAAAATGGCAAACCCTAACGTTTGGCTGGCCGCTTATGGGCATGTGTTTTTTTCCTTGTCTGTGGGTTTTGGCATCATGGTTACCTATTCCTCTTATCTGAAAAAGAACACCAATTTGACAGGCTCAGGGTTGGTGGTGGCGTTTGCCAATTCAGGTTTTGAGTTGCTTGCTGGCATTGGTATTTTTGCTGCCATTGGTTACATGGCACAAGCAACAGGGCAAAACGTGGCAGAAGTCGCCACAGGTGGGGTGGGGTTGGCGTTTTTTGTCTTCCCAAAAATCATCTCAACCATGGGCAACAGTGGCGATTTTATCGGATTTTTGTTTTTCGGATCGCTGGTTGTGGCAGGCATCAGCTCACTGGTCAGTATTTTAGAAGTGCCAGTGTCAGCATTTCGTGATAAATTTGCTTGGTCTCGCAACAAATCAGTCACTGTCGTGGCAGGATTATCGGCTCTGGTGTCTATTTTGGCATTCTCGACGGGCAGTTCGTTGATTTTGGTGGATGTGATTGACCAGTTTTCCAATAACATTGGCATCGTCATGGGTGGTTTGATGTCGATTGTGTGGGTGTTTTGGTTTAACCGTCATAAAATTCCTGAGCTGCTTAACCACATTAATGCCATCTCAAGCATCAAATTGGGCAAGTTTTGGGTGTTTATGCTCACGGTGGTCACGCCGATTGCCTTGTTGATTACCTTGACCTTAAAGCTGTTTGACTTGATTAAGACCCCATACGAGGGCTATTCAAGTCTTGTATTGATGCTGTTTGGTTGGGGTGTGGTGCTGTTTTTTGCCATCGGTGCGTTTGTCTTAAGTCGCATCAAAGGCAAGCATCACTAACCATGATGATGCCCCTTGCCCCATTAGCCTAACTTTGTGGCCAAATCAAATAGATACCGATATTGATTGATACTGATACCAAAGGGAGAAAACTTATGTCCACCACTGCCATCATCTTTATGCTGATTGCCATGATACTGATATGGGGAGGCTTGATACTTGCCACCTTGCATTTGATAAAAAATCCTGACCTACCGATGGAAGAATGATGACGCCCTGACATCATGGCATGACTGAATGATGGCATGACCGCATCAGCTCATCAAAAAAACCACGTCATGGTTCATCTTGGCGTGGTTTTTTATTCGCAAGGCATAAAAAAAGCGAGCGAGCCAAAACTACCGAGCAAATCGTTCAAGCCGAATTCTTGAAGCTGGAACAATCCTTACAGCAGAGATTGAACGAAAGCGAGCGTTTAATATCAAACTCTATCAGTGACCACCAAACGAACTTACAAGCGAAATTGAACACCGCCTTAGCATTCAAAAATTGGCTGATGATAACCATTGGTGGACTGTTGGCGATAATCTTAGTCATGGGATTGGCCGCCCTATGGACATACCCTATGGACATACAAGAGTTTAAAAGACATGAGAGCCGAACAAGCTCAAATACAGGTAACCATAGACCAAATGCCCCTGCCACCAAAAGTATTGAACCAATTCAACATACAGCAAGACGAGAAATTTTACTACATAGCGACCAAAAACAAGAAAGCGGAAGTATTTGCCAACAAAAACGGTGGGTACGCAATCAAAATACGCAAATAAACGCCATGAGAGAGCCTACAAGCCCTGTCAAAAGCATATATAGTACCCACCCACACCAAAAACACGCTTAAAACGCATTGTAGAGCCTTTAAACGCCATTCAACAAAAAAGACAGGATTTTTTCACCAATGCACAACAGCTTTTTGAACGACTACAACACCTTGCTAACCGAACTAGAACAGCAGTTAAATGACTTACAGGCGACCACAGCAACGCAGAGCGAGCAGATACGGCAATTAACGGCAGTCAATCAGTCTTTGAGAATGCAGAACGAGCAATTACAGGGGCTAATAGACAAATTAACGACACAGAACGCCAAATTAAACAACGAGAACAACAGGCTAATGAGCTTATTGCAGAACAACAAAAAGCCCTAGCAAGTAGCAAGGGCTTTGGGCGGTAGGCAAATTATTTCTTTTGACGTTTTTTCACGCTAAAAATATTGGAATGACTGCTTAACCTAGCCACTTTCAGAATATCCTTGCCATCTATGCTTTCTTTGCGATAAACAAGCAGTAAATCAGGCTTGATATGGCATTCTCGGTAGTCTTTCCAGTTGCCTGTTAGTGTAAGGTCTTTATACTTTGGGTCAAGTGGCAAATCATTAATCAAACAGCTTAGGACTTCTAACAGCTCATTAGATAAGTCCACCTTGCGAAAATCACGGTCAAAATCTTTGGAGCGTACCAATTTACGCATTATTTAGCTCCAAAATCTCGTCTAGCGTGCTTTCAGTATAGATACCACTTTCAAGCTCGTTAATGGCTCGTAGCGTAATCTCGTTTGGCTCATAGTCAGCTTGATGGCTTAGGCTTAGGGGGAACTTGCGAGTGGCGACAAGCTCCAAAAACAGCATTTTGACCGCTTGGCTTGGCGAAATGCCGTAACCGTCCAAAATTACCTTTGCTTGGTGCTTTAAGTCATCATCAATGCGGATATTTAAATTTGAAGTTGTCATAATTTAGGCTCACATTGCACATAAATTTAATTGTATTGTAAAGCTATTTTGGGGCAAAATTAAGCGATATGCCAACCTAGACACCCATCACTTTTATCATTTTTTTGAAAAATAGGCGGTACATCATATTTTTGTGGGCGGTTTGTCGGTCAAAACCAACCGCAAGGCATAAAAAAAGCGACTCTATCAGCACATCCTCGGCACACATTGTGTCTACTACCGTTGCTACCTTCCGGTCCTGGCGGGGTTCATAGGACTTCATAGGACAATGTTGCGAGGCTACCAATAGAGCCACTAAGGACACATTATACATAATTTTGACAAAATTGCAATGGTGATGTGTTAATTAATCACTTAAAATTGACACATCATATATCATATCATGTTGATTTGACGTCATGATGGGGTTACTCTTTAACCACTTTTATCCCAAACGGTCATATGATGATTTATATGACAGTTGATATCGTAGGTATTTTATGAAAACACTCAAAAAAATTACCCTAGTAAATATCAAACGTGCCAGTAGCATGGCATTAACAACATTAACAACATTAACAACATTAACAACATTGGCAGTTTTCTCAGGCATCGCCACCGCTGTTCACGCCCAACCAACAGGCTATGACCAGCTCAGTTTTAGCACCCAAGTCAGTGATGAGATTGCCAATGATGAAGTGCAAGCCAGCCTATACAAAAAAGCCCAAGCCAAAACTGCCAAAGACCTTGCCACTCAGCTGAACACTGCCATCAACCAAGCCATGCTCACCGCCAAACGCTACCCAAGCATCACCGTCAGCACAGGGCAACAAAATACCTATCCAAGATATGATGACAATCATAAAATCATTGGCTGGACTGGGGAAGCTTATGTACAAATCAAAAGTAGCGACATGAATGCGGTCAGTCAGCTGATTGCTCAGTTACAAGACAATTTACTGATGGGTGATATTCATTTTACGGTGTCAAAACAGCGTCAAAATCAGATAGAAACTCAGCTTAAAGAACGGGCATCAAAAGCATTTCAAGAGCAAGCCAGCCGCTTAGCACACACTTGGGGGGCAAATGGCCATCGCCTGATTAGCGTCACTCTCACCAGCAACACACACCAACCGCCAATACCGATTGGATCTATGTATTCATTGGCAGATGCACAACTGACGGCTGTTCCTACTCAAGAGTTTGAATCAGGTAATAGCGTCATCAGTGTGATTGCTGATGGTAAGATTGAACTGGTTCGTTAGGGCGTTTTTGCCACGTCAGCAAATGGATTGTCTTGTCTTAGGTTAAAATACAGTTTTTGATACCATGGCAGGCGGTCATAAACTGCCTTTTTGCGTTGTAAGGCACGCTTATTTTGTACTGCCAAGTTATTTTGAATGACATAAATGGTCTGATTCACTTGGCTTAGCGTGCTTGTGATGTGGCCATCGCCATGACTGATGATTTGAGCAGTCAGCGTGTGTTCACCGGGGTTAAGCTCAAGGGTGGGTATGCTGGCAGTCAGCCCTTGGGTAATGGGCTGTCCGTCAAGCAATATTTGTACTGTGTCAGTGGCATCTAGGCTGGGAGTAACGCTCAGCTGAACATCGATATTTTGTGCTGGACGGCGATAGGGGGTTGGCTCACTTGGACTGATAAAGCTGAGCTGATAACGTTTGGGTGTTTGGCTGTTTTGATGATTGGCGGTGGCACTGGTGTGATGGCTTGAAGCAGGGGCAGGCGTGTAGGTGGATGTGGTGGCAGAAGTAGGGCTGATGCTGGTGATGTTACTGGCGGTGTCTTGGTACTGGTTAGGGCGGTCAGTAAAGATGACCTTGCCATTGTTGTCGGTCACTTTATAAATTGGGGTCGCTGTTGCGGTTAGGCTTGCCATGCTGGTTAAGGCAAAAAGCAAGATGGTAGAAAACGTGCTAACGGTATTAACGCTGTTGGGTTGCATAAAATCACCATAAAATAGACAAATGTTGTTGACATGGTCATTATATTATCAATAGTCAGTCAATTTAACATATCCTGCGTAATTCTCCACCTATAATCTTCGATTTAGGTGGAGATGTAAGCAGTAAGCCCTAATCAGGGCGTTGTTGTTTTTTGATGTCGTTGTTTTTCGATGTCATAGACACTAAATAAAAACAATGCTAAATTATACCCATATTTCAAAAAAGTTAGCTGTTGCTTGTAGAAAAAGTACGCAACCAGCGCTTAGACTTACACCATAAAGTCACGCATAAACTGATTTGCGAAAACCAAGCTACCAGTTATGCGATTGAAGATTTAGGTGTAAAAAACATGGTAAAGAACCATAAAAAGCAAGCGTTAGCTGATGTAGCAGGACTTGCTACTGTATAAAGAGTTCCCTCATGCCGATACTATTCAGCGATGGTGGCATGACGAAAGGTAACAACTCAATCTAAGTTGAGATTGTTATGGGTCGCAAAGATTCCCCCACCATAACCGCTAGGTTTGGTGGTGGGAGTATGTCAAAAACCCAGCTGATTGATATTCACTGGGTTTTTAAAACGTGTTCTAATCAATCAGTTTGCCAATGGTTGATTGGTAACTGATTAGCAGCTATAGTACATGTCCATTTCTACAGGGTGTACGGTTACATTGAGCCGTTGTGCTTCTTCTTGTTTTAAGGCGATGTAGGCTTCTAGCATCTCTTTGCTAAACACATCTCCTTTTAATAAAAAGTCCATGTCATCTTTTAATGCTTGCAAGGCAACTTCTAAGTTCTCTGCCACGGTTGGGATTTGGGCTTCTTCTTCTGGTGGCAAATCATATAAGTTTTTGTCTGCTGCGTCTCCTGGGTGCAGTTTGTTTTGAATGCCGTCTAAACCTGCCATCAGCAAGGCAGCAAAGGCAAGATAAGGGTTGGCAGCTGGGTCAGGGAATCGGGCTTCCACACGAATGGCTTTTGGGCTAGAGACATGTGGAATGCGAATGGATGCCGAGCGGTTGCGAGCCGAATATGCAAGCTTAATGGGTGCTTCGTAATGTGGCACAAGGCGTTTATAGCTGTTGGTTGCAGGGTTGGTGATGGCGTTTAATGCGCGGGCGTGTTTGATGATGCCACCGATGAAGTATAGGGCGGTTTCTGATAGACCTGCGTATTCATCGCCAGCAAAGGTGTTCTGTCCGTCTTTGCTGATGGAGATGTGAACGTGCATTCCTGAACCGTTATCGCCAACCAAGGGTTTGGGCATGAAGGTGGCGGTTTTGCCAAACTGATGGGCAACGTTATGCACCACATATTTAAGTTGTTGTACTTCGTCCGCCTTACGCACCATGGTATTAAATGACACGCCAATCTCAGACTGGCACGAGGCAACTTCGTGATGATGCACTTCAACACGTCCTTTGCCCATGATTTCCTCGATACGCTCACACATCACTGATCGCATGTCTTGACTGCTGTCGATGGGTGGCACAGGCAAATAGCCCCCTTTGACATGAGGGCGATGTCCTGTATTGCCCCATTGGTATTCAGTGTCGGTTGACCAAGCGGCTTCTTCAGCCGTGATGGTGTGCCTTGCCCCTGACATGTCGATGGACCATTTGACATCATCAAAGACAAAAAACTCTGGTTCAGGGCCAAAAAATGCCGTGTCACCAATGCCTGTTGATTTTAGGTACTCTTCGGCACGGTGGGCGATGGAGCGAGGATCACGGTCATAACCTTGTAATGTAGAGGGTTCAATGATGTCACAAGTTACCACCACCGTGGGTGAATCAAAAAATGGGTCAATAAACGCCGTCTTAGGGTCAGGACGCAAAATCATGTCTGACGCTTCGATGCCTTTCCAGCCAGCAATGGATGACCCATCAAACATTTTACCATCTTCTAGCACATCTTCATCAATGCTGTTAGCAGGATAGCTGATGTGATGCTCTTTGCCACGAGTGTCAGTAAAGCGAAAATCCACCCATTTGGCATTGGCTTTTTGGATAAGGTCGAATAACTTGTTGGACATGGAAGTCTCCTATTAAGTTGGTGAAATCTATTAAGTTGGTGAGATAAAATGGTGTGTTTGTTTGTGGTACATTGTTTGCTTGTGGCACATTGATGGTGGCATATTGGGCATTTGATTGTTGATTGTGGCACAGTTGAGACCGACTATGCAACCATATAAGCAACCATATGACATAAGCAACCATATGATGATGCCACCATACATCAGCGGTGAGATAAAAGTGATGGTAAAAGCAGGGTGCTGGTTTATTGATACATTCGGTTTGTGTTATAGTTATCTTAAGTGTCTTTTGCTCCAGATTGCTTTCTAGTATTGTCATTTTAGATATTGTTGTTTAGGTATGATGGTTACTTTTGGTTGGATTGATGATGACGATGATACAGTTAGATGACAAAGTTAAAAGTTAAAAGGTAAACCATGCTACTATTCATTGATAACTTTGACAGTTTCACTTATAACCTTGTGCAGTATTTTGAGCAGTTGGGGCAGACGGTGTTGGTTAAGCAAAACGATGCAGTAAGTATTGAACAAATCCAAGCAATAACTCCAGATGCGATTGTCATTGGTCCTGGTCCTGGCACGCCAGATAATTCAGGAATTAGCTTAACAGTGATTGAACGGTTGGCAGGCGTGTATCCAATATTAGGCGTGTGTTTGGGACATCAAGTAATTGCTCAAGTTTTTGGTGCTAAGATAGTGCCAGCAGAGCAAATCATGCACGGACGTATCAGTGCGGTTCATCATGATGGTAAAGGTTTGTTTGTAGGGCTTATTGAGCCATTTCTTGCCACTCGCTATCATTCTTTGTTGGTGGATAAGGATAGTTTGCCCCAGTGTTTACAGGTGAGTGCTTGGACGCAAGATGGTCTAGATGGTAAAGCTAATATAAAAGAAATTATGGGTATTTGCCACCATCGTTTACCTTTGTATGGGGTACAGTTTCACCCCGAATCGATATTAAGTCAAGCAGGATTGCTTCTTTTGAATAATTTTTTGCGTCTGCATGGGTTAAGTGATATTGATAGTCAAACATTACCAACCACCACTCTTTAGTTTGTAACTTAATTTCTACCAGTTTTTATTTATCATTTTATCATTGTTTTTATCATGATATAGCAACAAAACTTCAGCTACAAAAAGGATTACCCATGAAAAACAGCCAATACGCCCTAACATTAGCACAAATTAATGCCCTAACTGAAGAACAAATCGATAAAAAACTACGCTTAGCATTAGACAACGCCATCGATCGCATTGACTTAACCTATGAGCAAATGCGAGAGGTGATGTTGCTTATCATGACAGGCAAATGCAATGACGCACGCATGGGAGCGATGCTCACTGCCTTACGCATGAAAAGCGAATCCATCGATGAAATTACCGCCGCTGCTGCTGTCATGCGTGAGCTTGCTGAACGCATCGAGCCTACCAATCCAGAACGTTTGGTGGACATAGTGGGGACAGGTGGCGATGGGGCAAACTTATTTAATGTCTCAACCGCATCAGCATTGGTTGCTGCCACCGCTGGGGTAAAAGTTGCCAAACATGGCAACCGAAGTGTGTCTGGTAAATCAGGCAGTTCTGATGTGTTGGCACAAGCAGGGGTTAAGCTGGACTTAAGCCATGATGAAACCTTGGCTTGTCTTGAACAACAAAATTTAGGATTTTTATTTGCACCCAACCATCACCCTGCCATGCGTCATGCCATGCCTGTCCGTCGTGCTTTGGGCATGCGTACTTTATTTAACATCTTAGGGCCACTGACCAACCCTGCTGGGGCTGTCAATGCTGTGATTGGTGTGTTTACCCCCAAGTTGTGTTTGCCCTTGGCGAAAGTCTTGCAAGAATTGGGTGATAAGCATGTGATGGTGGTTGGTTCTAACGATGGGCTTGATGAGATTAGCCTTGCTGCAGGCACTCAAGTGGCAGAACTCAAAGATGGTAATATTGAAGTGTATGAGCTGATGCCAGAAGATGTGGGCATCGACTCACAGACCCTAATTGGGTTAGAAGTTGCCACATCAGAGCAAAGCTTGGCATTGATACGAGTGGCGTTATCCGGTGAAGAAACCCACAGTAAAACGGTGCTAAAAGCTCGAGACATGATAGCCCTAAATGCAGGGGCAGCGATATACGTTGGTGGACTTGCCAGTAATTTGCCCAATGGGGTGAACATCGCCCAAAGTGTGATACAAAGTGGTGATGCGTTGCATAAGATGCACAATTTTACCAAGTTTACCCAATCATTTGGCAAATAATGCCCAATGACATCATAATTAATAAGTATTTAATAATTTATTAATAAATCATAACCAACCAAATCATACCCAATAACATAACAGCCAAACCGCCATGACCAATATCCCATCAGTCTTACAACGCATCATTGCCAGCAAATGGCAAGAGCTTGACATTGCCAAAGCTCAGCAATCTTTATCAGAGATAAAAGAGCAAGCGTTGGCTCAACACGCCAGTGGTGATTATCTCAGCCGTGGTTTTGCCCAAGCATTACGCCATGCTTGGCAGTTGAATCAAGTGGGTATCATCGCTGAAATCAAGCAAGCCTCACCGTCCAAAGGCATTATCAGCCCAAACTTTGACCCCATTGCCATCGCAAAAGGTTATCAGCAAGCAGGGGCAAGTTGCTTATCGGTATTGACCGATGTGCGGTATTTTAAAGGGCATGATGACCATCTGATTGTAGCAAAAAATGCGTGTGATTTGCCTGTATTGCGTAAGGATTTTATGGTCGATGCGTATCACATTTATCAGTCTTATTTGCTTGGGGCGGATTGTGTGTTGCTGATTGTGGCGTGTTTGGACGATGATGCCTTGCATCAGTTACATGGTTTGGCCATAGATTTTGGTATGGACGTGTTGATTGAAGTGCATACCGCCAGTGAACTTGAGCGAGCATTACAATTGCCCTTCACCAAGCACAATATTTATGGCATTAATAATCGTGATTTAAACACTTTTAACGTGGATTTGGCACACAGCATTCGGCTAAAAGACCAACTATTAGACCGCTTGGCACAACACGGCGATAAGGCACTTGTGGTCAGTGAAAGTGGCTTACAAACCGCACAAGATTTACGCTTAATGCAGGCCAATGGCATTCATCATTTTTTAATCGGTGAGCAGTTTATGAAAACTGAGCAACCAGCAAATGCATTGAGTGAGATGTTGGCACAATTATCAAGCTTGGTCTAAGCTTGATTTGGTTGATTTAATTTAACATGACAGACAAATGGTGATTATCGATGTCAAACTCTTTATTTTCTAAACAAATGCAAGACCAGTTAAAAGAGCTAAAAAGTCAGCTCACTCGTGGACGTGATGCCACCTCAACCGATGTTGAAAACCGAAAACCCACTGAACCTGTGAGCTTGCCATCACATAAGCAAATCAAAAAAGCAGTCAAACAATTAAACAGCCAACATGTTGATGATGATAAGGTGCTGTTTATGCAAGCCATGGCAGGCGTACAACCTTTAGAAGATAAAAATATCCGCTCACCTGTTCATGCCCCAAAAATCAACAAACCCGATGCCACCACCTTATCCAAACGTGCCGCCGCTCAAGGCGCTGATGATGTGGACTTAGGCTCTGGTTTATCCGATATGCAAGCGTTACTAAACCCTGTTTCTGCTGATGCCTATCTGAGCCACAAAGTACCGACACTACCGAACAACGTATTTAATCAGCTCAAACAAGGCAAATTACGTTGGTATGATGCGGTGGACATTCACGGTTGTAACATCGAACAAGCTCGTGAAGCCATGATGACTTTATTAACACAAGCCCAAAAAAATGGGGAAACAGTGGTAAAAATTGTCCATGGCAAAGGCAGTGATGCGATATTAAAAACGTGCGTCAATGGTTGGTTAAGGCAACTGCCTCAGGTATTGGCATTCGTGTCTGCCCCTGCTAAAGATGGTGGCAATGGGGCGGTGTTGGTGTTGTTAAAAAAAATGGCGTTTAAATAAAACGTCATCAGACCTTTAAGCCAAGGCAGATAAGATAAGGCAGTTAAGCTAAAATGGTGATTAAGCTAGAACGGTGATTGAATGGTTGCCAAACCAAAAGACATGCTCCTATGAGCATGTCTTTTTTGTCTATGACAGAATCAACATGAAACAGTTAATCAATCAAGGCTTTCACTGCTTCTATCACCGCATCGCTGGTGATGCCAAACTCTTTAAATAAGTCTTTGGCAGGCGCAGACTCACCAAAGGTGGTCATGCCAATGATGTTGCCATTTAAGCCAACAAACTTATGCCAATAATCCACATGGGCAGCTTCGACTGCCACCCGAGCGGTAACATCACTGGGAAGCACAGCTTCACGATAATCTGCCTCTTGTTGGCTAAACACTTCGCAACACGGCATTGACACCACCCGCACCCCACGACCGTCGGCAGATAATTGTTGATGGGCTTGCATGGCAAGCTGTACTTCTGAGCCTGTGGCGATGATGATGGCTTCCAGTTTGCTTTGCTCTTTTGCCAACACATAGCCACCTTTGGCAATGTCTGCCACTTGGTTGTTGTTACGCTGTTGATGTGGTAAGTTTTGTCGGCTAAAAATCAATGCTGATGGGGTGTTGGCTGACTTAATGGCATGCACCCAGGCCACCGCTGTCTCAACGCTGTCGCAAGGTCGCCAAGTATGTAGATTTGGCGTGGCTCTTAAGCTTGCTAACTGCTCAACAGGTTGATGCGTTGGGCCGTCTTCTCCCAGACCAATAGAGTCATGGGTATAGACATGAATGACCCGTTGTTTCATCAGTGCTGACATACGCACGGCGTTACGTGCGTATTCCATAAACATCAAAAAGGTTGCCACATAAGGGATAAAACCACCATATAAGGCAATGCCATTGGCGATAGCGGTCATGCCGAATTCACGCACGCCATAATAGATGTAGTTGCCATCAGCATCGGTTTGGATACCTTTTGCCCCTTCAAATAAAGTCAAATTTGATCCTGCCAAATCTGCTGAGCCACCAATCAGCTCAGGCAACAGTTTTTGCAAGGCATTTAAGGCATTTTGGCTGGCTTTACGACTGGCGATGTTGGCATCTGTGGTTTGACAAGCTTGGATAAAGGCGTAAGACTGTTGTTCAAACTCTTCTGGCAATCTGCCTTGTAAGCGTCTGAGCAATTCATTGGCAAGCTGTGGGTGAGCTTTTTGATAAGCATCAAAGTTGGCTTGCCAGTTTTTTTGTAACACATCACCTTTGGCTTTACCATTCCATGCGTCATAAATGGCATCATCTAGGTCAAATGGGGCATGTTTCCATGATAAAGTTTCACGAGTCAGGGCGATTTCATCATCACCCAAAGGCGCTCCGTGGCTGGACTCTTTGCCTTGTTTGTTAGGGCTACCTGCCCCAATGATGGTCTTACAAATAATCAAACTGGGCTTATCGGTCTCATCGATGGCAGCTTGGGTAGCAACCGTGATGGCATCGGCATCATGTCCATCGATGCTTTGCACATGCCAATGATAGCTTTCAAAACGGGCTTTGGTATCATCACCAAACCAGCCTTCCACGTCGCCATCAATGGAAATGCCATTGTCATCATAAAAGAAAATCAACTTGCCCAGCCCAAGCGTGCCTGCCAACGAGCAGACTTCATGGCTGATGCCTTCCATCAAGCAACCATCACCCAAAAACGCATAAGTATGATGATCGATGATGGCATGTCCATCACGGTTAAATTGAGCTGCCAAGGTGCGTTCGGCAATGGCAAAACCCACCGCATTGGCAATGCCTTGCCCCAAAGGTCCTGTGGTGGTCTCAACCCCTGGTGTGTAGCCGTATTCTGGGTGTCCGGGCGTTTTTGAATGTAACTGGCGAAAGTTTTTAATGTCATCAATGCTGACATCATAGCCTGATAAATGTAATAACGCATACTGAAGCATTGAACCATGACCATTTGACAACACAAAACGATCTCGGTTAATCCAGTTGGGGTCAGCAGGGTTGTGTTTTAAAAATTTACGCCACAGCACTTCGGCAATGTCTGCCATGCCCATTGGAGCTCCGGGGTGACCTGAATTGGCTTTTTGTACCGCATCAAAAGACAGCACACGAATGGCATTGGCAAGGACTCTTTCGTTAATTGGGGTAGGCATGATGATAATTCCTAAACAATGGTTTATAAATACTGGTTTTTAGATAAGATGCCCAGTTGTCATGAATAAAAAACGGTGTGATGAATAACAAACAGCAAAAATAACCTTAACATTCACTCAACTTTAGGGACACGCCCTAATCATTGTTGTTAATTGTTGTCGTTAATCATTGTCTTTTTTAATAATTTTTTGCACACCACCCATGTACGGTTGTAAGGGTTTGGGAATGTTGATTGAACCATCAGCATTTTGGTGATTTTCCATCAATGCCAAAAGCGTGCGACCAACCGCCAATCCTGAGCCGTTCAGTGTGTGCAAAAGTTCGGTTTTTTTGCCATCTTTGACACGGGCAGACATGCGCCGAGCTTGAAAGTCACCACAGTTAGAGCAACTGGAAATTTCTCGGTAGGTGTTTTGGCTGGGTAGCCACACCTCAATGTCATAAGTCTTGCTGGCACTAAATCCCATGTCGCCTGTACACAACTGCATCACTCGATAAGGCAAATCAAGCTGTTGCAAAATATATTCAGCCTGTGCGGTCATGTCCTCTAATGCTTGCTCAGATGCCTCTGCTCGCACCACATTGACCATTTCCACTTTTTCAAACTGATGTTGACGGATAAGACCACGAGTATCACGACCTGCTGACCCTGCTTCACTGCGAAAACACGGCGTGTGAGCGGTGAGTTTGATGGGTAATTCTTCTGGTTTGACAATCCGTTCACGCACACTGTTGGTCAGTGGCACTTCTGATGTGGGAATCAGATAGTATTCTTTATCGCTTGTCAGTTTAAATAAATCCTCTGCAAACTTTGGTAACTGCCCTGTCCCTTGTAAGCTGTCTGCATTAATGATATAAGGCACATACATTTCAGTATAGCCATATTTTTGCGTGTGGGTATCTAACATAAACTGCGTTAATGCCCGATTGAGGCGTGCTAATGCCCCTGTCAACACACTAAAACGACTGCCTGTTAATTTGGCTGCCATCTCAAAATCCAACAACCCCATGTGTTCACCTAAGTCGGTGTGGTCTTTAACCGCAAACTCAAACTGGCGTGGATTGCCCCAACGGCGAACTTCCACATTATCGGTTTCATCACTGCCCACAGGCACACCATCGGCAGGTAGATTGGGAATCTGTAAAGAGGCAGTGGTGATTTTGTCTTGCAAGGCACGAAGATTGTCTTCAGCTTGTTTAATATCGCCACTTATCGCCTGCATCGCTTGCATCACATCACTGGCATCTTTACCTTGGCGTTTTAGCTCACCAATTTGTTTTGCCCCTGCGTTGCGTTTGGCCTGTAGCTCTTCGGTGGTGATTTGTAGTTGTTTGCGTTGTTCTTCGATGTTCTCCCAAAATGACACGTCCAGCTCATAGCCACGAGTGGCAAGTTTGGTTTTTATGTCGGTTAAATCACCACGCAGTAGTTTTGGGTCAAGCATGTTAGTACCTTGTATTATCAGTTTGATTGATGTTTATATTCTAAAAATATGGTCATAAAAAACAACCATCATTAAATCTGTTTAATAAAAAACTTGGTTAACCCATTCATTTAACCCAACACGTCCAGTAACTCACCTTTAACCATATGTGGGCTGATGTATTCGGTGATTTGCACTTCTACCAGCTTGCCCATCAGCGATGCTTGTTGTGCGTCAGTTGCTAAAAATACCACCGAACGTGTGTTGTCTGCTGTGCCAAGCAAATGGTTATGATGGCGGTCAGCGGGCTCTTCTACCAGCACCCTTTGGCGTGTGCCAACCATGTTTTTGGTTTTGTTGAGTGTCGATTGCACAATCAGCTTTTGAAACTCAGCAAGGCGGTTTTTTTTGACTTGTAAAGGAATGTCATCTGGCAAGTCAGAAGCAGGCGTGCCAGGGCGTTTGGAGTAGATAAAACTGTACGAATGGTCAAAGTCTAAGTCTTTGGCCAGTTGCAGCGTTTGTTGATAATCATCATCGCTTTCACCAGGAAAGCCGATGATAAAATCACCAGATAAGTGTATGTCAGGACGCACTGCTCGTAATTTATTGATTTGGTTAATGTACACGTCGATGGTGTGGTTACGTTTCATCGCTGCTAAAACTGAATTTGAGCCACTTTGTACTGGCAGATGCAGATGTGATGCCAACTGTGGCAGTTTGCCATAAGCGTCGATGATGTCATCAGTGAATTCAAGTGGGTGGCTGGTGGTGTAGCGGATACGTTCGATGCCATCAATGTGTGCCACATAGTGCAAAAGCTCAGCAAATCGACAAATGCTACCATCATCTTTTTCGCCACGATAGCCGTTGACGTTTTGCCCAAGTAAAGTAACTTCTCGCACGCCTTGCTCAGCCAAGCTGTCAATCTCTGCCAACACGTCATCAAGTGGGCGAGACAACTCTTCACCACGGGTATAAGGCACGACACAAAACGAACAATATTTTGAGCAACCTTCCATGATAGAGACAAACGCCTTGAAGCCCTCGACTTTTGGCTCAGGCAAAAAGTCAAATTTCTCAATACTTGGGAAGGATACGTCTACAGTGCCGATGCGATTTTTTGGTTGGGTGTGTTGTTGCTTGGTGCTACTGTCATATAATTCTGGTAAGCGATGTAGGGTTTGTGGACCAAACACCATGTCCACATAAGGGGCTCGTTTTTGGATATTATCGCCTTCTTGTGATGCCACACAACCACCCACACCAATCACCAGCTTGGGATTTTTTTCTTTTAATTTACGCCAGCGACCCAGTTCGCTAAAGACCTTTTCTTGGGCTTTTTCTCGGATTGAACAGGTGTTCATAATCAGCACATCAGCATCGTTGATGTCATCGGTTAGAGTCATGCCATGCGAATCACCCAATACCGCCGCCATTTTTTCTGAATCATAGACATTCATCTGACAGCCTTGCGTGGCGATATAGACCTTTTTGTGTTGCTCAGATTTATCTTGTTTGGTTGTCTGTTCGATGCTATTGGCTAGGTTATGGTTTTGGGTGGAGCGGGGGTTAAATATCGTGGCAGTCATGGTGGCGGTTTCCAATACAGGCAAACAATGGATACAGTGGATATAAAAATAGTGGGTATAAAAACAGTCGATGTCAAAATAACAGATGCAAAGATTTTAACCATTTATTATAGCACATTATGTTGATGGCACATGATGTAAACGTGATGCTTGGCATCACTTGTCATTATGCCCTGTCTTTAAATGAAATGGTCTATGATGGTTATGATGTTATTTCGCTTTTATCTGTTGTCCATGTTATTTGTTATCCACGTTCGAAATTCATTGTTG
Source organism: Lwoffella lincolnii (assembly GCF_037201985.1). Classification (NCBI taxonomy): domain Bacteria; kingdom Pseudomonadati; phylum Pseudomonadota; class Gammaproteobacteria; order Moraxellales; family Moraxellaceae; genus Lwoffella; species Lwoffella lincolnii. Next base: position 1,469,677 of record NZ_CP147511.1, on the reverse strand, counting down.
GGTTTATTCGCTTAAGACATTTGCGTCAATCAATTGACAAATACTTGCTCAATACCTGCCCATTGGTATGTTTTATGTATCAACTTATGTCGATTTACCATTTGATGATTTTTTTGTTATCATCTTCATTTCTATTATTCTTGTTATTATCGTTCTGTTATTATCTTTATCTTATATGAGCATTCTTTCTTTATCAGACTTGCATTCTTTTATCAGACTTAATCACGGTATTGGTGACAGTAGGCGTTCTATTTTTTTATTTTGCCAGACCATAACATCATCTTGCTTGTGAGTTAGCCATGTTCTCTTTTTTTATCTTAAAGCTTACGAATATGTCCTATTTGCCGTTAACCAAAGGTCAAGTTACCTTAAGTGCCATGGTTGCCTTAGCAATGCTACAAACTGCCTGTAGTACCACAACCATAAACCCCAATGCCATAAACCCTGCCATAAACCCCAATGCCATGAACTCAAGTATGGGCGAGACCAACACAACACACACGCCAGCTGTGCTTGGTATGCCTAATATCCCTCAAAACGCCAGCTTCAATGTCAACTCAAAACAATCTGCCACAACCCAACTTGTCATGCCCCAACCACCAAGCGATGACTATGCACCCAACAGACGCAATGGCAACATCGCCAATCATCATTCTCAAGGGTCAAATGCCATTGAAGAAACTGTGCCAACCGTCAGTGGTATTGAGCATTATCAATCTGCCAAACGTGCTGCCAACAATGGCGACCAAAACAGTTTGTATCGGTATGAGCAGATGATGGCAGGCAGTTTGTTTGCCATGTATCCAACCTACTGGCGGCTCAATAATGAGCTAAGCTCACTGTCGCCCAACAGCGTCATTGCTTTTGTCAAACAATATCCCAATACCGCATTGAGCGAAAAATTAGTCGCTGACTATGCTGAAGCCCAAGCCACCCAAGGCAATTACCAAGCGGTTAAACAAGTCTCACCCCACATCAAAAATGCCGATACCAGCGAACGCTGTGCCATGGCTTTGGGTGAGCTTTATGGCGGTGGTCAAACACAAGTCATGATAGAAAAACAAAAAGTATGGCTAAATACCAAAAAGCAACCCGCCCTTTGTGCTCAGTTGGCAACTGAGCTAAATGCTTACCAAGGCATCAGCCAAGATGAACGCCAACAGCGACTGTATCGCATGTTACGTATGGGTAACAACGGCGATATCATTGCTTTAAGTCGTCTTTTGGGAATGCCCATCAGTCATGAAGAATTAACTCGCATCAATCAAAATCCCAATGCCTTTTTTACCCAAATGGCCGCCCAACCGCCCAGCAGTAAAAACCGCCATCTGTATCTGTACGCCATTGGCCGCTTGACCGCAAAATCTTATCGTGAAGCCCACACCCAACTGGCTTATGATGTGCGTCAAGATGCTCACCGTCGTAACAAACTGCTCGATGATGCCACACGACAAATGGCATACCGCACCATTGCAGTCAAACGCATGAACATGAATACCGATGACGGCTTTAGTCATGAAGCGGTGGATTGGTTTCGTCAAAGCATGGGTCAACCTTTTAACTTTGAAGAAGCAGAAGACTATGCCCAAGCAAGCATTCGCTACAGTGAATGGCAAGATGTGATTAATGCCATCAGCCATATGGACAAAGGCATACAAGGTGATGATATTTGGCAATATTGGTTGGCAAGAGCCTATGAACATGGCAACCACCAACAACAAGGCATTGCTAGACAGATTTATGAACGATTGGCAAATCACACGGACTATTATGGACTGCTTGCCAAAGACAAACTGGGCAGACGACTGAACATCAACCAAATGGGGGGTGGTCGCTTACCACAAGTCAGCCATCAAGACCGCATGCGTGTCAAACAAAACGCCAACTTTGCTCGTGCCTTTGCGTTATATCATCATAATGGCGACCCTTCGGACACGAAACGAGAATGGAACTGGGCAGTTAAGCAAGCACGTGACCGTCGAGATAATGGACTGCTCATGGCAGCTGCCTTACAAGCCCATGAACTTGGCTGGCATGACCGTGCCATCTATGCACTTGATTCAAGTGAAACGGTTACCAATCTTGCCATCACCCACCCAACACCCTACCGTGACAGCGTATTACGTCATAGCCGTCATGTTGGCATCGACCCTGCATGGTCATACGGCATCATGCGTCAAGAGAGCCGTTTTAATGAATCAGCTCGCTCTCATGTGGGGGCAGGAGGCTTGATGCAAATCATGCCAAACACCGCCAAACACATCGCTCACAAGCTGGGTGAATCCCCACAAAACACCACCAACCCCAATACCAATATCCGCTATGGCACTTGGTATCTTAGCAATAACTTACAAAAAGTGGGCCATCAACCTGCTGTTGCCACCGCAGGCTATAACGCAGGCTCAAGCAAAGCCATACGTTGGCTACCTAACCATGGCAACCTAAGTGCTGACCAATACATTGAAACCATTCCTTATTATGAAACCAAAGACTATGTGAAAAAGGTCATGGAAAATGCTACCTTTTATGGATACTTACTTGGTCAACCCAAACCGATAAGTGAGCGTATGGGCGTGGTCAGACCAAAATAGCAAAACAAAAAACAGCACCACTGACCGCTTAACAGCCAACAAGACATGCAAAACACAAGCAAAACCCATACGTTAATGCTAACGATAACGGCCTTTACTGGTAGTGAGTTTATGGACAAGTTTATGGACAAGTCTCCGATGTCTGATGACCTATTGGATACTCAAGCCACCCAAAACCAAGCTGCCCCAAAAAACGTGCCATCAGCAACATCGAACACGGTTTGGCAACAAGTGGTGCGTGGGGTTTTTTTGTGCTTAGGGTTTTTATTTTTGGGCATTGGTATTGTGGGCATTGTATTGCCTGTACTGCCAACCACTCCCTTTGTGTTACTGGCAACGGCTTGTTTTGCTAAAAGTTCCCAAAAATTTCATCTGTGGCTTGTCAATCATAAGACATTTGGTCCTTTCATCAGAAATTGGCATGAACGCCGAGCCATTCCTCGTTATGCCAAATATTTGGCATGGGGTATGATGGCGATGTCCTGTGCCATGTTATTTTATCGATTGTCTCACGAGATGATTTGGCTTGCCTATGCCATCAGTGCGATTTGTTTGCTCACAATCATTTGGATGGCACGCCTACCAGATGCCTAATGCCCATAACACTTAACACAAACACGAAATACACCAACACCCAGAACAAAAATACCCAGTACAACCATACAAATCAATATCGCACTTTTAACACAATATCGCACTTTTAACATTGCACTTTTAACTTGCCGTGGTTGGTCAATGCCACTTATCAAATGGGTGAAAAAGTGTTATCTTATGACGTGGTTAAAATTTCCATTTCAGTTGCTTTTTAAGCATTATTTTTTTATAAGTTAAAGGAATTACTGATGACACAAACCAATATGACACAAACAAAACAACCTGTTCGAGTTGCGGTGACTGGTGCTGCTGGTAACATCAGCTATGCCATGTTGTTTCGCATCGCATCTGGTGAGATGCTTGGTAAAGACCAGCCTGTGATTTTACAACTGCTTGAGATTACCCCAGCCCTTGATGCTCTAAAAGGCGTGGTGATGGAGCTGGAAGATTGTGCGTTTCCCTTGCTTGCTGGTGTGGTGCAGACTGACGATGCGAACGTGGCGTTTAAAGATGCTGACTATGCGTTATTGGTTGGTGCAAGACCCCGTGGGCCGGGCATGGAGCGTAAGGATTTGCTAGAAGCCAATGCCGCCATCTTCTCAGCCCAAGGTAAAGCATTAAATGACGTTGCCAGCCATGATGTTAAAGTTTTGGTGGTCGGTAATCCTGCCAACACCAACGCCTTAATCGCTCAGCGTAACGCTAAAGATTTAAACCCACGCAATTTCACTGCCATGACTCGTCTAGACCACAACCGAGGCATGGCACAGCTGGCGGAACAAACCAACAGCACTGTCAATGACATCAAAAAAATGATTATTTGGGGCAATCATTCATCGACACAATATCCAGATTTGACCTTTACCACCGTGAATGGCAAGCCAGCTTTAGAGCAAGTTGAGCGTGATTGGTATGAAAACACTTATATTCCCAACGTGCAGCAACGTGGGGCAGCCATCATTAAAGCTCGTGGTGCGTCTTCTGCCGCATCAGCTGCCAACGCTGCCATCGCTCACATGCGTAGCTGGGCATTGGGTACTGATGATAATGATTGGGTGTCTATGGGCGTGTACTCACAAGGGCAATATGGCATCACTGAAGGCTTGATTTATTCATTCCCATGTACTTGCAAAAACGGCGATTGGCAAATTGTTGAAGGCTTAGATGTGTCGTCTGATTTTTCGCAACAAAAAATGAAAGCCACCGAAACTGAGCTGATAGAAGAGCGTGATGCGGTCAGCCATCTGTTACCATAAGTTGGTGTTGGCATCAGCGTTATTGGTTAATATGTCTTTATTATTGTATTAAGTCATATAATCAGTAATAAGCAACTTGTTAATTCAATTGACATATCAAGCCCCAACTAATTAGCTATCCATACCCTTGGGTCATTGGTTGGGTTTTTAACTGGTTGGGGCTATTTATCTTATCAATTAAAAAAATGAAACCACACACAAAAGGAACTTATTATGCTAGGCGAACAAAGCTACACCTTAAATGATTTATTCATTCAATTAGGATTGGACAGCTCAGATGAAGCCATTGACCAGTTTATCGCTGATAATCAGCTTGCTGAAGACACCAACTTAAAAGATGCCAAAGTTTGGACAGAAAAACAGCGTGCATTTTTGCAAGAAGAGTGGAATCGTGATGCCGTATGGGTGGAAGTCATTGATGAACTGAACGTAAGAATGCACCCAGACGCTTAATTGTCTTGATGATACGGTTTTAAGATGGCACGGTTACACGGTTAAAAGAGAAAAGGGAATTCATTGGCTAAGCCACCATGACAGTAAGCCATCACTGGGCCACCATTAAGCCATCACTGGCGACAGCCCAAGTTGGGCTAGGCGTTTGGCATTCAGATGCACTCTGACAAACTGCCCAACCGCCAGCTCCCCTAACTCAAACCCTGCCACTGACCAACGAATAAGCCGTAAGCAAGGTAAGCCAACTTGAGCGGTCATGCGTCTGACTTGGCGGTTTTTACCTTCATAGATGGTCAGCATCAGCCAGCTGGTTGGCACACTTTGACGCTGACGAATGGGTGGATACCTATCCCATAGACGCATGGGTAGGGTGTCTTTACTTAGCCGTTTGGCGGTTGCAGGCAGAGTTAAGCCATCTTTGAGCATCACGCCTTTAGACAGATGATGTAGCTGGTTATCGGTGGCTTGCCCTTCAACTTGCACCAAATAGGTTTTGCCCAGAGCATTTGTCTTCATGCCAAGTTTGTTTTGCTTAGGTTGGGTAATGACTTTATTTATCTGTCCGTCTGCGGTCAACAGCAGCAAGCCTTCACTGGTGGCATCAAGCCTACCTGCCACACGCAACGATTTATCCGTAAAAAAGGCAGACAATGTTTGATGCTCGTTAGCGTCATCAGCACGAAACTGGCTTAATACGCCATAAGGCTTGTTAAATAAAATGATTGATGACATGTGTCTTAAGCTGATTGGTTCGGTCAATTGGTGGGTGATTTGATGAGATGAATGAGGCTATTTTAACATAAGAAACTTTAACATAAGAAACATCATGGTATAAGAAACATCATGATAAACATCATCAGATATTTGCTGATGTGTTTAGTTTTTAACAAGTTTATGCTATAAAGTCGTTTGTGCGATGAGATAAAATGGCTTGTGCGATAAAACATAAGGAATATGCTTTATATGAGATGTTTTAACCGCTTGATGGCAATCCTTTGACATCAATCCCTTGATAAAACCATCATTTCGTATCATTGACAATACATGACATAATACACAATACATGCTTAAGTTAATCGCATCATCATTCATCATAACCATTAGTAGAGTAGTAGCCCATGTTTGAAACCCTAACCGAACGCCTATCATCTAGCCTACGTCATGTTGCAGGCACAGGACAACTGACAGAAGACAATATTAAAGACACCTTGCGTGAAGTCCGCATGGCATTGTTAGAAGCCGATGTGGCATTATCCGTTACTCGTGATTTTGTCAAACGAGTCAAAGAACAAGCCCTTGGTGAAGAGGTGCTAAAAGACCTAGCCCCAGGGCAAGCGTTTGTTAAAATCGTTTATGATGAACTCACCGAAATGATGGGCAGTGCCAATCAACAACTTGAGATGACAGGTAAGCCACCAGTCATCTATTTACTTGCTGGTTTGCAAGGGGCAGGCAAGACCACCACAGCAGGTAAGCTTGCCAAATATCTACAAGAGCGTCAAAAGAAAAAGGTGATGCTGGTGTCAGCTGACATCTACCGCCCTGCCGCCATCAAACAGCTTGAGCAGGTGGCAGAACAGGCTGGGGCTAAGTTTGTGCCATCAAGTGTTGATGAAGACCCCATTACCATTGCCAATCGCGCCATTGAACAGGCCAAAATTCAATACCAAGACATTCTCATCATTGACACAGCAGGTCGTTTGCACATTGATGATGCGATGATGAATGAAATCAAGGCATTAACAGCATCGGTCAGCCCATCAGAGACGCTGTTTGTGGTGGATTCAATGACAGGGCAAGATGCCGCCAACACCGCTAAAGCCTTTAATGACGCATTGCCATTGACAGGAGTCATATTAACCAAAACGGATGGCGACGCTCGTGGAGGTGCTGCGTTGTCAGTACGAGCCATCACTGGCAAACCCATTAAGTTTTTGGGGCGTGGTGAGAAGTTAGATGCTCTTGAGCCTTTTCACCCAGAGCGGATTGCTCAACGCATCTTGGGCATGGGTGATGTGCTAAGCCTTGTTGAAGAGGTTGAGCGACAAGTGGATCGAGAAAAAGCCGAAAAAATGGCGAAAAAAATCCAAAAAGGCGGTGATTTTGACCTTGAAGACTTGTTAACTCAATTTCAGCAAATGAAAAATATGGGAGGCATGGCAGGATTTTTGGATAAAATGCCTGGTATGAATGGAGCAGATGTTCAAAAAGCACTTGAAGAAGCCAAACCAGAAGAAAAGGTTAAGGAAATGGAAGCGTTAATCAACTCCATGACCCCATTTGAACGACAAAATCCCGATAAAATTAACCCCAGTCGTAAGCGTCGCATCGCCGAAGGTTCAGGAAAACAAATACAAGATGTCAATCGTTTGCTAAAACAACACAAACAAATGGCAAGAATGATGAAAATGTTGTCAAAACCAGAAGGAATTAGCAAAATGATGAAAGCGGTGCAAGGTTTGGCAAGCGGCATGGGCATGGGGGGCGGTGGCCCGCTCTTTGGTGGTGGCAATCAAGCTATGAATGCCAATACCAATACCAATGCCAACTTTGACATCAATGCCAATGCCTTACCCAGTCAAGAAGAACTGAAAAAACAGTTTGATGACATTCAGGCAAAATTACCCAAGCAATTTAAACAGCGGTTTTGATTGCTAAAAATCTTAATCACTAAAAAAAACAGCTTATCCAATTTGGGTAAGCTGTTTTGCGATAAGTGGTGTGTTGTCAGTGAATTTTGCTTATTTTAAACTCTGTTTTTTATGCTCTGCTTTTTATGTTTTATTGGCAACGAATTTATCATAGCAAATGACTAAAATCATAGGTTTTATCATCAATCAGATCCACACCGCAGGGCAAATTGGCTATCCATCTGATGAATTGCCCAATCATTGGCTGACCATCAAAGCGACAGCCATGTTGTGGTACCATTTTTTCCATGTCCAAATATTGTATGGATTTAGCCCATGCACGGGTGGCAATTTGACTGTTCATATAGCGTGTGTGAAAGCCTTTCATCTGTGCGATGTGTGCATCAAAATCCTCAACCACTTGCCCAGAATTCCCAACCAAAGAAGCTCCCATATCACCTGAAAATAAGATTTTGCTCACAGGGTCATAAAACTGAAAATTGCCCACAGAATGCAAGAAATGCGCAGGAATGGCAATGATGTGGCTGTCGCCCAAAGGATAACTGCCACCTGTGTCGGGAATGGTGATGAGAAACTCTGAGATGTCTTTTTTTAACCGTCCCTTAGTAAAACTGGAGTTATAATGTGGTAAGAACCGTTCCCAGAGCACAGGGATAATCAAGTGGGCTTGTGGTGTGTGCAATAACCAGCGTGGCATGGAAGCGATGATATCAGGGTCTTGGTGTGAACCGATGATGTATTTTATTTGTTCCATGTGTAAAAATTTGGTGATTTGTATGGTCAGTGGTGAAAACGTCAAATCACCACCCGGGTCAATCAAGGCAGCTTCTTGACCATCGAGGATAAGAAACTGATTAGATGGGACACTTTCGTCATCTTCTGGCATTGAAAAAGCGACGCACTTGTGACGCCCATCATCATATAATATGTAGCTTTTCATAATCACTCCCATAGTCATGTCATTGTGTCGTATGGATTGGTTATTATTTTATCAAACATTCTGTCAAAACGAACATCATGGATTGTTAAGCCATTATAACCAATTAAGCCTTAATTTGCATGGGGTTTTATAAAGTTTTTATGCCACTTTGGTTTTTATACCACGTTTAAGCCTGACACGTTTAAGCCTAAAGTCTTTTTCTCATCATCATTTTTTGTCATCATATGTTGTCTGTTGTCCTTACCTTGCTATGAATCATCTGCATGTCATCGATGTTATCAGTGTTGTTAAAAATGCCCTGTCTATGGTTGATTACTGTGTTATCATGGCTAACCACTAACTATTATTGGTTAAATTATGGCTAAATGACTGTCTTTATTTATTGTTATCAATTTATAATTTAATTGTTATCAATTTGGTTGTTATCTATTAATTATTATTCATGAATGGAATTAAATTTATGCGCCTGATTTATTCTCACCACATTAAGTCTCCCCACATTAAGCTTGCCTTGCTTTTGACTGTAGGCATGATGGCAGGCTGTCAGACCACGCCCACCACGCCTGTGATGCAACGTGCCAATCAAGTCTATGAAACCACAGGTTTTGGTAGCAGTAAGGTAAAAGCACAACGAATGGCGCTGGCTAATGCCAAATCAACTTGTGGCATTAAAAGCCCCATCATCTTAACGGATAAAATCACCTACAATGGGGTGTTAGACGAACGCACTGACAGAGTCATTCAAAAAGCAGGGCAAATTGCCACCAGTGTGTTGGGTTTGGGTAAAGCCAGTTTGGCAAGTGATGAAGACTATGAGTTTGCCATCACTTTCCGCTGTGAGTAAGGGCAAACGACATAAAGGCAAATGATAAATAGTAAAAAAAAGATAAAAAAATACCCCTGATGCTTGCCATTAGGGGTATTTTGTTGGTCTTTTATTCAGTGAGTGGGGTGTCAATTCAACCTTAACTTATCGAATGTTAGCATGGCAGATTGGTCATCAGCCACCCCCACCTTGATGATGTTACCTGCCACAAAATCACCAGCAAGCAATTTTAGGGACAGTGGGTTTTCTATCTGTTGTTGAATGGCTCGTTTAAGCGGTCTTGCTCCATAGACAGGGTCATAGCCAACACTGAGTAACTGCTCCATGGCATCATCAGACAGCTCAATGTTAAGCTCACGCTCTTTTAGACGATGACGCAACCGCTCCAGTTGTATCTGTGCGATGCCTGCCATCTCATGGCGACCCAATGGGTGGAACACCACGATTTCATCAATGCGGTTGATAAATTCGGGACGAAAATGGGCATTGACCGACTCCATCACCGCTGATTTAATTTGTTCATAGTTGCTGTCTTGGTTAGCTGAGCCATCTGAGTTATCGTCATGATAATGCTCTTGGATTTTGTGACTGCCTAAATTGCTGGTCATGATGATGACAGTGTTTTTAAAGTCCACCACCCGACCATGCGAATCAGTTAATCGCCCATCGTCCAATACTTGTAAGAGAATGTTAAACACATCTGGGTGTGCTTTTTCAACTTCATCAAACAGAACCACACCATAAGGATTACGGCGTACCGCTTCGGTCAGTAACCCACCTTCTTCATAGCCAATGTATCCTGGAGGTGCACCCACCAAACGACTGACACTATGCTTTTCCATAAACTCACTCATATCGATGCGTGTCATGGCATTTTCATCATCAAATAAGAAATTAGCAAGCGATTTGGTCAGCTCGGTTTTGCCCACACCTGTTGGCCCTAAAAATAAAAACGAACCAAAGGGCTTATTGGGGTCAGCCAGTCCTGCTCGGCTACGTCGCACCGCATTAGCAACCGCTTTGATGGCTTCATCTTGTCCGATGACCCGTTCGTGAAGTTTGCTCTCCATGTTGAGCATTTTTTCTCGTTCACCTTGTTGCATTTTATTGACAGGGATTCCTGTGGCGGCAGAGACCACTTCAGCAATTTCATTGTCGGTAACTTTGTTACGAAGCAGTTTGGTGTTGCCCATGTTGCCTGACTTATCATGCTGTTGTGCTAAATCTGATTCGCTGATGCGTTTTTCTAGTTGTGGAATGGTCTCGTATTGCAGTTTGCTCATGGTTTCATAGTCACCTTCACGACTGGCTTTATCATAGGCAATGCGTGCTTTATCCAGCTCATCTTTGAGCTGTTGACTGCCTTTGACCAAGGCTTTTTCAGCTTGCCAAATTTCATTTAGGTCAGCATATTGCTTTTGTAACCCTTCAATTTCATTATCCAAGAGTTTGACTTGTGATTTTGCCCCATCATCATCTTCGCCTTTGAGCGATTCACGTTGCATCTTTAACTGGATAAGACGACTGTCTAACTTATCTAAAGCTTCAGGTTTGCTGTCCATTTCCATACGCAGACGACTGGCGGCTTCATCTACCAAATCAATGGCTTTATCAGGTAAATTACGGTCAGTGATGTAACGGTGACTCATGCGAGCAGCGGCGATGATGGCACTGTCTTGGATATCCACACCATGATGCAGTTCATAACGTTCTTTTAGCCCTCGTAAGATGGCGATGGTGTTTTCTACCGATGGCTCATTCACCAGTACTTTTTGAAAGCGACGCTCAAGGGCGGCATCTTTTTCGATGTACTGACGGTATTCGTCCAGTGTTGTTGCCCCCACACAGTGCAATTCACCCCGAGCCAATGCAGGTTTGAGCATGTTGCCAGCGTCCATTGCCCCATCTGACTTGCCTGCCCCCACTAAGGTATGCAGCTCATCGATAAATAAGATGATGTTGCCTTCTTGTTTGGCAAGGTCACTGAGTACTGCTTTTAGGCGTTCTTCAAATTCACCCCGATATTTTGCCCCAGCGATTAAAGCCCCCAAATCCAGTGATAACACTTGCTTATGACGCATGCCTTCTGGTACGTCACCATTGACAATTTTGAGTGCTAAGCCTTCAACAATGGCGGTTTTACCTACCCCCGGTTCACCTATCAACACGGGGTTATTTTTAGTACGGCGTGACAGCACTTGAATGGTACGGCGTATCTCTTCATCTCGTCCGATGACAGGGTCTAGCTTGCCTTGTTCTGCTCGCTCGGTCAGGTTGATGGTGTATTTATTTAAGGCATCTCGTTGGTCTTCGGCATTTTGAGTGTTCACGGTTTGACCTCCTCGCACGGTTTGTATGACTTGGTTTAATTGAGTGGTGTCCACGCCTGCTGATTGTAAGATTTTTTGACTGTCACTGTGTTCTGCCAATGCCAATAATAGCCATTCTGTGGCGATGAACTCATCGCCCATTTTTTGGGCAAAACGGTCAGCTAAGTTGAGTACTTTAATGGTATTTTGGTTAAAATTAACTTCACCTGTGGGGTTGGTTAAAGTGGCTTGATGTTCCAGTGCTTTTTTGATGCCCTGTTGTAGCTTGTTAATGTCGCCTCCTGCTTGCTGTAAAAGCGACATAATGGACTCATCTTGTGATAAAACTGCCAATAAATGCACCGCATCAATGCTGGTATGGTCATGCCCAACCGCCAGACTTTGTGCGTTTTGGACGGTTTTTTGCAATTTTTGGGTAAATTTATCAAATCTCATGTTGTTGTCCTTTTTATTCAATATGGTTTTTGTGTTCAATATGGCTTTAAGTTTGGTATGGCCTTACTTGATGTCCTATATTGTGTGTTTAGGGGGCATTTTCAACATAAAATCCCTGATAAATTTTGATGTTTTTGTGTTTGTCAAGTTAATATTTGGTGTCTATCAAGTAGGGTTTTGTTGATGACGATGGCATGTTGAATGTCTTTATCACTTCATCATCTCTTTGTCTATGCGTTCATGATGTAGCGGTGGTGCTGATGACATCTGTTGAGAATAAGCACGGCGGTCAGCAAAATAATGACGCAAGGTGCGTCTAACCGCTTCAAAAGCCAGTTTATCCCAAGGAATGTCAGTTTCAGCAAACAACCCACATTGTAGACTCTCACTGCCCACCCCAAACTGACCATGTTGCAACTGTGCCAAATACAGCACATACACCTGACCAATCTTGGGAATGTCATATAAGCAATACAGCATGGGATTGATGGCAATGGCATCGGCTTCTTCAAGGGTCTCTCTTAATGCCCCTTGAGCCGTGGTTTCGCCAATTTCCATAAATCCTGCTGGCAATGTCCACAAGCCGTATTGTGGTTCAATGGCTCTTTGACATAACAACACTTTATCGTCATGCACCACCAACGCACCGCAGATAATCTTAGGATTGTCATAATGAATATGCCCACAATAAGAGCAAACCAGTCGTGGGCGATTGTCGCCTTGTGGTATTTGATGTTTGGCATGATGACCACAGTTTTGGCAAAATGACATAAAAAACTCCAACAAATAGAAAAATATTTTACTGATTATGCAGTTCATAGAGCAGTGATTAATAATAGAGCAGTTGTCGACAATAGAACAGTTACATTATTATCATATGCCACACATTGCCACCGCCACCATACCCACATAACATCATGAACAGCCATCATATCACGTCTTATCCAACATGGAACACATTACCCCTACAAATGGCTCAAGCCCATGATTTAAATCATGCCGACTTACGTCAACTGTTGCATCGGTTACGCTTTGCCAACGCTCAAGGCATTGCCAATGACTTGCAAACCCGTCATTCACAAACCCGTCATTCACAAACCATCGATGACTTGATACAAACGCCCATTGCTCATGCCAGTGTGTTGGTGGCACTGACCAATGAGAGGCACCCCATGTTGTTGCTGACCAAAAGGGCATCACACATCACCGCTCATGCTGGTGAAATTGCCTTTGCTGGGGGTAAATACGAACCTGCTGACACCAATAACATCGTTACCGCCTTACGAGAGAGCTTAGAAGAAGTGAATCTTGACCCAACTGGGGTGCGATTGTTGGGACAACTGCCCACCCAAACGTCCAAATCAGGGTTGGTCGTGCGTCCGATTGTGGCGGTTATTCCGCCAAATTTATCATTGCAAGCAGAGCAGGGTGAGATTGAGCGGATATTTTGGGCAGACTGGCAGTATCTGCGTCATGCACCGACGGTAGATTATCATTTAATCACACAAGTGGCAGGGCAGAGTATGAAACTGGTTACCCCATGTTGGCAAGTAGATGGTGAAACTGTGTGGGGACTGACAGGGCGTATCATTGCCAGTTTGTTAAAGGTGGGGTTTGATAGACATATTGAGTGGTATTATCGGCAACAAACCTAGCAGGGATTAGATACATCATTCATGGTCACTAAAACACCCAATGTAATAAAAGTTAGTGTAAGACCAAGAGCGACCAATGGAGCAATTTCATTGGCGATAATGTCAGAATAACTACTGGCAAAACTCGCCAAAGAGCTGTTTACCTTTTCAAAACTAACACTTAAAAAACCAGAACCTTCGCCAGTATATTCAGCCATTTTCTAATTCCACTTTTGAACCTGCTTATCAGGACTATTACTATTAAATTCTTTTGAGTATCTTTCCTCTGCTGCCTGTGCAACACCACAATTTGGCTCATCTTTAACCAACTTTTCATAATTACCAATTTGAGACAATTTTTCTTTACAGGTAGTCAATAGTTCTCTTCTCAATTCTTTGTTTTGGTAAAGTTCATCAACAGTATAATCCGCTTTCTTTTCTCCACAAGCAGATAAAGAAACAGTCAAAGAAACTAACACAAAAATAACTAAACTTTTCATAAAAAGACCCCAAGTGTAAATTGATTGATTATTTGTGTGCAAGACCCATAACACATAAGCCCTGCACACAAACATTTTACCACTTAATCAATACAATTACTGCCACTTTTGAACGGCATTTCCTGAGCCATTGCTATTAAATCTCATTGACCGTTCTTTCGCTCTTTGCTCCTGCATATCTTTCTCAGCCTGCATAAGCATATTCATCATTTGAAGTTGGTTGCTTTGTAGCTGAATCATTGCAATTTCTACCTGAATGCGGTTTAATAGGTCGGCAGCGGCTTTGGGGTCTTTTTGTAGGTCAATGGAATTTGCCATACGCTGAATTTGAGCAAAACGCTGGTTGCTCTTGGCAAACATATCATCTAAAACAGCCTTATTGCCAAGTGCTTGCATTTTGGTTTGATTGGCGATTTGAGACAGTTGCTCTTTTTGTGTGCCTGTCAGTTGCTGGCTTTTTTCTAAGCGAGCCACCTTGTCTGCAAGACCCGCCCAGTTACCTGACTGGTAGTCTTTGTACATATCTTGCATTTCTTTTGGCATTTGACTGCCGTATTGATTAAACAATACACCAATATCACGGCTACCTCTGAATTGGTCATAAGTAGCTTTTGCTTGGTCATACTGTCTTTTTGCCTCGTTAAGCTGTTATAGCTGACGAGCAAAAACAGCAGAGTCAAATACCGTAATGGCGTGAGCTATGGTTGAGGTCATAACCACCCCAACAGGGGCGATTAGGGACAATGACAAAATTGCCGCCGTTGCTTTTTTGGTAAAATTTACTTTCATAAATTACTCCTTAGTTAGGAAAATGTGGCAGCTGCCGCAGGGTTAAAATAAGCAACTCTATCTACCACGATAACCATTTTCTTCATAAAAGACTGGCAACCAATCATCAGGGTGTTCTGAACCAAGTCGCTTGATGATGTCGTTGATTTTTTCAGCATTCTCTGGCGTGCCTGACAAAACAGTAATTTCTCTTTCAAAGCCCTTTAAGTTAAACTGCAATAAACATTGGTTAAAAAATATCGGTTAAAAAATATCGGTTAAAAAAACAGACCCATATCAGTATGGTTCATATTGGGTCAGTCGGGTCAGCTTGTTGAGTGGAGACTGGTTGAGTGGAGACTGGTCATCGATTTTCATATGAGCGTTTGTCGTGAATAGGTTGGGTAAGCTGGGCAAGCTGTTCTGGTGATGACCATAAGCCTTCTAAATCATAAAATTCACGAGCTTGGGGCATCATCACATGCACCACCACAGAACCTAAGTCCACCAAAGTCCAGTCGCTTTCTTTTTCACCTTCACGCCCCAATGGCAGATAGCCTGCGTGTTTGGCGGTAACAGACACATGGTCAGCAAGGGCTTGCACATGGCGTTTTGATGTGCCTTCGGCGATGACCATACGGTCGGCAACATCGGTCAAATTGGTGACGTCCAGCACGGTGATGTTTTTGGCTTTGACATCATCTAATGCGTCGGTAACAAGCTTTAGACAAGCGTCAATATGGGTTTGGATTTGTTGTTCGGTTGATTGAGGTTGTTGTGTTTGTTGGCTTATCGATTGCGTCATTGTGTTGGGTTACCTTGATAACAGAAATAATTTGGGTGAAATAAAATCAGTTTGGCTAATATTGGTTTAACCAAAATCGGTTTAGCGAGCTTCTAAAATTCGGTTACGCACAAAGATGACTTTATGTTGATTGTCATTGGGATAGCGTTCTTCTAACTCAAAATATCTGGGATACGCCCGCAAAAAGTCGCTAAATTTATCATAATGAAACAGACGAGAGTCAAAGTCTGGCTCAACCTTTAAGATGTAGTTTTTGACAGGGGCGATGTTTGCCCACCCTTGGTCATCTGCCATGCTGGCAATGGCAAGTTTGACCAGTGTGATTGCCACATCTACAGGCTTAAACTGATTGCTGTCCATAGAGAACAACATGTCCGCTGAGTCATAAAAATCCACCTTAGGCATCTCTTTGTTGTTGTCAAACATCTCAAGATAAGTGAACTTATCACACGCTTGCATAAAGGCTTTTGGCGTACTGCGATTGCCAAAGCCAAATACCTGCAAACCTTGCTCTCGCATACGCTGAGCCAGTCGTGTGTAGTCACTGTCAGATGTAACCAAACAAAAGCCATCAAACCGCCCTGTATATAGCAAATCCATGGCATCAATGATAAGAGCAGAGTCGGTGGCATTTTTGCCTGTGGTGTAGGCGAACTGCTGAATGGGCTGTAGTGAGTAGTTAAGCAATCTTCCCTTCCAGCTACCCAGTTGTGGTTTTGTCCAGTCACCATAGACACGGCGAACACTGGCTCGCCCAATGGCAGCGATTTCTGACATCAGGCGGTCTAAATGCTCCGTTGACGCATTATCAGCATCGATGAGCAAGGCAAGCTGTGCGTCTTTGTCAGGTTTATCAAATCCAGACATGGCTACTCCGCATGATTACATCAACATGGCATACAAGAAACAGGCATACACGAGCATGGCATACACGCATTTTCACAAGTATGACAAGCATTTTAACAAATTGCTTCAGCGATTACTTGTTATTTTATTGCTTATCATACGTTTGAGCTGTTGGCTTGAATGGCAGTCAAGGCAATGGTATAGACAATGTCATCAACCAATGCCCCACGAGATAAGTCATTGACAGGTTTGTTTAAGCCTTGCAACATGGGTCCGACACTGATGACGTTGGCACTTCGTTGTACTGCTTTATAAGTGGTGTTGCCTGTGTTTAGGTCGGGGAATATAAACACATTGGCTTGCCCTGCCACAGGTGAGTTGGGTGCTTTTTTCTTGCCCACGCTCATAACAGAGGCGGCATCGTATTGTAAGGGGCCGTCTACCAACAAGTCAGGGACTCGTTTACGCACAATTTCGGTGGCTTTTTTGACTTTTTCCACATCATCGCCAGTGCCTGATGTGCCAGTTGAATAGCTTATCATCGCCACTTTTGGTTCAATGCCAAATGCTTTGGCAGAGGCGGCGGATTGAATGGCAATTTCTGCCAGCTCTTCGGCGTTGGGGTTGGGGTTGATGGCACAATCACCATACACCACGACTTGCTCAGGCAATAGCATAAAAAATACCGATGATACCAGCGAATAATCTGGTGAGGTTTTAATCAGCTGAAAAGCAGGACGCACGGTATTGGCGGTGGTATGTACCGCTCCTGATACCAACCCATCTACTTCACCTTGATATAACATCATCGTCCCTAACACCACGGTGTCTTTAAGTTGACTTGCTGCCATTGGCTCGGTCAGTTTACCTTTGCGTCGCTCAACCATGGCATCGACATAGTTGTTGGCGATGCTGGCAGGGTCAATGATTTCAATGCCTTCGGGTAACTCGATGCCTTGGTTTTTGGCAACTTCTTCCACTTCTTCTTGGGTTGCCAACAGCACACAGTTGGCAATGCCACGGCTCTGGCAAATACTGGCAGCTTCTACTGTGCGTGGCTCTGCTCCTTCTGGTAAGACGATGCGCATTTTGGTTTGTTGGGCTTTTTTAACCACCAAATGACGAAACGCAGACGGTGATAATCTTGGAACATGTCCACGACTAAAGTAATCTTTTAGCCAATCTAAATCTAAATGAGCGGCAACAAAGCGAGCCACTTCACTGGCACGGTCAATGTCATCTTCAGGGATTTCATTGCTGATATTGCTTAAACGTTGAACCGTATCATAACTGTTGGTCTTAACGCTCATCACAGGCATGCCCGTCTTTAAAGCAGGGCGACACAAGTCGATGATGGTGCTGTTGGGCGTGATGCCCCCTGTTAAGATGATGCCTGCCATTGGCACACCATTCATTGAAGCTAAGGCAGTCGCCAGTAAGATGTCGTCTCGGTCACCAGGAGCGACAATCAAGCTACCACGGCTAAACACCTGCCCAATGTTGGCAACCGTTTGGGCAGTCAAAGTGGTGCGATTCACTCGGCGAGATTTGGCTTCGCCTTTATTTATCCAATACGCCCCAAGCTCTCGACCGATGTCCCATGTTCTTGGCACAGACAAACTATTAGAAAATGGCACAACCCCTAATAGATGGAACTTATCGGTGGCAAATGCAGGGGAGAGTTTTTTGACTGCCTTGATAAACGCATCATCTAAGTCAATATTGGCTTGCCCTGGGGCGACAGGTTGATTTTCAAAGACGTTTGGCACATTTTGTACTCGCATTAAAATACAACCCAAAGTGCGTGAACTTGCCAGACCACCAAATTCGGTGGCGTGTACGTCCAACTTGTATGCCAGTGCTTCAGGGTTTTGTAAGTCGGCAGTACTGACCAAAACGATGTGAGCATCTAAAGCATTTGCTAAAGCATGATTGACACTGACCGCATAAGACGCATCAGCAGACGGCACTAAGCCTTCGCACACCATCACGTCATAGTCATCTTTTAGGTTTTGATGCCCTGCCACCACTTCTTCCATCAAATCATCTAAATGACCATCGCCAATCATGCGCTCCATGCGATGACGGTTAATCGGCTTGGGGGATTTGATGCCAAAGGCTTTTTCCGCCAACGCCCCAGACGCATTTAAATTGTGTTTAGAGTCATCATCAGTCTGCAAAAATGGCTTCATAAAGCCTGCCTTAATGCCAGAGTAGTCTAACGCTTTGATTAAGCCCAAACTGGCAGATGTCAGACCAATGCCTCTTTGAGTGGGTATCAGTAAAATGGTTTGCATAAATTGCCCTTTTTATGAATGTGATACAAAACAATCATGATACAAAACAATCATGATATAGAATAATAATGGGTAAATTCTTTATCAGATTAACCAAGATAAGATTAGCCAAAATAAGACCGACCAAGCTACTTGCCAATCACCTCACGGGTTTCCATGGCAATTTGATACTCTTCATCGGTGGGAATAACCCAAAGTTCAAGCCGACTGTCAGGGTGGTGAAAACTGCCTTCACCGCCACGGATAAGCTTGGCATTTTTATCAGCGTCAATGTGAATGCCAAAATGACGCATCACCGCCAAAATATTGGCACGAGTCTCAGCAGCATTCTCACCAATACCACCTGTAAAGATAATGCCTGTCAGCGTTGGCACAGCACAGCTTAATGCCGCCAGATATTTACCCACTCGATATTCAAACATGGCAAGTGCCAGCTTGGCATTGGCATTGCCATCAGCCGCCGCTTCTTCAATGGTGCGCATGTCGTTGGAGATGCCAGACACCCCCAGCACGCCACTTTGTTTGTTCAATAAAGTATCAATCTCTTCAATGCTCATGCCTCGAGTTCGGTGCAAGTGAGCGTGTAAACTTGGGTCAACATCACCACTTCTTGTACCCATCATCAAGCCCTCAAGTGGGGTTAGTCCCATGCTGGTGTCCAAGCTTTTGCCATCATAAATCGCTGCTGCTGAACAACCATTGCCTAAATGGGCAGTTAGCCAACCGTGTGGGGCTGGTGTGTTGCTAAGCTTGCTGGCTCGATGCGACACATAGGCGTGTGATGTGCCATGAAAGCCATAACGGCGAATGCCATATTCTTCATACAGCTCTTTGGGAATGGCATAACGAAACGCCACATCAGGCATACTTTGGTGAAAGGCAGTATCAAACACCGCCACCTGTGGCAAATTAGGATAAAGGGTGTTGACCGCTTCGATGCCCAAAGCATTGGCAGGATTGTGTAATGGGGCTAATACGGTCAACTGTTTGATTTCTGATAACGTATGCTCATCAATCTTAACGGCCGATGAAAATTGACGCCCTCCATGAACCACCCGATGCCCAACCGCCACAGGTTGATGCTCTTTTAACAACTGTAAAATCTCTGTCAGGGCTTGCTTGTGGTCAGCCCCATTGAGTTTAAACAACTGTTTATCACCATCAGTGTTGGTGTGTTTAAGTTGTGCCAATGGTGTTCCCAATCCTTCTGCCAAGCCTGTGATGCGACTTTGATTGTCTTCACTGATTAAGGCGTATTTGATAGAAGAAGAACCACAGTTTAATACCAAAGTGGGGTTTATCATGATTGTCATAAATCAAATTCCTATGAATATGAATGAAATGTTAAGAAATAAACAAGCAGACCAAGTATTAACAAACGCAAGTCACAAAAACAAGTCGCAAAAATAGGGGCTTATTATACCGTTGTTTGCGGTTAAAAGGGTAAACAAAAGCATGAAAGGCTTAACCCATTGCATAAAAGATAAACCCATAAAGCAAAACCCATCAAATGATTGACTGAGCAATACTGTGTTAAAATCAATCCTAAATAGCCCTAAGTTAAGATATTAGAATGTTAAGACATTAAGATGACGGTATTAAGCGACAACATATTAAGCATATTAAGCATATTTTAAACCACCACAATACAGGCATGTTCTTATCCTAAGAGAGCATTAATACAAGAACATTGATACAAAAACATGGATATAACAGAGAGCATTGATATGAATATCTCGAAATCTGTCCTAACCATTTTGTTGTTGGTTGTCATGGGGCAATTATCAGCGTGTGGTCAAAAGGGTGATTTGTATTTGCCAGGCACCGCCAAGGGTGATGCTGACGACCGTTTTTTATTAACTCGGCCATTAGCAGACAAGCAAACCACGGATAACATGGCAGACGTTATCAGCAAGCAAGCTGATGATAAACATCACCAACTGTCCACAGACCCAACCAATTTGCATCTATTGCAGGATAATCCAATGCAGGCATATTGATTGGATTTAACATGTGATTGATTTAATTTGCGATTGGTTTTACTTACGCAAAATCACTTTTTTTAACTTAAGGTCATGTTAAAATAGTAACCCTTTTGCCCTTTATTCATACTAAGGTAATGTTATGCGTATTTTATCTGTTTTTAATGTCAATAAAGCCCTTGTCAGCACCACTTCGGTTGCGGTATTTTTGGCTGCTTCATGTTTGGTTGGTTGCAATCAAAGTGGTCAATCCACCGATACCAATACGGACAGCACCACAGGTTCAGAAGTGGTTGCCAGTACCGATGATGCCAATGAGCATTTGGCTGAACATGCAACAGAAGATGTGATAACCGTTGACCCAACCGAAGAGATGTCAGAAGAAACACAGACTGGTGAGCCAACGGCTGACACCATGACAGGCACAGGCTCAGTAGAAGAGCAAGTCATCAGTGATAATCCTGACCAAGCGTTTTAAGTTCTCCTTGGGTGTTATTTAGTTTGGTTTTGGCTATTTTGTTGGAATGTCTATGTCTGTTGTTTCGTCTGTTGTTTCTTCCCATTCGTTCGATAAGTTGTCTGAGCTGTCTGCTGATAGGTCTGCCATTCGGTATGATACGGACATGGGGTGCTACATCAATCCACATGCGTTGGTTGATTGTTTGCCTTATCTTTCTTATCGACCTTGTCAACATTTAGACCATCAATCGCAAATTGACCATGAATCCTTTGCTTTTGAACAACTTGCTTCTGAACAACTTTATGTTGAAGAAGTGTCATTATCCGATGTGGCAAAGAAGTTTGCCACGCCTTGTTATGTGTATAGTCATACCGCCATCAAGCAAGCTTATTTGGCGTATGCCAATGCGTTTGCAGACTTAGGCGTGCCTGCTCAAGTTTGTTATGCGGTTAAAGCCAACTCCAACTTAGCAGTGCTTGGTGTGCTAAGTGAGTTGGGCAGTGGCTTTGATATTGTGTCGGTGGGTGAGTTGATGCGGGTGTTGGCGGCAGGTGGTGATGCGTCAAAAGTGGTGTATTCAGGCGTTGGTAAGACCGCTTGTGACATTCGTTATGCGTTAGAAAAAGGCATTGGTTGTTTTAATGTTGAGTCGGTCAGTGAGCTTGAATTGATTGACCGTGTGGCAGGGCAGATGCAAGTAAAAGCACCCATCTCCTTACGCATTAACCCCAATGTGGATGCAGGTACGCACCCTTATATTTCAACAGGGCTTAAGCAAAATAAATTTGGCATTGCTCATAATCAGGCATTGGCGGTGTACCAACAAGCTCAAGCCCTGCCAAATCTTAACATCGTAGGCATCGACTGCCACATCGGTTCACAGCTGACTGAGACTGAGCCATTTTTGCATGCGTTGGATAAGCTGATTGATTTGATTGAGAAATTAAACGGTGCAGGCATTGAGTTTGCTCACATTGATATTGGTGGTGGGCTTGGTGTGCAGTATATTGATGAGTCGGTTGATGCGGTTGCAGACTTTGCTGTTGCTGTTACAAATCAGCTTAAAAAGTTGTTAGATAATGCTAAAAAACCAATAACACTGTTTTTAGAGCCGGGGCGTAGCATTGTTGCTAATGCTGGTGTGCTGTTGACTCATGTTGATGTACTCAAACCCAGTCTGTCTTTGGACAATGACAGCAAAAACTTTGCCATTGTTGATGCTGCCATGAATGACTTAATCCGCCCTGCTTTATATGAAGCAGAAATGGCAGTCATTCCTGTGATGCTTGCCAAACAATCAGACGAACCAATCAGTCAATCTGTGCCAAAGACAGCTTGGGACATCGTAGGAGCGATATGCGAGACAGGCGACTTTTTGGCAAAGGCACGCTTGCTTGACTTAAAAGAGCAACAACTGCTTGCGATGACAGGGGCAGGGGCGTATGGTTTTGTCATGTCCAGCAACTACAACACTCGCCCTAGAGCATGTGAGGTCATGGTCTGTGGTGATAAAATGCAACAAATTCGAGCCAGAGAACGCATTGAAGACTTATTTGCCACCGAGTCATTGATGAACG
Source organism: Lwoffella lincolnii (assembly GCF_037201985.1). Classification (NCBI taxonomy): domain Bacteria; kingdom Pseudomonadati; phylum Pseudomonadota; class Gammaproteobacteria; order Moraxellales; family Moraxellaceae; genus Lwoffella; species Lwoffella lincolnii. Next base: position 1,446,732 of record NZ_CP147511.1, on the reverse strand, counting down.
TTTGACCCAATCAGCACATTCTTTTTTTTTAATTTTTTATCCAAAGCTGTCGATTGCAAGCTTTGGATTTTTTGTCTGATTTTTTTAGCCATCATTTTTTAGCCATCATGGCAAGCTATCGGTTGACGTGATAAGATAATCACAAAACAAAACCAAAGGAATTATCATGTTAATAGAATTTACCAAAATGCACGGACTGGGCAATGACTTTATGGTCATCGATTTGGTGACTCAGCGTTTGGATTTAACCACGCCACTCATTAAATTACTGGGCGACCGCCACTTTGGCATCGGATTTGACCAATTATTGGTGGTTGAACCACCAACCAGACCGGATGTGGACTTTCGTTATCGTATTTTTAACCAAGACGGCTCAGAAGTACAACAATGTGGCAATGGGGCAAGATGTTTTGCTCGCTTTGTGCAAGCACGCAAACTTACCTTTAAGCAACGCTTAAGAGTTGAAACGGTCAGTGGCATCTTAACATTAACCACCGACCGCTATGGTTGGGTGCAAGTCGATATGGGTAAGCCCAAGTTTAAGCCTGCTGATGTTCCTTTTGCCCCAAAAGCCATCACCAAAATCCAAAATACCTACCGTCTCAATGTCAACGGCACTCCTGTGCAGTTGTATGTTGCCAACATGGGCAATCCCCACGCTGTCATCAAAACTGATGATGTGTTGACCGCTGATGTTGAAAGGCTGGGTAAAGCCATCGAAGCACATGAAGCCTTTCCCGAGCGGGTTAATGTCGGTTTTATGCAAATCATGAACCAACGGCACATTCGCTTGCGTGTTTATGAACGTGGGGTGGGTGAAACTCAAGCTTGTGGTACAGGGGCGTGTGCTGCTGTGGCAGTTGGCATCAATGAAGGCTGGTTAGATGAAGGTGAAGACATTCGAGCTCAATTATACGGGGGCAGTATGCTGGTCAAATGGCAACCAGGTTATAACATGATGATGACAGGACCGACTGCTTTTGTCTATGAAGGGGTGTTTAGCCCAGATGGTTTAATGGCACAAGCAGGCATTAAGGTGAATAAACCATACACTGATGACAGTGATAATGATGACGTTAGGGATAATGACTTGTGATGACTGATGATGCCGATGCTTATGCCAAAAATTAACGCCAAAATCAATGGCGACAATCAACGCCAAAATCAACGCCAGACCATGGTCATAGACATGCCAGTTGAGCAGTTGCCAGCCAATCAGATTCAGCTGGTGTCTGCTTGGCTTGAAAAATTATTACAACAAAACTACTCACACCACACATTAGACGCTTATCGCAGGGCAGTGATGAATTTGTTGGTATTTTTGCATAAACGACAACGACAGTTTAATCAATGCGACAAGCGACTGCTGACTTATTTTATCAGCGAACGCAGGGAGTACCATGGCATCAAGCCAATAAGCATGCAACATGAATTGTCTGCCATTCGCCATTTTTATGCTTGGTTGATTGATATGGGGCATGCCACCATCAACCCCACCACAGGGCATCAGCTCAAAAACCAAGTCCGCAATTTACCAACCATTGCTGATGTTGATTTACTCAGTCAATTATTAGACCAAGCCATGCCAGAAGATGCCAAGCAAGCTTGCTTATGGAGGCGAGATAGGGCGATGTTTGAGCTACTTTATGGCAGTGGATTGCGAGTGGGGGAGTTGGTTGCTTTGGATATTAATGACGTTGATTTGGTGCAAAAAGTGGTTAGGGTATTTGGTAAAGGGAAAAAGCGTCGACTTGTTCCCATGACCAGTGGCAGTGTTGATGCCATTCATCGCTATCTGCCCCAGCGTTGTCTTTGGGCAAAAAATGCAGACATGGCATTATTCATCAGTGAGCAACGGGGCAGACGGCTTAGCACTCGCAGTGTGCAACAACGCTTAAAAGTTTGGGCAACTCGTGCTGGCATTGACCAAAATCTATATCCACACTTGCTTAGACACTGTTTTGCATCACATATGTTATCAGAAAGTGGTGATTTACGAGCAGTACAAGAGATGCTGGGGCATGCCGATGTCAGCACCACGCAAATTTATACGCAAGTCGATTTTGTTAAGCTTACTCAAATCTATGACACAACCCACCCAAGGGCTGTTCGCATCACAGCAAAATCATAAGCCAACGTGTTTATATTCACCTAAATCCATATTCATCTAAGCAATCTAAGTAGATGACTCATTGCCACTTAACTCACTGCCACGCATTGCTGACAGTTCCTCATTGGTGTGACGCAGTTTAAGACTGAGCATGGACGCCAATGCCTTTAAAATTTTGATGCCAATTCTGGGGTGGTCAATCAAGATGCGTTCAAAATCACGTTTGGGCAACACGATTAAACCTGTTCTTTGGCTGGCCTTAGCAGACGCCGAACGAGACAAATCATCAATTAATGCCATTTCACCGATACCGTCCCCAGGTTTTAGCGTTACCAACATCACTTGTTTGTCTGGTAATTGTTTGAATATCTCGATGCTCCCCGCCACCACGAACGCCACATAATCACCCACCTCACCTTCAAAAAACAGATATTCACCTGCTTCTATGCCTCGAAAGGTCAAATACTGCTCCAAAATACCGAACTGATATCGGTCTAAATTTTGAAACACCACATTGCTTTTTAATAACTCGTATAAAGACATGTGAGCTGTCATGATAATGTCCATAGGAATATTAAGAGTATGGCACTGTTTTTTATTGATGACTGTTTTTGACTGATGAAGGTTGCCACTGACAACGTTGTTTACTGGCAAAATTTTATCTGACTGTGGTTCTTATGCCAAATGTCTTATGCCAAGCGATGACACTCAAAAATGGGTAAATCTACCCTATTTTGGTGTTGTTGTTCATCATCGAAAACAGCAGTAATCACACTAAAATCTCGTTTATGATGGCTGTTTTCACCATTTTGCCAATCATCAAAAGACGTGTTGTCCATTGTCAATATTTGACCACGGCTGTCAGTGATGGTGCTGTGCCCCCAAGTATGGCGAATGGTTGAACACGTGGTTGTGCTCATGTTGGTGTCAATGTCTGTCAGATGGTGTTGAGTGTCGTTAATGGGTGTTGGTATGATGTGTTTGCCCCCTTGTGCTGAGCCAATAACCAAACATTGACTGTCAATGGCACGAGCTTGTAATAATAACCGCCAATAAACTTCTCCTGTCTGATAAGTAAAGGCACTGGGCGCAGATAAAAGGTTCGCCCCTGACTGTCGTAGCCGTTGTGCCAATGCAGGAAAACGCAAATCAAAACACACCATCATGCCCAGCATGACTGTCGTATGGTCCAGCTCAAGATGAGCGGTGACAGTTTGAGTGCCTGCTTCAAAGGTTTGAGCTTCATCATAGCCACCTTGGTTGTCTGCCACTGTGGCACGGAACAGATGAATTTTATCATAGCGAGCCACTTGACTGCCATCAGGGGCAAACAGCAAGCTGGCTTGTCGAAGTCGCCCATCATTGATGACACTGCCATCTGGGCGATAAGGGCAAGGCAATGTCCCTGCCAACACATACAACTGATGCTTGCTGGCAAGATGAGCAAAGTGGGAACTAAGTTCATCAAAGCGTTGTGCTGTGGCATGCTGTCTGCCCATACTGGCAACATTCTCAGGCAGTACCACCAACTCTGCCCCTTGCCCTTTAGCAACATCAATGGCGGTGGCAGCGATTTGTAAATTGGCATCACAATCGGCTTGTGAATTCATGCCGATGCAGGCAATCATGGGCTTGGTCATGGTGTTACCCTTAACTGACGTATGATTTAACTGATGTGTCATTTAACTGACCACCACTCACATGATGGTCTTTATTTTTCACAGACCACACCAGCACATCACCATATCATACCAGTTATTCCAAAGAATTTTGCCCAATTTATCTATAATGTAGTATCCTTTATCATATTGATTGTTATTAATAAAACAAACAACATCACCATCAACCAGAGTTTTTAATCATTATGAGTTTTTCATATGGTTTGGGGGCGAACCTTAAACTGGGGACTTCCCAAAAACTAACATCACAGATGCAACAAGCCATTCGCATCTTGCAACTGTCAAGTCTAGAGCTTGAGCAGGAAGTGGCAACCCAATTAGAATGCAATCCCTTTCTTGAACGAGTAGGGGACAGCCCTGAGCAAGCAGAAAACAGCCCTGAGCGAACAGATAGCCTTGAATGGACAAATAAAACAGAATTGCCCCCCACAGACAGCATGACTGATGACGATGGTGACTATGACAATGACTATGACAATGAAGACAGCTTTGACAAACTGTCACAAAGTGGGCTGGACGATACTGCCATCGATACCGATTGGGACAACATCTTTAGCCAGGACAGCACTGTCTTAGCATCGCCTGACACCAGCGATTACGATGACCACGAAGGACAAACCCAAAGTAGCATTCAAGACCATGTGCGATGGCAATTACAGTTAAATGAAGAACTCAATGAAATAGAGCTGTTAATTGCAGATTATTTGATTGATGCAATGAATGATGATGGTTTTATTGAGTTGGACATTGAAGGGTTGTACCAAAGTTTTCAAACCGTGTGTCAGTTTTATCAGTTGGATAACGCCATCAGCAAGTCAGACATTGAATCGGTGCTGACCACCATTCAAGAGTGCGACCCCATCGGTGTGGGAGCAAGAGATTTAAGTGAAAGCTTAAAGTTGCAACTGTATGAGATGAACTGTAAAACTCCCTTTGTCCAAGAAGCCCTACGGATTTTGCAACATTCTGATTTATTGGCAACCAACAACATCAGCGAGTTGTTAATTCGAACCCAGCTTGACATCAGCGACATAGAGCCAGCCTTGGAATTGCTCCGCACCCTAAATCCCTCTCCAGGAGAACACTACCGAAAGTCTCAACCCAAACTTACCAATATCAAAGAAACCTATGACATTGCTGATGTGCTGGTTACATTGCTGAGCAATCCAACCCAATCTGCTCAGCCCAATCAAGAGAATGAATTTGCCTTGCAACAAATGACATGGCAAGTGGAACTAAACCCAGATACCCTGCCCAAATTACGCATCAACCAAAAATACAGCCAACTTATCAAACGTGGTGATGCCAGTGATGACAATGCTTTTTTAAAGCAAAACTTTAGCGATGCTCGCCTATTTATCCGTAGCATCGAAGAACGCAACAACAATCTACTTAAGGTTGCCAGTTGTATTGTCAAACGCCAACAGGCTTTTTTATTGTATGGAGCGACTGCCATGCAGCCACTGGTTTTAAAAGATGTGGCTGACGAAGTGGGATTACATGAATCCACTGTCTCACGCTTAACCAGCAATAAAACTATGCTCACCCCACAAGGTTTATTTGAGCTAAAATACTTCTTTTCATCGTCTGTATCTGGCGTGGACGGTGACGTATCATCAACCGCCATCACCGCCATGATAGAGCAGATGATAGCCGATGAAAACCCAAAAAAACCCCTATCCGATAATGCCATCACCGATTATCTGCTTGAGCAAGGCATCGACATTGCAAGGCGTACCGTTGCCAAATATCGTGAACAGCTTGGCATTGGCTCTTCAACTCAACGCAGACAACGTTACTGACTGATTGACATACTCCCACCACCAAACCTAGCGGTTATGGTGGGGGAATCTTTGCGACCCATAACAATCCCAACCTAGATTGAATTGTTACCTTTCGTCATGCCACCATCGCTGAATGGTATCGGCATGAGGGAACTCTTTATACAACACTAAGTCCTAGTGCATCAGCTAATGCTTGCTTTTTATGGTTCTTTACCATGTTTTTTACACCTAAATATTCAATCACATGACTGGTAGCTTGGTTTTCGCAAATCAGTTTATGCGTGACTTTATGGTGTAAGTTTAAATGGTGTCAGTCTAAACGCTGGTTGCGTACTTTTTCATGAATACGAGCAACGGCTAATTTTTTGAAATATGGGTATGATTTAGCATTGTTTTTATTTAGTGTCTATGACATCGAAAAACAACAACGCCCTGATTAGGTCGCCTGTGCTTACATCTCCACCTAAATCAAAGATTATGGGTGGAGAATTACGCACGATGAGTTAAACGTTCTGATTAAACGCCACTGGCCACTAATTGATGACTGATAACCGATGATGATTAGTACGATAAAATAAAATACTTGCTAAGATGAATAAATATGTTCTTAGCAAAATTAACACACAAATTGATGATAAATCCGCTATAATAACGGATTTAAAGTATTTTATTTTAAAGCATCTGACCATCATCGTTTAACATAATCCAAAAGTTTAACATAACCCAAAAAACAGCGGGAGACTTATCAACATGAGCAAATGGTCATTAACAGGCGTGAGCGAAGTCTTAGCAGAACTGGTTATCCCAGTCCATGATGACATACGCATCGGTCGTAGCCCTGATAGTGATGTGGTGTTGGCAAGCCAAAACATCTCTCGCCAACATGCGTTGATTAGTATCCAAAATGGTAACTTGTTTATTAAAGATTTAGGCTCGTCTAATGGCACATCAGTCAATGATAAAGCCCTTGAACCACAAAAATCCAAACACATCAATCATGACGATGTCATCGCTTTTGCCGACTTGGTATTTAAAGTGACTGACAACACTCAAGAGACGACCACCACTCAAGAGCTGACCGTCAGCACAGACAAAACCAATGAAGTCATAAAAAATGAAGAGGTAACAAGTGAAGCCGTAAAAGATGAAGCAGAACCCGCACCAACGACTTTAGAGCCAGAACCAAGCACGCAAGAGCCAATAAGCATAAAAGAACCAGACACAAAACAATCAGAAAAAACCATCACGGCTGAACCAACAAAAATAGAGCTTGCTCAAACAGACACACCAGCCCAATCAGAAAAAGAACCAACCTCTAACCCAACCACCCTCTCTAAAGATGTCTCTAAAGATGTGGTCTTTAAAGAGATGGTGAATGACCCAGCCAAAAAAGGCAACAGTAACCCAGTGAAGTGGTCAATCATCGCCATTATCATCGTTGCCGTGGCTTTTTGGCTATTTAATATGAATTAAATGCAAAAAAATATAAAATAATGGTTGCATTTTAAAATAAACTTGATAGAATACTTGCCACTTTAGCAGACACGCCGGCTTAGCTCAGTTGGTAGAGCAACTGACTTGTAATCAGTAGGTCGCCAGTTCGATTCCGGCAGCCGGCACCATCTGTTAAAGATTGCCAACATAACATCATGCCATTCATGTGATTTATAATGTGGCGTTGTGATATTATTGTTGGGCATGTTATTGGTGGGATTGGGGAGCGGTCAAACCCAGCAGACTGTAAATCTGCCGCGAAAGCTTCGAAGGTTCGAATCCTTCTCCCACCACCATTTATATTTATCTGCCAAGCACTTGCGGGTGTGGTTTAATGGTAGAACCTCAGCCTTCCAAGCTGATGGCGCGGGTTCGATTCCCGCCACCCGCTCCATACATTGATTTGCTCATATAGCTCAGGGGTAGAGCACTCCCTTGGTAAGGGAGAGGTCTCGAGTTCAATTCTCGATATGAGCTCCAATGCAAGTGCCGTTAAAGCCCATTCCCCAATAGCTCAGTTGGTAGAGCATCGGACTGTTAATCCGTGTGTCCCTGGTTCGAGCCCAGGTTGGGGAGCCATTTTAACTTTACTAAATTTTTAATTTAGGCATTTTCAAATAATCGCACCATATCTTATCTTTAAAACACCTATTCTTATCTTTAAAGCACCTATCTAAACACTTTCTATGTCTACCACTGATATGTATCAAGTTTTGTAAGTTGATAACTTTGGTGATTTTGATGACATCTGTCTGATTATCTAATCTTTCTAGTACGATTATCCTGTTGAGCTGGTTAGCTTAAGGTTTTTTTGGTAAAATTTGTTATACTTGTTTTCACCTTGGATTTTAGATTTTATCCATCATTTTTTACCTAGGCTTGATTATGATACCTGTCCGTGTCAAAAACAAATTTTCTGATCACCCACAAAAAGTCATGCGCCCCATCAGTATTCGTCTTTCAGAAGAGATGATTGAGCTTTTAACAGAAACGGCACGTGAACATGGGTTTGAAAAAATTCAAGGCTTACTACGCCTGTATATTCGTGAGGGGTTAGACCGTGATAATGATAAATACACCTTGGCTCATGATGAAATTTTTATTGAAAAATTACGTAAAAAAGGAGTCAGTGAAAAAATCATTGAGCAAGCCATTATTGAAACTAATAATGTCTGCACCAACCAAAAATGACATAAAACAAATCACACAAGTCAAAAGTCATGATTCACTGACTTGAATTTTCACTCGATTTTCACTCGATTTTAGCAAACAAGCACTCAAAAGCCCAAGTAATCAGCATGACGGAGAATACGATGAGTGAAAAAGCCCAATCTCACATTCAGTTAAATGGCATGAACATTGGTAATGATCAGCCTTTTGTGCTGTTCGGTGGTATGAATGTGTTAGAAAGCCGTGATTTGGCGTTTGAAATTGCTGAAACTTATGTTGAAATTTGTCAAAGATTGGATATTGGCTATGTTTTTAAAGCCAGTTTTGATAAAGCCAACCGTTCAAGTTTGTATTCATTTCGTGGGCATGGCATGGAGATGGGGTTACAGTGGCTGTCTGACATTAAAAAAACCTTTAATGTGCCTATCATTTCTGATGTGCATGAGCCATATCAAGCCAAGCCTGTGGCACAAGTGGCGGATATTATTCAGTTGCCTGCGTTTTTAAGTCGTCAGAGTGATTTGGTTACAGCGATGGCAAAGACGGGGGCAATTATTAATATCAAAAAAGCCCAATTCCTTGCCCCACATGAAATGCAACACATCATCAATAAATGTCTAGAAGCAGGTAACAATAAAATTATTTTGTGTGAGCGGGGTACGTCATTTGGTTATAATAACTTGGTGGTGGACATGCTTGGCTTTGACATCATGAAACAGATGAATGTGCCTGTGTTTTTTGATGTAACGCACAGCTTGCAACAGCCCGGAGCAAGAGCGGACAGTGCAGGTGGTCGCCGTGAGCAGATCACCACTTTGGCAAGAGCAGGCATGGCAACAGGGTTGGCAGGGCTATTTTTAGAAGCTCACCCTAACCCTGAGCAAGCCAAATGTGATGGGCCTTGTGCGTTGCGATTAAGTCAGCTTGAACCGTTTTTGGCACAATTAAAACAATTAGATGAGTTGGTCAAAGGTTTTGCTAAGTTAGACACAGCGTGATAGGTTCAATCACCATCAACCTTGTCATCACAACCAACCATGTAAAGGCACAGATTTAAAAGCACATTACAAGGCAGATTAAACGGCACAAGGCAGAAGATTAAAAGGCAGACTAAAAGGATTGTCATGAACTCACAGCATCAAAACCCATCAGCCCAAGTAAAGCGAAACCAATTTGTTTCCAAAGTTGTCCCTAAAGCCAAAGTAATCAATCAGTCTTGTGATGCTCTGCTTGGCGTGATGACGGCGATGCTATCAATGGCAATGCTGTCAGCTTGTGTGAGCAGTCCACAACCCATACCACAACTTATACCACAACCTGCCTCACAGCTTACCCCTCAACCATTCCAAACCGCACCAACGCCAGAACAACCACAAGTGATGCCAAACGTGATTGTGGTAACTCCTCCATCAGTCATTGCCACACGTCCAGTTGTGCCACCACAACCAACAGTGATTAATGGTTTTGGTGATTGGAAAGTCAGCTTTACCAATAAAGCGTTGGCAAGAGGGTTTTCTCAAGCTGAGATTGAGCGGTTGCTGGGCAATGCCCATCTTAATCAAAAAGTCGTTAGCCAAGACCGCAGTCAAGCCGAATTTGTCAAGATGCCTTGGGAGTATGTTGAATCTGCTGTTGCCAACAGTCGTGTCAGCAATGGGCGTAAGCATTTTATTGGTCATCGCAGGTTGTTTGATGACATTGGCAATCACTATGGTGTTGACCCAGCCATTGTGGCTGCCATTTGGGGAATGGAGTCATCTTATGGTGGCTTTATGGGTAATGCCAACTTGGTCAGCTCGTTGGCGACTTTGGCATATGATGGTCGTCGCCGTGATTTTGCTGAAGAACAATTGATGTCTCTGCTGACCTTACTTAGCCGTGGCGATGTGTCTTGGCACAATTTAGATGGATCGTGGGCAGGGGGTATGGGGCATACTCAATTCATTCCTGCCACTTGGTTGACACAAGGTGTGGACGGTGATGGCAATGGGCATAAAAACCCTTGGAATTTGACCGATGCGTTAAACAGCACTGCCAATTATTTGAGAAATTCTGGTTGGGTGCGTGGCGTTGACCCTGTGTATGAAGTGTTTTTGCCCAGTTATTTTGATTATCGATATCTTGATGACACCATGAGCCATGACGAATGGCGACAGCTGGGTGTGCAAGTGCTGGGGGGGTATGTGCCTGCCAATGCTCGCTTAAGTCTGTGGCTACCTGCAGGTAAGTTAGGTCCTGCCTTATTGACCAGTCAAAATTTTGACGTAATTAAGGTCTATAACAATTCCGCTAACTATGCGTTGGGGGTTAGTTTGCTTGCAAAAGCAATAAATGGACAAGGTGGTCTACAAACAGCGTGGCCCAAATATGAGCGACCACTCACCACCGTGCAAGTAACCAACTTACAGCGTCATTTGACACAAGCAGGGTATGATACTCATGGTATTGATGGGGTTATCGGTAGCAATACTCGTAAAGCTTTTGCCAGATGGCAGGCGGATAGCGGACAAGTGCCTGATGGTTTTATCACCCAAGACAGTGCCAAATTATTGATTTGGTAAGGCCATATGAGATTGCCCCTTCGTCATAAAGCTTAAATAAAGCTTGGTCAAAGGTTTGCATGTCCAGCTCACTGGATTTGGTCATGATGGCTGTTAAATAAGTTTTATATGAATGATGCCAAATAATATGTTGACACTTTGATATTATTTGACACTTTGATGGTTGTCTTGTTTGTGGTTATCTTGTCGTTTATTGATTATTTTGTACAAATTCGTTGTGTTCGACTTGATACAGTGAGCCAAGGCGTTGTTGTAAATCATCAGCAAGAATGTCTTTAGACTGTTTAAAGAATTCTTCTTCCTCTTCATCTAAATGATGACGAACTTTATGAATGAGGTCTTTTAAAGCTTGTTGCCATTTATCTGAGTCAGGCTGATGATTGTCTAAAGTGTCAATAAGTTCGTCCATTTCATGATGCTCAGTAATGGCATGACGAGCAATGTCCAAACCATCATCATGCTCCATAACAGGCACATAAAGATGACGCTCTTCAGCGGCCGCATGAGCGGTCAGCTCCAGCTTAAATTGCTGGTAGATTTTGGCTTGTTCTTTACTGTCATCGGTATTCTCTAACTGTTGACACAACTGACGTTGCACTTCATGACGGGCGATAAGGGCAGTAAAAATGTCTTGGTTTAGGTTAATGTCAGCTTTGATGTTGCTCATGGGTTTTCCTTAATTGATGTTAAAAATAAATTTAAAATATCTTTAAAAATAAATCTTTGAACATGGCTTTGATGAAACACATGTTATCCAAAGTATTATTTAAGCATTTTAATCAATTATTTGCTTAAAAACTGTGTTTGCTTGTTGCCATACGGTTGCTATCAGGTTAAGGTTAAGAATGGTTATCATTAGGGCATACCATCATCAAAGATTGACTGTGCATTAAATTTGCTTAATGGTCATCATGTCCTATAAAATAGAGATGCAGAATGCGTATTTATATGGTCAAATCAGGTTCTTTACCGATTTGTATGCCATACCAATTTTGATGCCACACATGATAAACAACAAAAGGATTGCATGATTATGCCAAAGATTTATTATACCCTAACCGACGAAGCTCCTTTATTGGCGACCTATTCTTTTTTACCTATTATTGAGACATTCACCACACCAGCGGGTATTGACATCATTAAAAGTGATATTTCACTGGCATCACGGGTTTTGGCTGAATTCCCTGATTATTTAAGTGAAGAACAACAACAAACAAAAACACTAGAAATCTTAGGTAAGTTGACTCAAGAACCTGATACCAACATCATTAAATTACCCAACATCAGTGCGTCAGTGGCACAGTTAGAAACGTGCATCGAAGAGCTACAAGCCAAAGGATTTGCCATTCCTGATTACCCAAGTAATCCCAACACCGAAGAAGAAAAAAACATCAAAGCCCGTTATGGTAAGTGCTTAGGGTCGGCTGTCAATCCTGTGTTGCGTGAAGGCAATTCAGACCGCAGAGCCCCCGCCGCTGTTAAAAATTATGCCAAAAAACATCCGCATTCGATGGGTGAATGGAAGCCGTGGTCAAAAACGCACGTGTCACACATGAATGAAGGTGATTTTTATCATGGTGAAAAATCCATGACCCTAGACAAAGCGTGTCAGGTAAAAATGGAACTGATTTGCGACGACGGTGAGACCATTTTATTAAAACCTGAAGTGGCATTGGAAAAAGGTGAAATCATTGACTCTATGTTCATGAGCAAAAAAGCCTTACTTGAGTTTTATGAAAAAGAGCTAAAAGATTGTAAAGAAGCGGACATTTTGTTCTCTTTGCACGTGAAAGCCACCATGATGAAAGTCTCACATCCCATTGTATTCGGTCATTGTGTGCGTGTGTATTATAAAGAAGCCTTTGAAAAATGGGGTGATTTGTTTGATGAACTTGGCATCAATGTCAATAACGGCATGGCAGGACTTTACGAAAAAATAGAAACCCTACCACGTTCACAGTACGATGAAATCATCAGAGATTTGCACGCTTGCCAAGAAAATCGCCCATCGTTGGCGATGGTGGACTCTGCCAAAGGCATTACCAACTTTTATTCACCCAATGATGTGATTGTTGATGCGTCCATGCCAGCGATGATACGCAGTGGCGGTAAAATGTGGGGGGCTGATGGCCGTCAGTATGATTGTAAAGCGGTGATGCCAGAATCAACTTTTGCTCGGATTTATCAAGAAGTCATCAATTTTTGTAAATGGCATGGCAATTTTGACCCAAGCACCATGGGAACAGTGCCAAATGTCGGTTTGATGGCAAAAAAAGCCGAAGAGTATGGCTCACATGACAAAACCTTTGAAATCAGTAAAAATGGGGTTGCCAACATCACGGACTTAGAAACAGGTGAGGTGTTGATGTCGCAACATGTTGAAGAAGGTGATATTTGGCGTATGTGTCAGACCAAAGATGCACCTATTCGTGATTGGGTTAAGCTTGCGGTGACTCGCACTCGCAATTCAGGAATGCCAGCGGTGTTCTGGTTAGACCCTTATCGTCCACATGAAAATGAGCTCATTAAAAAGGTAAAAACCTATCTAAAAGACCATGATACTGAGGGTTTGGACATTCAAATCATGTCGCAAGTGCGTGCCATGCGTTATACGCTAGAGCGTGTCTGTCGTGGTTTAGACACCATTTCAGTGACAGGCAATATTTTACGTGATTACCTAACTGATTTGTTCCCCATTCTTGAGCTGGGTACATCAGCTAAGATGCTGTCCATCGTACCCATGATGGCAGGGGGTGGCATGTACGAAACTGGGGCTGGTGGCTCTGCACCTAAGCATGTAGAACAGCTGGTGGAAGAAAACCATTTGCGTTGGGACTCACTCGGTGAGATGCTTGCCTTGGCGGTGTCGCTTGATGAGCTTGGTGATAAAGAAAACAATCCAAAAGCTAAGTTACTGGCAAAAACGTTGGACGAAGCCACTGGTAAATTACTTGATAATGAAAAATCACCATCTAGACGCACAGGTGAACTAGACAATCGTGGCAGTCATTTTTATCTTGCCAAATATTGGGCCCAAGCATTGGCAAATCAAGAAGAAGATGCTGAGCTTAAAGTCAAATTTGAGCCACTGGCGAAATCATTGGCGGATAATGAAGAAAGAATTGTCGCTGATTTGATTGATGTGCAAGGTCAGCGGGTTGATATTGGTGGTTACTATAAGCCAGATGCAGATAAGTTGCAGGCGGTGATGCGTCCTAGCCAACTCTTTAATGAAGCCTTGGCAAATGTGCTGACAAAATAGCCTAAAAGGACGATTGTCCTGATAAAAACCAGTGTCCAAATTCAGCATCTAAATTGAGCGTCTAAGTTTGGGTGCTGGTTTCTTATCAGTTTTAAAGACAGCAAATGACATGCCACTGGCTAATAATCATGCCACTACCAATATTATTCAAAATATGCTATATATAGCCTGCTAATATCACAAGATACGGCATTATGTGTACCATTAAGAGTAAATCGCATGGTTGACAACCAGCTTAATCTAAATCTTGAAGTCAAGCACGATGCTAGCCTAAGTGACTTTGCAGGTCCAGGTTGGCTTGCCATCATTGATGCGGTGCGTCAGTTACATGTCAGCCTAATCCACCAGCTGTATATTTTTGGCAGCCCTGACACGGGTAAGTCGCATCTGCTTTCTGCCATTTGTGAGTCTTTTATCGACATGGGACAGACAGCCATCAATCTGTCTTTAAGTGACTTATTGTACACTGATGTTCAAGTACTGTCGTCGCTTGAGAGTTTTGACTTGATTGCCATCGATGATGTCGATGCCATCGTGGGTCATGAGCAATGGCAAGAAGCGTTATTTCATCTGATTAATCGTAGCCATGAAGGGCAACGGCGTTTGTTATTTGCTGCTGACCGCCCTACCAATCAGCTATTCTTTAGTCTAAGGGATTTAAAGACTCGTTTGGCACAAGCCCCAAGCTTTAAAGTTCCTGATGGACACAATTTGGCAGACCGCAAGGCGATGCTAGAGTCGATATTGCGTCGTCGTGGTTGGCAATTTCATGCTGACATCACTGGGTATTTATTGGCAGAAGGACCGCACAACACAGGGGCGATGCTCAGAGTACTTAGTCATCTACAACCCATGTTTGCCAACATGCCTAGGGTAAATATCTCTAAGTCCAGCATTACCGAAGCCATGAAAATCATTGATGAACAGACTTTGCTTGCTGAACTTGAAGACATTCATGAGCAGACTCAACAAGAAGCGATACAAAATCAAAACTTTATTTTGGATTATTGACCATATAACTGCATTTAAATGAGTAAAGTGAGTAAATAAAGAGAATGGTTATGAAACTGATTGCCCCCGTGTCATTAGCTGTCATCATCAGTGTGTCTGTTGCTGCCACGTCAGCGGTTGCTTCGGTAACCTTAGCTGTCGATGACAATATCAAGGTTACCGCCATCAATGGACAGGCATATAACAGCAGTCCATTCCAAAAAATTCAAAGGTTGTATACGCTACAGCCTGGTAAGCACGTCATCACCGCTCGTTATGACCGCCTGTATGAGCTGGCTGGAGACAACCACGATTATTTAAAATCTGGTCATGTTACTTTGACCGCAGAACTGGCAGACAATCAAAACTATCAGTTGGTCATGCCCGGTCAGCCTGAGAGTTATCGTGATGCTCGTGAGTATGCCAAAAATCCACAGCTTGCCATCAAGCAAGGTAACAAAATTGTGGCAAGTCAAAGTGTCAGTGCCAACACGAAAGACACAGGCTTGTTGGGTGGATTAGGCTCAGCAATTGGTGGTCTGTTTGGGGGTAATTCATTTGGGAATAACTCAGCGGTAGAAGCCAATTCACAAGCCATTGCTGCCATTGACAGTCAGCCAGCCAGTAACAGCATGAATACGGTCAGCACACAACAAACGTTTGCTAATCCTGCCAATATCAGCACCCTTGACCAATTCATGCAGTTATGGTTACAAGCCACCCCTGATGAGCGAGAAAAAATCCGCCAGTGGGTGAGTCCGTAGTTGTTTTGTAGCAGTTATTTTTTAATCCAAGCAGAATTTGCTGATATAAGCAGACTTTATTACCAAACACATCGCCACCAAACCCATCGCCAATAAAATGGCAATCTATCGGAGACACTATCTACTATGGACGAAAATAAAGCCAAAGCCCTTAAAGCTGCCTTGGGGCAAATTGAAAAACAATTTGGCAAAAATACCATCATGCACCTAGGAGATGAATCGGTTGCCATGGACGTTGATGTGGTGTCAACAGGTTCACTGGGATTGGACATCGCCTTAGGTATCGGCGGCTTGCCAAAAGGACGTATCATTGAAATTTATGGCCCTGAAAGCTCAGGCAAAACCACCTTGACCCTACAGACCATTGCCCAATGTCAAAAACAAGGTGGTACTTGTGCCTTTATTGATGCTGAACACGCTCTTGACCCCATTTACGCTCGTAAACTTGGTGTTAATACCGATGAATTATTGGTATCACAACCTGACAATGGTGAGCAAGCTTTAGAAATTACTGATATGTTGGTACGTTCAGGGGCGATTGATATGATTGTGGTCGATTCGGTGGCTGCCTTGACTCCCAAGGCAGAAATCGAAGGTGAAATGGGTGATAGCCACATGGGATTACAAGCCCGTTTGATGAGCCAAGCCTTGCGTAAAATCACAGGCAACGCCAAACGCTCTAACTGTATGGTGGTGTTCATCAATCAGTTGCGTATGAAAATTGGGGTTATGTTTGGCAACCCAGAAACCACTACAGGCGGTAATGCGTTGAAGTTCTACGCATCGGTGCGTTTGGACATTCGTCGTTTTGGCTCAGTTAAGAATGGTGATGAAATCATCGGTTCTGACACTCGTGTCAAAGTGATTAAAAATAAAATGGCCCCTCCGTTTAGACAAGCTGAATTTCAAATCATGTATGGCGAAGGCACTAACCACTTGGCAGAAATCATTGATTTGGGTGTTGAGATGGATTTGGTCGGTAAAGCGGGGGCATGGTACAGCTATGGTCATGATAAAATTGGTCAAGGTAAGGCCAATTCTGTGCAGTATTTAAAAGACCACCCAGAGATTGCCCAAGAAATTGAAGAAAAAATTCGTGCGGTTAAAATGAATCAAGGTGGTTCAAAGAGTTTTGATGACTCAAATGAGCAAGAAATGAATGACAATGATATGGCTAACGAATAAGCAAGTGAATTAGACATATCTATTAGACATCATCTATTATCCATCAAGTGTGCATCTATAAAGTGGCTCATCTTTGGGACACTTTATTGCACATGATGGCACATGGATTTATTATGCAAATTAAAACCCTTGCTGATATCTTGGCTGATAAGCAACAATTCCACAATTCTCAAACCCAAAATGCTCAAACCCACAATTCTCAAACCAACAATTCTCAAAAAAACAGCCAAGAAAAAAGTCAAACAAAAAACAGCCAAACAAAAAATACTCGAGCAAAAAAAAGCCAGTCAACCAAAAAACCATCAGACAATCAAACCGCAAATAATACCAAAAACAGTCGAACAACCATAAAGCCTACGCTGAGTATTCAAGATATTTTGCAACAGGTCAAAGAAAAAACACCCACATGCAACACTGCAACCGATGACGATGTCCTAGACAACCTACCCACCGCATTGACCGCTTATCTAAAAACACCAGAACAACGAGAAGCTGAAAGAGAACACATCAAAGCCGACAGTCGTTTACGCTGGTTGGCATTTTATTATTTGTCTATCCGTGAGCATTCTCGTCAAGAACTCAAAGACAAACTTATCGCCAAACAACAAAATCCTGACAAAGTCGATGCCTTATTAGATGAATTTGCTGAAAAAGGCCATCAAAGTGAGCAACGAGCTGCCATCATGCTTATCAAAGAAAGCATCAGAAAAGGGCGTGGTCGTCGCCGTATTGAGCATGACTTTCGCCAACGCAAACTTGATTTACCTGCCAATATTGATGAGATTATTGAGTTGGCTCAAAGTGAGTCACAAAGTTTTGCCGATTATGTGGCAGATGATGGTGAACAAGTGAATTGGTTGGCATTGGCAGTAGAAGCACGAGTTAAGAAATATGGCAATGCCATTCCAACCAAGCCCAAGGACAAAGCCAAGCAGTTACGATTTTTACAATATCGTGGATTTAAAGCAGGGGTGTGTTATCAAGCCATTAAACTTAATATGCAAAGTTTAGATGATTTAACCCCCTAAAACGCAACTCCCCTAAAACAGATATTGTGACTGTCCGTAACAAATCCGTTATAATTAAAAACAACATTCATCATACCAACAAAGGCAGTCATTAAAGCCAGTATCAAGGACAGTATGAACATTTTAAATAAAATAACCCATTGCCATTTTATCCAGTACCACTTTATCCAGCACCATCTGCTCAAAAATCCACCTCACAATTCATCTCATGGTTCGCTCAAGTCGTTGTCGATGACGAGATTATTAAGTCTGTGTCTTTTATGTTTAGGATTGGGTCTGTCAGCCTGTGATGGCACTCAAACCGCTGGTAAAATAGACACAACAGACACGGAACAAACCAGCACAACTCAAACCAGCACAACTGATATGACCCCAATCGAACAAATCAGCAACGGCAATGGCATCAACGATGCCAGTCATTTGGCTGATGTTAATGAAGACAATTTGGTTGATACAACACACATATCCACATCACAAACAGATGACACCAATACAAATAACACCAATACAAATAACACCAATAAGGTGGGCGAGCAAATCACCATTGATTGGACAAAAGTAGATTCTGGGGTTAAGCCTGTTGACCCAAAAAGCTATCCTTATGTCTTTGCTAAAGACAGCTCACCTGTAAAATCATATGCTGATTATTTTGGCGTGGATAGGGCAACTGCCCAGTACAATCTGACCATTGGCATGGCAAGTAATGAACCTTTATCAAAATTGCTTGACCAACTTGGTACGGCTTATGAAACGCACGAATTGATTGATGGTAATAAAATCACTTTGGTCATATACACCACCGATGCCATCGCTCCAAGCTCATATGACTATGTCATCGCTGATAAAATTGGACGAGGGTTGATATTGCCCATTCGCATCGTCAATAAAAAAGTGGCAGTTGAAACCGTAGAATAAGAAATCAAGCAGATAGGCATTAAAGCAGATAGGCATTAAAGACACGTCCTAGGGACTTGCACTAACACAACACTAATATGCACTAAGATGATGTCATTGCTAAAAACACTTCTTCATTGACCACTTTAATGCCCAGTTTTTGGGCTTTATCCAGTTTACTGCCTGCTTTTTGACCTGCCAGTAGGGTGGTGGTCTTGGTAGAGACGCTACCAGATACTTTTGCCCCCAATGCTTGTAATTTTTCTTTGGCTTCATCACGGCTCATGCTGGCAAGCGTGCCAGTCACCACCCAAACCTCACCTGTGAGTGGCAGATTTTGCTCTTGAGTAACATGCACACTTTGCCAATGGATACCAGCATCTAGCAAGGCGGTGATGACTTCAAGATTATGTTTGGCACGGAAAAACTGATATATCAGCTCAGCGGTGATGTTACCCACATCAGGTGTGGCAAGCAGTGTATTTATGTCGGCATTCATTAAAGGGGTGAGTTCACCAAACTGATTTGCCAAGTTGTGTGCCGTGCTTTCGCCTACCCCACGAATACCAAGGGCATAGATGAATCGGGGCAAAGTGGTGGCTTTGCTTGCTTCGATGGCAAAAAGCAGGTTGTCGACTGATTTTTCGCCCAATTTTTCTAACCCCATCAAAGTCTTTTTATGGGTATGTAGCTGATAGATGTCTGCCACGGTCTTTATCAGTCCCTGTTTAAAAAAACTCACCAGCCATCGTTCACCCAAGCCATCAATGTCCATTGCTTTTCGTGATACAAAATGAATTAAGGCTTCTTGCTGTTGAGCAGGACAGTACAGACCACCTGTACAGCGGGCCAATGCTTCACCTTCGGGTAATGCCACAGGCGAATCACAGACAGGGCAATGGGTTGGTAGGGTGATGGGCTTGCTGTCATTGGCTCGTTTATCATGCCAAACTCGAGTAACCTTGGGGATAACGTCGCCTGCTCGATGCACACTGACGGTATCCCCTGCTCGAATGTCCAAACGTTCAATCTCACCAAAGTTATGCAAGGTAACACTACTGACAGTAACACCGCCCACTTGCACAGGCTCAAGTTTGCCCACTGGTGTTAGTTGTCCTGTCCGTCCCACTTGCCAGTTAATGGCGTTTAAAGTGGTGATGACTGTCTCGGCAGGGAATTTAAAAGCAATTGCCCAGCGTGGTTCACGGCTTAAATAACCCAAACGAGCCTGTAAGGTCAAGTCATTGACCTTTATCACCGTGCCATCTATCTCAAAGGGCAGGGCATCTCTCTCAGCCAACACTTGTTGATAAAACGTCATCGCATCGGTCAGGTCTTTGACAATCACGGTTTTGGCTAATGTAAACCCAAGCTCCCCCAGCCATTGTAAGGATTGATACTGGGTATGAATGCCCATTGGTAGACCTTGATTGACCGAATAAGCATAAAATGCTAAAGGACGAGTGGCAGCAATGCTGGGGTCAAGCTGACGCAAACTGCCAGCAGCAGCATTTCTAGGATTGGCAAAGGTTTTATCTCCACGGTCTTTGGCCTCTCGGTTAAGCTTGGCAAATCCTGCTTTTGGCATCAGAACTTCGCCACGCACTTCTAACAAGTCAATGTTGACAGCTTGGGGTAGATGGCGTGGTACGTTATGAATGGTTTTGACATTTTGGCTGATGTCTTCGCCTGTTTGTCCGTCACCACGGGTCACAGCTTGCATCAACGTGCCATTTTTATACAGAATAGACACTGCCAAACCATCTAGTTTGAGTTCCATTTCGTATTCAGGCTGTCGTAAGGGTTCGGGTAAACGTTCGTTGACTTTACGCATGAAGTCGGCAAGCTCATCTTGGTTGAACACGTTGCCAAGTGACAGCATGGGTATGGTATGGGTAATTTGGCTAAAGGCAGGCAGGGGAGTACCACCCACTTCGTTGATGGGACTGTCGGATTGTATCAGCTTGGGGTGGTGTTGTTCTAATGATAGTAGGGTGTAACGCAGTTGGTCATATTCATTGTCGCTAATTTGTGGTTCATCTAACACATAATACGCATGGTTGTGCTGTTTTAACTCATCTATTAAAGCACGCATTTGCTTGACAATATGTTCATTTTTATCTTCATGATGACGCATCAAAAATACCGCCTATTTTTATGGGTTTTCTAACTCTTCGATATCTTGTAACTGTGAACGCAAGCTAATCTTGTATTCTTTGGTCATCATCTCACCATGCTCATCAACCACGTAACCGCCAAGCTCTCGTGCCAATAGATTGGCAATGCTCATCATGCTATCAAAGCCTTGGAGAATCTTGGGGTGTGGTAAGGATAAAAACAGCACCACGCCTTTGAGCTGGGTATGAGGCAACTCGTTTAAATCAAATGGCTCAACCCCATTCACCGTTAATGCCATCATACTAAACCACAAAATACCCGTACCGTCTTTATTTTGATAACGGTGGAACATGTTCATTGTACCAAACTTAAAGCCAAACTTATCCACTAAATTAAGCAGCGTCCGCCCCCGAAAAAATCCAAACTCATGGACAGGTAATATGCTGATGTTTAAATTGCCTGATGCGTTAGTTAAGGGGCTGTCTTGCTCTGTGGCGTTATTTTGTGCCAAATGCTCATTAAGCATCGGACTGGCTTCTACAAACTCAGGAACAGAAGCGGTCTGTATGTTTGTCTGATGTTTTTTTGTGGCAGGTGCTACGTGTGCTTGTGTGTCTGAGCTGTGCTGTTGTGTTTGTGGTAACTCTTGTTCATGTTCATCTAAATCTAAAGTTTTTGATGTGTAGACCACGTCATATAAATCACCTGTGATGGGCTGATTGTCTACAGATTGACTGTTTATGGACTGATTGTTGTCAGTATTGATATGGACCTCATCAAACAAGGCATCATCATCAAACTCAATGTCCACCCCTTCATCATGAATGTCATCATTAAATGACGTGTTCAATGATGCGTTACTAAGCGTGTGATTAGGCGTGTCATTAAAGAGAGTGTCATTAAAGGGAGTGTTAAAGGGGGTGTTGTGTTGGCTAAAACGCATTGTTTGTTCATGATACGCTGATGATTGGTGATAGGGGCGGTGTTGTTCTGTGCCATGATTGACTGTTAGCCAGTCATCTGCATCATCATCAATATTAAGAAAATTGGGTTCAATGTGCGTTTCATTTTCAATTTCTTCACTTGCATTGTTGACTTGGGTGGTTAGCCAGTCATCATCTGAAGGCTGTTTGTTTTGAGTTGAAAGCTCTGTCTTGTGATGAAAAGATGCGGCATTATCAGTGTCTATGGCGTTTATGCTATCGTTATTTGGGGTTGGTTGATGTTGGTTGTTGTGATGGGGTGGTACATTCGGTTGGTCATCAGAGATGTTATCTGTATCATGGTGTGTCAGCTGGCGTAAATGACGTGGAATGATGGGAATGCCATCTTTATCATGCACATCATCATGCTCATCTTGGTCATACGTCTCATTCGATAGAGTGGCTTTGGGCTTGTCTTGTATGCCTTTAATAAACAGATATAACCCAAGTAGCATCATCGATAGGGGTAAAGCGATGATAAGACAGTTTTCGATGTTCATGAAAATTCCTTAAAGTTAAAAGCTTCCCCAATCTGATAAAGTTTGTGGTATGGCAACCACCATGGTCATTTTTTGCTGATAGGGATTAAATCCTTTTATTTTAGCATGGCTTGACCTTTATCGTCATCACATCATCGCTTAGATGTTGCTTGGACAGTGAAGCAATCCATGAAGCAATCAATAAAACAATCAATAAAACAATCAATAAAACAATCAATAAAACAATCATTAAACTGGCTAATGTGTTTTGATTTAAAGTTCGTATGCAAGATGGTATTCGGCTTCATCTAAATTGACATTCACCAAAGTGGAGATGCCTGCATTGGGCATGGTGATGCCTTTGAGTTCATTGGCAATTTGCATGGACAGCTTGTTATGGCTGATAAAGATAAACTGCACTTCATGTGCCATCTCGTTAATTAAGCTTGTAAAACGTTCGACATTGGCATCATCAAGGGGAGCATCGACTTCATCTAACACACAAAAAGGAGCAGGGTGTTGTTTAAAGATGGCAAATATCAGGCTTAAGGCAGTCAGCGTTTTTTCACCACCAGAGAGTACCGCCAATCGGCTATTGCGTTTGCCTTTAGGCTGTGCCATCAGCTCAAGCCCTGCCCGCCATGCGTCCGATGCGGATAGTCCATCTTCATTCACCAAGCTTAAGCTGGCTTGCCCACCCCCAAACATGTTGGCAAACAGGTTATTTAAATCATCATTGACCGCTGTTAATGTTTGTAAAAATAACTGTTTGGTTTTGTCATCAATGGTGCTGATGGCATCGGTGAGTGTGTCAATACTGGCAAGAATGTCATCTGTTTGCTTGGTTAAAGGGGTAAGGCGTTCGGTGATGGCATCAAGTTCGGCTTTGGCTGCCATGTTCACCGCCCCTAGGCGACCCAGCTGGATTTGTAGGCTTTGGTAGTCTTGTTGTAGCCGTTGTTGTTTGGCGTGGTTATCGGCATTGTCAATTTTGCGGTTATGAGCGATGAAGTCCGCTAATAATGATGACGCACTCACGCCTGTGTTTAATAAATTGGCATGCTCATCTACTCGAGTGGTGGCATCGTTTAGGCGTTCTTTGGCAATGGCAAGTTCGGTGGTGCAGGTGGCAAGATACACATTGCTGTCATTTAATTGTTGCTGGGCATGGGTGCTGGCATCTTTTAAGCTTTGGTATTGCCGTTGTTGTTCTGTGAGCTGATGCTGATGTTCTTCCAGTTCAATTTTGCTGTGAGCAATGTCAGATTGTTGTTTTGTTAACAGAGCATCAAGTTTTACTAACTGTTGCTTGAGTTGATGTTGCTCACTTTGTTGTTGATGAATGCGTTTGTTGGTATGTTCGCTTTGGGTATGTAACTGTTTACTTTGCTCATGCAGATGCTCCAATTGCATGACCAGCTGTTGTTTGGCTAAGCTGGCTTGCTGTTGTGCTTGGGTCAGTTCATTGAGTGTGGTGTGGAGGTGGTCTTTTTGTGTTTGCAGTTGTTGTCTGGTGTTGTCCAGTTGTTTAATGGCAGTGAGATGACGGTGTCGCTGTTGTGTTAGCTCAATATTTTTAGCGTCTAGCTGGGCTTGATGCTGTTGCTGTTCGGTAAAGTCGGCATCGAGTTGATTTTTTTCTTGGTTTAGGCGGCGGTGGTCGTTTTGTAGTCGACGCTGTTCACCTTGCCACATGGCAAGGTCATTTTTGGCTTGCATGTGGTCGGTTTTTAGATTTGCCAGTTGTGCTGTCCACTCTTCAAGGGTGATTTGCCCGTCTTTATGGCGAGAAGTGAATTGTTTGTGGATTTTGGTTTGTTGGTTGATGTCGCTTTGTATGTCGGTCAGCATCTTTTCTAGCTGTGCTAACCGTTGCCTTTGGGCATGACGTTCCTTTAAAAAGTGAGCACCCCTGCCGTCTTGTCCCAATTTTGATAAATGAATGATGCCAAATTGACCGATGAGCCAACCTGTGTCTGTGCAGAGAGTGAATGGTTGATTTGATGACAAGATTTGTGATAGCAAGGTGATGATGGTATTGGTTGTTGATGTTTGCAGGTTTTCATGTTGTTCACGGTGTGGCTGTTCACCGATGCAACAATAATACCAGCCAGATAAGGCGGTTAGCGTTGGGGTTTTGATGAGTGTGTCTATTGCCCATAACGGCAGTTGGTGTGCATCAGCCAAAGTGGTAAGCAGTTTGGATTTTTTGTCATGGGTGGCTAATGTGTTTGCTTTGGTTGCTATTTGAGTGTCATTTTGAGTGTCATTTGCCCCATTTATTCCGTCTACTTGAGCCAAATTTTTTTGCTGTGTTGGTTGAGTATTGAGCAATGCTGTCATTTGACTGTTCGGACTGGATTGGCTGATTAGTGTTGCCAATATTTGCATGTCAAGGTTATTGATTGATGGCTGTGGCACAGTGTGGGTTAAAGCGTTTGGCAAATTTAACACAATGGCATCTAACCATAATGCCAACCATTGATCCAATCCGTCAGCATGCGCTAAACCCAGTTCGGTTAATTCAACACATTGGCCAAGTTGTTGATGTGATGACCGTTGTTGCCAATGATGCCAAAGGGTACTGATGTCGTGATGACCAGCGGTTTTAGGTGATGTTTGTTTTTTGGCTGATGATTGAACATGGTTTGGTTTATCCGAGTGCAAGATAGGCTTGGGGTGAAGAAGGGCATATAAGGTGTGATACTCACTGTCTAACATGGCATGGCGTTTTTCTAAGCTTATCAGTACTTGATGTTGCTCAGTAAGCTGTCGAGTATGTTGTTGTTGTTCGTGTTGGGCTTGTTGGTATTTTATTTCTAATTCATCTAACTGCTGTTCATAACGGCTAATCAGAGTGTGTTGCTTATCGATTTTTTGTTTAAGTAAGTCAAGCAAATGGGTTTGAGCAGTGTCGCTATTATCTTGCTCATCTTGGTTATCTTGATTATTTAGGGTCAATGCTTCTTTGGGTATGCCCAAGATTTTTAATGTGGTGGGTGTTGTCAATGCTTGCCAAGATTGTTGCCATTGATGGTGTTGTTGTTGCCATTTGCTCTTAGTGTGGCTAAGTTGCTTCAATGCCTGTTCATTAACGGCAAGCTGTTTGTCCACATTGTTAAGCTTTTGTTGTTCTTGTTCATGGGCGTGTTGAGCATCTTGCCATGCTTGTTTTAAGGGGGCAAGCTGGTTTTTTAGCTCGGTAATTTGTTGTTGATGTTTGCTTTGAGTGGGGTCAATCGCTTCAAGCTGTTGCTGTTTTTGTTGTCGTTCAACAGTGAGCTTGGCAAGGGTGTTTGTAAGATGCTGTTGACGATGATGATGTTGCTCGATGTTGTTACTGAGTTGATTTTGCTTGTCAAGTAAGATTTGATGCTGATGCTTAGTTTGTTGTTCTTGCATTTGTTGTTCATGCAAGGTATTACGTTTGTCATCTTTTAGCCATTGTTGTTCGGCAATGCGTTCATTTAATTTATCAACTTTTTGGCTAAGTGTGGCCAGCACATCTTGTTGTTGTTTGGCTTGGTGGCTTAGGGTTTGGTACTGTTTGGTCAGGGTTTGTTCATTTTGCTTGGCGGCATACAGTTGAGCGATGGCAAGTTGCCCTTCAATTTGGCTCATCTCGTTTTTGATGGCTTGATATTTTTGAGCGGTTTTGGCTTGATGGCTTAGGGTTTTGTGTTGTTTTTGTAGCTCACATTGTAAGTCATTTAGCCTGTCAAGATTTTCTTGGGCTTTTTGCAATTTTTTATGGGTTTCTTCCCGTCTGGCTTGATAACGTGATACGCCAGCGGCCTCTTCGATGAATTCTCTAAGCTGTTTGGGGCTTGAGTCCACAATCCGCCCAATCATGCCCTGTTCAATAACCGCATAACAGCCAGAGCCAAGCCCTGTGCCTAAAAATATGTCCACCACATCACGTCGGCGAGCTTTTGTGCCATTAATAAAATAGTCAGATTTGCCATCTTTGTTGACTTGTCGGCGTACAGACAACTCGTGATACAAATTAAGTTCGTGACGGATACCTGTGGTCTCATCTTGCGTATGCTCAAAGGTCAGCTCCACGCTTGCCATGCTCTTGCCAGCGTGATGTTGAGTACCAGCAAAAATCACATCACTCATTGACCCACCACGTAACTGCTTGGCAGAAGTTTCGCCCAGCACCCAGCGTATGGCATCAATCACGTTGGACTTACCACAGCCGTTTGGCCCAACAATGGCGGTAATGTCGTGCCCAAAGGTAAAGGTTGTGGCATTGGCAAAGGATTTAAAACCTGAGAGTTTTAGGGATTTTAGACGCATGGTGTGATTTTGATAATCGGATAAAGGCGGATATTATAGCAAATTTTGACAGGGTTTAGAGATGTTTTGTTTTTAACCAAATCCATCAACAAAAAAACCACCAACAAAAGACCACCACTGACACCAATGTCATGCTCACAAAAACCGCCTAAACAGCACAGGACTTTGTTTTAATAAATGCTGAGTATCATGTACGGCGGTAAAATTTTTATCACTCATCTGTTTTTGGTGATTAGTGATGGGCAGTATGAGCAACACCTTGCCTGATGTGTGATTATCGGTGGTAAGCCACAGTCTTTCAAATTGCTTGCGTGTGAGTGTGCGATTGCCCCAACTGCTGTCGGATAAATAAACATTTTGCTTGTCAATGGCTCGCACCACGCTAAAATGGTCGCTTCGTTTGTGATTGACGTAGACGATGGCAGGAATTTTTATTTTGGCAAGCGTGTCATAATCCATCGTCATACCACGAGCGGTGTAGCCGTATTTTTCACTCACGCTTGCCAAGTCTGCAAACGATGCCATCACATCATCTAATGCCATATCATCTAGGATTTGCTGTTCTGTTTTGGGGTGTTGATAAAAGTAAGTCAAGATGGTGGATAGCGATGACGCACCACATGAGTAGTCCACATCTTGCTTGGTGATTTTGCTGTCTCTACTGTCTTTCCAAGTGGCGTGCGTACCTAGCATGATGGGTTTTGGTGCGATAGGAATGACAAGGCTTTGCCCATTGGCATAAACCGATGAGCTAATAAAAGCAAGTGTGATGATGGCAACTTTGACAGATTTCATTTACAGATTTTACGGTGCAGATACAGTAGGCTCTGCTGATTTGATTTGGCGGTATTTTTGAGACAACGGCGGCGGCAACTTACCCAATTTGCTCGTCAAGCCCACAGACAATGTACTGCCACCATCGCCTGAGATGGGTGTGCGAACATTGGCGGTTAGGTTGCTTCTGGCAGTCATGGCATAGGCAAGTCCTAGGTTTAGCGTGGTTTGGGTGCTGTTATTTTCTAGCTTGCCAAGCTCGCCCTTATCCGCCCATTTATGGCGAACCCCAACCCCACCTGTCAGCGTGATGTCGGGATTGACCGCAAAGCCCACCGAGCCGTTTAGGGTTGCTGTATCACCCAAATCCACATGACCACCTGTATTGGTTTCACGTCTTGGCTGATATTGATAAGTACCCGTCAGACTAAGCACAATCGGATCATTGACCGTATAAGTGGTAAAGCCGACAAGGGCGGAGCTGGCGTTTTTGCGTTTTAGCCCTTGGGTGTTGTCATAGACAGACAACTCACCAAACACAAGGCTATCAGGGAATTTTTTATGATTTTTGGTGAGCTGATATTGGGTGCTAATACTGATGTCGTTTAGATGAGTGTCGCTTGACTTTGACAATTCCGCACCATTTTGGTGGCGTGCATTACGATAGATGGCATTCGTTTTTACGCCTATTTCTAGCTTATCGCTCACGCCATAACGCAAGCCCAGCCCTGCAATCAGGCTGTCAGTATTGGTATTACTCTCGCCGATGGACGGCATATACAGCGTGCGACCCTGCCCCAAATCCACCATCTCAAAACCCTGTGTGGCGACAGATGAACGATGATGATTATAATAGCTCAAATCAGTATCAAGTCTAAAACGGTTTTTGTCTGCCAATAGGTCATCGACTGTAAGAGGGAGGTCGGCGTGGGCGGTTAAAGAAAATGACACCAACCCAAATACAATCATAATATGTTTATACATCATTACAAAACCTACTTAATCTCAATTATAACAGAATAAGATAGCCAACATCTTAATTTAGTTTTAGTTTATTAACTGACACAATTATTTACCATATCTTATTTTATGAAATGCCAATAATCCAAAAGCAGGACATACTCCCATACAAATTAAAAATCCTATCGAATAATTACCATAAATAATTTTTGCAAATATAAAACCAATTATACATAAGAGAGCCGTAAAAAAAACAATCTTTTTAATTGATAAATTTTCTCTATTAAAGAAGAAGACTAAGCTAGGATATATTGAGAACAGAAGTATGTAGTATATAATTTCAAAAATTGTCATATCATTATTTATGTAATTGTTGGCATAAAACACTGAAAGAAAGCACATCATTCAAAAGCACTTTCTTTCTTGTAAATAATATTACGGGATGCTACTTTTTCATGGTAACAGAAACACCACTCCCCGCAAGTGCCACACCTCCACCTAGAAAAGCAGCTCTCATAGCTCCTATTGGTGTTGCAGTCAATGCTCCGCCTACTGCCCCACTACCAATCGCAGTAGCGTAACCACCCAAAGTTCTTTGAGACTGGGGTACAGCCCTTACATATGTATTAACATTAACCATGCTTCCAAATAGAGCGGCACCACCCATATACGCTAGTGGCAACGCCGCCCCCTCCGTCTCTTGCATTTCTGCAAGTGTCATGTCTGTCGCTTGTAGATTTTCTACATTATCAAAAGCAAAAGATAGGTCGGCTTGTGGGGTTGTGGCGGAAACAGTTGTTTGGGGTAATACGATTGTTTGTGTATCCACACTCGGTGTGGTATAATGAGAAGTCGTCTCTGCAAATGCAGGAGCGATGGCTACGGTAGCACTTAGTGCTAGGATTGAAAGTTTTTTCATAAGTTTTTTCCTTTTATTGATTGTGAAAAAGCATCAGTCTGATACTGATAAGCCCTAACTACACCAGATGATGATATGTCGGAGTATCATCGTTTGGTGTGGTTTTTATGTAATATGGTAATAAATACAGTTGTACCTATCAATTGTCTTTTGTTTTGATTTTACCACCAATCATCTGGATAAATATCTCTTATCCACCAAAATATCAGAGATGGTTAGGGGTAGCAAGGTTCGGACAAATATCCTTGCATCCATGAAACATTTCATAACGATAAGCTCTTCATAACAATAAGCTCTTGTTTTTGAGTAAATTTTTATTTTTTACTTCACTTCAATGATAAATATGGCGATGGATAACCACTTAATGTTACTTTAACATCAAGTGGATTGCCATGAATGTCAATGACTTTTTAAACCACACTCTTATAAATGAGCTGACAACCCACCACAATGAGCAAACAAGCAAAGGCTTTTTTAAGCGTGCCAGCAGGCAGTTTGTGGGCGATTTTTGCCCCCAGTTTGGCGGTGATGAAACTTGCCACACTGATGGCAACAAAGGCGGGTAAATGCACAAAACCGACCAAGCCTGCCACAGGCTCACTCATGTTTGCCACATGGCGATGCCCAAACACCATAAAGCCTAACGCCCCTGCGATGGCAATGGGCAGACCGCATGCCGCACTGGTGCCAACCGCTTGTTTCATGGGCAGACCTGCGTGGGTGAGGTATGGCACGTTTAGGCTACCGCCCCCAATCCCAAAAATCGCCGAAGCCATGCCAATCACACCACCTGCCACACACTGGCTAAATGGCCTGGGCAGAGGCTTGATGTTCTCATCTGCTTTTTTCATGAACATCTGTATGGACATGATGATGGCAAACACGCCAATCAAGCCCTGCAAATGCTGTCCTTTAATGAGCGTTGCCACCCACGCCCCAAACAGTGAGCCGACCACCAAACCATAGGTCAGATTTTTAAACACCTCCCATCGCACTCCGCCACGTTTGTTGTGTGCTGTCATCGAGCTGATGGAGGTGATGATGATGGTCGCCAACGCTGTCCCCACCGACACATGGGGGATAAACTCAGATGGAAAACCATACGCCCCCAAAATCCACACCAAAGCAGGCACGATAATCAAACCACCGCCCACACCAAACAAGCCAGCACACACACCAGCAAATGTCCCAGCCAAAATAAACCAAACATACAACATGATGCGATGCTTCCTAAAACACGTGTTAATAAAACGAAAACTTAAATGACAAGCGTTAATAAAGTTTAAGGCGGTAACATAGCACATTCATCAACATTCGTCATCAATCGCCCATGTGTCATTAAGTGTCATTAATTTTAGTATGCCAGTATAATAATCGGTGTCTCATTAATCTAACAACCTAACCATCATATCATTACCGCCCATCACCCACAAAAACAAAGGAAATTAATATCATCATGACTTCTCAAAACCAACAACAGCTGGGGCTGGGCAGGCAAGCACTGGCAGAACTTAAAGCAGGCAACGCGCGCTATGTTGATAGCTTAACCAATGCTCAGTACCTTGTTAAGTGTCCAGAATTGACCAAAATTCAAAATCCCAAAGCCATTATTTTGGGTTGTTCTGATGCCCGTGTCCCTGTTGAATTGATTTTTGACCAAGGGTTGGGTGATTTATTTGTTATCCGTGTGGCAGGTAACATTGTCGCACCATCACAAATCGGTTCGGTTGAGTTTGCTGTCGAAAAATTTGCCACACGACTGGTGGTGGTATTGGGGCATTCACATTGTGGGGCAGTCACTGCTTGTGTGGAAGCCTTAATCAATCCTGAGCAATATTATTCCCCTAACCTACAATCCATCGTGGACCGCATTCGCCCCAGTGTTTATAACTTACATGAGCTGGTGACTGCCACAGGCAATGATGCTGATGCCAATGAGCTGATAAAACGTTCCATTCGTGCCAATGTGCGAATGTCGGTCAGTCAGCTAAAGCATGGCTCACGCATGTTAGAGGACATGGTGGATAATGGTGATTTGTTAATTTTGGGTGCCGAATACGACCTTACCACTGGTCAGGTGAATTTTTTAGACGACTGAGGTTTTTAAAAGGCCAAAATTTTTAAAAGAATTCAAGTTTTTACAAGACCAAAAAGTGTGAATGATGGATTAACGCTTTAACTGCTTAAAATTTTAGTTTATCATGCCATCAACATTCAACACACCCAACATTCAACACACCCACTCAAAAAAGGAGAAAACCCATGAAAAGTTCTGATGCTAACCCAAGTCAAATCAACCAACCCACCCAAACCCCACAGGTGGAAGGTGTGATGCCCATTCCCACCCAAAGTGATGGTTTTATTTTTAACCACACAATGTTGCGTGTCAAAGACCCTACAGTGTCGTTGCGTTTTTATACCCAAGTATTGGGCATGACATTGTTGCATGTCAAACGTTTTGCGAACATGGGATTTGATTTGTATTTTTTGGCAAAACTTACTGAGCAAGAAAGAAACAATTTACCCAGTACTGATGAAGAATTGGCGGTTCATACCTTTCGCCAACGGGGCATTTTAGAGCTGACGCACAATTATGGCACAGAAAGTCAAGCCGATTTTGCCTATCACAGTGGCAATCAAGACCCCAAAGGTTTTGGGCATATTTGTTTTAGTGTGCCTGATTTAACCGCAGCCATTGCATGGTTTGATGAGAATGATGTCATTTATCAAAAACGCCCAGAAGATGGCAACATGAAGCACATTGCGTTTATCAAAGACCCTGATGGGTATTGGATAGAGATTGTCCAAGCAGACAAAATGAATTAGTTTGAGGTTGGTTATGCCAGTACAGCAAGCAACCCAAAACATCACTGAAAATGTGGTACAAAAAGTTGATGAATACACCACCATCGCTTCTGCTGCCAATACCATGTTTGTTGATTTCATGCAACAGTTGCCTTACTTCATTGTGGCATTGGTGGTGTTTTCGGTATTTTGGGGATTATCCTATTTTTTTAAAAAGACAGTCAACAAACTGCTGGGTTCACGTCAGGCTCATCGCAATTTAATACAAGTGTTTCAACGTGTTGGTGGGGCATTGATATTGTTTGTGGGCTTTATGGTTGCCATGGTGATTGCCGTACCGGGATTCACCCCTGCCAAATTGGTCGGGGCATTAGGGATTGGTTCGGTGGCGATTGGTTTTGCCTTTAAAGACATCTTTCAAAATTTGTTGTCTGGTATTTTGTTGTTATTGTCTGAGCCGTTTCGCATTGGTGACCAAATCATCTCAGGCAATTATGAAGGCACGGTTGAAGACATTAAGGTGCGAGCCACCACCATTAAAACTTATGATGGTAGGCAAGTGGTGATTCCTAATGCTCAACTGTACACGTCAGTGTTAACGGTCAATACCGCTTATGCTCGCCGCCGTCTGGAAGTGAGCGTGGGCATTGGTTATGAAGACAGCATTGATACCGCAGAGCAGGTGATTTTGCAAGCATTAAAAACAGCTGACAGTGTCTCAAAATTGGCAGAACCTTCTGTGATAGCGGTTGGTTTTGGTGATTCAAGCATTGATTTAAAAGTGCGCTGGTTTATTGATAATGGGGCACAAACCAACAAAGTGGCATCAACGCACGAAGTCATTAAAGCCATTAAATCTGCTTTGGACAATGCAGGGGTGAATATCCCATTCCCCATTCGCACCTTGGACATGAGCGATGATTCGGTGACCAAACTGACCAATAAATTGACAACCCAATGAATCGTCCCCAACGTGAGACACCCTTGAGTGTGGTCTATATCAGCTTTTGAAGGTCTTGCTCAATCATATGCCCCATGTGGTTGCGTTTGGTGTTAAGATAGTTGGTATTGTGTCCATTAACGCCCACCAATAATGGCACACGCTTAACCACTTCAAAACCCAACTCGTTGAGATAACTTAGCTTATCAGGGTTGTTGGTGATGAGATTGAGCCTTGTGATGCCAAGGTGTTTGAGCATGGGCAGGCACATGTCATAAGTGCGAGCATCAGCAGGCAAGCCAAGCATCAGATTGGCTTGTAAGGTGTCATGCCCTTGGTCTTGCAAGGCATAGGCACGGATTTTATTCACCAAACCAATGCCACGCCCTTCTTGACGTAAGTAGAGAATCGCTCCCATGCCATGAGCCTGTATCATCTGCATGCTGGTGTTGAGCTGTGGCCCACAATCGCATTTTAATGAAGAAAAGGCATCGCCTGTTAGGCATTCGCTATGAATGCGTATCAAGGGCAGTTTGTCATTGGCTAAGTGGTCATTGGCTAAGCGATGTTGGTCATCGTGATGAATGTGCATAGGTAGACCCACGCTTAAGATGACATGCTCTTGTTGTTGTTCGTTTTCAAACACATGAATGTCAAACATACCGTGACGAGTGGGCAGTTTGGCTTGACTGATGAATTGATAAGACACGATACCTCACAAAGTTTGAGTGATTTTTATGCCATGAGATGCTTAATTAAGCTCAATGGCATTAGGCGAGAGGATAAAAAAATGCTATTATGCCACAAATCATCAATGTTGCTTTGATAAATGTCTTTGATGAATATTTTGGTGCATTTTTTAGTTTGGCAACGGTTATTTTATGAATATAAATACGGTTATCAATAAGGCGTTTTAGCTCATCATGCACGATTATTCTGACACCAGACACGCAACTGACCAATGCCGACAGCATACGCCAGATGAACCACGTCCAACCAGTCAACGCCACATGACCCATATGCCAAAAACCTTTACCAGCATTCCCACCGAGCGTCCGCTTACCCCTTTGTTAGATACCATTGATGCCCCTGCCCATTTAAAGGGCTTGAGCATCACACAGCTGTTGCAGCTGGCAGATGAGTTGCGTGCATTTATGTTGTATTCCTCTGGCATCAGTGGTGGGCATTTTGGCGCAAATCTTGGGGTCATCGAATTGACCGTGGCTTTGCATGCCCTGCTTGATATGCCCCAAGATCAGCTGGTGTGGGACGTGGGGCATCAAGCCTATGCCCACAAAATATTGACAGGAAGACGAGACAAAATCGCCAGTATTCGCAGTCAAGATGGCTTAACCGCTTTTCCAGAGCGTGGTGAGTCGGTCTATGACAGCTTTGGTGTGGGGCATTCGTCCACCGCCATATCAGCAGGCTTGGGCATGAGTTTGGCGATGCGTCATTTGGGCAAACATGCCAAAGTGGCGTGTGTGGTGGGTGATGGGGCGATGACAGGGGGCATGGCGTTTGAAGCCATGAACGATGCTGTGCAAAATCATGCTGACTTGTTGGTGGTTCTCAATGACAATGACATGTCCATTTCACAAGCAACAGGTGGTTTTTCTAAGCATTTGGCATCGCTCTGGCAACGTGGCTTGGCAGTGGACATTGATGCTGATGGCAAGCCCATCATCACCAGTCGCAAGTTGTCAAGTGATGACCGCCGTTTTCGGCATTACCTGCACATGACCAATGATGCGATTGGTGATTTTACCAATAAGTTGCCAAAAAAACTGGGGGAGAAAATCAGCCAACAATTTGCCAAAAAATTATTGCCAACACCCAGTCAGTTTGAACGCTTACCCGAACAAATTGCCGTTAAAATTGCCCAAAATATGTTTCCTGATAACTTGTTTAAGGCGATTGGATTTGCCTATTTTGGTCCTTTTGATGGGCATGATTTGTCCACTTTGATGCGAGTGTTGGGGCGAGTCAAACAGTTATCAGGCCCCATATTGGTGCATGTGCATACCGTCAAAGGTAAAGGATTTTTGCCTGCCGAAGCTGACCCTGTGGGTTATCATGCGATTGCCAAACTGCCTAAGATGTCAGTTGTCCCATCATCGTCATCTGTCAGTCAGAATAATGGGCAAAACAAACTCACCAAACCATCACCCAAGCCCCTTAAATATTCTCAAGTCTTTGGGCAGTTTATTTGTGATAAAGCATTCATTGACAGTAAGCTGATGGCAATCACGCCAGCGATGGAAGAAGGGTCTGGCATGAGTGAATTTGCTCAGCGTTACCCCAAGCAGTTTTTTGATGTGGCGATTGCTGAGCAACATGCGGTAACTTTGGCAGCTGGCATGGCAACACAAGGCGTTAAGCCAATTGTGGCGATTTATTCCACCTTTTTACAGCGGGGTTATGACCAGTTGGTGCATGATGTGGCATTACAGAAGTTAGATGTTTTGTTTGCCATTGATAGAGCGGGATTGGTGGGTGAAGATGGAGCAACTCATGCAGGGGTGTTTGATATTGCATTTATGCGTTGTGTGCCTAATATGGTCATTGCCACCCCAAAAGATGAAAATGAATGTTATCAACTGCTTAATACTTGCTATGAATACCAAGGGGCAGCAGCGGTTCGTTATCCTCGTGGGCAAGGCTTGGGTGAGCCAATACAGCGTCCTGCAGTGTGTTATGAGATTGGCAAAAGTCAAACAGAAATGGTGCTTGAGATGGGACAAGGCACGCATGTGGTGATGTTGGCATTTGGCACGATGGTTGCCACCGCCAAACAAGTGGCACAGCAGTTGGCAGATTCATGCAATGACGACCATGATGATGACCATGATGGCGGTCATTCAATACGCAAACCAGCCAATCAGCCAATAGGCAAAATCACGGTGATAAACATGCGTTGGGTGAAGCCGTTAGACACAAAAATGTTAGATAAGCTTATCAATGACAGCCACAATCAATCCACCCATGCCATTCATGTCGTTACGTTAGAAGAACATGCGGTGATGGGTGGTGCTGGCAGTGCGGTTAATGAGTATCTATTGACGCATTCAGCGTATGGGCAGGTAAAGTCAAATTTGAGCATCAGCAATATTGGCATTCCTGACCGATTCATTCATCATGGCAGTCATGAACAACAGTTGGCACATTGTGGCTTAGATGCAATGGGCATTCAAGCTCAGATTTTACAAACTTTACCAACTTTAATATGATGAACTGCCAAAGTAATGCTCATCAACTTTCAAACATCACTCTTAAAATTGTAAATTCTTATCAATTCTTAATACAATACAATTCTTAATACAATACAATGTTATCAATGTTCAACACGCCCTAAAACAAAGAGAGAAAATTTATGGAGCCTATGGTTAAAATAGCAGCACGAGCTGCTCAACTGGTTGGTGGTGAGATATTAAAGGCTCACAATAACCGCCACAAAATCGAGCTGAACATCGAGTCAAAAGGGCTAGATGGTTTGGTTACTCGCATTGATAGATACAGTGAAGAGCTGACCATTGCCACCTTAAAGAATAACTATCCCAATCATTCATTTTTGGGAGAAGAGTTTGGCTTGCAAGAAGGCCATGGTCATGATGCCGATTGGTGTTGGGTGATTGACCCATTAGATGGCACGCATAATTTTATCCATGGTGTGCCACATTTTTGTGTGTCCATTGCTGTACAACATAAGGGCGTTACTCAACATGGTGTGGTTTATGACCCTGTGCGAGATGAGTTATTTTCAGCCAGCCGTGGCAAAGGGGCTCGTCTAAATCAACGCCGTATTCAGGTCAGTGAGCGTAAAGAGATTTCAGGTGGTTTGTTCACCACTGGGCATCCATTGGAGCGACAACAAGGTGAAGAGATTTATCCGTTCATTCACCAACATTTTAACAGCTTAGCACGCATCTGTGAGATGGGTGGTCAAGTACGTCGCTTAGGCTCAGCAGCGTTGGATTTAAGCTATGTGGCAGCAGGGCGTTTTGATGGTTATTTTGAAATGTCGTTAAAACCTTGGGACATTGCCGCAGGGGAGTTGATAGTGAATGAAGCTCGTGGTGTGGTTGTTGACCATAAAGGGGCACATCAAGCCATGCAGACAGGCTCGGTCTTTGCCTGTAACGTGAAACTATTAAAGTCGTTGATGCAGGCTGTTGTGCCTGAGTGGGGCGATGAGTTTTGATGGTTTTGATATTGTGTTAAATTGATGTGATGTCAAATTGACGTTGCATTAAATTAACATGCACCAACTCAAGGACATGCCCCAGCCTTATGGTCTTTGGTGATGCCATCTAGCAGACACAATTCATCAGCAATGTATTTGAGCATGTCTTGGGTGTGGGGCAACACATCATTACATGCCATGATGCCAAATTCCACCTTATCAATATAAGTCGCCAACGTAATGTTCATCGCCTGTCCATTGAGTAAAATTGACGCAGGATATAACGCCTTTAGCTTAGCCCCATTCCAATATAACGCTTGTTTTGAACCGGGGACGTTAGAGATGATGAGATTAAATGCTTGTTTTTTTGGATATAAATTGGTTAATAAATTTAATCCTGCCCAAGCATAAGCAATGGCACTGTAGTTAATCACTTGGGCTTGGTTCATACGCCCAAACCGCTCTTTACCTTCTCTCATACTGCCATTGATGACTTTTAGGCGATCGATGGGGTCATGTAAGTGAGTGCCAAGATTGGCAAGCAAGAAAGATACTTGATTGCCACTGGCACTGTTGTCTGTTCGCAACGAAATTGGCACAAAGGCAATGAGTGGTTTTTTTGGTAGGGCATCATTTTGGAGTAAATAATGCCGCACTGCCCCAGCACACACTGCCAACACCACGTCATTAACCGACACTTGCCACCCTTCAGCAATGCGTTTAAAGGTAGACAAATCATAAGACTGGGTGGACAATCTGCGTGATGGGGTGATGCGTTGATTGAGCATACACATGGGTGCTTGCAAGGTGTTGATAAAATGGGGATCTTTAATTTTTTGGATACTCAAGGTCTTAATAAGTTCGTTAGCGACAGGTTTTATTGTGCCAAGTTGTTCTTTGATGATTTGTTTGATGGGTTTATTGATTGGCAGTATGGCATCAATCTGATTGCGATGGCGAGTGAGCAGAGACCATAATGGTAACGTCATCTGTTCATCAGGGGATTGCGACAAGGATTTTTTGACCAATCGCATGGCGGCGATGCCATCTACCAACGAATGGTGAATTTTAAAATACAAGGCAAATCGCTGTGGTCGTTCGGCTGTTTCAGGTTCAATCCCTTCGATGATATGGCATTCCCACATGGGGTTGGACTTGTTTAACAGTTTGCCATGCTCCACAGACACATAGGCAAGTAACTCACGAATACGGGCAGGCTGTGGCAGGGCAATATGGCGAAAGTGCTGAGTTAAGTCAAAATTATCATCTTTTTGCCAAAATAATAATCTATCTAACACTTGATTAAACGGAAAGCTTGGCGGTGTGGTTGATGTTTGCATTTGTTCCATTAAGGTTTTGACAAAGTCATGACCTGCATCTTTTGGGGGTTCAAATAAAAATAAACCACCGACATGCATCGGTTGCGTGCGTGATTCAAGCAACAAAAAAAGTTGGTCAACCAAGGTGAGAAGTCGCATCGCTTGTCCTTTTGTGTTTGGTATTTTTAACAGGTTAAAATAAGAATATTGAAATAATGCAATATTATAATCAATCAAACGTCATCAGAACATGCTTTTGAGTGATGTTTGTACTAAAAATTAGCATACTTTGACAATAAAATTTATCAACCGATTGCTTTATTTTTACGATATTTTACGTCATCATATCCGTTCATTATTAAATTTAGCATTAAATTTAGCCATTTTTTATGACTCAACTTCCTTACAGTTTCGCCAAACGTTACCAAATACTGGTCATTCCTGCTTCACAAATGGGTGAACCTGCCACCATTGTGATGACTGAGAAAACTCCATTATCTGCCGTCAATGAATCCATTCGCTTTGCTCATGAGCAAGGTGATAAGCAAATGCCTTACTTTGAACGCTTAAGTGTGAATGAATTTGATAAGCGTTTGGCAGTTTTTTATCAAGGCAACACAGGTGAGTCACAACATATCGCCGCAGGGCTAGAAGACCACCCAGATTTGATGAGTTTGGCAGACAGTGTGCCTGAAACTGAAGATTTGATGGACAGTCAAGATGATGCCCCCATCATTCGCCTGATAAATGCCTTGCTGTCAGAAGCCATTCGCCTAAACGCTTCTGATATTCATATTGAAACTTTTGAAAAACGGTTGTCAGTGCGTTTTCGAGTTGATGGTGACATGCGAGAGGTGGTTAGCCCAAAACGCCAACTTGCCCCTTTATTGGTTTCTCGTATTAAAGTCATGGCAAAGCTTGACATTGCTGAAAAACGCATTCCACAAGATGGGCGTATCTCGTTGCGTCTGGCGGGGCGTGAGGTGGATGTTCGGGTCTCTACCTTGCCGTCTAGCTTCGGTGAGAGGGTGGTCATGCGACTGTTAGACAAACAGGCAGGGCGACTGAACATAAGCTATCTTGGGCTTGCTGATGCTGACCATGCTCAGTTACAACGCCTAATCCATCGACCACATGGCATCATTTTGGTAACAGGACCGACAGGTTCAGGTAAGACCACCACGCTCTATGCCGTCTTGACTGAACTTAATGATCAGACCCGCAATATTTTGACCGCTGAAGATCCCATTGAATTTCAGTTAGATGGTATTGGGCAGACGCAAGTGAATACTAAAGTGGACATGACCTTTGCTCGTAGCCTAAGAGCCATGCTCAGACAAGACCCTGATGTGGTGATGGTGGGGGAAATCCGTGACTTAGAGACGGCAGAGATTGCCGTACAAGCATCATTGACAGGGCATTTGGTATTATCTACCTTGCATACCAATACTGCCATTGGTGCAGTGACTCGTTTGCAAGATATGGGAGTTGAGCCGTTTTTGTTATCATCATCATTAATTGGGGTGGTTGCTCAACGTTTGGTACGAACCCTTTGCCCACACTGCCACACATGGCGAGATGCCACTGTCAGCGAAGCAAAGTTATTGCAAAACACAGATTTGAATCATCAACAAGTTAAAATTCCCATTCCCCAAGGTTGTGAGCAATGTAACCAATCAGGCTTTAAGGGACGCACTGCCATTTATGAAGTTGTCCCTATTGATGATGACTTGCGACAGATGATACATGAAAAAGTGGCAGAATACGACTTGGAGCGGTATGCTCGCAGTAAAACACCGTCCATAAGGCATGATGGCATAAGCAAAGTCTTGGCGGGTAAGACAACCTTAGAAGAAGTGCTGAGAGTAACAAGGCAGGGAAGTGATGGGTGATGATAATTTTATCATTTGTTTGTGTGTCTTGTATCATGTTAGCTAATCACTTAAAATCACTGTTTAACCCCAGTTTAACCCTAACTTTTTAGCATGACAAAGACCATGAGTAAAATTAATCAACTATTAGACACCTTAAACCAACACGGCTTTGAACCTGCTCAAATTAAAACTGACCCTGATAGCTTAAACCATTGGGGCAAAGACTGGACAAAACACTTTGACCCCAACGCATCAGTCATCATCTTCCCCAAATCCACCGAACAAGTACAAACCATTGTTCAAGCATGTAATGACTTATCACTCATCATCACCCCAAGTGGTGGACGCACAGGGTTATCAGCTGGGGCTGTTGCCAGTAATGGTGAAGTGGTCATCAGCCTTGATAAAATGAACCGCATCATCAACTATTATCCTGCTGATCGCATGGTGCATCTTCAAGCAGGAGTCATCACCAAAACCTTACAAGACTTCGCCGAAAGCCACGATTTGTATTATCCTGTGGATTTTGCTTCAGCAGGCTCAAGCCAAATTGGTGGCAACATCAGTACCAATGCTGGTGGTATTAAGGTCATTCGTTATGGCATGACCCGCCATTGGGTATTGGGCTTAACCGTCGTAACAGGCAAAGGCGATGTCTTACACTTAAACAACGGCATGACAAAAAACGCCACAGGCTATGATTTACGTCAGCTGTTTATCGGAGCAGAAGGCACGCTTGGCATCGTTACCGAAGCCCAAATCAGACTTGAACGTCAGCCCAAAAATTTGAGTGTCATGGTACTGGGCGTGCCAGAATTTGCCCACATCATGCAAATATTATCTGCTTTTCAAGCCAAGATGGATTTGACAGCATTTGAATTTTTTGATGATGTGGCGGTGAGCAAGCTTTTAGCCACAGGACATGTACAAAAACCGTTTGAAACAGATGCCCCATTTTATGCCTTGTTAGAGTTTGAAGCACCTTATGAGCCGATGATGGACATGGCGATGGCGATTTTTTCAGAGTGTATGGAGCAAGGTTGGATTATTGATGGGGTAATGAGCCAGTCGATTGCCCAAGCCCAAGAGCTGTGGAAGTTGCGAGAATACATTTCTGAAACCATTTCGGTTTTCACCCCCTATAAAAATGATGTGTCGGTACTGATTTGTCATGTGCCTGATTTTATCGCTGATATTGAGCAAATTGTGAGTAACAATTACCCTGATTTTGAGATTTGTTGGTTTGGTCATATTGGAGATGGCAATTTGCATTTAAATATCTTAAAACCTGATGACTTAAGCAAAGATGAGTTTTTTGAAAAATGCAAAACCGTCAATCATCATGTTTTTTCCACAGTCAAAAAATATCATGGTTCAATCTCAGCCGAGCATGGTGTGGGCATGACCA
Source organism: Lwoffella lincolnii (assembly GCF_037201985.1). Taxonomy (NCBI): domain Bacteria; kingdom Pseudomonadati; phylum Pseudomonadota; class Gammaproteobacteria; order Moraxellales; family Moraxellaceae; genus Lwoffella; species Lwoffella lincolnii. Next base: position 1,404,747 of record NZ_CP147511.1, on the reverse strand, counting down.
AAAAACCGTATTTAAATTACACACGCACTGATGAAGAAATTGGTTATCTAAAAGCGATTAAACAAGTCTTTGACCCTAATGGCATTATGAATAAAGGTAAGATTTTTGATTGATGTTTGATGAAAAAAAGATTAGATGAGCAAAAGATAAGCCGTCAAAAAGGCAGTATTTTTGGCATCTGCTGGTTTGGGTAGCATGTGTTTGGGTGGCATGTGGCTTACTGACATGAGTGATGTATGTTGATATTGGCGATTTGTGTTGCCAAATTTGTGTCTACTTGTTTGCATAAAGTGACTAAGTGGGCTTTTATGGCATTAAAATGATACAAATCATCACCTGCAATGCGACAGGTCAAGCTTGGACTGGTGTTTGATGTTCTGACCACACCCACGCCATGTTCATATTCTAACCTTAGCCCATCGGTGGTGTCTAATTGTATCAACTTTGCTGATGTATTGGTAAGAAATGATTTTCCATGCTGATACCAGCCAAATAGGGCATCTATGATGGGTCGGTTGGTTGTTGGCAAAGGCAGATAGACATCACCAGTACTGACCACTGATGGTAAGGAATCTCTGATATTGGCTAGGCTCTTAGCGTGTTTGCTTAACCAAATCAATAAGCGTACCCCTGCATACATGGCATCGTCATGCAAGATAAAATGCCCATCATTAAAGATAAAATGCCCTGATAATTCTCCAGCAAATAGGGCGTGTCGATGTTCGTTTTTTAACGCATGACGCAGATGGCTGCTGCCCGTTTTACTTAAAATGGGCGTGCCACCATCACGTTGTATCAGTTTTGGCAACACATGTGAACATTTGACATCAAATAGCACAGCAGGTTTGTTCTGTTCTTGTTGTGATTGATATTGTTGTGATTGATTAAGCAGGCGTGTGTCACTGATGGCAATATGCCCAAGTAGATACAACAGATTGTCTTGGCTAAACAGCCGTCCTTGTTCATCAATCACACACAAGCGATCGCCATCACCATCAAACGCCAATCCAAGTTTGGCATGATGCTTAACCACTGTATTTGCCAGTTCTGTCAGCCTGTTTGCTTCGGTGGGGTCTGGGTTGCCTTTAGGAAAGTTACCATCAGCATTGTCATTAAGAACAATGACCGATTGGGCAAAGCCTGTCATTTGTATGATTTCATCAAACAACCGTTGGGCATAGGCGCTGGTTGCCCCATTGAGACAGTCAATCACCAATAAAGGCTTAGTGTGGTGATTTAAGTTGCCATTTGCCAAACCTTGATTCTGTTTTTGCAACATGGTCTTGGTGTCAATGTCAATCAACGTTTGACAAACCTGTTTAATCGCTTTTTGATAGTCGGTAAAAATATCTAAAGACTGTGCTGGTGGGTTTTGCTTGTCTGTGCCGTTATTTAAACTCATACGCCCATGCGCCATATCGCCAGTGATGTGAACATGAGCCATGCGTCGATAAAAATGCTCAATGTCGTTACTGTTTGGCGATTGGTGATGGGTGAGCCATTTGATGCCAGCATAATGCTTGGCAGAGTGGCTGGCGGTAACCATGATGCCATGACCTTCTTGCTGTTCGGCACAAAACACCATCATCGGTGTGGTGACAAGCCCTAAAGACAGCACCTTGATACCAACAGTGATTAAGGCATGGGTTAGCTTGTCTGCAATGATTGGGCTAAATTGTCTGGCATCAAAGCCCACCACCACCGTACTTGCCCCTGCTTGTTGATAATACTCAGCAAACACATAAGCCAATACTGCCAAAAAATCATCGGTAAACAGTTCGTGGTTACCACGGATATCATAAGCTTTAAACAGTGGGTACTGAACAATGAACGGGTGAGGTAAGTTGACGGTTTCCATGTGCTGGTTTCTTTAGCGATGTTGGTGGTTGTCTCTTAACCATTTTGTTGCTTGGTTATTTTTTTGTTTTTTGACCATTTTATTTCTTGATTATTGTCTTGGTTGTTATTGTCTTGGTTGTTATTGTCTTGGTTGTTATTGTCGCCCTGTGTGTCCAAAACCACCTGCACCACGCATTGATGTGTGACCAAACTCATCAACGATGTCAAAAGTTGGTGATAACACTGGCACCACCACATATTGAGCCATACGCTCGGCGGGTTGTAAAATAAAGTCGGTATCACTGCGATTCCAGATACTCACCATCAGCTCACCTTGATAATCTGAGTCAATCAACCCCACCAAATTGCCCAATACGATGCCGTGCTTATGCCCCAAACCAGAGCGTGGCAAAATCAGCCCTGCATAATTTGGGTCAGCGATATGAATGGCAAGCCCTGTCCCTATCAGTTCGGTCTGTCCTTGGCGTATGGTAATGGGTTCATCAATACAAGCCCGCAAATCAATGCCTGCACTGCCCATGGTGGCTTTTTGGGGAATGGGAAAATTGGGGTCTTGCCCAATTTTAGGGTTTAGAATTTTGACTTGAATGCTTTGCATGACGTGTCCTATGTTTATGGCTTATCTTAGTTAAGAAATGTTATTTTGAATGGCATGTAAAATGCTTTTTTTAAGTTTAATATAGGCTTGGCTGTCTAAAAAACCATCATATTTAGGGATAACAAACCGATGACTGAATTTGGCAGGGAATCCTTTTAACACATAAATCTCATCAGACAAAAATAAGGCTTCGTCAATGTCATGGGTGATGATAAGGCAAGTCAGCTCCAGCCGTTGTTGTAATTGATGAAACCAATGATACATCTCATTTTTAGTCACAAAATCCAATGCCGAAAACGGCTCATCAAGCAACATAATGGGGTTATCGCTCAGATAGGTTCTTAGCAAGGCGGCTCGCTGTTTTTGCCCACCAGACAGATAATGTGGATATTGGTTTTCTAACCCATCAAGCCCAAAATAAGGCAGTTGTGGCTTAACCGTTTGGGCAATTTGTGATTTGGTTTGTCCTTTTAATAACAAAGGCAGGCTGATGTTGTCGTACACGCTTTTAAATGGCAACAGCAAGTCTTTTTGTAGCATGTAGCCAACCGTACCTGCTTTGCCTGTGGTGTTGTTGCCGTTGATCCACACATCACCAGATGATGGCGTTATCAGCCCTGCAGCGATGTTAAATAACGTGGTCTTGCCAACACCACTTGCTCCGACAATACTGACCAGTTGTTTTTTTTGTACTTGCAAATCGATGCCTGCAAATAATGGCGACCCATTAAAGGCATGGTGAATGTCTTGTAATATCAGCATGGCATCTGTTGTGTTGTTCATTAGGTATTTTGTGGATATTTATGGTAAATAATCATTACTTACCCCAGCTTGTGGTGGTAGGGGCTTATCAATCAGTTTGTTGTCATAGACCCATTCATAAAATTTATCCCAGCGACCATAGTCAAATTTGCCCCAATCGCCATTATCATCAAGATATTGAGCAGACAGATATTTTTGGCTTGCCATTGCCAACTCTTCGTTGGTTTCTGGGGCGTATTTGAGTAATATTTTGGCACTGTCTTCTGGATTATGAGCGGCATAAACATAGCCCTTTTTAATGGCAGTTAGGGCGTGTTTGATTTTATCTGGATTACTCTGCAACGTGGTGTTGTTGGCGATAATGACAGGGCTATAATAGTCAAAAATGGGTTCATAATCTTTTAAAAAGAAAAAATCAGTTGCCACATTTTTTATTTGGGCATGGATACCGTCCCAGCCATAATAGGCTAAGATATAATCGAATTGGTTTAACCGTAAGGCAGTCGTGGCATCGGTGGTCTCACCAGGAATTTTTACCAAATCATCTCCCACGATATGGGCAACTGTGGTATCATCGATGGGGTCTTCCCATGTGGAGTAGCGTTTACCATTCAGGTCTTTTGGCTTGGTTGCTCCCAATGATTTTAATGACATCAAGCCTATGGTGTTATGCTGAGCAATGGCGGCAACGGCGGTGATGGGTACGTCCTTGACCAGTTTTTTAACCATATTGGGTTGAAAATAAATGCCCAAATCTGCTCGGTTGGTCGCCACCAATGTGGACGCACTGTCTTCACTGGGCTGAACGATTTTAACTTCCAACCCTTCTTCTGCAAAGTAGCCTTTATCTTGTGCCACATAAAGCCCTGTGTGGTTGGTGTTGGGTACCCAATCTAGTGAGATGACCAGTTCAGTTTTTGCGGTGTCATTGGCGTTATTGGCTTGATTGTCGGTTTTATCATTGGTAACGGTGCTGTCAGATTTGGGCTGACAAGCGGTTAATAACATCAGCAATGCCACCATGGTCATCATCAGCACCACCTTGATGGGTGTGTGTGAACGGTGGTCAATATGACAGATTGCCATGGGGGTAAAAGAGGGTGAGTACATAACGTTTCCTTAAATTTCTTTTTTAAATTTCTTAAACCTTAATTAATGATGAATTTTTATAAAAAAATGTTAATCATGATAAACCAAATTATTGATACTCATGCTTTAATACTTGGCGTTCTAGCCACTTTACCAAAGCAATCAATAATAAAGTTAACACACTAATCAAAAAAATCACCGCAAACATGCTGTCTAAATCATAAGACTTACGCACACGGGTCATGTATACACCCAATCCATAATAACCGCCCAACCATTCAGCAATCACCGCTGAGATTAGGGCATAAGATAACGCAACCTTTAACCCTGTAAAAAAAGATGGCATGGCGGCAGGGATTTTAAGATGACGGTATAAATCTATTTTATCTGCTTGCATGGACTTAAACAGATTAAGATGTTCACGGCTGACTGATTGATAGCCATCAACCAATGCCACGGTGATGGGAAAAAATACCGATAAGACCACCAGCACCACTTTTGGGGTGATGCCATAGCCAAGCCAAATGATTAACAAAGGAGCAATGGCAATGGTGGGAATGGTTTGGTTAAGTAAAATTAATGGGTATACGGTTTGCTTAATGGTTTTGGACATGTCCATGGCAATCGACAGCACAAAGCTGATGACAAGACCAATGCCTGTGCCTAAAAATGCCGTTGCTAACGTGTATTTGGCATGGGTCATCAGCAAAACAAAGTCATTCACAAACGCCAGCACAATCTGCCAAGGTGATGGCAATAAATAATCAGGCAACAGCCCAAACTGAACCGAAAATTGCCATGCCAACAGTAAGCCAATCACCAGCACATGGCTTTTTATCAGTTTTTTGGTGCTGTACCAAAGTGTTGACATGGCGAGTCCTTTTGCTAAGCATGCTTGCATCAAACAGGGTTTTAAGCATAGCTGTCGGTGCTTGGGCAGCTGCATATTAAATTTTTATCGCCATACACGTCATCAACCCGTCCAACCGATGGCCAGAACTTATGCCCACGAATATAATCCAATGGGAAAGCGGCGGTATCACGACTGTAAGGGTGCGACCAATCACTGCTGGCAATCACAAATGCTGTGTGTGGGGCATTAACCAATGGGTTATCATTGCTTGTCCAGCCATCTTTGCCCTCTTTGACTTGCATGGCTTCGGCTTTAATTTGTTTTAAAGCGGCGATAAAGCGGTCAAGCTCAGCTTTTGATTCAGATTCAGTTGGCTCAATCATTAATGTGCCAGCGACAGGAAAGCTCATGGTTGGGGCATGAAAGCCATAATCCATGAGACGTTTGGCAATGTCCGACTCGCTGATGCCTGTTTCTTCTTTTAATGGGCGAATGTCAATGATACATTCATGAGCCACACGCCCATTTTTGCCAGTGTATAAGACAGGGTAGCTGTCTTTGAGTTCATTGGCAATGTAGTTGGCGTTGAGCAATGCCAGTTTGGTGGCTTGCGTCAGACCTTCAGCCCCCATCATGGTGATGTACATCCAAGTAATGGGCAAAATGCTGGCTGAGCCATAAGGGGCAGCTGAGACGGCACTGGTGTGATGACTGGCATTATGCACGGGGCTTACGCTGTGGTTGGTCATATAAGGGGCAAGGTGTGATTTCATGCCGATGGGTCCCATGCCCGGACCACCACCACCATGGGGGACACAAAAGGTCTTGTGCAGGTTCATGTGTAGCACGTCTGCCCCCACGTCAGCAGGTTGCATGATGCCAACTTGAGCATTCATGTTTGCTCCATCCATATAGACTTGACCGCCATGTTCATGGATAAGGTTGCAAATATCACGGATACCCTCTTCAAACACGCCATGTGTCGATGGATAGGTTATCATCAATGCCCCAAGTTTGTCTGTGTGTTCTTGGCATTTGGCTTTTAAGTCGTCAGTATCGACATTACCATGTTCATCGGTATTCACCACCACCACGGTCATGCCCATCATCTGTGCGGTGGCAGGATTCGTGCCGTGGGCAGAGCGTGGGATTAGGCAAACATTTCGTTCGCTGTTACCATTGGCTTCATGATAACGGCGAATGGCAAGCAGACCTGCGTATTCACCTGATGCCCCAGAATTGGGTTGCATGGAGATTGCATCAAAACCTGTGATGGCCTTAAGTTGATTTTGCAACTCATCAATCATGGCGATATAGCCTGTTACTTGCTCACGGGGGGCAAATGGATGCACATTGGCAAACTCATTCCATGTGATGGGCAACATCTCACTGGTGGCATTTAATTTCATGGTACAACTGCCCAAAGAAATCATGCTGCGGTTCATCGCCAAATCTTTGTCTTCTAGTGACTTTAAGTAGCGAAGCATCTCATGTTCGGTGTGATGACTGTTAAAAACTTGATGGGTCAAAATGTCACTTTGTCTAAGCAGGTCATCGGTCAGGCAAATATCAGCTTGCTCTGGCAGTTGATGGGATTTATTGACAAACAGCTGAGTGAGTGCTTCAAAGTCAGTCTGATCGCTGGTTTCGCTAAAGCTAACAGACAGCTTGCCATCGCCATGTTGCCATAAGTTGTAGCCAACGTTGGCGGCATTTTCATAGATTTGCTGAGCCAGTTTCTCACTGCCACAATCAATCAGCACCGTATCAAAAAACAGCGAATGCACCACGTTGTTATCACCATCTGTTTGGCGGATAACATCAGCAAAGGCAGTTGCCATGGCGTGAATGCGATTGGCAATGCGTTTAACCCCAACCGCCCCATGATAAACGGCATACATGCCTGCCAAATTTGCCAGCAGGACTTGTGATGTGCAAATATTGGAATTGGCTTTTTCACGGCGGATATGTTGCTCACGAGTTTGCAATGCCATGCGTAAAGCCATGTTGCCTTGAGCATCTTTTGACACACCGATAATACGCCCTGGGGCTTGGCGTTTATGCTTATCGCTAAAAGCAAAATAAGCGGCATGCGGACCACCAAATCCCATGGGAATGCCAAACCGCTGGGTACTGCCCAAAGCAATGTCTGCTCCCATTTGGGCAGGAGACTTTAACAACACCAAACTCATGATGTCCGCCCCAACGATACAAATAGTTTTGTTACTCTTTAACTTGGTGATGATGTCGGTTAAATCAACCACATCTCCTTCACGCCCCACATATTGCAGATATGCGCCAAAATAATCACCGTCGGTTGCTTTGGTAAAATCACCAACCACCACGTCCCAACCGAAATATTTGGCACGGGTACGGATAACGTCAAGCGTTTGTGGGTATGTTCGTTCATCAACAAAAAAACGCTCAGACTTAGATTTGCTGACACGTTTTGCCATTGCCATGCCTTCAGCGGCTGCCGTGGCCTCATCAAGCAGCGATGCCCCAGCCAAATCTAGCCCAGTCAAGTCGATACAGACTTGTTGAAAGTTCAACAACGCCTCTAACCGACCTTGTGAAATTTCAGCTTGATAAGGGGTATAGGCAGTGTACCAACCGGGATTTTCTAGCACATTACGTTGAATAACCGCTGGCAAGCGAGTGGGTGAATATCCTTGTCCAATATAGCTTTTATTCACCGTAATGTTATCAGCATGACGACGCAGTTTTGCCAACGCATGATGTTCACTGATGGCAGCAGGTAATTGCAGTTTGTTTGGCATACGTACAGGCTTAGGCACGGTATCATCAATAAAGCTGTCTAGGTCATCATAACCCAATGTTTTTAGCATTTGTGCTTGTGTGTCGCTGTCTGAACCAAGATGACGGTGGATAAAAGCATTTTCGTTAAACAATGTCGCAAATGTTTGCGTGGCTGATTGAGAGTGGCTCATATGACATTCCTTATGTGGTGTTGGCTTATGTGGCGTTGGCTTAGTTGATTGTTGATTGTTGATTATGGCTGATTGATTGGTTACTGATTGTCTGATGACTGATTAACAATGGCAAAGCGGTGGTCAATAGATGATTGGTTTAAGTTTAAGTTTAAAGCATCATACTCTATGCACAAAACGACGTTCATCAAAACGGAACTGCTCGCCATAGATGCCTTTCTCACTTCGTTCACCTGCCCCTAGCATCATGGCAATGTGTTGATGTTCATTCAATCCTAACAATTTTTTCATCGCTGGCTCATCAAAACCACCCATGGCACAGCTGTCAAAGCCATAAGCCCGTAACGCAAGCATCAGATTTTGAGCTGCCAAATACGCATTATTCACTGCCCACTCCTTGCGTTGTCTTTCATCATAAATGGGCGTTTTTATGGGACCTTTAAAAGCACGATGTCCTTTGATGACGGCTTTTTTTATCGGAGTCAGCACATTGGCAGGACCTGTGGTGAACGCCACAGGGATAAGCTTGCCATAGTAATCTTTGACAAGTTTGGGAACAGGCTTACTGGGGTATTGCTCAATGATTTGCTTGGCATGCTGACGCCATGTGTGGGTATTGGCAACAATGGCAATGAGTTTATTGGCAGTTTTGGCGGCATTTTGATTCATACAGAGTTGGTTGGCTCGTTGGCGTTTCTGTATTGACTCAATGACATAAAATTCCCAAGGTTGCAGATTGCTTGAGTTGGGGGCAAGCATTGCCAAACGCAGACAATCATCTAACACCTCATCAGAAATGGGTGTGTCAGTAAAGATGCGTACTGACCGTCTTGAGCTGACCACTGATTTAAACGCATCAAGATGCGGCGTGTGGTTGGGTGTGGCGATGGTGTTTTCTTTGATGCTGTTTTCTTTATTGTTATTTGCCATGTATCATTCCTAACTTGTTTATAATCTGTTTCTAATTTGTTTCTAAGTCGTTCCTAAAGTAGCCTAAAGTGGCATTGATTGGTGATTGACTTTGTGATTACACGTAAGTCTTACATAAGCGCCATAGACTGACACGGTGGAACTCACCGACAAACTTTTTTAGGTAAAAGTTAATACTTTTATTGCGTTGTTTAAAATATTGAGACTGGTATTAATGTCTGTGTCATGAGTATTTCCACAATTTTGCCATTGTCAGTTTCATTCATTCAAAGGTAATTTATCTAACTTATCATTGCAAGCGTGGCAAGTCTTAGAACTTGGATAAAACCCGTCCAACTCTTTAATTGTTTTGTCCCGCTTAGCCTTATAGATGAGTTGGCGTTTAAATTCATAACAGCCCAAGTCAGAGATGGCACGGCTTAGCTGGATTTTATGAGCTGGATTTTAAATGGCTGTTTTTAGCCCTTTGCTGTCGCCGACACAAAAGGCTAAAACAAACAGATGGCTTATCAGATACCACTGCTTAGTGATTGTTCAATGATTTCCCAACCACTATTTAACCACTGTTTAACTATTTTTTAACCATGATGGTTTTTAACCATGATGGTCTTAATTATGACAACTCATTTTTATAGTCGTCAGCACTTAATAAGCCATCAAAGTCTTCAGCATTGTCAGGTTTGATGCGAAAAAACCAACCATCACCATATGGGTCTGTGTTGATGGTTTCTGGTGCGTCTTCTAGCTCTTCGTTGATGGCAACGATTTCGCCAGAGATGGGGGCATAAACATCAGATGCCGCTTTAACTGATTCTACAACGGCAATCTCTTCATCAGCGGATACTTCACGCCCAACTTCTGGCAATTCCACATAGACAATATCACCGAGCAAATCTTGAGCGTGTTCGGTAATGCCAACAGTAATCGTACCGTCATCTTCTTGGCGTAGCCATTCATGACTGGCGACATATTTTAGTTCAGCTGGAATGTTACTCATGGTCTTCTCCTGTGAGTTTGGTGAATAAATGGGGGTTAATGAGTTAATGGGTTAAAGGGTGTACTTAAAAGCAGTGTACGGCGTACAACGATTGGTCAAGCTATTAATAGACGCATTGTTTGTTTGCTTCATCATAATGACCGCCATAATCTAAGCAAGTGTCTTTGGCATCACAGCCTACCAATAATAAAATAACCAAACCTGTACATAGATATTTCATATTATTTCAATTTCTAAATCAATTTCTAAACATAATAAAACGAACATAAAGACCCAAAAGCACCTTTGATGCTTTTGGTCAGTTTTTCGGTGTACAATCAATCAAATTGCTTTTTGCCATTTCTGACAAATGGCAGTTTGATGACTTTGACTTCAGAGAACTTGCCTTTACCACGCAAATCCACCAACATCACATCACCTTCAGTAACGCTATCAGGCACACGGGCGATGGCAATCGATTGCTTAAGGGTTGGGGAAAATGTGCCACTGGTGATGATGCCTGTTTGTTCACTCGAACCTTGATTGATAAAGACTGGCATGCCCTCACGCAACACGCCTTTACCTTCTAGTAATAAGCCGACTTGCTTCATGGCAGTGCCATCAGCCTTGGACATATCACGCTTGGCAATCAGAGCATCACGACCGATAAAATCACGTTCATCTTCTGCTTCCTTGGTTTTAAAAGACAGCGTCCAGCCCATATTGCATTCATAAGGGCTGATGGACTCGTCCATATCATGACCGTATAGGTTCATGCCAGCTTCCATGCGTAAGGTATCTCTTGCTCCCAAACCTGCAGGTTTGATGCCCACTTGAAGCAAATCGGTAAAAAATGCTGATGCGTCATCACCAGGCAAAATCACTTCTACGCCATCTTCCCCTGTGTAGCCTGTGCGAGCAACAAACCAATCTGCCCCTTCAATGTTGGTTAAATCTGCCCCAACAAACGGCTTTAAACCATCTAAAACACCTGCCCAGCTTGGTTTAGCTTGTTTGAGTTTGGCGATGGCGTTAGGTCCTTGCACAGCGAGCATGGCAAGCTCTGGGCGTTCGGTGATGACGACATCAAAGTCATGGGCAACACTGATGAAGTGTGCCAAATCTTTATCACGAGTGGCAGCATTGGAGACAATGCGATATTGGGTTTCATCTTCGTTCATGCGATAGACAATCAAGTCATCAATCACCCCACCTTGTTCGTTAAGCATGCCAGAATACAGGGCTTTACCAACAAACTTTAACTTAGCAACATCATTAGCAAGCAGCTTTTGTAGCCATGCCTTGGTATCTTTGCCTTGCACATCGCTGACCACCATGTGCGACACATCAAACATGCCTGCATCAGTGCGGACAGCATCATGTTCTTCTAACTGTGAACCGTAATGAATGGGCAACTCCCAACCAGAAAAATCCACGATTTTGCCGTTGTTATCCAGGTGAGATTGATAAAAAGGAGTGCGTTGTGAATCAGTCATAAAAATCCTTAGCAAATAGGGTAAAGCAAACCGTTAACATAAACGTTGAAGGCAATCAACCATCATAATAAACAATCAAAGCATCAAAATACGCTGTTATCTGAGTGATGAGCTGATTTGGCGTTGATTTTTACCCCATCTGTCCGTTTTACCTGAGATTTTCAACAGACAATGATGGTTGAATGTCTCCAACCGATTGGCTGTTTTCTCCCCTTCGGTGATGGCAATATGACATGATAACTTATCAGCTTGCCATGCTCTCCAGATTTTTCACGACCTTTTTGTTAATATGACCATGCTTACTATGACCATGCTTTAAGTCAATAAGTCAATATGACACATCAAAATGGGTGTGAGTGTTTCAGTCCTTTGACCTGAGCGATTGGCAGGGTGCATACGCCTTCGGTGGCAAAAGTATAACAAAGTATAAAAGTATTTTGTGCATGACATGTTTTGTGCATGACAACAGCACCAAGATAAAAATATCTAAGATAACCGTACCCAAGATAGATGCTATACTATGCCGTCTCCTGAAACATGCTTTCATTATGAAAAATTTCTGGCAAAATTACAAGACAAATCATCACAAGATACATTTTCAGACACATTTTTAGCCACAGTTAAGTAAGGTAAAATAACCCCATGCACTGCGATATCTATAAATTCCCCAAATATGAAGATTTGTATGTCTATGTTGCTCGCCCCAATTATCCTGACGACATCGAGACGTTAACCGATTGGTTGGGCGTGTTGCCCAAGGCGTTTCGGACAAATTTGGGGCGCAGTGAATTTGTGATGCACCTAGATTTGGGCAAAACCGATAAATTGGCTCGGGCAGATAAAGCTGACGTATTGGATAAGCTGGCATCACAAGGCTATTATGTGCAGATGCCACCAACAGACATATTGACTAAAACCGCCAAAAATCGTACCAAACAAATGCAAGATAAACGCTATGACTGATGGGCAGGGCATGTTAAAATCTGACTTTACCCTATTGACATGCCTAGGTTGAAGATTGGACATATGATGGATTGGTTAAAAGACTTCATACTGAATTTACCGTTAGATGACATCAGCAACTGGGTCAGTCGTTTTGTGTTTTGGTGGAGTGATTTTGTTAAGGAAGTGCCAGCAGAACAATTGCCACTATATGCGTATGTTGGTGGCAGTGTTTTGGTGTTGTTATTATGGATTTTGGTGGTAAGAGCGTTGCCTAAGCCGATTGGTGGCATGAGCTGGGTGGTGTTATTGGCGGTATTATTAACCCCTGGGACAGCCGCTGGTGATTCAGTTGAGCTTGCTCCTGCCAGTATTGGCGTGGTATATGGGCTGTTGACCAAAGACCACACCACAGCATTAACCAGCTTATTACCCATCATGGTGGTGATTGTGGTGGGTTTATTTTTGGGATTTTTGTGGCAACTTATCCGTACCGCCATTGAAAAAGCCTTGTACGAAGACAAACAACGCCGAGTGGCTGAGCAATTAGATGACTTTGATAATACCGATTTACCAGACGATTTTGAGAATACCAATTACGATGCCAACCATTAAGATACCCTAAATTAAGTAAGACGCCATAAATCAGTAAGACATCATAAATAAGACATCTTCAATACACAACCTGCCCCCCCATCAAGTATGCTTAGAGTGTTGTAAATCCATGGCTTCTTGAATGTGTGCTTTATGTGAAAATAGCACAGGTAATATATGATTGGTAACTAATGACAATCGCCAGCCTTGCAATCCCAATGGTAACTGGCTGACTTCATTGCCTGTCATGCCAGTACCATCATCAATGATTTCTAATGCCACCAGCTCAAGCAGTTCTGTGAGCCATTTTTTCTTTAATAGTATGGTGGTGGGAATGCCCGTTTTTGTGTGATAATCCTGCAAAATGGAATTTAACTGATTTTTTAGGGTTTTGTCCTTACTTCGGTAAGGTGGTATCGTGGGGGCGGGGTATTCGCTGGCAGGCAATTGTTTGGCAGTATGCACAAGCTTAATAATTTCTGAGCCATATAGCTCGATGATGTGTCGGTGCAAACTGGTTTGGCGGTATAATTGTTTGTGAGTGCTTGGTAATAGCTCTACCAATTCAGCAATGCCTTGCTTGCGAATGATGAAGGGGCGTGGTTTATTGGTCTGCCGTGCCAGCTCTTCTCGCCATATCAACAAACTTTGCAAAAATGCCAATTGCACCCCATCATAACGATAATCTGCCGCTGACAGATACAGTAGGTCATCATCCATATTTTGAGCATCATAGACTTCTTGGGCATAAAGCTGGCAGTCTTCGATGACCATGTCAATCAAGCCTTTATCGTTTAGTTGTCGACAGATGACCGCAAATAATGGCAATAGATAACGCACATCATCAGTGGCATAGTTTATTTGGGCATCAGATAAAGGACGGTGTAGCCAATTAGATTGACTTTCGCCCTTGTCAATGTCTACCCCAAGCTCGGTAGCAATTGCTTTTTGATACCCCATTTTTAGCTGTTGGGTCAAAAACCCCAAAGCAATTTGCGTATCAAAGACATTGGTCAACACAGGGCAATCTGCCAGCAGATAAAAGATGGCCAAATCTTCGCCACACGCATGCCAAATCATCAGTGGACATGCCATCAATGCTTGCCAAAGTGGCATTAGGTCATCAAACTTTAGAGCATCAATCAGATAAATCCGCTTCCCTGTGTTGATTTGTAGCAATGCCAATATCGGATAGTAAGTGTCTCGTTTGATGAATTCGGTATCCAGTGCCACCATACTCACATGAATAAGTTCAGCAAGTAAGTCTTGCAAAGCCTGCTCATGTCCCACCCAAACTGTTGGCAAACTTGTGGCACAGATGACATCCATGGCTAAGGTAGGGTTGTTTAGAGCGTGGCTGATGTGGCTGACGGTCTCAGATGGGGGTAATGGGGGCATGGTGGTGTTGATAACTCCAATGACATCAGTTGCTGATTATAGCAATAATTTTTTACCTTAATATTATAATCTTTACCATAACACTATAGTATTATTTTTTTTTTACATTATCATTTTACATTATCCTTACCCATTCATTGACTGTTTGGTTGTGCGTTTGCTGTTTGCATGGAGATGCTTAACATTCATCAACTAAGCACATTCATTAACTAAGCAAATGCACTTAAAATTTGGCGATGGGTAAATTAGGTTAATATGCTGTCAAACAAACGTCATTCTTTTAAACTTTTAGAACATTTGGAGATGTTATATGAAAATTTTAGCCCTAGCCCCTGCTGCTGTTTTGGCACTTGTTGGATTGACTGGCACTGCCCATGCTCACGATGCTCAACAAGCTCATGACTCTGCCGTGTTAAAGCGCCAAGTTACTTATGCTTGCCAATCAGGCAAACAAGTGACGGTTACTTATGGTTTCAACCAACAAAGACTGCCAACCTATGCCAGCTCTTATGTTGATGGCAAAACTCGCTTTATGCCACTTAATTTAAACCGTTCTGATAACATTGACAGCGTTTTTGGTGATGAAAATAATTACAGTTTAATGACCGATGCCATGTCATTAAATAACTACCACAGATTGGGCATTAACATCACCAGCCCTGCTGGAGATTTTGCTTATAAAAACTGCAATGTCAGATATGTTAAAAAACTGTAATGACAATCACATAACGTCAATATCCACATAACGTCAATATCGTCATTCAATGACACCCAGTCAATGGCACCTAATATTGGTACCTAATAATAATGATGCCCAATTATGGGGCATCATTTGATGCCAATTGACACAAAAACCTGATACACAAATTGACACAATTGACACACAAGGAAAATCTCATGAAAAAACTTGCCTTTAGTCTTATCATGGCCGCTGCTGGTATGATGGCTGTTTCTGCCAATGCCATGAGCCCAAAAACCGTCCAATATGCTTGCCAAGGTGGCAAAAATATAAACGTCAAATACATATTTAACGACGCAGATTTGCCAACCAAAGCCGTTGCCAGCTTATCTGGCAAAACTGTGGGCATGCCCATCAATCTCAACGCATCAGATATGACAAGCTCAGTTTTTGGTTTTGGTGGTTATACCATGACCGCAGACTATATCGATGCTAAAAGCTACAATCAAGCGGGCATTGCAACCATCACCGACCCAAATAACAAAATTTTGTTCAAAAACTGCAACCCAAAATAGGCAGAGCTTAATCTTAATAAGGTTAAGAAAACAAGATGAATAGAATTGAAACCTAAAACCTAAAATAAGTTTATTGACCACCAATAAAAAAGCATGGTTATCCATGCTTTTTTTTATTAAACTTACTGCAAAACCCTAATTTTATTAGGTTCAGCTTTTTTACAAAAGCCTTATACAATAAGAATAATCTGATTGTTGCTCATCAGTTTTGTAGGAAGTCTATTTTATGATTGTTTTTTTATGACTGTTGCCATGGGTGTTTTATGGTGGAGTACAAAGATTTCTACCCACTAAAAACTTGCTTAATGGGCAAAAAAACAGCACAATACAACAAAATTGGGCATTTGGTCAGTCCTTTTACCCTAAACTTCAGCACTCTAAACTTAAATAAATCAGCCAATCACACAC
The DNA here is from genome assembly GCF_037201985.1 of Lwoffella lincolnii. Taxonomy (NCBI): domain Bacteria; kingdom Pseudomonadati; phylum Pseudomonadota; class Gammaproteobacteria; order Moraxellales; family Moraxellaceae; genus Lwoffella; species Lwoffella lincolnii. The sequence goes on along the minus strand of NZ_CP147511.1, from coordinate 1,388,636 downwards.
ATCAATGAGTACTATTGACATGAAAACAGACACACCTGTGGCAATTGCGAAAGCCTGTGATTATCCAACACTCACCCCCATTGACCGCCCCATTTTAACCCCACCAAACGGACATAAAAAAGTGCTGCTGCACTCATGTTGTGCCCCTTGTTCAGGTGAGGTCATGGAGGCGATGATTGCCAGTGGCATTGAATTTACCATTTATTTTTATAACCCCAACATTCACCCCAAAAAAGAGTATGAGATTCGCAAAAACGAGAACATCGCTTTTGCCCAAAAGCATGGCATACCATTCATTGATGCTGATTATGACATGGATAACTGGTTTACCCGTGCCAAAGGCATGGAGCAAGACCCTGAGCGAGGTCGCCGCTGTACCATGTGCTTTGACATGCGATTTGAACGCACTGCCTTGTATGCCCATGAAAATGGTTTTCCTGTAATAACCAGCTCTTTGGGAATTTCACGATGGAAGAACATGGCGCAAATCAATGATTGTGGTCATCGTGCCGCTGCCCCTTATGATGACCTTGAATATTGGGATTTTAACTGGCGTAAAGGCGGTGGCAGTAATCGCATGATTGAGATTAGCAAACGAGAGCATTTTTATCAACAAGAATACTGTGGCTGTGCTTACTCACTGCGTGATACCAATAATTTTCGCCGCAGCCAAGGACGAGAACCCATTAAGATTGGGGTTAAGTATTATGGTGATGAGCCAGTTGAATGACGGTCATAACACTCATAAACCATAAACGGTCATAAACCATAAACAGTCATAACAGACGCACGCCAAGCTTTTGATGAGCTTGGCGTGTTTTTACTGCTGTTTTTTATGGTGTGTTTTAATGAGCGTGATGATGGTGATGTGCTGGCTTTAAGTGATTGTTTGCGGTTTTATCTTTGGATACCAAGGTTACCACCACCGTTGTCGTTGCTAAAAAGGTGGCTTCAATGTCATGATTGCCATCAAAAATAAGCACATCACCTGAAGACAGTGTATGTGCTTCTTGACCATTTAATAACACCTGTGCCAAACCATTGGTAACAGTCAAGGTAACAATGTCGTTTGGGTGATTATGACGCTTCATCGGGGTGTCTTTGCTAAAAGTTTTACGCACCGTTTGAATGCCCAATTCATTTTGATAAATGACGCCTTCACCCTTTGGTGATATGCCCATTGGCTCTGCATGAGCAGGGGTGTGTAACCACGATAGTGATAAAACGAGTATTGATAAAATGGCTGTGCCAAGCCGTGTGTTGTTCATTGTTTTGTTGGTGTTTTTCATGGGTCATGCCTTTTTTATCTGAAATGTCTTTTAATGTCAATGCCAATACCTATGATATACGTACCTTTTGCACACAACAAGCTTTAAATAACAATATTTAAACAATAAGGTTTAAGTGATTTTACTTTAAAATCAATGGTTATGATAGCTTTAAACGGTGATTAAAAGCTTGATGTAAGGTGATTCCATCAAGGTATTCAAGTTCGCCACCCACTGGTACGCCTTGAGCCAGTTGGGTGATGGTGCTGACATGGGGGCTGGCAACTTGTGAGATAAAGTGGGCAGTGGTTTGACCTTCAACGGTGGTGCTGGTGGCTAATATCAGCTCATTGATGGGTTCGTCTTGTAGGCGTTTGAGCAGTTGTTCGATATTTAATTCATCGACACCAATGCCGTCAATGGGTGATAAATGCCCACCCAATACAAAATAACGGCCTTGATAACCGCCACTGCTCTCTATTGCCATGATGTCAGTAACCGATTCCACCACGCACAGCACGCTGTCATCACGCCTTGGGTTTTGACAAAGATGACATATCGGCTCATCGCTAAAGCCATGACAGCGGTTGCATTCAATGATGTTTTGCATGGCATCGTTTAGAGCGGTGGCTAGGGCAATGCCACCAGATCGCTTGTGGGTAAGCAGGTACAACGCCATACGTTGGGCGGTCTTTTGTCCGACTCCTGGCAAGATGCGTAGCTGATGAACCAGCTGATTAAATTTGGGGCTAAGCAAAATCAATGACCAAAACAAACCATCTATAAAATCACAACCATCTAAAAAATCAGATGATAAACCGCTTAGCCAAACAGCCCTTGCATGCCTGGTGGCAAGCCCATGCCACTGGTGGCATTAGCCATGACTTGTTCGTGCAATTCATCGGCTTGGCGAGAGGCATCATTGATGGCAGCGGCGATTAAATCTTCAATCATGTCTGCATCATCTTCTAATAAACTTGGGTCAATTGATAGGCGTTTGACCACATGGCGACCTGTCATGGTAACTTTGACTAAGCCATTACCAGCTTCAGCGTTAACTTCTTTATTTGCCAATTCTTTTTTGGCTTTTTCGACATTGGCCTCTACCTGTTTTTGCATGGCTTGGGCTTGTTGCATTAAGGCTTGGATATTCATATGGGTATTGTTTCCGTGGCTGATTGACTGTGTCAATGATTGGTTGACTAAAATCAGTTGAATAAAAAAGGCATTATAACGGTTTATGAGGGGGCTGTCTAAAGGTTAATGCTGGAATATTGATACAAAAAATCACGAACAAAAAGACCATTAGACAGTCTGGTCATCAAGCAGTCTGGGTCATGACATCACAGGCTGTCTAGACCCAAGGCTAAATCGGCGATGATGTCATCGACATTTTCAAGTCCGACTGATAGACGCAAAAGACTGTCTTTTACCCCAGCATCGGCACGAGCCTGCTCACCCATGCGATAATGGGTGGTGGTGGCTGGGTGGGTGATGATGCTTTTGGTGTCGCCAAGGTTATTACTGATGGAAATCATGCGGGTGCTGTCGATGACATGCCACGCATTGGCTTGCATGGCGGTGCCTTCACCAATCACCTCAAAGGCAACCATTGCCCCAAAACAGTCTTTTTGGTGATGTTGTTGTTTTGCCAATTCGTGAGCAGGGTGTTGTGGCAGTCCAGAGAAATGCACGTTACTGACATTGGGGTGTTGGTCTAGCCAAAAAGCGACTTTGTTGGCATTGGCACAGTGGGCAGACATTCGCAAATTAAGCGTTTCTAGCCCCTTAATAAACACCCACGCATTAAACGGACTCATGCTGATGCCAGCTGAACGCACCACCACAAATGCTGCTTCCATCAACTCATGTGAGCCAACCAACGCACCACCAAGTACTCGCCCTTGACCATCAATGTATTTAGTTGCTGAGTGAATGACAATGTCTGCCCCAAGCTGAAGTGGTTTTTGAATGGCGGGGGTGGCAAAGCAGTTATCCACCACCAATAGGGCATCATGTTTGTGGGCAAGATTTGCCAAATGGCGAATGTCGCATAACTGGGCAAGTGGGTTGCTTGGGCTTTCACAAAACAGCAGTTTGGTGTTGTCTTGTATGGCAGCCGCCCACGCTTGGTTATCCGTGGCATCGACAAATGTGCTGTCAATGCCAAACTTTGCCATTAAGTTGTTTAAAAGTCCTACGGTTGAGCCAAAGATTTGTTTGGCAATCAGCACATGGTCGCCAGCTTTTAGATAAGCCAAACACATGGTCAAAATCGCTCCCATTCCTGATGCGGTTGCCACTGCTCGCTCACCCCCTTCTAAGGCTGCCAGTCGTCTCTCAAAGGTGCGTACCGTGGGGTTGGTGTGGCGAGAATAAACGTTGCCTACCGCAGAACCATTGAAGTGATTGGCAGCATCTTGAGCGGAGTGGTACACATAAGAGCTGGTGGTAAAAATGACTTCGCCATGTTCACCTTCATCGGTGCGATGATGCCCTGAGCGAATGGCAAGGGTTTGGTCGCCATAGCCTGCATCAAGGCTGAGTGCGTCATTTTGCCAGTTGTTATCAAGGTTGTTATTAAGGTTGTTCGTTTTGTTGGTTGAGTGGTTGGTTTGGGTCATGATAAAGGGCTACCTACTGTGTGTTAATATAAAGCTTTTTAACAAATGATAAGCAGTTTGAATGAAGCAAATTTGTTATCATGCGTCAGCAATTTTGATGAAATTGGTGGTTGTTAGATTGGTGGTTATTATTTGGCATTTGGCATTTGGCATTTAACGTTATTAATCATTTGGCTTAAAGCTTGTTAAGGGATTGGTGTGATTTGATTTATCGGAATCAATCATTGCATAGATTACAATTTCTTTCAATAGCAGGGTGTTACCAGTCTTTTATATGGTTGTCATTAAGTAAGCTTAGGGAATGGGATTTATGAGCAGTTACGGGCTTGTTAGTCGTTTGCTGATTGGTCGCTTACTGATTGGTCGTTTGCTGATGATTGTGTCTTTGTCTGCCTTGCTGATGAGTTGTCAAAACTTATCTGATTTTGGTTTGCCCAATGAGCCACATTCGCCCAGCAGTCAAGCATTTACCCAAGTGGTTTATGACTTATATGCTGATAAGGATTTAGCTGTTGATAAGAGTGTTGCTGATAAGCGTGTTAAGGTCAATGTCAATGCTGATGTGGCGACTCACAATCAAGGTCAGGGTCTAGAAGTACCGACACTCACTCAATCCATCACTCAGCTGACGCTTGCCAATCCCAACAGGTCTGGTTATCTTAGCATCATCGAAGGCAATGACGCCATGGCAACACGCACCTTGCTTAGCAGACAAGCATCTAAGAGCATCGATGTGCAATATTACATTTGGCATAATGATGAAGCAGGGCAGTGGCTGTTGCATGAACTATGGCTGGCGGCAGAGCGTGGTGTTAAGGTGCGTTTGTTGCTTGATGATTTTAATGTCACTGCCAATATTGATGAGTTACTTTGGTATTTTGACCAGCATCCCAACATTGCCGTCCGCATCATCAATCCGATGGTGTGTCGCAACTGGCGTGGTCTAAACTATGTCGCTGATTTTAAGCGGATTAATCGGCGTATGCACAACAAAAGCATGACTTATGACCGTCAGCTGTCCATCATTGGTGGTCGTAACATTGGTAATGAGTATTTGTCCGATCACAACGCCAACCAATTTGCTGATTTGGACGTATTGTTGGTGGGGAATGTGGTTGATGATGTGGTATTAAGCTTTGAGTGGTTTTGGCAGTCTCAGCTGTCTTATGATGTCAGTCAACTGTTTAATAAACCAGTTGGCAAACAAATGAACAACCCAACAAACCAACCAACCAATAACCAACAAGGCAACTTGGTTACCGACACAATTCACAACAAACAGGGATTTATTGAGCGGTTGGATTTAATAAAAGATTATCTGGATAAATATGATGATGCACAATTGGCACACAAAATTACCAAAATCCTAGCCCAAGCCAATGACAGCACCTTAATTGGTGATAAAACTGGTGGGGAGCTGGATTCTAAGTTTCGTGTGCCACCACAACAAACGGATAAATCTCGCCATGCCAATGTGAAGCGTTTGGCTGATGATGCGGTTAATCAGTCATCTGTTGAGGCACCGCCCACGCTTGTTACGCCATCTCCCATTGAAGCACTTAAAAACTCAATCAGTAAGATTAACTTGATGCAACGCTTAGATAAGCAAGCGTTGGCATTCAAATGGGCGGACATGCAGTACATAAGCGACGTGCCACAAAAGCTTGACAACACCGCCCCCACCGACACTTACATCATTCATATGTTACAAAAGATGATAAAAGAGCCAAAGCAGAAGCTGAGCATCATCTCTTCTTATTTTGTGCCGACCAAACAAGGCGTTGATATGTTGGTGAAGCTTGCTGAGCGTGGCGTGGACATTGCCATATTAACCAATTCTTATGGGGCAACCGATGTGGCAGTGGTGCATTCAGGCTATGCCCCTTGGCGTAAACAACTGCTTAAAGCAGGGGTGCGTTTATATGAACTTAAACCCACCAAAGCAGAGCGTGGCAATTTTTTTAAACCACCGAGCGTTGCCACCACCAGTCTGCATGCCAAAAGTTTTGCCACCGATGATGAACAAATTTTTATTGGTTCGTTTAATTTTGACCCTCGCTCTGCCTTATTAAACACAGAGCTTGGGGTGGTGATACATGCCCCAACCATGGTCAAAGACATGCACCAAACTTTGACTGACACCGCCATGCAAGACACCGCTTATATATTAAGCCTTGATGAACAAGATGACATTCATTGGCGTACCATTGATGCCGCCACAGGTAACATGGTGACTTATGACATCGAGCCAAATATGGGCATTTTTGATCATGTGTTTGTGATGGTGCTGTCATGGTTGCCCATTGAATGGTTGTTATGAACACAGCATAAATGACGGTTCATCAGTGATGTGGTTACTTTTAATGACGAATATGTTACAAAAAAATGACATTGCGTCATCAAGCTGGTTTTAAAGTATGGGATTTTAATATCATGAATGGATTGTTGTTAATGGATTGTTGTTAAGATGTGATTTGTTAATCAGTGAATTTGATTTGATAAGATGCCATTTAATAAGATGTTATTTAATAATAAGTTAAGTTAATTCAATTTGGTAAATTGCTAGTTGGTCAGTTGTTATGCCGTTATCTGAAAATCCTGAGTTGTCTGTTTTAAATGCCAAACATTTATGGTTGATGCTGTTAATGGGGCTGTTGAGTGCGTTGGGATTTTTTGATTTTTTGATTTTTATGTACCTATTTGGTGAGCTTGGCAAGCTGTTTTTTTTGGAGAATACTGCCAGTTGGGTGCTTAGCATGCAGCTGGCAGGGCTATTTGCTGCAGGATATTTGGCACGAGTGTTTGGTGGCATTTGGGTTGGTCGCTTGGCTCAAAAACAAGGTCGCAAACAGGCACTAATGGTCAGTGCCACATTGATGGCAGGATTTACCTTTACGATAGGGTTATTACCCACCTCTGCCATGGTGGGTGTTTTTGCCTCCATATTATTTTTATTGCTACGTATTGGTCAAGGCGTGGCTTTGGGTGGGCTTGTGCCAGTGATTTGGGTGTATCTTGCTGAGAGTTTACCTAAGCGTTATCTGTCAATGTCCAGTGGGGTGGTTGTTGCCAGTTATGCTTTTGGCTTGATGGTGGCTAATATTGTTTTTGCCATTATTCTAGATGGCATGGGTGTCAATGCCATGTTATCGATAGGTTGGCGTTGGATGTTCATCATCTCTGGGACATTGACCATGATATTGCTGTATTATTTGCGTCAAATTCCCATGACTCAGATTTTTATGAATTATCAAAAAAATTACCTAAAGACTGAGCCAGCACACATTAAGCAAGCACAAAGTGGTCAGTCTGTATCACATACGGCTAATCGCTTCATCAAAGCAAAAAAATCGTTAAAACACACCAAGGATATCTTAAAAAATAGCATCAAAAAAAATGGCATTAAAGACCACATCAATGCCATTTTTATCGGTGGTCTATTAAGTCTTTATATCAGCAGTATTTTTATGATTGTTGCCATCTTATTGCCTGATTTGGTCATGGCGGTGTATCCGATTGATGCCGATATGGTGGGCATTGCAAATGGTTTGGGGTTATGGTTTTTGATGTTAGGATGTGTGTTTTATGGATTTTTGGCAGACAGAATGAATCCTGGGTTGGTGTTGATGGGGGGCAGTGTGATTTTAATGGCTCAGATATTTGGGTTTTATCTGCATTTGCAGGCAGGGGGTGAGTTGCTACTTATCTTATATGCCATACTGGGCTTTTCTGCTGGGGTGATTGGCATGATACCTGCACAAATATTACGCATGTTGCCGACTGGTATAAGAGCGTTGTATTTTAGTGTGATATATAATGTCGTTTATGCCATTGTTGGTGGGGTTTTGCCGTTTGTACTGGCATATATGTCAGCCACCATTGGTATGGTAACGGCTTTGTATGTGGCATTTTTGGCAATCATTGGGTTGATGCTGGGATTTATTTTATATCGCTTACCCAATCATGGTTTGGATTATTTGGATAAAAAGTCATGTTAAATTCAGTTGGTAGACAAATTTACTTCTTGAATTCATTAAAACATCAGAGACTTAAGCCAAATGATTGATTTTAAAGAACCTAAGCGGTTGAGTGTTGCTCCGATGATAGATTGGACAACGCCAGAATATCGCTATTTTGCTCGTCTGCTCAATCCACATGCTCATCTTTATACAGAGATGATAAGCACATCTGCCATTTTATATGGCAATACTGAGCGGTTATTACGCCATGATGATATGGAGCAACCATTGGTATTGCAACTGGGTGGTTCTCATGGCGAACAAATGACCCAATGTGCGATGATTGGTCAGCAACATGGCTTTAATGAAATCAATATCAATGTTGGCTGTCCGTCTGATAGGGTACAGCACAATAAGATTGGGGCGTGTCTGATGGCAGAGCCACACACCGTAGCGACATTGGTTAAGCAAATGCAAACCGCTGTTGATATTCCTATTACGGTAAAGCATCGCATTGGTATTGATGACTTTGACAGTTATGAATTTATGAAAACCTTTGTTGAGCAGGTGGCAGAAGCAGGGTGCAGACGATTCATTGTTCATGCTCGTATTGCGTGGTTACAAGGTCTCAGTCCCAAGCAAAATCGTGATATTCCCCCTTTAAGATATGATGATGTGTATCGGTTAAAACAAGATTTTAAAAGTTTACAGATTGAGATAAACGGTGGCATTGATGACATCGAACAAATCAAACAACATTTACATCATGTTGACGGTGTGATGATAGGCAGAGCCTTTTATCACAATCCTTATTTGCTTGCCGAATGCAATCAGCTATGGGGCAGTGCTGTTCCCACACGCAGGCAGATTATTGAGCAGTTATTGCCTTATTTACAACAACAAGTGGATAATGGTGAGCCATTAATGACGATGGTGCGACATTATTTGGGACTGTTTCAAGGGTTGTCAGGGGCAAGAAAATGGCGACAAGCGTTAAGTGTCAAACGCACCATGACCGTGGCTCAAGTGGCAGACGCAGCAGAGCAGGTGTTCATGGCTAATCCTGACGTTTAGGGCGTGATGCTCAGAGCATGCCCCTAATTTGGCACAACAGATTTTAATGGGCTAAAAATGACAAAATCTGACAAAATTGCATTAAATTATTTGATAACATGTCAATCTTGTTTGCACAAGACTTGTTTGAACAAAACTTGGGTCATACCCATATGCGCATCATAAACAGATAATAAACAACATGGTCATAAATAAATAAGCATGCCATTTGGTAAAAGTAATTATTTGGTAAAAGCAATAAGGAACAAAGGAATAAATATGAAACCATACACCACCGAACAGGGCATCGTTGCCCCACTTGACCGCTCAAATGTGGATACCGACCTGATTATTCCCAAGCAGTTTTTAAAATCCATCAAACGCACAGGCTTTGGCGATAATTTATTTGATGAATTGCGTTATTTGGACGAAGGATTTTTGGGGCAAGACATTGCCAAGCGTCCCAAAAATCCTGATTTTGTGTTAAACCAAGCCCGCTATGCTGGGGCAACCATTTTACTGGCTCGCAAAAACTTTGGCTGTGGGTCTAGCCGTGAACACGCTCCGTGGGCATTGGAAGAATATGGCTTTCGCACCGTGATTGCCCCAAGTTTTGCTGATATTTTTTATAATAACTGCTTTAAAAATGGCATGTTACCTGTTGTGTTAAGTGAAAGCGATGTTGATGACTTATTTAACGAATGTTTTGCCAATATTGGCTATCAATTAACGGTTGATTTAGAAAACCAAAAAGTCATCAGCCCAAGAGGCAAAGAGTATTCTTTTGAAGTTGATGCGTTTCGCAAACACTGCCTATTAAATGGTTTGGACGATATTGGGCTAACCTTGCAACACGCCGATGAAATTAAAGCCTTTGAAGAAAAAGCTAAAGCCGAACGCCCTTGGGTATTTAAAGAATTGACGGCTTGATTTTTAAGGATTTCCCAATGATAGATATTGAAAATATTCTTAAACAACTTGCTAACAAACGCCCTTTTTTTCATTCGGAAGCGGATTTTCAACATGCTTTGGCATGGGAAATACAAACGTGTTATCCAAAAGCAAATATCCGTATTGAAAAACCATATCTGATTGATGATAGACCATTTTACATTGATTTAATTGTTGAAATGGATGATAAAATAATTGCTATTGAATTAAAATATAAAACGAAGAAGTTTGAATTTGAATTAAATGGCGAAAATTTTTCTTTAAAAAATCAGGGTGCTCAAGGTTGGGGGCGTTACTATTTTGTTAATGATATCGTTAGGCTTGAAAAGCTAATGGAAAAGTTTGAAATATCGCAAGGCTATGCCATATTTCTAACAAATGATATGTATTATCAAAGTAAGTCAAAAGACAATACGGTTTATTTTGATTTTAGCTTGCAGAATGAAAAGACATTATCAGGTATCTTGAAATTGAAAGATGAAAAAAAGATAGATAAGACATTGCAGTTAAAAAATGATTATCTGTTAAATTGGCAACAATACGAGCCAACATATCAATTTCAATATTTAATTGTTAAAGTTTAAAGTAATAGAAGGAAAACTCCATGAAAAAACACATTGCCATTTTAAACGGTGATGGTATTGGACCTGAAATTGTCGCCCAAGCCGTTAAAGTATTGGATAAACTTATCCAAAATGGTTTACAGGCAAGTTATGAATACGCCAAATTGGGCGGTGAAGCCTATGACGCTTACGGCTTGCCATATCCAAGCCAAACAAAACAGATTGTGCGTAAAGCTGATGCGGTGTTATTGGGGGCGGTTGGTTCGCCTAAGTACGATGACCTTGACCGCCCATTGCGTCCTGAGCGTGGACTTTTGGCGATTCGCAAGGATTTAAATTTATTTGCCAATTTACGCCCTGCAATTTTGTATAAAGAGCTGGCGGGTGCGTCCACTTTAAAACCTGAGGTGGTATCGGGGCTTGATATTTTGATTGTGCGTGAGCTGACAGGGGACATTTATTTTGGTGAGCCACGGGGCATTGTAACCCTTGACAATGGCGAGCGTGAGGGCTTTAATACCATGCGTTATGGCGAAAGTGAGATTCGCCGTATTGCCAAAGTGTCCTTTGAGGCTGCCCAAAAACGCCGTGGCAAACTGTGCAGTGTGGATAAAGCCAATGTGCTAGAAACCACCGAACTTTGGCGGCAGATTTTTACCGAAGTTGGCAAAGACTATCCAGAGGTTGAGCTTAGTCATATGTATGTGGATAATGCTGCCATGCAATTGGTTAAAAATCCCAAGCAGTTTGATGTGATTGCCACAGGCAATATCTTTGGCGATATTTTATCCGACCAAGCGTCCATGCTCACAGGCTCTATTGGCATGTTGCCATCAGCAAGCCTAAACGAGACAGGCAAAGGCTTGTACGAGCCGTCTCATGGCTCTGCCCCTGACATTGCAGAGCAAGATAAGGCGAATCCACTGGCGACCATATTATCGCTTGCCATGTTGGTCAGATATAGCCTAAATGATGAACAGCGAGCGGCACAGATTGAGCGGGCGGTACAAAAAGTGTTAGAGCAAGGCTATCGTACAGCGGATATTTATGAAGATGGCACGACGCTTGTGTCTTGTGATGAGATGGGTGAGGCGGTGTTAAAGCATTTGGTTTAAGACTTTATTGATGCCACAAGGTTTATGCCACAAGTTATGCCGCACCACCAAAATATTACCCCACTCACCATATATCACAATATCACACCACCATGCGGACGGTTTTGGCGTTATCAAGTGCCGCATACAGCTCATTGACTTGTTTGGCGTTGGTCAAATACAACTGACAACGCAACGAATGAAAACGCCCTGTGCGTGAGGGTTTGACTTCGATGCTGGCAAGGTCAAAATCTGGGAATTGGCTGCCTAAAATTAGCTTGACTTCGTCTTGTAGCTCTTGATGCTTACCTTCATGTCCGATGATGCTCATGGGGTAGTTCATCGGAAAATTCCAAAGTTCTGGGTTTTGAATGTCGGTTTTTTTGCCTTTTATGTCAGGTTGGCAAAATCCTGCATTGATGTTGCTGATGTGAATGTCTTTGGTCATGGCTTGTTCCTATAAAATGGGTTGTGATGTGGATAAATGATGACATGTCAGTTAATGGCGGTGTTCATCAGGATTTCAAGTAACAATCCATTTGACAGTTTGATGATTTAACAGTTTGATGATTTGATAAAAAACGGTCAAACAAAAAAAGCGAAAAATCACTTTTCGCCTTTATTGTTTGGCTTTTTTTGTTTAATTTGGTCAATGATGATTTAATCATTTTCCAGAAATGACCGTAAATGTTCGGACCGAGAAGGGTGGCGTAATTTACGCAATGCTTTGGCTTCAATTTGGCGGATACGCTCACGAGTCACATCAAACTGTTTACCGACTTCTTCTAAGGTGTGGTCGGTAGGCATGTCGATACCAAATCGCATTTTTAATACTTTGGCTTCACGTTCGGTCAGATTATTCAGCACATCACGAGTTGCTTCACGCAGTCCTGCTGCTGTGGCATCATCTACTGGGCTTGAGATGGTTTGGTCTTCGATGAAATCACCCAAATGGCTGTCTTCATCATCGCCAATGGGTGTTTCCATTGAGATGGGCTCTTTGGCGATTTTTAGCACTTTACGTACTTTGGTTTCGTCCATCTCAAGGCGTTCACCAAGCTCTTCTGGGGTTGGTTCACGTCCCATCTCTTGTAACAGCTGACGAGACACACGGTTAATTTTATTGATGGTCTCAATCATATGCACAGGGATACGGATAGTGCGAGCTTGGTCTGCAATTGAGCGAGTGATTGCTTGGCGTATCCACCATGTGGCATAGGTTGAGAATTTATAACCACGGCGGTACTCAAATTTATCCACCGCTTTCATCAGACCAATGTTGCCTTCTTGAATCAAATCAAGAAACTGTAAGCCACGGTTGGTGTATTTTTTGGCAATGGAGATGACCAAACGTAAGTTGGCTTCCACCATCTCTTTTTTGGCACGACGAGATTTGGCTTCACCAATGGCGATGCGACGAGCCACGTCTTTCATGTCCTTAATTTCCATGCCCAAGCGGTCTTCATGGTCACGAATGCGTCTTTGTAATAAAATCACATCATCAATCACTTTCTCTAGATGCTCAGCAAATTTGGGTTGACCACTTAAGCGTTCGGTCAGCCAATCGACGTTGGTTTCATTACTGGGAAAGGTTTTACGAAATTCATTGCGAGGCATGCGACCACGGCGAATAACCAATCGCATGATTTGTCTTTCTTGCTTGCGGACATCATCATAGGTGTCAAACACCACCGCCATGACTTGGTCAGATAGGCGGTTGTTAAGTTTTAGGTGCATAAAGCGGTCTGCCAGTTGAGCGTATGCTTCTTTGGCTTGTTCGCTGTCTCGCCCATGCTCTGTTAGAGTTTGCTTGGCAATGGTAAATAAGCCATCAATTTCTTCAAAACGTGTGCGTACTTCGTCCAAATCCAGACCGCTGCCATCATCGTTTTCTTCCAGTTCGTCATCGGCATCACCGTCGCTGTCGTCAGCATCAATATCATCGTCATTATCATCGTTATCATCATTATCATCGTCATCGACGGTTTTGGGCTTAGGTTTTAGCTCGGGGATATTGTTATCGTCATCACTGGGGTTATCTGCCACTTCAATATCTAAAAAACCTGTGATGATGTCGGTGATTTTTTTATTGCCTTGTAAGGCTTCGTTGTATTCGTCCAATACCAGCTGTACCGTGCCTGGCCAATATGCCATGGCGTGTTGAATGTCTCGTATGCCTTCTTCGATGCGTTTGGCAATGGCAATCTCACCTTCACGAGTCAGCAAATCCACCGTTCCCATCTCACGCATGTACATACGCACAGGGTCGGTGGTACGTCCCGGTTCGGTCTCAACCGATGCCAACACTTGTGCTGCTTCATCTGCTGCCATGTCATCATCTGAACCATCATCGCTCATCAAGATGTCATCATCATCAGGAGCAGACTCAAACACTTTAATGCCCACGTCGCTGAGCATCTGTACGATGTCTTCGATTTGGTCAGTTTCGGTGATGGAGTCAGGCAATTGGTCGTTGACTTCAGCATAGGTCAGATAGCCTTGCTCTTTGCCCATCTTGATTAAGGTGGCTAATTGCGAGGTGGATTCGGTGGATTGGTCACTCATAATGGCTCACTTAAAAAACAAATACGGATAAAAAATTAAATGACGTTAAAACTCAATATGAAAACTTTATGATGTTAAACTTTATGATGTTAAAACAGTGTCAAACGTAAAACAGCGTCAAAGTCAAGAAGCGTCAAAGTAACGGATATTCATAAAATATTCATAATAAAGGGCATCAAAATAAAGAGGCGATATTTTAACATAATGGGGGCAAGGCTTAACGATTTAAAGGCAGGGCTAATAACCTTGCGTATCCGCTTCTGCTTGTAAAAGCACCAAATTGTCTACCCTGCGTTTTAGCACATGGCCATCTGCCACCGCTTGGCGTAAAGCACAGCCTTTACTGTTGTCGGTGTGTTTGCAATCACGGAATTGACATTGACCCACCAACGGAGCAAGTTCAATAAACCCTGAGATGATGTCGTCAGGTGATAAGTGCCAAATGCCATACTCACGAATACCGGGGGTGTCCACAATGCCCCCTTGTGTTAAGTCATGACGATAAAAAGGCAACAGACGGCTGGTGGTGGTGGTGTGTTGACCCAGTTTGGAATTTTCGGAGATGACATTGATGCTTTGCTGACAGTCAGGTAGCAAGGCATTTATCAAACTGCTTTTACCGACGCCAGACTGTCCTGCAAATACCACCATTTTTTCAGCAAGTTGGTTTTTTAAATGAAGTTGGTTTTTTAAATGATTGTTTAAAGCATTGTTACTTAAAGCATTGTTATTTAAAGCATTGTCATTCATACATGCTTGAGTGATTAGGGTGTCATAGCCTAATTGACGGTAGTCGTCTAACAGATGTTGGATATGGGCATGGTCGCTGTCATTTAATAAGTCTGCTTTATTTAATATCAATAGCGGACGCACGCCACTATGATGAGCAACCACCAAATAACGGTCAATCAGACTGGGGGCTGGTATGGGTAAAGGAGCAAACATAATCGCCAACACATCAACATTAGCAACCACAGGTTTGAGCTTATGATAGCGGTCTGGGCGGGTTATCAGTGATTGACGTGGTAACAGCGTCTCAATACGTCCAAAGCCTGTATTGGGGTCAGCAATCCAACGCACTTTGTCGCCAACAGTGAGCATGGGTAAGTTGGTGCGAGCATGACAACGCCATATGTCATGCAGTTGTATGGTCTGCCAAAAAGGGGGCGGTTCATCATCGGCGACTGTGGGGGGAGTTGGCAGGCGAGCAGGCAGACAGGTAACTTGCACTGCCAACTGTTTACCATAATGGGCGATGACAACACCATCTAACAAATCGTCATCATCAATCGTAACGGCATCTTGCTGTTGTTTGCTGATGCGTCTGAGTTGTTGCTTGTTCAGCTTGCGTTGTCGGATTAATGTCATAAAATATCAATAAAAAACAAATAAAATGCAAGTGTACCTGTAAAATCTGTTAGGATATAGCGTTATTTGCAGTATTTTGTATTGGTCATCAAAATAAGTCAGATGATTAAATCCCTTTTAATCATTCAATGTTAACCATTCAGTTTAAGTCAATGGCATGAATCAACAATCCAATAGCAATACCCAAATGAACAACCGTACCGACCACGGTGAAAAACACATGAACGAAAAACGCACGGTCAGTCTTAAATCATCTCAAAGTAAAAATGGCAAAAATCTTATCTGGATTGACCTAGAAATGACAGGATTGGATACCTTAAATGATGACATCATTGAAATTGCCACCATCGTTACCGATGCTCATTTAAATGTCTTAGCCGAAGGTCCTGTATTTGCCATTAAAGTTGCTGACCGCATCTTAAATGGCATGGACGACTGGAATACCAAACAACACGGACAGTCTGGCTTGATTGACCGAGTGCGTCGCAGCCAAATTACCCTTGAACAAGCTGAACAAGAAACCATCTCATTTTTGAGTAAATGGGTGGACGCTGGTAACTCGCCCATGTGTGGTAATTCCATTTGCCAAGACCGCCGTTTTTTGGCACGGCAAATGCCCAAGCTTGAGCAATTTTTTCATTATCGTAACTTAGATGTGTCAACGGTTAAAGAGTTGGCATATCGTTGGCGACCTGATATTTTAAACACGTTTGAAAAAAAAGGCAGCCATTTGGCACTTGATGACATTCGTGACTCTATCCGTGAACTGAAACATTATCGTGAATATTTTTTTAAAAACGCTCAAGTTTAAAACGCTCAAGCTGAAGCACCATCATTAAGTAGATGGGTACTTAAGCAGATGGGCAAAATTGACCAAACGTAGCTTGGCTAATCCATTTTTTTTATCACTGACCAACACGCCAATCACTGCTGATACCTGTGTTGTGTTGTCTGATTGCCAATCACCCAAAACAAATCGGTATTTATGATTGGCAAGTTTATGAATGGCAGGGCGGTGGGTATGCCCATGTAACAACATATCGACTTGCACCATCACATCATCAACGGCAGCAGCGTTGACATCCATGATGTGCGATGCTTTTTTGTGATTGGATTTTTGACTTTTTTGTCTTAATAAATTAGCAATTTTTTGCCGTTTGTGTAAAGGCTTGCTTAATAACCACCATTG
Organism: Lwoffella lincolnii; assembly: GCF_037201985.1. Lineage (NCBI taxonomy): Bacteria > Pseudomonadati > Pseudomonadota > Gammaproteobacteria > Moraxellales > Moraxellaceae > Lwoffella > Lwoffella lincolnii. Next base: position 1,372,002 of record NZ_CP147511.1, on the reverse strand, counting down.
CAGTAAACGGTTACGAGACCAACGCCGTAAGCGTTGATACGCTTTGTCATCGGTGCATAACGCATCGCCATGCTCCAAACGTAATCTATGATGAACGCTTGTATCGCTTGTGTGATGATTGTTGCTATGATTGTTGCTATGATTGATAGATGGCTGATTGGTTATTGGGTTTTTTTTATCCACAAATTCATCATCTATCAATTCGTATAAATCAATAAATTGTGGTTCAGTAACCAATTGCCCAGCAAACACATTACACAAAGGTTGACCAAGTAAAAAATCTCGGTTACCGTGCATCACCAAAATATCACACCCTTGGATACGTAATGATTTTAATGCCATGAACATGGGTGTGAGCCAATGTGTCATTTTGGCATCATCGCTTAATTGCAGATAGCTGTCATCGCCTATCCACGCATCGAACCAATCACCCAAAATATACAGTTGACGTAAATTGGGTAGGGCTAATAAATCATCAAGCAATGCCAAAAAAGCCTGCATCAAGGCAGGTTCATCAGCTGATAAATGCAAATCACTGACAAACACCGCCTGTAATTGGTGTGGGCAAGTGGTGATGAGATGCTCAAAGGTCTCAAAAGTTGGGTCAGTCATCACGTCGCTTGACCTTGACTTAGCTTGATTTGGACTTGGCTTGATTTGGCTTTTAACTTAAGGTGTAACAAGCTTAATGGAGTTGATGACCACAGGCTCTTTGGGCACATCAGCGTGCATGCCATAACGACCTGTGGCAACGCCTTTGATGTTATTGACCACGTCCATGCCTTCCGTAACCTTACCAAACACAGCATAGCCCCAACCTTGTGGGTTTTTGCCAGAATGGTTTAAAAAGTCATTGTTTTTGACATTAATAAAAAATTGACTGGTGGCAGAGTGTGGGGCTTGTGTGCGAGCCATGGCGATTGTACCGACATCATTGGTTAAGCCGTTATCTGCTTCGTTTTCGATGGGGGCATGGGTTTTGCGTTCGTTCATGTTGCTATCCATACCACCGCCTTGTATCATAAAGCCATCAATGACCCGATGAAAAATCGTGCCGTCATAATGACCAGATTTAACGTAGTTTAGGAAGTTTTCGACGGTTTTTGGGGCTTTATCTTCATTAAGTTGAATGATGATTTCACCCATTGAAGTGTCTAATTTAACGACTGGTGGCATGTCCATGTTGTGTTCCTTATTGTGAGTTAAAAGATTACGAGATAAGATTAAGCAATAAATTAATGCTAAGTGTAGCCATTTTTATGCCATTTGTCATCTTTTTTGCCACTGATGTGCCACTGAATTAAGATATCTTTTGGGCTAAAAATTTTGCTAAAATATAAAAATAATATCGATACGCCCTAATATGTGCTTAATCACTTAATGCTTACTTAATTAATGCCTAATCATAAAAACTTAATCATAGGAACTTTCATGAGCGACAACGCAACCCATTCGACCGACACCCATGCCAACGCAACCCATGCCAATGAAAAAAATGACTTTATCCGTGCCATCATTCGTGATGACATCAAAGCCCAAAAGTATCAGCAGATTGTTACTCGCTTTCCACCAGAGCCTAATGGTTATCTACATTTAGGGCATGTCAAATCCATTTGTCTAAACTTTGGTGTTGCTGATGAATTTGCAGGTGTTTGTCATTTGCGTTATGACGACACCAATCCCACCGCCGAAAAACAAGATTACATTGATAACATCAAAAAAGATGTGCAATGGCTGGGTTTTAACTGGGCAGGACAAGCTCGTCATGCGTCCGATTATTTTGATAAGTTGTATGACTGGGCGGTGCAACTCATCAATCAAGGTGATGCTTATGTGGATTTGCAAACCCCTGAACAAATCAAACAGAACCGTGGCTCGTTTAAGCAGGCAGGCACGCCATCACCCCAACGTGATGCCAGCGTGGCAGATAATTTGAGCCGATTTGCTGACATGAAAGCTGGTAAATACAAGGACGGTGAAGCGGTGCTAAGAGCCAAGATTGACATGAGCCACCCCAACATGAACATGCGTGACCCCGTGATTTATCGGGTCATGCACCAAAGTCATCATCAGACTGGTGATGCGTGGTGTGTGTATCCCATGTATGATTATGCCCACCCGTTGTCCGATGCCATCGAAGGCATTACCCATTCTTTGTGTACTTTAGAGTTTGAAGACCATCGCCCCTTTTATGATTGGGTGATAGATAAAATTGGCTTTGAACAACCACCGCATCAGTATGAGTTTAGCCGTCTTAACGTTGACCATACCTTAACCAGTAAGCGTAAACTAAAACAGCTGGTTGATGAAGGCGTTGTAACAGGTTGGGATGACCCACGCATGCCAACCATCGCAGGAATGCGTCGCCGTGGTTATACACCTGAAGGCTTGCGAGATTTTTGTGACCGTGTTGGTGTTGCCAAAGCGGACGGCGTGGTGGACATGCGATTGCTTGAGTTTAGCATTCGTCAATCGCTTGAGAACACGACAGCAAGGGGCATGGCAGTATTACGCCCTTTAAAAGTAACCATCACTAACTTTAACGAAGCAGTCAGCCATTGGGAAAGCTTAAAATCAGATGGCGTGAATGCTCGTTGGGATAAAGCCAATGCCACCCTTTGGCTTACTCAGCCAAAACACCCCAACATAGACATGGGTGAACGAGAAATTCCTTTCACCCAAACCATCTACATTGATGCCAATGATTATGAACTTGTGCCACCAAAAGGCTATAAACGCCTATCACCAGATAAACCAGAGATTCGCTTGCGTAACACTTATGTGTTAAGCGTTACCAAGCATGTCATCGATGAGACAGGACAAGTCACAGAACTGTTTGCCACCATTGACCCCAATACCTTGGGCAAGAACCCTGAAGACCGTAAAGTAAAAGGGGTCATTCATTGGGTGTCTGCCAGTATGGGCATACCTGCCACCGTGCGTTTGTATCAGTCGCTGTTTTGTGTTGACAATCCCAGCAATGTCAGTGATGTGCATGATGCACTCAATGCCAATAGCCTAACCATACTCAATGCCGTGGTTGAGCCGTCATTGGCTCATGTGGATGCAGGCAGTCGCTTTCAATTTGAAAGAGAAGGGTATTTTATCGCTGACAGCAAAGAACACACACCTGATAAACCTGTGTTTAATGAAATTGTCAGCTTAAAAGACAACTTTAAGCCGTAGTGGAGATGTTTGTGGGCTTTAAGTGAGAATGAATGTCGTTGGAATGGCAGTTATTGGAATGACAGTTATTGGAATGACAATTAAATGGCATATTTTTAAATGGCATATTTTTTTAAAGTGTCAATGTCCACCAACTCCAGCAAACTTTCGTGACAGGCTTCAAGTTTGATGGGTGATGCCACGCCATAATCTAACGCTTCAATCCAACGCAATGCACACACGCACCAAAAGTCCCCTGGTGTTAAACCTGGGAAATGAAACTCTGGCAAAGGGGTGATTAAATCATTGCCTCGGTCTGCCGAAAATTGCAAAAACTCTGCTGTCACACGAGTACAAACAGTATGCTGACTCACATCATGAATGCCCGTGTGGCAAAAGCCATCTCGATAATAGCCTGTCAATGGGAAAAAACAACAGCTGGCCAAGGCAGTGCCTAAAACATTGGTGCGATTATTGTGGGGGCTTGGCTCAATCGGTTGGTTCATAAAACTGTTTTTGTAAAAAACCTTCTGTAAAAAACTGCTTGTAAAAATTGTCTTAAAGGTCGGATTACCGACCTTTTTATCATGATTGATTCACAAAAGCAATCTTACTTAAACCTGCTTGACTGGCGGTTGCCAATACTTGAGCGATGATGTCATATTGACTTTCTTTATCTGCTCGCAGTTGAATTTGGGGGTCTTTACCTGCTTGGGCTTCTTCACTTAGGCGAGTTTGTAATTGCTCAAGGCTGATGGCTTGACTGTCCCAAAAAATTCCTGAGTCTTTATCAATGCTGATTTGAATGACTTCTGGTGGTTGCTCATTGACGCTGGCACTGGTTTTGGGTAAATCGAGTGGTACGGTTGGGTTTAACACCGTAGCGGTAACCAAAAAAATAATCATCAGCACCAGCATGATGTCAATCAAGGGAATGAGATTCATCTCATTCATGCCTTGACCATCATCACCGTCTAATTGAAATGCCATAATAAATTCCTAATACTGTGTTGGTTTATGGAAAAATGAGCATGGGCAGTCAGTTTGTGGTAGATCGTAATAAGCTTTTTGCCAACAGTTCATGTGAGACATCGTTGGCTTGGTGCAAGGCTTTGCGATTGATACGCAACACAATATTATAAAAAATCACCGCAGGAATTGCCACCGCAAGCCCCAACCCTGTCATAATCAATGCTTCACCAACAGGTCCTGCCACTTGCCCAAGTCCTGCTTGACCACTTTCACTAATGCTATGCAAGGCATGAAAAATTCCCCAAACTGTGCCAAACAATCCAATAAATGGTGCGATTGAAGCGGTTGTGCCAAGGACAGATAAGCCTTTTTCACTGTCAAATCGGTAACGACTGATTTGTTGCAATAAGGTTTGTTCAATCACTGCTTTTTTGCTGTCAGCTGACAGACCCATCAGCTGTGGTTGTAGGGCATTTAGTTGCTCAGTTAAGCCATCTGTCACAACATTTGCCAGCTTTTTACTTTGCAAAATTCGTAAGATTCCGACAACCCATGAGCTAAGTGATAGGGCGAATAAAACGAAAAATAATACTTTGGTGATGGCATCGGTATATTGCCAGTAGTGCATAAAATCCATAAAATCTCCTTAGATATGAGTTGGCAAATATATTGGATAAAATAAGACTTTTTAATCAAGATGCTGACTGTAAAAATGCTTACCTGTGTTCATAAGTCATGGGAATGATGACAATGCCTTTGACAGGTGTGCCATTTTGGGTAAAGGGGCGAAATCTTCCTGAGCGAATCTGTTTTTGTGCCGCTCTATCAAAGCGATTGTTACCAGAGCTTTCAGCGATATCAACTTGGGTGATTTTACCTTGTTTGTCCACCGTTAATTTAAGCAGTACGGTGAGCTGTTCGCCTGGTTCTAGGTGTTGTGTGATGCTATGTGGCAACGTTAAATGTGGTCGATTTCGCCAACTGGCATCACTTTGTGAAAAGGTAATAGGTCGTTGAGACCTTGCCCATTCATCGGCTCCACGTTGCAGTCTTGCCCGCTCATCGGCTTCACGTTGCAGTCTTGCCCGCTCATCGGCTTCACGTTGCAGTCTTGCCCGTTCATCGGCTTCACGTTGCAGTCTTGCCCGTTCATCAGCTTCACGTTGCAGTCGTTCTTGTTCTTGCTGGATTTCCCACGCACTGGGGCGATTATCGACAATTTGACTGGTGATGATTTCAGGCTCAGGCTCAGGTTCAACGACTGGTTCAGGCTCAGGTTCAGGGATTGGCTCAGGTTTGGGTTCAGGCTCAATGACTGGTTCAGGAATTGGCTCAGGAATGGGTTCGGGTTTAGGCTCAATGACTGGCTCAGGCTTAGGCGGTTCAGGCTCAATGACTGGCTCAGGGCTAGACTCAGGTTCAGAGCTAGACTCAGGTTCAGAGACTGGTTCAGGGCTAGGCTCAGGCTCAACAGGCAGCTCTGTCACTTCTTGAATAAATTGCACTTCGATTGGTTTGGGTGGTTCTGTTTGTTTTAATGGCATGGGTGGCATGTGCGACAATCCCACCGCCACGCCCATGTGCAATGCCAAAACGCCAATGACCACTGACATGTTGGTGCGGTTGTTTGTGCTGATGTCTGCTGTGGATGATTGGCGTTCAAACCCTAAATGAGTTTGTGCTTGAGATGGTGTTTGAGAATTTACATTCAATTTTGATTTATTTGCCATTTAAGCCACTCAAATTTGCTTGATGCTATGTTGTTTTATGCGATGCTATGTTGTTTTATGCCATATTCATATATCATGGTTAACCAATATGGCATGCCAGCACCATCATATATGAATATGACTGACATATCATACATGGTGTTGTTAAAAAAAGAAGTCAGCCGACGATATGGGGGTATTGCAAAATAATGAGAATGATAATTATTTATAGAAAATTATATAATAATTTTTTCTATCATTCAACTGTTTATATGGATTTTTAGGTCATGCTAGGTCATGCGTTAGTATTTCTCATCTATAATTTTGTAGTCAGTAGAGATACTCACTTATGCCCTAATCAAGGTATTTTGGTTCTATATTGCCTTAACTTGTCAAAACCATGAACGACTTGTCAAAACCATGAATGATATGTTGATAACACTCAGCATAAATGGGTATGATAAAACTGACGCTTATGCTATCATTCAAGTGTTCAACTAAGCATTCAATATAACCAAACATTCAATCAAAGCCATCATCATGTGTGTTTGCTGATGTGAATGTCGTCAAATCTCACCTTGTTTTGTCCACAGTTAGCTTAAAATCACCCTAAGTTACCATGAATGCACCCAATGCTCATCAACCCACCACCACAGTGCCTATGTCAGACAATCCAGATAACCGTTCATCATTAGTCAATAACATCGCTCATCATGATGCCAATCATTGGTTATTGCCTGATGGCATACATGATGTGTTGTTTGCCGATGCTGACAAACAACAATACCTACGCCATCGCTTAATCAAACAGTTACAAAGCCATGGTTATCAGTTGGTTTCTCCGCCTTTGATTGAATTTACCGAGTCTTTGTTACAAGAAGCATCAGAAGATCTTAAACGCCAAACGTTTAAACTCATTGATCAGGTAACAGGGCGACTGATGGGCGTGCGTGCTGATACCACCCCACAAATTCGACGCATTGATGCCAAGTTTGGGCAAGCATATTTTGCTAAGGCGGTAGCTCGCTATTGCTATGCAGGGCATGTCATTCACACATTGCCCAATGGTTTGTTTGGTTCACGCACCCCTTTGCAGTTGGGGGCGGAGCTGTTCGGCTGTGACACAATAGAAGCAGATTTTGAGTTGCTTGACGTGTTGTATGCGTTGCTGTCTGACTTAAACTTACCCGTCAGTTGGCATTTGGATTTGGGGCATGTGGGTGTGTTTAAACGCCTAAGCGAGCTTGCCAATTTAGACAACGCCACCAGTGAGCATTTGATGCGATGTTATGCCAATAAAGCCTTGCCTGAGTTGGAGCAATTTTGTCATTGCCTTGCATTTGGGCAAGATTTTTATCAGTTGGCAATTCATGGGCATGACTTAGACAAATTGCAGGCACAATTTAGTGTCGATGTGGCAAATGATGTGGTGATTCAGCAGAGTTTGGCAGAGTTACAGCGTGTTTATCAGCATTTATCACAAGCCAAAACCGCTTGTGGGAATAACGTTTGTGATAATCTGCCAAACATCAGTGTGGATTTGACTGAGCTGTCAGGTTATCATTATCATACAGGGTTGGTGTTTAATCTGTATGTGAATAACGAATCGCAAGTGGTGGCAAGAGGTGGTCGCTTTAATGGGCAAATGGCCACTTTAGCCAAGCCAACGATTGATACCATCAAGCCACTAAAACCAGTTGAGCCACCAAGCCAACGGCTTAGCACCCATTGCCAACAAGACCGCCAACAAGAACGCCAACAGCAAAGTCGCCCTGCCATTGGTTTTAGTATGGACGTGACTCGGTTGTTGCCATATTTTACAGATGAGACAGAGAGTTTGGCAAGTCATTGGATTTGGGTGGTGTATCAAGACATACAACAGCTAAATGCCAAACAAGCCGACCAGTTGGCAGATGTCATTGCCAAATTACGTCGACAAGGGCATCGAGTCATCAAGCCATTAACCGCAGTTGATAAACCAGATAACATTACCCACCATTTACACCATCAGCAAGGGCAATGGGTATTGACAAAGATATAAAGATATGATGGGCAAGATATGAGTGATGTTTATTTTTTTAGTGGTTCTTTAGTGGCGTTTGTGCTAATTTTTTGTGGTCAGTTTTAGTCAGTTGTCGTTATTTTTTTTACAGTTTATAGTCATTTCTTGTTGTTATTTAAGGAGACATCATGGGAAAAAATGTCGTTGTTTTGGGCAGTCAGTGGGGTGATGAAGGTAAAGGTAAAATCGTTGATTTGCTCACTGAAAAAGCCGCTGCCGTTGCTCGCTTTCAAGGTGGACACAACGCTGGGCATACCTTGGTGGTGGGTGGTGAAAAAACAGTGTTACATCTTATCCCATCAGGCATCTTGCGTGATGATGTCACTTGTTATATCGGTCATGGTGTGGTGCTTGCTCCTGATGCTTTGTTAAAAGAAATCAAAGAATTAGAGAATAAAGATGTGCCTGTGCGTGAGCGTCTGCGCATCTCTCCTAACTGTCCACTCATCATGCCGTATCATGTGGCATTAGATAAAGCCCGTGAAGCCAAGCGTGGTAGTGGCAAAATTGGTACAACAGGGCGTGGCATCGGTCCTGCTTATGAAGACAAAGTTGCTCGCCGTGCCATTAAGTTTGCTGATTTGTTCCGTCATGATGCCCAAGAAAAACTGCGTAATTTAATTGATTATCATAATTTTCAGTTGACCAAATATTATGGCGTTGATGCCATTGACTTTGATGCCACTTATGAGTTGTTTTTGCAGTGGCGAGATGCGTTAAAGGATTTGGTTGCCGATGTGACAGGTGAACTAAACGAGTTACGTAAAGCAGGTAAACACTTAATGTTTGAAGGGGCTCAAGGTACGTTGCTTGACATCGATCATGGCACTTATCCGTTTGTTACCAGCTCCAATACCACCGCTGGGGGCGTGTCGACAGGCACAGGCATCGGCCCTTTATATTTAGATTATGTATTGGGCATTACCAAAGCCTACACCACTCGGGTGGGGGGTGGTCCATTTCCCACGGAACTGTTTGACGATGTGGGCGCCCATCTTGCCAAAGTGGGTCATGAGTTTGGGGCAACCACAGGACGTGCCAGGCGTTGTGGTTGGTTTGATGCCGAAAGCTTACGCCGTGCGGTGGTGCTAAATTCGCTATCAGGCATTTGTCTGACTAAGCTTGACGTGCTGGACGGACTGGACGAAATTCGCATTGGGATTGGCTATGAGTTGCCTGAAACTGAGTCTGAAGGGGCTTATGATGCTGAGTTTTATGAGTCGGTTACGCCTATCTATGAGACGGTGGCAGGTTGGTCTGAATCAACCGTGGGCATCACCCAATATGACGACTTGCCAGACAATGCCAAAGCCTACATCAAACGCATCGAAGAATTGATAGATTGCCCTGTGGACATCATATCGACAGGTCCTGATAGAGAACAGACCATTGTGTTAAGAGACCCATATGATGCCTGATGTGGTTGCCCAACCATCTAACATTATTAACTATTATTAAGGCACATGTTGGTCAGCAAAAGATTTTGACCGCCATCAGGTGGACATCAATCAGGTACAAAAAATTTAATTCATGTTTAATTGATGATGCTAGGTTATTCTTAGGGTATCTCCCTAATAAAAACTGAGTTTGATGGCAAAATGGCATGAATGGGCGTATAATAAGATGACTGGCATGGGCTGATGGCTCTTAGCCATTTGTTTAATTCTTAGCAATTGATTGACAACTCATTTCATGGATAATTCATGTCAAAGACGTGGAGTGATGTGTCATTAAATCATTAAATAATATATTGTCAGATATTGGCAAAATTACCATAAAGCTAAAACTGGAACTAAAACGTATGAAACTAAAACGCATGAAACTTAAGCATCACACACTCTGTTTGGCTCTATTGACAAGCACCGCCTTTGTATTGACTGCCTGTGGTGGTGATGATGAAAAACTGGGTCGCTCTTTAGGTAAGCGAATTGCTGAATCCTCACAAGACCAAAACACAGGGGTTTTTCTTGACAGTGTGGTGCAGGGGTTAGACTATGTCTATAATGGCAACTCAAGTAAAACGATTAATGGCATGTTCATCTATCCTAAACATGCCAGCAAGGCCATCACCTTTAAATTAGGTGAGATGACACTGGGTTCAACCATGCCAAAATCTGTTGTTACCCCTGCTGATTTAACCACAGAAAGTAACGAAGTGGTTCGTATCCTACAAGTTCTACAAAGTGTTGATAATGACAACGACCTTAAAAATGGCATTGACATTGATAAAGACGTTGCCAAGCGGTTCACTGCTGGTGATTTTCAAACCCTCATTCAACAAAAAGATGATGATAAGTTTGCTGAGCATTTAAAGCCAAAACTCAATAGCAACCAACATGTTCAATCCCCACAAAAAGCACAGCAACATTTTTATGACACGATACAAACGCATGACGCATTCGCCAAATCAACAGAATTGGCAAAACTGGCACAAGCATTTGTGGGTACTTGGCAATCAGATTGCAAAAATGATTTGAGCAATAGTGAAAAAACAATCTTATCTTATAAAATAGGCGACAAACCAAATGAGATTGTAGAAACAAAAACAATCACAACATATGCAGGTAAAAATTGTGTTGATGCTCAATATCATGAGAAAACACAACATTCACCCTTTGTGAACATTGTGTTTGCCAGTGCCAATAAAGACAATCAACAAGTTGTAACCATGCTTCCAAAACCATCTTCCCAATCACCTTCTAAAGAGCAGGTCAGAATGTCGCAATTAATATGGCAAAGCTCAGACCGCTTTATAGAAAGTAGTTTTGGAGACAGTCAACAAACATACACTCGTGTTAAATAGTCAATATTGAATGGTATTGAGACTTAATGGCATTAAGAAAAAACCAAGCCTAAATTCATTTGGGTTTGGTTTTTTATCTGATGTTTTTAAATCTGTGTCAATCTGATAGTGTTAGCTCACCTTTGTTAGCCCAACTGCGTTAGCCCAATTTTCCCCACCCAATCTCTGGCAAATTGATACGCCACTCGCCCAGAGCGTCCGCCTCTTTCACTGGCAAAGCGAATGGCGTTATTTGTGATTTCTTCATTCATGTTTGCCAAATTGATGGTTGTTGCCCCACGGCTGTCTGACAGATGACTATTTGATAGCTTATGCACATAATACCGTGCAATGCTCACATAAGTATCTTGTGTCATCGGTTGAAACGACAGCCAAATCCCAAAGCGGTCAGACAAAGACACCGTTTCATCAATGGTTTCATAAGGGTTGACTTCATCAGTCTGTCCGTTATAGATGTCTCGGTTGTCTTTCATCAGTTGGGGCAACAGATGACGGCGGTTACTGGTGGCATAAACGAGCAGTTTGTCTTGCTCAGAAGACAGTGAGCCGTCTAGCACCGATTTTAACGCCCGATAGCTTTCATCTTGTTTGTCAAATGCCAAATCATCACAATACACCACATAACGCACATTGGCATGTTCTGGTAGGGCAGACACGGCTTGACGTATTTTATCCAATGCTGATAAATCCATGCGAGCCACTTCTATCAACCGCAGCCCATCAGTGGCAAATTGGCTTAATAAGGCACGCACTAATGACGACTTACCACCACCACGAGTGCCTGTCATCAGCACATGATTGGCTGGCAGACCTTGCAAAAACTGGCGAGTGTTGTTGATTAATCGCTGTTTTTGTCGTTCGATACCCAGTAAGTCGCTCAATTGTATCGCTGTTGCTCCAGTGATGTCCATGGTTATTGGTTCAAGATGGCCACCATTGATGTTACTGGCATCTGCCACCCAGCGATACGCCAACACCGCAGGGTCAATGGTAAGGGGCTTGCCAGCGTGAGAAATGGCTTGGCTCAGATATGTGTTTAGTAACGCCAATGTTTGCTCAGGTAGGGTGATGTTGTGAGTATGTTGCATTAATTGTTTTGTCCTTAGTCAAAAAGTCGGTGAGCCAAAAGATTTGTTAAAATGGCATCAGTCTCAATGCGATGGTGTCATGTCAGTAATCCATATGACAGTCAGTAGCCCATATGACAGACTGATGCCAAAGAGCCATGTCAAAGAACCATGCCAAAAGGAAGCCATGCCAAAAAGTCATCTTAACCTTAGCCACCTTAGTCATATGGACAATGCCCAGCAGGCATTACTGGAAGCATTGTCACCACACTTGGTGGCATCGGTGATGTCCATGGACAATGGTCAATTCACGCTGGCATCGCTTAAGCATCATCGGCTGAGCTTAACTTCTGCTGATGGTCAAAAAAACGCCCATCGCATCATGTATCAAGGCATCAGCAGTGGCAACTTAACCGATGGCGTTCAGCGTTATCAACGTGTCATCATTAAATGGCAAATGAAATGGCAACATCAGCCATCACACAGTGATTTTACTTCTCTTAACCCTGATTACCATGATTTTAATATGGATATGAGCTTGGATTTGAATGTTGATTTGAACACACAAATCAAGCGGTTAACTCAGCTAAGCAAAAATAACCCCATATGCACTGATGCTGACATTTGTCGCATTGCATTGCCATTGTATGGTCAATCTGATTTGCCTTTGACGTTAGAGTGTCAGCAAGACAAGCAAATGGGGCGATTAAGTGTGATGCTGTTGCCATATTTTGATATGGGAAGCTTACAACAAATTTGTCATCAATCCCAGTCAAAACAATCAGCCAATGCACAGCAAGCAGACAGCATGTTTATCAGTCATCTTATTTTACAAGCCGCATTGGCTTTACAACAAGTGCATGATGCCAAGCTGATTCATGGTGATGTCAAGCCAAGCAATTTTTTATTAAGTTCCTCGCCATTAAGCTCATCAGCATCTAACTCTAACTTTAACTTTACAGCCTTACCATTGGTTCATATCACCGATTTTGCCCTAGCCCAACCTCAAAGGCAGTTTCACAAGCAATCTCAGTTAACATCGCTGTCTTTGCCCATTGCAGGCACGCCAGCGTATCTTGCCCCAGAATGTTGGGTGGGCAGGGGGGTGAGCATTGCCAGTGATGTGTATGCCTTTGGTTTGATGGTGTATCAGTTGTTAACTCGCACAAGAGCAGGGCAGGCGTATGTCGCATCAAGCATGAGCGATATTGACCGCTCACAAGCAGTTGACCGCTCACAAGCATGGAAAAATTGGCACACCAGTCGCCACTCCGACCAGCATAAAACCTCACTCAAACTCCCAACTCAATGGCAATCTTGGCAAAATGTCATCAATGCTTGTGTTCAATATCAACCCAACAAGCGACCACAAAACATGCAAGCCGTGATAAAATTACTGCCAACAGCGTGATGAATTCACCCAATCCATTTTAGCCAAGCTAACCCAAATTTAAATTTAGCCAAAAGGTCATTTATGTCTAGCCAAGCACGTATTTTTAATCCCAAAGACAATTTTCAAGCCAGCCACCATCAAGCCAATCACAATCAAAACCGCAACATTGTGCAATCTGCCAGTGTCATTACCAAGCAAGCTGAACAAACAGATCAAGGCACATTTGCCTTAAAAGCCACATCTGCCCCTAAAGTTGGTTTTGTTTCTTTGGGTTGCCCCAAGGCATTGGTGGATTCTGAACGCATCATCACCGCACTGACCAAAGAAGGCTATCGTGTTGCCAATGATTATGATGGGGCAGATTTGGTGGTGGTCAATACTTGTGGCTTTATTGAATCAGCCGTGCAAGAGTCGCTAGATGCCATTGGTGAAGCCATCAACCAAAATGGTAAAGTCATCGTTACAGGCTGTCTGGGTAAAGATGCTGAACGCATCAAAACCATGCACCCAGCAGTGCTGTCTGTGACAGGTGCTCACGCTTATCAAGAAGTCGTTACGGCCGTCAACACCCATGCACCCATCAGCCAAGCGGATAAAATCAATACTTACGACCCCAAAATTGACCTTATTAATGATGCAGGCATCAAGCTCACCCCAGCCCATTATGCTTACTTAAAAATCTCTGAAGGCTGTAACCATCGTTGTACATTTTGTATCATTCCAGCGCTTCGGGGCGACTTGGTATCACGCCCCATTGATGAGGTGATGAATGAAGCCAAAGCCTTACAGTCAGCAGGTGTTAAAGAGATGCTTATCATCTCGCAAGACACATCAGCTTATGGTGTGGATTTAAAATATAAAACCAGCTTTTGGCAAGGCATGCCCTTGAAGTCTAAATTTGTTAACTTGTGTCAAGCATTGCATCAATTGGCTCGCCAATCGGGCATGTGGGTGCGTCTGCATTATGTTTATCCTTATCCACATGTCGATGATGTGGTGGCACTGATGAGCCAATTTACCGCTGAGCAAGGGGGTTTATTGCCATATTTGGACATTCCTTTTCAACACGCCAGTCCAAGCGTCCTAAAAGCCATGAAACGCCCCGCCCACGCTGAAAACACCCTAGAACGCATTGGCAGATGGCGACAGCTTTGCCCTGATATCGTCATTCGCTCAACCTTTGTGGTTGGCTTCCCTGGGGAGACTGAAGCAGACTTTGAATACTTGCTAGACTGGCTTGAGCAAGCTCAATTGGACAGAGTGGGGTGTTTTACCTATTCTGACATTGAAGGAGCAGCTGCCAATAATTTGCCCAATCCTGTGCCAGAACACATCAAGCAAGACCGCCATAATCGCTTGATGGCACAACAACAACGCATCAGTGCCAATAAGCTTGCCCAAAAAGTGGGTAAAACCCTAACCGTGTTGGTAGATGACATTGACACTGACGAATCCATCGCCATCTGTCGCAGTATCGCTGACGCTCCAGAGATTGATGGGCATGTTTATGTTGACCACATCGATGCCAGTGTTAACATTGGCGACCGCCTGACCATCACCATTGATGAGGCCAGTGAATATGACTTATTTGCCAACTTTGCAACTGCCAATATCAACCAAAACATCAACCAACAGCCCAATATAAACCAACAGTAAAGCACCAATAACCATCGGATAATGGATTGGCTGGTCTAAAACAAGTCTATTGACATGGGAATGTTATGAATAAATGCCCCTAAGCCCACTGTGTTAGGACCATGGGTGGCGACTGACACAGGGGTAACAGGCTGGACAATCACCTCATTCAATCCAAGTTTATCTTTGACCCTTTGAGCAGTATAGGCAACCAGCTCATGATTGCCCGCATCAAGCAGGTAAGGATAGGCGTGTTTATTTTTTATCTCTTTACCCAAATAATCAATCATCAAGTCAATGGCTTTTTCGATTTTTCTGACCTTTTTGATGGCTTCGATTTTACCGTCTTGTTGAATCTCTAACATCGGCTTGATGTCTAACAAATTTGCAAAAAAACTGGCGGTTGTTTTTAAACGCCCACTTCTGGTCAAATAGGTCAAATCTTCCACCACAAAAAAACAACGATGCGATTGATTTAACGCATTAAGATGGTCAATGATGGTATTGATGCTTTCATTTTGAATAAATAAACGTTGGGCATCTAACGTCATCAAAGCTTGGGTAAAGTTAATTTGCTGACAGTCAAGGAAATGCACGGTCATTGCTGGGTGAATCACTGCCATGTCATCACGCACTTGACTGATGATATGAAAGCTTTTGCTTAAGTGTTGCGAGTGGGTGATGATGATGACTTCATCATAGTTGTCTTCGGCCAATTGGGCAAATAATTGGCGAATTTCATCTTCACTGGCAGGAGCGGTACTCATGGTGGTGTTTGGACTGGCGGTGATGATGTTTTGCAGTCGCTTAATGTCAATGTTATGACCGTCTAAAAAATCAACATTGTTAATTAACAAATGCTGATGAATGGAGCGTACAGAATGGCGGATATCCATATAATCCAAGCAAGAAGTGGAAGTAGATAAGACGATGCGTTTCATGCGATGTTATAGTTAAATTAAATAAATATATTGATGAAATTAACTATAACATATAAAAAAGTGAAGATAAATATCCCCATGCTGTCATATTGGTGGACATCAGAAACAAACGAATGTCATCAGCAATCATGGCTATTAAATTCACCACTTTTTTGTTAAAATTTGTCAAATTTATCCCATCAACTCAATTTCCACACAACTCATCATCAAAGGTGGCTTATGTCTGACAAAAATCCCCGTTATAATCGAATCTTGCTTAAATTATCTGGCGAAGCATTGGCAGGTGGGCAAGGCATGGGCATCAACGCCGATGTGTTGGATAAAATGAGCCTTGCCATTGCTCACTTACGAGGCTTAGATGTGCAAGTTGGCATTGTGGTTGGTGGTGGTAATCTGTATCGTGGCAGTCAGCTACAGCAAGAAGGCTTGGTTGGGCGAGTCACAGGTGACCAAATGGGCATGCTTGCCACCGTCATGAATGGGCTTGCCATGCGAGATGCCTTAGAGCGTCGCAACATCAAAAGCCGCTTGATGTCAGCTTTGCCCATCGGTGAAGTGACAGAAAGCTACTCAAGCCGTAACGCCATTCGCTATCTTAAGCATGGTGAGGTGTGTATTTTTGTCGCTGGCACAGGCAATCCATTTTTTACCACAGACACCGCCGCTTGCTTGCGAGGCATTGAGATTGAAGCCAATTTGATTTTAAAGGCGACCAAAGTTGACGGCGTGTATGACAAAGACCCAAGCACTCATGCCGATGCGATTAAATACGATTATTTAAGTTTTGATGAGGTGCTTGAGCAAAAGCTAGGCGTGATGGACTTAACCGCCATTGCACTGTTGCGTGAACATAATGTGCCATTGCAAGTGTTTGACATGAATAAGCCAAATGCCTTACTTAATGTGGTGATGGGGGAAGAAGAAGGCACAAAAGTCGGTCAGTAACATCACAAAGATATGACACATTTTTGAATGTTTTTATTTTTATCCGTTTATTCCGTTTATGTTTATTCCGTTTATAAAGGAGACAATCTATGATAAACGACATCAAAAAAGACGGTGAAAACCGCATGAAAAAAACCCTAGAAGCGTTAGACACTGCTTTTAGCAAGGTGCGTACAGGGCGGGCCCACCCAAGTATGTTGGGTAGTGTGATGGTGGATTATTATGGCTCACCCACACCTTTAAACCAAGTTGCCAGTGTGAATGTGGAAGATGCCCGCACATTATTGGTACAGCCGTTTGACCGTAGCATGGTACAGACGGTGGATAAAGCCATTCGTGAAGCAGATTTGGGTCTTAACCCCATGACTGCCGATGTCATACGTGTGCCAATGCCAGCCTTAACTGAAGAGACTCGTAAAGACATGCAAAAACTGGCTCGCTCTGAAGCTGAGAACAGTCGAGTCTCCATACGTAACATTCGCCGTGACATGCTTGGTGACATCAAAGAGTTGGCAAAAGACAAAGAAATATCAGAAGATGAAGAGCGTCGAGCAGGTGATGATGTGCAAAAGCTGACTGACAAATACATCACCAATATTGATGATAAGCTTGAGAAAAAAGAAGCTGAATTGATGGAAGTGTGATGAACACTCAGTTGGTCAGTCGCTTGCCTGAGCATTTGCCTAAGCACCATTTGCCTAAGCACATTGCCATCATTATGGACGGCAATAACCGCTTTGCTAAGGCACACGCCATGCCCGCAGGTCAGGGGCATGTGGCAGGCAAAGATGCCCTTGACCCGATTGTTAGACAATGCTTAGCATTGGGCATTGACGTATTGACGGTGTTTGCTTTTTCTAGCGAAAACTGGCAACGCCCTGCCAATGAAGTGGCGTTGTTGATGAGACTGCTTGAAGAATCCATTCATGAGCAAATTCCCAAAATGAATGAACACCAAGTACGCTTGCGTTTTATTGGTGATAGGTCTCAGTTATCAGATAAGCTACAAGTTTTGATGGCAAATGCTGAAGCACAGACGGCTCACTTTACGGCCATGACGTTGGTGATAGCGGTGAGTTATGGTGGTCAATGGGACATTGCTCAAGCTGCCAAACAGCTGGCAAGTCAAGTGGTTCAAGGCAACATCAGCTTACAAAGTATCAATGTTGATAGCATGAGTGAGCATTTGGCACTGGCAGATGTGCCTGCGGTGGACATGCTTATTCGCACAGGTGGTGAGTATCGGTTGTCTAATTTTTTGTTGTGGCAGATGGCGTATGCAGAGTTATTCTTTACCGAGACATTATGGCCACAGTTTTCACCAACTGAACTGGAACGAATGCTCGTTGAGTTTGCCAGTCGGCAACGGCGATTTGGCAGAACCAGCGAGCAGGTGATTGCTGGCAATTTGGTAAACTTAGCACATCAGCGGTCGTCTTAGGATTTTAATGCAATTAAACCAGCGGTTCTTTTAGCTAATCTATTCTCTTAACTGTTCTCTTAACTGATTGTTACTTGATTGATGTTTTTTGAACCCATTAACCATTTTGAGCAATATTATGTGGCAACGCATCAAAACAGCCGTTATCCTAGTCATCATTGTGGGTGTTGCGTTATTTGCCAGTGACACACCTTGGCTATTTGTGCCATTGTTGGCGGTGGGGGTAACCATTGCTGCTCATGAATGGACAAAGCTGATGCCAGCACAGCGTAAGCCCATGCACTTTGTGCTATTGGTGTTGCTATTGACCATGATAAGCTTGCTGTTTCCCAAAGTGTGGCTGATTTGGTGGCTGATGTCCGTGGTGATTTGGCTGATGGCATTAGCATGGGTATGGCAATATCCCACTCGCACTCAGTGGTATGGCAGACGATTAATGACCATGGGGGTGATTATTTTGACCGCTGCCATCACCGCCATGTTTTATTTATGGCAACAGTCACCTTGGTGGCTGATGTATGTGTTTATTTTGGTATGGTGTGCTGACAGTGGGGCATATTTTGTTGGGCGAAAGTTTGGTAAAACCAAGATGGCTCCCAATGTTTCACCAAATAAAAGCATGCAAGGCTTGTATGGTGGCTTAACCGTTGGCATGGGTGTGGCATTATTTATCAGTATGTATTGGCTTAAATACACAGGGTCAGTGCTGTTGGTGTTTATGCTGTTATCAGCAATGACCATCATGGCATCGGTGTTGGGTGATTTATTTGAGTCCATGCTCAAACGGCGTGCTGGTATTAAAGACTCTGGCACTGTGTTACCAGGGCATGGTGGTGTGCTTGACCGCATTGATTCATTGCTGTCTGCCACGCCGATTTTTGCTCTGGGATATTTACTGTTGCAAGTGTTGTCAGTTTGATTCATTTGCCATGATTAAATTGTGATTATGTATTAAGCCATTAATAAGAATTTATTAAGTCATTATTAAAAACGTCATTTAAATTTAAAAAGGTCTGATATGACTGGCAACTGCCCAAACTTATCACCGATAACCGCTCAAAATAAGGCTCAAAAGGTCGATGGGCAACATGGGCAAAAAGTCGCCATTTTAGGTGCGACAGGTTCAATCGGCACCAGCACACTTGATATTTTAAGTCGTCATGATGACAAATATGACGTTTATGCCTTATCAGGGCATAGCCGTTTGGACGAGTTATTTCAGCTTTGTGTGCGCTGGCGACCCAAGCGAGTTGCTGTGCCTAAGTGGCAAGTCGATGCGTTTGCTCAAAGACTGAGTAAGGCAGATTTGCAGATTGATGTGGTGGCAGGGCAAGCAGGGCTAGATGACATTGCTTGCGACCCACAAGTGGACACGGTGGTTGCTGCCATTGTCGGCAGTGCTGGACTGTCTTCAACGTTGATGGCGGTGCAGGCAGGTAAACGAGTCTTGCTCGCCAACAAAGAGGCTTTGGTGATGGCAGGCAGTCTGATGATGCACCATGCCAAGCTGTCTGGGGCAAAGATATTGCCTGTTGATTCTGAGCATAACGCCATTTTTCAATGCTTGCCACAGACGGTACAACAAAACCAACATGCCATTCATGACAAGCATCATGGCATCAGTCAGTTGTGGCTGACGGCATCGGGAGGTCCTTTTTTGTCTGCAAGCTTTGATGAGATGCAATCAGCAACGGTTGAGCAAGCTGTTAACCACCCGAATTGGTCGATGGGGCAAAAAATTTCAGTGGACTCTGCCACCATGATGAATAAAGGGCTTGAGCTGATAGAAGCCTGCTATTTATTTGATTTGCCAGAAGATAAAATCCAAGTGGTGATGCACCCACAAAGCATCGTGCATTCATTGGTACAATATGCTGATGGCAGTTTTTTGGCACAGATGGGGTCGCCTGACATGCGTACCCCAATCGCCCATGTGTTAAGCTTCCCTGAGCGGATTGACAGTGGTGTCGTGCCTTTAAATTTATATGAGCTTGGCAAATTGGAGTTTTTGCCACCCGATTTACATAAGTTTAAATGTTTGGCATTGGCAAGAGAAGCCATGCGAGCAGGAAGTTGGGCAACCATCAGCTTAAATGCGGTCAATGAAGTGGCAGTGCAAGCGTTTTTAGATGGGCATATCCGTTTAACTGACATTGCCAATATGAATGAAAACGTGTTAAACAGCATGAATCAGCATCAATATCCCAATGAAATCAACGATTTGGCGAGCATTTTGGCAATTGATAATGACAGTCGAGCTTTAGCAAGACACAACATTGAAAAAAATCACATTAGTAAATGATAAAAGTAGCAGATGATAAATATAAGTGGCAAACAGTCAATGAAAGTAGCAAGCAATTAATTGGTGAAAATGAGGTAACCGCATGTCTTTGTTAATGACCATTATCTTGACCATCTTAGCGGCGGTGTTTGTGCTTGGTCCTTTGGTGGCATTGCATGAATTTGGGCATTATATCGTTGCTCGGCTTTGTGGGGTAAAAGTGTTGACTTATTCGATAGGTTTTGGACCCAAACTTGCCAGTTGGACAAGCAAAAAATCAGGCATTGACTATCGGCTGTCCGCCTTACCGCTTGGTGGTTATGTCAAAATGTTAGATGGTCGAGAAGGTGATGTCCCCAAAGGTCAAGAGCATTTGGCATTTGATAAACAGCACCCAGTGAAAAAAATTGCCATTGTGGCAGCAGGACCTGTTACCAACCTGTTAATCGCCATGGCTTTGTTTTGGGTGTTATTTTTAACCCCAAGCGAACAGCTGAATACTCGCATTGGCACGATATTACCCAACAGTCCAGCGGCAACCGCCAAGCTTAATGTGGGTGATAAAATCACCGCTGTCGATGGTGAGGCGGTGGACGGCTGGGAGGCAATTAACTACCGTTTGGCAAATCACATGGGTGAGACCACTCAAGTAACGCTGACGGTCATACCTTATCAAGATGATGAACCAACTGCTCAATCGATACAGTACCAACTGCCAATTACCAAATTTATGCAAGGCAAAAACAGCGGTAAAGATGCCTTAACCGCCATTGGGGTAACTCCTTGGCAACCAAACATTCCTGCGGTGATTGGACAACTGAGTGATGATGGGGCTGCCAAGCGTCAAGGCTTGCAGATAGGGGATAAAATCATTGCCATCAATGATGAACCTATCAACGACTGGATAACGATGACTCGAGTGGTGCAAGACAATCCTGAAAAACTGCTTAACTTTAAAGTGTTGCGTGGTGATGAACAAATGACGTTTGCTGTCATGCCCCAAGGCAAAAAAGACACCATGGGTAATGTCTATGGGCAAATCGGAGCTGGCGTCAATTCTGTTGATGGTGCAGTTGATATTCAAGTGCCTGACAGCTATAAAACCACCATCGCCTATGACCCCATGACGGCAATGGGCAAAGCAGTGGGCAAAACTTATGACTTGTCCATGATGACATTATCGTCTATGGGCAAAATGATAACTGGCTTGATTGGCATTGATAATTTATCAGGTCCGATTACCATTGCCAAAGTTGCCAAACAAAGTTTTGAAATCAGTTGGCAGATGGTATTATCAACCGCAGGGTTGATTAGCCTAAGCCTTGCTGTGCTTAATCTATTGCCTATTCCCGTATTAGATGGTGGACATCTGTTGTATTATTTTATTGAGCTGATAAGGGGCAAACCATTATCTGAGACCACGCAAAATATTGGCTTTAATTTGGGGTTTTTGCTCTTGGCGGTGTTCATGGTAATGGCGTTGAGTGTGGATATTGGTCGGCTATTTTGATATTTTTAGGGTGTTTTTAATCAATCTTTTTTGTACAAAAACTGTGAGTATGTGTATGAGTTCAACTAAATTTTATTCCATGTCGGTCTTACCATTGGTGGTGATGATGTCGATGGCATCTGCCCATGCCGTCCATGGCTCTTATGGTGTGGTAACTGACATTCAATTTGTGGGTTTACAAAGAATCACGGCTGAGAGTTTATATCCCATTTTGCCTACCACAGTGGGGGGTAGCATCAATCAAGAGCAGTTATCAGAAAGCATCAAATCACTATATGACACAGGTAACTTTTCTGATGTGCAAGTGGTTAATGATGATGGTGTGTTGCGTTTTTTGGTGGTTGAGCGTCCCATCATTGCGGAGATAAATTATAAAGGCAATACCCTAATCCCCAAGCAAGGATTAGAAGATGGGCTAAAACACGCAGGTCTTGTCAAAGGCAGTGTGCTAAAACAAGCCACCTTATTTGGGGTTGCCAATGAATTACAACAACAATACATACTACAAGGCTACTATAACAGTGACATCAACGTTGAACAGACTTTGCTTGATGGCAATCGTGTGAAGCTTGACATCACCTTTATTGAGGGCAAACCTGCCAAGGTGATAGACATCAACATCATTGGTAACGACTATTTTAGCGATGAAGACATCAAAGACGTGTTTGCCCTAAAAGAAGCATCTTGGACTCGTTTATTATCCAAATCTGACCGCTATGCTCAAGAAAAACTGGCTGCCAGCTTAGAAAATCTAAAAGCCATGTACCAAAATTCAGGCTTTATCCGCTTTAACATTGACAACGCCACCTTAAATGTCAGTGAAGACAAAAAGCATGTATTTATAGAAGTGGCAATCAGCGAAGGTCAGCAGTATGCCTTTGGTAAAGTAAGTTTCTTGGGCAATACGCCCTACAGCCAAGAAGAGCTGAATAAGCAAGTCAGTTTTGCGACCAATGAACAATATTCTAAAGCCAAACTTGATGACACCACCGCCAATATTAAAAACAAGTTGGGTGATGATGGGTACTATTTTGCCCAAATTCGCCCCATTCCACGCATCAATGATGACACGCACACGGTGGACATGGATTATTACATTGACCCTGTGCGTCCTGTTTATGTGCGTCGCATCAACTTTTTTGGCAATACCAAAACGCAAGATGAGGTGTTAAGACGTGAGATGCGTCAACTAGAAGGGGCATTGGCGTCCAGTCAAAAAATTCAGCTGTCACGCATTCGTTTGATGCGCACAGGGTATTTTAAATCTGTGGTGGCAGATGTTAAACCAGTTCCCAATCAACTTGATCAGGTTGATGTGAATATCACCGTTGTTGAGCAACCAACAGGCAGTTCAACCATTGCCGCAGGTTATTCACAAAGTGGTGGGGTTACCTTTCAATTTGACTTATCACAACGCAACTTTTTAGGAACGGGCAATGGTCTTAATTTTGGTTTATCACGTTCTGAGACTCGTGAAAACTATAATATTGGCATCACCGACCCATATTTTACCAAAGATGGTGTGTCCCAAGGAATCAATGCCTATTATCGTAAAACCAAGCTTGATGATAAAAATGTCAGTAACTACATCACTGACTCTTATGGAGCGACGCTCAATTATGGCTACCCTGTCGATGAAGATACCCGTGTCAGTGCAGGGTTTAACATTGACAGAACCGACATAACAGGCGGTCGTTGGATGGGCATTTCAAACGTACAAAGCATCATTGATGATGGTGGTCGGGCAACGGTGCATACAGGTAACGACAAAGGACGGTATAACTTTGAGAATGACTATACGTCCTATAATCTGATGCTTGGTTGGTCACACAGCACGTTAGATAAGCCTGTTTTTCCAACCAAAGGCATGAGTCATAATGTGGATTTTACCATCGGCTTGGGTGATAAAACTTACCAAAAAGCCAGTTACACAGGCAACCTATATCTGCCTGTGGGCAAAGGCTTTATAGGGCGTGGTTATACCAAATTGGGTTATGGTCATAATTTGCCATTTTATGATAACTTTTATGCTGGTGGCTATGGCACAGTGCGTGGTTTTGACTACTATAGCTTAGGGCCTAAGTCAACGACTTTTTTTGATACCCAGTTTGAGCCTGAGAAGCAAAATTATCTGCCTGAAGAAGTGGGTGGAAATGCCATGGCGGCGGTGGGGGCAGAGCTGATATTACCCATGCCATTTAAAGGGGATTGGGCAGACCAAGTGCGTCCTGTTTTGTTTGTCGAAGGGGCTCAAGTCTTTGACACCACAGGTAAAGAAAACAAAACCTTTATCTATCATGGCAACGACACTAAAATTCCGCTGTTAACACAAGACAAGCAAATGCGATACAGTGCTGGAGCAGGCATTACTTGGTTTACCCCCATAGGTCCGATTGCCATCAGCTATGCCAAGCCTTTTAATAAAAAAGAAGGTGATAAGGTAGATGAAGTTCAGTTCCAGATTGGTAATGTCTTTTAATGAGCCAATTTAACCAATCTGCCAATCAATCTATTAACAGCGTCTGCTCAATCAGCGTTCGTCAATTAATAGCGGCCATTGAACAAAGACAGGTGGTTATCAATAAAGGTTGCCTTGATGCAAACGCATTAGATACTTGTGTGCAAGCATTGGCATCACTGGATAAAGCAGACGTAACCAACTTGTCTTTTGCCAATGACGAATATCATGCCAAATGGTTGCCCAAATCAAAGGCAGGCGTCATCATCACTTCAACTAGATATGCTGATGCTACCCCTGATACGGTCGTGTTGATTGAAGTGAACTCACCTTATTTGGCGTACGCCAGTTGTAGTCAGCTGTTTGATGTTGATAACCCCGTAACTACTTTTGCTTGGTTATCCGATACTGATATGACTGCTGATACAGATAATGATAGGCCACAACCACCTTCCATTATCCACCCAACTGCCTATGTGGACACATCAGCTAAATTGGGTAACGGTGTGTGGGTGGGGGCACACTGTTTTGTTGATAAAGACTGCCAAATCGGTGATGGCAGTTATTTACAAGCAGGTGTGGTGATAGAGATGGGCAGTGTGTTGGGTAAAAACTGTCGCATCATGGCAAATGTGGTGATACACCATCACTGTCAGTTGGGTGATGATGTTCACATACATGCAGGAGCAGTGATAGGCAGTGCTGGCTTTGGTTATGCCCCTTATCAGCATAAAGAGAAATCTCAATCCCCGCAACATCGCTGGCAAGCCATTGCTCAGGTGGGTCAGGTTCAAATTGGACACCGAGTACGCATCGGTGCCAACACCTGTATCGACCGTGGGGCGATAGACAATACTGTGATTGCTGATGATGTCATCATTGATAACTTGGTGCAAATTGCCCACAATGTTCATATTGGACAAGCCACCGCCATTGCTGCCAATACCGCCATTGCTGGCAGTACCCACATCGGACAACGGTGTATCATTGCAGGGGCAGTTGGTATCAGTGGTCATCTGAGCATTACCGATGATGTCATCATCTCTGCCATGACCATGGTTACCAAATCGATTGATAAGCCAGGTCGTTATTCATCTGGCATTCCTGTCATGCCAACTGCTGAGTGGCGGCGGGCGGTGGTGGGTTTTCGCCAAAGTGGACGCAAATAAAAAGTGAACACAAATAAAAACCAAACGCATGACATGATAAACAAGATTAAAAAACCCGAAGGAACAAGCACATGAGCCACACGTCCCCTATGAATGTGATGTCAGTTGATAATATCAATGACCGTTTAAGTCAGCTGGGTTTGGCAAGTGATTTCGCCATGACTGATGACGACTTACAAGCATTAAGTCTGCAATCATTATCATTGCCGATAAACTCACAAACCTTAAAACGGTTTTTGCCACATCGTTATCCATTTGTGATGTTAGATAGGGTGGTGGCACTACGGGCAGGGTTGAACATCGTGGGTTATAAAAATGTAAGCAATAATGAAAATTTTTTTAATGGGCATTTCCCCAATCAACCTTTGATGCCGGGGGTATTGATGGTCGAAGCCATGGCTCAAATTGCTGGTGTGTTAGGCTTTGTCAGTGATGGCAAGAACTTGAGCGATGGTATGGTGTATCTGTTTGCAGGAGTCGATAATGTCCGATTTAAACGCCAAGTTATCCCTGGTGATTGCTTGTGGCTGACCGCCACTTTATCTGGCCAAAAGCGACAGGTATCCAAATATCAAGCACAAGCATTGGTAGATGGACAGATGGCTGCCAGTGCTGAAATCACACTCATTAAACAGCCCAGCACACAAGATAACAGTTTTTAAAATGACCGATTTTGCAACAACAGCTTTTGCAACATACTAAAAAGTGATGTTGAAAACCTTGTTCGACTTGTGCGTATTTATTTTTGATTTTAGGTAACATTCATGACCATTCACCCAACAGCCATCATCTCAGATAATACTCATATCGACCCAACTGCCAAAATTGGGGCGTATTGTATTATTGGTGATGATGTCAGTATTGGTGCAGGGTGCGTGTTGATGTCGCATGTGGTGATAAGAAAAAATACCAAAATTGGGCAAAATAATAAAATCTATCAATTCGCCAGTATCGGTGAAGATTGCCAAGACCTAAAGTATGCAGGCGAAGAGACATGGCTAGAGATTGGTGATAATAATCTGATAAGAGAAGCCTGTAGCTTTCATCGGGGGACGGTACAAGATGGGGGAGTAACCAAAATTGGCAGTCATAACTTATTTATGGTCAATACTCACATTGCTCATGATTGCGTGGTTGGCAACCATAACATCTTAGCCAATAACGTGGGCGTGGCAGGGCATGTGCGTATTGGTGATTATGTGGTCATCGGTGGCAATGCTGGTATTCATCAGTTTTGTCATGTGGCACATTATGCCATGATTGCTGCTGCCAGTTTGATTATCAAAGATGTCATGGCTTTCACCACTGTGTCAGGCAACCCTGCTAAAGTGCGTGGGCTAAATATTGAAGGCATGCGACGCAAATCATGGTCAAGCCATACCATCAGTCAGTTACGCCAAGCATATCAATGGGTGTTCCGCAGTGGCCTGACCACAGACCAAGCCATCGCCAAACTTAAGCCAATGGTGGCAGATGAACCTAAAATTCAGCTGATGATAGACAGCTTGACAAACAGTCGCCGTGGTATTGTGCGATAAAGTTTAAACATTAACCAATTGACCGTTAGGGCGTGTCTGTCATTTGGCACAATGGCTTTTATCCAGCAATACGCCCTAACAATGACAACTGAGAATTTATCACTTATAGCTTACACGCCCCCCCAGCACAACCGTCATCGATGTTTTCTTGAGTGTCGTTCGCTCCATCACGAGTGTTATGATAATAAAGGGTTTTTATGCCAAGCTTATAAGCGGTTAATAAGTCTTTTAATAACACCTTCATCGGTACTCGTCCACCTTCATAGCGACTGGGGTCATAGTTGGTATTGGCAGAGATGCTTTGGTCAACAAACTTTTGCATGATGGCAACCAGTTTAAGATAACCGTCATTATTGGGCATGTGCCACAGCAGTTCATACTGATGTCTTAGGCGGTCAATGTCAGGGACGACTTGTTTTAAAATGCCATCTTTAGATGCCTTGATGGATACCAAACCACGAGGTGGTTCAATGCCATTGGTGGCGTTGGCAATTTGGCTGGAAGTTTCAGAGGGCATTAATGCGGTCAAGGTGGAATTACGTAACCCATGGTTTTTGATGTCAGTACGCAAGCTTTCCCAATCGTAATGCAATGGCTCAGCACAAATTTTATCTAGGTCGGTTTTATAAGTGTCAATCGGTAAGATGCCTTGTGCGTATGTGGTTTCGGTAAAAGCAGGGCAAGGGGCTTGCTCTTGTGCCAGTTTGTTAGATGCTTTTAGCAGATAATATTGTAACGCTTCAAAAGTACGATGCGTTAGTGCCAAAGCCCCATTGGTGGCTGTTGATTCATCAGAGTAGCGCGTGCCATTTTTTGCCAAATAATACGCATAGTTGATGACCCCCACACCCAAGGTGCGGCGTTGCATGCTGCTATTTTTGGCAGCGATGACAGGATAGTCTTGATAATCTAATAGAGCATCTAACGCACGCACAATAAGCTCAGCAGGTTCTTCTATGTCGGTCAGCTTTTCTACCTTACCCAAATTCACCGCTGACAGTGTGCATAAGGCAATCTCGCCTTTAT
Source organism: Lwoffella lincolnii (assembly GCF_037201985.1). NCBI lineage: Bacteria > Pseudomonadati > Pseudomonadota > Gammaproteobacteria > Moraxellales > Moraxellaceae > Lwoffella > Lwoffella lincolnii. Next base: position 1,343,887 of record NZ_CP147511.1, on the reverse strand, counting down.
CATCGTTGATGTTGTCTAACTCTTTGGTGGGTAGGGCTATCTCCATACACAAGTTAGACTGACGGATAGGGGCGATTGCAGGGTCAAAGGGACTGTGAGTGTTGCAATGGTCAACGTTTTGTACATAGATACGTCCTGTGCTGGCACGTTCTTGCATCATCATGCTAAACAGCTCACTGGCAGGGACTTGGCGTTTACGAATGTTGTCGTCTGCTTCGTACTTTTCATACAGACGTTCAAATTCATCTTGGTCAGCAAAAAATGCGTCATACAAACCCGGCACATCAGATGGTGAAAATAGGCTGATATGCTGACCTTTAATAAGTCGAGTGTATAATGTTTTGTTAATTTGTACGCCATAGTCCATTTGACGCACACGGTTGTCTTCGACACCACGGTTATTTTTTAGCACAAGCAGGCTTTCTACTTCCAAATGCCACAGTGGATAAAACAGTGTCGCCGCCCCACCACGCACACCACCTTGTGAGCAACATTTCACCGCCGTTTGAAACAACTTATAAAATGGAATACAGCCTGTGTGCTTGGCTTCACCGCCACGAATGGGGCTTCCTAACGCCCGAATACGTCCAGCATTAACCCCAATGCCAGCTCGTTGTGATACATACCGCACGATGGCGCTGGTGGTGGCGTTGATGGAATCTAAGCTGTCTCCACATTCTATCAGCACACATGAACTAAACTGGCGTGATGGTGTGCGTACCCCTGACATGATGGGCGTGGGCAATGAAATACGAAACTGTGAAGTTGCGTCATAAAACCGCTTGATATAATCCATGCGAGTGTCTTTATCATACAAAGTATCATAGCTTGCAAATAAACACATGCCAACCAACATGTAAAGAAATTGTGGGCTTTCAAATACCTGCTTATTGACACGGTCTTGTACCAAATATTTGCCCGCCATTTGCTCAACAGCGGCATAAGCCAAGTTCATGTCTCGCCAATGGTCTATATGGTCGTTTAGCTCATTGAATTCTGCTTGTGAATAGTCTGCCAAGATGTGAGCGTCATAACGCCCTGCTTGAGTAAGTTTACTGACATGATCGAATAAATGTGGTGGCTCAAATTGATTGTAGGCGATTTTACGCAAATGAAAAATCGCCAAACGTGCTGCCAAATATTGATAGTCTGGCGTTTGCTCACTGATAAGGTCGGCAGCAGCTTTGATGATGGTCTCGTGGATATCACGGGTTTTGATGCCTTCATAAAATTGAATGTGTGATTTTAGCTCAACCTGTGATACCGACACATTATCTAAGCCCTTGGCTGCCCACGTAATGACTTTGTGAATTTTATCCAAATCAATCAATTCTAAGCGTCCATCACGTTTGGTTACTTGGATATTATCAATATGGGTCATAGGCTTGCTCCGTTTTGACTGACGAAAATACCATATGGTAAAAGCATGGCAAAACCACCATAAAAATACCATATATGGGGTTTTTCATTGGATTGTGGCACAATATAATGAAAAATTAGGCAAAATGCTAGGTTGATTTTTTAGGCTGATTATGCCTTTGTTATGACGATGATGTGATAAAAAATACTTGATTTTTTGTATTGACGAGCAGATAAGGGCTGACAAGGGGGTGGTCAGTCAATCATGGGCAAAATGGTGTTTTATGAAATTTTTTTATACAAAACCAAAGAAAGTCATCTTTTTACCAACAAAAACGACACGTCAAATGATGACGTGTCATTCATACCGTTAAGCCATTCATGATATGGCTTAAAAGACTCAGATGAAAGGCCAGATGAAAGGTTTAGACAAATGGCTTAAGCTAAGCCTTTTAAGTATCAGACGAATACGCATTAACAGGTCTTCGATTACTTTTTAACGCTTGTTCAGCAGTTACCAGCACATAAGTACCGGGGGCATTGCCATAAGTGGTGATTGTCTGACCTTGATGGTCTTGACCAACTTGGCGAGCAGGCACAAGCTTATCTTTGCTCATGAATGACGCATTGTCAGGGGTGGTTGCCAACCAGTCTTGCCATTCGTGCCACCAGCTGTCTTGGACAAATTCAGCGGTTTCATACCATTGGTCAGCATCGACGGGGTATGAGCTGGTATCCGTGTTCATGTTTTGTTGGGTGCGATAATAGCCATATTTACCGCCAGGGGCGTTCATGATGCCAGCGATGTGTCCTGACTCACCCAGCACAAATTTGGTCTGTCCACCAAACACTTGTGTGGCAGGGTAACAGCTTTTCCATTTGGCAATATGGTCTTGTAAAGTAGCAACCGAAAAAACTGGTGTCTTCACTTCTCGTAAATCTATTTGTACCCCATCAAACAGCAACTCACCCTTAGCTTGTAATTTGTTACCAAGATAAAATTCACCCAATAAAAACTGATGCAAGCTAGCAGTTACATTGGTACAGTCTGAGTTCCAATACAGCAAATCAAATGGTACTGGACGCTCACCTTTTAGGTAATTTTGTACAAAATAATTCCAATACAGGCTGTTTTCTCTGAGCAAGCTAAATGATACCCCCATCATGCGTCCATCAAACACGCCCAGCTGGTCATTTTGTTGGTTGATGGCGTTGACGATTTTTTCATCGACAAACACGCCAATGTCACCAGGGTCGCTAAAGTCAATGATAGATGCCCATAAAGTGGCGCTGGCAACTCGGTTACTTTGCCCTTGTTTGGCAAGCCAACCTAATGTCAATGACGTGAGCATGCCACCAATACAATAGCCTACCACGTTGGCTTGTGATTCGCCTGTGATGCGTTCGACTTCATCTAAAGCGGTGAGTAGGCCATCGTGCATGTAGTGAATCATGCCGATGTCTTTATAATGTGGCGTGGGATTTGCCCATGACAACACAAACACCGTATGACCTTGTGCCACAGCCCAGCGGATAAAAGAATTTTTTTCACGCAAATCCATGATGTAGAATTTATTAATCCAAGGTGGAACAAGTACCAGCGGTTTTTGATACACTTTTTCTGTGCTTGGGGCATACTGGATAAGCTCAAACAGATAATTTTGATACACCACCTGCCCTTTGGCGGTGGCGATGTTATCACCGACTCGAAAGGCAGATTGGTCAGTCATGCGAATATTTAGCGTATCTGCACTGTTTTCAAGATCTACTGCCAACTGTTTTAGACCGTCTATTAAATTTTGCCCTTGTGTTTCTATGGTCAGCCGAAGCACTTCAGGGTTGGTAAACAAAAAATTAGTGGGAGCAACGGCGTTTATCCATTGGCGAGTAAAAAAAGACAACCGCTGGCGAGTCTTATCGTCCACGCCCTCCAGTTCATCAATGGTTTGCATCATGGCTTGTGATGTGAGCAGATAATGCTGCTTTAGATAATCAAACCATGGGTTGTTGTCCCATTCTGCATCATTAAAACGTTTGTCGCCTTTTTCTGGAGTTACCACAGCATCAGGTTGCTGTCCACTCATTTTAAGTAAGGTGTTTTGCCAAAGTTGCCATTGGTTTTTCCAAAGATTGGTTTGCTCATCGACCATCACCCCCGGATTGTGTTGCATCATCTCGGCAAAATGTTGCCAACCTTGAAGCAAATCAAACGTTACCGAGGTGCTGGTGGGGCTGTTTTGTCCACTCATGCGTAGCATTTGGTTGTTGATACGCAAAGCGGTGTCAGTCATACTTTGAGTAATGGGATTATTAAACCAAATGTCAAAAGGGTTAAAATAAAACGGTTCATTTCTTTGGCTCTGTGGATTAGGGTTCTGTGAGCGGATATCAGCAGATTTTTGTTGATTATCGCTGGCGTGTGTGTTCATCAAAATGGCAAAGGGATTGAACAAAAAAGGGTTTTGCTTGAGTGTTTGATTGTTATCTTGACTGGGCTTGGGTGATGTAAACCCTGTAAATGCCTGTTGAATATGCTCAGGTTTAAGGTGTTGTTCACTCATGTTTTGTGTAAACAGATGTTGGGCTTGTTGGATACTGTCTTGCCATTGTTTTTGCCATTGTAAAAACACGTGCATCATGTCAGCAAACGCATCTTGATTTGTGTGGTCATGGTCTTGATTGCTGTTATTATTTTGATTGATGGTATTATCTTGATTGCTTTTATCGGTGGCAGATGAGTCATAGGTTGCCATAATCAGTTTCCAAAATCAGTGAATTAAAGTCCATTTTTTTGGGTTATCAGCTTGGTATAAAAAAGCTTGAGCAGTTGGTAACCACTCAAGCCAATGGATTGCTTTTATATGATTGCTTTTATGTTAAGGTGGTTAAGCCTTTATTTAACCAAAACTTAAGCACAAGCAAAAGCCTTATTTACTGGTGGTCTTACTGGTGCTACTGCCTGTTGTTTTGGTGTTAGATGAGCTGGTGGTGGTTTTGCTGGCTTGTTCGGTGGCTTTTTTGACCGCTTCAGAAGCTTGCTCACTGGCTTTGGCAGCAGCATCAGTGGCGGCTTTGGTCATATTGCTTGCCATTTCATTACCACGACGCATGACTTCATTCATCTGTTCACTGGTGCGGTTAAAGTTCTCTGCCACTTTTTGGTTAAATACTTCGGCGTTTTTGCTGGCTTGTTCGGTGGCAGATTGCATGGCATTTTGCATGTTGTTTGACGCATCGCCATACATTTCATTCATGGCGGTGATGATTTCTTGACGCATGGCATTGCCTAAGTCAGTCATACGCTGAGCGTCTTCGAGCATTTGTTGCCCCATTTGGTTAAGCAATTCGCTTTGTTTTTGTCCAAAATGGCTGGCTTTTTCAGCAGAGTCCACTTCTGATGCGTTACGCAGTTGGGTCAGCCCCATTTCTGAATAGGTACGCATGGTGTTTAAAGAAAACTGGGTCATTTTTTCGGCATTGGCAAGCATGGCTTGGTTAAGTCTTGCCCAAGGCTGATAAAATTGGCGAGAGTTTTCTTTTAAATTATCACTCATGTTGTCAAAAAATTGTTGGTTCATGGTAAACTTCCTTGAGAGTGTTTGGTAGAGTAGCGTATTTGGTGAGTGGGTTCGTTAGTGGAAATAAAATCTTAATCTTTGATTTTACTTGATTAAGCTTATATTATTGGTATACGAATGTATACTTTTAAGCTTAATATTTTTGTATTGTTATGTTAATGGTTATTCGTAAATCTTATAAGAAAGTCTTATAAGAAAAATAAAGCCATCAAAGCTGATTTGGTGGCTTTTGTTCTATGGTAATTGCGTTAATCAAACAGTCAGCGTCATAATTTACTTTCCATCTCATCAAAGCGTGCAACAATGTGTGGCTTAGGAGCAGGGGTTGCCAGTGAACCCACCACAATGGCAATGCTAGACAGCACAAACCCTGGCACAATGGCGTATAACCAGCTGTTTAAAGCAGTGCCATCAGCCATGGTGAAGCCACCATAAATCCAAATGATGACCGTCAATGCACCGACCACCATGCCTGCCAATGCCCCATTACGGTTCATGCGTCGCCATAATAAGCTAAAGATGACCAAAGGACCGAATGCTGCCCCAAATCCTGCCCACGCATTAGACACCAAATCCAGCACCGAACTGTCACGGTCAGATGCCAGCATAATCGACACAATCGCAACCACAATCACCGAGATACGACCAACCAGCACTTGTCGAGACTCAGGGGCTTCTTTGTCCAGATACAGTCGATAAATATCACGAGTCAGCGAACTAGACACCACAAGCAGCTGGGAAGAAATGGTACTCATGATTGCTGCCAAAATTGCCGCCAATAAAAATCCTGATACCAATGGGTGGAATAAAAACTGTGAAAATACCAAAAAAATGGTCTCAGGGTCATCTAAAGTCATGGCGGTTTTTCTGACATACGCCACACCTGCAAAGCCTGTCAATAACGCCCCAATAAGGCTTAAAATCATCCAGCCGATGCCAATGTTACGAGCCGTTGGCACATCTTTGACCGAGCGTATCGCCATAAAGCGGACGATGATATGGGGCTGACCAAAATAACCCAACCCCCACGCCATCAGTGAGATAATCGCCATGATTGACACACCACTGGTGATGTTAAGCAAATCAGCGTTGATGTTGCGTACCGTCTCAATGGTGGGCGCAACCCCACCTAAATCAGTAAAGGCAACCACAGGCACGATAATCATGGCAAATAACATGATGACCCCCTGCACAAAGTCAGTCATTGACACCGCCAAAAAACCACCCATTAGGGTGTATAACACCACGATGCCAGCGGTAATCCACAGTCCCATGCCATAAGACATGCCCAAAGAGCTTTCAAACAGCTTGCCACCACCGACCAAGCTGGCTGCGGTGTACACGGTAAAAAACAAGATAATGACAAAGGCAGAAATCACACGCAACAGATGCGACTTGTCTTCAAAGCGGTTAGAAAAATAGTCAGGCAGGGTAATGGCATTATCCACCACTTCGGTATAAACCCGCAAACGTGGGGCAACGATGATATAGTTTAACAATGCCCCAATGGTCAAGCCCAATGCAATCCAAATACTCACCACACCCGATGCGTACATATAGCCAGGCAACCCCATCAGTAGCCAGCCTGACATGTCTGATGCCCCAGCTGATAATGCCGTTACTGCAGGACCTAAGCCACGCCCACCGAGCATATAACCTTCGGAGTCGTTGTTTTGTTTAAAATACGCATACACCCCAATGCCAATCATCAGAGCAAAATAAGCAGCGAGTGAAATCCACACGCCAATGTCTATTCCATTCATAGAGAAGTCCTAGTTTTTAGCTTGTTATGGCGGTTAAATAAAATTACAATATAAAATAATTTAGCCATAAATCAAATCATTTGGTCATAAAATTTTTGCTTGAATTAATTAATTATAGTGTATTTTACTGACCAAATCGAATAATAAGAATGATTTTTATTTAAATGGTAACATGAATGTGGGAATGATGACTGACATGGCAATTGGGTAAGCAAGGCTAAATGGGTGATAATAGCCCCATCAAAGCATCAGCACTGGCAGAGCGAGTCAAACTGGGGTTAATCACCAAGCCCAAATATCGCTGTAGCTCAATGTTATCTTTCATATCAATCGGCTCAAGCTCTTGGTTAATCAAAGTCTGAGGCAACACTGACCACCCAAGCCCCACCGATACCAGCATGCGAATGGACTCCAACGGATTGGTACTCATGGTGGCATAAGGCTTAAGATTGTGCTTGGCAAATTCTGCTAAGGTAATCTGACTGGTGAAAGTATTGGCAGATGGCAAAATCGCAGGATAATGTGCCAGTTGCTCAAGCGTAACATTAATCTTTTTGGCAAGTGGTGATAACGTTCCTGTCACAAAATATAAAGGGTCTGACCATAGCGTATGATAGCTTAAACGTTTGTCATAGACAGGGGGTAAAGTCAAAAACGCCAACGCCACATCACCGTCCAACACCGCCTTGTGAGCTTCTTCTGAATCGACAAAATGCACTTCTATTTGTACCGCAGGATACATCTGGATAAACTGCTTCAGCACAGGTGGCAAGTGGTGTAAACCGATATGATGACTTGTGCCGATAACCAACTTGCCTGATACTGTGTGTTGCGAGTTTTTTAGATTAATGCGAAAATTATCATAGTCATCAAGCCATCGCTTGGCATGTGGTAATAAACGATGTGCCGCTTGAGTTGGCACGATGCCACGCCCAACCGTATCAAATAAGGTTACCCCAAACTCATCTTCTAAATTTTTGATGCGTTTACTGACCGCAGGTTGAGTGATAAACAACTTTTCAGCAGCAGCCGAGATGCTTCCTGTGTGCATCACAGTCACAAAGGTAGTGAGATTGGTGGTATTCATGATAAATATTAACCAAAAGTTTTGAAATTTATAAAAATCATCAATTATAATTATAAAACGAGACTGCTATAATCGCAACAGCAATCATAAGAGCAATCACAACAGCAGTCGCAAAAATAAAAAAAGCGTTAAACATAAGGAATGACCACCACCATGACCGCATCAATGCAACAATCAATCTCCCATTCAATACCCCATTCAAACAGTCGCCCCAAAACCTTAACCCTATATGACAAACTTTGGCAAGACCACTTGGTTAGACAGCGTGATGATGGCTCAAGTTTGATTTATATTGACCGTCATCTGTTGCATGAAGTGACCAGCCCACAAGCCTTTGAAGGTCTTGAATTGGCAGGTCGCAAGCCTTGGCGATTGTCTGCCAACATTGCCACCCCTGACCATAATGTGCCAACCACCGTCAAAGAACGCAGTCAAGGCATGGCGGGCATCAAAGATGACGTGTCTCGCTTACAAGTGACCACATTAGATGATAATTGTCAGAAGTTTGGGATTGAAGAATTCACCATCAATGACATTCGTCAAGGCATTGTCCATGTGGTTGGACCTGAACAAGGTTTGGTACTTCCTGGTATGACCGTGGTGTGTGGTGACAGCCATACTGCCACACATGGGGCGTTGGGCTGTTTGGCACATGGCATTGGCACATCGGAAGTGGAACATGTGTTGGCGACTCAATGTCTTGTTCAAAAGAAAATGAAAAATATGCTCATTAAAGTCAATGGCAAACTTGGGCAAGGGGTTACGCCCAAAGATGTCGTGCTTGCCATCATTGCCAAAATTGGCACAGCAGGTGGTACAGGTCATGCCATTGAATTTGGTGGACAAGTGTTTAAAGACATGAGCATGGAAGGGCGTATGACCGTCTGTAACATGGCCATTGAAGCAGGCGCAAGGGTTGGCATGGTGGCGGTAGATGACATCACCATTGACTATGTCAAAGGTCGCCCGTACGCTCCAACAGGTGAGACTTGGGAGAAAGCGGTTGAATACTGGAAAACCCTGCATTCTGATGCTGATGCACGATTTGACAGTGTGATAGAGCTAGATGGCAGTGACATTGCCCCACAAGTCTCATGGGGAACATCGCCTGAGATGGTGGTGGACATCACCCAAAATGTACCCACGTTGGACATGGCAAAAGACGATGTGCAAAAAAATGCGTGGATTCGTGCCTATGAATACATGGGCTTGCGTGCAGGGCAACCGATGAGCGATATTAAGCTTGACCGAATTTTTATCGGTTCTTGTACCAACTCTCGCATTGAAGATTTACGCTTGGCGGCCAATGTGATTAAAGGTCGCAAAGTGGCTGACAGCGTTAAAGAAGCCATCATCGTGGCAGGCTCTGGACTGGTCAAACAACAAGCTGAAAATGAAGGGCTTGATAAGATATTTACCGATGCTGGCTTTGAATGGCGTGAACCGGGTTGTTCAATGTGCCTTGCGATGAATGCTGATAAGCTTGAGCCACAAGAGCATTGTGCCAGTACCAGTAATCGCAATTTTGAAGGTAGGCAAGGCAATGGCGGACGCACGCATTTGGTCAGTCCTGCGATGGCAGCAGCGGCAGCGATTGCAGGGCATTTTGTCGATGTGAGAGATTTTTAGCGTAACTGGGTTTAGAATGGCTGGGTTGTTACCCATTTGGTTTGGGATTGATTGTTGGCATTGATTGCTGTTTACTTTCAATCAAACTTACTTTCAATCAAGCCTATCATTACCCCCATGTTTTTTTTATCGTTAATTTTTAGCTCTGGAGCATATAACGCTGATGCAATACCACCATCTAAAAATAACGCATTCTTGCAATTTAACTGAGTTTGGAACAATAATGCAAACTCATAAAAATTGACTGGCACACGACTGTGCACCAGTTTGATTTTACCATCTTCGCTGATGCCAATGCCGTTGCGAATTTTCTTAGAAGTGGAATCAGCGGTAAATTTTGGGTGCATTGCCCCATCAATCACCAGCATGGGTCCTGATTGGGTGGCAAACTTAGGTTTTACCCCTGCTTTTAGCTGACGTTGCATTTGCTCACTGGTGTCAATATGAAAGCCATCATCATTCCACCAAAACACCCCATTTGGCATCAGATGAAAATTGCCTTCACCTTCGTTTAGATTGAGTGACAGTATCTGCTTGCCATCAATCACGGTATAGCCAATGGGGGCAAATTCGTGGTTGTACATGCCTGCATTGCTGGCAAATAGCAGTTGTTTGTTGGCACTGAGTTGTTGTTTTAATGCCGAAAAAGTGAATAATGGCTTGGCGTTTTTGTCTGTATTATCATCAGCTTGCCGCCAAAACAGCCGAAGTGATAAGTTCTGTGCTTGTTGTTCTGCTTGTTGCTTAGTGTCTTTTTGGCCATGTTGGCCATGGTTCTGATGGTGTGAGGGTGCTAATAGCATCTTTTCATCTATCGCACAAATGTCATACCAAAAAGGCTCTTTAAACGCTTGACAATATTGATTGGATTGACTAGCATCATCTGTTTGATTGATGTGTCCCCAAGTCGTATCAGCATCACAAGCGGTCAATATCAAAGTACCGCTACTTAATAGCGTATAAATTAAGTTTTGTAAATGTTTTGTTGATAAAAAAATTTTGATTTTACGCATGGCAACCCTTACTCATCGTTTTTATCGTCATCTTGTGCATCGTCATTATAAGCAAATCAAGCATTTTTATCAGATAAAAATCAGATAAATTTAGGTAAAATAGCCAATCACTCAGATGATGCCGTCCACCCATCTGCCCAAGATTTGTCGGTATTTTTATCAAGTTTTTGTTGTCTTGACAAGATTGTGTTTTTGGGTAAATATAATGCGTTACTTATTGATAACCATTTATGAATAACCATTTATGAATACCATGGGAGAATGACATGGCGATTGAACGCACCTTATCCATCATCAAACCTGATGCTGTTGCTGGCAATCACATCGGTGAGATTTATGACCGTTTTGAAAAAGCAGGATTAAAAATTATCGCCACCAAAATGTTGCATTTGGATAATGACAAGGCAGGGGGGTTTTATGCTGAGCATCAAGAACGCCCATTTTATAATGATTTGGTCAGCTTTATGACATCAGGACCTGTGGTGGTGTCGGTATTAGAGGGTGAAAATGCGGTGGCACATCATCGTGAACTGATGGGTGCTACCAACCCACAAGAAGCCAGTGAAGGCACTATTCGTAAAGACTTTGCCAACAGCATCGATGAAAATGCGGTACACGGCTCAGATTCAGTCACATCAGCACAACGTGAGATTGCTTATTTTTTTGATGATAAAGAAGTCTGCCCACGTACTCGTTGAGTTGATTTTTTTAAGCTTTGACAAGCTAAAAACCGCATTCTTTGTGATGCGGTTTTTATTTAATGGTTTGTTTTTTATGGTTTTAACACGTGTGGTTTTAACATTGGTATTTGCCCCATTATTGACTATAATAGAACCATTTATTGATGAGCAAAGATATGAACATGAGCAAAATTGGATATGAACAAAATCGTTACCATTGATCCTAGCACACAAGATGAGATTGTGTCCAAGCACAATCTGTTGGGATTGTCGTACCCACAGTTGGTGGCGTTTTTTGCTGATATTGGGGAAAAGGCATTTCGTGCCAGTCAAGTCATGAAGTGGATACACCAGTACGGCGTTACTGATTTTACTCAGATGACCAATTTATCCAAAAAACTGCAAGACAAACTGACACAAGTGGCAGCTGTTACACCGCCCACAGTGAGGTTTAAACAATTTAGTGAAGATGGCACTCGCAAGTGGGTGTTTGAAGTGGCAGGTGGTTCATTGGTTGAGACGGTGTTAATCCCTGCTGATGATGGCAAACAATATGGGCGAAAAACGTTGTGTATTTCATCACAAGTGGGGTGTGCGTTGGATTGTTCATTTTGTAGTACTGGTAAGCAAGGATTTGAGCGCGATTTAACTGCCAGTGAAATCATCGGTCAGCTTTGGGTTGCCAATCAGTCTTATATGCAAGATGTCCCTGTCAGTGAGCGAGAAAACCGAGTAACTAATGTGGTGATGATGGGCATGGGTGAACCGTTGCTTAACTATGACCCTGTGGTTGCGAGCATGTCCATTATGTTAAATGACCACGCTTATGGGCTGTCTAAACGACGAGTGACCTTATCGACCTCTGGCATTGTGCCGAAGATGTATGAGTTGGCAAAAGACATTGATGTGGCGTTGGCGATTTCGCTACATGCCCCCAACGATGAGTTGCGTAATCAGCTTGTGCCTATCAACAAAAAATATCCACTAAAAGAGTTGATACAAGCCGCCAAAGCCTATGTTTATCACGAAAATCCAAGGCACAAAAAGCACGTTACCATTGAATATGTGATGTTATCAAACATCAATGACAGTGATGAACACGCCAAACAGTTGATTGAGCTGTTAAATGGGTTGCCAAGTAAGATTAATCTGATACCTTTTAATCCATTTCCCCACGCCCCTTATCAACGCTCAAGTAACAATCGCATTCATGCGTTTAGTCATTTGTTAAACCAAGCTGGCTTTGTTTGTACGGTGCGTCAAACTCGAGGTGATGATATTGATGCGGCTTGTGGGCAGTTGGTTGGACAAGTGGCAGACAAAACACGTCGTTCGGCTAAATGGCGACAAAGCATTGAACGAAATAAAGCATTGAATAAGCCATATCAATCATGAAACGTTAAAAGATTGAAAAACATATCAACCATAAAACAATGAAACCATAAAGCATGAAACATGAAAGCATGAAACATTAAAAAAGACAGAGACTTGACCATGTTGCAAATCAGCTTACCGCATCATTTAAAACCGCCTCATTCACAAAGGTTAAATCACATCAGCACAACTGATGACGTTGGTTGCCCCAAGATGTTGATAACTGACATGTTAATGTCTGGCAAGTTAAGCGTTGGCATGATGGTGGCAGTGTTGGCATTGACGTTGTCTGGCTGTCAAAGCACCCCAACCGACGCGTTTACTAATAGCAATTATAATGCCAATACACAAGCTTCTGGTAACCGTGAAAAAAGCCCCCAAGAAGTTGCCAGTATTCGCACCACTTTAGCCAGTGAATACATTCGAGACAAAAAACTTGATGCCGCCATGCGTCAGTTGCAACTGGCATTTGACGCAGATGCTCGCTATGTGCCAGCTCATGATATGATGGGTGTCTTGTTACAGCAAGAGGGCAGTCCAAGCAACTTTGCTAAGGCAGAAGAATACTTCAAAAAAGCCATCAGTATCGACCCAAGCTTTATGCAGGCACACAATAACTATGGCGTGTATCTGTCGCAAGCCAACCGCCATGCTGAGGCGATTAAGCAGTTTCAAATTGCAGGCGAGGCACTCGGTTATCAAGGACGCATTGCATCACTTGAAAACTTAGGACGCACCTATCTTAAGCTGAACAATGACGATGCTGCCATACAGACTTTTATTAGGGCGTTAGAAAGCGACAGCAACAGCATCATCTCACGCATCGAGCTGGTGGATTTGTTGCTAAAACACAACCGTATCCAACAAGCTCAAAAATTGTATGATGAAACTGATGCGTTATTTGGTCATCAAATCATCACCCCACGCACCTTGATGCAAGGCATCAAACTGGCACATGAAACAGGCAACATGGCAAAGCGTCAACAACTGACCCAAGAGCTGTTATCCACTTTTGCACTAAGTAATGAAGCAAAAACTCTAAGAACTTGGCTAACCAACCCTGAGGCAACATGGAAGTAACAAAATCATCAAATGATACCTTATCTTTTGGTCATGCGTTAAGAAAAGCTCGTGAAAAACAAAACATCACCCTTGAGCAAGCGTCCAAAGATTTGTTCATCAAAGAGCGTCAGCTGGCGGCGTTAGAAGCTGAGAACTTTGCTGTCTTGCCACAGCAGACCTTTGCCAAGGGTTTTGCCATCAACTACGCACGCTATCTTAAGCTTAATGTTGATGAGATGTCAGCCAGTTTTGACCGTGCCTATCCCAGTGAAATGCGTGTTACTAAAGCTGAAGACATCGCATCTCCATTGCGTCCAATGGGCACATTGCACCGTGATAGCAGACGCAGTTTTCGTTTTAATCCGCTATTGTTATTGGCGGTGATATGTGTCATCAGTTTGGCAGTATTTTTGTTGCGGACGGTCAGCAATGCTCAAAGCCAAAAAGAAGCCGATAGTCAGCAACCCACCATTGAAGAGATGGGCAACATTGACCAAGAGCAAGGCTCAGCTCTTAATGGCATCGAAATCACCAACAGCACAGGCTCAGCATTAAACCTAACTCATGCTGACCAAACTAACAGCCCAACCAACCCCCAAGCATCTGAGCTGGAGTTTTGGGTACAAAATAAAACCAACCTCTCTGTGATTGATGCCAATGGGCAAGTGCTATGGCAAGGTGAAAAGGGTAGGGGCAGTTTTACCCTAACTGGCAATGCCCCATTTACCATTAAGATTGATAATGTCAAAAACGTCAGTCTAAATATGAATAAACAGCCCGTCCGTTTGTCTCAATACAGCCAAAATAACCAAGCTGTCTTTAAATTATCACCATAATTTTTAAACTGTCGCCATAGCCAGTCAAAATGAACGAAAAAAATCAGCCCAATAAAAACAAGCCCCATAAAAACAAGAGTCCATCATGAGCCATCATTCCCCCATTCAACGTAAACGCACCAAACAAATCCATGTCGGCTCTGTGGCAGTGGGTGGTGATGCCCCCATCAGTGTGCAGAGCATGACCAATACCGACACGTGTGATGTACAAGCCACCGTTGCCCAAATTCAGCGATGCGTAGACGCAGGGGTGGATTTTATGCGAGTATCCACGCCCAGCATGGACAGCGTGCAAGCATTTGGTGAAATCAAAAAACAAGTCAGCGTGCCATTGGTTGCTGACATTCATTTTGATTATAAAATTGCCTTGGCAGTGGCAGAAGCAGGGGCGGATTGTTTGCGGATAAATCCAGGTAACATTGGCAATGAACAAAAAGTGCGAGAAGTGGTTGCTTGTGCCAGGCACCACAATGTTCCCATTCGCATCGGGGTAAACGCAGGTTCGCTTGAAAAAGACATTCAAAGAAAATATGGCGAACCAACAGGCGAGGCCATGCTAGAATCGGCGTTACGCCATATTGATATCTTAGAAAAACTGGGCTTTGACCAATATAAAATCTCGGTTAAAGCCAGCAATGTGTTCTTAACCCTTGATGCGTATCGATTGATTTCTGCCCAAATTGACAACCCATTACATCTTGGGGTAACTGAAGCTGGCGTGTATCGCACAGGTACGGTAAAATCCGCCATTGCTTTGGGCAGTTTGCTACTTGATGGCATTGGTGATACCATGCGCATCTCTTTGGCGGCAGCACCAGAAGAAGAGATTAAAATCGGCTTTGACATTTTAAAATCATTGAGCATTCGTGCTAATGGGGTCAACTTCATTGCTTGCCCCAGCTGTTCTCGTCAAGAATTTGATGTGATTAAAGTGATGAATATTTTAGAGGCTCGTTTAGAGGACATTCGTGAGCCGATGAATGTGTCGGTGATTGGTTGTAAGGTGAATGGGCCAGGAGAAGCCAAAGAATCAGACATTGGCGTGGTGGGGGCAAGCCCCAACAGCTTGGTATATCAAGATGGTAAAAAAAGCCATCTGATAGACACCGAAAAATTGGCAGATGAAATTGAGGCGATGGTGCGAAAAAAAGTAAAAATGATGGCAAATAAAAAAGCCAATGAAATCATTCGTGTGGCACAATAGCCATTTTCAAGCCATTTTTACTGATGTTTTTTCTGGATTTTTTGATTAAGGTTTAATTACTGATGGTCATTAATGATATGGATGAATTATGAAAAAAATACTCTTAACTTCATTGTTGTTATGCTTGGTGGCTTGTGGCTCACAACCAGCATCTGATGACATAACCGAAGCTCAACACAGCTCTGAAAATGCCAGTTCTGAAAATAATGGTAATTCTGACAGTGCGGTCGCTGAAAATTCAGTCGCTGATTCTGTGTCTGAAGTGCAGACAGTCAATCAGGCATCTGAGGTTTCTGATTGGTTGTTAAAAGATGCAGACATCGGTTTTGTCAGCACCAAAATTGATAAAAAGCGCAATCACATCGAAGAAATAGGTGAATTTACTCAATACTCTGGTCTGTTTAATAAGCTGGGCGAGCTGTTATTAAAGATTGATTTATCCAGTGTCAAAACCGACATCGTTATTAGAGATGATCGCTTAAGAGATTGGTTATTTAATGTGGACGAATTCACAACCGCAGTTGTGACCACAACCTTAGATGCTGATACCATCAATGGGTTAAAAGTTGGTGAGACGATGCAATTAACCCAACCTTTTGTGTTGGACATGCACGGACATACGGTGGATTTGGTGGCAGACTTGACGATCACACGTGAAAGTAACACATTGATGCTGGTAGAGACCAACACCCCCATCAAGTTAGATGTCAAAAAATTTGATATGTCAGAGGGCATGAAACGTTTAACAGAAGTTATGGGATTATCTAGGATTGATAATGTCGTTCCTATCACCTTTAAGGGCAAATTTGTCAGACCACTTTAAATGGATAATGTTATGAAAAAGATATTGTGTGTTTTACCCCTATTTTGGTTGTTAGGTGGATGCGGTAACACCAATGATAACCATGCCAACGCCAACCATGCCAATCATGAAACTGCCAATACTGATGGGCAACAAGATAAACTGACAGAAGTCAAAGTGGCTTTTATTGCATCAGAGACAGGCAATGAGCCATTAAATTTTCGTGATGAGCGAGGTGATTTGCAAGGGTTTGAATACGATGTTTTGCAAGAAATTGCCAAACGTAGCCATCATCATTTTGTATACAGTTATCAACCACGGCAAAACCTATTTGAAAGCCTTGCTGATAATAAATTTGATATGATTGTTGGTAGCATTGCCATTACAGATGATCGGCGTAAGCAATATGCCATGAGCAATCCTTATTTGGAGGTGTATCCAGTCACAATCATCAGTAAAGACAAGGACATTAAGACGCTGCATCAACTCAAAGACAAACATGTCGCCATTAAAGACAGCTCAATGGATACGCTTTATGACATTGTGACTCAGAAAAAACAAGAAGAAGAATTAAATGATGTGCAATACATGCGAAGTGATTGGCTGGCGGTACAAAGTGTGTTGTCCAATAAAGCAGAAGCGGCAATCAGTGATTCATCAGTCATTCCTTATTATGTGGAAAAATATTCTGAGAAAAAATCGCCTTTGTATTTTGCCATTGATTATGACTATCCACAAGAACTTTACGGATTTGTTTTAAATAAATCAGACAGTCAGCTGTTAGAAGAGGTGAACGCATCATTGGCAGACATGAAGGCAGATGGCACATATCAAAGTATTTATAAAAAATGGTTTTAATTTGGGGGCAATGGTGTGATGATGCTGACATCAATCAAAGGGTTTAATGACATTTTGCCTGCTGACAGTCAAAAATGGCAACGATTAGAAGCCATTTTGGCAGACATTTTGGCACGGTTTGGTTTTGAGCAGATTCGCCTGCCCATCGTGGAAGAGACCCAGCTGTTTTCTCGTGCCATTGGTGACGCCACCGACATTGTTGAAAAAGAAATGTATAGTTTCACCGATAAATCTGATCCACCCACGCCACTGACCTTACGCCCAGAAGGCACGGCAGGGGCAGTGCGAGCGGTGTTGGAGCATCATCTATTGCGTGGCGACACACCAAAACTTTGGTACACAGGACCGATGTTTCGCTATGAACGCCCACAAAAAGGACGATACCGTCAGTTTCATCAGCTGGGGGTGGAAAGTTTTGGCAGTAAGATGCCTGATGCTGATGCTGAATTGATTATCATGACCGCCATGATGTGGCAGGCATTGGGCATTGAAAAAGCAGTAACGCTTGAGCTAAATAGCTTAGGAGAGCTTACCGAACGCCTTGCTTATCGCACCGCATTGATTGAGTATTTAAAAGACAAACAAGACGAGCTGGACAGTGATAGCCAACGGCGTTTGACCACCAACCCCTTACGCATATTAGACAGCAAAGATGCCAATACCCAAAAACTTCTAGAAAATGCCCCAAAGTTAGCGGATTTTTTGGGTGAGGACAGCCAAGCCCATTTTGCCAAAGTCAAAGAATACCTAACCGCTGTTGGCATTGAGTTTGTGATTAATCCTAAGTTGGTGCGTGGTTTGGATTATTACAATAAAACCGTGTTTGAATGGACAACCGATAAATTAGGCAGCCAAGCCACGGTGTGTGGCGGTGGGCGTTATGATGGCCTGATCGGTCAGCTCAAAGGGTCTGATAAATCAGAACCTGCCGTGGGTTTTGCCATTGGGCTTGAACGATTGCTATTGCTGATTGAAGCGGTTAATCCATTTAATCCTGTGTCTGCTTGTGATGTGTTTGTGGTGGCTCACCCTGATGTCTATACTCAAGCGGTAAAATTTGCCCACAAACTTCGCACCCAGCGTGTTGACCTAAGGGTAAAAATGGGGTCAGCAATCAGTTTAAAAGCACAAATGAAAAAGGCGGATAAATCTGGTGCAAGATTTACCGTGATTATCGGTGAAGATGAAGTGAAACATGAGCAAATCAGCATCAAAGACATGCAAAATGCTGAACAGACCACACAATCCCAAGCATGGTGCGTGGCGAATTTATTAAAATAAACAGCCAAGTAAACAAACAACAGTTGAGTAAAAATCTCCTATGAGTAACAACATTTCGGTCAATGGTGATGGCAGTCTGGACAAACTTAAGCGGTATGGTGGCAACATTGCCATGGCGATTGTCGTGGCATTGTTGGCTTTTGCCATTTGGCAATATTGGCAAAAAAACCATTCGCACGCCGATTTGACAGCGTCAGACATGTACACGCAAATCCAGCAAAGCCAAGAACAGATTGCCCTTGGCTTACAAAACCCTGACCTTGCCGAGGCTGACCGCAACGAGTTGCTAAAGCAACAAGAACAGCTTGGTTTGCAAATTGAGCAGTTGGTGGCTGGGCATTCTGACAGCATCTATGCTTGGCAAGCTTTGATGGCACAAGCCAAAGAGCAGACCGATGATGGTCATTAT
Organism: Lwoffella lincolnii; assembly: GCF_037201985.1. Lineage (NCBI taxonomy): Bacteria > Pseudomonadati > Pseudomonadota > Gammaproteobacteria > Moraxellales > Moraxellaceae > Lwoffella > Lwoffella lincolnii. The sequence continues at coordinate 1,324,952 of NZ_CP147511.1, read as the reverse complement.
TCAAAGGCGATTGACAGCTTAAGTCAGGCGTTAAGTGTCAAAGATATTGATGCAGGGCTAAAAGCCATCACCGAGTTGCGACTGGGGCAGGTGTATTTGGCGGACAATCAACTTGATGCTGGCAAAAAAGTGGTGAGTGTTGAGATGCCAACTGCCTTTGAAGCCAGCCGTCAAGAGTTGCTTGGTGATATTTATGTCAAACAAAATAAGCTTGATGATGCCAAACGTGCTTATGAAAATGCGTGGGAGCTGTTGCGTAAACGTGAAGAAAACCGTGCCATTTTGTCATTAAAAATGGAGAGTTTGGGCATGCAATTTGAGCCGATTGTCGTCCCACAAATGGTTCAGATGCAGGATTTGACCGCGCCTTTACAAGCACCTGCCACAGATGTTGCCATGCACCATGTTGATGCAGACACTGTTGACGCAAACGCTGTTGATTCAGATACTATTGACGCAGACAATGAACAAGGTGGCAGTGACTTGGAGAATGCCACACAACCACAATAAGCAACGGCTTGGGTTGAACAACACAAACAGACCAGCCAAATGACCAGCCAAGTCAAATGAGCAAAGTTAAACCACCAAAATTAAACCACCAAAGTTAACCCACTGAACTGACTTTAAGTTATCAATTTAAGCCAAATTGAAGTTACATTGCCAAACCAAATGAGTGAACGATAATGTCTAAAATGTCTAACCACAAATTTTTTTTAAGCCATTTAAGTAACCCAACACATCACCAAGCACATCATGCAAACAGGTATTTGGTAAAAAAACCGTTTTTTTTGCTGGGTGTGTTGGCGGTTTCGCTTGCTTTGACTGCCTGTAATAAAGGCATCAACCCGGTGGAGCATGAACCAAGCAAACTTGTGAGCTTGGCACAAAATCCCACCGTGCTACAGCCCATTGCTAATTTTAAACTGGGTGGTGGCAATGCTAAAGACCCCTTGAATTTGCAACCTGTTATCCAAGCCAATCATGTCTTTGTGGCATCTCGTGATGGTCAGGTAAAATCGTATCCGTTGGCAAGTGATGCCCATGCGTGGTCAATCAAGCTAAAAACACCAATCACATCTGGCATAACGGCTGATGCCACTGGTCAAACCTTGGTTGTTACCCATAAAGATGGCAGTGTTACCGCCTTAAATGCTCAAAATGGGGCAGTGAAGTGGCAACGTCAATTAAGCGGTACGGTGCTTGCACCCGCATTGATTGCCAATGCTCGTGTGCTGTTGATGGCAAACGATGGCAACCTATATGGGCTAAACTTACACACAGGTGAGCAGGTTTGGCGATTTAATACCAGCACACCAGCCATGAGTGTGCGTGGAGCAGCGTCCCCCATCTTACTGACTGACAACTTGGCATTATTTGCTGGTGCTGATGGACGCATGTATGGCTTAACGGTTGATGCAGGTTTGCCACAGTGGTCTTATCGTGTTGGCATTGCCTTAGGGGCGAGTGCCATTGAACGCATGACTGACATCGATGCCACGCCAGTTGTGGATAATAATCAATTGTTTGTGGTGAGCCATGGTGGGCAATTGGTGGGTTTTGATTTGACCCAGCAACGCATCTTATGGCAACAAGACACAGCCAGCCTTAAGCGGTTGGCAATCACCGATACTACTGTCATTGCCACTGATTTAACAGGAAAAGTCTTGGCATTTCATCGCAAGACAGGTGAACCATTGTGGCAAAATGAATCTTTAATGTATCGCCAGTTAACCAATCCTGTTGTCATCAATCACTTGGGGCAATCGTTGATTGCGGTGGGTGATTTTGAAGGTTATGTGCATATGTTAGACGCTCAAACTGGCGATATTGTCAGCCGTATTCGTGGTCAGGGCAGTTTGACCCATCTGAATGTCATGGACAATCGTTTGGTCACTCAGAGCATACAAGGTGATGTGCAGCTTTGGCAATGGTAATCATCTCAACCATATCACCATTTTTTGTGTTTTATCCTAATTAGGTCATTTATAACCATGAGCATCAAACCTGTCGTTGCTTTAATTGGTCGTCCCAATGTGGGCAAATCAACCATATTCAACCAACTTACCAAGTCTCGCCAAGCGTTGGTTGCTGACTTTTCTGGCTTGACTCGAGACCGCCAATATGGTGATGTGCATTATGATGGTAAATCTTTTATTGTGGTCGACACAGGTGGCATAGGCGAAGCAGATGATGGCTCTGGCAACATTGATGATTATATGTCGGAGCAATCTTATACCGCCATTCATGAAGCGGATATTTTGCTGTTTGTGGTGGACGCTCGTGCTGGTGTCATTGGTTCAGACAGTGAGATTGCCAAATTTTTGCACAGCTTGGGCAAGCCTGTTTATTTGGTTGCCAATAAAATTGATGGTATCCATGAGGCCGCCATTGGTGAATTTTTTGCTTTAGGCTTAGGCAAGCCATATCCTGTAACCGCCACTCATGGTAAAGGTTTGCTGACCCTATTAGATGATTTGACCGCTGGCATGACTTTGGACACTGACGCAGAAGAAGACGTAACAGATGGGCTTAAGCTTGCCATCATCGGTCGCCCTAACGTGGGCAAATCTACCTTGGTTAATCGCATGTTGGGTGAAGAGCGGGTGGTGGTGTTTGACATGCCTGGCACGACCCGAGACAGCATTTATATTCCCTTTGAGCGAGAAGGTAAGCATTATGTGCTGATTGATACCGCTGGTGTGCGTCGCCGTGGGCGAATTGATGAGACGGTTGAGAAATTTTCGGTTGTTAAGACCTTACAAGCCATCAAAGATGCCAATGTGGTGGTGTTGGTGATAGATGCCCAAGAAGGCATTGTTGATCAGGATTTGCATATGCTTGGCTATGCCTTAGATGCAGGGCGAGCAATGGTCATCGCCATCAACAAATGGGATGGGCTGACAGACGAACAAAAATCCTACGTCAAAACCGAGATGGACAGACGTTTTAACTTTATTCCATATGTTAAAACACATCTTATCTCAGCATTGCATGGCACAGGTGTGGGCAATTTGTATCCTTCCATTCATAAAGCCTACCAGTCATCACTGTTTAAAGTCTCTACCAATCGCTTGACACAGATATTACAAGACGCCGTTACCGCTCACCCACCACCCATGATATCAGGGCGACGCATCAAACTACGTTATGCCCATCTTGGGGGACACAATCCGCCTGTCATCGTCATTCATGGCAATCAAACCAAATCATTGCCAAAAAGCTATCGCCGTTATTTAGAAAATCAGTTTAGGCAAGTGTTTAAACTGGAAGGCACACCGCTTAACATCGAGCTGAAGCAAAATGAAAATCCTTTTGAAGGGCGACAAAATAAATCGACCAAAACCAAAGCACAACGGCTTAGACAAAAAAAACGCATTCAAAAATTTAAACGCAATGACAAAAAACGCTGACGCTGAAAAAATGCTGACGCTAGGGACACACCTAGCGTTTGATTAAGATAACGATAACGCTTAATGAATTAAAACAACATGAGTTAAAACAACATGAATTAAAACAACTGCTTTACCCAACGGCTGATGCGTTGCCATAATCGATGAATAAAGCCTGCTTGTTCAATGTCTTGCGTGGCAACCACATCAGCAGATGCCACGGTTTTGCCATTTTGTACGGCATGGACTTTGCCCAACGTTTGACCTTTTTTGATGGGAGCTTGTAGGTCAGGCTGGATATCAACAGCGGTGGTGAGTTTGCCTTGAGCATTTTTGGTTGTCAGCACACGCAAATCACTGGCAGTGACCAACTCAACTTGCTCCGTTGTGCCAAACCACACAGGCACTTTTTGTATCAATTGTCCTTTGGGGGCAAGCACTGCATGGGTGAAATGCCCAAAGCCCCAATTTAATAACTCACGAGATTGGTCTGCTCGGGCTTGCATGCTTTTAGCACCCATGATGACAGAGATTAGACGCATGCCATTGCGATTGCTTGATGCAACCAAGCAATAACCTGCTGCATTGGTATGTCCAGTTTTTAGCCCATCGACTGTTGGGTCAGTGAGCAGTAACGCATTGCGGTTGCCTTGGGTAATGCCATTATAGGTGAATTCTTTTTCAGAATAGATGTCATAATATTTGTCGCTATGTGAAATGATTGCCTTGGCAAGTTTTGCCAAATCCATCGCCGAAGCCACATGACCATCTGCAGGCATGCCAGTGGCGTTGACAAAATGCGAATCAGTCATACCCAAGGCTTGAGCTTCTTCATTCATCAGTTGAGCAAAAGAGGATTCACTGCCAGAGACATACTCAGCCATGGCGATGGAAGCATCATTGCCTGATTGAATGATGATGCCCTTGAGCATGTCGATGACAGGGGCAGTTTTATTGACAGGCACATACATACATGACTGCTGACTGCTACCACGACACCACGCATTTTCGCTCATGAGTACAGGTTCATTTTCTGTCAGCTCACCATTTAATAATTTTTTTTCGATGATGTAACTGGTCATCATTTTGGTTAATGACGCAGGAGGCAGGGGCTCATTGGCATTTTTTTGAGCCAAAATTTCGCCTGTGGTGTAGTCCATCAGTACATAAGCACTGTTGTCCATCTCTGGTGGTGTTAAAGCGTATGCACTAAAACTGCTGGTAAGAAGTGCAAGGGTAAAAGCGGTTTTTTGTGAAGATAAAATCATGACAATGACAACAATAATTTAAAGGCAATAATTTATAAAGGTAAATAAGGTAAATAAGGTAAAAAAGCTTTCAATAAAGCTGATGATGACAGCTTTTAAGCCATAAAATCTGTGATAAAGTGGCGTATCTTAACAAATAATATCAACAGATAAAACATCAATTATCATCACCATCAATTATCATTGCCATGTTACCTATTATTTGTCATATGCGATTGATAAAGTGGTGTCTATTTAAAAGAAACGGTTACAGCGGTCATAAAGGAGCGGTTGCAATTTCTTGACATAAAATGGATTTTTCAGTCTTAGATAAGCCATTTAGCCAAGATTTAAGGCTATTTAGCTCACGTCGGTAGTTACGCTGGGTAGATAAAGAGTGCATGATTGCTTGTGGGTCGTCCACATTGGGCAACAAATCTTGCAGTCGAGTGTTAAACGCCCGTTGAAACGATTTTTGTTGGGAAGCAGACAACACGCTTGGACAAATCTCACTTAACACATGCATGACCTGTAGCGAGGTCAATTCCACTTTATCCATCTCCAAAATTTCATTGGCAGATGGCAATGCGTCATTTTCTTTATCATGACTTGCCACCATCATGGAATTGCGTTGCTTTTGTATGCTTGGCAACATATGAATGCGATAGCTGACAGTCTGACTGATGTGATGCAAACCTATGGGCATATGGTGGCTTTGAGCTGTTTTTGCTGATGTAGGATTTGCTGGGGCAATGAAAAAGAACTCTGTGTTAGCATGGGCTAAGGTAACGCTTATCAGCGAATTGATGGTAACAATCATGCCAAAAAACAACCGAGATAACTTCACAGGGTTGGGGCAAATTGACATCAGTACGGACTTAAGATGATAAAAAAACTGCCAAGCCAGCTCAGACAATTCCAAGGGTAACTCAGGGGGGCTGATGGGTTTGATGATTGTGTGTTTTGTTATTGACAGTTGAGCTTTAAAAAAAAGACTGGGCTTAACCAAATTGGGAAAAAACATCATTCGCTTTTTAGCAGTCAAATTAAGCATGTTTGTCGTACGTCCACTGAATGTTGTTAACACTGATGTTGTTAATGCGTTCGTCATGCACATCCATATTAAGCATGATGATTGATGATGGTCATTATTATTGATGATATAAAAATAGAAATGACCAAAATATGAATGATCAAGGCATATGAATGACCAAGATAATGGTATCTTGCTAATATCACGGTGTCATGTAGCAAATCCTTAATCCTGTTATGATATTGTGTCTAAATATTAATTATTGGAACTATTTAGCAACAATTTTTTGCAAAAAATGCCTGTGTGATGAATTGCCACCACATTCTAACATGTCCTAATCGGTTCATGGCACACCATTAAAAATACATGCTATTAAAAATAAATGTATCTGTTACAATGAAAACGCTTCCCATCGTGATGACCACATGACCATCAGAGTATTACCAGAGTATTACCATGAATTTTTTATTATTTTTTATTCAATCAAAACTAAAAAGCCATGTTTGGTTGCAGTATTGCTTGCCAGCAAAATTCATGTCTAAACTGAAACAAATATCATGTTTATCATGTCGTTATTTAAGGCTGTTGTTATTAAACGCATTATGGGTGGTGAGTGTGTTGGCTCTAACCGCATGTGCCAGCCCAAACCCACATCAGGTTAATACCAGCACACAAAATATCATCATTAATGAGCAAGGTGTGCCTAACCGTTACCTTGTGAAATCAGGTGATACGGTCAGTCGCATTGCTCAGCGATATGGGTTAAATTACCGAGAAATTGGGCGACTTAATCAGCTAGACAGTCATTATACGATTTATGCAGGCACGTGGTTGACGTTATGGAATGCTCGCACCAACACCAGCTATTTACCCAGCAATCAGAACATTAAGGTTGCTAAGGGGTTTATGCTCCCCAGTCATAATAGGGTGATTGGTGAGTTCAATAAAAGTAATGGCATCATTGGCATGTGGTTTGAAGGTCAGCTAAACGATCCTGTGCTGGCCAGTCAAGATGGCAAAGTTCTTTATGTCGGTGAAAGCTTAAAAGATTATGGCAAATTAATCATGCTAGAACATGGTAATGGTGTGGTCACGGCTTATGCTCATAACAATCGCCTTTTGGTCAGTCAAGATGAGCTGGTCAAACGTGGGCAACCGATTGCCACCATGGGTCATATTGCCACCCATTCTGTTATCAGAAATAACATGGTGGTCAATGGCATGGCGGCAAACAATAACGCAAACAATAACGTGAACGTGAACGTGGTGGCATTGGAATTTCAGGTGCGGTTGCACGGTGAACCCATTGACCCAAGAAGCATCTTGACTAACTAAAAACATTTTTACTAAAAACATTTTTACTAACAATCATCATGGCGTTTGTGTTGAGTGTTATTCATCGTTGCTCAAAATATTTTTCACCGTTGTTCAAAATGCTGTATTGTTGTTCACAGTGATTGACACACTTATTGATACACTCGAATATATGAGTTTGCTTTTAGTTGTTCAAGCCATTCTTCGATGATTTGTGGGGCTTGGCGAGATTGTAGTATCATCAAGGCTTGCTGGCGTTGTCGCTCATTACTGATGTCTTTTTGTCTGGTTGCTGATACCTTGACAATGTGCCAACCAAATTGCGTTGCAAACGGTGTGGAGAAGTTACCGATGGGGGTGCGTTTCATCATGGCTTCAAACTCAGGCACCATCTCACCTTCGCTGACCCAGTCCAAATCACCGCCTTTGCCAGCTGACCCTGCATCTTGTGAGTACATGGTTGCAAGCTGAGCAAAATCTTCACCATGGCGTAAGGCGTTATGAATCTCGTCTATCTTTTGCTTGGCAAAAGGTTCTGTTTGCTGGTCTTGATTTTTAATTAAAATGTGCTGAGTATGCCATTGGGGAATGATGTTGGTTTGTTCGTTTTGTGATTGACGCACATCAATAAGTTTGATGATGTCTAAGCCATGTTGGGTAATCAGTGGTGGGGTAACTTCGCCAATTTGTAAACTGGTGATGCGATCGGCTAGGGCAGCAGGTAGGTTGTCTGCCAGATGGTATCCCATATTGCCCCCTTCAATGGGGTGGGGGTATTGGGTGGCTAATGAAGACAGCAATTGATTTATCTGTGGTTGTGTACGCACATCATTGTTTTGTAATGCTTTAACCAAAGTATCTGCCACGTTCATGGCGTGCTGTTGCTCATTGGCACTCAGATTATTGATGTCAGACAGATATGGCACACGAAAGTGTAAGGTTTCGTATTCTTTAGGGGTGAGAAGATTGCTTTCTGGCGATTGCAAAAATGCCTGAATGTCTTGTTCATTGATGGACAGCTCACCATATAATTGTCTTTGTTGTAGGGCTTGGATGATTTGTTTTTCGGCAATCTGTTGATGTAATTGGGCATATGACCCAGCCATCTGACTGTCCATGTGTTGTTGTAGCTGTGTCAAAGAGTGAAAATTTTGGCTTTTGGCAATGTCATTGAGTTCTGCATTGACAGCATCGGCATTCAAGGTGAGTCCTAAGCGTTTGGCATAATCCAGTTGCAATTGTTTGATGATTAAACCATCAAGGGTTTGAGCTTGTAACTGACTGTCTGAAATCAACTGCTCACCATTGGCTTGTAAGGCAAGGCGTTCAGCTTGTAAAGCTCGTTCAAAATCACTTTTTAAAATGACCGAATCATTCACCATCGCAAGAATGCCATCACTGTGAATGGTGGCTTTATTGGCAGATGACGCACTGGCAGATGACGCATTGACTGTTGTTGTGTTGGCTTGTGTTGTGTTGGCTTGTGCAGGCATTGCCACAGTTGTGAATGCCCAAGACATGGCAATGGATAAACCCAACATTGGGCGAGTTAACATAAGTTTACGCATAAAAAAATCTCTTTAAAAAAAATCTAGAAACCACTCAAGAAACCACTCAATAAAATCATCAAACAAAATAGCACACATTGGCACAAATGATTTGGCAATCATGCAATCATGGCACTATTATATATAATAAAATCATGAGGATAAAAAATCATTATAAATCATCATAATAAAAAATCTGACCTATACGTGTCTATTTTACCCAAGCATCTTGCACAGGTGTCAAGCCATATGTCCTATCTTGTAACAAACGGCTAAAGCGTCCACTCTTTGGGCTAAGCCCTGTTAAACGTAGCTCTGCCATGATGGTATTATCAGGTCGAGCGGTGATGTCCAACTCATTGGTATGTCGTCTGACATAGACCGATGCCCCAATACAGCAATCTTGAAAATCAATCCCAAGCAGCCCATCGGTGATTTGGTAACGCTCATCATCAAACTGCCCTTGTGCCATCAGTCGCCAGTTTTGGTTCACGGGCATCACCAAAGAAGCCGTATATGCTTTTAGGGGTAATTGGTTGGTGTTTTGGTCGGCTTGTCGGTTGATGACACCTAAGCTTATCATGCTGTTGTCAGTGGGCTGATAACGCAACTGACTGGTTAAAAAATTTAGGCGGTGGTCAGATTTGCTGGCGATATTGGCATGCCACCATAGCTGTTTAATGGGTTGGGCTTGTATGCTGGCAACCATGCCAGAAGAGCGATTGCTAAATAGTGCCTTATCAGAGCTGGCGTGGGTATTGGGTGTGCTGATAAAGTCGCTTAAACGGGTCTTGCCATGACTCAAATAAAACTGCTCGGCGATACCAACATCTAATCGGGTGTTGCCTTCGCTGTCTATGTAACGGTAGTTAATGGCTGGGGTGATGGCATGCAAGTCTTGAATGCGGTCATGCCCCAAAAACCAAGAATCAGCAAACAGTTGTTCATAAGATAAAGAAGCAATGCGGGTGTTAAAATTTGGTAGGCTGTTTTGGTCTTTAAATGGGGTGTAAGTGTACTTTAACCGTGGGCTTAGCAGTTGGTGTCCATTTTTTATGATGGCTTTATTGTGGTCATCAACGCCATCAAACCAACCAAACGGTGAGCCTATTTTTTTTAGATAAATGCCTGTGTCTAAAGCAACAGTGGGCAAAAAGATGCCCTGCTGTCTGTCATGTTTGCTGATTTGGTTGTTCAATGTGGTGTGTTCATCATAGCGAGCAAACAGCTGTTGTAAGCTGACGCTTGGCACGGCATAGCCCCAAGTGTTGTGCATTGGGTAGATGGCGGTCAGTTTATTGTACATGCGAAATCCGCTTTTCTCTGGGGCAGAGTTGTCTGTGATGCTTTTTTGAAAATAGCCGCTGTCATGCACGCCTGTCAGCTTGATGTTGTTGGTGATGTTGTTGTTGGTGATGTTGTTGATGTGGTTGTTGTTTTTTAGCCACTGATTTAATGGCAATGCGTAATTGACCGTCAATTGTGGCAGTTTGGAATATGGCTTGAGTGCATCGGTGGTGGGGTTACCAAACGCATCGGTAACATCTAAGTTTTGGTAGGTTTCTACTTTTAGATGGGCGTTGATGTATTCATTAAAATAATTAAGCTGAGCAGAACGTGGCAAGTGGGCATGGTTATCAAAATTGCCAAGATGCTCCCTGCCTGTTGTGCCAAATACTTCAAAATCATCAATAAAATCTGCGTCAGAGACATATTGGTACACCGCTTCGCCAGTCAGATTGTCAACGTGTTTTGACTGCCAAAGATGCTTGGCAAATAGGCTTTTGCGGGTTTTTTTGTCATATTGACGGTCGTTAGGCAGATAGTCGCCTTGAATTTGACTATGACCAAAATCATGACTTAAATGGCGAAACTCTGCCGATAGCATGGGGTTGCGGTTGCTAAAGACCCTTGGGGTGATGGTGGTGTCCATATTGGCCGCTAAGTTGGCATAATATGGAGTTTGTAATTCAACTTGCCCATCGTTTCGCCAACTGACGCTGGGCAGTAAAAAGCCACTGGCACGCCTATCATCAATCGGAAAATTAAAGTAAGGCAGATACGCCACTGGCACATCGCCAATCTTAAGCCGTGCATCTTTTGCCACCCCACGCCCTGATTGATTGTTTAGCTCAATGCTACCTGCTTGCAATCGCCACTTAGGATTGGTGGGCGGGCAAGTGGTGAACATCACATCGGTTAAGTGAAGTCGGTCATTGCCCGTTTTACGCAAAGTTTTGGCATGACCGTGAGCTTGTAGGGGAATGCTGGCAAATGCCACGTCATTGGCATGGGCAAGCTGTGATTGGCTGTTGTATTGAACTTCTTCTGCGATGGTTATCAGACCACCTTGTGTTAGACCACGGCTTAGTTGTTGATGAGCATGGAGTGGCTGGTCAGCATTGCCATGATTGCCAGCCGTTGCTTGAGTGGTGCTTGTCATGGCGGATAACTGGCTGGTTGGTCTGTCAGCAAATAACACATTACCACTGGCGGTGGCATGTTGACTTTGCACATCGACCAGCACTTTATCGGCTTGTATCACTTGGTTGTTCTGTTGTACAAGCACGTTGCCTGTCAGTGTGGCATGGCGAACGTTGTCATAATAGCCATGGTCCGCTTGTGCTTTTAAGGTGTTGGTTGGTGATGATGGGGTGGCAACATGATTTGTTTGCTGGTTTAAGCCATTGTCATTGTTGGTGATGCTGCTGGGATAAACCCATCGTCCAGCACACAAAGGGGCATCAGCCTCAATCCAATCATGAATGCGATTGCTTAGCTGGTTGGCGGTGTTGTCTATCTTGCTGTCTGTTTGTTTGCTGTCTGTCTGTTTATCCGTGATATTGGTTTGATTTGGTGAAGAATAGAATGACGTAACGGCATCATTGGGGTTGTTGGGATTGTTGCTTAGGTCATTGGGGTCATTGTTAAGGTCATTGGCAGGTGTTGGATAAGAAGGCACATCATGATAAGGCACATAATATTGTGATAAGCGTTCCAAAGCATGTTGAGCCAAATCAATGCTTTGATTTTGTTGCATTTGTTGTGATTGTCTGTGTGAGTGTGCGTGCGATTGTTCAACCGTGGGCATTGACTTTATGTTAGGCGTTTTAGGCTCACTGGGTTGTTCATGGGCAGACATATGAACAGCCGCTTCATGAACAGCCGCATGGGTAAACATTGGCATCATCGCACAACCAATGAATGACATGGCACAGACCAAAGGCTTTTTTTTAATGATGTTGCTTGTTACCAGCCGTGGTGTTTTATCTTGGGTGGTGTTTTGATAACCTTGGTCATTTTGACGACAAAGATGATGACAAAGGCACAACCATGGGGGTGAGTGATAACATGGGGGCGAGTGATAAAAAGCATGATTCATAACAGTCATAGCAAGGTGGTCATCACAAAACAGAAATAAAAACAAAAATGCAAAAATCGACCACACTCACCACCGCAGTACAGACAAAGGCAGGTAAGGGTAGTGATTTCATGTGGTGATAAAAGTACTGACATGTTACCATAGCCAATTTGATTAGCCTAGATATTACTGACCTAACGCCCATTGATTGGTTGTTATTTTTTGGAAACTCCCATGTCGCATGCCACCCCCACCCACGCCCATCGTTTTGTGCATTTAGATGCTGATGCTCATCTGACTGACCGACAGCAAGCCTTGCAAGCTTGGCTTAATCAGCACATCGATGGCGATTATGCCATTCACAGTTTGCTTGGTGATGCCAGTTTTCGGCAATATCATCGCATTATTTTGGCAGATGATGCCCCTCAGATGATGCCCAAAAGCATGTTGGTGATGGACGCCCCACCAGATAAAGAATCGGTCAGTCAGTTTGTGCAGGTGGCAAATTTACTTGCTTCTGTGGTGAATGTTCCTGATATTTTGGCAAAAGATGTCCCCCAAGGATTTTTATTGTTGCAGGATTTTGGTAAGACCGAATTTGCTCACTTATTAACAGCCAGTACCGATGAAAAAATTAACTCGCTTTATCATCAAGCGATGCAAAGCATCATTGCCATTCAAAGCTTAGATGTCAATAAGGTTGCATTGCCTTTGTATGATGCCCACTTGCTCAAGCAAGAAATGGCGTTATTTAGTGAGTGGTTTTTGCCTTATGTGGGGGTTGATTTATCAACTGATGATAAAGGGCAGTACTGCTGGCAGCAGCTGGTTAGCCAAATCGTCACAGAAGTGAGTGAACACCCAAGCGTTGTGGTGCATCGAGATTATCACAGTCGCAACCTGATGCAAGATGATGTTGATGGCAAAAATTTAGGCATTATTGATTTTCAAGATGCGGTGATTGGCTCGTACGTTTATGATTTGGTGTCTTTATTGCGAGATGCTTATGTGAACTGGCCACAGTCAAGCATTGAAGCTTGGACAGCTGAATTTTGGCACATGTTGCAGACAGTAGGGTACTCCTTGGTTTCAGATAAACGCAACAGTACCGATCTTAAGCAATACCATAAGGACATGATGGTCATGGGAGTGCAACGTCATCTTAAGGTGTTGGGTATTTTTGTGCGACTGGCACAACGAGATGGTAAAACTCGCTATTTGGCAGACATTCCCAAAGTCATGGACGATTTGTTGTTTGAGCTGAATTGGCTGGCGAACATGACCATCAACCCGGACGATAAGCAAAGTAAGCACACTTGGCAGGTGGCACAAGCGTTTTTATCTTGGTTACAAGATGACGTGTTGCCAGTGTATCGTCAACAGTTTTTGTCATAACCGTTTTTATCATAACCATTTTTGTCATATTGCTAAAAAGACTTAACCACATCATGCAAACCCATATCGATAAACATTGGCAACACCAACCCATTCGCCAAGCCATGATATTGGCAGCGGGCAAAGGCACACGAATGCGTCCATTGACTTTAACCACACCCAAACCACTCATCAAGGTGGGCGGTCGAGCATTGATAGAGTGGCACATCTTGGCATTACGGCAGGCAGGCATCACTGACATTGTTATTAACGCTGCTTGGTTGGTGGATAAATTACAAGCAGGCATCGGTGATGGCAGTCGTTATGGGGTCAATATTCGTTGGTCGGTGGAAGAAAAGCCGTTAGAAACCGCTGGTGGCATCGCCAAAGCCTTATATGAAAATCAGCTAAAACCAGAGCCTTTTTTACTCATCAATGGTGATGTCTGGACACGCCATCCATTAGATGGTCTTGGTAAAAATGCGGGTCTTAATCACTCACAAGACGTCGATGATGTGGCTGCTTTGGCTCATTTATTGTTGGTTGACAACCCTAAACACAATAGGGCAGGGGATTTTATTTATCATGATGGTAAAGTGCTGATGAAACCTGATCCTCAAAAACCTGAGCATCAAGAAGCAGACCACAACTCAAGTGAGCAAGCACGTGAGCAAAAGACATGGACATTTGCAGGCATCAGCCTATTGCACCCTGCCTTGTTTGTTGATGTGCCTTATGACAGACCTTATCCGTTGGCAAAAGTGCTTAAGCAAGCGATGATGACAAGTCAAGTGTCAGCTGAAATTTATGATGGCGTTTGGGTGGATGTGGGAACGCCTGAACGACTGGCTTGGGTTAATAACCATCTTAAACAAATCAATCCGACCACTTAACGGTCAATTTTTATTCAGCCAATGCCAGTGGGGCAGTCGACCCATTATTTAGCTTGAGAGTAGTTTTAAACTAAATGATGAAATCGACCATATCATGATCTGTTATACGAAGATACTAATCCTTAATATTTATAGTTTTTCGCTTTAAACGGCCCATCTATCGGCACACCGATGTAGTCCGCTTGGGTTTGGGTGAGCTTGGTGATGACCCCATTAAATCCTGCCACCATGGCGGCAGCGACTTCTTCATCAAGCTTTTTAGGCAGGACTTTGACATACAGGCTGTCTGCTTTTTTGTCCGCTGGCAAATTGGCAAATTTTTGTTGATACAGATACATCTGTGCCAGCACTTGATTGGCAAAAGAGCCGTCCATCACCCTAGAGGGATGCCCTGTGGCATTGCCCAAATTCACCAAGCGACCTTCGGATAATACCAGCAAATAATCACGCTCATCATCAGAGCGGTAGACTTGATGAACTTGTGGCTTGACTTCAACCCATTGCCAGTTATCACGCATAAAATTGGTGTCAATCTCGGTATCAAAGTGTCCGATATTACAGACCACCGCCCCAGATTTCAGGGCGGTTAACATGTCGCTGTTGCAGACATGGTAATTGCCTGTGGTGGTCACGATAAGGTCGGTGTCTTGTAGCAACGCTGTGTTCACGCCTTGACTTGGCTCACCATTGATAAAAGGCGAAACCAACTCATAACCGTCCATACACGCTTGCATGGCACAGATGGGGTCAATTTCGCTGACTCGTACAATCATGCCTTCTTGACGCAGGCTTTGGGCTGAGCCTTTGCCCACATCGCCATAACCGATGACCAAGGCACGGCGGCCAGCCAGCAGCATGTCGGTGGCACGCTTGATGGCATCGTTAAGACTGTGGCGACAGCCATATTTGTTGTCGTTTTTGGATTTGGTGATGGCATCATTGACATTGATGGCAGGGACTTTGAGTGTGCCTTTATTCAGCATGTCCAGCAGACGATGCACGCCTGTGGTGGTCTCTTCACTGATGCCATGAATGCCCTTGAGTATCTGTGGATAGTCATTGTGGATAAGGGCAGTCAAATCGCCACCGTCATCTAAGATGAGGTTGGCATCCCAAAGTTTGCTCTGATTTTGAGAGTCACTGCCATCATGAATTTGTTGGCGTAAACACCACTCGTATTCTTCTTCGGTTTCCCCTTTCCATGCAAACACAGGGATACCAGCGGCCGCCATGGCAGCAGCGGCGTGGTCTTGGGTGCTAAAAATATTGCATGATGTCCAGCGGACTTGGGCACCCAAGGCAACCAAGGTCTCAATCAGTACCGCCGTTTGAATGGTCATGTGGATACAGCCTAGGATTTTAGCCCCTTTAAGGGGTTGCTGGTCTTGATAGCGTTTTCTTAACCCCATCAGGGCTGGCATCTCAGCTTCTGCCAAGGCAATCTCACGGCGACCATAATCGGCTAAGCGGATATCAGCGACTTTATAATCGGTGAAGTTTTGGGTGATGGGGGTTTGGTTAGTGGTTTGGTTGGGGGACATTGCGGATTCTCCTAATGATGACACTGACAATAACGGTAAGCATTTTAAGGGATTTTGCCAACATTGTCGATGTTACTAACATTGTTAGAAAAACATCATCAGAAAGATATTGTCATAAAAACATCGTTATACAAAACATTTGCCAACATCAATCACAACACAAATGACCACATAAACAACTTGGCAACCATTGGACAGTTCGTTTATCATGATGAATGCCATTGAGTGAATGCCACTGACGCATTTACGCATTAAGGTACATTTTTTTAAGGCAATTTTTGTCATGTGAGGAATTTATGAACACCCCCATCAAGCATACCCACAAGCATATCCATTTTATCAGCCATCTTATCAATCATACCATGAGCCATACCATGAACCATGTTACTAAAAATCATGCGGCTAAGGGCAGTATTGCCCTTATCAGCGTGTTGTTGTCCGCTTGTGGGCAAATGAGCAACGCTCACGGCAATGCTTTGGCGAATGGTGATGCGGTTACTCACAGTGGCATGGCAGGTAAAACAGACAGCAAAGACATGTTGCCATCTAAAACGCTCAAAAGCTTGTCTGCCTTGCCACAAATTACCCATCATTTGGGTGAAACAGGCAAGCAAGTCATTGATGCCGATAAACCCACCTTGGTGAAGTTTTGGGCGAGTTGGTGCCCACTGTGCTTGGGGACTTTGGCAGAAACTCAAGACTGGCGACAAGACCCCACCTTTGCAGGGCTGAACATCATCACTGTGGCAAGCCCTGGTCATTTAAATGAAAAACCTGCTGATGAGTTTCGCCAGTGGTATGCTGGCGTGCAGGGTGATTATCCTAAATTACCAGTGCTGCTTGATGCTTCAGGGGAGCTGATTGCTCGTCTTGGCGTACAGGTGTATCCAAGTTGGGCAATATTGGATAAAAAAGGCAATTTGGTGCGTCTGATAAAAGGCAACTTGACCACTGAGCAAGCCCAAGCGTTGGCACAAAATGCAGATAACGATTTTGCCGATTTAAAGGGCAAAAATACCCCCAGCGTGGTTGCCAATGCCAAACCAGCCTCATCAACCAAAGCGTTTTATAAAGCCGATGGTTCGCCCATACGCACTAAGACCATTTATTTGGCAGGCGGGTGTTTTTGGGGTGTGGAAGCTTATATGGAGCGGATAGATGGTGTGGTTGATGCCGTGTCAGGCTATGCCAATGGCAATACCGACAACCCAAGTTATGAGCAAGTCATCGCAGGTTCAGGTCATGCAGAGACAGTTAAGGTAACTTATGACAGTGATAAAATTGACTTAGCAACTTTACTGGCGTACTATTTTCGAGTGATTGACCCCACCAGTGTCAACAAGCAAGGCAACGACCGTGGTGTGCAGTACCGCACAGGCATTTATTATCCTAAAGACAGCACAGCAGAAGATAAAGCCGTCATTACCAACGCTCTGGTACAATTACAGAACAAGCACAAATCCCCCATCGTGGTAGAAAATTTGCCCCTACAAAATTTTACTCAAGCAGAGGATTATCATCAAGATTATCTGAGCAAAAACCCCAATGGCTATTGCCATATCGATATCAGCTTGGCAGATGATGCCCCACCGACCGAACCATCGCAAAGTTTGGCACCTGCCAGCAGCATTGAACAAGCCCTTGACCCCAAGCGGTATCAGGCATATAAAGACAAAAATCTTAAAAACACACTCAGCCACGCCCAATACAACATCACCCAAAACGGGGGTACAGAACGGGCATTTAGCCATGAATATGACCACCTATTTGCCCCTGGTATTTATGTCGATGTGGTCAGTGGTGAGCCATTATTTTTGTCCACAGACAAATACAATTCAGGGTGTGGCTGGCCAAGTTTCACCAAACCGATTGCCCCACAGGTCATCACCCAGCACAATGACACCAGCTATAACATGATACGTACAGAAGTTCGCTCACGAGTGGCAGACTCCCATTTAGGGCATGTGTTCCCTGATGGTCCTAAAGATAAGGGAGGCTTACGCTATTGTATCAATGGCGGTGCGTTGCAGTTTATTCCTGTGGATAAAATGCAGCAATCAGGCTATGGTGTGTTTGTGCCAAAAATTAAGATGAAAAATTGATGAAAAATTAAACATCGGTCCATAAACAGCCCACTCAAGGAAGAGACAACATGGCAAAAACGTCAATCCACATGCCCACTCAAACGCCCACAGCTCCTCACATACCCACTTGCCACATGCCCACTTGGTTGGCGTTGCTATTGACGTTAGCCATGGTGGTGCTGGTGCGTGAGGGGTGTTTATGGGTCTGTGTGCAGTTGGGTATGGCACAGGCAGCCAATATTGTTGGCTTGGTGGTGCTGTTTTTGCTGTTGATGGGTTGGCGAGTGTGGCGTGGTTTTGCAGGTGGTTTGCCAACGTGGCTCACCACCGCCAGTAGTTTGTTGTTGATGGAAAGTGGGTTTGCTTTTTTACCCGTGTCAGCAGGGGCAGGGTTGTTGATGTTTGGCTTGGGTGATGAGTTGGTGGGGTTTGTACTGGTGATTGTTCTGAGTACTTTATTGCCATTGTGGGGGCTGGGTAAGTTGTCGCAAGTGTGGCTGGCAGACAGTTTGCCAAATAATCAAAACCCAAACAATCAAAACCCAGACAATCAAAATGGACTTAACTGATGATGGCCGTCATTCATCATGATGTTACGCATGGCAGTGGTATGGTGCTGGTGATGTTGGCATGTGCGTTGACTTTGCTGGCACATGTGTTCGCTAGGATATTTGCCAAATATCTGCCCAATGTGCCGATGGTGGTGACAGCAATGATGGCGGTGTTGCTGATGTTGTTTGTGCTGTCTTGGGATTATCACCATTACTATCAAGTTGCCAAGCCTGTCTTTGACCATTTGTTGGGTTATGTGACGGTACTGCTTGCCATTCCGCTTGCGTCTATGAATTTTAAAGGGTTACCCATCAAACGTCTGTTAATGCTTGCAATGCTTGCCACTTTGGTTGGGGCATTGCTTCCCATGGGGCTGGCATGGGCATGGGCGTTGAGTCATGATACCGTGCTGTCGTTTGCCACTCGTGCGGTAACCACACCCGTGGGGTTGAGTGTGGCAAGCATCATTGGCGCTCCTTTAACGATGGCAAATCTCATCATCATTGTGTCAGGGGTGGTTGGGGCAGTGTTTGGGCGGATATTGTTAAAAAATGTGCAGGATGACCGAGCCAAAGGCTTGGCAATGGGCATGATGGCACATGCGTTTGGTACGGTAGAGGCATGGCAAATCAGCCCTGTGGCAGGTCGTTATGCGGCATTTGGGCTGGCGGTAAATGGGTTGCTGACAGCGGTTTGGTTGCCTTTTTTTATGATGTTATGGTGAATGTGAATTTTTTGCTTATTTTGTAATTTATCCGTTTATCGTTTTATCCGTTTATTGTGGTCATTAATCTTGCGAATACGGCGATTAAGGTTATTTTATGTTATAGTTAGTTGTTGCCATGTCCTTTTTAATCAACCAATGAGTGGATTTATGAGCGCCATACCTTCTGTCTTAATAACGGTACTAACGGTCATCTTTGCCATGATGACAACATCAGCAACTGCTGGCAATATGTACGTTTATAAAAACAGCAGTGGACAAGTGCTGTTAACCAATACCACCCCATCAGGTAATTTTCAAGCATTTAACAAAAAAGTCAAAGAAACTTACTACCCAGACTCACAAGTTCGCAACCTAACCAACAACACATCAGCCAGCCATTATGGTCAAAGTGTTGCCAGTCGTTCTGCCAATCGCAATGCCTATGATGCACTGATTCGATCGTCTGCCGCTCGTCATGGTGTTGACCCTGCATTGATGAAAGCGATGATGCACACTGAATCGGCGTTCAATCCCAATGCCCGTTCACCCGTTGGCGCTCAAGGGTTGATGCAGCTGATGCCAGCGACTGCTCGGCGTTTTTCGGTGAATAACACATGGAGTCCTGCTGAAAATATTGAAGGGGCTGCCAAATACATCGCATGGCTGATGCGTCGATTTAATAACAACGTTGAGTTTGCCATCGCAGGATATAACGCAGGTGAGGGGAATGTTGATAAATACGGTGGCATTCCCCCATTTAGGGAAACACGCAACTATGTCAAAAGCGTGCTAAGCCGTTATCATGGCTTGTATAAGCATGACAGCAGTTTGTTTGTCTCTGGCTCTCAAAGTATCGGTGCAAGCTCAGATTTAGGCCATGGTTATATCAGTGATGGCACAAGTAGTTATGGTGTGGGCAACCATGGCACAAGTAACCATGGCACAAGTAACTATGGCGCAAACAGTCATACGGTCAATGCCACTGGCAGTGCTTATGTTAACTCGGCGTATGCCGCTTTGCGTTAATGATTGATACTGGCGGTTTATTTTTTAGTTTTTATTGATTTTGAATATTGGTAACTCGTTTAAACGTTTGACGTTTGGACGAGTTTTTTTATCGATAAAAAACTCGTCCATTGAAAAATCAATGTCTTATGCCCATTATTTGCTGTTATTAGCAATTTGCTGTTATTAGCAAGGAAGTCAAATCATTGTGATTAATTAGATATTGTTAATTAGGAGAGGTTCATTATGATGCGAATTGGCTTATTTTTACTGACGAACATTGCGGTCATGGTGGTGCTTGGTATCGTCATGTCGATATTTAATCTTGGTGGTGCGTTTGGTCAAGGTGGTCTGAATTACACAAGTTTGATGGTCATGTGTTTTGCCTATGGCATGATGGGTTCAATGATTTCGCTGTTTTTATCTAAAGGGCTTGCCAAAAAGAGCATGGGCGTGCAACTGATTGATAATCCAAGCTCTGCTCTTGATAAGTGGCTTGTGGACACGGTGGCTAAGCAAGCCAAAAGCGTCAACATTGACATGCCTGAAGTGGGCATATTTGATAGCCCACAGCCCAATGCCTTTGCCACTGGCTGGAATAAAAATGCCGCTTTGGTGGCGGTGTCCACAGGGTTGCTACAAACCATGACACCAGAAGAAGTCGAAGCGGTCCTGGCACATGAGATTGGTCACGTTGCCAATGGCGATATGGTAACTTTGGCATTGATACAAGGTGTGGTCAATGCGTTTGTGATATTCTTTGCCCGAGTGATTGGTTATTTTGTGGATCTGCTGGTGTTTAAAAATGAAAGCGACTCTCCTAAAAATGAAAGCGACTCTCCTGGTATGGGGTATTTCATCACCAGCATGGTGATGGACATTATGTTGGGATTTTTAGCAACCGCCATTGTCATGTGGTTCTCTCGTGTGCGTGAGTTCCGTGCTGATGAGATGGGAGCAAAACTGGCGGGCAAACAAAACATGATTGCGGCGTTAAATGCCTTACGTCCAGCCAGTCAACAACCTGACCCAATGCCAGAATCCATGAAAGCCTTTGCCATTGCCAGTGGCCAACAACAAGGCTTTAGCATTGCCCAACTTTTTCGCTCACACCCAACATTAGACGACAGAATCACCGCCCTAACTAAGCTTAAATAGGCAACTTTAGATAAGCGGTTTTAGATAAGCGGTTAAGCCATCATAAAAAAGCATCTTTTAGATGCTTTTTTTATTGGATTTTGTTAAAGATGGATTTTGTTAAAGATGGATTTTGTTAAAGATGGGTTTTGCTAAAGGGGTGATAAGGTTGATGGTTTTTGATAGCGTGTTGGGTCTGTGATTTTGGCTTGTTTAAATCCCTGTTTGCGTAATACACAACTGTCACAGTGTCCACATGCCAAGCCATTGGCATCTGCTTGATAACAAGAAACCGTGTCTGCATAATCCACGCCTAAGCTTACCCCCAAGGCTATGGTGTCTGCTTTACTGAGCGTTTGTAGGGGTGTATCGACATGCAATCGGTTTCCCATAACGCCTGCTTTGGTTGCCAAATTTGCCATGGTTTCAAATGCTTGGATATATTCTGGACGACAGTCTGGATAGCCAGAATAATCCACCGAACTTACCCCAATCACAATATGAGTGGCATCAGTCACTTCCGCCACTGCCAAGGCATAAGATAAAAAAATGGTGTTGCGGGCAGGCACATAAGTGTTGGGAATGGCATTGTTGTTGATTTGTTGATGGTCAAATTTATTCACATCACCCATTGGCACGGTTAAGGCATGATCTGTCAATGATGACCCCCCTAACTGAGCGATGTCAATGTCGATGATTCGATGAGCCACCCCTGCTTTTTTGGCGTTTTTGATGGCAAATTGCAACTCACTGTCATGGCGTTGCCCATAATGAAAGCTAACAGCGGTTACCCTTTGAAACTTGGCTTTTGCCCAATACAAACAAGTAACCGAGTCCAAACCACCTGATAATAAAACAACGGCATTGCCATGTTGAGGGAAGCCAGAAGCTGGGTTTTTAAAAACAGTCACAGAATTCATATGAAGTTGCCATCAGTAAAAAGTTTATTGATAAAAATGTTGATAAACGCAGTGATAAAAGTCATGGACTTTAAGCAGGTAGTCTAACAAAATTTGCTATAATACAACAAACAACATTGCTCCTGCCATTTTTGTGCCAACAATTAATGACTATTAACAATCAACAATCAACAATCAACAATTAACAATTAATGACTGTTTATGACGGCTATGACTACTATGAACCCCAAGAACCCCAATTCTACTGATACTGCCATGGTTTTTAATCCCAATGTTTTTAATCCCAATGTTTTTAATCCTGCCAATGCTGACCCAGCGAACATGTTTGAACAAGCCAAACATTCCCATGATAATCATCAGAATGACCATTGGTCTGATGGGGCTGATGAAATTGGCAGTACTGGCAATGTTGATGATGGTGATGATGGTGATGATGGTGATGATGCCAACAATGCCCATGACACCATCAATTCACTACGCTTTCGTAAATTACAAAAGAAAATCCGTAAGCAAGTATCTTGGGCTATCCGTGATTTTAATATGATCAGTGAAGGCGATGTGGTGATGGTTTGTGTGTCTGGTGGTAAGGACAGTTATACCTTGTTGGATATTTTGCTGTTTTTAAAACGCATTGCCCCAGTTAATTTTGATGTGGTGGCGGTCAATCTTGACCAAAAACAACCCAATTATCCAGAGCATATTTTACCAGAGTATCTTAACCGTCAAGGCATTGCCCATTATATTCTAGAAAAAGACACCTATAGCATTGTCAAATCCGTTGTGCCAGAAGGCAAAACTTATTGTTCTGCCTGCTCACGCCTGCGACGTGGGTCGCTATATGGGTTTGCCAAGCAGATTGGGGCAACCAAAATTGCCTTGGGGCATCACCGTGATGACATCTTGGCGACTTTTTTCTTAAATTTATTTCACGGTGGCACACTAAAAGCCATGCCACCCAAATTGCTGAGTGATGATGAGCAAAATGTGCTTATCCGCCCCTTGGCATATGTTGAAGAAAAAGACATCATCAAATACGCTCGTTATAAGCAGTTTCCCATTGTGCCTTGTGGTCTGTGTGGTAGCCAAGAAAATCTACAACGTGCCATGATTAATGACATGCTCAGACAGTGGGATAATGCTCATCCGCAACGTTTGGCTTCTATTTTTCGTGCCTTACAAAACGTTGCTCCATCACAACTGGCAGACCGCAACTTATTTGATTTTGAACGTCTACAGCTTAACCGTGATGACAATCAACGTCATTTTGAAGGTGATAACATTCAAGTTGGGCAAAATGCACAGTTGATTGAGATGGGTTTGCCGACCGAGCCTAAGCTTGGCAGTTATGCTGATGATGGCAACGCCAAAACCAATCATAAGCCCAATCATAAAATTCCCACCATCAATCCTTTACTATAGCATCAGTTACCATTGCCTTTATCATCGCCATTGCTGATGACTGATGGCAGTGGCTCAAATTGAATATTGGTGGTTGTGCCAGCAGGCAGTTTGGCAATTTGTCGCATACGCCAATTAGGGGGTTGGTCATGGCTGACCTGTATGTAATATTTGGCAGATAAAGCATGCAAATCCACTTTTGCCGTATAATGGTTATCGGATTGATGTGCCAAGGTGGTGTTGCGGTCTTTGGTAACATCGGTGGCGTGAGAAAAGTCAATCTGTAGTGTGCTTGGATAAGCTAACGATGTGCCATCAGGCAGTTTGCCAGTGGTGAAACTTTCTTTAGGGTAGTGTAAATAATAATTAATCTGTCCATCTGTATCGATGGTCATGTCAGCAGTAATGCCAAGCTCATACAGCAATGTGTCCCGAGACACATCTTGATACAAGGTTTTACCGTCCATATACCAATCATCTCTGACCACACTGTCTTGTATTTTTACTGAATACACCACCAGATAAATACAAGCCACCACCACCAATAAAGGCAGACCAATGACAAAGATAATAACCATGTGGTTTTTATACCAGACATGATTTGCCTTGGGTGTGGATTGAGTTGGGCGAGAAGTGGACGTGTGCCGTGTCATGATATCAATGCCCCGCAGTGGTGAAGACGTTTTGTTTACTGGCGGTGTATTTGCCATCTTCACTGGTAACAGTCAGTGTGATGGGGGTTGATGCTTGTGTGATTATGTTTGGGTCACCGATGATGGTGATGGGCATGTCAAAGCTCTCACTGGGTTGTAATGGAATACGGTCAAATCGACTGTCCAGCGTTAAGCCATCTGTTTCTTGTAATGTAACAGTATAATATTGCTTTTCTTGGGTTTTGTTGGTCAGCTTAATGACATAGCTGTTTTGTATCATGCCTTGAGCATTTTTGGTTGATAACTGCCCACGGTCTCGGCGAATGTCAATCTCTAATGGCACACGTCCCATTAACGAATAAATCGACCCACCTATTAATACCGCAAGTAAAATGACATAAGCAAAGATACGTGGGCTAAGAATTTTGGTTTTTTCACCATCAACCAGTTGTCGTTCTGTGGTGTAACGTATTAACCCACGGGGATAACCCACTTTATCCATGATGTCATTACAAGCATCAATACATGCCGCACACTGGATACACTCCACTTGTAAACCATCACGAATATCAATGCCTGTCGGACACACTTGTACACACATGGTGCAATCCACACACTCACCCAAATGTGTTGGTTGTGTGCCTTTTTTACGTGCACCCCTTGGCTCACCACGGTGATAATCATAAGAAACAATTAAGGTGTCTTTATCAAACATCACACTTTGAAAACGGCCATAAGGACAAATATGAATGCACATATGTTCTCGCATATAGCCTGCATTGATGTGGGTTGAGAACACAAAGATGCCCATGCCCACCCAAGTCAAGGTTGACCAGTTGGGAAAGGGGATACCAGCGATGCTTTGCCAGTTAAAGTATAAGGCATCTGTTCCCACTGCATAACTGACAAAGGTCAAAGCGGTTATGATTGAGATGATGAGCCAGATGACGTTAATCAAGACTTTTTTGAAGAGTTTTTTTGGGCTGTTTGGCTGTTTGTCAAATTTGATGCGTTGATTACGCTCACCGATGACCCATTTTTCAACATGTTGAAATAAATGCGTCCAAATGGTTTGTGGGCAGGCATAGCCACACCACACACGCCCTGCATACACCGTTATTGCAAATAAAGCAAACGCCGCCACAATAAAAAAGAAGGCAAAATAATAAAAATCTTGTGGCAAAAAGGTCATTCCAAACAGATAAATCTGTGACTCAGGAAAATTAAACCAAATTGCCTGTCTGCCATCATAGCGTATCCAAGGCAATAGCAAAAATAACACCAATAAAAAATACATACTCACCAAGCGAATATTTTGGTATTTGCCAGAAGTAAACCTAGGATGCACCGCTTTTTTGGTTGCATCAATTTGATGCACGGGTAATTTAAAAGGTTCTGCTGGCTGGCTGATGTCAGTGGCTTGGATTTTATTTGGCTGTTTGTTATTCTTTTTGGCTTTTTGATTGGTATTATGACCATCAGTATTAGGGTTATTAGGGTTATTAGGGTTGGCAGAGTTATCAGAATTTTGCTTTGGAGTGGGCGTTGTCATGGTTGACCTCGATAGCGATTAGGTCATCGCAAGTGCATCTACCATACCTGTTCTAAGCGTGGGGTAGAGAATGGGGGATAACAAAAAAGCCTGTTAATGCGTGGTTGAGCGTCTTTGGCTTTTTAAAAATGGCTTTTTAAAAATTTTAGCTCTATAAAACTGCATGTATTATACCATAAAATACGGTTTGAATGCTGGGTAAGCCCCAAGTAAGTGGTATAAAAAAGAGCAGTATGAAAAAGAGCAGTATGAAAAAGACAAGCCATGGCTTGTCTTTTGGATTGTTGGTCAATGATGCAATGGCAGGTTATTGGGCAGTGGGGCGTTCTGAAATGGCGTACACATAAGCGGCAAGCAGCATCACACGTTCATCGCCAAGCTTGGTTTGCCACTCTGGCATCACCCCAGCACGACCGTGGCGTATGGTCTCACGGATATCATCACGGCTGTTGCCATACAACCAAATGTTGTCGGTTAGGTTAGGAGCACCAGTGGCGTATGTGCCTTTGGCATCTTGACCATGACAGACCACACAGTTTTTATCAAAAATCGCCTTACCTTGAGCAACCATGGTGTTATCAAGCTCAACATTATTTTGATTGCCAGAGATGGATAAGACATATTCGGCGGTGGCACGCACACCATCTTCACCAATGGTATCACGCCATGCTGCCATGCCACCCACACGCCCAAAGTGTAGGGTTGTTAAGATATTTTCAGCTTCTCCACCATATAGCCAATCAGCGTCAGTTAGGTTGGGATACCCCAGACCTGTATCTAAAGAACCTTGAGCGTTAGAGCCGTGGCAAACCGCACAGTTTTGTAAAAACAGACGACTGCCAATTTTTTGTGCTTCAGGATTTTCAGACAGACTCACCACATAAGGGGCAAGCTCAGTCAGTTTGGCTTTGATTTCTTGTTCGTTAGCAGACGCATCACCAGCACGACGCAATTGACGTAAATCCGCTAAAATGGGCATGGCGGCGGTCGCACCAGCATCGGCCAAAACTGAGTTTTCAAAGTTATTAACGAACACTTGGTTGTTAGACTGCAAATCACTGACAAGCTCGTTATGTGAAGACCAAGGCACTTCTTGACCGTCTACTTGCACTGTGGTGATACCCTCCCATGCGTGTGGTATGATGGCAGGGAATAACAGCCAGTAAGCCAAGCCCCATATCATCGTACCCCAAAAGATTGCCAGCCACCATTTTGGTAATGGCTTGTCATATTCTCGGATACCGTCGTATTCATGGCCCGTTGTGCCATCGTCTTGTGTCTTGGGTTTAAATTTTAGGTTAAATACCAAAACTCCCAAGATAAATAGCCAACAGGCAATGGACAGTATGCTGATCCAAGAACTCCAAAATAAGCTCATTGTTAATCCTTAGTGCTTTTGTTGCTTAGATGATTTTTTGATGTCGTCATCTAAGGCAAGCTTTGCATCATCTTCAAAACGTTGTTTGTTTTTAGGTGAGTATGCCCACCAAGCCACCCCAATAAATGCCACAAAAGCAGCAACGGTAGCGATACTTTGTAATAACCCTAAGTCCATTAGCGTTGACCTTGCATGGCAGTGCCAAGTTGCTGTAGATAAGCAACGATGGCGTCCATCTCAGTCGCTCCCAACACGTCATCAGGTGCTGATTCAATCTGTTCTTCACTATAAGGCACGCCAAAACGGTCACGGAACAGACGCATTTTTTCTTGTACTTTCACGCCGTTAACTTCATTATCCGCAAGCCAAGGGAATGCAGGCATGACAGACTCAGGCACAAGTGATTGTGGACGCATCAAGTGTTGACGTTGCCATTCATCAGAATAACGCTGACCCACACGAGCAAGGTCTGGACCTGTGCGTTTAGAACCCCATAAAAAGGGGTGATCCCAAGTGGATTCTGCTGCACGGCTATAAGGACCATAACGTTCAACTTCAGCACGCAGGGGACGAATCATTTGTGTGTGGCAGACATGACAGCCTTCACGGATATAAATATCACGACCTTCAAGCTCAAGGGCGGTCCAAGGTTTCATGGTGGGTAATGGCTGATTGACACCGCCTTCTTCAGGGGCAGTACCATCATAAATAAGTGGCACAATCTCAACTAAGGTTGCAAAACTGATGGCAATGACAATACCAATGACCAACAGACCAGTGTTTTTCTCAATTAGTTCATGGGGAGTTCCAGCCATGATGACATCTCCTTATACGTTTGCCGTTGGGGTTTCTTCGATGACAGGTCTGTGGTCAGTTGGGTCAGCTGCATCGACAGGTTTGGCATCTGGCATTAAAATGGTTTTATAAACATTATATGCCATCACAAACATGCCACTGACATAAAGTAAACCACCAAATGCACGACCAATATAAGGATAATGAGAAAATTCTACCGTATCCACAAAGCTATAAATCAACGTCCCATCAGGGTTGGTCTGACGCCACATCATGCCTTGACCAATCCCTGAAATCCACATGGACACGATATAAAATACCGTACCTGCTGTGGCAAGCCAAAAGTGGGTAGTGATTAAACTGATGGAATACATTTTTGGCTTATTAAAGATGCGTGGCAGTAATACATAAATAGAGCCGATGGTAATCATACCTACCCAGCCTAATGCACCTGAATGCACATGACCTACTGTCCAGTCAGTGTTGTGTGATAGTGCATTGACGGTCTTAATCGACATCATCGGACCTTCAAAAGTTGACATGGCATAAAAAGACAATGCCACAATCAAAAAGCGAATGATGGGGTCGGTGCGTAATTTGTCCCATGCACCAGACAAGGTTAATACCCCATTAATCATACCGCCCCAAGAAGGTGCAAACAAAATAACCGAAAACACCATGCCTAAAGACTGAGCCCAGTCAGGCAATGCTGAATAATGCAAATGGTGTCCACCTGCCCACATATAAGAGGCAATCAATGCCCAAAAGTGAATGATGGACAAGCGATAAGAATACACAGGACGACCAATCTGCACAGGCACGAAATAATACATCATGCCCAAAAATGCAGCAGTCAAATAAAAGCCCACCGCATTATGACCGTACCACCATTGCACCATGGCATCAGTTGCACCACCAAACAATGAATAAGACTTCCACATGCTCAGTGGTATCGCCATGCTATTAACAATGTGTAGCAGAGCAATGGCAATAATAAAGGCAGCAAAAAACCAGTTCGCCACATAAATATGAGAGGTTTTTCGTTTGATAAGCGTGCCAAAGAACACCACCGCATACGCCACCCAAACCAACGCAATGGCAATGTCAATTGGCCATTCTAGTTCGGCATACTCTTTAGATGAAGTCAGACCCAAAGGCAGAGTAATGGCAGCTGCCACGATGATGGCTTGCCAACCCCAAAAGGTAAACCACGCCAAATAAGGTGCGAACAGTCTGGTTTTACACGTGCGTTGCACAATGTAATAAGATGTGGCAAACAAACCACAACCACCAAAGGCAAAAATCACCGCATTGGTATGTAAGGGTCTTAAACGACTAAAGGTCAGCCACGGGATATCAAAATTGAGTGCCGGCCAAGCCAACTGAGAGGCAATAAAAACACCGACCGTCATACCGACGATGCCCCACACAACCGTCATGATGGTAAAAAATCGAATGAGCGTAATCTCATATTCTTTATCGATGGGGGCTACTGCTGTGTCATGTAAACTCATTGGAAAATTCCTTTACAGCCCGAATTGTCAACAGCTATTATCAAACGTAAAAAAAGTAGTTAAACAAAGGTTGCGTTTGCTAATATAGACAACATTAAGATATTAGGGGGTATACAGAATATACAAACGCAAATTGACTTACAAATTTAAACCACACTCACAATTTGATAGAATAGAATGATGGAATGTCATTATTGTAACGCAATTTAACCCAAATATCACCCATTCTACCGCCAAATTTTCAAATTCCTTAAAAAAAATGTGTATAAATATGGGGTATTTGATGTTTTTGGTGGGGTTGTTTTGGTGATGGCTGTCATGCCTTATGCTTAAAATCTTGTGCTAAAAAAATCTTATGCTAAAAAGAGTCATATTATGGAAAAATTCTTAACCCCTGCTTGGTTTATGATGGTTAAAGACAAACTTCATTCGCTAGGGGATTTGCATCTGTCGCCTGCCATGCAACAGTTGCACCTGAATGTGCAGGTTCACAATACCCCAAAAGAGGCAGGTAATTTTTATATCAAAGATGCCATGGTGGTCGAGGGCATGGACAGTACGGCAAAAAGCACCGTGTTGGTCAGTAAAGAGACATTGACTGAGCTGTTCACTCAGCCATCAAGTCATTTGCTGATACAGTATTTTTTGCAAGGCGATATCCAAATCATAGGAGATTTGTCGCAATTAATGAATTTACAAACCAGTCAACCCAGCGATGAATTACAAGCATTGTTAACAGATATTTTAAGCAATACCAAATACTAAGGCGTGTTAAGCCGCATTGTTTCAGCCCCATTGTTTTTCAGTCCCATTGTGTCTTAGTTACATTGTCTTTGGGTACTTGATTGGGGTTGTTAATTTGTGTTGTTAATTTGTGTCGTTAATCAATGCCAACAGTTTGGCAACCTTATCCGCTTTGGTTGCCCATGAAGTGACAAAACGGGCAACTTTTTGCCCATTGTCTAATTCGTTCCACACATAAAAATGAACATGCTGGCTAAGTTTGTTAATCATCGCATCGTTTAAGATGACAAATACCTGATTACTTTGTACAGGGGCTTGTAACTCAAATCCATTAGTAACAAAGGCATTACCGATTTGAGTTGCCATTTGGTTGGCATGACGGCACAAATCAAGATATAAGTCATCTTTGAGCAGTACCATGAATTGCTGAGCCAAAATGCGACTTTTGGCGAGCAATGCTCCGTGTTGTTTTTGATATAGCGTGAAGTTTTGGGCAAATTCATGGTTGGGAATGATGATGACTTCGCCAAATAACGCCCCCATCTTTGTGCCACCTAACCAAAACATGTCGGTGTGGCGAGCAATGTCTGCCAAGGTCATGTCTTGGTGAGTGCTTGCCAATGCCGCCCCTAATCTTGCTCCGTCCATGAACAGATACATGCCTTTATCTTGACAAAACTGGTACAGTTTAGCCAACTCTTGACGAGTGTATACAGTGCCAAGCTCGGTGCTGTTAGAGATATAGACAACTTTGGGCTTGACCACATGGGGGCTAAGGGTATGGCGTTTGAGTACCTTTTCGATGGCAGCGACCGTCAATTTTCCGTCAGTGCTGTCAGCGGTGATGACTTTATGCCCTGTTGCTTCGATTGCCCCAGCTTCATTAACGGCAATATGACCGCTGTTGGCACAAATCACCCCTTCAATCGGTTGTAACATGGCAGCCAAACATACCAAATTGGTTTGTGTGCCTGCTGAAGCAAAATGAACAGACAGTGTCTTACCAATGGTTTGCTCTATCATTTGTCGAACTGTATTTGAGTAAGCGTCCGTACCATACCCTGAGTGTTGTTCAAGATTGGTGGCAGTCATTAACGATAAAATATCAGGGTGTCCGCCTTCGCCATAGTCATTGACAAAGCTGTATTTTTGCATTGTTTGTTGTATTGTTTGGGGGTCATCGTTGATATGGCTCATGGTTATGCTCCTGTGTTCATGACTTTTGTTTAGGGCGTGTTGTACCTATTCGACCTTTGCCATTTTTGCGACTTGCTTAACTTTGTTGGTTTTTGATTTGTCGGTTTTTGATTTGTTGGTTTTTGATTTTGGTCGTTTAGGGTTTACTGGTTGGGCTGTTTTTGTTTGTTTGTTGTTTTTTAGGTTGGCAATGGTTTTGTGGGTGATTTGATAACTGTGGTGAATGGGTTTTTTGTTGTCAAAATCAAATCCGATGGTCTGATGGGTAATGTCATTGACGTGATAACGTTGACGCAAGCTGTCATCAAGCTCAAACTTACTGAAGTTATTGGAAAAATACAACACACCGTCATTGTTTAGGCGGTTCATGGCACGGTTAATTAAGGCGACATGATCACGTTGCACATCAAATGTGCCTTGGAATTTTTTAGAATTTGAGAACGTGGGTGGGTCAATAAAGATGACATCGTACTGGCTGGTGTGTCCTTTTATCCATTCAAACACATCTGCTGTTATAAACTGATACTTGTCGTCTGATAAATCCAGACCGTTTAAGGCAAAATTTTGCTTGCCCCAATCCAGATAGTTGGCAGATAAATCCACACTGGTTACCGATTTGGCATTTGCCAATGCTGCATGAACACTGGCAGTACAAGTATAGGCAAATAAATTGAGCAAATGCTTGCCATGGCTTGCTTGCTTAACGAGCTGTCGCATGTTGCGATGGTCGATGAACAATCCTGTGTCCAGATAATCAGTAAAATTGGCGTACAGATAAGCATCGGCTTCTTTAATGACATAAAATTTGCTTTTTTTGTTGCTTTGCTTGCTGTATTGCTCATTGCCTGACTGACGGGTTCGAGTTTTGATAAATACGTGTTCACGATCGATTTGTAGCACATCACGAATGCCTTGCAGTGCCAAATGAAAGCGTTTTTTGGCGGTGTCAGCAGGAATGGATTTGGGAGCGGCATATTCTTGCACATGGGCATGATTGCCATACAAATCCACCGCTACCTTAAAATCGGGCAAATCAGCATCATAGATGCGTAAATTGGTAATCCCCTGTTTGCTTGCAAGCTTTTGTCGTTTGCTTAAGTTTTTTTGTAAGCGATTGATAAAGTCTTGAGCATCAGCAAGCTTGACGGGTTGTTTTTGGTATTGTCCGATGAGTGATTGAGCAAAATGACTGTCCACATTCAAGCCAGTTTGACAAAGTGATGGGTTGTTTTTTAAGGGGCTAGTTTTTAAGGGGCTAGGACAGCTCAATGTGCCATAACGGAAATACACGGTCAATGCCCCATTATGACAGCGTAACGTTTGGGGAGCATGAATGGGAAGCACATCGGCTTGCTCAATCTGTGATGCCAACACCGCAAGCGTTGGCATGGATAAATTGGTTGATGTGGATAAGTTGGTTAAAAAATGACCGCCAAACAAGTCATGCAAACGCAGTCCCAATCCTTGATACAAAGGCTTAATGACATCGATACGCTCATCGCCACCTAAGCGTTCACCATATGGAGGGTTGGTGATGATAAGGGCGTGATTGAGTTTACCTGAGCCAATGGCATCAGTTAACGCATGATTTAGCTGAGACAATGGACGTTGTTGTAAGGTGATAAGACCAACCAAATCACCCAAACCTGCACCAATCAGATTGCGGTGAGTGGCTTTGATGGCTTGGGCATTGACATCGAAGCCATAAATATTCGGTAACGGCAGCTCACCTTGAGCAAAAGCTTGCACACGTTGATGAAAGCGTTGCTGGGCTTCACTGACCATGCGTTGCCAAAGTATGCTGTCATGAAAATCACAGGCATAAAAGCCAAAGTGCGCTTCTGCTTTGTCCAACCCCACAGCATAATGACATCGCATCAATAAGGCTTCGATGATGAATGTGCCTGAGCCACACATGGGGTCAATCAAGGCGGTGAATGTGGGTGGGTTTAGATGGCTATTGGTTGTTTTGGTGGTTGTTTTGGCTTGGATATGGGTATTTTGTGTTTGGGTATCTTGTGTCTGGGTATTTTGGGATTCTTGGGTTGTCATTGTGTTGTGATGGTCGATTACGTCAGTATGCCAGCCCACTGTATAAAGTAGCCCTGCTGCTAAATTTTCTTTTAAGGGGGCATCAGTCATGGCAATCCGATAACTGCGACGGTGCAGACTGGTGCCGGATAAATCCAAATACAACAAGGCTTGCTTATCATTAACCGTTGCCACAAAAGCAAAATCAGGCTGTTTGCTGTCCACATTGGGGCGTTCACCCAAGGCATTATTAAAGGTATCGGCGATGGCATCTTTGATACGCAACATGGCAAATTGTTGATTGACTGGTGTCCGCTTGTCTACGCTTATTCGAATGGCAAAGCTGTTTTGAATGCCAAACAGCGATGTCCATTTGATGGTTTTGGCAAATCCATATAACTGCTCAGCAATGTCATCATGGCTGTTTAGGTCGTGCTTGCCAAGTGGCATCAGCACTCGTGATGCCACTCTTGACCACAAGCAAATGCGGTACATTTGTTCAAGTGTGGCGGTAACATTTAAGCGTCCGATGCTTGCGACATGACTGTCAATGCCAAGGCTGGCAAGCTCTATTTGTAATGGCATCTCCAACCCTTCAGCACAAGTAACTGTCAGCGACAGATGCTCTGATTGGACAAAAGAGGCGTCATCGTGATGAACTGAGTCATCATCATGGATAAGGGTAGGGAAATTAACGGGCATGGGCAAGGATTCTTATGTGATTATTAATGGGTATGATTATTAGTGGGTGTAGTTATTAGTGGGTGTAGTTATTAGTGGGTGTGGCTATTATTGGTAGATGTGGTTTTCATAACAATACCCGCATAAGCGGGCATCGTGTGTGTTGGATAGGGCAACTGAATCAATCGTTGAATCATCAACGTTCAAAATTCAACGCTCAAGATATTGCAACTTGTCTGCCACACCGTCCCATTTTTCTGCTTCTGGAAGGGCATCTTTTTTCTCGGTGATGTTTGGCCAAATATCAGCAAGCTCTTCATTGATTTTGATATAATTTTCTTGTCCTTTAGGCACTTCATCTTCAGAAAAAATGGCATTAGCAGGGCATTCAGGTTCACACAAGGCACAATCAATACATTCATCTGGATGAATGACCAAAAAGTTTGGTCCTTCATAAAAGCAATCAACGGGACAGACTTCAACGCAATCAGTGTATTTGCAACGGACGCAGTTATCAGTAACAACAAAGGTCATGGCAGGCTACCTGTTTCAATGGCCGTATTTAACGTAATAAAAACCAAAGTGGTCAAAACTAAAACGTAGTTAAAACGAAAATGATGAAAACCCTATTTTACGCCTTTTATTGGCATTTCTCAAATCACAACAAATGTTTAAAATTAAAGCGGGTCATCTGTGTTCAGCTGTTTTTGTAATTGATACAAATAATCCAACGCTTGTTTGGCAGTCATGTTATCCAGATTAACGGACGTTATTTGTTGGCATAATTCAGACCATGCTTGTTTGGCTGTTTGGTTGTCTGTTGTTTGGTTGTCTATTGTTTGATTGTCATCATTTGTTTTTTGTCCTGTTTGTCTTGTGTCGTTTTTCTTAAGATAGGCCTTGGCGTTGTCTAATACAAACGCTGGGATACCTGCCATTTTTGCCACATGCAACCCAAAACTTGAGTTGGCACTGCCTACTTTGATTTGGTGCAACAGCAGCAGTTGTCCATCAATCTCCGTGGCGGACACATGCACATTGCGAGCGGTGGGTAGGGAGTCTGCTAAAACAGTCAGCTCAAAATAATGGGTGGCAAATAATGTCAAACAGCCCAAGTCTGCCAGTGCCTTGGCACACGAATGGGCAATTGCCAATCCATCAGTGGTGCTGGTGCCACGTCCCACTTCGTCCATGAGTACCAATGAACGTCTGGTTGCTCGATTTAGGATATTTGCCGTCTCTATCATCTCCACCATAAAGGTGGATTTGCCCCCTGCCAAGTCATCTGCTGAACCAATACGGGTAAAAATGCGGTCAATGTTACCAATCACTGCCTGTTGTGCTGGCACATAACTGCCACAACATGCCAACAGCACAATAAGTGCAATTTGTCGCATATAAGTGGATTTACCACCCATGTTAGGCCCTGTGATGAGCAATAATGTCTCGGGGTGGCTAGGCGTGCCAAGCTGGCAGTCATTCGCCATAAACCGCTGAGCAGATAAGCTGGAGTAAGTTGATGGGTGATGGGGCATGTGTTTGCCAGTGGTGGCTAGGGGGGTGTGGGTAATTTGGCTTTCTAAAACCACATGGCGACCTGCTTGAATGTCCAAAATGCCAGTATCATCACTAAAAGTTGGGCGTTGCCAATGGTATTGTTTGGCAAGCGATGCCCAATTATTGATGACATCAACCTGAGCAAGGGCTTGAGCCAGAGTCTGCAAGTGGGTAATGTCGTCAAGCAAGTTGGTTAGTAGGGTTTGGTAAAGTTGCTTTTCGTATGCCAACGCTTGACTTTGGGCGGACAGATAGTCAGTTTCAAGGCGTTTTAACTCATCGGTAACAAATCGTTCATTATTTTTTAGCGTTTGGCGAGAAACAAACATGGTTGGTGCTTGTTTGGCTTGAGCCTTGGGCAATTCAAAATAAAAGCCAGTGACTTTATTATGGCCAGTTTTTAGGTTGGGTAGATTGTGCTGTTTGGCAAGCTTAACGGTCAGTTGTGCCAAAGTATCATCAATATGCTCATGCAAATGTCTTAGGCGGTCTAAATGCTCATCAAAACCTGTCTTTATCACGCCACCATCTCGTATGTGGGTAGGGGGTAAGTCTGTGATGGCATGGCTAAGCAGGCTGGCAATGTGTTGTAATTTGGGCTGGGCTGGGGGAAGTTGCTCTACCAATAACGCCAACAGCCCTGTTTGCTGATTGATAAATGTTGTGGTCAACCGCTGATGCAAATCGCTGGCGTGAGTGATGGCATCTTTTAGCTTAATCAAATCTGTGGGTTTGGCAGACCCTAAGGCAATGCGACTGCTGATGCGTTCCACATCGCCAATTAGGGCTAATTTGTCTGTTATGTCATCAGTCAATGTCCTATTTGACGATTCATTTGCTGGGGCATTAAGCAAATGGCTGACCGCATCAGCACGCAGGGCAATGTGATTTCGATTGGTCAATGGGCGTTTGAGTTGATTGCGTAACAGACGCTTACCCATTGGGGTTTGGCAATGATTGATGACTTTAAATAAGGACGTACCAGCAGGATTAACAGGGGTAAATAGCTCAAGATTGCGTTGGCTGATGTCGTCAATGACCAAATAATCAGCATGGCTTTCAACGTGTAGTTGATTAAGATGAGCGATGGCTTGGCGTTGGGTTTGTCTGGCGTAGTGTATCAAGCTTGCAATACTGGCTTGGGTAACCGCTTGGGATATTGAGCCATCAGAAGCATCTAAACCCAACCCTTGCAAGTGAGCCACCCTAAACTGCTGACGCACAGTGGCGGCCGCATGTTCTAAGCTAAAATCATTATGGGCAACTTCAATGACAGGACAGCTTAAATGTTGCTTTAGCCAATCTGCCAAATGATTTGCACCAGTTGTGATGTTGTTGGCTGATTTGTTGGGTCGCTGTGCATCAGCTGACTGATTTGACTTATCATCAGGTTCATCAGCCATGACATCAAAAACGCCATGCTGAGCCAAACGCTCACTGATGATACACTCGCTTGGGTCATACCGCCCAATGACATCAGCAAGCTGTGCCAATAACTCGTTTAGGCTATGACTGCTAAGACTTTGGCACACGATTTGTCCTGCACTTAAGTCCAATCTTGCCACACCGATGTCATACACAGTGTTTTTTTGATGATGACGCTTATCATACTTCTTATGAAACTTCTTATCAAATTTAGCAGAAACTGACATGACGCTTGGGGTTTGTTCTTGTCCGATAAGTGCATCATCAGTGAGTGTGCCTGCTGTCAGCGTTTTGACCACTTCACGTTTCATGATGCCATGGTTGGCTTTGTCAGCTTTGGTTTTGTCTTTTGTTTTATCATCTAAAATAAGATTTTTTGGGGTGTCTTCAACTTGCTCACACACCACCACCGTTTGCCCTGCAGCAATCAGTCTTGCCATATGGCTATCTGCTGCATGAAATGGTACGCCTGCCATGGCTATCACATTGCCTGCTTTATCATATCCACGTTTGGTTAAGGTAATGTCCAAAATCTGAGCAGCTCGCTTAGCATCATCAAAAAATAATTCATAAAAATCGCCCATGCGATACAACAGCAACGCATTGGGGTAATCTGCTTTTAAGGTCAGATACTGTTGCATCATGGGTGTGTGCTGACTTAAATCATAGGGCTTACCATGAATATATAAAATCTTATGACTGCCATCATCGGTCTTGTGAATGTCAGCAGGGTTAATGGGAGTGTCATTAATGGGAGTGTCATTAATGGGAGTATCGTGAGCGGAAGTGTTGTTTGGCATAACGTTCAAATCATAAAATAAAAAAATCAGCGATAGTGTAACA
Source organism: Lwoffella lincolnii (assembly GCF_037201985.1). Classification (NCBI taxonomy): domain Bacteria; kingdom Pseudomonadati; phylum Pseudomonadota; class Gammaproteobacteria; order Moraxellales; family Moraxellaceae; genus Lwoffella; species Lwoffella lincolnii. Next base: position 1,287,081 of record NZ_CP147511.1, on the reverse strand, counting down.
TGTTTACCTGTTTAACCTTGTATCTATCTGAACCGTTACCATATATAATAGGCAAATTTATCACACGCCCCCATGTGTGATAACCCATTTTTTTATTATCCATATCAAGCAGACATTAAAAAGATGGGACAATGACAACAGACACTCTCTGTCATGGTCCATCGCATTGATTAATCCAGGTAAAAGTTATGTTACAAAAAGTCGTCAGCAAGGTCATCGGCACAAAAAACGACCGTGAACTCAAACGCATGCGTCGCAGTGTAGAAAAAATCAATGCCTTAGAGCCAACCATTCAAGCCTTAAGCGATGCTGAGCTAACTGCCAAAACTGCTGAATTTAAACAACGATATGACAATGGAGAAAGTTTAGATGGTCTGTTAGCAGAAGCCTTTGCGGTGTGCCGAGAAGCGTCCATTCGCATCACAGGAATGCGTCATTATGACGTACAGTTGATTGGTGGCATCACCTTACACGAAGGCAAAATTGCTGAAATGAAAACAGGTGAAGGCAAAACACTGATGGCAACTTTAGCGATTTATCTCAACGCCATCAGCGGTAAAGGCGTGCATGTGGTAACGGTTAATGACTATCTTGCCAAACGTGATGCCGAACTTAACCAGCCTTTATTTAATTTTTTGGGTCTGAGCATTGGCGTGATTTATTCACAACAGCCCCCACAAGAAAAAGTTGATGCTTATCAAGCCGACATCACTTATGGTACAAATAACGAATACGGATTTGACTATCTGCGTGATAACATGGTTTTTAGCCTTGATGAAAAAAAACAACGACCACTTAATTATTGCATCATTGATGAAATTGATTCCATCTTAATTGACGAAGCTCGTACCCCACTTATCATCTCAGGGCAGGCTGAAGATTCTGCCCACATGTACCAACTCATCAACGACATTATTCCCCGTCTTAAACGCTCCAAAGATGAAGAAGCCAACAAACATAACGAAGATGAAGACTTTTGGGTTGATGAAAAAAACCGCACCATAGAAATCAGTGAAAAAGGCTATGAAAAAATCGAAGATTTTTTGACAGAAAAAGGCCTACTTGCCGATAATGAAAGTCTTTACAATCCAAGTCGCTTGCCTTTACTGGCTCATGTGCAGGCAGCCATTCGAGCCCATCATTTATTCATCAAAAACATCAACTACATTGTTCACGAAGGTGAGGTGGTGATTGTTGACGAAAACACAGGGCGAACCATGCCGGGCAGACGCTGGTCAGAAGGCTTACATCAGGCGATGGAAGCCAAAGAAGGGGTAGACATTCAACCCGAAAACCAAACCATGGCAACCACCACCTTTCAAAACTACTTTCGCTTATATGACAAACTCTCTGGCATGACAGGCACTGCTGACACCGAAGCGGCAGAATTTAAATCCACTTATGATTTGGACGTGGTGATTATCCCCACCCATCGACCCATTGCTCGCATTGACATGGACGACCAGATTTTTTTAACCAAATTGGGTAAATACCAAGGCATTATCCGAGAAATTCAGCAAATCCAACAAAAAGGCGCCCCCGTTCTTGTCGGTACTGCCACCATTGAAGCCAGCGAAGAGCTGTCTTACCTACTGGATCAAGCGGGCATCAAACACAACGTATTAAACGCCAAACAGCACGAACGTGAAGCGGAAATCATCGCCCAAGCTGGCAGCCCAAAAGCGGTTACCATCGCCACCAACATGGCAGGGCGTGGCACAGACATCATTTTGGGTGGTAACTGGTTGGCCCAAATTGAAAACCCAGATGAGCTTAGCGTTGCTGATAAAGAACAATTGAAGCAATCATGGCAAATCAAGCATCAACAAGTGGTAGAGGCAGGTGGTCTACACATCATCGGTTCAGAACGTCACGAGTCACGCCGTATTGACAACCAACTCCGTGGGCGAGCAGGGCGACAAGGTGACCCCGGCATGTCACGATTTTTCTTATCATTGGAAGATGACTTGATGCGAATATTTGCAGGTGAACGTGTGGTGAACATGATGCGGTCGCTTGGACTCAAAGAAGATGAGGCCATTGAGCATAAAATAGTGTCTCGTTCCATCGAAAATGCTCAAGGCAAAGTTGAAGCACGAGATTTTGATGCCCGCAAAAACTTGCTGAAATATGACGACATCGCCAACGAACAGCGTAAAGTCATCTACAAACAGCGAGATGAGCTGTTGGCAGAATCTGAACTTAAAGATGCCATCATCGACATGCACCACAGTGTCTATCACGCATTAATCGACCAATTTATCCCACCAGGCTCTATTGAAGACCAATGGAATATTGATGGACTGGAAGATGAACTGGAAGATGAATTTAAAGCCTACATGCCCATCAATGACTGGTTAGATGCTGATAGACGTTTGGACGAAGAAGCGTTAAGAAATAAAATCATTGATACTGCTTTGCTCAGATTTAATCAACGCCGTGAACAAATGGGTGAAGAAAATGCCAGTCGCCTAGAGCGACATCTGATGCTTCAAAGTCTTGACCGCCACTGGAAAGAACATCTTACCCAAATGGATCAATTACGCAAAGGCATTCACTTGCGTGGCTATGCCCAAAAAAACCCTGAACAAGAATATAAACGAGAATCATTTGATTTATTCCAGTCCATGTTAGGGGCTATCCGCTCAGACACAGTGCAAGACTTATCCCGTGTGCATGTGCCTACCCCAGAAGAGATTAAAGCCTTACAAGAAGAGCGTCGTTTGGCAGCCGAACGAATGCAGATGCAGTTTGAACATCAGCAGGCAGGCAGCTTGATGGGTGGTGAAGCAGACACTCAGCCCATCAATCACCAATCACGTCCACGCACCAATATGAGCATGACCTTTCAAAAAGGCATCAGCTCAGCCGCCACTGCCATGATGCAACAAGGACAAGCCACCCAAACAGCCACCAATACCCAACGGCAGGGTACTGACAGCATGGATAATAACCACAGTGCCAATCCTTATGCTCATCTCAACCTCAGTCGTAATGCCTCTTGTCCTTGTGGTTCTGGACTAAAATACAAGCAATGCCACGGCAAACTTTAATAGAACTGATTATAACAAAAACAATCGAACACAAACAAAATCCCTGGCACTGTTGGGGATTTTGCTTGGTCAATGGCTTTAAGTCAATGGTTTTAAGCTTAAGCGTCATTACCTGTCTGTTATCCATTGCTTTTTTTATTGATTGCTTTTTTTAACCATTGTCATCTGTATCAAACCGTTTCTCATCAATGTCCAACACTTCATGACGCAACTGATAAGCCACTTCTTCGATATGGTGATGGCTGATGGTATCAATGTTAATGGCTTCAGCAACATAAGTCTGTGTGCTGATGGTGGCAACATCTTTAGCGACCTTTAACTCGATAGGCTCGTTCCCTAAGACACGCATCTCTCCATTGATAAGTATCTGAATGGGGTTGGCTTGGGTTTTGTTTTCGACAAACACATCATCTGCATTGCCATCAAACAATGCCTGATGTCCACGGCTATCTATCTCAATGATTAGCGTTTCTTCAGTCAACTCAACTGGCACATGCACAACCTTATTTTCTGTGCGTTTACTGATACGAACCTTACCTGTGATGACCCGTTCTTTATTGACAATTGCCCGCTCTTCTAATAACTCTAATGTGTGTTTAGCCGATGTTTCATCTGTTTGTTTTGATTGATTATCCACCATGTTATTGGATTGGTTATTTAGCTGGCTATTTGGCTGGTCATGTGATTGGGTTTGGCCATTTTGATTGGTTTGATTTGGCATGATTGTGTCCTTTTTGCCTGTTGTCTGCTGATAAATCATCAATGATTAAGTCATTCATGATTAGGTTGTCAACGATATGATTGATGACTGATATGATAAAAAAAGCCAGAAAGCATCTGCTTCTGACTTATAAGAACCACTTAAACAACAACCACCAAGCCAGGCAGTTGTTGTTTTGGTATGGTTATGGCATGATTGCTGGAATCAGACCATCGTTTGGGATTATTTGTTACGATATTTGCGAACATCATCAGCGGTGATGTCATCACGAGTAACGATGTTGCCAGTTTTATCGACGATGTTACCATCATTATCAACATCTAATTCTTCACGGCGAATGGTCTCAATGATGGTTTCAACATGACGTTCTGTGGTTTTACCAAGGCTGACTTCTTCGGTCACATAGGTTTGTTTGGACACATTGGCACGCTCTGCTTCAAGCTGAACTTCAACAGATTCAGTTCCCTCACCGATGGTACGGTCAGTTGGTCGGTTCACTTCGTTACGTTGGATATGGGCACGCTCTTCTTCTAATTCAACTTCAACTTTGCGGTCTTCAGAGACGACATGCTTGCCAATCTTAACCAATCCAGAAACGATGCGGTCTTTATTGACAGTCAAACGCTCTTCTAATAACTCAAGGGTGTTAGGGGCGTTGTAATGTTCTTCTTTAAGGTCAACACGCTCTTCATCGGATAATGTATCAGCCACAAAAGCTTGGCGATCTTTTTGGTATTGCTCATCATAAGAATACTGATAATCTTCATCATAAGCTTCCATGGACTCAACTTGAGCTTTGGTTAGTGAGTCAAAGAACACATCATCACCAACAATACGAGCCAACCCAGCTGGCACCAATACCAATTTTTCACTAAACCAACCACCAACATCAGTGATTAAGTAACGGATTTTGCCAGTGGTGTCTTCTACCAACGCACCATCAATTTTACCCACTTTATCTTCATTACGGGCATAGGCAGTTTTGCCAGTTGGGTTGTAGTAATCATCACCCAATAAATCGGCGTGAGTGGCTTGAATGTCTTTTAAGCGAATTAACTGACTCATAAATATTTCCTTAAATTATCGTTGGTATGACCTTTCTAAAATTAACATAGAACAGAAAGGGAAGGGGTTGTGAGTGGCTGAATACACTGTTATTATCCAGCATATTAACCAATCCTTTGTACAAAATGATGGATAAAAATTCATTGATGATAATCAATCATCTGATTATCGAAAATCCATCAACCATCAATAAAAAAACCATCAATGAAAATCGGACATTTTGATTAACTTGATGACTGTCTTAATAATGCTCATTGTTTATTTGAATGATGTTCATCTTATCAATGCAAGGTTGATTGAACTATAGGCAAAAAGTAGCAAAGTGTATAAACTGGTGAATAAAGGGTATCTTTGAGTAAAGGTATGTTATCCAATGTAACCAAACTGATGCCAGTAAAAAAAGACCCCTGTTTTGGGGTCTTTTTTGTTAAGCATGTACTAAAAAACCACACACTAAGATATGCTAAGTTAACCATGCCACATTAATCGCAGGTTAACCGTAGCATGTGGTAAGGTGTTCATACTAAGGTTTAGAGCATCTCAATGGCAACCGCCACCGCTTCACCACCTCCAATGCACAAGGTTGCCACGCCTTTTTTGCCACCTGTGCGTTTGAGTGAGTTGATGAGTGTCCATAAAATACGAGTTCCAGAACAGCCGATGGGGTGACCTAACGCACAAGCGCCGCCTTCGATGTTGACTTTGTCATGGTCAAGGTTAAACTCGTCCATTGCTGCCATGGTTACCATGGCAAAGGCTTCGTTAATCTCCCATAAATCGACATCATCAGCTTGCCAGCCTGTCTTTTTTAGTAATTTGTCAATGGCACCAACAGGGGCAATGGTAAACTCACTGGGGTGGCGTGAGCTGGTGGTGTGAGCAACGATGTGAGCCAGTGGGTTTAAGCCTTTTTCTTTGGCAAGGCTTTGTTTCATCAGTACGACGGCAGCACCACCATCTGAAATGGAGCTTGAATTGGCGGCGGTGATGGTGCCATCTTTGGCAAATGCTGGGCGTAAGTTGGGTATTTTATCGATTTTGGCATTACCGGGTTGTTCGTCGGTGTCGATGGTGATGTCGCCTTTGCGAGTGCTGGCGGTAACAGGAACGATTTCGTCTTTAAAATGCCCTTTAGCAATGGCGTTGTTGGCACGGTTTAATGACTCGATGGCAAAGTTATCCATTTGCTCACGAGTGTAGCCTCGTTTGTCTGCCATTTCTTGAGCGAATTGTCCCATGAGTTTATTTGTTTCTGCATCTTCTAAGCCATCAAAGAACATGTGGTCTTTGACTTCTTGATGCCCCATGCGATAGCCAGCTCGAGATTTTGGCATCAGATAAGGGGCGTTGGTCATCGACTCCATGCCACCAGCAACGATGATGTTGGCACTGCCTGCGGTGATGCTGTCGGCAGCTTGCATGACTGCTTTAAGACCTGAGCCACACAGTTTATTGATGGTAACGGCGGCGGTGTCATCAGGCAATCCTGCCTTACGCATGGCTTGTCTGGCAGGGCCTTGACCAACACCAGCACTTAAGATACAGCCCATGATGACTTCATCAACATCGGCAGGTTGTATGCCAGCACGTTCAACGGCAGCTTTAATGGCAGCAGCACCAAGTTCTGGTGCGGTCAGTGGTGATAAGTCCCCTTGAAATCCACCCATGGGAGTGCGCGCACCACCTACGATGACAATTGGGTCTGTGGCATTGTTTGACATGATTCATTCCTTTATTAAACAGTGTGTCATTTGACTTCCTCCCCTCCCTATCGTTCGGGGATTCCTTCTGCAAGACGGTGAAGCCCCACCGCAAGCCTAAGATAGTGGCAACCGCCCGTACATCTTAGGTTCTTATTTTAAGCTAATCCTACCGTTAGGATTGTCATAGACACGAATTAGCTTAAGTGTGTGTTTGGAAACGTCTTACCAGTTAAGTTACTGCGCACTCGCAATTTAGTCTTAACTTAACTTTGGAATGTAAGACATTGAATATAGTGAGATGAGTATAGCAAAACTTATTGCATCTAACAATTGCCTTATATCGACCGCCTGAAGGCGGTGGTTTTACGGCAACGGAGGATAAAAAATGGCCGATAAAAAAGCCTGCTTGGCATAAGCAGACTCTTATCACGATTTTTTGCTTTATCCAGTTGTTTAATCCAGCTCTTCTAGGCGAATACGTACGATTTTATCTTTGATGATGTCCAGTGCTTCCATTTTAGTGATGGCATCATTCATGTTTTTTTCGGTGATGGGTTGGGTTAAAATCACCACAGGTACGATGTTTGGGGTATGATTGGCAGACGGCTCACGTTGCTGATTTGGCAACAATGTATCATGACTATGGTCATGGTCTGGCTGTTGTAAGATGGCATCAATATTGATGTCTGCATCGCTTAAAATCTGTGTGATGGTTGCCAATACCCCTGGGTGGTCTAGGGTGGTTAAGCGTAAATAGTAGCCTGTGAGCATTTGTTCGGCAGGTAATAATGTGGGTGTGTTTAAGTGGTCGGGGTGGTAGGATAAATGTGGCACATGATGCCCACCATCTGCCACACTCAACACACGCACCAAATCCATGACATCTGCCATGACTGCTGATGCGGTTGCTCCTGCTCCTGCACCATCGCCATAATACAAGGTTTGTCCTAATGGGTGAGCATCGATAAGCACGGCATTTTTAACGCCATTGACATTAGCAAGCAAGGTGTCTTCTGGGATTAAAGTGGGGTGAACTCGTAATTCAATACCTGTGTTGCCATCATTGAGTGTGCGACGTTTGGCAAAGCCCAAATGTTTGATGCGATAGCCAAGCTCTTGGGCATACATCACGTCTTGGTTGGTGATTTTGGTGATGCCTTCGCAATACACATGTTCAAAAGCCAGTGGCATACCAAATGCAATCGATGCCAATAATGCCAACTTATGAGCGGCGTCTGTGCCTTCCACATCAAAGGTGGGGTCAGCTTCGGCATAGCCTAACTGCTGTGCTTCGCTCAGCACATCAGCAAAGGGTCTTGCCTTATCACGCATTTCACTTAAAATAAAATTGCCTGTCCCATTGATGATGCCAGCCAGCCAATCGACTTTATTGGCAGCAAGGGATTCTCGCATGACTTTAATAATCGGAATTCCCCCAGCCACAGATGCTTCAAATGCCACATGCACATGATGTTGTTCTGCTAAGGCAAAAATGTCATTGCCATGCTCTGCCAACAATGCTTTATTGGCAGTTACCACATGCTTACCATGTTGAATGGCATGGGTTATCACGTCTTTGGCAACTGTTGTGCCACCAATGACTTCAATGACAATGTCCACATCATCGCTGGCAACAATGGACATTAAGTCAGCATTTTGCTTAATTTGACTGTCTATGTCATCACGTTGTCGGCGTGTGCCAACATGGGTGATGATGATGTCTTTGCCACTTCTGCGTTTTAGCTCTGTCAGGTTATCTTTTAACAGGTTAACCACACCTGTGCCAACTGTACCAAGTCCTAAAACAGCCAATCTGATGGGGTTATTCACAACGTCCTCGTGTATTTTGTTGAATGCAAAAATTGTTTAAAGTGTTCATGTAACAGCTTAAAAGTTTAAGAGCTTAAACGTCAATTTAAACTCAAAAAACTTAAACTTAACTCACTAACTAAAAATAACCAGCTAAGCAACTAAGCAAATAAATCAGCAAAGAAAGTTAAGTTAAAATCACAGACCCAATCTGTTACAGACCCAATTCCGAAAGCAACTGGTTGGGAGGCAGATAACCGCCAAGCTGTCTGCCTTGTTCATCAAAGACCGCAGGCGTGCCTTGCACACCCAAGCTAAAACCCAGTTCGGTATGACGGTTGACCGCTGAATCACAGGTTGCTAAAGGATTTTGACCACCATTTTTGGCTTTTTCAAAGGCAGATTTGCGATCAGGAGCACACCATACAGATTGCATGATGGTCAGTGCTTGTGGGTTTCTTGGCCATGCCAAATAACGCACTTCAACCCCTGCTTCGTTTAAGGTTGGTACGTCTTGATGTAAGCGTTGGCAGTAGGGACAAGTGGCATCAGTAAAGGCATAGATTACCGCTTTGGTATCGGTTTTGGCAGGATAAACCACCATGTCCGTGATGGGTTCGGCTGCCAGTTTGTCTTTGGCAAAATCTTGCATTAGCTTGGCAGAAATGTCCACAGGTTCGGCATCTCCCACTTGTACAATCTGCCCTTGAATGACGTGCTTGCCTTGCTTGTCAGTAAAAAATGGTGCCATATCACTTGAGCTGACCCAGTAGATGTTATCCACAGCAGTGGGTTTGATTGATAGAATATTGATATCAATGCCAGATTTCTTTAGATTGTTACGCACATTGTCTAGTACTTGTTGTGCCTCTGGGCTGTCGGCTATGATGGTTTGGGTGGGTTGAGCTGAAGCGGTCTTGACTGTCTCAGATTGAGCTGTTTGGGTGTTGTTTTTGTTACTTTGCTTGTCATTTGAATCAGCATTGGCACTACAAGCTGTTAAGAGCATGGCTAAGCTTAAGGCAACACTTAAGGTGGTAAAGGGTGCTTTAGAAAATGGACGCATAACATCTATCCTAAATGATTCATCAGTGATTTGGTTTGAGTGGTTTGGTTATGATTGATTGGTTGTGGTTAAAAAGTCATCGTACAGAGCAGAGCATATAGAGTAGACCATACACAGCAGACAATGCAGTATGAAATACGAATATGAATAAAAACTGCGGATAATCGTAAAAACATGGAAAAAAGAATTCATTTTAACATAAATTAGGCAAAATTTGCATTTATAATTTGCTTATGGCATTTGGATACATTTTTTATCAAATATGGGCTGTCATTGTCAAATAAATTGGCTAGACTGGCTATCAATAATATGATGTTAAATGTGATGTAAGAAAAGAGCAATGTGATGTTAAGCATCATGTCATGCTAAATTTCTTAACCATTTTTGGCTTTTAAGTTTTTAATCAGTGATTTTGAGGGTGATGATGGCTTCGGTAAGTTTATTGGCATTATTAGATGACATCAGTTTAATCATGGACGATGTGTCGGTGATGTCCAAAGTGGCGATGAAAAAAACAGCAGGTGTGTTGGGTGATGATTTGGCATTAAACGCTGAGCAAGTCAGTGGTGTGAATCCCAGTCGAGAATTGCCTGTGGTGTGGGAAGTGGCAAAAGGCTCACTGGTGAATAAGGTGATTTTAGTCCCATTGGCATTATTTTTAAGTGCCATTTATCCACCGTTGGTAACTTGGCTTTTGATGTGTGGGGGATTGTTTTTGTCCTATGAAGGGGCTCAAAAGGTGCTACATAAGTTTTGGCCACATTTGTCTGAACATGATGAAACGTTTGAAGTTCATAAACTGGCACATGTGAATGAACAGATGGATTTGGTTATTTATGAAAAAGATAAAATCAAAGGGGCGATACGCACCGATTTTATTTTGTCTGCTGAGATTGTGGTGATTGCATTAAGCACAATGACACAAGCACCATTTATGACCAAAGCTGTGGCGTTATCAACCATTGCCATTTTGATTACCGTTGGCATTTATGGCTTGGTGGCAGGCATTGTTAAAATAGATGATTTGGGTTTGTATTTGATTAAACAAAACAGTGATAGCAAACAAAAAATTGGCCATTTACTGTTAATATCTGCCCCTAAGCTGATGAAATGTTTATCCATTGCTGGCACATTTGCCATGTTTTTGGTGGGAGGTGGTATTTTGGTGCATGGTATCCAATTTTTGCATGATGAAGTTGAGCATATCGCTGACTTAACAGGGATATTTTCTGGATTAACCGTCAATGTGATAAATGGCATGATTGGGTTGTTGGTTGGTCTTATTATTGTGGCAGTGATGACACTGATTGGTAAAAAGCATGCTTTTTAGTTTTAAATCAGTGCCTAATATTGTATTGTGTCATACCGCCTATTTTTTATACATCATAGTTTTTATGCATAAAGTCGCATGTTGGTAATAGCCAAATAAGAAATTAAACGAGTAAGCGCAGCAACTCTGCTTAACAGCTTTATTCTTGTTTTTGGCGATAAGTAAAATAAGACACAACGATAAACATAGACAATAATGATACCAAGCCCCATATTAATGTTAAATAAAAAAAACATCATCAAATGTTAATCATCATCAAATATTAATAATGGAAAAACCAACATATAATAGAAATGAACCGCACCTCAAAAGTTAAACATCAAATCTTACTTTTGAGGTGATATTTTTTGAGGTGATGTTTAAGGCTCATTTCTACCTAATTTTAAAAATGGCGGTTTTATTTCACCGTATCATCTGCTGAGTTATCCAAATTTTTTGGTGCATTTGCCGTATCACCATTGGCTTTAGGGGTGGCAGGCTTTTTGCGTTTGCGATTTTTTGGAATGTTTGTGCCAACAGGAATGCTGGATAATATCATTCGAGTTGTTTCTTTTGGTAGCATTTGCTCCGCCACATTCTCTATCATGTTTTTGTACTTTTCAAGTGTGTCCATGCTTTGGTTTGGCTCAGATGCTTGCTTTTGTACTGAGTCATGAAGCAAATGGCGCTGTTGCTTGGCTTCGGTATCAGACTGTTGAGATAAGTCGGTATCATCATCTTGATTGATGGCTGGTTTATGATGAGTTCCACGAGGGTCATTGCTGGCACGAGGCTTTAATGGGGTGGGAGCAACTTCGGTCTTACCTTGCACACATTGATGTTTGGCAACAGGGGTGATGGCATCTGCAAAGTTGTATAAATAGCTGTCGCTCAATGGCTGGTAGCCATAATTGCTAAAATCAAAGTCATTTGTATGATTGGCATCAGTGATGTTTGTGCTGTTGTCAGTATCATTCATGTTCATGCTATTTGCTGTTTGCATGAATGCGTGGTGCAGTTCTATGGATTTGATAAAGCAAGCAATCACACCGTCTTGCTTTATGCGATTTTGAGCATCTGGCAGATGACGATGGATAAATTGCCCCACACTGCCTGTGATGGTGCTTGTGTTGGCGGTGAATTTTTTACTGGCCAAACTTGTCATGCTTTGGGCATCGTTTGATTGTGCTTGTTTGCTTGCCATGACAACTCGTGGGTCATTGCTGGCGTTTCCGTATTTTTCTGCTGTAACATAGCGGTTGGCAAATAAAGAATGCCAGTCATAATTGATACTGGCAGGGTGATGAGTGTCATCAGTTATGTCATTGTGGCTGGTTTTATCCGTGATGTCCGTATGATGGGTAGTGTGTTCGCTGTTCTTGCCACCATCATCATTACCATCATTATTGACAGTATTTGTATTATGGTGCTTGTCCGTGGTCATATCAGCGGTCAAATCATCGGTTGTGTCATCATCTAATGACAGATGCACCACTTTTGTGGTTTTGCCACTGGCATCAGTTCGGTTGATTCGGATTTCTACGTTATCAGGGTTTTGATGACGTTGTGATTTATCGATTGTTGCTGTTTGAGTGTCTTTTGTTGTTTGTTGATAAGACTTATCCGTATCGGTTTTGTTGTTACTGGGCTTATTTGTGGATTTTTCTTTGCCTTGCTTATCTTGCTGCTGTTCTTGACGTGATGATTGGTTGTCATCTTTGACAGTAACGTCAGCGATGAGTGTGTCATGGCGGACAAAGTTACCACGAGAGTCACGTTGGCTGTTTGGTTCACGTTTGGGCTTGTTGTTTTGGTTGTCTTGATGCTCTTGTTTACCAGCGTGTTTACCAGCGTGTTTGTCATCTGTGTTGTTTGAGTGATGACCATTATCATGCTCATCATCTTGACGACGGTCTTTTTTTCTGTTGTGTTGTTTGTGTTGATTTTTGTTTTTACGAGGTTTGCGTTGCTTTTTGTCTTGAGGGTCTTGCTCATCTTGACTGTCTTGCTTGTCGTGTTGCTCAGATTGTTTATTGGTGGGTGCTGTGCTGTTTATTTGGGCAAAGGCAGTTGGGTTGATTTGCCCCATTGCTCCTAAGCTGGTTGCTCCTGAATTGACCAAGCTTTCAATGGCTTGGGTGGCGGTTTGGTTATTGAGACTGTCTGAGGTAACCGCTTGGGGTGTGGGTGCAAACAGGTTTGTGAGCCATGCGATGGCTTGTGGCTGTGGTTGAGATTGGGCTTGTGGCGTTGTGGCAGATGTTTGCTGGCCGTTTTGTGGGGCAGTGTGGGTGTCTTTATCGTTGCCACTGTGATTGTCATTTTTGGTGTTGCTTTTGGTATCGTCATCCATGACAGTTGTTTGTGATGATGATTGTCTTGGTTTGCGAGTCGGCTGTTGTTCTGGGCGTTCGCTTTCGGCGGTTTGCCAGTTGATTTCATAGCCACGGTCATGGCTTTCTTGTTGTTGGCTGTCAGTGACCCGCTCATAGCTTGAGGGGGCAAAACCATCGCGATTGAAGTGAATTGTGTAGTTGGGCGATTCCATGTGAGCGTGTGGCAAAATGGTGATGCGTGTGCCACTGTCTTGCTCCAGATATACCAAGCTTTCACGTTTTTCATTGAGCAAAAATGCCGCAATGTCAGTGGGGACTTCGGCTTGTACTTCACCTTGACGCTCTTTTAGGGCAGTCTGCTCAATCTGACGCATGATGGACAGTGATAACGAGCGTAGGTCTCGTATCATGCCGTTGCCATGACAACGAGGGCAGATATAACCTGTTGACTCTTCAAGAGACGGGCGTAAACGCTGGCGACTCATCTCCATCAAACCAAATTTGGAAATTTCACCAAACTGCACTCTGGCTCTGTCATAACGGCAGGCTTCAACCAAGCGTTTTTCCACGTCTTTTTGATGTTCACGTTCATTCATATCAATAAAATCAATGACAATCAAGCCACCCATATCACGCAAACGCAGTTGGCGAGCAATCTCATCAGCCGCTTCTAGGTTAGTGTGGTAGGCGGTTTCAGCAACATCAGACCCTTTGGTAGATTTGGCAGAATTGATGTCAATGGATACCATCGCTTCGGTTTGGTCAATGACGATTGAGCCACCAGATGGCAAACGCACTTCTCGTTGATAGGCGGTTTCGATTTGTTTTTCGATGCCAAAACGAGCGAACATGGGTTCATAATCGGTATACTTACGCAATTTATCGCTTTGGGTGGGCATGACAGCGGTGATAAAATTGGCAGCTTCATGGTAGGCATTTTCGCTGTCTATCCATATCTCACCGATGTCATCTCGTAAATAGTCACGCACCGCACGAGTCACCACGCCTGCTTCTTGGTGGACAAGACGGGGTGAGGCATAGCGGTCGTTTTGCTCTTGAATGGATTGCCAAATGCTCAGTAGGTGGTTAAGGTCGTGTTGCAAATCTTCTAAGGATTTGCCAATGCCAGCGGTGCGGATAATGACGCTCATGCCTTTTGGCATTTCAAGGTTGGATAACAACCGCTTCATGTCATCACGGATTTTACCAGATATTTGTCGAGAAATACCACCACCACGAGGATTGTTGGGCATCAGTACCAAATAACGCCCTGCCAAAGACACATAAGTGGATAAAGCAGCACCTTTATTGCCACGTTCTTCTTTTTCAACTTGCACAATGAGCGTGTCGCCTTCTTTGATGAGGCTTTTGATGTTTTCGTCTCTTGGGTTGCCTTTTAGGTATTGCTGAGCGATTTCTCGAATGGGTAAAAAACCTTGTCGCTCTGAGCCGTATTCAACAAATACCGCTTCAAGCGATGGCTCGACACGGGTCACATGACCTTTGTAGATGTTGGCTTTTTTTTGTTCACGAGTGCGATTTTCCAAATCAAAATCGTACAGATGATTGCCTTTACATAAGGCGACACGAATTTCTTCGGCATGAGTGGCGTTGATAAGAATGCGTTTCATAATGGTGTCCAAATGGTTCTGGACAACGCAGTTAGCAATAATAAATGGGCAGACAATCTTATGTTGGCTTATGATGGTTTGGCTTAGCTTGTTACTTGATTATCTTATCAATAAAAATCGATTAAAAATGTCTCAATGTATTCATGTGTCAATGTATTAAGTATCAACATATCAAGTACTCAATATTAAGTGCTCAACATGTCAATTAGGCATCAAACGTACCAACATGACGTATCAGTCAGTCAAAAGCAGTCTGGGACGGTTGGCCATTGATGTGTCTCAATGACAGAAAATGACAGGACATGTCTTGTGTCATTTATCCAGCACGGCTTTTATGACAGCTTACTTAAGCTCATTACTTAGCTTGGTGGTTTTGGTCATCAAATATTTATTATGTTTGCCAATAAACTGCATTGTCAAAAAAAGTATTAAGTTTAACCCACTAAAACAAAGGTTATGTGTGTTAGTGTGGCATTGGGGTGTTGCAAGAACGTGATGTGATTGGGCAGTGATGTTGTCTTAGCTTGTTTTAAACACTAAATTTTAAACACTAAAAAAGCATGATGCTTTAACGCACAAAATCTAATAAATTTTGACAAGCGAACTTTGAAACCTTGTTTATTTAAAACCTTGTTTAAAAGCAGCCTTGTTTCAAACTTATTTTAAAAATTGTGGTAAAACTTACCTGCACATTTTTGCAACATGGTAAACTATAGCAAATCTTTGGCAAAACACCTAATAAAAGTTGTAAAAAATCTTATGAATAAGTCATCATCACCGCATCAAACTAAGCAACATCAAGCCAAACAATTTTCTCAACGCACCCACAAAACCCACAATGCCCACAATGCCCACAACACAAAGCACCGTCCGATGAGTGCCGATGCTGACATTGAGAACTTTGCTCAAGTCAATTATTTGCAAGTGACTGGTCATCAGCATGAACAACGTTTGGATAATTTTTTGCTCAGTCGATTAAAGGGACTGCCCAAGTCGCACCTGTATAAAATGATACGGTCTGATGAAATCCGCATCAACAATAAACGCTGTAAGCCACACGATAGGCTATGTCGTGGCGATGTGGTGCGTGTTGCCCCTGTTAGGTTGCCCAGCCGTGAAGTCCCCATCATCAGCGATAAGTTTGCCCAAGATTTGATGCAACGGGTGGTGTATGAAGATGATGGATTGCTGGTGCTTGATAAGCCGTCTGGCATGGCGGTGCATGGCGGTGGTGGTGAAGATTATGGGGTGATTGAAGCAATGCGTCATGTGACTGGCAAAAAATATCTTGAACTGGTGCATCGCATTGATAAAGACACGTCAGGCTTGTTGATGATGGCAAAAAAACGCTCTGTGTTAAAACAATTACAACAGCACCTACGAGATAAAACCATTCAAAAACATTATCTGTGTGTTGTGGCAGGGCATCTGGTGTTGAATGAACAGCTGATAGATTTTCCCCTAATTCGTTACACATTGGCAAATGGTGAACGCCGGGTACGAATCAGTCAAGATGACCCACAAGCCAAAGCCAGTCAAACGCAAATCAAAGTCAAACAAAGGTTTAAACTCATCAAGCAGGCAAGTGCGACAGATGATAAAAATGACGCTAACACAAGTCAAACGATGCCTGTTTCTTTCATCGAAGCCCTACCAAAAACAGGACGTACGCATCAGATACGGGTGCATTTGGCACAGTTGGGGCATGCGTTGCTGGGTGATGATAAATATAACCCACATGACGTCTCTGGCGTGAGACGATTGTGCTTACACGCATGGCAATTACAAATCCCTAATTATCCCTTAATCTGTACCGACTTACCCACAGACATCAGTGAGCTGTTGCCAAAAGATGGGCGATGATATGGACGATAAGATAAGCGTGAACGATAAGAAGATAAGCATGAGCGATAAGATAAGTCAGATGGTTTGATGACTTTCTAACTCATCCCAACGCTCAAGTTTTGCTAACAGTAACTCATCAATCTGTGCCAAACGTTCACTGGCTTTTGTTGCCCCAACCAAGTCAGTGTTAAACCAACTGCCATCTGCCAATTTATCTTGTAGTTGTTGTTGTTCGGTCTCAAGCTCACCAATTTCAGCAGGTAAGCCATCTAGCTCTCGCTGCTCTTTATAGCTCAGTTTTCGACTGGCTTTTGCTTGTTGGGGTGCGGTTTGTTTGGCTGTGGTTTTGTTGGGCTTGTCTTTGGTGTGTTGGTCTTTGGGTTGATTTTTTATGGCGGATTGTTGCCGTTGTTTTTGCACCAGATAATCTTGATAACCACCCACATATTCTTGTACCACACCGTTGCCATTGGCATCGGTGCTAAACACCCAAGTACTGGTAACCACATTGTCCATAAAAGCACGGTCATGACTAATTAATAATAATGTGCCGTTAAAACTGGCAACGGATTCTTCTAGTAGCTCAAGGGTTGGCATGTCTAAATCATTCGTCGGCTCATCTAAT
Organism: Lwoffella lincolnii; assembly: GCF_037201985.1. NCBI lineage: Bacteria > Pseudomonadati > Pseudomonadota > Gammaproteobacteria > Moraxellales > Moraxellaceae > Lwoffella > Lwoffella lincolnii. The sequence goes on along the minus strand of NZ_CP147511.1, from coordinate 1,269,918 downwards.
ACTAAAATGTTGGCAGGTTTGAGCAGTTGTTTGGCAAGCAACACACGATTGCGTTCACCACCTGATAGGGCTTTGACAGGCGTTCTGGCACGCTCAGGGGAAAACAAAAAATCTTGCAGATAGCTTATGATGTGCGTTTTGCGACCACCAACTTCGATGTGGTCTGAGCCTTCAGAGACGTTTTGAGCAACACTGGCTTCCAAATCAAGCTGGTCTCTGAGCTGGTCAAAAAACGCCACTTGCAAATTTGTCCCCAATTTAACACTGCCTGTCTGAGTGATGTCATCATTGTTCATGCCCAATATGGCTTTGATGAGTGTGGTTTTACCCACACCATTTGCCCCAATGATGCCGATGCGATCGCCACGCATGATGGTGGTGTTAAAGTTGTCTACCAACACGTTGCCGTCATATTCTAAATGCAAATTTTTAACATGACACACCAGCTTGCCACTTTGTTCAGCATCGTTCATGGTGATGTTGACTTGTCCGACTGCATCACGGCGTTGTTTGCGTTCTTCACGCAACTGTTTTAATGCTCTAACACGCCCTTCGTTGCGAGTGCGACGGGCTTTGATGCCTTGGCGTATCCACACTTCTTCTTGAGCCAGTTTTTTATCAAAGTTGGCAAAGGCTTTTTCTTCGGCTATCAGCTGTTGCTCTTTTAGCTCTTGATAACGGGCATAGCCTTTGATTCCTTGGCTCACGTCATAGCTGGACAGTTTGCCACGGTCAAGCTCCACAATGCGAGTGGCAAGCTTATCAACGAACTGCCTGTCGTGGGTGATGAATAACAGTGTCAGTCCTTGCCAGTCCAATAAAAACTGTTCAAGCCACTCAATGCTATCAATATCTAAATGGTTGGTTGGCTCATCAAGCAACAACACATTTGGGCGAGTAACCAATGCACGAGCAAGTAAAACTCGGCGTTTGCGACCACCAGATAATTCACTGATATCACCATCTGGATTTAGCCCCGTGTTGGTAATCAACGTGTTGGCTTGACGCTCTAAATCCCAACCATGTATCGCATCAATTTGGCTTTGTAACTGTGCCATTCGTTCACACGCCTGCATATTGCCATCTGCACATTGTTGGGATAGGTGGTGATAATCAGTCAATAACTCAGATGCTTGTTTATTACCGCCCATGACGATGTCTAGAATGTTGCCGTGATTTTCTGGTACGTCTTGTTCGAGCATGCCAATACGCACTGCGTTGTTAATGATGACTTCACCACTGTCAGGTTGTAAATCACCATGAATGAGCTTGAGTAACGTGGATTTGCCTTCACCATTGCGTCCAATCAGACAAAGGCGTTCCCCTGCATCAATGCTTAAATTCACCCCATCTAAAATCGGAGCAATGCCAAACGCCAAATGAATGTCTTTTAAATGTATCAGTGCCATAAGCCAAAATCGCCATCAAAATGCTAAGCTAAAAAATGCTTTAAGATAATTATGAGAAATAAACTATAAGAGTCATGTAAACATAAAAAGCAATTATATCATGTTACACTAACATCATTTAGATGAAAAAAAACAGTGTGATTAAAAAGAGTGTGATTAAAATGAACAACAACCTTCTTTTAGCCGATGACCTAACTGATTTACAAATCGCCGTTGCCCATTTGGAAATGACGGTAGACACGCTCAATCAAGTCATCAGCCGTCAAGATAAGCAAATCACTGACCTTCAAAGGCAACTACAACTGTTGTATGGTTATCTAGAACGTCAAGTCGACTCGGGCATCGCTTCATTTGATTTGCTGGCAGACCGTCCACCGCATTATTAACCAACTAAGCTTGTTGCATCGCTTCGGCTTCTTTTTGGCGGCGGCGTTCGGCTTTACGTTGTTCACGTTCACGTTCTTGCTGTTCGTCAAAGACATCATAGGCTTCCACAATCTTTTGCACCAACTGATGACGCACCACGTCTTTAGAATCAAATTTGGTGATGTGAATTTCTTTGATGGGTGCTAAAATGCGTAAGGCTTGTGCCAAGCCAGATTGATGCCCTCTTGGTAAATCCACCTGAGTAATGTCGCCTGTGATTACCGCACGAGAGCCAAAACCTAAGCGAGTTAAAAACATTTTCATTTGCTCTGGGGTGGTGTTTTGGGCTTCATCTAAAATCACAAACGAATGATTCAGCGTTCGCCCACGCATGTAGGCAAGGGGAGCAACCTCAATCACCTGTCGCTCTAAGAGCTTGCCTACTTTCTCAAAGCCAATCATCTCATACAAAGCATCATATAACGGACGCAAATAAGGGTCGATTTTTTGCGTCAAATCGCCTGGTAAAAACCCCAATTTTTCGCCCGCTTCTACTGCTGGACGCACCAGTAAAATCCGCTCAATTTCATTTCGCTCTAGCATGTCCACCGCACACGCCACCGCCAGATACGTTTTACCTGTCCCTGCAGGCCCAACCCCAAACGACACATCAGACGTTAAAATGCGTTTGACATATCGTTGTTGGTTATGCCCACGGGGAATGATGTTGCCCTTACGAGTTTTTAGCTTGATGGGGACATGGTCTTTATTGTTTGTCTTGCCATTGTTGTGGTTGTGATTGTGGTTGTCGGAGGCATCATCTGTGGGCGCAAGGTCGCTTGTGGGTAAAAGGTCGCTGTCATTAAATTCATCATCGTATGCGTCATCATGATAAGACAAATCATCACGAGATAGGCTGGTTTGGATAATTAAGTGCAATTCTTCGGCACTGATGTGTTGACTGTGCTGGGATTCTTGAGCCAGTTTGGTCAATATCAGTTCGCCACGCTCCACGGCATTTAAATCACCTGCGAGCGTAAAGGTGTGTTGGCGTTGGTTGATTTGAATGTCCAGACGGTCTTGAATGTATTTTAAATGATGATTGTATTCGCCCAGCAAAGTTTTAAGTTGTTTGGCATTTAGCTGGTCTAATGTCAATGTTCGTGTCATGCTATGGGTCAAGAGCTTGTCCTTATGTGGTTGATGTGGTTAAGGTTGGTTATTTTAAACAGTTGGTTATTTAAACAATAATGGCGATAAATGACTGACTAATCAAGTCATTTGCTGGGTGTTTTTTATCAGCATTTCACAAGTGCTTAAGATGTATTTATAATATGTTTTAATGGCAATCACTTACCAATGCCTAATGCTCAATAAACAACGGAAATAAATAACGGAAATCTGCCCATGTCCATTCAAGCAACCAACGACACCACTGACGATAACAGCACCCAAAACAACCGCCTAAGCACCCAAACAGTACTCATCATTGGTGGGGGCAATGTGGGCTTATCCTTTGCCTTATTATTGGCAGATAAAGGCATTCACAGCACTGTTTTGGAAAAAAATACCTACCCAAGCATCAGTCCAGATGAAGATTTAGACCCTGAACAATTTGACAGCCGTAATATGGCATTGTCTCGCCGTACCGTGCAGATTTATCAAAGCATCACATTACATGGTCATAAAAAACATGGTCATAAAAATGGCCATAAACTGTGGGACGACTTACAAAGTCATGCTTGTCGTATTGATGAAGTCAAAATCAGTGAACAAGGCAGTTTTGGTAAAGCCACCTTAGATAAACACGCTGAAGGGGTAGAAAGTTTTGGGCAAGTCATGGAAAATGCGTGGTTGAGCAAAAAATTGTTGCTTGCCGTACAAGCCAACCCACACATCACTCTGTTAGATGGGGCGACTTTAACTGACATTGAGCAAACTCCCAAAGAGGTAACGATTCACTTTCACCGACACAACAACCCCAATCACAACAATTCCAACCAAACGTTAACCGCTGATTTGTTGGTTGCTTGTGATGGTCAACACTCACCCAGTCGCAAGCTGTTGGGCATTGGCACAACATCGCATGATTATCACCAAGTGGGCATTGTTGGTGTGGTCATGACTGACAAACCGCATAATCATCAAGCCATTGAACGCTTTACATCGGCAGGCTTGGTGGCGGTGTTACCACTCACCGATGCCAATGGCGATGGGCGTGAGCGACAACAAGGCCATCGCCGTTCGGTGGTGTGGGTCTGTCCAACAGGAGAAGAACAGCGTTATTTAGCAGATGAGCAATATTTTTTGGACGCCATTCAAGCGTCATTTGGCAGTCGGGCAGGTAAGTTTATTAAAGTAGGCAAGCGTGGGGCATATCCACTGGTCAAAGTGTTGGCAGACAGCCAAGTGAAAGGTCGCTGTGTCATCATGGGTAATGCCGCTCACACCTTGCACCCTGTGGCAGGGCAGGGGTTTAATCTGTGTCTGCGTGATGCCGATACCTTAGCTAAGATGATACATCAACAAATTATGCGTGGTGGTGATATTGCTGATTCTCACATGTTATCAGCATATGAAAAACGTCGTAAAGCCGACCAAAAACGGGTTGAATGGTTTTGTGATGCGGTGGTGTATGGCTTTACGGTTAAAAATCCTGCATTAAAACTGGCTCGTAACGTGGCGTTGATTGCCTTTGACAAAGTGCCATTTATCAAGCCGATGGTGGCAACGTTTGCAATGGGATTGAAGAGTTAAAGCAGTCATTTTGGGTTGTGTCAGTGTTAGCGTTACATGACCTACTAAAATAATAGACATTATTTTTTAAAATTATGCAACATCAAATTTTAAAAAAGTATTTTGGTTTCATAACAATGAAAAATCATCAATCAACCTTAATCATTGGCGGTGGCATTGTCGGAGCAACCTTGGCGTTAAAACTTGCCAAAGCTTGCCACCCCGTTACTCTCATTGACGCTCGCCCAAAACTGTCACAAGCCGATTGGGAACAAAAGCTTGCCCAACGTGATGCTCGTGTCTATGCGTTAAGCCTTGCCAGTATTAACCTGCTTAAAGACGTGGGAGCATGGCAACGCATCGAACATAGTGGACGCAAAGTTGACTATACTCAAATGCACGTTTGGCAAAAAGATGGCAAAGGTGAGCTAAGATTTGCCGATGACGATGACACCGACATCTTGGGCAGTATGGTTGAGCCATTTATCATAGAAAAATCCTTGTATGATGGGTTTGCTGATGACGATGTTCAACCATTTTTGACCCACATTGCAGGGCATCAAGTCGTTGACATGACATGGCAAGGCGAACAAGCAGGCCATCAAATCACCCTTGATAATGGTGATACGCACCAAGCCAAACTGCTCATTGGGGCAGATGGGCGTCAGTCATTTGTGCGACAGCACGCAGGCATCAGATTAGATGTTTTAGACTATCAACAAACCGCCATATGTTGTGCCATTAAAACTGAGAAGACACACCAAGCCACTGCCAGACAGCTGATGTTGCCAACAGGCTCATTGGCATTATTACCGCTTGCTGATGTGAGCAAAACTGACCAAGCCAATCCACATCATTGGCAATCGGTGGTTTGGACATTGCCAACCAACATGGCTCTTGATTTATTAATGCTATCGCCCATCGAACTTGCCAAAGAGCTTGCTTTTGCCAGTGGTTATGAATTGGGCAACATTGAGCAAATTGACTCTATTGCCAGCTTTGCACTGACTGCTCAACACGCCAATGGCTATGCCAAGCCCAATCTTGTGCTGGTTGGTGATTCTGCTCATGGTGTACACCCATTGGCAGGGCAGGGGCTAAACTTAGGTATGCTGGACATCATGGCATTGACAGCGGTATTGCAAACAGACTTTAAGCGGTCGGGGGGCAAGTTATGGGCAGAATTTGCCACACTGCAACGCTATGAGCGAGAGCGGTACGCCAACAATGCCATGATGATGCACAGTTTTTCGATGATAAATTGGCTGTTTGCCAGCCAGTTGCGTCCTGTGCAATATGTGCGAAGTGAGGCGGTGAGCTTGATTGGTCAAATTAAACCAGTGATGCGGTTTTTTAAACGGCAGGCGAGTGGGGTTTGACATTTCTAACAGCTTATGATTAATAAACTACCCAAGTGGATATTATATGGCGGTTGTCTGCTGGCGTTTAATGCGGGTTGTGTCAACAGCACGGCATTGATAGGCTTTACTCATTTGTCCGTGTCGCATGTTACGGGTAATGTTACCTTATTTGCGTCTGCATTTGCCAAACAAGACCATATGACCTTGCTGATGATATGTGCGGTGCTGTTGGCGTTTTTGTTTGGTTCGGTGATGAGTGGTTTTATTGTCGGTCGCAACTCGTTGCAAGAAGGGCGACGGTATGGGGTGGCATTGCTGATAGAAGCAATCTTACTGATGGTGAGTTTGGCATTATTTTTGTTGCATCATGTGGCAGGGCAAATATTTGCCGCCATGGCATGTGGGTTACAAAATTCCATGGTTGCCACCTACAGCGGGGCGGTGATACGCACCACACATCTGACGGGCTTGACATCTGATATGGGGTCGGCGATAGGTAACTGGCTGGCTGGCAGACAAATCAATAAAAAAATGTTGCTGTTGCAAGCGATGATTTGGTATAGCTTTTGTGGCGGTGGGGTGGTTGGTGTGTATTTATATTTGCATTATGAATTTTTGGCATTGGCATTGCCTGTGATTATCATCTCAGCGGTGTGTGTGGCGTATTATGTGTGGCAGTATGGCAAACCGCATCAAGAAAAATAAATTTTTGTGATGTTTGATATTCTAGCCAACTGTCAACATTTTCAATAAATTTTTCTTTTAAAAAAACGTTTGATTGTCAGTCGGTAAGCGTTTTTTAATTGTTAATAGCCCATTTATTGAATGGCTTTGACCGTGATTTTCGTAATGTGAATTTATCAAACACCATCTTTATTATCTTCCAAATTAGATTTTAGTGGACTGACAAAATAAAAAACCAAGAATGTAAACACACTTAATATGACAGCAAGCTCCAATCGTCCCATGGCAACGGATACGCCAATACAACCAGCTGACCAAATCGCTGCCGCTGTTGATGTGCCTTCAACCATGCCATCTTGTTTTAAAATTGCCCCACCACCAATAAAACCAATGCCTGTTACCACACCACCGATGACACCACCAAGGATTTCGCCAGCAGCACCATCGTCTTGACCAATGAGCAACTCTAAGCCAATTAACGTAAATCCACAACTGGCAAGACTGACCAATGGAAAAGTTCGCAGACCGATGCTTTGTGAGCTGTTTTCACGATGATAGCCAATGGGCAACACCAGCACAAAAGCAATCACCATCTGCACTGTATGGGTGATGACAACGTCTAAATCAAAATCAAATAAATGAATCAAAACACCATTCATAGCATTTCCTTTGCCAAACCAGTATCAAATCATTACCCAACTAAAATTAATATAAAACCAAATCAGAATTCTATGTTTGGCTTGTTTTGTACACGATTTAAGAACCTGTATTCACAACATCTTTGCGATGAAAAATGTGATAAATCACCAGCTTTTCAAGGAAAAAATACAGGTTGATGGTCATTCTATCAAGCAAGTTTTTGACGCAGAAAAGCAAGATTTAGCCCCCAAGTTATAAAGGGGTCATGCAAAAGCAAAAATATATTGGCAAGTCTTAAAACAAAACTTTAAAGCGTGATGTTGTGAATGCAGGTTCTAATTTTTTATCACTTATCATCGTGTGCATTAAGGTTGTTATGCTCTTAAGCCATTAACCCAATTTCTCCCCAATCCAATCTGTCAAGCCAGTCATCAGCTTTGGCAGGTTCGCCACATCGGTTGCACCCCCTTGGGCAAAGTCTGGTTTGCCGCCACCTTTGCCGCCTAAGTTTTCGCTTAGGTGCTTGATGATGTCGCCTGCTTTGATTTTGCCTGTTAAGTGCTTGCCCACGCTTGCGGTCATGGCGATTTTATCTTCACCGTCTGCCGTATAAACGCTTGCCAGTATCACAATGCCATCAGCCAGTTTTGATTTCATGTCATCTGATAAGGTGCGTAATGCTTTATTATCCATGCCATTGACCGTGGCAATCAGTACTTTTTGACCATGAATGTCTTTTAGGTTGTCCGTCAATGAATTGGCATGCAGGCTGGCAAGTTTTTGGTTTAGCCGTTCAATTTGCTTTTCCAGATGACGGTTTTTGTCGCTCAACTGTGCCACACGCTGGGCAATTTCATGGCGTTTGGCTTTAAACTGATTGGCAAGTTGGTTTAATTGCTTATCGCCTTGTTGCACATAGTGAACCGCTCCCATGCCAGTAACGGCTTCTATACGGCGAATGCCTGCTGAAATGCCTTGTTCGCTTATGATTTTAAACAGCCCAATATCTCCTGTACGAGTCACATGCAGACCGCCACACAGTTCAATGGAAAATGGTTTGCCATCTTTATCGGTTGTACCCATGGACAGCACACGCACCGTATCGCCGTATTTTTCGCCAAAGAGCATCATCGCCCCTTTGTTTTTGGCACTGTCAATGTCCAAAATCTCAACATGGGCAGGGGTGTTGGCCAATATTTGTTGGTTTACCATGGTTTCAATTTGGCTGATGTTTTGTTCGGTCAATGGTTTGTCATATGAAAAATCAAAACGAAGCAAATCGCTGCTCACCATTGAGCCTTTTTGGCTAACCCCATCGCCCAATATGGTGCGTAAAGCGGCGTGTAGCAAATGAGTGGCGGAATGGTTTTTGGCACTGGACGCACGCACCTGACTTGCCACTTGGGCGGTCGCTGACTGGTTGCGGTTAATATGCCCCATTTTTACCACCCCATGATGAATGATGGCTTGTCCTGATTTTTGGGTGTCTAACACATCAAATACGCCAGATTCGGTGCTGATTTCGCCAAGCTCACCCACCTGTCCGCCACTTTCGGCATAAAATGGGGTTTTATCAAGGATTAACACGCCCTCATCACCTTCTGCCAGCGTATCAACCGCCTTGCCATCTTGATAAAGATGAATCACGGTGCTGTCATTATCAAGCCGTTCATAGCCCAAAAATTCGGTGGCACTGTCTACTTGAATGAGAGCGTGATAATCCATGGCAAATTTGCCTGCTTCACGCGCCCTTGCACGTTGCTCTGCCATGCTCATCTCAAAGCCCGCCTCGTCAATGGTGATGCCTTTTTCACGCACAATGTCCGCTGTCAAATCCGCAGGAAAACCATAGGTGTCATATAATTTAAACACCGTTTCACCTGCTAAGACATCGCCTTGTTGCAAGCTGTCCAATTCTTGCGACAGCAGTTTTAGCCCTTGCGATAATGTTTTGGCAAATTGTTCTTCTTCTTTTAAAATCGCTTGTTCAATTTTGTGCTGTTCATGACGCAGTTGGGGGTAGGCATCGCCCATGATGTCAGCAAGTGGGTGAACCAGCTGATAAAAGAACGCATCTGTTGCCCCAAGTTTGTTGCCATGACGCACCGCACGGCGAATGATGCGACGCAACACATAGCCACGCCCTTCATTGCTTGGGATAACCCCATCAGCAATCAAAAACGCCACCGAACGAATGTGGTCAGCAAGCACCTTTAAAGATGGCTCATTTTGAATGTCGGTGTCGGTTGGCAAGCCAATGATGTTGACCGCCTTTGTCATCAGCTTGGTAAAAATATCAGTCTCATAATTGCCATGCACCCCTTGCATGATGGCACTGATGCGTTCAAGCCCCATGCCTGTATCAACCGATGGCTTGGGCAGTGGCTGCATTGTGCCATCTTTTTGGCGGTTAAACTGCATAAAGACGCAGTTCCAAATCTCAATATAGCGGTCGCCATCTTCGTCAGGCGTGCCGGGCAGACCGCCCCAAATATGCTCACCATGGTCATAAAAAATCTCTGTGCAAGGACCACAAGGGCCTGTATCCCCCATCATCCAAAAGTTATCGGACTGGTACGCCCCGCCTTTATTATCGCCAATGGCAATGATACGCTCTTGGGGCAGACCGATGTCTTTGTGCCAAATATCAAAGGCTTCATCATCGGTGTGATAAACAGTCACATAAAGACGGTCTTTTGGCAGGGCAAGCCATTTTTCATCGGTTAAAAATTCCCACGCAAAGGCAATGGCGTCCTTTTTAAAATAATCACCAAAACTAAAATTGCCCAGCATCTCAAAAAAAGTATGATGGCGAGCGGTGTAGCCCACATTATCAAGGTCGTTATGCTTACCGCCAGCACGCACGCACTTTTGTGATGACACAGCACGCACATAGTCGCGCTTTTCTAACCCCAAAAAAGTATCTTTAAACTGATTCATGCCTGCATTGGTGAATAAAAGCGTGGGGTCATTGTGTGGAATGAGACTTGATGAGGGGACATGGGCATGCTGTTTTGAGACAAAAAAGTCAATAAAGGCTTGGCGAATTTGTGCTGATGTCATTTGAGTGGCAGAAGATGATGGTTGGCTCACAAGGCTCTCCTAAGATACAACAAGGATAAATACAAGGGTAAAAAATGATGCCATTATATCATGCCAATGGTGAATGATGGCGACAGATGACGAGTAAAATCATAAATATGGTCATGATGGATTCTGTAAGCTTTGTTAACCGTTCATAACTTGGTTATGATGTTATGTCATCTTTTTTATTCTAAAAATATATCTTCATCTTATAATTACTACTGATTGAAAAATGTTTAATTTTATTAACATATTTTAAGCATGAAAATTTATTGATTATCTATTTAAATGTACCGATATTTATCGGCTGGTTTTTGGAAATTGACCATGTTACCTATGTTGTTTGCTCAAAAAAAAATATCGTTATTGGTGGTTGCTGTACTGAGTTTATCTGCCGTTGGTTGTGGTGATGACAGTTCATCAAAATCTGTAAAGTCTACAGAAGAAACCATATCAACTCATGCATCAACCAATCTTAGAAAACAAGAAGCTACAACGCCCATTGAAAGTAAAACAGATGGTAAAATCATAACCAAGCCCACGACCCCAAAAAATCCGGTTAAGTCAGTAACTCCAACTAAGCCCATAGTTACTGTTCCTACTACCACATCTGCCACTCGCATAGCAAATGCCTTGAAAACAGGTGATGCCAGCATCTTGCAAGCTCAAGATCGAGTGGTGTTGATAGCTGATATCAAAGAATCTTTAAACGCCATCAGAAATGACCAAAAAAACATTCTAAATCAAATACTTACTGCCGATAGCCAGCCGTTAGACCAGACGTTGCAACTTACCAATCGTACTGTGCCATTTTATCCAACCAATTCTGCAGTTGTCATTCCTTTACTGCAAGGTTCTAAGGGGCTTAATTTGGCAATGTTATCAACTGCTTATGATGGGCGTGGTTTAAGCTATGCCACCGACATTATTTCGGCAGTAAATCAAGGGCAACATACTCAACATCGCCCTATTTTGGATAATGCCATGCGTTGGTTAGCGACAGGTCATGTGGATAAGAACCGTCCCATCAAGCTTAAAATTGCTGGTGTTAACTATGACATCAAACAATTTAAAGCTTATCTTGATGGTTTAGATAATGTCTCTGCCACTGTGGTAACTTGTCGGGAGTTAACAGATGCTTGCTTATCGCAAGCAGATGTGGTGGTTTTTGGTCATGGTAATGAGAGTATCACGCATGGGGCGACCCTCAGTCAAATGCTGATGAAGAAAGGTAAAGGTGTATTGTATTTAGGCAATAACTGGAATCAAGGCTCATCAGCGGTGGCATTAGGTAAAACACTAGGGTATGGTTCTGATGATTATGCAGGCAATTATTTTCGTTCGCCAGCAGAGCTGAAGAGTTCACAAAGCAGTATTAATGATTTTTGGCAAAAAATTGATTCTCTAAACAGATTATCCCAAGCCATTGACATTGCAGAGGGTAAAGATAGCAGTGTGGTTAATGCTAATCACCCTATCGTTACTGCCTTGAGTATTAACCATCTTTCATCACTTAACCGACTGGGACAAAGTATCTTTACTGATAATAATGGCAGTAAAGTCAGTAACCGCTCAGAATCCTTATGGCGAAAGCTTGTATTATTGTCAGACAGCTATCGGACCAGTGCCACCTATCAAGGTCAAAAGCCCAAGAATGCCCAAATATTTATGCAGACTTATTTGGCAGATACATGGGTTGATTATCTTAGAGAACATCAAACTCCTGTTATCAAGGGAGCAGGTGAGTACATGCCAGCTGCTGCCAAAGATATTGCGGTAAGTACAGATTGGGAGACCATTGACATCACCTTACCACAGGACTCAGGTTATACCATGATTGGACGTGCTAGCATCATGGGTAAACCTGTTCAAATACAAGTGGTTAATGCTAATGGAGCAAGGCTTGCGGTGCAGACCAGTTTTATTCGTGCTAATGGCTCACCGTTTAATGGTTATGTCAGACCGCTTAAACCTAATAGCCCCAGCATTCCACTAAATTATCATGCCATGAGTACTTTAGGTACTGTACAATTTAGCAGTCCATATGGTGGGCCTTTGGTACTAAAATACGATAGGGCAAAAGCCAATCAAACCATCACCTTAAAAGTTAAGGGGGTTGCTAAATACGCTCACTATGATTACACCAAGCCGATGACCACTGCTCAAATTGCTCAAGCAGATCAAGCATTGGCAGATGGTCGTTTTGGTTGGAATACCATCAAGCTAAATGGCGGTGAGATTCAGCAGACAATTGGTTATGCCAAGAAAGCCATTGGCAAAAAATCGGTAAAAAATTATGTTGATAATATTCAAAATTACATCTTTACTAGTAACCAATTGGCATTAGGTTACAATAACCAACCACTTAGCTCCATTACTACCCAACGTTGTCAACAGTTGGGCTGGGACTGTACTGGCAATGTGCATAATCCTAAAGACATTCAGCACTTTGTCGGTTATGTGGCTCAGTGTGGCTTTTTATGCTCAGGTCAACCAATTGATGGTTATGCTGCCATCAATTTTGGATGGGGATATGCTCATGAGCTTGGGCATAATACGGTACAAAGAACCATGACTGTGGCATTCAAAAGTTCTCATACGGGCAAGACGATTGGTTGCTTGGTGGAATGTGATAACAATCATTTGGCAGGTTTGAGTGAATTAAGACAGTTTGAGGGCTTGGGAATAGAAAATACACATAAAGCTGATAACTTTGCCCATTGGCAGATTTATCAACAGATAAACAATGCCAGAAAGATGAAATTGACAGATGAAGCACTTCGAAAGCAGGTGGAAAAAAATATCTGGGATGGTGATGGCTATCAAAATAACAACGGCAAACGAGCTTTTTTAATGCAACAGGCATTTTTATTTACCAAGCTTATTGATAAAAAAGCCAAGCCTGATAGCAATGGTGTATTTTCATACTTTGCTTTGTTGAGCATTGGCGACCGTTTGGTGGGGAAAATGGATTTAAGTAAGGCCAGTATGGCGGATAAAAAAGCCTTTGGTCTTGGTGCGTATGATAAAAGTGATTTTAGCAATCCCGAACTGGATTATATATTAAGCTCAGTCATTTTAGGCTATGATTTAAAACATCTATACACTGTATATGGCATTCCGTTGTCTGACAAAGCAAAATCATCAGTGCAAATGCTCAATTTACCTGACGTACCGTTGCAGTTTTATGCTTTACCAAAAAATAAAGCCAACCATTTGGTGTTAGGTCAATGGATAGATTTGCCTACTACTGGAGAATTGAAAGTCTATCCATATCCAGTTTCTTAATCTTGTCGGGTAATTGGGTAAGTTGAAGTGGGGTAAGTTAAAAATGGTATGATTAATATTGCCCTAACATTAGGGCAATATTTTTTATTTCGTGACTGTAAAACCACCAATGTAATAATTAGGTAACCATCATGTCATCTCTCCACCTGACTGACATCTCTGACCGCCCCTGTGTCAGCACTGGTGGTCATTGCTGCATAGGCACGCAAGGCTTGGGACACATGGCGAATGCGATTGGTAGGCTTCCACGCATGTTTGCCACGCGCTTGCATCGCTTCACGGCGTTTTTGAAGCTCTGCGGGGTCAACCGCCAAGTTGATGGTGCGGTTGGGAATGTCAATATGAATGGTGTCGCCGTCTTCTACCAAACCAATCGCACCCCCTTCAGCGGCCTCTGGGCTGGCATGTCCAATGGATAAGCCTGATGTGCCACCTGAAAAACGCCCATCGGTCAATAATGCACACGCTTTACCCAACCCTTTAGACTTTAGGTAGCTGGTGGGGTAGAGCATCTCTTGCATGCCCGGCCCGCCTTTTGGGCCTTCATAACGAATGATGACAATATCACCTGCAATGATTTGGTCTGCCAAAATGGCTTCAACGGCGTCATCTTGGCTTTCAAACACACGCGCCTTGCCTGTGAATGTCAAAATACTGTCATCGACACCTGCAGTTTTTACCACACAACCACGCTCAGCAATGTTGCCAAATAACACCGCCAAACCGCCATCTTGTGAGTAGGCATGTTTCACATCACGGATACAGCCACTTTCACGGTTTAAGTCAAGATTTGGATACTCTTTGTTTTGGCTAAAGGCTTGGGTGGTGCGTACGCCACCTGGGGCGGCAATGTATAAAGCACGAGCTTGCGTATTATCAGGATTCATCACATCCCAAGTTGCCAATGCGTCTTTTAGGGTGGGGCTATGTACGGTGGGCAGGCTGGTATCTAACAATCCTGCACGGTCAAGCTCTGCCAATATGCCCATCACACCGCCAGCACGATGCACATCTTCCATGTGGTATTTTTGGGTGGCAGGGGCAACCTTTGATAGGCAAGGCACCAAGCGAGACAGACGGTCAATGTCTGCCATCTTAAACGCCACACCCGCTTCATTGGCTGCTGCCAGCAGATGCAAAATGGTATTGGTTGACCCGCCCATGGCGATGTCTAAGCTCATGGCGTTTTCAAAGGCGGATTTGGTGGCAATTGAGCGTGGCAAAACACTGTCATCACCCTGTTCATAATGACGCTTAGTAATCTCAACAATCATTCGCCCCGCCTTTAAAAACAGCTCTTGACGCTTGGCATGGGTTGCCAGCAGTGAGCCATTACCGGGCAATGACAACCCCAACGCTTCGGTCAAACAGTTCATGGAATTGGCGGTAAACATACCTGAGCAAGAGCCACAAGTGGGGCAAGCCGAGTTTTCTACCGTTTGCACATCACCATCACTGACCAAATCATCTGCTGCGTCAATCATGGCATCAACAAGGTCAAGTTTGCGAATGGATTGCCCTTGGTCATTGACCACCGTTTCATGCACATTACTGCCATCAACCAAAGTGCTGGCGAGTACCTTGCCAGCTTCCATTGGGCCGCCAGAGACAAAAATCGTTGGAATATTAAGACGCATCGCCGCCATCAACATACCGGGGGTGATTTTATCGCAATTACTGATACACACCAAAGCATCAGCACAATGGGCATTGACCATATATTCTACGCTGTCAGCAATCAAATCACGGCTTGGTAAGCTATAGAGCATGCCTGAATGTCCCATGGCAATGCCATCATCAACAGCGATGGTATTAAACTCTTTTGCCACCCCGCCCGCCTTTTCAATCTCACGAGCGACCAATTGCCCCATGTCTTTAAGATGCACATGCCCCGGAACAAATTGGGTAAAGGAATTGGCAATGGCGATGATGGGTTTTTGAAAATCAGCATCGGTCATGCCAGTGGCACGCCACAAAGCCCTAGCCCCTGCCATGTTGCGACCTGCGGTGGAAGTTTTTGAACGATAGTCAATGGCATGTGTCTTGTTGTCATCAGTCATGGCGTTAATCCTGTGTTAATCCTGTTAATGGGGTGAATGTGGATAATCTAAATAATGTGAATGTGAATAATGACAATGTTGTCATTCATAACACGTTGGTTTTGATGGCATTGTCTAACATAAACAAGGCGTTCAGGTTTTCGTTAAGTTCGGTTAATAAGCTGATGGCATAATGTGTGGGCAGCAGCTGATATGCCCCTGACTTGGGAATCAGATGGCTTAGCGTATCACCATCACCAGATGTCATATTCAGACTTAACGGCAGATTGCCTTGATACAACACATCAACCCGACCATACAATGACCAGCCATCAATGGCAAGCCTTAAGGCGGTGTCTTGTTCTTGGCAATAGATGGGTTGCAACGGTTGAGTGCTACTCTGCCAATGCAACCGTAATGCCAATAATAACTCTGGCTGATATAAGACCGCTGAGCCTGCGACACGCACAAACCAAGGATTGACAATGTTGAACATGTGGCTAATGTCGCCGCTGTTCATGTCATTACTGTTAATATCACTGATGTCATCGTGAATGCCATATGTATTTGCCAACAACTGTTTGGCATCATCTGCTGTCATGGGTTGATTAAACTGGCTTAATAAAGCAGGGGTGAGTGGATACTGTTGTTTTTGCTCATCGTCTAATTGGTCATAATGATACAAAAATGGCAATCTCCCATGTTGATGGCAGATGCGTTCTGTGACTTTACA
Source organism: Lwoffella lincolnii (assembly GCF_037201985.1). NCBI lineage: Bacteria > Pseudomonadati > Pseudomonadota > Gammaproteobacteria > Moraxellales > Moraxellaceae > Lwoffella > Lwoffella lincolnii. Next base: position 1,253,579 of record NZ_CP147511.1, on the reverse strand, counting down.
ATTATGCACTTGCCAAGATGTCTGTGGGGTTAATAGCAATGACAATAAATCATGACCCAATTCACTGGCGTGTTTACTGACAGTTTCATCGGTGGTTGCGGTTTTATTGGTGGTTGTGATTATGGCATTCATTATGTGAATTTAAGGTTATGATAAGTTTATGAATAAAAGGGTAAACATCTGATTGATTTGGTGGTATGATTTTGTGAGTCTTAAATGCTCAACGTCAAATACCCCATGTTAGACATGAACCATTTCATATTTAACGTAAAAACATATTTAACGTAAAAACATGAACGTAAAGCAATTTTAACGTGAAATGGTTTTAACGTAAAATCATGACACAAAAAAAAGGATAATATCATGCCAGTTTATGATGATGACAATATTTTTGCAAAAATTCTACGTGGTGACATTCCCAATCACACCGTCTATGAAGATGATAAAACACTGGCATTTATGGACGTGATGCCACAAGCTTACGGACATGTGCTTATCATTCCTAAATGTCAAGCAACTGAGTTGACTGATTTACCAGCAGATGATGCCTTAGCGGTGATAAAAACAGCCAAAAAAGTCATGAAAGCCCAACGGCAAGTGCTTAAATGCACAGGCATTGTACAAATGCAGTTAAATGGCGAACAAGCAGGTCAAAGTGTCTTTCATTACCACACACATCTGATTCCCACCCATGTTCATAAGCTTGGTAAACACGCAGGAGAACAAGCCGACGCTGACAGCTTGGCACAACTGGCAAGACAGCTTGCTGATGCGATTGAATCAATTTAGGATTGATGTGTGTTAGGGCTGGCTGGGCAACACTTTTTTATAAAAATATTTGGATTTGCCCGAGATGATTTTATCTACTGTTGTGATTAAATCTTCAACAATGTCATCATAGACCCCATAAGCCAACTCTTGCTCAAAGGACGTGAACGGATTTTTACGAATGGCAGATTTAACCTCGGTGATGCCACCTTTGCTATAAAAAAAATCCACCCGACCTGTGGTGTTTAGCACACAGCTTAACTTACCGCCATTGGTGGTGATGTCAAAGCGTTCAGGCATAAACACATAATCATCGACGTCCAAGATTTTTTTTTCAACAATTTTTTCGACGGTTTCAGTAAACAAGGATTTGATGTCAAACATGGTGTGCCTTTTATGATTTGGTTAATGTTTAGATATCAGACAATGATGCCATCAGCATAGCATATATGAATTGCCAATAAATAGCAAAAAATAGCAAAATTCTGCTCATCTGCTTGCTGATGGTTTATGATGATTTAACAATGATTTAAAAAGGCAACGATTTAAAAAGGCAACGCACACACACCAGCATGGGTGTGTTAAAATATGCCGTTATTCTTTATAAGTGGTTAAATAAGTGGCCAATTTTTCACGTGTATTTTTCATTAGCATTCAATGACATCTGTAAATGACCAAATGACATCTGTGTCTGTTAAGCGGTTAACCCCACATCTTTTACTGACTCCCTTAAATATTCACAATCAAGCCATAGACAATCGTTTGATTGTTGCCCCAATGGCTGGCGTTACAGATAACCCATTTCGCCGTTTGTGTAAATCTTTTGGAGCAGGACATGCGGTCAGTGAAATGATCATCGCAGATACTGCTTTATACGCTCGTAAAAAATCTTTATATCGTGCGAACTTTAACGGTGAAATTGCTCCCATATCTGCCCAAATTGCAGGGGCAGACCCTGATAAACTGGCTGATGCCACCCAGTTTCAGATTGATAATGGGGCTCAAATCGTGGATATTAACATGGGTTGCCCTGCCAAAAAGGTGTGTCAGAAAATGGCAGGGTCAGCACTGTTACAAGATGAAAACCTTGTTAAACGACTGCTGGACGCTGTGGTTAATACAGCACAAAAGTCTAATGTACCAGTTACTTTAAAAACTCGCCTTGGCTATGCCAATGGGCAAGAAAACATCATGCAAGTGGCACAATTGGCCCAGCAAGCAGGCATTGCTGCCATTGCCATTCATGGGCGTACTCGTGAAGATAAGTATCTTGGTCATGCTCGTTATGAGCTGATAAAGCAAGTTAAAGATAGCCTAAGCATTCCTGTGATTGCCAATGGTGATATTGACAGCCCTAAAAAAGCATTACAAGTTTTTGAACAAACAAGATGCGATGCCATTATGATAGGCAGAGCAGCCCAAGGTAACCCTTGGATATTTGCTGACATTCATCACTATCTAAGCCATGGTACGATGCCAACTGCCCCTAGCCTGAGCGTCATTCGGGACACCGTGCTGACTCACTTACAAGAGCTGTATGGCTTCTATGGTGAATATTCAGGCTGTCGCATCGCTCGTAAGCACATTGCTTGGTACACCACAGGCATTCCCAATGCCAATGCGTTTCGTGATGTGATGTATCAAGAAGACTCCACTGCCAGCCAATACCGAATGGTGAGTGATTTTTTTACTAAAGCGATAAATGCACAATGACAGTGTGATGATAAATGACAGTGTGCTAATGACAATGTCATCATGATAATGCACTTAAAATTAATAAGTAATCAGGTCAATTAAAATAGAGAAGAATCATGCGTATCCGAAAACTGTTTAAATTTGAAAATGCCCACATTGTGCGAAACTGTAGTTCAGAACGATGTAAATATTCCATTCATGGGCATAGTTATCAGATTGAATTGATTTTACAAGCCCATCGCCTTGACCATGGGCAGATGGTGTATGATTTTGGTTTATTAAAATCGTCCATCAAGGACATCATTGACAGTTTTGACCATGCCATTTGTTTTTGGAATAAAGACGATTCAGACTATATCGATGCTTGTAAAAAATTTAGCAATCGTTGGGTAAGCCTGCCTGTGTCGCCATCAGCAGAGCAGTTTAGTCGAGTGATATTTTTTTGGGCAAAACAGATATTAGAACAAACCCACATGCAAAACGGTGAAGCTGATGTGTCAGTGTATTCGGTGATTGCCCATGAAACCGCCACTGGTTATGCCCAATGTTTTGAAGATGATGTGTTAAACGCACAAATGGGCGAGCTAAGGTTGACTGATTTTGACTTTAGCGATGCGGTTAAAGCCGAATGGAGCGACCCGTTGATGTATGATAAACTGATACACGGCGAAAAATTTGTCAATCCAACCGTCTCATTGCAAGTCAATGCAAATTAAAGTTAATATCAATTAAATTAAAGTTAATACAAGTTAAATGGTCAATAAAACACTCATTCTCACATCAGAAACTGACACTCAAGCTCTGGCCCATAATCTTGCTCAAATGAACATCACAGGCAGTGTGTGGCTATCGGGTGATTTGGGGGCAGGCAAGACCACGCTCACACGCTACTGGTTACAAGCAATGGGGCATGCTGGTGCGGTGAAAAGTCCAACTTTTACACTGGTTGAGCCATATCGAATTTGCCAAGCAGATGGCACAATCAAGCCTGTTTATCATGCCGATTTATACCGATTAGACGACCCGGAAGAATTGGATTTTATTGGCTTTTATGAATATCAAGATGAACCAAACTCACTGGTAATTATTGAATGGGCAAGCCGTGCCGAAGGTTATTTGACCAAGCCAAATGTCATCATTGATATTAAACGCCTTGAGAATGATGCCCAAACTAACCATCGAGAAGTGACCATTCATTTTGCAACCTAATCGCCCCAATCGTATTGAAAAACTCTCACCCTTGCTTATCAATCAACTGGCAGCAGGTGAAGTGGTTACACGCCCTGCATCAGTGGTGAAAGAGTTGCTTGAAAATGCCATTGATGCAGGGGCAGATGTGATTGAAATTCGCATCACTCAAGGTGGTATGGGTATGATTGAAGTGGTGGACAATGGACAAGGCATTTTGCCTGAAGACATGAGCATGGCGGTGACTCGTCATGCCACCAGCAAGGTTGCTGATGTGGCAAACCTGCATGGGATTACCACGTTAGGCTTTCGGGGTGAAGCATTGGCATCTATTGTGGCGGTATCACGAGTCTGTATCATCAGCAGTGCCGATGACACAGGGGTAGGGAGAAGACTGCTGGTTACTGGGGTGATTGGTGATACGCCTGACATTGTGCCTTGTGTGTATCAACGTGGCACACAAGTGACGGTCAAAGATTTATACTTTAATGTGCCTGCTCGCCGTGCCAATCTTAAAAACATCGCCACAGAGTACCAACACATTGAAACGGTGGTTAAGGGCATTGCCACTGCTTATCCTGCCATGACCTTACGTTTGTATCATGATGGCAAATGCCGACAACAACTACAAGCGGTTACGCTCACTTGTCATCAAAAACACACTGACAATCAAAAACACATCAACTGCCTAAGTCCAATGATTGATGAGCATCAGCAAGGCACATTGTTTACTGCATTTACTGCTTATTTAACCCGTTTACAACAGGTTTTGGATTTGTCCTGGGCTCGTTTGTTGCCCTTTTATCACCCATTATCATCTTATTTACCCCGCCTCTCTAAAAATACTGATGAATCGTCATATCTTGTGGGCTGGCTTTGGCAGTCAACAACCGCCAAATGTGAGCGTCTGATATACGTCAATCACCGCTTGATTAAATTGCCCAGCATCAGCCAACAAATTCGCCAAACGCTAACCGCACAAGGCGTTGATGCCGAATCCATCAGTTATGCTGTTTATTTTGTGTTGCCATCTGAGCTTTGTCATGTGAATGTTCACCCAAGTAAGCAAACCATTCATATTCAGGCATTAAGTGTCATCAATACCCATCTGCATGATTGTCTTAGTAAATGTTTAAATCAGCTTGATAAAACGCAACTTTGCCAACCACAGCCACACAAACAACATTCAAATAAACAACATTCACGCAAACCATCAATTCAGCCAAAACAACAGCCAAACACAACATCGGACATACCGCCACAATCTGCCCCACAATCTGCTTTAGAACAAACTCGCACACTGATAAGCCAACCTGCACAAAGCAGTTATTTTAAGTCATCTAATTTCTCTAAGTCATATGACAAACGACCATCTGGTATGGCTCAAGTCAATAGCCCACATGCCATCTATCAGCTGAGTCATGTGTCTGATTCACCAATTAACTCTCATTATTCAGCTAACCTTAACTATTCAGTTAATTTTAATCCTTTAAACACTGATGATGACCCCATCGCATTAAGTGTGATTTATCGGCTAAGTGCAAGCTTATTGTCTCATCTTGTCATCAATAGGGTATGGCGGTTGATTGACTGCTCTTGGCAAAATCAAATGAATCATTCTTTATTATTCATTAATGACAAACGATTGCGATTACCGACAGAGCATGTGCCTTGGCAATTATTATGGCATCAACAAACATTGATATTGACGCAAAACTGTCATGATTCACAAAGTTTGATTGCCAGATTAACTGGTGAAGCAACATTGCATCAGTTGCTGATACAAAACACAGTTCATTAATGGGTTAATCATAAGACAGCGTTTATTTTGACAGTTTTATTATGACAAACCATCATGTTACCAAGTTACTGACCGCCAATACTTCCTTACCAGTCGATGGGCTAAAGGACTTTATTAAACAAGACAATGCGGTGTTATGTTTACTTGCACCGACTGCCAGTGGCAAAACTGACTTTGCCCATCAGCTTTATCAGACAGGTCGTTTTGAATTAATCTCAGTGGACTCGGCATTGATTTATCAAGATATGAATATTGGTTCTGCCAAACCAACGGCTGATGAACTGATGCGTTATCCGCATCATTTGGTTGATATCATGCCACCCACTGACAGCTATGGTGTGGCGAGTTTTGTGGCAGATGTGCAAAGATTGATTGAGCAAATCCATCAGCGCGGCAAACTGCCCTTTTTGGTGGGTGGCACGATGATGTATTATATGGCGTTATTTGACGGCATATCCGCTGTGCCTGACAGTGAGCCTGAAGTGCGTACAAAAGTTGCCCAGTGGCTAAAAACAGAAGGTTTGGCCAATCTGTATACATATTTACAAACCATTGACCCCATCACCGCTCATAGGCTCAATGCCACCGACAGCCAACGCATCACTCGTGCGATTGAAGTGTATGAACAGACGAATAAACCCATCAGCCATTGGCAACAACTGCCCAAAATGGCATTGGCAAATCAACCAAATCAAGCATGGCTAGGGCTTGCGGTGATTCCTGAGCGAGCGTGGTTATATGAGCGTATCCAAAGGCGATTGGAGCAAATGTGGCAACAGGGGCTGATTTTTGAAGTGGTGCGGTTAATCCAAAAATACCCATTACACAATAACCTACCATCGATGCGATGTGTGGGTTATCGACAAGCCATAGATGGCTTAATGCAGTTGGGCTTAATTTGGACAGACACACAAGGCAAGTTATTGGTCGCATCAGATACCATGACACAGCTGATGCCCATTCAGTGGTTATTAACGCATCTGCCCACTGACCAGCATCTGAACGAACATGATTTATCTGAGCTGTTAAAACATCATCGGGCCCATTTTAAAGGCTTGCCAAACATGTCAAATCCCCCTTGCATCACTGCTGATGACGTGTTGGCTTGTCAAGATATAAAAAATAAGGCATTATATGCCACAAGGCAATTAGCAAAGCGACAATATACTTGGTTAAACAAGCTGATTATGTCATCTGATGCCATGTCTGTTCATGACGGCATAAAAACCATCATGACGTTTACGTCCATAGAACAAATACAACAAAAATTATGTTAAAGGTTGATATTTGGGTAATTTTTTAATGAAAACCCTAAAGAATTTTTAAAGACGCTTATTATAATGAGCGGTCGGTTTTTTCCTACCATTTTTATTTATCATTTTTTTATTTATCATTTTTATCATCACTGTTACCATCATCATGTCATAAGATGATGTTAAGCGTTGACGGAACAAGGTAAGCGTGTTGTTATTGTCTTTTAAAGTAAAGTTGTTATCTTTTAAAGTTGCCATCTTTTAGAATATGAATCGTCCAATGTTGGAGAATAATAATGTCAAAAGGTCAAACCTTGCAAGACCCTTTTTTAAACAGTTTGCGTAAAGATCGCATTCCAGTTTCTATTTTCTTGGTAAACGGAATCAAGCTACAAGGTCATATTGAATCATTTGACCAATATGTGGTGCTACTTAAAAACACCGTGAGTCAAATGGTCTATAAGCACGCCATCTCTACCGTTGTCCCTGCACGCAACCCTCGTAACGCTGGCACCTCACCCATGGGCATGCAATCATCGACCATTCAGTCATCAGCGATGTCATCATCTGGTTATCAAAGTGGTGGCTATGGCGCTTACCAAAGTGAAGCCGATGATGCTGGTTTTAACCGTGGTGGTTTTAGCCAAGAGCGTGGCTTTAATCGTGGCGGTTTTACCCAAGAGCGTGGCTTTGAGAGAGGTGGATTTGCCCAAGAGCGTGGCTTTGACCGTGGGGGTTTTGCTCAAGAACGTAAACTTGATAATCGCAAGTTTGATGGTGGCTTTGGTCAAGAGCGAGGATTTAATCAACCATTTGATGTCAATGCCAGTCGCCTTGAGGGCAAAGGCTTTCAAGAGACAAGTAGCAATGATTTTAATGGCGAAGATGATGAAGATTAATGACTGATGATTAATGACTGATGATTGAGATTAATGCCCAATGAGCGCCTGCCATACTGACCATCTTATCCGCCATGCCAAAGAAGCCATTCAAAAGGAGCAATCTGCCTTGTCCTTGTTGTCAGAGGAGATTGATGAGCGTTTTGAACAGGCCTGCTTAACGATTTTGAGTTGTCAAGGTCGAGTGGTGGTAACAGGCATGGGCAAATCAGGTCATATCGCCCGCAAAATGGCTGCTACCTTTGCGTCAACAGGAACGCCTTCTTTTTTTATGCACCCAGGGGAGGCTGGGCATGGTGATTTAGGCATGTTGGTCAAAGGTGATGTGTTGTTGGCGATTTCTAACTCAGGTGAGTCTGATGAAATCAAAACCTTAATCCCCGTGGTAAAAAAACTGAACATTCCGTTAATCAGCATCAGTCGAGATTTGCGCGGATTTTTGCCCAAAGAAGCAGACATTGCGTTGACTTTGGGCAAGTCTGAAGAGGCTTGCCCCCTTGGGCTTGCCCCTACTTCCAGCACCACAGCCACATTGGTATTGGGTGATGCGTTGGCGGTGGCATTGGTACACGCGCGTGATTTTACGTCAGAAGATTTTGCCTTGTCGCATCCTGCTGGGGCATTGGGGCGTCAGTTGCTCTTGACTGTGGCGGATTTAATGCACCAAGGTGATGATTTGCCTGTGGTGTCAATACATGCCAGTTTGGAAGATGCGGTGTTTGAGATGACCAGTGGACGACTGGGAATGACGGTCATTACTGATAACAATAACCGAGTGGTTGGCGTGTTTACTGATGGTGATTTGCGTCGCAGTCTTAATCGCAATCTTCAGCTTGACCATCACATCTGTAACATCATGACCAAAGAGCCAAAGTGTGTCAATAAAGACACTCGTGCGTCTGATGCTCTGTCCATTATGAATGAAAAGGGCATCAGTCAGCTGTTGATTTTAGATGATATGGCACATTTATTGGGCATCATCACCATTCATGACTTGTTGCAAGCTGGGGTTAGCTAGCGTGAGCCGTTTGGTCATTCATGAATATCAGCCATTGATTTTAGCCCATGATAAAATAACCCATTAACCCATGTCTGCTTAGAAAAAACTTAAGCAAGAAAAACAAAACTTAAGCCAAAAACCCCTAACTAAAAAATCCCTAACTAAAAAACATTGCCAAAGAGATTGCCATGACAGATTTATTAAAAAAAGCCGCTAACATTAGGCTGTTGGTATTAGATGTTGACGGTATCTTATCTGATGGCAAGATTATCTTTGATGCCAATGGTGTTGAGAGCAAACAGTTTCATGTGCAAGATGGCCTGGGCATCACGGCATTGCATCAGTATGGCATTCACGTTGCCATCATCACAGGACGCATCAGCCCCATGGTCGCCAAAAGAGCCGATGAGCTTAATATTATTCATGTGCTACAAGGGCGTGATGACAAATTGACTGCCCTAAAAGAATTGCTGGCAAGTAAAGCGTTGTTGGCAAATTTGTCCAGCCCCATCAGCCTTAATGAATGTGCTTATATGGGTGATGATTTGCCTGACATCAAGGCTTTACAGGCAGTGGGATTTGCTGCCACTGTTCCCAATGCTCATCGTGAAGTCATTAACCGAGTGGACATGGTAACCACTCGCACAAGTGGGGAAGGTGCGGTCAGAGAGGTGTGCGACTTGATATTAAAAGCCACGGGTCATTATCAAGATTTTATTGCAAAATTTGAATGATGGTTTTGATTGTAAAATTTGATTAATTAAATGTTTGATTAATTAAATTTAATTAAATAAATGGTATTGATGGTATTGAATGAATAGTAGGGTCATGTGAGTTCATTGATTTTGATAAGCCAAACACTGTGAATAACAAATATTTTTTTATCATTGCGGTTTTGATTGCCATCGTTGCGGTCTGGATATTTAACGATGTGGGGGAGATGCGACAACCAGTGGGCATCAGCCAAAATAATGTGGATACTGAAGTTACCGACATACAAGCGATGCAAACCAATGATGCTGGCGAGACTGAATATCAACTGCAAGCTGAGTCAATAACCCGTGATGAGCAGACCCACCTTGATGGTATTCAGGGGTTGCAAATGGATTGGCAAACCTCTGGTGAGCAGGCTTATGAGCTGACTGCCCAAAGGGCAACCATGAACCAGCAAACGGGAAATTTACAGATATCAGGAGGGTTTCAGCTGATGGGTATTCTGCCCAACGGTGAACAACATATCGTGGTGGTGGGTGATGGTCTTGAGGGCAACAGCAAAGATAAACTGCTGACCAGTCATCAACCCGTTAAGATCAGCCAAGGCAACAACACATTTACCGCAGGGACGATGCAAGCGAACTTAAACACAGGTGAGTTTGAATTTGGGCAAATTGAAGTGATGTTTGACCCAAGCCCCAGACAAAATAAGAGCTTGTTTTAAATACACACATAAGGTCGATACACATAAGGTCAATGCCAGTAAGACACTGATTGATGATTGACAAATTGATGTGATTGACAAATTGATAAAGCCAAATTGCTTTACTTGAGCAAGTTGAGTAAATGATATGAATGAATTTTTGCGAGCGTTTTTTTTACGATTGTTCTGTTTGTGTCGCCAGTTTTTATCGACTGGCTTATCAAGTATGGCCGTTTTATCAAGTATTTCCATCAGTGCGATGGCATTGCCCTCTGATGCCAACCAACCCATTCGTTTATTGGCAGATAAGGCAACTTACAAACAAAGCACAGGTGTTACCAGTTACAGTGGCAATGTCATCATTACTCAAGGCACATTTAAAATGACTGCCGATAACATCACCGTTCATCTGTCACAAAACCGCAGTATCGATTCTGCCGTTGCCACAGGTCGTCCTGCCACGATGGAACAAGTCGTTACTAAAGATAAGGGACTTGCTAAAGGACAAGCCCATAAGATTGACTACAACACCGTAACAGGCATCGTTACTTTAACAGGTGATGCCAAACTCAACCAAAATGGGGCAAGCTTTTCAGGCAACCAAATCCGCTACAGCCTAAAAGCAGGCGATGTTGAAGCAACCGCTGGTGGCGGTCATCGGGTTGAGTTGGTGTTTCCACCCAATGAAGCCACCAACCGCCAAAGTATTCGCTAACTAAGGCACTCATCAACATGACAAGCGATGCCAAATTCATCAGCAATCAGTCCATCAGCAAATTGAGCATTCGTCATCTTGCCAAGCAATATGGCAAACGCTGGGTGGTCAAAGATGTGTCCTTTGAGTTAAGTCAAGGTCAAGTGGTGGGGCTGTTAGGTCCTAATGGGGCAGGCAAAACCACCAGCTTTTATATGGTGGTTGGACTTGTGCCAATGGATAAGGGGCAAGTGCTGTTGATGGACTCTGAGCATGGTGCTGGCACGAGTTTATCACATTTATCCATGCACGAGCGGGCCCGTCATGGCATTGGTTATTTACCACAAGAAGCTTCTATTTTTCGCAAACTGAGCATTCAAGACAATATCCTGTCGATTTTACAGACTCGTAAAGATTTAAATAAAGCCGAACAAAAGCAAACGTTGGAAAAGTTGATGGCTGAGTTTCATCTTGAGCATGTGCGTCATTCCATGGGCATGAGCGTGTCAGGTGGTGAACGGCGACGTTGTGAGATTGCCCGTGCGTTGGCTGCCAATCCTAAATTTATCTTACTTGATGAGCCATTTGCTGGTGTTGACCCCATTTCTGTGGGTGATATTAAAGAAGTGGTTACCCAACTTAAACAGCGAGGTATTGGGGTGTTGATTACCGATCACAATGTGCGAGAAACGTTGGCAATTTGTGAAAAAGCCTATATTGTCAGTGAAGGGACAATCATTGCCGAAGGCTCAGCCGATGACATCTTGCAAAACGATTTGGTACGACAAGTTTATTTAGGTGAAGATTTTGTGGTTTGACGGTGTTGTTGATGACAAGCATTGATGACGATGATTGATAATGAACGTTTATGACGATAAAAGAACGCATTTTACAAGCGGTATTGTTTGAGACGCTTGCGATTTTGTTATCATTGGGCTGGGTAAAATTACTCAGCTTTTTTGCTTTACAAAAGACGCAATCAGCCCATGTGCAATCAACCCATGATGGCAAGGTGTTGTTGATGTTGATGGGTATTTCGCTCATGGCGATGATTTGGACATTTATTTATAATTTATTGTTTGATAAGTGCTTTGTTGGTGATAAATTGGCTCGCCCAGTGTGGTTGCGTGTGCTTCATATCGTGGGATTTGAAGCTGGCTTGTTGTGTTTTACCTTGCCGCTTGTGATGTGGGTGATGGGCATTGGGCTTTGGCAAGCTTTTGTGTTGGATATTTCCTTGACGTTATTGGTATTGGCATATGGCTTTGGGTTTTATTGGGTATATGATGTGCTTAGAGCAAAGTGCTGTCAACGCTAACCATTTAACGTTAACCATAAAGACAAGCGACTAAACTGGTCAGCAAATTAAAAAAATAAGTGAATTAAAGGCAATCTATCTTAGGAGTGTCATGTCCAAATCCAAATCTTCTTATGTCTGTCAACACTGTGGTGCTCACTTTGGTAAATGGTCAGGGCAATGCAGTGATTGTGGTGAATGGAACTCACTGGTTGAAGCCCCCAATGTCAGCCTGCCTCACCATAATAAAACCAACGCCCGTACCGCACACAGTAACCAGCAAAATAACAAACACAGCAACAAAGGCAATTATGCTGGGGTACAAAGTGGCATTATTGCGTTAAATGCCGTCAGTGTTACCATGGACACTCGCTTACCCACTGGTATCGGTGAGTTTGACCGAGTGCTTGGTGGTGGGTTGGTTGCAGGTTCTGTGGTGCTGATTGGTGGCGACCCCGGTATTGGTAAATCCACCATTTTGTTACAAATCGCCACCACCATGGCTAAAGTCGATTCACTGGCAGGCAGTGGCTTGTACGTTACTGGTGAAGAGTCTTTATCACAAGTTGCCATGCGTGCTCAGCGGTTAGGTTTGCCCACCGACCGCTTAATGGTGCTTGCTGAGACCAATGTTGAGACCATCTGTCATGCCTTGACTCAAGAACAGCCAGCCATTGCTGTGATTGATTCGATTCAAACACTGTACACCGATGCCATCAGCTCAGCCCCTGGCGGTGTCAGCCAAATTAAAGAATCAGCTGCCATACTCACTCGCTATGCCAAACAGACAGGCACCGCATTGTTTTTGGTGGGCCATGTTACCAAAGAAGGGGCATTGGCAGGACCTCGTGTACTTGAGCATATGGTAGATACGGTATTGTATTTTGAAGGGCAGTCTGACAGCCGTTTTCGCATGATACGAGCGGTAAAAAATCGCTTTGGGGCGGTTAATGAGCTGGGCATATTTGGCATGACTGACATGGGATTAAAAGAAATTGCGAACCCATCAGCCATTTTTTTACGCCGATATGATAAACCCATCGCAGGGTCGGTGGTGATGGTCAGCCGTGAAGGCACTCGCCCATTGTTGGTAGAAGTGCAGGCATTGGTGGACAATGCTCAAGGACAGCCCAGACGCATGGCATTGGGGCTTGACCATCAACGCCTTGCGATGCTATTGGCGGTGATGCACCGTCATGGTGGCGTGCATACTGGTGGTCAAGATGTTTATGTCAATGTGGTGGGTGGTGTGAAGGTGTTAGAAACAGGGTCAGACTTGGCGGTGTTACTGGCTTGTGCGTCTAGCATTAAAGAAAAGCCATTGCCCACATCGCTGGCGGTGTTTGGTGAAGTGGGATTGTCTGGTGAAATTCGCCCTGTGCCAAATGGCCAAGAACGTCTAAAAGAAGCAATGAAACATGGCTTTACCCATGCCATCATTCCTAAGGCAAATGCCCCAAAGGCACAATTTGACCAATTTAAAGGCATCAGCATCTATGCGGTTGATAGATTATATGAAGCGATGGAGCAAGCCTTTAATATTGACTAATTAACAACATTGACTGATTAACTCATTAACAATTAAGGCCCACTGACCTTTTCAATGGTAACATTGCCCACCCCACCACTGATGATGCCCAGTTTATTGGCAGCAGCTTTGGATAAATCCAACACTCGACTGCCATGGTAAGGACCACGGTCGTTGATTTTTACGACCACACTTTTGCCGTTGGTATTGTTGGTAACTTTGACATAGCTACCAAGCTTAAGTGAGCGGTGAGCAGCAGTCATGGCATTCATATCAAACAGCTCACCACTGGCGGTCTTACGTCCATGAAACTTACTGCCATACCAAGAAGCCAAACCTGATTGGCTAAACTTATTCACCGTATTGGAAGCGACTGCGGTTAATTTTTCTAACACATCTTGCTCTTGGCTAACCGTGGCAGAACTTTGGGCAGTTGCTAATAGTGGGCTTTCTAAAGACAGCTCTAAGGGCTGTCTGGCAGATTTTATCAGTGATGATGCTTGGTCGTGCTGGGTTTGTAAATTTTTTAAGACTTTTTCGATATTTGGCGAAGAGTCAATCACTGCTTGTGTATCCATGTTGTGATAAGTGGCGGCTTGAGCGGACATGCTGACAGCAACCAATCCTAAAGCAAGATAACCAGACGTGATAAATCTCATGGTCAATACCTCATGTTGTGAGTTGTGAGCATGACTTATTAAGAAAAATTTGTTAGGAAAATTTAATCAATATTGCGATTAAATCGATATTAAGTCATGCTAAAAAATGGCACAAATGGTTGTCAATAAACAAGATAACAGAAAAAAGCCAACAAAAAAGTGAGTAAAGGGTAGCGTATTTGCCATCAAAAAACAACAACAAAGGGTTAATAGGGCATTTGTGAGGGATAAAATGGGCAAAATGACCCATTTAATTAACAAATATTGACAAATTAAATGGCATTTGTCTTAATTTAATAATTTAACTTAATAATCAATGCCGTTTACTTTGTTAAATTTCTTTGTTTGATGTTTTTTGTTCTGTTTTTTGTTCGATGTGGTCGTCAGCAAATCACCATGAATGCTTTGCTGTTCTTAACCATCGCTGTTCTTAACCATCAGTCATTAGGCAAACATCATAAAAGATGGCTATTAAGCCATTATTTTTAATTGTGTTTATTTTGTATGATGGGTATGAATGGACATTAACAATCCAAACCCTGCCATGAGCGTGATAATCGCAGTACCGCCATAACTGATGAACGGCAACGGCACGCCCACCACAGGTAAAATGCCACCCACCATGCCAATGTTGACAAACACATAGACAAAAAATGACATGGCTATCGCCCCAGCCAACAGCCTGCCATAAGTATCAGGATTGACAAAAGAGATGTGTAACGCTCGCAACAACAAACAAGCGTACATAAATATCAACAGCATGACCCCAAATAATCCAAACTCTTCAGAGAAGGCGGCAATAATAAAGTCAGTATGCCCTTCAGGCAAAAAATGCAAATGCGATTGCGTGCCTTGCAAATATCCCTTACCTGTCAGACCGCCTGAGCCAATGGCGGTTTTTGATTGAATGATGTTCCAACCTGCCCCTAACGCATCAGTGTCAGGGTTTAATAACGTCATGACTCGCTGGCGTTGGTAATCATGTAATAAAAATTCCCAAGCCATTGCCACAAATGGCACAAATATTGCCACGGCAGTGCCAATCATCCACCAAGGCAAACCTGATAAAAACAACACAAATATGCCACTGGAAGCCACCAAAATGGACGTACCCAAATCTGGCTCTTTGGCAATCAATAGCACAGGTACGATGATGATGGTCAGGGTGGTGAACACACTCACCAAGTTAGGTGGTAAATCACGCCTTGATAAGTACCATGCACACATCATTGGCATGCCCAGTTTCATAAACTCAGATGGTTGTACGCTGCCAAAGCCAGGAATGCGTATCCACCGCTGAGCTCCCATACGGACTTCACCAATAATTTCAACCAACAACAACAAGATGATGCCCATGACATAAAAAATGGGGGTCAAGGCCTTATAAATGCTGGGTGGTACTTGTGCCATGGCAAACATGACCACAAAGGCAATTACATAACTGACCATTTGTCGAGTAACCATGTTCATGTCTTGGGTCGATGCACTGTATAAAATGCTCAAGCCAATAAAGCAGATGCTAAGCAACAGCAAAGTTAACCAAGGGTCAACATGAATTTTTTGCCAAATACTGGGTTCATCAGCACCACCAAAGTGGTGACTGCTGCGAGAAAAACGATATTGAGGTTGCATGGGCATGGGATAACATTGATAAATCAAAGCAAAAAAGACAGACGTAAAAGAAGCAAAAAAAAGACACCAGTGCCTGGGCAATCATACCGAGACCATGGTGGTTATTTTAACGATAAATGGGACATTAAGATAGGGGGAGATAAATTTACATTCATGTCTTCGCTTGTCATAAACAAACCCTGCCTTGAAAAGATGAATAGATTGACATTTAGAGCAATGGGTTATGACTTGGTTCATATGGCAAGTGCCAAAGGCAAAAGTATTCTATCTTATGATTGACTGACCACTTTATCCGATTTCATCACATCAAGCACAATGCTCCTAAGCCAGCGATGAGCCATGTCGTGTTCGGTGCGTTCGTGCCATGTCATCATGATGGTAAAACCATCAATGGCGATGGGTGGATTTTGTAGGCGTACATTTGGCAATCTTTGGGCAAGGTGCTTGGGCAATACTGCCACCAAATCTGAATCATTCAACAGCTGTGGCAGTAGCGAGATATGGTCTACCGACACCATCACTTTGCGTTTTCGCCCCAACTTTTGTAAGGCAATGTCAGTGGCTCCACGAAACTCGCCACCATTATAAGAGAGCATGGCAAAGGGCAATTTGCAAAACTCATCAAGCGTTAAAGCGGTGTTTGCCATGGGGTGCATTTTGCTCATCACACAAACATAATGCTCTTCATATAATAGCGTTTGAGGCATGTCATCACTGATATGATTCTGCCCAACCAGCGCCAAATCAATGGCGTTTTTATCAAACAAAGTCTTGATGTTTTGCCCTTGCACAGGCAATAAGGCAACTTTGACATTCGGAGCAAGCCGTCTTAGCCTTAAAATCAAGGGCAAAGCGATGATTTGCTGCACATAATCCATCGCCCCGATGCGTAAGGTCATGGACAAATTGGCAGGTTCTAGTTTGGGCGGGGCAAGCATGCCGCTTATCTCTTCTAAGACACGCCGAGCGACATGCCCAAGCTCAATGGCCCTATCTGTGGGCTGCATGCCGTGCTGAACCCGCACAAATAACGGGTCATTAAAACTCTCTCGCAGGCGGTTCAAAATCCCACTCATCGCAGGTTGGGTAATAGAAAGCCGTTGTGCTGAACGACTGACATTGCACTCATCTAAGAGCACAACAAAGGCTTTTAATAGGTTTAGGTCTAGGGTTCTAATATCGGTCATATCACACGCTCAGTGCTTTTTAAAAATATCAATGCTGTTTATCAATGTTGTCTGTCAGTGTTATGTTAATCAGTGTTATGTTAATGTTATCTGGTCGGAAAATGTGAGTGGTGATATCAGCCATATTGATAAGCACATATTAGACATCCCACAAAACCACCCAATCTACCTAAACACAAGCTTCACCTTAAGTTCAAATCTTGCCAATGATTTACGATAGGTGGTTCTTAACATTTTAAAGGCTTTAAACTTAGCAAAGATGTGTTCTACTTTAACCCATGGTTTAGACAGCAATGTATTATAGCCTTTGGCTTCTTATACCAATGGATATTTCTTGGTTGCTTTTAATGAGGTAAAGGCATTGGTATGTGTGTGTTTTATGCTTTGATAGCCACTGTCTGCTAGGATAAACTTGGCTTTTTTAAATCTGGGTGTGTTAATTTAAACAACCTAAAGTCATGTATTTGAATGATGCTTGTGTCTACTTATAAGATTGCCTTGTGATGATTGATGATACACTGTACTTTGGCTGTATGACACTTTTGCTTGCCAGAATACAACTGTAAAGTTGCCATTAACAGATTTAGTATGCCAATTTTAAGTTTTCTGCTGCCCCTTTGATGTATGGTCGCTTGTGCTTGTTCTAAACAAGCAAGCTTGTTATTAAAGACTTCTTGTTTAACGCCAATTAGGCGTTTGAACTTTTCATCAGATAAGCATGTGGATACTTTATGGTTCATTAGGGTATTGTAACATGAAAGGGGTTTTGCAGGAAATTTATCTAAATAAGCCAATATCATTATTAAATTCAGTATAAAAAATTAGATAGGCCATTTATTCAAAAGCCCATTCTTCTTTATTTTGATATTTAACCACAAATGATACCCAGTCCATTAATCAATACTCTTAGTCTACTGTTCTTTGAACTAATAGTTGAAGTTCATTATTAAATTTATAATTCATAATCTCTCCACTGACAATTAACTGGATAGCTTCTTCAATCACATTTTTGGGTACAACAAACCATTCCCGAGGATTTACTCGTAGATTATCCTTGGTATCAAATTCAATATCTAAACAAGCAGAAGCAAATACCCTATGAGTTAACTGCTCAAATTTTTTAGCATTCAAATTATAAATTTGATAAGTTTCTACAATTGCTACATCATCATAAAGATATGTCGCTTCATTTTTAGCGTTCTTAATACGCTCTTTAACTGGCGTGCTAGAAAAGCCTATTTTATAAAGATTTTTAATATCTTTAATTTCTGGTCGTTGAGACTTTGATTTTAAAATGTATATCCAACCTGAGCATTCATCTTCATCATCTACATTTTCGAGGTTATCGAAAACGTCTAGTTGCTCGGCCTCATCTAAGTCTGAAACCATCTTTGCTCCACCTGCATAAATTGATTTACCAACAGAACGATAATACATATTACTGACTGTGCCATTTTCAAAGATTGTCATTGTTCTGCCATCTTTACGTTTAGCAGTATTAACGCTCAGATTTTCATCATCTCGCTTTTCTGTATCTAGTTTAGCGAGGTAAATCATAACACCATCAATAAAATAAAATTTTCCTACTTTTAATTGTCTATCTACGTCTTTAAACTCAACAATCCTTCTCCTACCATCTTTAATTTCTTGATGCACTTTATGAAACATTTTTTCGTAAGGAGCAAATTCTCTGTCACCCAGTGATTTGCGTTTAGCCACGAAATCGGTTTTGGCTCTATTCTCTTCTTTGGGGATATGACGGTATTTAAAAATAGATAAATCATCTGAGGTATCTAAAATTCCTGAATCATCGTTAAGCACATCCTCTAGCGTGGGCGAATCCATTTCCACATGTCCTAAAAGATTATGCCTATCATAAGGCTTAAGCACTTTCTTAAAATCTTCGTCATTACGAACTTTTTTAAGTCTAGCCATTAATGCGTATTCGGACATACTACCTTGACCAGGTTCACGATGATTGCTATCAAGGAAGACATTAATCTCTTCGAACTCATCAATTAGGCGGGCTTCATCAGTTTTGACTTGTGTGGTTTTAGCTTTGGTATCCAAGATACCAAACGTATCATTATTAAAAATATCATCTATCGTTAATTTTTTATCTGACATAATAAATTATCCTTAATTTTCATCCATTTGACGTTTACGTTTTAGCTCTCTCAAAAATACGATAGCTTCTGCCATTCGCTTTTCTTTTGGGTCAAATGACTGTAAATTAGGTAACTCACCTGTTCGTTCACGATATTCAACTATTTTAGACCAAAGTAACAGTGCTTCTTCTTCGGTCATTTCTACTTTGATAGATTGAATGTGGTCATCAATTAATTTTAATGTTTTGGTTGTAATCGCCTTGGATAGTATCTCGAAAGCTTTTTGGAAAGGGTTGATTTGGTCAATCAAATCGATATGAATATCATCAATATTGACAAAGCTGTTTGCCATTCTGATAAACTTTTTATCAGCTTGTTCAACAATTTCACCATTTTTAACGACAGAATCAAGTACAACGTGTTGTCTTACAGTCTCAACCTCTTCATCATTCAAGTCAGGATAGATTTCTTTAATAATTTTGGGAATTAGGACTTTATTAATAACTTCAGGCTCAACATTCCCAGGCATCGCCTTGAGCATGGTATTGTCTTGCAATATTTTGGCTTTTAAATCATTCAAATCCTGCTCAATAATATCTTTGGCACGTTGAGAGGTTGGTGTTTTAAATCCTCGGACACGAATAGTGTTCTCGTCATCATTTTTCTTATCGTTCTCAGCCTCATTCTCGTCTTCAGATTTGAGTTTGAAGTTAAAGTTAGGGGCAAGCACTTGTTCCATTAGTAAAGATGCTGTAATCGCTTTTAGCATGTTATTTACAGCTATTTTGACCTCTGTTCCCTCTGCATCAGGTTCTGCTATCAAGTTGGTAAATTGAGCATGGGTTTTATTTGAGCTATCTCGAGTTGCTCGACCGATAATTTGGATAATTTCAGTCAATGAGCCACGGTAACCAATTGTAAGTGCATGTTCACAAAATGGCCAGTCAAAACCCTCTTTTGCCATACCTAAAGCGATGATGATATCAATCGCATCCATATCATCCATCGCATGGGTACGCAAATAAGTTGATATTTTTTCTCGCTCTTTTAGCTCGTCATTGACCAAATCTGCAATCTTCAATGTTTTGCCAGTTTGGGCGTTTTTGACATAAATAACGCCTGTATCAGGGTCTTGGTAATCCACATCCCCTAGAACATCAATGATATGACCAACTTCTGCCATTTTATCTTTGGATGATTCATTGGCATTAACGTTGGGAATATGAATGATAGTCTTTTTAGTGACATCAAGAATTTCTGCCAATGCTGATATGTCTTTATCAAATGGTTTTTTGAAATAGCGGCCAGTATAAAAGTGATAGCCAATGCCTAATGATTTTAGATATTCATAGCCATTTAATTGTTGATAATAGTTATAAGTGACTTTGGTAAATTTAATTTCATCTTCAGGCAATAATACTGGTACGTTATCACCTCTAAAGTATGAACCTGTCATAGCGACAATATGAGCATTTGATTTTGCCATGATATTTTTCATGACTTCGCCAAGTCGGTTATCGCCGTCAGCTGAGACATGATGAAATTCATCAATTGCAATCAGACAGTCATTAAATTGTTTTGCATCTAGTTCATCACAGGCGAATCGAAATGTGGCATGGGTGCAAATCAAGATTTTTTCATCAGAATCCAAGAATTCAAGGAATGCTGATACCTTACTTTTTTCTGAGCCTGATGTACAAAGGTTATAATGAGGATTTGGTGTCCAATCAGCAAAAAAGCCATCTTTGGATAAAGCTGTCGCCTTGAAAGAAGCACCAATATTGCGTTCAGGCACTGCAACAATGACTTTTTTTATGCCTTGGTTTTGTAGTTTTTCAAGTGCAATAAACATCAAAGCTCGTGACTTACCTGATGCAGGTGGGGCTTTGATAAGTAGGTATTGGGCTGAGTTTGCTGTGAATGCAATTTGTTGCATTTCACGCATGCCTTGGTCATCAGTTTTTTTGCTTAAACCTGTTTGTTGATATTCGGCTTTAAAAAAGTCTGGCATTTTTTATCCTTTGAAAAGGTGAATTTTTGTATATCTAACAGATATATAATTTTCGAAATTTAATACAATAGAGATTATCAAAGACTCGTCATAGGATGGCGTGTCTTTGATACCTTTGTGGAATTTGGCAATATTGCTTTAAAAAAATTTTATTTTTTGCTTTTTGTTTCTTCTTCGCTAATCATTTTTTCATGGAGTTTAAAAAGATACTCTAGTCGCTCACTATCACTGTTAAATGGTTGTAAGCGGTAACATTTTTCGATGGCTTCATCGAGTGCTTGGTGAGCTTTTCTTAGGTCAGAGGGCATAGTTTGAGAGTTATACATCCACGCCAATGTTTTACCAGTATGATTAGCTCTAGCATCAAGAATATCAAATACATATTGAGCTAATAATTCTTCTTGTTTCTTGTCAATTTTTGGAAATGGGAACGTGTTGTAGCATAGTTTTGCTGAATATCTATAGCGAGTTTCTAGCTTTCCACCAACTGCTCTAACCCAAACCATGTGCATACGACTGGTAACCACTGCAAAATGCCAAGGTTGGGCATAATACATAGCAAAATTAGGGGCGACAATAATATTATCCATTCCCAAAAATCCCATTGGTATATATTCTCTCTGTTCAGAGGAAACGCTTGGAATAAAGATAGAGTCTGTTGGAAAATATCTAATTTCCGCAAATTTATGTGGTATTTCGCTCAATACCTGAGTTGAAGATCTTTTACTTGCCAATCTTACTTCTTGGGTTTTCTTAACTCTTTCTGCAATCGGTGGAATGGTTAACGCATTTTGCAACTCATTATCTTCAATCCATATACAGAATTTATTTACACCTCTAATAAATTCCAATGCACCAACAAGTTTTTTGATATATGGTGCAGCCTCTGGATTTGATGATAATAAATCATCTTTTTCTTCTTCTGACAGTAATAAGTTACCTCCATCATTTGCCATGCTACCGAAATTAATTTCAGGCAAATTAGAAATGGCATTAACCCTAGGTTTTATAAATATATCCTTGCCATCAATTAAATATGCATTGATATTTTTAGCAACTATTTTATGTATGATATTTGATGCATTTTGTTTGAAAATATACTTTTCTGAATTTGAGTTATTTCGCAAGGATACAATTGAAACGGTAACGCCTGCATTTCCTTTGGCATTATTTGTCCACTTAAAGGAAGGATATGCAAAATTAATTTCAATATCATTTTTTAGCAAATGAGGCCATAAGATAGAAACTTGCTCACCTTGATTGATTGAGTTTGTCGTAACAAAAGCAAATTTTGCATTCTGATTAAGAATATATTTTGTGGCGAGATAAAACCAGCAGGCTATATAATCAAGGTTATTAAAAGCAATTGATGTGGAATCAAAAATGCGTTTCATATCATTTTTTTGAGATTTATTTTGAAGTCTAGCACCAAGATACGGCGGGTTACCAATAATATACACTTCATCAGAATTACTGATTGGACATACTTTTCCCCAACTAATTTTAGTAGCATTCCCTTGTTGAATATTACCAACAGATTTTAACGGTAATATCGAAGCCACTTCTGCATACTCAAACAACCGTTCTTCAAAGATAATATTCATTTGATGTTCAGCAAGCCATAGTGATAAA
This sequence comes from Lwoffella lincolnii, assembly GCF_037201985.1. Classification (NCBI taxonomy): domain Bacteria; kingdom Pseudomonadati; phylum Pseudomonadota; class Gammaproteobacteria; order Moraxellales; family Moraxellaceae; genus Lwoffella; species Lwoffella lincolnii. Next base: position 1,230,810 of record NZ_CP147511.1, on the reverse strand, counting down.
ATCGCCACTTCATGAGCAAAATCATCAATCTCAATACCATAAAATTGAGAAATATTAATCTGTGAGGCAAAAGCATTGGGCATAGCATCATTTGAAAGCTCAATAATTTTCTTGATAATTTCAATCTCAAGCACTCGAAGCTCTTTGTAAGTAATAATCAAAAAATTTCCGCTACCACATGCTGGGTCAAAGAACTTGGTATTTGCAATACGATTTTGTAGCTTAAAAAGCTGATTAATCGTATTTGCTTTCTCAAGCTCTTCATAAAACTCATCAAGAAACAAAGGCTTGATAAGCTTTAATATGTTTGGTACAGACGTATAGTGTTGCCCAAGCTTACTTCTATCCACGCCAGTCGTTACAGCTTGAATCATTGAGCCGAAAATATCAGGATTGATATTTTTCCATTGCAATTCGCCAAGCTCCACCAAGATTTTGCGTGCTTTTGCAGAAAATTTTGGTGATGAAATCTTATCTTGAAACAAGCCTCCATTGACATAAGGGAATTTAGCCAAAAACTCAGGTAAGCCTGTTGTATCTTGGGAATCCAATCTGGCAAATAGCTTATCCAAAAATACATGGGTATCCTTACCGCTGTCATCAGTATGTTGAACTAATGTATTGGTAAAAATACTATCATCAGGGAAAATGCCTGTATCTTCAGCAAAAAAACAAAATAGCAACCGTGATAAAAATACATTCAAATGATGAATTTGTTCTTTTGACTGATAGATATCAGGATTTTCTTCAATCAAATGGTCATATAGTGTTGCCATTTTATAAGCAGCATTTCTATCTGCCTCATTATCATTGGCTGAATGATAAACCTCACTTCCTGCAAGCGGTAGAAAAAAGTCATAGTGCTTCGGCAATTCCTTCAACTCAATATCTAATGTCTTGCCAAGCTTAAGATCTTTAGCAACTAAACGCTTAAAATCAGTCATAATAGCAAAGCGTGGGCTATGCTTTAGTACGCCTGCATCTTGTGCAATGTCATCAATGGCGTTTAAAAGATTATTTTCATCTTCAATACGAAATATGATTTTTTTGGCATATAGCACTTCATCTTCTCGTTTGGAGCGATTTTGGTCACCTTTTTTTAGACGAGTGACTACGGATTTACTGATGTCATAGGCAATCAAAAATTCATAGATAAATTCATCTTTGTTTAAATTGGCTATGATTTTCTCAAGGTTATTTTCAATTTTGTGGCTACTCATGGGATTACCTTGTAATAAAATGTGTTATTTGTTATCTATAAGCTTATTTGGGGCTAATTTCGATATGTTGAGACCAGTTATCGATCATTAGAATCAGACATTCCAGTAAACTTTCTGAAAAACCACCCAATCCACCCAAAACAAGCTTCACCTTAAGTTAAAATCTTACCAATGATTTACGATAGTGGTTCTTAATATTTTAAAAGCTGTAAACTTGGCAAAGATATGTTCTACTTTAACCCATGGTTTAGACAGCAGTGTATTATAGTCTTTGGCTTCTTGTAGTAATGGCTTTTATGGATAAGGGTGCCTTCGTGTATACCAAAGTCAACGGCTATCTGCTCATAGATGTGATATTCCTTAAGATACTGTAAGGTTGCCATTAATAGATTTAGCATGCCAATTTTAAGTTTTCTGCTGCCCCTTTGATGTATGGTCGCTTGTGTTTGTTTTAAACAAGCAAGCTTATTATTAAAGACTTCTCGTTTAAAGCCAATTAGGGTATTGTAACATGAAGGTTTTGCAGGAGGTCTAATGTTGTTTGGTCGGCAAATGTGAATGGTGATATCAGCCATATTGATAAGCACATATTAAAATAATCAATTTGAAATGATAACACAATTTTTTTAAAATATCAGCATCTAAAATTTAGTATCAAAATAACTTAGTATAAGTAACTTAGCATCTAAAACAATAGGACAATCATGGCAACATTTCGCAAAATCCTAACCCCCATCAGCCTAAAAAACCTTGAACTAAAAAACCGCATTGTCATGCCCCCAATGTGCCAATATTCCGCCACGGACGGTGTGCCAAATGACTGGCATTTGCTCCATTACACCAGCCGAGCGGTGGGCGGTGTGGGTCTCATTATCGTTGAGATGACCAATGTCGCCCCCAATGGTCGCATTACGGCAAACTGTTTGGGGCTTTGGAATGATGAGCAAGAACAAGCGTTTAAAAAATTGGTGGACAGCGTGCATGCACAAGGGGCGAAAATTGGCATTCAAATCGCCCATGCAGGCCGTAAAGCCCAAGATGAGCCAAATGCCGTTGCCCCGTCTGCCATTCACTACGGTGAGCTTGACTATGCTGGGCAAAATCTCATCACCCCAAGGCAGCTGAGCATTGACGAGATAAAAGCATTGGTACAAGCATTTGCCGACTCTGTCAAAAGAGCGGTGAATGCAGGCTTTGATACAATTGAGCTTCACGCCGCCCACGGCTATTTGATTCACCAGTTTTGTGCACCCAAATCCAACCAACGAAGCGATGAATACGGACAAGACCGCCTATTGTTTGGCGAGCAAGTCATTAAAGCTGTTCGTGCCGTTATGCCTGATGAGATGCCCTTAATCGTGCGTATCTCTGCCCAAGAGTATGGCGAAAACGGCTTTGACAGCGATTATGGTGTGGAGATTGCCAAACGCTTCTCAACAGCTGGGGCAGATGTGTTTCATGTCAGCGGCGGCGGCGATGGCGTATTGTGTGAGGGCAAGCACCCTGAGTTTTATGCAGGCTATCAGGTGGCACTGGCTCGCAAAGTCAAACACGCCACAGGCAAACCTGTGATTGCTGTGGGCATGCTAGATGACCCTGCCGTGGCTGACCATGTGCTTGGCATGGGCGATGCCGACCTTGTGGCGATAGGTCGTGGGCTGCTTCGAGACCCATATTGGGTGCTAAACGTCCAGTATCAGCAAAACCGCTCAGATGGCAAAGAGGTGCAGTTTGTGCCCAGACAGTATGAGCGTGGGTTTATGTAAATTTTTAGCAATGAACAGTATTTTTGGGCGGTTTGGGTTGTTTAATCATGCTTAAATCGTGTTTAGATACATTGTCATAATCATTCATTATTTTGGAGTTCAACCATGCAATTTTTTAACAAAGATGACGTTTTAAACGCCTTTCATTATCGTGTGTCTACTCGCTCATATGATGGCGATAAAAAAATCCCTGCCGAGGATTTTAACTATATTTTGGAGTTGGGTCGTCTAAGCCCAAGTTCGGTAGGTTCTGAGCCTTGGCAATTTTTGGTGTTACAAAATGCCGATTTACGCCAAAAGTTAAAGCCTTACTGCTGGGGCATTCCGACCATGGAAACATCCAGCCACATTGTTGCCATACTTGCCAAGAAAAATGCCCGTTATGACACGCCTTATTTTGGTGAAATCATGGACAGACGAGGGTTGATGGGTGATGACCGTGCCAAAGCATTGGAGGTGTACCAAAAATTCCAAGAACAAGACATCGCCATCTTAGACAGCGAACGCAGTTTGTATGACTGGGCAAGCAAACAAACCTACATCGCACTTGCCAATATGATGACAGGGGCGGCGATGATTGGTGTGGACTCTTGCCCGATTGAGGGTTTTGCTTACAAGCAAGTGAACCAAATTTTGGCAGATGAGGGTTTGTTTGACCCAAATGAGTGGGCGGTGTCGGTCATGGTAACATTTGGCTATCGTGATAAAGAGATTAAGCCCAAAGCACGCAAGACCTTTGATGAGGTTGTTACATTTGTGGCGTAGTGTTAATTTTTTATCACAACCACCGAGTTATTACAGCCGAGTTTTCATTCATCTTGATATTTGTTGGAATATTTAAGCCATGCCCTAATAAAATATTAAGGAATTTTTATGAAAACTGTCAATGTTAAATAGGTAAAAAGGAGGTTTACTGTCATAAAAATTAACAACCTAAAACAACACAAATCATCACACAATTTGCAATAAATCATATAGATAGATAATAAGGATAAATGATGAAAGTTTTAATGGTATTAACCTCACACGAAAATCTTGGAGACACTGGTAAAAAAACGGGTTTTTGGTTAGAGGAATTTGCTTCGCCATATTATGCGTTTAAAGATGCTGGTGCTGACATTACCTTAGCGTCCCCTGCTGGCGGTCAACCACCGCTTGACCCAAAAAGTGATGAGCTAGACGCTCAGACCGAATTTACTGAACGATTTAAGCAAGATGCTGCCGCCAAAGAACAGTTGGCAACCACTCATAAACTGGCTGATATTAAGGCTGCCGATTATGACGCAGTATTCTATCCAGGTGGTCATGGCCCAATGTGGGATTTGGCAGTTGATGAGCAATCCATCTCATTGATTCAAGATTTTGTGAATGCCGATAAGCCAGTGGCTTTTGTTTGTCATGCACCCGCTGCACTCAAAAATGTGAAAATTAATGGCGAATATTTTGTTAAAGATAAAAAAATGACTGGCTTTAGCAATTCCGAAGAACAAGCCGTCGGTCTGTTGGATGTCGTTCCGTTCTTGTTAGAAGATGTGCTAAAAGAAAATGGGGGCAAATATGAAAAAGTCGCTGATTGGCAATCGTATGTGGCAGAAGATGGCCTGTTAATCACTGGTCAAAACCCTGCTTCATCTGAAGATACTGCCAAGCGGTTAATCCAAAAACTACACGCTTAATCAACCACCGCTGACCATGTCCATGATGATTGCTTGAGCATGATGGTTGCTTGAGAATCAATCAACCTGATGAGATGGTCAGCCCAGTTAGTTGAGTGCCTAAGAATGATTTCATCAATAAAAACTGATATCCATTTTTTCATGGGTGGCATCAAACATGGAAGATTGACAACCTGTTAAATAACTTAGCATTGTATTGTTAAATTGAAATACAATACATAGTTATCGTATAGAATGCTCAAATCACCCACCACAAGCCAATAGAACAACAAAACAAGTCTTAGGATTTGTATGCGGTAAACGAGAGACCAAAACCTTTAAAAACTTATACAACAACCTAAATCCAAACAGTATCAAGCTATTTTGTAGTGATTATTGGAAATCTTATGCTGAATTGATGCCAAAACACAAACACCTAGCTAGCAAAGCTCAAACTTTTACCATTGAAGGTTATAACGGTTTAATTAGACACTTCTTAGCAAGATTTAGAAGAAGGTCAAAGTGCCATTCTAAATCTGAGAAGATGATAGAAAACAGTTTGAATTTACTGTCTGCTAAGTGGAATGGGAGTTTGAGTTGTGTATTTTGATTTAACAGTACCAAAAAGCCAAAACAACCCCAAGGCTAACCACAAATCACTCGGTTGCATTCCATATAAACACAGTGCCACCGTCTCAAATGGCGATAAATGACAAATCAAGCAAACGCAAAAACGGGCAAAAAAACCAGCAGTTGCTCAAAAAGCCAAAAAACAAACAGTGTATTAAGGAAATTCATGCTAAGATTAAAAACACAAGGCAAGACTTAATCTATAAATTCACCACCCAACCAGTCAAAGACAATGCCCCAGTCCGAAAGGCAAAGCAGGTTTGCCAGTAAAAACATTCTTGTGGTCTGGCTTGACCGTTAGGGAGGAGAGAAAGTCAAAAAAAGACTGGGCATGTCCCAAACGATACAAAACAAACGATAAATGGGCAAATAGGACAGTATGACAAATAGCCAATCTTCTACCAAACAGTTATTAATTAGGCAGTCATGTCAGCGTTCATCATGTGTTAAAATGGCTGTTGGCATGGTGGGTTTGGGCGTGTTCGTTGGTTTGATGGGCTGTGCTGGCACGCACACACCCCATTCATCACCCAACCATTACCCCCAACCCCAATATCACCCCAAACATGACCCAAATTCTCACCAACAGCACGACAACGCCTATCGACATCATGCCAAAAGTGATGCCAGACATGATGTGGCAAATGAGATGAATGGTGATATGACCAGCCGTGTGGGTCATGTCCATTCACACCATGTCCATTCACACAGTTCACACAGTCATTCACATAGCCATTCACACCAGCATGACGGCATGGCAAATGACATGGGTGGTATGGCAAATCAGCACGCCTTTGCCCAATGGCTAAACGCCCATGGCAAGCACAGTCAGCGTGTCCATGATGTGGCAACTTATCACAATTATCTAAAACAGCATCTGGGTGGGTATGATGTGCCACCGATGTGGCAGTTATTGACCACTGCTCGTGATTGGCAAGGGTGCCATCAAGAACAGTTTGAAGTACCACCACCAGAGCTGTGGGCAAACATCTTACCGACATTAAGACTATACGCCAAATTAAAACATCAAGGCATTTTGCCCAACAGCAGTGAAATCCGCTCAACCTATCGCAATCCAACACTCAATGCCTGTGCTGGTGGGGCATTAAACAGCAGCCATAAACACCATCAAGCCATTGATATTTGGATACCTGAGTATGAATATGATGCCGAACGGTTACAGGCGATAAAAACGGCACTGTGCCAATACTGGCGTTATCAAGGACAAGCGGATAACTTTGGCTTGGGGTTGTATCAAACTGGGGCGATTCACATTGACACCGCTAAGTATCGTACTTGGGGCGGTCATCATACGGCAGGCTTGGCATTTTGTTTGGCGAATCACTAAGCGTTGCATGACCAAGCATTTCATAGCCAAGCTTGATTAATGATTAAAAACAGATTTCATAACAGATTGATGACAACTTAAGACGTTCCTGTCAGTCCGATGCGAATGGTGGGATACGTTTTGGGGTTGTTTGGGTCGATGGGTAGGGGGCTGGCAGCATACACGGCAGTTTTGGCAGCATCGTTTAGGGCGGAATGTGAACCGCTGACTGACACATCGAGTACCGTGCCATCTTGAGCCACGGTTATTACCAACACACTGCGTTCTCCTTGGGTGTTGATGGGGGGAGAAAAGTGAGCTTGTACTTTGGCTTTGATGGCGGATAAGGCACTGCTGTTTGATTGAGTTGAGCCATGTGATTGATGTGAGCCGCCACCACTTTTAAAGGTGATGGTTGCTTGCCCATCTTTTAGGCTTGCGATGCTTGATGGGCGATTTTTTTCTTGTTTGGCTTGATTGGCAGTCTCTGACTGTTCTTTGTTGCTGGCGGTGATGTGATGGCTGCTTTGTTCGATGCGTTTGTAGTCATCGACGGTTTGTTGTTGTTCTTGCAAGCGTTGGCGTTCTTTGTCTCGCTGTTGTTGCATCTCAGCCATGATTTGAGCATCTAATTGGGCGGCAAAGGCTTGTTGCTGTGCCAGATAAGCAGATTCTTTTTCTAACAATCGTCTTTCGTATTCTAGCATGGCTTCTGACTTTTGCACTTGATTATCAGACACAGTGTCAGATGTCATGGTGTTTGGTGCAGGGATAAAAATTTGGTTGGCATCGTTGTTGCTATTGATGCTGTCGTTTTGTGGCAACATGGAAGCACTGTCGCCCATGGGTTGTCTCATGTCTTGATTGAAGTCGGCGGATTGGTTGGCAGACATTTGGGCGGTATTGTTATCCTTGTCATTACTGGCATCACTGCCATCACTACTGCCAAGAGTTGCCACGCCATCACGTATTTTGGCTTCAATATCAGCGACAACATCGGCACTGACCAGCTCGGCTTGGATTGTGTGTGTGGGTATGTTGGGTGGTTGCTGAAAATAAATCAGCACCAGCAACACCAACCCATGCACCAATATGCTGAGCATGATGCTCAACACCAATGACAATGACCCTTGCTGACTTTGTCTGTGTTTTTGAGCAAGGTGAGCGGTGTTGTCAATGGGCAGATGGGGCATGGGTTGAGTAGGTGGCATGGCGGGCATAGGGATATGGTTTTGAGTGTTTTAAATGATGGCTGGTTAATAAATGCGTATTTGTTTGTGTGTTAATGTGAATAAAACCTTGTCTTTATTGATTGCTTATGGCTCTTGATTGCTTGTTGCATTGGTCAATAGACCCACATTGGTGATGCCTGCTTGCTGAATGGCTGCCATGATTGCCATGATGTTGCCATAGGGGTTATGTTGGTCGGCATTGACCATGACTTGTAGGGATTGGCTGTCTTGTTGATTGATAAATTGCTGAAGTGTGTTCAGCTGTGTTACCAGCGTGTCTTTATCAACAGGCAAATCAGCCTGTGCCATACGCTTGCCATCACTTACCCTGCGTAATTCATAGGTCATAAACAGCTCACCTGAGCTGGTCATCGAGATGATGATGGGCAGTTGTTTGGTTTGCTTTAGGCTGTTGGTGTGTTCTTTTGGTAAATCAACTTGTACCCCTGTGCTTAGCATGGGGGCAGTTACCATAAAGATGACCAACAACACCAGCATCACATCAATATAAGGCACAACGTTCATGTTGGCGTTTAATGGCTTGTTACGGCGGGCAAAGGGGCTTGATTGTGATTTCATGGGTGATTTTATCGTTCAGTCAGTCTTGTGCGCCTCGAGCCAGCATCGCCACCATCTCATCAGCAAACAATGCTCTTTTGTCATAAATGCTGGCAGATTTAGCGGTGAAGTGATTATACGCCAACACGGCAGGAATGGCGGCAAATAGTCCCATGGCAGTGGCAATCAAGGCTTCAGCGATGCCCGGTGCAACGGCAGACAGGCTGGCTTGGTCGGTTTGGGACAGACCTAAAAAGGCGTTCATGATGCCCCAAACTGTCCCAAATAGCCCCACATAAGGCGATACTGAGCCGATGCTTGCCAAGGTTGCCAAACCAGACTCAAGTGCTTGTTGTTGGTGTCCAAGACTGATTCGCAGTTGTCGTTCAACGCCTGCAATGGCAGATGTGGCGGTGTGATGGGATTGACGCATTTTTAAAAATTCACCAAAACCAACATAAAAAACCTGTTCCAAGCCATCACGCTTGGGCAAGCTTTTGATGCCTTGATACAGCTTGCCCACTTCTTCACCTGACCAAAACCATTGTTGAAAATGGGCATCATGACTGTCGGCATGATGTAAGCGATGGCTGAAACGAAAAATCAGTATCCACGCCAACAAAGACGCAAACAACAATAACCCCATGACGATTTGGACAACCAAACTGGCGTTAATGATAAGGGGCAGTAACTCAATAGATGGGTTCATGGTTAATCTTGATGATATAAAAAACAACCTAAAAATAACGTGCTAAGACTGACACAATTTACTGATTTTATGCACAAAAGTAAATGGCAATTTGTCATCAGTCAGATGGTTGTTACAAAATAATGGTCATAAAATCATGGTGATGAAATCATGTGCCTATCATGATGATGACAAGATGGCATGATGATGACAAGATGGGCTTGGGTGATGATTGTTTGTTTGACCATTTGCCATTAAAATACACCGCCATCTCACATTCAACCAACTTAAGCGACCATTTTATGAAAGCCATAAAAGCCTTGATAAATCAATATTTTGCCATTGATGAGCGTCAAAGCAGCATCACCACAGAAGTCATGGCAGGGATAACCACCTTTTTGACCATGGCGTACATCATCTTTGTTAACCCCAACATTTTATCAGAAGCAGGCATGGATAGGGGGGCAGTGTTTGTTGCCACATGTCTTGCGGCAGCGTTGGGCTGTTTTATGATGGGGCTGGTGGCAAAGTTGCCTGTCGCCCTTGCTCCGGGTATGGGCTTAAATGCCTTTTTTACCTATGGGGTGGTGATGGGCATGGGGCATGGCTGGCAGACGGCATTGGGGGCGGTGTTTTTGTCAGGCTGTTTGTTTGTGGCTTTAAGTTTGTTCAAGGTGCGTGAGTGGGTAATTCATGCCATACCCACCACCTTAAAGCAAGGCATTGTGGCAGGCATTGGGGCGTTTTTGGCATTCATCGCCTTACAAAGTGCAGGCATTATTGTGGCAAGACCGTCGACGTTGGTTGCTTTGGGTGATATGACGGCTTTTCCTGCATTGATGGCGGTTATTGGGTTTTTTATTACCATCTCGTTGGTGCATTTTCGTGTGGCAGGGGCGGTAACCATCGGCATTTTATTAATTACCATCATCAGTTTTATCACAGGGCATATGCAATATCAGGGCATCATGTCCATGCCCCCATCAATCGCTCCCACATTCATGCAGTTGGATATCAAAGGGGCGTTAGATGTTGGCATGATTTCGGTGATATTTGCGTTTTTATTTGTGGATTTGTTTGACACCACAGGCAGTTTGGTGGGCATCGCTCAAAAGGCAGGTCTTGATGATAAAAATGGTCATATACCCAACTTAGGTCGGGCATTGTTGGCAGATTCAACCGCCACGGTAACAGGGGCGATGCTGGGTACGTCATCAACCACCAGTTATATTGAGAGTGCATCAGGTGTCTCTGCTGGTGGACGCACAGGGCTGATGGCGGTTACGGTTGGTGTGCTGTTTTTACTCAGTCTGTTTTTTTCACCCTTGGCAGGCATGATACCTGCCTATGCCACAGCAGGGGCGATATTTTATGTGTCGGTGTTGATGCTGTTTACCTTACAAGACATTGACTGGAGTGATTTAACCGAATCCGCTCCTGTGGCGGTGGTGTTGTTATTAACACCATTGACATATTCGATTGCTGATGGCATTACATTGGGCTTTATTACCTATACCGCTGTTAAGAGCTTGACAGGGAAGTTTGCCCAAATCTCTTTTGCGGTGTGGGTGTTGACATTGATTTTGTTGGTAAAATTGATGGTCATGTGAGGCAAGATGGCTTTTAATGACTGTTTAATGACGGTGGCAGGGCCACAATTGGCAGGATAATCATTTATGCGTATAATATTTGATGCGTATCATGCAGTTTTTAAACGTCAATGGGCGTTTATGCCAACATGGTGTGTCAATGTTATTGTGTCAATGTTATTGTGTCAATGTTCATTGTGTCAAAATTAAGGCACAATCAATCAAGGCACAATCGGCTTATTTTGCTGTTATCGTCTGTTGTTTTATCATGATTGGGGTTTGTTATGCGTTGGGGTTTTACATTTGTCAAATGTGCCAAATATGTTGGCATCGGTGGTGTGTGTGCGTTGGTGTTGATTGGTTGTGATCGCCATAAAGACAAACCGACAGTTGACCCACAAGCTCAAAGTGAGCAGATTGCCAATGCGACGACGGAAACAAAAGTCGACTGTCAATCTTATGCCATGATAAGACAGATGCACAATGCCGTCATGGACAGCATCGGTTCTTATGTGGGACAAGCCGCCAGTGCCATGATGCACAATGGCAATGTGGCATTAAGCAGCGGTGTGCTTGCTGATAAAACGGCCAGTTTGTTTGTGGATATTCAAAATATCCGACAAGGTTCGACCACTCAGACAGGCATGACCACCTGTCAAGCCAGTGTGAGCGTGGCTGTTGCCAACGAAGACATGTTCCAAGCCAACCAACTGTTTGCTTTTGCCAATCAACCAAGCCTAGAGCAACGGTTGGCAAAAAACAACATTGAGCTAAATAACAACAGGTTGGTGGACAATCACGTTACCTTTGTGCTGTCGCCAGCCAATGACGGCAACACCGTAAAACTGGCTGGAGATTTGCCATTGCTTGAGTTAGTGGGTAATGTGATAACCAGTGCCACCTTAAAGCAACGCATGGACGCAGAGCAAACAGCACGCCGTCAGCGAATTGAACAACAAATCGCTCAAGAACAACAAAAAGCGTACCAAGCCGCTCAAGAGCTAAGCCATCAACTGGCACAGCAAGAAAGCAATCTGTACCAAGAACCACAGACAATCACCCCATCTGACATGACTGACTCATTGACCGATGGCCATCATGGCAATCACCACAGCTTAGAGCCACGTCCTGGTTTTGTGGACACCATGCCAACCCCATCTGAGCCAAAAGCCAGCATCAGCAAACCCAAACCTAAAATTGAAAAGGTTGAAAAACTGGCAACAGTTACAGACGTTGAAGACATGCGTCAAGACAGCGTGCAGTTACCAGAATTTCATGTGCCGGGAGCTGATGACATTACCATGCGTATCATCGAAACAGATGAAACCTATTGATAAACCCATTGAAAAATTATTGACATGACATCGTGCTTATTGGGTTTGGGTTTGGGTTTGATTTAACTCATCGTGCGTAATTCTCCACCCATAATCTTTGATTAAAGCAAGCATTAGCTGATGTGGCAGGACTTGCTACTGTGTAAAGAGTTCTCTCATGCCGATACTATTCAGCGATGGTGGCATGACGAAAGGTAGCAACTCAATCTAAGCTTAAGTTGTTATTATGGGTCGCAAAGATTCCCCCATCATAACCGCTAGGTTTGGTGGTGGGAGTATGTCAAAGAGCATCATCAATCAGCCACTGACAGTCAGTTTTTGTCATTGTTTTTATCAGTGGTTGATTGGTTTTTTTATGTTATGATGTTTTGTTTTATCTTATGATGTTTTTGAGCAATGTCTCTAGGTCATCTCGAGCCGTGATAAAGCCATCAATCCCCTTAGATAACAGACTTTGAGTCATGGCATCGGCTTCATGTGCTTTATTAAAAGCAGCTTGTGATGGGTTCATCTTTGCCGTACTGTGAACATCGGTTGTCTGAGCCATCGTATGGCTTAGCTTGCGAGTAACAGGTTGGTGCATGTGTGCCAACTCATCAAGTAAGTTGGGGGATATGGTCAATAAATCACACCCTGCCAATGCCAATATCTGCCCAACATGACGAAAACTTGCACCCATCACTTGCGTGTCATAGCCATGTTTTTTGTAGTGGTGATAAATGTTGGTAACTGATTGCACGCCTAAGTCTTGTGTGATGGCAATGTCATCACGGTTTTCTTGGCGTTTTTGCCAGTCTAGTATCCGCCCAACAAAGGGTGAAATCAGTGTTACCCCCGCATCGGCACAAGCAGCGGCTTGATGTTGACCAAACAACAGTGTTAAGTTGCAATGAATGCCTTGCTTTTCAAGAATTTCACCAGCTTTAATGCCTTGCCAAGTGGCAGCAATTTTAATCAGCACTCTGTCAGGTGAGATGCCTTGTTTGCTATAAGCGTCCATAAACTGCAATGCCTTACTCACCGTCTCTTGCGTTTGATAAGATAAGCGAGCATCGACTTCTGTGGATACTCGCCCTTCAATTAATTGTAAAATTTGCGTGCCAATCTCAATAGTCAACGCATCAATGACTTTATCAATATCGCCATGATGGCGGTTCATGGTGTCTATCAGCCGAGCTTGTTTGTCCATTTGCCCATCAGTTGGCGTTAATGCCTTGGTGATTAAGCTGGGATTGGTGGTGGCATCGATTGGCTTTAGCCGAGCAATGGCGGCCAAATCACCTGTGTCCGCCACAATCGTGGTCATTTGTTTGAGTTGTTCTAAGCTTGAGTGATTCGATGTGTTTGTTGTGGGGGTTGACTGTGTTGTGGGGGTTGAAACAGACGCAGGCATGACAGTTCCTTAGTTTTAAATCATTTGGCTTTAAGCCATTTATTTTGAAGCCATGTAACAAGGTTAAGTTAGGGCTAAGTTAACAGGGCTAAGTATAACACTGAACAACCTTGATAAAAAGTTTGTGAAAGGTTAGAAAAATGTCATGTAATAGATTGGTTTGGTCATCGTTTTTATGACACAGATTTGTTATAGTAGGATTTGTTATGGTGATATGGCATAAGAGACGTAATATTAAAAGATGTCATATTCAGTTGCTCTATTTTATCCTGCTTATTAAAGGTGCTAAAAGGTAATCCAATGACTGATGACTTACCCACTTTATCAACATCAAAACCAACTTCTGATAAATCTGATGGGAATGTTGCCCAAAATACCGACAGAAATACTGACAAAAATACCGACAGTGGCTATCTTGACATTATTCGCCAAAAGATTGATGGCGTTGACCACCAAATTCATGAGCTGATTAATGCCAGAGCCAAGTTGGCCCAACAAGTGGCAGAGATTAAAAAACAACATGAAGACCACCCCATATTTTATCGCCCTGAGCGTGAAGCACAGGTACTAAAAGCTGTCATGGCGAGGAACAATCACTTAGGTGGGGTCATCAGCGATGAAAAAATGGCGACTTTGTTTCGTGAAATCATGTCGGTTTGCCTTGATTTAGAATCACCGCAAGTGATTGCTTATTTGGGGCCTGTTGGCACATTTACCCATGCTGCCGCCCTAAAACATTTTGGTAAGGCGGCGACAACCGTACCGCTTACCACGATTACCGATGTGTTTCGTGAAGTGGAGGCAGGTTCTGCCATGTATGGTGTTGTCCCTGTTGAAAATTCATCCGAGGGCGTGGTTAATCATACCCTTGATGCCTTTTTAGGGTCAACTCTTAAAATCATCGGTGAGGTGGAATTGCCCATTCATCATAATTTTTTGGTGGCGGAGCATACCAAAGTAGATAGCCTAAGCCGTATTTATTCGCATCAGCAGTCATTGGCACAGTGTCGCCATTGGCTTGATGTGAATTTTCCCAATGTGGAGCGGGTGGCGGTGTCAAGCAATGGTGAAGCGGCAAAACGCCTACAAAACGAATGGCATTCGGCTGCCATTGCAGGAGAAGTGGCGGTCAATGAGTACGGCTTGCATAAATTGTATGAGAACATTGAAGACAACCCTGGTAACACCACCCGCTTTTTGATTGTTGGGCGTGAGAGTATCGCCCCATCTGGGCAAGACAAAACGTCCATTTTGGTGGCAGCACATGACAAATCGGGCGCATTGATTGAGATTTTAGACCCATTTAGAAAGCATGGGGTGTCTTTGACCAGCATCGAGACTCGCCCTGAGCGTCCTAATAAATGGTCATATGTGTTCTTTATTGACATGAATGGTCATATCCAAGACCCCAATGTCAGTGCTGCCATTGGTGAAATTCGTGGCATTGTCAAAGAACTTAGGGTGCTGGGTTCGTATCCTAAGGCGGTGATTTGATTTATTTTGAGCCAAACAATAAAAGCTAAAACTTTAAATTTTTAAGCATTAATGACTATGGTTTTGGCGTGCCTGTCTTTTTGAAAAAACTGACATAAAGCAAAACGCTCATTTAATAAAAGATATTTTATAAATAAGTATGAAATAAAATGTTCAACAAAGTTTTAATCGTCGGTTTGGGTTTAATAGGTGGTAGTGTTTTACAAGGGATTATTGATAATCATCTTGTTGGCGAATTATATGCGGTAGATTTTAATAAATTGGTTATTGAAAATTCTATTAATGATAAATTAATTCAAGATGGTGATGATGATTTATTAATGTTAGCAAATACAGGCAAACTAAAAGATTGTGAATGTATTATCATCGCTGTTCCTGCATTTGCAATTAAAAATATTTTAGCCAAAATTAAAACCGCCATTGATAATAAATTACTGCCAGATGATGTTATCATCAGTGATACTGCCAGCACCAAAGGCAATATTTTGAAGGACGCTTTTGATGTTTTTGGGGTATTGCCATCAAATCTTGTTTTGGCTCACCCAATTGCAGGAGCAGAAAAGTCAGGTTTTATGGCAAGAGATGGCAATTTATTTAAAGCCCATAAGCTCATCATTTGCCCACATGAATTTAATAATCAAATCACAGTAGATAAAATTGCCACACTTTGGCAAACGCTTGGGGCAAAGGTAGATTTTGTTTCTTGTGATAAACATGATGAGATTTTGGCATTAACGAGCCACCTGCCCCATTTATTATCCTATGTCTTGACTTATCAGCTTGCCAAAGACGATGAAAATCTGAACATTTTTCGTTATGCAGCGGGCGGATTTCGGGATTTTAGTCGCATCGCAGCCAGCGACCCAATCATGTGGCATGATATTTTTTTGGCCAATAAAACTGCCATTTTACAAGCCATTGATGATTACGAGCGTCATCTAAGCGAGCTAAAACAGCTCATCATTGATGATAATTCTCCCCAAATCATTCGTCAGCTGACCGATGCACGCCACGCACGTCGCCACTTTGGACACATGCTCAATCAAAACAAAAATATGGACAACATCATGAAACAGACTTTCATCATTTGGCCAAGCCACACATTTACAGGCACGCACAAAGTTGCCCCTGATAAATCCATTTCGCACCGCTGTATTATGTTTGGCTCTTTGGCAAATGGCGTAACAAAAGTGTCCAATTTTTTGGAAGGTGAAGACGCATTATCTACCTTGCAAGCCTTTTGTGATATGGGGGTGAAGATAGAACGCAATGATGACAAAGTCGTCATTCATGGCGTGGGCATGAATGGTTTAAAAGCCCCAAGCAAGCCGTTAGACATGGGCAATTCTGGCACAAGCATGCGACTGTTATCAGGCATTTTATCCGCACAACCCTTTGACAGCGTGATGATGGGTGATGTGAGTTTATCCAAGCGTCCCATGGAGCGAGTTGCCAAGCCATTACGTCAAATGGGAGCGGTCATTCAAACCACTGGCACAAAAGGCACACCGCCAATCACCATAACAGGTGGTCAGTCCCTACAAGCCATTGATTACGTCATGCCCATGGCATCAGCACAAGTCAAATCCTGCTTACTTTTGGCAGGGTTGTGGGCGGACGGCACAACAAGCATCATAGAGCCTGAGAGTACTCGTAACCATACCGAACGCATGTTAAGGGCGTTTGGTTATACGGTGGTGGTTGACAAACAGCCACATGGCAATAAAATCAGCATCACAGGTGGGGGACAGCTCACCGCTTGCGACATTACCGTGCCTGCGGACATTTCTAGTGCGGCATTTTTTATGGTGGCGGCCACCATCGCCAATCATGGCAACATTACCATAAAACAAGTGGGGATTAACCCAACTCGCACGGGTGTGATTGACATTTTAAAACTCATGGGGGCAGATATTTGCCTAGCCAATGAGACGATGATGGGCGGTGAACCTGTGGCAGACATCATGGTCAAATCATCAAAACTAAAAGGCATCAACATTCCTGCCCATCTTGTGCCACTTGCCATTGATGAATTTCCTGTTCTGTTTGTGGCGGCAAGTTGTGCCACTGGCAAGACGATTTTGCGTGGAGCAAAAGAGCTGCGTGTCAAAGAGTCTGACCGTATTGCTGTCATGGCAGATGGTTTAAAAACGCTGGGCATTGATTGTACGGTGCTTGATGATGGCATTGAGATTATCGGTAAAGGCGATGAACATCAACATGGTAAAAGAGTGTTTACTGGGGGCAAGATTGACAGCCACCACGACCACCGCATCGCCATGAGTTTTACGGTGGCAAGTTTGCAGGCGAGTGATGCCATCATCATACATGGCACAGAAACGGTGAACACCAGTTTTCCAAACTTTGCACAATTGGTTAATGAGGCAGGGCTTCATGTGAACGTAAAAAATGATGTGATTTAACCATGGCAAAACAACCAACCGTACCCATCACCACCACCCCCAAAGGCATCATGACTGCTTTGGGGGCATTTATCATTTGGGGTGGTTTTCCGCTGTATTTTAAGCAATTGCAACAGTATGATGCCATTGAAATCATCGTGCATCGCATCGTTTGGACGTGTGTGTGTTTATTGATTTTTATGCTGATGACTCGCCGTTTTTCTTGGGTTAAGATTTTACGACAACAACCCAAATGGCTATTGATTACCGTTTTTTCTGGCTTTATCATCACCAGCAACTGGCTGACTTATGTGTGGGCAGTCAATGCCAACCAAATTCTTGCCGCCAGTCTTGGCTACTTCATCAGCCCACTGGTGGGCGTGGCATTGTCTATGTTGGTGTTTCATGAACGATTGCGTCCGTTACAGTGGTTGGCGATTGCCATTGCCAGTGTGGCGGTGATGATACAGGTGGCAATGCTGGGCAGTTTGCCTTGGGTGTCGTTGGTATTGGCAGCCAGCTTTGGGGTTTATGGCATCATGCAACGCAAAACCCCATTGGCAGCGGTTGATGCGTTATTTTTGGAGACCATCGCCATTTTGCCTGTGTGTTTGTTGTGGCTTTTTCAAGCCGATGTGGCAAGCAGTCAGTTGTCGTTTTGGTGGTCAAATGACATTGGATTTTTGATGCTGGCAGGTCCGATTACCTTAGTGCCACTGTTGTTATTTAACAAATCCACCAAAATGGTTGCTTATAGTGTGCTGAGTTTTATGAACTATTTAAGCCCCAGTTTTATCTTTTTATTGGCGGTGTTTTATTATCATGAACCTTTTGACCATCAGCGGTTGATTGTGTTTGTGTTGATTTGGCTTGGGCTGGTGGTGTTTAGTGTGGATTTGTGGCGTCATCGACCAAGCAAAAAAGCAAGCAAAAAAGCATTGGCTTAAAAAAAGCATCAACTTAAAGGAGAAATGACCATGTTATACCCTACTGAAGAAGATGTCATCATCATAGACGGACTGCGTGTTGATGCCATCATTGGTATTGATGATTGGGAACGGGTCATGACCCAAGCCATCATCATTGATATGGCGTTGTTCACTGACGTTACCGACGTTGCCCAAACACAAGACTTAAGCCAAGGAATCAACTATAAAGCGGTGTGTGAGCAGGTCAGCAAATGGGTTCAGGATAAGAAGTTTGAGCTGCTTGAAACTTTGGTGGAATATGTCAGCAAGCAACTGCTGGATAATTGGCCCATCAGTAAAGTGAGTATCAGAGCGGTTAAACCAAACGCCATCACCCTTGCCGATGCGGTTGGTGTGCAGATAACCCGTAATCCGTCAGCTTAAGCCCGTTTATGCTGTCATCTATCCAAGATGGGCGACATGGTTATGTCGGTTATGTTTCTGTGGTATTGGTGGCAATGGGCAGTAACCATCATGCCAATGATAATTTAGCCGATGCCAGAGCCATGCTAACCCAGTTGGGTCATGCGGTGTTTACCCATCTTTTGGTCAACCCTGATTATACCGCCACACCAAGCAACCCCAAACCCGACTATACCAATCAATGTGCCATCATCACGTTAGATACGCCCATCAGCTTATGTGCTTTTCATCAACACATCAAAGACTTTGAACGTTGCCAACAGCGTCATGATACAAAACACAAACAACAAGGCAAAATCACCATTGACATTGATGTGTTGGCGGTACAGTTAGCTTCACAAGATGACATCTTACAAAAAAAGCGTCATGCCATCAATCGCAATGCGAACAATGACAATGCGAACACAGCAAACAATTGGCTATTTATCGCCAGTCGTTTGCCATTAAAAGAACATGAACGCCATGGGGTTAAGGAGTTGTTGGAATGGTGCGGTTAATACAGATACGGTTAATACAGATGTTACCAATACAAAAAACTACATGTCCACCTTTAATCTGTCCCAATATTTTTGATAAATTGCCATGGTGATGTCGCCCACGTCTTCTCGAAACAGGGAATCTTTAAGCAACTCATCTGGTGGATAAATGATTGGATTGGTGGCAATGTCAGCAGGCATGATGGTTTTGGCAGCGTCATTGGGTGAGCCATAGCCGATTTCTTCACTAATCATGGCGGCGTATTTAGGACGTAAGATAAAATCAATGAATTTGTGGGCGTTGTCTTTATTTTTGGCATTTTTGGGAATGACCATGTTGTCCATCCATAAAATCGCCCCTTCTTTGGGATAAATAAAATCCAACTCTGGCATACCTTGGTCTTGAGCCATGATGACTTCACCATTCCACGCCAGACCCAGATAAGTTTCTCCCTCCATAAATGGCATGCGTGGGGCGTCAGAGTTAAAGGTGCGAATATTGGGCATTAATTTGGTCAGTTTTTCATAGGCTTGGCGGATTTCATGTTCATTGCGAGTACTGCCAGAGTATCCAAGGGTCAACAGCCCCATGGTAAACACATCTCGTAAATCATTCATCAGCATTACCCGTCCAGCAAAGTCATCTCGCCACAGGTCGTCCCAACTGGTGATTTGCTGTTTGTCAATGCGTTGGGTATTCACGGCAATGCCTGATATTCCCCATAAATACGGCACGCTAAACTCATTGTTGGGGTCAAAAGGCGCATTTAAAAAACGGTTGCCCAAATTGCCAAAGTTGCTCAATTGATTGTGGTCAATCGGCTCAAGCATGCTTTCTTGACGCATTTTATCAACAAAATCTGTACCAGGAAATGCCAAATCATACTCACCACTGCCATTCATCAGCTTGAGCTTGGCATACATGGCTTCATTGGAATCAAAGGTACTATAAATCACGTCAATGCCTGTCTCAGCAGTGAAGTCTTTAAGCACTTGGTCGGAGATGTATTGGGTCCAATTATAGACATTCACCACATTTTTACCTGTGGGACGAACAGTACCACCATCAGTGCCATCTGTGGGCTGACAGCTGACAAGCCCACCTGATATTGCCAAACTCGCCCCCGTCCATGCTAAAAAACGTCTGCGAGAAATTAATGAAGGAACATAAGACATGAACTTCTCCTTAGCGTTTTTTTATCAATAATAGCTGAGACATCAACAAGCCTAACAGAGAGATTACCAGTAAAATTGTGCCAATGGCATTGACTTCAGGCTTGACTCCCACACGCACCATGGAATAAATCTGTAGTGGTAAAATCTCAAATTCAGGACCTGTTACAAAGGTAGAGACCACCACATCATCAAGTGATAAGGTAAATGCCAGCACCCAACCTGCCAAAATCGCAGGCATGATAATTGGCATAAGCACTGTGCGTATCATGGTCAATTCGCTTGCTCCCAAATCTCTTGCCGCTTCCAACAGCTGATTATCAAGGCTGGACAACCTTGCTGACACAGTAATCACCACAAACGGTAAGCAAAAGGTGATGTGAGCAATCAGTAATGTCATGAACCCAAGTTGTAACCCCAATATTAAAAACAACGCCAGCAGTGAGATTGCCAATACAATCTCAGGCGACATCATCAGTACAAACAACAAGCTTTGTAATACTGACTTACCTTTAAAGTCATACCGCTGAAATGACAATGCTGTCAATCCGCCAATCACAGTGGTAACCGTGGCAGCGACCACCGCAAGCAAAACCGAATGCCAAGCTGTCTGTATCAAAGCAGGGTTAGTCAACAGTTCACGATACCACGTCAAACTTAAACCACCCCATTGGTAGCCAACCTTAGACGCATTGAACGAAAATATCACCATCACCACAATCGGAGCGAACAACAGCAGATAAATCACCGTTAAATATAGCCAAGAGAGCCATTTCATCGTCGTTTTCATTTATGTTCCTTAATCATTGCCCCATGCCTCCATCATGCCCCATGCCACTTCACGCCCCATCATGCCACTTCGTTATAATCGGTTTTGCCAATGCGTTTACTGCTGATTCGGTAGGCCAAAATCAGCACCGCCATTGCCAGCGTCAACAGCACACTGGCAGCGGCACCAAAGGGCCAATCTCGAGCATCTAAAAATTGTGATTTAATGACATTCCCTACCAATAGGTTGCGAGAACCGCCCAAAATATCCGCCACATAAAACATGCCCATGGCAGGCAACAACACCAACAACACGCCAGAGATGATGCCAGGGGTGGTCAATGGTAAAATCACATGCCAAAAGGTCTGAAGCCGATTTGCCCCTAAGTCTTGCGATGCCAAGATAAAATCTTTTGGTAAATCAGTAAAGACAGCATATAACGGCAATACCATAAACGGAAATAACAAATACACCAAACCACCAATCACCGCACTTTGGGTATATAAAATCTGTAATGGCTCATTAATGATGCCTAACCCAATTAACGCTGAGCTTAATAAGCCATTGGCAGCCACAATCAGTTTAACTGCATATAAACGCACCAGTGAGTTTGTCCAAAATGGGATAATCAACAACAACATCAACAGCGTCTGCCAGCGTTTTTTGGCTTTACTGACCAGCCAAGCAAATGGATAGCCAAGCAACAAACAAATTAAGGTGGTGATGGATGCCATGGATAATGAATGCAAAAACACCTTTAAATATAAAGGGTCAATCAATCGTGCGTAATTGGCTAAGGTGGCAGGCATTGCCAAAAAATGCCCTTCATCACGGGTTAAAAAGCTGGCAATGATGACAATCACATTAGGTAACAACGCAAATATGACCAACCATGCCCAAATCACAAATAAGGTGGCACGGCGAAACAGATGACGTTGTTTGGCTGTGTTAACTTTGCTTTTGTTAACTTTGTTTGTGTTAACTTTGGCTGTTGCTGCATTGGCATGGTGATGGGGGGGAGTCGACTTATTCATCAGGTAATATCCATTCCCAACCATCAACCCAATCTACTCGCACTTCTTGCCCCAGCTTGTAATTAAAATTGGGGTCATCTTCGTTAAAATACTCAGATGCCTTGATGCGATTGCCATTTTTGAGTTCAATCACAGAATCCAACGTACTGCCTTTGTAACTGCTGTCCACCACATGACCGACTAAGCCATCATGTGCTTCATCTGTGTAATACACTCGAATGTCTTCAGGACGTAATAATAAATTAACCGTTTGCCCCACTTGCACGGTAAATTTAGGCTTGGGTAACTCACGCACAGGGTGATAGCCGTCTTTTTGTTCAGTCACTTCCACTTTGATGGTACGGTCATTGACCGCCAGCACATTCGCTTTAAATAAATTGGTCTCACCAATAAAGCTGGCGGTGAATAAATTAGCAGGGCTTTCATAAATGCCAATGGGGGTATCAATCTGCTGAAATACGCCACCTTTCATCACTGCAATGCGATCAGACATGGATAAGGCTTCTTCTTGGTCATGGGTAACAAACACAAAGGTAATGCCAAGCTCTCGTTGTAGGCGTTTTAGCTCTGATTGCATCTGCACACGCAATTTGGCATCTAAGGCAGATAATGGCTCATCAAGTAACAATAACTTGGGGCGATTGACCACCGCTCGAGCGATGGCGATACGCTGTTGTTGCCCCCCAGACAAATCTTGTGGACGGCGATTGATGGTATGTTCTAATTGCACCATGGTCAACGCTTCACGCACCCGCCCATCAATCTCATTTTTGGCAACTTTTTTTAACTTTAGACCATAAGCGATGTTGTCATAAACTGTCATGTGTGGAAATAACGCATATTGCTGAAATACCGTATTAATGGGGCGTTTTTCGGCAGGAAATTGAGCAATGTCGATGCCGTCTAGCTCAATAGAACCGCCATTAGGCATCTCAAAACCGCCAATCAAACGCAATAAGGTGGTTTTGCCACAGCCAGACGGACCAAGTAAGGTTAAAAATTCACCATCTTGAATATCAAGGTTGATGTCGTTTAAGATTTTGCTATCGCCATATGCTTTGGACAAATTGCGAATGCGTAATAATGGCTTGCCAGTGAATGACGTGCCATGATTTGATGAGTCATCGGTTGGCTTATCGGTTAACATTGTCGGTGTCGGTTTACCTGCCTGACCATGTTCGGTTGGCAAAGTCGTTGATGCAATCATAAAGTTACCTTATGGTTAAAGAAGGCAATGGCTAAAAAGGTGATGGCTAAAAAAGGCGACCATTTTAACATCATTTTTTTATGAACCGATGACATCTAACTCATCTGCGGATAATTTTTTGTAGGATTTTTTGCAAAAATTAGGGTCAAGGCGACAGACGGCTTCAGACAACTCATCTAATCTGGCTTCTGATTGTTGAATGTGGTCAAGCATCTTGGCAAAGCCATCAGCCACAGGGTCGCCAGAGTTAGGGTTAAGTCCATAGGCGTTAAAACCCAATGCCTTAGCAAGGCGTATTTTTTGACAATCTGCGTCATCAGATGTGTCAGTAGTTTTGGTCTCGTGATTGTTTTGATTGTTTTGATTGTTGATTGATGTGTCATCAGTATGTGTTTGGTTGATGATTTGTTCATTGTGATGTTCGTTATCATCATCAGGTTGAGTTATCATACGAGCAGCACTGCCAACCATGGTTACGCCAGCTGGCACAGGTTTGACCACCACCGCATTTGAGCCAATTTTGGCATTTGCGCCCACTGTGAAGCCTCCAAGTACCTTAGCCCCAGCACCGACCACCACACCGTTTTCTAGCGTTGGGTGGCGTTTTCCTTCGTTCCATGACACACCGCCCAATGTCACACCGTGATAAAGGGTAACATCATCGCCAATCTCTGCCGTCTCACCAATCACCACGCCCATGCCATGGTCAATGAATAAGCGTTTGCCAATTTTAGCGGCAGGGTGTATCTCAATGCCTGTCAATGCTCTTGAACCATAAGCCACGAAACGGGCGATGAATTTGCATTCATCTTGCCATAAACTGTGTGCCACTCGGTGCATGATTAGGGCATGAATGCCCGGATAAGTGAGCAATACTTCGGTGAAGTTGCGAGCGGCTGGGTCACGGTCAAACACCGCATTGACATCTTCTTTGATGCTCTCAATGCTTTGTTGGGCAGTTTTTAAAGTGCGTTTAAGTTGGGTGATAACTGACATGGTAATCCTAATGCGTTTTATTGAGACATTCTTTTAAGCAATGTGTTGATAAGCGACTGTAGCAGTTGGTATTCTTTGTTGTCTAGCTGGACACGAGACAGCAGTCTGTTTAGTCGGTTAGGCAATGAGCGTAAGTCATCTGTATTTGCTAAGTCTAGCTGGCTAAACAGTTTGATAAGTTGATTTTGTAGGTGCTGTTGTTGTTGTTTGCTGATGGCAGGTTCATCCCAATGTTGGCGAATGTGATGCAACAACTCGGTAGAATTGATGCTTTTAGAGATGACAGTTGGCGGATTGTCTTGAGTGTCATACTGGGTTCTGTCTTGAACATATGGATGAAGACTGGCAAGGTTGGCAAAGTGGGCATAGATAAAACTTGTGATGACTTGTACCGCTGATGCCACATTGAGCACAGGATAGTCTGGATTGGCATCGATTTGAATGTGATAATCTGCCAATGCCAGCTCATCATTGGTTAAACCACGGTCTTCACGCCCAAATAAAATGCTAATTTTTGCCAATGGGGTTGAGTTGATTGAGTCATTTTTATGGGTAAGATGCTGATTAGTCAGATGCTGAGCAGTCATTAAAGGCAACTGAAAAGCTGATTGTTGATATAAAAACTGCTCAATCAGCATCGCCGTTTGGCTCGGATTGATGATGGGTCTGGGCAGATGACGGTTGCGACTGCTGGCAGCAAACACAAGCTGACTGTTTGCAATCGCATCTTCTAACGTAGCAACCGTTTTGGCATTCTGTAATAGGGCGGTTGCTCCTGCTGCATGTGCCATGCTGGTGTCATCTATGGGGTATTTGGGGTTAACCAATACCAAACTGCTTAAGCCCATGGTGTGCATGGCACGAGCAGTTGAGCCGATGTTGGCAGGCAAGGTGGTATTGACCATGACGATATCAATGGCGGTGCTAAGTAAGGTGATGCTCATAAGTATGGGTTAATGTTAATATAGTAGGGCAAATTGACAAATGGATAATAGGATAAATGGATTAAGCCAAACGTTGATGAATCTCCTGTATGACTGAGTTAAGTGCTTGCTCAATGTCGCTGAGTACGTTGTGAGCATCGGCTATCATACCAGCGTAACAAATCTCTTGCATGGTGTGGCAGTGCTGACTTAACGTTTGAGCTCCCAAGTTGACACTTGCTCCTTTTAGTGAGTGGGCAACTTGCAGTCCTGTTGTGTTATCACCTTGAGTGTGAGCGGTGCGTATTTGTTGAACTTTCTGTTTGGCATCAAGGATAAATTGATTGATGAGCGTGGTAAAGTCGTCTTCTAACAAATCTTGCATTTCTTGCCATTGAGCATCATCGATATGGGTCATGCGATTATCCTTTTTGAGTCATTTTAAATTTAGCCTAAGCAATCTTTAAATGAATTCTAGGCGAATGTGGTCAGTGTCGAATATTTGTCTTAGCTTTTGTAAATTGTCATCACTTGGGTGCATTCGCCAATCATCATTTAACGCCACACCAGCGGTGGCATGGTCATCATACACATAAAGTCCCAAGGCAATACAGTTATCATTTGGTGTGTTGTGGTGTTGCTTGACATCTGCCAGATAATCGATATTGATGTCATCAACATCAACATCATCGATGGTAACTTTGGGAATATTGTCCAATTGGTTAGGTTTTAGCAGAGTTTGTAGTTTTGTCAATCGATTGGTGTCATGACCATGCAGTTTGATGTTGATTTTTTTCAGCCATTTTATGCGTGCGTCAATCATTCCGTAAGCATCTTCTAGGCGGGCAAATACTCGCTCGTTGGCTTCTCGAATACTGCCTTTGATAATCAGCACTTCATCGACCTTAATGCGGTTTTTGATGCGGTTATAGCGTTCTGAATAACAGCTGACTTCAAGACGAGATGTGCCGTCATCGATGGTGATGGCAATGCGATTGCCAAAGTTTGCCACGTCCATGACCAGCCCTGCAAATAGGGTTGTGCCATTGTAGCCTGTGTCACTTAACTTATCCAGAGATTGATTGGCTGTGTAATGTCGGATTTCTTGGCGGTACTCATCGATTGGATGCCCTGTTAAATATAACCCAAGGGTGTCTTTTTCTGCTTTTAGGCGATATTTGTCTGCCCAAATGATGTCATGACCTGTTGGTAACGGTGGGGCGGTGGTTACACTGTCAATCTCACCAAATAAGTCCATGATGCCCATTTCGCTGTTTTGTCGATTTTGCTCAGCGGCTTTAACGGCACTGGGCAACTGTGTCATCAATGCCCCACGGATTTGATGATATTGAGTTTCATCTAACTCTGGGCGTAAGGTTTTGGCGAAGTCATCAAAGCACCCTGCTTTAATCAGGGCTTCTAACGTGCGTTTATTGACTTTTTTGGTATCAACACGGCGACAAAAGTCATATAAATCGGTAAAATCTCCATCTTGCTTGCGTGCTGTTACAATGGATTCAACTGCCCCTTCACCCACCCCTTTGATTGCCCCAAGTCCGTAAATGATGTTGCTGGGTGTGTCAGCAACAAAGTACCATTCACTGCGATTGACGCTGGGGTTATCAACCGTCAGATTAAAATTCTCTCGGCAATCATTGATAAAAAACACCACGTTATCGGTGTTATTCATGTCACTGGTCAATACCGCCGCCATAAATTCGGCAGGATAGTAATGTTTAAGATAAGCGGTCTGGTACGCAAGCACGCCATAGGCAGCAGAATGCGACTTGTTAAAGCCATAACCTGCAAATTTCTCCATTAAGTCAAACACCCCCCCTGATACCATGGGGTCAATGCCTTTTTGGGTTGCTCCACTGATAAATATTTCTCGTTGTTTTGCCATTTCTTCAGGTTTTTTCTTGCCCATGGCTCTTCTGAGCATGTCAGCCCCACCCAAAGAATACCCTGCCATGGTTTGTGAAATTTGCATGACTTGTTCTTGATAAACAATCACGCCATTGGTTGGTTCTAAGATGGATTCAAGATTAGGGTGGTCATAAATGACCTGTTCACGACCGTGTTTACGTTCGATATATGACTCAACCATGCCAGCATCCAAAGGCCCGGGGCGATATAAAGCACACATGGCGATGACATCATCAATGTTACTGGGTTTAAGTTTACGTAAGTATTTTTTCATACCTGCTGATTCTAGTTGAAACACAGCGGTGGTTTTGGCAGGTTGTAGCACGTTTAAAAACGTATCTTTATCGTCCAATGGTAAGTCATCAAGCTCAATTGGGGCTTGGTTTTCTTTGACTCGGCGAGCGTTAATGTTGCGTACAGCAGCACTGATGACGGTTAAATTACGTAAACCCAAAAAATCAAACTTCACCAGACCTGCCGCTTCCACATCATCTTTATCAAACTGGCTGACACGATGTCCGTCTTCATCACAATAAATGGCGGTAAAATCGGTGATTTTGGTGGGAGCAATCAGCACACCCCCTGCATGTTTACCCACGTTGCGTGTGATGCCCTCAAGCTTAAGAGCCATTTCCCAAATTTCATTGGCATCTTCATAATCCATGTTATCAGGATTATTGAGCAAATCATTCAGCAAAGCTTCTTGTTCAAGGGCCTGAGCCAAAGAAATACCGGGGGTTTTGGGAATGAGTTTGGATATTTTATCCGCCAAGCCATACGACTTGCCTTGTACTCGTGCCACATCTCGCACCACCGCTTTGGCTGCCATCGTACCAAAGGTAATGATTTGTGATACCGCTTCTCTTCCGTATTTACTGGCGACATAATCAATCACACGGTCTCGTCCTTCAATACAAAAATCAATATCAAAATCTGGCATGGACACCCTTTCTGGGTTTAAAAACCGCTCAAATAACAGTTCATAATGTAAAGGGTCAAGGTCAGTGATGTTCAACGCATAAGCAACCAGCGAACCTGCTCCAGAGCCACGCCCCGGACCGACAGGCACACCATTGGCTTTTGCCCAGCGAATAAAGTCCATGACAATCAAAAAATACCCCGGAAAGCCCATTGATAAAATGATGTCTAACTCGTGTTTTAGACGTTCATCATAGGGCTTGCGAACATCAGCCCAATCATCACCACGACTGATGGGGGGATACAGTTTATCAAGGCGTTTATCAAGACCACGAGCCGACTCCGACCGAAAAAAACTCTCGATGCTTTCACCCACTGGCACAGGATAATCAGGCAATCGGTTTTCGCCTAAAGTTAAGATGACATTACAGCGTTTGGCAAGGCTGATGGTATTGTCAATGACGGTGGGTAAATCAGCAAACAAATCGCTCATCTGTTTTTGAGTTTTAAGATATTGAGCATCAGAATATTCTTTTGGGCGGTTGGGGTCAGCAAGCACATAACTGCCTGCAATGCACACTCTGACTTCGTGAGCATCAAAATCTTCTTGGCTAATAAAGCGAACATCATTATGAGCAATGATGGGCAACTGATGACGGTGTGATGCGTGAATGACCGCTTGAATATAAGCATCTTCTCCTGCACGAGAAGTGCGTTTGATGGCAAAATATAAACGGTTGCTAAACCGCTGTTGCCAAGCGTGGATAAGCTCATCTGCTCGCTCTGGGGTATTGCTCATCAGTGCTTGCCCAACATGACTTTGTTCAGTCAATAAGGCAATCACCCCATCAGCATGGGTGAAAATTTGCTCTGTACTAACGATGGGTTTACCACGACTGTGGTCATAATGCAAGCCATCAGTGAAGCCAAATGACACAATACGGGTTAAATTTTTGTAACCGTCATTGTTCATGGCAAGTAAAATTACTCGGTGATTGGCATCATCGGTCAGTACTTCTGCTCCGATGATGGGCTTGATGCCTGCCCCCAAACACGCACGATAAAACTTGACCGTGGCGAACAAATTAGACAAATCAGTCAATGCTAACGCAGGCTGAGAATCTGCTTTGGCAGCGGCAACCAACGCTTTTATCCGTATGATTGAATCGGTTATCGAAAATTCACTATGAACGCCAAAATGCACAAATGCCATACGTTTATCCCCCAAAATGACATACCTTCAATTCAATATGACACAAATATTTTAGCATATTTTATATTAACCCAAATCTGCTAAAATAACCATGAAATACCACGGAAATACCTTTACCATGACCATGCCATTTGTCAATATTGTTAATACACAGCCAGCTGATACACAACCCTTTAATAGTTCAGTCTTCTCTAAAAAGTGTCATAACATCAATCGATACTTTGCGATGATGATAGGGATTGTCAGTATCGTTTTATCCATACCAAGCCAAGCAACGTGCAAGCTGCCCAAAAGTTACTACAAAAATGTTACCTGTACATCAGACAGTCAATATTTTTTAGCCAGCAAAGATAACAAAACCCCTGTGGCATTACTTGATAAATCTGGTAAAAAAGTGGCGGACTTGATAGGACTGCAAGCTGCTGATGGCAATAAAATTCATCATGGCTTAATGCCTGTCATGCGGTATGACAAAGTGGGTTATGTGGACATGGCAGGTGAGATAATTGTACCAATTGTTTATGACAGTTTAGGTAAAAAAAACTGGGCAAGGGCTGCTAAAAATGGCTTAATCGTGGTAAAAAAAGATGGTGCATTTGGTGTGATTAATACCCATGATGAACCTCTGATTGCTTTTAGTCATGACATCAGTGCATTAAGTGATTTTGATAATGGTAAAGCACGCATGACCAAAGCAGGTGTGGACTATTGGCTAGACAGCAGTGGTCAAGTTATCCCCATTCATTCAAAAAAGTCTAAATACGCTCAATCAAAAAAAGCCAAAATTATCAATCAAGTCAATATTGATAATCACCAACTGATTTATACACCTCATTACATGAATGGCAAATGGGGATTTGTCAATGAAAAACAGGTGGCTGTCATCACTTATTCGTTTAATGAGGTGATGCCCTTCTCAGAAGGATTAGCAGGGGTGCGTTTAAAAGATAAATGGGGCTTTTTAGATAAAGCAGGCACATTGGTGATTAACTTTCGTTTTGATGACGCACATATTAACAAAAAAAGTGGTCAAAAGAGTAAACAAAACAAGATTTTTACCTTTATCAATGGTAAAGCTTGGGTAGGTAATCTAAAAAATGGCGATAAAATATGTATTGATAAGCAAGGCAATTCTGTGGCGTGTGATGACTAAATCATATCTATAAAATCTCACCCATTTAAATCTTGTTGGTCTTGCCTGTCATGGTGCTTACTTACATGGCACATAGCACATGGCATTTTTATTTGGCTTGGTTTCGCTTGGGTTGAGTGGGTCAAATTTGTAATTTTTCGTTACTTTATGCAAATCATGGGGACGATGTCTGCCAAACAACCGTTAACCATGTTAATATCATCCATAATTATCCATAAATCATTACCCATAAATCATTACCCACAAATCACCATGTGCCACTTTGATGGGCAGCCATAATGGGCAGCCAAATAGATAAGCAGCCAAATAAACCCAAACCTAGACTCAATAAGGGATTTTATGACACACCACAACCAATCACACCATCAACCACATCACAGCACTCAAAGCCAACACATCGATGGTGAACGCTTAAATCAACTGGCAGACATTGCTAATCAATACGTCTCTAATAAACAGAGCAGTTTGTCTGATTTTATGATGGCTTACTATCACAGTTTGTATCACGAGACAGCCGCCAAATACAGTAACGATGACTTGGCAGGCATGGCATTGCATCACTATATGATGCTCACCCGTTATCAAACTGGACAACCACAGATTGCGGTGATAAATCCTGTTGCTGAAGCTCACCACTTTCATAGCTCGCATACCGTGATACAAATCGTGGCGTATGATCGTCCATTTTTGGTGGACACCATGACCATGACTCTAGAAGAGCAGGGCATCAATGTGCATCGCATTCACAACACCATCATGGACATTCAATGGGACAATGAACGTCGCATTCAGGCAGTCAGCTCTGCTAATACCAGCCATACCAAACACATGTCACTCATTCATATTGAAATTGACCGTCAAGATGCCAATGATTTATCCGAACTTGAGCAGACACTTCTTAATAAAGTGGGGATACTTGACACCATCACCAATGATTGGCAACAGATGCACGATCGCTTACAACACATCAAAAATGAATTGAGTCAAGTAACACTGCCAGATGATTATCATTCTTATGAAGAGATTGAAGCGTTTTTATCATGGATTTTAAACGATCACTTTATCTTTTTGGGCTTTCGAGAGTACCGTTTAGAGCAAGATGAGCGTGGTGGGATAGAGCTCATTACCGTCGGTGGTTCAGGTTTGGGGCTGTTGCGAACAGCCGACGAAGATAAACCATCAGCAAGCTTTAAGCAACTGCCAGAACAGCTTAAGCAATTATTGATTTTACCTAAGGTGCTTTTATTGTCTAAATCAAGCCAGCAATCACCTGTGCATCGCCCTGTGTATATGGACTTTTTGGGCATTCATAAGTTCGATGATAAAAGCAATGTGGTGGGTGAATACCGCTTTATTGGCTTGCTGACATCACAAGCCTATCAGCTTAGTGTACAGCAAATTCCTCTATTAAGAGAAAAAGCCACAACTTTGTTAGACATGGCACAGTTGCCTAAGCATGGGCATGCCCATCAAAAAATGATGCACATCATCAATACTCTGCCAAGAGATGACTTATTTCAAGGCGATACTGATGAGTTGTATCCCATCGTTACAGGAATTTCGCAACTACAAGATAAGCATCGTCTGCGTTTATTTGCTCGTGTTGATCATTATCAACGTTTTGTCTCTTGTTTGGTTTATATCCCAAGAGATAAATTTAACACCATGTTGCGTATTAAAGTCCAAAAAGCCTTGGTTGATGCCTTCGGTGGCACATCTTCAGGGTTTAGTACTCAGATGAATGAAGCCTATCATGCACGGGTGCATGTGCATGTTCGAACCATTCCAGGGCAAATCAATCACGTGGACATCAGCAAATTAGAGCATAAGCTTAGCCTATTGATGCAAGATTGGTCAGATGGTTTTGCTAAGGCATTGCTTGATGATTTGGGTGAAAATCAAGCCAATGGTTTGCTTAATCGCTATAAATCTGTCATTCCTGCGGCGTATCAAGAAAGTTTTGACCCACGCACGGCGGTAGAAGACATCAAACGCCTAAATGCGCTAAGTGATGATAACCCCATGCAGTGGCACTTATTCCAATCCACAGGTGATGCTGATAACGAGCTACATTTAAAGTTATATGGCACAGACCGTCCTGCCATTTTATCTAATGTGTTGCCAATTTTAGAAGATTTTGGTGTGGCAGTCATCTCTGCCAACACGTATGAGATTGCCACTCAACCGACACTGTGGATGCAAGAATATGCGTTGCAATTACGCCATGTGGATACGGTGAATTTGTCAGTGGTGCGTGGTCAGTTTGAAGACAGTCTACAACGTATTTGGCAAGAAGAAGTTGAAAGCGATCGCTTAAATGAGCTGATTTTGGTCAGTAAATTAGACACCTATGATGTGGTCGTGTTGCGTGCGTTATCACGTTATATGCTACAAGCAAAAGCCCCGTTTTCTTATGACTATATTGTGCAGACATTGGTGGCACATGCCTCCATCACCGTGAAGTTGGTAGAATTATTCCATGCTCGCATGTCGCCAGAGATGACAGAACGTGAGTCTGCCATCAAAGAAATTCAAGCCCATATTGATGAGCAATTAAAGCAAGTGAGCAGTTTGGATGAAGACCGCATCATTCACTGGTTGTTAGATTTACTTCATGCGATGTTGCGCACCAACTTTTATCAACGTGATGAAGCTGGTAAACGCAAAGACCGTTTGTCGTTTAAGTTTGCTGCCAATGCCATTCCGCACCTGCCTGAACCTAAGCCAATGTTTGAAATTTATGTGTATTCACCCAAAGTAGAAGCGGTGCATTTGCGAGGTGGTAAAGTCGCTCGTGGCGGTTTACGTTGGTCAGACAGAATGGAAGATTTTCGCACTGAAGTGCTTGGTCTGGTCAAAGCACAAATGGTGAAAAATGCGGTTATCGTGCCAGTTGGCTCAAAAGGTGGCTTTATTGTCAAAACTCGTCAGGCAGGCATGGACAGAGAAGCGTGGCTAAAAGAAGGCATCGCTTGTTATCAGACCTTTATCCGAGGCATGCTTGACATTACCGACAACATTATCGATGGGCAAATTGTGCCACCAAATGACACCATGCGTCATGATGACGATGACCCTTATTTGGTGGTGGCAGCCGATAAAGGCACTGCCAGCTTTTCAGACATCGCCAATGCCTTAGCGGCAGAATATGATTTTTGGTTAGATGATGCCTTTGCATCTGGTGGTTCGATGGGTTATGACCATAAAGCCATGGGCATCACCGCCCGTGGGGCATGGGAGTCTGTCAAGCGACACTTCCGCTTAATGGGTAAAGACATTCAACATACCGATGAATTCACTGTGGTGGGTATTGGTGACATGAGTGGCGATGTCTTTGGTAACGGCATGTTATTATCAGACAATACCTTGTTGCAAGCGGCATTTAACCACCTACATATCTTTATCGATCCCACTCCAGATGCCAAAATCAGTCATGCTGAACGTGAGCGTCTGTTTAATTTGCCACGCTCAAGCTGGCAAGACTATGACCCACAGCTGATTAGCCAAGGTGGCGGTGTGTTCTCAAGACAAGCCAAGTCCATCAGCATCACTGATGAGATGAAACAAGCCTTTGCCATTGAAGAAGATAGCTTAACCCCCAATGAGCTGATACATGCGTTACTTAAAGCCCCTGTTGATTTGATTTGGAATGGTGGTATTGGCACTTATGTCAAAGCCAGTAGTGAGACGCATGCTGATGTGGGTGATAAAGCCAATGACAGTTTGCGAGTCAATGGTGATGAAGTGCGTGCCAAAATTATTGGTGAAGGCGGTAATTTAGGGTGCACCCAATTGGGTCGTATCGAGTATGCTCAACATGGCGGACGCATTTATACCGATGCCATTGACAACTCAGGTGGGGTGAACTGCTCTGATCATGAAGTTAACATCAAAATTTTGCTGGGTGATGTGGTCAAGCAAGGCGACATGACCATGAAGCAACGTAATGAGTTGCTTGAGTCCATGACCGACAGTGTTGCTGAATTGGTGTTACGCCAAAACTACCTACAACCACAGACCATTGAGTTAAGTGCCTATCAAGCGGCGGAACGCCTTAATGAACATCAGCGCTTTATGCAAATGCTAGAAAGCAACGGTCGCCTTGACCGTACCATTGAACGACTGCCCAATGACACCGTGATGGCAGAGCGACAAAAATCAGGTAAGGGTCTGACCAATCCAGAGTTTGCCATACTGCTTGCTTATGGCAAAATGTGGGTATATGACAATCTGCTCACATCAGACTTACCCGATGAAGCTTACTTTACCAATGAGTTGCGTAAATACTTCCCTGATGTGTTGGACACGCCTTACTTTGAACAGATGACCGAACATCGTTTACACCGTGAAATCATCAGTACTTATCTCACCAATGGACTGGTTAATCGACTGGGCATCGAAAATGTTTTTCGCTTAACCGAAGAGACAGGGCAAGACGTCCCAACCATCACTCGAGCCTATGCCATCGCCCGTGATGTTTATGATGTGTATCACGCATGGCGTGTGCTAGAAGAGTTAGATAACCAAGTGGCTGCCCAAGAACAAATCAGACTTGAGTTAAAAATCCGTCAAGCACTCAAGCAGGGCATGGCATGGTTTATCAATGCCAATGGGCAAAAGCTGTCCATTACCGAGATGACCGATAAGTTCAAAGCCACTGTGCAACAATTATTGGCAGATGAAGAGCTGATGAATGTTCATTTTGCTAAGAGTTTGCAAGACAGCCGTGATGAGATGTTAAATGCTGGTCTCAGTGCTGAGCAAGCTGATGTCTTTGCCAAATTGCCAATTTATCCGTTTGCCTTAGATGTGGTTCAACTGGCACAGCAAGCAGACAGTGACATTCGCACAACCGCCCAAGTATATTTCGCTGTTTACGATGCTTTAAATGTGGGTTGGTTATACGCTCAAGTAGCGTCTTTGCCACAACAAAGCCATTGGGACAGACGTGCCAATAATGCGTTAATCCATGAACTCAACAAGACCATCAAGGCGATTGCTTTGCCACTGCTTGATGAAGACAATCCTGTCATTGCCATCAAACAATGGCAAGAGCAAAACCACGCAGAGCTTGAGCGTTTGCAACAAGCCAAAGATGACCTAAGCGGTACTGATGACGTAGGGCAGGTCAGTTTATCAGCGTTATCTGTGTTGTTAAGTGAGATGGGCAGTTTGAATTTATCATCTTGATAAAACGCTTTTTTAGAGAATGTGCCTAATCACTAAAATACCTAACTTAATGCCTATCTTAATGGATAGGCGTTTTTATTGAAATATTTGTTCATTGAATGCAACCTGTAAGGAAAATCCCATGTCCAGTCAAAAAATCATTGAATCAACAACACCCAACTTACCCACCCCTTATTATCTGATAGATGAACAAGCCATTGTCAACAATTTAACCATCATCAAACGCATTTGCGACCTATCAGGGGCAAAAGCATTATTGGCACTCAAATGTTTTGCCACTTGGGGGGTGTTTGATGCCATGAAACCTTATTTACATGGAACAACGTCATCATCACTCAACGAAGTGCGATTGGGGGCAGAAAAATTTGGCGGTGAAACCCATGCCTACAGTGTGGCGTACGCTGAACATGAAATCTATGATGTGGTGAGCCATGCTGATAAAATCATTTTTAACAGCTTCAGCCAGCTGAACGCCTTTCGTCATGTTGCTGATGAAAAGGGCATTCCCATTGGTCTGCGTGTCAACCCAAAAACCAGCAATTCCTCTTTCATCATTGCCGACCCTGCACGCCCATTTAGTCGTTTGGGTGAGCATGATGTGGATAAAATCATGTCAGTGATTAATGACATCAGTGGCATCATGATACATAACAACTGTGAAAATGATGATTTTCATGCTTTTTGTGCCAGTTTAGATGACATTGAAAATAAATTTTCTGATGTGTTGCCATGTTTGGATTGGGTGAGTTTGGGTGGTGGCATTCATTACATTGCTCAAGATTACCCTGTGGAAGCGTTTGCTAAACGGCTAAAACAATTTTCTGATGACTTTGGCGTGCAAGTTTATCTTGAGCCGGGAGAAGCAAGCATTCACAATGGTGCGTTACTGGTAACCAGCGTGTTGGACACCATGCACAATGGTAAGCCTTTGGCAGTGGTTGATGCCAGTATTGAAGCGCACATGTTGGATTTATTGATTTATCGAGAATCTGCCTCCTTGGTTGGTATCAATGACCAAAACATCAATTTATTCCCCATTAGCCAGCTGCAGGACAACAATGATGGCATAAATAATGATGGCATAAATAATGATGACACAAATGTTTCTGACAATAAGACCAATGACAGCAATACCATCATCTATGGTAAATCCTGCTTGGCAGGGGACATTTTTGGTGAATACGCATTGAATGACATTGAGCTAAAAACTGGTGATAAAGTTGCCTTTGGCAATGCCGCAGGCTATACCATGGTAAAAAAGAATTGGTTTAATGGTGCTGCCATGCCAGCGATTGTGATTAAGCGGTTGAATGGACAAATTGAAACACAACGACAATTCACTTATGAAGATTTTAAATCCAGTTTGTCTTGATTAAAGTTGAATGACAATGTAAAACTTTGTTATGGCATTAAAACTTTGTTACAGCATTAAAACTTTGTTGCAACATGGATAGCCAAGTTTTCAGCTGTTGGCGTTGTTTATTAATCAATTCACGAGCATATATGGACTGATAATCTTGCATTTGTTGTTCAAATATCGCATCTAACTGTTGATATAACAACTCTTGGAACAATAAGGACAAATCGCTCACCGTTTGTTGACTAAAACTGTGATAAAAATTTGCCCAATGTGGAATGATGTCAGCATACAAAGAAGATGGCAGGCTTGCCAGTAAATGATGAAAGGCGTGGTTGGGTGATGTGAACAGCACCTTGTTGTCTGACTGTGATAATCGCAACTCAATCAGTTCAACCAATTTGGGTAACGCCATGTCTTGTTTTGTGTCAT
This sequence comes from Lwoffella lincolnii, assembly GCF_037201985.1. NCBI lineage: Bacteria > Pseudomonadati > Pseudomonadota > Gammaproteobacteria > Moraxellales > Moraxellaceae > Lwoffella > Lwoffella lincolnii. The sequence goes on along the minus strand of NZ_CP147511.1, from coordinate 1,193,364 downwards.
TGTTGTCGTTTGGTTGGTCATCTTTTTGTCTGTCCTCTCTTTTTCTGCCAAAATCTCTCCATGTGGGCAGTGGCGGAATGGGCAAGTTGTTGTTGGTTAATTTGCTGATTTCATGGCTGATTTGCCGATAAGCATGGATATTAGATGTCCGCCAAATCTGCTCAAGCGATACCACATCTATGAGTTCAGGTTGGTAAAATAAGCACAGTTGAAGGTGGTGGTGAATTTGTAAAGGGCTATTAAAGTTAAGCAACGCATCTTTAACGGCTTTGTTTTGGTTGCGTCTGCCCGTTAACCGATAATAGATGTCGTTGTTGAGCAGATGGCGAAAACTACTGCCTTTGGGCAATAAAGCAGTCAGCTGTTTGACTTGAGACATCATCTTGGCTTTGCCTTCAGGTGATTCTGAGTCAATCTGCGTGCTAAGATAAGCAAACACATAATCTGAGAGTATGGTGGCATTGTCTATTTGCTCAACCATGCTGTCTTTGCCAAACATTTTGACATAACTATCAGGGTCATGCCCTTGTGGCAGTGTTAAAAATTTTAATGTCTGGGTGTCTTGTAAAATGGGCAAGCTTAGTTGTAGCGTTCGCCATGCCGCCGTTTGCCCTGCGGAATCACCATCAAAGCACAAGGTTAAAGTGTCGTTAAATTTGAGTAACCGCTGGATTTGTTTCTCATTGGTGGCAGTTCCCATTGAAGCCACTGCCCCATAGATGCCTGCTTGATACAAAGCAATCACGTCCATATAACCTTCCACCACCAACCAGCGACTGGCTTTTTGCTGACGTGATTCATAATAGCCATACAGTACTTGTTGTTTATGAAAGACAGGTGAATCAGAAGAATTGATGTATTTTGGCTTAATCTCGTTGTCTAATGCTCGCCCTGCAAACCCAATGACCCGTCCTTGATTATCACGAATGGCAAAAATGACCCGTTCTCTGAGCAAATCATAATCACGTCCGCCATCAGATTGGCGAATAAGCCCCAATATTTTCAATCCTTCTATGTCATCAGGAAACGCCTGTGATAAGTGTTGCCAACCACTTGGAGCATAGCCAAGCCCAAAGGTGGCAATGGTCTGCCAAGTGAGTCCACGACTGATAAAATAACGCTGAGCGGTGGGAGTTTGTTGTAATTGATGTTGATAAAACTGTTGTACCCGTTGTAACAGTTCATATAAATCACCATCGGCATGTTGGTTGGCGTGATCATCAGCAGAATGAACAAGGTTAGAATGGTGCCAATCGGTGAATGATGATGTGTCAATCAATGATGTGTCAGCCAAAGCATTCATTGCCAAGGTAGTATCCAGCAATGGCACATCATGATAAGGTGGCATGCCATGGTCATGATGTGTGATGCCATGTGTTTGATGATTGCCTACTTGCTTGGCTTGGTGGTTGCTTGCTTGCTTGGTTGGTTTGGTGGTTGACTGAGTGGTTGACTGATGACCACGGCGATAGCGGGTATGTTGTTTGTCATTTTCTGGAATGGTAATGCCTGTCTGTTTTGACAGCTCATGCACCGCTTCAATGAACGTTAAATTTTCATAATCCTTTAAAAAACTGATGGCGTTACCACTGACCCCACAGCCAAAGCAGTGATATAGATTTTTACTGGGATTGACATAAAAGGACGGCGTTTTTTCACCATGAAAAGGGCAACAGCCCTTAAACTCATTGCCTGCTTTTTTTAGTTGCGTGTGCCGACCGATGATGCCAACCAAATCTGCCTGACTGTTTAGCTGGTCAATGATATGATTGGGTATGTTCATGATGATCCATTGACAAGACGATAAAAGACAGCACTAAAGCGTCAATTGATGATTAACAGGTTCTAAAGCCATTAGACAATCATTGAAGATAGTCATTGACCAAAATGTTTGTGGTTTGATAAGACCACCATCATTTGGTGTTGCTATTAGGGTATTGTTATTTAAACATTGTTATTTGAACATTGTTATTTAGTTGGTGGTTGGCATCACAATCGGTTCAATGGCAACATCAGCCAGTGAGGGCATTGGAGTGGTGATTGCATTGTCTTGGTCAGTGTTTGCAGGGATAACATCATCATTGATGCGACGCTCATCTGCCAGACCAAAACGGATACCATGATTTGTGGCAGAGTTATTAAAGTCATTTGTCTTAGTGCTTTGTGTTGTTGTCATATTAGCACTGCTGGGCAGTTGTAGCTGTGATGCTTGACTGATGATTTGTTCTTTGGTGGCTTGTGTATGACTGCCTGTGGTTTGAGACTGTTGTGGTGTGTTTGCCTTACCCAGTTTGCCAAAACTGATTTTATTTAGCCAAGATTGTTTGGTGGCACTGGGCAGTAGCACTTGTCCTTGATGACCAAGCAAATTAGGATAGTTAATTTGTAATAAGGTTTTATAGTCTTTGGCGGTATCGGTCATGCCCAGTTGCTCATAGGCATATGCCATGGTGGCAATGGCATGAGGGACAGAACTGCTTTGAGGATAATACTGAAATACCCATTTGGCACGATTGGCGGCTGCCAAATAAGCTTCACGCTTAACATACCAATCTGCCACATACATCTCGTGAGCTGCCAGCTCATTATAAATATAAGTCATACGCTGAGCCGCATCAGGTGCATAAATGCTGTTGGGGTAACGGCTGACCAAGATTAAAAAATCATAAAATGCCGCTCGATAATAAGCAGTGTCACGTTGAGATTTATCCAGATTAAACACATTAAGCAATCCAGATTCGCCCTGCATGGTGGCGACACCCTTGACATACTGAGCATAATCGACTCTTGGGTGAGTGGGATATAACGTGATGAATTGATTGGCATAATCCGTTGCTTGTTCATATTCGCCCTGCTGATAAGACGCATATATCAAATCCAACAATGCTTGCTCTGCCAACCGCCCAGCAGGATAAAAGGTTCTTAGATTATTTAAGTTTTCTGAGGCATGATTGTAATTGCCTTTTTTAATCGCTTCACTGGCAATGCGATAATATTCTTCAGCACTATTTTCGGCAGTGGCAATGGCATCTGTTGATTTATTGAACCAAGATAAAGATTGGCAACCGCCAAGACTTAGTGCCAAACAAGTCAGCGTAACGGAACAAATGGCTTTCATATGAGACATGGTAACAATCCAGAGCAATCCAAAGAAAAGATGAACAAAACAATTCACCAACTTTAGCACAAGTTATCAATTTTAATCATCAACTTTAACATAAATTGGCTTTAAAAAACCACGCTTAAGGCGTGGCGATCATGTTGATGTGATTGTGCATGATGATGAAGTCAGCAATATAAAATCAGCAATCAGTTTTTACCACGATAGGTGATGCGACCTTTTGACAAATCGTAGGGAGTCATCTCAACCTTGACTTTATCCCCTGTCAAAATACGAATGTAGTGCTTACGCATTTTGCCAGATATGTGAGCGATGATTTCATGCCCATTGTCCAAACGAACTTTAAACAGTGTGTTTGGCAGAGTATCAATGACCTCGCCTTCAAATTCGATGATGTCGTCTTTTTTTGCCATAATGATGTCTTAATAAAAAATAAAGCCAAATTATACGCTTGTGGGGTGAGTTTTTCAAATGCTTTATTATGTCAAAACCATTATGTTAAAACCGTTATGTTAAAACCATTGTGGCAAACTTATTGTGGCAAACCTAGCCAAACAGGGGTTTTATCCATATTTGGCAGATGTTGTTGTAAATGCGGTGGATAAATGGCATCAATGAAATATAAGCCATCAGCCGCCGCTGTGGCAGGGGCTTGGGTACGGTCTTTGGCAGTGATTAAGGTTTCAATGGCATCGGTTGGCAATTCACCTTGACCAATGGCGAACAATGCCCCCATTAAATTACGTACCATGTGGTGCAAAAAACCATCTGCCTGAATATCAAATACGATAAATGCACCATGACAAAACAGCTTGGCATGGCTGACACAGCGGACAGGTTGGCGTGACTGACATGCCGCTGCTCGAAAACTGCTAAAATCATGCTGACCCACAAGACAATCGGTTGCTTTTTGCATAGCTGTGATGTCAAGTTGCTTGGTTAAATGAGTTACCTGTCCATAAAGCAGAGCAGGCGGGTATGGTTGGCATAAAGTAACATAACGATAACGTCTGGCTATCGCAGAAAAACGAGCATGAAATTCGGTTGGCATCGGTTGTATCCAGCGTAACGTGATGTCATTGGGCAGCAAACTGTTGATGCCCCGGAACCAGCCATATAACGGACGCTTGGCTCTTGTCTGAAAGTGTGCCACCATATTGCCAGCATGAACGCCAGCATCAGTGCGACCAGAGGCAACCACTTCAATAGGCTCATTGGCAATGCGACCAATGGCTTCTTCCACCACTTGTTGGATACAGATAACCTCTTGTTGGCGTTGCCAACCTCGGTATGCTGTGCCGATGAATTCTAACCCAATGGCATAGGTAAAAGATGTGTCTTGTGACTCTTTATCAAAGCTTTTAGGGTTGATGTTGTTTTGTTGGGTTTGTGTTGTGATGATTGTTGTTATGATTTCAGACATGGTGATTGCTGGCCTTTTATGAAATTTAACTGACGGTGATTAAACTTGACTGACCGTGTGTTGCCAACGTTGGCGACGACGTTTGGGCGAGTCGCAGGTCAACAGCAACCATAAAAGGCGAGCATAAATGGCTGGTAGTGTCAGACGACCACCACTGATGACATGACAATCAGCCAACCAACTGCCAGCGGCATAATTATCACTGACACCGCCCAGCAAAGCTTGACTGCTATTTATCACCATGATGCCTGCTTGATAAGCAAGATTTAACATCGTCTGCATGGCATGTGACTTTGGAAAATTACCTTCACCATAGCTCATTAAAATCACAGCCGTTGGTGTGTTGTTTTTTTCCGCTTGGGTGATGATGTGCCTTAACTGGCTGGCATGGATATTCATATGTTCATCAGCATGGTCATCAATATGGCTGGGTAGGGCATAGATAACTTGCACACAGCATGGCTTTTTTAAGAGTGATGACTGACCATTGTGGTTGTGGTTGATTTTGCCAATGTTTGATTGATGATGCTGTTCTAGCCACATGGTCTTTGTTGTCTGACTTAATCGGTCTTGATAACTGCTGGCAGGATAGCCCACCTTTTGATGACCACTAAAAGCCAACATGTCATGACTGTGCAGTTTTTGCACTGTTTGAGCAGGCCAGACATCGTTGCCAATGGCAACATAGACCCCTGCTTTATCTTTAAGCAGTTGTCCGATTGCCAAGTGAAAGTTATCCTTGGCATCAGATTGGGGATTGATGACATAATCTGTCAGTCGTGTGGGGTCGAGTAGCGGCCGCATACTGGCGGTTAATACCAAACGTATGTCAGAATTTGCAAAAGCTTCTGCCAAAAAAGCCCCCAAATAGCTTAAGGTATCTGTGCCTGTGATGAGTAAGAAATACCGCTGTCCTTGAGCATAATGCTTTAATATCAGGCGATAAAACGTGAGAAAGTCTGGAACATCAAATTGACTGCTGTCTTTGATTAGCGAATTGTCAACCATGTTTAACGTGATGTCTGTGGTATTTGGCATGATTTGATGGAGTATTGGTAAAAATGCCTTGGCGGATAAAGGAGCAAGCGGTTGCCCAAAGCTACCAAATGTGCCTCCAGCATAGATAACGTCAATATGACTGATGGAAGAAGACAAAGGTTTTTTCATGAATGACACCAGTAATCATCGAATAAAATTTTTCATAAACAATCACCATAATAACAACCACCATAATAAAAAAAGGCACAGACTTAAGCGTGCCTAATTTTTTACTTTAATCATGGTCTGGTAGTGCCACAATCGTGGTTATGGCCATACCAGACCAACAGTGGTTAGTTGATTTGTGCCAACAGCTCTTTGGCTTGATTTAAATACGGTTCATTGGCAGATTGAGTAATCTCATTTAACAGCCGACGAGCACTGTCATACTCACCAAGCTCAATATATTGCCCAGCCAAATCCATGGTGATTTGTGCGTTATCCAAGTCAGACACATCAAGTTCAGATAAATCCACTAAATTTGACTTATCTGATGCCACATTGGCATCATGGTCTGTGGGTGTTAAATCACTGATGCTAGGCTCTTGAGCTTTAACATCAGATTGAACGGGTGAAATATCAGCCGTATCAAAATCTAAATCCATGCCCAAGTCAAACGCTTGTCGATCATCGCTGTCTTGTTGGCTTGGTTGTTGGGGTTGCTGATTTAGCGGTTGGCTTGGCTGGGACGAATCATCTTGTGTTATCAGATCATCATCAAGTCCAAAATCACTCAAGTCAAACTCATTGCTAAGTTCTGTTGTGTCATCAAGATGTGTGGTGGGCGAATCAGAGGCAACTTTAGAAGCATCATCATCTAAACTGCCTAAATCAAAGTCCAAAGAGTCATCTAATGATGAATCATCTTCGTTACCTTGGTCAGTTGTCAGGGCATCAGCACTGATTTCACTAACATCATTCACAACCACTTCATTTGCATCTTGAATATTTGCATCTCGGACAACGGCAGATTCAGTGGCATCAACTTCTGTGTTCAAGTCAAAATCAGATTCAATATCAAAGCTTAAATCAGCAGATTCAACATCAGACACAAGATTGTCAGACACAACATCATCTTCTGATAAGTCAAATGACAAATCATCTGATGTGTCTAGAGTGTCAGTTAGAACGGTTAAATCATCGTTTGTGTCCGTCTGTAGGCTGGGTTGGTCTGATTGAGTGGCAGTGGCGTGGTCTTCTTCTGTGCTTTCTATGCCAAAATCAAAATCCAAACCATCATTCTCAGCTGTGGTAGGTGATGTGATTTGATCAGATGTGGGCTTGCTGTCATCTAAATCAAATGTTAAGTCGTCATCACCAGTTAAGCCTGCATCATCATTGGTGTCTAAATCTAAAGTAGACGTGGTGTCTAATAAATCGGCTTCTAAATCTTCTAAGCTAAACGCATTGTCGTTAAACGCATCGTCACTTGTTTGTGCCACCGTGGTTTGTGCCATGGGCTGTTGTGCCACAGGTTGCTCGTTGCCAAAGTCAAGGGCATTATCAATATTACCAGCATTAAAATCTAAAGGTGTGTCATCATCTGATGTGACAGATTGGACTGATGGCTCAGGTTTAGACTCAGATTGATGGCGTGTTTGTATCTCTGCGTCTATTAAAGATTTAAGGTGTTTGGCTTCACTGATGATGCCAGTATCACCAGATTGTTGAACTTGAGCATATGTCTGATTGAACTTGTTGATGTTGGAGGTCTGGGCATATAAATTGAGTAAATCAAGTTTAAGCTGAGTATTGTTAGGTTGGGAGTGTATGCCCCTAAGTAATTCGGCTTCAGCATCGTCAAAACGCTGTTGTGCCATCAACTGTTTAGCCACCACGCCAAACTGTGGCGATGGCACGTTTTGCTCGGCTAAATCCATGGGTGTTGGCTGATTTGCCATGGCAGAATCGGTGTGTTCTGTCTTTGATGGTAGAAGTGGTTCATCTTCGAACACATCAGCATCAGCTTGATTGCGACGCATCAACATAAAAACCAGTGCCAGAATAATGATTAAAACCACAATGGCAATAAGAGCGATGTTTTCCATAATAATTCCTATTTTATATGTCAATATTTATTGTTTAAGCTCTTTTAGCTTGGCTTCAAGCTGAGCAATTTTTTCATTTTGTACTTCAAGCTTTTTGGCATAGTCGCTAAATTTATGATTCAATCCATTGACCGAACGCACCGTACTGGCGGTTGATTGGCGAGTGTTTTTTAAACGACCAACAAGGTCTGTGGAAGGAGCATTGTTTGAACTGCTGGCTGATTGGTTGGTGATGCTGGGAGCAACCAGTGCCACACGGTTGGCAGCTTTGGCTGTATTTTTAGCTTGATAACGTTTCTTAGTGGTTGAAGAAGTGGTGCTGGATTTTTTGCCACCAGAAGCGGTTTGTTCATTAGCAAGCTGTTCTCGTTTTGCCGCCAATGCTTTTTCTAAGCTGTTTTGACTGGGGATAAACTCATAATCAGGTAAGATAATCTGTGCATTGGCAATGATGCGACTGGCTTTACCGTCGATAAAGGCATCAGGATTGTCCTGTTGGATTTGTTTCATCACTTGATAAACGCTGACATTGTTGCGTTTGGCAATGTTGTTAGAAATCATCCATAGATTATCATTGCGTTGCACGACATAGGTTTTGCGATGATGAGTTTCAGGATCATTGGCATCAACCAGTGAGTCAGTTGATGATGCTGTCGGTTGAGGCTGAGACTGTGCCATCACTGTGTCAGTCGCTGCGCCTGTCATATCAGTTGTGTCCACACCAAGAGCATTGAGTAGGATATGGTCTGATGCCAATTCACCGATTGGTGGCTCATCTAAAGTCGTAAAAGAATGGGTACGATTTGATGCCAATGTTGTGTTTGATGTTGTGTTTGATGCCAATAATGACGCATCATCTTTTAGCGTGTGTTTGGCTGTACCAGCATTTAAAGCTGAATCACTGCTGGCAACTATGTTATCATTAAAAACAACGTTATCATCAAGAACCATGTTACCATCAAAGTTACTATCAGCTGGAACATGGCTGATTGGCAAATTGACTTGGCTGGCATTGGTAACTTGGTAATCATCATACTGGTTATTATATTGGTTATGATGTGTGGACACATCAGACATGTCTGCCTGTATGTCCACTTGTGTTTTGGCTTGTTTTATATTAAGTTGTTTGACATCATTGGTTGCTACCAATAAAGTTTTTGGCAAAAAGGTATTTTGCCCCCTTTCACTCAAGTCTAAAACAATGTTTTGATATGGGTTTTGCACAGGTCTGGCAGAGGTGATGACCAATTTGCCCGAGGAGTCTGATGTTCGTACAAAATTCACATTCAAACGGTTGCTGTTTTCTAGCCCCATCTGCTCAAAGACTCGGTTGTCTGCAATTTTGGCAGAAAAGTCATCAGGGTTAATGTCTTTAATTTCAATAACCGCATTCAGTGGTTCGTATTGGGCGGAGTTGATTTGTGTTGAGCCGACCGTCACCGCATGGCTAATACCAGCACTGCCGATAAGCATAAAGGTCATCGCAGAAGAAAGTAAGGTTTTTTGTGTCGAAATCTGTTGCCAAGCCATGACAATCCCTTAATTAAAATAAGTTTTGGAAAAAAACAGCCACAATAATGTGTCATTTATATCAAAAATATGGCTTTATTGCCAGTTTCTTTCATTGATGACAACAAAAGATAAGATAAAAATCGCTAATATGTGCCAAAAAATACAGAGAAGCCCACAAATAACGAAAATAAACAACAAAAAGTTAAGCTGTTTTGGTCATCAAAATGCCATGAAAGTGCTATGATGGTTCTCTTATTAAAGTTTCTTTTTGTGTTGTGTTTGATTTATTTTACATTGGCTTGTTTTACGTTGGCTAGTATTGGTATTTTAAGGAAATGGTATGGAAACAATAAGCATGACGTCTTTAACACTGGCTGCCTTATTAAATGCAGGAATCAGTGGCTCTGGCACTCATTTAACTAAAGAAAATACATATATTTTGCCTAAAATAGCAGGGCAATGGCAAGCAGTATTAGATGAACAAGATGATAAAGTGGCTAAAATCCATGCCAATGCAAACATCAGCAGAACCAATGACAGCATGGACAATGACATCAAGATTCCTGATAAAACGATTGATGGTCATAATAATCATGACGGTCGCATTGCCACATGGCAAAAACCCAGCAAAATCTGTCGGGAGTTATATGCCTTTGATAGGGATAATTTTATGCGGACAAGCAGTGCCAATGAAGTGACTTATGGCAACTATGTGGTGCTAACGCATGAAGAGGGATTGCCAATATTGATATTAAAAACCATCTATGATAACAATGAAGTGGATTGCTCGGGCAATCAAGTTGACCAAACTGGTGAGCAAGTCATCGCCTATATTAAAGAAGATGGCAACACCATGCAGTGGTGTGGTGATAAACTGGGTGAGAAATGCCACATTCGTTTTGAAAGAGTGTTGCCTTAAATGCTTTTTTAACCGTAATTTGTTTAACCTACGCCATTTAACACGTCATTTAACCTGACTTATTTAACAAATGCTTTTCTAAATGGTGAATGTTCTGTGCTTCTTTTTTAAAGTTTTTATCTGCCAAAATCACATCTCGATGCAGTGGAATGTTGGTTTTGATGCCTTCAATAATTAATTCATCTAAAGCATGGACACATTTGCTGATGGCTTGCTGACGAGTAGGGGCATGACAAATGAGTTTACCAATCAAGGAATCATAAAAAGAAGGAATGGTGTAGTGTGGATAAAGGTGCGAATCAAAACGCACACCTGCACCACTGGGAGCAAAAAATCGCCCCACTTGCCCTGGTGATGGCATAAAGGTGTGGGGGTCTTCAGCATTAATGCGACACTCAATGGCATGTCCACGAATGTCTATCTCGCTTTGACGATAAGACAGCCCCAAACCAGATGCCACACGCAACTGCTCAACCACAATATCCACGCCTGTAATCATCTCGGTAACAGGATGTTCAACTTGAACACGGGTGTTCATCTCAATAAAGAAAAATTCGCCATTTTCATACAAAAATTCAAATGTGCCTGCCCCCCGATAGCCAATCTGCTGACAAGCTCGAACACAAGCTTGGAGTATCGGCTCACGAATGTCATCTGGAATGTCAGGGGCAGGTGCTTCTTCTAGCACCTTTTGATGACGGCGTTGTAGTGAACAGTCTCGGTCATATAGATGAATGGCATTGCCGTTGCCATCTCCCAACACTTGCACTTCCACATGGCGTGGGTTTTGTAAAAACCGTTCCATATACACGCTGTCGTCACCAAAACTGACCTCAGCTTCTTGCTTGGCAGCTTGTACTTGTCCGATGAGTTGGTCAAAGCGTTCGACAATACGCATGCCACGTCCACCACCTCCAGCAGCGGCTTTAATGAGTAATGGAAAACCGATTTGTTGGGCCTGCTCTTCGGCATTGTGTATGGTGATTGTTCCGACAGAGCCTGGCACAGTTGGTACGTTGGCTTGTTTCATCGCATGAATGGCAGAGATTTTATTGCCCATTAGGCGGATATGGTCAGGGTGTGGACCGACAAAGGTCAGACCTGTATTTTCGACTTGTTCGGCAAATTCGGCATTTTCAGATAAAAAACCATAACCTGGGTGAATGGCATCAGCTCCTGTGATTTCAGCAGCAGTCAGCAGTACATTGGTATTTAGATAGCTGTGATTGGCATTGGGTTTGCCAATGCAGACTGCTTCGTCAACAAATTTTAAGTGCATAAGATTGGCATCGGCGGTGGAATACACGCCAACGGTTTTGATTCCCAGCTGTTTACACGCTCTGACGACACGCAAGGCTATCTCGCCACGATTAGCGATGAGTAATTTTTTTATCATAATAAATGCCCATTAAGACTGGTATCGCACCACAGGTTGACCAAACTGTACCACATCGCCATTTTCTACCAAAATCTCAGCAATCACACCACTTTGTGTGGCTTCAAGTGGGTTCATGATTTTCATCGCTTCAATGATGCCCAAAGTATCACCTGCTTGGACAGTTTGCCCCACTTTGACAAATGGTGGCTCATTGGGACTTGGGGCGGAGTAGAACACGCCAACCATGGGCGAGTTTTCAACGTGTCCTGATTGCTTGGCAGAGCTTGGTTCTTGAGGTTGAGATGATGTTGGCAAGGCGGTGGGAACAGCACTGATGGTGGACGCAATCGGTTGGTAATAACGGGTCAAACTGACTTTGTCATCACCAGAGCAGACTTCTAAAGTCAATAAGTCTTTTTCTTCCATTAAATCAATTAATTGGCGAATGTGTTCGATGTCCATAATGACCTTTTTTTATCAATACCATATGTAACCATATGTATGGTGGTGAGTTAATTTAACCCAATATGTGACAGATATTGTAACAAAAATTTTCAAACACACCCATAGCAAAACCTTTTAAAATTTCAGTGAACAGTTGTTTTTATGTAACTGTCTTTATCCATAAACTATGACGTTGTTGTGTTATTGTTGAAGTGATTCATTCTTTAATGGCATAAATTCCGGGTAAATGACGCAGATAGCCATGATAGTCCATGCCACAACCATAGACGTATCGATCTGCCACATCCAGTCCCACAAAGTCAACTGAAAAGTCTGCCACTTTACGGTTGTGTTGTTTGTTTAGTAGCACACAGCAGTTGATAGATGCTGGGTTTTCTTGTTTTAGTTCTTCCACCACCGCTTTTAAGGTGATGCCTTCATCGAAGATGTCATCAATCAGTAAAATGTGTTCCCCTGTGATGTCCACATCAGGCTTGTATTTCCACACCAAATCATTGGTGCTTTCATTGTTACGGTAGCGTGTGGCGTGCAGGTAGTGCATGCGATGATAAAAGGTAAGATGGGTAAGCAGTTGTCCTGCTGGTATCAGACCACCATTCATCACCACCATGACAATGGGGTTTAGACCGACATAATGTAGATTAAGCTGGGCTGCCAGACGTTCATAAGCAGCGGCGACCTCAATGCTACTGATGAGACATTCTGAATTACGTAAGGTTTTTTCAATGTCTTGGTTGCTGATTTGGGTCATGGTGTGAACCTTATTTTTGGACGATTAATTGTTGATAGTGATGATATAAGCGTTCGGTTGCTGTTTGGGGCATGTCAGGCATGATTTTATGAATGGCGATTTGAGCGCTTTTAGAAATGGCAGTTTCTGCAATGGGAATGGCACCTCGTTTGAGTAATCCTAAATGCAAGGTTTGGCCAAAATCATGCAAATAATGGTGCAAAGTGGCATTGATGATGGTTTCTGATGCGTTCTGTAGGTAGGTATGCGGGCGTTTGGCTTGGGTGATGGCGGTTTGGATTTTGCTAAAGTTATCATTGATAAGTTGAGCGTCTTCATGGGGTAATTCATATCCCACTCTCATCTGTTCATCATTATCAGTAAATAGGCTATGATTGACCATAAAGTGATAGCTGTCGATGACTTTATCATTGCTCTGCTTGCTTAAGATACTGCCAAGTAAGGTATCAACTGTGCCATGGACAGTTTTGACCACTTTTTCAAGGCGGTGTTTTCGCTCTGGATCTTGTATCAAGGTAACCAAATCATTGAGCAAGTTATCAATCAGTTCATGAGCGATGAGTTTGGTAACTTCATCACGGTGGGGATAATAGTCGGTTTTTATGTTGTTTTCGATGATGTGTTGGATTTCTTCAATTTTAGTTTTAAGCTGGTCGCTGGGCAAAAATCCAAAGTAGGTAGTCATGGAGTGTCTCTAAAGGCATAAAATGTGAAATAAAATAAATGGGCTAAAATAAGCCAATTATCAGTTAATAACAGATTAAATAAGTTAGTAATATATTATAAATTGGTTAATAAAAAATTAATAATAAGCCAACAACAAGACGTGATGGCTGCTTAATACGCCTTAGAGTAATGGCTTTTGTGTCAATCGTCAACTTGATTTGTTTTGCTGGGCGTTTTGCCAAAATAAAGCGACCTTTTTAAGCAGGTTAAGCAGGTTCATTAACTTTAGTTTGTTTGCTTGCTTGTTTGCCATAGACATACGCCATGCCCAACACCAACGCGCATATTGGCACACACACAGGCAAGAACATTGGGTTTTGTAGCCCACCGAACAACACAAATACCGAGCCAAGCGTTGCCAAAATAGGGGCAATCAGACCAAAAAAGAGGCTTTTTATCACCCCTTGTCGCCATAACTTAATCACCGCAAAATAAAGCACCACATACAGCACATAGCTTACGACAATGGCAATCTCTGAGATGTCCATGTTGCCTAAAATGCCTGTTTTCATGGTGATATAATGTGTCATAAACCAAAATAGGGCAATCGCCAGTGTGAACCAAGCTGAGTTATTGGGCAGTTGGGTTTTTGCTGATATGACGGATAAGCTTTTTGCTAAGGGAATGCGACCTGCTAACGCCAATGAATAGGGCAAACGAATGAAACCCAATACCAGACCGTTGACTGTTCCCATCACCGAGATTATCACAAATGCCAAAAATACCTTGCCTGCCGTTGCCCCAAATAAGGCTTGTGTTACCGCATCGACACTGGCATCACCCATACTCATCAACTGACCTGCTCCCAAATAGGCAGAAATTCCGACAAAATAAATCAAATAGCCCAGTAAAATCAAAATTGGTGCAACAATCAACGCAATCGGTAGGTTGCGTTTGGCATTTTTTAGTTCACCTGAAATGCTGGTGGCAACAATCCAACCATCAAATGTAAACGCAATCGGCCCGACTGCCCCAAGCCATGCTAATGTGGATACCGACGTCATGACATCATCATTAGCAACCACTTGCTGAGCGGTATGAAACATGGTGGTGGTGTCACCTTTAATAAAGGCGAGTATGCCAATACAAAATAACGGTATCAGCTTGATGACGGTCGATAATATTTGAAACCTACCTGCCCAACTGGCAGAAAACACGTTCATCATATAATTGATGATAAGCCATGCCAGCCCAATCACCATTTGTAGCTCAAGGCTGGCATTGTCTATCCCAAGCAGTAGCGATAAAAAGATGCCCACCACCCATGACACCACCACGCCGATGGTGGGAAAATACAAAAAAGTCTGAAACCAGCCCACCATGGTAGAAAATTCTGGGCCAACAAATTCATCAGCATAAGCGATGATGCCACCATGATTGTCACTGCGACTGGCAAGCTGAGCGATGGTCAATGAACCAAAGATGATGGCGATGGCTGCTAAAACAAACACCACAATGCCAAGACTGACACTGCCACCCGTGTGTTGCAAAACGTTGTCTGCTTTAAAAAAAATGCCCGATCCAATGACAATGCCCACCAACATGGCAAGTGCGGTCATTAGATTATATTTGGGGGTAATTTGGACACTATTTGTGTGGTTATCTGTGTGGCTATCTGTTTGGTTATGGGGGGGGTTGATGGCAGGCATGGCACAAACTCAAGAAAACTTAAAAAAACAGCGACGAATATTAGCCGTTTAAGCCTTACTTTGCAACCGTTTAAAATGCTATCATATGGGGAATTTTAATGTTAGGAAATTTTGTTCAGCCTAATCTTAATATTGATAATTTATATCATTATTTTGATGAATTAAAAGGTAAATTACGAATGTCTACTCAGCCATTTTTGCTATTATGATTTTTATGATTATAATGGCTAATATGAACCTTACATAAACTAAGCACTTTAACTAAGCACTTTTTAGGATTGATTATGACCACCAATGACACGGTCAATAAGACCACTGATGCCATCAATGATAAGCAACGTAAGCCCCCAAAAAATACCGCTTTTGATTATCGTAAATATCAACCATTTGCTTTTGCTCCCAAGCTGACTGATCGCACTTGGGCGGACAAACAGCTGACCAAAGCCCCAATTTGGGCAAGTGTGGATTTGCGTGATGGCAATCAAGCTTTAATTGACCCCATGACCATTGAGCAGAAACTCAAATTCTTCAAACTGCTGGTTGATGTTGGGTTTAAAGAGATTGAAATCGGCTTTCCGTCAGCCGCTCAAGTAGAATATGATTTTACTCGCAAACTGATAGAAGAAGGGCATGTGCCTGATGATGTCACGTTGCAAGTGTTGGTACAGGCTCGTGAGCATCTCATTCGCCGAACCTTTGAGTCTTTGCAAGGGGCAAAACGTGCCATTGTTCACGTTTATAACTCGACCAGCAAGGTTCAACGTGATAAGGTCTATCAAAAAAGCGAACAAGAAATCAAAGACATTGCCTTATTTGGTGCAACCATGCTTAAAGATTTGGCAAAAGAGTATCCTGATACAGAGTGGATATTTGAATACTCACCAGAGAGCTTTAGCCAGACTGAGACCGACTTTGCCATTGATGTTTGTGATGCGGTCTGTGAGATATGGCAACCAGAGCAGGGGCAACAAGTGATTTTAAACCTAACTGGGACGGTAGAAGCCTCCACACCCAATGTCTTTGCCGACCAAGTGGAGTATTTTTGTCGTCATCTTAAGCATCGTGAGCATGTAACCATCAGTCTCCACACCCACAACGACCGTGGTACAGCAGTCGCTGCCAGTGAATTGGGGTTGATGGCAGGGGCAGACCGCATCGAAGGCACCTTACTTGGTAATGGTGAACGCACTGGTAATATGGACATCTTGGTGATGGCCATGAATCTATATAGTCAAGGTGTTGACCCAGAACTTGACTTTAGTAACATCAGCGAAATTGTTCAGGTGGTTAGCGAATGTAATCAATTACCTGTGCATCCTCGTCATCCTTATGTTGGTGAATTGGTGTTCACCGCTTTTAGTGGCTCACATCAAGATGCGATTAAAAAATCATTGGATTATAATGAGCAATACTTGGAACAAACGCAAGGCATCTGGGACGTGGCGTATTTGCCCATTGACCCTGCACACATTGGGCGTGGTTACCAAGATGTGGTACGCATCAACAGCCAATCAGGTAAAGGCGGAGTGGCGTATATTCTACAACGTGAATTTGGCTTTAATCTGCCTCGTTGGATGCAAATTGACTTTAGTAAAGTGGTGCAAATTGAAGCTGAAAAACAAGCTCGAGAATTGCAAATTGATGAAATTTTATCCGCTTTTAAACGCACTTATTTGCATCAAGAGCGGTTGCGTTTATTGGATTATAGCGTCAGTAATAAAGGTGGCGATGTGCATTTTGTTGGGCAAGTGGACATTAATGGCACGGTGGTGGACATTCAAGGCACGGGTAATGGCCCACTGTCGTCATTCATTGATGGTATTGGCACGCATTTTAGTAAAGCCATTCATGTTACCAACTATTCCGAACACGCCATCAGCCAAAATCATCTGGACGATGGTAACAACAGCGATGAAAACAAAACCAATGCAGATGCGGTGGCGTATATTCAGCTGAGTATTGATGGACAGATTTACTCAGGCATTGGTACTTGTACCAGTACCGTATCTGCCATGCTAAAAGGAGCGTTATCAGCCCTGACTCAAATCACTCAATAATCACTTTTTTTATGCTTCCTATTTTATTCACGGTATGCTTATGTCTTATGCTTCTAAACAACATCACACTGTGTTAAACCGACTCATCGAAATGCAACAATTAAATGATGACATTCAGGCTCAAACGCAACAACTTAAAATCATGCTCAAACAAATCAAACAGTTGCAAAAACAGCATGCTAGGTTAGATGAATTTTATCAAAAAGAGTATCAATCTTTTTGTTTGGCTTACCAAAATGGGGACATCAGTGAGCAAGATTTGGATTATGTGAACGAACAAGCAAAAACCAAAGGTTATTCTGTCTTAAGTGAAGATGGCATTTGGAATGTGTTGATTGATGCTGAACAAACACAAAGGGCATTGATTAAACAATTGGTAAACGCATTATGAACCATAAGCACCTCAATTACTAATCATGACTAATCAACCACACACAGCCAGCCGCACAATTCACTACACAATCGGACGACGGCGATAAAACACAATGCTGGGAATGGACAAACCCAATACCAAGCCTGAAATGACGAATATCGCTTCAAAAAAATACCGCATCATCTGTTCAAATAATGCCATACTAAAGCCAGCATAACCAATCTGCACCATGCTTATCATGGCCTTATAAGCCACAATGCCGGGCATTAAACAGATGATGCTTGGAATAATCAGCGTCTTGGGCGGTAGAATGTACCGCCTGGACACCGCCACCCCCAAAAAACTTGCCACCATTGCCCCACAAAATGTCGCCAACACCAAATGCACATCATGGTTTACCAACAGCGTCTTTGTGCCAAAGCCACTGACTGTCAGTAGCAAACACACCCCAATAAAAGATTTAGGGACATTCAGCATTAATGTCCAACCCAAAGTAATCAGACATGCCAATATCAAAGCGGTCAAAAACGTCATGATAAATTACCTGCCATCATCTGTTATTATAATCCCCAATTTGGCAAGCCAAGCAACAATAATGCCATGACAATGCCCACACAAGCCGATAGCGTCAACATAGAAGCATACACATAACGACCGATGCCCATGCTGATAAATCCCTTTAATATGTCATACAACGCATTGATGATGGGAAAGCTTGGCACAAGAAGCAACACGCTAGATGCCACCGCCACCGCAGGGTCATCAGTAAATGGTAAAAAATAACTGCTTGCCCCCATCAATGATGCCACAAAAGCCGTCATAATCACCGCTATAAATGGATTAAAATGCCAGCGGGCGAGCATCAACCGACAACCCATCGCCAAAAAACCCGCCACAAACGTGATGGCAGTGATGGCAATATTACCACCATTGAGATGAGCAAAACTGGCACACGACCCCCCAACAAAGGTTGTTACCAACCATGGTGAATACACCTTGTGGTCAAGCTCATCAAAGCATAAGATGGTTTGGCTGATGCGTTCTTGTAGATGGTCAGTGGTTTTGTCATTAAAATCAGGTGTCAGCTGACGTTCTGCTTGACTGACAATGCGTTGAATTTGTATCAGCATATTGACATTGATGGCTTGGCTCACGGTGTCTCGGGTGGTGGTAATGCACCTTTGATTGTATACCGTCGTCAGAGTAATGGCATTAAAAGACAACGCACATTCCACACTGCCTACCCCCAACGCCAGCCCCAAGCGTTTGCTTAAATCCGTTACCAATAAAGACTCACCCCCATATTGCATTAGCAGCAACCCACAGCGGACACACAAACGAGTGATTTGTTGTTGCTGTTCGTATGCCATATAGGGCATGGATTTTGGCTTGTTTTGAGCAGTTGTCTTGTTGGCAGTTGTTTTGTTGCCAATCATGGTTGTCGCTAATGTTGTTTGGGGCAAATTTGAATGCGTTGGGGTTGAGTGTTTCAAGATAAACTCGCTCAAAATGATTTATGCTGATTATTTATGCTTATGATACATAAAGACACTTGAAATGTCGCCATCCATCACCATCATTAAGCATGACTCATTGAGGTGTGCCAGCACATCTCTTAAACTTAACGGGTGTGTCTGTTTTCCTTAGTCTTCCTTTTTAATGGACACACAAAATTCATCCGTGCCAATCACATACCAACGCCCACAGTCAAGGTTTGGTCATGATGGCACACCAAGGAGGATGCCCCATCATGACTGCTCATCAATCCCATAAAAAAAATGTACTCATCATCGGTGCAGGTGGTGTGGCACAAGTGGTTGCCCACAAATGTGCCATGAATAATGACATATTGGGCGAAATACACATCGCCAGTCGCACATTATCAAAGTGTGATGCCATTTACGATAGCATCGTAAAAAAAGACAGCTTTAAACTGCCTGCTGTCTTACACACGCATGAAATTGATGCCATGGACGTGTCTGCCCTAAAGGAGCTGATACAACAGCTGAACGTACAAATTGTCATCAACGTTGGTACGGCATTTATCAACATGACCGTATTAGAAGCCTGTATTCAAACAGGCGTGGCATACATCGATACCGCCATTCACGAAGACCCAAGCAAAATTTGTGAAGACCCACCTTGGTACGCTAACTATGAATGGAAACGCCGAGACCGCTGTGCTAAGCACAAAATTACTGCCATCTTGGGAGCAGGTTTTGACCCTGGTGTGGTCAATGCTTACGCCCGCATTGGTCATGACATGATGGATAAAGGGTCAGTTACTGACATTGACATCATTGATATTAACGATGGTAATCATGGTAAATATTTTGCCACTAACTTTGATCCTGAAATTAACTTTAGAGAATTTACAGGAACTGTGTATTCTTGGCAAGATGACCAATGGCATTCAAATAACATGTTTGAGGTTAAGCGTACCGATGATTTGCCTGTGGTTGGCATACAAGACAGCTACTTAAGCGGGCATGATGAAGTGCATTCACTATCTGCTAATTTACAAGTACCTAATATTCGCTTTTGGATGGGTTTTGGTGAGCATTATATGAATGTGTTCTCAGTACTCAATAATCTTGGACTGTTGTCAGAACAACCTGTGATGACCGCTGAAGGACAAGAAATTGTGCCATTAAAAGTGGTTAAATCGGTACTGCCTGATCCAAGTTCGCTTGCCCCTAACTACACAGGAAAAACGTGCATCGGTGATAAAATCAAAGGCAAAATCAATGGCAAACCTGCTGAAATATTTATTTATAATGTCTCTGACCACAAAGAAGCGTTTGAAGAAGTGGGCAGTCAAGCCATCAGCTACACCGCAGGCGTGCCAGCTGTCGCTGCTGCCATGCTGGTGGCAACAGGGGAATGGGACGTACAGCGTATGGTCAATGTTGAAGAGCTAGACCCCAAACCATTTATCAACTTGCTCAATGACATTGGTTTACCCACTCGGATTAAAGATGACCACGGAGATAGGGTATTGTCTTACTAAATGGGCGATATTTTGTGAATTTTTTCAGGATAAAACCCCACCATGTGGTGGGTTTTTTATGGTCAAGATTTTACACTGAATCCCAATAGACTTCTTTCACCCAAAAGGTATTGTTAATTTTGAGAATGTATTATGATTTTTGCAAGAGATTTATTATCCATCGATATTAAATCGGTTGTTATTAAATCGGTTGTTGTGTTGGCACAACCGCCAAAAACTCTTGACGAGCTGCCTTATCAGTCACAAAATCACCAAGCATCGCATGGGTGCGAGTGGTGGAATGTTGTTTGGACACACCACGCATCATCATACACATGTGTGATGCGTCCATCACCACCGCCACACCACGGCAGTCAGTCAGTTCATTGATGGCTTCGGCGACCTGTTTGGTTAGGTTTTCTTGGATTTGTAAGCGTCTGGCGTACATGTCGATGATGCGAGCGACCTTAGATAACCCAAGTACCTTACCATTGGGTAAATAGCCCACATGTGCAACCCCATAAAATGGTAATAAATGATGCTCACACATTGAATAAAATTCAATGTTTTGTACCAGCACCAGCTCATCATTGTCGGTAGGAAAAATGGCGTTGTTGCTCACTTCTGTTAGGGTTTGGTTATAGCCTTGCGTCAGATAGTCAAATGCTTTGGCTGCTCTTACGGGGGTATCGATTAGCCCTGCTCGAGACAAATCTTCGCTGGTGGATTCAATTAATTGACTGTACAAAAACGCATTGGGGTGTTCGGTGTGTGTCATAAAATACCTAAAGCCAAAAATGACCTAAGCAAAACATCGCTTTGGTTAGCGACGAATTTTGATTGCCGACTAACAGGTCATCTTTTATGTTGCAAAAATTAAGTTTACAGTTGTGCATTTATTTGCCATTTGCACTATACTAAATGGCTGAATACTAAAATGGCTTAACCAAAACAGCTTATTATTTAAAACCTGCTATTTTTAAAACCTGCTATTATAGTCAAAAGGAAGAATTCATGCTATTACAAGGTAAACGATTTGTGGTAACGGGCATCGCCAGTAAACTATCCATTGCTTGGAGCATCGCCGAATCCCTGTACCGTGAAGGGGCGTCGCTGATACTCACTTATCCAAATGACAAAATCAAAAAACGAGTGGACATGGCGGCCGATGCTTTTGACGCAGATAAGGTGATTGAGTGTGATGTCGCCAGTGATGTGTCCATCACCGCTTGCTTTAATGAGATTGCCAGTCATTGGGGAGATGGCATTGATGGGGTGGTGCATGCCATTGGTTTTGCACCTGCCGACCAGTTAGATGGTGATTTTACTCATGTGACGACTCGTGAAGGCTCACAAGTGGCACACGACATTTCAAGTTATAGCTTTGTTGCGCTTGCTAAAGTTGCTCGTCCACTGCTTGCCAAGCGTCAAGGTTCATTGTTAACGTTGACGTATGAAGGCAGTATTTCGGTCTTGCCTAATTATAACGTCATGGGCATGGCAAAAGCCAGCCTTGAGGCAAGCGTTCGCTATTTGGCGGTGTCATTAGGCGGTGAAGGGATACGAGTAAATGCCATCTCAGCAGGTCCTATTCGCACCTTGGCAGCCAGTGGCATCAAATCTTTTCGTAAACTGTTGGACATTAATGAAAAAATTGCCCCATTACAACGCAATGTCAGTCAGCAAGAAGTGGGTAATGCGGCGTTGTTTTTGCTATCGCCTTGGGCATCAGGCATTACAGGTGAGATTTTGTTTGTTGATGCAGGGGTCAATACCGTTGGTATGAGTGAGCAGTTGTTACAATTGGCAGATACAGATGATTAGGGTGTATTGATGGGTTGTCTTTGTGGCTGTTGTCTTTGCGGCTACAATTCCCTGCCATTACCCTACCATTGGCTCTATTTTTTCATCACACACTTATGATAAGATAAGCCTGTGCATCATTTTAAGCCCAGCATCACCCTATAATAGGGCAACCATTTTAATAAGGATAAACGATGAAATCTGCCCACCCATTAACCCCTTTTTTACCCAGCAATCCCATTGGCTTTAAACCCACAGAACTGCTCAATCCTGACCACATCAATCAGCAAAGTCATGCCTTATTTAAGTTGATATCACCGTTATACAGTGTCGATGAGTCGACATTCATGCGTGAATTGTTGCCACTTGCCAAGCCGTCTGATGCTGAGAAACAACAAATTGCCACCCAAACGCATCAATTGGTTGAGCATGTGCGTCAAAATGGTGATGCGGTCAAAATGGTTGATTCGCTGTTATTGGAGTACAGTTTAGACACCAAAGAAGGCATCTTATTGATGAGCTTGGCAGAAGCCTTAATCAGAGTGCCTGATAATGCCACCGCTGATGCACTTATCCGTGATAAGATGAGCGTGGCAGATTGGAAAAAACACCTAAAAGACGATAACGCTTTTATGGTCAATGCGTCAACTTGGGGCTTGATGATGACGGGTAAAGTGGTGAGTATCGATAAAGACACCACCGCCACAGGCTTTTTGGATAAAATGACCAAAAAAATGGGTGAGCCAGTCATTCGCAGTGCCATGCAAAAAGCCATGAAAATCATGGGGCATCAGTTTGTGTTGGGTGAAAGCATCGAAAAAGCCCATAAAAACAGCCAGTCGTATCGTAACAAGGGTTATACTTATTCGTTTGACATGTTGGGTGAAGCTGCCATCACCAACAAAGATGCTGAAAAGTATTTTAATGACTATTTGCATGCTGTCAAATCCGTTGCCAACATCAAAGTTAATGATGGCATGCCCAAGCCGTCCGTGTCTATTAAGCTGTCTGCTTTGCACCCACGTTATGAAGCCACCCAAGAAGCACAGGTATTAGGTTTGCTTAAGCAACGCTGTTTGCTCCTTATTGAAGCTGCCAAAGAAGTCAACGTGGATATTAGTATCGATGCTGAAGAAGCTGACCGCTTGGAGATATCTTTAAAATTATTTGAAGCCCTTTATACCGATGTCATCTTACAAGATTGGGACGGACTTGGCATCGTGGTGCAAGCGTATTCTAAACGTGCCATTGCCGTGTTGGCTTGGCTGGCAAGTCTTGCCAAAACGCATGGCAAACGCATTCCTGTGCGTTTGGTGAAAGGGGCGTATTGGGACAGTGAAATCAAATTGGCCCAACAAAAAGGCTTATCAGGCTATCCTGTGTGGACACGAAAAGAAGGCACAGACACCGCCTATTTGGCATGTGCCAGATTTTTATTATCAGAGCATTTGCAAGGGCTGATTTGGCCACAATTTGCCACACACAATGCCCATACGTTGGCATCAGTCATGACCATGAGTACGCATAAAAACTTTGAGTTCCAACGTCTGCATGGCATGGGTGATGCTTTATATGACCACATTTTACAAGCTTATCAAATCCCTGTCCGTATTTATGCGCCTGTGGGTGCTCACAAAGATTTGTTGCCATATTTGGTGCGTCGCTTATTAGAAAATGGGGCAAACAGCTCTTTTGTGCATCAGCTGCTTGATAAGTCTTATCCGATTGATAAGCTGACCGTACACCCCTTTGATAAGCTAACGGCACATGCCACCTTGCATAATCCCAAAATCCCACTGCCCATTGATATGTATCCTGACCGTCAAGCCAGTGTTGGGCCTAATATTTTCATTGAGTCGCAGTGGCAACCGTTTAAGCAAGCCATTGATGCGTTTGCTAAAACGCAATGGCAAGCCAATAGCTTGGTCAATGGCGAAGACGTTCAATCAAGCGACGATGTCATAACAATCACTGCTCCTTATGACCGTAGCCATCATGTTGGGCAAGCACGGTTTGCCAATGCTGATATTGCCAAGGCTGCCATTGATGTGGCAGTGCAAGGGCAACAAGCGTGGGCAAAAACGCCAATTGTCGAGCGTGCCAATATTGCCAGACAAGTGGCAACATTGTATGAAGACAATTATGCTGAATTTATGGCGTTGTGCCATCACGAAGCGGGTAAGACCATACAAGACAGCATCGATGAATTAAGAGAAGCGGTGGATTTTTGTCGCTTTTATGCCAACGAAATTGAACGCATTGGTGATGATGTCAATGAATTTGTTGATTTGACAGGACAACATCATCAGCAAAAACGATTTGCATTAGGCACGGTGGTGTGTATTAGCCCATGGAACTTCCCATTAGCAATCTACACAGGACAAATCATTGCCGCTTTAATGGCAGGCAATACCGTGGTGGCAAAACCTGCTGAACAGACCAGCTTAATTGCTTATTTTGCCGCCAAGCTTATGCACCAAGCAGGCGTGCCAAAATCAGCGTTACAGTTGGTGTTGGGTGCTGGCGATGTGGGGGCGACGTTGACTGGCTCACCACAAATAGACGGGGTGATTTTCACTGGCTCTACTCAGACAGCTCAGCTGATTAACCAAAGTTTGCACAAATCAGCGTTAAATAATGACAAACAAAAACTGCCCGTATTAATCGCTGAAACGGGTGGTCAAAATGCCATGATTGTGGACTCCACCGCTTTGCCAGAGCAAGTGGTGCGTGATGCGGTGATGTCTGCCTTTGGGTCAGCAGGACAACGCTGTTCTGCTTGTCGCATCTTGTGTGTGCAAGATGAGATTGCTGATGGCATCATTGAGTTGTTACAAGGCAACATGGTAGAGCTGGTGGTGGGTGATCCAAGCCAAGTAACCACCGATGTGGGGCCTGTCATTGACATGGAAGCTCAAGAAAGTTTGCTGGATCATATTGAGCGTATGAAAAGTGAACCAACTGCCAAGCTGATTGCTCAAGCCAATGTCAATGCCCAAATCAATGCCCAAACCAACGCCACCACATCAACACAAAACGCATCAACACAAAAACAAGCAACGTTTGTGCCACCGACTGCCATTGAAGTCAGCAACATCGATGTCATTGGTGGTGAGCATTTTGGTCCGATTATGCACGTTTTACGCTATCGTAGTCAAGATTTGGACAGCCTTATCGACAGCATCAACGCCACAGGCTATGGGCTGACCATGGGTATTCATAGTCGCATCGAAACAGTTGCCGACCGCATCGAACGCCGTGCGTTGGTGGGGAATACCTACATTAACCGTAACCAAATCGGAGCGGTGGTCAATGTGCAACCCTTTGGTGGCACAGGGCTATCTGGCACAGGGCCTAAAGCAGGCGGACCACATTATATGGCTCGTCTGATGCAATGGCAAGCCAAGTAGTTTTATGACGTGTGTCATTAATACTTTATAATGTATGTTATTAAAAATTGACAGATAGGATAATAAAGAGAACGACCATGGCCCAATTTAAAATCAATCAAAGTAATGTAAGCGAAACATGGCGACTGATGAGCGTTCAGGCTCGTTCAGACATACTCAAGAATGCGTTTGAACCCCTGTCAGCATTGACTCATGATGACAAGGCAGCAATGCAAGTATTTAACCATTTGCTAGAGCAGGGCAAGCACCTTGATGATTCTGTGATGTTGGCAGGAGCGACAGGTGAGTCGAATGAGTTGTATATTCAAGCTCGTGGTAAAACCTTGGTGGTTGGTTGTGAATCTGCTCACCCCATGAGCATATTGGCACAGTTGCTGGCAGGACTGCTGACAGGCAATGAAGTGCATTTGCATGCCCCAACTCACCAAGATTTTTGTCAACAAGCGGTGGACATTTTGCATGGTGTGGGCATATCAGAAGATGTGCTGACCATTGCCAATGATTCACAGACTAAGGTACTGCTTCAGATGAACAACTTGGCTCAAGTTGCTGTGGCGGGCACACTCCTTGATGTTAAAGAAGTGGCAGCACAAGTGAGCCAAGCCGATGGCGTGTTGACGCAAGTGATAGCCTTGACGGACTTGGCAGGATTAAGCGATGTGTTTAACCCTGATTATCTGCATAGATTTACCACCGAACGAGTCAAAACCATCAACACCACCGCCATCGGTGGTAATGCCAGTTTGTTAGAAATGAGTGTTGAACAGACTGAGGTTGAACAGACTAAAACGGTCTGATAATGTTTTTATTTTTGAATTGATGGGGCGATGATGATGTCAAATTCTTTATTTATGACAGCCGATTGTAACCAATGTGAACTTATGGTAAAGAGCATCGAATGCACCGATAAAGCCAAGGCATTGCTTGCTCAATTCCCAAGCCCCATTGTCGGTCGCAACCGCCAATTTTTAACGTTGTTAAATTGTGCTGACGGTATTAGCCAGCAGGCCTGTACCGCCATCATTCGTAAGGTGGATTTTGGTTTGTTGATGGATAACGAACTAATTGACTTTAAAGAAGGGGCAGATATTGAATATCTGTTACAAATCATGCACAATCAGCTTGATAACGACAGTATTCAGCATGAGCCTGAGCCTGTTGGTGGCTATTTACAGGCTGACAATGATAATACCGTGCCAGAAGTACTGCGTCTGGCAGCTGGGCAGTTTTGATTAACGGTTTTGATAAACAGCTTTGATAAACAAGTGTCAGTGTGGGTAATTCTTTGCCACAGTCCATCTTAGTGATGGGCTTTTTTTATGTTTTGATGCCAGCATTTTGTAAAATCATCAGTTTATCAGGCGTGATAAGGTGAATTGTGTTAAAATGACTGGTCTATTATGTGCCGATGTTGTCAGATGTCGTTACGGTCAGATGATGATTTTGTTAGATGAAGTTGTCAGATAACATTGGTATCCGTTGCGATGTTTAAGGAGAATCTATGAGTGGTTCGGTCAGCCCCATTGCCATTGTTGATGAGTTAAAACAATCTTATATGGATTATGCGATGAGCGTCATCGTCTCACGGGCATTACCAGATGTGCGTGATGGGCTAAAACCTGTGCATCGCCGTGTCATGTATGCCATGCACGAATTGTCCAACGACCATAACAAACCCTACAAAAAGTCCGCTCGTGTGGTGGGCGATGTCATCGGTAAATACCACCCCCATGGTGATACGGCGGTGTATGATGCCATTGTGCGGTTGGCACAAGATTTTAGCATGCGGTATCCGATGGTTGATGGTCAGGGTAATTTTGGCTCAATTGATGACGACCCAGCCGCTGCCATGCGTTACACCGAAGTGCGCATGACCCAACTTACCCATCAGATGCTCGCTGACCTTGAAAAAGACACAGTGGATTGGGAAGATAACTATGATGGCTCTGAGCGAATGCCCAGTGTGTTGCCTGCCAGAGTGCCTAATTTATTGATTAATGGGGCAACGGGGATTGCTGTGGGCATGGCAACCAACATGGCACCGCACAATCTGACTGAGGTGATTAATGCTTGCCTTGCCTATGCTGAGAATTCACAAATCAGTAATGAAGAACTGATGACGCATGTTTTAGGTCCTGACTTTCCCACAGGGGGCATCATCTATGGACGAGCTGGCATCATTGATGCTTATCGGACGGGTAAGGGACGCTTACACATTCGTGGGCGTCATCACATTGAATCGATGGGCGAAACAGGGGCAAACAAAGATCGTAAACGCATCGTTTTTACCGAAGTGCCTTACCAAACCAATAAAGCCAAACTGATAGAACGCATTGCTGAATTGGTTCGAGATAAAAAGTTAGATGGAATCAGTGAAATTCGTGATGAATCAGATAAAGACGGTCTAAGAATCGTCATTGAGTTGCGTCGTGGTGAAGTGGCAGAAGTCATTGTGAATAATTTATTTTTACAAACGCCACTACAAACCA
Source organism: Lwoffella lincolnii (assembly GCF_037201985.1). Classification (NCBI taxonomy): domain Bacteria; kingdom Pseudomonadati; phylum Pseudomonadota; class Gammaproteobacteria; order Moraxellales; family Moraxellaceae; genus Lwoffella; species Lwoffella lincolnii. Next base: position 1,165,213 of record NZ_CP147511.1, on the reverse strand, counting down.
GTTTTAGCATCAATATGGTTGCTTTAGATAATGGTCAGCCTAAGATGATGACTTTGCGTGGCTTAATCTGTGCCTTTGTGCATCACCGTCAAGAAGTCGTTACACGCCGTACCATTTATGAATTATATAAATCTCGTGCCAGAGGGCATCTGTTAGAAGGTTTGACCGTGGCGTTGGCAAACATTGATGACATCATCGCCACCATCAAGACATCTGCCAGTCGCACCCAAGCCAGAGAAAATTTGCTTAACCAGACTTGGCAATCAGGCAACGTGGTTGCCATGCTAACCGCTGCTGGCAGCGTGGCGGTGCGTCCAGAATTTATCGAAGGCGAAGACCCTAACAAACCCTTTGGTTTGATTGACGAAGACTCACGCTATCGCCTATCACTTGAGCAGGTCAATGCCATCTTAGAGATGCAGCTGCATCGCTTGACAGGGCTTGAGCAGGACAGACTTACCGATGAATACCAAGACATCTTACAGCAGATTGTCAAACTTGAGCAGATATTGGCAGATTTTGATAAGCTGATGCAAGTCATCAAAGATGAGCTGATTGCCATACGAGATAATTTTGGTGATAAGCGTCGTACTGACATCGTTGAGTCTAAGGTAGATTTTAACCGTGAGGATTTGATAACAGAACAAACGGTGGTACTGACGGTCTCTCGCACAGGCTATGCCAAGACTCAGCCCATTGCAGATTATGTGGCACAAAAGCGTGGTGGCAAAGGCAAATCTGCCACCAGCATGAAAGAAGATGACGTGATAGACCATTTGGTGGTGACATCGACTCATGCCACGGTGCTTTGCTTTACCGATTCAGGGCGGGTGTTTAGTTTGCGAGGCTTTGAAGTACCCATTGCTAGCCGTGGCTCCCGAGGTCGCCCACTGGTCAACCTAATGCCATTAAATGCTGATGAAGCGGTTACCGCCATTTTACCCATACCACAGACCATTGATGATGTTGGCAGTCGTTTTGTATTTTTTGCCACCGCCAATGGTACGGTTAAGCGAGTGGCACTTGAACAATTTAGCAATATCCGCTCCAATGGTTTGATAGCCATTGGGTTAGAAGACAATGACAGATTGGTCAGTGTTCGCATCACCACAGGTAATCAGCACGTGATGTTGTTCTCTGCCAGTGGCAAGGCAATCCGTTTTGATGAAAATGACGTACGCAGTATGGGGCGTACTGCTCGAGGTGTGCGTGGCATGCGAATTGAGGACAATGATGCCATCAAGTCGTTGGTGGTCATCGAAGATGATGACGAAGAGCTGTTGATAGCGTGTGAAAATGGCTTTGGCAAACGCACTGTGGTGTCAGAGTTTAATGCTCAAAACCGTGGTGGTGGTGGGGTCATTGCCATTAAGACCAGCGTGCGGAATGGTAACTTGGTCAGAGCCACCAAAGTGCATGAAAATGATGACATCATCTTAATCTCAAACAAAGGCACTTTGGTACGCACCCCCGTCAAAGATGTGGCACAAGCAGGACGCAATACTCAAGGCGTGACTCTCATTCGTTTAACAGGAGAAGAAAAACTGGTTGCCATGGCACGAGTGGAATGTGATGATGAAGACGATATGGAGCTGAGTGAAGCACTTCAGGCTGATGGTCTGCTCACAGACAGCCACAGTACCGCTGACGATAATGTCAATGATGTCAACAATAGCCAACAATAGCAACGATGCCAATATACAGAGAGCCGATTGATGACGACTTTACATCTATATCATCTAAATAATTCTCGTTCATTTCGTATTTTATGGTTATTAGAAGAATTGGGATTGCCATATGAACTTACCCTTTATCAAAGAACGGCTGAATATTTAGCACCCAAGGCCTTGCAAAACATTCACCCAATGGGCAAAGCCCCCATTTTGCAAGTCGATGACAAAACATTGATAGAGTCGGGTTACATCATCGAATATTTGCTCAAATATTATGATGACAAAGGGCTTGCCCCTCACAATGACGATGATTGGAAGCATCATACTTTTTGGCTTCACTTTGCTGAAGCCACTGCCATGCCTGCTTTGGTGATGCGATTGGTGTTTAGCAAAGTTGCCACAGAATCACCATGGGTTATCAAACCAATGGCCAAAGCCATACAAAAACAAGTCGAACGCCGTATGATTACCAGCAATATCAATAAGGTTTGTCAATTGATGGAAGAACATTTGTTAAAACATGCGTGGTTTGCAGGGAAAACATTTGGGGCGGTGGACATTCAAATGCACTTTGTTGCTGTGGCTCTACAGGCAGGTGGCACACTTAAGGGGTATCCAAAAATTTTAGACTGGTTGCATCGTTGTGAGTGTCGCCCTGCCTTTGAACAAGCGGTGAAAAAAGGTGGGCGACTGGCATTTTAATGGGGCTGGCGTTTTAATGGGTAAGTAAGAGATTTGATATGCAACGCTTTGTGAGTTTTAACATCAATGGCATTCGAGCAAGACAACATCAACTAAAGGCTCTGACTGACAGCATCGCCCCTGACGTGATTGGGCTACAAGAAACCAAAGTTGATGATGCACAGTTTCCACTGGCTGATGTACAAAAGCTGGGCTACCATGTGGAATTTTTTGGACAAAAGGCACATTATGGTGTGGCATTGTTATCAAAAATTGCCCCCATTTTTGTCCAAAAAGGCTTTATTGGTGATGATGATGCTGCCCAAAAGCGGTTTATCCATGTCCGATATGACTTTGATGGTCAGCAAATAGATGTGCTAAATGGTTATTTTCCGCAAGGTGAAAACCAAAAACATGCCACAAAATACCCAATGAAACGTTGGTATTATGCCAGTTTGACTGATTATATCACCAAGCTTATCAGTGAGGGTAAATCCTTAATTGTCATGGGAGACATGAACATTTCACCCACCGACGCAGATGTGGGCATTGGTGAGGTGAATGCCAAACGCTGGCTAAAACAGGGCAAATGCTCATTTTTACCAGAAGAGCGTGAGTGGTATCAGAAGCTGTTGGCAACAGATTTGCACGACACTTATCGTTTGCATTACCCTGATGTTCATGACACGTTTAGCTGGTTTGATTATCGCAGTAAAGGATTTGATGATGAACCAAAACGTGGGCTTCGCATCGACCATATTTTATGCACATCTGACATCAAGGACGCTTGTACCAATGCTGGCGTGAGCTATCCTTTAAGGGCAATGGATAGGCCATCAGACCATGCGCCGATTTGGGCAAGTTTTGAATTTGACAAATAGCATTAAAAAGCAACCAAGTAGCATTAAAAAGCAACTTTGAAAAATAACATTAAAAAATAAGTTTGGAGAGATGACTTTGTCATCATCTTTTTTATCAGATTTTGGAACAAACCCTCATGTCTAGTCAGACCAAACCACCCCAAATGACATTAACAACAGCAACATTAACAACAGCAACATTGACGACATCATCAAAAATTATTGTCGCTCTTGATAAAAACACCCAAGCATCAGCATTGTCATTAGCAGATACCCTAGACCCTAAGCTCTGCCGGGTTAAAGTTGGCAAAGAGTTGTTTACCCATGCAGGGATAGAAGTGGTCAAGGCGTTGCACCAGCGGGGTTTTGAGGTTTTTTTGGATTTGAAGTTTCATGACATTCCCAACACCACCGCCCAAGCGGTATTGGCAGCAGCAGAGATGGGGGTGTGGATGGTTAATGTTCATGCCAATGTTGGTAGGCGTGCCATGAGCCTTGCTAAAGAGCAACTGATGAAAGGGGGGTATGACACGTTATTGATTGCAGTTACGGTATTGACATCAATGACCCAAGCTGATTTGACTGAACTTGGCATCAACACGCCCATTGAGGAGCAAGTCAAGCGATTGGCGATTCTGACACAAGATGCTGGGCTTGATGGGGTGGTATGTTCAGCTCGTGAAGCGGTCATGTTAAGACAGGTTGTGGACAGCACATTTAAGCTGGTTACCCCCGGCATTCGTTTGCCCGAAGACAGTTGTGATGACCAAGCACGCATTTGTACCCCCAGCGATGCGATAACCAATGGAGCGGATTATCTGGTGATAGGTCGCTCAATCACAGGAGCGGATAACCCAATTGCCAAGTTGCAACAGATTTTAGCAAGCATAAAAGCGTGAATGTATTAAAGCGTGAATATATTAAAGCGTAAATGTATTAAAGCGTAAATGTATTAAAGCGTAAAAGCAATCAGATGGGAGATGATGTTGATTTGCCAGATTTTATCCGATTTACACATTGACAGCCATGACAAACAGCAATTGCCATTGGGTGAGATACCCATGACTGACGCTGATGTCATCTTGGTGGCAGGGGATACTGCCAATGGTGATGCAGGCATGTTATGGTTACAAGAGCAAAGTCGGCGATTAGGCAAGCCCATCATCACCATTGCAGGCAATCACGAAGTACTTTTATCAAGATGTGCTAAGCTTTGATAAGGTGCTACAAAGTTATGACAACTTAACTGGCATAGATGACCTTGACAGTCAATCCCATCAGTCTTATCAGGGAGTCAGATTTTTACAATGTGGTTCGGTGGATTTTGGCTCAGTGCGGATTCTGGGCTGTACCTTCTGGACAGATTATCAGTATCAACGCACTGATGACACCATACACACCGCTTTAAGTTTTATGCGAGATTATCGTTGTATTTACTGTGGAGATGACACACTGAATTTATTCACCCCACAGATGTCGGTCATGTTGCATCAACAACAACGTGCTTGGCTTAAACAAGCGTTAAAACAAGCCCATGATGACGGTCAAACTGCCATCGTTATGACGCATCATAGCGTCAGCCCCTTATCCGTGTCGGATAAATATCGTTGCTTATCCAGTAATGCGGCGTTTGTCAGTGATATGTCAGCGTGGATGCACATGCCATGGTCGCCAAAGCTTTGGGTTCATGGTCATACCCATGAAGCCTTTGATTATCAATTGGGCAACACTCGTGTGGTGGTCAACCCAAGAGCCTATCCGGGAGAGGTCAGTAGCACGTCCTTGGTATTTGATTGGCACAAGACAGTCAGGGTTTAAGCTTGACTGTCTGTTGTTTTGCTTATTTTGTTTCTTGTTTTTTTACTTCTTGCTTTTTTGTTGGCTCATTTTTTTGATTTTCTGATTGATTTTCTGCATTAAGCCTTTCTTCAGCTTTGCCTAAGTCTGCCAATTTGCTTTTTTCTTCACCATTTTTTTTGATTTCGTTTGGTTGTTGTTTTTGCTGTTGCAGATGAGCAACTTTTTCATCCATTAAGGTTTTGTCATTTGCCACATTGGTGGTGGTTGCGTTGGTGGTGGTTGCATTGGCAGTTGGTTTATTGGTTTTGGATTTATTCAGCTCACGTTTTAGCCGACGCATGGCAACCGATGAAGGATAAGCAGATTGTTTGCGTTGATGGTCTTCATAGATAAGTTGCCCCATGTTGTTGATTTTGTCATAGGACATGGGTAAGGTGCGTGGATAAAAAAAGTCCATTGGGTGAGTAAAAAAGTGTCCCATGATTTGTTTAAACAATCTGCCCCATTCCATAAATTGCACATCTTTGGAACGCAGTGCCACCATCAAAGCCAGCGAAAAGCTGACCATAAGATTTGCCAAACCAATCAATGCCACGCCTAATAAACTGATGAATAAGATGCTGATGGTAAAATCTTGTGCTGGCATATTAAAAATACCATGAGCAAAATTTGCTGAAGAAAAAGCAATGTGGCGAATGTCCAAGGGTAAACCTAAAAAGTAGCCGATGGTGGCGGTTGAACCCAAAAACACCCCAAATAAGAAGTTACCCATGATGGCACCAAGGTTGGCTTCGACAAAATCGCCCAAACGTTCAACCTTAGCTTGAGGTAACAATTTAACCAATAGCCATTGGCGTTTAAGGCGTTCACCAATTTGGTTAAACACCGCCATGTTGTCATAATATCCAGCTATCAATCCTGCCAAAAACAGATAAATGCCAGCAATGGCAGCGTGTGGAATGGCAAGCGACAGCAAAGGATTTAATTCGTGCAACAGATGGTCTGCCATGTCAAAGCTAATCATCGGACTGCCTGTGTACCATAGCCAAGCCCATGAGATGACAAATGCCAGCGGTATGGCAACCAGCACATTGCCCATAATGGCAATAAACTGTGTACGCATGATGTCAACAATCAGCTCAGACAATTTGGTCAGCTGATGACGACGTTTGCCTTTGCCTTTACCTTTGCCATCTGAAATGGTGGTGGCGATGGCGGCGGCAGTCATGGCAGGCTGTTTGGTGGCAACCGTGCCATGAATGATGTGGATAAGCACAAAGCCCAAGCCATAAATCATGCTATTAATAAACATGCGTCCAAATGGCGCCAGGTCTATGTTGTATGCCAATATTTTCATTGTCGCCATAAACGCAATCAGAACCCCACCGATAGCGGCTTTTTTGAACATTTGATGGTAGCCATGTTTGTCGGTGCTGATGTAATGTTCACCAACCATGCCTGAATTTTCGGTAACCTTTCTGGATAAAATGCGTGTATTTTCTTCCAATAAATACCGAATGCTATAACGGTTTTGACTGGTGCTGACCAATGCCTGCATCATTTGTGCGATGCCTTTATCACGTTCTTTATGATGGTCTGCCAATAAAGCAACCAAAATTCTCATTCGCTCAAGACTTTGCTCAAGTCGCATCAGCAAGTTGGTCATGCGGATAGACACCCCTGTTTTATAGATGCGTTTATCCATATAAGTTACAATGTCTTCGCACTGCTCAACCATCACCAATAGGGGGGCTGAATCGGCATCGGTCTCTGGGGTGGTGTCAAGCAACTCATCTAGCTGATGCTTACTGCGATAGTCATCGACAAATTTTATCGTCTCTTGATTCAATGCCACAAAAGCAGAAGAGAAATTTAGCTGTTCTGGATAACGATTGAGCAGTTCAGGGTTAAGTCCTAAAGCGGTGATGCGGTAGGATAAAAATACCATGGCGTTTAAGATGTGGTTCTTGCTGGTGGCAACCAAATGCTGATGTTCATCATCAATTCTGATAAGGTCAGTCAGCGTGTCAAAATATTCTTGGTCAATGCTATTGAGCCACCGTCCATCATGACGTTTGTTGAATAAATAGGCAACCAGTTCAGTCACCGATTCTTTATCAGGCAGTAACGGAATGAATTTATGTCCAAGCAGTTTTTTGATGCCGTACCAAAATTCATGCTCAACAGCGATGCCTGTCTCACTGTACATGCGTAATTGGCGATATTGACTTAATAAATTTAAACAGAACAATGCCAAGTCACTGGCAAGTTTTGGGTTTTTTTTAAGAATGTCAATCAGCTCTTGGATTTTTTGATTGGCAGGATTGGGGTCTTGGTCTTTATTTGTGCTATTTTTGCTCTCAGATGCGTCACTTTGTAAGTATTCTTCAAGCTCTTTTTTTGGCACACGCAAGGCATCTATCAGCCGTTTTAGAGCAAATGGCTCAGGAATTTCTGATAAGGCAGATATGTGGGTCAAAATTTGATATAAATCTTGTGACGGTTGTTGAACCAAGGGTCACCTCAAACATTAAAAAGACAAGGCACAATCATCATCAATCATGCCCTAAGAAACAGAAGTTGGCGAATGTTAGCCTGGCAGATTTTAACTTGACGGATTTTAACACAGACAGCTGATGGATAGCGACATGTCAATCAACAACCAATCAATAATCAATCAATGCCAAACATCAACCAGCAAACACATACGCCAAAGACAAACAACAGTCATCGTTTAGGTTGTTTTCATGACTGTGTCAATCCCTGTCATGTCCACAGGGGTATCAGCGATGATTTGTACTCCTTGTTTGTGTGCTTTGGCGGAGTCATTACGCTTATTTTGTAGCTGGTCAAGGTAGGCTTGGTTAATTTCACCTGTGATATAACAGCCGTTAAACACCGCACAGTCAAAGCCATCAACTTGGCTGTGTTTGGTGTCCTGTACTGCTTCTATTAGGTCATCTAAGTTTTGGAAAATCAACCTGTCTGCTCCAATCATTTGTCGCACTTCTTCTACGCTATGCCCAGAGGCAATCAACTCTTTGGTTGATGGCATGTCAATGCCATAGACGTTAGGGAACTTAACTGGAGGAGCGGCACTGGCAAAAAACACATTTTTTGCCCCAGCATCTCGGGCCATTTGAATGATTTCTTGGCAGGTTGTGCCACGCACGATGGAATCATCAACCAACAACACGTTTTTATTTTTAAATTCTAGGGGAATGGCACTGAGCTTTTGTCGAACTGATTTTTTGCGTTGGCTTTGCCCTGGCATGATAAAAGTGCGACCGATATAGCGATTTTTAATAAAACCCTCACGGTATTTAATGTTCAACTTTAATGCCAGTTCCGTGGCAGAAGTGCGTGAGGTATCAGGAATGGGAATAACCACATCAATATCATGGTTTTTACCCCATTCGGTTAGAATTTTATCCGCCAGTTTTTCCCCCATTCTTAAGCGAGCTTTATACACAGAAATGTTATCAATGATGGAATCTGGACGAGCAAAATATACATATTCAAACATACAAGGCGTGTGGGCTTGTGGCTTTGCACATTGTTGACTGTGTAAGTGGTTTTGTTCATCTATATAGATGACTTCCCCTGGTTTGACATCTCGCACAATTTTAAAGCCAGAAGCGGTCAGTGCCACCGATTCAGAAGCAACCATGTATTCTGTGTTGCCATCATCGCTGATGCGTTCACCATAGATTAATGGACGGATACCATTGGGGTCACGAAATGCCAACAAACCATGACCAGTAATCAATGCCACCACGCCATACGCCCCTTGAATACGAGCATAAACTTTGCTACATGCAGTAAAGATGTCTTGCTTGGATAATTTATTTTTATTTAAAGAGTTAAGCTCGTGTGCCACGATATTGAGTAACACTTCTGAATCTGAGTCAGTGTTTAGATGACGGCGGTCTTCTTGATACAATTCATTGGCAAGCTCATTGGCATTGGTCAAGTTGCCATTGTGTGCCAAGGCGATGCCATAAGGTGAGTTGACATAAAATGGTTGAGCTTCAGCACTGCTTGATGTGCCAGCGGTGGGGTAGCGGACATGCCCAATCCCAACATTGCCAACCAATCGCATCATATGATGGGTCATGAACACATCTCTGACCATGCCATTTTCTTTACGCAGATAAAACCGACCATCTTGCAAGGTAACAATGCCTGCCGCATCTTGTCCCCGATGTTGTAAGACAGTTAAGGCATCATATAACATTTGATTGACAGGTTCGTGAGCAGCAATACCAACAATTCCACACATATAGGACCTCAAGTAAGTGATTGACCATTTTTTATACTCAATATTTTTATACCAAGAGAATAATAAATATAGAACAATAAATATTGAATATTGGGCTAATATGGTCAATTTCAATGAATGATGGGATTATGATGAATTTTATTCAATGATTGAACAAATTTATCATAAACAGACAAATCTGACTTAAACGCATCACAAGGAAAAGCATCGAAAAAATCGTAAAAACAAAAAAAGACAGGCTAATTCACATCAGATAAATCCTGTCTGCTGTTGTTTTCTGTTAAGTAATCATATGTTTTACCAGCCATCTGTTGCGTTAATACTGTGGCAATCGGAGCATAAGGCATTAACGATTGTGTCAATTTAGACGTTGACCACCAAGGTAGGTATTGTAATAAAGGAGCGGTTACATTAAGTACCACAAGGACAATCAATAGGTTTTTTGCCCCGCCCACCGCACCGCCAAGCATTTTATCGAGTAGTCCAAGTCGCAAGCTGTGTATCGCATGGGTAATCAGATAACCTGCCACATGCACCAAGGTCAGCACCATCAGCACAATCACCAAAAAGGCAAGCCCAAGCTGTAAGTTTGGCTCAGCCACCATTTTTGACATCAAGGGGGCAAATTCAAATGCCATGCGACTGCCAGCAATCAGGGCAAATAACCAACCCAATAAGCCGATGACTGTCTTTACCAATCCCAAGCGAAAGCCACGCCAAAGACCCAGCGCCACACTCAGCAAAATAATAAAGTCAAAACCACCAAAAGTGGTCATCAGTGTCATGGTCATCACAATGTATCAACCATAAAGTGTATCACCCATAAAGTGCATCACCCATCAGTTGATGATGTGTCTGTTAATGACAACACATCAAAATAACCGCCAATCGATGCTAAGCAGTCGTGAATAAGATGCGGTCCTTGATAGACAAGTCCAGAGTAAAGCTGAATAAGGTTTGCCCCTGCTTGCAGTTTGCGTATGGCTTTATCCCCACTATCAATGCCACCAACACCAATGATGGCAACTTGGTTTTGTAAAATATCAGCAAACTGCTGTAATATCACCGTGCTGAGATGGCTGATGGGTCGTCCAGATAAACCGCCAGTCTCTTGCCCAAACGGCAAATCTTCCACCCCAACTCGGCTGACGGTGGTGTTGGTGGCAATCAATCCATCAACCTCAAAATCAATCAATTGCTTGGCAATGAAAATGACTTCATCTGCTGATAAATCCGGGGCAACTTTAAGCACCAATGGCACATAAAAACCGTATTCGCTTGCCAGCTGGCTTTGACGGTTTTTTAGGTCGTATAACAGATAAGATAAGGCATCACCTGATTGTAGGGTGCGTAAATTTTTGGTATTGGGAGATGAAATGTTGACAGTGATATAAGATGCGTGTGCATAGACTCGTTCAAGACAATACAAATAGTCATCAACGGCTTGCTCAACTGGGGTGGTGGCGTTTTTACCGATGTTGATGCCGATTATCCCTTTATATTTACATCGCTTGACATTATTCACCAAATTATCCACACCAAGGTTGTTAAATCCCATGCGGTTGATGATGCCATGAGCATCTTTGAGACGAAATAGCCTGGGCTTTTCATTGCCTGCTTGTGGTCTTGGCGTTACTGTGCCAATTTCAATGAAACCAAAACCCAATTCTCCCAAGGCATCGATATAAGCCCCATTCTTATCCAATCCTGCTGCCAAGCCCACAGGATTATCAAAGTGCATGCCCATACAACGCACAGGTATGGATTGACTGGGTGAGCCAAAACCCAACAGCTTGGCATGATGGGCTTTATTAAGTAATGACAAGGTTAGGTCATGAGCCCGTTCAGGTTCTATGCCAAACAACACAGGACGTAAAAACGCATAAGACATGGTAGCAACCTGTAACCTATGGGGGTATCAATCAGTCAACATTAAGAAAAAAATAATGGCAGAAAAAATGATGTCAAAAATGTTCGCATCACAGACATTAAGATTATACCATCATCACCTTTTATCGCAAACTCATACATATTTATCTAACTTATCCAACATATTTATCCAATAAATTATCATGGCACAGGCTGATTATTTGACAACGCAACCCAGCCTCTGATGATGCGATATAAATGCCACAGCACTGCAAACACCAGTAATAAAAAACCAACAATGAATAACAGCCCTGAACCCACCCCAATATTGACATTCTCGGTGAATATGGTGGCAAATCCGCCCACAAAAGATAACAACATCACAACAATGGCAACCACACCATAAATTAGCCCATACCAAAACGTCTTAATCTGCCAATCAAAATGTGTGGCAAGCCACGTGCCAGAAGCCTTATCTCGTTTAAGGTAATTGATGATGATTGGCACAACCCATAATAACCCTGCGGTAAAATAGCTCAAAACGTACAAAAAATACGTTAAGTGATTCAGTTTGATTAAGTCAGACAAATCCGTACCATAAGATGAATGCTGAGCAACTGACTGATGGGACAGATGGTTTGGTGTGGGATTGACAGACATAAATGGATTGTCATTCATTGGTTTGCCAGTGATGTGGTCGGTTGTGTGGTCAATTGTGGGTTGTTTTTTTAAGTTTGGTTGCTGATTCATAAAAATCCTTATATGATGGTGGTTATGTTATGGTTTCATTAATGATGGTCTCATTGAGACTCTCACTCATCAAGGCGAATTGTCCTTAAATGGCATTGTTACCACTTAACACTGTACTTAACCTTGTGCTGTTAACAGTATATTTAATATTTAAAAACAGTGTTTTTAAAAACAGTGCTTTTAACCTTTTCATGCCAATTTATTTTGATACCAATTTAATGGTTAATGTCTTATTATTTCTCTCATTGGTTATCTAATTTGTAGTTATCTTATTAATTATTGTATCGAGACTGTGCCGTGCGACGTTTTTTTTATTCTTATCAGTCAGATGATGTGGCTGTTTATCCGATGCTATCTTCATTAAAAGTAGGTGATGACGTGGATTTACCAATGGACATCTGTCATCATTGGTGTCAAGTGTTGCGAGCAAAAGTGGGCGATGTTGGTGTGTTATTTGATGGTTTGGGCGGTGAATATCAAGTATGTTTAAGTCATATTGATAAAAAATCTGCTCAAGTTACGTTGCAAGGGTTTGATAAGGTTGACAGAGAGGCTAATATACATGCCAAACTGGCTTTGGTGATGAGTCGTGGTGATCGCATGGATTATGCCATTCAAAAAGCCACTGAGCTTGGTGTGGTTGCCATTCAATTACTCAGCAGTCATCATGGTGAGGTGCATCTTAAGAGCCAACAAGTGGATAAAAAACTGGCACATTGGCAACAGATTGCCATCAGTGCTTGTGAGCAGTGTGGTTTGAATCGTCCACCTTTGTTGCTTGCTCCCATGCCCATTGCTGATTATTTGTCATCATCTGCTGATGTTAGCAATGACAAGCACAGTATCAAGGTGAGTAACAGCGTGGCACGATTGATTGATGAGCCTTATTATCAGAGATTATTGATGCCAAGCATGCCCACCAGTATGCTCATAACTCCGACTGATACTGACAATGATGGCATGAACTTTTTAAAATCAGAACATATCAAGCTGATGCTAAGTGTGCCAAATGTTGATAATGCTGGTGTGGATATTCGAGCAAAAGGGTTGCTGACTGTGCTTAATCATATCAAAAACCATACCAAAAACCATGTCAAAAACCATGCCAAACCAACCATTGAATTGTTGATTGGTGGAGAAGGGGGGTTAAGTTTGGCAGAACAAAAACAAGCATTGGCAACAGGTTGGCAAGCATGGCAGATTGGTGAGCGTGTGCTAAGGACAGAAACCGCCCCAGTGGTGGCATTGGCAAGCTTGCAGGCACTGCATCAGTCTCAGTGTCTTAGTGATGAGTGGCATGCTTGATGGGTTGAATGGTGATGGGTTGAATTTAACCGTTATTTCCCCAATTAACATTATTTTATCAATTTAAAGTCATTGTTAATATAATATTCAATAATCATATTGTTAATCGTTAAGTTGTTCAAATCGTTATGTTGTTAGTGGTCATGTTATCAATCGTCATGGAGGGACTGTGCCATTAGTAAAATGAGTGTGTTTTATGATTGAAAAAACAGTAAAAGATGCCTTATTGCTCAAACTCATTACCCATACTCAGCTGGGCATGTTTATCTTGGACAGCCAATTTCGCTATCTGTATGTTAACCAAACTTTCACACATACCCTTGGCATCAGTGAAAACTATGTGCTGGCTCGACCTTTTAGCATTTATGAGTTGCCCTATTTGTTGCCAGAATTGCAAGAGATGATAAGCAAGATATATGACAGTTTGTTAAATACGGGCGAATTTAAAGGGGAGATGGGCTTTTTTACCCACAGTCAACATCGCATGGTATTGCAGGTGGCGATTTATTCTGAGGTCATAGAGGGTGAGTTGTATTATGTTGGGAAATTTCAAGATGTGAATATTAAAGCAAAATCAGAACTCACGGCTGGCGTGTTAAGTCATGACCCATCAACCAAAATTCCCAACCGTCAATTTTTTTTGATACAAGCCAATGACCTTTTACTCACCACGGTCAAAGAGTTGGTGTTGGTTCGTCTCAACATTGACCGATATCGTTTATACCAAAGCACTTTGACCAAGGAGCAATGCCAGAAGCTATTGACAGATTTTGTTAAACGGGTAACAGATTTGCATTTGGTGGGTTTAAAGCTGTTTGCCCGTTTTGGGGGTGATGATTTTGCCTTGTTGTTTGAAGTTAATGACGCACAAAGGGTGCGTCAGTCGTTAGACAAATTGATGCAGTTGTGTGAATTGCCGTATTTGATTGATGAAGATGTGGTTTATTTAAGGTATTCGGTTGGGGTGAGCCATTATCCCAAACAAGGCAATCAAATTGATTTGCTGATTGAAAATGCTGAAAAAGCCATGCACCATGTTAAGCTTCATGGTGGTGGTGATGTGCATTGGTTTGATAAACGCATCAACGTGTTGTCGCAAGATGATTTAAGATTAGAAAATGAGCTAAGGCAAGCGTTAGACGCTCGTCAGTTTTCCCCATTTTATCAGCCGAAAGTTCGCCTTAAAGATGGACGCATTGTGGGTTTTGAAGCCTTAGTACGTTGGCAACACCCCACACGGGGCATGGTGTGTCCCATTGATTTTTTAACAGGCATCATTGAGCATAAGCTTACCTTTGAGCTGTTTACCCAAATGGCAGAGCAGGTCTGCCAAGATTTACAGCGTTGGAGAGAAATGGGCTTTCATGACATTTCTGTGGCGATTAATGCAGAAGCCAGTGAATTAACACACGCAGGATTATTGCCTTTTTTACGAGAGTTGCTTGCTAAGCACACCATCAATCGTCATTGTCTGCACATCGAAATCACCGAAATGACGCTCATGCACCATCGTCAAACGGTACAAGATGCCATTCAAGCCATTAAGGAGATGGGCATTTTAATCTTGCTTGATGATTTTGGCACAGGTTATGCGTCACTTAATTATCTGCAACAATATGAATTTGATTATCTAAAGATTGACAAATCGTTTATCAATCACATCAAAAATAATATTGTACAACAGCACATCGTTGAAACCATCATCAGTTTAGCAAAAAGACTGGGGCTTAAAACCGTGGTTGAGGGTGTGGAAACCAAAGAGCAAAGTGAGCTGATGCAACAGTTGGGTTGTGACTTTGCTCAAGGCTATTATTATGGCAAGCCGATGCAATATCAACAAGCGATTGAATTTATTACCGCTCATCTAGGACACAAAAATAGCGACAAAAAACAGCCAAACAAAAAATAACCAAACAAAAAACAGCCACACAAAAATCAATCCGTGACTTGTGAGTAAGATTTGCTGACTTGTGCAATGTTAATTGACTGGTTATCTTAACTGTTGAATTGATGTTGTTTAAGTTTTATTATTTAAATAATTTTTTAACTGATTTTTAAGATTTATTGTATTAATTTGCTGATTAGGAAGGGAAGGATAGGTGATGGCAATTTATACCGCCCCATTACAAGACATGCGTTTTATTTTAAATGATGTGTTTGATGCTCATAATTTTTGGCAAAAAAATGCCAATTTGGCACATGTGGACATGGATACGGTCAACATGATATTAGAAGAGATGGCTAAGCTGTCGCAACAAGTGCTGTTGCCACTGAATCGTAACGGTGATGAAGAGGGGGCAAAGTATCTGGGTGATGGCAAAGTCGCCACCCCCACAGGGTTTAAGCAAGCTTATCAGCAATATGCTGAAGTAGGGTGGATAGGTTTGGGTGGTGATCCAGCATATGGCGGACAGGGTTTTCCTAAAATGGTGACCATGCTTATTGAAGAGATGATGTTTTCGGTTAACCAGTCATTTGCCTTGTATCCCAACTTGACTGTTGGTGCAACCTTGTGCTTGTTGGCTTCAGGTTCTGAAGAGCAAAAACAAACGTACCTAGAAAAAATGTATGCTGGTGAATGGTCAGGGACAATGTGCCTAACTGAGCCACATGCTGGTACGGATTTGGGCATCATTAAAACCAAAGCTGTGCCAAACGATGATGGCAGTTATGCCATTTCTGGTACAAAGATTTTCATCACCGCAGGCGAGCATGATTTGACCGATAACATCATTCATTTGGTGCTGGCAAAAACCCCGAATGCTCCTGAAGGTTCTAAAGGCATTTCATTGTTTGTTGTGCCTAAGTTTTTGGTTAATGATGATGGCAGTCTTGGTGAGCGCAACGATGTGTGGGCAGGCTCTATTGAGCATAAGATGGGCATCAAGGCTTCTGCCACCTGTGTGATGAATTTTGATGGGGCAAAAGGCTGGATTATCGGTGCAGAAAACACAGGTTTGGCATCTATGTTTGTGATGATGAACTATGAACGAGTAACCATGGGTTTGCAAGGCTTGGGTGGCACAGAGTTGGCGTATCAAAATGCAGTCGCTTACGCCAAAGACCGCACGCAAGGACGCAGTGATACAGGCATCATCAGCCCACAGACTTCTGCTGACCCCATCATTCATCATGCCGATGTGCGTCGTATGCTCTTAAATGCCAAAGTCAATAGCGAAGCATCACGCTGTTTTGCCATGTATGTTGCCAAACAGTTAGACACGGCTAAGTTTGGCACAGATGCTGAAAGTGCCAAAGTTGCCACGACTCGTGTGGCATTATTAACCCCGATTGCTAAGGCATTCTTAACTGACAAAGCATTCACCGCCACTGTTGATTGTCAACAAGTGTTTGGTGGTCATGGTTATATTCGAGAGTGGGGCATGGAGCAAATCGTGCGTGATACTCGCATCTCGCAGATTTATGAAGGCACGAATGGCATTCAGTCACTGGACTTGCTTGGGCGTAAAGTCGCCAAAAATGGGGGTAAATACATGCAGAGCTTTTTGACAGAAGTGCGTGAGTTTATCGCAGGCATGACCGTTGACCATGCCATTAGGCAAGCCACATTAGATGCTGTCAACATCATCGAAGACTTAACCAACACCGTATTATCAAACATTGGCAAGAGAGAAGATGAAATCAATGGCTGTGCGGTGGATTATCTACATGCCACAGGTCATCTGTGTTACGCTTACATGTTTGCGATGATGGTGCAGGCCACTGATGGTAAAGACGGTGAGTTTTATGCCAATAAAATCAAGCTGGCAAATTACTTTGTTGCCCGCATCTTACCACAGATAAACGCTCATGCTGATATGGTCAAAGCAGGCAGCACATCGATGATGGATTTTGATGTGGCGTATTTTGTTCAATAGAAGACAGGCTTCAAATAAGCATTGACCCTAAATTTGGCTCAATGAGCATCTGTCTAAAAAACAGCACTCATTGAGTTGCTGTTTTTTGCTTTTTATTAAATGGGTGATGACGGTACCGACGCAAAAACCAACCCAACACCGCCAAACGCAATAACAACAATGCCCAAACGCTCAGCCAAATGCCTGCCACCGCAAAGGCATGATAGAGCCATAGACTTAGCGGAAAAAACAGCACAGCCACCATCAATGCCGCTTGGCGAATTTGTTTGCCTGCTGTCATACCAAAAAATATGCCATCAAGCCAATACGCACCCACGCCAACCAAAGGCAACATGATGGCGTACCAACGGTATTCATACGCCAACGTGGCCACGGCATTGATGTCAGTCATCATGTCAAGATACGCATCAATACCAAGCCACCAAAATAACACCAACATCACCGCCAAAGCATGGCTCATGATGCCAGTTCTTCTTACCACCAACCAAAACTTTTGTTTGTTGCCTTGTCCATGACTTTGTCCAGACAGATTTTCTGCTGCCACTGCCAAGCCATCTAGGGCAAACGCCGATAAATTTAAAATCTGTAACAACACCCCATTTGCCGCCAGCACCACATCGCCACTCATGGCAGATAAGCGTGTAATCCATGCAAAGCTTAACGTCAGTACCAAGGTGCGGATAAAAATGTCTCGATTGAGTGAAAATAGCCTAAGCATTTTATCACCACCAAACTCATCATAACGCCAGTAACACAGCTGTCGCCATGACAATGTCAGCTCTGAACAGATAAAATACAATGCCAAGCCCACCGCCAACCAATAAGCAATCACTGTTCCCAATGCCACGCCTGCCAAGCCCATGTCAAACACATAAACCAACAATAAAGTCAATATAATGTTGCTAATGGCAATAAAACTCTGTAAATACAGCATGTGGCGAGTTTTACCCATGCCTGCAAAAAATCCCAAAAACACAAAGTTCATCAGCTCCGCCACAATGCCCCATAGGCGTACTGACAGATACGTTTTGGCTTCAATCACCGCACTGGCACTGCCACCGAGCCAAGATAGTCCCACATTGATGGTCAATGGTTGTGTCAAAAACACCACCATGCCAATGACCATGGCAAGCAACATTGCTCTGTGTAAAATGGGGATTAATGGGTGAGATGGGGCGGTGGCATCATCATCTAAATTGGCATCTGTCTGAGCAGATGACTGATATTGACCAACCGCTTGGGCAGTCAGACCAGAAGACGCATACTGTAAAAAGTTAAAATTGACGAGCAGCAAGGTCAAAAGCTGAATTGCCAACATCATGCCTGCCAATTGGCTACTGCCTTGCATGTGTCCCACCACCGCCGTGTCAATCAGACTTTGTAAAGGCATGACAATGTTTGCCAAGGTGACAGGAATGGCAAGATGTAAAATATGACGGTAGCTAACAGACATCATGATGTTTGAATCACAAAACTTAACATGCTTATAAAACCTAAAATGCTTATCCATTCAGATAAGGGCATACGCATAAAATAGCCCAAGTAAAAATTTATCATCACCATTGGTTTAAAAAAAGCACCTAAGTTAGGTGCTTTTATATGACCATGACAAAAAAACATGACCATGACAAAAAACAGTGGCTTATTCACTAAACGCTTTTGGATCTTGAAAGCTAACCACTTCTTCTTCAAACTCAGGTTTCACTTTCACCACAAAATCATCTCGTGATAAACCCATACGCAGTGGAATGGAGCTGGCAATGTAAATTGATGAGTATGTGCCTGCAATCAAGCCAATAAATAAAGCCACCGAGAACCAATATAATCCTTCTCCCCCTAAAAACATCATCGCCAACACCACCACCAACACCGTCCCCACAGTCATAAAGGTACGGCGTAGGGTTTCGGTCAAAGATAGGTTCAATACCTGTTTTGGGGTCAAATCACGTACTCGGCGAAAATTTTCTCGTATGCGGTCATAAACCACAATGGTGTCATTCAATGAATAACCAATGAGTGCCAACACCGCTGCCAATACCGTTAAATCAAATGGCCAACCGAACAAGGCAAAAACACCCAAAGTTACCACCGTGTCATGGAATAATGCCAATACCGCTCCCAACGCTAATTTAAATTGGAAACGAATGGCAACATAGACCAACATACACGCCAATGCCAATGCCAATGCCATGACCGAGTCGATATAAACATCATTGCCCACTTGGCTGCCAATGATGTTGATGTTGGCAATCTCGGCATTATTATTGGGCAAGTCCAAGGCATGATTCAAAGCAACTTCCAGTCCATCGGTGTTGTCATCTTGTGGTGGTAGACGCACCAACAAGTCTGTGTTTGCCCCCACATATTGCACCACCGCATCGGTAAAGCCATTTTGTGCCAACACATCGGTAATTTGAGCCTGCTGCACGGGCTGTTCATAGACCACATCGGCAGACACCCCACCAGTGAAATCCAATCCGAGATTTAACCCATTAAAAAAGATGGCAAATAAGCCAGTAAATACCAATAAGATTGACAAAATCCCCATGGGTTTTTCAAACTTCATAAAGTCAAGCAAACGTTGATTGCCAACAGTTTTTAGACCACCTTCAGCGATGGCGGCCTCATCTGCCACAAGGTTGGTGGTGGCATTGTTGTCAGTGGCATCGGTGATAACATCATGCTGAGCATCGACTTGCCCAGTGATTGTGGTGATGTTTGATGAAGATTGGTTACGATGACGAGCCACATTACTGCCTTTACCATCACGTCTTGGGCGGCGGCGGTTGCGATGAGTTTTTTGCCCGTTAATTTCTGTCGTGTTGGTGCTTTGTGAGTTAGGGGATAGCTGGTTGTCATTTTGCATGTTTTGTCTCCTAACCAATGCTTAAATGTTTGATGGATTTACGTTTACCATAAAAAATTTGCACCAAGGCACGAGTTACCATCACTGCCGTAAACAGCGAGCTGATGATGCCAATGGCAAGTGTGATGGCAAAGCCCTTAATTGGGCCTGTGCCAATGGCAAATAAAATAAACGCCACAAGCAGTGTGGTTAAGTTGGCATCAAAGATACTGCTATAAGCACGGTCAAATCCTGCCACGATGGCTGATTTGGCACGCACGCCGTTGGCAAGTTCTTCTCGTATGCGTTCAAATATCAAAACGTTGGCATCTACCGCCATACCAATGGTCAGTACAATGCCTGCGATGCCCGGTAAAGTCAGCGATGCACCCATGATGGACATGATGGCAACGATGATGATGACGTTTAATGCCAAAGCAATATTGGCAATCACTCCAAATAGGCGATAAAACACAATCATAAATAAGAACACCAGCATATAGCCCACTTGAGTTGAAAAAAGACCCTTGTCAATATTTTCTTGTCCCAATGATGGACCGATGGTGCGTTCTTCAACAAAATACATGGGAGCTGCCAATGCCCCAGAACGCAACAATAACGCCAATTCTGCTGCTTCAGCACTGCTGTCGAGTCCTGTGATGCGAAATGACGAACCAAGCACGGCTTGAATGTTGGCACGATTGATGACTTTGGTCTCAGCATACGGCGTGCGGATTTCTTTACTTTCACCACTGACAGCGTCTTGTTCATAGCTGATGCGTTGTTTGTTTTCAATAAACAGCACCGCCATTTGTTTGCCAACCGCTGTGCGAGTGGCATTTTGCATCAGTTTGCCACCTGCATTATCCAGGGTGATGCTCACTTCTGGGCGACCATTTTCGTCAACACCAGTTTGAGCATTGCGGACTTTGTCTCCTGTAACAATGGCTTGACGCTCAAGTAACACAGGTGGACCATCTAATGTGCCAAAGGGGAAGCTTTCTGTTCCTGCAGGGGGCAGACTACCTGTGAAGGTCTCTGCGCCTTCTGCCACCATTCTAAACTCCAAGTTGGCAGTACGACCCAATACCCGTTTGGCTTGGGCAGTGTCTTGCACCCCAGGCAACTCAACAACGATGCGATTTGCCCCTTGTGATTGTACTAAGGCTTCTGCCACGCCAAGTTCGTTGATGCGATTGCGTAGGGTGGATAAATTTTGTCCCACGGCGTATTGATTGATTTCGGTTAAAGTGGCATCGTTATAGGTCAAATTTAAAGCAGGACCTTGCTCATCATAGCTTGCGTTAAAGTTAAAGGCATGACGCATGGGTAAGCCAAGTACCTGCTGAGCTTTATCACGAGTGGCGGTGTCATTAAAATGCAAAAGCATGCCTTGTTTGGTCAGCTTTTGACTGACAACGGCTATCTGCTCTGCTCTTAAATGACGACGCACTTCACGACTGGCATCTTCCAGACGGCTTTGTAACGCTTTATCCATGTCCACTTCAAGAACAAAACGGACGCCCCCACGTAAATCCAGACCAAGCTTCATGGGCTTAGCTCCGATGTCACGTAGCCATTGAGGGGTGGTTTGGGCAAGGTTTAATGCCACCACATAATCATCTCCCAGTTTTTGTCTTAGCACTTCTTGTGCTTTTAACTGGGTTTCAGAATTATTTAAACGTAACAAAGCACTGTTGCCTGTTAACGTCGCACCATGAAAGTCAACACCAGCTTGTGATAGCAGATTTTTTGACTCCTCAAGCACACTTTGGCTAAGTTCAGTGCCTGCTTGACTGCTGGTGATTTGTACCGCAGGTTCATCAGGATAAAGGTTGGGTAGGGCGTACAAGCCAGCGATGACAAACACGATTGCAATGATGATGTATTTCCAATAGGCGTATTGCATAATCACTTCTTATCTATAAAAACGTTTATAAAAACGCTGATTTAAAAAGCTAAAACAGCAAACATTCTAAAAGTCTGCCTTTATGGGCAGTGTGTTAAGCACCTGTGGATACGTTGTCAATCGTACCATTGGGTAACACAGAGATGACCGAGGCTTTTTGTACCATGACGTTGTTTTTGGCATTTAATGCAATCACGGCATAATCACCATCAATGGATAACACCTTACCCATCAAGCCCCCTGCAAAAATCACTTCACTGCCCACTTTTAAATTATCAATCATCTGCTTGTGTTCCTTGTTGCGTTTGGATTGTGGGCGGATAATCAAAAAATAAAAAATGGCAAAAAAAGCAATGGGCAACAGCAACTGGCTAAACATCGCCACACCAGTCGGTTCACCAGCAGCATGGGCGGTTTGAATAAAAGCAATCATACACAACTCGATATTTGATAGAATTGATAAAATTGATAAAATTAATGTCATTTAAAATGAATGTCATTAAAGTCATTTCACATTAATGTCATTCAAAAGTCATTCACACTCAAGGAATTTACTGACAATAAAAATTATAAAAAATAATAATGGGGCATACTACCAAAAAATAAACGCTTTGGTAACAATTAATTGATAATAAAGCGTTCAATCACCCAAGAAGTCATGCTAAGATGATGGGGTTTATCGTTATTTTATCATCACATTCCCCATATTATATGAGTCATATTAGTTGCTAAGGTTGCTTTTGTTTACGTTCATCAAATGCCTAACTGTGCCAAGCCTGTCAAGGTCATCAAACATATTGGAACGATTGCTTTATTCATCATCATTCAAGCCTGTTACTTCGGTTTGTGGTGCTTGGTGGGATGT
Source organism: Lwoffella lincolnii (assembly GCF_037201985.1). Taxonomy (NCBI): domain Bacteria; kingdom Pseudomonadati; phylum Pseudomonadota; class Gammaproteobacteria; order Moraxellales; family Moraxellaceae; genus Lwoffella; species Lwoffella lincolnii. The sequence goes on along the minus strand of NZ_CP147511.1, from coordinate 1,142,496 downwards.
TTGGGTTTGTGGTGCTTTGGTTTGTATTGGCGCTGGGTTACCCAGCACCGCATTTGCCATGGATGCCACCACTGATGCCAGCACTCATAATGTGGTCTTACTGGTGTTATTTGTGTTTATGGCAATTGCGGTGTCATTTACTTGCTCAGCGGCTGAATCGACGCTTTTGAGCATCACCCCATCTTATATCGCTGACATCAAAGAAAGTGATGCCAAGCGTGCAGACATGCTCAAACGGTTAAAACAAGACAATGTTGACCAATCGTTAGCCGCCATCTTAACGCTCAATACCATTGCCAACACTTTAGGCTCTATCGGAGCTGGTGCTCAAGCCAATTTGGTATTTGGCAGTGCGTGGTTTGGGGTGTTCTCAGCGGTGATGACCTTAGCAATTTTGACCTTCTCAGAAATCATTCCCAAAACTTTGGGTACGGTATACTGGCGACAACTCAGTGGCATGGTGGCATATTTTGTCTTTGGCGTTATCAAACTGTTGTATCCTGTGATTTGGTTATCCGAGCGATTGACCAAATTTTTGGTTAAAGGTAAAGATGCGCAGGTATTTAGCCGCCGAGAATTTGCCGCTTTGGCAAGTGTGGGCGAAGAATCAGGGCAAATTAACCCACTTGAATCACGCATCATTCGTAACATGTTGGCATTTGGGGCAATCAAAGTCGAAGACATCATGACCCCACGTTCGGTCATCATGGCATTTGAGCAAAATGCCTTGGTCAGTGATGTGTTTGCCAATCATAGCAAAATTGGCTTTTCTCGCCTGCCTGTGTATGATGAAGCATTAGATAACATCACAGGATTTGTACTAAAGACTGACCTGCTACTGAGCAGAGCCAATGGCAATCTTAACCAGCCGATTAGTAATTTAAGCCGTGAAGTCAGTTTTGTGTTTAATAAAATGAAGCTGTTTGATTTGCTTGATTACATGTTAAAACAGCGTATTCACATTGCCATTGTGGTGGGTGAATATGGTGAGGTTAAGGGTCTGGTTAGTTTAGAAGACGTGCTAGAAACACTACTGGGTCTTGAAATTGTTGATGAAATTGACAAAGTAGAAGACATGCAAGAGCTTGCTAAACAACTGATGCACAAGCGTAGTCAACGGCTTGGCGTGAGCTTAACTGATGATTTAACCGAACAACGGATATCAAACTAAATAACGAGGTTGATTTATGTCTTTATTGCATGCTTTTATCCCATCACCCAATGACAGATACCATCGCAATGGCTCAGTAAACAAGCGTGTGTTAAATTCTGTGTTAAGCCGAGCGTTGAAATATGCTTTAATTGGCTCTATTGCAGGCGTTGGCATTGGTTTGATGACCAGCACCGCACAAGCGGTCTCCCCAACCCAAAACGATGTGTATCAATATGCTGCCGCCATGGAACAAGCCGTTAACAGTAAAAATATCAGTGGTGTTAGCAGGCTGATTGATGATGATGCCATCATTGTCATTAACCGTAATGGACAGGCCAACCTTAATAAAGATGCCTATCTTAAACTGCTACAAAAAAGCTGGCAGTCATCTGGTAACTACCGCTATGATATTGACGTACAAGATGTCATCATCGCAGGAGATGAAGCCAAGGTTACCATCAAAACGGTAGAACACTTTGAAAAAGGTGGCAAACCTGTGGTACATACCACCATTTCACGCACAACATTGTCATTGGTGAATCATCAAGCCATGTTGTTAAAAGCAGTGTCGCAAGTAACCATTGAATAGGCTTGTTCATCTGTATTCATCAATCATTCATCTTAAATTATTCATCTTAAGGCTTTGCATTTATGTGTCAGTTATCTTAAGATAAGCCATTAATTAATGAAACGATGAATTAATGAGACGATGAGCCACCAGACGATGTGTTGAGCATTGATAAGTTTTTCATTTATCGATCTGATTGTCTGTCGATGTGATTGTCGTGAATGATAATTCCGTGTTGTGAGTGATAGTAAGGTAAGGATAAAGAGCGTATGCGACAACCACAAATATTACAACCGCAAATGTTGGCCGTGTCAGTATCAGCATTGATGCTGGTGGCCTGTGGCAGTACACCCAGCACATCAACACCAACATCAACAACAAAGCCCACCGTCCGCCCTGCCCCTAGCCATACAGTACCCACCACCGCACCCAGTCAAGCACCTGTCATTATCAGCCCCACCACCACCAACCCCAATGCCATCAGTCCTAACCATCAGGTTGAGGCACTGTTAGATGAAGAAAGTCTGGAAGAATTGGCAGATTTACTAGAAGCCACCGACATGAAAATGGTGGAGAATAAAAAGCAAGACATTATTCGTTATGGTGATTTATGGGATAGGGTGCGAGCAGGATATAAGCTGAACCCAACGCCAGCATACAACCCGCGCATCGAAGCTCAAAAAACATGGTTCATTACTCGTCAAGATTATTTAAATCGTTTAACCGCTCGTGCCAGTCGCTATTTATATCACACCACCAAAGAGGCTGAACGTCGTGGCATTCCAACCGAACTTGCGTTATTGCCTGTGATTGAAAGCTCTTATGACCCAAATGCCACCAGTAATGCCAATGCAGCAGGTCTGTGGCAGTTTATTCCCAGTACAGGCTTGGCATATTCTTTATCACAGACATCAGATTATGACGGTCGCCGTGATGTGATTGAGTCCACTCGAGCTGCTTATGATTTTTTAAGCACGCTTTATACTCAGTTTGGCAGTTGGGAGCTGGCACTGGCTGCCTATAATGCAGGTCCTGGGCGTATCAGTCGTGCCATCGTTGCCAATCAAGCACAGGGGCTTCCAACCGATTTTTGGTCATTACGCCTGCCCACAGAAACCATGAACTATGTTCCCAGATTTTTGGCGGTGGCTGATATTGTCAAAGACCCCAGTGCATATCATGTTTATCTGCCAGCCATCGCCAACCAACAGCACTTTAGAGAAGTGTCAGCTGGTGTGGGGGCCAATCTGACTGATGTGTCTAAAGTGACAGGGGTGGATTATCAAGAGCTGATTAGTCTAAATCCGGGGTTAAAAAATGGTGTGCTATCAGCTTCTGCACCCCAACGCATCATCATTCCAAACTCGGTGGATTATAACAAAGATAAAACAATCCAGACCTTAGGCACATCAAGTTATGTGGCAAGCAGTGTCCAGCCAATTGGTGATGTGCCAACATCAGGCGATGCACTGGCGGCTTTTGCTCAGCGGGGCAATCGACCCACCGCCATTAACCCCATACCAAGCACACCAACGCTAAGCACGCCAATACCAAGCGTCTCCGCACAACACCCCACCCCACCTATCCATTCTGCTAACACCAGTCATACAGAGCCACCGCTGTCCGCTCAAGAGCTGGCGATGATTAGCAATCAAGTACGTCAAGAACAATTAAATAAAATCATTACCACAAATACTTCAGGTTCGGTTGAGCTTGCTTCGCTAGAAACTCAGCAATCTGTGCTTGAGTCATTGGGTCAAGAAAAACGCCTAAGCTATGGCACATCTAATAACACAGCAAATTTAGAGGCAACCCGTGGTAAACGCAGTATCTATCGAGTTCAACCCGGAGACACACTGAGCAACATTGCTACCCGAGCAGGAGTCAGCTGGCGTGATATTGCAAAATGGAATCAAATCAACCCAAGTGATACATTACTGGCAGGGTCAAGTTTGTATCTTTATGATGCCAAACCAATTTCGCCATCAACTCCATCAGCTTCTTCTGCAACCAAGCCAACCAGCTATGTGGTTCAGCGTGGTGATACTTTGATAGAGACGGCTAATCGCTTTGGGTTATCGGTCAATCAATTGGCAAGTTACAATAACTTAACCACCAATGATAAGCTGTTAACAGGGCAAACGCTATGGCTTATCCCTGATAAGACCAGCAGCACCAGTAAGAGTAAGCTTGATTCTCTTGCGACAAGCTCAAGCCCATCTAACATGACCACGCAAAATTACCGTGTGCGTCGTGGTGACAGTTTGATTGGTTTATCAAATCGTTATAATGTGCCTGTCAGTACCTTGGCAACACTCAATGGCATCAGTGAAACAGATGGGTTATTGTATGATACCATCATCAAGTTGCCTGCCAATATCAATGTTAATATCAACGCTAGGTCAGACAACAGTTCAACAACTTCGACCGCTTTGGCATCGACTGATGATAATGTATCAAGCAGTTATAAAGTACAAAGTGGCGATACGCTCATTGGCATCGCTAATAAGCTGGGTGTGAAAGCAGAAGACATAGCAGCCATCAACCGTTTTAATGCCAACCATCTGGTGCAAAGGGGACAAACCATCAAAGTCCCTGCCTCTCAACAAGCAGTTGACCGCAAACTAAACAACGAATCCATCTTGCACAAAATCCAGTCAGGCGATACTTTGATTGGGCTTGCTAACCGTTATGATGTTTCTGTGTCTGATTTGGCAAGTGCCAATGGCCTTAGCACCACCAGCACCCTTATCCGTGGTAAAACGTTAACCATTCCAGCTGCAGATGGTGGCACGTCGTCTGGTAAGCTTGGCAGTTCAAGCACCAGCAGTGGCCGTCCTGCTAAGACCAACACCGCCAGTACGCCAACATCTGCCACCGAAACTTATGCCGTCAAGCGGGGGGACAACCTAATCAGTGTGGCACGCCGATTTGAAACCAGCACCCAAAACCTAGCGGCATTAAACGGCATTGCCAATAATGCTCAGTTACAAATTGGGCAAAATCTGATTGTTCCTATGGCGACATTAAGTTATAAAGTTAAATCAGGCGATAACCTAATCGGTTTGGCAAATAAATATGGCATCAGCCCATCTGAGCTTGCCAAGATGAATGGATTGGACAATAATGCCATGTTGGTGATTGGGCAAATATTAACCGTGCCTAATCCTAACAAATAACGCCCATTTATCCATAAAATATAACCAAAAAACAAACATAACTAAAAAACAAATATAACCAAAAACTCCCTAAGGGCCTTACTTTTTGAGTAAGGCTCTTAGACTTGCCATGTAATCATCACCAACCTTTTGTGGGTCTTTTTGGGTTTGTTGTTTTTTGACTTTGCTGGGCCAATCAAGATGCTCTTCGGGCAGCTCTTCTAAAAATCTTGATTGTGTGGTGGTTTTCATTTGTCCTCCATGACGTCGCTGGGTTGCTATGGTCATGGTCAGCTCCTTTTTGGCACGGGTGATGCCCACATACATTAAACGGCGTTCTTCTTCTATGGTGTCAGACATGATGGCATTGCGATGTGGTAACAAATCTTCTTCTAGCCCCATCATATACACATACTCAAATTCAAGCCCTTTTGCTGCATGTAAGGTCATTAAATTGACTTTATTGGTGTTCTCTTCTTCTTGTTGCTGTTCTAACATGTCAAGCAAAACCAACTTGCGTATCACCGCATCGATGGTTCGATTGTGGTCATCTTCAGCACGGTTAATCAGTGCTTGAATGCTGTTATATAGCATCTCGATGTTGTCTAGGCGGTTTTTTTCTTGTTGAGGGGTTTTGCATTCTTGACGCAAGGCATCAATGTAACTGGTTTCATCAATCATCTGGCGAATGATGGGCACAGGGTTGTCATGACCATCGAGCTTTCGAGTATGATGCTCAATAAAATCAGCAAATGCCTTGAGCGTGCCATATGCTTTATTAGGCAAAACGTGAGCCAACCCATTATGCCCACATGCTGTCAATAACGATACCCCATGTTCGGTTGCAAACAGCCCCAACTTTTCTAAGGTGGCAGGCCCCATACCACGTTTTGGTGTATTGATGATGCGTAAAAAAGCCGCATCGTCTTCAGGGTTTAAAATAAGCCGTAGATAGCCCATGATGTCTTTGATTTCTCCACGAGCAAAAAATGAAGTGCCACCAGAGAGTTTGTAAGGTATCTGTAATTGCCTTAATTGTGCTTCTAACATGCGTGCCTGAAAGTTACTTCGGTATAGCACGGCATAATCTTCCCATTGGTTGCCATGTCTGAGTTTATGGGTAAGAATTTCTTTGGCAACCCTTTCGGCTTCATCATCATCATTACGGCAGTTGATTATCCGAATCAGTTCACCATGCCCTTTTTCACTCCAAAGTTTTTTGGCAAAAATATGCTCATTATTGGTAATCACCGAGTTAGCAGCAGATAAAATTCGATTGGTTGAACGATAATTTTGCTCAAGCTTGACCACCTTTAACTTAGGAAAATCCTGTTGTAGCAGTGCCATGTTTTCAGGTTTTGCCCCTCGCCATGCGTAGATGGACTGGTCATCATCACCCACCACCGTGAAGCGGGCTTCGATTCCCACCAACAACTTAATCATCTCATACTGGGCGGTGTTGGTGTCTTGGTACTCATCGACCAACAGATAACGGATGCGAGCTTGCCATTTATCACGCACGGTGCTGTTGTCTCGTAATATTTTGGTTGGTAGGACAATCAAATCATCAAAATCCACCGCATTATAAGCACGTAAATTGCGTTCGTATAACGCATACAAGTTGGCAAAAATCAAATCTTCAGGATCGTTTAACGTGTCTGCTGCATGTTCAGGGTCAATTAACGAGTTTTTCCAATCACCGATAAATTTCATCGCCTTAGCAATCAGCTCACGACTTTCTGCCCCAGACAGATTATCACGCATCATCAGCTCCATCAGTAGGCGTTTGGAGTCATCACTGTCCATGATCGAAAAATTGCCTTTAAGCCCAGAATGTAACAGCTCATGGCGTAAAAACTGTAAACCAAACTGGTGAAAAGTCGACACGGTTAAACCACGGCTACGCTCACTGGGCAATAACTTTTGTACTCGAGCTTTCATCTCTCTTGCTGCTTTATTGGTAAAGGTAACAGCAGTGATACGCTCAGCTGGAATTTGGCACTTCTCAATAAGATAAGCAATTTTTCGTGTGATGACCGAAGTCTTGCCAGAGCCTGCCCCTGCCAGTACCAGTAATGGACCTGTGGTGTATTGCATGGCTTCTTGTTGGCGCAGGTTTAGCTTACTCATAATAAATGACCGACTAATGACAAAAAATGAATGACAAAGAAATGACAGAAAAAACCCATCATTATAGACACATACATGACTTTGACAAGGAAAAAAGCACAAAGACCACCCACAAGCTTAATGATTGATGATAAATAAGCTTTAGAACTGTATAAAAAATAAACAATCTTAGCTTAGCCTTGTTTTGCAAGGCACACACCCTGTTAAAACCCTGCTTATCCACAAAGTTATCCACAGGTAATGGGGATAACTCACTGGGTTGCTGGTTTATAAGTTGCTAACTTTTAAGCTTTTGAACTGTTATCATCGGTTGTTTCAGTTTTGCCTTTTTAGTTTTGCCTTTTCAAGATTTAGCAAAACTGATAAACTTAGCTTGGTTAGTTATTGAGTTAGTTGAGTTATTGATTTTAAGTCATCAAAGGTAATCAGTCATGTTATTTGTTACAGGTGGGTTGGGCTATATTGGCAGTCATTTTGTGGTATCAGCATTACAGGCAGGTCATGATGTGTTGGTGTTGGATAATCTGAGCAATAGCCATGCCGATGTGCAAGCAAAAATAGAGATGATTTGTCAACGTTCATTTATTTGCGTTCATGGTGATGTGCGAGATGCAGCTCTATTGAATAGATTGTTTAGTGAACATGACATAAAAGCGGTGGTGCATTTTGCAGGGTTAAAATCAGTGGCAGAATCTGTGGCTAATCCACTGAGTTATTACGATAATAATGTCTATGGCAGTCAGATTTTATTACAAGCCATGCTCAAGCATGGTGTCTATCGATTGATTTTTTCATCATCTGCCACTGTCTATGGTGAACCGCACTATTTGCCTTATGATGAACAGCATCCAACCAATCCTGTGAATCCATATGGTCATAGCAAACGTCATGTTGAGCAAATGCTGGCAGATGTTTGTGTGGCACACCCTAACTTTACTGCCATATCTTTACGATATTTTAATCCAATTGGGGCACATTCGTCAGGGTTAATCGGTGAAAACCCAAAGGACATACCCAATAATCTCATGCCCTATGTGCTAAAAGTTGCCAAAGGTGAATTACCTTATTTGCAGATTTTTGGTGATGATTATGATACTAAAGATGGCACAGGTGAACGTGATTATATTGACATCATGGATTTGGTGGCAGGTCATATGGCGGCGATGGCATACCTTGCTAACACAGGTCATCATGTCTTTAATCTGGGAACAGGTAAAGGCACAACTGTGCTTGAGTTGGTCTCGGCATTTGAATTGGCAAATGATTTGAATGTTAATAAAAAAGTGGTGGCAAGAAGAGAAGGGGACTTGGCAAAAGTATGGGCAAATTGTGGTAAAGCTCAAGAGCAACTTAAATGGTCAGCTCAAATTGATGTGAACACAAGTTGTGTGATGGCATTTGGGGTTTTAGCTGACTTGAAAAGATAATTTTGTTAAACAACCTTAACCATATACATTTTTTAAAAAATCAAAAAAACAATTATCTGGCACTTCAGTGGTGTAGGTTAGTTTATGTATACTGATGGTATCGGTTATCTGATTAAATTTATCCTTATCAAAAGTATTATGAAGTTCACTGGCTAATAGATGTGGCAAAGTGTCATCAAATATCTCGCAATTATCGTTTTTTAAATAATTTTTTATTAAAACATCAAACATGATTTGAAATAAAAAATAATGTGGGATGCTGTGAGAGTTTTTCCAGAAATTAAGCATGATGTTTAAGCAATGTTGTACTACTAGATTTTGCTTATCTGCCACTATAAAGCTATTCATAACATTCACAAAGTGACTGTCATGTCAATTAAAATATTTGGAGTTATGGCTTACCCAAAAATCTTTTCTATCCGCATTTTTATCTCTTTGAAACATAAAAAAACTTTTTCCGCTAATATTGTTGTCGATGGTTGCTGTCAATAATATGGTTGCATCTATCCAAATACCACCGTAATTATTTAATAAAGCCAATCGAAGAATGTCTGAAAAAAAAGCTGGTTTAAAAACTCTGGCTTTTTTTTCTATAAAATCAGGTATTTCTAAGTAGTCATGGATATTGCCATTATCAAGGCGAATAACGGTATAATCTCCTTTGTGCATATTTACTGAGTTAAAGCTCATAGTGACAATATCAGGTAATTTATTGTTAATGCCTTGTCCCCAGTACTGCCAAATGACTTTTTGCGTATTTAGTTGCTTTTTTGCTTTAATTTCAATCTTTGGAAATTTTCCTGAAAAATAAACTGAAATAACTTTATCCCAACACTTAGCCAAATATTCTTGATGGGTCAGTTCTGCTTGCTGCAGTTTTTGTAGTCTTATTTTTTTTGGTATAAAAGTTCGATAAAGCCCTTTATAGGGTTTTTGATTAAAAAAGATGATTTTTTGTTTTTCTTTTGGCATGCTAGAAAAGTCATCAAAAAGTTCTACGTTCATAATCATAATCCAAAATGGTCTTTTATCTTTTCAGTAATAGACACTCTTGATGTTTCATCATATTTTTTGAATAATGAAAACCATTGATTTCTCCCTAAGTAGTTAATTTGGAATAATTCAGGTTGTTTATATAAGCACATCATAAAAACACCTTGGTCATCATCAACAATATTATTGCATAATTTACAAAATAGGTCTTTAGGTTGGTTACTAAAACATATTGACTGTTCCAGTATTCTATGTTTTTTGATAGTTCTTGAGAGATGTTTGATAAAAACTCATGGTTACTCTGTATGTCAGCAATTTTTGCTAATATATGATTGAATTTTTTAAATATATTAAGACAAATCACCGTTGTTGGTCTGCTTTTCCGCATCGTCAGTATTTTTTCTTTGAATTTTTCTTCGGTAAAAATCACCATGTTATTATCCAAAGTTGCCAAATAAGAAAAGTATTCAAAATAAGTGTTTGTCGTGCGTTTTAAATAACTTGGATAATGTTCGGTCGAAATGTTTCCACGTCCAATATCGAAAAAAGCAGTTACTATTGTAATATCGTTCATCGATTTACTCAAGCTTGATGGGACAATCCATATGGATTGCATTTAAATTTTGAGAAAAATACTTTATAATGCCGCAAAGTTTATCAAGTGTGTGGATGGTTCTGGTTAAGCACAAGATGATTTTTGTTTGCATGATTTTATCATACTATTTTAATTTGCCATACTTTTTTAGAGAATATGAAACATATTATTCAAATTATCAGTCTTATCACGGCTAAACAGCGTAGAGAGCACATCAGCTCTCATTTTGCTCATCTTAATATGCCTTTTAAGTTTTTTGATGCGGTGAACAAAGAGACTTTGCATTTAGTACTAAGCAAATATCCGCTGAATTTTACCAAAGATGGCTTGACAGACGGTGAAAAAGCATGCTTTTTAAGTCATTATCTGCTTTGGCAGCGTTTGTGTGCTAGTGATAACAACTACCTGATTGTCTGTGAAGATGACGTTGTATTAAGTCCAGATGTTGGTAAATTATTAGAAAATCTACCTGCCATTATGCAAGATTGTGATATTTTAAAATTTGAAACCATGCTTAGACCTGTGGTGATTGAGCCTGATTGGCAAAAAACATTTGAAGGGTTTGTGCTAAGAAAACTGAAAACCGAAAATATGGGGACAGCAGGCTATGTTGTCTCAAAAGATATGGCTTGCCATTTGGTTAATTTTTTTAAAGATGCCCGTATTCATCAACCCATTGATCATTATTTATTTAGGGATTTTTTATCAATGGATAAAAAAATCTATCAAACTGTACCCGCATTTGCCATTCAAGATGATGTGCTAAATTCCGACAAAAATCATTTGCGAAGCGATTTGCATGACGAAAGAATAAAAAGAAGAAATAATAAAAGACTGCATTCTAATAAATTGATTAGAGAGTTTTTGCGATTATTTCAACCTTTTAATACAAGATATCGTAAAGAAAAGAGAGATGATAGGCTTATTGTCAATTATGGTCAAATTATCATGTTTAAAACGGATGATTAAATGCTTAAAATTTTCTTGATTAATCTTGATTCTCGTCCAGACAGATTGGCATATGTGTCTAAACAATTAGATGAACTGGGTTTGGATTTTATTAGAATTTCGGCAGTGGTGGGTAAGGACTTGAACTTAGAAGAGCAACAACTCTTTGATAAACGGGGCTTTATTCTAGAACAAAAAAAAGAACTTGTGTTAGGTGAAATTGGTTGTGCCATGTCGCATAGATTAATCTGGCAAAAAATGCTTGATGAAAATATTGACCATGCACTGATTTTGGAAGACGATGTTAATATTGATGAATATTTGGTGGATTTTTTAAAAAAAACAATACATTATCAAGAATTTGATTTTTTAAATTTATCCTTTACCAAACCCTATGAACTTAATGAGCAGGCACTTCATTTTTTGCAACAGAATGGCATTACGGAACGTCCAAAATTATGGCAATCACGAAAGATTTGGAAAAAAATTGAGTCTAAAAATGGATTTCGTATTTTTAAATTGTATTTTTTTAAAAAGTTTACACTTTGTGAATGTGATTTTGCTCCATCTTTGGGTAGTGGGTATATTATATCTAAATTAGGTGCTGAACATTTTTTACAAGCAAGTGATGTGATGACATTTCCAATAGATTTGACATGGCGTTTTTCTGCTGGGTTATTAAGACAAGGATTTGTATCAAATGTATTGATAGAGCAATGTTTGGATACGGACATAAAAGGAAGATATGTGGGTTATAAATTAACGCCATTGCAAAAATTACAACGTATTTTTAAGAAAAGTCGTTTTTTAAAACGTCGAATCGCTGTATTAAAAATGTATGGATTGGAAAAAATGTAGTGAAATAAATGTGGTGAAACAAATGTGGTAAAATAAAGGAATGTAAATGCTTAAAATCTTTTATGTCAATCTTGATGATAGCCATGATCGCAATCAACAGATGATAAAGCAGTTGGATGGTTTGGGTCTGACTTATGAACGTATTTCGGCGGTTTATGGTAAGGATTTGACGGATGAGCAAAAATCTTTTGTTAATTATCATGATTTTTTACTGCGTATGAAGCGCCCAATGCAAGATGGTGAAATTGGCTGTGCCATGTCGCATCGGCTGATTTGGCAAAAAATGCTTGATGATAACATTGAGTATGCGTTAATTTTGGAAGATGATGTGGTGATTGATGAAGATGTGTTGTCTGTCATTCATTGTCCCTCTTTTTATCAATCGTTTGATTTTTTAAATTTATCCTCAAATTTTCCTTACAACCCAAACAGGGCGTATTTAACCCAATTGCTGGCAAATCAACCAACCGCCATTCGCACTGAGCAGAATAACAATTTATGGTCAAAAATTGACTGGGGTAAGCATTGGAAAATCTACAAACTGCATCAACATCAAAAAATCATTGCCTGTGAATGCGACCCTGCACCAGCATTGGCCAGCGGCTATCTGCTGTCAAATAAAGGGGCGAAGTCTTTTTTGCAAGCAAGTCATGTGCTTGATGTGCCGATTGATAATGTGTGGCGACATGCAGACGGTGAGTTGCGTCAAGCATTTTTGCCAAAACCATTAATTATACAGTCAGATATTGATAGCAATATTGGCGATAGAACAAAAACGGTACAATTAACACTCATGCAAAAGCTCAAACGGGCCATGCTTAAACGAAAACCAAACCCACGTCATGCTGATGTTAGGCGAATGTATCATGTTAAATAACGTTACTGTAAATGGCAACGTCAATGGTGATTTAAAATCCAAGCCACTGGCGTCAAAAACCAAGCCAATAATTGTGTTGGCAACGTTTACTTTGCAAGGGGGTGGGGCAGAGCGATTTGTGTTGACATTGGCAAAAGCCTTTTTCAAACTTGGGTTTGATGTGCATGTTATTGGTTTTAAAGCCCAAGTAGATTATGAGTTAACCAATGATGTGACGGTGCATTTTTTGAATTATCAACAATATCGTTGGTTGCCAAAATCATTGCGTTATCCCTTATTTGCCAAAATTTTTGATGGTTTTGTTAAAAAACACATTGGCACGCCAACTCTTATTTTATCTAATTTGTATCAAGTAGATTGTGTTTTACATCACAGCAAATTGGATAACATCGTTTATGTGATACACAATACTTTATCGATGGAATATAAGCTGATGACCAGTCATTTTGATGGCAATCAAAAAAAAATCAATGACTTAAAACAGCTTTATGCCAACCACCCTGTGGTGTGTGTCAGTCATGGTGTGAAAGATGATTTTGTGCAATATTTGGGGCAACACCCCAAAATGACCGCCATTCACAATCCCATTGCACAAGATGACATCAAGAGACAAGCCAATGCCTTTGACGCTCATGCCAAACTGCCGAAATCCTGTGAGCAGGGTTATCTTATCCATGTGGGTAAGTTCAAACCCCAAAAAGACCATAAATCGTTAATACAAGCTTATGCACAAAGTACGCAAGCATTGCCATTGGTATTGCTTGGCATGGGGGGTGAGATGTCCGCTTGTGAGCAGTTGGCTGATGAGCTGGGCGTTTTAGATAGGGTGATTTTTATGGGGTTTCAGTCCAATCCTTATCCTTTTATTAAGTCTGCCACTGCCATGATATTGGCATCACAATTTGAAGGGTTTGGCATCGTCATTGCAGAAAGTTTAAGCTTGGGTGTGCCAGTGATTTCAACCGATTGCCCACATGGTCCTGCTGAATTGTTGCCAGATAATTGCTTGGTAGAGCTAAATAATCTAAGTGCGTTGACGGACAAAATCAATCAAGTCATGAATAAGCCACAAGACTTTATCACACCGTTTGCAACGCATTTATTACCCGAGTGCGTTGCTCAGGCGTATTTGGATTTTATGAGAGTAAGCAGGGTGGATTAATTGATATTTGTTTGTTGCAACCGCAACTTTGCCCCTTTTTTATCTTCATAATTGGTGAGCAACTTTGCCAAAAAAATGTGTGGATAGCAGTTGTTGTTTACCGTCACTCTTGGCAAAGTCAGTAATTCATCGCTGGTTAATCCTCCTTGGGGTACTTCTGTTCTGCCACGATACATGGCGGTGGCGGTATCAAACCTTTGTTGTTTTAACATCGCCACATGGCTTGAGTGAAATTTACCGTATGGATAACAAAAATGTCTCATCGGTACGCCAAGCAACTCTTCTAAAAATTGTTTGCTGTGTGTGATTTCTTGTTCTGCGGTGGCATCGTCAACATCGATTAGGCTGATATGACTGTGCGTATGTACGCCCACTTCCATGCCTGCATTTAGCCACTGTTTAAGCTCAGCATCTGACATGAGTAGATTTTTGGGAATGCCTTTGGCTTCGTCCCATTGATTATGGCCGCCAATGTGTCCGCTCACCACATAGCAGGTGGCTGTAAATCCATGGCGTTGTAAAATCGGTAAGGCCTGCGTTAGGTTGTTGCGATAACCGTCATCAAAGGTAATGCCGATGACTTTGCCCTGTTTTTCACCTTTTAGATAAGGGGTGAGTTCATACATGGATAAGCCTTGATAACCAAGCAATTTGAGTATTTTCATTTGTAGAGCAAACCGTTTGGGTGGCAAGTGCAAGCACTTAAACGGAGCATTTTTGATGGGGTGAGAGATGCTGTGATACATTAAAATTGGGATTTTTTGCATGATGATGGTTTCTTATGAGATTGTTTTATAAAGTTGTTTTGCAAGATTGTTTTTATGTGGTTGGTCATCGTATCGGTTCTGGTTTAAAAATACGCTTAATGGCTTGGGCAAGCGTCAGCCAAAACGGTCGTTGAAAATTGATGGCATGAATGTTTGCACATTGAACGGCAAAATCACTGTCATCAAACTGTTGCCAAAATGGCATCATTTGGCTCTCCACATAAGCTTTTTGTCGTCTGCGAGAAAAATGACGCACGAACTCTTTGCCTTCGATGATTGTGTAATGCTGTTTGAAAATTTCAGCAAAACAGAACTGTTCAACAGTGCGAGCATTGGTCAAGGCCCTGATGGGATACATCAAGTTGCAAGCTTGTAATAAATAAATAACGGCATGACTTTTTACGCCCATGATAAGTGAACTGTACATGGTTGCATGGTCTTGTAAGCGGTAGATGAGCGGTGAGCCGTCTGCTGGGTTGATGTGACTGATGTCCTTGCCTTTTAAGCCGTTGATGCCTGCTTTATTCGCTTCACCATAAAGATAATTGCGATATTTTTTATGAGTAAAAATTGCAGACTCTTTTTTGTACATGACCACATGTTTATCATCAATCTTGTCATATAAAGGCATGGGATTGGTTAAAAAATAGGTATCGCTGTCAAAAAATAAAAACTTGCTATGATTATCAGCAATGTGATGCTTGATGAGCAGCGCCATGATATGGGCAAGCCCTAAGGTTTTTAGGCGGTAGTAATAATTATCCTGTGTGGCTATGTGAAATAATTTATCCGATAGGGTTAAGTTAATCAACTCTAAGTCAGTTTGTTGTTGCCAGCTGGCAAAAAAATCAGGGCGTTCAGACAGCACAATGACGGTGGGGCGCTCATGCCCATCAATCTGAGCAAAAAAGCTCAAAATACTCAGTTTAACACCATCATAATACATTTCGTCATCACCATAAACCACATAGCATAAAAAATGCGAACGTGGTGTGGCATGTTGGGCAAATTTTAACGCTTGCCAATCTTGGCTTGGCAAGTCATTTGGTTCAACCAAGGTGTTAAAAGTCTGGACATCTAACATGACATTGTTTGGCATGGGTCACCACCAACGTGTGCGTTCACGGGTATGGCGATTTTTTGCACGGCTATATATGTTATTGTTGCTGTCTAATTGCAACCGCTCAAACACGTCAATGACGATTTGTCCCAACTCATGTTCATCGCACAGTTTGTCCAGTCTCCATCGCATGTTTCTTAGCGTGTCATCTGTTCCAACTGCCATGGCAGATATGCCATCAAATAACGCCACTCGTTTGGTTTGTAGGGTTTGTTTGATGTGTTCGTTTTCTGTTAAATCTGTGCCATTCACTTGGCAAAGAAGCCGTTCGGTTTCGTAAGATTTTATGGTATTGATAAGCATCACAGCGTTCATCAACAATGCTCTTAAGCCAAAATCATCATCACAATCAATAAAAGTATCACATGCAGAAATCAACCAGCGTGTGTTTAATGATTTTAATAAAAAGTCCTTTTCGCTTAACCATAAGGCTTTGAATTTCTCATAATTATCCACCACATCAATGTCACGGCGAATCAGTACAATCAGCGTGGCATGATAATGATTGATTTTAGGCTCACCGATAAACTCATGGCGTAAATTGTCGATATGTTCGTGCAAATTTTTGGCAGAACCGAAAGTATAAGTTTTGTCTTGACCGTTGATGATGGTGGATTTTAGTTCGTTAATATCAATGTCGGTGAGGGTGTCATAGAGCTGGCTTGCCCCAAAACGGCGTTGATGGCGGCTAAACGAAAACCATTGTTCAAGACGAGATTTTTTTCTGGGTGGCATGATACATTCCAAAAGTCATTGATAATTATTGACTGTCATTGACTGTCATTTTTGATGATGATAAATCCATAATAATACATATTTATCCAAGGTATAAAACATCAACACCACTGAAGCCATCCACCCATAACGCCCTGCTAAAAATTGTCCACGTAGCCAATATTCTCGAATGAATGAAAACACACTTCGCAACCCTGCTGTCAATAAAGAGCCGTGCTTGCCTTGCTGGTGGTTATCTATGGCCCAATCATTGGCATAGCGAATGCGTTTGACAAGATAATGATACAAATCATCGTTGGTGTGATGGTGTTGCAAACCGTTTAGTTTGACGATTTGAGCATCTTGGGTATCAACCGATTCATGCACCTCCAAATCATTATAGCCCAGATGGCTGGGATAAAGGCGATTTTCCCAATCTCGATACCAACCATTTAAATGGGTGGGAATGCCACAAAAATAATTGACCCGAGCAAACGCATAAACCTTATCACGTTGCACAGGCTTTTTAAGCACATCGGTAATGGCTTGTCGCAAGGGTTGGTCAAGGCGTTCATCCGCATCAAGTACAAGCACATAATCGCCTGTGGCATAAGCTTGGGCAAGCTGTCGCTGTTTGCCAAAGCCTTGCCAATCGGTATTGACATGCCATTTTGCCCCATGACTTTCGGCGATTTGGCGAGTGTTATCAGTACTGCCACTGTCTAACACAATGATTTCATCAACGATATCATGCACCGTCTCTAGACATGCTTTTAGGTGTTTACTTTCATTTTTACAAATCATCACCAATGACAGCGTGGATTTTTTTTGTGAAACATCAATGGGTTTTAAGTTTTGTGCCATCGCCACAGAATGTAAAAAAGCGTGTTCGGCTTGGTTGTGGGTTAAATCATACAGACAAGCATATTTATTAAATGTATATTGGGTAAAAAATAATGAATAAATCAGCCCATAACGACCTTGTAAGAATCGACCGTCAAGCAGGTATTGTTTAATAAATGCCCATAAAGGATTAACCACAACTTTATAAAATTTACCCTTTTTGCCTTGAGCGTGCCTGTCATCTGCCCATGCTTTGGCATAATCTAAGCGTTTATTTAGCCAAAACAGCGGCGTGGGGGCGGTGTGGTGGTGTAAAAAACCGCTTAATTTTTTGGTTGTTGCGTCATTTAATATCACAGACTCATGCACTAGGTTATTGTCATATTGAAACTTTTTGGGATACAGTCGCCAATGGGCCTTAACCCCCCATAAGGCATTATCAATTTGATGCCCAAAGACAAAATCAAGCCGTTTGATGCCATAAACCGTATCGGTAGGGGGGTTTTTGATGACCTTTAAAATGCTGTTTTTGAGCTGTGGCGTCACCACTTCATCAGCGTCCAATGCCAAAATCCAGTCGCCTATGGCATAAGCTTGGGCAAGCTGTCGCTGTTTGCCAAAGCCTTGCCAATCGGTATTGACATGCCATTTTACCCCATGACTTTGGGCAATTTTTTGACCATCATCGGTACTACCGCTGTCTAAAATGATGATTTCATCTACCCAATCGGCAATGGCAGGTAAAGAAACCTTAAGATTGTCAGCTTCGTTTTTGACAATCATCACGACAGATATCGTATAATTTGATGATTGTTTCATTTTGGAGATGCCTGTATCTCATCAGCTTTTGGCATCAGTAATTGCCCATCAAAAGGCGTTAGATTACCATATGCTTGGGTATGCTCAAAAAATATGGGTATGTCATCTGGGTTTTCTTGTTCGGTTCTTGATAAAAAAGTATTACGTGTTTGATTATGTGTTTTAATGCCTAACCAATCAGCTAAAAACCAGACAAAGCCATGGCCTGCTTGTGGTGTATTATTCTCTATACGTTCGCTGTCATCACTGGATAATTTAAACAATGGTGTGCGTAAAGTAAATTGTGTGTCATCATGTTTGAGTTTGGTTTGGTGTAAGCCATGGTCAGATGTATAAACCATACTAAATGGTTGGTTGTTGTTTTTATTGGCAGTATGTAATAGTTGATAAATTTCTTTTAAAAACATATCAGTTTGGTAGATGGTGCTTAAATAATCTGCCAAATCGTCATTATCAAAATAAAAACGTGGGCGTTTATTATCTAAGCGTTTAACAAAACGAGGGTGTGAACCCATAAGATGTATGGCAATGAATTTGGGCTTGTCTGATGGAGAGTTTATCGCTTTTTCTATTTCTGCTAACATTTCATGATCAAATCGGTGAGTCTTGGTTGGAGCGTGGTCTCCATAAAAATACAAGTGATTGGCTTGATTAGCAATATATGAAACTTCATTATCAAATACACCCACATGATCTTGATTAGAAATCCAATAAGTTTCAATACCAACTTGGTTTGCTAAGGAAAAAATACTGTTTTGAAATTCCACTTTTTGTGGGTTGGGAATGGTTAAAAGTCGTGGCACTGATGTGGTTGTATGACCTGCTGGTGAAATAAATTGATTGTATTTAATTCCGTTGACATTATCTAAAAAAGGTGTGGTTTTGACAGGATAACCATATGAAGACATATAGTATTTAGACATACTTTCACCCAAGACAAACACATGATTTTTATATTTTGGCACATAAGCAGATACTTTCCAGTCAATTGGTTTTTTAGAAAGTTCTTGCAGATTATTTTGATAATTTTTATAAATATGATAACTTGTGGTGGTATAGGGAATAAGATTTAGGATTTTAGAAAAATGCCATTTAAAATATGAATGCTTGATTGGTATGATACAGCCAATAAATACTAAGATTAAAATGATAGAAAACCAATAAAAAAATTGACGCTGTTTATGTGTTGCTCTAATTTTTTTTGTTAAAAAAAGTATGATGAGTGTTAAAATGATAATACCAAGATAAATCCATAATGTAAATGGGTCAAAAAATTCCGTTACTTCATTGCGGTTAGTTTCCAAGGCAGAAAAAATCATAGCCGAGGTTGGATAGCCATATTGTAAACCAATCGGAAAAAACAATATCCACGCTAAAAATAGTGGGCTTAATAATTTAAAAACAATTGGTTTTAACCATAAGAAATTGATAATGACCCAAATAAGTAAGATGTCATGTACGTGAGGCTGATTACCTGATACGCCCCAACATAGCAACGTTGCGAATAATAACGTTGCGATGAATATGAGATAATTATAATATTGAAATGGTTGATTATGATGGATTTTCATATTTATTAGCTTCATCTCTATTTTTTTTAATCATTGCCAATAATCCTTAATCCAAGGCGTTGGCAATACTTTACGATACCATTTGCCACTTTTACCGACAATCGCATCAGGTGGATTAATCTCTCCATGAAAAATGACGATTTTTGCTGTATCTGGCAGTTGTGGCGGTTTGATAAAACTGATGGGAAAGGGTTGTACGCATTGGTATTTAAAGCTGACGCACCAACGGCTGTCCCAATATTCTAAATGATGATGTGTTTGTAGATAATTGGATAAAAATGCTTGTTCGTGGCGGAACTGCTGACGAATGGTATCAAAATTTTGTTCAAAGTGGCTTAATAAGTTAGGATACGTGTTTTGCCCAATGTCAAAACGATATACTGAGCTGTTACCCACCATTCGCCAAGGTTTTTTCCAATCACGAATGATCATCACGCTGTCATCATGCTGTGCCTTGTGGGTAAAAAAACAGTCGATGTTATCAACAATGACGATGTCAACGTCTAAAAATAATGCCACACCTTTTAAATCATAAAGCTGTGGTTTAAATGTGGTGAGTTTTTTCCAACCACGTTCGGGTAGATGACTGGGTATGCTTTTGGCAAATTGTAAATCAGGGATTGGATAGCAGTGAATGTTTGGGTCAATGCCTTGGTCATCATCGGTTAAGCACACCATTTGAAATGGTAAGGTTAAATTTTTTTTAACCATCTTGTACAGTCGGTTGACGTATTGTGCAGGGTATTTTGTACCCCATTTCATACAGATGACGTAGCGAGTTTGGGTCATGGTTTAATCTTTTTTGTTGTCAGATTTGTTGTCAGAGAATTTGCTTGTCAAGGCATTGAGTTGTTTGCTGTTGGCTTGATAGACATCATCAATGTTTGGGACATATTTAAAACGCCGATAACCCCACATATAATGCTCAGATAAAGGGGTTATCATGGTTTGCATGGCATGATTAAGAGCGGTGGTTGCGACGGTACTGTCTTTATCGTATAGCGCAGGTTGGTTGAGTTCATAACAATGCACATCAAAACCGTTCCCGTCAGTACGGCGAATGCAGGCCAGTCCCACCAAGGCACAACCTGTTTTACTGGCAAGTTTGGGGGCAAGGGTACTAGATAGCGTGGGAATGCCAAAAAATGGCACAACCACTCCGCCAGTTGGGTCTGGTACATGGTCGGGTAACACAATGCTAAATCCACCTTGTTTTAGGGTTTTAAAGATGGATTTGACGCCCGTGGCATCGGTGGGAACTAAGGTGGCATTGAGACGTTGACGACCTTGTAGCACAAATTCATTGCTCAGTCTTCCCTTAACAGGTTTGTACATGATGGTGGGTGAGCCAAATTGATTGAGCCATGCGTTCATGATTTCCCAGGTGCCTAAGTGCGGTACGATGGCAAGCATGCCATTGGGGTTCTTTAATCCTGCTTGTAGAATATGTGGGTCATGTACTTGCTTAATTTGCTGAATGCTCCAGTTGGGTGGCATTGCCCAAGATTTGATTGATTCGACACTGCTTAGGGCTTGGTTGGTAACGATGGCATGATGCAAGGCTTGTTTTTGCTTTGGGCTAAGATTGGGGTATGCCAGTGAAAGGTTGGTGTTGATGGTGCGATGCAGTTTCAGGTTGGGAAATTGCTTCATTCCCCAAGCCACTAAATGTGCCAATGCCCGTAATACGGACATTGGCACATATTTAAACAATGAATAGGGGTTCATGATGTCAGTGTCAGCAAGATGGGATAATGGCTATTTCGCTGATGCCAGCTCTTGCTTTTGCTCACGTAAGCGAATACCCAAATCACGCAACTGCTTGTTGTCCACTTCAGCTGGGGCCTGGGTTAATGGGCAGTCAGCGGTTTTGGTTTTGGGGAAGGCGATGACATCACGGATAGAACCTGCCCCAACCATCAGCATGATTAGACGATCCAGACCAAAAGCAATGCCCCCATGTGGCGGTGCACCAAACTTTAACGCATCTAATAAGAAGCTAAATTTTTCTTCGGCTTCTGCTTGGTTGATGCCCAATGCTTCAAACACCGCTTCTTGCATGTCGACGGTATTGATGCGTAGGCTTCCACCACCGATTTCTGTGCCATTTAGCACCATGTCATAAGCGATGGATAGGGCAGTCTCGGGTGAGTCTTTTAGTTCTTGCACACTGCCCTTAGGTTTGGTAAAGGGGTGGTGCATCGATGTCCATTTGCCGTCATCTGTCTCTTCAAACATGGGGAAGTCCACCACCCACAGTGGCGCCCATTCACAAGTTGCCATGTTCATGTCATGACCAACTTTGACACGCAATGCTCCTAAAGCATCATTAACCACACGGGCGTTGTCTGCCCCAAAGAAAATTAAATCACCATTTTGGGCGTTGGTGCGTTCGATGATGGTTTTTAGGGCATCGTCATGGATATTTTTGATGATTGGGGATTGTAGCCCTGACTCTTTATCCACGCCGTTATTGATGTTGGTGATGTCATTAACTTTGATGTATGCCAAGCCTTTTGCCCCATAGATGCCCACAAACTTAGTGTATTCATCAATTTGTTTGCGAGTCAGCTCATTGCCATTAGGAACACGCAACGCCACCACACGCCCTTTGGGGTCGTTGGCAGGACCTGCAAAGACTTTGAAGTCCACATCTTGTAACACATCTGCCACGTCAATCAGCTTTAATGGAATGCGTAAGTCAGGCTTGTCAGAAGCATAATCACGCATGGCATCGGCATAGGTCATGCGTGGGAATTTGCCCAAATCCACATCTAACATGGTCTTAAATAAATGCTTAATCATGCCTTCGTTGATGTCCATGATTTCTTCATCGGTTAAAAATGACGTTTCAATATCCACTTGGGTGAATTCTGGTTGGCGGTCGGCACGTAAGTCTTCATCACGAAAGCATTTGGCAATCTGATAATATCTATCAAAGCCCGACACCATCAGTAATTGTTTAAATAACTGTGGCGATTGTGGTAAAGCAAAAAAGTTACCTTGACGTGTGCGACTGGGTACAAGATAATCTCTTGCGCCTTCAGGAGTGGCACGGGTCAAGATGGGGGTTTCGACATCTAAAAAGCCATGTTCATCTAAATAGCGACGAATGACAGAAGTGGCTTTAGCACGAAATATCATGCGTTCTTGCATTTCTGGGCGACGCATGTCCAGATAGCGATATTTTAAACGCAATTCTTCTGAGACGTTTAAGTTGTCATCATTGAGTGGAAATGGTGGCGTTTCGGCTTTTGCCAGTACCGTGATTTGTTTGCCCAACAGCTCAACCTTACCACTGGTCATGTTGGGATTTTCAGTCCCTTGATAGCGACCTCGTACTCGTCCTGTGATTTGTAAAACATACTCTGAGCGAGCGGCATCAGCGGTGGCAAAGGCCTCTGGGGTATCAGGGTCAATGACTACTTGTAAAAGACCATGGCGGTCACGCATGTCTAAAAAGATGACCCCCCCATGGTCACGACGACGGTGTACCCAACCCACCACGGTGATGGTTTGGTCGATAAGCGCTTCGCTGACATTGCCACAATATTGAGTACGCATTTGACTGCCCATAAAATTCACTGCCTTAAAATCAAGATAAATAACATTGAGATAAATAAAATTGAATATCAATCATCGAGTAAAAATAATTTAATGGCTAATTATGCCTTTTTGTGGCTTGGCTGACAACCTTACTGTTTCACTTGTGGTTAAAAATATGTTAAATGTGGTAAATGATGGGTCAACGTGAGATAAAATAAACAGTTAAGAGCAAACAATCAAGAGTAAGCCTAAGTAATTAAGCGTAAGTAATTAATAAGCATAAGTAATTAAGCGTAAGCAGTTAAGAGACAGTGGCATTATATGCTATGATAGGCAACACAAAAAAACGCTGTTTTACTTGATGTGTTTGACCCTTTGTATGTTACCCATTTAAGTCAGTTTTCCATTAAATCCGTTCTCCATTAAAACAAAAGGATAAACCCCAGTCATGGATTCATTAAATGTCATCAACATTTTATATCTGGTGGGTGCGTTGCTGATATTTTTTAGCATCATGGCAAGTACGGTATCAGCACGGCTTGGCATGCCATTGTTGCTGTGTTTTTTGGGTGTGGGCATCTTGGCAGGTGAGCAAGGTGTGCTGGGCATTCATTTTGCTGAGTATGGATTTGCCAATTTTATTGGGCAAGCAGCACTGGCGTGCATCTTGCTTGATGGTGGTCTTAGGACATCGTTTCAGTCGTTTAGAGTGGGTTTGCGTCCTGCCATTACTTTGGCAACGTGGGGAGTGTTTGCCACGGTTTTGGTGTTGGGTTTGTTTGTTACTTGGCTGATGGATTTAGATTGGCGACTGGGTCTATTGATGGCTGCGATTGTTGGTTCAACCGATGCAGCAGCGGTGTTTTCCTTACTGAGAAATGGTGGTGTCAAACTCAACGAACGGGTACAAGCTGCTCTTGAATTAGAGTCAGGGGCAAATGACCCATTAGCAATTTTGTTGGTAACAGGACTAATAGCGTTAAATGTTGACCCTAATGGGCTGAACATGGCTGGCTTTATGCTGTTGTTGTTGCAGCAAATTGGGGTGGGCTTAATCATGGGCATTGCTGGGGGGTATTTGCTGTCTAGACTATTGCCAAAATTGGCATTGGCAGAGGGCATGTATGCCATTTTGATTATGTCGGCAGGTCTTGGCGTGTTTGCTGCCACCAATTTGCTGGGTGGTAGTGGTTTTTTGGCAGTGTATTTGACGGGTATTTTAATTGGTAATTATAAAGTGCGTGCCACCGAACATGTGCTTAGGGTGATGGACAGCTTTGCTTGGCTGTCACAAGCGGTGCTGTTTGTGGTGTTGGGTATGCTGGTTACGCCATCAAATGTGCTTAATGTCTGGTATTATTCACTTGCCATTACCGTATTTATGATTTTTGTTGCCAGACCTTTGGCGGTGTTCACAAGTCTTAAACCATTTAAGTTTAAAAACCGTGAGATTGGTTTTATTTCTTGGGTGGGGCTAAGAGGGGCTGTGCCAATTACCTTGGCCATTTTACCCATCATGGCTCAGGTAGAAGATGCGTTTTTATTGTTTGACATCACCTTTGGTGTGGTGGTGTTGTCTTTGCTTGTGCAGGGCATGAGCATTCCATTTATGGCAAGTCGTTTTAATGTGCGATTGCCAACCAATGACGACCCTGAAGCTCATTTGGAGATATGGGTATCGGACAAAGAACGCATTAATTTGTATAAGTTTGTGGTAAAATCTGGCGCGTTTGCCGTTGGTCGCCACCCAACCAGCATCACCAACCGCCTAAGTTCAGATGACATTCAGCTGTTCGCTTTGGTGCGTGGTTCTCATTTTTTACCTGTTCATGCAGACACGGTCTTAAAGCCCAAAGATGAGGTGTGGTACGCTTTACATGGGGATTATGCCAAAAAAATTGCCACCATTTGTAATGAC
The DNA here is from genome assembly GCF_037201985.1 of Lwoffella lincolnii. Classification (NCBI taxonomy): domain Bacteria; kingdom Pseudomonadati; phylum Pseudomonadota; class Gammaproteobacteria; order Moraxellales; family Moraxellaceae; genus Lwoffella; species Lwoffella lincolnii. Next base: position 1,117,329 of record NZ_CP147511.1, on the reverse strand, counting down.
AGCAACATCAATTTACAATCACATGATGACTTTTATGGTGATTGGTTGGTGTCGCCACATGCCAAATTGGTGGATTTGCCATTTTTAAAGTCTTTGCTAGACCAAGATTGCCCCAAATCTACCTTACCAAAACACATCAATAACCAAACTGTGGCAGAGTACATGCTTTTTGAGCTAGAGACCAAACCTGTGGTTGGCGATACGATAGATTTGGGCAGTGAATGGGCGTTAATCATTCATCAAATGAATGATGATGGCAGTATTCGCAGTATCGGTCTAAAGCATTTACAAAGTAAAGACGTTGATTAAAAAATGGTTAAAGATAAAAAGATGTAAAGATAAAAAGATTGTAAAAATGCTGATGATGCCCCATATTAAGGTTTTGGGACAGACCCCAATGTCCCAATGCTCCAATGTCCCAATGCGACGTTGCTGACATGCTGTTCCTAATACGTAAAGTTTTTAACACATAAATTCTTAACACGTAAAACAGTGATGTTATTAAAAAAAGTAACGTTATTAAAAAAATAGAAAATTGACGGAAATTAAATATGTTATTTCATTCGGATAAAACCCCCATTGAGCTTAAAGTCATTCACCTAAACCAAAAACAGCAAAAACGTCGTGAACAGCTGTTGGCAGCCAAAAACGACAAAAATGGGCTAAAACAGCTCAAAAAAAGCCTGGCCAAACAAGCCAAAAAGGCACTAAAAGATAACCTAAAAGGCAAAAATAAAGGCAAAAAAAGCGTCTATGTCATTGATTTTGATGGTGATATCAAAGCATCAGCGGTCAAACATTTGCGTGAAGAGATTAGCACCATTTTAAGTTGTGCTGAGCAAGGTGATGAAGTGGTGGTGCGTTTGGAGTCCTCTGGTGGGCTGGTGAATGGTTATGGCTTGGCAGCGGCTCAGTTGGTACGCATCAAAGATGCCAACTTACATTTAACCATTTGTGTGGATAAGGTGGCAGCCAGTGGGGGCTATATGATGGCGTGTGTGGCAGATAAAATCTATGCCGCCCCCTTTGCTGTTATTGGCTCGATTGGTGTGGTGGCTCAGCTTCCTAACTTTAATAAGGTATTAAAAAATCATGACATTGAATATGAAATGTTCACCGCTGGCGACTACAAACGCACCGTCACAATATTTGGTGAAAATGATGATAAAGACCGTGCTAAATTTCAACAAGAAATTGAGCAAACCCATCAATTATTTAAACACTTTGTAACCACCTACCGTCCCAAACTTGACTTAGATGCTGTGGCGACAGGTGAGCATTGGTATGGTGAGGATGCCCTAAATTTGGGCTTGGTTGATGAGCTTAAAACATCTGATGCTTATCTGTTAGAAAAAATGCAAACGCAAGAAGTCTATGTCTTGCATTCGCAGACAAAACCAACGCTTGCCCAAAAACTTGGCTTTGCTGCCATGGCAGAGCAGTCTGCCAGTTGCTTAATTGACATGGTAAGCGATAAATTACCACAAGTCATCACTCAGCTAAACAATGGCAAACGCAGTTGGTTTTAACCAGTTGGTTTTAAAAAAGTGAGTTTTAACAGCATGTGAGCCATATTAAGCCACATATCACAAGGTCATACCATAAGAACGTCAATGCCTATTTCTGTGTTAACACTTCTTCCCCCAGTCCTTGCCAAAGATCGCCATTTTTTAGAGCAACAGGTGCGTCAAGCCGCCTCGCAACTTGTCTTTGAGCAAGGCAACTTTGAGCAAGGTAAAAAGCAGGGAAAATCAGCTCAAGCCAATCAAGCTGATTTAACTTTTGATGGCTCACCTTTAACTCTTGACGATTTGCCAGCCAAACTTGTTGATAAAATCAGCAAATCACATGAGGCAGTACAAGCAAGGAAAAACAGCGTGCCAATCATCACACTGAACGATGATTTGCCCGTGAGTCACTCTGCTGATGTGTTGGTTAATGCCATTCAAAAACATCAGGTCATCATCGTGGCAGGGGAGACAGGCAGTGGTAAAACCACCCAACTGCCTAAGATTGCTTTGCTTGCTGGGCGTGGGCTGACAGGACAAATCGGACATACTCAGCCAAGACGGTTGGCAGCTCGTAGTGTCGCTAATCGCATTGCTGATGAACTTGGTGAGCCATTGGGTCAGTCAGTGAGCTTTAAGATTCGTTTTAATGAGACAGGCTCGCCCAAGTCATTGATTAAGCTGATGACTGATGGCATTTTGTTGGCGGAGCTGTCGCATGACCGTTTTTTGACTCGTTATGACACCATCATCATTGATGAAGCCCACGAACGCAGTCTAAATATTGATTTTATCATGGGATATCTTAAAAACCTGTTACCCAAACGCCCTGATTTAAAGGTCATCATCACATCAGCGACGTTAGATACCCAGCGGTTTAGCCAGTATTTTAGTCAGTATGACCCTAAAACTAAGCGGTTAACACCTGCCCCTGTTTATCAGGTTGAAGGTCGCAGTTATCCTGTGGAAGTTCGGTATCGCCCACTGACTGATGAGCCTGTGCATGGCAGTGATGATGATGCTTTTGATGAATTTGAAGACAATCTGCCCCGTGCGGTGGTGGCGGCAGTGGAAGAATGTTTTGCTGATGCCCATGATAAAGGACATGCTGACCAAGCGGATATTTTAATTTTTGCAGCGACAGAAGCTGAAATTCGTGATTTGCAAGAGGTGCTACAGACACATGGACCTAAGCACACGCAAGTATTGCCTTTATATGCACGGCAAAGTTATCGTGAGCAGCAACGCATTTTTAACCCATCAGGGGGCAGACGCATCGTCATCGCCACCAACGTGGCAGAGACTGCCTTAACCGTGCCAGGTATCCGTTATGTGATTGATTTAGGATTTGCACGCATTTCTCGCTATTCACATCGTTCACGCATACAAAGACTGCCCATTGAAGCAATTAGCCAAGCGGCCGCCAATCAGCGAAAAGGTCGTTGTGGGCGTGTTGCCCCTGGTGTGTGCATTCGTTTGTATGCTCAAGAAGACTTTGAATCTCGTCCTGTGTTTACTGACCCTGAGATTTTGCGAACCAATTTGGCATCTGTGATGCTACAGATGGCAAATTTACGGCTTGGGTCGGTAGATGACTTTGATTTTATTGAACCGCCAGATGGTCGCTTGGTCAATGATGGGCGAAAACTGCTTGATGAACTTGGAGCAATCAAAACCATTGCCAATAAAAACAGCCGTCATCAATCCAAGCGTCAGCAGACGCTTGATGACATTCAACTGACTGACATTGGTAAAAAAATGGCACGCATGCCCATTGACCCCAGACTTGCCCGCATGTTGGTGGCAGGGGCAGAGTTTGATTGCCTTCCCCAAATGCTCATCATCGTGTCAGCGTTGGCAGTGCAAGACCCAAAAGAACGCCCATCGGATAAACGCACCCAAGCCGACCAAAAACATGCCCTGTTCCGAGTGGAAGATTCGGACTTTTTATTTTATCTGAAACTTTGGCAGGCGATATTTGCCAATGATGATAACGGCTTGTCTAATAATGAAATCAAAAAGTTTGCCAAAAAGCATTATTTAAGCTTTCCAAGGCTCAGAGAATGGAAAAAAACCCATGGCCAATTGACACAGATGGTGGCAGATTTGCGTCTGTTAAACAATCCTCATGGTAAAACTGACCACAGCCATGATGACGGTACTGATATCATGGCTTTATTAACCCAACAGACCCAAGACAATCCTGTCAAGGTCAGGGCCAATGACAAAACCAATCATAAAGCCAATGACAAAACGAATGATAAAGATAACCCAAGAGCCTTACATTATGCCAATTTGCATCGTGCGTTATTGACAGGCCTATTAAGCTTTATTGCCCATAAGACGGATACTCGTGGTGAGTATTTGGCAGCAAGGCAACAAAAAACTCGTATTTTTCCTGCCAGTGTGTTGTATAAGCAAAATCCGCCCTGGGTGATGGCGTTTGAAGTGGTGGAGACATCGCAAGTCTATATGCGAACCCTTGGCAAGATTGAGCCTGAATGGATACTTTCAACAGCAGGTGAGTTGCTAAAATATCATTACTATGAACCACATTGGTCAAAAAAAACAGGCAAGGTGCAAGCTTATGCTCAAATCAGCTTGTTTGGTTTGATTATTGTGGGCAAACAGCTCACCAATTATGAACAGGTCAATCTGACCGAATCTCGTGAAATTTTTATTCGAGATGGGTTGGTCACTGGTGATTATGGTCGGAATCCCCCTTTTTTACAGCATAATATGGATAAGATTGCCGATGTTGCTCGCATTGAAGACAAGCTTAGACGCAAAGATTTGTTGGTTGATGAAGAAGCGTTGTATCAATTTTATGACCGTAAAATCCCACAACATGTTGCCAGTCGTAAGACATTTGAAGACTGGCGGGCAGAAATTGAAGCCAAAGACAGCCAGTTTTTGTTTTTTACTGATGATGATGTTCTGACCCAAACCGCACCAACCACAGGCGATTTTCCTGAGAATTGGCAGTTGGGGGAGTTAAGATTGCCCTTAACTTATGTGTTTGACCCTGCCAGTGATGATGACGGTGTGAGCATTCGTGTGCCATTGGCTGCCTTACCACAATTAGATGCTGTTGAGCTTTTGTGGGGCATTGCAGGGTGGCGATATGAATTGGTGTTGCAGTTATTAAAATCTTTGCCTAAAGAGATTCGTCGTCAAATTGTTCCCATTCCTGATACTGCTGATGAATTGTATGATGAACTGGAGCATAATCATCAGCAAGGTTTGCTAAACCAGCTATGTCAAGCCCTGAACAGTCGTGGCATCGCAGTCACCCCAAAAGACTTTGATTCCAGCAAAGTAGACCGATATTTGCAACCACAAATCTGTGTGGTCGATGACAAAAACCGCCTAATCGAAAAAGGGCGAGACTTACAAACCCTACAAATTCGCCATGCCAGCGAAACCAGCCAAGCGGTGCATGAGCAGGCAGGGCGACATGATGACTTTCCTGAGCATTTTAAATTTGCCATTATCCGTCACCGTGCAGGCGTGGTGATGAAAGAGTTTTCTGCCTTAGTGAGTGATGATGCTGGCATGGCGGTGTCCATTCATCAATTCACTGATTTAAATGTTGCGTTACATGCCCACCGTCAAGGGGTATTGACCTTAATCAAAAGGAATTTGGGGGCAAAACAAAAACAGCTCACCAGTCAGATTGACAAGTCGTTTAAGCTGGCGTTTGCCCCATTGGGTGAGCTTGATAAGCTAAAAAATATCGTCATTGATGCCACTTTAGATGCGTGCCTAAGTGGTGCATCAGGCGGTGCATCAGATGGCATGTCTCAGACACAAGTCGCCAAATTTATTCATGATGATGTCTTGCCACAATCCATTGATGACAGACTGTATCAGCTGGCAAGTCATTTGCCATTGACCCAAGCTCAATATGAACAAAGCAAAAAAGCGGTACTCAATGCCTTTTTGCCAATGGGACAAACGGTGTTAAAACTGTTAAAAGAAGTCTATACTCGTTGGCAACGCATTCGCCAAACCTTGTTGATGCTAGACCGTGATGTGTTTGCTGAGTCGATAGATGACATCGAAGACCAGCTAGATGACTTGCATTTGGCTGATTTTGTCTATCGCATGGCGTATGACAGGTGGCAACAATACCCCAGATACCTTGAAGCCTTGGAAATTCGGCTAGAACGCTTGCCACATAATTTAGAGGGCGATGTCGATGCGGTGTATGCGTTAGATGAACATATGGAGCGACTGGCAGGGCGAGCCGATGACCCTGCCATTAGCGAGTACCGTTGGTTGGTGGAAGAATACCGCATTCAGCTGTTTGCCCAACCGATGAAAACCCACACGCCAGTGTCTGGCAAACGGCTTAAAAAACTGTGGGAGTCGCCATATTGAACAAGCAAGTGGTTCTAGGCCCTTTAATCACAGATGAACACCTAACCTTTGAGCAGGTCAATGCCATATATGGTTTGTACACGGCTGATATGGTGAACAGCATCACTCATGTCGCATCTGAGTATGAAACTGACCAAATCAGCATCACAGGTTATCTTTATCCAAACAGACTACAAAAGGAGCTTAACAGCCCAAAATCCAGTTTTATTGATGGTAAAAGCCCGAATATGCCAAACACACACACGTTGAGCATTGGCATTGATGAAGCAGGTAGAGGCCCATTGCTTGGTGGAGTCATGGTGTCAGCGGTGCTGTTGCCAACCATATTATCGGGTACGTTTGTTCAATTATCTGATGACATTAACTTTAAGAGCAGTCCATTGGCAGGGCTTAACGACTCAAAAAAATTGACTGCCAAACGTCGTGAGCAATATGCTCAAGCCATACAAGACACCGCCATTGGGTATGTGCTGGTTGATGTGCCAGCAGTGGTGATAGATGGCATTAATGTTTTGCAAGCATCATTATTAGCAATGCAGTTGGCAAGTGATACGATGCTTAAGCAAATCAGTGCTGGTGTCTATGATGTCTATGGATATGGTGATGGTGGTGGCGTTGGCGACAAAAGCATCATAAAGCGACTACAAATCAAGCCATTGGTTGATGGCAATCGCTTACCATCATTAATGATGGCAGACCACCATCACTTATGGCAACCACTGATACAGACTTATGATTGGTCAGTCAGTCAGCTATGTCCGCAAGCCATTATCAAAGGTGATATGTTGCATAGTAGCATCGCTGCTGCCAGCATCTTAGCCAAAGTCAGTCGAGATAAGCAGATGCTGGTCTTAGCCAAGCGTTATCCTCAGTATTTGATTGACAAACATAAAGGTTATCCAACCCAAGCCCACCTGCTTGCGATTGCTGAGCATGGCATACTACCAGAGCATCGGCGTAGCTTCGCTCCCATTTGCTCGTATCGTAAGTCCCATTAAATCCCTAAGGCATTTGATAGAGGGTGTTTAATTTAAGGGGTGAATGATTGTCTAAAATTTTTAGTTTAAAATAATCATGTTTGTCAATTTTTTCTAAGGAAAAATGAAACATGTCATGTTCATTGTTTTTATGGAGCAGAAGAAATCTTGCAAAAAATAATTGTTTAGACTGTTTGCTGTAATTGTCTAGCAGTTCAATTAACTGATGATGAATGCAATACACATCATCTTGTCTTGTCTGACAAAGACTTTCGTCATATCGATAATAACCATACTTCTTAGATTGATGGTCATTCATATGATGAAACTTTAAAAATCTTTCTTGGGTAATTTTAAAGATGTCATCATCAGAAATGATTAGGTAAATATGAGACATAGACGCACTTCAAAATTGAACATTTGTCATTAATAATGGTTGCCATTAATGATGGATACTAAAACTCATCTAAATTCTCAAATAATCAAGTATTATGACGTATGACACACTACCAATCAACGACATAATCAATGACATGAAAAACACCCTTAGAGAAAACCCATTGAGTAAACCAAATAGCACAAAGTTTAGGATTAACGTGATAAAAAAGTAGATAAGACATTTTTTTATCATGCGACTAATCCCTGCCAACGTTTGTTTAATATCCAATGTGAGCATGTCATCATAATCCATTTTTTGACCATTTACTTTTTGACCACCTGCTTGTTGAGTAAAAAAAGTTAAAAGTTAAGTGAAATCAGTGATTATCTATGTTTTACTCAACAATAGATATTTATTTAACAATAAGACTTTTTTATTCATTAAAAACACCCCAAAGGTTGTCTCACTTTTGGGATGTGGTTTAAAATCATCGATGGGCTTTTTTAACCATTTGCAACATTAAATTTTTAACCATTTGCAACATTAAAAATTGTCATGCTAAAAATTAGTACGATAACTCAGCACGGCGGTTTTGGGCATGGTCAGCTTCAGTACTGCCAGTGGCGATGGGTTGTTCTTCACCATAGCTGACCACTTGAATGTTGGCAGGGTTTACGCCTTGAGATGTTAAGTAATCACGCACTGCTTGGGCACGACGTTCGCCTAATGCCATGTTGTACTCACGGCTACCACGCTCATCAGTATGCCCTGCAACCAGCACACTGGCATTTGGGTTGTTAGACAGTAAGTTGGCATGTTGGTCAAGTACGTTGGCAGATTCTGTTGTGATGATACTTTGGTCAAAGCCAAAATACACCACTGTTTGTAGGTTATCAGCCGTGGTGGTAACAGCGGTGCTATTAGAAACCAGTTCACCACCCATATAGCCAACATCTGCTCCACTTGGAACACCAAGCGGGGCAACCAATACTGCAGATTTGTTAGGCTTGGTAGAACAACCAGACAATACCACCGTGCTTGCAACCACTAAAGCGGTTAAAAATTGATAAGAAGTACGCATCATAATAAAACCTTATTGATGATAAAGAATTGATGATAAAGAAGCCACATTGGCATATTAAAAAACCCAAATGCCGACTTTGACAGATTTGTCAGCATCATGCTACCTATTGGTAAACAAAGTTTGCTTAAATGTAAAACTTAAGCAATTTTGCTAATAATCGCAAAGTTTATCCATAATAACAAGCATTTTTTGCTTATTTGGTTGTTTATGGGCTTAACGATGAATGGCTCGATGCCCAATGTCATGTCGGTAGTGCATGCCATCAAATGTGATGCGTTTGATGGTATCAAGAGCTGTTTGCTGGGCGGTGGTAATGCTGTCAGATAAAGCGGTTACACACAATACCCTACCGCCATTGGTAACCAGTTGTCCATTGTCCATGGCTGTCCCTGCATGAAACACTTTGACATCAGCAAACTTGTCATCAGCAAACTTGCCTTCAAGTTGCGTTAATCCTGTGATGATGTCGCCTTGAGATGATGATTCTGGATAGCCTTTAGATGCCAACACAATGCCCAATGCAGCTCGGTTATCCCAATCAGCGATTAATGGCAGTTGTCCTTGTAATCCTTGTGCCACAAGTTTGGGCAGTGATGACTGCAATCGCATCATGATGGGTTGTGTTTCTGGGTCACCAAATCGACAGTTAAATTCAATGACCTTTGGGTTACCTGCGTTATCTATCATCAACCCAGCGTATAAAAATCCTGTATAAGGATGCCCAGCGTCTTTCATGCCAGCAACCACAGGTTTGATGATGTGGTTGATGACTTTATGATGCACATCATCGGTTACCACAGGGGCAGGGGAATAGGCGCCCATGCCACCTGTATTAAGTCCAGTGTCTGCCAGCCCCACCCGTTTATGGTCTTGACTGGTTGCCATTGGTAAGATGTTGTCGCCATCAATCATACAAATAAAGCTGGCTTCTTCTCCTGTTAAAAACTCTTCAATGACCACTCGACTGCCTGCACTGCCGAACTTGTTGTCTGACAACATGTCATCAATGGCAGTGTGAGCATCAGCCATGTTGTCTGCAATAATCACCCCTTTGCCTGCCGCCAATCCATCTGCTTTGATGACGATGGGGGTGGTTAATTGGTTCACATGGGCTTTGGCATCATCGGCATTGGTAAAGCTTTGGTAGCTGGCAGTCGGAATGCCATGCTGTTGCATGAATGCTTTGGCAAAGGTTTTTGAGCCTTCAAGCTGGGCACAATAAGCACTAGGGCCCCATATGTGAATGCCTGCTTGACGACAATCATCGACAATGCCTGCCACCAAAGGGGCTTCAGGACCCACTATCACCATGTCCACGTCATGGCGTTGACAATAATCAATGACAGCAGTATGGTCGCTGATGTTCAAATGAATATTTTGGCATTTGGGTTCGTTGGCAGTGCCTGCATTGCCCGGAGCAACCAACACTTGTTTGACGGCTTCGTCTTTGGCACATTGCCATGCCAGGGCATGTTCACGCCCACCTGAGCCAAGTATCATAATTTTCATCATGTTCTCCTTTAAAAAGACGTGTTAAAAAGACGTGTTATTTTTGATGCAAATATTGACTGATGATGTGGCTTAAATAAGGGATAAAATATCCTGCCAAATCATGCCCCAACCCTTTAATGAGTTTAAAATCAGCATTGGGGATATGGTTCGCTACGTTGCGTCCATGATGCCATGGCAATAGCCCGTCTTTATCACCATGCAATACCAAGGTTTTTGCCTGAATTTGTTGACTATAGGCACGGATATCACCTGTTGCCAATATCGCCTGTAATTGTTGAATGATGCCAAGCTGGTGAACATTACGCAGGTGTTTTTTGGTGATGAGGCGTTTGACTGGTTCATCATCTATGAATCCAGGCGAACCAACCATGTGCATGAACCACACCCCATGAGCCACAGAAGCCTGTAAAGAGGTGTTGTCTGGCTTGGTAAACAAGGCATTTAACTGTTTGAGTTTTGGTGGTGGCAACAGACGAGCATTGGTCGAGGTGAACAGCAAAAGCAATCTGTCGATATGATTGGGATAATTAGCCGCCAAAATTTGGGCAATCATACCCCCCATAGATGCCCCAAGCACATGAAACTGCTTAAAACCAAAAATTTGCCTTAGTCGATTTAGCAAGCCTGCGGTGTCGTCTGCCATGTCTTGTAACCTGTAGGCGACAGAATGACGATTTTTTAAGCCCACCTGCAACCTAAGCATCATCTCTAAACGGTTAAAAGAAGACAAATTAGGTAAAGATGGATTGATGATTTTACTTGATAGACCAATATCACGGTTATCAAAGCGAATCACAAAAAAGCCAGCTGCCACCAATTGCTTGATTAAGGCATCTGGCCAGAACAGCATTTGTGACCCCAAGCCCATGATTAACAATACTGGTGGGTGATTGGGATTGCCACCTGCTTCCACACTCAAGGTAATCTCTGGTGAGATTTGGATAAACGCATGATACATGCCTTGGGTCAAATCAGAGATTGTCCATTCAATGGCTTTTGCGTCATCGCTTTTTGCATCATTACCTTTTGCGTCATCATAAGTTGCGTCATCATAAGGTTGCTGTTGCCACTGACTGGCAGGCACAAAATTGGCTGATGTCATAAATACTCTTGGCTAAATGGGCGTGTCATATTTAAAGTTCATTTAAATTTAACGGTCATTTAAAGCGTGTTTACCGTGTTGTTAGAATGGTGATAAATCAAGCGTTGGCCTTGCAGGCGTTTTAAATTTCCAGCATTTGAAAATCCATCTTACCCACGCCACATTCAGGACAGCTCCAGTCATCGGGAATGTCTTCCCATTTTGTTCCCGGTTCGATGCCTTCTTCTGGGCAACCCAATGCTTCATCATATATCCAGCCGCAGACGATACATTCATAGCGTTTCATTCATATTCCTTAACCTTGAGATTTTTTAACTTTTAGAGCATGGTGTTAAGCTTGATGGCAAGTTTGCTGGTGGCAAGTTTGTTAAAACAAGTTTGTTAAAAACAGACATTATGCCTTAAATCTGTGTGGCTATCCACAATTACTGTCCACAATTACCGCCACAACCCACCACCATAATCCCAATCATCAAAACAAGCCAAACACTCAACAGTCAGACTCGGTTGCTTGGATTTAAAAAAATTTATTCACATTTAACAATTTTAACAATTTACTCACATTGTAAAATCTTTGTATTTATTAAATAAATAACAAACATGCCATTATTCATATCAATCTATATCCTTATTGCTCAAACTGTCCTATAATAACCAAACAGTCACTAAAAATTAACTTCAATTCACCCAACCAAAAGGACACGTCGATGAACTATTATAATGATACAGACAGCAACGAAACCCAAGAGTGGTTGAATGCGTTTGATTCTGTCATCAAACATGCTGATAAAGAAAGAGCCCAATTTTTATTAAAAGCCTTATATGATAAAGCAGTACAAGAAGGACTGCCATTTAACCGTCTTGATACCGCTTATATTAACAGCATACCAGCCGAAGATGAGCCTGCTTATCCTGGTGATTTACATATGGAGCGTAAAATTCGGGCGTTAATTCGTTATAATGCTTTGGCGATGGTGATGCGTGCCAACCAAAATGATGATGATTTGGGTGGTCATTTAGCGACATTTGCATCCAGTGCCACTTTATATGAAACAGGGTTTAATCACTTCTTTAGAGCTGCTAATGACCATTTTGGCGGGGACATGATTTATTATCAAGGACACTCCGCCCCTGGGATTTATGCTCGTTCATTCTTAGAAGGTCGCTTATCTGAAGAGCAGTTAGAAAATTTCCGCCGTGAAGTGGGTGGTAAGGGATTATCAAGCTATCCACACCCTTATTTGATGCCAGATTATTGGCAGTTTCCAACTGTATCGATGGGCTTAGGTCCTATCATGTCCATTTATAATGCTCATGTGCAAAAGTATTTGATTAACCGTGGGTTGTTAGAAAATCAAGACCGTAAGATTTGGTCATTCTTAGGCGATGGTGAGACCGATGAGCCAGAAAGCCTAGGGGCAATCTCTTTGGCTGGGCGTGAGAAGTTAGATAACTTGATTTGGGTGATTAACTGTAATTTACAACGCCTTGATGGGCCTGTGCGTGGTAATGGCAAAATCATTCAAGAGCTTGAATCAGTGTTCCGTGGGGCAGGCTGGCGGGTCATCAAAGTAATATGGGGTGGCAACTGGGACCCACTATTAGCCAAAGATGACAGTGGGGCATTAAAACATCGCATGATGGAAGTGGTCGATGGTGAATATCAGCTGTATGAAGCTCGTGACCAAAAGTTTGTGCGTGAGCAGTTCTTTGGTAAATACCCTGAGCTCAAAGAAATGGCCAATTCACTGACTGATGAAGACATCGCCAAACTCAACCGTGGTGGTCATGACCCTGTTAAAGTGTATGCTGCGTTTAGCGAAGCCATGAAAACCAAAGGACAACCAACTGTCATCTTGGTAAAAACCGTTAAAGGCTATGGTCTGTCTGAGCAAGCACAATCAGTCAATAAAACCCACCAAATCAAAAAATTAGATCCAGAGTCTTTGGTGTATTTTAGAGATCGCTTTAACTTACCGTTCACAGACGAGCAACTGACGGCGTTGCCATTTTATCGACCAGAAGAGGATTCTGCGGAGATAAAATATCTAAAAGGTCGCCGTGAAGCTTTGGGAGGGCATCTGCCTAATCGTCGCAGTGGTCATATCCCTTTACAAATTCCTGAGCTGTCCATCTTTGATAAAGTATTACAAGGCAGCAATGGCAAAGAGCAATCCACCACCATGGTGTTTGTGCGCTTATTGTCTGCCATGCTTCGCAATAAAGACATTCAAGACCGTGTTGTCCCCATTGTGCCAGATGAAGCTCGTACTTTTGGCTTAGAAGGCATGTTCAGACAACTGGGCATTTATTCAGCATCAGGTCAAACCTACACACCAGAAGACAGCGAAGCATTAATGGGCTATAAAGAAGCCAAAGATGGACACATGCTAGAAGAAGGCATTAACGAAGCAGGAGCGATGAGTGCTTGGATTGCATTGGCAAGTAGTTATTCCATCAATGCTTTGCCGATGATACCCATGTACATCTACTACTCCATGTTTGGGTTTCAGCGTGTTGGTGATTTGGCTTGGGCGGCAGGTGATTGCCAAGCACAAGGATTTTTATTGGGAGCGACCGCAGGACGCACCACACTAAATGGTGAGGGGTTGCAACATCAAGACGGTCATTCACATATTTTATTTGGTACTGTGCCTAACTGTGTGTCTTATGACCCTTGTTATGGCTATGAGCTGGCAGTCATCGTTCATGATGGCTTACGTCGTATGTACGGCGAAGGTGAGCGTGTGTATTATTACATCACCTTGATGAATGAAAATTATGAGCAACCTGCCATGCCAGAAGGTGTGGAAGAAGGCATCAAGCGTGGCATGTATTTATTAGAAGACAACAGTGATGGTGCAACGCCTCAAGTGCAGTTACTTGGCTCTGGTGTCATCTTAAGAGAGGTACAAAAAGCGGCAAAAATCTTAAAAGATGACCATAACATCACCTCTCATGTGTGGAGCGTAACCAGCTTTAATGAATTGACTCGAGATGGCATGGCATGCGATGATTATAATCGTTTGCACCCTGCCAAAGCTCCTAAAGTCTCTTGGATAGAAGAGCAATTTAAAGGTTATGAAGGCGTGATTGTCGCATCGACTGACCACATACGCAACTATTCAGAGCAAATCAGAGCATGGCTTCCCAAAGAAGTCAGTTATGCCACATTGGGTACTGATGGTTATGGTCGCTCAGACAGTCGTCAGCAGTTGCGTCGATTCTTCCATGTGGACGCCGAGCATGTGGTGGTCGCCACCTTAAAATCATTGGCAGACAGAGGTGAAATCAGCTTAGACGTGGTACAAAATGCCATCAATAAGTTCAATATTGATGTTGACCATCCCCCTGCGTGGCAACCACAACCGCATTATGACCATTTTCCTGATGCACCAGCACCTGAAGTCATCAACCCAAATCCAGTGCCAGAACTGAAAGAAGAAGATGAATAAAGCCATCTAATAAAATTGAGGCACGACCTTGGCAAACGTCCAAGGTCTGTTATTTAGAATCATTCTTATGACAAATAAAAAGTAGGTGAAACAATGGAAATCAAAACCCCAGATTTAGGCGTAGACAGTGCTGAGGTCAGTGAAATTTATGTCAATATTGGCGATGTGATTGCTGTCGATGACAACATCGTTCTGTTGGAGTCTGACAAAGCCTCTGTGGAAGTGCCAAGCACCATTGCAGGTAAGGTTAAAAGCATCATGGTCTCTGTTGGTGATACGGTCAGCGAAGGCGTGGTGCTGTTAGACGTTGAATCTGAAGGCACTGAATCTGAACAAGCACAAGAGATAACACAAAACGCAACTCAAACACAAGATTCAACCCAGAACCCTGTGAGTGCCGATGCCAGTGGTCAGCAAAACAGTGATGAACACGGCGATGCTCAATCTGTTCAAAGAGCTGGTGAGTCAGTTACCCATGCCTTGCCAGACTTAGGTGTCGATGAAGCTCAAGTGGCTGAAATCATGGTCAATGTTGGGGACACGGTCAGTGCAGAACAACCGTTAATTTTGGTTGAATCAGACAAAGCATCGGTAGAAGTGCCCGCCCCAACCAATGGCGTGATAGAAAAAATCTTGGTATCAGCAGGTGATACGGTCAAAAATGGTCAAGATTTTATCGTGCTATCGTCCTCTTCTGCCCAATCTTCTGCCCAACAACCAAGCCTTGCCCCAACTGCTGATGAACAGCCTAAAAACACATCAGACAATCAGCCAACTGACACCAACGACCAGACCCAAAAAACCGCCGTGCCAGAGAACAACACTCAGCCAGCAGAGCAAACCCACGCTTTACCAGATTTGGGCGTAGAAGAAGCTCAAGTGGCTGAAATTATGGTTAATGTCGGTGATGAAGTGACTGCTGAACAGTCAATTTTGTTGGTTGAGTCGGATAAAGCTTCGGTGGAAGTGCCAGCCCCTGTGTCAGGTAAAGTTATCAAACTGTTGGTTAATGCAGGCGATACAGTCAGTAATGGCCAAGATTTTATTGTCATTGCCAGCCAAAGCTCACAATCTTCAGCTTCAGCTTCTCAAAGTACCAATGCCAACAAGCCAAGTCAGCAAACTGAGCAAGGCAAACCGAGCGTTCAACAAGGACAACAAGGACAACAAGGACAACCAGCAAAAACACAGACTTCTGTTGCTCAAACATCTCCACAAGTGAACACAGCAAAACTGACCGAATCCCAAGTGAATGCCAAAGCAACCGATGTGTATGCAGGTCCTGCGGTGCGTAAATTGGCACGTCAGTTGGGTGTGGACATCACTCAAGTCAAAGGCAGTGCTGTTAATAACCGCATCATCAAAGAAGATTTGTTTGCCTTTGTCAAATCTGCCATGCAAAATACTGGCAATATGACCAGCAATGCACAAGCGAATGTAACCACCACCCCTGCCGTGTCATTACCAAAACTTCCTGACATGTCAAAAGTCGAGCTATGGGGTGAAATAGAGCGTCAGCCATTAAGCCGATTGCAGAAAGTGTCCATTCCACAGCTTAACCACAACAACCACATTCCCCAAGTGACTCAGTTTGACTTAGCAGACATCACTGACACCGAAAGCTTCCGTGGTGAGCTAAAAGCAGACTTTAAAAAACAAGGCATTGGTTTAACCATTTTGGCATTCATCGTCAAAGCCACCACATACGCCTTGCAACAGCATCCTAAGTTTAACAGCCATCTCAGCGATGACAACACTGAACTGTTGGTGCGTAAATCAATCAATATGGGCATTGCTGTTGCCACAGAAGACGGCTTGGTTGTGCCAGTCATCAAAAATGCCCAAGATAAAGGCATCAAAGAGTTGGCGGTTGAAATTGGCGAATTGGCTGGTAAAGCCCGTGATAAAAAGCTCACCCCAAAAGACATCACAGGGGCAAGCTTTACCATTTCTTCACAAGGTAACTTAGGTGGTACGGCATTCACCCCACTGGTTACTTGGCCACAAGTGGCAATCTTGGGTGTGTCTGAAGCAAACATGCAACCCAGATGGAATGCAAGTAAGCAAAACTTTGAACCAAGACTGATGTTGCCACTGTCTTTGTCATATGACCACCGTGTCATCAATGGGGCAGATGCCGCTGTCTTTACCCGTTATGTGGCACAGCTGTTGGCAGACCCTCGTAAAATCTTGTTATAATCCACATAAGTCATTATCTACACAAAAAGCAGTCTTTGGACTGCTTTTTTTATCATTGATGACAAATGAATGGTAATATGACTGATGGCAATATTTGCTTGGGGATACATCTCCCTAAGCGGTTTTATAAAAATCTTATAAAAATCTGTCTGATAAAAATTTAAAATAAGCACTTGCATTTTATTCTTTTTTTCAATATTGTAACAATATCATTTATTAAATGATTTAAAGGATTGTTAAATTGTTAAAAGGAATTTATATGCTTCAATCAAAACCCATCTCTTTTGGCTTGGCGGTTGCTACCATCATTGGCTTGAGTGCGTGTAACAAACCAGCCAATCAAACTGCCCCAGCCGATGCCGCCGCATCCACTGATGTGTCTGCTGACAGTGTGTCTCAGGGGACTTTGGATAAAATCAAACAATCAGGCACCATTGTTCTTGCACACCGAGATTCATCCATTCCGTTTTCTTATATTGCAGATGACCCAAATCAGCCTGTTGGTTATGCTCATGACCTACAATTAAAGGTTGTGGAAGCGTTAAAAGAAAAGCTACAAATGCCTGATTTAAAAGTACGCTACAATCTTGTCACTTCTCAAACACGCATTCCTTTGGTACAAAATGGCACGGTTGATTTAGAATGTGGGTCAACCACCAACAACGAAGAGCGTGCCCAGCAAGTTGATTTTTCAGTAGGGTTTTTTGAAATTGGCACCCGTCTGTTGACCGCAACCGATTCGGGCATCAATGGGTTTGATGACCTTGCTGGTAAGACTTTGGTCACCACTGCTGGCACAACTTCTGAACGCTATATCCGCCAATTTAATGATGACAAACAATTAAACATCAACATCATCTCAGCCAAAGACCATGGCGAATCATTCTTGATGCTTGAAAATGGCCGAGCCCAAGCCTTTATGATGGACGATGTGCTGTTGGCAGGCGAAAAAGCCAAATCTAAAAACCCCGATAAATGGCATATCGTCGGTGAACCACAATCTTTTGAGATTTATGGTTGTATGGTTCGTAAGGGCGATGGTGAGTTTAAAGCGGTTGTAGATGATACCCTAAAAGCCGTCTATGCGTCAGGTGAGATTAACGGCATTTATGATAAATGGTTCATGCAACCAATCCCACCAAAAAACATCAACATGGCATTCACCATGTCTGATAGCTTAAAAAATCTTTTGGCAAATCCAACCGACCAACCAAAACAAACTCAATAGGATTGATGCCCCAGCAAAGATGATGGGGCTGGTTGGCTGTTGCGATTGTTGTTATGTGTGATATTTGATAAAGGGAATGACTTTGAATTATCAATGGAATTGGGGCGTACTTTGGCAGTCCACAGGCATTGGCAATGAACTGTATTGGCATTGGTTGGTCATCGGTTTTAAATGGCTGCTCATTATTGGTGGTACAGCTTGGCTGATTGCCATGGTGATAGGGACGATACTTGGAATCATGCGTACCCTGCCCAATCGCAAGACACAGAGCATTGCCAAGATTTATGTGGATTTTTTTCGCAACATTCCTTTATTGGTTCAGCTGTTCTTTTGGTTTTATGTGATGCCAAATCTGCTAACCGAAGGGTTTCGCACCTTTTGGTATCAATCACTTGATCCAAACACATCGGCAGCCATGTCAGCGGCCATCGGTCTTGGGCTATTCACTGCCGCTCGCATCATTGAGCAGGTACGAACAGGCATTCAATCACTGCCAAAAGGTCAGGCGAATGCAGCGGCAGCCTTGGGTTTTAACACAGCACAAGCGTATCGCCATGTGATTTTGCCCCAAGCCTTTCGTGCCATCTTACCACCGCTAAGCTCTGAGCTGACCAATTGTTTTAAAAACGCCTCCATTGCGTCTTTGGTTGGTGTTACCGAGCTTATCAGCCAAACCAAAACCATCAGCGAATACACCCAAAACAGTTTTGAAATTTACACTTATGCTACAATCATTTATTTGTTGTTTAATTTAACCTTAATTTATGGCATGACTTTGCTTGAAAATAAGTTACGCATCAAAGGTCAAATCAGTGGGGAACAGCATGTTTAATGACATTCAAACCGCTGCCCCAATTTTGTTATCAGGATTGTCAATTACCTTTAAGGTGCTGTTTTTTTCTGTTTTAGGTGGGTTATTACTCGGTACGCTGCTTGCTTTGATGCGTCTGTCGGGGAAAATCATTTTGGCATTGCCTGCCAAGCTTTATGTCAATTATTTTCGCTCAGTACCGCTACTGTTGGTGTTGCTTTGGTTTTATTTTGCTGTTCCCATGATTTATACCATGATAACTGGCAAATATCTCACGATTGATGCCAAATTTATGAGCTGTGTCATCGCTTTTGTCATGTTCGAGGCGGCTTATTTTGCTGAGATTGTGCGTGCTGGGATTCAGTCCATTGGCAAAGGGCAAGTCAATGCAGCAAAAGCACTTGGCATGACTTATTCACAGACCATGCGTTTGGTCATTTTGCCACAAGCGTTTCGTAAAATGTTGCCACTGGTACTCCAACAATCCATCATTCTTTTTCAAGACACCACTTTGGTTTTTGCGGTGGGTTTGGTGGATTTGTTTCGTGCCGCCTATGTGCGTGGCGAGCTTATGGGACTGCTTGAATTTTATATCTTAAGTGCAGGGGCGGTGTATTTTATCATCAGTTTGATTGCGTCTAAGGGCGTGGCAAGACTTCAAAAAAATCTGCGTGTATGACATGTATGACACAAAAGGCAATAAGGCCAATAAGGACAAATGATGGCAATCATAACCCAACTCGATGACAAATCTTATATTAACGAATTTGGCGGCTTGGTCACTGACAGTGGTCATAAATCTGATGACATCATGATTAAAATTGATGAAGTCAGCAAATGGTACGGCGATTTTCAGGTATTGACGGACTGTGTCGCACATGTGCATAAAGGCGATGTTACCGTGGTTTGTGGTCCTTCTGGCTCAGGAAAATCAACCCTCATCAAAACCGTGAACGGACTTGAGCCTTTTCAAAAAGGTAAAATCACCATCAATGACATCAGCGTCGGCGATAAACGGACCAATTTGCCCAAACTGCGTAGCCAAGTTGGCATGGTGTTTCAGCATTTTGAGCTGTTCCCTCATTTATCCATCATCGATAACCTAACCCTTGCTCAACAAAAAGTACTGGGGCGTAACGCTGATGAGTCCACCAAAAAAGCCATGAATTATTTGGACCGTGTGGGTTTGGCAACACACGCCAAAAAGTTCCCCGCTGAGCTTTCTGGCGGTCAACAGCAGCGAGTGGCCATCGCTCGTGCTTTATCAATGGATCCGATTGCCATGCTGTTTGATGAACCCACATCCGCACTTGACCCTGAAATGATTCAAGAAGTGTTAGAGGTGATGGTGGATTTGGCCAACGAAGGCATGACTATGATGTGTGTAACGCACGAAATGGGATTCGCTCGTCAAGTGGCAAGTCGCATCATCTTTATGGACCAAGGGCATATTGTGGAAAATTGTAGTAAAGACGAATTCTTTCAAAATGCCAAATCAGAAAGAGCCCAAGCGTTTTTGGGTAAAATTCTAAGTCATTAAACTGCCAAGCCATTCAATTTTTTATCAGTATTTATTGACAATACCCCATGACAAACGGACAGATTTAACCCTTAATTAACCACGTCATGTTAGCCATCATGTTTTAAACAGCCATCATGTTTTAAACAACCATTGTCCGAGTAATGTCGCCAAATTTTTTGCATCGTGATTTTTTGGCAGCTTCGCCATCATCTCAGACAGTGGGTTGTCGCCATTGTTGATATGAGTATGGTGTAATTTTAACCGCCAGTCAAAACCATGACGAGACAAAGTCGCTACCCATAAGGTGTGGGAATCATGGGGTAGGGCAGTTAGGTCAATGTGCTGCAGGGTACTCCCCATGCTGTCTTGTAAATGAATACTGCCTTCACTGACGGCATTTAGGGGGGCATGGTTGAAGGTGCTGGCGGTCAAAGTGATGTGGCGAATATGGGTTGGTAAGTGTTGTAATCGCATCTCAATCGATTCCAGCTCATCTGTTTGCTGAGTAGCGTCTGTTTGTAACGTAGAATCGGTGCTGATGGGCTTTTTTTTACCCAGTCGTTCATCACCGTGATGGCGAATATTCTGTGAGATGTCACGTAAGTTTTTATACCACACCATCTCGACCAGTTGGCCTGCATCATCATACAAAAACGCATGCAAGTCGATGTCTAACGGCACGCTGGTTTTTTTTATTTGATGAATCAGTCCAGATTTGTTAACAAAGGTGCGTTGATAATCTAAAGTAAAATAAATCGGCAAAGCATATTGTGCATTGCTTAAGCAAATATCGTCTTTTAAAACATGACCCTTTGGGTCGTCATTTTGTAAGGATTTACTAAAGACATTTAAATTGGGTTGACGCATCATTGACATTCTCATCGAATTATGGATAAGTTATAAATAACAAAAAATAACAATTAGAACCATGATAATGATAGCCATGATAACACAGACGGACTGTGAGCAAATGATTATTGAGAATATTTTCATCTGTGGGTAGAGCGACTATAATACCGCAACAATACCGTAACTTTAGGTTTTATATGTTTTATCGTCAGTTTTTAAGGATAATCCCACATGCCAAAGTCAATGCCAAAGCCCACTTTATCCAATCAAGATACCAATCAAGATGCCCAACAGTCAGCCAGTGCGATGGCATTTAATAACGGTCGTTGGTTCACTGACTTTTTGCCCTTTTCTGGTCGCCTAGAGCAAGACAACGTTGGTATCAATGAATATTTGCCAATCAGTCAAAGTGTGTTGATGGCAGTGCAACATGCGTTTGCCATGTTTGGGGCAACGGTATTGGCACCGTTACTCATGGGGTTTGATGCCAATTTGGCAATTTTACTTTCTGGGGTGAGTACCATTTTATTTTTTGTCATCACAGGTGGGCGTATGCCAAGCTATCTTGGCTCAAGTTTTGCTTTTATTGGGCCTGTGTTGGCAGTAACCGCTTATGCTGGTAGTGGGCTAAACCCCAATTTGTCAGTGGCATTGGGTGGCATCATGGCGTGTGGCATTTTGTATGCTCTTATTGGCTTGGTGGTGATGAAAATAGGGACAAGTTGGATTGAGCGGTTGATGCCTCCTGTGGTAACAGGAGCGATTGTGATGATTATTGGTTTAAATTTGGCAGGGGTAACGGTCTCTGGCGTATCAGGCAATGAGTTTGATAAATGGATGGCGGTTATGACTGTATTGGTGATTGCGTTGGTGGCGGTATTTGCCAAAGGCATGTTTAAGCGATTGTTATTGTTGCTTGGGTTGTTATTGGCGTATGTTTTGTATTGGGTGGTAACAGCGGTCATGGGTCTGGGTACGCCGATGAATTTTACAGAAGTGGCAGCGGCTGATTGGGTAGGGTTGCCAACTTTTTATGCCCCAAGTTTTGATGCCAATGCCATCATCATGCTTGCCCCTGTGGCGTTTATTTTGATTGCTGAAAATTTAGGGCATTTTAAAGCCGTGGAAGCCATGACTCAGCTTAAAGTAACGCCGTTTATTGGTCGGGGGTTTGTGGCAGATGGTTTGGCGACGACATTATCGGCAGGGCTGGGCGGTACGGGTGTAACCACCTATGCTGAGAATATTGGCGTGATGGCAGTTACCAAAGTATATAGCACCATCGTGTTTGTGCTGACAGGTGTGGTTGCGATATTGCTTGGACTGTCGCCAAAGTTTGGGGCAGTGATTCATACCATTCCAACCGCTTTGCTTGGTGGTGCGTCGATGGTGGTGTTTGGTCTTATCAGTGTGGCAGGGGTACGGATTTGGCAGGATAATCAAGTGGATTTTTCTGATAATCGTAACTTATTGATAGCAGCCATCACCGTCATCATGGGAACAGGGAATTTTAGTTTAACCTTAGGTGGCTTTGACTTAGGAGGTATTGGCACAGCGACATTGGTGGCGATTTTATTGAATGTGTTATTTTATCAAAAACAGGCTTAAACGTTGGTTTTGATTTTTATGATTCATTCTCTGCCCAAATAGCTGTCCCAATCTTTCCATATGGGTTGCAATCCTTGTTCTGTGAGTTTGCGTACAACTGCCTTAGGGTGGCGGTCATCATCAATGCTAAATTGCTCCAATGTGTCATCTGCTGTTTGGTTATCTGCTGCTGAATATCCGCCCGGTTTGGTCTGTGAATAGGCACTCATTTGTGTTACCATTAAGGGTATCACATGGTCTCTAAATGTTGGCGACTCTCTGGTAGACAGCACAATGTCCACCTCAGGGGCGAACAGACGCAATGCACATAACACTTGAACAAGCTCTTTATCGCTCATGGTACAATGTGGCGATATTCCTCCTGCACATGGTCGCAGGCGTGGCACAGCAACGCTAAACCGACTTTGCCAATGGGTTTTTTGTAGGTAGCGCAGATGTTCTGCCATCATATAGCAGTCTGTGCGAAAATTGTCAGACAACCCCACCAACACCCCAAGCCCAATTTTATCAATCTTGGCTTGTCCGATTCTATCAGGTGCATCTAATCGCCAGTTGAAATTTCTTTTTTTTCCCTTTAAATGATGATAAGCATAGCTGGGCTTATGATAAGTCTCTTGATAGAGCATGACGCCATCTAGCCCCCATGATTTTAGCTGAGCGTAATCATCGGTTGATAACGGTTGCACTTCCATCAACAAAGATGACACATGCTCTCGCACTGTTTTGATGTGTTTTTTAAAATATGGCATGCCCACTTGACTGGGGTATTCACCTGTTACTAACAACACTTGACTAAACCCTAAGCGGTTAATGGTTTGGCATTCTGCCACAATCTCATCATGCGTGAGCGTTTTTCTGGCCATCGGATTGGACAACGAAAACCCACAATAGGTACACTCATTGGCACATAAGTTAGACAGATACATGGGGATAAACAGCCCCACGGTATTACCAAAGCGTTGACGGGTGATTTTTTGTGCTTTAACCGCCATTGCTTCTAGATATTGACTCGCCGCAGGTGATAATAACGCCATCAAATCATTCATGTCTGGCTTATCTTTGGTCAAGGCAATTTTGACATCATGGTCAGTTTTACCATAGATGGACAGGCAAATCTCGTCCCAATTAAGCGTGTCTAAATGGGTACTAAACGTCATCACGCCTCCAAAAATCCAGTCAAAGGGCTGGTTGGCATGGCAGTTTTGCTCACAGTGCCACGCTTGGCAAGGCGTGTCATCATGCCCACTTGAACCGCCCAAGCAAACGCCTTTGCCATCAGCATGGGGTTGCCTGCTGTTGCGATGGCGGTGTTAATCAATACCGCATCTGCCCCCATCTCCATTGCTTGGGTTGCCTGACTGGGTGAGCCAATGCCTGCATCAATGATGATGGGAACGTTGGCCTGTTCTATGATAATCTCTAACATGGCTTTGGTTTGTAGTCCTGCATTTGAGCCAATGGGTGCTGCAAGTGGCATCACCGCATGACAGCCCACATCTTCTAATCGCTTGCACAGAACAGGGTCAGCCCCACAATAGGGCAACACAACAAAACCCTCTTGAACCAATGTCTGTGCCGCTTTAACGGTCTCTATTGGGTCTGGCATCAGCCATTTGGGGTCGGGGTGAATTTCTAACTTTACCCAATTTGTGCCAAGAGCTTCACGAGCAATGTGTGATGCAAATATGGCTTCTTTGGCATTTTTTGCCCCAGACGTATTGGGCAGTAAAGACACCCCCAATTCTAATAAAGGGGCTAGGATATCATCATGTTTGTTTATCAAATCTATGCGACGCATGGACAGTGTAACCAGCTCACTGTTTGCCGCTGTGATTGCTGATGTCATCTGTTCTGGGGTGGCAAATTTGCCTGTACCCATCAGCAATCTTGTTGCAAATTGTTTGTTGGCAATGACCAGACCATCATCTTGTTGATTTTGCATCTCAATCTTTTGCATTTCAACCTCCTGCTATCGCACCAAATATGAGCATGGTGTCATTGGGCTTTATGATTTTTGACCAATCATCTTGTGATAAAATATGTTCATTGAGTGCCACGGCGACATTTTGGTTGTCTGTTATTTTAGTAACAATTTCCGCCACACTTGTTCCCATTTGACAATCAAAGGGCTTATCATTAAGGGTGAACTGTATCGTTTTTTTGTCAATCATCAATCATCTCCTGCTCCTACCATCTTTAATAGCTGACAAGTTGCCTTTTGCCAATCATCGGCTTGGGTGATGGCACTGACTACCGCAATGCTTGGCACGCCTGTCATCAGCACCTGTGGCACTTTATTGATGTCAATGCCTCCAATGGCGACTGTTGGATAATCGCCCAGCTGTTTGACTTGCTGTTCTAACGCAACCAAACCTTGTGGTGATGATGGCATGTCTTTGGTTTGGGTGGCAAATATATGCCCCAGTGCAATATAAGATGGAGAAATTCCAAGAGCAACATTCACCTCTGCCATATGATGCGTTGAAATGCCAAGTCTAAGACCTGCATCGGCAATGGCATCAAGGTTGGCACTTTGAATGTCCTCTTGCCCCAAATGCACGCCATACGCCCCATGATGAATGGCCAATTGCCAGTAGTCATTAATAAACAGGCGAGCTTGATATTGTCTGCCAAGGGCAATGGCTTGCTTGACCGTTGTCGTTACTTGTGCTTTTTGAGTGGCAGACAGTGTGTCCCAATCGCCTGCTTTTAGCCGTAATTGAATGGTCTTAACACCCAAATCAAGCAGTCTTTTAATCCATATGATACCATCAACCACAGGGTATAACCCCATACGATATGGCACAGTGGCGAAGATGGGGTTGTAGATAACGTTGTTTTTAATGTTAACGCTGTCTGTAAGGTCATCAGACATCATGATAAAGCCTGCTTATGTGTTATTGTTGGTGATAGATTAGAGTATCATAAAATTAAGACACATATCATTAAGACATTATAGATGACTTACGTAACTTTAGTAAGATAATTTAGGTGAGATAAACAGTAAGATGAAATCTTAAAATGTGGTAAATTACCCACTGTATCAACGCAGAAATCCAATTCAAGCATGGTAGACAGCGACCAGTCTAAAACATAACGCCCATACCAATCAATCATCGCTTTTAGTAATTTTAATCATGAAATCATGTCTATATTTTCTGCAGAAAAGAATGTCCGTGAAGACATTCGTTCAGCAGTGCCTGAATTTTTTAGCAAGTTAGATAAATTAATCAAAGAAATTTTAGGAGTAAAAACCAATGTCAGTAGGATTAAGACAGCACAGCAAAGCAGAGATACTGGAAATGACCAAAACAGATCTGATAGAGATGTTTAAGACAATACCAATGAAAGAACAACAAACGAACAATCAGATATTAGAACAAATTCTCCAAGCACAGACACCAGCACAAGCTTGGCAGGCAATCAAACCAGTATTTCATCTAACAGAGCAAAACAATCACCAAGACAACACACCATTTTAGCCATTAACAAATCTGTCAATAAACTCAATACTCCCAAGCCATTGCTAAAGGTTCTGTATTAGATAGTCAGATAAACAACAATGAGACTAAATTAAAAATAGATTATGCTGCCAATAGAATGGCACTGCCATCAAAGGCAGTAATGCTTGGGTTGTTAAAGGGTTTAAAAAGTCCAAAGATGGTTATGGTCAGGGTCATGGCAAAACCATACCTACTGAACACCAGTCCTATTCCGCTCGTACTGGTGCAGGAGCTTTGGACAAAGATGGTACTGAAGACAATCAGATGGTGAAAGTAGAGTAGGTGGATATACTTCTACCCCTACGCACACTAAGCCTACAATGACACGTCTTAATGTGGGAGCATCTGATAAAAGTAAAGACCTTGTGGCAAATATGGTAGCCACAGACTTCGCCAATGACGAACTGACTTCTAACCGCTCTCACAAGGTCTCTATAGACAGTCTAATCTAAGACATCAAACAATTCAACCAACCAAGGCATTCAACCCTACCTAAAACCACCACAGAGCCACTTAAAGGGTTGGATAATGAGTGGTTATTAAAAAAAGACAAATCTTGATGATTTGTCTTTTTTTATGTGGGGGTATTTTAAGGTGGTATCAAGCAAAGTACAGACGTGTGCGAATGCACACACATATTGAATAATAAGTCTTGCTCAAACCTACATAAAAAAGGCTTTCAAAACGTTTGAAAGCCTTGATTGACATGGGGGTATTTGGTGGGCCCAGTAGGACTTGAACCTACGACCAAAGGATTATGAGTCCTCTGCTCTGACCAACTGAGCTATAGGCCCTATCAATAGGGACAAAATATTAACGCATTTAAAAAAAATATGCAATAGCTGAAATTCTATCATTTAAGCTAAAATGTGTTGACAGTCAAAAATTAATCTATATAATAGCCCCCCATCTATGCGGGAATAGCTCAGTTGGTAGAGCACGACCTTGCCAAGGTCGGGGTCGCGAGTTCGAATCTCGTTTCCCGCTCCAATCATGCTTAGTTTCAAGCTAAAAAGCCTAACGTAATCGTTAGGCTTTTTTTATTGCCAATAACGCCACTTGCATATGAAGGCTTTCATGCTTTGCTTTTTTTCTAAAAATATTTTATAAGTAATATTATAGAAACAAAAATTACAAAATAAATACATAAAATTCTCAAAAAAAAACGATTTGTTGACACTAATTACATTTTGTTAGAAACTAATCGCAATTCAATACGTTCATACACATTAATATGGCATTTGATAAGAAATTTGTATGATTTGTATGAATGGTTAAGGCGTGTCATTTTCTCATTTTCAAAGGATAAATCATGAAAGTCAAACAAATTACCCTAGGTTCTTCAACGCTCGCTCTTGCGGCACTTCTGACAGCGTGTGGTGGCAGTAGCAGCTCTGGCGTGCAAAAACCAACACCTTTGGTGGCTAATACTAATAATTCTGGCAACCACGGTAACCACGGTGCTACCAATCACGGTAACCACGGTGCTACCAACCACGGCAACCACGGTGCTAACAACCCAGTACCAAAATGGGATGCAACTGTCCGTTATGCTTCATTGAGAAATAATGCAATTAAGGAAACAAATGATTATGCACGTAAAGAACTTGGTCTTGTTCCCAAGAATACTGGCTACACTCTAAGCGTAGACGGTAAGGTACAAGCCCATGATATCGACCTTAGCAAATACGCTAAGGGACATCATAAATTTTCTGTCCAAGAAAGGGTAACTGGTAGTGCTGACGGAGTTCAAGGTTCTATCACAAGAAACTCTGATGTTTATCTTTTTAAACAAGATTATTCATTAGTCGCAGGGATTCATAATAAAAATATGACCGTAAAATTGGGCAATGAGACAGATAACATACCTATTGATGAGATGTACGCTCTTGTTCGGGGAGTACCCACCGAAAAATTACCAACCATAGGCAAGTTTAATTACTCAGGTTCAGGTAAGATTTGGTCGCAATCTGGGGCTCAAGAAGTCAATTTTAACTATAATGTGGATTTTGCTGAAAAAACAGGCAGTGGCAGCCTTGGTAATATCACCTTATCAAAAGGCGACATCACCACACAAACATTCACAAATGAGATTGATAATAGCTTTATTACCACCCCAGGCATTGAAGGGCGGGCAACTGCTGGCAGCCTTAATGGTGGTTACAGACTTGGTTTCTTTGGGCCAAATGCCGATGAGATTGTCGGTTTAGTGGAGCTGGGCAATGAAGAAGATGTGATTGGCATGTTTGGTGGTACTAAGCAAAAATAAGCGCTTTGATTGATTGCATGACAAAAGGCCGTCATCTGACTGACGGCTTTTTGTGTGTTTTGTTTTAATGGAACATTTATGAAAAAACTTGGCTTTTTTATAACCAGTCTCATGCTGATGTCTATCATGACGCATGCCAATCATGCCAATGTGGTGCATACCCAAGGCGTTGATATGCCATTAGAAAAAACCCCTGACATCACACCGATACAAAAGGCAGGCTCTGAGATTAACATGGGCAAAGTAGGTACGCTAAACCTAGGTGATGGGCTGACAGGGCAGATTAATCGGGCGATTGTGGCAAAAGATTGGCAATCGCTTGATGGGCTGCTACACACCTATCAATCATCAGCAGAATATGACCCCATACTGTATCAATATGCACTGGGGGCATGGCATCGCTCACAATTTAATCATCATCAGGCGATAGCAGTGTATCGGCAAATGCTGGCGGACAATCCTGATTTTCATTATGTCCGTTTTGACCTTGCGCTCATGCTCTTTGAAGATAAGCGCTATGATGAAGCCAAATCAGAGCTGATGGCGGTTAAGCCTTTGCTAAATGCTGACATGCAGGCATTGACCGAACGTTATCTTGACCAAATTGATAAACGTAATAAAGCGAACACAAGTTTTAATGTCAATTATGAAAAAACCGACAACGTCAATAACGCTTCACCTGCCACCCAAGTCAGATGGCAAGGTAAGACATGGAAAAAAACCGCTGAGAGTCTGCCCCAAAAAGCCACAGGGGTGCGATATGGTTTTGACATCGCCAAAGACAAACAGCTTAGAGCCAATCACTACCTAACCGCCAATGCAGGCATTGATGGGGTGCATTATTGGAATAAGCCTGAATATGATGAACAAACCGCCACGCTTGGGCTGGGATATAAATACCAAAACGTGCGTGGTAATGTCAGCGTCGTGCCATTTTTGAATCATACATGGCTTGATGATAAGCCTTATCAATATGAAACAGGCATCAAAGCAAACATCAATCGCCGTATCAGCTCAAAACTTCATGTGGGGGCAGGCGTGCAATACGCCAAACGATACTATGATGAGAAGCGACTGGCAGAGCGTTATGACAGCGATGTCCGTCGTGTGAGTGCCAGTTATCGCTATGTATTAACGCCGAGCTTGATGGTTTTTGGTGGGGTGGACATTACCGATGATGACACTAAGGATAAAGAGGTTGCGTCTGTGCGTCATGGCATAAATTTGGGTGTGCTAGGTGAGATGGATAATGGCATGGGCGGACGTGTGTCGGTGCGTTATGCCAAACGAAAATTTGACGCACCTGAACAGCTGCTTTATGGTTTTGTCCGTCAAGATGATGAATATTATCTACAAACAGCACTGTGGTATGATAAGTGGCAATACAAAGGCTTTGTACCAAATCTTAATATTAACTACCGTAAGATAGACAGTAACATGGCGGACTTGTATTCTCGTGATGGTGTGCAGTCATTCATCAGCGTTGAGAAAAAGTTCTGATGGGTAAGGTGGTTGTACTGGGTGGTTGTATTGTGTTGGGTGATGACCACTACCTTAAGGACTTAAACCTCAATCATTCGTCGCTCCGTGCATTCATCTTTTCGTGCAACTTTTTGATATGCGCCACTTCATTTTTGGCACCCAGCACCACTGGCACACGTTGATGAATGTCAGTCGGTATGATGTCTAAAATTCGCCTGATGGCATCGGTACTTGCGCCGCCTGCTTGTTCAATCAGTAAGCTCATCGGATTGGCCTCATACATCAAACGTAACTTACCAGCCTTGTGGGGGTGTTTGGTATCAAATGGGTAGCTAAATACCCCGCCACGGCACAAAATCCGATGCACATCGCCGACCATCGCCGCCACCCAACGCATGTTAAAATCTTTGCCACGCACGCCATTTTTACCATCGACAAGCTCATCTACATAACGTTGCATTGGTGGCAACCAATAACGGTAATTTGACGCATTGATGGCGTATTCGTTGGTATTGGGTGAGATGGTGATTTTATTTTTAATCAACACAAATTGGTCAGTGGTGGGGTCTAGGCTAAACATTGCCACGCCATTACCTGTTGTGAAGGCAAGCATGGTTGATGTGCCATAAATCACATACCCTGCTGCCAACTGTTGTGTGCCTTTTTGCAAAAAATCGGTGTCGGTTGCTTGCTTGCCTTGGTGATGATACGGCAAAATTGAAAAAATCGTTCCCACCGTCATGTTGATGTCAATGTTGCTTGAGCCATCTAGTGGGTCAAACAACACCAACACACTGCCTTCTGGATTGGTTGGGGTGATGTCATCAAGCTCTTCTGATGCCACGCCTGCACAGTAACGATTGCCAGTTAAGGCAGACAACAACAATTCGTTGGCAATCACGTCCAGTTTTTTTTGCTCTTCATCTTGTACGTTTTTATTGCCTGCGTCTCCTAAGATGTCTGCCAATGCCCCTTGGCGTAATAACGCACTGATTTGTTTTGCCACTTGAGCGATGCTATTGATGGTGTCGATGGTGGCATCTCGATATGCTTCATTGACTGTGGGTGAGACTGTGTTTGGCTCAGACAGATATTGCTTAAGGTGGGTGGTGTTTGGGTGTGTGAGCATGACCATGATTGTTCCTTTAACGGTTTTTTTAACTGCTTTTTTATGAAACGTGATACCTAAACTGTGATGCGAGTAATGGCGATGATGTTTGATTGTGTGTGATTGTTGTGTGTGATTGTTGTGTGTGATTGTTGTATGTGGTTAAGGAGTGCAAAATAACCCCAATGTTAGCATAAATTGCCTTTAGCCTTTAAAAAATTTACGCTAAAATACGGATAAAATTCAGCAAAATGAGCAAACGTAAAACACAAATAAGACGCTTTTTTTATTGCTATCCATCTCAGTCCATTGCAGTCCATCGCATGGCATGTCTGACGACACAATGACACTGTCTTTACAATATCATGATTGTGTCATCACAATTTATTGACAATGCCATCTTAACCAAAAGGCAATTTTTATGAACATCGCTTCTACTAACGCCACCTATCAGCCTTTGCCTTTTCAATCATCACAACAGATTTTAACCGATATTGATGCCCGTCTAAATGCGTCATTAAGCCGTCCACAGTTGACCGATGATGGGCAACTTCGCCATTTTTTAGGGGTAGAAGGGCTAAACCGCCAACAGCTTGAGAACATCATTGAAAAAGCCATGGGGTTTTTTGATGCCCATGGTGGTTTGATGACCAGCAATGAATTAGAAGGTTGTACGGTGATGAATTTGTTCTTTGAAAATTCCACCCGCACACGCACCACCTTCGAAGTCGCCCAAAAACGCTTAGGGGCAAATGTCATCAACCTAGACATTGCAAAATCCAGCACCAAAAAAGGTGAAAGTCTGCGTGATACCCTTTGGAATTTACAAGCCATGTCAGCAGATGTGTTTGTGGTGCGTCATTCTGCCAGTGGGGCGGCCCATTATATGGCGACCGAAGTTACCCCCAATGTTGCCATCATCAACGCAGGCGACGGCTGGCACGCCCACCCAACGCAAGCCATGCTTGACATACTCACCATTTACCGTGAAGCAGATAAGCCCTTTGATGAACTTTCTGTGGCGATTGTTGGCGACATCAAGCACAGCCGTGTGGCTCGTTCGGACATTTCGGCTTTGACGACTTTGGGGGTACGTGATATTCGTGTCATCGCCCCCAAGACTTTGTTACCAAAAGGCATTGAACGCCATGGCGTCTTAGTATTTGATGACATTGATAAAGGCGTGGCGGATGCTGATGTGATTATTGGCTTACGCATTCAAAATGAACGCATCGGCTCACCCTTGTTGGCATCGTCTGGTGAATATTTTAAACACTACGGCATCACCGAACAACGGTTAAAACTTGCCAAGCCCAATGCGTTGGTCATGCACCCAGGCCCTATGAACCGTGGCATTGAAATCGCATCAAGCGTGGCAGATGGCAGTCAATCGGTGATTTTAAAACAAGTCAATAACGGCATTGCGGTGCGTATGGCGGTATTGGCATTGGCGATGGCAGGACAACGACAAGGAGGGCATTTTAAACCTTACAACTAAGATGGATTTTTATTTTTTATAAGGATAAAGTCATGTTAACAAAATTCATAGCGTTAGCCATGGGTGTGTTGTTGTCGGTGTCGGCGGCGGATATGGCGACGGCGGATATGGCGACTTTGACACGCCAAGCCCAAAATGGTGATGTGGCGGCTCAGCTTGATTTGGCTGATGAGTATTATAAGCGAGGTAACCATGCCAAAGCATTTGAATGGACTACCAAAGCTGCCAGTCAAGGGCTTGCAACTGCTCAATATAGTTTGGGGTGGATGTATGTCAACGGTCATGGCGTGAGCCAAGATTATCAAAAGGCGGTGGAATGGTTTACCAAAGCCGCCAATCAAGGGCATGCAGCTGCCCAATATAATCTGGGCGGAATGTATGCCAAGGGTCATGGCGTGAGCCAAGATTATCAAAAAGCATTTGAATGGACTACCAAAGCCGCCAATCAAGGGTATGCCGATGCTCAAAATAATCTGGGCGTGATGTATGACAACGGTCATGGCGTGAGCCAAGATTATCAAAAAGCATTTGAATGGACTACCAAAGCCGCCCATCAAGGGCATGCAAAAGCCCAATATAATCTGGGCATGATGTATCACAAAGGTCATGGCGTACGCCAAGACTATCAAAAGGCGGTGGAATGGTTTACCAAAGCCGCCCAGCAAGGGCATGCAGATGCTCAAACTATTTTGGGTGTGATGTATACCAAAGGCCTGGGCGTGCGTCAAGACCATCAAAAGGCGGCGGAATGGTACACCAAAGCCGCCCATCAAGGCGATGCAGTCGCCCAATTTATTTTGGGCTTGATGTATTATGATGGTGAAGGCGTACCCCAAAATAAAAGCACCGCCAAACGCTACTTTGGTCAAGCCTGTGATAATGGAGAACAGTCAGGCTGTAATAAATACCACGAGCTAGACCAACAAGGCTACTAGGTGCTGATGATGCCCCGTATGACCCCAAATCAAGCAAATCAAGAGAATGCGATGAAAAATCTACTTCCCCCCAACTGGTGATTTTAAAACAGGTCAATAACGGCATTGCGGTGCGTATGGCGTTATTGGCATTGGCGATGGCAGGACAACGACAACGACAAAAAGACCATTTTAAAGCTTACAACTAAGTTAGATTTTTATTTTTTATAAGGATAAGGTTATGTTAACAAAATTCACAGCGTTAGCCATGGGTGCGTTGTTGTCGGTGTCGGCATTGGCAGCGGATATGGCGACTTTGACACGCCAAGCCCAAAGTGGTGATGTGGCGGCTCAATTTAATTTGGCTCATGAGTATTATCAGCAAGATAACCATGCCAAAGCGGTGGAATGGTTTACCAAAGCCGCCAATCAAGGGTTTGTAGATGCCCAATATATTCTGGGCTTGATGTATGCCAACGGTCAAGGCGTACGTCAAGATGATCAAAAGGTGTTTGAATGGTACGCCAAAGCCGCCCATCAAGGGCATGCAAAAGCCCAATATAATCTGGGCGTGATGTATCACAAAGGCCTGGGCGTGCGTCAAGATTATCAAAAGGCGTTTGAATGGTTTACCAAAGCCGCTCATCAAGGGTATGCCGATGCTCAAAATAATCTGGGCGTGATGTATGACAAAGGCCTGGGCGTGCGCCAAGATTATCAAAAGGCACATGAATGGTACACCAAAGCCGCCCATCAAGGCGATGCAGGTGCTCAACGTAATCTGGGGTGGATGTATGAGAATGGTCATGGCGTGAGCCAAGATAAAAGTACCGCCAAAATTTACTATGGTCAAGCCTGTGATAGTAGTGGAATGCTGGGCTGTGATCACTACCGTAGGCTAGACCTACAAGGCTACTAGACGCTGATGATGCCCCGTATGACCCCAAATCAAGCAAATCAAGAGAATGCGATGAAAAATCTACTTTCCCCCCCCCAACTGGTGATTTTAAAACAAGTCAATAACGGCATTGCGGTGCGTATGGCGGTATTGGCATTGGCGATGGCAGGACAACGACAAGCAGGTGATTTTAAAGCTTACAACTAAGTTAGATTTTTATTTTTTACTTTTTATTTTTTATAAGGATAAGGTTATGTTAACAAAATTCACAGCGTTAGCCATGGGTGTGTTGTTGTCGGTATCGGCAATGGCTGCAGATATGGCGACTTTGACACGCCAAGCCCAAAGTGGTGATGCAGCGGCTCAATCTGATTTGGCTGATGAGTATTATCAGCAAGGTAACCATGCCAAAGCATTTGAATGGATCACCAAAGCTGCCAATCAAGGCGATGCAGTTGCTCAATATAATCTGGGCTGGATGTATGCCCTAGGTAAAGGTGTACGCCAAGATGATCAAAAGGCGTTTGAATGGTTTACCAAAGCCGCCAATCAAGGCGATGTATTAGCCCAATTAGTTCTGGGTGGGTTGTATTATAAAGGTGAAGTCGTGCACCGAGACTATCATAAAGCATTTGAATGGTACACCAAAGCCGCCCATCAAGGCGATGCAGATGCTCAAACTAATCTGGGTACGATGTATTACGACGGTCAAGGCGTGAGCCAAGATTATCAAAAGGCGTTTGAATGGTACACCAAAGCCGCAGGTCAAGGTGATATATTAGCCCAATTAATTCTGGGCGGAATGTATGTCCAAGGTGAAGGCGTACGCCAAGATTATCATAAGGCGGTGGAATGGCTTACCAAAGCCGCCAATCAAGGCGATGCAGTCGCCCAATATTATTTGGGCGGAATGTATGAAAACGGCCTGGGCGTGCGTCAAGACCATCAAAAGGCAGATGAATGGTACACCAAAGCCGCCAGTCAAGAGTATGCAGGTACCCAAGATAATCTGGGGCTGATGTATGACAATGGCAAAGGCGTACGCCAAAATAAAAGCACCGCCAAACGCTATTTTGTTCAAGCCTGTGATTATGGCGAACAGTCAGGCTGTGCTAACTACCGAATACTAAAATACTAAACCAACAAGGCTACTAGGTGCTGATGATGCCCCATATCCCAAATCAAGCAAATCAAGAGAATGCGAGAACTGGGGCATCAAGCGTGGCAGATGGCAGTCAATCGGTGATTTTAAAACAGGTCAATAACGGCATTGCGGTGCGTATGGCGGTATTGGCATTGGCGATGGCAGGACAACGACAACGACAAAAAGACCATTTTAAACCTTACAACTAAGATGGATTTTTATTTTTTATAAGGATAAAGTTATGTTAACAAAATTCACAGCGTTAGCCATGGGTGTGTTGTTGTCGGTGTCGGCGGCGGATATGGCGACTTTGACACGCCAAGCCCAAAGTGGTGATGTGGCGGCTCAGCTTGATTTGGCTGATGAGTATTATAAGCGAGGTAACCATGCCAAAGCATTTGAATGGACTACCAAAGCTGCCAATCAAGGGTTTGCAGATGCTCAATTTGGTTTGGGCGTGCTGTATCACAATGGTCATGGCGTGCGCCAAGATTATCAAAAAGCGGTGGAATGGTACACCAAAGCCGCCAATCAAGGGCATGAATATGCTCAAGGTATTTTGGGCTGGATGTATGAGAATGGTCATGGCGTGAGCCAAGATAAAAGCACCGCCAAACGCTACTATCGTCAAGCCTGTGATAATGGAAATCAGTCAGGCTGTGATAACTACCACAAGCTAGACTAACAAGGCTATTAGATACTGATGATGCCCCATATCCCATATCCCAAATCAAGCAAATCAAGAGAATGCGATGAAAAATCTACTTCCCCAAGACTGGCAATTTGACACCGCCCAACTCAAAGGCATAAGCACAGATGGCAAATGGCTATTACCGCCCCTTGTTGATCTGTGTGCCAGATTGCGAGAGCCGGGGCATCAGTCGCACGGCACACTGGCAAGCGAGGGGCGAGCGGCACGCCAAAATGGCTTTTTGCATGTGGTCATGCCACCTGATACCAGCCCTGTGCTAGAAAACGGCTCACTGTTAAAGGGTCTCAAACAAAAAGCATGGGCAGACGGTGGCATTTACTTGCATGTTTTGGGGGCATTGAGTGCAGGCTTAGAGGGCAAACAACCTGCCAATTTGGCAGGACTAAAACAAGGCGGTGCTATCGGTGTGAGCAATACAGCGGCAGGTTTTGAGAGTGATTTGGTATTGTTACGCTGTTTAGAATATGCAGCGACCTTTGACATCAAAGTCTTCTTCTACCCTGATGAACCCAGTTTATCGGCAGGGGGTGTGGCTCATGATGGCTATATCGCATCTTTTCATGGATTGCAAGGCATTCCGTGGCTGGCTGAGACCATTGCACTATCTAAGCAAATTTTGATGACCGAAGAGACAGGCATTCATGCACATTTTAGCCAAATCACTTGTCGCACCTCGGTAGAGCTAATCCGTCATGCCAAACAAAAGGGCTTGCCCATTACCTGTGATGTGGCGATGCACCAGTTGCACCTGACCGATGATGACATTGAGGGTTATAACGCTCATGCTTATGTGTTGCCCCCTTTGCGTAGTAACACCGACCAACAAGCTCTTATCAAGGGTCTTCAAGATGGTACGATTGACGCCATCTGTTCTCATCATGAGCCTTTATCAAAGGCCGCCAAACAAGCCCCCTTTGCCCAATGCCAAGCAGGCATCAGTAACTTTGATACCTTTATGGCACTGGCGGTGCGATTGGTTCATGAAGGGGTATTGACTGGTGAACAGTTGGTAGAAAAAATCTGCCTAAATCCTGCTCGCATTGCCCAGATTGGCGACTTTTATCAAGACAAAGGCGGAGCGGTGTTGGTTAATCCCAATTTGTCTTGGCAAGTGACAGAAGACACCATGCAATCAGCGGGTAAAAACACCCCCTTTATCGGACAGACGCTGATGGGTAAAGTAGAGCAAGTGTTATTCTGACCTTTGTTCATCTGCTGATGGCTTATCACTTTCGGTGATGATGGCGGTGTTTTTATCAGCAGAATCAGCGGATTTACGCTTGCTGATGGATTTAACGCCAGCTTTCATACGCTCAATGAGTTGCCCCACGGTGGTTTTTGCATTGGACGCATCAATATTTGCTCGAATGTTTTCAGGATTGGCTTCAAAAGTATCAGAATAACCATTTCTAACAGGGCCATTTTGAGCATCACCATTTTTAACATCAATGGCATGGGCATGATGGTTTGTTTTTTGATGGGTTGAATGGTCATTGGCAGGGTGGGTATGTGCCTGATGGGTTGAATGGTGGGCTGAATGGTGGGTCGATTGATAGGCGAAGCTGTGCCTTACTCTTGATTCATCAATCTTATCAGTCTTCTTGTCATTCTTATCAAGGTTATTAATATCATCAACGTCATCAACGTCATCAGCGTCATCAATGAGGTTGTCTTGTGCCGATTCACGCATCTGACTGTTTTCAAATAAGCTTAACAGACTGATGTTCATCTGCTCTTTAACCAATTGCTGGCTATGTTGGAAGCGATTGGCGATAAGCCCCAACCAAGAATCATGGTCAAAGGGTTGCATCTTGGCAATCTCGCCTTTGATGGGTAGGGCGTAAGGCAGATTTTGATATAATTGCCATAGGCTGATTTGGCTTAAGTCTTTTTTTAGCAGATAATCGCCCTTATCTGTGTTGGCAATTAAATCATTGTCTTTAAGTAGATTGATGTATTGATACCATTTGGGTAACTCTTTCCGTCCAAGAATGTTACGCAGTTGTTTTTCTGGTGTGCTTTTACCAACTTGATGATTCTTAAACACCAAATTCAACATGTCTAATAAACTAAAAAATGGATGACGAGGGTTCACTTCATCGCTATCAAACACGGTTAAAGTGTAACTGATTTCTACCCCCAACAAAATGATATTCCATGACAAATGTATCCATAACAAAAATACAGGCAATGCTGCAAATGCCCCATAAACCGCTTCATAACTGGTAAAATTGGTCATCGCTGTGCCAAAAACCTGCTTTAACCCTTCAAACAAAATGGCAACAATCCCGCCTGCAATCGCAGCATGTTTGATGGGAACATTGGCTTTAGGAATGAACCAATACATGCCCACAAAACCTGCAATGGTGATTAAAAAAGACACCAACTGCACCCAAAATGACCAATCAATGCCATAACCCATAAACTGCTGATTCAAAAAACTCAGACTTTGCACTGTGCTTGAGACAATGAATGCTGTTCCCAATACCAAAGGACCTAAGGTGATGATTGTCCAATAACGAATGACACTTTTAAGCCCACCACTTCGGCCTTCTACTCGCCAAATTTCGTTAAAAGCAGTCTCGATGGTGGTCAGCGTCATGATGGTGGTAACAAACAGAATCAACACACCGATGGCGGTCAGATTGGACGATTTTTCAGCAAAGCTGTTGATGTATTGACTGACCTGAAAGCTTGATGATGGCATCAAGTTACTATAAACCATGTTATAAATTTGCTCACGCACTTCCGATAAGGCAGGAATGGACGAGAGCATCACCAGCATAACCGTCAAAATGGGAACGATTGATAACAAAGTGGTGTAGGTCAAAGAAGCTGCTTTTTGTTGGCATTTATCTTCAATAAAATTTTTGACCAAAAAGAACAAAAACTCAAACCAGCGACTGTCATAAAAAGGCAATTTCTTAAGTAAATTTGTCATTTATAAGTCTCATCAATTACAATGGTAACAATAATCAGCTTTAAATAAAACAAAGTTGAACAGTAAGGCAAAAATTATTGACAATGTAATGTAAAATCAGTCAATTAGCAATAAGTAAACGCATTTTGCCAGACACATGACCTTTTTACCTGCCCTTTTATATTATAGACAAAACGGACACCATATGATGACAACCACATCTGCCCCTTATATTTTGGTCTTATATCACTCTACCTATGGCACAACCAAGCAACTTGCTTATCAGATTGCCCAAGGGGTGCAAGAAACGGGTATGATGGTGAAAATTCGCACCGTACCAACCGTTTCTGCTGACACGCAAGCCAGCAAGCCTGCCATTCCTGATGACGGTGATTTGTATTGCACTTTTGATGATTTAAAGCACTGTTCAGGTTTGGCATTGGGCAGTGCAACTCACTTTGGCAACATGACCGCTGCGATGAAATATTTTTGGGACAATACCGTAACGTTATGGATGGCTGGAGATTTGCAAGGTAAGCCAGCGTGTGTGTTTACCAGCACAGGCAGCATGCACGGTGGGCAAGAAAGCACCTTATTAACCATGATGTTGCCACTTTTGCATCATGGCATGTTGTTGTTGGGTTTGCCGTATGCCAATGCAGAGCTAAACCGCACCAATCAAGGAGGCACGCCTTATGGGGCAAGTCATGTCAGTGGGGCAACGCATAACAATGTGATGACACAAGATGAAAAAACCTTGGCAGTGGCTCAAGGTAAGCGATTGGCTCAGGTTGCCCAAAAGCTGTTGTTGCCTAAAGTCGTTGCCCAAAAATGATAAATGGTGAATGGCCATTGACATATGAATCATGATTAGTTTGATTTTTCTATGTGATAAATATCTTTAGTTTGCTATCATGAATTTAAAGTTAACCTTTATTTTGGATTGTAAAAATGCCAGTGCTTAGTTTATTTGGGTTGATTTTTGAGTGGCATGATGACAAATTTGAACTTATTCATAAAAAGCGTGGCATTACTTTAGACGAGGTGGCAAGCGTATTTTTTGATAGCAATTCGCTTGAAAAAGAAGATTTTGGTGCTTATTCTGAACAAAGAACATTGATAATTGGCATGAGTAATCAAGCAAGATTATTGGTGGTGGTTTGGACGCAGCGAGATGAAACTTATCGCATCATCACCGCCTTTTTCCCAACCAAACATCAAGAAAGGGAGTACGCCCATGCAAGGCACTAAATATACAGATATCGAGTATGAACGCTACAAAGATTTCGATTTTAGCGGAGCAAAGCCCATACAAAATCCAAAAATTTTAGAAGCCAGAGCAAGAAAACAAGCTCATGATTTAAGCAAATTTTTTGATTATGATGTTATTGAAGCCATCAAAAAACACGACAACGAACACGACAGACAAAGAGCAAACACGATACTAAGAGCATTATTCACCTAAAAAAATCCACCACTTAGGTGGATTTTACCTAAGTCATCAACAAGCACTTATATTTTAAAGCCAAGTTCAATCAAATACGGCCTGTAAAACTCTTTACCTTTTTTGTCTTAGTCAGCATGCGTCATTGACAAAATTGAAAAGTCATAGACAAAATTGACAGTAAAAACGCTTATTTGACCGCTGATAACGCCATTTGCATCTGTGTGCTGTCATTGTTTTGTATGACTTTGACAGGCAGATAATTCAGACTTGGGGCAAGCCAAAAAGTGGTTTGGCGGTCTTTGTCATCGTGTATCCTGTCAATGCGTACGGTGTCATAACTGCCAGCAGGCACGGTGATTTTAGCCCTGCCAGACTGTTTAAATTGAGTGGTTTCGATTTTATCTTTTTTGACCAAATCATATTTGCCCGTAAACTTGCCGTTAAGCAGTTCTTGGCGGATTTGCACTTCCAAACTCAGCTCATCAAATGCAGGTTGTGTTGTGTTTAACGTGATGCTTTTGCCTTTATAAGAGCTGACCACCTTGTCATTGGCAAAGCTGACTTTATGCAGATTGCCCACGCCCAAAATCTTATAAGCGGTGCTGGCAGACTGGGGCTTTACTTTGTCATCTATGATTTTAAAAGAGCTGGTTTGCTTGGCAGTGGCAGAACCCAGCATGGCAGTTCCATTCACCTGATACGTCCAGTCATTCCCATCGTGGCTTAAGGTGCGAGTGGCACTGCCCTTGCCACTGACTTTATCTTTGACCAAAAACGCATAAGTGGCGGTAACAGGCTCAATGGTACGGGCTTGGCTGTTCATGGTAAAAGCTCCCATCGATAAGACACAAATAAATAAAGCATGCAGGTGCTTGGGCAGGCGCATGGTGTGTTGAATATGTTGAGCTGACTGTGTTAATTGTGCTAAAACAGTGTTTTGATAAAAAACCCGCTTTTGATAAAAAAGCGGATAAAAAAGCGGGCGTGTGCTGTGGGGCATGATTTGCTCCTAATTCATCAGTGTCATCTTCATCATTGCCAATTTGGCATCATAATGGTCATATTTTGTTACAATTTCAAGGGTAATTTTATTATTTTTGTTGGGACAACCACACAATGGCAATGAAAGCTAAAAAAGCAATGAATGATGGAAAAATTGATGGAAAAATTGATAAAAAATCATCAATCAACCTTGAATACAAATCACATAATCCCCATTCTTGCTACAACCCCAAACACACCCACAAACAGTCTACAGACCATCTTATAGATGAATGGCCGTGATAGACAATGTGGTAGGGCAATGAAAGATGAAAGTATGCCATCCATGTCGGTGTGAAATGTTGGTGTGATTGGGTACAAAAACCTAATAATGTTAACGTTAAATTGGAGTAAAAAGATGAACATTCGTCCTTTACATGACCGCATCGTGGTTCGCCGTGTGGAAGAAGAACAAAAAACCGCAGGCGGTATTCTTTTGCCAGGTTCAGCGCAAGAAAAGCCCCAACAAGGTGAAGTGCTTGCCGTGGGTAATGGTCAAATTCGTGATAACGGTGATGTCCGCCCCTTAGATGTCAAGACAGGGGACAAAGTGCTGTTTGGTCAATACGCTGGTCAAACCGTCAAGGTGGACGGTGAAGAATTGCTTATCATGAAAGAAGCTGACGTATTGGGTGTGCTTGAGAGCTAAATTGGTAATCTAACCAGTAATCTAATCAATAAATTTAATAAATTCAATAAATGGAGAATAATCTCATGGCTAAAGATGTGAAATTTGGCAGTAATGCCCGCAAAAAAATGATTGATGGTGTCAACGTATTGGCAGACGCTGTTAAAGTTACTTTAGGCCCTAAAGGTCGCAACGTGGTGATTGATAAATCTTTTGGTGCCCCAACCATCACCAAAGACGGCGTATCAGTTGCCAAAGAAATCGAACTTGAAGATAAATTTGAGAATATGGGTGCTCAACTGGTGCGTGAAGTTGCCAGCAAAACCAATGATGTGGCAGGTGATGGCACCACCACCGCCACTGTATTGGCTCAAGCCATTTTACAAGAAGGCATGAAATCGGTTGCTGCTGGTATGAATCCAATGGATTTAAAACGTGGCATTGATAAAGCCGTACGCAAAGTTGTGGAAGAAATCCACAACATCTCAACCCCTGCCGATGACTTTAAAGCCATTGAGCAAGTGGGTGCCATTTCTGCC
The DNA here is from genome assembly GCF_037201985.1 of Lwoffella lincolnii. Taxonomy (NCBI): domain Bacteria; kingdom Pseudomonadati; phylum Pseudomonadota; class Gammaproteobacteria; order Moraxellales; family Moraxellaceae; genus Lwoffella; species Lwoffella lincolnii. Next base: position 1,074,609 of record NZ_CP147511.1, on the reverse strand, counting down.
AATTCAGATGCCAAAGTTGGTGAACTTATCAGTAAAGCCATGGAGCAAGTGGGCAAGCAGGGTGTCATCACCGTTGAAGAAGGTTCAAGCTTTGAAGACACGCTAGAAGTGGTTGAGGGCATGCAATTTGACCGTGGTTATATCAGCCCTTATTTTGCCAACAAACAAGACAGCCTAACCGCTGAATTTGACAACCCATATATCCTATTGGTTGACAAAAAAATCAGTAACATTCGTGAAATCGTGCCATTACTTGAGCAAGTCATGCAAACCAGCAAGCCATTGCTCATCATCGCTGAAGATGTCGAAAACGAAGCACTGGCAACCTTAGTGGTGAATAACATGCGTGGTGGATTAAAAACGTGTGCGGTTAAAGCCCCCGGATTTGGTGATCGCCGTAAAGCCATGTTGCAAGACATCGCCATTCTAACAGGTGGTACGGTCATCTCTGAAGAAGTGGGCTTAAGTCTAGAAACCGCCAATATTGAGCAGTTAGGCACTGCCAAAAAAATCACCGTGGGTAAAGAAAATACCGTCATTGTTGATGGTGCTGGCAATAAAGCTGACATCGATGCTCGTGTGGAATCTATCCGCCGTCAAGTTGAAGAGTCTACTTCTGACTATGATAAAGAAAAACTACAAGAACGCATCGCCAAGCTATCAGGTGGTGTGGCTGTCATCAAAGTCGGTGCTGCGACCGAAACTGAGATGAAAGAGAAAAAAGACCGTGTGGACGATGCCCTACATGCCACTCGTGCGGCAGTAGAAGAAGGCGTGGTTGCTGGTGGTGGCGTTGCTTTGGTGCGTGCATTGTCTGCTCTTGATAAGCTGACAGGCGACAATGATGATCAAAACGCAGGCATCAACATTCTTCGCCGTGCCATGGAAGCCCCACTGCGTCAAATCGTCTCTAACTCAGGTGATGAAGCGTCTGTTGTGGTCAATGAAGTTAAAAATGGCTCTGGCAATTACGGCTATAATGCCGCCACTGGTGAATATGGCGACATGATTGAAATGGGTATTCTTGACCCTGCTAAGGTAACTCGTTCAGCCCTAGAAAATGCTGCTTCGGTTGCAGGCTTGATGTTGACCACGGAAGCGATGATTACCGATTTGCCTGCCAAAGATGACCCCATGGCAGGCATGGGTGCTGGTGGCATGGGCGGTATGGGTGGCATGGGCGGTATGATGTAAATCGTCGCCCCATCTTTATCAAACCCTTTTTTATCAAACCCTTTGCTTCAAAAAAAGCCCTTTTTATTAAAAGGGCTTTTTTTATTGGTGAATGATTGGTGAATGATTATGAATAATTAATGAATGGTTAATAAATAAACATCATTCATTTCTTCTAAACACCCAAGTTTTATCATCTGACGCATCTTTAACATAAGAATAGCCGTCCCAATCAAAGCCCTTTAACTCGTCAGGATTGCTAAGTTGGTTGTCAGCGGCGTATCTTACCATCATGCCACGAGCTTTTTTGGCATAAAAACTGATGACTTTATATTGACCATTTTTATGGTCTTCAAACCTTGGGGTGATGATGTTGGCATTGAGTGTCTTTTTATCGATGGCTTTAACGTATTCGTTCGATGCCAAATTAATGACGGTATTGTCGTCAGACAGACGCTGATTCATCAATTCGCTGATTTGACTGCCCCAAAATTCATACAGATTATTGCCTTGGGTGTTTTTCAGCCTTGTTCCCATTTCTAGGCGATAAGGCAATATCAAATCCAAAGGTTTTAATAACCCATACAAACCTGATAAAATTCCCACATGCTCATTAAGATACATCACCGCTTGCTTATCTAGTCCATAAGCATCTAGCCCTGTATAGACATCACCATCAAACAAATAAATGGCAGGTTTGGCATTATCTGCACTAAAAGGTGTTTGCCAGTCTTGGTTTCGCTTGGCGTTGAGTTGTGCCAGATTATCAGAGATGCCCATCAGCTCCATCAGTTCGATGGGCTCAAACTGTTTTAACTGCTTCATCAGCGTTTGCGATGCGTTTATCAATGCAGGTTGGCTGTAATGATTGCCCACATTGATGGGAATGTCATCAGTTTCATTTAAGCTTTTGGCAGGCGATAATAAAAAGTACATGGATTTTCCTTGCTTTTTTAAAGGTAGGAATTCAAATTTTTATTTATGACTTGTTTGATTGTTGTTGGCTTAACCATGTGTGAATGGCGATTGCCTGCTCATTGGCATTGCCAATATAGGTGGCAGGGGTCAAGTCTGCCAAGCGTTTTTTCTCGCTTTCTGGCACGGCATTTAGCTCATCACCATGAATAAAATCCAGCATCATCTCACGGGTCATGGCTTGTCCACGGGTTAGGACTTTTAATTTTTCATACGGTTTTTCTATATTATAGCGACGCATGACGGTTTGAATGGGTTCAGCAAGCACTTCTTGCGCATTGTGCAAATCTTCATTAAGACGATTGGCGTTTATCTCCAACTTGCCAATGCCTTTTAAGCAGGCATCAAAGGCAATCAAACTTTGGGCAAAACCCACGCCCATGTTGCGAAGGACGGTTGAGTCGGTTAAATCTCGTTGCCAGCGTGAAATGGGCAATTTTTCGCCCAAATGAGCCAAGACTGCATTTGCCAGACCAAGGTTGCCTTCAGAGTTTTCAAAATCAATCGGATTGACCTTGTGGGGCATGGTTGATGAGCCAACCTCGCCATCTTTAAGTTTTTGTTTAAAGTAACCAAGCGAAATATAGCCCCACACATCACGGTTAAAGTCGATTAAAATCGTGTTAAATCGACGCAGGGCATCAAATAACTCCGCCATATAATCATGTGGTTCAATTTGGGTGGTGTATGGATTGAATGTCAAACCAAGACTGGTAACGAATTTTTGGGCATGGTCTGCCCAGTCAATGTTGGGATAAGCAGATAAATGGGCGTTATAATTACCAACCGCACCGTTTATTTTTCCTAATAATTCCACATGATTAAATTGGGTTAATTGGCGGTGTAGGCGATAGGCAACATTTGCCATTTCTTTGCCCAATGTGGTGGGGCTGGCGGTTTGACCGTGTGTGCGTGAGAGCATGGGTTGATTGGCGTGCGTTTGGGCAAGCGTGGCGATGGCGTCAATGAGTTGTTGCATGCTGCTTGCCAGAACATCACGACTTGCCTTTAGCATTAAGGCATGTGATAAGTTGTTGATGTCTTCGCTGGTGCAGGCAAAATGGATAAACTCGCCCGCATTTTTAAGCTCGTCAATATCAGCGATTTGCTCTTTTAAAAAGTACTCCACCGCCTTGACATCGTGGTTGGTGGTGCGTTCAATCTCTTTGATACGCAGGGCGTTTTCTTCGCTAAAATTTTGCACAATTTCATCAAGGCGTTGGTTGGTTTTGGCAGAAAATGGCTGAATTTCTATCATCTGTGGGTGATTGGCAAGAGCTTGCAACCAACGGATTTCAACGGTAACCCGAGCGTGGATAAGTCCAAATTCTGACAGATACGGACGCAAAGCATCGCATTTAGAAGCATAGCGGCCATCAAGTGGGGATAGGGCGGTAAGGGTGGATAACGGCATGAAAATTCCTAATAAAAAAATAACTAAAATAAATCACCAAATCATCATGGCGAATAATTAGACGCATTATAACCAATTTGGTCGCTAATTTCTTTAATGAAACTGATTGATAAATATATTGATGTTTTATTAAAAAATGTCTTGCTTAGTTTGTAATTTGTTATTATATTATAAGTATAGTTACTATTTTAACCCAATCCATACACGCTCATACAAGGACACGCTTATGAAAGCATTATTGACAACCACCATGCTGGCTGCTGCCATGACTTTAACCGCTTGTGGTGGTGGCAGTTCGGACAGCTCTGGCGAACAAGTGGCAGTAAAAAAAGACACAGTAAAAAAAGACACCATACCCACACCTACCACTCCAACAACTCCTGCTCCTAAAAATCAAACAGGCAAGAAATCTAATGTATGTGAGACTAATGGTTCAACAGTCTATGCAACAGCAACTGGGTGTATTTATTCTTCACCAGGCTTAAATAATGGGGCGAACATAACTTACACTTGTAGTAATGGTCGAGTAACTTCAACTGTAGGGCTTTCTGCTGGTGAGAACATCAATCTAAATGGCGTCACCATTACTTGTAAACCATAAGGATTAATTTGGTAGGGCTAACAATTGTTTAAAACAACGGCTTATAGATATAAGCCGTTGTTTTAATAAGCCGTTGTTTTATGTTTTTTATTATAGGTAGGGTTAGAATGAAATCACTTCTTAGTACCAGTCTGTTGGCAGTGGTTCTATTATTGAGTGCCTGCGGTGGTGGCAGTTCGGACAGCTCAGGCAGTCGTGCCATGAATGACATGAAAAAACAATCAGAAGAGTTTTTTAAAAATTCTTACGAAAAATCATATGTCAATTACCCTGACTGTCAAATTGATCAGAGCAAGGGCATTATTTATGTTGGTAGAAGACAACTTAATGCCATTGTTCCACAAGAATGTAAAGTTAAATTACCCAATCTAAACGGTGGTCTGACTTTTAGCCTAAAATGCTATACCAACCTGAGTACCAACAATTTGCCTTATATTAATATTAAGGGAGAGTCTAGACATATTGGTGAACTAAAAAATATGATAAAAACAGGCAAGCCTTATTTGGTAAGTTGCTTAAAATAACACATGAAAAATAAACTGTTTTTATTGATTTATACCCTAGTGGTATTTGCGTTTGGGTCATTGGTAACGTTCTTACTGATGACTCGCTCGCATATGGCTCAACTGGCACAACTCAAAGCAAAAACATCAACCAATATCCATGATTTGGCCACTCCTTTACCACACAAATTACCACAGGGTGAAAACATTGAGCAAGCCTCAGAACAACCACTCATCATTGAATCACTTGCCATTGAGCATGGCCTAACTCAAGCACAGACCAATCAGCGTAACTTTTCTACACAAGATTTTAATGAACAATCTGCCAAAGCGGTGTTAAACAGCATTTCCAACCGTCAACTTGATGCTTATGTGGAACGGTTTATGACGGATAAAGATGCCGAGTTAATCAAAGACAAACGTCAATTTGCCAACCGAGCGATTGAAGAGTTGTATCAACCTAATGACAATCAGCCGTTGACAGGGCAGATAATCATGTCCGCCAGTCCCAATTTTACTCAGCAGTCCATAAATACCAACACCTTATCCAAACGGCAAAAGCTCTATGCCCATCTAAATACCTTTGGCAAAGTACCATTGGGGGCAAATGTTTTTATAAAGTGGACAAACCGTACCACTGGAGAAGTGTTGCTGTTTGAAAAAAAACTGATATTGCCAAACTCAAATACCAACTGGGTCAGCTATCAACCATATGATTCATGGCAAACAGGCAGTTATGATGTGAAATTTTATCAGTTTACTTCTGAATTAACGCCTGTGGCTCAGTTAAGTTATGATGTTTATCAAGTGATTGATTAGGTGGTTGATTGGTGGATTATGCTAAATTGATGACCTTAAAACTAAAACGAAACTGACGCATTTGTCCCATCAATCACCCCACCCCCTAAGCAAATGTCGCCATCATAAAACACAACCGATTGCCCTTGTGTTACCGCACGCTGGGCATCATCAAACACCACTTTGACTTTATCGCCTGTCTCATCAAGGGCAAACACCGTACAATCTTGGTCAGGCTGGCGATAGCGGGTTTTGGCGGTGCATCTAAAACCTTGCTTGCCAAAAATCTGAGCAGGTGGAGCAATTCCCCAATCCAGTTTATAAGCGGTGAGTTCGTCAGATTGTAACATGGCATGATTATGCCCCTGTCCGACGATGAGACGGTTATTTGTCAGGTCTTTGTGTAACACAAACCACGGCTCTTCAGGGCGATTTGCCACACCGCCGATGCCAATACCGCCACGCTGTCCGATGGTGTAATACATCAAGCCATCATGTGTGCCGATTTTTATGCCATCATCGGTGTAGATATCGCCTTTTTGGGCGGGCAAATACTGTTGTAAAAAATCCTTAAACTTGCGTTCACCAATAAAGCAAATCCCTGTGGAGTCCTTTTTGTTGGCGGTGATAAGGTCATATTTTTGGGCAATGGCTCGCACTTGTGGCTTTTCAAGCTCACCGATGGGAAAAAGTGCCTTAGCGATTTTGTCGCCCCCCACAGCGTGTAAAAAATAACTTTGGTCTTTATTGGTGTCCAAACCACGCAGCAACTGGGCCCTGCCATCTTGACCAAAACCACGGCGTGCGTAATGTCCTGTGGCGATAAAATCCGCCCCAAGTCCAAATTGTGGCCCAGACGCATAATCCAAAAAGGCTTTAAACTTAATTTCTTTGTTGCATAAAATATCAGGGTTTGGCGTGCGTCCTGCTTGATATTCTGCCAAAAAATGTTCAAAAACATTGTCCCAATATTCCATGGCAAAGTTGGCGGTGTGTAATTTAATGCCGATTTTATCCGCCACCGCTTGGGCGTCGGCAAGGTCAGTCATGGCGGTGCAGTATTCACTGCCATCATCTTCTTCCCAATTTTTCATAAACAAGCCTTCAACATGAAAGCCTGCTTGTTGTAACAAAACAGCCGATACCGAGCTGTCCACACCGCCAGACATGCCAACGATGACTTTAATGTCTTTGGGGGGGGTATTTAAAGTGTTGGCAACATCAGCCAAAGTAAAAGCAGTGGTTATCATAATCAAAACTAATTAAAAATTGATGGTTATTGGTTGTGTTTTTATGGGCTATTGATGGGTTTTGCAAAATGCAATGTGCCATTATAACAGAGTTTGATAACAGAGTTTGTGGCTGATATTGATGGCTGATGTGGATAAAAGATACTATAATGACACAAACAACGAATTGGTTAAAGGAAGTCATGCGACATGATAAAAATTGGTCAAGGGGTGGACATTCATGCCCTACACAATAACGGAAAAGCCAACCAATTTGTGAAATTGGCTGGTGTGGAGATTGAACATCATCTCAGCCTACAAGCCCATTCTGATGGTGATGTGGTGCTACATGCTTTGGCAGATGCCTTGCTTGGAGCAATGGCATTGGGTGATATTGGTGAGCATTTTCCTGACACTGACCCAAATCACGCAGGGCTGGACTCTGGTGTGCTGTTAAAAGCGGTTTATAAGAAAATCACCGATACAGGATACCGCATTGGCAATGTGGACGTTACCATTGTGTGTGAACGCCCAAAAATCAGCCCTTATAAAATTGCCATGCGAAAAAATATCGCCCATCTTTTGAACACTTCGGTGGATAATATCAGCGTCAAAGCCACCACCAGCGAAAAACTGGGTTTTACAGGACGGCAAGAGGGCATCATGGTTACAGCCGTGGTACTTTTAGTCAGGCATGAATAAAATTAAGGCATGATGCTAAAAAACGCAGACAAATTCATCAAAGCTCAACCTTAGCACGTTGGGCTTTTTTTGTGTTGGGTATTTTTATATTGAATCTTTTTATATTGAAATTTGGCATTACGATAGGCGAAATTTGCACATTATTTTGATGACAGTTTATTTACAATATCTGTCTGATTGTTAAGATAAAATCAATCAAAAATAATACTTGATTTATGATATTTAGGTAATGCCATGACCCAATTTGACAGCCACTACCCACATGATGTGCAAGCAAACACCGCTTTACCCACCATCAACCAATGGCAGGATAAGCCAAATTTTTTTAATAACATCAGCCAACTGGCAATACAAATTCTTGATCCCATCGCCATTGATAAAGGTCATTATCCTGTCAAAGAAATGGCTGAGCTTGCCAAACTGGGGGCATTTGCCCCACATTTATCCAGTCAAGGTGGACGCTTTGATCAAGCGATTGCCAGTACGGCAAAAATTGCCCAAGTCTGTGGCACAACAGGATTTTTATCTTGGTGTCATCAAGTGATGGGATTGTATCTTGACCAGTCAGACAACACCCAACTCAAACATCAGATGTTAGCCAATCACACACTGGGCAACACGTTTGGCGGAACGGCGTTATCCAATCCGATGAAAACATGGGCAAACATTGAGCCGATGATTTTGCGTGGCAAAAAAGTGGCAAATGGCTATTTGGTGTCAGGCACATTACCATGGATCAGCCACATCGCCCCAAATCAATATTGTGGAGCAGTGGCGACGGTTGAGCATGTTGGGACAACACCGTATGATGTGTTCTTTTTATTAAGCTTCGATGATGACCGTCAAACACAATGGAAGCTCAATCCATGCCCAACATTCAGCGGTATGGAAGGTTCAAGCACGTGGCAAATTGAACTCAATGATTATTTTGTGCCAAATGAGACCATCATTGCTGACCCTGCCAAACCGTTTATTGAGCGAATTCGTGGGGCATTTGTGCTGATGCAGATGGGAATTGGTGTTGGGATTATTCAAGGGGCAATAGATGACATTCGTGCTGTTGAAGCTCAACTGGGGCATGTCAATCAATTTTTGGAAGACCAAGCAGATGGTTTGCAACTTGCCCTTGATGGGGCGGTGGCACGCACGGCCGAACTTGCCAAAACACCGTTTGAGTCCAGCAAGGATTATCTGCTTGATGTGTTGGATTTACGCATTCAAGGGGCAAAATTGTCTTTGCGTGCCACTCAAGCAGGCATGCTGCATCAAGGAGCAAGGGGCTATTTGATGACGGCACACCCACAGCGGCGGTTGCGTGAATCCCAGTTTGTGGCGATTGTTACCCCAGCAATCAAGCATTTGCGTTATTTATCGCATCAATTGATGACGGAAGTGACGCCAAACTGAATTGGTTGTGTGTTTTGAATTATACAATATATAATTTTCATTGACATAAGCGAAACAAGGAGTTGTGATGGAAGTTACCATAATACAATGGGACAATGGTGTTGGTGTCAGAATTCCTGCTGGTATTTTGGCAGAATTGAACTTGACCAGTGAACGGCGAGTTGATATTCGTGCTGAAGCGGGAAAGATTATCATTGAGCCAATCCTTGATAATCAAGAAACCCTTGATAAACTATTAAGCCAAATCACACCAAATAACTTACACGATGAAATTGATTTTGGGCAATCTGTTGGCAAGTAACGGTTATGAGTTATGTTCCAGATGTTGGTGATATTGTTTGGTTAGAATTTGACCCGCAAGCAGGGCGTGAGCAAGCAGGACATCGCCCTGCGGTGGTATTAACACCAAAAAGTTATAATCAAATCACAAACTTACTTATCTGTTGTCCATTAACCACAAAAATCAAAGGTTATCCATTTGAAGTGATGATTGATGGTGTGCCACAAAACGTGGCATTATCCGACCAAATCAAAAGTTTAGATTGGAAAGTTCGTCATGCCAAACTTAAAGGTAAAGTAAGTCAGCAAGAATTACAACAGTTGAAAGATAAACTTGCCTTGTTGTTGGACATATCAAACTAAGTCTCCAATATCACTCAAGCCAATAAACAAGAGAAAACAATAAACAAGAGAAAACAATGAACATAGACAAAGATGGCAACCCAACAGATGGACGTGGCGAATGGCAACAATTTCTTTGCCGAGCGTGTGGTTGGATATATGATGAAAAATTAGGTGACCCAGATGGGGGATTGCCTGCTGGCACACGATTTGATGACATTCCTGATGATTGGCAATGTCCGTTGTGTGGTGTTACCAAGCGAGATTTTGAACCATTTACCCCACGCAATGTCGCCATTGTCAAACCTCAAATCAACCCAACAGGTGATGTGGGAGGTTTGGTGGTCATTGGGGCAGGGTTGGCAGGTTGGGCGGTGATTGAAGCGGTGCGAGCATTGGATTTTGAGTATCCGATTACCTTAATCACCGCTGACACTGGCGACCGTTATCATAAACCACAATTATCGGTGGCAATCAGTCAGCATAAAACTGCTGATGGGTTGATTAACCAATCTGCCATTAGCGAAAAAGACCGCTTAAATGTGGGCTTGGTGGCAGATACTTTTGTCATGCACATTGATGCTGTCAATAAACAAGTGCGTACCACACGGGGTGATTTTTATTATGAATCTTTGGTGTTTGCGATTGGGGCAACGCCTATTTTACCAGCCAGTTTATCCCCTAAATTTGTTTGGCGGATTAACCATATCGACATGTTTGCCAAATTACACAATAAACTTGCAGACAAACCCAATCAGTCCATTGCCATCATTGGTGCAGGCATGGTGGGCAGTGAATTGGCAGAAGACATGGTCAAAGCAGGGCATCAGGTTACTTTAATTGACCGCAACCAATTGCCCCTTGCTGATGTGTTACCAATCAAAGCTGGTCAAATGGTTAAAGATGCACTTGAGCGGACAGGCATTCGTTTTTTAGGTGGTCATGTGGTCAGTGGCATAAAAAAAACCGCTCAAGACCAATATGACATAAGTTTTGAAAATGGCAATCGTATTTTGGTGGACGAAGTGGTGGCAAGCACAGGGTTGATGGTCGATGAACGATTACCAAAACGAGCAGGGATTCTCTTTAACCCACAGCAAGGCATTTTTGTTGATGGTCAAACATTACAGACATCACAAACCGACGTGTATGCCATTGGTGATTGTGTGGCAATCGGTGGGCAGGCGTGCCGTTATGTTGCCCCATTGAGGGAGCAAGCCAATACCATCGCCCATCAAGTGTTGCGTCTTAAGCATTCAGGTTATGCCCATCAATCTCCCATCATTCGTTTAAAAACCAAATCAGTTTCGGTAACGATGACTGGAAATCCTTGCAAGCAAGCACATTGGCAAACCTTGGTAGATGATGGTCATGCCTTAATCATGCAGCAGCCCAAAGAGATGGGCAATGCAAGGGTGGAAATTATGGTGAATGCCAAAGCAGGTTTGATGACACCACATGATGACATGACGATTTAATCATCTCCGCTACCAGCATTGAAGATTGGGAGCTGGATTCATGCTGGTTTTGGCCACGCATATTTGGATTTATTGGCAAAACAAACAACCTTTGCCAAACAAACTGCTTGAAGCCATTCAAACTGCAGACAAACTTGCGATTAGTGCCATTTCTTGTTGGGAATTGGCTCAATTAATTTGTAAAAAGCGAGTAAAATTGTCAATTTCAGTTGCAGGGATTTCCAAACATATCAGTAATTAATGACGGTAATGGCATTATGGTAACGGCACAATACCAACAGCAATGGCACTAAATAAGGTTAATAACGACAACCCCCAAATCCAAAAAAATGAATGGCGAATGTGTTTGCCCATTGATAAATCAGCCAACCCAAGCCCCATCCATAAAGCAGGTGATAACGGTGTCACAAATGTCCCCACAATACTGCCAATAAGCATGGCATAACCTGCTGATGTTGAAGCAACACCTGCTTGGGTGGTGATTTGTTCTACCACAGGGAATAATCCAAAATAATACGCATCTGTACTTAATACCAACTCAAGCGGAATGCCAATAATACCGATGATGATATGTAAATAGGGTAAGCTTGAATTTGGCAGTATCTTAACCAAATCATGAGAGATGGCATCGAGCATGCCTGTGCCTTTTAAAATCCCCAAGAATGTGCCAGCGGATAAAATAATGCTTGCCATAACAATCGCACCACCTGCATGGGCATTGATGCGAGCCAGCTGTTGTTTTGGGCTATGATAATTGGTCAACAATAACACAGATGTGGCAATCATAAACACATACCCAGGTGGTAGCATGCCTGAAAATAATACGGCCATGGTCAGCACAAAAATCACCACATTAACCCAAAATAACTTAGGGCGTGCTAAACTTTGTTCTTCTTCACTTAATTTAGCAGGTTTGATGAGTTCGCTCACATCAGGCAGTACTCCAAACTCTTTCACAATGCGTCTTTTTTCCTTGATGCCCAAAATCACTGCCAAAGCGGTGATGTATGTTAAAGCAATGACTTGCACACCAAATAATGGGCGATACAACTCATTAACATCCATCTCTAACACAGTTGCCACACGTCCTGTCGGTCCACCCCAAGGAAGCATATTTACCACGCCTGCACTTGCTGCTAATAATAAAAATAGCATATAAGGATTCATGCGAAGCTTTTTATACAGTGGCAACAAAGCAGGAACAACCAATAAAAAAGTGGTTGCACCTGCCCCATCAAGCTGTGCCACTACTGACACCAGTACCGTACCGACACTCACGGCGATGACATTGCCACGAGTGAGTTGAACCAACTTATCAATTAAAGGGCGGAATAAACCAACGTCACTCATGATGCCAAAGAATAAAATGGCAAAAATGAACATAATCACAATCTGAATGACTGATTTTGTCCCTTCACCATAAAAATCCTTGATTTGTGCCAAATCAAAGCCTGCCACCATCGCACCGATAATTGGCACAAGCGCCATGGCAATAATGGGCGATACTTTTTCTGTTAAAAGCAAGCCAACAATCACAAGAATAATTGCCAAACCAATGAATGTTAACATAGGATATGTCCCTTAATGTCATGTAATGACATGCCCAATTTTTTATTCATTTTTTATTTGTCAATTGGCTTTTCTACCACTTAGCTTACCCATCGTCAAGAAAAATCCAATTGGCCAAACAATGGCAGGAATAAACCAAATGGGATTGAAAATAAACGCCATGCCCAGTAAGCCTGCTTGTATCACATAATAGCTCATGCTGATTAAAGTAATGCGAATAACCGCCCCTTCACGGTTAATTAAACCAACCACCGCAGACGCTGCCACCACATTATGCACTGATACCATATTACCTGCTGCACCGCCCACCGCTTGTAATGCCACCACCTTACTTGCCATGGCGGTATCCAAGCCAATTTGGGTGGCGGTTGACCATTGAAACGATGAAAACATCATGTTGCTTACCGTATTTGAACCAGCAATAAACGCTCCTAACGCCCCAATGCTTGATGCAAAGAGTGGCCAAGCATCACCAAATGCCCCTGCTGCACTTTGGGCAAGCATCACAGGCATGGCAGGCAATACGGTGGCGGCATCGGCTGCTGATGCTGAATTGATAAACACCTGCACCATTGGAATGGAGCATAATAACGCAGGTGCTGCTGCCAACATGGTTTTAGCGGATATTGACCAGCTTTTTTTAACTTGAGCTTGGTTCATGCCAAAGATAAAAATACAAATAATTGATGCAATAAGCAGGACAGAAGCAGGCGAATACAGTAACATCTCTTTTGTGCTGATGGTTGTGCCAAACAGGTTGTCAAACTTTAAGGTTAAAGCATCACTGGTTAATAGACCTTTAAGTCCAATGGCTGGAATGCGAGTCATAATCAGCAAGATAATGACAATCAAATAAGGTGAAAACGCACGCAATACCGAAAACTTAGGTGCAACGCTGTCATCGTGTTTGTCATGTTGTAATTCACCCATCCATGACTCATGCCATTTTGACGTTTGTGGAAAATCAAAGGTTTCTTTGGGTTGCAAAAATCCTGCTTTGGCAGCAGGCACAACAATCGCCAAACCAATAAAACCACCGACCAATGATGGGAATTCAGGTCCTAAAAATTTAGCGACCAAAAAGTACGGCACAGTAAAGGCAATCCCTGCAAATAAAGCAAAGGGAGCTACTTGTAATCCTTGAGTAAAGGAGCGTTTTTCACCAAAAAATCGTGTTAAAAAGCAACATAAAATTAAAGGGATTAATACCCCAATCATCGCATGGAACATACCAACATTGGCGGTGGTTTGTAGAATATAATCATCTAAGGTGGCAGGGGTAATGGCAGAGATGATGTCTGCATTGTTATCCAACCCATTTTTTACCCCAATCAGCAGTGGTGTCCCAACCGCACCATAAGACACAGGGGTAGATTGAATGATAAGCATTGCCATCACTGATGCCATGGCAGGAAATCCCAAGGCAAATAACAACGGTGCTCCAACAGCAGAGGGTGTTCCCCAACCAGAAGCCCCTTCGATTAAAGAGCCAAATAACCATGCCACAATAATCACTTGAATGCGACGGTCAGGTGAGATGTCCATAAATCCTTTACGAATGGCTAAAATTGCCCCACTTTCTTTGACAGTGTTTAACAATAAAATGGCGGTAAACACAATAAACAAAACGCTGATGGCGGTGATAACGCCTTTGGTGGTGGCAGCCAAAACTTGGTTAATGTCAACATGCCATGCAAATATTGCCAAAGCTGCTGTGATGAGGTAAGTTGCTGCCATTGCATATTTGGCAGGTAATCGCATGATGACCAGCAATAACAGCACGATAAGGATTGGTAATAATGCCAAAAAAGTATACATGGGCAAACGCTCCTTGTTTATAATATTTACAATAACTTTCTTAAATCTTGTTTGTTAACATACATATATGATAGCTTAACAATAATTATCTTAAAGAAATAAAATAATACTCTATTATCCAAAAGTCATTCAATACCATTTATTCAAAAAAACCAGAAAAAACTAGAAAAGATGCGAAAAATGACTGAAAATATGTGTCAAACAGTTTGTTGTTTTCTAAAATTTTATTACTTTTAATTATGAATATTTTGTACAATACATCACAAAGTTACTGGTTTATACTTTACTAAAGGACAAACATATGATTATCTCATCTGGTAATGACTACAAAGAAGCGGCACGTCGTCGCCTACCACGGTTTTTATTTGACTACATTGATGGCGGTGCTTATGCTGAATACACCCTAAAGCGTAACGTCTCAGACTTATCGGAAGTGGCATTGCGTCAACGGGTCTTAAAGGACATGTCAAGTTTGGATCTGTCCACCGAGATTTTTGGTGAACGTCTCTCCATGCCTTTGGCGTTATCGCCTGTGGGATTAACAGGCATGTATGCCAAGCGTGGTGAAGTGCAAGCGGCTAAAGCTGCTGACAAAAAAGGCTTGCCATTTACCTTATCAACGGTGTCTGTGTGTCCGATTGAAGAAGTTGTGCCAGCGATAAACCGCCCAATGTGGTTTCAGTTGTATGTGTTAAAAGACCGTGGCTTTATGCAAAACGTGCTGGAGCGTGCCAAGGCGGCGGGGTGTACCACCTTGATATTTACTGTGGATATGCCTGTGCCTGGGGCAAGATACCGTGATGCTCACTCAGGAATGAGTGGGCCAAATGCTGCCATGCGTCGTTACCTGCAAGCCACATGGCACCCACATTGGGCAATTAATGTGGGTTTATTGGGTCGTCCGCATGATTTGGGTAATATCTCAAAATACATGGGTAAAACCATTGGTTTAGAAGACTATATCGGTTATCTGACCGCCAATTTTGACCCATCGATTTCATGGAAAGATTTGCAATGGATACGAGATTTTTGGGACGGCCCAATGGTGATTAAAGGCATTTTAGACCCTAAAGATGCAAAAGATGCGGTGAGCTTTGGTGCAGATGGCATTGTGGTGTCTAACCATGGCGGTCGTCAGTTAGATGGTGTGCTGTCCACCGCCAGAGCCTTACCAGCGATTGCTGATGCGGTAAAAGGTGACATCAAAATCTTAGCAGATTCAGGCATTCGTAATGGTTTGGATGTGGTGCGCATGCTTGCCATGGGGGCAGACTTATGTATGATTGGTCGGGCGTTTGTCTATGCGTTGGCAGCAGAAGGGGAAGTGGGGGTAACCAATTTGTTGGATTTGTTTGAAAAAGAAATGCAGGTGGCAATGACCTTAACCAGTTCAGCATCGATTAAGGACATTAATCATGAGTGTTTGTTGGATTTTTTAAAGTCATCAAATTCATAAAGTCATCAAACCAAAGTCATTAAACCTGTCAAATGATTAAAATCCATCATCTAACCTAACGTTAATGGGCGATTGGAAGAGACTAAAAAGCATGTCTCTTCCCATTTATTTTTAATTTTATTTATTTTTTAAGCAGATGTTCATAGCGTTTGTCAGTAAGTGTCTCCATAAAAGCGACAAGGGCTTCTACTTTCCTGTCGGTCAGCTTTTGAGCTTTGAGTTCTTCTAGACTGATGTTTTGCGTGACTTCAGCATCATTCCATGGCTTATTTGTTTCAGGATTGATGCGGTTATCTGGGTTATTATATTTATCATAAAATAAGACGACAGTTTTTAGGTCTTTAAATACCCCATTGTGCATATAAGGAGCGGTAACAGCAACGTTTCTTAAAGTTGGCGTTTTGAATTTGCCCTTTTGGTTGGCATCGTGCGTCAGTTTTGGGTGATTCATCAATCCTAAATCAACAAAATCAGTGGCCACTTTCGTCAGTGCCAACATCTGTTTGTTACTGGGTACGCCAATATTGTGGTATTGATAATTGGTGAACGTTTCATATTGGTCATCTTCTTTTGACTGAGGCAATTTGTGGCAACGATGACAATTAACATTGTCGTTGGAGAAAAATAACGTTCGTCCTAAATCTTCTAAGGGTGTTAATTCATATTCACCTTGTAAATATCGGTCATATTTTGAATCAAATGGTGAAAATAGGGGTGTTGTCTCAAAAGAGGCAATGGCATCAGTCATGGCATCATAGGCTTTATCTGTGTCCTGCCAAATGCCTTTACCATAAATATTGGCAAACGCATGCAAATAGTGGGCATCTTGTTTGAGTCGCTGAATGATGGTAGATTTATCCGTACCCATTTCTATGGGGTTCAGTGGTGGCTGGCCTGCTTGAACAATTAGGTCATCTGCACGACCGTCCCAAAATTGTCCACCGACGTATGCTTGATTGATGTCATCAAAATAAAAATTGGGAGAAAAATGGGCATAACTTGCCGTTGGGGTGTTGCGATTGCCAAAAGAATGCCCATCATCTCCTAAAGACACCATGCCTTTAGCAGCGGTTTGTCTGCCATCTGTGAATGCCAAATCAGGATTGTGGCAAGTGGCACAACTCATGGTTTGATTTTTAGACAAACGGGTGTCAAAAAATAACATTTCCCCCAATCGTTGTTTATTCTTTAGTGGTTGCCCATCAATCTGCATTTGTCCATCAATCGGCTTGCCTTTATTAAAGGCATGGGACATCGATGTGCTGGTCAGAGCCATAAGCACGGTGATGCTAACTGCCGTTAACGTGGTCAAAACATATGGAATGTTATGATTTTTTTGCGTGTTGTTTTTTTGCATACCATGCTCCACAATCAAAAAATGGTTGTAACAACAGATTGCCAATACTGCGATGGTGTTTGTCAGTTTTCTTTGTCAACCCAAAAGTGTCTGGCGGTGCATAATCTTGACTAAAAGCTTGCGTGTTGTGCCAATTATCAAAAACACTTAAATATCCACCATAATTTTTATGACCACAAGACACACTGTGATGCAGTTGATGCTGAGCTGGTGACATAAACCACATTTCAAGCCATTTGGGGTATCCAAGATAAATGTGCGAATGTCGCAAATTACCACCAATCAGGGAAAACATCGCCACCAAAGCATTTACCCCAAATATGGTAATGATATTTAACTGTGCGCCAAAAAGCCATAAGCAAATGCCCGTAACCATACCAACACTGAGTGCGTATCGCAAACCAAATAACAAATTTTCCAATGGATGCACCCGATAAAAAGTGATTGGGTTTAATAACGTTGCACTGTGATGAACCTTGTGAAATTGCCATAAAAATGGGTTGGTATGTAGCCAACGGTGTAGCCAGTAGCGACTAAATTCACCAAAGATAAATATCATCAACGTATAAATGGTGGCAATCGTCCAATTTGGCAGTGGTAGGAGCAAAGGGGCATGAACGTAAGTCAAGCCATTAAAAATCAGCGTGGTAACCGTCTTTGCTGATAAAATTAGGGGCATCAAAAGATGGGTTTTAATCAACCAAGCCACCACAAAATATTTGTAATCCAGTATGGACTGTGGGTGTAGCCAGTATTGTCGAAGGTGGTTTTTAACATCGTGATATCTAACATCGTGATGCCTAACATCGTGATGCTTAACATGCTTGTTTGATGATGGTTTGTGGTAAAGCCAATACACCATGGTTAAGATACCAGCACCACACAGATAAACCCAATATAATCTTTGGTTGGGATTAACCAAATATTCATTGACTAAAGGCAGGTCGATAAACAGCATATTGGCTTGCATCAATCACCATCTGCTTCAAGAATGACTGGCTGTATTGGTAAGGCATGGATTAAGTGCTGATAATAGCCAATTTGTAACTGGTGAATGGTGTCATACAGTTGGGTGCTTTTATGGTTGTCCATTGCAAGTTCATCAATGGTTAGGTGTTGTATTTGATGACGGGCATCTTTTAGCAACTTTTGGTTGTCATTTAATGGTTTTTGGGCATGGTATAACTGAGTAATGTCAACCAAATTGAAGTAATCTTGTTGGTCAATCAGCTCAGATTGAGCTTGCAAAATGGCATCAATGGCATTCACACTCAACCCACTGAGATAAAACTCTGCCCGTTTTTTATCTGGATTGTTTTGATATTTTTTGGATAATCCAGCCACATCAGCAATCCGCCATTCTTTTAAAAAATGGCTTTGATTCGCCAGCGTGTTGATTATCTTGGATAAAGAAAGTTTGGGCTGATTTAAGTAATCCACTCTTTTATGTTGATAGGTGTGTTTGATGGTGTCCAGATGTTGACAAATATGTTGGCTGATGGCGTGAGCAATGTGTAAGTCTCGTTGATTAAGATGCTCGTCTTGATATAAAACGACTTCCAGAGCATTGATGGTTTTGTAAGAGTTTTTAAATAGAGCAACTTCAGGTTTGCTATGACTGCTCAATACTTTTTGCATCTGCTCATGAATGTTTTCATTACCAATATGAAATATGTCAATATAACGTGGGGTGTCAATGACATGCACATCAAAATCACCTGCAATGTAAGTAGCTTCAACTTTTTTCCAGTTTAATGCCAAATCTTTAAAATGCTCATCAATCGTTTGGGAACGCACCCCAGCTGTTGACTGTTGTAGTGTTGTTGCCAGTTGTTGACAGCTGTTCAAGGCGATATTGGCATTTTTTTGCAAAACATTATCATAAATACTGGCCAGTGCTTGTTGTTCTTGTTCATGATGCTTTTGTTCATGTTGTTGATGACTGTCTTGTTCTTGTTGGGCAATGGCGAGGGTGCTTAAGCCAACAGCGATGATGATGATGAGTCCGAGATGTTTTATGGCGTGCGGCATCAAACTGCCCTTATGTTGGTGATGGTGAACATGGTTAATTATAACGTGTTTAAGAAGTCCAACAAATCATGACGTTGTGTTTTGTTCAGTTGGATAAATGCCTGTTTTGCCTGTTCTGCTTCACCACCATGCCATAAAATGGCTTCAGTAACGGTGTTGGCACGTCCATCATGTAATAATGGTATGTTAGCACGGCTTTTTGCACCCAATCCCCATAAAGGCGTGGTTCGCCAATGCTGTGGGGTGGCATCATATTCTGGGCGGGCATCAGCCAAATCCGGCCCCATGTCATGCAACAATAAGTTGCTATAAGGTTGAAATATGATGCCATCATGAGTTTTTTGTATGGGAGTATGACAAGTGGCACATTGTAATGTTTTAAATAGAGCCTGTCCGTTACGTTTGCTGTTGTCTGCGATGTTTTTAGGGGCTTTAAGATGTTGTAAATAAAAAGCAATGGCTTGTAGGCGACCCATTGGCAAGTCCAAATCTCCTTCTGGGGTTGGGCGTGGACGTGGGGCATTGACACAGGCAGTTTGTTGCCAAGTACAGTTTTCATTAGGGTGCAAAGGGTTGGTCAGTCCCATGTCGTTAATGGCGGCATCAGCGGTTTGCATCAAAACGCTGGGCATAGATGCTTTATGTCCAAACCGCCCAATGGCAAGGCGGTTATTGCCAACATCGTGATTGCCAATGTCAGGGGCATAATTCACTTTGCCATAAATACCATCTTGATTGCTGTCTTTTTCATCAACTGCTGACAGTATGTCTTCATCAGGAATTTTCTGTAAAAGACCAAGCCCCACTAATAAAGGAGCAATTCTCAAGCTAATGCGTGTTTGTGAATTGGGTGTGCCATATTGCCAATCACTGACCTTGGGTATGGGTTTGCGTAAATGAACCACCGTGCCATCTGCTAACGTTTGTTGACCATATTGCCACACAATGTCTGTTTTGGCTTCAAAAGGAACACCATGAATGCCATTAACCGCTAATTGACTGCCATAAATGGAATCGGTGGGAGTCATTTGTTGGTACTGACCATAATGGTGTTTGTTGGGTTGTGATAACTTAAATACCAAAATGCGACTGTGATTGCCGTCATCGTTAAAGCTTTGTTTATGTCGAGTGGCACGATGACAAGCAACACAAGCATTGGCATTAAATAATGGGCCTAAGCCATCTCTTGCTGTGGTGGCACTGGGGGCAGCAACCCAAGTAATGGTAAAAAAAGAGCGTCCAAGCATGAATTTATCCATATCAGCATCAGACAGCCCATCTATGGGTTGATTACTGGGTAAATGCTCACGAGTCTCTGACCATGGCATTGATAGTAAGATTGGTAAGATTTGGGCATGGCTGTTGGTGATGAAGCACCAACAAATCGCATATAAAATCTTTATACCCCAAATCTTTATGTTTCCCAAAATCTTTGTTTTACCCCTCAATTTTGGTCTCTTCTTGGTCGGTAACATCATCGGTTGTCAGATTAATTTGATAAGCTTTGGCAATGTCAACCATTTTATCTCCCAATCGGCGTAGCTCATTTTTTAAACTGACAATATTCATGGTTGATGCCACATTTTGTGGTTGTATTTGATAATCAAAGTGCATGCTGGTTTTTGCCAAATGATCGATTGTGGCAATGCGTTTATCAATGCTTGCAATCATTTGATTGATTTGTTTTTGTTCATTGGGACTTAAGGTGTCAATTAAGGCGATACGTCCAATTTTTTTACCTTGATAAGTGCCATACAAAACATTTTTAAATCCAGCAAAATTTTGCATGATGTCTCGGTGGGTATTATCAGAAAAACAAGAATGTTCATCTTCTTCACTGGGTGTTAGCACAGCAACGGCGATGCGTTCGTTGGCAAGCTCAGATTTGATAAAAACCCCCATGCCTGTAAAAATATCTTTTAAGGCAGTTTTTTTATCTATATTTTTATCCGCATGTTTGCCCATAAGTCTGCCATTTAGAGCGTTGTAATATAAGCCATTTGGTTGCCATGCTTGGGTTACGGTATGTAAGTCGTCAACCAATTTTTGAGCCGCCGCCGTCAGATACGCCAAACGTCGTTTTGCATTTTTGTCAGTTGTGAAGTCGGTTAATGGACGTTGCCCAGCTGTCATTGGACCATGGGTGATGGTGTCTTCTATAAAATTATGATAGTCTTGGTCTTGCCCCCATAATAAAAATTCAATGGCATGGTAACCTGTTGCAACATTGGCCTCGCCGCCATTTTCATTAAGTTCGGTCAATACTTCAGGGGTGATGTCAGTGATATCAACCGCTTGGGCATTTTCTCCTATTGGTGTGAATAGACCCGTGGCATCAATGATGTTGCCCTGTGTGCGATTGCCATCGGCATCGATGGTATAGTCAATCATGTGTTCATCTAATGGCCACGCATTGATTTGCCCCTCTAAATTGCCATAAATCTCTGCCACCCAACCTTCCTCAGCATCGATAGGACCTTGTGATAGGCGAAAAATTTCTGTCAAACCATAACTTTCTCTGGCCTGTAACCATGCTTCTTTGGCGGCATTTAAGTTTTGTTGAGTTGGATATTTGGCAAATCGCTCTAAAGCTTTTTGCAATATTTTGGCATCGTTTAGGCTGGCTTGATAGCTTTTTTGTGCCAACACGCTGTAGTTTTTTAGAAAGTTTGTTGCCTGTTTTTGTATGTTGATGGATTGATTGAGTTGGACAGCTTGTGTGTGAGCTTGTGTATAAGCTTGTGTGTGAATGGAGGATAAACTTGCAAACGTTGTGGCGATGATGGCAAGTGCGCTAAAAGAGAGTTGTTTCATGATGTTGTCCTGTACTGGGTTGGTTTTACGATATCTTGTCAGCTTTACAATATGTTGTCTTACAGCAAGTTAGCCATATGGACTAATAAGCCAATCTTAGATAACAGTAAAAGAAGATGATGACTGAGTTAAACTGGTTTGATGAGTTACATTTAAGAAACATGTTAGATAAATAATAATCATTTTTATTTATAAATGCAACTTTTAATTTAGCTGGTTCATCAAATCCTCCTAGCGTGGAAACCATGCACTTTAGGGCATGGAGGAAGTGCTGTGTTGTTAAATTGATATTTCACATTTTTAATGATAAAATGTGAGCTATGAAACATCGTGCCTACAAATTCCGCTTTTACCCAACTGATGAACAAGCCAAACTGCTTGCTCAAACCTTTGGCTGTGTGCGGTTTGTCTATAACACGATTTTGCGTTGGCGTACTGATGAATACTACCAAAGCAAAACTAAAATTGGCTATATTCAAGCCAATGCCAGATTGACTTGGCTTAAAAAACAACCTCAATTTGCTTTTTTGAATGATGTTTCGTGTGTTCCCACCCAACAAGTACTTAGACATCAACAAACCGCCTTTAAAAACTTCTTTGAGGGTCGTGCTAAATACCCAACATTCAAAAAGAAAACTCACAAGCAATCGGCTGAATTTACCAAAAGTGCTTTTAAATACACAGACGGTCAGCTTTTTATTGCCAAAAGCAAACAACCGCTTAATGTTCGTTGGTCTAGGCAGCTGCCAAGCGAGCCAAGTACCATCACAATCACTAAAGACTGTGCAGGACGATATTTTGTGTCGTGCCTGTGTGAATTTGATAATCAAATTTTGCCAAAATCTGATACCACCATTGGTATTGATGTTGGCATTAAACATATGTTTGTTACCGACAGTGGTCTTAAAATTGACAATCCTCGCCTAACAGCCAAATACGCTACCAAACTTGCTAAGGCTCAAAAAGCCTTGAGTCGCAAAAAACTCGGTTCGGCTAACCGTGCCAAAGCAAGAATGAAAGTAGCCCGTATTCATGCCAAAATCTTAGATTGTCGATTAGATAACTTGCATAAGTTATCTCGCAAATTAGTCAACGATAACCAAGTGATTTGTGTTGAGTCACTGCGAGTAAAAAACATGATTAAAAATCCCACGCTTGCCAAGCATATTGCGGATGCAAGTTGGGGTAGACTTATCCAACAATTAGAATACAAAGCTGATTGGGCAGGTAGAAGCTTAGTCAAAATAGACCAGTTTTTCCCAAGCTCTAAACGCTGTTGTCATTGTGGATACACTTTGCCTTTTTTAAGTCTTGATACTCGCCATTGGGATTGCCCTGAGTGCAAGACTACCCATGACCGTGATGTCAATGCTGCCAAAAATATATTAACCGCAGGGCTTGCGGGGCTTGCCTTTGGAGAGAATGTCAGTCTTGTGTAGTTAGTCTGCATAAGCCAATCTCGTTGAATTAGGAAACACCCAGTAGCGATATTGGGAATCCCCTTGCTTTAGCTAGGGGAGAGGGTCAAATTGAAATGGTTAATCAGTCGGTCAATTAACCATGGTGAGTTGTGCTTGATGGATTGCAATTTGTGTTGAGATTAGATATGATTGTCAAGGCTTTAATAGACATTTATACAGTTTTCATAAAATACATTTGCCATCAATTTGGAATCATCATGAATGACATCAATCCAGAAATCAAATCACTCATTGAAAGTCAAATTCAAGAACATAAAGTGTTGTTATACATGAAAGGCACACCACAATTTCCACAATGTGGATTTTCTGCTCGTGCCATAGAGGTATTGACGCAAATCGGTCGACCATTTGCTTTTGTTAATATTTTAGAAAATCCAGAAATTCGTGCCACTTTACCCTTGATTGCCAACTGGCCAACTTTTCCACAGTTATGGATTAACGGTGAGTTGATAGGTGGTAGTGATATTATTTTACAAATGTACCAAGCAGGTGAGCTTGCACCCATGGTAGAAGCACATAGCCCAGAAGCTTAACCTTTATCTTAACTCACAGGCCTCAATCTGGTGATTGGGGTTTTTTTGTTTAAGCTTATGTCTGTTTAAATTTAAAAAACAGTCATGTGTCAATTTTTCACAAAATTGGCGATAAAATTGACTATAATGAGCGGTTTTTTCTTTCATAACAATTTTTTTTATAACAAATTTTTTCTTTCATAATAAATAAGCAACAAACGAGGTAACCCATGCGATATCCTAAACATTATGATGTCATTGTCATTGGTGGTGGTCATGCAGGCACAGAAGCGGCATTGGCATCGGCACGCATGGGAGCAACCACATTGTTGCTCACCCATAATATTGAAACTTTGGGGCAGATGAGTTGCAATCCTGCCATTGGTGGCATTGGTAAATCACATTTGGTGCGTGAGGTGGATGCTCTGGGTGGGGCGATGGCATTGGCAACGGACAAATCGGGCATTCAATTTCGAGTACTTAATGGCCGTAAAGGGGCAGCGGTACGAGCAACCAGAGCCCAAGCGGACCGTATTTTGTATAAAGCTGCCATTCGTCATATGTTGGAAAATCAGCCCAATCTTGACCTGTTTATGCAGGGAGCAGACGATATTTTGATGGATAATGGTAAGGCGGTGGCCGTGGTGACTGCCACGGGCATTGAGTTTGGTTGTGAGCAGGTGGTGCTCACATCAGGGACGTTTTTGGGTGGGGTTATTCATATTGGTTTACAAAATGCCAAGGGTGGGCGAGCAGGTGATCCGCCATCGATTCGATTGGCTGACCGTTTGCGTGAACTGAAGTTACCTGTGGGACGCCTAAAAACAGGCACGCCTGCTCGCATTGATGCTCGTACGGTGGATTTTAGTGTGATGACCCCACAGCCTGGAGATACACCTTTGCCTACGATGAGCTATATGGGCAATGTTGCCATGCACCCGCGCCAAATCAATTGTCATATTACCCACACCAACGAGCGAACACATGACATCATTCGCAATCATCTGGACAGAAGCCCTATGTTTAGTGGACAGATAGAAGGAGTAGGCCCCAGATATTGCCCGTCCATTGAAGATAAGATTCACCGTTTTGCGGATAAAGACAGTCATCAAATTTTTATTGAGCCTGAAGGTTTAACCACGCATGAATTGTATCCTAATGGCATCTCAACCAGTTTGCCGTTTGATGTGCAACTTGAATTTATCCGTACAATGAAAGGTTTAGAAAATGCCCACCTAACTCGCCCTGGCTATGCCATAGAATATGATTATTTTGACCCACAAAATCTTAAACCCACTCTTGAGACCAAGTCCATTGATGGGTTGTATTTTGCAGGGCAAATCAATGGCACAACAGGCTATGAAGAAGCAGCAGCTCAAGGTTTATTGGCAGGGTTAAATGCTGCTTTGGCAAGCTTAGGGCGTGAACCATGGACACCAAGACGAGACCAAGCTTATCTTGGTGTGTTGGTAGATGACCTAATTACCAATGGCACAAAAGAGCCATATCGCATGTTTACCAGTCGAGCAGAATATCGCCTACTATTAAGAGAAGATAATGCAGACCAACGTTTAACTGCCATTGGGCGACAACTTGGCTTGATTGATGATGTCCGATGGGATTCATTCAATCGTAAAATAGATGCCATTGCCCAAGAAACATCACGACTAAAAGAGTTGTGGGCAACGCCACAAAATGAACTTGGTGAACGCTTTGCTCAGCAAACAGGTGAACATCTGTCTAAAGAAGCCACTGCCTATGATTTGCTAAAACGTCCCCATGTAACCTTTGCTGATATTGCCAGTATTACTGATGGCCAAGTGGATAAACAGGTGGGGGAGCAGATTGAAATTACCGTTAAATACGCAGGTTATATCGACCGTCAACAAGATGATATTAAGCAGATGAAACGTCTTGAGAACACAGCATTGCCTGTGGATTTTGACTATGCCAGTATCTCTGGGTTATCTCATGAAATCATTCAAAAATTAACCCAAATTCGCCCTGCTACATTGGCTCAAGCCAGTCGCATCAGTGGCGTTACTCCTGCTGCGATTCAATTACTTGCCATGACGGTAAAAAAACAGCGTAAAAGTCAGATGGCTTTGATGTCGTCTGAACATGACTAGGGATAACGTATGGGCTTGGTGTTTTAGTATTTTTAGATTTTATCTATCATTTGAGACCATGAGCATCATCGTATATTATGCTCATGGCTTTTAGGGTTTATTCAAAAAAATATCTTAAGATACGTTAGCATCTTTTTTCAACTGGTGTAATGATAGTGCAATATCAGTACTGATATCAGAATATTCTGAACCTGCACCAATCATTTCTTTGGCTTTATCAAAATTTTTTCGATTGATTTCTTTTGCTACTTTACCGATTTCTTTGTGGAATTCTGCATGTTTTTGTTTGCAGTGGCGATAACTCTCAAGAGCAGCCAAGGCGTTTACGTTATCTTCATCATAAAGCCAAACACCTAAGACACATAAATCATCACGAGACACTTTGGCTTCATCTAGGGTCTCTTCATTATTAATGGCTTCTCTTAATTTGCCTTTCCAGTCTGCATGAGCTTTTAATGCTGCACTAAAATCTAGAGGTTGAATGGTTGTGCTGGGATTACTCATAAAGAAATATCCTAATCAAAATAAACATGGTTAATTTGCTTATGTGACTTGTTAATTTTTATCAATAGATGTTACTTTTTTTATTAAGAAAACTAAACAAATCTTTGCTATTCTATCAAATTTAAGGGGGGGGGGGCAACCTTTTATAGCCATAAAAATCCTGTGTTTACAAATCATGGTTTGCAATCGTATTATGTGGTTTTTTATCAAAATGGGGGGCATATTTTAATTTGGCATTAGGATAGATGAATTATGCACATGATTTTATAAGAATGTTCTTTACAATACGCAATTGATTTATGGCGTATTTATTATTTATTCGTGCAACCATGTGTTGGTTTCGTCGTTTTATCAAATGTTATGTGTGATTTGTAAAGTGCCTGCCATTGATGAAATACATTGATAAAACACCATGAAAACAAGACAGGGTTTAAAATGATGTGAGAAGTTATGTCTGTTTTAATCAGTTCTGCCAGCTTTGCTTTTTCTATTGTGTTGCCAAGTTTGTTGTTAATGGGATTGGGGTTTTTCTTACGATGGCATCATAAAATCAGTCGAGAGTTTATTAATGACGCATCACATTTGGTGTTTCAATACAGTTTGCCATGTTTATTATTTTTAAGTTTATTCAATACGCAGGTGGATATTAAAGCACAGTTACCATTGATAGGGGCTGGGGTGGTGGTAACATTGCTGTTGTTTGTTGGGGCTGAAGTGTATGCACATTATTTTATCACCAAGTCAGAAGATAAAGGTGTGTTTGTGCAAGGGGTGTTTCGCAGTAATATCGCCATCATTGCTTTGGCAACGATACACAATGCTTATGGGGAAGTGGGTTTGGGTATTGGGGCGGTATATATGGGGGTGTTGATGGTGCTGTTTAATGTGTTGGCGGTCATGACGTTAAGCCATCATGACAGTCGTCAGTTTAAAAATCAATCTAAAACCACGGCACAAACTTTGTCTTTGCTTGGGGTTAATCTTATTAAAAACCCACTGAATATTGCTTTATTTCTGGCGGTGATTGCTAAGGCATTAGATGTACCAACACTGCCAGCATCTGTTGTCAATGTGGGTGAATTATTGGCAAGGGTTGCTTTGCCGCTTGCTCTGATTTGTGCTGGAGCAACCGTGAATTTTAAAGACATGTTAAGTTTATCTGGTGTGTCGATGCAGGCAAGTCTGATTCGTATTTTTATTGCCCCTATGTTGGCGGTATTGGTCGGTTGGGTCTTTGGCTTGATAGGGGGAGTGGCGTTTATTCCCCATGCCAACGAGACTGCTGACATGGTTGATATGGCAAAGGTACAAATGGGGGTGTTGTTTTTGATGGTATCTGCCCCCACAGCAGTGGTGAGTTATGTCATGGTAAAAGCCATGGGTGGTAATGAAATTTTAGCCGCCAACATCATCGCATTTACCACCATATTTAGTATGATAAGTATGGCGGTGGGGTCAGCGGTGTTAAGGGCAATGGGGTGGATGTGATGCGATATGGTTTAACTTGCTGAGTGCAACGCAAACATCAGTGCAACGCAAATATCAGTTTAAAGCAAACAATTCAAGCGTGCTGGTCAGCTCAATGGACGCAAGACGCATGTCTTGTTCCCAAATATTGGCAGCGACAATCAGTTCATCAGGACGATATGTGTCAATGAATTGCCTAAGCTTGGGTCTGACGTCATCAACACCACCAATAAAAGAGACTGCTTGGCTTTGCTCTACAAATGCCTGCTCTTGTGGGTGCCACAGTGTGTCCATATTGGCAACAGGTCTTGGCACTTTACCCAAATTACCACGCACCAGTTGTAAAGCACTTTGTTGAGCCGATGTGAAGTGATAATGGGCTTCGTCAGCATCATTTGCCAGCAGTAAGTTGGCGGCAAGCATGACATATGGCTGTTGGCAATGGGTAGATGGCTGGAAGTTTTGTCGATAATGGGCAATGGCATCACCCATCATTCTAGGGGCAAAGTGGCTGGCAAACGCATAAGGTAAGCCCAATTTGGCGGCCAAATTGGCCCCAAACAGTGATGACCCTAATATCCACACTGGCACACGACTGCCCATACCGGGGTAGGCGGTAACATCATTGCTGGCATCGCTGGCGTACAGATAACCCATCAGCTCTTGCACATCTTGTGGGAAGCCATCAGCACTGTGCATGGTACGCCGTAATGCTCTAAATGTTGCCCCATCAGAGCCGGGGGCTCTGCCCAAACCTAAGTCGATGCGGTCGCCATACAAGGCTTGTAATGTGCCAAACTGCTCAGCAATCACCAATGGTGAATGATTGGGCAACATCACACCACCTGAGCCGATGCGAATGCGACTGGTTTGAGAACCAATGTGCGACAGTAGTACAGCGGTGGCAGCACTGGCAACGGCAGGCATGTTATGATGCTCTGCTAACCAATAGCGATGCAACCCTGCTTTTTCAGCTGTTTTTGCAATGGCAACGGTTTGTTTAACCCCATCAGCAATCGAACGCCCTTCGGCGATGGGAGCTAAGTCCAGATAAGATAATTTTGGTGTTGGCTGATGATTCATTTTGGCACTTTATCCTTAAAAACAGTCATTTGAAAATTGGTCGCAAACACATCGCATACAAATCACTTGGCATACAAATCACTTGCCAACCCCATCAAACTGTTGTTGACATAAGTGAATAAACGCCTGTCCAAATTCACGCACTTTGGCATCATCACGCACGGCTATCCAACTGGTAAATCGCCCAAATGCGTCAATGTCCAGTGCGGTTAAATTGGCATAATGCGTTGGTTCATAAGCCATCTGGGCAATGATGCCTACCCCAAGCCCTGCTGCCACATAGGTGCTGATGACATCAGCATCGAGTGCTGCCAGCACAATATCAGGCGTTAGTCCAGCATTTAAAAAGGTGTCATCAATCACCCCACGTCCTGTAAAACCACCATGATAAGTGATGATGGGATAGCTTGCCAAAGTTGGTAAGTCTAGGGGCAAACCCAAACGGTCTTCTGTGGCTAATGGGTGATTTTTTGGCACAATCACCTTATGCGACCAGTCATAATAGCGAGTGCATCGTAAATAGTCGTTGTTTAGCAAAGCTTCGGTGGCAATGCCAATGTCGGCTTGCCCACGAATGACCATTTGGGCGATGCTCTCTGGGTCGGCT
Source organism: Lwoffella lincolnii (assembly GCF_037201985.1). NCBI lineage: Bacteria > Pseudomonadati > Pseudomonadota > Gammaproteobacteria > Moraxellales > Moraxellaceae > Lwoffella > Lwoffella lincolnii. The sequence goes on along the minus strand of NZ_CP147511.1, from coordinate 1,044,880 downwards.
TGTTGCAGCACCAAATTGACCTTGGGATAGCGATGGCGAAATGCCATGACTATCTGGGGCAACACATAGCGTGCTTGCGTGTGGGTGGTGGCAACGGTCAAGGTGCCTTCTAGTGGATTGGTGTGGTCTAGGGTAATGTTTTCGATGGTGCGAATTTCGGTAAAAATTGTTTCGATATGTGGCAGTATGGCTTGTCCAACTTCGGTTAAGCCTGTCAGTCGTTTACCTTGACGGATAAAGACATTGGTTTTTAATTGACTTTCAAGAGCGGAGATGTGTTTGGATAAGTTAGATTGGCTGGTATGTAAGACGTTGGCAGCTTGGCTTAAGTTGTAGCCATTGATGACGGTGTGCCAGACGGTTTCTAGCTGTTTTAGCTGGATTTGTAAATGACGTTGATTGATGATGATGTCAAGGGACATGAATGTGTGGTTCTCGTATTTGGCTGACTATATTTGGCTGATTGATGCGTTTATTTTAGGGCATCTTTGATGGCGTTGATTAAAAATGCTTGTAAATCGTCATCACTGTTTTTTATATGTTCACTGATTTTATCATATAGACGTTGGCTAACATTGATGGTCAGTTCGATGTCTTCACCGACTAAGCTGTGTTTATTCACACTGATGATTGCCCATGTCCAGCCTGCGTATTTTGTATCAACCAAATGAGTGTTAATATCGCTGGCTTGAGGCAGGGCGTTGTCTTGGTCGATGCAATCGCTTAGATAAGCAAATACCGCTTGGCGGGCATGGGCGATGGTGTCTGCCATGCTGTTACTGGTAATCTCAAGTGAAGGAATGTCAGGTAATTTAGCGACAAACTGACCGTCATGGGGTTTGATGGCAACAGGATAAAGCATGTGATGTCCTTATTATTTTATTAAAGTGGTGTTTTATAAAAGTGATGTTTTACCATGACCATGAAAATAGCCATAAAAAAATGGCTGTTTCAATGAGAGTTTATGCAGATAACGCTATCCATGTATGGCATTATAATATGATTTGAATTACCATAACACACTTAATTATAAATTGCTCAATATTGCCATGGCGTTATTGAGATGTTTAGATTTGATTTTTGAGAACTTGCATGAACCATACCGACAAGCAACCTTCCAATCAGCCACCCAATCCAATCATCGAATCTGTGCCAGCCAAGCAAATTTCAGACCAGCAAGCGTTAGACGTACCACACATCACCACCACCATGACAAAAAAATCATGGCAACAGGCGATGATGGCTTATCTTGATTGCCGTGCGTTGATCATGCTGTTTTTGGGTTTTTCTGCTGGCATTCCCATTTTGTTGATATTCTCAAGTCTGTCATTGTGGTTAAGAGAAGCTGGGGTTGATCGCAGTGTGGTAACCATGTTCAGTTGGGCAGCTTTGGGCTATTCGTTTAAGTTTATTTGGGCGCCTTTGATAGATGCTGTGCCATTGCCTGTGCTGACCGCTAAAATGGGACGCAGACGGGCGTGGATGTTGATATCCCAAATTGGGGTGGTGTTGGCCATTGTTTTGATGGCAAGCATTAACCCTGCTGAACAGTCTTTGCTGCCGATGATGGCAATGGCAGCGGTGCTGTTGGGCTTTTCTTCTGCCACCCAAGACATTGTGATTGATGCGTATCGCATTGAGTCAGCACCCCTTAATATGCAGTCGGTGTTGTCTGCCATGTATACGGCAGGTTATCGGTTGGGCATGATTGTGGCGGGAGCAGGGGCGTTATATTTGGCAGACAGTTTTGGTTCAACCGAAGCGGTTTATCATTATCCTGCTTGGCGTAACACTTATTTTATCATGGCGGCGGTGATGGGTGTGGGCATATTGACCACATTATTGATAAAAGAGCCACTGATAAAAGAACCATTGATAAAAGAGCCGATGCTAACAACAGAACCCATTAACCAAGAAATACGCCAGATGGGTCAAACCAGTGATTATGTGCGTTTGGTGGCGGTGTTTGTGTTGTCAGTGATGGCGTTTATCATGGTGTTTAAGCTTTCTGGTTCATTGTTACCAAAAGTGGACAGCCCATTGATGGGATTTTTGTTGGAAGTGGTGCATTTGGTGTTGGCGTTGGGGCTGGCGTTGGTAACAGGTTATGCGTTGGTACAGGCCAAATTGGTGGATAAGCAGGTGGCATTTGCCACTTGGATTGAGCCAGTACTGGATTTTTTTCGTCGTTATGGCTCACAAGCGATGTTGCTCCTTGCATTGATTGGGTTGTATCGCATTTCTGATATTGTTGCAGGGGTCATCTCCAACGTGTTTTATCAAGACATGGGCTTTAGTAAAACTGACATTGCCACAGCGGTGAAGTTGGTGGGTGTGGTGATGGTGATTGTTGGGGGGTTTTTGGGTGGTATTTTGGCACAAAAGATGCGTATCATGCGAGCCATGATGGTGGGTGCGATATTGGCATGTGTTACCAATTTATTGTTTGTTCTGTTGACCTTACACCCAGGTGAGCTGATGTACATGTATGTGGCGGTGATATTTGATAATTTGGCTGCTGGGCTTGCCAGTGCCGTGTTCATTGCTTTTTTATCGGCATTGACTTCCATTCGTTTTACCGCTGTGCAGTATGCCATTTTTAGTTCATTGATGACGCTGTTGCCTAAGGTGTTGGGCGGTTATTCTGGGGCGATTGTGGACAACATGGGTTATCTATTTTTCTTTATCTTTACCTTTGCCATTGGCATACCCATTTTGGGGCTGATTTATTGGGTAGATAAGAAGATGGACATTGCTGAAGTGCCAAAAAACTAAAACCAAAAAACCAAAAAACCAAATATGTCATTAACCATCAAACAACTCAAAGCTCAGTTCACCAGTATTTATGCTGATTTGCCGACACATTGGCAAAGAGATTGGCTGCTGCATATTATTGACAAGCCCAGTGGTTTTTTAATCAGTGATGATGACCATTTGCTCAGTGATGATGAATACACACGTTGGCAGGTAGGCATGAATAAGATGCAAGCAGGCACACCTTTGGCATATTTGACGGGGGTTCAGGCGTTTTGGGGGTTGGATTTTGCAGTCAATGAACACACGCTGATACCTCGTCCTGATACGGAAGTGTTGGTTGAGCAAGTGTTGATATGGATTGAGCAACAGTCGCAAGATGCTCAACATCGTTGGCAAACAAACCAGCATCAGCCATTGAAGCTGTTGGACATGGGAACTGGCTCTGGTTGTGTTGCCATCAGTCTGGCGTTTGAGCTTAATCAACGTCAACACAAAAAACATCAGCAATATTTTAACAGCCAATCATGGCAAGTATTTGCCACTGATATCAGCCCACAAGCATTGACCATTGCCAAAAAAAATAGCCTAAGCAATTTGAATGATTCAAAAAATTTAGATTTAACCCAAACATCAATCACATTTTTACAAAGTCATTGGTTCAATGATTTGCCAATACCCCAATATGATGATGATAAGTTTATGGTGATTGTCAGTAATCCTCCCTATATTGATAAAGCCGATGCTCACCTTGCTAATTTAACTGCAGAACCCATCACCGCTTTGGTGGCAGATAAGCAGGGTTTGGCAGACATTGAGAGCATCATTATGGGAGCAAGGGCATATTTGCAGGTCAATGGACTGTTGGCGATTGAGCATGGGTACACACAGGCGAAAGCGGTTAGGAACATATTTGATACTTATGGTTATCACAATGTCCGCACCGTACAAGATTATGCTGGGCAAGATAGGGTAAGTTTGGGTGAGCTTGAATGAATTGAAATGAGTTGAAGCAAACGTAGCGACAACACAGCCACTTAATAGCCACTTAAATCTAGCAACTTAAATAACTTAAATATAGCCACTTAGCCATTGAGTAAAATGACCTTGTTTTTAGTTTGGTCATTTTTAGTGATTTGTTTATTAATTTTTATAAAAATTTTATCAAAAGGGTATGTTATGTCAGAAACCACCAGCAAAACCACCAATGACATTGAAGTCATCAACTCACAACTGCCTGATGCCCCAACAGGCAGTTCAGACAATATGTCAGCAGATGCGTCATCTGCTCAAGCATATCAAAAAATATATTTGCAAGATTATCAAGCCCCAGCATTTAACATTGCCCAAGCGGACTTGACCATTCAAGTGTATGACCAGCACACATTGGTAAGCAGTCATCTACACATTCAAAAGCAAGATGCTGATTATCAAGGGGGTTTAACCCTTGATGGTGTGGGGCTTGAGCTGATTGACATTGCCATTGATGGGCAAACACTGCCCAAAGAGCGTTATCACACCGATGCCACCAGTCTGATGATAACCGATGTGCCTGATGATTTTAGTTTATTCACTCGTGTCAAAATCGACCCCAATCACAACACCGCCCTAGAAGGCTTGTATCGAGCAGGAGAGGGTGATGATACCATGTATGTAACCCAGTGTGAGCCTGAAGGCTTTCGAAAAATCACCTATTTTATTGACCGACCAGACGTGTTATGTGAATACACCACTCGCATCGAAGCAGACAAACGCTATCCTACCTTGCTTGCCAATGGCAACCTTATTGAAGCAGGTGAGATTAGCGATGCCAATTCTGGCAATGCTGGCAATCGTCATTATGCTGTGTGGCATGACCCCACCAAAAAGCCCAGCTATCTGTTTGCTTGTGTGATTGCTGATTTGGCGGTATTAGAAGACAATCATATCACCAGTGAAGGCAGAGATGTTTTGTTGCAAATCTATGCCAAACCCAAAGACATCAGTAAGTGTGATGTGGCAATGACTGCCTTAAAAGATGCCATGCGTTGGGATGAAGTGAACTATGGGCGAGCTTATGACTTAGACCGTTATATGATTGTGGCGGTCAGTCAATTTAATATGGGGGCAATGGAAAATAAGGGCTTGAACATCTTTAACACCGCTTGTGTGTTGTCTGAACCTGCCACCACCACCGATGCCAGAAGCTTTAGAGTCAAGGCAATCATTGCTCATGAATATTTTCATAACTGGACGGGCAATCGCATTACCTGCCGAGATTGGTTTCAGCTGTGCTTAAAAGAAGGCTTGACCGTCTATCGTGATCAGTCTTTTTCTGCTGACCAACAATCTGCCAGTGTACAACGCATCGAAGATGTGGCGATATTGCGGACAAGCCAGTTTGCTGAAGATGCCAGCCCATTGGCTCATCCTGTCCGTCCAGAGAGTTTTATTGAGATTAACAACTTTTACACCGCCACCGTGTACGAAAAAGGGGCGGAAATTGTTCGAATGTTGGCAAACTTACTTGGTGAACAAAAATACCGTGCAGGCATGAATGAATACTTTAAGCGTTATGATGGTCAAGCGGTAACGGTAGAAGATTTTTTGTCAGCCCTTGCCACCCAAGATGTTCACGTTCTTGACTTTATGCCATGGTATCGTCAAGCAGGCACGCCTAATGTTCACATTGAACAAGACTTTAATCCCACCACCGCTCAGCTGAATTTGAGCATCAAGCAACACACTCGAGCAGTAACAGGACACCCCAAGCCTGTTGCTTTGCCCATTCCTATGGACATGGCGGTGTTTGATAGGCAGACAGGCAACCTTGTGTTTGAACAGACGCTTTTGATAACCCAAGACAACCAAACGTTTGAGCTTGACTTATCGACTGTGTTGCCAACAGTCGATAAAATGCTTGACCCTGTGTTATCAGTATTTCGCAATTTTAGCGCACCTGTAACGGTGGACTTTGCTCAATCCACTGATGATTTGTTATTTTTAATTGCCAATGAAACCAATGGCTATAACCGTTGGCAGGCAGGGCAAGGGGTGGTTAATCGCTTACTCAGACATGGCAATGATGATGGTATTCATGGTGGTGGCAACGTGGTTGACGCACTTCGTGATGAACACCAGCGTTATTTTGCTACTTTAAATCAGGTCTTAGCAGAGTTGACGCAGTCAGATCCCATGTTGGCATCTTATATGCTTGATGTGCCAAATGAAAATGAGCTGGCAACTGGACTTAGCCATGATTATGACCCAATGCTTATTAAAAACAAACGAGATGCCTTTATTAAACACATGGCAACTGCCTTACAAGACACTCTGATAACCGCATATCAACATAGCCAAGCAGAAAGTTATGTGGATAGCCCCAACGCCAGAGGCAAGCGAGCATTACGCAATGTGTGCTTGTACCTTCTTGGCTTTATTGAGCAAAAACAAGCCATGACATTTGCCACCCAACAGTACGCAGATGCCCACTGTATGACTGAGCGACAAGGGGCATTACAAACCCTAATTAACATGAATAACGCCCAAACACAACTGTCGCATTTTTATCACACATTTTCAGATGAACCGTTGGCAGTGGATTTATGGTTTGCCGTGCAAGCAGGCAAGCATGATGTGTCTGTGGCAGAAATCCAAGCCCTAATGCACCATGAACAATTTGATTGGCATACGCCCAACCGAGTGCGTGCGGTATTGACAAATTTTGCCAATCGTCCAGTGGCATTTTGGTCAACCGATGGTATTGAGCTGTATTGTCAAGCCATTGGTAAGCTTGATGACATCAACCCAGTTTTGGCTTCAAGACTGCTACAAAGTGTCTCTCACTGGCACACATTGATAAACTCGAAACAAGTCAATGTCAAAGCACGCCTACTTGAGCTAAAAACCAACATTCACTCTAAAAATGTCAGTGAAAGCTTAGATGCGATTTTATCGGTTGAATGACTAAAATGACTAAAATGACCAAAACATAATGACCATGCTAAAGTCATCTTCATCATGACTTACTGACCAGAAACTTAAGACCAGAAACTTAAGATTAGGAACTTAAGCAGATAGCTGTTAAAATAACGGCTGTCTTTATTTGATGTTTAATAAAAATCTGATACTTGAGAAAAATTGCAATATGTTTCAATTACATGCCACACTTGCCAAAGACACTTTCTATGTTGGGGAATTTCCCTTATCCACTTGTCGTCTGATGAATGACTGTCAATTTCCTTGGCTAATACTTGTGCCAAGGATAGCAGGAGTGAAAGAAATCTATGAACTCAGCCCAAATGACCAAGTGCAGTTTTTACGTGAATCCAGTTGGTTATCTAGCCAACTTGCTAAGACATTTGGGGCGGACAAAATGAACGTGGCTGCCCTTGGCAACCAAGTGCCACAATTACATTTTCATCATATCGTGCGATACCAAAACGACAGCAAATGGCCAAATCCTGTTTGGGGAACACCTGCCATTCCTTACAGCAATGCGGTGCTTGCCAACATGCAGCAGGCATTGATGATGGCACTTAGGGGTCATCATGAAATGCCATTTCAATGGCGTTTTGACGTGTAAAACGTTGATGGCATACCAATCACCCCATATCATCCATATCATATGGTGGCAATGTTTAGTTAGAAATGTTTAGTTAGATTAGGTGTCGCTGACAAAAATGCCCACTGAACGCTCTTGTACTTATCCGCATGTCGAGTTCATACCGATATTGGTATCAGCATTGTTGTTGGTGCTTTGGGGTCAGCTGGACATGTCATATCATCATGCCGATAACATTCATCTGTTAACATGGCTGTTTGTCGCCTTGATGGCAGCAGTAGGTATGATGGGCTGGTCTTCAAACAGAGCCAACCAGCATCAGCCGTTAATCAATGATGGTTTAGATGTGCTTAGCTTGTTTACTTTGGGGTCTTTAATATTATCAACGGGGTTGTATTCGTTGGTGAATCTGCTTTATGTTGCCATGATGCTGATACGTTTGATAAAAATTCAACCGTCAACTCGCTTGGTCAAATTGCTGGTTGCCTTATTGCCATTATTGACGGCTTATGCGTTATTCACACAGGTGCATAATCCTGTTTATGATGTGTATTTTCCGATGTTGCCTGATGTGATGCAAGCGGCGCTGTTGGCACTTGGGTTAATGGGCATGGTGGCAGATGGGTATTATTTACTCCATGATGCCAATCGATTAGATAAGCAATCAAGTAAGATGGGCATCAATCATACCACTGATAACAACACCGTACTTAACGAACGCATCAAAGAGCTTGGCTTGGTCATCAACAGTTTAACCCGCTATGTGCCTTGTCAGTTACACTCATCGATTATTCGTGAGCATCATACCCCCATCATTTATAACAAACGCACCGAATTGACCTTAATGTTTGCTGACATTGTTGGCTTTGCCCAATTGTCTGAAAGCTTAAGTGCTGAGCATTTGGCAAATGTTTTAAACACCTATATGGCAGCCATGACACGCATCAATATCCAGCATGGGGCGTTATTGGATAAATTCATCGGTGATGGCATGGTGTGTTTTTTTGGTTATCCTAAGTCCAATGATGTCCGTGGTGATGCTGTGGCGTGTGTGGCAATGGCGTTAGACATGCAACAACAAATGCACCTACTTAGCAATCAGTGGCAGATGATGGGGATTGATGATGTTCATATCCGCATTGGCATCAACACAGGTTGCTGTCATGTGGGTAATTATGGCAGTAAAGACCGCATGAGCTTTACCGTGATAGGGCGAGAGGTTAACTTTGCCGCTCGTCTGGAAGCGGCTGCTCAACCCAAAGAAATTTTAATCAGTCAATCAACTTATGACTTGGTCAAGCATAAATTTCATTGCCAAAAAGCAGGCAGTCTAAAAATTGCAGGATTTCAGGACACATTACCCTGCTATCGAGTGATGGCAAACCCTCAAGAAATCCAGAAATCTGAGGGGGGGGGGCATGCTCAGAACACTTATGTCATATAGAATAAGGCAAGCGGGGTAGGACGCATATTACGCATATTAATGATTCTCTGATGCGTGATTAATGGTGTATTTGGGAATTTCGATTTGTAAATCCGTGTCGTCTAAGATGACTTGACATGATAAACGGGAATCAGGCTCAAGCCCCCAAGCACGGTCTAGCAGGTCGGCTTCAATGTCGTCCATGTCATCAAGACTGTTAAATCCCTTTCGCACAACCACATGGCAAGTGGTGCAAGCCTTTGACATGTCGCAAGCGTGTTCTATTTTTATGTTATGTTCAAGCAAGCCTTGACATAAATTATCGCCTTCATTAAGTTCAATCTCCGCACCATCTGGGCAGATTTCGTGATGGGGCAATATGGTAACTTTGGGCATGATGACTCCAATTTGGGTTTGCTTTGTTAAAGCGTGTTTTTATTCAAACAATGACTTGATGTGATGTCAATATGACATTCAATATGACATGACATCAAGTCAATATGTCATCTATGATTGCCATTGACTGGGTGTTGTGCCTGTCATGCTTTGGCGAACCGCTTGGTTCATAATCACACTGGCAAAGTCATCGCTGATGCCTTTTAGGTTGCTAACAGCGGTGTGCAGATGGTTTTTATCACCCATACTAATGGCGTTTTCAACGTGTTGCATGGCGGTTTTTAGTGCTTGTGTTTGTGTGCTGTCCAATAAATGGCCAAATTCAACCAACGCCGACTCAATCGCCAACAGCTCCCGTTTGGCTTCTACTTGACTTTCAATCAGGCTACGTTGGTCTTTATCTGACTGAGCATTATCAAACCCTGCTTGTAGTAGCTTTTCTTGGTCAGCGTCAGACAGTCCATAAGATGGCTTAACCTGAATGTTGCTTTGTTTGCCTGTGGTCAGCTCTTGGGCGGTTACGGTCAGTTGCCCATTGGCATCAATGGTAAAACTCACTTCGATGCGAGCCAATCCTGCTTTCATGGCAGGAATGCCAGTAAGTTTAAATTGCCCTAACGAACGATTGTCCGCCACCGTATCACGTTCACCTTGCACCACATGAATAATCATGGCGTTTTGATTGTCTTGATACGTGGTGAAAACCTGCTTTCGACTCACTGGAATGGGGGTGTTGCGTGGAATGATGACTTCCACCAATCCACCCATGGTTTCAAGCCCCAAAGATAAAGGCGTTACGTCCAATAACAGCACTTGTTTATCTGATTGTTGACTGATAAGTTGGTTGGCGTATCTGGCAGCCCCCAACGCCACCACTTCATCAGGATTGATGCGAGATAAGGGCGTTTTGGCAAAATAATCCGCAACCAACTGTCCAATGATGGGCAGTCGGGTTGAACCACCCACCAGCACCACATCATCAATGGCGGATTTATCCAGTTTGGCATCTCTTAATACTTGTTCACACACTTGTAGCGTGCGATTGGTAACGGGCAATATGATTTGTGCCAGCTGTTCTGCATTCAATGTGCCTTGCCAATGTGTGTCATTTAAGGTAACAAAAACATCAATTTGGGCTTGGTGAGATGCTTGTTGTTGGAGTTGTTGGCTAAGCTGCTCTTTATATGTTTTTGCCAATATGTTAAGCCGTTGTTTTTGTAGATTGTCTATCTGTTTTGGCTCAAATCCAGCTTGTTTTATTAACCAATTTGCCAAAAGTCTGTCTATGTCATCACCACCTAACGCACTGTTACCCCCTGTTGCCACCACTTCATAGATGCCTTGATTGAGCTTAAGCAATGACACATCAAACGTGCCACCACCCAAATCATAAATCAGATGATACGCTTGTTGCTGATTTTGGTCTAAACCATAAGCCATGGCGGCGGCGGTAGGTTCATTAAGCAATCGCAAGACATCAAGACCAATCAGTTGAGCGGTGTCTTTGGTGGCTTGGCGTTGGGCTTCATCAAAATAAGCAGGAACGGTAATCACCGCCCCAACAATGCTGTCATCAGGTAGGGCTTGTTTGGCTCGCTGATATAACTGCTCAAGAATCATGGCAGAAATTTCAACAGGATTTTTGTTGCCTTGTGGGGTTGCGATGCTTGGCATAAAACCATCATCACCAACCAGCTGATAAGGGTGGTTAAAGCGAATGTCTGACTGAGTGCGACCCATAAAACGCTTGATGGAGCGAATGGTATGCTGTGGATATTGTTCTGCCATGGTTTCAGCAGGATTGCCAACCAAAGTGGTGTCTTTGCCAAAATACACCACCGATGGTAATAGTTTTTGGCAATCCACACTGTCTTGCACAGATTTGCCATCACCTGATTGGCATTGGCTGACTTTATCACCAATAACTTGGGGCTCACCTGAGCGAGTAACTGCCACCAATGAGTGGGTTGTCCCTAAATCAATGCCCAAGGCAAAACGGTGGGCGTGAGGTTTGGCACTGTGATGGGGTTCAGCAATTTGCAATAATGACATAGTTTATTAACCACGAACGTTTATTAACCACTTATTAACCACTACATTGATTAAAAACCACCAAATAGCGATTAAAAATAACACATATTATAAAGAAAACTGGATAATAGGCACAGCCCAAACCAGAGTCTAAACGTATAAATCATCATCTAATGTGTCTATTTGCGATGACTTATCCATCTTTTTGCTGATGTCTTTATCAATTTTTACCAAAAACTGAAGTTTTTGCGTGGCATCGATTGCCGATTGCCAATCCTGCTGATGGTAAGCTTGGGTAAAATCATTTGATAATTGTGCCAACCAATCTTGCATTTGCTTTTGTAATGAAGGTAATTGTTGGGCATCTGCATCATCAAGCCTAATACGAAAATCCATCGCCAAATCTAAAAAATCCAAATCATAAATGGAATCTTGAATGTGTGCGTCTTGCCCAACCAAGGCCAACAAATGGCTGGCACGGCTATCTGGGTATCGTAGGGTTTGGTAGCCTTGGTTAATCACCGCAGACATTTGTTCACTTTGTCTGTTGTTGGTTTTACTGTCAATAACATCTGGGTGATATTGAGTTTGCAAGGCACGCAGTTGGCTGTCCAATACGGATAAATCAATCTCAAAAGCAGTTGGTAGTTTAAATAAGCTAAAATAATTCATTAATAAATCCGATTAAACTGTAAACGATTCACCACAGCCACATTCGCCTTTTTGGTTGGGGTTGGTGAATTTAAACCCTTCGTTCAAACCTTCTTTGACATAATCCATTTGCAAGCCATTTAGATAAACCATGCTTTTTGGATCAACAAAAAGATTCACGCCTTGACTTTCAAAGCGTTCATCATTGTTGTCAGGCTCATCAACAAACTCAAGCACATACGCAAGCCCCGAACAACCAGCCGTTCGCACACCCACACGTATGCCTTCGCCATGCCCACGATTGGCTAAAAAGTTACGGACGTATTCACCTGCGCGTTCGGTCAGTTGTATCATGTTATGTTCTCGTCAGTTTTATTCACTCTTATTTGTCAGCTTACTTAGCGTTATCTTACTTAGCGTTATCTTACTTAGCGTTATCTTACTTAGCGTTATCTTGCTTAGCAAGCATTATCTCAGCAATCTTAAGCACCCACTTTAGTTTGATAATCGTCAATCGCCGCTTTAATGGCATCTTCTGCCAAAACAGAGCAATGGATTTTAACAGGGGGCAATGCTAACTCTTCAGCAATGTCTTTATTTTTAATTTCACGGGCTTGGTCAAGTGTTTTGCCTTTAAGCCACTCAGTAACCAGCGAGCTTGATGCGATTGCTGAGCCACAACCATAGGTTTTAAACTTAGCATCTTCTATCACGCCATCATCGCTGACTTGGATTTGTAATCGCATCACATCACCACAAGCAGGGGCACCCACCATGCCTGTGCCAACGTTTTTGGCATTTTTGTCAAAATTACCGACATTACGAGGATTTTCGTAATGGTCAATCACTTGGTCTGAATAAGCCATTTGGTAACTCCTTTATTTTCTTTATTTTGGCTAATGCGTTGGCATCGGTCAATCAGTCATCGTTCATCATTTATTAATCATCAAATTGGTCAAACACATCAATCAATGCTCTTGCCATTCTACTTGGTTTAAATCAATGCCTTCTTGGTACATGTCCCAAAGTGGCGACAGCTGACGCAATTTGTCCACCGCTTCGTGAATTTGTGTGATTACCAGTTCAATATCAGCTTCGGTGGTGTAACGACCCAAGCTAAAACGAATGGAGCTATGTGCCAACTCATCAGGTCTTCCAATGGCTCTTAACACATAAGACGGCTCAAGGGTTGCTGATGTGCAAGCTGACCCTGATGATACCGCCAGATTTTTTAGCGACATCATCAATGACTCTCCTTCCACAAAGTTAAAGCTGATGTTGACAATGTGTGGCACAGAATGCTCAAAATCACCGTTAAGATAAATCTCTTCAATGTCTTGCAGTCCTTGCCAAAGCTGTTGGCGTAGTTTTGTAACATGCTCAAAATCTTGCTCAAACCGCTTGGCAACCAAATCAAACGCCTCTCCCATGCCAACAATCTGATGCGTGGGCAGAGTGCCTGAACGCATGCCTCGTTCATGTCCACCGCCATGCTGTTCAGCTTTAATGCGTGCTCTTGGTTTGCGACGCACAAACAACGCCCCAATGCCTTTAGGTCCATAGGCCTTATGTCCAGAAAAGCTCATCAAATCTACTTTTAGCTCAGATAAGTCAATGCGTGTTTTGCCAATCGCTTGAGCCGCATCAACATGGAACAGCACACCTGCTTGACGAGTGATGTCGCCAATACTTGCCACATCAGTGAGTGTGCCAAGCTCATTATTGACCATCATCAAACTGACCAAAATGGTGTCTTCTCTTAACGCTTCTTTCACTTGCTGGGGCAAAATCATGCCAGTGCCTTGTTGTGGCTCAAGATAGGTAATTTCAAAACCCTCTTGCTCAAGCTGTCTGCAAGTATCTAACACCGCTTTATGCTCAATCTGACTGGTGATGATGTGTTTGCCACGACTTTGATAAAAATGTGCCGCCCCTTTAATCGCCAAGTTATCAGACTCGGTTGCTCCAGACGTAAAAACAATCTCACGAGAGTCAGCATTGATAAGCTCAGCAATCTGCTCACGTGCGGTCTCCACCGCTTCTTCTGCTTGCCAACCATAACCGTGTGAGCGAGAAGCAGGATTGCCAAACACCCCATCAAAAGTCAGGTACTGTGCCATCTTTTTGGCAACCTCTTCGGCAACAGGTGTGGTGGCGGCATAGTCAAGATAAATCAGTTTGGATTGGCTCATGATGCAGAGACCTCTTTATGGTGATTACGAATATTAATGGTATGAATGGTGTGATGACCATCGACTTTGTTGTCGTGTCTTGTGGTTAGAAATCTTTGTCGTTCTGCTGTGCTATGCACATGTTCCATATCAAGAAGTTGTAGCAGTGTGATGTTTTTTAGGTATTGTTCAATGTGCTTAGACAACGCATACCATAAGTCATGTGTTAAGCACATTGCCCCACCTTGGCAGTCGCCTTGACCTTCACACAGCATGGCATTAACCGACTCGTCAACAGCGGTAATGACGCTCATGACATCGATTTCATTTAAAGGCTTGGCAAGATGATAACCTCCTGCTGCCCCACGAGTGCTGACGACAAATCCTTGCTTACGCAATTTGGAGAATAATTGTTCTAAATAAGAAATGGATATGGACTGACGCTTGGCAATGTCAGATAATGACACGGCAGTGTCTTGCTGGGCTTCTTGCAATGCCAAATCCAGTAGGGCAGTAACCGCATATCTGCCACGAGTTGTCAGACGCATGGGAAATCCTCATATGTATAATCGGTATGTATGTTGGTGCATATGTTGGCATCATTATTGGCACAATGGCTTTTATTGACTTTTTTTGTTTGCTGATGTTTGTTCGATGTCGATGACATTGATGATGAATAAAAGCCATGCTCATTAAGACCTAAGACCGCTTAGGTGAACACACGCCATTATATTAATCTTGACTAATTTAGTCAAGATTAAAAATGACCGTGAGATGTCCATAAAAAAATAGATTTGTTAATAAAGGTAACCGTAACCACATGTCCATAAAGGGGCAGTTAACAAAAGTGGTTGTCAGGGGTGGTTATTAGGGCTTTGAACTGTTTCTTGAAATCTAACTAAATCTATCTTATAATATCCAAATGAATAGATTAATCAGTATCAACGAAGCTTCCAAACAACTTGGCGTGTCCATCTCAACCTTACGCAAATGGGAACAAATAGGTGTGCTTGTCAAGGCAGTACTACAATGACCACCATTCGTGGACACATCATAGAGCTAACCCCCAACAACACCCAAGCCACCCATCTCAAAAAAGCGTGTGGCGTTGCCAGATTTGCCTATAATTGGGCGTTGGCAGAATGGAAAAAGCAATATGAACAAGACAAAAACTACCGTGATGAATGTCAAGCAAAAGGCATAACCATTGACGAAACCAAACTTCACAAACCATCACAAGGTAAACTAAGAAAACAACTTAATTCTATCAAGCGTGAACAATTCCCCTTTATGCTTGAAGTTACCAAATGCTCCCCACAACTTACTATTATGCAACTAGGCGATGCCTTTAAACGCTTTTTTAAAGGCGAAAGCAAATATCCCCAATTTCGCAAAAAAGGCGTCAATGACCGTTTTAGCCTATCCAACGACCAATTTAAACTTAAAAGTAAAAATAACAAACCACACATTCAAATCCCCAATCTGGGGTTGGTTAGAATGACCGAACATCTAAGATACAATGGCAAAATCCTATCCGCCAAAGTTTTTACCAAGGGCAGTAAATGGTTTGTGAGTATTGCTGTTGAATTAGATGACACTCAAAAACCTTTACCCAAAACAGGTAAATCAGTCGGTTTAGACTTAGGCATTACCGATTTAGCCACGCTTTCAGATAGTACAAAAATCAAAGCCCCAAAACCACTTAAAAACAAACTTAAAAAACTGCAAAGATTGTCAAAATCTTTATCAAGAAAACAAAAAGGCAGTAATAACCGTGAAAAGGCGAAAACCAAGCTCTCACGGCTGCATGACAAAATCAGTTGTATCAGAAAAGACTTTACTCATAAGCTCACAACACAACTTGTCAAAAGTTATGACGTGATTTGCCTTGAAAACCTTAACGTTAAAGGCATGGTTAAAAATCGCAAGCTTGCAAGGTCTATCCATGATTTGGGATTTTATGAATTTAAACGGCAACTTATTTATAAAGCAAATCAATGGGGCAAGAGCATCAAAGAATTGGACAGGTTTTACCCAAGCTCTAAAACTTGTTCAAATTGCGGTTTTATTATGGCAAAAGAAAACTTGACACTTGCGGTTAGACATTGGATTTGTCCTAGTTGCCATGCCAATCATGACCGTGATATTAATGCAAGTATCAATATTTTAAATCAGGAAGATAAGGTTTTAACTTTATCTTAATATTAATCGTTGGTGGGTAAGTTCTATCCCCAATTAAAAACGCCTATGGAGTTGATGTAAGTCCAAGTTCAAACGAATAAGGCAAACAACGTTGAAGTAGGAATTAAACGCTAAATTTGCCTTTGGGTAGATTTGGGTGGGTTTTAAGGAACGGCAGTGGTGAGTTGCAAAGGTAATTGTTAAGGTGGTTAAGACAAGCTGTTAATTCATCATCAGCATCACCACCGCCACCAAACAAATGACAGCAAGGGCAATTGATAGGTAGGTATAAACATTTTGCCGACTTTTTAATTCTGCCAGTTGTGTGGTCAAGCGAGCGTTATCAGTCATCAGTTGGTCATTACTTTGCTCAAGCTTGGCAATTTTTTCTTGATA
The DNA here is from genome assembly GCF_037201985.1 of Lwoffella lincolnii. Taxonomy (NCBI): domain Bacteria; kingdom Pseudomonadati; phylum Pseudomonadota; class Gammaproteobacteria; order Moraxellales; family Moraxellaceae; genus Lwoffella; species Lwoffella lincolnii. The sequence goes on along the minus strand of NZ_CP147511.1, from coordinate 1,028,334 downwards.
ATCCGTTATCTTCTGTTGTTTGTTGGCTTCTTGCTCTTCTTGGCTGGGCGTTTCTTTTTTATTTTTGTCAAATAATGCGAACAGTTGAGCCAACAAATGACTGACGCTTAAAGTTTGTAAAAAGTGCTTAAGCCATTGTACTTTTTGTTCATCACCCAAGTATTGTAGTGCATCAATCTTTGCTTCTTTATCAGATAATATTGCCAAAATGACCTGAAAGCTATAAGCATTCACCATGATGTCTGCTTGGTCTTTTTGTATGGGCAAGTCAGCATCTAGCAAAATGCCTTTGGTGCTAAAGGACAGATAAATCCGCTCATTAGGCAAATAGGTGTTTATCTCAACCACCACTTGAGCTTGTGCCAATGGATATGCTGCCTGACGCAGTTGGGCATCAAAGCGTAAAATTAGGGTGAGCATGGATTCGGCGACCACCAAAAAGAAATCCAGCACACGCTGGGACCAATAACGAGACTCAGACCACGATTGAGAAGACGATGATTGCTTAGAGTCTGTGTGGAATTGTTGCGTCATGTCGTTACCTTATGGTTGGTAATAAATGGTTGGTAATAACGGCTAGCAATGCTGGGTAACATGCTCAGATTATTGTGATTGCTCGCTGAATGATAAATGCTTAATATTCAATACTCAAGGGTGAAATGGTTGATGGTAGATGATAGCATCTTTGACAGTGTGTTTCATCATTCATTTGTTGTGCAACATTGATTTGAATTTTAATCGCATTCTTGACATGCTGCTAAGCATTGCTGTCATTCATCAGTAAAATTCCTTTTTAACTTGACCTATCTGATAAATTTGATTATTGTCTGTTCATCGGCGTGTGTTTATGGTTTTTTTTATGGTTTGTGTTGATGGTGTGTGGTCATTTGGCTGTTACACTGAAATTCACTCAAGCCTACTTAAATCTGCTTAAGCCCACTTAAGGCATCAGATATGGACACACCTTAATGTAGCAAAAGCTAATGTAGCAAAAGCATTGCTTTCTTACCCCTGTGGCGGTACAATGTTTCACCCCATGATTTTAAAGACCATCATTTTTAAGGAACTGTTATGAATAAATCTGAATTAATCGACAGCATCGCAAAAAAAGCTGACATCAGCAAAGCTGACGCAACCAAAGCGTTGAACGCTTTTATTGACACCGTTGGTCAAGCACTAGAAGAAGGCGACAGTGTGTCATTGGTTGGTTTTGGCACGTTTAGTGTGAAAGAAAGAAAAGCCCGCACAGGTCGTAACCCAAAAACTGGCGAAGAAATTCCCATACCAGCCAGCAAGATACCGAGCTTTAAAGCAGGTAAAACGCTAAAAGAGAGTACCAATAAATAGTTACCAATAAACAATGACCAATCAATAATTAAGTGGCAATAAATCATGTCATTTGCTTATTTTGCTTAAAGTTTTAGTCAGTCAAATAAAGATAAAGACGCACCCCAAGTCGGTGCGTTTTTGTTATGTTGGCATTGGCTTAAGGTGATAAGGTTAACCATGAGTTAACGTTAAAACAATGGGTTAAATGCAGGCTAAATGCAGGTTAAATGCAGGTTAAACGTGGGTTAAACGTAGGTTAAATGATGATGTCCAAATGAGCAGACTTGATGACATTGCTTGTTTATGACATGAAAGATGATATTAAAGGCATTTCTTGCTTAGTCATTTCAAGGTATAATGTGATGTTATTGTCTGTTTGATGTTGTTTTAAATTAAAAAACCAAGTAAAAAACCAAGTAAGAGAGCTAAGCAGTTAGGCATATGGATAAATTAAGAGATTTTTTAAAAAGCTGGCCGGGTCGTATCATATTGATATTGGTGCTATCACCCATGGCATTGTTGGGCATTGAGTCTTATATTCATGGCTCAGTTGACCCCAATGAAGTTGTCAGAGTCGGTGATAAAAGCATTACCAGCTCTGAATTGCAGGCAATGATGACAAGACAGCGACAAACCATCTTAGACAGCGGTGTGGATTCTGGTCTTATCCATGAAGATGTGCTACAAAGTCAAGTGCTTAAAAGCTTAGTGGACAGAGCCATGCTAGAGCAACAAGTGAACAAATTGGGCTTGGGCGTGTCTGATGCCACCATCACTCGATTGCTACAACAAAACCCCAACTTTTTAGATGCAGATGGCAATTTTTCTAACCAATTATTTGAACATTTTTTACGTTCGCAACACATGAATAAAAATCAGCTGTTTGCTCAATATCGCCAACAAATCGTATTGGATCAGCTAAATAGAGGCATTGTCAATACTGCCATTTATCCCATCAGTGCGGTACAGCGTCTGATTGGCTTACAGATGGAGAGTCGTGAAGTTTGGTTAAAACGCTTTGCTTGGCAGGATTATCAAGACAAGGTGCGTGTTTTAGATTCACACATTCAAGATTATTATCAGCAACATCATAATGACATCAATAGCGTGGAGACCGTAGATTTAAGCTATATTAAAATCACCCCACAAGATTATGCCAATGTGCAGGTTACCAAGGCAGACATTGAGCAACAATATGAGCAGTATCAACAAGAATATGATGCCAATAGACAGCGTCATTTAAGCCAAATCCTACTGACTGGTAAAGATGCACAAGCACGAGCCAATCAGCTGAAACAACGAATCGATGCAGGAGAAGACTTTGCTAAATTGGCAAAAACCTCATCAGATGACCCATCAGGAGCAGATGGCGGTGCGATTGGGAATTTCAGCCGTGCGTTGTTTGCTGATGACGGTGATAAAGTGGCTAAAGTCCTTGATGGGCTGGCAGTGGGCGAGGTCAGTGAGCCAGTACAGACTCAATTTGGCTATCATTTGTTTGTCATTACCTCAGACAATCAACCAAATATGCCAAGTTTTCAGGAACTTCATCCCAAACTTGAACAACAAGCCAAAACTTATAAAGCCAGAATGGCTTATGATGATGCGTTAATCCAAATCAATCAGCTGGCTGCCGATGGCTATGGCATCAATGACATTGGCAAACAGCTGAATATCAAGGTCAATCACATCAAAAACTATCCCAAAGAAGATAACCAAACAGCATTGGCACAACCTGTGGTGATAAAGACGGCCTTTGATGAATTTGCCCTACAAGACCAGTCGGTATCGACCAGCATTGAGCTTTCTGATGGCGTGGTGTGGGTACAATCAAGCAATCATCAACCTGTCAAGCCATTAACCTTAGCACAGGCAACCCCGCTTATCAGACAAACATTGACGCAACAAAAAGCCAGTGAGCTGGCATTGGCAGATGCCAAACAACTTGCTGCCCGCATCAATCAATCTTCAACAGATTTGGCAAATATGGGGTTAATGGCATTGGGTGATGTTACCAGACAAACCCCATTGTTAAACGTTCATGAAAAGCAGTTGGCATTTTCTCAAGGTAAATCAAACATTGGGCAAGCACAAGGGCAGGCAAATCAAGAACAGACAAACGATGTCATGGGCGTGGCAACCATGACGGACACAGGAGCCAGTGTGATGGCATTAGCTCCCATGCAACAAACCAATGTCAGTCAACTGGGTGAAGAGGAAACGCAAGCTGTGGCGATGAATGTCCGTGATAACGTTGGGCAAGACCAAATGCAGGATTATTTGGAATATCTGCGTTTAAACCACAAGATTACCTATCACGATAATGCGTTGCAGCAACTGGTGCATTAACCGTTTAATAAGCCGTCTAATGAACAGTTTAATGAACAATCTGATGTGGACATCGCTAAAAAATGGTTAAAAAAAGGACAGCAATTTGCTGTCCTTTGACTTTTTAAGATGGATTAATGGGTTAAGATGGGTGATGGTATTAGTGGCGAAAATGACGCACCCCTGTAAACACCATTGCCATGCCATGTTCATCAGCCGCTGCAATCACATCATCATCACGTATTGAACCACCTGGTTGAATGACTGCTGTGATGCCCACTGCTGCCGCATTGTCAATGCCATCTCTGAACGGGAAAAACGCATCTGATGCCATGACTGCTTGCTTGGTGGTTAGATTGGCGTGTTCTGCCTTGATGCTGGCAATGCGGGCGGCATTTACTCGACTCATTTGTCCTGCCCCAATGCCAATGGTGCGTAAGTCTTTGGCATAGATGATGGCATTGGATTTGACATATTGACAGACTTTCCAGCCAAACAGCAAATCTTGTAATTGAGCGTCAGTTGGCTTGACTTTGCTCACCACTTGTAACTCATCGATGCTGATGTTATCAAGGTCTTGCTCTTGTACCAAAAGCCCCCCTGTTACCCGTTTATAATCCAGTAAAGCCAAGCGTTCGTGTGGAATGGGTAAAGCACCACAGGTGAGAATCCGCACGTTTTTTTTGCTGGCGGTGATGTCTAACACACCGTCTTCTAAACTTGGGGCGATGATGACTTCCACAAACTGATTGTCAATGATGGCTTGGGCGGTTACTTTGGTCAGTGGGCGATTAAAAGCGATGATGCCACCAAAACTTGACTCTGGGTCAGTGGCAAAAGCCGTTTGATACGCACGAAGTTGGTCAACATTGACCGCAACGCCACAAGGATTGGCGTGTTTGACAATCACGCAAGCAGATTGTGAGAATGACTTGACACATTCTAAAGCGGCATCGGTATCGGCGATGTTGTTATAAGACAACTCTTTACCTTGCCATTGCTTGGCGGTGGCGATACAAGCTTCATTGGCTTCATGTTCAACATAAAAGGTGGCTTGTTGGTGGGGATTTTCGCCATAGCGTAGGTCTTGCGCCTTGAGAAATTGCAGGTTTAACGTGTTGGCAAAGGGTTTTTTATCATGGCCATCGTGTGAGCGACTGCCCAAAAAGCTGGCAATCATGCCATCATAATGGGCGGTGTGTTCAAAAGCTTTAACCGCTAATTGATAACGAAAGGCTTCATCTAAACCCTTGTTTTTGAGCTGATTGATGACGTTGTCATAATCGTTGGGGTTGGTGATGATGGCGACTGACTGATGATTTTTAGCGGCCGCTCTGACCATGGTAGGGCCACCAATGTCGATGTTTTCGATGGCATCGCTCATGCTCACATTGGGATTGGCAATGGTTTGGGCAAAGGGATATAAATTCACCACCACCAAATCAATGGCATCAATGCCATGCTGAGACATCACCGCATCATCAATGCCACGCCTGCCTAAGATGCCACCGTGAATGATGGGGTGTAAGGTTTTTAACCGTCCGTCCATCATTTCAGCAAAACCTGTGTGTTCAGAGACTTCGGTAACCTTGATGTCGTTTTGTGTTAACAGCTTTTGTGTGCCACCAGTGGATAAAATGCGAAAGCCAAGTTGTTGCAACTGCTTGGCAAATTCAACAATGCCTGTTTTGTCAGACACGGATAACAATGCGATGGGTTGGGTCATACCGTTAATTGCCCTTTATTGGAGTGAATAAAATAACCGCCAAGTGGCGGTAAAATAAAAAAACCGAGATAAAAAAATTAAAGTTAAAATGAAAACTAAAGTTAAAACCAAGCCCCATGGTATCATGTTCATAACATGCCAAACAACGCCATTTTTTTTCTTAATGTGCCACGACTGATGCCAAGAATTTTAGCAGCTTCGCTTTGGTTATTGTGAGTTTGTTGTAACACCACTTTGATGAGTGGTTGCTCAACTTGTTGAATGACCATCTCATAAAGTTGGCTGGGCTTGTTGCCATCAAGTTGTAAAAAATAATCCTGTAACCGCTGTTCGGTAAAGCTTGCCAGTGTGGTGGCCTGAACAATGGGCGGTGTGCTGGTGGTGTGTTGGTTAAATAAGGCAGTGCTGATAGAGTCTGACATGTCCATAACTACTTTAAATATGATTGTTTTGAATACAACTGCTTTAAATACAACTGCTTTACATACAACTTTAAATGTGCCAATAAGCGTGTGTTAACAAAAAATAGTGTGTTAATAAAATGGCTCAACTTGCACCTCGCCGACACCACTTGCAGGGATAGGTACGGTAAACATGATGACTTTACTCTGCTTAGCACCCATGCGTTTTTGTGCGATGGTGAGATAATCTTGCGGTGTGGCAATAAACTGTCCAAGCAGTTGCTCACCGTTTGACAAGGACACTTTCACATTGGGATAAATCAACTCGTTATTGGCTTGGTTTTCTAGACCAATTAACACATCGCTGTGTTGAGCGGTGGTGTTGACGCTACTGGGTCGAAACCCACTTTGAATATTGAGCTGGCTTAAATCTGTGCTGGGTAAACTGCATGATAACGCTGAGCATAGCCCTTGAATTTTATTGGCATAATCTGGATTGGTCATTAGCCTATCGACATTGAATATCAGATATTGTACCCACATAAGGGCAATTAACAACAGACAACCAACCCCCCATATCAACTGCGTTAGCAGAGGTTTGCCCATGGTGGGTTGAGCTTTTGGGTTAGAAGCAAGGCGTTCGTTGATTTTATCAAGCACATCATCATTATTCAGGGCTTGTTCGTATTCGGTATCTACGCCGTATTCTGCCATCAGGTTGGATAAGTCGTCGGCATCTGGTGCAATGTGTGGGTGTTTTTGTTGGTGGTTGTCATCAGATAACAAGGCCTGTAGCCAATCATCAGTGCCATCAGAGTTTGTACCATTGCCATGGTTAAATAAATCATTGGGTTTGTCTTCACTGGCAAAGCGGACAACTTTTTGTTTTTTTTCTGTTTGTGTGTTGATGTTGGGAGTATCTTCTTTGGGTTCTTTGGGCTGTAGCTGTCGTTTTTGTTGTTCAAGCCATGCGTCCATGTCTTCTAAATCACCAAAGCTGTCTTCTTCGCTGTCGTATGGCATTTCCATGTCATCGGATATCATGTCATCAGATATCATCATGTCATGGTTGTTGCCAGAAGATGATGACGCTGATTTTGTCGTCTTTGTCGTGGCGGCAATGTCAGCATTGGTAATGTCAGTATTAATGGGGCTGTGTTTTTGTGCGTCTTGAGTCATATGAATACAGTTTCCCAATAAATGCCTATTAAGAAAATGACCATTCGCCATAAAATATCAAGCGAATATAGCAAATATCCTAACAGATGTTAAGCAATGTTTCTAGTATGTTAAACAATTATCTGGTTAAACAATTATCTGACCAGACACCCTTGCCCAATGTTTATCTTCCTCATTATCGAAGCGGTAAGCATCATCTAAATAAAAATATGGAGCATAAGCGGTCTGAATTTGCTCAACTTGTTCATATAACAAGCCAGATAAGACCACCTGTCCTTTGTCGCTGAGCAGGTTGGCAAAATAACCACTTAATTCGATTAATGGTTTGGCAAGGATATTGGCGGTTATCAAATCACCCTTAAAGTCAGTGTTATTTTCACAAAATGTAACAAATTGTTGTGGTAAAAAGGCACTGATACGCCCATCAACATGATTACGCTTGGCGTTTTGTTGGGTTGCCAGTACTGCTTGTGGGTCAATATCCACCGCATAAACATGTTTTGCCCCCATCATCAAAGCGGTGATGCCTAAGATGCCAGAGCCACAACCATAGTCAATCACCACTTTGTTATGTAGCGGTTGTTGGTTGAGCCAATCAAGACAAAGTCGGGTGGTGGCATGATAGCCTGTGCCAAATGCCAAACCAGGGTCCATCATGATGTTGATGGCGGTAGGGTCTGGGGGGGTAAGCCATTCAGGGACTATCCATAGCCCTTCACAGCAATGAATGGGCTCAAACTGGCTCATCCATTCACGCTCCCAGTCTTTATCTGCCAGTAAGTCCACCCAAACTCTGCTGGTAGTCAAATGACTGGCGATTTTTTGGGCCAAATCTTCAAAATCAGAAGGATTGGTTAAATCATCGGTGGGAATGGCAAAAATACCTGAAATGATGACGTTGTCCCACAAGGGGGAGTCACCTGGTAATGGCTCAAACAAAGGCTGATCGCCTGCATCATTGAGTAAAATAGACAATGCTCCTGCTTGCATGAGCAGTGCTTCGGCAATGTCGGTGTCAGATTTTGGGCATTGAAAGTTGAGTTGTTGCCAAGGCATTGAGATGTCCTTATATGAAAAAGAAATATGAAAAAATATATAAAAAAGCTTAAAAAATGGGCATGGTTGGGCTGATGCTCTGTTTTTATTTTGACAACTTTTGATAAGGTTGGACTAAAACCATTCTAACGCCTTGTCGTACCAAGTATCCGTCGCTGATGAGGTATTGGTCTTTGGGTCATCGTTGATTGGTGCGTTTTCATTATCAATGACATCATTGTTTTCATCATCACCTGCTTGCTGGTCTTGCCTTGCTTCATCTTGCTCTTCTTGCAACCATTGCTGTTGCAGTTGTTCTTCTTGGTATAGATTGATGGCACATTCGCTGGCGGTTGTGGGAATGTATTTGCTTAAAGCGGGCAAGTAGCGAGCGTTGGCACATTTTTCGTTAGATAAAGAGCCGTCGTTATTTTCTAGCCAAACCCATTCGATGTTGTCAGGTTGTGGCAAGTTGACAGGGGTTAGTTTGAGTCTGCCCATGTAATCTGTCCATAATGGCAATGCGCCAGAACTGCCACTTAACCCAATGGGTTGGTTATCGTCCCGTCCAACCCACACCACAGTCACATAGTTGCCACTATATCCTGCAAACCACGCATCACGATGGTCGTTGGTTGTGCCTGTTTTGCCTGCTAAATTTAGGTTTTTGCCAAGCTTATTGACCGCTTTGGCTGTGCCATCTTTGACCACTTGCTGTAAGGCATAATTGGTTAAAAAGCTGACATCTTGAGGAACGCTTGGTCTGGTTTTTAGGGTGTTGCGTTGTAGAATGCGCCCTTGTGAATCGGTTACTGAGAGAATGCTGTGTAGCGGTGTTTGAAAACCACCAGAGGCAAACACTTGATACACGCCAAGCATGTCCATGGGGCTTAAGGTTGCTGACCCCAATAGCGTAGATGGGTAGGCAGGCATCTGTTTTTTAATGCCTAAGCGTTGCAGCTGTTTAAGATAAGTATCGATACCAAATTCCATGCCCAATCGCACGGCAGCTTGATTGTATGAATTTGCCAAAGCACTGGTAAAAGCCACATGTCCGTGGCTTGCACCGCCATGGTTTTTTGGTGTCCAAGTATCGCCATTGCCAAGTTTGATGGAGATGGGTGAGTCGTCTACTGAACTTGCCAGATTGTATTTGCCACTTTGTAGAGCGGTCATATAGATGACAGGTTTTAGCAATGAGCCAACTTGACGATTGGCATCAACCGCACGGTTAAAGCCTGTAAATTCACTGCCACTGCCCACAACAGCAACCACTTCACCTGTTTGTGGGTTGGCACTGACCAATGCCCCTTGTAATTCTTTGGTTTTTTTTGAAGATTTTCTTAAGGTTTTTAGCTGTTTGCTGACCGCTGTGTCTGCTGCCGTTTGGGCAATGGGGTCTAAGGTTGAGATGATGCGTAAACCTTCGTTCTTTAAATCTTTGGCATGATAGACGCTGTTTAACTCACGTTTAACAATATCTAAAAAATCAGGAAACTGACTTTTGCCCACACTTGGCTTATCGACCACATCGAGTGGTTGGTTAATTGCTTTTTCATAATCAACTTGTGACAGTTTGCCTGTGATTAGCATGTTATTTAGCACCACGTTGCGACGCTTTAAGGCAATCTCTGGGTTGCGTCTTGGGTTGTAGTGGCTCGGTCCTTTTGCCAAACCAACCAGTAGGGCGTACTGGTCAACTCGGATTTCATTTAACGGTTGATTAAAATAAAACTGCGATGCCAAGCCAAAGCCATTGATTGAGCGGTTACCATTTTGCCCTAAATTAATTTCATTGAGATAGGTTTGTAGAATCTCATTTTTGTCATAATGAACTTCTAACAACACCGCCATTAACGCCTCGGTGGCTTTACGGCTTAAGGTGCGTTCTGAATTGAGATAGAAATTTTTTATCAACTGTTGGGTGATGGTTGAGCCACCTTGCATCGACTGTCCAGAAAAGTTATTGACCACGGCTCGGGCAATGCCACGCAAAGACACACCCTTATGCTGATAAAAACTGCGGTCTTCGGTGCTGATAAGTGCATCAATTAAGGGTTGTGGCACGTCTTGTAATTTTATCACCACTCGGTCTTCGTTGTTGTCAGGATAGATGCCACCGATATTGACAGGTTCAAGGCGTATGATGCCTGATTTATTGGGTAGGGTGCTTTGAATGTTGTCAATCTTATTGCCATTGATACGCAATTTGATGATTTGTGGTTGGTCTTGGTCACTGCCACTGTAGCTAAATCCACGAGTGTGAATGACATAGGTATTTTTATCTTTATGATAGGTACCTGTGCGTTGATGGTTGGTGTTGCTTTGATAATTCAGCAACTCAAGCCATTGGTCAATCACGTCATCAGCAACCGTTGCCCCTTGATATAATTCTAAGGGCTTAGAATACACTTTAGCTGGAATATTCCAACGTTTGCCTTCAAATTTAGCAGTGATGGTACGGTCAAGGGTAATCATGTAAAATACAAACAACACCATCAACACAATCATGCCAATCAACAGCAAAAATCCAATGACCATGCCCTGCTGTTGTTGTGGCAAGTGGGGGTATGGGCGTTTTGGGTATGAAGAGTGTATGAGCGGTTTTGATTTGAATTTTGGTGGTTTTAATGTCATGGTTTTAATGTCATGGTTTTGGGCTGTGGGTTTTTCGGTGTTATGATGACGCAATTTGGCTTTTATTTCAATGTGGTTTGTTGTGGTTTGTATTACTCTATTGATTTTATTGACAAATTTAATCATCAGTTGCTCAATAATCGTTTTTATCACCCCCGTTTTTATTGATTTGATGTGTCCATTATGTTTGAGTTTTTTTAAGCCCAGTCTTTTAATGTTAATTCTAAGAATTTTAACCCCAATTTTAACCCCAATCATCATGTCATTGTGAATTGCACCGTGAATCGCACCATAAATAGCACCGTCCAAACCAGCCAAACGGCCTTAAGTCAACATGACCCAGTGAAATTGCAAGGCTTGATATTGCCTGATGATGGGCATTGCTTTCACTGTGGTGAGCCTCTGCCAACACCACCGTTTATCGCCCATGTGTTGGGTGAAAATCGGTTAATGTGTTGTTTGGGGTGTCAGTTAGCCGCTCAAAGTATTGTTGAAGCAGGGCTTGAGCAGTATTATCTTGATCGCAGCGAAATCAGCCGTACCGCCAGTTTGCCCAGTGAGTTGTCTCGCTTGCAAGCTTATGACCATGACGACGTTAAGGCACAGTTTGTTTATCAAGAAGATGGTTTGTCAGTGGCACAGTTGTCGGTTAGTGGGCTTAGGTGTGCAGCCTGTGGCTGGTTGATTGAAAGTCGCTTGGCAGAGTTATCAGCGGTAAAACGCTGTCAGGTAAATTTGACCAATCAACGAATGCAGGTGGTGTGGAATGAAGACGCCATCGCCATCAGTGATATTTTACATCGCATTCATCAAATCGGCTATGATGCCAAACCTTATCGCCAAGATACCCACGAAGCGATGTTGGCTCGGCAAAATAAAGCAATGATGATACGTCTTGGCATTGCTGCCTTGGGGGCAATGCAAGCGATGATGTTTGCAGTGGCGTTGTATTTTGGTGAATATCGTGGCATGCAGTTGTTGCAACGGGATTTTTTGCGGTGGGTGTCGTTATTTGTCAGTGTGCCAGTGTTCTTTTATGCGGGTTTGCCATTTTATCAGTCGGCTTATTCGGCACTTCGGCTAAGGCAAGTGAACATGGATGTGCCTGTCAGTATTGCGTTGGTGGTAACGTTTGTTGCCAGTTTTTATGCAACGGTAACAGGCACAGGGCAGACGTATTATGACTCAGTGAGTATGTTTGTGTTCTTTTTGCTGGCAGGTCGTATGGTTGAGCATAATGCTCGCCTAAAAGCTGTTAACATGAGCAATGATTTGGTGGTGATTGAACCGATTGTGGTCAGAAGGTTGGGGCAGGCAAATGAGCTGACATGTGCTTATTTAGAGCAACTTGCGTTGTCAAATGCTCAGCACAATACTCAACAAAACAATACTCAACAAAATGCTCAAATCAGGGCATTGACAGACCGCTTGGTTAAAAATATTTTGGCAAAACCATCAGCTGGCAACAAAATCACCACTGTCTTTGCTGATGAAGTGATTGAAGTTACAGATAAAAGCTTGCAAATTGGTGATGTGATTGAAATTGATGCTGGCATGCAAATCATCGCAGATGGTCTGTTATTAAGCGATCATGCCAGTGTGTCGCAAAGCTTGCTCACAGGTGAGAGTGATTTAATTCATAAGCATCAAGGTGATGACATCATCGGTGGCTCACAAAATGACAGCCAACCTTTTAAAATGTTGGTAACCGCTTTACCACAAAACAGCCAAATCAGCATCATTGACCGTTTAATGATGCGAGCGATGAGCGAAAAACCCCAAATTGCTCAAAAGGCAGACCAATGGGCAAGGTGGTTTGTGTCTCGGGTGTTGGTGTTGTCGCTGTTGGTGTTTTTTGTGTGGTATTGGATAGACCCTGCTCAAGCAATATGGGCAACGGTGGCGGTGCTGGTGGCAACGTGTCCCTGTGCTTTATCATTGGCTACCCCCATCGCTTTGACTGTGGCAACCAATCGTTTGGCACAACTGGGTTTTGTGAATTCACGAGGGCATACGCTTGAGACTTTAGCAAATGTAACCCATGTGGCCTTTGATAAAACTGGCACACTCACCATGGGTAAGCCCAATCTGATTAACGTCATCTTAACCGATATTGCCCATCGTCAAGGCTTGGATAAAATGGCTTTGGTGAGCATGGCGGCGGCATTGGAAGTGGGCAGCCGCCACCCCATTGCTCATGCTTTATTGACCGCCGCCCATCAACAACATTTGCCTAAGACAGACAACCTGCAACACCATGCTGGTGGTGGGGTTGAAGCGATGATTGAGGGTGGTTTGTATCGCATTGGTCATGTTACTTTTGTGCTGGATAAACATGATGCAGATGACCATCATTTTGCTCAAGCCATCAAATTGGCTAATCCCAATGATTTGATGGGCAATCATCAAGTCATGTTATCACAAAAAATAGACAATCAGTGGCAGTTACTTGCTTGGTTTGATTTTAATGACACCTTGCGACCACAGGCAAAAGACAGCATACAAAAGCTACAACGTTTAGGATTACAGGTGCTGATGTTGACTGGAGACCCCAATGATAAAGCATTGGGCATTGCTCAAGAGCTTGGTATGGATAAGGTTGCTCATGGCTTAAGCCCAACCGATAAAGTCAGTCATCTACAAGCCATTCAAAAGCAAGGTGGTAAGGTGTGGATGATAGGCGATGGCATCAATGATGCTCCTGTGTTGGCAGCGGCTGACGTTTCTACCGCCATGGTGGGGGCAGCAGATTTGGCTCAAGTGTCTAGCGACAGTTTGTTATTGCAAGGGGATTTGGCAGTTTTGGTTGCTGCCAAAATGATGGCGGACAGCACACAACGCAAGATTAAACAAAACCTAACTTGGGCAATTGGCTACAACACGATGGTACTATTGCCTGCAGGATTGGGCTATGTACCACCTTGGTTGGCTGCCATTGGCATGTCAGTCAGCTCATTGGTGGTGGTGGTCAATGCATTAAGAAGATAAATAAACACCTATCTAAAGATGTTTTAATCCACATGTTTTAATCCACCCATACCCAACCATTATCTAACCATTCCTTGAGTTTGCTGGTGGGTAGCTCTTTTAACTGTTGCCAGCTTAGGGGTTTGCCATCAGCAAGATGTTTTAACAGTCTGATGTCGCTGTCGGTTAAATCGCTTAGAGCTTGTCCGTTGGCGTATAAAGTGATGTGGCCATCATGATTGTTATGATTGCCACTGCTATTAAGACTGCCACTGTTATCATGCTCATGACACACATAAATAAGACGGCTGTTTTGGTCAGGCTTAAGCAGATGACCTTGTTGTAGCAGGGTTATCAGCTCATCTATTGAGATGTCATTTTCCATGCCAAGCAGGTCATATTGGCGACGGCTGACCAATTCAGCGATGCTTTGGGTAAACACAGCACCGCCTTGTTCTGATTTTAGCCACTCAATTAAGTTGGTTTTTAAAACATGGATACTGTCTTGGCTTAGCTCACCGACGGCTTGGGTTGATTGTGGCATGATAAAAGGTGAAGATAAATTCAATGATGATGGGCTGGCATGATAAGCATCAAGTGCATCAAAATCCGTTACCACATCGGCTAAGTTGTCTAAAAGTTGCGTCATGTTGGGTCGGCGAAAGCCAAATGAAAATGTTAAACTGTCAGACATTGCCACGCCATAATGTGATAGCTTGGGTGGCACATACAGCACATCACCAGCTTCTAGTATTTGGTCAAAAATAATCTCTCCCATGTCCTTTAATAGACGAATGGGTTGGTTGGGGATAAATTTATCATCAACTTGGCACATCTTACCTAACTGCCATCGCCGTGTGCCATAACCTTGGGCTAAAAACACATCATATTCATCAAAATGCCTGCCAACACTGCCACCAACAGGGGCATAAGAAACCATAATATCATCACGTTGCCACTGTGGAATGAAGTCAAACGCTTGCCACATCTCACCAAGCTCATACGACCATTGTTCCATGTTTTGTACAAGTAGCGTCCATAGCGTTGGTAATTGTTCAAAATGCTGGTCGGTGAGTGGACTGGTGTCTAGCGTCCAATGATGGTCTTGACAGCATAACTTGCCAGATGTATTTGGGCTGTCTGACTGTGCTTGCTTGGGATTTTGCTTGGGATATTGACGGATAAGCCGAGCATTCACACCATCACATTGAGCCAATTGTATGATGTCATTTGGCTCATATTTGCCCATTAAAGCAGGCAGACCACCTTTGATAAGCAGGGGTTTTTTTTGCCAATATTCGTGTAAAAATGTGTCAATGCTCATGCCTTGGGGTAGGCAAGGTGGCAGGTTAGGTGGTGTGTTTTGGTGGTTGGGCATGGTATTGGGCATGGTGGCTTCTTGCATTAATTAATATCAGATTTTGGGTGAGTTTTTAACTGGGTTTTAATTTTAATTAAATCAACACGCACTATAAAATCAACACGCACTATAATTCACAGTTACCCCAACTGTTGCCGTTGGAATGATGTTTTTAGCAAGGCTTTTGGCGTGGATGGCAAGCCCACCCTTGGCGGTTTCTTTATATTTATCACTCATGTCTGCTCCAGTTTGCTTCATGGTTAAAATGGCTTTATCTAGGGACACAAAGTGTTGACCGTTGCCCCTGAGTGCCAAGCGAGCGGCATTGATAGATTTAATAGCCCCCATGGCGTTGCGTTCGATACAAGGTACTTGTACCAGCCCATCTATGGGGTCACAGGTTAAGCCCAAATTATGCTCAATGCCAATTTCAGCCGCATTCAGACATTGTGAAACATCGCCCCCCAGCACTTGAGTGAGACCTGCTGCTGCCATGGCACACGCTGACCCCACTTCCCCTTGACAGCCCACTTCCGCCCCAGAGATGGACGCATTTTGTTTTATCAAGCTACCAATGGCGGTGGCGGTCAGCAAAAAGTCATGTACCCCTTGACGACTAAAGCTTGCGATGAAATCACGATAATAATGCAGCACCGCTGGAATGATGCCAGCAGCCCCATTGGTTGGGGCAGTAACCACTTTGCCACCATTGGCATTTTCTTCATTGGCAGCGATGGCGTATAAATCCACCCAATCCATCGCCACAAGCGAGTCGTTTTGGTTGTGGTTTTGTTGTTTTTCTTGCTGTAGCTTATCGTGTAAGGCCTTGGCACGGCGTTTGATTTGCAGCCCACCTGGCAAGATACCCTCATCTTGGTAGCCATTTTTGACACATTGCTGCATCACTGCCCAGATGTCATCAAGATAAGATTCTATTTCGCCACGGTTACGGTAATGTAGCTCATTTGCCATGACCAATTCACTGATGCTCATATGATGGGTTTCACAAAGCTGTTGTAAAGTCTCAGCCGTACTAAAAGGATACGGGTCTTGGTTGGCGTTGTCTTCGATGACTGTGTCGTTGGCGTGGGAGATGTCATCGGCATTTAGCACAAACCCACCACCGATTGAATAGTAAGTTTGTTGATATTGCTCATCATTGGCAAGTTTGGCGGTGATGGTTAAGGCATTGGGGTGATAAGGCATCACCGTATCATCATGCCAATGTAAATCTTGTTCGTAGTCAAAGTGAATGGCTTTTTGTCCTGCCAGCAATAAAACTTGTTCACGCATCACAGGAGCAAGGTATTCTTCTTTTCTTAACGTATCAATGGTTTTAGGTTCATGCCCAAGCAACCCAAGCAAAATGGCGGTGTCGGTGGCATGCCCTTTGCCAGTCGCTGCCAATGAACCATATAAATCAATGAATATGTGGGTGATGTCATCTAAAAGGTGTTTGGCTTGTAACTGTTGTAAAAATTGATTGGCAGCAACCATAGGTCCGACGGTATGCGAGCTGGAAGGACCAACCCCAATTTTAAATAAATCAAAAACTCGTATCATAAAACCACCTTGTCCTTTGTGTTGCAAGAATATTGATGTCATCAAAAATTTGTCCATATCAATTGAGCATATTAGCATAAGCTTACTGAATGCACATAACAAGTTTTGTGAACACAAATCTATGAACACAAACCCTTGAATTAATAAAATCACTGTGAATGATTGGTTTTTGCAAATTTGCTCAAATGCTTTATCATAGCGTCTAATTTTAAATGGTGTTTATTAGGATTTATTATGTCGCCACAATCACCACAATCACCACAATCACAATCAAACACAGTCGTTTTGGACAACATCAGTAAAGATGATGGCGATCATCTTTTTTGGAACATCATACGTATCGTGCCTGATTTTCCCAAACAAGGCATTGACTTTTATGACATCACCCCCTTGTTAAAAACACACATCAACGAAGTGATTGATGCGTTGCTGATGGCTTTGCCTGATGGTTTGTTAGATGAAGTTGATTATTTAGCAGCGATTGAAGCAAGAGGCTTTGTGTTTGCCAGTTTATTGGCTGGCCGCTTAGGCATGGGTATGATATTGTTAAGAAAGCCGGGTAAACTGCCGCCACCAGTCGCCAATAAATCTTACGTTTTAGAATATGGACAAGACACCCTTGAAATGCAAGATAACTTAACCCCTGCAAAGGTGTTGCTGGTCGATGACATCTTAGCAACGGGTGGCACACTAAACACCGCATATCAGTTATGTAAACAAGCAGGGCATGAGGTGGTATCAGCGTTGGTATTGCTTGACTTAACAGAATTGCATGGTTCGTTCCCCATGCCTGTGCATGCGGTATTGAAAGCATAAAAAATTGACGGTAATCTGCCCAAAAGCATGCTCAATTCATAAGTACGCTCAATTAATCATGCTGAATTGACCATGCTTCATTAACAATGCCTTGTTTTTTTACCATTTTGTTTGGTTTTTTGGGTGTTTAATTTTTGGGGATTTTTAATTTTGGGGAGTGATGAAAATCAAGCAAAAATATTGGATTTTGTGCTGTCTTTATCTAAAGAGTAATACAATGGGCTTATTGTGATGACAAGCACATGATGACAGCAACATTTATACACTAAAAAATATACACTAAAAAAGCCTTAAAAACGCAACGTTTTTAAGGCTTTTGATATATGGTACCCGGAGCCGGACTTGAACCGGCACGATATTGCTATCGAGGGATTTTAAATCCCTTGTGTCTACCAATTTCACCACCCGGGCAAAACTTTTAATGTATTCATCATTGGCAATTGCATGGAGGCTGGAGTCGGAATCGAACCGGCGTACACGGAGTTGCAGTCCGCTGCATGACCACTCTGCCATCCAGCCAATCAAGGCTCACTATAATAACAAAAAAAAATAAAAAGGCAAGAATTTTTTTTTAATATTTTTTCACTGCTGTTAAATGGTCATGTCTTAAGCAATCATTTTTTTAAGCAATCGTTGAACCAATGGGAGCATCATCGGGCAAAGTGATGACAACCAAGGCAGTTTTTGGGTCGCCTGCTGATAATATCATGCCTTCAGATATTCCAAACTTCATTTTGCGTGGGGCAAGATTGGTAACGCAAATGACCTTTTTATCCTGCAACTGCTCAGGCTCGTAAAACTTACGAATGCCACTAAACACATTGCGGGTCTGTTCTTCGCCAACGTCTAAAGTGAATTGCAACAGTTTATCCGCTCCGTCCACATAATGGCATGCCAATACCTTAGCAACTTTCATTTCTACTTTGGCAAAATCATCAATGCTGATGTGTTTGGCATCATTTTGGGCGTTATTGTGGGGGTGGTTTTGTGTGGTTGGTGTGTTGGTTTTGCTGTCTGTTTTTGCTGGCATGGACTCTTTAGATGCGTTAATCATGGCGGTAATTTGACTGTCTTCAATGCGTTGCATTAAGGGTTTGAATTGATTGATTTTGTGATTAAGTAATGACTGATGACGGCTGGCAAAGTTTAAATCTGCCACATTTAAAAATGCTTTGGCATTATCAGCCAATTCTGGTAAGACTGGGGCAAGATAGATGATAAGCTTATGGAATATGTTGATGGCTATCGAACAGATGTCTTGTACTTCTTGCTGGCGGTTGGCTTGTTTTGCCAATAACCACGGTTTTTTGTCATCAATGTATTCATTGGCTTTGTCGGCACATTGCATGATTAATCGCATGGCTTTAGCAAAACTTCGGTTTTCATAGGCAGCTGCGATTTGCTCACCCATTAGGTCAATTTCTTGGAGTAAAGCAGGTTCAGTACAGGTGGCTGATAACACCCCATTATGATTTTTAAGCAAAAATCCTGCACTGCGACTGGCGATATTGACCACTTTGCCCACCAAATCGGAGTTGACTTTTTGCATGAAGTCGTCCATGTCTAAATTAATGTCTTCAACATGTTCGCTCAATTTACTGGCAAAATAATATCGCAAATATTCAGGGTGCAGATGTTTGGTATAAGTCTCAGCTTGGATAAAAGTCCCACGAGACTTGCTCATTTTTGCCCCATTGACGGTCAAAAATCCGTGAGCAAATACCCCTGTTGGTGTGCGAAATTCACTGCCAGACAGCATGGCAGGCCAAAATAAGGCATGAAAATACACAATGTCTTTACCGATGAAGTGATACACTTCGGTTTTATTGGCATTTTCTTGCAACCAGTAATCATCAAAGTTTAAATCTTCACGGCGATTGCATAGGTCTTGAAAACTTGCCATATAGCCAACAGGTGCGTCCAGCCACACATAAAAGTATTTATCATCTTCATCTTTGGGGGTGTCGGGAATTTTAAAACCAAAATATGGTGCATCACGGCTGATGTCCCATTTTGCAAGCCCTGCATCAAACCATTCTTGTAACTTATTTACCACAGATGGTTGTAAGCGATCATTGTCATGCACCCAAGATTTTAAAAAGGCGTCAAAATTTGGCAAATCAAAAAAGTAATGCTTAGATGTCTTTAAGACAGGGGTTGCCCCTGATAAGGTAGAGTGGGGGTTGATAAGTTCAGTGGCGTTATAGGTGCTGCCACACACTTCGCAGTTATCACCATATTGGTCTTGGGTGTTGCATTCTGGGCAAGTGCCTTTGACAAAACGGTCTGCCAAAAACAGCTCTTTTTCTGGGTCATATAATTGCTCAACGTCGCTGGTGCTGATGTGTCCAGCATGGTTTAAACGGCGATAAATCAGTTCGGAAAATTGGCGATTTTCTTCACTGTGGGTGCTGTGGTAGTTGTCAAAATGAATCAAAAACTTGGCAAAATCAGCTTCGTGAGATGCTTTGACATTGGTGATTTGCTCTTCTGGGGTGATGCCATTGTCTTGGGCTTTTAACATGATGGCTGTGCCATGAGCATCATCAGCACAGACATAAGTAACCTTATGACCTAGGGCTTTCATGGCACGCACCCAAATGTCAGTTTGGATATATTCCACCAAATGCCCCAAATGGATAGGGCCATTGGCATAAGGTAGGGCAGATGTGACTAAAATTTGTCGAGTTGAAGATACAGAGGGGTGTTGGGTTTGGATTGTTTGCACAAATCACCTATGAGCTTTAAACGATGAATTAAATGATGCGTTAAACGATGAATTTTAAAAAGGGATAACGACTTATCCCTATGATAACGTAATTTTCTGAATTTTGTTAATGGATTATGTGGCAAGGCTGATGCTGGGCCAGGCTAAAATGAGCCGAACATCGTTCCCAATATCATGACCACCACGGTGGCAACAATGGGAATTGCCATGGTTACCATCGCCAAATTGACATAAGACTCCTTATGCGTCAGCCCACAAATGGCAAATACCGTGATGACTGCCCCGCTATGCGGTAGGGTATCTAAACCACCTGCTGCCATAACGGCCACACGGTGCATCAGCTCTGGATTAATGCCAGCATTTAATGCCATTTGATAATAATCTTCTCCCAACGTCTTTAGGGCAATGCTCAAACCACCCGATGATGACCCTGTAATCCCTGCCAGTGTGGTCATGGCAACCGCTTCAGAAATGAGTGGGTTATTGGGACTTAAATTTAAAATATTGTCTCGAATAATCACAAAACCTGCCAAAGTGGCAATCACCGCCCCATAACCCACTTCAGAGCCAACATTAAACACGGGTAACATGGCATCATACGTGCCTTTATTGATTGAGCCTTGTAGATTGTCCCAATGGCCCAATCGCATCACAATCAACACCAAACAAGCAATCATCAACGAGATGATGATTGACCAAAGACCCAATGCCCCTGCAATCGCAAGATTTGGGAAAGCGGCTTGTAGACCACTAAAATCCATGGCTGGGAACACCACATAAGTCAACAACGCATTGACCCCAATGACCAATATCAACGGTATCATTGCCATCATCATTGACATGTGTTTATTGAGTACACCATTTGTGCCATCATCTATGCCATCATTGATGACGATGTCATCATCAGCATGTGTGCCATAACCTTCACCTGCTGCATTTGCCTTTGTGGCACGGCTTTGTAACCATAGCCAACCACCGATGAACATGATCATACCACCAATGATGCCAAGCATGGGGGCAGCAAAAACATTGGTGTTGTAATAAGGAATGGGAATGGCATTTTGAATGGCAGGCGTACCAGGCAGAGCGGTCATGGTAAAGGTAAATGACCCCAAAGCAATGGCAGCAGGGATAAGACGTTTTGGCACATCAGCAACTTTAAACAAATCTTTGGCAATGGGATAAATGGCGAATGCCACCACAAACAAGGAAACCCCACCATACGTTAAAATGGCACACACCAAAATCACCGCTAAAATGGCTTTATTTGCTCCCAACTTGCCCACCACCGTGCGAGCAATGGCAGCTGCCGCTCCTGAATCTGCCATCAGCCGACCAAAGATTGCCCCCAATAAGAATATGGGAAAAAATTTAATCAAAAAGCCACCCAACGCACTCATAAACACGTCAGTATAAGCAGGAATGGTGTTTAAAAAATCACCTGATAGCACCACCGCCAACATCGCCATGATGGGGGCTAAAATTAGGACGGAATATCCACGATAAGCAAAAAACATCAGCAAAAATAACGTGGTGATGATGGCAAGAGTACTCATGGGCGTTATCCTTATCGTCCTTAAGACATCAGTAAAAAATCTGACGCAGTGAATTTGGTGTTTTGGTTTTTTAGGTTTACAAGTTTAGCAAAAAATGCTTATATGGAGATGAATTTTTTGATGCGTTTTCACCCTGATGTGTTTACATTTTTATGTTAACTCTGATGCTTATTAAAATGATGTTTGTTACAAGGATTTCCCATGAGCATGGATGCCCAAAATTCTTCCATCAATTCTAATTCGCCCAACCAAAAAACATCTGAGCGTTTAGGATTTTTTGCTATGTTAACCAACGCCAGTGTGGTGTTGGTGAATCGCTATTTGCCATCACCGTTTGTTTTTTCCATCATGTTAACACTCATTGCCTTTGTTGCTGCCATATTGGTAACAGGGCAAGGAATCATTGATGTGGCAGGATCTTGGGGTAAAGGTTTGTGGTCTTTACATGGGTTTGCCATGCAGATGGCGTTAATTTTGGTAACAGGTTATGCCTTTGCCAATGCCCCATTTATTCAAAAACTGTTAAATGGCATCGCCAGTCAAATCCGTTCACCAAACATGGCAATCATGATGGCAACCTTGGTTGGATTGGTTGGCTCATGGTTAAACTGGGGTTTTGGTTTGGTGATTGGGGCGGTGTTTGCCAAAGCCCTTGCCAAGCAAGTTAAGGGCGTGGATTATCCGTTATTGGTGGCGGCCGCTTATTCAGGGTTTTTGGTGTGGCATGGTGGTTTGGCAGGTTCAATTCCATTGACCTTAAGCACAGGCGGTGAGACCTTAGCTAAGTTGTCAGCTGGGGCGATGTCTGATGCGGTGCCAATTTCACAGACGCTTTTTGCAGGGTATAATTTATTTATTGTTGGGCTATTATTGCTGGTTTTGCCGATTTTAAATCGATTGATGCACCCAAAAACCCCCACCGTCATTGATGCCACATTATTAAAAGACAGCGATGATGCCTTACCAGCAAAAGACACCCCCGCTCAAAAATTAGATGACAGTCGATGGATTGCAGGGGTGCTGTTGGTGTTTGCTGGCATGTATTATGTCAGTGAATTTGGTCAAAGTGGCTTTAGCTTGGGGTTGGATATTGTCATTGGTCTGTTTTTATTCATTGGTTTGTTGTCACATGGCACGCTAGAGCGGTATTATCGAGCCGTGGGTTCTGGTATTGGTGGCATCACAGGGATTGTGTTGCTGTTCCCATTTTATGGTGGCATCATGGGGATTATGACAGCGGTAGATGCTGATGGTGTGTCTATTAGCACACAGGTAACGCAGTTTTTTGTTGATTTTGCATCGGCAGAGAGTTTGCCTATTTTGGCGTTTTTAAGTGCTGGGTTGGTTAATGTGTTTGTGCCATCAGGTGGTGGTCAGTTTGCGGTACAAGGTCCTGTGATGTTGCCTGCCAGCATTGAGCTGGGTGTTGACCCTGTGGTAACGGCAATGGCAATCGCTTGGGGCGATGCGTGGACGAATATGATTCAGCCATTTTGGGCGTTGCCATTATTGGGCATTGCTGGGCTAGATGCCAGAGCAATTATGGGTTACTGTTTGATTATTTTGTTGGTGTCAGGGATAATCATCAGTGGGGTGTTTTGGTTGGCAGTTTGACCCTTGACCAGACCGATTTTTATCGTTTAAACAGGTTTTATTGTTATCTTTTATCATTATTATCATTTATCGTTATAAAAAGGAGCAAATTATGAAACAATCTAAAGTCTATGACAATGCCAAAGATGCGTTGGCAGATGTGGTTGCTGATGGGCAAACGCTTGCCATTGGTGGTTTTGGGCTTTGTGGCATTCCAGAAGCTTTAATCACCGCTTTGCGTGACAGTGGTGTCAAAAACCTAACCTGCATCAGCAACAACGCAGGCGTAGATGATTTTGGGTTGGGGTTGTTATTACAAACTCACCAAATCAAAAAGATGATAGCGTCTTATGTTGGTGAAAATAAAGAATTTGAACGCCAGTTTTTATCAGGTGAGCTGGAAGTTGAGCTGACCCCACAAGGCACATTGGCAGAGAAATTGCGTGCTGGTGGGGCGGGCATACCTGCTTTTTATACCGCCACAGGGGTCGGCACTCAGGTTGCTGATGGTAAAGAGACTCGAGAATTTAACGGCAAACAATACATCATGGAACACAGTTTGACCGCTGATGTGGCGCTGATTAAAGCCCAAAAAGCGGATAAAGCGGGTAATCTGGTATTTAATAAAACCGCACGTAATTTTAACCCTGATTGTGCGATGGCAGGTAAAATCACCATTGCTGAAGTTGAAGAATTGGTAGAGATTGGCGAGATTGACCCTGACCACGTGCATCTGCCAGGGATATTCATACAAAGAATTGTGGTCAATACCGCTGTTGAAAAACGCATTGAGAAAATCACCACAAAAGATTGATGTTGATGTGTGATGACAGACAGCATGGATAACACAAACCATGGATAACACAAACACAGCTAACTTTAACCACATATCCTTTAATCACATCTTTTTCACACACTCATAAAAGGACAATAACATGGCTTGGAACAGAGAACAAATGGCACAGCGTGCCGCCAAAGAATTGCAAGATGGTTTTTATGTTAACTTAGGCATTGGCCTACCCACACTGGTTGCTAACCATATCCCTGATGGCATGAATGTTTGGTTACAATCAGAAAATGGACTGCTGGGTATCGGCGAATTTCCAACACAAGACACGGTAGATGCTGATTTAATCAATGCAGGTAAACAAACCGTTACCGCACAGACAGGAGCAAGTTTTTTTGACAGCTCAACCTCTTTTGCCATGATACGGGGCGGTCATGTCAATTTGGCAATCTTAGGGGCGATGGAAGTGTCTGAAAAAGGGGACCTTGCCAATTGGATGATACCAGGCAAACTGGCCAAAGGCATGGGTGGTGCGATGGACTTGGTCGCTGGCGTACAAAGAGTGATTGTGTTGATGGAGCAGACCAACAAACACGGTGAGCCAAAGATATTACCTAAGTGTGAACTGCCGCTGACAGGCATTGGTGTGGTTGACCGCATCATCACTGAGCTTGGTGTGTATGATGTTACCGACAAAGGGCTAAAACTTATTGAGCTTGCTGATGGCGTCAGTTTTGAAGAGGTGCAACAAAAAACGCCTGTTACGGTTTATCAATAGCAATTTATCAATAGCAATTTATCAATAGCAGTGTATTACAATAGAAGTGTATTAATAGCAACGTGATTAGCAGGTAGTGATAACCAGATGGTGATAACTAAGTTTAACCACCAAGTATTGATGAGCAAATCACGTTAAACAATCAACTGTATCAAAAAAACTGCATCACAAAAACTAAGGATAACGACAATGACTCAAATCAAGCATGATTTAACAGGTAAAGTGGCACTGGTTACAGGTTCAGCCAGCGGCATCGGTAAAGACATTGCTCAAACCTTTGCCAAAGCAGGGGCAATCGTTGCCATCGCTGACATCAATATTGATAACGCTCAAAGCGTGGTTGATGAAATCCAAACTCAGGGCGGGCAAGCCATCGCCATTGAGATGGACGTTACCAACGAAGAAGCGGTCAATAAAGGCGTACAAAAATTGGTGGATACTCATGGCACAGTGGATATTTTGGTATCCAATGCAGGCATTCAAGTGATTAATCGCATTGAAAAAATGGCGTTTGATGATTGGAAAAAAATGCTTGCCATTCATTTAGATGGGGCATTTTTGACCACCAAAGCTTGCTTGCCACACATGTATAAAGACAACAAGGGCGGTACGGTGATATATATGGGGTCAGTGCATTCGCATGAAGCGTCATTATACAAAGCCCCTTATGTTACTGCCAAGCATGGCTTACTTGGGCTAAATCGAGTACTTGCCAAAGAGGGTGCTGAACATAATGTCCGCTCACATGTCATCTGTCCTGGGTTTGTCAAAACGCCATTGGTAGAAAAACAAATCCCAGAACAAGCCGCCGAAAAAGGCATCAGCGAAGAAGAAGTGATTAATGACATCATGCTCAAACACACTGTAGATAAAGAATTCACCACTGTTGATGACATTGCTCAGTTGGCATTATTTTTGGCAGCATTTCCAAGCAAAGTATTCACAGGACAATCCATTGTTGCCAGCCATGGTTGGTTTATGAACTGATGTTAATTGATGAATTGCTGATGGACAGATAAATCACATCAATCCATCAGCGTATCAGCTAAAAGCCCTTTTTTTTAAAGGGCTTTTTTGTATCTTCTACTGCGTCTGTTATTGGTACTGCATCTGTTTGGCACGGTATTTGTTATTGCATCTGTGATTGATAATGTGGTTAAATGACGGATTATGGCTTATCAATACTTATCAATATCAATACTTATCAAATAAGAAAAATCACCATGACCGATGTCAACACCAACACCGATCCAGCTTTAACCCAAAAACAAGCCGCCGCCAAAGCCGCCTTAGATTATATCGAAGAAGGCATGATTTTGGGAGTGGGAACAGGCAGTACCGTGAACTGTCTGATTGAGCTATTGCCACAGATGAAGCTAAAAGGTGCAGTGGCAAGCTCTCAGATAACCGAAAACAAGCTAAAAGCATTGGGCATTGATGTGCTGGATTTAAATTTTGTTGGTGAACTGGATTTGTATGTTGATGGGGCAGATGAAGTGAATGATGCCTTGCAATTGGTCAAAGGTGGTGGTGGGGCATTAACACGAGAAAAAATCGTTGCTGCGGCATCAAAACAGTTTGTCTGTATGGTTGATGCCAGTAAAAGCGTTAAGCAGTTGGGGGTTGATTTCCCCATTCCCATTGAAGTGTTACCACAAGCACGCTCATACGTTGCCAGAGAATTGGTTAAAATGGGGGGTGAGCCAATTTATCGTGAAGGGTTTGTTACCGATTATGGTAACGTCATTTTAGACACTTATGACTTAGATGTGAGTGAGCCACCACACATGGAACATGTTTTAAATAATCTTGTGGGGGTGGTGTGTCATGGTATTTTTGCGGTTAATCATGCCGATGTGGTGTTAAAAGCCACCTCAACTGGCATTGACATTCTGTCATTCACAGAAACAATCAAATAATATCAATAGAATAATATCAATCAAATAATATCAATAAAACAGTTTGCCTGCGTTTGTCATGACAGAATGAATGGGCGTTTCATACATCGTGGTTAAATTTTGCTCAGTCATGACAACGTTTGGTGTGCCTTGTGCCAATAAATTGCCTTGATGTAAGGCAATGACCCAATCTGCACACTGATAAGCATGACTTAAATCATGCAGTACCATGATGATGGTTTTTTGTTCATTTTTTTGTAATCTTTGTAGATGGGTCAATAAAAAACGCTGATATTTAATGTCCAAATGATTGGTTGGCTCATCTAATAATAAAATATCAGTATTTTGCATTAATGCCCGAACCATGGCCAAACGTTGCTTTTCACCACCTGATAGCGTTTGTAAACGGTTGTTTTTTAAGTGAATCAAACCAAAATCGGCAAGTATTTTCTCAGCTTGGGCAAGCATGTTGCCATCAGGCATTTGATACCATGCAAGATGTGGTGTTACGCCCAATGTGGCGTATTCTAAGACGTTTAATGGCAATTCAAATTGTTCATGTTGTCCAACCCATGCAATTTTTGCCTGTTTGACCAAATCATGCAGGGGTTGTTTGTTAATGTGGATGTCCGAATTGATTTGACAATCAGCTTTTTGACCCAAAAGTGCATGAATAAATGTGCTTTTTCCTGCCCCATTTGCACCAATAATCACCGTAATCTGCTGATAAGGCAGGCGGACATAAGTCATGTTAAGTAGGCTTCTTTTGCGATTTTGTACTGACAGATGGTTGATGATGATGTCGCCAGATGTCTTATTGGCAGATGTGTTGATGAATGGCATGTTTATGCCCACCTTCTTTGAACAAACAGCCATATGAAAAATGGTGCGCCTAACAGTGCTAAGATGATACCGACAGGCACATCGACTGGATAAGCGATTTGACGTGCGATACTGTCAACAACCAATAAAAAGATTGCTCCCAACCACCCTGAGTAAAACATAATTTTTTGCCGACCACCCCCTAAAGCCCCAACCAGCAGATTGGGGACTATCATGCCAATAAATCCGATTATCCCTGATAATGACACAGCAGCACCTGTCAATAAGGCACAAGCGATGATTACCCACATTTGAGTTGTAACAACGGTCATTCCCATGGAGATGGC
The DNA here is from genome assembly GCF_037201985.1 of Lwoffella lincolnii. NCBI lineage: Bacteria > Pseudomonadati > Pseudomonadota > Gammaproteobacteria > Moraxellales > Moraxellaceae > Lwoffella > Lwoffella lincolnii. The sequence continues at coordinate 1,000,484 of NZ_CP147511.1, read as the reverse complement.
GGTGGTTTCACCGAGCATTAATATGTCCAGCTTTCTACCAAGACCCAGTAACATTAAAAGACCAATCAGCATACAGCTGATGGCATAACGTAATGGCACAAAACCTGCTTCTGCCAAGCTTCCTGCCAACCAATTGGTGGCACTGCGTAACACCATGTCATCGGATAAAAACAATATCAAACTGACCAATGCCCCACAAAAGGCACTGATGATAAACCCTAAAATCAAAAGCCCAATTTTTCCACCTTTTAGCCAGCGATGGCACACTAAAATCAATAGGCATACCAATAAACTACCAATAAATGCAGACATGGACACAGCAAAACCACCCAAACTTAAGCTTAGGCTTAACACCACGCCTAACGCTGCCCCGCCTGATGTGCCAATCAAACTGGCATCTGCCAATGGATTTTCAAATAAAGCCTGTAGTGCAGCACCACCAACGGATAATGCCAAACCAACCAATAGCGACGTTAATACTCGTGGATAACGAATTTTCCAAACGACATCATCAAGTTGTAGTGGGTTTGACCATGAACCAAAGCCAATCCCCAAACAAAAAAAAATGATGATGACACTCAATAAGATTGCCAAAATATGGCAAGATAAAGGTGATATGAGTGCTGTTTGCTTGATGGGTTTTAACGACTGCGGTTGATACATGTCCTGCCTTTGTGCCTGCCTGCTGTTTGGCTATTTATTATTTAACGATTTTATTCGTTATTATTTAATGATTTTATTATTTGATGATTGGCTGTTTAACCGCTGACGGTTTAATGGCTTATTTTGCCAGTTTATTGAGCTTGTCAATCACAGCAGGAGAATCTAAGCCATAACGCAAAAAATCATTGGCAGGCCAAAATTGAATGTTGTTGTTTTTGGCAGCAGGATTGATGGCGATTTCAGGGCGTTGTTTGTATTGTTCAAGTGAACCCAAAGTGGCTTTATGATGGTCAGCAATGATGATGACATCGGCTTTGGCAGCAAGCCAACCTTCACGAGACATCGGCACAAACCCTTTAACATTCGCAGCGTTAATGCCCCCAGCACGACGAATCAATTCGTCAGCAACAGTGCCTTTGCCTGCCACAATGCGTCCATCATAACTGAGCAAATAGCGTTTTTTGGTGGCAGGTCTTGTGTTCATGCCAGACAGCCATTCATCTGCCATTATTTGAGCAGCCATAGGCTTACCCATCAATTTGCCAATCTTGACAATGCTGCTGGCATAAGTCGCCACTTTTTCGTTGGGGGCAACATTGATGGCTTCAATGTTGAGTTGATTAAGACGTTGAAAAATACTGGAAGGTTGTGCCATATAACTGCCCAATACCAGGTCAGGTTGGGTGGCCACAATCGCTTCAGGGGTGATGTTGCGGTGCATGCCCACAACGGCGGCGTGTTTTAAGGCGGGCGTTTTGTTGGTGGTGTCTTTACCAACGACTTTATTGGCATCACCTAAGGCAACCATGATGTCAGCAACATCTGGGGTTATGGTAACCACACGTTGATAGGCAAAAGCTGATAAGCTGATGGTTAAGCTTGTTAGCAGTATAGTGAGTTTTTTGATAAATGGTGTCATGGTTGTTCCCATCAGGTTGTTCCTATCAGGTCATGGTTATTTGGTCATTGTCATCAAGCAGGGTGTGCTGATTGGGCAGTTTGGGCAATCGGTTTGGCAAAATCTTGTATGAGTTTGTCTGTTACATGTCGCCAACTTGACAGCTCAGGTTCTCCCTCTAAGCGTTGTCCAAAAAAGCTGACAATGGTTTTGCCTGATTTGTCAAAAGCTTCCACACAAGTGATGATGCCATCTGATGTTGGGCGTTTGACCACCCACAGTTGAGTAATTGCCACATCGTGTAAGTGTAAAGTAAACTGTGTGCTGTCTTTATCTAAAATATTTATCCAATCACCCGTGCGTTTAATGTGGTGAATGTTACCTGTTTGGATTTGTACCACGCCTGTATTGCCAACAAAGGTCATCAGTGGGCAGTCATGTTCTTTAACGAGTTGAAATAACGGTTCAATGGCATCAACTTGCAGAGCCACGGCATGTTTTTCGGGGGCATGGTGGTAACTACTGGCTCTATCAATCCCCAATTTTTGAATGATGAAATGAAATTGGTGAATGTTGTTCATGTTTAGCCATTGTTGTTGAAAATCAGCAATGGTCTTTTTATCTAAGGCTTGTAATTGCCAATCACCATCATGTTGTTGTGATTTTTTAAGACAGATTTCTTGTGGTGTGTCATCGTTTATCTCATCGGTATCGTTGTTCACAATGTCAACATAGGTATTGGCTTGTTTGGCATACCCATCGATGAGTGCCTGCCATTTTTGTACTTGGTCATCACTGGTTGATTGTAAGAATATTTTGTTAATGGCGTTGCCTTGCTCATCAAAAAATTGCAAGCTGTAGGAGGGTTTATTGTGGTTGCTGTTGTCATTGCCATTGTCATTGCCATGAATTGAAATTGCCAACATGTGTTGCCACTGATTGATAAAATAACGCAAATCCAAACCACCCACATTCACCATCAGTGCCATATTTGTGCCGATTTTTAAATTTTGATACCGCCCTATTTTTTCATGAACAGCATGCTCATTACGCACAATGCTCAGTAGCTCATGGAACTGCTCAAGCTTGGTTAACATGTCTTGGCATTGTGTCCCAAGATATTGCGAATGTGGTGAAGCCAATAACAACGCAAGTTCACTGACCCCCAATAATTTTGCCCCTTCGGTAGGAAATAGCATGGGTGTTTTGGCTTTTTCTCGTTGATAACGTTGCCAAAGTCGAGCATCTTTATGGCGAATGTCAATACAATCTTGATTGTTACACATGGCTATTGTTCCTTTTAAGTTTTCAATGAAAATTCCAAAACATCAATACCAAGCTGATGTGTCTGTGGTATTTATTTAACAGTACCGCCTGTTTAACAACATCGCTGTTGCCTATTATGGTTAGGTTATGGTCAGATTTTGTTTGCATGGTGTTTGTGTGATTTTTGGTATTATTTTTTGGCGTTGTTTTGGTAGGGTACGGCTAAAAATAACACTTGCAAACGATAATTATTATCATTATTATAAATTAATACTTATCATTTGCAAGTGTTATTGTTAAATAACAGCCATCAGCCATGCCAATCATGTGAATTATGCCAATCATGAAAACATCAGCATCAGTATTAACGTCCTGCTTATCCGCCATCAGTTTGTCTTGGCAAGCTAAAGATTTACAAAAACAGTACGTACAAAAAAATCATAAATCAATGGGGTTTTTTTGTCTGTCGCTGATGATGGGCGTGTGGGTGCCACTGGCGTATGCTGATTATGGGTTTAATGATGTGTCTAATACGTCCATCAATACGCCCATTACCATTCTTGAGCCAATCGTCATCTCCGCCACTCGTAGCCAAAAAACACTGACCGATTCCCCCGTGACTGTTCAGGTGTTAGATGCTCAAACACTTGCCAAACACCATGCCCATACCCTAAAAGATGCCATTGCCTTATTGCCCAATGTGAATTTGCGTCCAATTCATGGTAAGGCAGGCTATGAAGTCATCATGCAAGGCATGGGGGGAGATCAGGTTTTGGTATTGATTGATGGTTTGCCATTAACCGCAAGCACAGGTTCAACCGTTAACCTAAATCAATATCTGAATGCTGAAGTTGCTCAAATTGAAATCATTCAAGGGGCGTCATCAGCTCAGTATGGCAGTTCTGCAATGGGTGGCGTTATTAACGTCATCACCAAAAAAATACACAATGACCAACCCATTAAAAAACATCTTGACATACAGCTGGCAAGTAATGGCAAACAAAACCCATCACAAAAAACAACAGATAACAATGTGACGCATCTTGAAGCCAGCATTGATGCCAAGCTTGATGACAAAGGTCAATGGCTTGGAAGGATATTGGCATCGTATCATGACGATAAGGGGCTAGATGACGACATGACAACTTGGGAACGCATCAAAGATGCCAGCAAACAAAAACAGATGACAGCCAAGCTGGTGTATCGTCCCGATGTTCATAATGATAAAAAACAAGCATGGTTTGAGATGACCAAATATGACGAAGACAATATCAGCAAATTTAAAAGACAGGCTGGTCAAAAGCACGTACAACAGCAACGAGAAGAAAACATCGACAAAACACGTCATGTGTTGGGATTTTTGTATCAATTTGACCCAAATGAACAAATTGACCCAAATAAACAGGGTCAGCATGACAAAAATCATCTCGCTCATCATGTGCTTGCTGGCAGTTTACAAGGGTCATTGTTGTTTGAAGATTATCACAGTCATGCCAATACGTTTGCCTTAAATGCCGACAATGACATCATCAGCACCCCAGTGTTACAACGTCAAGCAAACATTGGTACATATTTGGCTCAATTACAATACAACCTACCAAAATTAACGATGAATAACAGCACCCACTTATTACAAGTTGGCACGCAATGGCAACAAGACAAATTGTCTCAAAGGCAAAATGGCAACAGTGAATTGATGGCAGATAAGGTCAAGCGTGATGCCATAGAAGCTTATGTACAAGATGATTGGCTGCTGGGTGATGATTGGGAACTGTTAACAGGCATTCGTTATCAATATGACAGTGATTTTGGCAAACACATTGTGCCTAAGACAGCGTTAAGGCATACCCATATTGATGATGACGGACGCAGGCATGTTTGGCGAGCCAGTATCGGGCAAGGCTATCGTGTGCCAAACCTAAAAGAACGCCATTTTTTATTTGACCACAGTGCCTATGGTTATAAAGTGCTTGGCAACCCTAATTTACAACCAGAGACGTCCACCAGTTATCAGCTTGGCTACCAGCGACAACTCAACGACCATGCTGATGTGGCATTTAATCTTTATTACAATGACATTAAAAACTTAATTGGAACTGATTACTCTGCTCAAGATGGTAACATTAAAATATTTCGTTATGAAAATGTCAGTGATGCACTCACCTTTGGCGGTGATGTGAGTGGCAATTGGCAGATTGACCAGCACAATCTGTTGGGAATCAGTTACGCTCACACAAAGACAAAAAATAAGCAAACAAAAGCCCAACTTGTGGGGCGACCACAGCACACAGCAATGCTGACATGGCTTTTTCAATTAAACAAAAATCTAGAATTCATCAATCAATTAAAATATGAATCCAAACACCTTGTGGACAGCAAGAAAAAAACCCACTCACCAGGCTGGTTTGTGGTTAATAGCAAAATAAATTATCAACTCAACCCAAATGTCAACGTACATGTGGGCGTGAACAATCTTTTTGACAGACAAAAAGATGCTGATAATGACAATGACTTCAGCCCTGTTGATAACCGTCAATGGTTGGCTGGAGCAAGTTTTAACTTTTAACTTGTTTTAACCAGTTTTTAACTTAACTTTTCACGTTTTTAAGAGCATACTCGGCTCTAAGGAGAAAATGATGCGATTATTGGCTTTAAAATCACCGTCAACTTTGATGGTATTTACTCAAACTTTGTTGGTAAGTTCACTGTTGGCAGGGTGTGGCAATGACTCAAATAATCATGTCAGCTCACAACATAACCCACCATCTGCTAAGCCATCTCAAGGTTTTAGCCAAACTGCCCAATGGCATGTGAATACCCAAAAGGCAGGGGAAAGCTGTTATGATTTTGACAGCAAGGCAGAAGTGGCATGCTCCAGCGATGTATGGGATGTTAAGCTTGAGCATAAAAATCGTGCTTATAAGTTATGGACAAATGGTGGCACAAGTGGCAATGGTCATGGTGGGGCATTGGGTCTTAGGGATTGGCAGACCTTAAAAACCTATCAATATGCGTCCTATGATCCTAAAACCAATCAAGACATCAGTCGCTTTTATCAACAAGATAAGCCAGCTGGTCTTTTTGCAGATAAGCCTTGGTATGTTTACAACCTAAAAGCAAAACATCAGCTTTATCCCAATAATCGTGTGTATTTAATCACCTTAGACTCAAGCAATCGCACAACAACAAGCAGTGTCCAAGCCCCGGTGTATGCGTTACAAATCATCGGCTACTATGATGAAAAAGGCACATCAGGTTACCCCACCATTCGTTATATCGACGTGGCAAACCCTAACAACGTCAACACCAAAACCATTGATGCCAGTGCCACAGATAAATGGGCATATTTTAATCTAAAAACCAATCAAATAACCAGCGAAAATCAAGAGTGGCACATTGCGTTTAATCGCATGAATGTGAAATTAAATGGTGGCGATTCTGGTCAGGGTAAGGTTGGGGCTTATTTGGCAAAAACACCAACTGGCTATTATGATGAAAAAAATCAGCCCATCACCAACAAGTTTGCCTCTGATAACAGCAAAGAAGCACTTAAAGAGTTAACGGATATCCAAGCATATGATGTCAAAGATAATCAGGTTAAATGGGTACAAGACACATTAAGTTCTGTTCTTAATCCTACCCATAAAGGCAATTTCCCCGTGTTGGATTTTGGTTGGTATACCTATGATGGTAGAACACATAAACTGTCAGCAAAACCTGAAAGTGTGGCAGAAGGGGCATTAATTCGCTCAGCAGAGGGCAATAGCTATGCTCGAATGCGACTTAAGGAGATAGGCTATGCTGATGGCTCACCCTTACCAACAAACTTTGTCTATCATTTTGACATTCAACCAAAATGATGCTTAACATGCCGTCGATGGCATTGATGTGTTCATCATCAAACGCCTGTTCTCGATACAAAGCAAACATTGGCATGCCATTGTTCACAAAATCCCCCTTGCGTGCCATAATACTGCATTCCCAATGCCACTCGTGCGATGATGGCATAAATAAACGCTGACACAAAACTTGCAATGGTCAAGCGAGTGCTGTCATCAGCAACCACAAATACCCTTGCTCTCGGGGTGGCGTTATCAGAGGTTGAACCAAGAGCGGTTACCATGATGGATAGGGAAAATGTGGTTACTGTCAACATGCTTGATGCGATGATGTCAAGTAGACTTGATAATGTCTCAGCGGCGATGCTGGGTACAGCATCTTCTGCCAAATAGCGGTTGCCTATGGCAGCGGCCAGAGAAAATACCAAGGCGAATATCACCCCAATTGTGGGCATGATCCAAAGATTGCGATCTGGGTCAGTGAGCCAAGCTTTGATGCGATACCACATAATTTTCCTTAAAAATCAAATAAAATAATCATAAAAGCCAATCAGACCGTCAGGCGTGTTGGTCTTAGCCCAAGGCGACACATCAATTCATAACTGATGGTGTTTGCTGACGTTGCTATCGCATCAATGTGAGGGGCGTTGGGCGGTTGTCCCCATAAGACGACATCACACCCTATCAACTCTGATAAGTCAACAAAAGTCTGTTTGTCATCAGTAAAATGTCTCGCCAAATGACTGACATCTATCATCATCATGTCCATGGCAATCCGACCAATGATGGGGCAGGCGATGCTCAAGGTGTCATTTTTAGCGTTTTGGTGGTGAGGGCGTTTCATGTTGGGTGGCAACATCACACAAACATAAGCGGTCTTATCCACCACCCTAGGATAACCATCACCATAGCCGACACTGACCACCGCCACATGGCAGGGGTGTTGGGCGGTCCAACAACTGCCATAGCCGACACATTCGCCTGCCTGCAAGTGATGCACCGCCATGATGCGACTGATGAATGTCATGACCGTACGCACATTAAGCGACTCAGCACAGATGTCATTAAAAGGAGAACTGCCATATAACAAAATACCGGGGCGTACCCAATCATGGTGTTGGTCAGCAAAACGAATGATGCCTGCAGAGTTACATAATGACGCTTGAATGTTTGGGCTAATGGTTAGCCTAAGCAAATCAAGCAAATCATTAAAACGTTGAATTTGGGATTTACTGCTTATCCAATTATGTTGGTCATTCAGATTAATCCGCTTAAAACTGTCTGCATTGGCAAAATGGCTCATCAGTACCACATCAAATCCTGCGGCATATAACTGGGCAACCGCCACTTGCGTTTGTCGTGCATCAAAACCCAAGCGGTTCATGCCTGTGTTGTACTTAACCCAAACAATGGGGCGTGGGTCATCTGTTGCGTGATTGGCGATATTGGCGATACTGTCGTTGCAACTGGCATTTGTCATTCTGGGCAGTAAATGCACTTCTGCCCAAGACAATGCCCATTGTAATTGTCTGTGCTGATGAATGACGCACATCATGCCCTGATTTTGACAAAGTAGCCATTCATCATAGCTAAATGCCCCTTCTGTCAATAAGATGGGCTTATCCCAACCTGCTTTTCGACAGTCCATGGCTTCTGCCAAACATGCCACTCCGATGGCATCAGCATCTATTAGGGCAGGCAAACACACATCAATACCATGCCCATAAGCATCTGCCTTAACCATGGCAAGTACTTTGGCTGTTTTACTCAGGGTCTTGATTTGTTGTAAATTATGACAAAGGGCATCGGTGTCAATATGGATGCTGGCATGACGGGCAAATACCTGATCGCCAAAGGCAGTCAAAGCGGTAGACAGTGGGTTTAAAGCAGGTTTATTGGTCATTATCATAGGGTGGGTTTCGGTGGGGTTCATATTAACGTGAGTGTTAGGGTTGATGTTAAAAGAATAACGTGAGTTTATGTCAGTTGTCATGTTGGTTGTCATGTCAATGGCACTCACCAAGGCTTGAGCCAAACTGCTGGCTGATGCTTGTCCTGTGCCAGCCAAATCCAATGCCGTACCGTGGTCGACAGATGTTCTGATGTAGGGCAGTCCTAAGGTGATGTTGATGGAATCGCCAAAACCATGTGATTTTAACACAGGTAACCCTTGGTCATGATACATGGCAATGATGGCATCACACTCTTGCAAATACCGCTGAGTAAACAAGGTATCAGCAGGCATCGCCAAACTGATGTCGTGTCCTTGTTGTTGTAGCTTGGTGAGTACGGGGTTGATGATGGTGATTTCTTCTTTACCCAAATGTCCACCTTCACCTGCGTGGGGATTAAGACCACAGACCAATATTTTGGGCTTGGCAATACCAAACTTATGTATCAGGCTATCTAATACAATGTGTGCCGTCATGTGTACCTGCTTTGGAGTGATGGCGGCTGCCACAGCGTGTAAGGGCAAATGGGTAGAGACAAGGGCAACTTTCATTTTTTGATTGGCAAGCATCATCACCACTTTATTGTTAATACCATCAATGCCATTCATTTGCATAAAATATTCGGTATGTCCACTAAATGGCGTGCCATCAGGTAAAGTCAGCTTGGCATCAATTAAGGCAGATTTTTGTAAAGGAGCGGTTACGATGCCAGCCACCTTTTGTTGACTGGCAAGCGTGTGTGCCAGTCGCAACTGTTCAAGCACCATAGCAGAATTATGGATATTGATGATGCCTGGCTGAACAGGCTCGGCGGTGGCGATGGGCAATACCAAAAAATCTTGGGTTTGCCAGTCTTTAACTTGGGTTTGCCAGTCTTTAACAGTGGCTAAATTAATGACTTGCCAATTTGGTTTTCTGTCTAATGTGTTGATAAGCTGTGTTTGACGCTGTTGTAAGGCTTGCGGGCAGGCAGTTACCAAAAATGGGGGAAAATGATGGCGATGACGCAGGCGATTGAGTGTGCCATCGGAGGCAAGTTGTAATATAATATCCATACCGATGCCAGCTGGCTCACCTGTGGTGATGAGTAAGGGGCGGTGTGTCATAGACGTTCCTACACTGATATTGCGACACTTAGCTTATAAAAGCCACATAAAGCATGGCTAACATCATTCATCATTTAAGTTAACGTCAATGACGTTAACATCATTTAAATGCTTGGTTAGACCTTACTGACACGTCATTTTATAAGGTTATGGGCATTTTCGCCATATCTGATGACCAAAACACCAATTAAACACCAATTAAAAATCAATCACACAATCAACCACACAACACAATCAATAAAACGCAATCAACAAAACGCACTTTAGGTTAATCATGACTGAATCACAACTCAACATTCCCCAACAAACCTTGCCATCAAAACAAGAATCAGCAACCAACACAAACTTGCATCAAGCACATGGTTCACATGGCTTAAACAAAGAAGGGTTGCTCAAACAACTGCCACCGCATAACATGGAAATTGAAAAAGCACTGTTGGCATCGTTGATGAGTGTCAGTGAATCGTATGACCGCATTGCTGATATTGTGCGAACACAAGATTTTTATGCTGTGCGACATCAGTCCATATTTAATGCCATCAGTGCTTTAGCCCACGCCAATGAACCGTATGACAGCGTCATGGTTTATGAATGGTTAGAGCGACAAAAAAAGTTGGACATGGCAGGCGGTGAGCAGTATTTGGGTGATATTTTATCGCAAAGCCCTGCCACTTTATTTAACTTAACTGGCTATGCTGAGAGAGTCAAAGAACTGTCCACCTTACGTCAACTGATTGACGCTTGTAATGAGGTGCTTAATTTGGCATATCAGCCCAAAGAACAAAGCATCAGCGAGATACTTGATAAGGCTGAGTCAAGTATTTTTGCCATCAATGAGCAATACAGCAAGCGAGCAGGACAAAAAGGCCCAACGGCGGTTAGCGACATTCTTCCCAGCGTGGTCAATCAAATTGATGAACTCAGAAAAACCCCAGGTGGCATGATTGGGCTTGAGACCACCTTTGTGGAATTAAATAACAAAACACAAGGGTTACAAAATGGTGATTTGGTGATTGTGGCGGCACGTCCGTCCATGGGGAAAACCACCTTTGCCATGAATCTGGTAGAGAGCGTCTTATTTAAGCATGATTTACCTGTGGTGATGTTCTCCATGGAAATGCCGTCTGAATCCATTGTCATGCGTATGATATCATCATGGGGTATGGTCAACCAAGCCCGTTTGCGTTCAGGGCAGATGAATGAAGAAGAATGGGCAAGAATGATAAATTCGGTTGAACATATCCAAAACACCAAGCTATATATTGACGACTCACAAGCCCTACCACCATCAGAAGTGCGTTCACGCTGTCGCCGTATCGCTAAGGCTTATGATGGCAGGCTTGGGTTGGTTGTGGTGGATTATTTGCAATTGATGAAAGTGCCAAGCATGGACGGCAATCGAGTCGGTGAAATCTCCGAAATTTCTCGTAGCTTAAAAGCATTGGCCAGAGAGATGAATTGCCCTGTGATTGCTTTATCACAGTTGAATCGTAGCCTAGAAAACCGCCCCAATAAACGCCCCATCATGTCAGATTTACGTGAATCTGGGGCGATTGAACAAGATGCAGACTTGATTATGTTTATCTATCGAGAAGAAGTGTACAATGAACATACCGATGCCAAGGGGGTTGCTGAGATTATCATTGGCAAACAGCGAAATGGTCCTATCGGCACAGTGCGGTTAGAGTTTGAAGGGCAATACACTCGCTTTAAAAACTTGACGAATGAGTTTAGCATGGACATACCATCTTATGAAGAATGATACCCTTACCCACCTTATCAATGCCCACCAATTCAATGCTCACCAACCACGCAAACGCTTTGGGCAGAATTTTTTACATGACCAATCCATCATCGCTCAGATTGTTGATGCCATTTATCCACAAAAAGATGATTTATTGGTGGAGATAGGTCCGGGTATGGGGGCATTGACTGAGCCGATGCTCTCACAAGTGGATAACATGACGGTGATTGAATTGGATAAGGACTTGGCAAGCAGTTTGCGGTTGCGTATTGGTGCGCACAGCCATGGTAACTTTACCATTGTGCAAGATAACGCCATGACAGTGGATTATCGCTTGCTGCATCAGAACTTAACTCAGAGCAAACAAGCCACCAAACCAGCTAACAAGACATTTGTTGTCAGTGCCAGCGATAAGTTACGCATTGTTGGCAATTTGCCTTATAACATCTCCACGCCCATTTTGTTTCATTTGCTTAACTTTACAGACATTATCCAAGACATGCACTTTATGCTACAAAAAGAAGTGGTTGACCGAATCACGGCTGACGTGGGTACAAAAGCCTATGGCAGACTATCGGTGATGATGCAATATCACTGTGAGCCACAATATTTGCTCACCGTACCAAATGGGGCGTTCAACCCACCGCCTAAAGTTACCAGTGCGGTGTTTCGTTTAACACCTTATGTTAAAAAACCTGTTACCGCCAACGATGAAGCACGATTTGCCATGGTGGTCAGAGAATGTTTTAATCACCGCCGTAAGACTTTACGAGCGATTTTCAAAAAAAATGCCCTATTACCAACCCTGCCAACCACTGCTTTTGATGACATCGGAGTCGATGAAATGGCACGCCCAGAGACGCTGACGGTGGCAGACTTTGTGGCATTGAGTCATGTTTTGTACGACAGTGGTCAATAAGCAATCCTAACTGATATGTATTAACCAACATAAAGCAAAAGGAGCAAAAGTGGCTTTCCGACATCAATACGTCATTGGTGATTTACAAGGGTGTTACCAAGCTTTTAATTTATTATTAGATAAACTAAATTTTGACAAACGCCAAGATAAGTTATGGCTGGCAGGTGATATTGTTGCTCGTGGAGAAGATTCACTTGCCACCTTACGACAAGTCAAAGAACTGTGCGAACAAGGGACGGCAGACATTGTGCTTGGCAATCATGACATCAATTTGATTGCTACATGGCGTGGCGTGGTTAAAGTCAAAGCCAAAGACAAAACCCAACCGATACTTGACGCACCAGATGTTGATGAGTTGATGAACTGGCTTAGACACCAGCCAGTATTGCAGTATCCTGATGCCAATACGGTCATGGTACATGCAGGCATTCCCCCCCATTGGCACATCAAAGACGCTGATGGCCATGCCAAAGAGTTAGAAGCTCAACTAAGAAGTGGCTTAAAATATTTAGACAGGCTGTTGCCACATCTATACAGTAAACAAGCCGATGATTGGTCAGATAAGTTGCATGGCTACACACGAGTGCGTGCCATCTGCAATTATTTCACTCGCATGCGACTTTGTAAGCGTGATGGCAGTTTAGAATTTCATTTTAAAGGGGATTTAAAGCAAAAAATGCCCAAAGATTTTTGTCCTTGGTTTGACTGGCAGGTGCAAAGAAAGCGTAAGATTTTATTTGGGCATTGGGCAGCGTTGCAAGGACAGATTGATTTACCCCATGCTAGGGCGTTGGACGGTGGCTGTGTGTGGGGAGGGCAGTTGTTGGCGTATCATTTGGACAGTGGTAAAGTAACGGCAATGGATAATCCTGTTGTCAATGCTGTCAATTCCGCCCATTCTATTAAAGACAGCCAGTAGTGAATGGCTGATGAGCTGTGATGACAGTCGGTGATGACTGTGTGGTTATGGCATGTGGTTTATAGGCAGTTAGGCGGTTTGGGTAATCCTGCAATGCGATTGACGTGCCTTGCCACCAGCCCTGTGTTAAACAGCTGTTGTAAAAGTTGGTTACTGATGCCCTGCTTGGGCAGTTGTTGTTGTAGATATTTAATCAATGCACGAGTGGCTGGCGGGTGATGATAAGTGGCATAAAACTGCCTAACCGTCACTAAGATGACATGATGAACATCGGTTAAGGTGATGTCCAGGGTATCTGCCAGTTGTTGAGCCACTTGTGGTGTCCACTGATGATGATTGAGCAAATGGCCCTCATCATCTAAGGGTAAGTCATCTAAGGGTAGATTTAAAGATGCGTTATTTGCCATATTTTTAAGCCGTTTGGTTGCTGTTGATTGTTTTTTTTTTTGAATTATTTTTTGATTTGTGGGGGGTGTTAGGGGGAGGCATGTCATTGGCTAATGGTGATGACCTTATCTGCCTGATTCACCAAATCCACCCACATCAACTCGTCAATTAAGTTGATGTCATGACGTTGCAATGTTGTTTTGACGGCTTGTTGAGCAGTTGGGTTCATGGCATCAAGGTCGGACTTTAAGGCAAACCAGCTAATTTGCCTCATCTTGCTTTGTTCGGTGCTGGTTTCGGTGCTGGTTAAAGACAAGCAAGTTAAGGGCGTATCATCTGGCAGATTGCCATTCATTGGCATGTCCGTGTCTGCTGTCATGTCGCTGATAAACGTTTCTAGGTAAGTAAACAGCCAGTCTGCATAAGCTGCGGTTTGGTTAAGCAATAAAACTTGTGTGTGAATGTTGGTCGGTTGAGTGTTGGTCGGTTGATGGATAAATGTCATCAGTGTGGCGGTATTTTTCTTTAATTTATCCAAGTTACTGTGCAATAAAATCAGTTGGGTGTGCATATGAACTGGCTCTTAATCGGTAAGGTTTCATATATGGCATGGTTTTTATGTCGTTATCATCATGGTTTTTATGTCGTTATCATCATGGTTTTTTTGAATTTGAATAGGCTATAGTGATAACACTTGCTCAAATTTTGTATAATCCACATTTTCAGGAACGAACATAAACCGCTCTGCCAAAGTTGGCTCAAGCATGCCAAATAGCCAACCTGTTTGTACGCTGTCTTGAAGCCACACGGTGGGCAGGTCATACAATGGTAATGATTCAATCATACCTGACACTCGTGTGTTTTTTGCCAATAATTGCCCATAAGTGGTTGGATGAAGCAGTAACTGTACTCGATGGTCAAAACTTGCCAAGGTCAAGGCCAAAGCCAATGCTTCGTATAACAAAAGCTCGTTGGGTGCGTGAATGTCCATAAGAATGTTCATTAAAAAGTCACCACTTTATGCGAGTCCATCAGCATGGCAAGCTCACTTAAACCCACCAATTTAAAACCTGTTGCCAAACTGTCCCCTGTCAGTTGATGGCGTTTGGCATTGTCTGCATCACATACCCCACGTGCCAACGCTGTGCTGACGCACACAGGCAAGGTCATGCCATGCTGATGAGCAAATTTTTGCCAATCTTGGGTTAGGTTGATTTGGTCATCAGGTTGCCAACGCAATCGGTTGGCAATGCTGGCAGCATCGCCATAAAAGAATATTTTTAATTCCGTGGATAATGTGTTATCAGCATACATTTGTTTGGCATAAGCTTGGCAAAATTGTAGTGCTTTATGTGCCAATGAATGTGTCGGTGGGCGAGTCATCAAGACAAGCATGGGGGTCGATGTGGGGAGAAATGTATCAGTAACAGCGTGTGACATACAAAACCATCTAGTTTAAACTTATGGTCAGATAAGTATAGCAAAACTTATCTTCTTTAACAAATTGTCTGTGTGTTGCTGATTTCTGTGTGTCAGTGCCATCGATTAATGCCATCGGTCAGTACCAATGCCAAGCCAATGCCAAACAGTCGTTGCCAAAAAGCCATTACCAAAAAATAGGTAACATCATATGTCCAATGAAGCAATCCCCAATAATTTAGCCCCCCAAAATTCAGCCCCCACCTCTGAGCAAAAAAAAGCCTTAGAGCAAGCCAGTGAGTTTGCCCATCAGTTATATGCCAAGCAGTCTGGCGTTTGTGATGCCTTTTTGCGTGGTTATCCGCTGTCTAGCACGCTAAGCAAACAGCAAATCGAAGACCTTATCCAAGATTACACTTTAGATGCAGAGTATCAGCTTGCCGATGAGCAAGGGGTTATGAAAGGTCTGCGTCAGTTAAGAAACCTACTGATGATGAGATGGATATGGCAAGATGCTTTACATCTGATTGGTCTTGAGAAGCTGACTGAAGAGCTGTCAGCTTTTGCTGATGGTTGTGTCAAGTTTGCCAAAGATTATGTGTACAATCAGCTGGTGCGTCGTTATGGTGAACCGATGGTGTTGGGGGCGAATAACAAACAAAGAACGGCTGTCAAAGATGATGTGGCAATCTTTGCCATGGGCAAGCTTGGGGCAAAAGAGCTGAATTTATCCAGTGACATTGATTTGATATTGGTGCATCAAGGTCAAGGAGAGACTCAACCGCCAAAGCTGTCAAGTCAATCATCAGTTGATGTATCAAGCACACACAAACAAAAATACAAGCCGATTGATAATAAACGGTTTATGACTCGCTTGGGGCAAGGCATCATTAAGCTATTGGACAGCAACACGGCTGATGGGTTTGTGTTTCGAGTGGACATGCGACTTCGACCATGGGGCGATGGCAGTGATTTGGCAATTCATGAGTCGGCGTTGACGACATATTTTAGCAAACATGGGCGTGATTGGGAACGGTTCGCTTGGTTAAAAGCACGGGTGATAAATGACATTGATGCTGGATTTGCCAAGCGATTAACCAGCATCATTAAGCCGTTTGTGTTCCGTTATTATGTGGATTATAGTGCGTTTTCGGCATTAAGGGAAATGAAATCGATGATACAAAGCCAAGTGGCTCAGCGTGAGGATTTAAGCAATATCAAGCTTGGCGCAGGGGGTATTCGAGACATTGAGTTTATTGTGCAAGCGTTTCAGCTTATTTATGGGGGGCGTTATCCACAGTTACAGGTCAAGCCGTGTTTGCAGGCGATGAAGCGGTTGGTGGAATTTGATTTGTTAAGTCAAGAGCATTACCAAGCATTGCAGTCTGCTTATCGGTTTTTACGGCGGTTGGAGCATGGCATTCAAGCCATTCACGATCAACAGACCCAACGGCTACCCACAGATGACCAATGGCAACACAATTTGGCAATGACGTTGCGGTTTGATGATTGGCAAGCATTGTTGGCACAGTTAGATGAGCATCGCCATCAAGTGATTGTCCAATTTGATAAAATGGTAACCTACCGCCAATTTGCCCATGAGCAGGCATTTTATCCTGACAAGCAAGATGTGGGTAAGCTAAATGTCATCTTGACTGCTGATAATGAACGACGGCTCAAAGACTTTTGGGCAAGTAAAATGGTGGCATCATTAACCGATGAAGCACGAGAACGGTTAAATCGTGCTTATCCTGTCATGGTGTCTGCTTTATTGCAACACGAGCAAAGACAACAAGGGGCAAATGACGCTTTGCCCAGATTGTTAGATTTGCTTGAAGCCATTTGTCGGCGGTCGATTTACTTGGTGATGTTGGCAGAAAACCCCAATGCCACATTTAACCTAATTCCCATGCTGTCCGCCAGTCCTTGGATTGCCAGTGAGTTGGCACGTTATCCTGTGTTGCTTGATGCGTTTTTACAACAACGCCATCATCATTTGCCAGATAAAGCCAAGTTGCGTGATGTCTTACAGCAACGTTTGCTTGGGGTTGAGCCTGATGATGAAGAAGGACTGCTGAATGTCTTAAGATTGTTCAAAAAAATACAGGTAATGGCGGTGGCAAGCAGTGATGTCATTGCCGAACGCCCCATCATGAAAGTGTCAGACTCGCTCACCTTCATTGCTGAGGTGGTGCTGGAAAAAGCCTTATATTTTGCCTTTACAAGTTTGGTGAAGCGACACGGTTACCCCATTAATCAGCAAGGTGAACCTGTTACAGAATCAGCATGTGGTTTTGCCATCATTGGCTACGGTAAATTGGGTGGTATTGAGATGTCATATTCATCAGATTTAGACCTGGTGTTTTTGCATCAAATCAATGAACGTGCAATGACCACAGGAGAAAAATCCATCAGTGGCATGAAGTTTGCTGCCAGACTTGCCCAAAAATTGATGAACTATCTTAGCACCCAAACTCGTGATGGGAGAGCCTATGAGATTGACATGCGACTAAGACCGTCTGGTAATGCTGGTTTGATGGTGGTTTCTGCCAACGCCTTTGAGCAATATCAGTTAGAAAAAGCATGGGAATGGGAGCATCAAGCCTTGGTGCGAGCCCGTGGCATTTGTGGTGATGGGCAGGTGATGGGTGTGTTTGAACGCATTCGCAGGCAAGTGTTGTGTTTGCCCAGAGAATCACAAGCGGTCAAGCAGGCTGTTATTGAAATGCGAGCAAAGATGCAAACCCATTTGGGCAGTCAAACAACGCTTAAAGACCAAAGCAAAGTGCATCTTAAACAGGATACTGGTGGCATTGTGGACATTGAATTTTTGGCTCAATATGCGGTGCTTGCTTATTCTCATCAATACCCTGAATTGGCGAGATGGTCAGATAATGTGCGTATTTTTGAGACCTTGGAGCAGACCCACATATTCACCAGCGAACAGTGCAAAATCTTGACGGACAGCTATTTATTGATTCGAACAGCCACGCATCAACTGGCATTGTCTGAAAAATCGCTTGTGGTTGATAAAGATAAATGGCAACAAATCCGTCAAGCAGTTAAAGACATTTGGTATGAAATCTTAGGCTCACGACAAAGTGATGCTGACACGCCATCATTAAAAAAAGAGCAGTTGCCGTTGCCATTATATGAGCATCACAGTATGGGAATCACATAAATAGCCAAATCAAAAATAGAAAAGTTGCTTGTAAATGGTGCTATAATCCAAGACATACCATATGCTGTTTATCATGGTATTTGTAACATCGCATTTAAACAGCGATATCATAACCGTTATTTGCAACAAAATTGAAAAAGGAATGAACCATGAACATGGCAGAACAAACAGGAAAACTTTGGCTAAACGGTACTTTTGTTGAGCAACCAGATGCCAAGATACATGTGTTTACTCACAGTTTACACTATGGCATGGCGGTGTTTGAAGGTGTGCGTGCTTATCAGACCGATGATGGGCGTACAGCAATTTTTCGCTTACAAGATCATACCGTGCGTCTGCTTGGTTCGGCCAAAATTTTGCAACTTGATGTGCCATACAGTCAAGATGAACTTGAGCAAGCACAAAAACAAGTCATTGTTAAAAATGCACTGGCTGAAGCTTACATTCGCCCTTTAATATGGGTTGGGGCAGAAAAATTGGGCATCTCTTCTTGTGGCAACAGCATTAACGCCATGGTTGCTGCTTGGCATTGGGGAGCATATCTGGGCGAAGATGGCATAAAAAATGGCATTCGAGTCAAAACATCTAGCTACACACATCACCTGCCCAACGTTACCATGTGTAAGGCAAAGGCAGCGAGCAACTATCCTGTCTCCATCTTAGCCAATCAAGAAGTTACCAAAAATGGCTATGATGAAGCCGTTTTAATGGACCCCCAAGGATTCGTTTGTCAAGGTTCTGGGGAAAATTTATTTTTGGTCAAAAATGGTGAATTACACACCCCAGATTTGGCAGGTGGGGCATTAGATGGCATCACTCGCCGTACCATCATGCAGTTTGCCCAAGATTTAGGCATTAAGGTGCATGAGCGTCGCATCACTCGTGATGAGTTTTATCTGGCAGATGAAATTTTTATGACAGGCACAGCAGCGGAAGTTACCCCCATTCGTGAATATGATGACAGAATCATCGGTAATGGCGGTCGTGGTGAGCTGACTGAACAATTACAAAGCCTATATTTTGATGTGGTGCATGGCCGCAATGATAAATATGCTCATTGGTTGAGTTATGTTAATCAATGATGTGGCTTGTTAAATGATGTGGTGTGTGATTGTCAGCAGTCTGCAAAAATAGGCAAAAACAACATACAAAAATAAAAAGACAGCTTTAGGGGTGTCTTTTTTTGTTCATTCCCTGCCTGTGTCATGTTAAAATGGTTTTTTGCATCATTTTGATGGCCATTTATGACATCGCTTATAAGCACATTCTATGACTAATCAAAAAGCCAATCATTCTGTGAGTATCGGTCAGCTGTCAGATTTGACAGCGTTAAAAGGCGATGCGGTTGTTATTAGCAACATGCTAGATA
Organism: Lwoffella lincolnii; assembly: GCF_037201985.1. Taxonomy (NCBI): domain Bacteria; kingdom Pseudomonadati; phylum Pseudomonadota; class Gammaproteobacteria; order Moraxellales; family Moraxellaceae; genus Lwoffella; species Lwoffella lincolnii. Next base: position 980,822 of record NZ_CP147511.1, on the reverse strand, counting down.
ATGCACTCAAGCAATTTTCCAAGCTTGAGTTATCAGCAGGACAACGGTGGCAGTTGTTAAGCTATCTTAATATGCTGTTGTTTTGGAACAAAGCCTATAACCTAACTGCCATCAGTGAGCCAAAAACCGCTTTTATTAAGCACATTGTGGATTGCTTGGCAATGGTGGCACATTTGCCAGCTGACCGTTTGGCGGTTGATGCTCTTGATGCCCCCATTCGTTTGTTAGATGTGGGAACGGGAGCAGGATTGCCAGCGATGATTATCGCCATTTGTCGCCCTGATGTGCAGTGTGTGGCATTGGACAGTAACCAAAAAAAAATACGCTTTATCAAGCAGGTTGCCAGTGAGTTGGGCGTTCGTAACTGTTTGCCAGTGGCGTCACGCATTGAAACCCATATTGAAACCCACACGGACAGTTATGACTGGATAACCTCAAGAGCATTTGCCAATTTGCAAACGTTTGCTGATATGGCCATGCCTTATTTGACAGAATCTGGTCATCTTTTGGCAATGAAAGCTCGCCTGCCAGAGGTGTCGCATTTAAAGATGGATTTTGTGGCAAAAAACAGTGATGGTCAATCTATTGACCATACTGATGTCAAAATCGATGCCAAAACCGATATGATGTTATCAGAGACTGCTGAACAGTATGCGCAGCTATCACAAAACTGGCGCATCAAACTTATCGAACTTGACGTACCCTATTTAGATGAGCCACGACATTTGGTTACCATGCAGTCATACTGACCTAATATTCAAATTATTTGTAGCAAAGGTGTCATATTTCTTATGATGGAAATCATTGCAATCGCCAATCAAAAAGGTGGTGTTGGCAAAACAACCACAGCGGTTAATTTGGCTGCAAGCCTACATGCCAAACATAAACGAGTTTTGTTGATTGACCTAGACCCACAAGGCAATGCCACATCTGGCACAGGCTTGGACAAATCAGAGTTACAATTGACCATGGCAGATGTGTTGCTTGAAGGCGTGCCTGTACAACAAGCGGTGGTAACATCACCATCGGGGTTTGACGTGGTGGGAGCAAATAAAGACTTGGCAGGCATGGACATTACTCTGATGGGTAAAACCGACAGCCATAGGCTATTAAAGACCGCCCTTGGCCGCTTAAAAGACACGCAAGAAAATCAAGCAAAACCTTATCATTATGTTCTTATTGACTGCGCTCCAAGCCTAAATCTATTGACCATCAATGCCTTGGTGGCGACACAAGGAGTCATCATTCCCATGCAATGTGAATATTACGCATTAGAAGGATTGGCGGATTTATCCAGTACTCTTGATCGCTTAACTGAGCTAAATCCAGAGCTACATATTAGGGGAGTGGTGCGAACTTTATTTGACAGTCGTAATACTCTGGCTAACGATGTTTCTGATGAATTAGATGCCCATTTTGGTGATATTATGTATCGCACTTGCATTCCTCGTAATGTTCGCTTAGCAGAAGCCCCAGCTCACGGCATGACCGCCATTGATTATGAAGCCAATTCTAAAGGGGCTAAGGCTTATCAAAAACTTGCTAACGAAGTCATCAAACAAACCAAGCAAAAAACCAAGCAAATGTCACTTTCTTTGCAAACAAAAACGCCTTAATTTAATGTGGTTATCAATTCATTATTCATATTTTGACTGAATAGGTAGTATTCATGGCAAAAAAAAGAGGTTTAGGCAGTAATCGAGGGTTAGATGCCTTGCTAGGCTCAATCAAGCGTGAAAAAACCATCACCACTGCATTGACAGACAATGCGTCATTACATTTGCGTTTGGACACATCAAGCGATGACAATGCTCAAAGCGCTGTTAACAGTGATTTTGTTACCAACGATTCTGTTAAAAGCGAGGAGGTTGCCACCAACATTAAGCCATCGCTGGGCAAACGCAACAACTCTACCAACGTCATCAACACCCCCAGCACAGATGTGGGAAATGATGCTGACATCAGTCTTATCAAAATTGACATCAGGCGATTACAGTCTGGCAAATATCAGCCCAGACGAGACATGAGTGAGCCTGCTTTAGCAGAGCTTTCTGAATCCATTCGCCAACATGGCATCATGCAACCCATTGTCATCAGACCGCTATTAGCCAATGAAGACAAAACTGATGGGCAAGTTACTCACGAAATCATCGCAGGTGAGCGACGTTGGCGAGCAGCAAAAATGGCAGGTGAAACACACATACCTGCCATCGAGCGGGTATTGTCTGATGAACTTGCCATCGCTTTGGCACTCATCGAAAACATTCAGCGAGAAGACTTAACCATCATGGAGCAGGCCGAAGCTTTGCAACGGTTTCATAGTGAATTTGACATGAGCCATGCCATGATTGCTGATGTGGTGGGAAAGGCACGCACCACAGTATCTAACTTACTGCGACTTAATCAATTGCACGATGACATCAAAGTATGGCTAAACCAAGGTGATATTGACATGGGTCATGCCCGAACCTTGCTGTCATTATCACAAGAGCAACAACCCATCATTGGCAAAAAAATCATCGAACAAGCCATGACTGTCAGAGAAGCTGAAAAATTGGTGAAGTCGATTTTAAAACCAGAACGCAAATCTTCTGAACAAGCCCAACAACAACGGCATGGCCATGATATTGAACGGCTAAATCAACGTTTGTCTGACCATTTTGGGGCGGTGGTGAAACTGAAACAAAAAGCCAATGGTAAAGGCAGTGTGGAGATATTTTTTGATAATGCTGAAGAATTATCACAACTGCTGAGTCAAATGCACTACCAAGAAAGCTAGCAAAAGGGCTGGCAAAAAGATTGACAAGAATACTGACTGAAAAAAAACATGAAAAAACAGCAACACACACTCTGTAACATTGGTTTATTCATTCACCAAAATACTTTATAATGCCATGTTTTAAAGCCTGTATTTGGCACAAAATACTGTGAATGAAAAATACTGTGAATAAAATATGGGCATTGAATGCTGTGAATATATAAGCATTCATATTAAGCGTTTGATATTAAATCTATTGGGTTTAATGGGTCGTTAGGGTTTGGCATTATGTGGGAGTTGGTAAAAGCGGGCGGTTGGCTGATGACGCCTATTGTGTTGTGTTCAATATTGGCACTCATCATCATCATTGAGCGGGCAAGTCAATTACAGCTGGATAAAGTTGCTCCTAAACGTTTGCGTGAACAATTGATTAATCGGCTTAGAGAAGCTGATGACATCAGTCGCACTCAGTTGATGAATGTTAAAGAAAAAAATCCGCTTGGTGATATCTTAGCCACAGGTCTGTTATATCGGCATTATGGTGTGGAATCGATGACCATGCACATGCAAAACCGTGCCAGTGTGCAAATCCATGCCCTAGAAAAAAACATCAACATGCTAGGAACAATAGGGGCGATTGCTCCGCTATTGGGGTTATTAGGGACGGTGCTTGGCATCATCAGCTCATTTTTAGCAATCAGTGATGTTGCCATGCAAGACCCAACCATGCTGGCAGCAGGCGTGTCGCAAGCGTTGATTACCACAGCGGCAGGCATGATTGTTGCCATTCCTGCGTTGGTGGGTTATCGATATTTTCAGCGTCGCATCGTGGACATCAATGCTGAGTTTGAGACCCAAGCTGGGCTGATGATGCAAGAGTTGTATGATTTTAACTTGATGCCATCTTATGAACACCGCAGTTCAATGCCCATTGGGGCAGATCCTTTATATGTCAGACCTGCTGACGCATCACACCATTAGTCAATCAATCATGATGAACCAATCATGACAAATCAGTTAAAAGGATGGCGTATGCGTTTTCGTAAACCTATCGTTGAACCTTTAGAAGTCAATTTAACGCCAATGATTGACTGTTTGTTGTTTTTGATTGTATTTTTACTATTGGCAACGTCATTTAATCACTTTAGTAAGCTGAACATCGTTTTACCCGAAGCACAGGGTGTGCCAATTGTGGAAGATGACAAACGCATTGAAGTGGCGGTACAAGAAGATGGCAGTTATTTGGTCAATGGCATCTCCTTGGCAGTCAGTAACGAAGCTGAGCTGATAAACATGATTCAGCAAGAAGCAGGAGATGATCGCAAATTGTTGTTTGTCATTGCTGCCGATGCCAATGCCACCCATCAATCGGTGGTCAGTGTCATGGATGTGGCGGGTAAAATGGGGTTTGTGAACATGAATATCAGCACCGTTGTGCCAGTCGGACAACTGCCAACCAGCACAAACCTCACTCCAACAACATCAACACCATAAACAAAACCGCCAATGCCATAAATTGCTGGTTTTTGTCGGTTTATGCCATCATTGGCTTATATATCATTGGGTTATATTCAGTCATCTATGCCACAGTTACCCCCTAAGATAAACGTTTTATATCGCTTAAGTTCTCCCAAACACCCTTTTCGTCGCTTGATGCGTTACGTCTATCCGTATTGGTGGGCAATGCTTCTTGTTACCCTTGGCTTTATCATCAACTCTGCCACAGAAGTCAGTATTGCCAAAATATTACAGCAAATTATTGATGCCATCGGTCAAAACAATCAAGCACAAATGTCATTGTTGCCTTTGTTGGTCATTGTGTTATTTGTTGCTCGTGGGCTAGGGGCGTTTTTGGGTAATTACTTTTCTGCCTTGATTTCTCGCAATTTGGTCTATGAACTTAGGGTGGCAGTTTTTAATAAATTATTGCGTTTGCCAAGTGGCTTTTATCTTAAAAATCCTGCAGGAACAATCTCGTCCAAACTGATTTTTGATGTGGAGCAGGTTACCGCTGCCAGTACAGACTCACTAAAGACCCTTATCCGTGATGGATTTACCATCTTTGGGTTGTTGGTCTATTTGTTGTATTTGAATTGGAAGCTCAGTTTGCTGTTGTTTTTGGTATTGCCGCCCATCATGGTGTTGGTGCGTTATGCCAGCAAACAGTTTTTAAATTTATCCAAAGGCATTCAGCAGACCATGGGTGAAGTTAGCCACATCAGTAATGAGGTCATTCATGGCTACCAAGTGGTTAAAAACTATGGTGGACAAGACTATGAACAGCGACGCTTTAATAAGGCATCTAAAAGCAACCTTGAGCAAGGGCTAAAAGTGGTGGTGGTTGCAAGCATCAACACCCCAATTATTCAGCTATTGTTGGCGATGGCTCTGAGTGCCATCATGTGGATTGCCATGCGTCCACAAGTGTTAAGTGGCATCAGTGCAGGTGAGTTTGTGTCCTATTTGGTGGCAGCAGGGTTAATCGTCAAACCTGTACAGAACTTAACCGACATCAATCAACGATTACAACGTGGGGTTGCTGCCGCTGAGTCGATTTTTGAGCTATTAGACCACCCTGAAGAAGAAGATTTGGGCAAACAAAGTCGAACCATAAAGGGAGTGATTGATTTTGATGGGGTCAGTTTGGTCTATGAAGACGGTACGACCGCCATTGATGAATTCAATTTACACATTGCTGAAGGAGAAACAGTCGCTTTTGTTGGGCGGAGTGGGGCAGGCAAGACTTCATTGGTCAACTTACTGACTCGCACGTTGCAACCGAACACAGGCAGTATCCGTATTGATGGTGTCTTGCTTAATGACTACAGTTTGGCATCACTTCGAAACCAAATCGCCATGGTCAATCAACAAGTGATTTTGTTTAATGACAGCGTCAAAAATAACATCGCTTATGGCAAACTTGCTGATAAAAGTGATGCTGAGATTCAGCAGGCGATTAAAACCGCTTATGCCGATGAATTCATTGCAAAGTTACCGCAGGGCATTGATAGCCAAATTGGGGCAGAAGGGTTGCAGCTGTCAGGAGGGCAGCGTCAACGTTTGTCGATTGCCAGAGCCTTGTTAAAAGATGCTCCGATTTTAATTCTGGACGAAGCCACCAGTGCATTGGACAATGAATCTGAACATTTTATCCAACAGGCGTTAAACAACGTCATGAAAAACCGCACCACTTTGGTCATTGCTCACCGTTTAACCACCATTGAAAAAGCGGATAAAATTGTGGTCATGGAGCAAGGCAAAATCATTGAGATTGGCTCGCATGACACTTTAATGAGCCAAAATGGCGTCTATTCCCAGCTTTATCGACGTAATTTTGATGAAAATTTGCCTGTTTAAATAATGTGGTTGATGTCAGTGGCTGATGACTGATGAAAAGTGTAAGTGTATTGTCATACTAAAAATACCAAAAATAACATAAAAATAGCCTAAGCAATTTTTAATATAACCAAACTCAAATTTACCATCAGAAAAAACGAAACCAAAATAAAATCGCCACAATAAAAAGGCTAACTCAAAGTCAGCCTTTTTGTCATACATCAAAAAATTAAGCTTACGATGCCAATGCTTTAACCGCTTTATTCAAGCGACTCTTATGACGAGCGGCTTTATTTTTGTGAATAATGCCTTTATCTGCCATGCGGTCGATGACAGGCACTGCTTTATTAAAAGCTTCTGTCGCCGCTGCATGGTCTTTATTGTCAATGGCAGCATTGACACGCTTGATGTATGTACGCACCATAGAGCGTTGTGATGCAGTATGCTGACGACGTTTGGTATTTTGACGGGCACGTTTACGAGCTTGTGCAGAGTTTGCCACGAGCGTCTCCTTTAAAGAATGAATGTGAGCATCTAAAAATAGATGGCAAAATAAAAATGATGCGATTGCTAAAACAGCAATGATAAACAAAGTGGTCATTTGCCAAGATTGTCGTGATATTGGTTTGATTGGGAATAATTTAACATCAAATCAAACACCAGCAACAATCAAAGTGGGTGATTATAACAAATTTTATACCCATCAACAAGACAGCCATCTTGTTTTTATTTTTAAGGTTGACACATTTTAAACGTTTTCATTTCAAAGCCATCAAATATGCGATACAATAATCTCTAACGGTTTTAGTCATTCAACAGCTTTAATCATTCATAGTGAATTAATTATAGTGAATCTTTTTTGTCATGCAAAAAAAAGCCATTATCATCGGAGCAACAGGACTGGTCGGTGCTAAGTTGGTTGATCAGCTGATTGCTTTATATCAGACGGTGATTGTCATTGCTCGTACGCCTCCCAAAAAAATGACCCCAACCACACATTTTTATCAGCTTGCCAACTTTGATCATTTGTCAGAGTTGTTTGCCAGTTTGAATGTTGATGGCAATACTGATGCCTTTAGTTGTCTTGGTACTACCAAAAAACAGGCAGGCAGTCGTGATGCTTTTTGGGCGATAGATTATGACATCAATCTGACTTTTGCCAAACTATGCCAACAAAAAGGGGTGGCACAATTTTTTTTGCTGTCATCCATGGGAGCAGATAAAGACAGTCGTTTTTTTTATAATAAAGTCAAAGGTGAGCTGGAAGATGCCATTAAACAGCTTGGGTTTGAATGTGTTTATGTGTTTCGCCCAGCACTGTTACTTGGTAAGCATAAGGGTCGTCCATTGGAGGCCGTCAGTCAAGGATTGTTTAAAATGGTGTCGCCACTTGTGCCACAAAACCTTGCCGTACGTCCCATTTCAGCAGGTCGAGTGGCAGCTGCCATGGCGATTACGGCACATCAATCGCATCAACGCTTGTCAAAACACAGACATCAAAACCAAAATGGTAATGGTGATAATGCACAAACCAATGGTTCAATAACTGTCATCAATAATCAGCAAATGCTGATGATGACCTATTTAAATTGATGGGTTTAAATGCAGGAGGCATTTAAACCCATGTTTTTAAACCCGTGTTTTTAGGTTAGGGCAAATCCATGCAAGTGTATTTGGTTGGTGGGGCAGTGCGTGATGCTCTGCTTGGTCTTGACAATCAAGACCAAGATTATGTGCTTGTTGGTGCAAACGTTCAGCAGATGTTGGACTTGGGTTATTTACCCGTTGGGGCAGATTTTCCTGTGTTTTTGCATCCACAGAGTAAAGCAGAATTTGCCCTTGCCCGCACCGAACGTAAACAAGGCATGGGTTATTTGGGTTTTGAGGTGGACAGTCGTCCTAGCGTGACGTTGGCAGAGGATTTATTAAGACGAGATTTGACCATCAATGCCATGGCAATACAGCTACATGGGCTTGATGACTTAACTCCGATTGACGGCACAATCATTGATCCTTATGGTGGAAAGCAAGATTTGCAAGCACGTCGCCTTAAGCATGTGTCTGACGCATTTGCTGAAGATCCGTTGCGAGTGTTGCGAGTGGCACGCTTCTATGGGCGTTATAAAGGCATGGGCTTTGACGTAGATGACAGCACTTTAATGTTAATTTGTGCCATGGTGGCATCAGGCGAATTAAACGGCCTTACCCGTGAGAGAGTGTGGCAAGAGACCAGCCGTGCGATGATGCAAGATTATCCCCATGCTTACTGGCAGTTGTTACAACACACCAATGCCATGCAAGTGATTTTTTCTGGCATATTCCCCACATTGGTTGATTTGAGCGATGATGGGTTGTTGGCAGTTGCTTTACGGTTGTGTGCTGATAGGTGCTTGAATTTATCACAGCGTTGGGCGGTGTTCACAGCGATGATGGCAAAAAGCTATGACGAGAAAACACATGGCAAAACGTATGATAACAGCCGATTGCAGACACAACAAAATCAATCTTTTAACCACAATACAGATGTTGATGTCGATGCGTGGCAAATGATGATCCAAAAGTTGGATAAAAGCATCACAATCCCCAAAAAAATCAGCAAATTTGCTCAACTGACGGCTAAAAATGCCCTTATGATGGACAAACTGCTGATGCACACTCTACATTCTGTTGCCATGACAGATTCATCAAATGTCAATACAAACGCAAAGTTATCCAATCAAGCTCAGATAATGACCGAATTTATCAACACCACCAAAGCCAATAAGGACGCTAAAACTTGGCAACAAATATATGATGTGCTGACATTGATGAAACAAGCACAAATGATGGTACAAATGCAACATGCCATTAACGCATTTTGTGCGGTGGGCATGAATGACATTGAGCCAAATTTAAGCGGACAAGCCATTGGCAAGGCATTAAATGAAAAGCGGCAACAGCGGATAAGACAAACTTTGTCCTAATCTTTTTATGATAGACATGTTCATGTTCATAAAAAATGGGCTTAATGTCATGCGATGTTTTTTATAGACTGACGTTTCTTATGCAACCCCAGTGATTAAAAAGTCAATTTTTTAAAATCAATTAATTGGTTTGACATTGATGTCTGGAGCAGGGAGGTCCCAAATGCGGAATTTGCCCGCATCAACAATGGCAATCTGTTGAGCGATTTGGGCATTATTGGGGTGTTTTTTTTGTAGGCGATGTAGACGCTGTAAACCAGCTGACACATTATCTGCCATGATTTCTGCTTGTGCCATGGTCTGTTCAGCTTCCACCGATCCTTGATTGGCGGCGATGTCTAAGTATTTTTTGCCTTGTTTATATGCCCCACCTTCTGACAACAAAATACCATAAAGTAGATTGGCATCGACATCATTGGGTTTAAGTTTAATCGCTTTTGCCACGTAATTACTGGCAGCAACGGCATAATCTGACCCCATGTCTAAGTTGCGAGCCATTCCGTTAAGTTTGGCTGCACGCATCAACACATCATAAGACGCATTGGGAGCATCAGCAAATTGAGCAATCCATGTGGCATAAGCTTTAATGGTTTGACTGGTATGGTATTGTTGTGAGCGGTTGGGGAAATTGGGGGGATAGTGGCGAACGTTTGGCTCAATGTCTGCCAAAAATTCATCTAACAGCGACACGTCAATTTGAGCATTACCCGTGGTGCTTTGGTTTATCAATACTGTGGGAATAAAAGCCAAATCAGAGACGCTAACAGATGGTGTGGGAATGTTGGGCAATGTGCTGGGGTTAAGGGGCGTGCCTAACATTTGTATGGTTTGTGCGTTGGCATGGCTGGCGGTTATGGGGGTTATGGACACCAACAATGATAAAGCAGAAGCCGTTATCAACGCATTGATTTTATGAGATGTCAAGTTAAAAACTAAAAAGGGCATAAAAAAGTTGTCCTATTATCAAGATAAAATAAATGTCCAAATGAAAACAAGCCTCCCATTAAACACAAAAATGAGTGGGTTTTCCATTGTTAAGCTGTTACAAAACTGTATTCATTACTGTGTTCATTCTCTTAAGTTAAATGCTCTTGATTTAAGGCTCTGAATTTGACATACTCCCACCACCAAACCTAGCGGTTATGATGGGGGAATCTTTGCGACCCATAACAACCTCAATTTAGATTGAGTTGCTACCTTTCGTCATGCCACCATCGCTGAATAGTATCGGCATGAGGGAACTCTTTACACAGTAGCAAGTCCTGCCACATCAGCTAATGCTTGTGCTTTTTATGGTTCTTTACCATGTTTTTTACACCTAAATCTTCAAGTGCATGACTGGTGGCTTGGTTTTCGCAAATCAGTTTATGGGTGAATTTATGGTGTTTATGTTTATATGGTGTCAGTCTAAACGCTGGTTGCGTACTTTTTCATGAATACGAGCAACGGCTAATTTTTTGAAATATGGGTATAATTTAGCATTGTTTTTATTTAGTGTCTATGACATTAAAAATGATACGCCACTTGCTTCATGCGATTTGCCAGCCAACGCATGGTGATGCGGACAGGTAAAGACAGCTGACTGCCCCCATTTTCTAACGCCATGTGCCGATGCTCCAATTCTTCTTTATCCATCTGTTGTAAAATTTGGCGGCTGCGGTGGTCATCAATGGGCAGTTGTGCCACATGCTCTTGTAAATGTTCGCTGACTTGAGCTTCTGTCTCTGCCACAAATCCCAAACTAAATTCATTGGAGATGAATCCTGCCACTGCCCCTAGGCCAAACGAAAGCCCATACCAAATAGGTGTGAACACGCTAGAATGACTGCCAAGCTCGTCTAGGCGAGTTTCACACCAAACCAAGTGGTCAACTTCTTCTTGGGCAGCATGGTTCATGGCAGACCTGACCGCATCATTTTTGGCACTAAAGGCTTGTCCATGATATAGCCCTTGAGCGCATACTTCACCAGTATGATTAATACGCATCAATCCTGCCACATGGCGGGACTCTTGGTTACTAAGCTTAGGTAAGATGTCATCACTGACAGGCAAGGCTCTGGTGTGCAAATTGCTATGGGGAATGATGGCTCTTAGCGACTGGTCAAATTTTTGTATCAGTCGGTCATGTCCATTTAACTGACGCTTAGGTTTTGGTGAAGTTGTGCCATGATTGGCTGTCATAACGCCCCCCTTTAAAATCACTTAAAATCACTAAAATCACATCGATTTAAAACACATCGTCTGTGGTTTGAATGTTCATGCTACCAGCGTGTTTGTGGAGTTTTAGGTATAAAAACCCACCAAAAATCAAGTTTAACACACCTGTTATCAAAAACAACTGGGGCAGACTTAACGACAGCACTGATAAGGCCATGATGGCAACAATGGCTGACGTTACCATAAAAATGGCGTTAAAAATATTATTCGCCCCAATCACACGAGCCCGATGACTTTTGGGGGCATAAGCCTGCATATAGGCGTATAACGGCACAATATAAATGCCCCCACTAAAGCCCAAAAAAAATAAATCCATAAATACTCGCACGCTGCCATCAACCGCCAAAAGCTCAGTGATGCCAAGTAACTTATCAGCAGAAATCTGAATGTCGCCAATGCCCCTTAATGAAAAAAACAAATTAATGGCAAACACACTCAAGCCTGCAATGCCAAACGGCAACAACTTTAAGCTCACTTGGTTTTTGGTGAATTGCTTACAAAGTAATGACCCAATCGACACCCCAACCGAAAACAACCCCAACATAAAAATAACCACCACTTCATTGCCATGCAAAATCGTTTTACTAAACTCTGGCACTTGCGTTAAAAAGGTTGCCCCATAAAACCAAAACCAACTGTTGCCCAAAATGATAAAAAACAACAGCGGAAAACCATATAAAAATTGAATGGTCTGCCAGCTGGTGGTGATGATGTTCCAATTCACTGTTAAATTGGGCTGAGTGGCAGGTGTGTGAGGAATGTTTTTAGCTCCCATCAACCCCACGATTGCCACCAGCACCACGGTGGTGCATATCCACACATAAGCATTGGTTAATTGGGTTAAAACCCCTGCCACAATCATGCCAAGCAGTATTGATAATGATGTTCCCATTTGGAACAAACCATTTGCCCCCACCAGCTCATCTTCGTGCATGACTTGGGGCAAATAGGCGTATTTAATTGGACCAAAAAACGTTGATTGTGTGCCTAATAAAAACAACGCCACAAACAACAACCAATACAGCTGCATAAAAAAACCAAAAACAGCAATCACCATGATGACAATTTCTAAAATTTTAATGTTTACCGTCAATTTGGACTTTTCGTATTTATCCGCCAACTGTCCTGCCAGCGCAGAAAATAAAAAATAGGGTAAAATAAACAACATCGCTGCCATATTGTTTAAGGTGCTGATTTCCATGCCCATTTGGCTTGCGACATTGTAGGTCAACACCAACAGCAGGGCCTGCTTAAACAAATTATCATTAAATGCTCCCATAAACTGGGTAATGAACATGGACGTAAAGCGTTTTTTGGAAAATAATGCAAATTGACTGGACATGGTTGCCCCTACTGAATCAAACCAATGACGACACAAAAAACCAAATGAATAACATGAATAAAGCCAAGTAACCTGATGCTCAAGGTAGCATAAAGGTGGCTTTTTGGCTATGTTATCATGATGATACCTGTTAGAATGCAGACGTTTTATGCTTAAAACACTGATGCTTAAATACCAAGACCTCTAAACGATATGACTGATGCCATGACCAAACACCCACTTTATTTAATCATGAATTATCAACGACTTTCACGCCTTTTACCCACTTACACAACAGGGCAATCATCAAGGCAGTTACGGTATGTGGGTGTTAGTGTGCCTTTTGTGCTATTGGCAGTCATGCCAATCTCTGCCGTGGCAGTCATCGATGTGGCACAATCAGCAAATTTTGAACAAAAAATGGTAGAATTTAACCAGTTATTCACCCAAAATGATGGACAACAAAAGCCATTGTTAGATGATGCTCACGTTGATGAAACTTTAACAGCACTCAGGCTAAAACAAGCGGTTGAAGCAGGTATCATTGATGAAAAAGTACTCGAAGACTATCGCAAAAACACATTAAAATCGTTGCAAAGCACTCAAACCGTCAGTCATGATGACGTGAATGCTCATAATAATGACGTGAACAGTAAAACCAATCAAGGGCAACTCATCAACGTTGATGATAAGGGTGATAATGACAACGACAATAAGTATGGGCAAGACGATGATTTAAGCAACGACCTGCCAGCCGATGGTTTACCGCAAGCCAGCAGTTGGCAGAACTTACAACAAGCTGTCAAACACGCTCAAGCTCAGCAGTATCACATGCAAAGCATTCAAGAGCTTGAACAACATGCTCAGCAAGTGGCGACTTATACACAAGGTTTGCTTAGTTCGCCTAAGTCAGTGCCAGTTGCCAAACTTGATAATACAACACCCAATGTTCAACTGATAAAAGAAGACACATCAACCAATAAACTCTCTGAAACGGCTCAACAGATTAATGATGTTGTTGAGCAAAACCAACAAGACGTACAAACTTCTTTAGGACAATTTGGCTTTGAGCAAATCCAAGCTCACACTGAGCAAATTGAGCAACAGCCCCCCACAAACGCACCAAATCAAACAACACCAACAATAAATGTCTTTAAACGCTTATATGCCAATCTGTTTTCAGATGGTTATTTGCCGTTACCTAAGCTAGATGCCAATATTTATCTAAAAGTGCCCGCCAATGATGGCAACCCTGATAATGACCGATTGGTTAAAGTTGATACCAATAGCCAACCTGCCAAAAACATCAAGGCATCATTAGAAGATTTGTTTGTCGAATCGGTTGCTGATTTTAAAGCAGCATTACCCAAAATCAGAGAAACCGCCAAAAGTGCTGCCGAAGCGGTTGGCTATTATGACGTGCAGATGCAATTTGTGCAGACTGACAGCAACAGCATCGATGTCATCATCGACTCAGTGGGTGAACCTGTCATCGTTGATAAACGAGTGGTCGAAGTACGTAACATTGATGGCAGTGGTAAAGAGCCTTTAACTGCCATGCAAGATTATTTGCCGCCATTACAAGGCGAGGTATTCAATCATGGTATTTATGAAGCCAGTAAACAGGCAATTTCTCAGATGGGAAGTCGTTTTGGTTATTTTGATGCCAGCTGGCTAAGTCATTCTGTTGATATTGTGTTGCCTGATAACACCGCTGACATTGCCTTGCTATATGATGCAGGACAGCAATACGACTTTGGCGATGTGGTTTTTTTTACTTATGATAAAGACAGCCAAAAGCTGACCACTGACCCCAATAAATTGCCTGTGAAACCAGAATTATTACAACAGTTGCTTACCTTTAAAACAGGGGAAAATTATCATGCACCAGCGATAACCAAGTTTAGCAATGATTTATCTGCCACCCGCTATTTTAATACGGTTAATGTGGAGACAGTGTTGCCACAACGTGGTGTACAGGCTGGCATGCCATCGGAGACGACTACAGATGATGACAATTTAAATTTAGATGGTTTAAATCATGATAACTTGGATAATGATGCCCCAGATAATGGTAACTCAGATAACTTAGATGGCTTGGAAAACATTGCCCCCATTGAATTTGAAATTGACACTGACATCGAAAATAAACTGTTTGCCATTGAGCAAAAGGCACAGCAGTTATACAATCAGCCAGATGATAGGGTGTTATTGGAAGATGACACACAAAGCACCACTTTACTTGGTAAAATCAGTGATAAAATCAGCGACATTGCAGGCAAGCTTGACCCATTGCCTGATAATCGGTCTGAACATGTTGAACGTCCTGTGCTTGCCAATAAAATCACCCCTGAGCAGGTTTATGACAGTAAAAAAGTGCCTGTTTATGTGTATGTGCAAAGTGATAAGCCCAGAGATGCTCAGGTTGGTTTTGGTTATGGCACAGACTCAGGCATGCGATTGACAGGTCGCTTGGATTACAATCTGGTGAATCGAGATGGCTATCAAGCAGGTGTTCAAACGTCATTATCCAAAATTAATAAAAATGTCAGTGCCTATGTCAGCCGACCATGGAAGCACCCACTTGATGATACCATTAAGGCAAATGTCAAGTACGAAGAAGAGCTGATTGACCAAGGGTTTGGCTCGTTTAGTCTGCAGTCAAAATCCATCTTGGCAGGACTGTCACGCAATGTCATTAAAGATTCAGGTTGGAATAGAACCTATTCTATCCGCTATCGATATGACAACCTTAGCTCTGATATCGATGCGTCTTTTTATCGCAATTTACCCATTCGCTTTGCTGCTGGTAATGATACCCAGCAAGCGTTGCTATTTGGTTATGGCTTAAGCAAAACTGAAGCTGATGACCCCATCAACCCAAATTTTGGGGTGCGGCAGTATTATTCTGTTGAAGGTGGGGCAAAGTCGCTGCTGACCGATACCAACATGATCATCGCCAAAGCTGGTGTGAGTGGGGTGTATGGTTTTGGTGAGGGCTTGAAACATCAAGTCATCGGTGGCTTAGATGGTGGCTATATTTGGGCAAAAGATTTTTTTGAAGTGCCTTATAAGCTAAGATTTTTTGCTGGGGGTGATCAAAGTATTCGTGGTTATGATTATAACAGCTTATCACCATTAGAGTTTGATTATCTGTATGGTGGACAAGTATTGGCAGTGGCCAGCTTTGAGTATAACTATGAATTTTCCCCCGGGTTTCGTGGTGCGGTATTTACTGACGTTGGCAATGCTTATGATGCTCATTTCACCACCGATACCAAAGTGGGGGCTGGGTTTGGCATTCGTTGGGCATCACCAGTTGGTCCTGTTCGGGTGGATTTGGCCGCTGGCGTGAGTGAAAATGACCCACCCATTCGTTTGCATTTTTTTATTGGCTCACCATTGCGATGACTGTATTGGTTTATCGTGGTTGGGCATCATTCTTATCGTTGTTATGTCGTTGTCGTTGGCTTGTCATTGCGACACATCGCAAAAAATGGCAGATGCTTGTTTAAATATGTTATAGTTTGTCCGTTTTTTTATTTGTTGATGATTATCTATCTATGGCACAGCCCAATTCAACTGACCCTAAAGGCGGTGATTCTCAGACCAGTAGCCCAGCCAAGCATCAATCTAAGGCGGTTAAACGCTGGACTCCGCTTGGCTTTTTAATCAAGCTGTTTTTGTTTGTGTGTTTGTTTTTTACGGCGGTGTTGGTGGCATTTTTTTACGCTGCTGGCACAGAGCAGGGAACTGAGTATTTATTGAATAAAATTGCTCAACAGACGGGCATTGGCTTTAAATACGGTCGGGGCAACCTAAAAGATGGGATTTGGATTACTGACATCGACATCGATGCCAACCAAGACATTCACATTGGGGTAGATAAGGTGTTTGTTAAGATTGGCTGGCGGGCGGTGTTTTCTAGACAAGTGCATCTGCGTGAAGCCAGTATTCATCATTTGGTCATTACCAATCGCCAACCACCAACTGACGAACCTTTTGATTATAAAACCTTACAACTGCCAATCAATCTGCGTTTTGATGCCGCTGATATTAACCGCATTACCTACAATCAAGCAAGCAAAGACCCCATACATGTTACTGATGTGGCGGTCAATGATTTGACGTGGATTGGAACTCAGCTTAAGTTGGGTAAAGGGCAGCTATATTATCATGACATGCTTAGCGTCCATGACCTAACTGGCGACATGGATTTAAAAGGCACTTATCCACTGGATTTGTCAGCGGTGGTGCATGTCAATGCGTTGGATAAGGCGTATGTCGATGCCCTACAAATCACCGCTCAGGGCAGTCTTAAACGATTACATGGCACGGTTAAAAGCCAATATAATCATGCAGACGTTCAGGGTGAATTTTTGGCACAACCGATGGACAGCAATGCACCATTTTGGGCAAAGTTGCGTTATGAAAAGCTTCATCTGCCGTATGCCAATGAACAAAACATCATCTTGCAAGATGGGCTGGTCATCGCTTCTGGCATCACATCAGACATTGATTTGCGGATTAACACTCAGCTGTCTGGTCAGGACATTCCCACTGGACACTATCAGGGGCGAGCCAAAGTTGATGTTAATAACAGCTTATTAGACATAAAACAACTCATCGCAGATACGCCACATGGTCGTCTACATGCTGATGGTTTGATTGACTGGTCAGATGCGGTGGACATCAAGGCGACTGTCAACTCAGATGATTATGCGTTACGTCAGTCATTATCACCTGAGTATCAAGAGTACCAAGCTTATTTGCCACAAAAATTAGATGGCACGTTGCACTTTCATTTGCTGACGCAAAACGCTCAAGGCAATCTTGAAACGGACATGGTTCTAAACCAGCGTGATGGCGAATATGTGCAAGCCAACATCATAAAAGTCGAAGATAAAAGTAATAACCAACAGCCTTTACTGATAGATGCCAGCTGGCGACAGCTTAAACGGCAAAATCTGCCAGATATTGGCAACATCGACAGCGACCACGGCAACGTAAAAGTTAAGATGCAAGGACAACGTTTAGATGTGCAGGCCAATGCTCAAATCAACGAGTTAAACGTTGCTCCTAAAGGCAATTATGTTGTCAATGTCCATAAAATGGGTAGCCGTATTGACTTATCACAGGTTGACTATCAAGGCGTGGTGGGTCAGCTGTCAGGGAATGGGCAAATTAACCTTGCCAATCGTGGCAAACCCTTAAACTGGCAAATTCATGCCAGCACCGAGGGTTTGTATCCTAACCGTTATCAAGACAATTTACCAATCGATAAGCTGACAGGTGTTATCCATGCCAGTGGTAATCTGGTGGTGGATAATCATGGTAATCAGCAACATCACATCAGCATACAAAATAGTGATTTAAGTGCCTTGCTTGATGCCAGCCAAGATAACCGACAAATCAACATTGGTGGCACAGGCGTTGCCAACATACGCTTGGCAGATGGTGAGCTGACTGCATTTACCGCCGATTTTGACGGTGAGCTTGGTACGACTGATGTGCCAAAGGGACGTATTCTCTTGCAAGCCCGTGGCACTGCCAATGACATTCGTATTAATCAGCTGACGTATCAAGGCAAAGCAGGTCATTTAGATGGCACAGGGCGAGTTCAATTAGGGGGCAGTCGCCTAAGCTGGGACATTGATGCCAAGCTACAAGATTTGAATACAGGCTATTTTATCACCGATAATCCTACCATCATCACAGGCAAGCTTAATTCACAAGGCAGTTGGATAAAGGGTAAAACCGAAGCAGAAACAGGGCAGTTGGGTGATTTTACCGCCAAATTTGCAGGGCAAGTTGATACCGATAAATTGCCAGCAGGTAATTTGTTGGTTGACATCAAAGGTAATGCCCAAGTCATCGACATCAACCGATTGTATCATGATGGTGATGCAGGTAAGTTAGATGCCAAGGGAACACTTGACATGCGTCAAGGTTATCACTGGCAAGTCAATGCAGAGATGAACAACTTTAATTTGGGTTATTTTGTCAAAGACATGCCCAGCCGTCTTAGTGGACATTTAGACAGCACAGGCAGTTGGCAGACCAATGCCCAGCGTATCCAAATTCAAGACATGAATGTCTCTGGGCAACTCAAAGGTCAACCCTTTAAGGCACAAGGGGCAATTAACGTACAAATGCAGTTGCCCAAAGACATTAAAGGCCATCTCAATCGCCTAAAATCAGCTGACACAAACAGTCAATACAACCAAGTCAATGACATGATTGATGCTTTACAGGCAGATAATCTGGTCATACGTTGGGCGGATAATTATCTGACTGTCTCAGGTGATAAGCAACAACTGCAAGCCAAAGTCAACATCACCAACCTTGACCAATTAAACTCACGGTTAAACGGTGAAATTTCTGGTGGCATGAGCATGCTACAGACCGAAAACAGTCGTCTACCAACGTTATATGTTGATGTTCTTGCCAAACGTTTGGCGTTGCCTAACTTGCTGTTGGCAAGCGGTCATGTCAAAGGCAAACTGGTGGATTTGGGTAACAGCCCCAGTCAGCTAACCGTGCAAGCGGTGGATTTAGAAACCGCCAATCAACAAATCAATCAGCTTTATTTGGTGTTTAATGGCACAATGGCAAAACACACCGCCCAAGTTAAAGCCAAAAAAGATGACAGTCGGTTTTCTGGTTTACTGACAGGAGAGTATGATACCCAAACCATGCGTTGGCAAGGGGTGATGGCTCAAGGTGAGCTTGCCAGCCAAGGCACGGTATTAAAACAACAACAACCCACGCAAACAGTGCTAGATGTTGATAACCAATCGCTAAAAATGGCAGCTCACTGCTGGCAGACCAATGATAAAGCAGGTCAGTTTTGCTTAAACCAACCGTTGAATGTCAATAAAAATTCAGGTAACGTTAACCTACTGATTGATAACATAGACACCAAGCTGTTTGCCTTGGCGATGCCAAAAGATATCCGTTGGCGTGCCAAAGTACATGGCACAGCAAAGTTATCATGGCAACAAGGTCAAAATCCTGTCATCGATGCTGCCATCTATTCACAAAATGGCAAAATTGGCATGGTTCAAGATGGCACAGGTAACATTGACATTCCTTATGACCGGGTATCACTGCGGTTAATCAGTCAAGCCAATGGGCTAAAGCTAAGAGCTGACCTAAATAATGGACAACGAGGCAATGGCTATGTGAATGTGCTGATTAACCCAACTGCCCAAGACAAACCCATTCAAGGCAATTTGGTGGTTGATAAACTTAACTTGGCACTATTTAAGCCGTTTTTTCCAGGCATGCGAGTGTTAGAAGGGCAAGCAACTGCCAATGGGCAGCTGTCAGGCACACTAAGCACGCCTAAGTTTGATGGCAAGGTGGCTGTTCGACACGGTAGGGTAAGCATGCTTGACATGCCAGTGGATTTGCAAAATATTAATGCCACCGCTGACATTCAAGGCACAAACGCTGATATCAAAGGCAGATTTATGAGTGGTGAAGGGCAAGGCTCAATCACAGGCACGATTGATTGGCGAAATCAGCTGATTGCCAAGCTTGGGGTACAAGGTGCTCAGCTTTCTGTGGTACAGCCACCCATTTTATCTGCACGCATCAACCCAGATATTGAGATGATTGTGCGTCCAAGTGATAAATACATCTCCATCAAAGGGGTCATCACCGTTCCTAGTGCCACCATTCGCCCGCCTGAAGCCAATGAAGACATCATTGGTAAATCGGCAGACGTGATTGTGCTTGACCGCCGTGCTGTTGGCAACATTGAGCAGGTTTTGGCCGTTACCAAACCTTGGGACATCAACGCAGATATTGGTGTCGACTTAGGTCATCATGTAACCTTTAGAGGGTTTGGGGCGGTGTTGCCATTGGCAGGCGCATTGACGGTACATCAACACGGACAAGGCATCATGACCGCTAAGGGCATGATACAGGTTGCCAGACGCACCAATGTTGATGCCTTTGGACAAAGTTTGGACTTAAATTATGCTCAAGTACGTTTTGATGGTGATATTCGCCGTCCCACATTGAGCATTGAAGCGGTCAAAGAAATCAACGCAAGTACCGTGGGCTTACGAGTGAAAGGTGATGCCAGTAATCCTAATATCATTGTCTTTAATGATGCAGGATTGAGCGAACAGCAAGCCATGAATGCGTTGGTGACAGGGCGGATAGAGAATTCGTCAGCCACGCAAATCAGCGAACAGGGTTTTCGCTCAGAAGTTACCAATAACATCGCTGCTGCTGGTTTGAGCTATGGATTGCACGGCACACGCCAATTTACCAATGAATTGGGACGGGCATTTGGGTTACAAAGCCTAACCGTCAATGCGGCAGGCACGCAAGATGACACCAATGTCAATGTCACAGGTTACATCACCCCAGACCTATATATCCGTTATGGGGTTGGCGTATTCAATGCCCAAAGTACCTTGTCTGTCCGTTATCAGTTGACCAAACGAGTGTATGTGGAAGCCACATCATCACTGGAAAAATTCGTTGATGTGGTGTATGGCTGGCAGTTTTAGCCAACCATTTTAACAAACTTACCATTTTAACAAACTTAACAAACGCCATGCCCAAACCAAATGGTTAAGGAGATAAAAAGTGGATAACATGAGCAATCAGCCTAATACATCTGATGTGCCTAATGTACTGAGCATCGCAGGCACTGATCCAACAGGTGGGGCAGGGGTGCAAGCGGACATTAAGACCATCAGTGCATGTGGTGGCTATGCCATGAGTATCATCACTGCTGTGGTTGCACAAAACACCACTGGCGTGCAACAAGTGGAACTGATGCCTGTGAGCCTAATTGAAGCTCAATTAGATTCGGTATTTGACGATGTGCAAGTAGATGCGGTCAAAATTGGCATGCTGGGTGATTCGGACATCATCTGTGCGGTGGCAAAAAAATTACGCCATTATCAACAGAAATATCAACAACAGCAACGCACTTTTGTCATCGTATTAGACCCTGTGATGGTCGCTAAAAGTGGTGATAGATTATTGGTAGATACTGCGATTAAGGCATTAAAAGAAGAGCTGATGCCGTTGGTGTCGTTGGTAACGCCAAACTTGCCAGAAGCTGGCGATTTATTGGGGCAAGCACAAGCAGATAACCTTGATGCCATGCAAAGGCAAGCCAAGCAGTTTACTGTGCCTGTGTATTTAAAAGGTGGGCATTTATCATCAACAGGGTTGGCAGATGAGCAGGCGTGTGATGTGCTTGTGTCTGAACATCATCAGCAATGGTTTTTTAGCCAGCGTATTGCCACACACAACACGCATGGCACAGGCTGTACATTATCGGCGGCCATTGCCACTTATTTGGCAAAGGGAATGTCAATGAATGACGCTTGTCAGTCTGCCAAAAATTATCTGACCGATGCCTTACGCCATGCCGATGAGCTAAATGTGGGCAAAGGACAAGGACCTGTTCATCATTTTTTTTAAATCAGCTTAACTAAGCCACTTATTAAAAATGACTTATTTAGAAAAAACCAAACGACGCTGATTGTCTTGAACCGCTTGAACATAAGGATTGATGCCTTTATCTAAGATTTTAAGTGTTTCTGTTTCAATCTTTTGGTTCATCTGAACATAAGTCTGCTGATTGCCCATCATTAAGTTTTGCCAGTTTCCAAGCATGGCAAGCCCCAACACCATCTGTGAGCGATATAATTGCGTGGTGATGTCACTCAAGGACTGCATGAATGCCAACTGTTTTTCCGCTATCATGGCATGAATCTCATCGTGTTGTTGTTTGGTGCTGTTCTGATTGGTTGGGTCAGTGCTGGCAATTATCCATAATCGGTTTGCCATGACTTGTGGAACCGCCAACAGCATGGCAAGTGTTTTTTGTTGTAATTGATGAGTATCGGTTAAGGCTGGCATGAGTGGTCTGTTATCCTTGTATTGTGTTATCATCACTTCGTCATCAACATCACTTCGTCATCAACATTGTGCTACCATCTTTTTGTGACTGTCTTTGTGTTATGATGACAAATATGATTGCAAATAAATGCTAACATATTTTTATAAAAAATATGTTATTGGTGTTACAGATTATTGGTGTGAAAAATGTTAAAAATTTAAGGACAAACCTAAGGATAAGCCATGTTAAACACAGCAACCATTTTAAAATCCATTCCTGTTGGCGAAAAAGTCGGCATCGCTTTTTCAGGGGGACTTGACACATCTGCTGCCATTTTGTGGATGAAGCAAAAAGAGGCACTGCCTTATGCTTACACCGCCAATTTAGGGCAACCTGATGAACCTGATTATACCGCCATTCCCAAAAAAGCCAATCAATACGGTGCGGTCAAAGCAAGGTTGATTGATTGTCGTACCCAGCTGGCGTTAGAAGGCATTGCTGCCATTCAGTGTGGGGCGTTTCATATCAGAACAGGTGGCATGCCTTATTTTAACACCACGCCATTGGGTCGTGCGGTGACAGGGACGATGTTGGTTACTGCCATGAAAGAAGATGATGTTCATATTTGGGGCGATGGTTCAACCTATAAAGGCAATGACATTGAGCGATTTTATCGCTATGGGTTATTGACCAACCCAAATCTAAAAATCTATAAACCTTGGCTTGACCAAACATTCATTGATGAGTTGGGTGGTCGGACTGAGATGAGTCAGTTTTTGATTGACAATGGTTATGATTATAAAATGTCTGCTGAAAAAGCCTATTCAACGGATTCTAACATGCTTGGTGCAACGCATGAAGCCAAAGATTTGGAGTTTTTAGATGCCAGCATGCACATTGTTGAGCCAATCATGGGGGTGGCATTTTGGGACAATGCGATTCACATTGACAAAGAGACTGTTACTGTGCGTTTTGAGCAGGGCATGCCTGTGGCATTAAATAATCAGAGATTTCATAGCCCTGTTGATTTGATGTTAAAGGCGAATGAGATTGGTGGTCGTCATGGGCTTGGCATGACTGACCAAATCGAAAACCGCATCATTGAAGCCAAATCTCGTGGTATTTATGAAGCCCCCGGTATGGCACTGTTGCACATCGCTTATGAACGACTGCTGACAGGCATTCACAATGAAGACACCATTGAGCAGTACCGTATTAATGGCTTGCGTTTGGGTCGCTTGCTTTATCAAGGGCGTTGGTTTGATTCACAAGCACTTATGTTGCGTGAAACCGCTCAACGCTGGGTTGCCAAAGCCATCACAGGTGAAGTCACGCTTGAGCTACGCCGTGGCAATGATTACAGCATTTTAAACACCGCTTCAGATAACTTAACTTATCACCCCGAACGCTTGACCATGGAAAAAGGGGATTCAAGCTTTAGTGCTGTTGACCGTATTGGCCAGCTGACCATGCGTAATTTAGACATCACAGACACCAGAGATAAGCTTGGCATCTATGCAGGCGTTGGGTTACTTACCACAGGGCAGGGGGTGTCTGTGCCACATTTAGAAAATTTATCTGATGATATGTAAAATCAAGCTAAAAGATGTGTCATCTGTTTAATTACTGGGTACTGGCATCAGCAGGCACATACACATCACCCACCATGGTTTATCAATTGCCACTTGCCCAAATAGGTAATTGACATCATGGTAGGCTCATAGAATCTTGACACAATCACCACTTTGGATGTGCCAGATTAGCCATTACCCAGACCATTAATCTGTTTGCCATAAGGGTCAGGACTGCCAACGACACGCAAAAAAACTGGCCTCATGCTTGCCCTGCCACTTGGCAACGCTCGGTTAGGTCACTAAAGTTTAAAAAATGTCCCTTTGGAAGTACCACCACGCATATAAGTGGCAGGGATTGGGGTTTGCATAAAAACTCCTTGTATCGTTTTAACTGTTTATATATTTATGATAAAGAATATCGGCAAATTCACTTTCATTTAATTCGCCAAGTACCAAATCACGCATTGCGTCTGCCATTAAAATATGGTCAATGGTAATTTCATAATCATTGAGTGATAAACATTCTAAGGCAACCGCCAAACCTGTGCGTTTATTGACATCGGATAATGCGTGAGCCATTGCAATGCTATTGGTATATTTACTGGCAATTTCAAAAACATCATTTAATCCGTCATATAAAATCGCATTATCAATTCTGGCTAATTCTCCTTGTAATTTACCAATATCTGCTTGCCCTTTCATACCTTTTTCAATTTCAATCACTCGCTCAAAGGGAAAACAAATAATGCCCATTACATATCCGCCAAGCGTTTAAAGGTTTCTTTATGCGTGCGTAATACAAGTTTGGTTTCGGATTTGATGATTTGTTGCCCTTGTTCGCCTGTTAAATCCAGTTTTTTGGTGGCAAGGATTTTTGGGCGTGGGATTGGGCTAATACCATATTTTGAAAGTTTATGGGTCATTGGAGTTTCCTTTGGTTATCAAAACTATGATGTTATTACAATAAAGCCCCTTGTGAATTATCTTTTAACTTCTTATAAGAGTTATCTATTTGATAATCTTGGTACAATGCTAAAAAATTTTCTTGTGATAATGTTGCTTGTTCCAATATCCCTTTTTCACACAAGGAACAAAACAATGCAACAGATTGGGCTTGACAGTTAATAGACTTTTCGGGATTAAATTCAATATCTGTAAATGCTTGATATTTTAGTAATTTATCGTGATATTCAGGTTTATTTTTTTTATTTTTCAAAGCATTTACATACAACCAATCATAAAAAGCGGTTAAAGGTGTGGTTTGCCACAATTGATTGTAAAAGTTAAAACTAATTATATTGCCAGAACTTTTAAGTCTAGGGTCTTTTTTAGCTTCTCTTGATGGCTTGTCTAGTAAATCAAGATATTGAATACCACCTTCAAAAACTTTACTACTCTGAAAAGCACTTTCTACACTAAAAGTTCTACCTTTAATTTTTGTTGTAATCATTAAGTTAAAAGCACTTAATGCTACACCTAGCTCATTTTCTGATTTACTAGATATTTCTAAAATATTATCAAAGCCAAATCTTTCGTTTATAGATTGATGTAAAGATTTAATAGATTTTTGCTTTTGGCTAATAGCAAAACCTGAATGATAAATAAAATCTATCATTTCAACTTGAACTAATTTATTTTCATCTTTACTTGGGATATAAGTTGGTCTCTTAGCCATAGTTAGTAACCTATTGTAGTCCACTCTCTTTTGCC
Organism: Lwoffella lincolnii; assembly: GCF_037201985.1. Classification (NCBI taxonomy): domain Bacteria; kingdom Pseudomonadati; phylum Pseudomonadota; class Gammaproteobacteria; order Moraxellales; family Moraxellaceae; genus Lwoffella; species Lwoffella lincolnii. Next base: position 955,066 of record NZ_CP147511.1, on the reverse strand, counting down.
AAATAAACCTTGACTATTAGAGTTTGATATGAATTTTAAATTTGGGTAAGCCTTCTTATATTTATCAACATACTCTTGTTCAGAAAATACACAACCTCTTATATATTTTGGTTCAATAATAATGGTGAGCGTTAATTCACAATGGGGACTAATGTCGCCTTTTACGCCATAAATTTCCGTACCGTCCAATTTGAGCGTATGACGATTTTCGCCAAATTAACAATGGCAACACACCCATGCCCACAAGATTGGTTCTGTGAATGCGTTCAAACCCTTCGGTAACAATGGCTTCCACGCCAGCCAATCGCACGCCTTTGGCTGCCCAGTCTTAGTTTATTTGCTTGTTGCTAGCCAAAAACGCCCATGGTATTGGCAACATATAACAAAGCAAATCCAAGCAAAAACATAAAACCGATGATTGACAACGCTTGAATGCCAGATGACAGCTTTTGTTCTGAGCGTACCAAAGAGTAGTTTAGCCACGCAAAAACAGGCGCAGACACAAACGCAGAACTCATGGCAAATTTGAGCATATTACCAAGCTGACCTGTAAAAAAAGCAATGACAATAAACCCACCAAACACCGCCCACGATATCCAAAATATCAACTGACCACGGCTGATTTCATGCTCACCCTTTATCAATCGCCAGCATTCAGCATTGGCGCGCCCATAACCATCACCTGAGGTGAGAGTGGTGCTAAACATACACATAAACGCAATAAATGCCACCAACAACCGTGACCATTCACCAATGGTGGCGGTGTACATGTCAATCAATTGCCCAACATAAGCACTGCCAGCGGTTTGAATCTCTTGCCCTGAACCGTACTGAACATACACACCCAACGCCAAAAAAAGCACCGCTAAGATGGTTGATGTGGCAAAACCCACATTAAAATCCAATCGTCCTTGTTCGTGGGTGGTGTGGTCAGTTTGGATTTTTTTAGCCGTCCACATAGAAGTAATCACAGAAAATTCAAGCGGCGCAGGCATCCAGCCGACCACCACCACAATAAAGCTCAAACTTGCCAGATTCCAAGGGCTAGGCTCAACAAAATCCGCCGCCATGACGGTGGGTTTGCCTGCTGCGATAAACACCGCCGCAACCGTGGTTATCGCCAACGCCAAAATGATGATTTTGGTTATGCCATCTAACACATTGTAACGCCCAGCAATCAACAACACCCAAGAAACCACCATCACAACGACCGACGCTGTTAAAGGCGTTAGCCCCAAACTTGGAAACATAAAGGTTAAAATCACCGCTGACATTAGCCCAACCGCCGCTAAAGTGATGATGGAGGAGATGACTGATAAAATAAAATACACCCAAAGATAGACTTTGGATTTTTTGGCATAACCTGCAATCAGACTGTCGCCTGTGTCATACACATAATCGATGCCAAAACGAAAAAAAGGATACTTCAGCACATTGGCCAAAATAATGACAATGGCAAGTTGCCAGCCGAATAATGCCCCCGCTTGGGTTGATGACACCAAATGCGATGCACCAATGGCAGCCGATGCCATCAAAATTCCAGGGCCAAAGACCTTCCAATTAATCTTACTAATCCTGCCAAGAGAATGGCTTTTTACTTGAGTGGTCATGAGTGTTCCGTTCCTAAATGTGACAATTTATGACAGCTTATTGATATTGCCATTTGTTAATATCATGTTACCGTACCTTACCATCAAATAATAAATTGACCTAATGAATATTCTTTGACCAATATTGAGCAATTTTTTAGCAAGGCTTGACTGCTTTATCATCTCTTAGCGAAACAAACACTCGACAGCATGTTATTTGACGCATAACTTGGTTATAATGACCATCATTGACAGATTTTACAGACAGACAACATCACAAAAAACGGAAAACCATCACGATGAAAAACCCACTCAACAAAAAAACTGCACAACCTAAGCAACCTAAGCAACCTAAGCAACCTAAGCAAAAAAAGCCAAACTTATTCACTCAGCTGACCGCAAAAAAAGGCAATCAACCAAAAGCAAATGCCCAAAAATCAACCACAAAAAAAACAGGCAACGGTTTATTGGATAAATTGCGTGGCAAAAAAAGCCCTACCAAACCATCAGAGCAAATGACACAGACGCAAGCGCCCAGTCAACCTAACTCAGAAAATGAGCCCCAAGCCAACGTAAAAAAAGGATTTGTCTTGCCATCATTTGGCAAAAAACAACCAAAAACCAAAAAAGGGCATCACTCAGCAATGCCAACCACTCAAAACACTCAGAAAGCAACTACCAAATACAATAAAGACACATTACAGCAGCTCCTTGCCACAAAAGGGCAATTTATTATCTTTGGCATCATTGTTTTGATTGTTCTTCTGCTGGCTTTTGTGATTGCTAGTAAATTCATTTGGAACAACGACGAAAAAATAGAGCCAGCACCACAGCAAAGTGAACAGCAACCAAATGAGGTATCAACCGTATCTGATGAAAACACAACACAAGACACCGACAACACCGATAACGCTGAAGTCAAAGCTGATTTACAACCAGATACTGCCACCGCTCAAATAGAGACTGATGCCGAGATTGACGCTGAAGCTGACGCTCGGAGTGAAGAAACACAATCACAGATTGCCAATGCCTTAAAAGGTGTTACTCTAGGTGATGCAAAAAAACGTGGTGGTAATGTCAGTTATGATGAATTTGTCAGAGAATCAAAAAATAAAATCTATGTGGAAGAGAAAAGTAAAAAGCGTGAAAAATCTGAATGATACGATATGTTGATGCGATGCGTTGACTTAACAGCAGTTTACACCCGAACAGTGAGTAAATCGCACAACGTCTATTATGTTATCAATAAGATTGCTCACGGCAAACTTGCACAATCATAACTGCAAGTTTGCCGTATCGAATTTAACATAATTTCATGTTGTGCGATTTGCTCACAACGCCAGCTAGGCGGTGGGTTTTATTTTTTTCTTTTGTCTTTTTAGCCATCATATTTTGATTCTTTTGTGATGTCTGTCTGTGATGAAGTCCACCATATTTAATGGTGGACTTATGAGCGAATATTCGCCTTTTTGGGTGATTTTTGTTCAATTATTGAACAGTTATTCATGTTCTATTGCGTATGTTATACCTTCAATCATATTTAGTGCTTTTAATTTCTTTTTATATTCTAACTTATCAATTCTTTTTTCAATGCTTTTTAACCTTCCTTGTTCACCCTTTAGAAATTCATCTACGCTTATGTCTAAGACATCGCATATCTTGATGATTGTATCTATTCTTGGGCTTTTCGCTGTTCCATTTGCTATGTCATAGAGTGTTGAGCCTCTTATTCCTGTCGCTCTTGAGATATCTGCTACGCTTAAATTGTTTTTTTCTAGCAACTTATTCAATTTTGTTGATATTTGGTTCATGAAGATTTTCCGTGTAAATAAGATTAAATTTACATTTTTTCGTAATGTTCTGTTTGATTTTTACGTTTTGACGTTGTATAGTGTTTTTGTAAAATTTACGAAAAATCGTAATTTCAGTTAGATTTATCTTCTTCTATCTAGCGTATGGACTGATTGATGATTGATTTGTTAGAGTTAAAAATACCTTTTGATTCTTCGATTGTTGAGACAGTTGATGATAGTTACGCTTTTGTTGGTATTGATTTGAGTGAGTTAGATATTCCACTGGGAGCAAAGTCGATACATTGGCGTGAAGATGGCACGATTGGTACAAGCAATCTATATCACCCCTATGAAAGCCTACCAACTTCTTTTACTGGCATGGCTTTTAAATGTCATTTTGATGGTCATTTCTTTCCACATGTCACCTTAAAAACAAGTCCTGCCAAAATTTTACAAGGTCATAACGTTTTTGGCTTTGATGATATGGCGTTATCTGTTGAAGAAATGCTATATCAATTAAGCATTACTTATCCTGTTTTGTATGGTCTTTTAGCGTTACAAGAAACCAGTATTTTAAAAATGGACATCACATATATCGCCAATGTTGATAGCCCCATGCAAGTACGTCAACTTGTTGATTATATGAGCCGTGTTAGTAATGGACATACCAAGCCCACCAAGTCAAAAAAATATGAAACAACTTGTTACTGGGGTGGTGCTAAAACGCGCCTTATCAAACAAAAGCTATATAGCAAATGGGAAGAGTATCAAAATCAATTAGAAGAATATAAAAAGTTATCAAAGCGTGGAGACGCACACGCTAAAAAGATTGTTACTGTGATGAGTGATGAAACAATTCAAAGACTTGCAAAAAAATCAGTTCGTTGGGAATGTACATTAATGCAACGTTGGCTAGAAAGAAGAGGATACCCTTTGAATGTATGGGAATTTATCAAGCTTGAGCAACAACAACCTGATTTGTACCCCAAGCTTTGGAAAACTGGTTTTGCAAAGATACATGACGCACTAAAGGGACAAACCATGACATATGTTGATGACACCAAATTATTGGCACGGCTAAAGGCTCAATTTGCAACCACAACACCAAAAGGCAAGGTCAGTTATAGAAAGGCATTAAATTTATATGGCTTTTACAATCAACTAAAAGCATTTGGTTATGACGAATTAAAGAAACAAGGGCTTTATAGCACAAGACGTTTTAATGAGTTAATTGCTGATTTATGTTTATGTGGTTTTAGTAAATCATACTTACAGAATTTACATGTTGTCAATGATGAAACAAAAGTCATTCCATTTGTGCAATTTATCAATGTTGACTTTGGTCAACAAGTCCCCGATTGGTATGTTAAACCAATTTCAACCCCCCAAAAGCTGTTAATGACAGCATAGGATTAGAACATGTCTATATCTTTACGCACCGCTAAAATGACCATAGTACCCAAATACTATGAAGATAAACAAGGTAAAAAACGTTTTTCAGCTGACATTATCGAACCTGTCAACTATCCGATAAATTTATCGCATGAAGGTGGCAACTCAATCCCTCAATTGGAAGCTTTATTACAACAATGTGCTGATGATTATGCCCCTGTTGAAATTACTTACGTTATGGGCAAAGACAACTGGGGCAAACAGTCATTAACTTTATTTGACGCTGTTCCAGAAAAAAAACCAGTGAACCCAACACACAATAACAAGGTTACCCCATGACAAAAGCCCATGACTGCCTAGTAATAGCAAATGAGCAACAAATTACCATGGTTAGCTACTTAAAACGCATCTTACGCACAGTAGCAGGTGATGATGTAACAATTACATTTGTTGATGGCAGTCGTCTTATTTATTGTTACACACAAAGCTGGCGGACAGACAGATTGATTGTTGATGATAGTGAAGCAGGGGAATAGCATGCAAGATAGATTTTATACAACGCCAGATGGTTACACACTGCCTGCTGTTTGTCTTAGCTGTGGTGGTGAATTGGATGACGCATACGTTCCCGATGTTGGTATGTGTTATGCATGCAACTTGCTTTTTTTTGAAAATGATTCGGTTTCAGATGACTATGTAGATACATATGATGATTATGACATTGATAATGATGTTCCGTTTTAGGATTGATTATGTATGTCTGTTATGAGTTAGCCAAAAGACCTAATATTTATGGTGAGTATGCCTGTAAACACTGGCAACAATTACCAGAAACACAGATTTCAGGGAATGACCATATTACCCCTGAACTAGCAGGGGCATTGATAACCTTTGCCCTTATCATCAACGTCTTAGCCATGGGTATTCGTGGCATGAGGCAGTCATTTTAGGAGAATGAACATGTCAAACGCTGTTCGTGTCATCGACACAATGCAAGAACAACCCAAACCAAGCATGTGGCAACGTGCAAAGGGTTTTGTACAACAAAAGACTTATCAAGTCGCTACCGTTGGTGCGGTTGGTATTACCGCCATGTCATCGGCTAATGCCGCTGACTTTACTTTAGACACAACATCAATCATTGCAGCCATTGGTGTTACCCTAGCTGCGGTAACAGCAGTGGCATTATCAGCCGTTACCATACCCTTGGTGATAAAAGGCGTGAAGTACGTAAAGGCTGCTTTTTAATCACACATTAACAAACAGTCATCAGCGAGACTAAACCCCCAATAGGGACAGATACAGCGGTCACGCTGGGACTGGCACTATTGGGGGTTTTTATGTCTGCACACGATGCAACATGGTTGATGTTTATATTCATAAGCATCTTAGCAATAAGGGACATGTTCAATGGTTAAGTATCTTTTAGTCTTGTCTATGTTCTTTGCTACATCTGTATTTGCTGGTGGTGCAGGAGGCTCATGGGGCGAACCAACACAACCCACAAAACCAGCCCCCACAAATGACACTGGCGATTACACAGGAGGCGGTGGCAAATTTGGTGGCACAGGTGCAGGTGGTAGCTGGGGCGATGACTATTCAGGCGGTGGTGGTAAATTTGGTGGTAGCGGAGTAGGGGGGTCATGGAACAGCAGTTCATCAAGCTCATCAAATAGCGGTGCATCATGTACAAATGATGGTTGGGAATTTGAATACATTGTACTTGAAGATAGAAAATCATTTAACAGCCTAGAACAAGCTTGTAGATATGTCTGGTCTAATAGCTTCTTAAATAAAAAAGGTTACAAAGAAACAAGACAATCGAGTGGTTCTTCTCGTGGTAAATACTATCGTAAAATAAAAGTCATTGATGACTGGTCTGCTCAATGTAGTATACATGTCGGCGATAGAGACTATGAATATGACAATAATATTGGTGGTTATGGCATTCGTGGTTGGAATGTCGCTAAATATTATAAAGGCAAAGTCGAAATCTGCGACCCTGAAACCATGCCCCCAATTCCAAACTTTCCCATGCCACCTACCCCTAACACCCCAACTACTCCTAACACTCCAAGCGGTGGCGATGGTAGCACTGGCGGTAATGGCAATGGTGGCACAGGTGGCAACACAACCAATCACAACCACACAACAAACAACTACAAATGGGACATCACAACCAATAACCACAACACAACCAACAACACAAACCACATCACAAACAATCACGGCATATCAGATGACAAAATCAACCAGCTCATCATTGCGATAAAAAACCAAAATCATGACGTTGATTTAACAAGTGTTATTAATGCAATTAACACAGTCAATCAAAGCATTAACAACTTATCTTTTGAGCAAATAAAAAGCATTGAAGTTGACTTAACAGCAGTTATTAACGCAATCAATGCTAACAAATATGATGACACACAACTTCAGGCTAAACTGAATGAGTTGGCACAACAGATTGTTCAAACAAATGCCAAGCTTGATACAATCATTGACACATTAAATCGCCCACAACAATGCTCAACAAATCCATTTAATAAAAAGATTTGTGATTTCATTGATTGGTTTCAAGGTAGCATACCACCACTTGATGACAATTCTGCTGTGTCTGTTGATGATGGCAGTCATTTTGACTGGCAAAGCATCGCTCAAAATAATTATCTAACCTTACCGTCATCATGTCCTTTTAACCCTTTGTTTAACGTACCTTTCTTAGGCAAGGCGGCATCTATTGTCTTTCCGATGGACATAGTTTGTCGTGGGGCAGTCATGCTTAAAGTATTGATACTGTTATGGGCATCATTCACCAGTCTTAGAATAATAGGAGATACACCGCTATGAGCATTTGGAGTAATGTTGTTAATGTGGGCAATGTCATTTTGCATAGTGGCATTAAGCGATTGTTACTGGGTGCTGGGTTGGGTCTAACGAGTGGGGCAGTGGTTCTTGTTGTCTTTAATTACTATCTCACCAAGTTTATTAATGCCTTTGACATGATAGACAGTGATTATATTGGTTTACTTGGATTGATGGGGGTTGATAAAGCAGTGTCAATGATAGTTGGGGCATATGTCATCAGATTGACAATATTATCAACACGTTTAAGCATAAGAGCAAAATCACATGAGTGATATTAAGCCAAATTACAACATTAACGGCCTTGGCAATGGCTTAATTACGGGTTTACAAGGTGCTGGTAAATCGCACTTTGTTATGACACAAATCAAATGCTTGCTTGATGACACAGACATAAATATTTACTTGATTAACGTTGATGGTGTTACTTTAGAGCATGACAGGCTTACTTTAGCCAATGCCGATTTTAACTGGATAAAAGACGCTGAAAAAAACAGCATTGTCATCTATGATGAAGCTGGCACTATTGAGCGATTTAGTAATAGCAGTAAAACAATCAACAGTAACCCTGAAGTTGCTCAATTGACAATGTTAAGGCATCATGGCAAACAAGTGTTCTTTGTCGCTCAAGACCCAAGTTTACTGCACCCAGCAGTTAGAAAGCTGATGGTGCGTCATCTGCATTTCAGCAACCCCTACAACGACCCTAATAAAACTCATTGTTTTGTCTTTCCGCAAACCATTGATAGAATAGACAGCGTGTCAAAAACTTGGAAAAAATCAGCAATACAAGAATTTGAACATACTCTTTATCCTGAAATATTTGCACTTTACAAGTCTGTTGACGATGGGGCTAACCATGTCAAAACAAAGCAAGTCAATCATAAAGCAAGGCGTGTATTTATCGCTGTTGCCATCATAGCTGTATTGGCACTGTTAGCCTTTGCCACGGCTTTGTATTTTGGTTTATCGTGGTATCGTGATTTTGACAAAATAGAGACAACCGAAGTTATTGAAACGGTTACTGAACAAGTCAATCCAGTGTCTGCTCAAGTAGTACCAGTCAATCAAATGGCAGATGATGGCAATGCCATGTACGCACGAGAACAAGAATTATATGCCGAGCGTCTGCCAAATGACTATAAGCTATTATCTGCTAACGATGAATTGCGTGTCTCTGGGGTTATTCTTATGGGTAAACATTGCCGTGCCTATAACGCCAAAGGTGAGCAATTAACAATCTCTGATGATGATTGTCATCTCATATCAACTAAAGGCATTAAGATTAAAGGTGGTCAAAAAAATCAGCTCATCACTCAGCACACAATGCCACAACAACAATCTACAGGCAACACACTTGAGCAATCTCAACCGTATTAACTTAAGCATGCCGCCCCATCGCACCCCATAGCCACAGAAAAGCAGTTTGCAAGACGCAGTGTCAAGGGCAGTTATAAAATAAATTAGGTCGCTTTTGCCTAATTTATTTTATAACTGGGCGAAGCCTTTACCCTTGACACAAGTCGCAAACTGTTAAAACAATGGCTATATGGGGTGTGTGGGGCAATATCTAACACCCATTTACACCCAAACAGTGAGCAAATCGCACAACGTCTATTATGTTATCAATGAGATTGCTCACGGCAAACTTGCACAATCATAACTGCAAGTTTGCCGTATCGAATTTAACATAATTTCATGTTGTGCGATTTGCTCACAACGCCAGCTAGGCGGTGGGTTTTATTTTTTTCTTTTGTCTTTTTAGCCATCATATTTTGATTCTTTTGTGATGTCTGTCTGTGATGAAGTCCACCATATTTAATGGTGGACTTATGAGCGAATATTCGCCTTTTTGGGTGATTTTTGTTCAATTATTGAACAGTTATTCATGTTCTATTGCGTATGTTATACCTTCAATCATATTTAGTGCTTTTAATTTCTTTTTATATTCTAACTTATCAATTCTTTTTTCAATGCTTTTTAACCTTCCTTGTTCACCCTTTAGAAATTCATCTACGCTTATGTCTAAGACATCGCATATCTTGATGATTGTATCTATTCTTGGGCTTTTCGCTGTTCCATTTGCTATGTCATAGAGTGTTGAGCCTCTTATTCCTGTCGCTCTTGAGATATCTGCTACGCTTAAATTGTTTTTTTCTAGCAACTTATTCAATTTTGTTGATATTTGGTTCATGAAGATTTTCCGTGTAAATAAGATTAAATTTACATTTTTTCGTAATGTTCTGTTTGATTTTTACGTTTTGACGTTGTATAGTGTTTTTGTAAAATTTACGAAAAATCGTAATTTCAGTTAGATTTATCTTCTTCTATCTAGCGTATGGACTGATTGATGATTGATTTGTTAGAGTTAAAAATACCTTTTGATTCTTCGATTGTTGAGACAGTTGATGATAGTTACGCTTTTGTTGGTATTGATTTGAGTGAGTTAGATATTCCACTGGGAGCAAAGTCGATACATTGGCGTGAAGATGGCACGATTGGTACAAGCAATCTATATCACCCCTATGAAAGCCTACCAACTTCTTTTACTGGCATGGCTTTTAAATGTCATTTTGATGGTCATTTCTTTCCACATGTCACCTTAAAAACAAGTCCTGCCAAAATTTTACAAGGTCATAACGTTTTTGGCTTTGATGATATGGCGTTATCTGTTGAAGAAATGCTATATCAATTAAGCATTACTTATCCTGTTTTGTATGGTCTTTTAGCGTTACAAGAAACCAGTATTTTAAAAATGGACATCACATATATCGCCAATGTTGATAGCCCCATGCAAGTACGTCAACTTGTTGATTATATGAGCCGTGTTAGTAATGGACATACCAAGCCCACCAAGTCAAAAAAATATGAAACAACTTGTTACTGGGGTGGTGCTAAAACGCGCCTTATCAAACAAAAGCTATATAGCAAATGGGAAGAGTATCAAAATCAATTAGAAGAATATAAAAAGTTATCAAAGCGTGGAGACGCACACGCTAAAAAGATTGTTACTGTGATGAGTGATGAAACAATTCAAAGACTTGCAAAAAAATCAGTTCGTTGGGAATGTACATTAATGCAACGTTGGCTAGAAAGAAGAGGATACCCTTTGAATGTATGGGAATTTATCAAGCTTGAGCAACAACAACCTGATTTGTACCCCAAGCTTTGGAAAACTGGTTTTGCAAAGATACATGACGCACTAAAGGGACAAACCATGACATATGTTGATGACACCAAATTATTGGCACGGCTAAAGGCTCAATTTGCAACCACAACACCAAAAGGCAAGGTCAGTTATAGAAAGGCATTAAATTTATATGGCTTTTACAATCAACTAAAAGCATTTGGTTATGACGAATTAAAGAAACAAGGGCTTTATAGCACAAGACGTTTTAATGAGTTAATTGCTGATTTATGTTTATGTGGTTTTAGTAAATCATACTTACAGAATTTACATGTTGTCAATGATGAAACAAAAGTCATTCCATTTGTGCAATTTATCAATGTTGACTTTGGTCAACAAGTCCCCGATTGGTATGTTAAACCAATTTCAACCCCCCAAAAGCTGTTAATGACAGCATAGGATTAGAACATGTCTATATCTTTACGCACCGCTAAAATGACCATAGTACCCAAATACTATGAAGATAAACAAGGTAAAAAACGTTTTTCAGCTGACATTATCGAACCTGTCAACTATCCGATAAATTTATCGCATGAAGGTGGCAACTCAATCCCTCAATTGGAAGCTTTATTACAACAATGTGCTGATGATTATGCCCCTGTTGAAATTACTTACGTTATGGGCAAAGACAACTGGGGCAAACAGTCATTAACTTTATTTGACGCTGTTCCAGAAAAAAAACCAGTGAACCCAACACACAATAACAAGGTTACCCCATGACAAAAGCCCATGACTGCCTAGTAATAGCAAATGAGCAACAAATTACCATGGTTAGCTACTTAAAACGCATCTTACGCACAGTAGCAGGTGATGATGTAACAATTACATTTGTTGATGGCAGTCGTCTTATTTATTGTTACACACAAAGCTGGCGGACAGACAGATTGATTGTTGATGATAGTGAAGCAGGGGAATAGCATGCAAGATAGATTTTATACAACGCCAGATGGTTACACACTGCCTGCTGTTTGTCTTAGCTGTGGTGGTGAATTGGATGACGCATACGTTCCCGATGTTGGTATGTGTTATGCATGCAACTTGCTTTTTTTTGAAAATGATTCGGTTTCAGATGACTATGTAGATACATATGATGATTATGACATTGATAATGATGTTCCGTTTTAGGATTGATTATGTATGTCTGTTATGAGTTAGCCAAAAGACCTAATATTTATGGTGAGTATGCCTGTAAACACTGGCAACAATTACCAGAAACACAGATTTCAGGGAATGACCATATTACCCCTGAACTAGCAGGGGCATTGATAACCTTTGCCCTTATCATCAACGTCTTAGCCATGGGTATTCGTGGCATGAGGCAGTCATTTTAGGAGAATGAACATGTCAAACGCTGTTCGTGTCATCGACACAATGCAAGAACAACCCAAACCAAGCATGTGGCAACGTGCAAAGGGTTTTGTACAACAAAAGACTTATCAAGTCGCTACCGTTGGTGCGGTTGGTATTACCGCCATGTCATCGGCTAATGCCGCTGACTTTACTTTAGACACAACATCAATCATTGCAGCCATTGGTGTTACCCTAGCTGCGGTAACAGCAGTGGCATTATCAGCCGTTACCATACCCTTGGTGATAAAAGGCGTGAAGTACGTAAAGGCTGCTTTTTAATCACACATTAACAAACAGTCATCAGCGAGACTAAACCCCCAATAGGGACAGATACAGCGGTCACGCTGGGACTGGCACTATTGGGGGTTTTTATGTCTGCACACGATGCAACATGGTTGATGTTTATATTCATAAGCATCTTAGCAATAAGGGACATGTTCAATGGTTAAGTATCTTTTAGTCTTGTCTATGTTCTTTGCTACATCTGTATTTGCTGGTGGTGCAGGAGGCTCATGGGGCGAACCAACACAACCCACAAAACCAGCCCCCACAAATGACACTGGCGATTACACAGGAGGCGGTGGCAAATTTGGTGGCACAGGTGCAGGTGGTAGCTGGGGCGATGACTATTCAGGCGGTGGTGGTAAATTTGGTGGTAGCGGAGTAGGGGGGTCATGGAACAGCAGTTCATCAAGCTCATCAAATAGCGGTGCATCATGTACAAATGATGGTTGGGAATTTGAATACATTGTACTTGAAGATAGAAAATCATTTAACAGCCTAGAACAAGCTTGTAGATATGTCTGGTCTAATAGCTTCTTAAATAAAAAAGGTTACAAAGAAACAAGACAATCGAGTGGTTCTTCTCGTGGTAAATACTATCGTAAAATAAAAGTCATTGATGACTGGTCTGCTCAATGTAGTATACATGTCGGCGATAGAGACTATGAATATGACAATAATATTGGTGGTTATGGCATTCGTGGTTGGAATGTCGCTAAATATTATAAAGGCAAAGTCGAAATCTGCGACCCTGAAACCATGCCCCCAATTCCAAACTTTCCCATGCCACCTACCCCTAACACCCCAACTACTCCTAACACTCCAAGCGGTGGCGATGGTAGCACTGGCGGTAATGGCAATGGTGGCACAGGTGGCAACACAACCAATCACAACCACACAACAAACAACTACAAATGGGACATCACAACCAATAACCACAACACAACCAACAACACAAACCACATCACAAACAATCACGGCATATCAGATGACAAAATCAACCAGCTCATCATTGCGATAAAAAACCAAAATCATGACGTTGATTTAACAAGTGTTATTAATGCAATTAACACAGTCAATCAAAGCATTAACAACTTATCTTTTGAGCAAATAAAAAGCATTGAAGTTGACTTAACAGCAGTTATTAACGCAATCAATGCTAACAAATATGATGACACACAACTTCAGGCTAAACTGAATGAGTTGGCACAACAGATTGTTCAAACAAATGCCAAGCTTGATACAATCATTGACACATTAAATCGCCCACAACAATGCTCAACAAATCCATTTAATAAAAAGATTTGTGATTTCATTGATTGGTTTCAAGGTAGCATACCACCACTTGATGACAATTCTGCTGTGTCTGTTGATGATGGCAGTCATTTTGACTGGCAAAGCATCGCTCAAAATAATTATCTAACCTTACCGTCATCATGTCCTTTTAACCCTTTGTTTAACGTACCTTTCTTAGGCAAGGCGGCATCTATTGTCTTTCCGATGGACATAGTTTGTCGTGGGGCAGTCATGCTTAAAGTATTGATACTGTTATGGGCATCATTCACCAGTCTTAGAATAATAGGAGATACACCGCTATGAGCATTTGGAGTAATGTTGTTAATGTGGGCAATGTCATTTTGCATAGTGGCATTAAGCGATTGTTACTGGGTGCTGGGTTGGGTCTAACGAGTGGGGCAGTGGTTCTTGTTGTCTTTAATTACTATCTCACCAAGTTTATTAATGCCTTTGACATGATAGACAGTGATTATATTGGTTTACTTGGATTGATGGGGGTTGATAAAGCAGTGTCAATGATAGTTGGGGCATATGTCATCAGATTGACAATATTATCAACACGTTTAAGCATAAGAGCAAAATCACATGAGTGATATTAAGCCAAATTACAACATTAACGGCCTTGGCAATGGCTTAATTACGGGTTTACAAGGTGCTGGTAAATCGCACTTTGTTATGACACAAATCAAATGCTTGCTTGATGACACAGACATAAATATTTACTTGATTAACGTTGATGGTGTTACTTTAGAGCATGACAGGCTTACTTTAGCCAATGCCGATTTTAACTGGATAAAAGACGCTGAAAAAAACAGCATTGTCATCTATGATGAAGCTGGCACTATTGAGCGATTTAGTAATAGCAGTAAAACAATCAACAGTAACCCTGAAGTTGCTCAATTGACAATGTTAAGGCATCATGGCAAACAAGTGTTCTTTGTCGCTCAAGACCCAAGTTTACTGCACCCAGCAGTTAGAAAGCTGATGGTGCGTCATCTGCATTTCAGCAACCCCTACAACGACCCTAATAAAACTCATTGTTTTGTCTTTCCGCAAACCATTGATAGAATAGACAGCGTGTCAAAAACTTGGAAAAAATCAGCAATACAAGAATTTGAACATACTCTTTATCCTGAAATATTTGCACTTTACAAGTCTGTTGACGATGGGGCTAACCATGTCAAAACAAAGCAAGTCAATCATAAAGCAAGGCGTGTATTTATCGCTGTTGCCATCATAGCTGTATTGGCACTGTTAGCCTTTGCCACGGCTTTGTATTTTGGTTTATCGTGGTATCGTGATTTTGACAAAATAGAGACAACCGAAGTTATTGAAACGGTTACTGAACAAGTCAATCCAGTGTCTGCTCAAGTAGTACCAGTCAATCAAATGGCAGATGATGGCAATGCCATGTACGCACGAGAACAAGAATTATATGCCGAGCGTCTGCCAAATGACTATAAGCTATTATCTGCTAACGATGAATTGCGTGTCTCTGGGGTTATTCTTATGGGTAAACATTGCCGTGCCTATAACGCCAAAGGTGAGCAATTAACAATCTCTGATGATGATTGTCATCTCATATCAACTAAAGGCATTAAGATTAAAGGTGGTCAAAAAAATCAGCTCATCACTCAGCACACAATGCCACAACAACAATCTACAGGCAACACACTTGAGCAATCTCAACCGTATTAACTTAAGCATGCCGCCCCATCGCACCCCATAGCCACAGAAAAGCAGTTTGCAAGACGCAGTGTCAAGGGCAGTTATAAAATAAATTAGGTCGCTTTTGCCTAATTTATTTTATAACTGGGCGAAGCCTTTACCCTTGACACAAGTCGCAAACTGTTAAAACAATGGCTATATGGGGTGTGTGGGGCAATATCTAACACCCATTTACACCCAAACAGTGAGCAAATCGCACAACGTCTATTATGTTATCAATGAGATTGCTCACGGCAAACTTGCACAATCATAACTGCAAGTTTGCCGTATCGAATTTAACATAATAGACGTTGTGCGAAGTTTGGCTAATCGGTTTTTATGACTGGCTGTTAAATTCTTTTATGTTGACATTATGATTGTCAAAGATTGGCTGGTTTGGCTTCGGTAATGTGTCTGATACTTTGGTGGCTTGGCGTGATTTGGGTATCATGGACGGATATTCGTTCATCATGCGACATAGCCCATCAGCTATGATGAGTGCTTCGCCATGGCTGTTGTATACTCGACAATGTTCGCTTGAGCTGATAATCATTGCTGGACGTACGTCTTCATGTTCTGCAAGTTCTGCAATGTGCTTTGGTAAGTATTTGGCTTTCAACTCTTCAAGTTCAAAGCGAATTTTGTTGATTTGTTCAAGTTGTTGCTGGTTTTGTTGTTCTAAGCTTTCTATGACTTGTATTGTTTGTTCGTTTTGTGCTGGTTTGTTTAGTAATACGCTGTTGTCTTTGCGTGACCATAAAAATTCCCCTATGATGAGTAATATGATGATGGGTAGCATTAGTACCATTGGGGGCTTGAATGGCTGTTTTTCGTGAGATGTGGCACTGATGTACGCCTTTTTGTATTTGGGTAGAAATAAAAAGGTTTCAATGGTGCTGGCATCTTCTAGATTAACTTCTGCTCTCGGGTTTAATTTAAAGTCGTCCCATTTGTAGACCTTTGCCATGGGTAGATTAAATTTTTTCTTGACGTGCCAATGCTCGGCAGTCAATCCCCTTATGTGAGTGTGAATGAATTGGGGAAACTGGGTGATAAAATAAATGATATGTCCAGCATGTCCATGCTCGTTAAGTGATATTGTGCTGGGGTTTTTGGATAGTGAGCCTGATACGTCTTTGACAAAGTCAAGTTTATGACATTCGTCAAAGATGAATATTGAGTTATATGGCGGACACCAGAGATTATCAGGTTTTTCTGGGTCGTCATGTTTACCAAACCAAATGGTTTCTTTTTGTTCTTTGGTTAAGTCGGTTATGCAGTCATCAAAGTAAACATCAACATCATCACTGTTAATGCCAGCGATATCGATATAGATTTTACGTCTCGGCTTGCCTTGCTTTTCTAGTTTATCGTTTTCGTCTTGGAGTTTGTATAACTCTTTGACTACTCTCAAAGATTTGCCGTTGCGTGGTTGTCCTGTAATTGTGTAGATAGCCATCTACCCTTTCCCCAATGCCATTTTAGTGGATAGTATGAATGCACGAATGGATAACGCACCCATAACAATAGATAAAGCTGTATCTAGCTGAGAAATGCCAATCAATGCGGCCACATCACCCATATAGCCAATTTGTTGCATGGCAGAATTTATATACTGGTCAAAGAAGTATTGGATAATGCTATAAGTGAATATGCCAACAGCTAAAGAGACAAAGAATTTTGCAATGGCAAATCCTGTAAACCATTTTAAGAGTGTGGGTAATAAAGCCAATAGATATTGCATCAGTCAGTACCTTTTACAATGATAAATGCCCCTGCCATGTATGCTAAAAATAAGAATGCTGGGGCTAGGCGTGCTAAAGCATCGCAGAATATTGGCAAGGGCATGACAAAATGAGTGCCAAACACGTCAAAGCTGTAATGTTCACTGCTTGGGCATTGTTTTTGTGCGTTAATGCGATTTTGGTGTATGTCAAATCCACGTATGGCTTGCCATGGGTCTATTTGTGCTTTAATAGGTTCATCAGATAAAGATAAGTCAGATTGTAGTGTTTGTGGGGCAGGTTTTAATAAATCCCTGATTTGTACAAGCAAGCCTGTTTGTTCATCGGCTTTGTCGTTTGCGTCATTGAGCTTGTCGTTTGCGTCATTGAGCTTGTTGTTGGTGTCATCAAGCTTAATGTTTGTTTGGTCTTGGCGGTCAGTGACTGGTGTTAAGTCTATTTGTTTGTCATTGATTGCTTTTGTGACTTCATCAATTTTTAGCTTGAGTTGTGTGTCATCGTATTTGTTGTTTTTGATTGCGTTGATGATTTTTGTTATGTCTGCTTCAATGTCTAATACTTGCTCAAAAGATAAGTTGTTAATGCTTTGATTGACTGTGTTGATTGCATTGATGATTGGTGATAAATCTATGTTTTTGTTTTGGTTTTTGATTGCAATGATGAGCTGGTTGATTTTGTCATCTGATATGCCGTGATTGTTTGTGATGTGGTTTGTGTTGTTGGTTGTGTTGTGGTTGTTGGTTGTGATGTCCCATTTGTAGTTGTTGGTTGTGTGGTTATTGTTGGTTGTATGACCACCATTGCCACTACTACCAGTACCAGTATCACTACCGCCACCAGTGCCACCGCTTGGGGTGTTAGGAGTGGTTGGGTTGTTAGGGGCAGGTGGCATGGGAAAGTTTGGAATTGGGGGCATGGTTTCAGGGTCGCAGATTTCGACTTTGCCTTTATAATATTTAGCGACATTCCAACCACGAATGCCATATCCGCCAATATTATTGTCATATTCATAGTCTCTATCGCCAACATGTATGTAACATCGAGCAGACCAGTCATCAATGACTTCTATTTTACGATAGTATTTACCACGAGAAGAACCGCCCGATTGTCTTGTTTCTTTGTAACCTTTTTTATTTAAGAAGCTATTAGACCAGACATATCTACAAGCTTGTTCTAGGCTGTTAAATGATGTTCTATCTTCAAGTACAATGTATTCAAATTCCCAACCATCATTTGTACATGATGCACCGCTATTTGATGAGCTTGATGAACTGCTGTTCCATGACCCCCCTACTCCGCTACCACCAAATTTACCACCACCGCCTGAATAGTCATCGCCCCAGCTACCACCTGCACCTGTGCCACCAAATTTGCCACCGCCTCCTGTGTAATCGCCAGTGTCATTTGTGGGGGCTGGTTTTGTGGGTTGTGTGGGTTCGCCCCATGAACCGCCTGCTCCGCCTGCATAAGCTTGGGTTGAAAAGAATAAAGCTAAGATTACGATTTGGGTTTTCATTTTTGCATGCCGTTAATCATGATTTTGACAGCCATTACAAATGTGAAAACTATGAGCCAGTTTAATATGCTGGGTTCGTTCATTTAATTCACCTTATTTAATTTTTTGGGCGTTCCTACTTTTTTACCCCCATACCAGACCGTTACCTAGTAAAAAAGCAGTCGGGCTTTTCGCTTCAATAACTGCATTCAATCATCTAATAACACTAGATATAAAATCGTCTCTTTCTAACGAGTAGCCAATTTTAGATAAGTTTTTATTGATGATTGAATTTGTTATTTCTCGCTACAATCCCTAACGCAAAAGCAAAAGCAAAAGCATATTCTTTTAAAATCGTGCAAGCGTTTAAGATGACCCACACCCCCCATATAGTTACTGTTTTAACACTGGTGGGGTTGGCGTCAAGGTTATACAGAGTGTCTTTAATAAGTACCCTAATAATTGATAAAGCTAATTATTAGGGTACTTATTAAAGCCAACCTTGACCCTGCACCCCACCAGTGCTTTCCTGTAACTATGGGGTGCGATGGGTCGGAACGGTTGTTAAAACTAAAAAAAGACTGGCTAACCATCGCTAACCAGCCATATACAAGATGAACAGATTTAAAGCTGATTAACGTAAAACACGGCGTATCATCATGAACAATACTGCCACGATGACTAAACCTATCATGGCAGTTCCTACATTAACCATTTCAGGCTTCGTATCGTTGATTTGTGTTACAAGGTTAGATGTGTCCATCACCGCTTCAGCAAGTGATGCGGTTGATGCACCTAATGCAACAGAGCCAAAAGCACCAGCAGTTAATGCTGCGGCTAACTTGTTGTTGCGTTTGTCTCTTTCGTTGCGTTCAAGTTGGTTTTGAGTTTTCATGGTTGAGTTCCTTATTTAGCCATGGATTTTAAGAAGCTACCTAGCTCACCAAATAAAAAACCTAAAAGTAGTGATGCAATAATAGCTAACGATATTTCCCCAGCTTGCTCTGGAGTGATTGCTAGTGCTTCTAGCAAACTTTGTTGAGACTGTTGAACTGTCCAATGTTTACAGGCGTATTCACCATAAATGTTGGGTCTATCTGCCAATAGCTCGCAAACATAGTGTTTCATGGTCAATCATTTTGTTGTGGTTTTAGGGGTATAGTCGACGTCAATAACGTTAAATACATAGCTTTTTGAATTGCCGAATGTTTTAACGTCAGTTGAGCCAGTAACCTTTGCAATATCACCGTTTTTTTCAGCAAGCAAAAGTTTTTGTTTGGCTGTTTCGGTATTTCGACAGTTTGAAAAGTCAAATGTATATGTAGTAAAACTGGGTAAATCAACTTGTAACACTGGTTCTGTTTCGCCAGTTTCTTTGCCTAAAGCATCTTTAAGCTTTCGTTGATAGGACTTTGGGTTAAGTTCATAAGTTGGGTACATGGTCATGCTCCTATGCGACATTGATTAAATATTGTTTAAACTCATCAAAGTAAGTTGAAACAGGTTCTTTGTAAGACTTCGGTAATGGTGCGTTAAAGTCTAGGTTTAATAATCTTAATATTTGTGTTTCTTCATTTTTGGCTAAGTTCTGAAGGTCAGAGCGTTTAAAACCTGCGTCTACTAGGGATTTGACATTACGGCAAAATGTAGCTTTAGATGATGTGCGTTTAACTTCATAAAACCCATCTTGTTTTAAGCGCTTATAAAAGTTATAAGCATGGCTTGCTCTGGTTGTTGACTTTTTGCCAGTTGGGGTTATGGTTGTTAGCTTATCAAGCAGAATTTCATAAACTTTTAAATCATCGGTAGGCATGGTAATACCTTGCATTGCATTAAAAAAATCTTTGGTTTTATGGTGAAATAAGGTTTTATAAATGTCTGGATTGTTTAGCTGATGGTGTAATAACTGCCAAATGTTCGTCGGTAATCCAAACTGCTTAATCATCTCACGCTTAACAATGACTTCAATTCTTACAGATTTACTTGCAAAATCTTGCACATCATCAGTGAAAATATGGGTTAACTTGTGAATACTGGTTAAACAACCTTTCTTAGCTTTATGTTGAAGGGGTTTAATTTCATTGTTAACCAATTCGACACCTTTGCAATAAACTTTAAATCCACCAACATCGCTTTTACGACTACCAAAATACAAAGTATTGATACAGCCATCTTTGTTTAAGATACACAAGTTACGATAGCGTCCCCAATCGACGTTACGTAGATACTCACGCACACGAATGGCAGTCTCTAATGATTGTGTTTGAGCAGGTAACGTGATGTCAAAACGTGAAATCTCAGCATTGGCAAAGTCTAAATACTTACAAAATTCAGGGTATGTCTCTTTAAATACACCAAGCATCTCTAAAATCCCTGTAATCATGTTGCAAGACCCATAAACATTATGACCTTGAACAATTTTAGCGATTGAACAATTTAATTGAACATAGGGCAGATAGTTGTTTGCACGGTGAAAAAACTTAAAGCCTATGCCCGTGTGTGATGTTGGTAAGCTTTCTTGCATGTGATAAAGCTCAAACGGGATTTTAGTGCCATCATCTTGTTTCGATACATAACGAGATGCAGCCTTTAAATCGTAGTCTGTAACATCTCCGATAATCTCATAAACATAATCAGTAGAACGAGTATACATCTTGTGAATTGGTATCAAGACTAAGACTGTATCTATCATTAGAGACATTAAAGACTACCCTATTAGTATATGTTTTATCGTATTATTAATACGATAAAACATATACTAATACGATAAACCATATCATTCAAGTATAAAAATACAATAAATCGTATTTTTATATAAAATATCGTTTTTATGTGGGATTTGAGAGATGAACGAGTTAGGCAAGAGAATAAGCAAAAAATGCGAAGAGCTAAAAATAACGCCAAAAGACCTAGCACTCTTTGCAGAAATGAAATACTCGACATTAAACAGTATGATGAATGCGGACGTACCAAATCCAACGCTACAAAACATGAAAAAACTTAGTATTGCATTAGGAACAAGCTTGGACAGCCTAGTATTTGATGAAAACTTAGAAGAAGATGAAGAAATGGGGATTATTTTAAAAGAACTTAAAACAATAAGAAGCGATGATAAAAAAAGAATACTTTATATGATTAGAATGATGATTGCAGAAAGTAAGCAAAAAGCATAAAAAGTCTCAAATTTGAGACCAAAACCCACCACCATAGATGGTGGGTTTGTCTCGCTCAGTCGGTCAGTCGCTCACGCTCCTTCCCTCCTTCGCTCAACAATTCACCCTAAATATTCTTTAAAAATTTAAAGCTGAAAAGACAAAGGAAAAAAACAGCTTTGCCAACTTCGCACAACACACATTATGATTACACCTTCGCTAACGCTCAGGCAAAAAACCGCCCCGCTGTCGAAATGATAGCGGGGCGAACTTTTGTCATAACCTTGTTACATTGTGCGAAGTTGGCTAATCGGTTTTTATGACTGGCTGTTAAATTCTTTTATGTTGACATTCTGATTGTCAAAGATTGGCTGGTTTGGCTTCGGTAATGTGTCTGATACTTTTGTTGCTTGGCGTGATTTGGGTATCATTGACGGATATTCGTTCATCATGCGACATAGCCCATCAGCTATGATGAGTGCTTCGCCATGGCTGTTGTATACTCGACAATGTTCGCTTGAGCTGATAATCATTGCTGGACGTACGTCTTCATGTTCTGCAAGTTCTGCAATGTGCTTTGGTAAGTATTTGGCTTTCAACTCTTCAAGTTCAAAGCGAATTTTGTTGATTTGTTCAAGTTGTTGCTGGTTTTGTTGTTCTAAGCTTTCTATGACTTGTATTGTTTGTTCGTTTTGTGCTGGTTTGTTTAGTAATACGCTGTTGTCTTTGCGTGACCATAAAAATTCCCCTATGATGAGTAATATGATGATGGGTAGCATTAGTACCATTGGGGGCTTGAATGGCTGTTTTTCGTGAGATGTGGCACTGATGTACGCCTTTTTGTATTTGGGTAGAAATAAAAAGGTTTCAATGGTGCTGGCATCTTCTAGATTAACTTCTGCTCTCGGGTTTAATTTAAAGTCGTCCCATTTGTAGACCTTTGCCATGGGTAGATTAAATTTTTTCTTGACGTGCCAATGCTCGGCAGTCAATCCCCTTATGTGAGTGTGAATGAATTGGGGAAACTGGGTGATAAAATAAATGATATGTCCAGCATGTCCATGCTCGTTAAGTGATATTGTGCTGGGGTTTTTGGATAGTGAGCCTGATACGTCTTTGACAAAGTCAAGTTTATGACATTCGTCAAAGATGAATATTGAGTTATATGGCGGACACCAGAGATTATCAGGTTTTTCTGGGTCGTCATGTTTACCAAACCAAATGGTTTCTTTTTGTTCTTTGGTTAAGTCGGTTATGCAGTCATCAAAGTAAACATCAACATCATCACTGTTAATGCCAGCGATATCGATATAGATTTTACGTCTCGGCTTGCCTTGCTTTTCTAGTTTATCGTTTTCGTCTTGGAGTTTGTATAACTCTTTGACTACTCTCAAAGATTTGCCGTTGCGTGGTTGTCCTGTAATTGTGTAGATAGCCATCTACCCTTTCCCCAATGCCATTTTAGTGGATAGTATGAATGCACGAATGGATAACGCACCCATAACAATAGATAAAGCTGTATCTAGCTGAGAAATGCCAATCAATGCGGCCACATCACCCATATAGCCAATTTGTTGCATGGCAGAATTTATATACTGGTCAAAGAAGTATTGGATAATGCTATAAGTGAATATGCCAACAGCTAAAGAGACAAAGAATTTTGCAATGGCAAATCCTGTAAACCATTTTAAGAGTGTGGGTAATAAAGCCAATAGATATTGCATCAGTCAGTACCTTTTACAATGATAAATGCCCCTGCCATGTATGCTAAAAATAAGAATGCTGGGGCTAGGCGTGCTAAAGCATCGCAGAATATTGGCAAGGGCATGACAAAATGAGTGCCAAACACGTCAAAGCTGTAATGTTCACTGCTTGGGCATTGTTTTTGTGCGTTAATGCGATTTTGGTGTATGTCAAATCCACGTATGGCTTGCCATGGGTCTATTTGTGCTTTAATAGGTTCATCAGATAAAGATAAGTCAGATTGTAGTGTTTGTGGGGCAGGTTTTAATAAATCCCTGATTTGTACAAGCAAGCCTGTTTGTTCATCGGCTTTGTCGTTTGCGTCATTGAGCTTGTCGTTTGCGTCATTGAGCTTGTTGTTGGTGTCATCAAGCTTAATGTTTGTTTGGTCTTGGCGGTCAGTGACTGGTGTTAAGTCTATTTGTTTGTCATTGATTGCTTTTGTGACTTCATCAATTTTTAGCTTGAGTTGTGTGTCATCGTATTTGTTGTTTTTGATTGCGTTGATGATTTTTGTTATGTCTGCTTCAATGTCTAATACTTGCTCAAAAGATAAGTTGTTAATGCTTTGATTGACTGTGTTGATTGCATTGATGATTGGTGATAAATCTATGTTTTTGTTTTGGTTTTTGATTGCAATGATGAGCTGGTTGATTTTGTCATCTGATATGCCGTGATTGTTTGTGATGTGGTTTGTGTTGTTGGTTGTGTTGTGGTTGTTGGTTGTGATGTCCCATTTGTAGTTGTTGGTTGTGTGGTTATTGTTGGTTGTATGACCACCATTGCCACTACTACCAGTACCAGTATCACTACCGCCACCAGTGCCACCGCTTGGGGTGTTAGGAGTGGTTGGGTTGTTAGGGGCAGGTGGCATGGGAAAGTTTGGAATTGGGGGCATGGTTTCAGGGTCGCAGATTTCGACTTTGCCTTTATAATATTTAGCGACATTCCAACCACGAATGCCATATCCGCCAATATTATTGTCATATTCATAGTCTCTATCGCCAACATGTATGTAACATCGAGCAGACCAGTCATCAATGACTTCTATTTTACGATAGTATTTACCACGAGAAGAACCGCCCGATTGTCTTGTTTCTTTGTAACCTTTTTTATTTAAGAAGCTATTAGACCAGACATATCTACAAGCTTGTTCTAGGCTGTTAAATGATGTTCTATCTTCAAGTACAATGTATTCAAATTCCCAACCATCATTTGTACATGATGCACCGCTATTTGATGAGCTTGATGAACTGCTGTTCCATGACCCCCCTACTCCGCTACCACCAAATTTACCACCACCGCCTGAATAGTCATCGCCCCAGCTACCACCTGCACCTGTGCCACCAAATTTGCCACCGCCTCCTGTGTAATCGCCAGTGTCATTTGTGGGGGCTGGTTTTGTGGGTTGTGTGGGTTCGCCCCATGAACCGCCTGCTCCGCCTGCATAAGCTTGGGTTGAAAAGAATAAAGCTAAGATTACGATTTGGGTTTTCATTTTTGCATGCCGTTAATCATGATTTTGACAGCCATTACAAATGTGAAAACTATGAGCCAGTTTAATATGCTGGGTTCGTTCATTTAATTCACCTTATTTAATTTTTTGGGCGTTCCTACTTTTTTACCCCCATACCAGACCGTTACCTAGTAAAAAAGCAGTCGGGCTTTTCGCTTCAATAACTGCATTCAATCATCTAATAACACTAGATATAAAATCGTCTCTTTCTAACGAGTAGCCAATTTTAGATAAGTTTTTATTGATGATTGAATTTGTTATTTCTCGCTACAATCCCTAACGCAAAAGCAAAAGCAAAAGCATATTCTTTTAAAATCGTGCAAGCGTTTAAGATGACCCACACCCCCCATATAGTTACTGTTTTAACACTGGTGGGGTTGGCGTCAAGGTTATACAGAGTGTCTTTAATAAGTACCCTAATAATTGATAAAGCTAATTATTAGGGTACTTATTAAAGCCAACCTTGACCCTGCACCCCACCAGTGCTTTCCTGTAACTATGGGGTGCGATGGGTCGGAACGGTTGTTAAAACTAAAAAAAGACTGGCTAACCATCGCTAACCAGCCATATACAAGATGAACAGATTTAAAGCTGATTAACGTAAAACACGGCGTATCATCATGAACAATACTGCCACGATGACTAAACCTATCATGGCAGTTCCTACATTAACCATTTCAGGCTTCGTATCGTTGATTTGTGTTACAAGGTTAGATGTGTCCATCACCGCTTCAGCAAGTGATGCGGTTGATGCACCTAATGCAACAGAGCCAAAAGCACCAGCAGTTAATGCTGCGGCTAACTTGTTGTTGCGTTTGTCTCTTTCGTTGCGTTCAAGTTGGTTTTGAGTTTTCATGGTTGAGTTCCTTATTTAGCCATGGATTTTAAGAAGCTACCTAGCTCACCAAATAAAAAACCTAAAAGTAGTGATGCAATAATAGCTAACGATATTTCCCCAGCTTGCTCTGGAGTGATTGCTAGTGCTTCTAGCAAACTTTGTTGAGACTGTTGAACTGTCCAATGTTTACAGGCGTATTCACCATAAATGTTGGGTCTATCTGCCAATAGCTCGCAAACATAGTGTTTCATGGTCAATCATTTTGTTGTGGTTTTAGGGGTATAGTCGACGTCAATAACGTTAAATACATAGCTTTTTGAATTGCCGAATGTTTTAACGTCAGTTGAGCCAGTAACCTTTGCAATATCACCGTTTTTTTCAGCAAGCAAAAGTTTTTGTTTGGCTGTTTCGGTATTTCGACAGTTTGAAAAGTCAAATGTATATGTAGTAAAACTGGGTAAATCAACTTGTAACACTGGTTCTGTTTCGCCAGTTTCTTTGCCTAAAGCATCTTTAAGCTTTCGTTGATAGGACTTTGGGTTAAGTTCATAAGTTGGGTACATGGTCATGCTCCTATGCGACATTGATTAAATATTGTTTAAACTCATCAAAGTAAGTTGAAACAGGTTCTTTGTAAGACTTCGGTAATGGTGCGTTAAAGTCTAGGTTTAATAATCTTAATATTTGTGTTTCTTCATTTTTAGCTAAGTTCTGAAGGTCAGAGCGTTTAAAACCTGCGTCTACTAGGGATTTGACATTACGGCAAAATGTAGCTTTAGATGATGTGCGTTTAACTTCATAAAACCCATCTTGTTTTAAGCGCTTATAAAAGTTATAAGCATGGCTTGCTCTGGTTGTTGACTTTTTGCCAGTTGGGGTTATGGTTGTTAGCTTATCAAGCAGAATTTCATAAACTTTTAAATCATCGGTAGGCATGGTAATACCTTGCATTGCATTAAAAAAATCTTTGGTTTTATGGTGAAATAAGGTTTTATAAATGTCTGGATTGTTTAGCTGATGGTGTAATAACTGCCAAATGTTCGTCGGTAATCCAAACTGCTTAATCATCTCACGCTTAACAATGACTTCAATTCTTACAGATTTACTTGCAAAATCTTGCACATCATCAGTGAAAATATGGGTTAACTTGTGAATACTGGTTAAACAACCTTTCTTAGCTTTATGTTGAAGGGGTTTAATTTCATTGTTAACCAATTCGACACCTTTGCAATAAACTTTAAATCCACCAACATCGCTTTTACGACTACCAAAATACAAAGTATTGATACAGCCATCTTTGTTTAAGATACACAAGTTACGATAGCGTCCCCAATCGACGTTACGTAGATACTCACGCACACGAATGGCAGTCTCTAATGATTGTGTTTGAGCAGGTAACGTGATGTCAAAACGTGAAATCTCAGCATTGGCAAAGTCTAAATACTTACAAAATTCAGGGTATGTCTCTTTAAATACACCAAGCATCTCTAAAATCCCTGTAATCATGTTGCAAGACCCATAAACATTATGACCTTGAACAATTTTAGCGATTGAACAATTTAATTGAACATAGGGCAGATAGTTGTTTGCACGGTGAAAAAACTTAAAGCCTATGCCCGTGTGTGATGTTGGTAAGCTTTCTTGCATGTGATAAAGCTCAAACGGGATTTTAGTGCCATCATCTTGTTTCGATACATAACGAGATGCAGCCTTTAAATCGTAGTCTGTAACATCTCCGATAATCTCATAAACATAATCAGTAGAACGAGTATACATCTTGTGAATTGGTATCAAGACTAAGACTGTATCTATCATTAGAGACATTAAAGACTACCCTATTAGTATATGTTTTATCGTATTATTAATACGATAAAACATATACTAATACGATAAACCATATCATTCAAGTATAAAAATACAATAAATCGTATTTTTATATAAAATATCGTTTTTATGTGGGATTTGAGAGATGAACGAGTTAGGCAAGAGAATAAGCAAAAAATGCGAAGAGCTAAAAATAACGCCAAAAGACCTAGCACTCTTTGCAGAAATGAAATACTCGACATTAAACAGTATGATGAATGCGGACGTACCAAATCCAACGCTACAAAACATGAAAAAACTTAGTATTGCATTAGGAACAAGCTTGGACAGCCTAGTATTTGATGAAAACTTAGAAGAAGATGAAGAAATGGGGATTATTTTAAAAGAACTTAAAACAATAAGAAGCGATGATAAAAAAAGAATACTTTATATGATTAGAATGATGATTGCAGAAAGTAAGCAAAAAGCATAAAAAGTCTCAAATTTGAGACCAAAACCCACCACCATAGATGGTGGGTTTGTCTCGCTCAGTCGGTCAGTCGCTCACGCTCCTTCCCTCCTTCGCTCAACAATTCACCCTAAATATTCTTTAAAAATTTAAAGCTGAAAAGACAAAGGAAAAAAACAGCTTTGCCAACTTCGCACAACACACATTATGATTACACCTTCGCTAACGCTCAGGCAAAAAACCGCCCCGCTGTCGAAATGATAGCGGGGCGAACTTTTGTCATAACCTTGTTACATTGTGCGAAGTTGGCTAATCGGTTTTTATGACTGGCTGTTAAATTCTTTTATGTTGACATTCTGATTGTCAAAGATTGGCTGGTTTGGCTTCGGTAATGTGTCTGATACTTTTGTTGCTTGGCGTGATTTGGGTATCATTGACGGATATTCGTTCATCATGCGACATAGCCCATCAGCTATGATGAGTGCTTCGCCATGGCTGTTGTATACTCGACAATGTTCGCTTGAGCTGATAATCATTGCTGGACGTACGTCTTCATGTTCTGCAAGTTCTGCAATGTGCTTTGGTAAGTATTTGGCTTTCAACTCTTCAAGTTCAAAGCGAATTTTGTTGATTTGTTCAAGTTGTTGCTGGTTTTGTTGTTCTAAGCTTTCTATGACTTGTATTGTTTGTTCGTTTTGTGCTGGTTTGTTTAGTAATACGCTGTTGTCTTTGCGTGACCATAAAAATTCCCCTATGATGAGTAATATGATGATGGGTAGCATTAGTACCATTGGGGGCTTGAATGGCTGTTTTTCGTGAGATGTGGCACTGATGTACGCCTTTTTGTATTTGGGTAGAAATAAAAAGGTTTCAATGGTGCTGGCATCTTCTAGATTAACTTCTGCTCTCGGGTTTAATTTAAAGTCGTCCCATTTGTAGACCTTTGCCATGGGTAGATTAAATTTTTTCTTGACGTGCCAATGCTCGGCAGTCAATCCCCTTATGTGAGTGTGAATGAATTGGGGAAACTGGGTGATAAAATAAATGATATGTCCAGCATGTCCATGCTCGTTAAGTGATATTGTGCTGGGGTTTTTGGATAGTGAGCCTGATACGTCTTTGACAAAGTCAAGTTTATGACATTCGTCAAAGATGAATATTGAGTTATATGGCGGACACCAGAGATTATCAGGTTTTTCTGGGTCGTCATGTTTACCAAACCAAATGGTTTCTTTTTGTTCTTTGGTTAAGTCGGTTATGCAGTCATCAAAGTAAACATCAACATCATCACTGTTAATGCCAGCGATATCGATATAGATTTTACGTCTCGGCTTGCCTTGCTTTTCTAGTTTATCGTTTTCGTCTTGGAGTTTGTATAACTCTTTGACTACTCTCAAAGATTTGCCGTTGCGTGGTTGTCCTGTAATTGTGTAGATAGCCATCTACCCTTTCCCCAATGCCATTTTAGTGGATAGTATGAATGCACGAATGGATAACGCACCCATAACAATAGATAAAGCTGTATCTAGCTGAGAAATGCCAATCAATGCGGCCACATCACCCATATAGCCAATTTGTTGCATGGCAGAATTTATATACTGGTCAAAGAAGTATTGGATAATGCTATAAGTGAATATGCCAACAGCTAAAGAGACAAAGAATTTTGCAATGGCAAATCCTGTAAACCATTTTAAGAGTGTGGGTAATAAAGCCAATAGATATTGCATCAGTCAGTACCTTTTACAATGATAAATGCCCCTGCCATGTATGCTAAAAATAAGAATGCTGGGGCTAGGCGTGCTAAAGCATCGCAGAATATTGGCAAGGGCATGACAAAATGAGTGCCAAACACGTCAAAGCTGTAATGTTCACTGCTTGGGCATTGTTTTTGTGCGTTAATGCGATTTTGGTGTATGTCAAATCCACGTATGGCTTGCCATGGGTCTATTTGTGCTTTAATAGGTTCATCAGATAAAGATAAGTCAGATTGTAGTGTTTGTGGGGCAGGTTTTAATAAATCCCTGATTTGTACAAGCAAGCCTGTTTGTTCATCGGCTTTGTCGTTTGCGTCATTAAGCTTGTTGTTGGTGTCATCAAGCTTAATGTTTGTTTGGTCTTGGCGGTCAGTGACTGGTGTTAAGTCTATTTGTTTGTCATTGATTGCTTTTGTGACTTCATCAATTTTTAGCTTGAGTTGTGTGTCATCATATTTGTTAGCATTGATTGCGTTAATAACTGCTGTTAAGTCAACTTCAATGCTTTTTATTTGCTCAAAAGATAAGTTGTTAATGCTTTGATTGACTGTGTTGATTGCATTAATGATTGGTGATAAATCTATGTTTTTGTTTTGGTTTTTGATTGCAATGATGAGCTGGTTGATTTTGTCATCTGATATGCCGTGATTGTTTGTGATGTGGTTTGTGTTGTTGGTTGTGTTGTGGTTGTTGGTTGTGATGTCCCATTTGTAGTTGTTGGTTGTGTGGTTATTGTTGGTTGTATGACCACCATTGCCACTACTACCAGTACCAGTATCACTACCGCCACCAGTGCCACCGCTTGGGGTGTTAGGAGTGGTTGGGTTGTTAGGGGCAGGTGGCATGGGAAAGTTTGGAATTGGGGGCATGGTTTCAGGGTCGCAGATTTCGACTTTGCCTTTATAATATTTAGCGACATTCCAACCACGAATGCCATATCCGCCAATATTATTGTCATATTCATAGTCTCTATCGCCAACATGTATGTAACATCGAGCAGACCAGTCATCAATGACTTCTATTTTACGATAGTATTTACCACGAGAAGAACCGCCCGATTGTCTTGTTTCTTTGTAACCTTTTTTATTTAAGAAGCTATTAGACCAGACATATCTACAAGCTTGTTCTAGGCTGTTAAATGATGTTCTATCTTCAAGTACAATGTATTCAAATTCCCAACCATCATTTGTACATGATGCACCGCTATTTGATGAGCTTGATGAACTGCTGTTCCATGACCCCCCTACTCCGCTACCACCAAATTTACCACCACCGCCTGAATAGTCATCGCCCCAGCTACCACCTGCACCTGTGCCACCAAATTTGCCACCGCCTCCTGTGTAATCGCCAGTGTCATTTGTGGGGGCTGGTTTTGTTGGTTGTGTCGGTTCGCCCCATGAACCCCCTGCTCCGCCTGCTTGGGCTTGAACAGCTAATAGGGCTGTCAAAGATAGAGTCAATATGCGTTTCATCGTGATGCACCTGATGCAATGATGATAAACGCAATAAAAAACATGATGGCAGGTAAGTAATTTAATAACATAATTCTATCCTAAAACTAAATTATTAAATTACTGGACAGTACTGGACTGCCCAATAAAGAGCGATAACAACAGATAAAACTAAATCAAGCTACGCAAGATTTTCCAGCCACGAATACCAACACGAACACCCAAATAAGCACCACCAACGGCAGCAATTGGGGTCGCTAAAGCTTCTAGCGAAGATACAACGACAGAAGCATCAGGAATTTTATCGTCAGCAAATGCAACAGCAGACATTGCCATGCCAGTGATAGCGGCCATTGCAGGTTTAGCCATACCTTTTATAGTTTCAAACATGATAATTTCCTTAAACTAAGAGATAAATAAGACGAAAACCATAGGCAATTCCAAGCAATAAACAACATTCAATGCTGATGCTCATGGCTTCATCTGGCGTTAAAGGTGGAAGTAATGACACGGTGTTTTGTGGTTGTACTTCTACCCATTCACGGCAGTCATAACCGCCGTAAATATTTTTGACTGTTTCAAGCTTAAGACATTCGTATGTAGCCATATCAGTCTCATCTATTTAAGTTAAAATCATGATGGATAAGGGTTTCATGATTTTATTGTAGGCAGTTTTAAGTCTTTAATAACGGTTACTGGTTGACCGTAATCATTAATTTCAATGCCTAAATCAAACTCAAGCTCGACAGGCAAACGGTCTCTAAGTGTGTCTAATTTGGCAAATTGACTGGCTTTGCCATATTTAAAGGATTGCTCTTTAAATCCATAGCCATTTGCTTCTGCATAAGGTACTTGCACCACAATGTTGGTTTGGTCTATGTTGTATGGGTTGCCTGCTTTTGATGTTCCTGAGCGTTCTACTCGTTCTACACGGATAACAGTCATTTTCATAAGATAACTCCTTAGTGTGCCTGTCTTGAGTTATGCGACTAGGCGTAAATTGGGTTTTTTGGGTAAGTAATGATTGAAATCATTAATGTGCGAACTGATGGGCGGTTCGTATCCATCGGGACATTGCTTTTTAAAGTCGAATTGAACCAGTTCGACCATGGGAATTGCTTTGGTTTGTTGTTCAAATAGGTTTTGTAATAGGGCTTTGGGTATGCCAATGTCTGTTAATGACCTAACAGCAGTATAAAAGGCGTTATTACTATAACGAGCTTTTACATCGTCCCAACCATTGGCTTTTAATAACTGATAAAAGTTAAAAGCGTTGTTGGCTTTGGTATAACTTAATTTGCCTGATTTGGTATAAGTCTTTAGTTTTTCTCGACATAAGTCATAAATTTTGGCATCATCATAACTTTCCATCGTTACATCACCTTTTATTGCTTTAATAATGGGCATAAACCAAAGTTGCCATAATCTTGCGAGTACATCACGTTCTTTATTTTGCTGATGCTCAATAAATAGCCAAAGGTTTGTTGGTAATCCAAGTTGTTCTAATTTGCGTCTTTTTGTTGTTGCTTCAAATCTGAGCAGTTTGCTTGACCAGTCTAATAAGTCATCTGTGAATACAGTAAGCTTTTGTTTTGCGTTTGTACTGCCTCGCATGACGTCACGCTTTAGTTGTACGACTTCACGCATGACATCACAATGTTTGCCATAGGCTTTGGCACCGCCTAACCTACTCGTTGCCCCACCCCAGTACACTGTGTTGAAGTAGTCACGCCTATCTGTGTCATTACGCCTTTGTCCATTTGAGATGTTTGCTAAAAAACGTAAGCAGGGTTGTATTAATCGCTCACTTGGCAGTGCCACTGAATATGTGCTGTCTATTCTGCTGATGCTTGCGTTTTGTACGTCAAGTGCTGCAAAAAACACAGGATAATGGTCTCTTAACATGGCTAACATTTCAGATGCTAAGTTTTTGACAGATTCGCCACCGTAGATGTTATGACCTTGAAGTATTTTGGTTGATGCGTTTAAAGAGATGTAAGGATTACAGTTGTTGGTAATATGAAAAAATTTAATCGCCATGTTTGAGTAACTGCTTGGTAGTGCTTCATAGACATGTTTAAGTTCCCCCCACGTGACTTGTCCAGTTTCAAGGTCACGCTTAAGATAAGTTGGCACTGCCCTAATTTGATAGTCAGCCACATCACCAATGATTGAAAATGTGTTGCCTTGACGACGAACAAACTCATCACGAATGGGGATATGAATTATTAATGTATCTAACATAGACCAACCTTTGTCATAACCTTGTTACATTGTGCGAAGTTTGGCTTGTTTGTTATCTAATCCAACGGACAAGAAAAAACCCAAGCATCAGCTTGAGTTTTTATATGAACTTTATGGATTTTTTTAATTAAGACTCAGTTTAGACATCTAATCTAAATGCGATTGAATGTATCGTTCAATACCAATGCGTTCCATCAATTCCATGTTACTCTCTAGCCAGTCGATATGGTCTTCACTTTCATCTTTTAAACCAACCAACAACTCACGAGACACATAATCTTGCTCACGCTCACAAATGGCAATGGCATCTTTGATGACTTGAGTTTTTTGTTTTTCAAGTTTTAAATCGCATTCTAAAATTTCTGCCACATCTTCACCAATGTACAGCTTACCTAAGTCTTGTAAATTGGGCAAACCATTCAACAAAAATACTCGTTCAATGAGTTTATCAGACAATTTCATTTCAAGAATGGATTGATGATAAAATTTATCGTTCAGCTCTTCGATTCCCCAGTTTTTAACCATGCGAGCATGTAAAAAATACTGGTTAATAGCGACCAAAGATTGAGATAAAACGGAATTTAAAGCACTGATAACAGGCGTATTGTTCATTTTATCCCTCTACTCTACTGATGTTTGGCTTTGTAAGTAGTTTTGTAAGCCAACCAAATCAATTAATCTAAGCTGTTTTTCAAGCCAGTGAGCATGGTCTTCTTCGGTGTCTTTGAGCTGTTCAACCAATATTTGACGTGTGACATAATCGCCAGCATCTTCACACAGTTTGATGCCTTTTTTTAGGTCTTTTTGTACGGTTTTTTCAAGCTCTAGGTCAGCTTTTAACATGCTTGGCACATCATGACCGATGTTAAGAGCAGATGGCTGCATGTTTGGTGTGCCACCTAAGAGCAAGATACGACGAATGATGGTCTGAGCGTGTTCTGTTTCATCTTGCATTTCATGATGAATACGCTCGTATAACTTACCAAATTGCCATTCTTCATACATCTCGGAATGAATAAAATATTGGTCACGAGCCCCAAGCTCACCTGCCAATAAGAAGTTAAGATAATCGATAACAGATTGATTGTCAGACATAAATGCTCCCATGTTTTATTAAAAAGAATAAACCAACAACTGGCATTATAAAAGATAAGCCAGTGAGAACATACTCATTTAGGATTTTTATTATCGATGAATGACGTTATCAATAACTGTGATTGTTGTGATGAATATTGGGTATTATCGGAATAAAATCACCTTAAGCAGGAATGGCAAGCATGGCAAGTTTTTGTTGATGTTCATCTAATAAGTCTTGCACCATCGGCTGACAGCAACCACAGCAAGTGGCGACTTTTAGGTGTTGTTGTAACTCCCCTAACGTGTCATGTCCTTCGCTGATTGCTTTTTTGATGGTTTTATCGTTGATATCATAGCAAATACACACATACATGATATGATTACCTTATTACAATAAATAATAATGATAATAGTTATTATTCATTTGAATTGCAAGGGTTATTTGGCATTTTAGCCCATTAAAATCATTGCCATCGCCACGCCGTGCTGTCGCATTTTGTCAATTGGAGGATGTTTTCACAAAACGCATCCACCAAACCTTCTTGATGCAAAATTGGCAACCACTCACACACTTTATCAATATAAGCATCGTTTTGGGCATTGCCGTCATCGTCTTTATACTCTGGCGGTGTGGCGTGGGCTGCCAAAGCTGGCTATAACCTATGCCCACACCACCGCCATGGTGTAGGCTCACCTAGGTTGCTCCGCCTACCACATTGAACATGCCATTTAAAAATGCCCAGTCGGATACCGCATCCGTGCCATCTTTCATGGATTCAGTCTCTCAGTTGGGGCTGACAACCGACCCTGTGTCTAGGTGGTTAAATCAGCACAATTTGTATAGACAATTTATCAATATTTACTGGCTCTGACAAGTGCCTTTGTGCGATTTATTTGGGTATAATGCGTTAAGGTTGATTCATCAGTGTTTATTTATTCATCTTGTCTTTAGCCTTGGCTCTTAAATTTTTAACTTTAATTTAAGCCACCAATCACCACAATCACCAATCAGAGAAAGCCATCATATGCCCCACATGTCCCAACACGTTCCTGCTTATCAGCAGATTAAAAACAAGATATTAGAACGCATTCATAAAGGGTTATGGTGCGGTGGTGATGCCATTCCAGCTGAGATTACTTTGGCGCAAGAGTTTGGGGTGTCTAGAATGACGGTCAATCGTGCGTTAAAAGAATTGTCAGAAGCAGGCGTGCTTGAACGCCATCAAGGCAGTGGCACGTTTGTGGCTCAACAGCAGTTTAATCACACGTTTGTGCAAGTGCGAAACATCGCCGAAGACATCAAAAATGCCAAAAAACACTATGTGGCCAAAGTCATCAAACAAGGTCATATAAACCATGCTGATTTGTGTGTTGCTGCCAAAGAACGCTTTAGTCCTGAGCAAAAAATCTATCAAGTTGAGATTTTGCATTTGGCGGATAATTTACCTGTACAGTACGAACGTCGTTGGGTAGATTGCGGTTTGTTGCCAGATTTTCCCAAGCAGGATTTTACCTGCATCAACACCAGCAGTTATTTAATTAAGCAAGTGCCACTGGTTAGGGGCAATTACCTCATCAAAGCAAAAACCCCGCCAGCTGACATCGCCCGATTATTACAGATTGATGAGTTAACCCAAGAGTACTACCAGCCAGCGTTATTGCTCAGTCGTCAAACATATTCTGGCGATAAAGTGGTCACTTATGTACAAATGTGGCATGATGGAGATACTCATCGGTTTTCTGATGAGTTATAATCAGATGAGTTGTTTTTTATGGCATTGGCTTTTATTTTCTCACCATCAAGCGTATTTTTATGAACACGTCATCGCAACTTTTATCATCACAACTTTTCTCACTGTCATCAAAATCTTTGCAACCTTTATCTTTATTGGCATCAGCATTGATGTTGTCCTTATCGTCTGTATCGGCAATGGCACAATCAGCAATGATACAGTCCTCGTCAAGCACACAACCCATGCAACCCATACAAGATGCTACCGCATCAGTTGCTGAGCAAACCTCCAGAAAAACCAACAACAACTCATCTAAAAAGCCATTTTATAAAGGCGTGCAAATTGGGGTGAGTGCTTATCATGTTGATGCTGGTTTTGCCAAATATGAGCCAGAAACCAAAATCGTACCGACTGTCTTTTATGAAAGTCAAAGAATGTATGTGCGTGGCAATCAACTGGGGGTTAATCTGATTAAATCCCAAGATAAAGAGTTGTCCGCTTATGTGCAAACAGCAGGCGACCCTTACAATCCAAAAAATGCTGAAAGCGACCATCAAAAACTCAAAAAAACCAATGGCTCCATCATGGCAGGAGGCAGCTATCTTTATGTGACTCGTTTTGGTGGTCTACAAGCCCAAATGGCAACGGAAGTGGCGGGCAACAGTGGTGGCAGTTTGGCAAAACTCAGCTATTTGGCTAAGTTTAAACAAGGTGGGTTAACTGTCGTACCCAGTGCTGGCGTGACTTGGTATGATAAAAATTATAACAACCATTACTACGGCATTTCACAAGCTGAAAGCGACGCAACAGGCTTGAATGCGTATCAGCCAAATGCTGATTTTAGTCCTTTTGTCAGTGTCATGGCAACTTATGCGATGGACGACAGTTTGAGTTTGTTTTTAAATCAAAACACCAGCATACATGGCAATGAGCAATTAAATAGCCCCAAGGTAAAAGACCGCACCATCAGTGCCACCACAGTCGGGCTGTTATACACATTTTAAGGCGATTTTAAGGTGATGACGTGTGGTTAATGTGGTCAAAATGCCATGCCAATCCTGTCTGCCTAACGGTAGGCGTTTGTACCGCTTTCATAAAATCGTCATCACTCATCAAAAGACTCACCGCCGTTTTGGCACGAGTAACACCCGTATAAATCAGCTCACGACTAAGCAGACGCTGACTACTGGGGTCAAACACCAATGCCACATGTTCAAATTCAGAGCCTTGTGATTTATGCACGGTGATGGCATAAGCGGTGCTAAGCGTGGTTTCATCGAGCATATTGACAGACAATGGCAACTCACGCCCTTCAAAATACACTTCATACCCCCTAT
Source organism: Lwoffella lincolnii (assembly GCF_037201985.1). NCBI lineage: Bacteria > Pseudomonadati > Pseudomonadota > Gammaproteobacteria > Moraxellales > Moraxellaceae > Lwoffella > Lwoffella lincolnii. Next base: position 917,248 of record NZ_CP147511.1, on the reverse strand, counting down.
CGGCATGATATAGGCAAATGCCCACATCACCATTATATAGCCCCAATGTGTAAGTGTTCTTTTGTATCATGATGGGGCGACCATGATACCAAATGGCATGATTGGCTGGCAGGCGGATATGTCTGGCGTTGGCTTGTGATGCTGATGCTTGTTGTGATGACTTTATGGCAGAGATGGCAGATTTTATTTTCTCTTTATGCCAAAGCATTAACCATTCATTGATGCCATCATCGCCCCACATGCCATGATGACCAGCAGTTAAAATACGAAAATGGTTAAACTGACTAAATAATTTACCAACATCAATCTGCGTGCTTTTTTTGCCCAGTGTTTCCAATGTTTGTAAGCAATGTTTGACATACGGCAAATAATGCTGTTTGATAAATGCCATGCCTGTGTTGCCTGTGTTGTTACCAGTATTGTTGATAAATGGCACATGTTGCAATGTGCTAAAACGTGCTGATAACTCTGCCAACTGAGTGATGGGGCTTTTATCATGACTGGCATCATAGGGTGATTTGGCATCGCCTTGATAAATCATGGTTGCCAGTTGACCAACGGCTGATTTATCGTCAAAACGACGACTTTGTGTGAGTGTTACTTGCATGGGGGCAATGCGTTTAATGGCACATAAATCTGCCAACACCGACCCTGCTTCTACTGCTGCCAATTGTTTGGCATCTCCCAATAAAATGAGCCGACTTCCTGTTTTGACAGCCGCCAACAGCTGACTGGTCAACTCTGCCCCCAACATGGACGCTTCATCAATGATGACGATGTCTTCGCTCAATGGATTGTTTTCATGATATTTGGCAATGCCATCCATGCCGATGCCAAGCAAACGATGCACGGTTTTTGCCTTGGGCAGTAACATCTGTATGCCACTTTTTTCAATGGAATGCTGTAGAGATTCCTGCATTCGTTGGGCGGCTTTCCCTGTGGGGGCGGCAAGTGCTAGGGTTAAAGATTTTTTTAATGATTTAGATGAATTAGATTGGCATTGGCTATGATGATGTAACGCCAAGACCAATGCTGCCACTGTATAAGTTTTTCCTGTGCCAGGTCCACCTGTGATGATGCTAAACGCTGAACGATTGGCAGTTTGTATGGCATCTCGTTGCTGTGGCTGAATGTCCAACTTAAGTTTATCAATGATGCTGTCCATGTCCAAAACCATGTTCAATCTGCTGATGGGTTGGGTACTGATGCGTAAAATGTGTCTGGCAATATCACGCTCTGCCTGCCAACTGCGATGCAACCAACAGGTAAAAATTGAGGTATTATTAACATCATACACCAATGGCTTGGCATGGGCTTTTTTGCCATTTTGCTTAAATGTGGCATGATTTGTGGCATTGGCATTGGCATTGGTGTCGGTATCCGTCTTGCCAATCAAATCATTTGCAGAAATAAAATAAGCACTGCCTTGGTCAAACCGTTGGGTAAATTGAGTCAAATCAGCATGCTCATCATATTGATTTAGCCATCGTATCAGCTGTTGCGTCAGCATCAACTGTTCATAAACCTGTAAAATCGTGTCATCAGCAACTTGTTGTAACTGCATTGCTAATTGCTGATAAATGCCATTTTTATGATGATTTGACCAGCTGTTATGGTCATGATGGCTGTCATCAGTGTTTATTGGCATGAATTGGGTGAGTATCTGATTAATCATCTGATTAACCAGCGATAACAACCGTGCTTCTGCATCAGCTCGATTGATTTTTTTGCCATGCTCCTTGGTTCGGTCAATGCCCAATCCATTTTTCATGCCATTTTTTTCGCCATTTTTTTTAAAGTCAGCAATCAATACGGATAACCACACGCTTTGACTCACCACATGTTGACTGATGGCTTGAACATCATTTTGAACATCACTTTGAATGCCGCCATAGATGTTAATGGTAATTTGCCATTGTGTCAGTATAAAGTCAGTCAAAGGCATGGCAACAGCATAAATCAGCTGATTTTGCCATGACATGTCTGACATCTCTTTACTGTCTGTCAACTCAAAACAGGTATGCCCTTCTTGTAATTGATTGACCAAAAGCCCCATGAATGCTTGAAACAACAAACGGTGTTGATTCCCTTGTCCATTGGCGAGTTGATGGTTTGATTGTTGTGCTTGACGCAATAACAGATAATCGCTAATTGGTTTTGCCCAGTTATCGGTTGTGTTGTTGTTAAGTGGGCTGATAAAAAATTGGCTCATAAAAATTTATCCAAAGCATGAATTAAACCAATGGGTATTTCCCAATGAATGCTGCCCATTTTTGCTTGATTGTCATTGTTGGTATTGTTGGCATTATGGGCATTGTCATCAATAAAATCTGCACCAAAACCCCTTAAAAACACATATTCCACTGCTCCTAAATACCGCTGTTCATTACCATGGTAGTTTTTAAGTCGCATTTTTAATAAACGATGCAATGCCACTTGATAAATCATGGCTTGTAGCCAATACCCTGCTTTACTCATGGCAACTTGTAAGACGTCAAAATGATAATCGCTTAACTGATTACCAAGGTAATTGCTTTTATAATCCACCACATAAAACTTACCGTGATGCTCATAGACCAAATCCATCTCACCTTTTAGGTAACGTAACTCAAATTGATTGGTGGATAACTCATTAACAACAAAATGCACATGCTTATCTGGGTCATTGGGTAAATGCTGAGCAATGGTGTCTGCCAGTTTGGTCAAATCTAATTTACCTTGCATGCCCATGTTAAATGACATTTCAGCTTTTAGCTGTTGTGCTGGCAAGTCATTTAAACAGATGTTTGACGCAACAAATGGTGTTTGCATGATACTTTGTAGCCACATGATGAGTTGTTGATGACTGAGATTTGTGGCTTTTGTGTTGTCAGCGTCTTTGGTCGTATCTAATTTGATAACATCTGAGAGTGGTTGCCATTGGCTTGAATATCGCTTGGGTAAGTCATATTCTAGAAGATGTTTATCAATCAATTTGCTCTGGCTGTCATCGGTATTTGGCTTTTCTGTGGACAGTTTTTCTAATACCTTATGTAAAAATGACCCTGCATTTGCCCCTTTAATAAAATTAAAACGAATGTTGTTATTCGATATGTTATCTAATGATGGCTTATCTTGTTTATTGGATTGTTGGCTGGTTGGTCTGATGTTTGGCTCTTGCTCCATCATCATGACTGTTTGATAATCTAAGGTTTGATAATCTAAGTTATCTTGTTTTAGACTTTGACCATCATTAAGTAAGTCATCATTGAATAAATTAGATGCGTTGTCCTGATGATTGATGATGCCATTTAAGTGATTATCAGGTTGATTTAACAGACGGCTTAAAGCCGTAAAGCTTGTTCTGCCCCAACCCACAAAGTGCGTTTGTTTTATCACGCTGTGATAATCTGGATAGTCAATCTGTTGGGGCTGTAAGGTTGATATGCCCACATCACTTTGACTGATTTGGTTAAGTGGTTTTGATGGTTTTGTGATTGGTAATTCTTTATCACTGGCATCACCATCAAACCAGCCAATATAAGGTTGCAAACGCACTGGTAGATGATAATCTTTACTATTGACACAATCTAGCCAATGGTTTAGCGGTCGCCATTGAATATCAGAGGTATTATAACGGTCTTTTATCACAATAAATAACTGCTCACTGGCTCGGGTCATTGCCACATAAAACAACCGCTTAAGTTCATCAAAATTCTCTTTAAGCTCAATTTGTGCAATTTGATTGTCCTGTTTGTTTGCATGACGGTGTGGCGTGGCAGATAAACGGCGAAATGTTAAGGCTTGTGTCTGCAAAGAAAAAACGTGGCTTTTTTGCACATCATTTTGTGCATCAATATGGTTAACATCATCAACATAAGCATACAAATGAAAATCATCATTTGATTTTTTGTTTGACTTTTTGGCTGATGCACTCATGCCCAACACATACACAATCGGAAATTCAAGCCCCTTTGAACCATGAATGGTCATTAGTTTAACTCCTTCACTGCTGGCGATGGGCAGGCTTGTTGCCCAGTCATGATTAGGCGGTGATTCAATCAGTGTGTATAGCCAATCAATAATCTCAAATTCGCCCATTTTTCTTGTGTGTTCGCCAATGATGTCTAACATTTGACGCAAATCAAGCAGCAGACGCTCAGCATTTTCTTGTTGACTGAGTGTTTGCCAAACGTTTTTGCCCAGTTGTTGTTGGTTAAAACTGTCAGAATTATTGACAGAATTCAGGTAATATGGGCAGATGGATAAGGATAGAACCGCATTTAAAACAGCCATCGTGCCTTTTTTTTGCCAAGATTTGGCGATGTTGTTTAAGGTCTGTTGGTATTGTTCATAGTGATTGATGGTATTTTTGGAATATTTGCTTAGGCTATTTTTATCATTTGTGTGTTGATTGTCTTGCCACCGTTTTACCTGCTCTAAGGTCATTGCTCGACTTTGACTAACCAATGTGCGATTGATGTGGTTTTGGCTGTGAGGATTTTGCAAGGCTTGCAAAATAGCCAACAGCTCTTGTGCCATGACTGACTCAAAAATGTTGCTTGATGCTGATTTGTTTGCCAGTATTCCAAGTTTGACCAACTGTCGTTGTATGCCATCTAAGTCTGTGTGTGTTTTTGCCAATACCGCAATGTCGCTGGGTTTGACCATTCGCCCATCTAATTGAGATGACGATTGTAATAACTTGGCGATGTGTTGGGCAGTGGTTTGGATAACATCATTGCTTTCTTTATAAGGCAAGTGAATGATGCTGACTGGGGGTATGGTTCTTGGATTTGTGTCAGCTTTGGTATCTGTGTCAGCAATGCTTTTTGTAATATTAGACAAAAGCAGATTGGACAAGAGCAGTTTGCCTTGTTCTTGATGGGCTTTCATGTGTTGGTAATAAATGCCCTTTCCTAAATCAGCCAAGGGACTGTTATTATCAGGTTTATTATCTAAAGGACGATTTAATGATGGGATTTGTCCTTGCCCAAACCAATGATTTAATGCTTCAACCAAGCCTTGTGTAGAGCGAAAATTCTGCACCAAACGATACGTACTGTTGGCAAAATGGGTTTTTATTTGATTATAATTGGCAACATCACCGCCTCGAAAACCATAAATTGCCTGCTTAGGGTCACCCACCAACAATAAAAACGCATGTCTATGACTGCTCTGCCCTGACAGATATACTCGCTGTATCACTGTGGCTTGTTCGCCATTGATGTCTTGCGATTCATCAATCAAGGCAATGGGGTAACGATGCCGAATCAGCTTTGCCAAACTCTCGCCATGCTTGCCTAATAAAGCGTGATTGAGCTTTTGCATTTGCAAAGAAAACGTGGTCTCCCCCAATTCTGCCAACCGCTTTGGTAACTGCTCTCGCACCTGTTTGACGATGCTGACAAGCAATTGCTGGCGGACATTTTGCAAATGAGTGGTTAAAGCGTCTTGTTGGACAGAAAGTTGTTTTAAGTGTTCAATGATGTTCAAGGCATCAAAAGCCTGTCTTTGCGTTTGACTGTTGGCATTAAAGCCTTTGACTTTACCAGTGGCATCTTCTTCACCCATCACATATTCTTGAAACCCATGCCAAAAATCTTGAGCTTCTTTGGGCAAATGTTTGACAAAATCATAAGGGTGTTCGGATAAAACAGCAAAAAATTGTGGCATGGTAGGCAAATTTTTACCTAACTTACCGTTTGCAAACATCTTTTGTTGTTTGCGATAATTTGCATCAAAATAGGGTTCAAGTTCTGCCCACCCTATTTGTAGAATTTGCTTGATAATCTGATCATATTTTTCAAAATCAAAGGTTTGTTGGGGATTTTCATCAATGGGAACGGATAAAAAATTCAACCCTCGTTCAACCGCCTTACGAAAATCACTCACCTGATATGATTGATTCTTAAGCAACAACTGATGGGTCAACTTATCGTTATGGTATAAATCGCTATAGAATTGGCGAATGTGATTATGAATGATGATGTCGATATGCTCATCTTGGTCTTCACTGATGCGGATATGGCTGGTGTGTCCTGTTTCATTGGCAAATTCACTGAGCCATTTTTGTGCCAAACTGTCCAATGTGCTGACAAACAGCTTATCTAAAGTGGTGAGCAGATGGCGAGTGCGTTGAATGGCTTGATTGATTGGGTAAGTGTGATGATGTTCGATAATATGAATCAATAGATGCAGATTGACTTTGTCATTGATGCGGTCTTTTAATTTTTGTATGTCAGATTGGTTTGCTAAATTAATTAGATAATTTTTGATGTTTTCTTTTTTATCAGTTTTGTTGACTGTTTGATTTGTAAATTTGCTTAGGCTATTTTTATTGGCTGATTCATCATCTGACACACCGCCAAATAACGCTTGTTGATGAACGGGGTGCATGGACAACTGTAACAACCATTCTAAGGCATGATTAAAGTCAAGCAGACGGTCATAAATACGCTCTCTAAGCTCTGCCGCCGCCGCACGGGTAAAGGTTGAACAAATCATCTGTTCAGGTTGGCGTTTGCCCTCAATCAGCAAGCGTAACACAATGCCCGATAGTGTCCATGTTTTACCCGTGCCTGCCGATGCTTCTATCAGATGATGGCCATATAACGGAATGTCCGTGGCAGGCAAGATGACTTGATGGTTAAGATGGTTAATATGATGATTATGAATGGTGGGATTGGGCAGTGCGTTTGTCATTGCATTATTCATGTGGCGGTATCCAAAGGCATCATGGTTTCATATAGCTTACCATACATCGGTTTTGCTAACTTTTGTAAGGCTTGGCTTAATGCGTTAAATTTTGCATCATCGTCATAATCTGCCAGCACATATTGCCAAACAGGGCTTTTAGAACATTCATCAGCCACCCAATTTTGTTTAGAATCTGATTTAAGCCAATCAGAGAAATCTTTTACTGTTGGGGTATAGCTTTGTTCTTTATTGTTTTGTTCTTTATTTATTTGTCCATTGTGTTTATCAAGTTTATCAAGATAAATAAAGGCGTGTTTTGGCATCATGACCATGACATGGTTATCCAGCCATTGAGCGAGCAGTAGCCACTTTTGCAGTTCTGTTGTGGCATCGGCTGAGGTCATGGGAGGCAACACCCACACCGACTCTCCTTTAAATTGCCAAATGCTTGTGCCTGCCAGCCCTGCCACTGACTGTGATGAACTGATTTCATCACAGTAACTGCCATCTTGTCGAGCAATTTGCCACAGCAGATGATGTAGCCACATATCCAATTTGTGCTTGGCGTGGTCTTTTTTTGCCAACACATTTAACCAAAGCTTATCTTTAGGCTGACTAGGCAGTTTGGCATAAACAGTAACCTCAAGTACAGGTTGGATATGTGGTGTCTGTTGTGGCAGTTGAGACATCAGCTGTGGCAAAGTTAACACAACTTGCTGTTCACGCACGGATGTGATGTGCTTGACAGTATTTTTTGGTAATAAATCAGCATATTGTGATTGATGCAACTTGGTCATGAATGCGTCAAACTGTTGTTGCAACTGCGTCATTTGATGGCTGAGCGTCCAAACACGATTAACCCCTACAGGTAATAAGGTATTATTTAACAGCATGGCGATGACATCATCTTTGGTGTCATCTTGAACAGTAGGATTTTGAATAACATCATTTTGAATAACATCGTTATAAATATCAGCATCTTGAACAACATGGTAATGCTCAAGCAAATGGTCTGTTAGCTGATAATTCGCCAAGTTATCCAATACCATAGGCTCTAGTGTGTCTGCCTTGTCTTTGGCATGTCTAAGGGCAATCTGTTGCTGTTTAAGATAATGCTTGGCAGGGTGCTTAAAGCGTCTGAGTAATTCAACAACAGACAAATGCCATGCGTCAGATGCGAGTATTTGTGATAAGTTTGTCTTGGTTTTTTCATTCCCCAAAATCAATAACTGATGAGCCATCTGCTGATATTCATCAGCATCAGGCAAGGCAATGGCATTAACTGGCATGGCTTTTTCTTGCACATATTGGTCTTGCTTATCATATAGTGCATGATAAATCTGTTGCCAAATCGGTGCAGGAGGCAGATTTGTTTTTTGGCGAAGTTGATGCTTCTGTAGCGTATCAGCAAACAAATGAGCAAGCTCAGCTTGCTTATTATCAGCTTGGCTGGTTTTATTTTGTTGATTGTTTTGAGTGCTTTTGTTATTTTTAGATATTTCAAAGACACTGGCATCATAAGGCAATGCAGAATGTTTGGTAACAAGACTTGATAAGATATGCTCTTGCATGACTTTTTTTATTTCACTTTGTAGGCTTAAGTTTTGTGAGTTTGGGTGCGGTTGGTCAAACTGCCAATCCACTTCGGCTTGCAAAAACTGTATCAACTCACTGACGGGCTGTGCTGGCAAATGTTCAGTGTCATCACCCATTTGTTGTCCATTATAAAAAATCCAACACGCCTCTTTGGCACACAACAACGCATCTAAAAACGCCCCATTATCTTCATCATCACTGCGTTTATCCCCACGTCTTGCCAGCCCTGCTTTCATCAGGTCAAGATAATCATCACGCTCTTGTCGTGGAAACTCAGAAATATCCATATTGAGCATCACCACCAACTTATACGGCACGGTACGCAAAGCCCCAAAACGAGCAAAGGTTATCACCCCTGTGGGTTCGGCACTGATTTGTTGAGATTCTAGCTGGGCTTGGATACTTTGTAACAAAAATTCCAAACGAAAGCTCAATTCTTGTGTCTGTTGCCCTTGGCTTTGTTGGGCAGATTTATCAGCATTCAAGCTTTTCTTTAATGCGTTAATGGCGGTAAAAATCGCTCGCATGGATTTACTGCCATCAAATAATGCAAAATAGCGATGAATGATGTCGTTTTCGATGGCATTAAGCCAATGAATGGCAGGGCGTTTGCGTTGATAATCATGACGATGTTGTGCCAATGCTTGATAAATTTGGCACAAAGCGGAGATAATGGGTGCATCATTTAAAGTGATTTGTGCCAATGGCAAGGTCAATGGTTGGGGAAATGTCAAAACATGGTGTTGCACAGGGTGATAAATCATGTCCGTAAGATGAGCTTTTGGCATCAACAAACCAGTCACCAATCTATCAAGGGCATAGGCAAAACAAAAACGATGGTCATCATCTTGTGGATGTAGATTTTGGCGTAAATGCGTTTCATCAAAACCACGGATAAAACCTGCTTGACGTAACAGCTCACAGCCACGTTGCATTTGTCGATAACCAAGCCCATAAGCTTCATAAACTTCTGGCAACATCAACCAATCAAACACCTGCGACCAACCAAAATCTGCATGTGCCTGTCCAAGCAACTGATAATAACCAACAATCGCTTGCCACAGTGAGCGAATCTGTCTGTCCACCACCCCTGTCACTTTGGCAGGCAAATTTAAGCCATCAATGCCTTCCCCTAGCGAAAACACCGATTGTATCAAATCATGATGTCTATCCACATCAGGCAACAGCACCAAGACATCTGATAAATGTCTTTTATTTTTTTTATCAGTTTTTATGTCATCATCGTTGTTATCTATGTCAGCTGCATTTAACCATTGAGCAATCATTGCTCGCATCACTTCTAGCTGACGTTGTAGATTATGGCATGAATGAATGCTTAGGCTATTATCAATGATGCCTTGATGCCATTGTCTGTTAGCTGTACCCAATACACCATGATTAAGCTGGTTTGTCAGCTCAGTTTGGCTTTGCTCAAGTAACCGCTGTTCAATATATTGCCTTGTCAGCGTATCGTCCATAATCAACACATCTTCTTGTAATCGATGCAATAGCGATGACGGCGGTAACATTGGGTTGGTTTTATGATTGGTTTGATAAGACACAAAGTCATCTTGCCATGTTACACTATCATATTTGGCATGCTGATTGGCTTGAATACGCTGATTTTTAGCAACATTGCCTGATAAATTCACCAAAGAAGCAAAGATATCTCGACTCTGTTTTCCCAAACGGGACAATAGCGTATGACCAAAATCACGTACATACGCCATGCTGGGGTTGGTAATTTGCTGTTGTGTCAACCAACGCTTATCCACAATGTCCGCCCAATACGCCTGTGATGGGTTATAAAACAACAACTCAATATCAATAAAAGTTGATAATTGTCGGATAAAATCCAACTCATTTAATGGCATTTGTTGAATGGTAAATAAGTACAAACGTTTGGGCAACATGGTCTTGAACTTGTTCTGATGTTGTTGAGAAAAAAAACGCAATCCTTGCCAAAATCGCTGTTCAATCTTTTGACGCTGGCCATATGAATCAGCAAAAAGTACCTGCCAAAGACACCGCTGTGCCAACTCCAGCTCCACATAACCATCTTGTATCCAGTCAGGTGTGTCATTAGACTGTTCATCAAACTGCTGATTTAACCAATCTTTTTGAGCAATGAGTTGTTTAATATCAACCGCCTGCCCTTTTGTCCAAAGCATTAGCCAATCATTACGGTGGGTCAAATAACGGTTAAACGCCCCCGCCAATGACTGAGCTAACTGCCATAATTGTTGTTCTTCAGCCTTGCTTGGCTCTCTTTTTGACGTATTGGCGTTGTTGACATTCATATTTGCATGGTTGCTTAAAGCATACACTTTAGCAAACAAAGGAAACAAGCTATTAATTTGGTTTGTATCGCCCTTATCACTTTGCAAATCTGCCATCACGTCTAAATATTGCTGATAACATGCCAGCAAATAAGCGAACAATCGCCACTGCATCACATTGGTCGAAAGCATGGCAACTTCAGGCACAGTAATGGATTTGTCATCTTGTTCATCGTTAAATGCGTCAATGACCCGTTTCATTATCTGCCACTGATATCTCCCCCAAAATTCGGTAGTAATCAGTGTGCTGATGCCAGTTTCATCTGCAATGCGATTTTGTAGCCATTCACCCAGCACCATAGACGGCACAAGCACCACAAATGGCTCAAACATACCAATATCATCGGATTGATAGGCGTGCAATAACTGCTTGAGCAACTGCTCGGTTTGGTTAGACTGATAAATATTAAGCATGGTAAGTCAGTGACCGAATCAATGTACAATAATAAAACAATCAAATAATGACACACATCATGATGTGAGACAGAACCACCCTAACAGATGAACAAATGACTTTACCATCATGACTATTTATGGTTAAAATTAATTATTAATTATGGTTAAAATTGTCAATATGCTCACTTTTACAGATTTGCTTAACATTTGCAACCCGCTTATGCTAAAAAATGAGCAATCACACGACAATCACGCACGCACGATTATTCATCATTCATTTTTAACATTGGGGATACCATGCCACTAAGACCTGTCAATGCCATTTTTATTGAACAAAAACAACAGTTCATCGTGGTTTATCAACAAGGCAAACTATGGCAGTTGCCCAGAATGAAGCTGGACATGTCCGCATGGCGATACCGTAAGCCATTTACTGGCAACAAATCCGAATTGATACTGGCTCGTAATCAACACATCGCTGACACCACGCTTGCCCAAAAACTGCCCACACATCAACTGCCTGATGTCTTGCATGGTCTTAACCTGCCACGTTTTGAGAATTGGTGGCGACAAAATGGCTTTGATTGGCTTAACAATCGCCAAAATGACAACACCAATATTAATAACGCCAATATTAATAGCAAGGTAAACACCACCCCAACAGCTGACGCATCAAACCACAAAAACACTCAACCCAGCGTACGGTCAAACACACAATCGGATAATATTTTTGACAATATGCTGGCAGACTTAGAAGCAAATTTGTTAAAATAGGCATTTAAAACCCATGTCACCATGTCACATCATCTCTTAATCTCTTACGTGCCTATAGCTCAACAGGATAGAGCAGTTGCCTCCTAAGCGACCGATTCAGGTTCGAGTCCTGATAGGCACGCCAAATATCATATCCACAAAACCCCATAACCACCCACAACCCCTTAAATTTCTAATTATCATCTGTCCATAGATAACCATAATTATTCATACTTATCTGTCAAAAAGCCTGTTCGTCATAAAAGGGATGAAACCAAACAAATGTCAATCAACATGTACTAAGAATGTCTGGGAATAGACTAAAGAGTTTTTGCCCTATCTGTTGTGGTATCGACAATGACAGCTAACCAGCTTATGACATCATCTGTTCTTATGGGTAGTTTTTTAGGTAATTCAAACCGTCAACCGTCCTAACTTGTGGCATAAGGGTACGATACCAACACCAGTCAGTTAAAGCCAGTACTATTTGCTCTTTAAAGTGTGCTATAGTCAATTCATAGTAAAACCACCACAAATACAAAGAAAGTAGAAAAGAAAAACAGTCATCATGAAACCGACCACCCCTTACACCAACACCAGTTTTCAATCATCAGAATTAAAAACCATCTTACACTCCAAACGTGCCAATATTTACTACCTACAACACTGCTGAACGCCAATCATCATGCAGAACAAAAAGGCAACCAACTTTTAAAAGAACAACAGCAGTTGCTTGAAGACTTAGAAAGCACCGCTTTGGCGATGCAAGGCAGTGAAAGTTTACAACTAGATGATGATGTTGAGCTTGATAACAACTCCTTACTCAGCACATGGTTTGAAAAAAACCCTAAATACCAAAAATTGCTTCATGCCCCCATTCTTGTCAGCACCATTGACCATCTCATTCCTGCCACAGAAAGCTTACGTGGGGGTTATCATCAATGTATGGTTGCTGATAATCAACAGCCACCCATTGTATGTGCTTGGTTTGATGAATTTTTAACTCAATCCATCTTTACGCACAATCACGATGACTTTATTCGGCAACATAAGAACTTTGTTGACAAACGCATCAACAAATTAGCTGAAGATAACGCCCCCACTCATAAAGCGAAGATTGTGCCAATCATTAAACCAATGATTGAGCCAATTCTCAGCAAACAAACAGCATTGGACTTACTGACACTGACCATTCATAAAACCATATTTTCTGCTCACACCAATCACCACCAATCTAATGGCAAGCATGCTATTTCGTTTGGTGTCGTCAGATTTGCCAACATTAACCCTTTGGTTGCAGTTGCCCAAGCTTTAATCAAACACAATAATCACGATGATTGTTGTGTTCATTATTGTGTTTATCATGGTCAATTTACCTTAGCCAAACGCTCTATGATTGAAGAAAAGCTAGACAGATTGGTCAATCGCAAACAACCCAACACCATTTGGCAACAATCAGAAATCATAGAGGCCATCAAACGACAACCGAACAGCAAAAATCATATTTTTGTGGTCTTAGCAACGTCTGTTTGTGAAGTTGGGCGTGATCATGATTATGATTGGGCGATTGCTGAACCCAGCTCCATGCGTTCATTGATTCAATTGGCAGGTCGCCTACAACGCCATCGTAAACAGCCTGTGAATGATGAAAATCTCTTTATTTTGGACAAAAACTATAAAATGTTAAAAGGCAATCGCATTGTCTATGAAAAACCCGGCTTTGAAAGTCAAAAATATCACCTTGACGGTGATAAATCGATAACACACACCTTAAAAACCGAACAATATCAACATATCAATTCGATACCGAGCATTCAATTAATCCGCCCCAGCCAACCCCCTTATGACAATCTGGTCGCCTTAGAACAAAGTGCCTATTGGTATAAATTGGTGGGTGATTGGCAAAAAGGACAGCCATTTGAACCAAATAATGCCAAAATTTGGTGGAATCAGAAAGTCACTTGGACAGGTGAAATTCAACGTCAACAGCCATTTCGATTGTCTTCACCAGAAAAAACATTCATTCTTGCGCCAAATTCTCAAGGCAATCTGACTTGGTTGATACGAGATGATTCTGACCATTCATCTATCAAACTGATTAAAAGCCAACATATTTTAAATTACAATGAAATTAAGTTTAGTAAAGATAATTTTTCATGGTTTAATACCGATGAGAAAACTCGTTATCAGCAAATTGCAGAGCGATTGGGTGTCGAAGTTGAGAAAATACCCAATATTTACGGCGAAGTGACTGTGCCTTATCATAAAAACTCCAACAAACAATATTATTATCACCCATTTTTGGGCATATTTTCAGAGCTTGAATAAAAAACTAAATTAAACATTAAATACAAACCTAAATATGGATTTAAATATAAACCAAATATAAAAACTCAATGCCCAATACCCAATGCCTGATATCAAAACTTAACTAAAGAGGGATAAAATGACAGATGCAATAATCATCAAACAAATAATTGACGATTTTTTATCACAAAAAATCCATAAAACCATTGAGCAAAAACAAAAACAGGCAAAAGGGAATTTTAGCGAAGATGATAAACAAAAAATTCGAGATGAACATGAAATTGTGGCTTGGCTAGATAAGGTCGCCGAAAATACCCATAAAGTTTTTTTAAATGTCTCTCATGTTGCCAAGCTGACACATTCAAGCAGTCAGGCAATGAGTTTACGAGATGTCAGCCAATCTGATAAATATCCTTATTTAATAACCACACAATCTGTTGATGGTCGTTTTTTGGACAATAGCTATTTAGGTGCCAATGTGGCACAAATCACAGAATTTTTAACCCTTCCTGTTAAGAATTCAAAAAAACAACTTGGTAATTTTTTATCAGAAGATGCCAGCTTTTTTGCCAAGATAACCGATGATAAAGAAAAACAAGCATATTGGTCATCTCAAATAAAAAAAGCCTATCAGTCGCAACAGATTTGTAGTCATACTTTAGCCAAACAGATTTATATTCCAATGGGTAATAATCACCATCATGATTATCATTTGGTTTCACCCATGTATTCTAGCTCTTTAGCACATGAGATTGCACTTGCAATCAAAGCAAGTCATGACACAACAAATCAGGCAAACCTTGCTAGAAAACAAAACGCTTGGAGTGACCAGATTTGGGTCTTTTATCCAAACGTTGCCATACTTGGAGTAACAAAAAGCAATCATCAAAATGTATCAATACTCAATGGCCAACGAAATGGGCAGTTGTATTTGTTTGCTGCGTTACCACCCAAATGGACAGTTAACCCCAATCCACCCACATCTATGACACAGATTTTAAGGAAAATCCATCAAGAACATTCATTTTCTAAAGCAAAATATTTGCTCAATATTTTTAAGAAAAATGACTTATTCATTAATTATGAACGAAAATTGGCATTAAAAACAGTCATTGAAGACATTATTTATGCAGTTTGTGATGAATTGTTATTCATCAGAAAAAACCAGCCTGTGGGTTGGACAAAAAATCATGAAATTCCTCCTTATTTATCCATCATCATTGATGGTCAACCATTCGCTGATAAAAAATATTCACAGCCTCAAATTGAACTGTATTTGGATGAATTAAAGCAAGACATGGTTGCTTGGATAAGTAAAGGCGTTGGTGATGAAAATCGCACTAAATATTTAGAAAACTTATGGCTTAAAATCATGACCCCCATTTTAAAAGAATTTTATCAAGTGTTAAAAGCGGAGTAATTCATGGCAGATTACATTCTATTAGAGCGACTGCAAGTTGAAAATGCCAATGCGATTGCTGGATTTACTTATGGATTTCCTGCGGTAACTGCATTCCTTGGTTTTGAACACGCTTTATCACGCAAGTTAAAAAACTTAATTGACATTGAACTAAATGGTTGTGCGATTTTTTGCCATGACTATGTGGTTAATCATTATGTGGTTAATCATTATCAAAATGCTTATACCAAATTTATCCAAAACCGTAATCCGCCTTCCACATTAAAAGGCAGAAGTAATGATGCTAAAAAACCAGCACCCATTATCGAAGAAGGTAAGATGGATATGACGGTGTCAGTATTATTACGTTGTCAAGGCACATTATCCAGCAATTCAGAGAGAGTGGCCAGTTATCATCAAACCATCAAAAATTTGGTGTATCAGTCTCGTTTGGCGGGTGGAAGCATTAAGAAATTAACAAACATTCATTTGTTAAGTGACTCAGATAAATTATTAAATCACTTAAAACATATCTTATTGCCCAGTTTTGTGCTGATGGATGCAACAAGGCTGCTTCAAGAACATTTTGACAATACCCAAATTGAACATGCCCAAAATACCAACCAGTCATTGCTCGATATTTGGACAGATTTTTTTGCTTTTAAAGAAATGGCAATCAAGCGGGAGCAAACCGAAGAAATCAGTTGGCAACGCCATGTCCCATCAAATAAACAAGGCTGGATTGTGCCGTTAATGATTGGCTATAAAGGCATTAGTCCACTTTATGAGCCAGAACAAGTAGAAAATCTTCGTGATACTCGCTATCCGTTTCGGTTTGTTGAAGCGGTGCATGGTTTGGGAGAGTGGCAAAGTGTTCATCGCATTCATTCGCTTGATTCATTATTTTGGCAATATCAGGTAGAAAATGAATGGTATTTATGTCAGCAAAATTCAACCAGTCAAAGTCAAATTCATCCATTAAAAGACAATCCATTAAAAGACAATCCATTAAAAGGCAATCCATCAAAAAACAATCCGTCAGAAGATAAATCACATTCTTTAGACGATTTATTTGATGACTTATTTGGTAATTCATCAATTTAAACCTCAGCGAATTTTTTCATCAGGAGTCATTCTTATGGCAAAATCAACAAAAACGAAAAATCAAGCCCCTGTGCCAAGTGTTCTGGCATTTAGCCGTAAAATCGAACCATCAGATGGTCTGATGCAAGCAGGATTATGGGAAAATAGAGCCAACCGTCAAGCATGGCAAAACATTCAATTACATGATAAGCGTAACCGTGCCACCAAAAGCCAATATGGCGTTGATGATAAAGAGAAAATTCAACCTAACATCGTATGGGGTGATGATGCCAGCATTCCCCACGATATGGACACATTAAAGGTAACTTTTACGGTAAAATTTTTGGGTAATATTGACCAAGCCGTTACCAATAATCGCCCAGAATTCTTAGACAAATTGCAACATGCCTATCAAGCCTATCAGCAAGAAATCACACTGTTACCACTTGCCAAGCGTTATGTGCAAAATCTTGCCAATGGTCGCTTTTTATGGCGAAATCGAGTAGGAACAGAACAAATTGAAGTGAGTATCATTGATACCGAAAATAACGATAAATCTTGGACTTTTAATGCCCATGACATCGCTTTACAAAACTTTGATATAAAAGATGCCAAACTCGATGAATTGGCTCAATATGTGGCAGATGCCTTTGCAACTGGCAAATACTTATTGTTAAAAGTAGAAGCCTTTGCCAAAGTTGGCTCGGGTCAGCGTGTTTTCCCTTCTCAAGAAATGCGTGATAAAGACAAAGATAATAAATCCAAGTTTTTATACCAAATCAAAACACCAACTGGGCTATGTGCAGGATTGCATTCTGAGAAAATCGGTAATGCCATTCGCACCATTGATACTTGGTACACAAGTGATGAAGCCCAACTTATTAAGCCTGCCATTGCGATTGAACCGTATGGTGCTGTGCCTACTCAGGGAAAAGCCCATCGTACCAGCAAAACTGACTTGTATTCTCTGATGGTTAAATTCGTTAATCAAGAAGCGATGTCTGATGATGAAAAACATTTTGTCGTGGCAAATCTCATTCGTGGTGGTGTATTTGGTGGGAATGATTGATGATGAATGTTTATCAAGAAATGACGCTGATGGCTGATGCAGATATTTCACCTTACTTCTTATGGAGTAAGGTGTATGCTCGGCTACATATTGCCCTTGCTGATGTCAAAAATAAACATGACATAGACGGTATTGGGGTGAGTTTTCCCCAATATAAACATCAACAAAAAAACGATAAAACCATTGCCACACTTGGTAATAAACTGCGCATTTTTGCCAATACGGCTGATGACCTGGAAAAATTGGCCCTGTCTGCTCGATTAGATGGTCTGATTGACTATGTCCATCTGACTGGGATTAAAGAGGTGGGAGATAAAGCAACAGGGCATGTGGTGGTGAAGCGGTATCGGCATAAAAGTTTACATTTTTATGTCAAAAATTACGCAACATACCACAACGTCAGCTATGATGAAGCAGTCAAAATGTGCCAGCATTATGATGTCTCCAATCCAAGCCATCCCTATATTAATCTAACCAGCAGTCGCAATGGTCATCAATATAAACTGTCTATTGAGCAAACACAGACAGACACCCCTTTGGCAGGCACATTTAATACCTATGGGATTAACAACCCTTCAGCATCAGTAACAGTCCCCCACTGGTGATGATGACTTATTGTGATAACAGAAGGTATCATGACCCTTATTTTTTCATCATTTAAAAACATGATAAAAATCAACAAGTTATGTTACGGTAAAAAACATAGGGTGAACAAGATTGTTTTTACTGGTAAGCCTTAATATGACTTATGTTTATCGTTTATAATCCTAGTTCACCACCACATGCGTGGCTTAGAAATTTTATAGTTATCATTGGTATTTGCATTCCTAATTCACCATTCATAAAAAGATGATGGCTCTGCCAAATTTTACATACGCTCACACAAAGCCCGTATGATGATGACAAAGCTAACAAAATATGCGTATATTTTTCCAGTCATTATGTTTAAAATGATGGTCAGATTTGATTGATAAGCGGATATTGATGAGCCTTGTCAGTCATGTCTTAATGTGAACTTTTAATGCAACATTTTGATTGGCAATTTGATGTGACAGATGCAATGTTAACATCTGTCAATAATAACTTTTAAGGACATAACCATGAGCAAGCACGACAATATTAACCGTGATGAAATAAAAAACATGTCAAAAGAATCCAAAGAAGATCTTAACGCTGACCCAATCACTGGTGAGCCTGGTTCACACCCAATCGGCACAGGCATCGGTGGTGTGGGTGGTGCTGCCGCTGGTGCTGCCATTGGCTCAGTGGCAGGTCCATTAGGCACATTGATTGGTGGTGCAATCGGTGCGATTGTGGGTGGCAGTGCTGGTAAAGCCGCTGCTGAAGCCATTGACCCCACGCAAGAGCAAGTTTACTGGAGAGCCCATTACGCCAAAGTGCCTTATTATCAAGAAGGGTATGATTTTGACCGTGATTATCACCCTGCCTATGCGGTCGGTTATTCTAACCGTCATCAATATGATGTTGATGCACGTTTTGAAGACCATGAGTCTGATCTTCGTCAATCTTGGGAAGAGGTCAAAGGCGAGTCTCGCTTAGCATGGGAAGATGCCAAACATGCCACCCGTGATGCTTGGTATCGTGTTACTCCGTTTGATGACTCTGAGTTTGATACTTATTGGCGTGAAAACCACGCCACCACCTCTTATTACAACAGTGATTTTGATTATGACCAAGACTATCGTCCTGCATATCGTGCAGGTCACAGCTTGCGTTCACGCTATCCTGCCAACACTCGTTTTGAAGACCATGAATCTGAGCTTAAAAGTTCATGGGAAGAGTTTAAAGCCAACTCTCGTTTAACTTGGGAACAAGCCAAATTGGCTGTTCGTGATGGTTGGAATCGTTTAACTCGTTGATGCGTTTAGTTTGTTGATAATCGTAATTCGTTGATAATAATAAAAAATGACCTTTGCGCATCAAAGGTCATTTTTTATGCTACCATTGAGTGGCTGGCATTTATCAGCATCAGCACGCCGCCTTTGCCCAAGATATGATGTGCTAAATTTGGTTTTATGACTTTTAGTTATGTTATTATTAAAGCTTACGCTATTTAGTTTGAGATTGTTAGATTGTTTTATGAATAACTCCCGTGATGACATCATCGAAGATTTATTGGTTAATTCTGACTTGGCAAAAAAGTTAGTCCCCAACAAATTTAAGTTTACCAGCCAACAAGGACGCATTCGCCGTCAAAAGTTACTGTCAGCCGCCAAAAAGTTAAGCGAGACACACACCATCAATGACATCACATTGGCAGATGTGTGTGAAGAAGCAGACATTCCCAGAGCGTCTGCTTATCACTTTTTTCCCAATGTAGAAGCGGTGTTTTTGGCGTTGCGTTTTTTAAATGCCATCGAGATCATCGAAGAGCTCAAGCAAGTCGATGTGCAACGCTTTGATCTTTGGCAAGGCTATATCACAGGGTTATTAAACCACTTGGTTGAGGTATTAAATAACGACATCAGCAAGGCTAAGTTGATATATGAGGCCAATGCTCCTGAGTTTGGGCATGACACCCATGGCGAGCGTGTTGAGCATCAAGTGGTCAATCTGGTGTATGAGAAACTGGCATCACAGTATGAAGTTCCTGAATACGAAAGCATCAAAGAGGTGTTGCTCATTGGCTATAGCATCATCAATGGTGTGCTGATGTTGGCTTATCGCACTCAAGGCACATTAACCGATGACATGAAACAAGAAGCCATCACCGCTGGCATTGCTTATTTGCGTTGTTATCTGCCTGAGAAATTCCCACGCAAGGCATCTTAAAGATGAGCATTCGAGAACAAAAAAAACGCCAAACCAGACAATCCTTTTATGATGCGGTACTGACGTTATGCCTGACAGGACAATCTTTTAGTTCGATAAGTCTAAGACAAGTTACCCGTGAGGTTGGGGTTGTGCCAACTGCTTTTTATCGGCATTTTGCTGATATGGAAGATTTGGGGCGAGCCTTGGTGGAAGACGAGCTTGGGCAAGCACTGGCAATACTGCGTGATCACATGCACTTGGGTAAAAAACGCAGTTTTGAGAGACAAATTGCCAAAAGTGTGCAATTATTTTTTGATGCCATCGATGTCCACCCAAAGTATTGGCAGTTTATCGCCAGCGAACGTTTTGGTGGCTCAGAAGCGGTGCGTCATGCCATTGCCACTCAGATAGAGTTATTCGCTGACATCATGGCAAAGGATTTGGCATTGCAACCTGCCTTTGCTCACATCAATGCCTATGACCGCCGTTTGCTTGCCATCACAGGGGTAAACATGTCGTTTTCATGGATTATTGATTGGATTGAGCTTAATTATGCCGCCAACCATATTCATGACAATGATGCCCATGATAACGGTGATGATGCCATTCAAGATGACAGCATGGCACAAGACACATCAACTTTTATTCAACGAAAAAAAGCCATGCTCCATGACTGTACTCGACAAACACAAATGCTGTATTATGGGGCGTATAATTGGCAATCTCATGAAGAAACTGTATTAGATGGGCGGTCATTGTGATTGTGGTTGATACGCCCAATATCTGGGGTAAATAATATGCCAAGCTGGTTTGGAATTGTCTTGATTTGAGACTAACAGACCACCAATCATAAACCCTTGTTGTGATGCTTGGTTATTTTCTTGTCTGTCAGATTCAGATTTAACAATCAAAGCTGTCATGTATGCTTGACGTTTGTCATTGATTGTAACTTGTGCATAAAATGCTTGGCTACTCACGGCAAACATGCGTTTGGCTTGTTCAGTTGAGTGATTGCTGTTGCCGCTGTTATCAGTATTGCTGTTGTTGCTGTTTTGATTGGCATTGACTTGCTGTTGTCGGTTTAAATAGGCTTGAAACACAGGTTGCTGCCAAAGCTCTTCTACATTTTTTAATGGATGAGTACGAAAATCAGGCAACTGCTCTGGCAAGACATCAATGGGCGGTGGAGAGTTGCCATGTTGATTGTTGGCATGGTTACTATTCGATGAAAGCTGCTTATTTTGAGTGTTGGCATTTAAAACAGCACTGACAAGCAACGGATCTGCGGTATTGACATTGATGGGTAAAAACTTTGGTGACACACTGACAAATGGGCGTAACCGTTGATAGCTTACCACGTCCATACTGGGCAGTGCCAATAATTGCTCGATACTGACAAAAGGCTGATTCGCAAATTTTCCCCCATCAGCATACACCACCTGCTCATCTCCACCATCACCATACACACTGGCATCAGTGTCTTGAAAATCCAATATTTCTCTGGCAATGTTTGTCTCTAACCCCAAATTGGATAATAAAGATTTTAAGCTGGCATACGCTAAGTCATTGACCTGCCCATCTTGATAAAGATTATTAAGATTAAAGCGACCACTGGCATCATTCAAGTAAATCTGTAAGCGTTGACCACCCAACTCGATGGACGGTATGGGTTTTGCCCACGCATCTTCCATGCCATCATGGTCATTGGTCTGCTGCTCTTGTTCTATGATGCTTTTGGCAATTACTAAGCCTGATTGAAGATTCTGACGGTTTTGGTTGTTATCCAAAACCAAGCTGGTTTGGCGAATGCTCAATTTTTGGCTGGCAAGCATCGAACCTGCCACCACCACAATCGCCACCACCAACAACAGCACCGTTAACAATGCCATGCCCTGTTGTGCATTGGTGGATATCAGTGGTGGTGGCTTGGCATGTGAATAACGACTTGACGAGCAAGGCAAGCAAGCAAGCAGGAAGTCAGTTTTAGTTGACATTGGCATCTCCTGCTTGTTCTGTATCCATCGCACCACCAACCAAAAATTGCCATTGCAGTGGCTCATTCATATACTCAAAGCTCACACTCACGCCCTTTGGTAATAATGAATGAGCAACTGTACCGTTATCGGGCAAATTGGCATCAACATCAGCACCAAACACTGTTACCATTTTAGGGGTAAAGGCGTGCCAATGTAGTTCATTTACGCTGGCGTTCCTGCCTAAAATCACCGCTGTTGTGTTGGCACTGGTATGAATACTGTCGTTAACACTGGCATCAACACTCACATTGTCAATGGCATAAGATTGCTCACGCAACAAACGCCCATCATGTAAGTGATAGCTGACTTTAACCAACGCAGGGGTCAGTGGATAACGTGGGTCGGCATCAGCAAAACGGATAAAGCTAACCCCATTGGCATTGAGACGAAATGCAGGTTTGACGTCATCAGATGTGGCTTGGTGGTTATTCGCTTGACCATTGTTTGTTTGTGGCGTGTTATTTTGAGAATTGTTTTGAGCATTGTTTTGAACATTGTTTTGAGCATCATTTGGGGTAACTTGCTGCCAAGGCACCGCTTGAGCGAAGTCTTTTTGCAGTTGCAAATAGGCATATTGCAACTCAGATAAGGTTTGCTTATGGATTTGGGTTTGCTCTTTTGTGCGGTTTAATGAAGCGAACACTTGCCAGCCTGCCACTGCCAACATCGCAAATATGGTCATCGCCACCAACAGCTCTACTAAGGTGAAACCGTGTTGGCTTTTGCCCTGATTGAAACAATTTAAGCGGTGATGATAAACAGGCATGATTGATTTGACTTTAACTTAGTTAATTTGGTCTGGTTAATTTGGTTTGGTTAATTTAGTTGATTTGACTAAATGGGCTTGGTTTATTCAGTACCAAACGCATCTGACTGCCTACAGTGGCGATGCGTGTGTCATCTGACGCTTGGCTGATGTTGGCTTGATTGGCAGGGCTAACAATGATGTCAATCACTTGTAGATCATCAGGTAAATTGGGTAAATCTGTTACGATTTGGTATTGTACGTGCCAAGCATGCCCTTGTTGAGTGATGTTTTCACTGCGATTGGCTTGTGGCCAGTCTTGGTTGATGCGAAGTTGCACAGCGGCGTTTTGTGCCACAAATTGAGCATACGTCCTACTTTTCATGCCTTCGACTGTCCTTAAATAGCCCATGCTCGCTTGACTGGCAGCCACTGCCACCACTGCCAATATTGCCAATGCCACCATCACTTCTATCAAGGTAAACCCGTTTTGTTGACCAATGCGTTGTGTGGTATTCACGGTATTGATGGCATTCATTGCATTGCCCCATAGACGACTTCGCCATTGGGCAACAGTTGTATGGTTTCACCCACAGGTCGGTCATGATATCGCATGGTGATGATGACAGCAGCACTTTCACCTGTGCCAAACCAAACGATTTGTGGCGTTTGAGCAGAAGCCAGCCATGGATTGAATGAAGCCATTTCTATGCGGATTTTTTTGTTAATTTGGTGATTGACTGGGTCATTCAGTGGGCTGTCTTGCCCAGTGCGTGGTTGAGCGTTTTGGTTATGAGCATCTTGGTTGGATTGTATGTCGATGACAAGTCCATTGGGTGGTATCGGCAAGTTGATGCTGTCATCGACAACCCAAGTGGGGTTAAGCGATGCTTGTTGGGTAAGTGCATTGGTATTTATTGACATTCCCGACAGTTCCATGGCATTTTTTGGCTTGGTATCAGTTTGATGGCCCGTTTGATGATGGGCATAAGGATTTTGTAACACCATGACTTTGGCAGTGGGCTTGCCTGTTTTATCCACATCAAAACGAATGCCCATCGGTTGCACACGCTCTTGTGATAACAGACGCAGATAGTGCATGCTGTCAACCAAATGCTCTTGATACGCCATGTTTTTTCGCACATCGCCACTGCTGACTGACATGGTGAGCATGCCAGCAAATATCGTCAAAATGACAATCACCACCATCAACTCAACCAAAGTAAATCCATTGATTTGATGTGGATTTACTGGTGTCTTTTGGGGTATGATGGTAAACGTTAATGGCATGAATTTTGATGTTTTAATGCTTTATCAATCTATTGTCTTATTTTGATGCGTTCTTGGCTGTCTTGCTCAAGATGCTTGCTTGCTGTCTGCTGTGGGATATTGAGCTGGCATGTCCAATATCTGCTTAACAAACGCATAACGCAACGTGGTTCTGTCACCCAAATACCGCTGATAAAAACTGGAGTTTAATAGCCCTGCACCCCCCTGCCCCAACGCCCAAATGCTGGACAGATAATCTCTGGTACTCATACTGCTTTGTTTTTCGTCCAAATAACCACCCACCACATCTAACGCACGTTGCATACGCTGACGGCGAATGTGATACAACTCGGTAAATAAACGGTTTAATCCTGTGGTAGACGCTGCCAGTCGCTCTTCTATTTGATTAAGCAAAATGGCTTTTTGTGGACTCATAAGCAGTTGCAAAATAATTCTGGCAACCCCAGCGGCATGGCAATCATCAACCATGGTGCTGTGATACAATGACTCTTCATAACGAATGATGATGCGCAAATACAACTCATCTTTGCTGGAGAAATGCTTATACAATGTCCCTTTTGCCAAATCCAACTGCTCTGCCAACGCATCAAGGGTAATGTCCCCTTCTCCTGATTCCAACAACAACTGCTCTGCCATCGTAAGAATGCTGTCTTCTCTGGCTTTGAACTGTTTTTGACGACTCATGTCGCAGTAACTCCTTTAGCACACAACGCTTATTTTAATGACGCTGATTTTAATCATACTGTTTTTAACAGTACTGTGCCAGTAAATTATCAAAGTTTTGCGTGGTTAAACTGGCAATCTTTGCACAATCCACCTGCAAAATCTCTGCCAAACACTGTGCCACATAAGGCACTAAGCTTGGTTCGTTGGGTTTACCACGATAAGGCATGGGGGCAAGATAGGGGCTGTCAGTTTCTATCAACAATCGGTCTTTGGGAACTTTTTTGGCAACATCTCGTAACGCTTGAGCGTTTTTAAATGTAACAATGCCAGAAAAAGAGACATAAAAACCCATGTCTAACGCTGTCTTTGCGGTTGCCCAATCTTCGGTAAAACAATGAATGATGCCGTGTTCAGCCTTTTCTGCCTTTAAAATATCCAAAGTATCCGCCTTGGCAGAACGGGTATGCACCACCAGTGGCTTTTTAAGCTGTTGGCTGACGGCAATATGACGAACCAAACTTTGTTGTTGGGCAAGTTTGTTGTCTTCGCTCCAATAATAATCCAACCCTGTCTCACCGATTGCCCATACCAACTGATTATCCGCCATACGCAATAACGTATCCACATCAGCAGAAGTCAATGTTGCCAAGTCTTCAGATGGATGCACGCCCACACTCATGCCAAGCTGTAATTGTGGACTTTGATAAGTCTGGATTATGTCATAAATGTCATCAAATTCAGCCAAATCACACATGATTGCCATGGCTTTACTGACTTGAGCTTGCTTCATGTTATCAAAGATGGGCTGCAAATTGCCTTGATACGCATCAAGATTTAAACGATTTAAATGACAATGGCTGTCGGTAAACATAAATGGTAACTCTTTTTTATGGATTGTTTTATTTTATGGATTGTTTCATGTTATGGATTGTTTCAATGCGTTTTATTTAAACATCATTTTCTTAATTTAACGGCACAACACGCAACACTTCATCGATGCTGGTAACACCTTCGGCGATTTTCTTTGCCCCTGCCAGCCTTAACGGCTGCATGCCTTCATCATAGGCTTGTTTTTTAAGCTGATTTAAGTCAGCATTTTGTGCCACCATTTTTTTAATGGCATTAGAAAAACCCAACATCTCATAGATGCCCACTCGTCCTTGATAACCTGTGTGACGGCAATGCTCACACCCTTTTGGCAGATACGCCACTGTGGGCAACTTAGCAGTCCAAGGACTCACCAACTCTTGCCACTGGTGTGTCCACGCTTCGGCTAACTCTTTCTCTTGCTGGCCTTGGGCAGATAAATCGCTTAAGTTTAATGCTTTTTTACAATGTGGACAAAGGGTACGCAAAAGACGCTGTGCCACAATACCAACTAAGGTTGCTGATGTCAAAAATGGCTGTATGCCCAAATCATGTAAACGTGTTACTGCACTGGGGGCATCATTGGTGTGCAAGGTGGATAACACCAAATGCCCTGTCAATGACGCTTGTACTGCCATGTTAGCGGTCTCAGCATCTCGAATCTCCCCCACCATGATGACATCAGGGTCTTGACGCATCAGTGAGCGAATGCCATCAGCAAAATGTAAATCAATACTGGGATTGACCTGCATTTGGTTAAATTTTGGCTCAACCATTTCGATGGGGTCTTCAATGGTACAGACATTGACCGCTTCAGTCGCCAGTTGTTTTAGGGTGCTATATAAGGTGGTGGTCTTGCCTGAACCCGTCGGTCCTGTCAACAAAATAATCCCATTGGGCTGGGTGGTCATCTGTTGCCAAGTCTCATAATGCTTGCCTGTCAATCCCAACTGACCAAAACTACGCACCAACACTTCAGGGTCAAACACTCGCATCACCAGTTTTTCACCAAACGCCGTGGGCATGGTGGACAATCGCAATTCGGTTTCCAAGCCTTTTGGGGTGCGTGTTTTTAAGCGTCCATCTTGTGGTTTACGCTTTTCTGCCACATTGAGCCTACCTAAAATCTTAATGCGTGCAGTAACAGCAGTCATGATAGATGATGGCATTTCATACACCGTATGTAGCACCCCATCAATGCGAAAACGCACCTTACCTGTCTGGCGTCTTGGCTCTAGATGAATGTCACTTGCTCGTTGTTCAAACGCATATTGCAACAGCCAATCCACCACTTTTACAATGTGTTGATCGTTGGCATCTGGATTGTCTTTATCACCCAGCTGAAGTAATGCTTCAACATTGGTAACATCACTGCCATTGCGTCTGTGGACATCACTTGCCCCTGCGATGGCCTTGGTAACATGATAAAACTCTTGTCGATAGCGATTAATTTGGTCAGGGCTGACATAGACAGTATCAAAGGTCTTTGGCTTGATGATTTGAGCAATGTTGCTGTGCCAATCTCGATAAAACGGCTGGTCAGTGCCAATCAGCACCGTGTCATCATTGACTTCCACCACTAAGATATGATGCGTCTTAGCATAAGCAAAACTCATCACATCAGTGATGGCTGGCACATCAACTTTAAGTGGGTCAATACGCACCAAAGGCATGCCTGCCTTAGCAGATAGCCACACATTGAGTGCTGGCAAATCTAACGGTGTGTGATGAATGGCAGATTTTAATTGATAATCAGCAATTATCTGTAATGGCGGTTTGTTTTTTTCACGATTACTGGTGATGACAAGATGATAACTGCGAGCATCTAAAATGCCGTCATTTAACAATTCATCTAAACACCAACGCAAATCTATCAACAAAGAATATCTCGGTATGCTCATGGGCTTATCTTTATGTGCTGTAAAATTTATGTGCTGTAAAAGACGTTTATTATAAAGGCAAACACCCACTTAACCAAATGGACTTATCAACGTAAAATCACAACCCAAAACCCAGACCATAGAAAAAACCCCAACTTAATCAAGTTAGGGTTTATGCCGATATAAGCTTGAATTTGGTTAAGCTTGAATGAATCTTATCTTAATCAAAACAACCAAACAAAACCACCATCAAAATCAAATGACATTAAATTTTTTGCTTAACGTCATTGGCGGTGTCGCTGACAGTGTTACCTGCTTTTGATACGTCTTGACCAAAACCACTGATGGTATTACAACCTGTCAAAACCATCATGGCAGCCAAGGCAACTAGGGTTAGCTTTTTCATAAATGTCTCCAAAAAGATAAAGATAAAATTGAGTTTGCATTAAGTTTGCATCGTTACATGAATGACATGAATACATGCAACCAACATTAAGCATGGCATAAAACTGACTTATTTGTCTGTTTTTGTATTGTATATAATTTGTATTGTATACCCCACTCTCAACACCTTTAAGAGAGATTGAAACAAAGAAGGCATGTCCCTAATATCCTCCATGTCCTCCATATCCATCATGCTCTCCATATCCGTCATGTCCTGTATATCCGTCATGTCCTGTATATCCGTCATGTCCTGTATATCCGTCATGTCCTACATATCCTCCATGTCCTGCATATCCGTCATGCCCTCCCATTCTTTGTTTGACTTGACTGGCACTGTTACTGACGGTATTACCAACTGCGGATATGTCTTGACCAAGACCACTGATGGTATTACAACCTGTCAAAACCATCATGGCTGTCAGAGCAACTAAAGTCAGCTTTTTCACTTGGGTTTGCTGTTTCATAAACTTATCCATTTTTGACAATCATATTTTGATAATTATATTTTGATAATCATAATTTTTTAATGATAACTTGTTAAGCAACATGGCACAAGTCACTTAATTGCCCATGATTACCCATCTTGATAGGACAATGAGCCAGCTTTAGCCCATTTGATGTTAAGCTATTTTATTAACCCCAATCACTTCTAACTGTCCTTGTGTTCTTTGTACAAAACGCACGTCAATATTTTTATAACGCATGACATACTCTCGCTGACTGACCTTTTGACGATAAGCAGGGCGTGGATCTTGAGCAATCAAGGCGGTGATGATGTGCCAATCAGCATCATGTAAAGAAGTCAGCAAATGGTCATTCATCAAACCCTCTGTCTGCAAGTCTTTAACAATCTTATCAAACTGGCATTTGGCATCTTGATAAACATGCACTTGGCAAGTTGATGGTTTGGCATCGGCATAACCGTCATGGCTATCAATAATGGCATCGCTGTAACGCACATAAGGGCGAATGTCTAAAATGGGCGTTTTATCCAATAAATCTGCCCCAATGACATGAATCAGCAACTGTCCCTGTCTTGTTTCAATGCCCTGCAAACGCACCACCGACATGCCCATCTGACTGGGACGGTACATGCTACGACTGGCAAATACACCCACTTTATCATTACCACCCAACCTTGGTGGACGTATTTTTGTTCTAAATTGGGCTTGTGAATGCTCTGTTTGCGTTGCTTGACGATTGGCATGAAAATACCAATGCAACCACAGATGACTAAAATTATCCAACCCCACAACCGCATCAAACACGTCATAAGGGGGCAACAACTCAATGACAGACCGCACATCAACCAAATTAGGCTGGCGTGGTAAACCAAATTTTTGCGTCATGGGTGAGTGATGCACCCCCACCACAGGCAAGGTTACATCTGCTAAATTTGCAAGGTGATGTTCCATATTGTCATGCTCCAAATCATCATGTTCCAAACTGGCGTTAATTGGGCAATTTGTGTCATTTTTTGCTATCATATTGAGCTGGCTTTTTATATGGCTGGCAATGTGCTTATTCATGTGCTTATTCATGTGCTTATTATACGACCACTCACGTCATTTTGTTATTTCATTTCTTTAAAAACTCTAGTAAGGATAGGTTATGTCTAAATTTCGCACCGAGACCGTTACTCACGTTCATCACTGGAACGACAGCTTATTTACCATCAAAACCACCCGTGATGACGGCTTGCGTTTTCGTAATGGTGAATTTGCCATGATAGGCTTAATGGTGGACGACAGACCCTTGGTGCGTGCGTACTCCATCGCCAGCCCCAATTATGCAGAGTATTTGGAATTTTTCTCCATTAAAGTGCAAAACGGTCCGTTGACTTCACGCTTACAACACATTCAAGTGGGCGATGAACTCTTAGTCAGTAAAAAACCCACTGGCACATTGGTTCTTGACGACCTTTTACCTGGCAAACATTTATATATGTTGGCAACAGGCACAGGGCTTGCTCCGTTTTTATCATTGTGCCGTGACCCTGAAGTGTATGAACGCTTTGATAAAGTCATATTGGTACATGGGGTACGTAAGATTGAAGACTTGGCGTATCGAGAACTGTTTGAATACCAGCTGCCCAATGACGACATCTTTGGTGAGTGGGTAAAAGAAAAATTCATCTACTACCCCACCGTCACTCGTGATGAATTCAAAAACCAAGGACGCATCACCACATTACTTGAGTCTGGCAAGTTGTTTGATGACATTGGACTGCCCCCAATCAATCAAACTGATGACCGTGTGATGATTTGTGGCAGCATGATGATGAATGAAGACACTTCAAAAATCCTAGATAATTTTGGGCTGTCCATATCACCCCGTATGGGCGAACCTGCTGACTACGTGGTTGAACGAGCATTTGTGGGCTAATGATTAAAAATGAATCACTAACAATCAATAACATGAGGTAAAAAATAATGATGAATGACACACAACTGAGCAAAACACAGATTGACCAGTTAACCGAACAGGACTGGCAAAATCGATTAACCGCTGAACAATATCATATTTTACGCAATAAAGGCACAGAACGCCCCTTTACAGGAAAGTATAATGACTGCAAAGACACTGGCATCTATCGCTGTGGTGGCTGTGGGGCTAAATTATTCACTTCTGATGCCAAGTTTGATTCAGGTTGTGGTTGGCCAAGCTTTGACAAAACCATTGATGACACTGCCGTTGATGAACACTTAGACACCTCACATGGCATGCGACGCATTGAAGTGACTTGCAATAACTGTGGTGGTCATTTGGGGCATGTGTTCCCTGATGGGCCTAAAGATACCACAGGCATGAGATATTGCATCAACTCAGTGGCGATTAATCTTGATAAAAGTTAACCAATATAGGGTGGCTATTATGTTAATTTTATTGTCTAACCATGTTGATGGTTATGGTGGAAGCATGATGCACCAAACGAAAAAAGTTTAAAAAAGCGTTTGACAGAGAATTTAAACCGTATATAATACACACCCACAGAGCAAGGGTGGTTAGCTCAGTTGGTAGAGCGTCTGCCTTACACGCAGAATGTCGGCGGTTCGACCCCGTCACCACCCACCAATTTCTTGCTCATGACTTTTTTTGGTTAGGCAATCTTTTTGGTTAGGCAGTTAGTTAAGCTGTCAAAACTAAACAATAAATTGCCATCAACTTAATCAAAGCGACCTAAGCAGCGGTAGTTCAGTTGGTTAGAATACCGGCCTGTCACGCCGGGGGTCGCGGGTTCGAGTCCCGTCCGCTGCGCCATTTATTAAGGATTCCACTTGTCAAAGTGCCTTTTATCAAAGTAGATAATACTTTAATTTTTATAAAATTAATGTCTCAAATCTCCCCTGATTTGAGATTTTTTTGTTTAAGATTGCAAATTATTAAAAAATATTGAAGAATATAGCATCTTTTTAATTTACCAAAGAATTTGGTAAGTCCTGCAAACCGCCAAAAATTCTTACATAAAATTATTTTAATTTGTGCATGGATATTTTAGGCGTGGTGGCTATCAACGTCCCATCAGATTTGATGCCTGTAACGGTCGCATAACCCCTAGGATTGTCGCTAAAAATCTGCTGAAACTGGCTTAATAAATTCATCTTTACACGCCCCTTTTTTTGGTTACAATATAAAAACCAACCAACCTGTCATGCACCCATGCACATTGAATACGACCCCATCAAAAACCAAAAGAACATTGAAGAACGTGGTTTGCCGTTTGCCATGGCGATTGACTTTGATTTTACCACCGCCCTGATATGGCAAGACACACGCAAACCATACCCTGAAACTCGCTATTCATCACTTGGGTTGATTGATAATCGTCTATACGCCCTTGTGTTTTGTGAAGTTGACCTAGGCATTCGCATCATCAGCTTTAGAAAAGCCAATCAAAGAGAGTGTAAAAAATATGACCAGTTTAGCCATCAAACCCAAAGACCCTGAAAAAACCGACTTTGAAAACCCAGAGTGGACAGAGGACATGTTTGCCAATGCCACCCGTTTGCAAGGTTTGCCAACATCACTACAAACCAAACTTGGCAACCCCCCAAAAGCCAAGCCAAAACAAGCCATTACCGTCCGCTATGACAGTGACATCATTGACCGCTTTCGTGCCACAGGCAAAGGCTGGCAAACACGCATGAACGATGCCTTACGAGAGTATTTAGACACTCACGCATTTTAAACGCATTTTAAACATCCACATACCTATCCATCCCCACCGTCTGCCACACCACCACCGCATCACCATCACGGCTGACTGACAGCCCAACCGATGTAATTAGGGCATTAAACGCCCCATCACCGCCGCCGGTATCGTCATTGATTTGCCAAATCTGCCCAAGCTTGGCAAGGGGTAAGTTAAAACCACCATTCAAAACTGGAAAAAACAACCAAAACGCAAGGTGGTCATCACACGCAAATTGAAAATAGACATGGACGCACTACGCCAAGACGTAGAAACCCATATATACCACCATCAACGAGAACGAGCCGTTCCGCTTTAACTTCACCCAACGAGCCATTGGAATTGCCCTACAGCGACTCAAAATCACTCAAAAAAAGACATTGAAACACCCTAAAGCTGATGACACCAAACGTACAGCCTTTACTGAGCAACTTATCCAACACCAGCAAGCTAACCGACCCATTATCTACCTTGATGAAAGTGGCTTTAAATCCAATGAATATCGACCTTATGCCTACACACCGAAAGATCAAAAATGTTACTTGGGCTTGGGTTAAGCAAAAACGTAGGGACTGGTGATTAGGTTGTGTTGATTCGCTGTTCTTTTATTTTATGTGGATTTGTGCCATTTTTTAATTTTTTTTACCATATGATGGTATCATGATTAAGTTTGTAAAACAAAAAACCCTTGAGATTTAGTATTCTCAAGGGTTTTTAACTGATTTTAATTAAGTTTGATTTTCTTTAATTTTGATAGATGGTGGAGATGGCGGGAGTTGAACCCGCGTCCGCCAGCACTACGCTCATGATTCTACATGTTTAGGCTCTGTCTTTGGCTTTAACCCACACCGACCCGACAGTCAGGGTGGATAGGGCGATTTCCTAAATTTCGCCTAAGTCATCGGAACGCTAACTTAGACCATCCTTCGTACGTTCGCTTCTAGGAGAGCAACCAGACCAAAGGCAATCTGTGCCGTCCTAAGCAGCCCTTAAGCTACTAGAGCGTAAGTTTCGTCGTTTGCGACTATTTTAATATATGCTTGATTTACGAGAGGGCATACTCTCTCGACATGCCTCATTGAGTTTCATTACCAGCGTCGAAGCCAGAACATCCCCAAAGAACGACCTATTATACACCAGTTAATCTTATTTTACAAATTCTGTTTTACAGATGATAAAAAATCGACTCTGACGAGTCGATTTTTTACGATTTATGCTGCCATTTAATTATTCTACCATTTTGTCCTATTCGACATCAGCCACTTCTTCAGCAGTTTGGGGCAAAATATCACCATCTTCTGAAAGAATGGTTACCAAGATTTGGGCGGTGATGTCATGATGCAATTGGACAGTAACATGGTACTCACCCACTTGACGCAATGTGCCTTCTGGCAAGTTGATTTCAGAACGGTCAACTTCCAAGCCAGATTTGGTCAACGCATCAGCGATATCACGAGTGCCGATAGAGCCAAATAATTTGCCTTCTTCGCCAGTTTTGGCACGCATGATGACATTGACATCACGCAATGAGTCAGCACGCTTTTGGGCAGATGCCAGCTCTTCAGCTTCGATGGCTTCAAGCTCAGCACGACGTGCTTCAAATTTTTCAATATTGGCGGCAGTGGCAGGCAATGCCTTGCCTTGTGGTATAAGATAGTTACGTCCATAACCGGGTTTAACATCGACGGTGTCACCGAGTTTACCCAGGTTGACGATACGCTGTAATAAGATAACTTGCATGGGTCACTCCTAGTTAACTTGATAACAACCGATTACTGATGGTTATCGGTATAAGGTAGTAGGGCCAAATAGCGAGCCTGTTTGATGGCGGTGGCCAGTTGACGTTGATATTTGGTGGACGTACCTGTGATGCGACTGGGTACGATTTTGCCATTGTCCCCAATGTATTGCTTTAGTAAATCAACATCTTTATAGTCGATATGGGTGATGCCTTCAGCGGTAAAACGGCAAAATTTACGGCGGCGATAAAAACGTGCCATGAGCTTGCTCCTTATCCTTATTATTCTTCGTTGTCATCATGGTTGTCATCATCGCTGTCGTCATCGTCATTATCATGACGATTGTCGTTGCGACGGCTGGGCTTACGGGTGCGTCTTTCATCAGCACCTTTAGCCAAGGGTGACTCTTCGATGATGGCTTCATCACGACGCATGATCAAGCTACGAATAATGGCATCGTTATAGCGGAACAGCTCTTCAAGTTCTGCCAAAGTCTCGCCACCACATTCAATATTAAATAACACATAGTGTGCTTTGTGAATTTTGTTGATGGGATATGCCAGTTGACGGCGACCCCAATCTTCTAAACGATGTACAACGCCATCTTGCTCTTGTACCAGATTAACATAGCGTTCTACCATATTGGCACTTTGATCGCTTTGATCTGGGTGTATGATTAGCACCACTTCGTAATGTCTCATGATAGACTCCTTACGGTTTAGACAGCCGATGACCCTATGTCATTGGCAAGGAGATTATGACGGTCAGGCATCAGCCTTAAAATCATAAAGGCGACCATTATACAGATTTAACACTTGCTAAGCAAGATGATTCAAAATATTTGTTGTTAAGCTTTGTTGTTAAGTTGGGCATCATCAGCAATCATGACCACAGTTTTGGCTAATTTGTCATGCAGGCTTTGTTTTTGTTTGTCGATAATCATGATGATGAAGTCTGCCACCAATAACAACATGCCTATTATGGGAACAGAATAAGCGATGTTGGTCAGTACGGTTCTGATTAATAAGATATTGGTTACTGATGGTAAGCTTAAGCTGTTCTTATCTAAAATTCTAAGCCCAACTGCCATTTTGCCAAGTGTCTGTCCTTTTTTAATCAGCATTAGGGTCTGTACCACAAACACCGCCAGAATCATTAAAGCTGATATTGTCATGATATGGTTTGGTACGGATTCAACGATACTTTGTACGTGTGCTGAGGTCATGGGTTTGGATAACACATCCATGCCTGTGTGCATTAACAAGGGAAATATGGCGGCAATCATGATGAGTTGGTCAATCAAGACCGCTAAGATGCGTTTGCTGACAGACGCAAGTTGATTGGTTGGTGTGGTTTTGTTGTGATGATTGGTTTGTTGTTTTTGTTCGGTTAGGTATTCTTTGATGCTTGTGTCGCCAGTTGGCTGTTTTGTGTC
Organism: Lwoffella lincolnii; assembly: GCF_037201985.1. Taxonomy (NCBI): domain Bacteria; kingdom Pseudomonadati; phylum Pseudomonadota; class Gammaproteobacteria; order Moraxellales; family Moraxellaceae; genus Lwoffella; species Lwoffella lincolnii. The sequence goes on along the minus strand of NZ_CP147511.1, from coordinate 881,559 downwards.
GATTGGTTTTCTGCCATAAAGTTGCTCTACCGTTACCCGAGTTGGGTGGTTATCATTATTTGGATTGGCATTTGGGTTGGTTTGATTGGTTGGGTTGACTGGCGTTGTCATGGGCTGCATGACGGATTTTATGTTAGTGCGATAGCTTAGCTGGTTGCCTGTCATTTGTCCAACTGACTGCCATTTGTCCATGCCGTCATGCCACATCAAATCGGTGAGCAGTACTTCATTAGAAGCAAGCATGGCATTGAGTTGCTCTAAGGTGTAAGGACCTGCTTGTTGATTGTTACGGGCTAAATAGATTTGCATGACGCACCTTGCTGTTATTTGGACTTAAAATGGTCATATTGTAACTGCTTAAAGCAATTAAGGCAAAACAAGCCTGCTTTTTTTGCTGTTACAGAAAAAAAGCTGTCGCAACAAAAGAAGCAGGCTTAAAAATCACCAAACGTTTAGAGCATTGGTTTCGAGTGTCGACAATTCGAGTGTCGACAATCTGTTTTTTAGTTGACTTTCTCTCCAGCTAAGAAAAACCAAGTATCTAAGACAGAGTCTGGGTTCAATGACACAGAATTAATCCCCTGCTCCATTAACCAGTATGCCAAGTCTGGATGGTCAGATGGTCCTTGACCGCAGATGCCAACATATTTGTTTTGCTTGCGACAGGCTTGGATTGCCATAGACAATAGTTTTTTAACCGCCGCATCACGTTCATCAAACAGATGCGAGACGATGCCAGAATCACGGTCAAGCCCTAAGGTTAATTGAGTCAGGTCATTAGAGCCGATGGAGAAGCCATCAAAGTACTCAAGGTACTCATCTGCCAATAAGGCGTTGGTGGGTAATTCACACATCATGATGATTTCAAGACCATTGACACCACGTTTTAGCCCATTTTCTGCCAAAAGTTCGATGACTTGCTTGGCTTCTTTTGGTGTACGTACAAAGGGTATCATGATTTTTACATTGGTCAGTCCCATGTCATCACGAATGTATTTTAATGCACGGCATTCAAGCTCAAAACAATCACGAAAGTTTTCTGACACATAACGCCCTGCACCACGGAAGCCAAGCATGGGATTTTCTTCTGATGGTTCATAAAGTTTACCACCCACAAGGTTAGCATATTCGTTGGATTTAAAGTCTGACATACGCACAATCACAGGCTTGTCTTTAAATGCCACGGCAAGGGTGGATATGCCTTCAACCAATTTATCGACATAAAAATCTACAGGTGATGCGTACCCTGCGATGCGTTCATTAATGGCTTGAACAGTTTCACGAGGTAAGCTGTTCATGTTCAGCAATGCCTTTGGGTGTATGCCAATCATTCGATTGATGATGAATTCCAACCGTGCCAAACCCACGCCTTCGTTCGGAATTTGAGCAAAACCAAAGGCACGGTCAGGGTTACCCACGTTCATCATGATTTTAAATTGCAATTTGGGCATCGACTCAATCGAGTTACTTTGGACATTAAAGTCTAACAACCCTTCATAGATATACCCTGTGTCGCCTTCGGCACAAGATATGGTTGCTTCCATACCGTCATTTAACAATTCTGTGGCATTGCCACAACCAACCACCGCAGGCACACCCAATTCTCGGGCAATGATGGCAGCATGGCAAGTGCGTCCACCACGATTTGTTACGATGGCAGAAGCTCGCTTCATCACAGGTTCCCAATCTGGGTCAGTCATGTCAGAGACCAAAATATCACCCTCTTCGACTTTGTCCATTTCATGAATGCTGTTAACTATTCGCACTTTGCCTGAGCCGATACGCTGACCGATGGAACGACCCTCACAGATGACTTTGGCATCTTTTGAATGGATCACGTAACGCTCCATCATGTTGGTATTTTGACGACTTTTGACTGTTTCTGGACGGGCTTGGACAATGAATATTTTGCCACTGTCGCCATCTTTTGCCCATTCAATATCCATGGCATGACCATAGTGTTTCTCAATGATAAGGGCTTGTTTTGCCAATTCAATCAGCTCATCATTGTTTAGAGCAAACTGTTGACGATCTGCTTTATCCACATCAACGATGGTGGTGGATTTGCCTGTTGTGCCATCTTCTCCATAGACCATCTTTTTGTGTTTACTGCCTAAGTTACGACGCACTATCGCAGGTTTTCCCTCGATAAGTAACGGCTTAGAAACATAAAACTCATCAGGATTGACCGCCCCTTGTACCACCATTTCACCCAAGCCATAACTTGCGGTGATGAACACCACTTGGTCAAAGCCACTTTCGGTATCGATGCTAAACATCACACCAGATGCCCCTGTCTCAGAGCGTACCATACGTTGCACACCTGCTGACAATGCCACTCCCATATGCTCATATCCTTGATGCGCACGATAGGCAATTGCACGGTCATTATATAAAGAAGCAAAGACTTCTTTGATGGCAATCAGCACGTTATCAATACCACGAATGTTTAAAAACGTCTCTTGCTGACCTGCAAATGACGCATCTGGCAAATCTTCAGCAGTGGCAGATGAACGCACAGCAACGGCGATGTCTTCTCCTTCACTCATCTGTTCAAATGCTACTCGAATGTCTTCTTCAAGCTTGGCAGGTAGGGTTTGATTAATTATCCAACCACGGATTTTTTTGCCTGTTTCTGCCAATTGATGCACATCATTAACATCCAAGTTTTTAAGTTCAGCATTGATTTTATCGGTCAATCCTGTGTCTTGCAAAAACTGATTAAACGCTTCTGCGGTGGTGGCAAATCCACCCGGCACACTGACACCCAAATCGGATAAATGACTGATCATTTCACCCAAGGAAGCGTTTTTACCTCCGACTTTATCAATGTCATTTTTGCCAAGGTTACTTAAGTTAATGACGGTACTGAGTTGATTTGTTGCATTGCTCATCATAACACTCCATTCATAACAGCTGTATTTATAACAGCTTTATTCATAATCATTGTCATTCATAATAATTGTCATCACAACCATCATACATAACAACTTTTTGAAATGCGACCATTTAGAAGGCATTATAGTTGTGAGCATTATACTCCTAATAAATGCCAATTTCGACATCACTTGTAAAAAAAAAATTGAATTTTGAGCCAAAATGGCAAAAAATATGGCGTTGGCTGTTAAATGAATGGCTTTTTTAAGTACTCAACTTTTATAAGTACTCAACCAACTTTCTTTCTTAACTCAAGGCTGATTATGAAATTTTTGCATTATTGCGTATAATAGCCACAACAGCCCAAGCACCTTTAGAAGGTCGTTATCTAGGAATAAGCATGCAAGAATTTCAGCGACAACAAACCAGCCCCACTTACCAAAACCGCCATGCCTTGGAGAATTGTACTGACGGCAAAATTCGGGCGGCTTTTTTTATTTCTGATGGCACTGCCATCACCGCTGAAACTTTGGGGCGTTCGATATTAAGCCAGTTTGCTTCTGTGCCTTTTATCACCAAAGTCATTCCTTATGTGGATACCCCAGAGCGTGCCAATTTTGCTGTTGAGCAAATCAACACCGCTTATCAAGAGCATGGTCTGTTGCCATTGGTGTTTGATACCATTGTTAATGATGGTATCCGTGAAATCATTAACTCTGCCCAAGCGTGCAATTTGGACATGTATGAAGGCATCATCGGACGCATTGCTGAAGAGATCCAAGTTGCCCCAGATGATCAAGGTGGGCATGCTCATTCTAATGTGGATTCAGAGAATTACAAAGCTCGTATTGAAGCGGTGCATTTTTCGTTGGATAATGACGATGGGGCAAGAACTCGGCAATATCCAATGGCAGACATTATCTTGATTGGGGTGTCTCGCTCAGGCAAAACGCCCACTTCATTATATTTGGCGTTGCAATTTGGCATTCGTGCGGCAAACTATCCATTAACCGAAGAAGACCTACACGAGATTCAACTGCCAAACGCCATTAAGCCTTATAAAGATAAGCTGTTTGGTTTGGTGATTGATACCGAACGTTTGGCGGCGATACGCAACGAACGCCGTGCAGGCAGTCGCTATGCCAGCTATGCCCAATGTGAACAAGAGCAAAAAGCCATTCAAGCCATCTATGCCAGTTATGGTATCCCAAGCCTTGATGTGTCTGAAATGTCCATAGAAGAGATTGCCACTCGCATTCTGCAAATCACAGGACTTAAGCGACGCATCGGTTAATTGAATTGATAAACCATTAAAAAATAGTGGAATAATATGAAAAATTTACTGCACTTATCGACGTTACCAGCCATTGGCTTTTGTATGTCCATCACTTTGGCATTATCTGCGTGTCAAAGCAATCCTTTTACTCACCCACCCACTCCTGAGTCCAGATATGTGCCTGATTTGGTACTAGGCACAGCACAGACATTCAGCATCGCCTCTACTCGTCAAGCGTGCCAATCCATCTTGCCCATGCAGTGTTTGCTTGCAACCGATGCCAATGGTCAAACCTTTCAAATCCCTTATGATGGGATAGAAGATTTTATCCCTGTACAAGGTGTGAGCTATCGCATCAATGTACGCCCACTTATTGACCAAAATAATGGGCAAGCCGTTGGTAAATGGCAGTTGGTAGAAATCCTTGCTCAACACTAACATTTAGGTAATTTTATGGCTAAAAAAAATAAAGACGCACAAATGACCCCAACGTTGAGCAATGAAGCAATCAATGCTGAAGCCATCAGCACCAACAAAAATGACAACACAGACAAACAATCAAACAAACAATCATCAGCTCAAACAGGCGATAAAGTGAACGACAAAGCCCAACACCCAGATTTAATCAGCCCTTTAGACAGTCATCGCATTCACATCGAATCAGGTTTTACTCGTGATTCACAACGTCTCAAAAACGGCAAACACCCATTTGACTATGATGCGGTGGTTTTGGGGGCTGGACCTGCTGGAGAAGCCGCTGCCATGAAACTTGCCAAATCTGGCAAAAAAGTTGCTGTCATTGACCCCCGTGAGCAAGTGGGTGGCAACTGCACCCATGTTGGCACAATCCCCAGTAAGGCATTGCGTCAAAGTGTGTTTAACATCATTAATTTTCGCCGTGACCCTTTGTTTAATCAAGGCATGGAATATCAACAAGTTCCGCTCAATCGTGTGCTTGCCAACGCTCGTCAAGTCATTCGCCGTCAGGTCAATACCCATGCCAGATTTTATGAACGCAATCAAATTGACGTCATTCAAGGTTGGGCAAGCTTTATGGATAAGCATACCTTAAAAATTGAACTTAATGACAATATGGGTGAGGATACCCTCACTTTTCATCAAGCCATTATTACCGTTGGCTCAAGACCTTATCGCCCAGATATTTTAGACTTTGACCACCCTAGGGTATTTGACTCTGACAAAATTTTGCAAATGGATTATGTCGTCAAAAAAATCATCATCTATGGTGCAGGCGTCATTGGTTGTGAATATGCGTCCATATTCACAGGCTTGGGTTATAAAGTGGATTTGATTAACAATAAAGATCAACTACTGAGCTATTTAGACAGTGAAATCAGTGATGCGTTATCGCACGACTTCCGTCAATTTGGCGTTCTTATTAGACATAATGAAGAAATCGATCACCTAGAAACCCATGATGACTGTGTGATTTTGCACCTAAAAAGTGGCAAAAAAATCAAGTCTGATGCCATTCTTTGGTCAAATGGTCGTTCAGGCAATACAGACGGATTAAATCTAGATGCCATTGGTCTAAAAGCAAATAGCCGTGGACAATTAACCGTTGATGAACATTATCGCACTGATATTGAAAATATCTATGCAGCAGGTGATGTCATTGGCTGGCCATCATTGGCATCTGCGGCTTATGACCAAGGTCGCTGTGCCGCCGCCTTTATGGTTGGTGATAAAGATGCTGAACCTGTTTCATCTGTACCAACGGGAATCTACACCATTCCAGAAATATCCAGTATTGGCAAAACCGAACAAGAACTGACTGATGAAAAAGTACCTTATGAAGTGGGGCAAGCATTCTTTAAAGACTTAGCCAGAGCTCAGATTATCGGTGAACGCACAGGGGTGTTAAAAATTCTTTTCCATCGTGAGACGTTACAGATTTTGGGCATTCATTGCTATGGTAACCATGCTTCTGAAATCATTCACATTGGGCAGGCGGTGATGAAATGTAACAACACCTTGGAATATTTTGTCAACACCACCTTTAACTACCCCACCATGGCAGAAGCCTATCGAGTGGCGGCACTTAATGGGTTAAATCGAGTTTTTTAAGCCAATAAGCAACCAGCCACAAGATGACACACAAATTAAGCGTTTAAATCACTTCGGTCATTTGACATACTCCCACCACCAAACCTAGCGGTTATGATGGGGGAATCTTTGCGACCCATAGCAACCTAAGTTGCTACCTTTCGTCATGCCACTATCGCTGAATAGTATCAGCATGAGGGAACTCTTTACACAATAGCAAGTCCTGCCACATCAGCTAATGCTTGCTTTTTATGGTTCTTTACCATGTTTTTTACACCTAAATCTTCAATTGCATGACTGGTAGCTTGGTTTTCGCAAATCAGCTTATGCATGACTTTATGGTGTTTATGGTGTAAGTCTAAGCGCTGGTTGCGTACTTTTTCATGAATACGAGCAACAGCTAACTTTTTGAAATATGGGTATAATTTAGCATCATTTTTATTTAAGTGTCAATTATAAATAATCAACTAATAGCAAAGTTTTACTACAAGCCTGTACTTTGGACTGGGGCATATTGTTTGCTGACGACTGGCGGTGTTACGATTAATACCATTAGATAGTACATCGAAAAACAATAACGCCCTGATTAGGTCGCCTGTGCTTACATCTCCACCTAAATCAAGGATTATAGGTGGAGAATTACGCACGATGAGTTAAACGCTTTTTTATATCAAATCGACAATCATTTAAATTCAGCAAAATATGCCCTAACCGCTGCCGTGCATGCAGGAGCAACCAGCGTTGAGTGATAGCCAGATTTTAATAAAATCGTGCTTTGTTTCGCCAGTTTGCCGTAACTGTCAGCAAACTTAGCTTGTACATCTTGTTGAGCAGTTTTTAAGGTGGTTTGATGTTCATTGCCATTACCAATAAAACTCAGCGTTGGCTGTTGTCGGTTACTGGCATTGGTGGCATCGACATCTAAAATACTGATGTCTAACTTAACATCATTTGCTTTACCATTAGCAATGGACGTTAAGACTTTGTTCATGCTACCTGTGTTGGTATCAAAAAATACCATGGGGTCTTGATTGCCACCACAAAACAATGTGGGCATCGTTGGAATAAAGTTGCGTAGGTCATTGGCTTTTAAAGCTTGACGCATGGGTGATTTTGGATCAGCCGCTGGCATGGGCATGTTATCCCCATTTGCCAAACCTAACATAATGCCATCTGGATTTTTTATGGCATCAGCAACGTATTTGGCCCGAAAATCGGTATTGACCAGATAATCATCGGCACTAAAGCCATAAGCAAAGCGGGCATCTTTTGGCGACAAACCTTGCAACACAGGATAACCGACAGGATTTTGTTCAAATAAAGCGGTCATTGGCAATGCCTCAGATAAAAACAGCTCGTTAAAGCCTTTTTTCCCCGGTATCAACGTCTCGATACTGTTGGCATATTTGCCAGTGATAAGTTCACTTGGCTGGTTATATAAATTGCCATATTGTTTTTGGTAGCTGATGGCAATCATAGGAGCGAATACCGTCGCACCAATATTAATCGCACCCATAAATATCTGGTCACCAAAGGCCGCCATGGCATAAGGACCTGACATGGGAGCAAGGGCAGTGACTGGCTCACCTTTTAGCTGCAAATATTGGGCAGTGGCTAAAGCGGTATGACCACCTTGCGAATAACCTGAGATAAACAACTTACCTGAATCTTTGATTGCTTGACTGGTGGTTTTCAGTTTGATTGCTGCTCTGGCAGAAGCAAGGGCAGTGGCCATTTCATGCGATTGTTGTTTGGCATTCAGATAAGGGGTGTAGGTCAGGGGTGATGTGTCGTAGCCAGCATAATTCGGAGCAACAACGACATAGCCTTGAGCAGCAAAATTGGCAGCGATGTTTGTTGCTCTGACTCCAGCTTCATTATCAACATGACCAACTTGGGTAAAATCATACGCTTTGGTTACTGCTGTACCGTGAGCATAAAGCAAAATAGGACGCTCGCCACCACAGTCTGCAACATTATTCCCAGCAGGCAACATCACCGCAGCGGTGGCGGTGGTTGGCTCACCCCCTGCCCCAACGGTACGATAGGTGATTTTATCAATTTGCACATCACACTTAGCGATTGGTGTGAGACTGGCTGCATAAGGGTCAATTTTACCCAGCATCTGATCAAGCTCTGTTGCTTTTATTTGTTTAATTGGCTGTGGCTTATCGATTAAAGTGGATATCAAGGCAGTATCAGGTGGTGCTTTGGTGGCTTTGTTAAAGGTGGCTTGACTGTCTTCACCACAAGCGGTGAGTAATATGCTGCCTATGGCAATGACCAGTGGACATAGACAACGCTTATTTCTTACCATTATGATGGTGTTTATCGGGTTCATGATAACTTCCTTGTCAGGGCAACTTAATCAGGGTAATTTAGTCAGAGTAACTTAGTCAAAACAACTTGCAAAATTAAAATCGGTACATTTGTTAACTTTATATTACAACTAATGTCATGTCAATGAATGTCATATCAATTAAGTAGCCATTAATGTATCTGCCATCAATGATACAAGTTAAGATGATTTTATAAAGTTAAGATGGTTTATTTCCTAAAGTTTTGTCAGTTCATCATTGCGTTATGGCAAATAAGACCGTATAATCAAAACATGTATCTAATATACATGTTTTACTTTTTGACAACCCATGTTTGACAATCCAAAGGATATTTTTATGAGCCAACAAGACAATCAAAACAATCAAGCCACTGAGCAAGATAACCAAACTGCCATTCAAAATGAGCAAAACACTGACAAACAACCACCAAAGGTTGAAGAAGCCAATAGTTGTTGCGGTGGCTGTGGCGGTGGTGGTCATTAATTAGGGTGTATCCCTAATTTGGCACAACAGGGCTTCATGAACTAAATTTTCATGGACTAAACATGATGGTCAAGGTCATGCCTTGACCATTTTTTATGCGATAAGCTTTATGTGTTGGGTTTGATATGTTGAGTTTTATGTCATGAACTTTTATATGATGGTGATTTAGCCATTTACCCAACTATTTGCTACAATATGGCAATTTTTTAAGACAACCGTTTTTATCCTTATATTGAGAGTTAATATCATGGGCTTTAATTGTGGCATTGTTGGACTGCCAAATGTTGGCAAATCTACCCTTTTTAACGCATTAACCAAGGCAGGTATTGCCGCTGAAAACTTCCCTTTTTGCACCAAAGACCCTAATACAGGCATTGTGCCTGTCCCTGACCCACGCCTTGATAAGTTAGCAGTCATCGTCAACCCTGAACGAGTACTGCCAACCACAATGGAGTTTGTTGACATTGCAGGTTTGGTGGCTGGAGCATCAAAAGGCGAAGGCATGGGCAATCAGTTTTTAGCAAACATTCGTGAGACTGATGCCATAGCCCATGTGGTGCGATGCTTTGATAATGACAATGTGGTGCATGTAGATGGGCGAGTCAGTCCCATTGATGACATCGAAACCATTAATACCGAGCTGTCATTGGCAGACCTAGAGGCGGTGAGCCGTGCGATGACCAACTTAGGCAAAAAAGCCAAAGGCGGTGATAAAGATGCCAAAGCAATGTTGGCTGTGTTTGAGAAGATTGAGCCGTTTGTGAGTGAAGGCAAGCCTGCACGCATGGCAAACTTAGATGATGATGAAAAAAAGCTCATCAAAAGCTATGGGCTTATCACCCTAAAGCCTGTGATGTACATTGCCAACGTCAATGAAGATGGCTTTGATAACAACCCATATTTAGATGCGGTCAATGATTATGCTAAAAACGAAGATGCCATTGTCATTCCTTTATGCAACCAAATAGAAGCCGAAATCGCTCAATTAGATGATGAAGATAAGGCAGATTTTTTGGAGGGTTTGGGGTTAACAGAGCCTGGGCTAAACCGAGTCATTCGTGGCGGTTATCAGCTCTTGAACATGCAGACGTATTTTACCGCTGGAGTCAAAGAAGTGAGAGCATGGACAGTCAAAGTGGGGGCAACTGCTCCTGAAGCAGCTGGGGTGATTCATACTGACTTTGAAAAAGGCTTTATCCGTGCTGAAGTCATCAGTTATGACGATTTTATCGAATACGGTGGTGAAAAAGGGGCCGCCGCCGCAGGTAAATCTCGCTTAGAAGGCAAAACCTATGTCGTGCAAGATGGCGATGTGATGCACTTTCGTTTTAATGTGTGATGATATTAATGTGTGATGATGACAACCCATGGTTAATCTATCCGTACACAGCTCTGATTTGGTCAGTCAAGAAGTACTGACACGCCATTACGCCATAGAGCGGATTACCCATGTTGTACAAACAGCATGGGGGCATGTTTTGTCTTCTGTATTGCCTTGTGTGCCATCTGATGCACCATTGACCCCATTACCAACCGATACCAAGCATTTATCGGCTTTAAAGTTGCCTTATTATCCAACAATTAAGTGGGATAAATTTGTCCGTGATGATGAAAAACTTGGTCATCAAAAACATGGCGATAAACAAATCGCCATTGATTTATACATTACCGATTTTAATGAAGCAAGAGAACTTAACCAAAAAAGTCGGGGTAAAGATTATCCAACCAACATTTTATCCTACCCCAGCGACTTACCCCAAGCCGTGCAAGAACTGATGGAAGAATTGCCACTGGGTGAATTGGTTGTTTGTCATGATGTCATTGACCGCCAAGCTCAAGAACAAGGCAAAACGGTAGATGACCATTTGACCCATTTGTTGGTACACGGTTTATTGCACTTGTTGGGCTTTGACCATGAGCTTGGACAGTATGAACAAGAGCAAATGGAGAACTTGGAAATTGAGATTTTGGCACGCCTAAATGTTGCCAACCCTTATGAGAATGATTAAAGGGGAGTGGTTGAAGTTAATCTGTAAGATACATTAACAATTTTTTGCAAATCATCACTGGCAGTCTTACCCCATTTTGCGATATTGTTTTGATGATTCAAGACATACGCTGTCCAATGTTTTGTTTTTATTTTCACAGTTTTTATTTTTACAAACACCTAATCGGAGTGATTATGAAATTATCACAACAGCTATCATACAAACTGGCATTCACTGGCTTACTTGCTGTTATCATGACAGGATGTGCCAGCAGTCCTTATCACACCTATGACAACACCAAAACTGGTGCGTTGGTTGGTGCAACCATCGGTGCCTTGGCTCAAAGTGGTGGTAATCGTGAAGACATCGCCAAAGGGTTGGCGGTGGGTGCTGCTGCTGGGGCTGGAGCAGGCTATGCTGCTGACCGTGCAGGTTATTAAAACAGTTTTTTTTAATTAAAACAGTTTTTTATTAATTTTTACCAATTTGATGGCGGATTGCCAATAAGATACAAAATCTTAAGATACAAGATGTCATGCCACAATCCGCCACAACACCACCATCAATGCCAACAGATAAAATATTGGGGCGAACCAACCAATCTGTAGGGCAATGGCAACACACATCACAAACCCTGCTAAAGCTTGCCAGTCTTTGCGACGGTCATTGAGCATATCGGCACGGATTTTTTGGATTTCTCTTAATTGCAAATCTTGTCGACTGCCATGACTGGCAAGACTTTGTAGGCTTCTATCTAATAGCTTAGGCAAGTCATTAGCAGACAGCAATAGGGCTGGTAACTGCTCTTTGATTTGCTGTAGGTTACGTACTGGGTCTAGTTGCTCTTTAACCCAAGCTGTCAAAATCGGCTTAGCTAATGACCAGATGTCTAGCTCTGGATATAAATCCCTGCCCAAGCCTTCCACATGCACCAATGTCTTTAACAACAGCATTAATTGTGGCGGAATGGTCATATGATGGCGGCGAGCGATGTCTAAGACTTGCATCAACACGCCAGCAAAGTCAATCTCATTAATGGGCTTTTGTACCATGGGGGCAACGGTGCGTCGCATGTCTCGCATTAGAGCGTGTTTATTGGTATTGGGGGGTATCCAACCTGCCCGATAAATGATGTCCACCAAACCAACAAAATTGCTGTTCATCACTGCCAAAAGCATTCTGGCAACCACCATTTGGTCAGTGGCAGACAGCTCACCCATGATGGCACAGTCAAGCCCAATATAGCGAGGGGTCGCCCCTTGAGCGATGTCTTGCTCTGACAATATTTCCACAAACACATTGCCAGGGTGCATGTCAGCATGAAAGAAGTTATCACGGAATACTTGAGTGAAGAATATGGTCAGACCCATTTTGGCTAAAACAGCTCGGTCATAACCCAATTCGTCAAAGACATGCGTTTGTGAGATGGGCACACCGTTAATGCGTTCCATCACCATCACCTGCGGGGTGGCAGCATAAACTTCTGGTACGTACATCATCTCAGAGCCTAAGAAGTTATGTCGCATCTTGCTGGTGTTGGCAGATTCTAAGGTCAAATCCAGTTCATTGAGCATGACTTGCCGATAATCTTCAACGATGTCTATTAAATGCACGGCACGAGCCGCTTCGATGCGAGCCGATGCCCATTGTGCCAAGTCTCTTAGTAACTCAAAATCTTGTATGATGCGGGTCTGAATGTCAGGTCTGGTTATTTTGACCACCACTTCTCTTCCGTCTGCTAGGGCGGCGGTATGGACTTGTGCGATGGAAGCGGCTGCCAAAGGCGTGCAATCAAAACGAGCAAATAACGCATCAATGGGCGCACCCAAACCATTTTTGCTGTCTTCAATCTGAGCGATGGCAATGTCACTGGCAAAGGGTTTAACTTGGTCTTGTAACAACACCAGCTGTTCAATGATGTCTGGGCTGACCAAATCTCGACGGGTAGAGAGCAGTTGACCCAGTTTTAAAAACAGCGTTCCCATGTCTTCTAAGGCGTATTTGACCCCAAGTGGTTGGTGCTTTTTACCCCATGCAGCAGGGTGTTTACGGATAAGTTTGGCAATGGGTTGCAGTTGTGGGGTGTCTTGAACTGGCAAATGGGTATCTAAGCGATATTTGGCAGCAATGCCCCAAATCTCAAATAGGCGTTTGCGGTGAGAAAAAAGCATGGCAAGGGCAGACCTATGATGGCGTTATGATAAACAATAAACAATATGGCTGTTTAACAGGACTTATTTTAACTGAATTTCATTTTTAATTGGGTTTTATCACCTGCTGGTGCTGTTGTGCTTTGATGGCATCGAGTTTGGCTTGTTCACGCTCAACATCGGCACGCAATCTTAATAGCTGTTGCTGTAAGTCATTGACTTCTTCACGCAAATCAGGATCTTCGCTGTTACCTGCCACTTGGTTTGCCCAGTCAGTGGCATCATAAAAGGCTTGTTTGGCAGTGTGCGACCAGTTACCGCTTAGCTGTTTAATCAGCAAGGTCAATTGACTGGCTAACGGCACCCCAATCAATGGTTCTAGCTGGGCGGCAATATCAGGGTTAAATCCTGCCATGAGCTGACGCACCTGCATCAATATCTTGTAATCTCCAGAGATGGGCAGATTGCCTTCAGGATTTTTTAATAAATTCATCAATTCTAATGGGTTGGCAACGCTGATGATGCAGTCAGGTTGGTTCACAACTCTGGTCTTATTTGCTGTACTGCTGTCGGCTTGATACAGAGTTGTTTGGTAACCATCAATGTCATCAGTGGTTAGGTTTTGATGCTTTTTATCGACTTGATTGGCTAAATTGTCAGTATGAGCGTGGTTTTGTCTAAAGCCACTGGCATTGTTAGGGTAACTGGCATTGTTAGGGTAATTTGCATTGCTTTCAAACACATCACTTGAGCTGACGGGTTCAAAACGAATGTGGTCGTTATTGAACAACACATCTAATTTTAAGCCAGGGTTGCTCATATCCAAACGCAAACTTTTGCCTGATAATGGCATCAGACCAGCTTGGGTGATTTTATCGCTACTGATGGCAAAGTTAACCAGTTTTTCTACCCCTGCCAATAATAAAGTCATCATCATGGTGCTTATCCTTATATTGGTTATTTTATTCGTTATTTATTCATCATTGCATGTTCATCATTGTGATTTGCTGTGACTGTTAAACGTAACGTCATGCTTTAAAACCACGATGTACCGCCACGATGCCACCAGTTAAATTATGAAAATCACAATTCACAAAACCTGCTTGGCTCATCATTTGCTTTAAGGTCTGTTGGTCAGGGTGCATGCGAATGGACTCAGCCAAATATTGATAGCTGTCAGCATCACCTGCCACGATTTTGCCCATCAGCGGTAAGGCGGTAAACGAATATAAATCATACGCCTTAGATAATGGCTCAAAGACAGGTTTAGAAAACTCAAGCACCAACAATCGCCCACCAGGCTTGAGTACTCGATACATGCTACGCAAAGCCGCATCTTTGTCAGTCACATTACGCAATCCAAAACTAATGGTCACCAAATCAAAACTGTCATCAGCAAAAGGAGATAAATCTTCAGCATTGGCAAGGACAAAATCCACATTGGCACAACCAGCGTTGATGAGTCGTTCACGTCCCACTTCCAACATGGCAGGGTTAATATCAGAGAGTATGACTTTGCCTGTGCGTCCCACTTCACGGCTAAACACCTTTGCTAAGTCGCCTGTGCCACCTGCAATGTCAAGTACTTGCTGACCTGCTCGCACCCCTGTTAGGCTAATGGCATAGCGTTTCCATAAACGATGAATGCCAAAAGACATCAAATCATTCATCACATCATACTTTTTGGCAACGGACGTAAACACGTCAGCCACACGGGCTTGCTTTTCACTTTTACGCACCGTTTGATAACCAAAGTGAGTCATGTCTTCATCATTCAAATATGGGTTTAAAGATTGGTACGTTGGGAATGAAAAATCATGAATCATTTGCTCATTAAGCATGGCTCTGGACTGTTGTTGCCCTTGCGGTGTGCCTTGGGGCAGGGTTTCTTGATTAAAATGTTGATTAAAATGATTGGCATCGACAGATTGACGTTCTTGGGTGAAACTGGTTGATGTCTGCTGTGATGCTTTTGTGTGTTGTTCGGCTGGCTGCTTATCAGTTGGCTGAATCATGCTGGTATCCTATCTGATGTCCTATGATTATGATGTCAAAAACGTGTCATTAATTATCGTCTTTTAATAATTTGGGTAAACAAATGGGGCAGAATGTGGGTCAATTCGACCATCATTCGTGCTGCCATGCACATGCTCTACGATTTGCCTTTCTCTTTCGGCAAATGGCTCAATAAAATGTGCCACCTTGCCCAACGGTTTCATGGCGACAAAACCTGCATCAATAAAATCATAAAATGGCTGTAACCCATTGGCATATGCTGTCCCTTTGGCCAAGGCAAATGCCTTTTGTAAAATAAACGAATTGATGTATTTGTCCGTACGATAACACACTTGTTTCATGTGAGTGATTTGCTCAAGTCGCTGTGTTTTGGCACCCACACGTTGATAGGCATTAAGCATGTTATCATAAGTAACAGGCAAGTCATTTTGGCTAAGCCACTGTGCTAATTGCAAATCCAGCTCAATCGCTTCAATGGCAGCAGCGATGGCCAATGTCCCAGTTTCCAATGCCCCAGATGGCACCAGTTTTTCAAACTTTTTGGCCTTAGGTAAAATGATGTCAAGTTGCTTTGCCATTAACGTAAACTGCTCACCGCCATAGAGTTGATTGACAAAATAATCTGCCATTTTTTGATTTTGGGGCAACTCAAATATGTCTTTATGACTGTCATAAACTCGCAGACGCTGAAAATTTTGCACATCGCTAAGTTTGGCTGCTAAACTGGCATCACGATGATAAGGCAGTTGCCAATATGTTTGTAAAATATGTTCAAGCTGTGCCAATGAATTAAACTGAGTGTCTGTGTCCATAAATACCATCAAAACATACCATCAAAAAAAATGAAATAAGAAAAATAAACGCCATCTTGGTCAATCAGTTACAACATCATTTGATTATACTATAATTAGAACTAAAAACTATAATTAGAACTAAAAACTATCATTAGGACTAAAACTCACCAAAATAAGCATATCATATAAGGTCATGTCATGAGTAAATCTGCTGACAAATCATCATTAACCGCACAAAACACCCTGTTTTGCCCTAACCCATTAAACCAGTTCCATTTAAGTGAAGATGAATTGAGATTGGCATTGGTTACCACACAATATGCGTTACGTGATGCGTTGCGTAAGACGCACAAAACATCAACAAAGAACAAAAAACCAGCCAAAAAACGACCGACAGGATTGCTGATTTTGGTCAATGGCATGGAAATGTCAGGCAAGGGCGAGTCAGTGTCTCAATTTCGTCAATGGGTTGACCCAAGATTGCTTAAAGTTGAAGCCACAGTTGGTAAAAACCATGATGCTGATGAACCCATTTGGCAACGGCACACAAAAAAACTACCAAGACATGGCGATGTGGGTGTGTATTTTGGTAATTGGTATGCTGATTTAATCACCACAGCCTTGACCAAAATACACAACAAAGAAAACTGGCAAGAATATCTGTCCAATCAACTCAACTCATTGGCAGATTTTGAAGCTGACTTGGTAAACAATGGCACGCACCTGCTTAAGTGTTGGTTTCATGTCGATGCCCAAATACTCAAAAAACGCCTGCACGATGACCTGGCTGACCCCATACAATTGTATCATATGGATTGGGCGGACACACAGGCAGTCGCTGAATTTAATGACATTGCCAATGACATGCTCAGCCAACAAACGGATTGGTTGGTCATTGATGGCACAAATGCCAAAAGCACGCCAACCATGTTTGCCCATCATGCCCTACATGCCATGCAAAACGCCGTGCATAACCGCTTTAATGGCTTTAATCGCAATGACGTTAATCACTTTGATGACCATCAGCGACGCACAAATACCTCCTTTGTTTGGGCAGATGTGCCTGACAGACTCACAACCATTGATGACCCAAACATGGGCAAGTCAGCTTATAAACAACAATTAGTCAGCAAACAGCAACAACTTGCCAAATTGTTGCGTCAACGTGGCAATCGACATGTGGTGTTTGCTTTTGAGGGCATGGATGCTGCGGGCAAAGGTGGATCAATCAAACGCTTAGTTGCCCCCCTTGACCCCCGTGAATATGTCATTCATAACATCAACGCCCCGATGCAATATGAGCTTGACCACCCTTATTTGTGGCGATTTTGGACACGCCTGCCATCATCACAACTTGAACACACCAACCGCATCGTCATTTTTGACCGTACTTGGTATGGTCGAGTACTGGTTGAACGAGTAGAAGGCTTTGCCAGTGAAGAAGAATGGCAACGAGCTTATGCTGAAATTAATCGCTTTGAAGCGGACTTAAGCCAGTCAGGAACAATTATCTTAAAATACTGGCTTGCCATTGACAAAAAAGAACAATTAAAACGATTCAAAGACCGTAAAAATACCCCACATAAACACCATAAAATCACCGAAGAAGACTGGCGTAATCGTGATAAATGGCAAGATTATGTGCAAGCAGCAGCAGACATGTTGGCACGCACCAACAGCAATCATGCACCTTGGCACTTGATTGCAACCAATGACAAACGCACTGCACGGTTAATGGTACTGGACGATGCCATTAACCGCTTATCAAAGGCATTGGATTAAAGATGTTGGAAAATGCCCTGCGGTTCACTCAACCCACAGGGCATTTTTTATTCATTTATCATAACCAATGTCAGCACAACACGATAAACATCTGTGATGATGAAACGTGGTTATTTTTAATGGTTATTTTTGGCATCACCACTTTGAACGTCATTATTTTGAACGTCATCATGTTTAACGTCATCATGTTTAACGTCATTATTTTGAACGTCATCATTTTGAACAGCATCATTTTGAGCATTCACATCTGTAACATCTGTGTGTTGAGACTGATTGCCCTGAGTTTGGCTGTTTTGGGCTTGGCTGTTTTGATTTTGAGCTTCTTGGCTGTTTTGAATGTGCTTAGCCAGTCTATAGCACTCATCAATGTGGTCAAAAGCAATTTTCTTAAAAATCATGTATCCCAAGCCAGCAGACACCAACTGACCACCAAGGGGAACAAATTTAGTGATTTGTTTGGCGGCAATGCGACCACCAAAACCTTGTATGGTTTTTTTTGCCATGCCACGAGTAGCAACCAGCCCTGCAAATGAAAGAGCACGGTCTTTTAAATTTTTAAAAAGTTGGTCTTCACTTTCATCAAGTTGGTTAACATCATCAATTAATTGAAACTTTTGGGTAATCTGTGGCAGTATCTTACTCAACAACCCTGCATCAACAGCGACATCTAAAAATGGCACAGGAACAACCGCAACCCCAGCAGAAACTTTGGCACGAGATTTAACCAATTCTTGGCATTCTTGTTTTACTTTGTCTAAATCCAACTTTGCATCTATTTGTTCAGGTAAAGTAGATGGAATGGCGGTGTTTTTCATAAAATCCATGGTGTCCTCTATGTTCTTTATCTAACTGATGAAAAATACTAACTAATAACACTGATTAATAACACTGATTAATAACACTGATGAAATGACATAAAATAATGCGTTTATCTATTATAACTTATTTGCCAAATTTCTCCATGGTGGCTTTGTAATATTTTTGCTAAAATACGTTTATGTTGAATTTAACCCCCAGATTTGTGGGCAATTTGCCCAACTCGCTTATCAACCTTACCTCGCTTTCCGACACCACAAAGGCATCGGTTACTTTAGCCAGAGTATTTGCTGGTCGTGGTGTGTATGAACCTGAGCAGTTACTGACCCATATCTCAAGACTGTTGCCTGCAGACAGTCTTATGGGTATTGATGATGCTGTGATGCTGATTGATAATGCCATTGATGCCAATGAGCGTATTTTAATCATCGGTGATTTTGATTGTGATGGGGCAACCAGCACTGCCTTGATGGTGCGTTGTCTAAAAGCCATGGGTGCTAAAGTTGCTTATCTGGTTCCTGACCGCTTTAAATACGGATATGGCTTAACGCCAGAAATCGTTAGGCTCGGTATGGATGACCACCAACCCGATATCATCATCACTGTTGATAATGGCATCTCCAGTCATGAAGGGGTTAACACCGCTAAAGCACATGGCATCAAGGTCATCATCACGGACCATCATTTAACCACCAAAGCCACACCCAATGCTGATGCGGTGGTTAATCCCAATCAGTTAGGGTGCTGTTTTGCCAGTAAGTCTTTAGTGGGTGTGGGGGTGGCATTTTATGTGTTGGGTAGGCTTGCCAAAAGACGGCGTGAAGAAGGTAAGTCGACTTATCAAGTCAGTCAGCATCTTGACCTTGTGGCATTAGGAACGGTGGCAGATGTTGGTGTTCTTGACCAAAATAATCGTATCTTGGTATACCATGGGTTAAACATGATAAGACAGGGTACTTGTTGTTTGGGTATTTTGGCATTACTCAAGCAAGCGGGTCGAGATGTTGATAAAGTGACTGCCCATGATTGTGGTTTTGTGTTAGGACCTCGCATCAACGCAGCAGGACGTATGGACAGCATGAGATTGGGCATTGAGTGTCTGCTCAGTGATGATTGGGAGCAAGCGGAGCAACTGGCATCACAACTTGATAAGCTAAACCGTGAGCGTCGCCAAGTTGAAAATAAAATGCGAGAGGAAGCGGACGCTATTTTAGCCAATTTGCCCATGCACAACAATGATAAACGCAGTGTGGTGCTGTATCAAGACGATTGGCATCAAGGGGTGATTGGCATTGTTGCAGGACGATTAAAAGAACAATATTATCTCCCCAGCATCGTTTTTGCGCCTGCCGATAGAAAAAAAACAGGAGATGATGATGCCATTAAAGGTTCTGCCAGAAGCATCATGGGGGTGCATATTCGTGATGCCATTGAGCAGGTGGCTGAGCATCACCCAACTCTCATCAGTCATTTTGGTGGGCATGCGATGGCAGCAGGGTTGACCTTAAAAAAACGTCAGCTACCTGCGTTTATTAAGGCATTTGAAGCGGTGATGGCAAAACAAGATAACCAGCTGTTTTGTGAGCAAAAATTTACCGATGGGCAACTACATGCACAAGATTTCAGCTTGGCATTTGCTGATGCTTTGCGTCATGAGCATATTTGGGGACATGGTTTTGTTGCCCCAAGTTTTGATGGGGTCTTTGGCGTGGAAGATGCTCATATTTTAAAAGACAAGCACCTAAAACTATCCTTAAGTTATCCCAATGTGCAGTATCCGATTGATGCGATTTGGTTTCACTATGATGCGGACAAATGGGACTATCGTGCCTGCCAAGTTCATGTGTTGTTTGGCTTAGATGTGAACGACTGGAACGGGAGACAAAGTTTACAACTGATGGTGCAAGATTTGGCGGTGATGGACATACAAGCAAAGGTGTGAGACATCTCAACCATAAACACAAATGCCCAGCAATACCCAACCAGCAACACTAAAAATACTTAAGGATTTTTATGAAAAAAATACCGACTTTCTTGGTCATCATCGCCGCCGCTTTAGCATTACAAGGCTGTGTGCATAAAGTTGTTACCACCCCTGTCAAAGTTGCTTACAAAACAACCAAAGGTGTGGTCAAAGGCACAGTGGCGGTGGCAAAAATGGCGATACCCGATAACGATAAAAAAGATGATAAAGAGTAAAACTGACAACATGCTTGACACAACATGCTTGATACACATTTATTTACGCAAACTCATTCACGTCAATTTGTTCACGTTAATTCATTCACACAAATCCTTTATTTTGTAAAAACTGGTATAGATTATCAGCAAACTTGGCATAACCTTGGGCATTGGCATGAATTTGATCAGATTTGAGTGATTTATCGGATAAAATTGCTGACCAACCGCCATCACCTTTGGCAAATAGGGGTACATCTTTTTCTTTGGCAATATTGGCATAAATGGGATTATCACTGGCACTGCCAAATAATGCAGATGTGCTCAAATACGGCTCGGCAATCAATACCAATGCAATGTTGGCGGATTTAATTTTATCAACAATGTTGCTGATGTTGGCGTGAGTGGTGGTGGGGGCAACTTTTTGTAGCACATCATTGCCACCAATGCCCAATAAAATCAAAGCAGGATTTTTTTCAATAATGCCATCTAGTCGATTAAGCACACCTTGCGATGTGTCGCCATTGATGCCTTCATTGATGATGTTCCACCCTGTTTTATCAGCCAAAATTGTTGGATAGGCGGTTTCGGGCGTTGCTCCATAGCCAAAGGTCAACGAATCACCGAGGGCAATGACTTTGCTCCCTTTGGCAATTCTGCTGTGGCTGGGTGAATGATTGCCACAGGCGGTTAGGGCGATGACACTGACAAAAATAACAAACTGACGGCGGTTTATCATCATACTCCCATCACTTTTCTATGTTGTGCATGTTAGGGTTGTGCATGTTGGGACCATGTGCGTCTTGTTCATGTTCTGTTGCCATTTGGACAATTGCCATTTGTGTAAGCATTCGTCCACGAGCAGTACGCACCACATAGCCTTGTTGGATAAGATATGGCTCTATCACATCTTCTAGTGTGCCTCTGTCTTCTGCCATGGCAGCTGCAATCGACTCCACACCAGCAGGCCCACCATCAAACCGTTCATGCAACATTTGCAAATATCTTCTGTCCAAATGGTCAAGTCCTCGTCTGTCTACCGCCAACATGTCCAAAGCACTGCCAGCAATATACTGGCTGACTCGTCCATCACCCTTAACTTCAGCATAATCACGCACCCTCCGTAACAGACGATTGGCAATTCTAGGTGTGCCACGAGAACGCCGTGCCACTTCCAACGCCCCTGCTTCATCTATCACAATGTTCATCAGCCGTGCCGAACGACTGACAATGGTGGTTAAGTCTGCAATGTTATAAAACTCCAACCGTTGCACGATGCCAAATCGGTCTCTTAATGGTGATGTCAACAGCCCTGCTCGAGTGGTCGCTGCCACCAAAGTAAAGGCTGGCAAATCCAACTTAATTGAGCGAGCAGCAGGTCCTTCACCAATCATGATATCCAGCTGAAAATCTTCCATCGCAGGGTATAATATCTCTTCAATCACAGGGCTTAAGCGATGAATTTCATCAATAAACAACACATCACCTGCTTCCAGATTGGTAAGCATGGCTGCCAAATCTCCTGCTCGCTCAAGCACAGGACCTGATGTTGAACGCAAATTCCCTCCCATCTCTTTAGCAATGATGTTAGCAAGTGTGGTTTTTCCCAGTCCTGGTGGGCCAAATATCAAGGTATGGTCAAGGGCTTCTTGTCGCCCCCTAGCAGCATTGATAAACACCTGCATCTGTTCTTGCACCACAGGTTGACCAATATAATCGCTCAGTCGTGATGGCCTAATGCTCACTTCAGTGTCTTCTTTTCGTGCTATTGGACTGATTAATCTGTCTGACATCATCATTTTTTAATGCTTATGTTGGGGATTATTTGCCAAACTGCTTTAAAGCAGCTCGCAACAATTCTCGACTGTTTATGGCAATCTTATCACTGTCAAGTTGCTGTTTGGCGATTTTAATGGCAGATTGAGCCTCATTTTCTCGATAACCCAAGCCTTTAAGGGCATCTTCAATCTCAGCAATGACTTTCATTTCATTCACATTGCCATCAACACTGGTAGGGCGATTCACATCACCATTTGTCGATAAAGATGGCAAAATGTCTGTTGTGGGCATGCCATCAATGACGTTTAGCTTATCTTGTAGCTCTATTAACAAACGCTGGGCCGTTTTTTTACCGATGCCAGGCACTTTGGTCAGACGTAAGTCATCTTGTGATTCAATGGTTTGCATCAGCTCTGCCACGGTCATGTTAGACAGCATTGCCAGTGCCATTTTACTGCCCACACCGCTGATTTTGATTAACTGACGAAAAACATCTCGACTTATCTTTTTATCAAAACCGTACAGTAAGTGAGCATCTTCTCGCACATGTAAATGGGTAAACAGGGTAACGGATTGGTGAAGTTTTAATAAATAAAAATCAGGTAATGTTAAGTCGATGTCATATCCGATGCCACTTTCGGTCATGACACAGACAGTTGGTTCAGCCAAACTCACCACCTGTCCTGAAATAATGCTAATCATGAATGTATAACGTCCTTGAGGTATTTATCCTTAGGCGATTAAAAACACGCCCTAGCTTAAGCAGATAAACAGCCATTTTACCGCAAAACACCGTTACTGCAAAATTGTAAAATACGCTGGAATCATAAAAACTGTCAAATCATAAAAAAAGACCTTGATTGATTGTTCAAGGTCTTTTTTAGACATCAATTATTTTTTAGACATCAAGATAGAATAGAAACCAAATGCACATTCTTAATCAATCCTAATTAAGATTGATTAATGGGCAGTGGTGTCCACTTGAATGTCAGTTTCGCTGGCGGCTTCAGCGTGAGCATTGGCTTCAGCTTCTTGAGCACTTTGAGCCACGCTATCAGCACCTTCTGCAACCGCTGTGGCAGCATCAGATGCCACACTAGCAGCACCAGAGGCAACTTCATTTGCTCCGTCAGCGATGGCCTCACCTGTATTAATGGCGGCACCTGTGGCAACCGCACCTGCTGTTTGAGCAGCGTCCACAACTTCTGTACCAGCTTCTTGAACAGCCATCTGTACATCTTGACCAGCTGATTCGGCGGCGGCTTCTGGCTGACCTGCATCAACATGTTCTTTGGTTTGTTGGCTACAAGCAGTCATCATAAACATACCAGCAACCAAACCTGCGATAACGAATTGACGATTTGACATAATAAACCTCGTGGTTATAAAAAAATCGGTTGATTTTAACCAATTTAAAACCCCAATGCAACTAAAATAAAAATGGCTGATGAGCGACTGGGACGTACTCTCAGTAACCCCTAATCCCTTGGTAACTTTCCAGCAACATAAGTAACAGGGTGGTTTTTTGTATTTTGTATCATTCGGTTAATACGGCAACGGCAGGTAAGGTTTTTCCTTCGACAAATTCTAAAAAAGCACCCCCTCCTGTGGATTGATAACTTACCCCATCAACCACCCCAAAGGCATCAATCGCCGCTAAGGTATCACCACCCCCTGCAATACTAAATGCGTTGCTGTCCTTGACCGCTTGAGCGATGATTTGTGTGCCTTGGGCAAAGGCTGGCACTTCAAACACACCAACAGGGCCATTCCATAACACAGTTTTGGCGTGTTTAATGGCATCTGCCATCATCTTGGCACTGTTTGGAGCGATGTCTAAAATCATCTCATCGTTGGCAATGTCAGTCACCACTTTTGTCTGACTGGGGGCTTGTTTTAGCGAGCCAATAAAATCGGCAAAATCTATGGCAGACCTAGGAGACACCACCACATGACTGGGCAACAAAACTTGCGTTTTACTCATGATGTGCTTGGCAGTGTCTAATAAATCTGCCTCATAAAGTGATTCACCCACATTATGCCCTTGTGCTGCCAAAAAAGTATTGGCAATACCACCGCCAACAATCAGCTGATCACAAATTTGTGCCAAGCTGTTAAGTACGTCAAGCTTGGTAGAGACTTTAGAACCACCAACAATTGCCAGCATGGGCTTGGCAGGGTTATCCAATGCTTTTGCCAAGGCATCTAACTCTTGAGCCAATAAAGGCCCTGCTGCGATGACTTTACCTGCTTGTTTGGCAGTCTTAAATACGCCATGTGTGGATGCTTGGGCTCGGTGAGCCGTACCAAAGGCATCCATGATAAACACATCTGCCATGTCCGCATATTTGGCTGATAAATTAGGGTCATTGCTCTTTTCACCCACATTAAACCGAACATTATCCAACAACACCACTTCACCGTAAGTCAGCTTAAGCGGTGTGTCAATGTCAGTATGCAACGCCACTTTTTGCCCCAATGCTTGGGTCAGATAATCAGCAACAGGCTTTAAAGAAAATTTATCTGTTAAAGTGCCTTCTGTGGGTCTGCCTAAATGCGATGCAATGATGACCCCTGCCCCTTTACCCAATGCTTGCTTGATGGTGGGCAGACTTGCTTGTAAACGGGCATCACTGGTGATTATGCCTCCTTTGATGGGGACATTTAAGTCTTGGCGGATAAACACCGTTTTGCCTTGCATGTCCAAATCTTGCATTCGGGTAAAAGTGTTCATGGTGTCCTTATGTCTCTTCAGTGTGATGGTTATGTCATGTGTAATATGGTGATGGTCATGTCATATGGCTGATATTTTATGTGATTGTCGTGCTGTTAATCAACCAATATGATTTTAAGGGGCATACACCACTTCAACGCCATCATCATCGTCGATATTTTTAACACCTTCACGAACAGCCTTTTGGGCAGCTCGGTAGGCTTGCTTTTGAGCTTCGATGTTGTGTCTAACTTGAGATTCTAAACGCTCAAAACGTTCTTGTTGCTCTTTGGCGAATATGGGGTCTTGGGCTTCTCGCTCTTGCTCTCGCTCAATCTCATTCATCAAATGATGCACCACCGCTTGTACGCCCTCCCCCGTCAAAGTCGATGTGCGAAACACCATGCCTGTCCAACCCAATTCTGCCACGATGTGCGTACACACTTCATTTCGCTCATCTTCAGCAATTTGGTCGATTTTATTTAACACCAATATCTGCGGTAGCTTGGCAAGCTCTGGTGAAAATTTTTCTAACTCATCAATAATCATTTGAGCGTTTTGTACAGGGTCGCTTTGGTCGATTGGCATGACATCAACAATGTGCAATAACCGTCTGGTACGAGCCACATGCTTTAAAAAACGAATGCCAAGCCCTGCCCCTTCTGATGCCCCTGCAATCAGCCCTGGAATGTCTGCCATCACAAAAGAACGGTGCAATCCCACATCAACCACCCCAAGGTTGGGCGTTAAAGTGGTAAACGGATAATTGGCAACTTTGGGCTTGGCAGCGGAGACTTGACGGATAAAGGTGGATTTGCCTGCATTAGGCAAACCAATTAGACCCACATCGGCCACCACTTTTAACTCAAGTTGTAACACTTTTAGCTCACCTTCTGTGCCGTGAGTGGCTTTGCGTGGGGCTTGGTTGGTTGAGCTTTTAAAATGGGTATTGCCCAAACCACCTTCACCGCCTTTAGCAACCAACAGTGTTTGCCCTTTTTTGGTTAAGTCGCCAATGACTTCATCAATATCCAAATCAATCACTGTCGTACCAACAGGCACAGGTAAATAAATGTCATCTGCCCCTTTGCCAGAGCAGTTTTTACTACTGCCATTCTCGCCACGTTTGGCATCAAAACGGCGAGTATAGCGGTAATCCACCAAGGTATTGGTATTATCGTCAGCAATGACATACACATCACCACCGTCACCGCCATCACCACCATCAGGTCCCCCTTTGGGGACGTATTTTTCTCGGCGAAAGCTAACAATGCCATTGCCACCATCGCCTGCTTTGACGGTGATTTTTGCTTCATCAATAAACTTCATGGGTCATTTGCCTTTTAAAATCTGCTATGAGCTTTTGAATTTGTGAGCTTTTGAATTCAACATCACTGCAATTGCCATATCAGTTAGCTTGGTATCAGTTAGGTAACTGAGTATGATTTATTCCCACCATGGCATTTGCCACTCTAAGCACCTGTGTGCCATAGCCCATTTCATTGTCATACCAAACATACACGGTGGCATGGTTGTCTGTTACAATGGTCGCTTGTAAGTCAATGATGCCCACTTTTTGTGTGCCAACAAAGTCTGTGGATACCGCTTCGGGTGAATCACTATAAGCAATCTGTTCTTGCCACAGGTTAGATGTGGCGATTTGTTTTAGGTATTGGTTTAACTCTTCGGTATTGTTGGGGGCATTTTTTAAATTTAGGTTTAAGATGGCAATACTGACATTGGGGGTAGGCACACGAATGGCATTACCAGTCAATTTGCCGTTTAGCTCTGGCAGTGCTTTGCCAACTGCTTTGGCTGCTCCCGTACTGGTGATGACCATGTTTAACGGCGCAGAACGTCCACGGCGGTCTTTTTTATGGTAATTGTCAATCAAGTTTTGGTCATTGGTAAAGGCATGAATGGTTTCCACATGCCCTGTTTCTACGCCATATCTGTCATTGAGTACTTTTAAGGTTGGGGTAATGGCATTGGTGGTACAGCTGGCAGCACTGACAATATTCGCATCACCAATGTCGTGGGTATTGACGTTATACACGATATTTTTGATATCACCTTTGGCTGGGGCAGTCAGCAATACTTTGCTTGCTCCTTTGGCTTTTAAATGCTCAGACAAACCAGCCCTATCTGTCCATATACCTGTGTTATCAATGATTAACGCATCATCAATCCCATAAGCGGTATAATCAATCTCACTTGGGTTTTTGGCATAAATGACCTGCACAAAACGACCATTAATGATAATGCCATTATGAACATCGTCCACTTTGACATCACCCACAAAACTGCCATGCACCGAATCACGTTGTAATAACGATGCTCGTTTGGCAAGATCACCTGATGGTGCAGGACGAACCACAATGGCTTTTAACTGTAACCCTGTGGTGGACACCGCTTGACTCATCAGCAGACGAGTCAAAATACGACCAATGCGACCAAAACCATACAACACCACATCAGTGGCTTGGTTTGTACCTGATTGAGCATTGGCAATGACGGTATGAACATCACCATGAACAATTAATTGCCCAACATCTGCACGAACAGCCGTGAGTTGGGCTTGTTTTAATTGATGAATGACATCTAGAGTATCAGATAACTCAATGACTTTGGTTTGTGCATGATGGGTTGCCTCTTTGTGTAGGGCAACCAGCTGCTGAACACTCTTGCCTGCCAATGCTTCACCAAACAAGGTCAGTTGCACGTCATGGTCATTTAATTCTTGCAAACCCAGCAGAATTTCTAACGCTTGCGTTTCAGCGGTTTTTTGTTCGGCTAAATGATGATGATAATGTGCTTGTAATGCTTGGGTGTTACTCATGATGATTCCTTATTATCTGTGCATTATTTGATGATTTGATGTGTGCTTTGGTACATGTTTTGATGATTTAAGGGAATGTGTGTTAATTTGTTTGTGTTAATGTGTATTAAGGTTATGTGTCAAATTTTAATGGAAAACTCAAATTTTAATGGAAACTATTGTAGATGAAATGGCGATGTTTTACCAGTTTGTTCATTTATTAACAGGCAGATAAAATCCATCATTCAATCGGCTTAAGTGGCAACACCACATCGTTATTTTGTCCCCGATGTCGCAAATAGTGGTCAAGCAATGTCATTGCCAGCATCGCCTCGGCTATCGGTGTGGCTCGCACCCCCACACAAGGATCATGGCGACCTTTGGTTAACATATCAATTGGATTGCCATTAATATCAATGCTTTTGCCTGCGGTGGTGATGCTTGATGTGGGCTTTAAAGCAATTTGCACTTTAATGGTTTGACCGCTTGATATGCCACCCAAAATCCCCCCTGCGTGATTGGTATTAAAGCCATCAGGCGTTAATTCATCTCGACCATCATGCCCAAATTGCCCAGCCACTGCCATGCCATCGCCAATTTCCACGCCTTTGACCGCATTGATGCCCATCATTGCATGAGCAATGTCAGCATCTAAACGGTCAAACACTGGTTCACCCAACCCCACAGGCACACCTGTGGCTAAAATGGTGAGTTTCGCCCCACAGCTTGTGCCATTTTTTCGGCATTGGGTAATTAAACGCTCAAATTTTGGCAAGGCATCTTTATCAGCACAAAAAAATGGATTGCCATTCACAAATTGCCAATCAATGTCTTGTTCTGCCATGTCGTTTGCCATGATGTTGCCAATTTGGCTAACAAATCCTCGAATTTCCATGCCCAACCGTTCACGCAAAAATTTTTTAGCAATCGCACCCGCCGCCACTCGCATGGCAGTTTCACGAGCGGAAGAACGCCCACCACCACGATAATCTCGAAATCCATATTTCATGGTATAGGTATAGTCAGCATGACCCGGACGAAAGGTGTCTTTAATATCGCTGTAATCTTTGGATTTTTGATTGGTGTTACGAATAAGTAAGCCTATCGGTGTGCCTGTGGTTTTGCCATCAAACACACCAGAGATGATTTCAACAACATCATCTTCCTTACGTTGGGTGGCAAATTGACTTGTTCCGGGCTTTCTGCGGTCAAGGTCGATTTGTAAATCTGCTTCGGTCAGTGGCAGATTGGGCGGCACGCCATCAACGATGGCCATTAAACCTGCCCCGTGTGATTCACCACAAGTAGTTACGCTAAAAAGTTTTCCGATTGTGTTGCCTGACATTGTTTATCCTGTTTGTCATCTGTAATCATTGGTTCATGCTTTCTAAAAAAATCTTTCCTCTATTGTTCGATTATGTTGCCACAAGAATTATTCTTAACAATTAAGCATTTAAAAACTCATAAGTATTTAAAAACTTATATTTTTTAAGTAAAGCACTTAATATATTTCACATTCCAAATGATATTCTTTTATAGATTTTGATTGCACAATCACTTCTCTAAAGTTTAAATTTTCAACAGGGTTGTCAATGGTTAAAAATCTTGGAACTTCATTTAGATTTAAAACCAAAGTTAAAATATAGTCATTTTGATATTCTTGGGCTTTTAAATACTCATTTTCTGTTAAACGAATTTTACCTTTATTTTGGCGAATGCCTTTAACTTCGATTAAAAACTCTTTCAAACCAACTGAAATTTGAAAATCGTAACCATCACCAAATAATCTTGCATCTTACAAAACACCATTATTAAAAACTTCTAATGAATTAAAATTATTTATGAAATACAATTCAGCTTCAAGCCCTGTTTCCTTCATTTTTTTAAATTTGGTTTTGGCAATTGGTTCTATATTAACTTTTTCAATCATATAATCAGAAATACCATATTCATCACTTAACATCAATTTAATGATATTAGCATAATTCACAACAGTTTCTCACCTTTCACATACTCCGCAAAATGCTCCCGATTTTCTATCAACTCATCATAATCCATCGCAAAAATCCCATGCCCACCATGTGCAAAGCTAAGCCAATCAAACTGAATGTTAGGATAAGCTTGACGCAACGCCCACGCACTGTCACCCACTTCACACACCAACAACCCATCATTGCTCAGATAATCTGAAGCATGGTACAAAATCTGATGCACCAAATCCAAGCCATCTTGCCCTGCTGCCAACGCATGGTCAGGCTCATGTAAAAACTCAGGGGGCAAATCTGCCATGGTTGCCGCATCGACATAGGGTGGATTGGTCACAATCAAATCGTATTGATTATTAGCAGGTAATTTATCAAACAGATTTGATTCAATCAGATTTACCTGATGTTCAATGCCATGATGCTCCACATTCACCGCCGCCACTTCTAGGGCATCTTTATCAATATCAGACGCATCAACAGACGCATCAACAAATCGACTGGCCAAAGCGATGGCAATGCACCCTGACCCTGTGCAAAGGTCTAAAATGCGATCTGGCTGTGGCAAATGTTTTCTTGCCAGCCCATGTTCATGCCAATGAGTGGCCTTATCGGAGGTTTGTGTCCCAACAGTCTTGGCAAATTCATTGGTTTCAAAATAAGGATAAAACTGCTGACGAATCAGCTCTGCAATGGGAGACCTTGGGATAAGCACTCGTTCATCAACATAAAACGGCAAATCACAAAAGTAAGATAAATTAATCAAATAGCTTAAAGGCTTGCGTTCAATGATACGCTGTTCAAGTAAGGTCAAAATGGCGTGCTTTTCCACATCAATCAAACGACAATCTAATATCGACTCATCAGAAAAACAATCCAATGACAACGCATACATCACCAACGTGTTGGCTTCAACAAAGGGGTCTGTTGTTCCTTGTGCCACCACCACATCATGCTCTTTCAAAGACGTCACCACAAAACGAATAAAATCACGAATGCTGACCAGTTGCTGAGATGCTTGAGCCAAGCTGTTTGCTAAATGACTGCCCATCAAGCCAAAGTCAGCTTGTTCATCACACACATCATTGACATGATTAAAGTTGTTTGGTGAGTTGTTTGATAGATTGTTAAGTGAATGGGTATCTGAATGCGTGTTCATCGTCATACTGTCCTTTAACGAAAACCTTTAATGAAAATATGATGGCAACTGAAACATGATGTGAGTGAAAAAAGCTTTTTTAACCTTTTTATCTTTTTAACCTTTTTATTAAGTTAAAGAAATGTATTAACTTCATAAATATTGTGTTGGTTAGATTCGATATTATGTCATCTTAGAGGGCAAATTGCTATAATAGAACGTTTGATGACATTCGTGTCCGTTTTCATAAGGAAAACTCATGCTTGCTATGAACTCAATCATCGACCAAACCACAATATCCCCATCAAACCAGCAACACAAACAGCAACAAAGATGGGTTAAGCCCATTGTTCGCTCCATGATGCTGGCCAGCATCATCACCAGCGTCATGGCAACCAGCTCACTGGCAATGGCGATAACCGATGAAAGCCAATTTCAGCACCTTCCCAACACAATGATGTCCCTACAAAATGATGAAATCTTAATCATCAATCACGATGACATTGATGACGGCATTGAAACCAACACCAGTCTTGCCAAACAACTGGCAGATGATAATGACATCGACGCAGGAGAAGCCATCGTTAACGACGACAGTCTCGGTAACATCGACACTCAATTGATTGATAGCATCACGCAAAGCACTCAGCCTGCCACACCTTATAACCAGAACATAACTTTAAGTCAATATGCCAAAGAGGTCAATCGTATCCATTGGTATGAAGGCATGAAACAAAACAACGCCATGACCGCCAAACTGCAAGCCCTGCTTGATTGGAACCACGCATCACCAGGTCCAATTGATGGCGGTTGGGGCATGAACAGCATTAAGGCACTCAAAAACTTTCAAGCCATGAAAGGGCTGAAACAAACTGGTAAAATGGACACTGCCACTTGGCAAGCCTTAAACAAAAACATCTCTGCCAGTGAACCTGTGCTAAAAGCTTATACCATCACCAAGGAAGACGTAAAAACCAACTTTGCAACCACACCATCAGGTAGCCAAGCCAAATCAAAAATGAAAGGTTTATATTATCAAGACATTTATGAAATGCTGGCAGAACGTTTTCACATGGACGTACGGTATCTTAAAAAACTCAACACCAACAAAAAATTTGTAGAAGGGGACATCATCACCGTCTATAACCCTGGCAAAACGCTCAACCGAACCATCACTCGTGTGGTCGCCAATAAAGCGGACAAAACCTTATATGCTTATCATGGAGACACCTTAGTCGCCACCTACCCAACCACCGTTGGCAGTACTGCCACACCATCACCACATGGCACATTTAAAATCGTTAATAAAGTAAAAATGCCTTGGTACAAATCCACAGTGGGCGAAGGAGAAGACAAACAAGTATACATGTTGCCCCCCGGCCCCAATAGCCCAGTTGGGGTGGTATGGATGGGGCTAAATAAGCCATCTTACGGCATTCATGGTTCACCCATTCCAGAGGGCATCAGCCGTCAAGCATCACATGGCTGTATCCGCCTTACCAATTGGGACGTGTTAGAAGTGTTTGCCAACATTCAAAATGGGGCAAAAGTTGAGCTAAAATAATTGAACAAAAATGATGAAAGCTTTTTTTTCATAAAAACTTATCTTGAATGCTTGAATACCTACTAATCACTTGACCTATTTTACCCAAAAAACCGACAAAGCAAAAAGCCGACAAACATAATCAATGTCGGCTTTTTTGCTTTTTTGTCTCAATTCACGGCATCATCATTGGCTGCCTTGTTGTCTTATGATGGCGAAACAGGCTATGACAACTCATTACGGCCAATTTGGTTTACTTTTTTGGTTAAGACATACGCCACTGGTGCAGACACCACCGCTCCGACAATCACCGCTGTCCAAATGTGTGGGATTTCATCATAGCCCACCACCAATGCAATGATCATCAAGACACCGATAATAACGGTTGTTGTCATGGAATATAGCATACTTAACAGCGCCCAGTTCATGCAATTCTCCTTAAATAATGAGATAAGCGGATAACAAATCAGACAATGAATGAATAAATTTGATTGTTTGTATTGAACCTTTATCTTTAACCATAGTTATACACTTTTTATCTCAATATGTATGTTAAAAGTGTGTCTATATCGAACAAATTTTTCCCTATTACTATCAAGGATTTTAGTGTATGATGTTGGTGTCATTATCAATATAAAATCCAAGGCACCTAAAATAATGTACCCCAAATGATGTCTTAAATATGGTTGTCAATATTTTTGTAACTGATGTTATCCTTGCTTTAATCATTACCCCATTATCCAGTATAATTCCAGCATGACAATCCCAGCATGCTTTTGTTACTCTAAACTTTTGTTACTCTAATTTTTGTATCGCAATTTTTTATATACCAACTTTTGACATATCAACAAGGACTTACCATGAGTGATGATAACACCTTAACCACTGATAACGCCAATATCAACCAAGATGGCGAACCAGTAGCCAAACAACAAGTGTCTAACGAATCTGCTTTAGACATGATGAAAGGCTTGCATGAGCATGAACAACACGAAGATTTGGACCAAGAAAGCTCATTGCTTGATTAATTTGGTTAGATGACCAAGTTGTTAAATTGCCAAGTTAATGATGCCAAAGTTCGTTATGACTGCCAATACTGCCAATCACAGAAGCGATCGCAATTTTGATGGTGTGGCAAGCCACTTTGCCAATAAGGTTTATGGCAGTCTAAAGGGTGATATTCGCCTGGCAGGGTTACAAGCGGATATTTTTCCTTGGGTAAACCAACAAAGTGAGCGACTTGGGCGACCGTTACGCATCTTAGATGTGGGGGCAGGATTGGCACAGCTCAGTCAACAACTGGCAATGATGGGGCATGATGTGGTTGTCAATGATGTGTCTGCTGACATGCTACAACTTGCTCAACAATCTTGGCAACAGCTTAATCAAAGCCAGTTTCATAAAAGTCATCAAACAAAATTAGAGCAAACAAAATTAGAGCAAACAAAGACTGACAATTCTCATTGTGTGAATGGTAACATCATTTGGTTACATTGCCCTTATCAAGAATTGACCACTCAACTATGTGTCATGTTTGATTTAGAGCAATCTGAGGGCTATTTTGATTTGATTTTAAATCATGCGGTGCTTGAGTGGCTGGCAGAGCCTGCTGATTTTATTGCTTTTGCCAAAGTATGGCTACACGATGATGCCATGTTGTCATTGTGTTTTTATAATCCAGCCAGCTTTGTGTATCGCAACTTGGTGATGGGTAATTTTAAACTGCTTAATCGAGATGATTATCAAGCTGATACGGACAAAAGTCTGACTCCCAATTACCCTGTTGAGATAACTCAAGTGCGTCAATGGCTGACGATGGCAGGATTGATAGAATCATCAGTACGTGGGCTTAGGGTGTTTTATGATTATACCACCCATAAGCGTGGTGGGCTTGCCAATGACCAAGCGGTGATTGAGATGGAGTGCCATTATGGCATGATTGAGCCTTATAAATGGTTGGGAAGATATTTACACATCATGGCAACACCACAACACAAATGACAACCAGTAATCAACAACCAGTAATCAACAACAAGCATCAACAACATCAATGGATTAATGGATAAAACTGCCTAAGATGCCATTCACCACCGCTTCGGTACGCAAAATTCGCTGACCATGACGCATGGCAACAAAGCCGTATCGGACAAATAACGCAACTTCAAAATCTGTCCACCCCCCTTCTGCCCCAATGGCAAGCACATACGGTTTGAGGGCATTGTCATGAGTGTGCAAAGAAACCAACAAATTGACCAATTCGTTATCCGCATAAGGGTGAGCAATCATCGCTGTTGGATAAAAGCGTCGTGTTACCAATGATGACATCTGTGTCGGTAAAGCTTTGCCAAGTTGACTGGACTTAAATAAGCACTGATGACCACTTTGTCCATTGAACTGAGCAATCATGCCACTTAAGTCATCTTCAACAAAAGGACGCAAACGTTTTTTAAAATAGACATTAGGAGCAATGGTATCCACCGCTTGTTGTAAGCCTTCTTGTATGAATTCTGGCACACGCTTAAGCAAGGGCGATTGCCAATAGCTTTTTTGGCTGCGATGGCTGTTAACCAAGATGATATCATTCACCCCTAAAGCCGTCATGTCAATGATAAGCCGTCTTAACACTTTTGGTCTGGGAAGTGCCAATATGACGCTCACGCCAAGCTTGGGCGGTGGTGGTTGGGTGAGTGTTACTTTGTCTAGCGTTATGGTGGTGTCGGTCATGTGAGCGATGCGAGCCACGCCCAAATTTCCCCCCAATTGACCAATTTTAATTGGGTCATTGATGCCACGTTTTAACACATTTTTGATATGAGCAAGTTGGTTGAGCTCAGTGATGCTGGCAGTATGATGCGACTTACCGTCTGCTGATGTATGGACAGCAAAATCTGCCTTAGGTAATAAAATGACATTCATGATTGACTTGACCTCACTTCACCTCACCAATGGCAGTTAATAACCAATGGCAGTTAATAACCAATGGCAGTTAAAATTGGTTGCATCTGCTGTTGTTGTGCGTGTTGATGACTTTGTACCAATGCTTGACCACTCATACCTGCTTGAAGTGCTTGTTTTGGCTCTGTTAGCCAAATATGCAATTGTTGAGTAACTTGCTCAATCGCTTGCTCTTGAGTTTTATCTATTGCTAACTGCCACAATGCACCCACTTGTCTGAGTTCATCGACAATGCTTTGACAAGACTGGGTATATGCACCCATAATGACAGGCACACCAAGCTGTACTGCTTCGATGGGGTTGTGTCCACCAATATTGACAAAAGACCCTCCCACCACCGCCACATCTGCTAAGGCATAAAAACCCATCAATTCACCCATGCTGTCTGCCAAATAAACTTGGATATCCGTGGCAATCACTTGTTTAGGGTTGTTACTGCGTCGCTGCCAAGTAAAACCAGAAACATTCAGCAAACTTGCCACATCGTTAAAACGTTCAGGGTGTCTTGGCACAAGGATAAGCAGGGCATCAGCAAAATCGCTTAATAAACGTTGATGAACCGCTAAAAATAATGCTTCTTCGCCCGCATGGCTGCTACCCAACACATAGATGGGACGGCTCACATTCTCGCCTGCCTGTTTTGTCTGCTGAGTTTGTAATAAAAAACCAAAGTCCACATGTTCATCACGGTGATTGTCTTGTATTTGCCATTTTAACGATGGGGCAAGCATGGTCTGTGTTGCTCCTAGTTGCCTAAAACGCTGTGCCGATAAGACATCTTGCACGATGATGCCAGTCAGGTTGTGCATCATGCTTTGGCTTAATTTGGCAAAAGTTTGATAACGTTTGGCAGATTTGGCAGACAGTCGAGCATTGACCAAAAAAGTGGGAATGCAACAACGTTTTAACTCATATAACGTATTTGCCCACAATTCAGTTTCAACAAATAAGGTTGCCACAGGTAACACTTGCTTTAAAAATGCCTGTATGACTTTTGGCTCATCAATAGGCACAAACCCATGACGAACACGTCCATTGGCAATCTCTTTGGCAAACAATGACCGTCCACGAGCATGCCCTGTGTGTGTGGTGTTGGTCAGATAAATGTCAAACCCTAATGCCAAAAAAGCACGCAGCATGGGGGCAATGGTATTCATCTCACCAAGCGATACCGCATGTATCCAAATGCAACCAAAGTCTGTATTGACACCAGCAAGCTTGTTGCTTGTGTCATTTGCCATTAACTTATCTGATGTTAATTCGTCTGTCATTAACTTATCTGACGTTAACAGTGATGTTGGGGCTTGCTGTTTTGTGTGATAACGCTGACCAAAGCGGTCAGCAATCTCTTGCTCATAGTAAGGATTGGCACAACGCTGATGGCGATACCATAACCACCAGCGATAAAATGGCTGAGCAATGCGTATCAGCAATCGATAATACAAGGGTGGTTTTTTGGCAAACGTCGATTGCTGGGTGATGGTCGTTTTATTTATCATCTTAAGGGTGTCTTTATCATCTTAAGGGCATCAATCTTCGAATATGAGACCTAAGAAAGGGCATGATACCTTAGGTTATTAAACAATCATCACAATCAAAATTGCCACCACCGCCACAGCTGCCATCAGCTTGATTAACCGATCATCACTTTTTATCTCTTCTTGACGTTCAGCAATCATCATCTGAGCCAAATCCATTTGTTTTATCAGATTTTTGGCTTCTTCATGCCCTTTGTCTGCTGCTAAATTTAGCCAATGCCGCCCCATATTGACATCAACATTCACCCCCAATCCCTGATAATACAGCTTGCTCATCATTCGCATGGCTCTGGGGTCTTGGGCATTGGCGGCGGTTTGTATCAGCATCAAACCTTGTTGTTGGTTGTCATCAAACCATTTACCTTGCATCAGATACACTGCCAAATGCAACATGGCATCACTATTACCTTGCTCTGCCAGTTTTTTTAATGCTGATTTTGCTTGATTTAGGGCATCTTGTTGTTTTTGGGTCAGTTTGCTAAGCACGGCCTGCTTAGCATCATCAAGCGTGGGATACGCTTTATCTAACCGCACAAAAAACTGACTGACCTTTTGATACGCCAAATTGCCAACATTTTGTTGTACAGACATGGTCATGATGTCTTGCATCAATTCAGCAAAAATACCATGACTGGCAACGATGGATTTAACCGATGCCATACCAACTTTGGCTGTTGGTATGGATTGCGACACCGAATGCTTCACTGAACCTTGGGCTGAACTTTGAGCCAAATTTTGGGTTAAAGTTTGTGATAAAACTTGCACACTGTCTTGAAATGTGGCAGGCGTTTGTGAGTTGGTTAGTGGTTGCTGAGCATTTGCCTGATTTGTCATGGTTGATGCTGTCTGCGGTGGGCTTTTTTGTGGTAAGTGTTGTTGTGGTAAGTGTTGTTGTGGTAAGTGTTGTTGTGGTAAGTGTTGTTGTGGTAAGCGTTGTTGTATCGCTTGATACAGCCCACTAGGCACACGCATGTCTGTTTGTATTGAGCGTACCACATTATCAAAACTGCCAAATAAGCGATTGATGATCGGCTCAAGAACAAAAAACATCTCAGGTTGCTTGATGGTTGCTACCGTAATTTTTGCCAGCCTGGCATCTGTGTCATCAGCATATTGCACCGCCAACGCATGCACCCAATCTTGAGCCATCGCTTTTTGAGCATTGTTTAATTGCCCCACTTGAGTCATCAGCTGATGCTGACCGTACCATGTGGGTGGGTGTTGCCATTGTGCTGCCAACACTTGACCTGCATAATGACCAATAATCAATAACAGACTGACAAAACGTTCATCTGCCAATAATCTTCGTTGCATGTCAGCGGTGTTCACGCTTTTTTGAGCTTGGGTGAATGTTTTTATCAGCTCTTGGCGAAGATGTGTGAGCATCGCATCAATGCGTTGCAAACTCAGCAAACTGCCATCTAGCTGGCATTGGCGTAACACGCTTTCATACGCCACTGTACCTGACGGCAAGGCATGGTTATGATAATCTGCCCAAAGATGGTTGGCATGTAAGTTTAAATGGTTGTGGTCAATCGCCATGGTCTGTCATCGCTATTTTATCAAAGTTGTTTTATTGAAGTGATGTTAACAAAGTTATTTGAGCAAGTTATTTGAGCCAAGTTATTTAAGAAAGGTTATTTTAGCAAAGTTAAATGGGTTAAGCTTAATACAATCAGCACCAACCACGCAATCACCATACCTGCCTTGACAATTCATCATAATAACATCAGTATGATAAAATCAGTCAAACATGGCATACCTTTTTTGATACAGATTGGTTATACTATCTTTTTTATGACCAACAAACTTTCTTTATGACCAACAAACCTTTAAACCTTTGTGCTTGGCAAACCTTGGTAACTAAAAAATGTATCATTGGCAAAATTGATGCTTGGCAAAATCAAAAGACATTAAACTCAGCCATGAGCAGCAAAGCCACTGACCAAACTAGGTTTTCAATGCACAGTGTCTTATTCACCAATAACCTTTAGGATATTCTGTTGTCCACTTTAGACTCACCCCACACATTTCGTTATTTTCATCAACTGCCACTGAATCCAGCGGTAAAAAAGGCAGTCAAAGCGTTAGGATTTAGCGAACTGACCCCCATTCAAGCCCAAATTTTACCACACACGTTGGCTGGGCAAGATGCCATCGGTCAAGCCCAGACAGGCACAGGAAAAACCGCCACATTTTTGCTGACCATAATTGAAGCCTTACTTAAACGCCCCTTTAGCAACCACGAAACTCGCTATGTGGGTGAGCCAAGGGCAGTTATCTTAGCACCCACCAGAGAGCTGGCACAACAAATCCATGATGACTGTCTTGAATTGACACGCTTTTGTGATTTACATAGCGTGTGCATCATGGGCGGCAAAGATTATGACGCTCAAATCCAAGCCATTGACCAAGAATATTTAGACATTTTAATCGCCACGCCCGGACGGCTGATTGACCTACTGCATAAGCATCATCTGTTTTTGGACAGGGTGGAAGTGCTGGTGTTAGACGAAGCTGACCGCATGCTAGACATGGGATTTATCCCAGACATCAAACGCTTGGTGCGAAAAATGCCTACCAATACTGAACGGCAAAGTCTGCTGTTTTCTGCCACCTTTAACCAAGACGTGATGAACCTTGCGTATCGCTGGTTATATCAGCCTGTGTTTATTGAGATTGAGCCAGAACACAAAACCAGCGAACTGGTTGAACAAAAATTTTATCTGCTAAGCGATGAGCAAAAACTCACCGCCATTGAACACATATTGCAAGATGATGCCGTTAATAAGGTCATCATCTTTGCCAATCGCAAAACACAAGTCAAATGGCTCTATGATAAACTCAAACCCAACCACCAAGTTGTGATGCTCTCAGGTGATGTGGAACAAGCCAAACGAGAACACCATTTATCTCGCTTTAAAGAAACAAAGACCAAAATCTTAGTCGCTACCGATGTGGCAGGGCGGGGCATTCATGTTGATGATGTCAGCCACGTCATCAACTACAGCCTGCCTGAGCAACCTGATGATTATGTGCATCGCATTGGTCGGACAGGACGTGCTGGACAAACAGGCATCAGCATCAGCCTTATCAGTGAAGATGATGCCTTTAACTTACCTGCCTTAGAAAGCCATCTACAAACCACATTACCATTGGAGCAATGGCGATAGGTTAATGACCATGATGTGAATGGTCTTGATGAGTGGGCGATTGAGTGTCTTGATGCAAATGTATGTGGTGATGAGCATGACCGTGTGAACCATGTCCATGATGACCACCGTGGTGCATTGCCATTGGCACAACAATCACCGCCAGCCCTGATAACACCATCACCGCCCCATTCAGTTGACGCAAACGCAACCTACCAATTTGCTGATGCAACCAGCCTACGGTCTCTTGTGTGGCAACCAACATCGGTACTGTCCCCAGACCAAAAGTGAACATCAATACCGCCCCTGTTGCCACATCATGACCAACCACCGCCATTAACAACGCCCCATAAACCAAACCACACGGCAAATAACCCCACAATAACCCAGCCATCAATGCTCTAGGAAACGTGGTCAGTGGAAATATTTTTTGACGCAGTGGGGCAAGCCATTGCCAAAATTTCATGCCCACCTTTTCTAATTTATTAAGAAGTGGCACACCCAACATGGCAACACCAATCAGCACCAACACCAACCCTAATAAAATGCGTGGCAAATGACTGCCTGTCATTAATGGTTCTAGCACTGTCGTCCCTATCAGCCCTGCAATGATGCCAAGCACAGCATAACTGAGCAAACGACCAAAATGATACAACGCTATCAAAGCTCGTTTTTTGCCTGCACTCACCCCTTGCATGGACAGCCCAAAGGCAGTAACAAGCCCCCCACACATGCCCAAGCAATGCGGCGAGCCCAAAAAACCCATCATAAATGCAGCCACAATCAACGCCAATGACATCACCCACCTCTTTATTTAGATTGTGTAAAATTTAGATTGTGTAAAATAAAAATGGCTTAAAACCAGAGCCAACATCGTTAACAGTGTAGAGCGTTAACAGTGTTGACCTTTATCAGTGTTGACCGTGTTTGCCACCTTGACCATCAGTGTTGACCGACTGGTTCGACTGTAGCTGCTCACGGCGTGCTTGCCTATCGTCCAAGATGATGCGTTGTGATGCGTTATCCAAATCCTCAAATTGATTAGACTTCACCGCATAGCGTATTGCCCAGATACCAATCACAAACAGCATCAAACTTAAAGGGATAAGCAAAAACATACTGGTCATGGAAATTCTCACGCTAAAATCTGTCAACAGTTTATCACATTATGACAATGAATGATGGGATTGATATTCATCAAACATGAAATAAAACATGCAACCGACGTGTGACTGACAATGACAATAAAATGATGCCAACATGATGATAAAATGATGATAAAATGATGATAAAATTCCTTTTTTTCTTTTTTCCTTTTACTGTTTAAAAATCAGAGCAAATGATGACATCTTCAGCACAACCATTACAAACATTGATTGTCGAACACAATCCTAATAACCAAGCCATGGACAGTGCGGTCATTTGGCTACATGGCTTGGGAGCAAGTTATCATGACTTTGAGCCAATCGTGCCACAGCTTGGCCTCAATCAACATTTGGCAGTGCGATTTATTTTTCCACAAGCCCCCAATCGCCCTGTAACCATCAACGGTGGTATGAGCATGCCAGCGTGGTATGACATCATTGAGATGAGTCTGGACAGAAAAGTAGATGTGGCTCAAATCCAAATATCAGCAGAACAAATTACTCAGCTGATACAAGAGCAAATCACTCAAGGCATTGACAGCAATCGCATCATACTGGCTGGCTTCTCACAAGGCGGGGCTGTGGTCTATCACGCAGGATTAAGTTACCCCAAACCACTGGCAGGATTGCTTTGCCTATCAACGTATTTGGCAACCCCCCATCAAATCACTTACCACCCAGCCAATCAAAACACACCCATTAAGATTGACCATGGCACACATGACCCTGTTGTTCCTGCCATTTTGGCACAACAAGCTTATAAACTGCTTCAAAGTCAAGGTTATGATGTGAACTTCAGCACATTTTCCATGGCACATCAGGTTTGTATGCCTCAAATTCATCAGATTGGTGAGTGGTTCAATGACTTGCTTGGATAACTCTATCTTAATGTCATCAAACAATCCACCCCCCGAATGTCTTGCTGTTGCAATGCCACAGGGTATAATGGCACATGAGCAAAACTTTGTTGTATTTCAGCAAGCAGGTACTGTTGACGCTCAGCCCGCCGTTGCCAAAAAGGGTCGGTTTGCTGGGGGTCAATTAATTGATTAACCACGATGCCACTGATGGGCAATTTAACGGCGGTTAATTGTTCTACCGCTCGCTTGGTTTCAGCAATCGGTAGGTTATCAGCCACCATCACCAGCACAATGGCAGTTTGGCTGGCATCATGCAACAGGTTACCTGCATGAGCAAATAGGCGTTTGCGTTTATCCAATACCATCACCGCCTGCTCCCAGCGGTCAGGGATATGATGAGTAAATGGGTTGGAAAAGCCTTTTTTATTGACTGCTGTGGCACTGGTTGTTGTGGTACTGCTGGTTGTGGCATCACTGGTGGCAAGTTTATTGACGGTTAGATGGTTGGCAACTGATTTGAGTTTGGCTTGTCTGCGTTGTTGCATCAACAGTCCATCTGTCCACGCACTCATCATCTCAGGCAACATCAAAAGTCTAAGCGTATGCCCTGTCGGAGCAGTATCAAAAATAATGTGGCGATAGCCTTGTTCGGTTGCATCTACCAAATGCTGGCACATGGCTTCTAACATGGCGGCTTCTTGAGCTCCAGGGGCGGTTTTGGACGCATGCAAATGCTCTTTGATTTTTGGTAACATCTCGGGGCTGGCATAGCCTTTGATGGTGTTTAATACTTGAGCAAAATGCTTATCAACAATCACTTCTGGGTCAAGTTCAATCGCATCAAGATAAGGCGTGATGGCGGTTGTGTCATTAGATAACTTGATTTGTAAGACATCACCCAAGCTATGAGCAGGGTCGGTGGAGATGATGAGCGTTTTGTGTTGCCTATTGGCAAATTGGCTTGCAAGGGCT
This sequence comes from Lwoffella lincolnii, assembly GCF_037201985.1. NCBI lineage: Bacteria > Pseudomonadati > Pseudomonadota > Gammaproteobacteria > Moraxellales > Moraxellaceae > Lwoffella > Lwoffella lincolnii. The sequence goes on along the minus strand of NZ_CP147511.1, from coordinate 838,198 downwards.
GCTGCCATGGTGGTCTTACCCACACCACCTTTACCACCGACAAAGATAATCGGACGTTCGCTTAAACCATCTACCAACTGATGAAATGGTCGGTTTAACATCAGCAACACCCCATATGGTTAAAGGGGCATTTTTCCATACCCATACGCTGATGCCATTCATGAAAGTTTTCTAAAAATAACGGTTGCAATTCCATGGCATAAAATACCGCAGGATTGGCAATACCCAAACTTTCACTAAACAGCAAAAGCATAAAAAAATCCTCTTCATCTTTAGCTGCCCGTGCCATCGTTTGCCGATAGGGAGCATGATAAAATTCATTTAACCCCATTAAAAAACGCCCCCACCAACTTTGTGTGGACGCTGTTATTTGGTTTATTTTACCCTCAGTTGTGAAGTCATTATTTGTCATCATGATATGAGCTGATGCCTATTTTAAAATGCTTAATTTAAAATGCTTAGTTTAAAACATTTGGTTTAAGATGCTTTGGTTCGATGAATGTGCCATTCTTTTCTTAAAACAGAGAAGCTTTCAAACGCCACCATGATGGTCGCAATCAAAATCACAATGTCTAAGAAAATCAATAGCCAGTTACCATCGGTATAAAAGGTTTTTAGCTGTAATAACAACGCAAACACGGACATCACCAACAAAAAGCTCAATGGTGCAAGGGTATACCACACGGTTTTGCCATGACGCAATAAAATCACGGTAACAATCATCAAGGTCAATGCCGCCATCAACTGATTGGTTGTGCCAAATAATGGCCAGATAATCATGCCACCAGAGCCGTCAATACCACCTGCCCCAAACGCCAACAGCAGACACGTTCCAACCGCCAGCAAGGTGGCGACTGACCCTTTTTGTAGGGCTGGCAGATGATAAATTTCACCAAATTCTTGAAAAATATAGCGTTGCAAACGCACGCCTGTGTCCATTGTTGTGCCTGCAAACAATGCCGCCATCACTGTCAGCATGGTTTGTGATAACACAATCTCAATGCCAACACCTTGGTTTAAAATGGTCGCACCACCATCAATAAACGCCCCAATAGAGCCATCGCCAAACTTTTGATATACCGCTTGCCAATCAGCAAAAGACGCAAAGCCTGCCGTGGCAGCCAAAATTGCCCCCAACGCCAAAAGTCCTTCACCCAATGCACCAAAATAACCGACAAAACGGGCATCTTCTTCTTGGTCAATTTGCTTAGATGTTGTTCCTGTTGCCACCAAACCATGAAATCCTGAAATCGCCCCACAGGCAATGGTCACAAACAACAGTGGCATGATGGGCGGTGTTCCTGCTGGCAAGTTGGTATTAAAGGCAGGGGCAACCACATCAGGCGACGCAATAAAAATGGACGCATATAATAAAATTAACCCCACGAACAGCTGTAAGCCATTGATATAATCACGGGGTTGTAACAACACCCACACAGGCAATAATGATGCAACAGCAGCATAGGTAAACAAAATCAAAATCCACACCGCATTATCAGGCAAACCCATCACCATCTCTGGCAACACAATGGGAAACATCGGACCAAAATATATCAACGCATAAAGGGCAATCACCCCAATCAATGAGACAATCGGCAAATTCATCTTAAACCGATAAATGCACTGACCGATGATGAACGCCACCACCAATGCTCCCCAAACAGGCAGCACAGATGATGGTGTTTTTATCATCATGTTGGCAATCGCCACACCAAACACCGCATTCACCATCAATAACAACAAGAAAATCACCACCATCATCAAGGTGCGTACACGCCCACCCATGACACTGCCAGCAATCGTACCAATGGACTGCCCCTTATTACGTATGCTTGCCCACACAGCAGACATGTCATGCACGCCTGCCATGAACACTGTGCCAAACACCACCCAAATAAAGGCAGGTACCCAACCCCAAATCACCGCAATCGCAGGACCAATAATCGGTGCCGCTCCTGCCACTGAAGTAAAGTGATGCCCCCATAACACAAACTTATTGGTTGGTACATAATCCACCCCATCTTGTAGGGTATGGCTGGGTGTGGTTCGAGAATTGTCCAGCCCTAAAATGCGACTGGCAACAAACTTAGAATAAAAAAAGTAACCTAAGAGCATGCCCATCACGCCCAAAACCAAAATAATGACACTGTTCATAAAGCATCTTCCTTGCCAAAACCATCAGCAAAATAAAGAATGAATAATAAAAAAGCTAAAAAGTAACATCACAACTGCAACAGTGTAGCAAAAGTTATGCCATGACACATCATTTTTTATCCATCATTTTTTATCCATCATTTTTCACATGTCATTTTTTTATCCATCATTTTTTACCTCATAAGCCATCGCAAAGTCCATTAACCGCCACACTTCATACAAACATATCGCCACACTATTGGACAAATTTAAACTGCGAGAAGTCGGTAACATGGGTAGCCTTAGCCAATTGTTTTGCCCAATGTCTTCTCGAATGTCATCAGGCAAGCCATTTGTTTCAGAACCAAACACCAACGCCAAATCAATCAAGTTGCCTGTTTGACTCATCACTTGTTTCTTATCAGCGACATAATCCGCCACGACATCATAAAATGGTCGGCTTTGTTTGGTTGTTAATGCCAATAATGTATGACAATTATCATTGCTTAGGCTATTTTTTAGATGTTGCCAATCATCATGCACCTGCATATGGGCATATTCATGATAATCTAGCCCTGCTCGTCGCAACTTCTTATCATCTAAATCAAACCCCAAAGGCTTCACCAAATGTAAAACTGCCCCTGTATTGGCACATAATCGAATGATGTTGCCTGTGTTGCTGGGTATTTTTGGAGCGACTAAGACGATATGAATTTTAAAGGAATTTGTTTTTGTCATGCTTAACCTACTTACCAATATTTATTTGCCAAAATTTATTTGCCAAATATTATTTGGTTACCAATAGAATGGGGCTGATTATCAGTGATGATATTGGCATGATTGTGTCAGCCCTAATTGTGTCAATCCTATTTTTTATAAAAATTCTGCAATCACTTGGTTCAAATAGCGCCTGCCCAACTCAGTGGCACAAACGGTATGACCATCGTCAATCGCTCCATTTTGAATCTGTAACAACCCCTGCTGTTGCAATCGCTGTATGGTCAAATCAACGCTTGCCCATGCCAGCCCTGTACGTTCACCAAACAACCGTGAGGTAAAGCCTTGCGACAGACGTAAAGCATCCATCATAAATTCCCCAACCAGCTGATTATTGTTAATGACATCTAAAGAAACCATCTTAGGGGCAGTTTGATAAGTCAAATAATCCTTTGGCAACCGAGATTTGCTAAAACGACACACAACAAATGCCCCATCATCATGATGATTGATGACATCACTTGTACCACCCATCATTGCCAATGTGTCTTTTAATGTGTCAGTATCCGTGGTGATTTTGCCATGTGCCCCTGCCCCTATTGCCAGATAATCACCAAATTGCCAGTAATTCACGTTATGGCGACAAGACATGTCTTGCTTACTGACCCATGCTGAGATTTCATAATTGTTAAAGTTGGCTTGCAACAGTGCTGTCCGCCCCATATGTTCAATATCTGCCAACCCATCTTCATCGGGCAAGATGGGAGGACGACGATAAAATATCGTGTTTGGTTCAATGGTCAGCTGATACCAAGATAAATGTGTCGCTCCTGCGTCTAACGCTTGGGTCAAGTCGCTCAAAGCAGAGCTGGGCGTTTGCTTAGGTAAACCGTGCATTAAGTCCACGTTAAGCCGATGAAACCCTGCCTGCCTTGCTTGTTCTATGGCCGTTTTTGCCTGTGTGCCATCATGAATACGCCCCAATCGTGCCAAATGATTGGCATCAAAACTTTGTACCCCAATGGATAAACGGTTAATGCCAAGTTTAAGATATTGAGCAAAAGGGGCATGTTCCACCGTACCAGGATTGACTTCCAAAGTAATCTCAATATCATCAGTAAAGCGATATTGCCGTTGCAAGCCCACAAACAACCGCTCAAACTCAGCCACTGGTAATAATGAAGGCGTGCCACCACCGATAAAAATAGAGCCAATAGGGCGTTGTTGTGCCAATGCCACTTGAGCGTTGGCATCTGCCAACAGAGCATCAACATACGCCGTAAATTGGTCAGCATCGGTCAATGGGTGTGAATTAAAATCACAATAGGGGCATTTTTTAATGCACCATGGCACATGAATGTACAATGCCAATGGCACACACTTTGGGTCTAATAAAGATTTCGACATGTGGATTGCTTTTTTGGGTGAACAATGAATCAACAAACGCTGGTTTTGCCAACGATTGTCTGTTAAGGTAGCGAGTTTATGCTGGCATCTATCTAAATGTTACTGAGCTTTTGCTAAAAAAAAGAGGGAGTATTTTCCCTTTTTTGACCATCGATTTTTGTATTTAAACACACATTTTGTATTTAAACGCAAATTGTAGCAACCCATCTTTTTAATTACCAGTTGAATTGTTCAATTCACGATTTTGTTTTTTTTACTTTTGTTTTTGTTTTTTTACCTTTTTTGTTTTTTTTACCTTAGGGTTTTATGACATACAGGTACTTATGGCTTTATTCACTCGGCTTACCATCACTCAATTTACTCAACATAGTCGCCGTCTGTGGTTGTTGGTGATTCCCATTTTGATTACTCAGCTGTGCCAAGCTGCCCTTGGGGTAACTGATGCGATTATGGCAGGGCGAGTTTCAGCATTGGATTTGGCAGCGGTATCGATTGGTTCAGGCATTTGGCTGCCAATATTTTTATTGGCAACAGGCATTTTGATTGCCACCACCCCATTGATTGGTGAGATGGTCGGGCGTGATGAGCATCACCATGTGCCATTTATTACCCAACAATCTTTATGGGCAGCCATGCTGATTGGCGTGATGGGCATGGGGCTGGTCAATGTTGCTCCCTTATTATTGCCATTGATGGGTGTGCCTGACAACATTCAACCATTGGCAACCACCTATTTGCATGGGGTATCATTTGGCTTCCCTGCTTTGGCAGCTTATGCCGTATTGCGTAGCTATTGCGAAGCCTTGGGTCGCCCTGAGCCTGTAACCATCATCAGCATCATCGGCTTGATGGCAAATGTTCCACTCAATTATTGGTTTATTCATGGGGGGCTTGGCATACCTGCCTTAGGTGGTGCAGGTTGTGGGGTAGCAAGTGCCTTGGTGCTGTGGATTGATGTCATGGCATTGGCAACTTATTTGTTTTTTTCATCGCATCATGTGTTTAAACAAACTCGGTTTTTTTATGGCTTTACTCGCCCCAATCGCAACCAAATCCGTAAGTTATTAAAACTTGGCATTCCCATTGGCATTTCTATTTTTTTTGAAGCCAGCCTATTTAGCTTGGCATCATTGGTCATCAGCCCATTGGGTGAGCTTGCGGTAGCCGCCCATCAAGTGGCTTTATCTGTGTCATCACAGTTATTCATGATACCCATGTCCATTGCCATGGCATTGACCATTATGGTGTCTAATCGCTATGGGGAAGGCAATGTCATGACCATGCGTGAAGTCATCATGACAGGTTTGTGCTGGGCGACTGCCATCGCATTTGTGTGTATGCTTGGGGTATTGATGTTTCGGCTGTCATTGGCAAAGATATTTACCGATGATATGGCTGTGCAACAAACCGCCATAACGCTGTTATTATTTGCCGCTGCGTATCAAATCATTGATGCTTGGCAAGTCAATATTGCTGGTATTTTGCGTGGCATGCAAGACACGGCGATTCCCATGTGGCTGACCATGTTTTGTTATTGGTTGGTGGCGTTGCCACTTGGGATATATTTGGTGCGTTTTACTGACATGGGGGCAAAAGGATTTTGGTTGGCACTGGTGATGGGGTTAAGTTTGGCGGCTGTGCTGTTGTCCATGCGATTAAATCAACAATTACAACGTGGTCTAAGCCAGTCAGTTTCTTAAAATAAGAACCACAATAAAAAATAACGGCAACACCTTTGCCGTTATTTCAGTGTATTGAGTCCAACTGACATCAACCTTACACATCAAAACACACATCAATCAATATGCAACCATGATGATGTGTCAGATGTATAAAAAGATGCCTAAAAAAACAAGTCAACCATTAGTCAACTTTAGTTACTTCTTCGGCTTGAAGACCTTTTTGACCTTCAACCACCTTGAACTCAACTTTTTGACCGTCTTTTAAAGAGCGGTAGCCGTCACCTTGAATGGCACGAAAATGGACAAAAATATCTTCACCGCTTTCACGTTGAATGAAACCAAAGCCTTTAGAGTCGTTAAACCACTTAACGACACCTTGTTCACGTTCTGACATAATAAAATTTCCTAAACAAGTGCGACAATCTACCGCAATGAATGCTCAACAAACACGATGTTCACTCAGTTAAATTCACTTAGTTAAATTAACTCAGTTAAAATCAAACAAACTTTGGGTATCTTGCTTACATCACCGAACTAAAAGTTAAAAACAAACAGATAATAGCCATTACCAACATGACTTAAGTCATATTATTGAGTAACATCTTAAATAATATCATTAAGTAACATCTCAGCAATAAATATCATCTAAAATAAATCATAGCATGTAATGTCAAGCTGGCAAAGGTTTTTAACATAAATTTCATCATTTAATGCTGATGATGCTGACAGCCACCAACAACCATGTAACAATAAAGCCATGTCAAAACCATATTAAAGCCATGCCATTCATTGAAAACACCATCATGACACCCATCATACACCTGACATCATCGCCTAAATCATACCTAAGGCATCATTAAGGCTTTTTATATTGAGACTTTTTATGCAATCTACTGTTAATCTGTCAACCCTAAATCACAAAATCCTATTGGTCAATGGGGCAAATCTACAACTACTTGGGCAACGTGAACCACACATCTATGGTAACACCACTTTGGCAGACATCGAAAATCGCCTACGCCAAAAAGCATCTGAGCATGGCGTTGATATCATCAGCATTCAATCTAATCACGAAGGCGAGCTGTTAGACACCATTACCAAACACACAATCAAACATACCCAACAAGCCAACGCCATTCCAGACAACGCCACTGATTTGGTCGATGCCATCATCATCAACCCTGCTGGTTTTACACACACGTCAGTGGTTCTAAGAGATTGCCTACTGGCAACTGCCTTACCCTTTATTGAAGTGCATTTATCCAACATTCATGCCCGTGAGCCGTTTCGCTCACATTCTTACTTTAGTGATGTGGCGGTGGGGGTGATTTGTGGGCTTGGGCATCAAGGCTATGACATGGCACTTAATTACTTTTTAAACACTCTTTATGCTTCTTAAGACCTTTAAGACACGATTAGTTAAGACACGGTTTTTATCATCTGATGATGTCAATAAAATAAGCGACAATACCAAGCGACAACTGACAGTCAACCAAAATACACAGTCAATAAATTTATGCCAACAAAACGACAATAAACACCTGATGAGAGATACTTTATGAGCCAAAGCTCCAAAAAACGCTTTTTAAAACTGGCAGGCATGACCGCAGGCATTGCAGGACGGGCTGCCAAAAATTCTTTTAAACATTTTTCATCTGATGAAGAAGCACGCCTAAAGGCCCGTTCTGAACTCTTGCAAGATGTGGGCATTCAAATCGCCGATACCTTAGGTGAGATGAAAGGAGCGGTGATGAAAGTGGGACAAATCGCATCACAATATAAAGACATTTTCCCCCCTGAAGTGGCAAAAGCACTCGAAAAATTACAAAATAACGCACCGCCCATGCCCTTTAACATCATCAAACAGCAAGTACAAAAGGAGCTTGGCAAGCCCATTGATGAGCTGTATCAACAATTTGATGAATCACCATTTGCCGCCGCTTCCATTGGACAAGTGCATAAAGCCATACTGCCTGATGGCACACCTGTGGTGGTCAAGGTGCAATATCCTGATGTGGAAGACAACTGCGAAAGCGACTTAAAACAAATCCGCATGGCTCTACGACTGACAGGTGTGCTCAATATGAGTAAGTACTTGCAAGAGCAAATTTTTGCTGAAATCCGCCAGAGCCTAAAAGAAGAGTTGGATTATGTCAAAGAAGCCCAAAACTTAAAAGTCTTTGCTAACTTTCACGCTCAGCATGATGGTTTGGTTATCCCAAAAGTCATCGGCAGTCACTGTGCCAAACGAGTACTGACTTTAAGTCAAGAATTGGGTGAGCCATTATCGGTGGCAACAACGTGGGATAATCAGATTAAGCAACGCATCGCCAGCAACTTGTTTCATTTTAGTGCCAGTCAGCTGTTTGAACTATATCGCCTACACTGCGACCCCCACCCTGGCAACTTTGCCTTTCGCCCTGATGGCAGTGTGGTGGCGTATGATTTTGGTGGCATTCGCACCTACAGTCAAGCACAAGTGGATTTGTTTAAGCGGGTGGTGCGTCATGCCATCAAAGCTGATGTAACCGCTCTTGAACAAGATTTGGTGGCGTTGGGGATTCGCCGTCAAGATGATGACATCGTGCCAGCACAATTTTATCACGACTGGCTAGCCATCATGCTAAAACCATTATCCATTACCCCTTATCAACAGGGTTCATTTGATTTTGCTGGCAGTCAAGTGCATCATGACGCCATTGCCAAGGCAAAAGAATCTCTGAAGTATTTTAACCAATTTCAACCATCTGCCACCACCATGATGGTGGATAGAACGGTGTCTGGACAATATTGGAACTTAGTCAATCTTGGTGTTAATATTGACTTATCGCCTTTGGTTAAGCAGTACATTAATCAATATTAAACAATAATTGAACAATCATTAAAAAATCATTAAACAATCATTGACCCATTGAATTTAGCACAAACACGCCAAAACCCAAAACTTAGCCTAGTCAAACATTAAACATGCAAATCATGCCCACAACGGTCACAAAAGTTTGCCCCTGACGCATGACCAAACTTGCCACAGTTAGGGCAAATGATTGGGTGTAGTTGGGGACGCATATTTTTGGCAAGCTCTGATGTAAAAATGCCTGTTGGCACGGCAATGATGGAATAACCCGTAATCATCACCATGCTTGCAATGGCTTGTCCGACGTGAGTTTTTGGGGAAATGTCGCCATAACCAACTGTGGTTAAGGTTACCACCGCCCAATAGATGGATAAAGGAATGCTGGTAAAGCCGTTTTCTGGACCTTCAACCACATACAACACCGAACCAAAAATGGTTACCAGCAACAACACCGCCAAAAAAAACACAAAAATCTTATGACGGCTGGTTTTTAGTGCCGCCACCAAAAAACCTGCCTGTTGCATATAAGTGGCAAGATTAAGTACTCGAAATATTCTAAGCAGCCGAAGTATCCGCACCACCAAAATATAATGCACACCTGCAAAGAACAAACTTAAATAGCTGGGCAACAGCGACAACAAATCAACAATACCAAAAAAACTAAAGGCATAACGCAAACGATTGGGAGCGGAGAACAAACGTAACCCATACTCAATGGTAAATAAAATGGTAAAAAACCATTCAGCATAAAAAAACACCACCCCATATTTTAATCGCATATAAAACACGCTGTCTAACATCACCACAGCAACACTGGCAACAATGACAATCAACAATAAAATGTCAAACAGCCTGCCCATGCGTGTGTCTGTGCCTTCGATGATGATGTGAATGTGATTGCGTAAGTTGCTGATGCGATTACTGGAACTGGAGGTTTGTTTCATGTGGTGGCTTGTTTATGTTGATGAGGGTCTTATATGTGAAGTCTTAACAATGTGGGGTCTTAACAGTGGCGATGTGGCATGGAATTGACTATAATAATGCAACATTGACAATGTCATACTTACACTAAAAACAACACGCATGTGATGCACACACCATCTATTATACCAACATTGCATTTAATTGTATTTCATTGATTTAAATTGAATTTAGGAGACATCATGGCTGGACATTCCAAATGGGCAAACATCAAACATCGCAAAGCCAAAGAAGATGCCAAACGTGGCAAAATTTTTACCAAAATTATCCGTGAAATCATATCTGCCACCAAACAAGGCGACCCAGACCCCAACAGTAACCCACGCCTGCGTGCAGCAGTTGAAAAAGCCCTATCCGCCAACATGACCAAAGACACCATTAACCGTGCCATTGAGCGGGGGGCTGGCAATGGTGAAGGTGGTGAGATGAGTGAAATTACCTATGAAGGCTATGGCGTTGGTGGGGTGGCAGTCTTGGTTGAAACCATGACTGATAACGTCAATCGTACCGTGGGTGAAGTGCGTCATGCGTTTAGCAAATATGATGGCAACCTTGGCACATCTGGCTCAGTGGCGTATTTATTTAGCAAACGTGGTGAAATTGTCTTTGATGATGTGTCATTAGAAGATGAAGTAATGATGGTGGCGTTGGACGCTGGGGCCATCGACATTGAAAACGATGGCGAACAGTTATTGGTCATCACCGAGCCTGATGGTTTTGGTCAAGTTAAAGATGCGTTAGACACAGCAGGCTTGGTCTCAGACAATGCTGAAGTGACCATGTCGCCATCTACCACCGCTGAGATTGATAATCTTGAAGACGCTCAAAAAATCATCAAAATGATTGACATGTTAGAAGACTTAGATGACGTACAAGAAGTCTACACCAATGTCTTCATTCATGAAGAGATATTGGCACAACTTTAGTGGCTAGTGGCTCAATGGCTTCAGTAGCTTAGTGGCAAATCTGGTAACACATCTTCTGGTGGCTAAATGACACCCTCATTTATCGGTTTCAAACAATGCTGACACAAACTCTTTTGGTTTAAATGCCTGTAAATCATCGATAGACTCACCCACACCAATAAAGCGAATGGGAATGTCTGCGGTATTTGCAATGTTAAACACCACGCCACCTTTGGCAGTACCGTCAAGTTTGGTGATGGTAATGCCTGTTAGTGGCACAGCATCATTAAAGATTTGTACTTGGTTGATGGCATTTTGTCCTGTGCCTGCATCTAGAACAATCATGGTTTCATGGGGTGCGGTGTCATCTGCTTTTTTCATCACCCTGACCACTTTTTCTAATTCTGCCATCAGATTGGTTTTATTTTGTAGACGACCTGCAGTATCTGCAATCAGCACATCAATATTTTTGGCTTTGGCTGATTGCATGGCATCAAATATCACCGATGCACTGTCTGAGCCATGACCTTGGGCGACCACAGGAATGCCATTACGCTCGCCCCAAATTTGCAACTGCTCAGTGGCAGCCGCTCGAAACGTATCACCCGCCGCCAACATCACTGATTTGCCTTGGTGTTGTAAGCGTTTTGCCAGTTTACCGATGGTGGTGGTTTTGCCCACGCCATTCACCCCAACCACCAAAATCACAAACGGACGTTTAGCATAATCAATCTGTAAAGGGGCAACTTTTGGGCTTAAAATACCCACCAGTTCCTGTTGCAAGGCTTTATATAAGGCATTGGAATAAATCAAATCTCCCCTTGCCGTCTGTTCAGTCAGATTGGTGATGATGCGATTGGTCGCTTCTACCCCAATATCTGCCACCAACAGCTGGTCTTCAACTTCTTCAAGCAGTTCATCATCAATCTCTTTACCACCAATTAAAATATTAACCATGCCTTCAGCCAAATTTTTGCGTGATTTGCTCAAACCTGATTTCATACGGCTAAACCAACCACCTGCCGATTTGTTTTCTGCTTTGTCTTGGCTTACGTTTGGGTCTGATACATTTGGCAAATTCATATTTGGTAAAGTCACGTCGTCATCATCTAAACTGCCCAACGTGTTGTCCAGTTCAATGACAATACGATTTGGATATTCTTTGGTGTTGTTTGCGTCTTGTGAAAAAGCAATTGTGCTTGATGTTGTACTTGATAAAGGGTCAATCTTGTGATTAGACATGTCGTTAGAAGAAGCCATACAGCACCTATTGATAAAGTTGTTGAATTTGAATATAAGTTGAATTTGAATATAAAATGCAGTTAGTTTAGCACATTTATCAAAGACCGCATGTTTGCTTGCCCAGTAAGTGGCCGTTTTTTGTTGAAAATTTCCATTTCGGTCAGGCTTTTTTCTTTGTTATACTGGCAATCAGTCATGCTGGCGATTATCCATATTAATATTAATCACTTTTCATCATGCCATTAATCGCTAACAGCAATATCCAACATGCCATCAAGGAATACCACCCATGTCCATGAAACCCACCCATAGGCCACTTCATCAATCCAAGCATCACATGCTTGCATCATCTTTATGCGTTGCCTTGACAATCGCCATCATGCCAACCGCTCAAGCCGTCGATACCGACATTGAAATTGAGTTTGTTGCTCCCAAACAAAACAGCCAAGTGGCGTTTGTGCCGTTTGCCAATGATGGGGTGATTTCGCCGATTGTTATCAAAGAATTAAACAGCAGTGAGCTTAACGTTACCAGTCAAAACCTACCACAGATGCCACACAGCAGTACCGATTTATCCGCCACTTTATCACAGTGGCAACAGCTTGGTATTCCTTATCTTGTTGTTGGCAGCACCCACAGTCAAGCAGGCAAACTGGTAATTGAATATGAAGTCATCGATGTGATGAGCGGGCGAGTGCTGGAAGGCAAGCAACGCACCCAAGTCAGCAACAATACCAGCAGTCGAAATTTGGCAGGTTTGGTGGTTGCCGATAAGATTTATTCACTCATCACAGGTAAAGAAAGTGACTTTACTGGTCGTATTGCCTACATTGAAGAGCAAGGCAGTGGCGAAAATAAACTCTCTAAGCTAAAAATCATAGATGCGACTGGTGAAAATGCCCACACACTCACACAAGTCAAGGGGTCAATTTTTTCACCCACATGGTCATCTGATGGCCGCACCCTTGCTTATGCCGTACAACGTCCTAAAGGATTGCCAGTCATTTATGTGCAAAACGCCGATGGTGGTGGTGCAAGGTTGGTTACTCCCTATAAAGGCAATAATTTAAGCCCATCATTTAGCCCAGATGGCAGTCAACTGTTGTTCTCCAGCAGTTTTCAGGGCAATGCTGATATTTATCTGTTGCAATTAGGCACAGGCAGTGTGCAACGCTTGGTAAGTCTACCAAGTAATGAAATCCAGCCAAGCTTTGCCCCTGACGGTCGCTCGTTTGTGTTTGTCTCTGACCAGCTTGGGGTCAACCGCCCACAGATATATCGCTATACATTTGGCAGTGGGCAAATCAGCCGTGTGTCAAAAGTGGGCAACTATGCCACCACACCATCTATCAGCCCAGATGGCAATCATATTGCCTTTTTAAATGGTCGCAGTGTCGCCATCATGAATAGTGGCTCAGGTGCGATGATTGCCAATTTAGGCAACACAGGCATTGACGAAGCCGCCAGCTTCTCACCCAGTGGCAATCGGGTGGTGTTCGCCAGTAAGCAGGGCAATCATGGGGTGATAAACATACGCTCATTGACAGGTGGACAAAGTTTTAGTAAGACTGCCAATGGGGTGATTCGCTCACCTGTCTGGTCAAAATCCGCCAAATAAAATCACCAATCAAACCTTGACTTCCTCCCCGCCCTAAAGTGCGGGGATTCCTGCTCCCAGACGGTCAAGCCCGACCGCAAGCCTAAGATAGTGGCAACCGCCCGTACGACACACCGTACATCTTAGGTTCTTATTTTAAGCTAATCCTACCGTTAGGATTGTCATAGACACGAATTAGCTTAAGTGTGTGTTTGGAAACGTCTTACCAGTTAAGTTACTGCGTACTCGCAATTTAGTCTTAACTTAACTGTGGAATGTAAGACATTGAATATAGTGAGATGAGTATGGCAAAACTTATCGCATTTAACAATTGCCTTATATCCACCGCCTGAAGGCTGTGGTTTTACGGCAACGGAGGATAAAAATAATGCGTTACAAGTGTTCACTAGAATTAATATTTTTAGTAAAATAAGCTCAGTTATTTAAAATCATGACATTGCACGATGATTGATTGATGAATATTTGATAAATGATTGATGATTAAGGAACATCTCCCATGAGCACACACCGTAAACATGATACCGCCAACCAACATGAACATGATTTTACCCACGCTTCTATCAACTGGATACCTGCTGTGATATTGGTCAGCACACCTTTACTGGCACTGATTTTAGTACCTTGGTATCTATGGACACATCAATTTAACGCATCAGTTTGGTGGCTATTTGCCTTTATGATGGCATGGACAGGTTTGAGCATCACCGCAGGCTATCACCGTTTGTTAGCTCACCGTGCTTATACCGCTCACCCCATGGTTAAATATTTTTTGCTTTTGGGAGCAACTTTTGCGGTGCAAAGTTCGGCATTTGACTGGTGTTCTGGACATCGTACACATCACCGCCATGTCGATGATGAACACAAAGACCCCTACTCTGCTCGCCGTGGTTTTTGGTTTAGCCACATTGGTTGGATGTTAAAAAATTACCCCAGCGGACAGTTTGATTATAAAAACATTCCCGACTTACTCAAAGACCCAATATTACAAATTCAGCACAAATACTATGGCATTTGGGTATTACTAACCAACATCGGTATCATGACACTGGTGGGTTGGTTGATTGGTGATATTGCAGGCACATTGATTATTGCAGGCTTGCTACGCTTGGTATTGACGCATCATTTTACTTTTTTTATCAATTCTTTATGCCACATGTTTGGCTCACGCCCTTATACCGACAGTAACACCGCTCGTGATAACTTTGTGTTGGCAATTTTTACCTGGGGGGAAGGTTATCATAACTATCATCACTACTTTCAATACGACTACCGTAATGGCGTTAAATGGTGGCAATACGACCCAACCAAGTGGTTAATTTTGGCACTATCAAAAGTTGGCTTAGCCAATGATTTACGCACCGTTGATGATGCCACCATCAAACATGCTGAAGTTCAGATGCAGTTTACTCGTGCCAATGCTCGTATGGACAAAATCACCAGCATGAATATTAATTTAATGGACTTTGATAACATCAAAACCAAAATTACCAATGAGTATCATGCCTTTAATGCCACGGTCGAAGAATGGCAAGCATTAAAAAAGAAAAGCATTGAAATGAAAAAAAATGAATTCTCAGAACGGTTGCATGAAGTAGATGAAGCACTTAAAGATCAATACAAGCAAATCGAACAAAAAATTTATGCCCACAGTCAGCAGTTAGAAAGTGTGCTTAAACAATTATATCGAGTATCGGTCTGATGCAATTTTGCAACCAATACAATCAGCTAGACCAAAGACTTTATCATCGTCAAGCCCCCAATCCTTTGCCCAATCCAGTCATTGGGCATTTTAATCATCAAGTGGCAGAGCATATTGGCTGGTCTCAAGATGTCAATTTAATGACAAATTGGGTGGACATCATCGCAGGGCAACACATACCAGACGGCTTTGCCCCCCTTGCCATGGCGTATGCTGGGCATCAATTTGGACATTGGGCAGGTCAACTTGGTGATGGACGTGGCTTACTGATGGCTCAAGTCATCGACAATCATGGTAAGCTGACAGACTTACATCTTAAAGGTGTGGGGCGTACCCCTTATTCACGCATGGGTGATGGTCGTGCGGTATTACGCAGTACCATTCGAGAATATCTGGGTGGTCATGCCCTCACTCATTTGGGCATTGCGTCATCAAATGCGTTGGGCTTTGTCAGCTCTGATTTGCCAGTGTATCGTGAGCAGGTTGAGACCGCTGCTGCCTTGATGCGAGTGGCGAATTGTCATATACGGCTTGGGCATCTTGAATGGGTGGCAAGTTATGCCCCTGATTTGTTTGATGGATTTATTGACCATGTCATGCAGACTTATTTTTCTGATTGTCAAGATGCCCCACTGCCTATTTTGGCGATGACCGAGCAAATCATTCGCAAAACTGCCCAACTGATGGCGTATTGGCAAGCTTACGGCTTTATTCATGGGGTAATGAATACCGATAATTTATCTTTAACAGGAGCAACGATAGACTTTGGCCCTTATGCCTTTATGGAACGACTAGACCCCCACTGGATTAGCAACCATTCTGACAGCTTTGGGCGATACACCCATGCCAATCAACCAAGCATGGCTTTGTGGAACTTACAAACCACATTGCCACATTTATTGCGTTACCGTGTGGGCAGTGTGCAAAGTCTGTCTCGAGCTAAGCTGGACATGGCGTTAGGGCAGTTTGAAAAAGAATTCATCACCAAATATCGTCATCTGATGTGTCAGCGTTTGGGTTTGGGTTTAAATCACAGGTTAGAGCAGGATTTGACCAACGCAACCAGCCATGATAATGGCCATAAAAATAACCATGATGAACTGGCACGTGATTTTGTGATGCTGATTCATCAAAACCAGTTGGATTATAATAACAGCTTTCGTGGTCTGTTAGGATTGTTTGATGGGGCAAGCGGTGTCCACCAATTTTTATCACAACAATTTGAAAAACAGTTGAGTGCCACTGCAAAAATCACATGGCAGGCTTGGCGACAGCGTTATCTGACGGCAATAACAGACGAAACAAAAACCATCAATCAACTTAGCAACACAAATCCTTTATACATTGTGCGTAATGGCATGCTAGAACGTGCCATCACACAAGCAAAAGCCCAAGATTTTAGCGAAGTTGACAGACTGTATCATTTGCTTGCCAAACCATTTGATGAGCATGGCTTTGCTTGTGATACCGACCTGTTGGTCTTACCAAAGGGACAAAGACCGGTGGCGTTGAGCTGTTCATCTTAACCTATAGCCAATGGCAACCATATAATGATAGAATGTTTTTATCAGTTTTTAAAAAATACAACTTAACTTATTAACTTAACTTCAACACCTTATAACTTTAATACTTTAACACTTTAACACATTATTTTGTACTCCATTCACACTCACCACATTAACGGATAACAGACAGCTTATGAGCAACACCACCTACACCACCCATGCCGATACCACACAGGCGGTTGACCAACAAAGTTTAGAACAATCCGCCCTACACTATCACCAACACCCAAGGCCTGGTAAAATCTCAGTTACCCCAACCAAACAAATTGCCAACCAACGTGATTTGGCATTGGCATATTCTCCAGGGGTCGCCGTCCCCTGTTTAGAAATCGAAAAAAACCCCAAGATGGCAGCCAAATACACCGCACGTGCCAACCTTGTTGGTGTCATCACCAATGGCACTGCCGTTTTGGGTTTGGGCAACATAGGCGCATTGGCGTCTAAACCTGTCATGGAAGGCAAAGGTGTATTGTTTAAAAAATTTGCTGGCATTGACGTATTCGACATTGAAATTGCTCAAAATGACCCTGATAAATTCATCGAAGCGGTGGCAGCACTTGAACCAACCTTTGGCGGCATCAACCTAGAAGACATCAAAGCCCCAGAATGCTTTAAAATCGAAAAAGAGCTCAGAGAACGCATGAACATTCCTGTGTTCCATGATGACCAACACGGCACATCGATTATCGTAGGTGCTGCCCTACTCAATGCCTTGATACTGACCAACAAACGCATCGAAGACATCACCGTGGTTTGTTCTGGTGCAGGAGCAGCTGCCATTTCATGTCTTGACCTGATGTGTGCATTAGGTGTCAATAAAAATAACATCTATGTTGCCGACTCAAGGGGCATCATCAGCACAGACCGTAACAATCTAGACCCGTCAAAACAACGCTATGCCAGAGCCACAGATGCCAAAACCATTAATGACATCATCGATGGCACAGACATGTTTTTAGGCTTGTCCATGGCAGGCATCTTAACCCAAGATATGGTTAAACGCATGGCAAAAGACCCCATTATCTTTGCCCTAGCTAACCCAAATCCTGAAATCATGCCCGAAGAAGCCCACGCTGCTCGCCCTGATGTCATCATGGCAACAGGTCGCTCTGATTATCCCAACCAAGTTAATAACGCCTTATGCTTCCCTTATATTTTCCGTGGGGCATTGGACGTGGGAGCAACAACAATCAACGAAGAGATGAAAATTGCTTGCGTAAAAGCCATCGCTGCCATGGCTCATGTCGAAGCAACACCAACCAATTATGCCAAAAAAGAGGTCGATAAACTAAAAAGCTTTGGCAAAGAGTATCTGATTCCAGGACCACTTGAACCCAACCTAATTCTTGAAATTGCCCCTGCGGTTGCCAAAGCTGCCATGGATTCAGGCGTGGCAACACTGCCCATCGAAGATTTTAACGCCTATCGGCAAAAGCTGTCTGAATTTGTCTACAACTCAGCTTTAATCATGAAACCTGTGTTTGCTAAAGCAAAAACCGCTCCCAAACGCATTGTCTTTAGCGAAGGTGAAGACATCAATGTGTTGCGTGCCGTACAAGTGGTGGTAGATGAAGGCATTGCCAAGCCAATTTTAGTGGGGCGGCCAGAAGTGATTATTGACCGCATCAATAAGTTGGGCTTACGACTACAAAAAGACCAACATTTAGAAATTGTCAATCCCAACAACGACCCACGCTACAATGACTACTGGCAATTTTATTATAAAAACAATCAACGACGTGGGGTCAGCATTGAGCTTGCTCGCCGTGATGTGCGTCGCAAAACCACCCTTATCGGAGCATTATTGGTAGAAAAAGGCGATGCAGACGGTCTAATTTGTGGGACGTTTGGCCATTATGGACTACATCTGTCTTACATCAAAAATGTCATTGGTAAAAAAGAAGACGTCAATGATTTTTATTCGATGTCAGCGGTATTGATGCAAGACCGCACCATTTTTATTGCTGACCCATACATTCACGAAAATCCCACGGCTGAACAGATTGCTGAGATGAGCATCTTAGCAGCCCAAGAAATGCGACGCTTTGGCATCACACCTCGTGTGGCACTTTTGTCTCACTCTAACTTTGGCACATCAGACAAACAAGATGCTTGTAAGATGCGTAACGCTCATGACATCTTAACACGCATGAATGTGGATTTTGAGTTTGATGGTGAAATGCACGGCGACTCAGCACTTAATGAAGTCTTACGTCAACAAGAATTCCCATTCACTACACTCAAAGGCTCAGCCAATTTACTTATCATGCCATCACTGGATGCTGCCAACATTGCGTTTAACTTACTAAAAGCCGCCACAAACAGTGCCGCCATTGGACCCATCTTACTGGGGGCAAACAAACCTGTGCATATCCTAACACCATCAGCAACCGCTCGTCGTATTGTCAACATGACAGCATTGGCAGTGCATCAAGCACAAACGCAAAATGAACAGGGCTAAGTGCATTGGGTAATTTTAATTGCATCGATTTAACGGCATTCACTTCACCCAACAACAGGAGCATGACTACATTAGATTACATAATTTTGAGATTTGGTTACATTTAAACGGAAAAGTTAACAATTAACTTTGCACATGACCGCTAAAATATGACATAATATTTCAAGGTTAATGAATTTATAGATTTTATGGATGATGCTAGGGGCATGCTAACTGGCATCATCATACATTTCTAATTATCATCAAAACATCACCAACAGTTACTTTTGGTGACTGATTTTTCAACGTTAAGGACTTAATATGAAAGTACTTTCTTATTCTGCCATCGCTGCTGCTGTATTGGCATCTACTTCTTCTATGGCTGCCATACAAGTGGGCGAAAGTGCCACTAATTTTTTCCAAACTGCCACACACCCAGCCGCCATCAGTGCTGAGATTGGCACATTAGGTTATGGTGCTAATATTGCTTGGGGTGTGAATGAATCAACCGAGCTACAAGCAGGTTGGAGTGGTATGGACCTTAAGGGTGATACCAAACTAAACGCCAACGACTCTTGGATTAATTATGATAAAGTTTTGGGTGAAGGCTATGGTGATTTTAAAGGTAAATTAGACTATAAAGTTAAATATAGCAACCCTTACTTAGCCGTACAAATGCGTCCATTCAAAAATTCCTTTACCGTGGGTACAGGGGTAATGGTGCCTAAAAATGAGCTTAATATTAAAGTAACTTCAGAATCTACTGGCACTGACAATTCTATCAGTTTTGATAATAATAAAAATAAATTTACTCTTAGCGATGAAGCTGCCATTGAAGTACGTGCTAAAAATAAAAACCGCCTAGCCCCTTATGCCACTCTTGGTTTCCGTCCTAATATCGGCGATCGTTGGGGTGCATTTGCTGAAGTGGGTGCAGCTTATATGGGTGATTTTAAATCCACTACCAAGGTAACTGGTACCGTCAAACAAACCACAAAAGATGGCCAGAATGTAGCACAAGCTCAAGCAATCGAAAATGCTAAGCAAGAACTTGAAAATAAAATTACAAATAGTGTCAAGACTGATCTTAAGTGGTACCCAATCGCTAAAGTTGGTGTGACTTATCGCTTCTAAGCATTAAGCAACACTTAAAAAATATCGTAAAATACAGCAAAACATAAAAGGTGAGCAAAATTGCTCAGCTTTTATGTTTGTGTTCTTTTTTATTTATTTCATGATGTTGGTTTCAGCAAGATAACCAAATCGTTAAATGGCAAGTCGCTAAATTGCAAATCATTAAGCTGATGGCAATAAAAATGATAACTGCCATACCCTTTGATTTCCAACTTTATGGGCTGCTTACAAACAAGGTGATTTAAACCATCGGATTGACTATTTGCTGATAATATGGCATCTAACACATTTATCTTTAACCCATCTATCAAACTTATTTGCTCAATTTTTATCAAACATTCTTTTATTTGCCATAATAATTTACAACAAGCATCACTTTGATGCTTTGGCAACGTTGTTAGGTAATCACACTCATCTTGGCAAAAAAATCGCTCTGCCACCTTGATGCTAACAGGATTTTTCTCTATGTCTATTCCCACTGGCTCATTAGACACCACAACTGCCACATACGCTTTACTGTGACTAAAAGACACCCATTTACCATCGTCTAATCGATAAGGATAGTTGCTGTCATTGAGTTGTGTGTGAATGTGATAATAAGCCAATAACTTGGTCAGTAATTCTCTGACTGCTTGGCTTTGTATGAATTTTTTATCAGCCTTTTGATGCTTTTTATTTTGATGTTCTTTATGCAGATAAAATTGTGCCTGCCCAAACCAAACCGCATCATGATAAAAGAGATGTTGATTTTTTAACCCAAACAATGCAATTCTCATTAAATTAAAGTAAAATGAATAACATGAAGGACACACCCTCACACATTGCCCCACACATTATTAAAACCCATAATATTAAAACCCATAATCAATGCCATGACTGATGACCAACCTGACTCATATCAATCTGATTCGCATCAGCAAACATTATCCATGTCTGAAAAAGAACAAGCCAAACATAAGTCTGATGATGAGTTTGATGACACGGTACTTAATTTATCTGACTATCTGTCTGCTGTCTCCATGGTGCTTAGCCACACGTTTAATCATAAAGTATGGGTCAAAGCAGAAATCCGCAATCTGTCGTCAAAGTCTGGGCATTACTATTTTGAACTGGCAGAAAAGTCAGATGATGGTAGCGTTGTGGCAAGTTGCCGAGCCACCTTATGGCGTTATCAAGCAAGTGGGGTATTGGACAAATTTCGTCATGCCACAGGGTCAGAGCTGACTGCCAATCTTAGCGTCATGCTCAAAGTGGCTGCCAATTTTCATCGTCTATATGGTTTTTCTTTAAACATAGATGACATTGACCCTAATTATACGTTGGGTGATTTGGCAAGGCAATATACCGCCATGATTGAACGTTTGGACAATGAAAATTTACTACATGCCAATCAAAAAATCCCCAAGCCTTTTGATATTCAACATGTGTTGGTCATCGCTCCCCAAGATGCAGCAGGTTTGGGAGATTTTCGCAAAGAGTCTGATTTATTAGAACAGCATGGCGTATGCCAGTTCCATTATTATCATGCCACCTTTCAAGGCAATCATGCTCCCAAAGAAATCCAAGAAGCCATCACATTGGCATTTAGACAGTTAACTTCTCGACCTGATGTTGTGGTCATCATTCGTGGTGGTGGTTCGGTGGGGGATTTGGCGTATCTTAATGACTATGAGCTTGCGGTATTGGTTGCAAAGTTACCTGTGCCTGTCTGGGTGGGAATCGGTCATGCACGAGACCGAGTCATCTTAGATGATGTGGCACAGCGTCGTTTTGATACCCCATCTAAAGTGATTACTGGCATCATCAACCAGCTACAAACCATCACGAATCAAGCTCAGCAAGCATTCATCAACATACAAACCACTGCTAACCGCTTGACCTCTTTGGCTCATACGCTGAATCACACACAAATGATGCACATCAAATCTGCCAGTATGCAACAAACTGCCATTGCCAAAACCCAATGCGTGTCTTATTTGCAGTTGGTTAAAAGACAGTCACACGTTGCAATCCACCAAGTTCATCAACGGTGTGATGCTCATATCAATCAGGTGAAACAACATGCTTTTTATGACTTAAAATCCACTTCCAACCAAGCTGACCAACAGCTTTTACAGGTCAAACAATCAGCATACTGGCAGTTAGCAACTGCTAAAAAACAAACGCAACACCAACAACAGATGATATTAACACAACACCCTAAGCGAGTGTTAGAGAAAGGCTATGTGCTTATCAAAGACCACCATGGCAAAGCAATCAGTACGGTTAAAAACTTAAATCTCGGTCAGCAGATTCAGTTAGAATTTAAAGATGGGCAAGCAAATGCCACCATCATATCCCCATCATAAAGGTAATCCCATATAAAAAATTCCATTAAAGGAACTCCCATGAAACAAACCACAAGCCCAACTCGTAAACGCAAAAATGGCCCAAAAACCTTCAAAGATGCTTACGATATTTTACAAACCAATGCGACTTTACTACAAACTCAACAAGAACCAGACATCGATAATCTGATGACAATCGTGGAAGAGTCCATCACGGCTTATAAGGTTTGTCAAAATCGGATAGAATCTGTACAACAAGCCTTGGACAGTGCATTTTCCCCAGATGACAACGATAAATAACGATAAATAAAAATGACAGATAACAATAATAGATAACAACAATAAACACATCAACATCTGACAATCAACATGGCCATTCTGCCAGTGTGCTTCTGCCCCATGTGCGTGGCTCTACGGTGTGAATAATAGGCATCATCAGCATAGCCACAAGGTGCTTGGCGGTTGTATAACTGTATGTTAATTTGAGCTTGCCTACCGATTTGCTCGAGTTGCCAAATGGCGAGTGCTTGGATATTCAGCCAAGTCTTTTGGGGTTGAGCATGTGCCTGAGTGATTAGATTAAATAGTTTGTTGTCAGCATTGTGATTTTTTACGATGCTATTATGTGCGTTGTTATGTACATTGTTGTTTGCATGACTTATGTGTTCGCTGGATAAATCGGCATGGTGTGCCAAACTTTGGCTGACAAGCTTGTGAGCTAAGTCAATGCCCACTTCATAGTTTTGTCCACCGATACATGCTCCCATAAATGCCTTTATTGTTAGCCCAGCAGGGTTTGGACAAGAATGGTTAGATGGTTGCTGATTGTTTGTGGCTGATTGTAAGGCTTTGGCTGATTGCAAAACAGTGTTGATGGTTTTTTTAATAATGCCATTTGCCAAGCCCTGCCAGCCTGCATGAATGCAAGCAATCATACCCAAATCAACAAAGTGCAGACAAATCGGCACACAATCAGCGGTCATGATGGCTAATGCCACGCCTTTATTACGGCTAAACAAGGCATCAGCATTGGGAGCTTTGATGGATAACATCTGTTCATCACCATCAATGATGGCATTGCCATGTACCTGATTTAGCCAATGAATTCGGTGAATGACATTATCACCATTGGTGGTGGGCTTATCATTGACATTAATATTGACATTGATACTGACATTGGTGGATTGTTGGCTCAAATTTGCCAATAAATACGCTCGATTTGCCAATACCTTATTGGCATCATCTTGCACATGTAACCCAAGATTAAACGCCCCATATGGTGCGTCATCAGCAATCATCGCATCATTTAAAACAAGTGTATTATCTGTATCTGTGTTGTTTTTTGCAAGGGTCTGCACCACCATGATGTCGTTGTCTTGATGAATGACTCGCCAAGGTTTAAAATCAGGCTTAAAATAAGGTGATGGTTGCATGTTGATGTCTCACGGATTCGTCTTACAGATGACATGATGGAGATTACATGGTGGCAAAGAGATAAACCAAACACACACATCACTCCTTTAGAGTGTTAATCAACGCTTGCATGTCTTGGGGTGGTGGTACAGTAACTTTAATGAGTTGACCACTTTTTGGGTGTAAAAAACCCAACTCGTAAGCATGCAAGGCTTGTCTTGGGAAATCTTTGATTGCTTGCCTTTGAATGGGGCTGAGACTGGCTCGCAACTGGTTACGTGAGCCATAGAGCGAATCACCCACCAACGGACAGCCAATATGACTTAAATGCACACGAATTTGATGGGTACGCCCTGTTTTTAGCTCAACATCAAGCAGACTATGGCATTCGTTAAGTTTAGTGATGGTAACAATATGCGTTTGGGCCTCTTTGCCATGTGCTTGCACGCTCATCTTGGTGCGAACGGTGGGGTGACGGGCGATGGGTTCGTCTATGATGCGATGGCGTGATAGGTGCTGAGCATCGCCTACCACCACACATTGATAATGGCGATAAAGGCTTTTATCTTTAAGCTGGTCGGTCAGATGTTGTTGAGCATATTTGGTTTTGGCAATCATCAACAGACCTGATGTGTCTTTATCGATACGATGCACCAACCCCGCTCTGGGCAATGGGGCAAAATCAGGATAATGAAACAGCAACGCATTGACCAATGTGCCTGTCCAATTGCCCGCACCTGGGTGCACCACCATACCAACAGGTTTATTAACCACAAGCACGCTGTCATCTTCATACACCACATCAATCGGCAAATCTTCTGGTAAGTCATCGCCATGCTCTTGTACGCTGGCATTTAGTAGCAGTTCATCACCTAAGCTTAAGCGGTATTTGCTTTTCTTAATCTGTGCATTGACTGTCAATTCACCAGAAGCTATCCAGTTTTGTAGCTGTGCCCTTGAATGTTCCGAAAAGACCAATGCCGCCGCTTTATCCAAACGCATGCCAACGGTATTGGCATCAACTTCATGCCGTCCTGTGATGGGTGGGTGGCATGCTTGAGCGACGGCCAAAGAATGACGGTCAGATAAAAATTCAAGTTCTTCTTCTGTCATCGTCATCTCATCACCATGACTTTAAGGCAACAAACGATGGACATCATATCCTTGTCCGTTATCTTTTTTACGATAAACGATGCGGTCGTGCATTCGATTGGCTCGACCTTGCCAAAACTCAACTTCGCTGACATCTAATTGATAGCCACCCCAAAAAGATGGCATGGCAATGACATCATCATCTGCATGTTGTTGCTTTAATTGCTCAAATTTATCTTCCATGACTTGTCTATTACTGACTTGTCCGCTCTGTGGGTTGCTAACCCAAGCGGCTATTTGGCTATCAATTGGGCGTTTATGAAAATACTTTTGTGATTTATCGACATCTAATTTACTGACTTGACCAGACAGACGTACTTGCCTTTCTTGACTTTGCCAAAAAAACAAGGCTTCAGCATTGGGATTTTGGGTCAAATCAATGCCCTTTGCACTGTCATAATTGGTATAAAATACCAAAGCAAAGCCATCTGTTGTCTGTTTTATTTCACGCAATAACACGATGCGTACTGCAGGTTTGCCATCAGTACCACAAGTTGCTAGGCTCATGGCGTACGGCTCAGCAACCTTGGCATCAATGGCGTGTTTTATCCAGCCTTCAAACAATGCCTTGGCATCGTTTGGTAAGCTGGTTTCATCAAGTTGTCCTTGTTCGTAAGACAAGCGTTGTTCTGAAAAATCCATGGTCATTATCATCCTCATTGTGATGTGTGTTATGGTGTGTGTACTGCATGTGTGTCATGCCAGTTCTGTTTTAATCAACTCTGCCAGCTCATTTGCCAGCACATCGCATTCTATTTCATCATCAGATTCAACCATCACTCGAATGATGGGTTCTGTACCTGATTTGCGAATAAGCAGACGACCACGCCCAGCCAACTGTTTATTTGCTTGATCAAATCGATTCACTAACGTTGGTGATTGATATGGGTCTTGTATGTGTTCTGGTCTAACATTGACCAAAATTTGTGGCCATGGTTTAAAACCTTCTAGCAACTGAGCCAGTGATTTATCTTGTGCCACCATCAATGCCAGTACTTGTAAGGCAGCCACCAAGGCATCTCCTGTGCTGCTTTTATCCAAGCAAATAATATGCCCTGAGCTTTCTCCCCCCAACTGCCAACCACGTGCTTCAAGCTCTTGTGATACATAGCGATCACCCACCTTAGCACGGATAAACTCAATGCCCTGCTCTGCCAATGCCACCGCCAATGCCATGTTGGTCATCAATGTACCAACCACCCCATCAGGCTTGTCATCACCTTGAAGTGCTAAAACATACAAGATGCCATCACCATCTACCACCGATCCTGTGTGGTCAACCATGATGATGCGGTCGCCATCACCATCTAAGGCGATACCAACATCTGCTTTGTGTGCCAGCACTTGCTCTTGTAGGCTTTTGGGGTGAGTTGAACCACAATCAGCGTTGATATTAACGCCATTTGGCTCATGATGAATGGCAACAACCCTTGCCCCAAGCTCTCTGAATACTCTGGGAGCAACGCCATACCCTGCGCCATTGGCACAATCCACCACAATGGTCAAATTATCCAAGCTTAATTGATAAGGGAATGTGCCTTTGCAATATTCGATATAACGCCCTTTAGCATCGTCAATGCGGTGGTTTTTTCCTAATGATTTGGCATCTGTGCTGATAAATACTGATGGCAAAGATGCCAAGCCCAACTGTGTATAAAACTGGGCTTGTTGTTGCATTAAGGCATCAAGTTTGGCATTGATGTTCTCTTGCATGTCATCAGATATCTTTTTTCCTTCACTTGAAAAAAACTTGATGCCATTGTCTTCAAACGAATTATGCGATGCAGAAATCACCACCCCAATATCAGCATGAAAGCTGTGAGTCAGATGGGCAATGGCAGGTGTGGGCAATGGTCCTAGCATATACACATCCACCCCAGCAGCATTAAATCCTGCTTGCAATGCCGCTTCTATCACATAACCTGATAGCCGTGTGTCTTTACCAATCAACACGCTGGGAATCTTATTGCCATGCTTATCACCATGGTTGTCATGATGACCATTTTGTTCAACCAATACTTGACCTGTCACATAACCTAACGCCATCACAAAATCAGGGGTGATGGGAAACACACCAAAGCGACCACGAATACCATCAGTGCCAAAATAACTCATCTGCCCATCTCCTGCTGCTTAGTTTTCTACCACTTAGTTTTCTATTACTTAGGATAAACGTCTTTTTGCCAAAATGTTTGGTTTTTACTTTTTTTACTTGCCATTATCCAGATTATCCAATGCGATAATTTGGGGCTTCTTTGGTGATTTGCACATCATGCACATGTGATTCTTTCATGCCTGCTGACGTCACACGCACAAACTTAGGGTTTTTACGCATCTCTTCAATGGTGGCACTGCCTGTATACCCCATCGATGAGCGTAAGCCACCTGCCATTTGGCTGATGATGCCACTGACTGGCCCTTTATAAGGCACACGTCCTTCAATACCCTCTGGCACAAGCTTCTCCATGCCGTCTTTGGCATCTTGAAAATAGCGATCTGACGAGCCATTTTGACCAGACATTGCCCCCAAACTGCCCATGCCACGATAAGCTTTATAATAGCGACCTTGGAACAATTCAACCTCTCCTGGGGCTTCTTCTGTGCCAGCTAATAATGAGCCAACCATGATACACGATGCCCCAGCAGCGATGGCTTTTGCCATATCACCAGAGAAACGAATACCACCATCAGCAATCAATGGAATGCTGTCTTTTAAAGCAGTCGCAACATCATCAATGGCAGAGATTTGTGGCACACCAATGCCAGCAATGATGCGAGTGGTACAAATTGACCCCGGCCCAATGCCCACTTTGACCGCATCTGCCCCAGCATCACGCAAAGCAAGTGCCGCATCACCTGTGGCAATGTTGCCACCGATGACTTGAATGTGAGAGAAGTGTTTTTTAATCCAAGCGACCCGCTCAATCACGCCTTTAGAATGACCGTGAGCGGTATCCACCACTATCACGTCCACATCATTGGCCACCAAAGCTTCAATGCGTGCTTGCGTGTCTACCCCCGTCCCCACAGCAGCCCCCACACGCAACCTGCCTTTGTCATCTTTACAGGCATTAGGGTTGTTTTCTGCTTTGGCAAAATCATTGACGGTAATCAATCCTTTAAGATTAAAATCATCATCAATGACCACGACTTTTTCAATGCGATGTTCGTGCAAGAGTTTTTTGATGTTCTCGTTATTTTCACCCTCTTTGACCGTTACCAGTTTATCTTTTGGTGTCATGACATTGGCAACAGGTTGATTAAGATTGGTCTCAAATCGCAAATCTCTATGCGTTACGATGCCCACCACTTTATCACTGCCTGCTTCGACCACAGGAACACCACTGATGTTATGCTCATTTGTCAGCCGTAACAGCTCACCAACACGGACATCAGGGGTAACGGTAATCGGATCAACCACCGTACCTGCTTCAAATTTCTTGACTCGACGCACTTTAGTGGCTTGTTCTTCGATGCTCATGTTTTTATGCAAAATACCCATGCCACCCAGTTGTGCCATGGTAATTGCCATGCTAGATTCGGTAACCGTATCCATGGCAGCGGAGATGATGGGCAGATTAAGCTGAATGCCTTTGGTCAAGCGAGTGCGTAAATCCACTGATTTTGGTAATACCTCAGAGTAGGCAGGTAATAAAAGAACATCATCAAAGGTTAATGCTTCATTGACAATTCGTAACATAAGAATAGACACCTGTCATTTGCTTGTAATTAACTCAATAACTAATAAATAACTAATAACCGTGATTCGCTTTATAAGCCATTAATTTTATCAGCCATCAACTTTTTAAACTAAGTCTTTAAACTAAGAATTTGGGAAACTCATAACCACAAAAGGCTGAACAGTTGCCTGCCCAGCCTTTTGATGTCGTTTGTTGGTATAAACTGTTGGTACGAATATGAATAAGTTCAACTGACACCACCAGATAATTTTTTAGATTAACTGCATATATTATGCCAATCATGGCGTTTATGCAAATAGATTTTATGCAAGCTGACAAAAACATCTGAGCAAGCCCAATCAGTCAACCAAACCAGACTCATCATGTCATGACCATTAAATCCTTCTCCATGTCGTCCCTTGTCTACCATCTTCCAATTCAATGCCTTGAGCCAAAAGTTCAGCACGAATGGCATCAGCTTGAGCATAGTTTTTGCTCGCTTTTGCATCAGCACGTTGTTGGATTTTCGCTTCGATTTGCTCGCCACGTAATCCAGCATCACCACGCACACCACCAACCAACGCTTGCAAAAATTCTTGTGGCGATGACTGTAATATATTTAAAGGCATGGCCAGATATTTGAGTTTGGCGTACAAATCCATGACTAAGTTTTTATCTTCATTTTTAATGGCAACATTCAATTCTTTGGCCAAGCCAAACAACACGGTCAATGCTGCTGGCACATTAAAGTCATCATTCATCGCCGACTCAAATTGGCTTATCCTGTTATCCGTTTGTTTAAAGTCCGTTTGTCTCAACGCATCTGCCGATAGGGAGGGGGCAATTTCAACCCCCAAAAACTGCTCAGCCGATTTTAACGCATGATATAAACGGCTTAAGCTGGCGTGTGCTTCGTCAAGGGCTGTGTCAGAAAAATTCACCTGACTGCGATAATGACTGGATAAAATAAAATAACGCACCGTTTCAGGGTGATACTTACCAATCACATCACGAATGGTAAAAAAATTACCCAAAGATTTGCTCATTTTTTCACCATCTACATTAATAAAACCAACATGTATCCATGTGTTGGCATAATGGCAATCTGTTGCAGCTTCAGATTGGGCAATTTCATTTTCATGATGCGGAAATTGCAGGTCATGTCCACCACCATGAATGTCAAAAGTATTGCCCAAACACTGCGTACTCATGGCAGAGCATTCAATGTGCCAACCAGGGCGACCTGCTCCCCAAGGCGATGCCCACTGTGGTTCACCTACTTTGGCGGCTTTCCATAACACAAAGTCGTATGGGCTTTTTTTGCTTTTAGCAACTGCCACTCGCTCACCTGCCTGCATGTCGTCAAGTTTACGTTTGGACAGTTTGCCATAATCAGCAAAGCGGTTGACGGCATAATACACATCGCCATCATCACCCACATAAGCGAACTGCCTATCCATTAAGGTGGCTATCATGCCCTGCATGTCATCAATAAAATCGGTGGCTTTAGGTTCTTTATCAGGGCGTTGACAACCCAACGCATCAGCATCTTCGTGCATGGCGGTAATAAAGCGAGCGGTCAAGTCGTGAATAGACTCGTTGTTGTCATTGGCACGCTGAATGATTTTGTCATCAATGTCGGTGATATTACGCACGTAAGTCACATCATAACCCCGATGTCGTAGCCAACGAACAATGACATCAAACGCAACCATGACCCGTGCATGTCCGATATGACAATAATCATACACCGTCATGCCACACACATACATACCAACTTTGGGAGCGTGTATAGGGACAAAGGGGCGTTTTTTACCCATCAATGAATCGTATATCACCATATCATTTATCATCATGTCATTTTGGCTTGCACTCATATCACTTTCAACCAACCATTATTACTTTCAAAACCATGATTACTTTCAACCATGATTACTTATATTACTTTCAACCAACATCATCATAAAAAGATTCAAACACTGATGATTGTCTGTCATCTGACTAATCGCTGGTCGCTGGTCTATTTTAATCAATTAGCTTGCAAAAAGCCATTTACCCAACCACCAAAACTATCAAAATGCTTAAGATTGTTATAAAATGGCAGCTTTATGATTATGTTTATTCTTATTTTTAGTTTATTCTGACTGTTTGACTTGCTTGATGAAACACCAATCAAGCCAAACCTATCCTTTGGCATCTGCACACATTGTGAAATGTCTAACGCCAAATTTGGAGCCACCATGTCCCACGACAATACCACAGACAATGCCACACAGACCAGCCATGCCAGTATCACCGCCAGCATCGCCACAGGCAATACCGAAAAATTACAAAAAACACTGGCAAGATTGGGCTTAGGCTCAAGACGGCAGATGGAAGACATCATCAAATCAGGGCGAGTGTCTATTAATGGGGTGATTGCCAGCATTGGCGACCGTGTTGGCAAAGGTGATGATATCCGTGTTGATGGCCGCCCCATTAAATTTAAAAGCGAAAACGAAAAACGCCGCCGAGTGCTGGCATATTACAAGCCCGAAGGTGAAATTTGCTCTGCCCATGACCCCGAAGGTCGCCCCACCGTTTTTGACCGCTTACCCAAGCTTACCAATGACCGTTGGGTAATGGTCGGTCGCTTAGACATCAACTCCACAGGCTTGTTACTGTTTACGAATGATGGTGAGTTGGCACATCGGCTGATGCACCCATCTAACGAAGTGGTGCGAGAATACGCCGTTCGAGTACTCGGTGAAGTTACTCCAGAGATGGCACGCAACCTAACACAAGGCGTGCAACTAGAAGATGGGCCAGCTCAATTTGACAGCATTGTCGAAGGGGGGGGTGAAGGGGTCAACCGCTGGTATCATGTGCGGTTAAAAGAAGGGCGTAACCGTGAAGTCAGACGATTATTTGAATCACAAGGCTTGAGGGTATCACGACTATTACGCACCCAATATGGCACGGTCAATCTGCCCAAAGAACTAAGAACAGGGCGGTTTATTGAATTGGATAAAAAAGACATTCATTCTTTAATTGAGTTGGTCAACCTTCGCCCACGTCAAGGCACAGGGCTTTATGGCATGGCAAAACGCAAAACTGAACGCATCAAGAAAAACCCACTCAAAGCTCGCCGTGGCAAGCATGTGCATCGTCGCTAGCCAATCAACGCTTTTGACAGACTGACAACAAACCACTGACCACTTTTTAATTATTTTATGTCCAATCACCTTATATCAAGGTAGCGTTTGATGACATTGAGTTCATGTAAACTGTCTGATTCATGGTCATTAAGCAGAGCATCTAATCGACTTTCAACATTCATCATGATATGCTCAAGCAGTTGCAAAGATTCATCATCTGCCTTGGGCATATCAACTTTTTTTACATCAACCTTGTTTACATCAAACTTTGACACATCAAATGAATGTTTAGACAATCGCTCATGTTGATAACGGTGATAATGGCCAATCGCCTGTGGCAACTCATTTTGTAACAGCCTCACCAATACAAAACGTCTCTCATCAGGGTAATGTAAAGATGGCTTATCATGATAAGATTGTAAACGTTGAGCTTTTTGGTCTATTTGAGCCAGTCTTTGTCGCATGGTAACTGGCAACGCCATAAGCTGATTTTTATCAAGTGGCAGATGCAACAACACTGGCTGATACTGCTCAGGTGGCACATAAATCATCGTTCCGGGCGTGATTCCCACCGCTTTATGAAACGCAAACCAACCTTTACGCAACACATACGCACCACCCACACCCAATACCGCCACAATCCCAAGCACTACCCCCATAATCTGCCCCCATATTTACCACATCGCTTATTTTACCGCATCGCTTCATCACATCACTGAACATCAACTTATCACATAACATCAACTTAACTTAGGGCTATCACACCATAAGACTTACCGTTGTGCTTCATCAAAACGTGACTTAAGATAACGATTGGCTATCAACAGCTTTTGCCCATCTTGATGATAAATGGCATCGGTCATGTCATCAAATTGGGCATTAATGGTATTTAGCACGTCTAATAAAGCCTGTTTGCCTGTGATACCCGATTGTGCAATGGTGATGGTTTTGGTTCTATCATCACCCAAGTCATTTAAACGCCGATAATCTGACACCGCTTGTGGGATATGTTCTTCAAGCAGTTTTTTTATCATCACATAACTTTCTGTGACGGCATCATGGTCATCTATTTTACCGTCATTGTTGGTATCGCCATAAAGCAATTTGAGCCTTTCACCCTTGGCATTAATGGCATCTAAAGTCATTTTTACATCGCTGGGTAAAGATTTTTCTGGAATGTACCCAAGTTTGGGCATGGCATGATACTCAAGCATTTTAGGTTGGGTGAGTTTTTTGAAACCTTTATAACCCAAAAAAACCCCTGCCATGGGAAGCACACCATACAAGATAAACGCAATGAATATAGCAGTCGTTTGGGTCATGGGATACCTTTACCTTTATACATATCTTTATGGTTCAATATGGTTCAATCATTAAATAATGGCATTGCAACTCAACCATACTCAATTACTTTACCATACTCAATTACTTTCTACTGCCAATTGTGGGCTGTTCCGCTTGAGCCAGTAAAACAAACGCACAGAAAATAAAAAACAAAATTTCTCATAAAATACCTCATATGGTATATGGTACAACACCAAATCATTAAATATTTTTTAAACACTTGATGAAACTTTATCACCCATTAAATGAAACATGATTGGATTGGCACAAGAACAAACAGTCATTGGAATAAACTGCCATTACCATCAACAATCACAAATCATCGTGTACAATATAATACGATATCTTTTATCCATAAGTAAGGATTGGTAACTGTGGTAAGCTAGCCTAACTGTGGAAAGATGGTACGAAGACCATTCACCAATATCTCAACTGCCACGGCAGCCAATAACATGCCCATGATGCGACTAACGATGTTAAGCCCTGTATCACCCAAAAAATGGCTGACCCGACCTGCTGCCATCAAAGACAAATAACAAAACACACTGATAAACAACCCTGCCACAATAATAGAGCCTGTCTGCCAAATGCCAGAGACTTGTGATGAATAAATAATCACCGTCGAGATGCCCCCTGGCCCTATTAACATGGGAATGGCAAGCGGTACAACAGCTGATGCCGCTGATGGGACAACTTCCTGAACATGATTAAGGTCAAGATTTTCTTCATTGGGCTTGACTGGATTGCCTTCGCCATTCATCATATTCAAAGCAATCAAAAATACCAATATGCCACCTGCCACCTGAAATGAGCCAACAGAAATGCCCAAAATCTTAAGCATGCTCTCCCCTGCAATGGTAAAAAAGCTGATGGTAACAAACACCGTCAACGCAGCAATTTGGGCAACATGACGACGAGCAGTCAAATCATAATCACGAGTTAAGTCCACAAAAATGGTCAAAGCACTAAATGGGTTAATCAACACAATAAAGGCAAGAATGATTTTGATGATTTCGGTATCCATAAAGCTGACCAATAAGAAAAAATAAGTATTTGGCAAAAAAGCTTGGTAAAATAAGCTTAGTAAAATAAAAGAACAAACCCATACGGTTTAAAGCAACAAATTCTAGCACAAATGCGATGATTTTTGTTTGTTATGCTGTTAATTGACATGCAATTGACATGCCGTTGTTTGTCATGCTGTTTCATTGTGCAAGGCAGTCGATAATCAAGACAATCGATAATATTGGCATTCAATCGCTGATGCGATAATATGGTAAGTCTATTATTGCCAGTTTACTATTGCCATTTTATTGTTGCTTTCGAGCCTGTATGTCCAATTTTACCAGTCTTATTTTGATATTATTGCCGTTATTTTTGGGATATGTGTTGCCCATCAACAAAAACATGCATGCCAAAACCGACACGGCTTTACGCCATGTGGTGCTATTATTATTGCTATTGCTTGGGATTGAGTTGGCACAGGTTAATAATCTGCTGAGTCAGCTTTGGCAAATTGGTCTGTCAGTGCTGTTGCTGATGTTTTTAACCATTGGTTTTGGACTGATTGGGCTGATGCTTTATGACAAATGCCAACCTTGGCAACGACAGTTTAACCACAAATCCAACATACAAATACTTGGTATTGCTGGCACAGCCATGCAAGTGGGCAGTGTGTTTGTTGGCATGAGTTTGGGTCATCTTATGCCAGAAAGCTTACTGCCACCAAAAGACAGCGTGCGTTATGTGCTGATGCTGTTGCTGCTTTTGGTGGGCCTTTCGCTAAAAGGCTCTGGCATTGGACTAAAAACCGTCCTGCTCAATCGCCGTGGCGTGGCAATCAGCATGATATTTACCATCAGCGTGCTGTTCGGCGGGGTTGTCTTTGCATGGCTGATGCCTGAAGTCAGTCTGTATCAAGGGCTGGCTTTGGCATCAGGCTTTGGTTGGTATTCACTGTCTGCTGGCGTGATTGGTGATGCTTATGGAGCAGTTTGGGGCAGTGTGGCACTGTTTAATGACTTGGGGCGAGAGTTTTTTGCCTTAATGTTCATTCCACTGCTGATGACACATTCGCCCAGTGCTGCTATTGGCAGTGGCGGGGCAACCAGCTTAGATTTCACCTTACCTATTATCCATCAATCAGGTGGCAAAGAAGCAGCCGCTTTGGCAGTCAGCTTTGGCTTTATCATCAATCTATTATCACCCATTTTGATGACAGTATTTGCTCAGTTGGGATAAATTGTGGTATAAAGAACGGCTTGAGTTTTTAATATCAGTGGCTTTTTAATATGGTTGCTATTTTTAATAGGTTGTGAAATTAAGTTCTTAAAATTTAAGTTTTATAAAATTCAGCAAGTAAGGTAGCTTAAATGGCATTGATTGTTCAAAAATATGGCGGTACTTCCATGGGCAGTATTGACCGAATCAAACATGTGGCAAAACGAGTCAAATGCTGGCACGACAATGGACATCAGACAGTGGTGGTGGTCTCTGCCATGAGTGGCGAAACCAACCGCCTAATTGACTTAGCTCATCAAATCAGCCCAAATCCTGACCCTCGTGAATATGACCAAATGGTATCCACAGGCGAACAAGTGTCTATTTCTTTATTGGCAATGGCACTTAAAGAAGCGGGGGTTGATGCGGTATCTTACACAGGGGGGCAGGTTGCCATCAAGACCGACAGCACCCATAATAAGGCTCGCATTGATGCTATCGACGACAGCAAACTAAAAACTGCCTTAGACGCTGGCAAAGTGGTCATTGTTGCAGGATTTCAAGGGGTGGATAAACAAGGCAATGTCACCACCTTAGGGCGTGGTGGCTCAGACACCACAGGTGTGGCATTGGCAGCTGCCTTAAAAGCCGATGAATGCCAAATCTATACCGATGTGGACGGAGTCTATACCACGGACCCTCGTATCACCTCAAAAGCCAAAAAACTTGACAAAATCACCTTTGAAGAAATGCTAGAAATGGCAAGCTTGGGCTCAAAGGTTTTACAAATCCGCTCAGTTGAATTTGCAGGCAAATATCAAGTACCGCTTAGGGTATTATCCAGCTTTGATGACAATATTGATGGCAAATTTGACGATAATTTTAAACAAAACGTGGGCACACTAATTACCATAGATGAAGGAAACAACATGGAAAAAGCCGTCATTTCAGGCATTGCCTTTAATCGTGATGAAGCCAAAATTGTGGTGCGTGGCGTGCCTGACAATCCTGGCGTTGCCTCTGCCATCTTAAGCCCAATCGGTCGAAGCAACATCGAAATTGATATGATTGTACAGAACATCTCAGACAACGGTCTGACTGATTTTACCTTTACCGTGCATCATAACGACTTAGATAAAGCCTTACATATCCTGAACACCGAAGTCAAAAATGACATCGGTGCAAAAGCCATCATTGGTGATGACAAAGTGGTTAAGGTGTCATTGGTGGGTGTGGGCATGCGTTCACATGCTGGCGTGGCAAGCACCATGTTTCAGACATTGGCAGAAAACAACATCAACATTGAGATGATATCTACCAGTGAAATTAAAATCTCAGTACTGGTACAAGAACAACATCTAGAAAAAGCAGTCAAATCACTACACACCGCCTTTGGCTTAGACAGAGAATCTGGCGTGAGTGAAGTGGCTGGTTTGGATTGATGTTCTTGTTGATGTTCTTGAGCGAAATGGCTTTTTTTCTGCGTCAATGTTATGACCTTTTTGCCAAAATTCGTTATACTATGCTGCAACAAAGGTTTTAACTGTTTGGCTCATTAATGTCTGAACAGTAACCATCTCATATCTAGGCGGTTAATGTCTAAACATTGTTGTATTCAACAATCAATGGACTGATTGTGTCCGCCTGGCATTGGGTAAGCCATTAAACGCAAAACCGATGAAATATAAAACCCCATAACATAACAACCGTAAAACATAATAACCGTAAAACATAACAACCATTGCCAGATATAAAGGACATTAGGAGCATATCAATGTTAATTCTGACTCGCCGTGTTGGCGAAACTTTGATGATTGGCGACCAAGTCAGCGTGCGTGTGCTTGGTGTTAAGGGCAATCAAGTACGCTTAGGTGTCAATGCACCCAAAGACATCGCCGTGCATCGTGAAGAGATTTATCAACGTATCCAACACGAACGCACCATGCACAACCAAATGCAACATTTGGAAGAACCCAACTATCCCACATCATTTGATGATGAAGATTATTTTAATCGCTAAAGGAGCAATCCAACATGGGCGTGCGTTCAACTGACATTTCTGCCATTTTAAATGCCATTGATAACAAAACCATGCGGTTCGATGATGTGATTAATTATATTGATGATTATTATCGTTATGTGCCAGTAACGTTTGTCAATGGTGAACAGCACAATGCGATTGGTGAAAACGAAAAAAGTGCCAAAATATTTGCCTTAGCCAAATTACATGGACTATCACAACTCGATACGCTAAAGCTATTTGCTGAGCATTATGATGCTGTCAAATCAACCCCCAATGGTACTGACCACGCCAATATCCGTAACTTTTTGCATTGGGGCTGGCAAGGCTTTTTAATGCAAGATAATCCCTTATCACTCCGTCCTGATGTCAATGTCAACAATATTTGATGTTTGATGTCAGATTTTGTTGATTGTTGTTGATGTTGATTGTTATTGATGGACGTGATGAGATGGGTGGGGTGCCATTCGTGTGATTAAGGACTTTTTTTAAAGCTAACAGGCTGTATTGCTCCTTTTGGGTTAGGTAAGTTTGGGTAATGTTGGTCATGCTCTATTTGACAATCAGCCCCCACCATCTCACCTTCATCATCAACAGGTCGGGTAATGTAGCCAATGCGTTCATGAATCGGTAGGTTTTCATGTTCCCATATCATCACCGCTTGTAGGCAAATTTGTCTTTGTTCATCGCTAAGCTTATGCCCATCTTCCCACTTACCTATCTCTATGGCAGTGCGAAATTTATCAACAATTTGAGGGGTTAGAGCATT
Organism: Lwoffella lincolnii; assembly: GCF_037201985.1. NCBI lineage: Bacteria > Pseudomonadati > Pseudomonadota > Gammaproteobacteria > Moraxellales > Moraxellaceae > Lwoffella > Lwoffella lincolnii. The sequence goes on along the minus strand of NZ_CP147511.1, from coordinate 799,759 downwards.
TAAAATCTCTTGTTTTTGCATCTTTATTCCTTATCCATATCATCTGGCAATACAAAATCTTCAGCAGGGACATTCCAGTTTAGCTTGGTGCGACAAGCTTTATAAAAATCAAATCCGGGGGGGTGTAACAAAGTGAGTTTGTCAGGGTGCTTGCGAATATGTAAGCGTTGGTTTTGGTTCAGTGGCACGCTGGTTCTACCATCGGCACTGACCATCGGTTGGGTGCGATTATCACGATGAATCTGGATAATCACTTCACTTGAGCCACTGACCACAATGGGGCGACTTGACAGCGTGTGTGGGTGCATCGGTACCAAACAAATGGCATCCATGCTTGGATACACAATTGGTCCACCACCAGATAAAGCATAGGCAGTTGACCCTGTGGGCGTGGCGACAATCAGACCATCGCTGTGCTGACGATACACGTCATGCCCATCAATATCCAGCTGAAAATCAATCATATGCACCGACTTGCCAGCATGTAACACCACGTCATTGAGTGCCATGTCTTGATGCACAATCTCCCCATTTTCTTGTATCTCAAGTGTTAATAAAAATCTATTATCCAGCTCATAATTACCCATCAACACTTGAGTGAGTTTTTTGGTGATGTCTTCTGGATTAACATCTGCCAAAAATCCCAGTCTGCCACGATTGACTCCCAGCACAGGCACCCGATAGCAAGCCAATGCTTCGGCAGCATGCAAAATAGAACCATCACCACCCACCACGATGACCAAATCACAAACTTCACCAATCATCTGCCTTTTAACAATCTGCACGGCTGGTAATTGAGTCAAATCCAAAGTGGGCAAATTGGCGGTATTCACGTCCATGATAAGGCTAAGCCCAAACGTTTTATGAATCACTTGCCCAATCTGTACCAACGATTCTGTCACACTGCGTTTGCCTGCTCGCCCCATTAAGCCAATACGGCGAAAGGCAGGGTGCTGATATAAATCTACTGGGGGTATGTCTGATGGGTGGTCAGATTGAGTTTTGTTATTAATATTAACCATGGTTCATCTTTATCAAAGCAATCTTTATCAAAGCAATTTGACGCTTATTATACTGATTATTGTTAAAATTGGGTATGTCATTGTTTTTATCAAGCCAACCTTTTATGCCACGACAAATAACACACCCTAACCAAACAACATAAACAATAAACACAAATTTATTCATGGATTTCATACAATGATGATGTGTGCAATCATGGCTTTTAGACAATATTGACAATTCTCATATTGACATTATTAGCCATATTGCTTAAGTTTATCTGTTTCTTTTGTCTGTATTTTTGGTTGCAGATATTTTTTATCTATAATAGATTTTTATTTATCAATAGGATAATACATATGGCAAATCCGATTATTTCTCGTGCTGAGTTGGCGGTAGGCGGTCGTGCCATGACTGTCAAAGGTGTGATACAAAAAACCGCTTTTGTACTTGGCTTAACTGGCGTCAGTGCCATTGGATTTTTCTTTTATGCTCTGTCAGCATCGTTGAGTTTTGGCTTTATCCAAATGGTGGCATTTGGCAGTATGTTTGCCGCTTTTGGGTTGGGGTTATTTATGACCTTTAAACCCCACATGGCTCGCACGCTGGCAGTGCCTTATGCGGTTTTAGAAGGGTTGTTTTTGGGGGGCATTTCGCTGTTTTTTATGCGAATGTATCCCACCGTGCCAGTAACCGCCTTGTGTGCAACCTTTGTTACCGCAGCGGTGATGCTGGGGCTATACCGCTCTGGGGTGATTAAAGTCACTCAAAAGTTCCGCTCTATTTTGATGTCAGCGGTCATCGCCATCATGCTTTTGTATTTGGTACAGTGGGGCTTTGTTGCCTTTGGCTCTAGCTTGCCATTTTTATTTGATGGTGGTCTGGTTGCCGTTGGTTTTAGCTTATTTGTGGTGGTGATTGCTTCATTTAGTTTGTTGCTGGATTTTCATAACATTGACCGTGGCGTACAAATGGGCATTTCAGAAGATTTTGAATGGCTATTTAGCATCGGTATTTTGGCAACTTTGGTATGGATGTATGTGGAGTTTTTACGCTTGTTAAGCTATCTACAAGAATAATCCGCCATCAACGTCGTCATGTCCACATAAAACCCCAGCATTGCTGGGGTTTTTTATGTTTGTTAGTTAGGTTGATTAGATTTATTGATGATAAAAACCCCACACTGGGGGTTAGTGTGGGGCGAAACTTATGACAAGTTTTGAATATGGCGCAGCGGACGGGACTCGAACCCGCGACCCCCGGCGTGACAGGCCGGTATTCTAACCAACTGAACTACCGCTGCTTAAGTTGCTTTGATTAAACTGGTGAGCAATTTATCACTTAAGCTTAACCAATTACCTAACCAAAAAAGGCATGAGCAAGATGCTGGTGGGTGGTGACGGGATCGAACCGCCGACATTCTGCGTGTAAGGCAGACGCTCTACCAACTGAGCTAACCACCCTTGCTCTATCCTTGCTCTATCCTTGCTTGTGGGAGTGTATTATATAGATTTTACGTTGGCTGTCAAACTTTTTTTGCATTTTTTTAAATTTTTCACATGAAGCCTATGGTTAGCCATTTAGGGTCAGCCATTTGGCACAAGAGCATCCATTCAACACGTTCACCCTTTAACTCGCCCTTAAAAGAGCGTTAAGATTAACGCTCACCAAGCCCTATCCAAGTAAAACCAGATTATAATCTAAAATTGTCTAGCTACTTACCTAAAGTGATATATAGTAAATCTTAAATTATAATAAAAAAATAGGAACAAACGGTAACCTATGCTAATTATCGATATTGTCTAGATACAACTCTTATAAAGCGACAACGGTTACATAGCTTTTTCATACATCAATGGTGTTTTTTGCCACTTCATTTTGACTCACATAAACCGACTCTTGAGCAGATTTGTCATCCATGATGGCTTGGTTGACACTGGCAGTCAGTCTGCCATCTGCCCATAACGGCTGTCTGATGGCTAGCCTTACTGATTAAGACATTGATTTAAGCATCGCTTTAATTGGGTAGAAGCTTAGATACTCAACATGGCGATATGAGCAACTAAGGTCTTAACTGATGGTATTGACAGTAATACAACCACCAAATCATAAGTTTCTTTATTATCATTATCATGAATGCTACCTGATACTAATCATATTTGATGATGCAATAAAAATAAATAGAAGTGGACAGATTTGCAATAACTGGCAGTATCGTTATTTATAACAAAAATTACTATAAATGGTAAATGTTGGTTATAATAGTGCGTCATTGATGCCTAATTGGTTTTTATGTCACCTTATTTTTGCTTTTTTAAGCGACCACTCCTTTTTATTAGGCATTTACTATGATTGTCATGCGTCTGTTGTCTTCACTCAAACATGATGAATCTGAGCGAGGCATTTATCAGCTGGGGCGTAAGGTCATCAAAAATGGTGGTCAATCCATCATCATCGCCAGTGCTGATATGAATGACGACTTGGTTAAACGCCTTATCCGAGAAGGCAATCAATATCACCAACTTGAGATGAAAAAAAAATCTTGGCTGTCTTTATTAAAAATAAGGGCTTTACGCAAACTGATTGAACAGTATCAACCTGACATCATTCATATGCACTCACGCACACCTGCATGGGTATTGTATTGGGCATTAAGAAAAGCCAAGCTTAATAAAAACCCCAAATTAGTCAGCACCATGTATGGTTTTTATCCCATCAACCGCTATGCCAGAGCCTTACTGATGTCTGATGTCATCATCACCGTTTCAGACAGCGTTACCCAATACTTAATGGCAGGGCTGTCTGAGCATCAACTGGCAGATAAATCGATTGTACGCATCTATCGTGGTGTGGACACTCGCATGTATCCTTATCGCTACAACCCATCTGTGTATTGGTTACGGCGTACTTTTGCTGAATTCCCTGAACTTGAACATAAAAAATGGTTGCTGTTTCCTACCCTAATTGGCAAACAATATGGGCAAGAATGGCTGATTGATATTTTGGGTAATTTGGCTGAAACATATCCAAACTTGCACATCATCATCATGGATGACGACAAAGATAATGGCGACATTGTGTATGAAGAATTTCGCCAACGTGCGTATGCGTTAGAACTGCAAGACCACATTAGCTTTGTGGGCAGTCGGCGTAATGACATGCGTGAGTGGCTGGCCGCTGCCAATGTGGTGGTGGCATTGGCAAATGAACCTGAATCCATTGGCATCACCATCTTACAAGCCCTGCATTTAGGCACACCTGTGGTTGGTTGGGATAAAGCGGCGTATTCTGAGATTTTAAGACCACTTTACCCACAAGGGTTAGTCAAACAGCAAAATGCCACTACTTTAATTAAAATCATCAAAAATCAACTGGACATTGTTAGTCGACCACCCATGCCACAAGAGTTTGAGTTAACACAAACCATTGATGATACTTTTGCCGTCTATCAACATCTGATAGACGGTGAACCAATACCGCCTTTTTTTAGCCAACCAACCCAAATCGCCAAAAACAGTGCATAATAAAGAGCATAAAAAAAACCCAAGCGAGGGCAAACGCTTGGGGTCTAGGAGGAGACTTAGCCATGAGCTTAGTTTTATGAGCTTAGTTTTATGAACTTAGCGATAAACTGAGTCATTAACCGAGTTATGAACTTGCTATTTTTACTTTTACGTCAATGTCGCTTTTTGCCAAAAGCGAAACTTTGCCAAAAGCGAAACAACGACACGACGCAAACGACATTCCTTATCAAATCAAACCCAATCCATTCAACCAAAAAGTGGCAAGTAGAAAGAAGTTTAATCTCAACACTGACATCAATCCTTGATTTCCTTGTGCTGATGGGGACATTTTAGCAAATTGTGCCAATTTGCCCAGCTGACAAAAGCGGATTGTGTTGTAAGCATTTGCTGACATTTTTGTGTTGATATTTTTGTGTTGATATTTTTGACTTCATCATACAATCATAAAATCTCTCAACATAAAATTTCTCAACATAGATGCGAACAGATAAAAAGTTTGCTAATATGGCAAATTGGCAATTGCCATCATGTGTCTTTTTATTCATGTCTCTTTTATTTATTTTATTCATTATTTATTCATTGATTTTTTTATTCATTGATTGATTGTGATTTATATTGTCAAGAAGGATTAACGCTTATGAGTGAACTGTCGGTAGGATTTGTGGGTTGGCGTGGCATGGTTGGCTCAGTTCTGATGCAACGCATGCAGGCTGAGAAGGATTTTACAGGCATTATTCCGACGTTTTTTTCTACCAGTAATGCTGGCGGTGATGCCCCTAACTTTGATGGTGTGCCTGCCAGCAAACTTAAAGACGCTCACGACATTGATGCCTTAAGCCAATGTGACGTCATCATCACCTGTCAAGGTGGCGACTACACCAACCAAGTGCATAAGCCCTTACGAGATTCTGGGTGGCAAGGTTATTGGATTGATGCTGCCAGCAGCTTACGCATGGCAGAAGACAGTGTGATTGTGCTAGACCCCATTAATGGTGAGTTGATTAAAGATGCCCTTAATCATGGGGTAAAAGACTTTATCGGTGGTAACTGTACCGTGTCTTTGATGTTGATGGCGATTGGGGAGTTGTTCAAACAAGACTGGGTAGAATGGGTGTCTTGCATGACTTATCAAGCCGCCAGTGGTGGTGGTGCAAACAACATGCGAGAGTTGATAGCAGGCATGGGTGTTTTACATGACAGCGTCAAAGATAAATTGGCCGACCCTGCCAGTGCCATTTTGCAGATTGATAAAACCATTATCGATACTCAACGTGGTGATAACTTCCCCACACAATACTTTGGTGTGCCATTAGCAGGCAGTCTTATTCCTTATATTGATGGCCAATTAGACAATGGTCAGTCAAAAGAAGAATGGAAAGGCAGTGTTGAGAGTAATAAAATCTTAGGCAAAACCGATGCCAATCGCATTGCCATTGATGGGCTGTGCGTGCGTATCGGGGCAATGCGTTGCCACTCATTGGCGATGACCATTAAGCTTAAACACAATGTGCCATTACAAGACATTGAACATGCGTTAAAAAACAGCGACAACGCTTGGCTAGATGTGGTAGAAAATGACAAACAAGCCACCATGGAACGTCTGACTCCTGTTGCCGTTTCTGGCACATTGACTGTGGCAGTGGGGCGTTTGCGTAAGCTGAACATGGGTGAGCAATACTTAAGTGCCTTTGCGGTGGGCGACCAATTACTTTGGGGAGCGGCAGAACCATTACGCCGTATGCTTGGCATCATTAAAAATCACAAAGCATAAAACAGCACACCGAACATAAAACAGGATTCTTTAAGCTCATTTAAACTGAATTTGACTACCCTTTTAAGCCAAAAACCCCCTTAAACCAATCAGGGTTAAGGGGGTTTTTAAGGCAGGTATCATCAATGATGAATCGGCATCATTCATTGATGTTTTGAAAATACGCTTGTAACATTTCTAAACAACGCTCAACTTTAACAGGCTGGCGTTCTTTTTTTAGCGTGGCGGCATACAACACACTGCTGGGCAAATCGTAATTAGGTAAGACTTCAATGAACTCACCTGATTGTAGATAAGGCTTGGCATCTAACGCCATCAATCGCACCAAACCATAGCCTTGTAATGCCATGGTGGTTGCCATCATCACATTATTGGTGGTAAAACGACTGCTCATTTTAATGCGAGTTTTTTTATTGCTATCGTGTTCAGCAAAATCCAGCAGATGCCCATCTTTCATCAGCTCAATGCCAATGAATAAATGTGAAGATAAATCTTTTGGGGTTTGTATGGGTTCGTGTTTATTTAAATAACTGGGCGATGCCACCAATACTTGCCGCACATTGGCAAAAAAGTGAGCGCTAAGGCGAGATTCAAGCGACATTGAGCCAATACGGATAGACAAGTCAACACGCTCTTCAATCATATCAATGTAGCGATTATCTGCCAAAAAATCGATATTTAGCTCGTTATGGCGACTAACCCAGTCAGATATGGCTGGCAAAATGTGATTAACCCCCAACTGTGGCGTGGTGGCGATGCGTAATGTTCCTGCCAAATCATCTCGCAGTTGATTGACACGCATTCGACCTTCTTCAGCGGCGCTAACCACATCTTTAGCAGCGGTATAAAAACCCTGCCCTGCTTCGGTTAGGTTAAGTTTGCGAGTGGAACGGTGGAGCAAAATAACGCCCAAGTCTTCTTCAAGGGCGCGAATTTGCTGACTAACAGCACTGGTGGTGATGCCCAATGATTTAGCAGCCCCACTGAACGAGCCATGGTCAACAACGCTTGCAAATACTGCCATTCCACGCAAATTCTCTAACATATCTTTTCTAACCTTATTTAACCCTAAGTTACTAAGCCTAAGTTACTTATCAATAAAAAATTCATACAGTTATTATGACAGATTATATATGAATAATTTATCCATTTAGACACATTCTAAGCACATAAAATGACACTTTATCGAAAATTGGTTAACATTATTAAACAAATATCAGTTTTTAAATAAGGTAACTTTTAGACATTATTCAGATGTCCTTTACTTGTCTTTTAGATGTCTCAGATTGAGAATATGCCCTAAGTTTTATCTGATTAATCGTTGCTCCTGACTGCTGTTTTAATTGTTGCATGACAGGTGATTGTTCCAGAAGTTTAATGGCTTGTTGCTCTGCCAAATTTTGTCGATGTTTTTGTCTTTCTTTTGGTAATTTAGGCTCGTCTGTTTTTTGCATCATATCGGCTAACGATGCGTCAGCGGTTAGCTGAAAATTGGCATTGGGGAAATCTTGTTGCAACACGCCCACCAATCGCTCAAAAACGTTGATAAAGTTTTTGGCTTGTGTCTGGCTGACAAACACACTTTCGCCCTGCATATCACCTGTCATGACCCCTTGATTGGCAAGTGCCAATTCATCTGTGCTAAGACGCTCTTCTTGTCTGGCAAGAAATAGCCAGTAATCCCATTTTTTTTCATTCCATTGTCCAGTCAAGTCAGCTGGAGGACATTGCAACAACGACCTTGGGTCATTGGCAGATACTGACGCTGGTTCGGTCGGTAGTTTGGTTGGCGTTGCTGCGGTTAATTCTGTTTCGGTTAAAGATTGTTCAATTGGTTCGATTATTGTTGGCGTTGATGTGTTACTTTGTTGATGTCCGTCATCATTGTTTGGAACATCACCATTGGCGTGATGACTGTCATGAGGATTGCCATGATTTTCGTTATCATTTTGTATGCCGTCATTTAAGGCATGCTTTTGGTTATCAGATGACTCATCATATTGATGCTGATGCTCATCATGTTCATGATGATACTCATGTTCATGATTGTGTTTATGTTCATGATTGTGATGATGGCTGACATGACTCACCCATGCTTCATTTGAACCAAGTGGTCTAAAGGCAAGCAAACGCAATAGACACATCTCCAACGCTTGTGTCGGTGAATGAGCCAATGACAAAGATTCACGAGACTTGTTAACGATTTCATAATACAGTTGCAAAGTCTCACTGGGAATTTGCCAAGCCAGCTGTTGGCGTTTAGCTAATTGCTGGGGTGATATGCCCAAGTCCATCTCTGGCAATAGCTGTAATAACGCCAAGTGGTGCAAAAGGTCTGATAACTCATTTAACACATTGCCAGCATCCAAGCTCTTTTGTCGCATCTGCATTAAGATGCCCATGACACCATGACGGTCGTCATGATGAATGGCCGTCAGCAAAGCTTGTAAATCGGTGGCGTTAATCACGCCCAACATATCAACAACCAACGCTTCTGTTAATTGCCCATCAGCAAAAGCAATGGCTTGGTCAGTCAATGATAGCCCATCTCGCACTGAGCCATGTGCTGAATGTGCCAATTGCCATAAGGCTTCTGGTTGATGGCTGATTTGCTCTTTATCCAACACATGTTGCAAATGGCCAAAAAGCTGAGACTCGGTTAATGGTCTTAACACAAACTGCAAACAACGAGAAATCACGGTAATTGGTAGTTTTTGTGGGTCGGTGGTGGCAAGCAAAAATTTCACATGCTCTGGTGGCTCTTCTAAGGTTTTGAGCAAGGCATTAAAACTGTGGGTAGAAAGCATGTGTACTTCATCAATCAAATACACTTTATAACGACCTTGTGTTGGGGCGTAAGGCACGTTTTCTAACAGCTCTCGGGTGTCTTCAACCTTGGTACGAGAAGCAGCATCAATCTCAATTAAGTCAATAAATCGCCCTTGATCTATTGCCACACAATGACCACAAACCCCGCATGGTGTACTGGTCATGCCCGTCTCACAATTAAGACATTTTGCTAAAATGCGAGCGATGGTGGTCTTGCCCACACCACGAGTGCCTGTAAATAGATACGCATGGTGCAGGCGATTTTGCTCAATGGCATTGATTAATGCACGACTGACATGCTCTTGCCCAACCAATTCATGAAAATTGTGTGGGCGATATTTTCTTGCCAACACCTGATAAGGCATCGTTAAAGAAGCGTTGGCAGTTGGTTGCGTGGCTTGTGCTTGGGTTTGGGCTTGGTTCATTAAAAATTTATCAAGAATTTATTAAAGGTTAAAGGCTAAAGGTTAAAAATCATCTTTGAGCTTGTTTTAGTTCGGTGAGCTGACGATGCAAATAACGCTCCAGTTCTGACATTTTAGATGCAGGTTGATGATACACGTCCATGGTTACATTAACTTGCCCTTCTTCATTTGCTTGAGACATGTCAAATCCCAACAAAAATAAATCATTCATCACAGGGTCTTGCAACTCGCTGTTTAAGTCAATCAGCAAGTCCATGTTATCTTGGTTGATTTTTTGCCGTGTCAGTGAGCTATTGGCATCTTTAGCATAGACAATCAACATGTATGGACGACCAAACTCACTATAGGAATGCTGATACAACACATATCCTTGACGGCGGTCTTCTAATGGCATGTTGGCATAATCAAGCACATCTTCCATCAGCTTCATACGAGTGTATAGCGATTCTTGCACCAATAAGCTGAGCATCTGCTTGGCTTTATCATCTAAGGTCATGGTGTTTTCATAAAGTCGCTGGGTCAGCTGACGCACCAATTTGACCCAAATATTTGAGCAAACCATCATTTTTTCTATCAGTTGTTTGGTGATGTGTTCATCACCTTTTTGCATGGCATTGACCAAACGAGTGTCATGTTTATCCAACATACCAATGCTGATAAGTTCATTTTCAACTTGCCATGCTCGCTGATAAAACTCAGGTGAATGAATGAAGGTCTGTGCCAACACCGTTTCATTGGGATACACCGTCATATTAACCAACGCTTGACGGTGATATTCAAAAAATGCCACCAAATCATCAGGGGTGTTTAGCATTTGAATGATTTGCACAAAGCTTTTTAATCCATATATCAACAGCACCCGATGTGCATCGTCATAATCTAGCACGCACTGCTCTTGAAAATACGCACTGCCAAACTGGTGGTTGATTTGATAATCTTGTTCATTAAAGGTGACTGATAAATCTGACAGTCCCACAAAAAACGTCTTTGGCGACTGACCACTTTGCTGAGTGTCTTTATGATTTGGCGGGCGTTGGTTTGGCAGGCGTTGCTGAATGTTAAGGTGTCGTTTTATCAAATCATTCACTGACGCTTGGCTGTGTTGGTGTAGGGCATTTTTAGACACATGCTCAGTATCTGAAAAAAATCCGATTTTGTCATACAACAGATAAATGCGAGCATTACCTATTTTAAGCACCGCATCATAACCTGCATTGAATGACGTTGCCAATTCCAATTGCACATACATGGATAAAAACGTGTCATTTAAAATGCTTTCAAAACCCATCACCACCGCTTGGCTATGCTTTGGTTTGGACTGTTCGGTATCTGTTTGCGATGATGGGCTGACCACCGTATTGGGTTTTGAAACGGTGGCTGTTTGGTGAGATTGGTGGTGGTTGATTTTCATGGCGACTTGTTGCCCTTGTGTTAAAATCATTGTTCTTATGTTGACATCAGTGCCATCACTGCTCCTTACGCCTCATGTGGGGGAACAAAATCACATCTCGGATACTTGGGGCATCGGTAAATAACATCACCAAACGATCAATGCCAATACCCTCCCCTGCTGTGGGTGGCAAACCGTATTCTAACGCTTCAATAAACTCAGCGTCATAGTGCATGGCTTCATCATCGCCTGCGTCTTTTTCTGCCACTTGTTGTCTAAAGCGTTCGGCTTGGTCTATTGGATCATTCAGCTCACTAAAGCCATTGGCTATCTCTCGCCCACCAATAAACAACTCAAAACGGTCGGTAATTTGTGGGTTGGCATCATTACGGCGAGCCAGTGGTGATGTTTCTGCTGGGTATTCAGTGATGAACGTTGGCTGACGCAATCTGGTTTCTGCGGTTTCTTCAAACACAATGGTTTGTAATTTGCCAATACCAAAGATGTCTTTCACTTCCTGATTGAGCTCATTTTTGACATAATCTGCCAAATACGCACGGTCGTTAATTTTGCTCATGTCAAAGTTTTGTGCATATTTTTCAATGGCTTTGGTCATTGGCAAACGAACAAAAGGGGCTTTTAAGCTAATCGCTTCTTGTTGATAATTCAGTTCTGTTGTGCCAAGAATGTCATTTGCCAAAGTCTCAAGCATCTCTTCGGTCAACTTCATCAAATCTTGATAATCAGCATAAGCTTGATAAAACTCAATCATGGTAAATTCTGGGTTATGGCGAGCCGATACGCCTTCATTGCGAAAATTTCGGTTAATCTCAAACACCCGTTCAAAGCCACCAACCACAAGGCGTTTAAGGTACAACTCTGGGGCAATTCGCAAAAATAACGGCATGTCTAACGCATTGTGATGAGTAACAAACGGACGAGCCACCGCTCCGCCTGGAATGACGTGCATCATTGGCGTTTCAACTTCCATAAAGCGTTCACCAAGCATGAACTTGCGAATGCCTGCAATGACTTGGCTACGCACGATAAAAGCATGACGACTGTCATCATTGGTCATCAAATCAAGATGACGACTGCGATAACGGGCTTCGGTGTCGCTTAAACCGTGAAATTTATCAGGCAGTGGACGCAAAGATTTGGTTAATAACTCAAGGGTCTCAATATGCACATACAAATCACCTTTGCCAGAACGACCAATATGACCATTGACCGCCACAATATCACCCAAATCCAAGCTTTTGATTAAGGCAAGTGTGTCATCATTCAATTCTTTACGAGCAACATACAACTGAATACGCCCAGTCATGTCTTGCAGTACCATAAATGAGCCACGGTTAAGCATGATTCGCCCTGCCACTTTGGCATAGACTTTTTCGCCATTTTCAATGGTTTCTTTATCCACATTAGCGAATTTTTCTTGCAAATCTTGGGCGTAATCTTCACGCTTAAAAGTATTTGGATAAGCAGTTTTACCATTGGCTTGGGCTTTTGTTTGCAATTCTTGCAATTTGGCAAGTCGTTGAGCAATTAAATCATTTTCGCTGATTTGCGTTTCTGGGGTTTGGGGCTCTTTTGACATAATTAAAACCTTAGTTAAATTTAAAAATTAAATTGTTTGTTTAAATAAGTGTAAGGTGCGTATCACGCACCATAATTAACTATTTTTCTAAAAATTGGTGCATAATACACACCTTGCGATTTAGCTTGGTTGTATTTTGTTAATCCACACACAAAAACCCACTAAATTGACCTTTATTGACCGTGCCATAACAACCAAATGGCACATTATTGCTTGGGCATACGCCTTTGACAAGTGTGCCAACTTCATCATCAAAAGATTGTCCATCAGTAACACACCGCCCTGCTTGGCATTGACTACCGTCCGTACACACTTTTTCTTTGTCGGTAAATTCCACCACACAAAAATCAAATTATCCTAATCCTTGTGGGCTAATTTTTCCACCTTGTCTTTGGCATTTGGCAATCTCGCTAGGGGTTGCGGTTTTGCCTTGTGGGTGTTTGATGTCTTTGGCAGTTAAAGGTTTATTAGCCAATAGGGTTTGGTTTATTGGTTTTGGCGTCTCGTTATTTGTTTTATTATCCATTGTCAAGTGATTTTGGGTACAAGCCGATAGCAAACCAATCAACGAAAAGTAAAGGATTTTTTTAAGCATTTTGATTATCCAATATATGATAAAACCACATAGCTTTTATCTGATGCTATTTGATAAAATTTAACAAGATTGGCAAAATAATCTTGCAAACCTTCTTTAATATCATCAATTTCACTGTCATCGTCCCAAACATTTGGATAAATTTCGGCTTTTGATAATTCTTTAAAATCTACTTGTTTAATCAATTCTAAAAAATTAATTTTTTTTAATTCAACCGCTAATTGATTAACGGTTTCTACCTTATTATAATTGGTTGGAAAATCGCCATCTTCGGCAACTTCTGGGTTCAAACAATCTTCACCAAAAATCACATATTCTAGCACTTTATGGTTTATTTCATTATTTTTAATGGAATTTAAAATAAAATTTAAACCGTGCCACATTTTATCCAAACTGCAAGTCGGATAATCATCACTTTCAAATTCTTCATCATTAAGATAATCATCAATTTTATCACTTGGTAAAGCAATCAAATCACAATACATACCCATAACAATTCTCCAAAAAAGTTAATTTACAAATTATTCGCCACTCAATTCTCGCCACTCACACTCGCCATCAAATCAGCTTGATGTTCACGCAATAGGCTGTCTAAAAGCTCAGTTAAATCTCCTTCCATGATGGCATCTAATTTATATAAAGTCAGATTGATGCGATGGTCGGTCATGCGTCCTTGGGGAAAGTTATAGGTGCGAATGCGTTCACTGCGATCGCCACTGCCAACCAAATTACGGCGTAAGCTACTTGCCGCATCGACTTGTTTTTGTACTTTGTCTTGCTGAATTTTTGCCACCAGCATTTTCATGGCCTTATCACGGTTTTTGTGCTGACTGCGTTCTTGTTGGCATTCTACCACCGTGCCTGTGGGAATGTGCGTCAATCGTACCGCTGAGTCTGTGGTATTGACATGTTGCCCCCCTGCCCCACTGGAGCGAAACGTATCCATTTTGATGTCAGCTGGGTTTAAGTCCACACTGTCATCAATCTCAACTTCAGGCATAACTGCCACAGTACATGCTGATGTGTGTACTCGCCCTTGGCTTTCGGTTTCTGGCACACGTTGCACACGATGAGCCCCACTTTCAAATTTTAAGCGACCATACACATCAGTGCCTGATATTCGGCTGATGATTTCTTTATAACCGCCATGCTCACCTTCGTTGGTAGACAGTATTTCCACCTGCCAGCCTTGTGATTGGGCATAGCGTTCATACATGCGGAACAAATCACCACTAAAAATCGCCGCTTCATCACCACCTGTGCCTGCTCTAATCTCTAAAAACGCTGGTACTTTATCGTTGGGGTCTTTGGGCAATAACATGACGTTAAGTTTTTCTTCAATACTGGCAAGCTGCACTTTGGCATTCTCAATCTCTTCTTGTGCCATCTGCTTCATGTCTGGGTCATCTAGCATCTCGTGGGCAGTGGTCAAGTCAGCTTCAGTTTGTCGGTAGCGTTGCCAAAGATGGGTGATGTCGGTCAGCTCGCTATGCTCTACGGATAAATCACGGAATTTGGTGTTGTCGTTGATGACATCAGGATCTGATAACAAATGGGTAACTTCTTCATAGCGGTCAATCATTTGGTCAAGGCTTTCTCGTAAAGATGCTTTCATAATTTCTCATTAAGCCATAAATTGTCATTACATAAAATGTCAGTCAGCAATTGTCAGTCAGCGTTTCAGTCATCGCATGACCATCGCATGACACTCATTGTTTAGACATGCTGTTTTTGTTCAACATGCTATTTTGCCATAATTTTACCGCATCTGCTGATTTTTATTATTTGACTTGTTGCCAAGCTTGATGATTATGCGATATTATTCAGCTCAAATTGATGGTTTTTAACGTTTTTTTCATTGTCGCAAAACCAAACTGTGGCAACACACCCAAAACAACTTCAAAAACAACATCGAATCGGTTCGATTACTTAAGGAGAATTAAACGATATGAATGATAACACTCATTACACCTATGCTGGCTTTGGTGTTAGGCTGTTGGCAACCATCATAGACGCCATCATCATGATGTTGGTCATTTTCCCCATCATGTATGCCATCTATGGCGACGCTTATTTTACGTCTGAAAGCTTATATTTAAGTGTGATTGATTTTTTAATAAATACGGTATTGCCCTTTGTGGGGTCTGTGTTTATGTGGATAAAGTTTGCTGGCACACCAGGCAAGCTGATATTTAACCTTAAAGTATTAGATGAAAAAACAGGCAATCACATCACCCCCACACAGGGCATCATTCGTTACTTTGGCTATCTCGTCTCGGCAGTGGTGTTTTTCTTGGGTTATTTTTGGGTGATTTTTGACAAGAAAAACCAAAGCTGGCACGATAAAATGGCGAAAACCGTGGTTGTCAAAGCCAGCTAACACACCATGCCATCACCCAACCATATTTAGAAGTTAAATTTTTTAGAAGTTAAATTTAAAGTTAGCCACATTTAGCCACTAGCCACGGCATATTAAGACATGTCCTAATGTTTATTGGGGCTAAATGTGCATCAAGTTGGATAAACCAAACGCTACATGGTATACGTTGTCTGTTGGGAATCCAACTTACCTGCCAATAGGCGTTCAACTTCATTTTTCATCTGCTGCCCGATGACATCATTGCCAAATTGAATGGCAAAGCCTGCTGGACGACCTGCACTGGGTTTTTGATTAAGCCACACCACTTTACCATTTAAAGGAATACGCTCGCTTGAGCCGGGTAAGGTAAACGCCACAAACAGCTCTTGCCCTAATTGGTGTTGGCGGTCACTGGGAACAAAAATTGCCCCACGTTCAATAAAGGGCAAATAACTGGCATAAAGTACGTCAATATTTTGAATGTTACAGGTTAAAATACCTGCACCACCACGACCTGGCATTGCCATAAAAGTGTCTCCTAGTCCATACATCAGTGATGAAATCAGTCATAAGCTTACCATAATTGGGCAAGATTTTGCATCAAAGCATCATAGATAATTTTATCTTGCACATTTTGCCTTAAAGACCGTTGCATGTCATACAGCTGGTTTTGTAACATCATGGTGGCAGTAAAGCTTGGCATGTTGTGCAAATGTATGTTTGATAAATCAATGCCAATATTCATCTCATCTGGCTGATGTTGGACCTTTTGTTGTGCTTGCCATGGTTGTGATTGCCATTTTTGTATCGCAACAAGCATCATTAACGACAGCTCAATAAATTCCATTAAGGGCAGATGACTTTGCCAATAATCACTTGCCTGCACAGGGGTGCGTTTTTGGCTGGCCAGTGCTTGCCAAGTACCAAGCCACTCAGATTGCATCTGATACCAGCGTTTTTGTGCCAACTCAATTGCCGCCATTGGGGCATTGTCTGTTAAGGTGAGCAGTTGGCTTATCTGTGCGTCGGTTTTATCAGCCAAAGCAGTCGAAACGTATGCTTTGGCAACAGATAAAGGAATGTTCGATAAAGGCAATGCTTGTGTGCGACTGCGAATGGTGGGCAACAGTTTGCTTGGTTGGTCGCTGATTAATATCAGCTGTGTGTGGGGGTTGGGTTCTTCTAGCGTTTTTAATAACGCATTGGCGGCTGCCACGGTCATGTTTTCTGCATGGACAAACACCATGATACGCAAGCCTTGACTGCCTTGATTGGCAAAATCTTGGATACTGCGGATATCATCAACTTTGATACCAGTACCATCTGCATAAACACGCTTGTCAGATGTGTCAGTATGGGCAATGGGCAATGAGTCGCTTGGTAATACTCGCAAATTTGGATGATTACCTGCCTGCAACCATTGACAACTTTGACAATGACCACAAGCCATCTGTGGTGATGTGGCTTTGTTTTGGCACAACTGCCATGCCACCCACCGCCATACAAACGCACGTTTACCAATGCCTGTTCGCCCCCCTGCCAATATGGCATGTGGTAGGCCATCATTGGTCAAGAATTTACTCGTCAGCCGTTGCCATAGTGGTTGTTGCCATGGTAATTGTGTTACAAATGCTTGTGAACCTAAGTCATCACCACGCACCATCTTATCTGTAGGCGTCATTCACACACCACCAAATGCTGTCAGTGGTAACTGATTGAGTCTATCCAAGTCAGCTTGCGTGTCCACACCAGCAGGTAAGCTGGTTAAGGCAATGTCAATCGCTATCTTTTTTCCTTGTTCTAACACCCTAAGCTGTTCTAGGGCTTCTAACTGCTCAAGCATGCCCATTTGCCAACCACCAAACGCTTTGAGCATGGCAACCCGATACGCATATAAACCCAAATGACGATAGGCATGGGTTGGGGCTTTTTGAGCTTGAAATTCTGGGGTTTGAGCATTTGAGGTTTGGCGATTATTGACCATTGCCAAGGCGTGTTCTCGGTTACAAGGAATGCCAGTACGGCTAAAATACAAGGCATGGTTATGTTTATCAGCCACCACTTTAACCACAGATGGACGCATCAATTCTTCATATGAATGAATGGGCTCACACAAAGTCGCCATGACCGCATCGTGGCTTTTTAGCAATAAATTTTTGGTCTGTTCAAGGAGTAACGGGGGTACTAACGGCTCATCACCCTGCATATTTATCACAATGTCATCATCTGCCCAGCCTTTGATGGTAACCACCTCAGCCAGTCTGTCCGTGCCTGACGCATGATTAACATCGGTCATCAGCACATCATAACCTGCATGCCTGCACACATCAGCAATGCGTTTGTCATCGGTGGCAATGGTCAAATCATCTGCAAAGGTTGCCAAGCTTGCTTTTTGAGCCACCCATAAAATCATGGGTTTACCATGAATGGGCAATAATGGCTTTCCTGGCAAACGACTGCTTTTATGGCGTGCAGGAATCACAATATGCGTCTTGTGATGCGTCTTTTGAGTATTTGGACTGGGTGTGGTGGTGGTCATGTGTTATTTTCCTAAATGTTTCACGCCAAACGTCTGATGATGTAACAAAGGCATCATGCAGGCGATGTCAGTCATGTTACAAAATCGCCAATGCTTGTAATTGTTGATGCAATCGTTGATAAACCGCTGTGGATAAATCAGCGGTGATGGGCAATACCCAAATTCGCTGTTGCCAATTTTCCCAAAATTGACGCTCATCATCAGTCATGTGATGAAATAGAGTAAAGATTTTTATGGCATCTTTTGTGGTTACAATGATGGGTAATTTAGGTAAGTGATTTAATTTAATAAAATCTGTCATGGCATATTGATGGTGGTCAGGCAAAATCACGGGGGTGATTGAAAAACCTAATTTGCTTAGGCTATTAAAAAATCGCTTTGGATAACCAATCCCTGTCATGGCAATCACCGCTTGTGCTTGCAAACATTGTCCATCATCATTCATCTGTGTTTCCCAAGCATGATGACTTGCCCAAGCACTCAAGCTTATCACGTTATCAGTGCATAACGTCATGGTGGAGATATTTGCCAAGGGGCTGGTTTGGCTTAAATAAGGCAATGCGTGCAAATTAGGAGCAAGTTGTGTGATGTGATATTTAAGGTTACCATCTAAACCCGTCACATGAAACAACAGCTCTGTTTGTATGCCAGCATTGTCCATACCAACATCATCAAGTAACCGACTGACAGGCTCACGCAGATATCCCATGGGCAACAGTTGGCGATTACCAAAACCACGCACCACATCCACCACTATCCATTCAGCATCTCGATGCAACGCATGATGCTGTAACCCATCATCAGATAAAATCAGCCTAATATCAGCATGATGCTCAAGCAACAACTCAATCGCCTGTTGTCGGTTAGGACATACCGCCATCGCCACACCTGTTTGTCGTACGATTAAGGCAGGTTCATCACCCACCACGTCAGGGGAGCTATCTGTTGTTACCAACAATGGCATTTTATCCACTTGTCCACCATAACCACGGCTGATGACACCAATGGTTAAGCCTAACTTGTGTAAATACTCAATCAAAGCGATGATAAAAGGTGTTTTACCACTGCCACCCACATTGATGTTGCCAATAACAATGACGGGAACTGGGGCATGATATACCGCCTTAATGCCACAGTCATGGCAAAATTTGTTTAACTTAAACAAACCGCCATAAAACCAACTTAAAGGAGCAAGACCCCACAACCATGCTGACTGTTGTTGCCATGCACGGGTAAACACACTTTCTAACGACATAAATGGGCTCTGACTTTGTGAGTATGTGCTATCATGGTAAAAATTTTATCATACTAAATTGCTTCTGATAGAACAATTTTAAAGACCACCTTGACATGACTCCATCACCATGAATCAATGTTTTATAAATCAACACCCCACCAACTCCCATCTAAACACAAAAACTCACCAAGTTGCTGTCAGCGATTTACTCAATATCACAACAGACCAAACCGCTTTTAAGCCAACAACTAAGCCAATAACTAAGCCAACAACCAATCAGCCAAAAACAGACACGCTCAATTTAGCAAATAATCCCTTATTTGCTCAGCCAAGGATAACCAATGCCTTAACGCTGATGACCCAATTACACACGCATAAGTTACACACGCATAAGTTACACGCACATCAGTTACACGCACATCACTGTCAATCATTTGACTTACCTGCTGATAAAAAATCCATACAAATCCATGCCCATACTCTGTTATTAGGCACCCATGGCATGGGCAAAAGTGCATTTATTAAAGCATGGCTAAGAACTCATGCCAATCATTGCCCACCACTGTCATTTGTGGTCTTTATCGACACACAATCACCCTTTACCATTCATCATTTGCCCATCACCCATAAAACCCATTTATCATTACAGCAGAACTTAAATAAATTTTGGCAACATTTGTCTGTTTACCCATCACAAGATGACCCTGCTCACACGCCATTAGCAGATGATGCCATCTTCATATGCCTAAAAACGTTGGCGGAATCACTGCCAACACCATCATGGCAAAGGTTTATCAAAACCATGCAACAGAGCATTGAACATTCACCAATGATGGTAAATGCAATGCCAAAAACAGAACAGATAAAACAGCGATTTTTTATTTATTTATCTCCATTGACCGAGCATTCACCACCCATACATACCGCCCAACCAGCAACCCCCTTAGATGTGCTTGGCGGTGTGATTTTGCCAAGCGTCAGTCAACCAAGCATCAGTCAACACACAGCCAATGACATCGACAGTCTGACTGATATGAACGCCACGCATCTGCCCCATTCACCTTATATGACTCATTGCCACACAAATTGCCATGCTTATTGGCATATGGGCAAGCTGCTTAAGTCGCAAGGTGGGTTTTTATTAATACGATTGGTGGATTTGTTGGCACAACCAAGCTTACGCCAAGGGCTTTATGATGTGCTGACCACAGAACGGTTACCCATCAACTATCATACCGCCACATACCCACACACACTGGCATATCCCACCGCCCCACAAACTTTGCCCATGACAGTCACATTGATTGCCATTGGTGAAGCTGATGAACTTGATGAGTTATGTGAAATCGACCCAAGTTTTGCTCGTTTGTTTACCGTGCGTGCTGAATTTGATGACACAGTCTCACAAACCACAGCTCACAAAAATGGCTTTGCTCAGCTGGTTTATCAACAGTTAAATGCTTTAAATATCCATCAACACACGGTAAATGATGCTCAATCAACCCCCATATCAACCATGGCAACCGATGCCATTTGGCAGTTATATCGTCATTTTGTGCGATTAAGTGGACACAATCGCTTACTGGTGCATATGGATAAACTATACCACCTTATCCAAGCCAGTTTGATGACCACTTTGATGACCACCAATCACGATAACAGCCGTTTTAACCAAACTAAAAACACCCCCCAAATCCAAGCAGACAATGTCATCAAAACCCATGATGTCATCGAAGCCCATGATGTTATTGAAGCAATTAAGGCTCAAGCACAGCAAGCTGATTATCTCAAATCTTTATATTGGCAAGACATTATTCAAGGTCAGCAAAATTTAAATACGCAAGGTTGGCTGATAGGACGCATCAATGCCTTAACGGTGATTGACCATGCCAATACCCAGTTTGGTATGCCAATACAGCTAACGGCGGTGATAGAGCCACATGTTGGGCATGGTGATATCATCGATATCGAACGTGAAGTTGAGTTGGGTGGTGATTTGCATGCTAAGGGCATGTTAATCATGAGCCATTTTTTAAAAAGCACATTTAGCCCATTTTGTCCATTAAACTTCAGTGCATCACTGGCAGTTGAACAAAACTATGGTGAAATAGACGGCGACAGTGCCACCCTAGCCCAAGCTTGTGCTTTGCTGTCATCATTGGGGCAAATTGCCATCTATCAGGGCATTGCGGTAACAGGCTCTATGAACCAGATGGGCGATGTACAAGCGGTTGGGGGAATTAATGAGAAAATCGAGAGTTTTTTTGATTTGTGTCAACAGCAATCCGCCAGTGTCAACCACCGACCAACCGCTGACAATTTGCTGATTCAAGATGGCATGAACAGCACAGACGTCATTCAAGGCGTCATCATTCCAAAAGCCAACATCACCGACCTTATGCTAGACGACCGTGTGATACACGCAGTATCAACAGGACAATTTGTTATCCATGCGGTCAGTCATATCAGCGAAGCCATGACACTTTTGACCCAAATGCCCTACAGCAACACAAACAAAAAAGGCAACCTAAGTAAACACTGTCTGCAAGGGCGGATTATTAAACAATTAAAACAATGGCAAGATGATGAGCGTGGGTAGCTGATTCAACAACCGTCCCAAAAAACCCAAGTTATTCTCAACAAGTTATTCTCAATAAAATATTGAGAAATCAAACATGTTGCTTTTGGCATTCGCTAAAAGTCATCTTTTAATTGGCGTAAAGCAGCAAAGACGGTCAAGGGTTTATCGTCATCAAGCTCAACTTGTTGTGCCACAGCATTAACCACGCTGTCTTTATCACAACGTAAAAACACATTGATATCACGCTCTTGACTTAAACTGGTGGGCAGTGATGTTTGGTTATTTGCCAGTCTTTGCTCAATTTCATTCACGTGATGTTTCATCGCCATATTATTTGGCTCAATGGATAAGCCAAACGCTAAGTTATTTAACGTGTATTCATGGGCAGGATAAAACAGCGTGTCATCTGGCAATTTGGCAAACCGCTCTAAACTGTGATACAAGTCGCCCACCGTACCTGTGAACACTCGACCACAACCTGCACTAAACAAGGTATCACCACAAAACACATGCTTGACTTTATCCACTTCCATCACATACGCCAAATGATGCTGGGTATGTCCTGCCACCAACCACACTTGTGCGGTCTTACCCCATAAGTTTATGGTTGTGCCTTCTTTGACTTCTTGGTCAGGGTGAATGCCATGATCGGCATGAGCCACCACGTGCGTTAGTGGGTACAACTCTCTTAGCTCAGATACCCCACCGATGTGATCGGCGTGTTTATGGGTTATCCAAATGGCGGTCAAATCCAGCCCATGTTGATTGATATAGTTTCGCACAGGGTCAGCTTGCCCAGGATCGATGATGACAGCTTGTTTGTTGCTGGGATTGACCAATGCCCAAATATAGTTATCACTAAACGCAGGAATTGGATAAAACCTTAACATGACACATCCTTAATATGTGGCTGACTTAATATGTGGCTGAGTTGTCTAAGCTGTCTATTGGCATGGCATTGCTGGGCAATTTTAGCACTTGCCCAACTTGCACATGGTCATAAATACCAATGCCATTGATTCTGGCAAGCTCACTGAGATTGACTTTATATTTATTAGAAATGCCAATCAGCCCCTCTCCTGGTATGACGGTATGTGTTTTAGGGGCATTGATTGTGCTGTTGGCTTGCACAGCAGTCGGTTTGGTGATGACCTTACTGACGCCTGGTATGGTCAGTATTTGCCCATTTATGAGCATATAATCGGTAGGTACATTATTGGCAGATGCCAAGGTGGTTAAAGGAATTTTATAACGAGCTGCCAATCCTGATAAAGTTTCGCCAAGCTGGACTTTATGCTGAACTTGATGGTTACCTTGATAAGAACCAGTTTGTGGCACATGACGTGATGTGCTGGTTTGTGATGTTCTGGTTTGTGAAGTTCTGTTACTGGTTGGATTGGTGTTTATTGGTGTGGTTGGCACAACCAATTTTTGCCCAGCAACTATGATGGTTTGTGGGCTAATGCGGTTAAGATTTGCCAATTGTGCCACACTCACGCCATAACGATTAGCAAGCATGCTTAAATTATCGCCACTTTTAATAACATAACTGTCCACATTGCCTGTGTATTCACGATTATTCGTATTGGTATTGGTTTGGTTGGCAAAACGATTGGTGGCAATAAAATTGCTTGCTCTGTCTGATGTTTGTGTGCCAGTAGGAATGTTTAATAATTGAGTAGGTTTGATGGTTGCGGTGCGTTGTATGCCATTAGCTCGCACCAAATCATCAATGCTGATGTCATACTGACGAGCAATGCTAGACAGTGTTTCGCCATATTCCACTTCATGCAAGGTAGCAGCAACGCTTGGCAAGCTGAAAAATAGCAACGATGCCATCACTGAATATGATAAAAGTAACCTTTTATGAACAAGATTTTTGTTTATTAGCTGTTCTGTTGTCTGTTGTTTGGTATTGTGTGCGTGCATGTCAGCTCCTAATCAACCATTCTATAAATGCTTAGCGATTATCTGCCCAGCTGTTATCTGTGTCATTGTGATGACGCATCATTGTTATCTATTTGGTTATCTATTTGGCTTTTATTGACTTAACTGTTAACCGTGATTGTTTATGGCTTTATCTTACTCAATCACCCATATAAATCAAGCAACATCAGCCCAATGGGGTTTAATTATTTGCCAAAAGGGCATCAAGCATGGATTTTGTGATTATTCATCGACATCATTTGACCAATTTAAGCAACAAATGCCCAGTTTGTCTTTGGTTGCTTGTTTTTGATTGCTTATTTTTTGTTGCTTACCTTTGGTTGCTTACCATTGATTATTAGCCATGCTGTTTTTCAAAATCTTGCATGAATGCCACCAATTGTTCAACCCAATCTAAGCCAATGGCATTGTAGATGCTGGCACGCATTCCCCCCACACTGCGATGACCTTTTAAGTTTAGTAGCCCTTGCTGTTTTGCCTTAGCCAAAAACACGTTATCCAACGTCGCATCTGCCAACGTAAATGGCACGTTCATGATGGAGCGATATTGTGCATCAATGCCATTGTGATAAAAGTCACTGCCATCAATCGCATCATACAACAATTTGGCTTTTTGTTGGTTAATCTTAGCAATTTGTTCAACCCCACCTTGTGCCTTTAACCACTCAAACACCAAGCCTGCCAAATACCAAGAATAAGTCGCTGGCGTGTTACTCATCGAGTCAGCATCGACTTGTGTTTGATAATTAAGCAGTACAGGACACCAATCACTGGCATGACCCAATAAGTCTTCACGGATAATCACAATCACCAAGCCTGCCGGCCCAATGTTCTTTTGCGCCCCAGCATAAATTACCCCATAATCATTAACATCAATGGGGTGTGATAAAATGCTTGATGACATGTCAGCCACCAAGGGAGCTGATACCTTAGGCGGTTCAAACAGCTGTACACCATGAATGGTTTCATTGGCACAATAGTGAAAATAGCTGGCGTTGTCTGTTGTTTGCCAAGTGTGCCTATCTGGCACGCTCTGATAATTAAGCCCATGACCATCTGCCACAAGATTAACCTTACCAAGCCCCAAATTGGCATAACGTGTGGCTTCACTAAAGGCTTTTTTTGACCACGTCCCTGTTAATAAATAATCAGCCACGCTGTTATCTTGATTAAATGACAACAAATTAAGCGGTATGGCAGAAAACTGTAAAGACGCTCCGCCTTGCAAAAACAACACCTTATAATGATTTGGAATTGCCATCAACTCACGCAAATTTTGCTCAGCTTGACTGGCAATTTGCATATAATCTTGACTGCGGTGGCTCATTTCCATCACTGACACGCCTTTGCCTTGCCAATCCAACAGCTCTTGTTGTGCTTGATACAGTACAGGCGTGGGTATGGACGCAGGGCCAGCAGAAAAATTGGGCAATCGATGCAACTGTTCTAAAGATAATTGGTCTGATGAAATCAAGCTTGTCATAAACATCAATCCTTTAATGGTTTTTAATGGTTTTCAATGGTTTATAGTTAACTGGCTTTTCTTTTACTCAAACTGTGTCTTTACTGAAACTGTGTCTTTACTGAAACTGTGTCTTTACTGAAACTGTGTTGCCAAATGGCTCTAGATGACCCAGATAGATTGTGCCTAGACAGATTGTAACTGTTGCCAAAATGTTTGTTTCAACTTGGGCGTTACCAACATATCCGCCAACAATGGGGCCTCAACCGCTTTTTTAAGATTAACCCCGTTAGGCAATGGACTTAAGCACAGTACAGGGTGTTGGGTTTGCTGTCCTAATCGGCATAAAAATCCATCTAAACTTTGCTGAGCATACTCTGCATCAGTCATGCCCACACAAATGGGAAAGCTCAATTGATAAGACTTACCGTTTAGTACAGAAACGATGTTTTGCCAAAGTTGAATCTGCTCAGCTGTCAGCTGTTTTTTATCCACCAAGATGCTGTGATGATTAAAACTAAAGCCCTCTAACTCAAAACTGACTGCGGTCGTACTGTTTGCCGTCGTGTCTGCTGCCGTTGTGTCTGTCATCGTGTCTGTTGTTGGCGATGCTAGGACAGCAGTTTGTGATGCGTCATTGGATATGTCATAAGACGCATGACCAATTGTCGTGCCTTCTGCCAGCTGATTATCGTTGGCATGGTAACTGCTGTTATCTACGGCGTTTACTGATTGACGATTTATGGGTTGATTGTCTGCTGGTCGATTGTCTACTGGTTGATTGTCAATAACAGACTGTTTATTCGGTTTGGCTAACTGTATTGGTTCAAAATAAATGGTCTGGTTGAATTGTTGAATGGATTTTTGGTCTGATTTCTGCCTTGTTACCCACACATCAATACCCATCAAATGTAACATCTGTCGTTGACAGATGACGTGTTTAACATGTGGGCTGTGAACGTTATTAGGCATAGATTTGATGATTAAGAGGTTTGAGTATTAAGAGGTTTGAAGATTAAGCTGTTTACGTTTAAATAAATGACCAAAAGATTACGCTTGATGCCATGCTGATAACCATGTCAATATCTGAGCATTGGCATCTGGCAGACGATATCGTCCACCAAGCAACTCTTGCCAACTGGCCCAAACCAATGGCTGTCCCAATCTGCCCAATAAGGCGGGTTGTCCATGTTGATGGCTCACCTGAGTCTGAGCCACGCTTTGATTAAATTCATGATATTGCTCAGCAGATAAACGCACTTCATACACATGCAGACGGACACATTTATTGGGATAATCATGCTCAATCTCGCCCAATTTGGTTAATTTGTTCTGTCGAATGTCCAAGCCAATCTCTTCTTGTACTTCACGGATAAGGGCATCGGTTGCGGTCTCAGACGGCTCGATTTTACCACCCACAAACTCATGGCAATCGCCTTGGTCTTGCTTGGCATGTCGATGGCCAAGCAAAAACCAGCTGGTATTGTTGTTGACTGCATTGCTGTTGACTGTATTGCTATTGACTGCATTACTGCTGGCATCATTCAACACATCGGCATCATGGCGAATCACCGCCACTGCCACATCAATTTTGGTGGTTAACATTGATTTTGGTTTAAATTTGGCTTAAAAATGTTGCGAAGACTTATCAACCATCGCACCCTGTTGGTTTTCTTGTTGGCTTTCGGTCTTTAGCACATTAAGATTGGCTGATTCAGAGATAATGGCATTTTGTTGTTCTACCGCTCCTGTCAACCTGGCAAGTTCTGTTTTTAAATGCGTATTTTCACGATTAAGGCGACCCATCTCCCATTTATTTTGCAACACTTTAAACCACAGCAAAGATAAGAAAATGCCAATGCCCAAAGAGATGGCAATAATCAACAACAAGCCTAAGTTCATCGCAGGGGCTTGATAAAACAGTAAATTCACCGCAAGCTCGGTGCTATTGGCAATCACCAAGCCCAATGCATAAGCAAAAAACACCACCAAAACCACCATCAATACGACACGCATGAGATGCCCTCATAGTAAAAAACGTTAACGCAAAAACAATTAAAAAATAACAAACAAAAAATAACAAACAAACAAAAAAAGCTGACAAGGTTAAGGCATGTTCTATATGATGCCTGCTTTTATCATGCCTACTTTATGCCAATTCTTTATTAGATTCACTCAAGATACCTTTATCAAGGTGTATTAGCCAAGTTGCCATTAGCCAACTTATATTAACATGAACCAAACTCCATTAGCTCAAGTCGCAATGCCTTACCAGGTTTAAAGTGTGGTATTGCTTTTGCTTTGACCATCACCTGTTCACCTGTCTTAGGGTTACGAGATTGTCTTTGTTGATGATGATGCAAACAAAAACTGCCAAAACCTCGTATCTCAATCCGCCCATCATCTTGCAATGTTTCTGCCATCAGCTCAAACAATCGCTTAACCGCCACTTCAATCACGTCATCATTCATGTTATCACAATTTTGACTGATGCGTTGTATCAACTCAGATTTATTTACCCACATTCATGATGCTTCCGTTTCGCTGTGTTCTTGTATTTTGTGTTTTAGGTATTCTTTTGGCATGATTTTGGCATAAATGTCATGTCATTGTCTATCGTTTTGCAAACGCCAAAGAGTAAAACAAAAACACCCAGTCATAAAGCCTCACATGTTGATGGTTTGTTGATTGTGGTTTATTGATTGTGGTTTGTCACTTACGGATATGACTGTTTATAAATCACAAAATTTAAGCTATGATGTTAAATTGACATCTTAGCCCAACTTTTATTTTTATATTTTTATTGGATAACCCCATGCCATCAGCGTCTCATTCAACCAGCACACACGCTTCAACCACACAGGCTTCAACCAACCGCCATAAATTTGCCCCTTTAAAAAATGACCGCTTACTTAGGGCGTTACGTTTTGAGCCAGTAGATTGTACCCCTGTGTGGATGATGCGACAAGCAGGCCGTTATTTGCCTGAGTATCAAAACACCCGAACGCAAGCAGGCGACTTTTTAAGCTTATGCAAAAATACTGAGCTTGCTACTGAAGTAACGCTACAACCACTAAGACGCTTTGAGTTAGATGCTGCCATTTTGTTCAGTGATATTTTGACCATTCCTGATGCCATGGGTTTAGGGCTGTATTTTGTTGCAGGGGAAGGACCTAAATTTAAATACACGGTTCGCAAGCAGTCTGACCTTGAGCAGTTGCCCAAAGTAGATGTCAATGACGCATTGGGTTATGTGATGCAAGCGGTAACCAGTATCCGTAAAGAGCTTAATGGTAAAGTGCCATTATTTGGCTTTTCAGGAAGCCCTTGGACATTGGCGACTTATATGGTTGAAGGAGGCAGCTCAAAAGACTATCGCCATACCAAGGAGCTGATGTATACTAAGCCTGAGTTTTTGCATGCGTTGTTGGATAACGTGGCGGTGGTGGTTACCGATTATCTGTCGGCACAGATTGATGCAGGTGCTCAGGTGCTACAGTTGTTTGACAGTTGGGGCGGCGCATTGGGACATCGTCAGTTTATCGAATTTTCGCATCAGTACAACCGCCGTATCATCAGTGAGCTAAAACAAAAATACCCTCAAATACCGATTGTGCTGTTTACCAAAGGGGGTGGTCTGTGGCTTAATGTTCAAGCGGATTCACAAGCTGATGCGTTGGGCATTGATTGGACCATGCCCATTGATAAAGCCAGACAAATTTTAAGCGATGAACAAAGACACTTAACCAAAAAATATAAAAAACTACAACCCTCTAAAGCCATTCAAGGTAACCTAGACCCACTGACTTTACTTGGTGGCAAAGACACCATCAAACATGAAACCACTTTAATGTTACAAGACGCCTATCGACAGGGTGATAAAACAGGATATATCGCCAATCTTGGACATGGCATCACCCAATGGACGCACCCCGACCACGCCAAGGTGTTTATTGATACGGTTCATGAATATGCTCTTTAACTCATTAACTCACTGTGCTTCTTTAACGATGCTTCGGCATGGGTGCTGACAGTGTGGCATGTTAGCATGCTTATGCTGATGAGCTTAGCAATGCGTTTGAGCCATGATTTTAGGTCATGATTTTGGGTCATCACGGAAGGGAGTGAAGGGATTAGGGACGTTTATCTATTGCCATTCATTCTCATTTACCCTATTATCTGCCTTATGGTTATCATGCTTATCTGTTCTCATCATTTTGTATGAATGATGCTGCATTCATCTTGCCACTTATGTTTAGGAACGCCTTTTCATCATGACTCGGTCTCGATTGTCTAAACTTTCGCCCTTATCCCCCCCAAACAGCTTGCGTCATTGGGGCATGATGACAGGTTTGCTTAGTCTGTTTGCCATTGCCATGTTGGCAGTGGCGTTGTTGGTCGCTGTGTTTGCCTATCAGTTTGCTTACAAACAAGGCAAGCTAGATGCCATGACAGAAAGTGAAGTTACCGCTGATGGTAAACGCTTAACAACTCAATCATTACAAGACATCAAATTACAAAACGACATTTTACGCACCGAAGCTGACACCGCCAAGCAAGAGCGTGATATCAGCCTTACCAGCTTATCACAGCTCAGACAAGAGCTAGAAGAGCTACAAATCACCAATGAA
The DNA here is from genome assembly GCF_037201985.1 of Lwoffella lincolnii. NCBI lineage: Bacteria > Pseudomonadati > Pseudomonadota > Gammaproteobacteria > Moraxellales > Moraxellaceae > Lwoffella > Lwoffella lincolnii. Next base: position 769,867 of record NZ_CP147511.1, on the reverse strand, counting down.
CAGCTTCAACAAAGTGTGGATATTTTTCATCAACGGATTGCAGACAGTGGTGGTATCAGACTGCAAGTCATCGGAGCAGAAATCGAACCTTTACCAGAAAATGCGTTTGAATATCGCTTTGATGTGCTGATGGTGAATAAAAACGGTTCATCAACCCCACTTACCCCAACGTTAAATTTGCTCACCGACACCAGTTTTGTCAATGTGCCATTAAAGCCAAGCCGTTATCAAATCAATGGAATATCTCGTATCCGTGGTCGTTTTATCATGCCAGATGGTTTTAACCCCATGCAGGTCAAACTGACCTTATCTGCTGACGGACAAGAAGTAGAACAGTTATATAACTGGCGATTAGGTAAACGCAAGGACAATGTGCCATTATCATTAGCCGAAATACCCAAGACCAATGAACGCCCCATCTCTCCATCTTAGGTGGTGGCGATTAAATCAACAATGCGTCTCAATTAACAATGCGTTATTTATCAGTGCCATTAACCATTAAACCAATCAACAAATTAACCAATAAATCAACCATCATCACCATGTTAAGCAAAATACCCAACCATCACGCCCATGCACAAGACTGGCATCTGCCTTTATCGCCTGTTCGCCATAGTCACACATATCCTGACAAAAACCATCTCATTTACGCCCATGATGACACCAACCGCCATGACAAAAAAGACACAGACATCATGCTTGCTGAGCCTGAACTGGCTAAGCCACCCATGTATGCGGTGGTGATGTACAATGATGACTACACCCCCATGGAATTTGTAGTGACGGTGCTACAATCTCAATTTCGCCATTCTGTCGATGAAGCGGTGCAAATCATGTTAAGCATTCATCATTTTGGTAAGGGCATTGCGGGCATTTTTCCCAAAGACATCGCTGAAACTAAAGCAAAAACCAGCAATGGGCTTGCTCGCAAAGAAGGTTATCCTTTACTGACACAAATTGAGCCGTATCAATGATGATTGCCAAAAACAGTGACCAAAAACGGTCGCCAAAACATTGATTTATCCTAAGCCACCATCATAATAAACGGATAGAATAATAAAAGAATAGGTTACACTGTCTGACCATACAGATTTTAGGGAAGCATCTATTTTTTATCATAAGGAATACCCATGCTAAGTCGTCATTTGGAAGTTTCTTTGCGTTTGGCTCTGACCGTAGCCAAACAACACGCCCATGAATATCTCACCGTTGAGCATTTGTTATTATCATTACTTGAAAATACCGATGCAGCCGATACGCTAAAGGCATGTGGGGCGGACATAACAACACTTAGAACAGAGCTTGAAGCCTATATTAACAGGCACACACCCACCGTTGTCAATGCAGATGAACAGCCACCACTGCCTACCCAAAGTTTTGACCGTATTTTACAACGTGCCATTTTTCATGTGCAGTCAGCGGGCAATAGACGCTTGGTTGAAGGCTCAGATGTGTTGGTATCCATGTTCTCTGAACACGACACGTATGCCGTATATTTGTTAAAAAAACAATCAATCAGCCGTCTGTCGCTGACACAATATCTGTCGCATCATGATAAAGCCAAGCAAAAAATGATGACTGGCCATGGTGAGCAAGACCGTGATAAAGCCAAAGAAAAAGACCCACTCAAAGAATACACCAATAACCTTAACCAACGTGCCAAAGAGGGTAAATCTGACCCTTTGATTGGACGTGAACAAGAAATCGAACGCACCGCCCAAATCTTGTGCCGCCGTCGCAAAAACAATCCCTTACTTGTCGGCGACCCCGGGGTGGGCAAAACTTCCATCGCTGAAGGCTTGGCATGGCTTATTGTCAATGGCAATGCCCCCAAACCCTTGTTAGACACCACCATTTATGGCTTAGACATTGGGGCATTGATTGCTGGCACTAAGTATCGTGGTGATTTTGAAAAACGCATGAAAGCGTTGCTTGAAGCGTTAAAATCACATGGCAAAGCGATTTTATTTATTGATGAAATTCATATGATTGTTGGTGCTGGTTCATCTATGAACAGCAACATGGATGTGTCCAATCTGATTAAGCCTGCCCTTGCCAATGGTGAACTTCGTTGCATTGGCTCAACCACTTTTACTGAATATCGACAAATCTTTGAAAAAGACCATGCCTTATCACGGCGGTTTCAAAAAATTGATGTGGTTGAACCCAGTGTGGCAGACACCATTGAAATTTTGCGGGGGTTAAAATCTCGTTATGAAGCGTTTCACCATGTCAGCTACACCGATGATGCGTTGGTTGCTGCTGCCAAACTGTCTGCCAAACACATTCATGAACGCTTTTTACCTGATAAAGCCATTGATGTCATCGATGAAGTGGGGGCATACAAACGCCTAAGCGAAAATACCACCACACAAAAAAATGCCACCACTCAATCTGACAGCATCAACACCATGGAGAATATGACCAATACAGATACCCACACACAAACACCACCACAAGCACAACAAATTGATGTGGCAGACATAGAAACCATCATTGCCAAACTGGCTCGCATTCCTACAAAACATGTCTCTAGCAATGATAAAGCCACGTTGCAACATCTTGATCGTGATTTAAAACGTTTGGTGTTTGGGCAAGACGAAGCCATTGACACATTGGCAGATGCCATTAAGCTGTCTCGTGCTGGGCTAAAGCCCTTGGATAAACCCATTGGTTCATTTATGTTTGCAGGTCCAACAGGGGTGGGAAAAACTGAAGTCGCCAAACAGCTTGCCAATTTGATGGGCATTGAGCTGGTGCGGTTTGACATGTCTGAATACATGGAAGCCCATACTGCCTCTCGTTTGATTGGAGCTCCCCCAGGCTATGTGGGTTTTGACCAAGGCGGACTGTTGACCGAAAAAATCAATCAAAATCCCCATTGTGTGTTGCTCTTAGATGAACTTGAAAAAGCCCACCCTGATGTCTTTAACTTACTATTGCAAGTGATGGACCATGGCACACTGACCGACAACAACGGACGACAAGCCAGCTTTAAACATGTGGTGCTTATCATGACCACCAATGTGGGGGCAGAACACATGAGCCGTGCGTCCATGGGGTTTACTCAACAAGACCATTCCAAAGACAACACCGAAGCCCTAAACCGTGCCTTTACCCCAGAATTTCGTAATCGTTTAGATGCCATCGTGCAGTTTGCACCACTCAATGATAAAGTCATCTTATCGGTGGTGGATAAATTCTTAGTTGAGCTACAAACACAACTAGATGATAAGCAAGTCACCTTAGAGATGAATGATGATGTCAGAGCATATCTGGCAGAAAAAGGCTATGACCGCCTGATGGGTGCCAGACCCATGCAACGATTGCTACAAAACGAAATTAAAAAACCACTTGCCAACATGATACTGTTTGGACACTTAAGTTCAGGCGGTACGGTACGTCTTAGCTTATTGCCAGATAATGCAGGGGCAGATGACAACAAGCATGTGGCATTTGATATTGATGAGGATAACCAAGCTCACGCACCAAATGGCCGTCTGTTACTCACCATCACAGAAACCTTAGATGATGATAAAACAGTACTGGAAGATGTTGTGATATGATTGACCACACTCAAGATATAATTTTGGATTGACCATGTCTTTATCACCCAATGTAAGCGCATTTTCTCCTACCCCCATATTGACCGAACAACAAATCGCCATCTTGGCAAATGTTCGCATGCCTGATGACTGGAAGTACGCACTGGCACACGAGCTGACTTCCACCAATATGGATAAATTACGCACATTTTTACGTGAGCAATATGCCAATGGCATCATCGTCTATCCCCCTGCCAGCCAAATGTTTAAAGCGTTTGATTTAACCCCCCTATCACAAGTCAAAGTGGTGATACTAGGACAAGACCCCTATCATGGGGCAGGACAAGCCATGGGGTTGGCATTTTCAGTACCCAAATCCATACCCAAACCACCATCGCTAAACAACATCTTAAAAGAGATGGGCGATGACATTCAGATTAATTACCCACGGCATGGCGATTTGACCCATTGGGCAACCCAAGGCGTGCTATTGCTCAACACATCTTTAAGCGTGGCAGAAGGGCAAGCAGGTAGCCATCAGGGGCAAGGTTGGGAAGTGTTTACCGATGCGGTGATTGAGGCGGTCAATCACCACACAGAGCATACAGTATTCATTTTATGGGGTTCAAAAGCCAAGCAAAAAGGCAAATACATAGATACGAACAGACATTTGATATTAACCGCCAATCACCCATCGCCCTTATCTGCCAATCGTGGCGGTTTTTTTGGCACTCGTCCTTTCTCCCAAACCAATACTTATTTAAAAAGACATGGCAAAACTCCCATTAATTGGCAACTGCCAGAATGACCAAAATGATGCGATGAACTCAAACCATCTATATTGGCATCAACAAGATGACAATCATCATGCCTTGGCATTAAACGCACAAAAATGGTGGCTGCCCATTGATTATCAGTTTATGACATTGGCAATACAACAAGCCGAACTGGCTGCCAATCATGCAGAAGTGCCTGTTGGGGCAGTTTTGGTTCGTCAAGGCAAGGTGCTTGCCAGTGGTCATAATTGTCCCATTGGTTGTGCTGACCCCACAGCTCATGCTGAGATTGTTGCTCTTCGACAAGCATGTCGCTTCATTAACAACTATCGCCTACCACCTGGTACCACTTTATATGTTACTTTAGAGCCATGTACCATGTGCGTGGGTGCATTGATTCATGCTCGCCTATCTCGTCTGGTGTTTGCTACCTTCGAGCCACGCTCTGGCATGCTTGGCAGTCAGCTTAATTTGGCACAATTGACCTGTTATAACCACCGCATCAGCGTACAAAATGGACTGATGCAAAGCCAAAGTCGTGATTTATTAAAACACTTTTTTCATAAGCGACGATAAAAAACCGCCAACCACCTTAACCTACTCTTAGGCAATTGGGTTAAAACGACCGACTAAGCTCCAAATAAAAATTTTGTTTGTTATGGCTATAAAGTGCTGGTAAGTTGCTGTTATTTTTACTGTAACGATAAGTCAGCTTTGGCGTTAATCCAAGCCAGTGAATGTCTTTGTGCCAAATGGAGGTTTGTAGGGTTAGGGTTTTATCTGTGCGATACACATCATCAGGATTAACCAGACGCAATAATTTACCATGATAACGCTCACGCTCAGCACTCACTCTACCTTGCACGGTCAGACCATTTGGCAATCTTTGCAACACCCCAAAATGTATCTTTGTGGCATGACTGCTTTTTGTTGCATCTTGCAGATGGCTAAGCTGATACCCCACGCCCAAAGAGTAACGACGATTTGGGCCATCTTGCAACAAAATGGTGTCATTCACATGATAACGCTTGCCATCATAACCTTGATAACGCTCGGTATAATTGCCTTTTTCCATGCGTGCAAAAAACGCATTTTGCCATTTATCATTGATCCGATGATGGCTGCCAAACGCCACGCCCTGACTGTCTTTTCTGGGGGATAATCTGCCATGCTGCTGATTGGTGGCAAAAATACGCCCAACAAAAGGTACGACATCAACATAACCTTTTTGGTGGTCTTTTCTTAGTCCAGCATGAGCAAAAACCGCCAGTTCATTGTGGCTTTTGTCATCATAAAATTTACCATCAACATCTAGGGCTGTATAAATACTCATGCCATGACTAAGCGGCGTGTATTTATTCACACCAAGCGATAAGGCAAGCCCATGAGCAGGTTTTGGGGCGTCTTTTTTAATGTTGGGTTGGGTGATGGTGGAGGCGGCGTTGATATTATCCAAATGCAGATAGTTGATGCCCAAATCCAAGCCCATTTTATATTTTTTATGCAAATGGCGACTTTGCGATAGCACCCATCTTTGTTCTTTTTTGCTTAATTTTAAAAAGTGGGCATCGTCTTTGAGTTCATCTAGCACCATTTGGGCGTGTTTATCGTGCTTGTTGGTCAGAAGCAAAGAGGCAAGTTGTAATTTCACCGCCGTAAGCGTCGGCTCTTTGTTGCTCAAATCGGTCAGCAGATTTAATGCCAATTTGGTATTACCATCACTTAGGGCAAGTTTGCTTTGGGCAAATAACAACAAAACATCATCTTGATAATCATCAGGCAGGCGGTCATAAAATGGCAATAACAAGCGTAATGTTGCCACATCATCTTGCACAATCGCTTGATGAAAGACATGATAAAATACCTCTGGCTGGGCAAGTAAAAAATTGACATCTACGATCGGTGGGGCAGATTGGTTCTCATTGCTCTGATTGATGGGCAAGGCATTGATGGGCAAGGGGCTTTTATCACTCTTTAAGCCATCACTGGTAAAACCATCGCCTAAACCATCACCTAAACCATCTGGGCTATCCAAACTGTCCAAATCTTTACCCAAACTTTCATCTGATAAACCATCAGCAGATGGCAGCTCATGCGTGGGCGTATGAATGGGCATATGATGGCTGTGGGCATACGCCTGTGCTGTTAATGTATCAACACAGAGCAATAACAGCAGCTGCTTTAAAAGTCTGTGCTTGACTTTTAAAGCAGGGTTGGTCTTTGATAAAAAACAGGTCATATTAAAACTTCATTTCAAGACTGGCAAAGTAACTGCGACCTGGTGCAATGTAACGGGTTGATTGGGTACTGCTTGCAGCTTCGCTGGGCAGTTGGCGTGCCGCCTCCCATGTGGTGTAGCGGGTGTTTAACACATTATTAATGCCAAGGCGGGCGGTGATGCTCTCAGTTGGGCTATAATAGCCTGTCATGTCCATTAAAGTATAGGCTTTGGGTATTGTGCGTGTTAAGGTTTGTGTTTCTCTTTTGCCATTTCTGATTCTAAGGGCACTAAGCTCATTTTCATCTTTTTGTTTGCTGTGCGTTAAAGTTGTGCCAATGCCCCATACTTGACTTGGGTGGTCATAGTTTAAACCGACCACATAGCGTGCTGGGGTGATGGCGTCCCAAAAAGCAGGGCGAGCCTGATACCAACCATCGGCATCTTTGGGTGCAATGTAATCAAATTTCCCCAATTTGGTATGACCATAACCTAAGGTCATTTCAAGACCATCTGGCAGTTTTGATGTCATGGCATGCAAATCCAGTTTGCCTTTGACGCTCACCCCTTTGATGGTGGCGTTATATAAGTTGGCAAATACCTCATCACTGGTTTTGGGCGTGGGCGGATTGCCAACACATTCATTGGAATCCAAATGAGCCTTACAATACTCTTGCTGGGCTTTGGTTAGGTTCGGTATGGCTTTATCTAACATGTCCTTGTAACGGCTTTTGAACATGCTCATCTCAATATCCCCCCAAGGGTGCTGATAGCGAAAGCCATATTCGTTGGTATTTGAAGTTTCAGGTTTGACATCAACCGCTCGTTTGGGGAAAGACACATCAGGGTCGTTTTTATGCTGGGCAGCGGTGCTGTTATAGTTGTATAACTCATAAAAACTTGGCGTACGAAAGCCTTTGGCAGTTTTATACAACAGGCTGAAATCAGGTGTCAGATGAACCGCCGCCCCAAAATTATAGCTTTTGTTGGTGTAAGTTTTGTTGATGATGTTTGAATCGGTGCTGTGAATGCGTTGTTTGTCCAAGCGTCCACCAAAACTTAAATCCACATAATCATTTGGTGTATAAAGGTTGTTAATGCCCACATATTGGTTACTGCCATGAATGGGGGCGCGTTCACATTCATTGGCATTGCCACAGGCGTCTTTTTCTTCTAAGCGTCCAAGGCGATTTTTGACAATCCACGCCGCCCCTGATTGCTTAAATTTGGCTTGCTCCTGTGCTGTCAGCGTGCTTTCATCAATGATGGCATCGCCTTGGGTGGTGTCAATGATTGTGCGTCTGCGGTTGTTGGCACGAAATTGGCTTTTAACTTTATCTGCACCAGCCAACACCGTCAAATCGTGCTGACCCAGCAGGTCAAAATTAAAATCAAGTTTGCCTGTCAAACTGGTACGCCCTTCTTTATAACGGTAATTATTTTGATATTCATAATGCCCAATTTCACTGATGCCACAATTTAAATCCACTTTGGGGTATTGGCTGCACGATTTTTTAATGTCATGGTTAATGATTTGGATATTTTGTTGATGTAGGTTTAATTTTGCTTGTTTAAACCATGGCGTGTCAGGCTTAAACTCAAAACCTAACCCATAGCGAGTTTTGCCATGCTCTTGGTTAAACACACTGCTTCTGGCATAAGCCAGTTTTGGAATGGGGGCGTCATTGGCCCCTGGTCTAAATGATGCTTGTGATGCATCATTGGCATTTAGATACTCTTGATAATCATCACAAAGGACAATGGAGCCGCCATTGGCAGGTTTACCGTCATTGCCCAATCTTGCCCCATGATAACTACAATGACGCATATCACGAATGTTGTATGTTTGCTTGGTGTCTTCTAATAACAGTTTGCTGACCAGATTTGGGGTGATTTTGATGTTAAGGCGTGCCAAATACGAGTCTGAACGATAGTCCATGGGGTCAGGTAACAATCGATAAATGCCTGTATAATCTTTGGCAGAAACAACCTCATGGGGGTGCATGGACGCCAAATATTGTGCTTTTTCAGCATCGCTTAACTCAGAAAAATTGCGATTGCCGATACCATCTGGCAGGGCTTTGGTATAAACATAAGGATATTGTACGCAGTTTTTTGGGTCATCACTTGCCAAACAGCTTTCGGTGATGTAGCTTGTGCCTGCAAACAGTTCATTGGGCTTTCTTAAATCATATTTTTGTTGCCATGCACCCAAGCGATATAGGCTTTGGTTGATGCCATTTAGGTCGCTGTGTGCTTTGTTTTCTTTGCCTTTACGGTAGGTATACTGCACCATCGCTTCCACACGCTCGGTTTTACCTGCCGCTGCCAGCGTCTGACTAAAATGGTCATTTTTGCTGTTATAAGTGGTTTTGCTTTGAGCGCCAAGATTTTTACCAGATTTTAAGACATCGCTCACATCTTTGGTGTGAAACGCCACCGAACCGCCCAACGCACCAGAGCCTGCTTCTAGGGCATTACCGCCTTTATTGATGGCAACAGCGGCAATGTTTTCAATCTCTATCTCGTTCATCGCCCCAGAGCCTGCACCAGCTCGTTTGGTGGATTCATCTTTGTAAGATTGAATTTGGGCAATGCCATCTACGGTAATCCCCACTCGGTTTTTATCCACGCCATGAATGGCAAATCCGCTGCTGCCACCACGCCCCTGCTCAACCACACTCACCCCAGTTTCATAACGCACCAAATCACGAATGCCCTGTACTTGTTCTTTTGCCAGCGTGTCAGCGGTTTTGACTGTTTTGCCAAGCCCTGTTACATCGGTGTCAAACCGAGAAACAGGGGCAGATGGGGCGGCGGTTACTGTGATGGCATCTAAATAGACGACAGGGGTTTTTGTGTCTTTGGCATCAGAGTTGGCATCTGTCTGAGTGTTCTCTTGTGCCCAGACGGATAAGGGCAAAACTGCCACACCAAATAACGCCGCTTTGATGGCAAGGTTTAAGCGGTGCGTGGTCATGGTATGGACTGATGGTGTTTGTGTGATAGATTTTGACATAAAAAATCCTAAACTTTATTTTCTATTTTCTGGCGGTGTTTTATCAAGGTATTATCTGGGGTTAATCCAAAGAATTCGCCCAAGGCATTGTCCTAAAACATTGTTTCAAGGCATTGTTCTAAGACGCTGTTTCAAAGTGCTGTTTTAAGACATTGCCAAGGGCGTCATCAACTGTCGGTCAAGCGACCAAACAACTAAGCGACTAAACGACTAAGCGATGATGGGGGGAGCTTTATTTGATCTCTTTATCTTTAACAGCCCCAAAGACAGCCCCTGCTTTTTTGGCGGGGTCATTGATGCCATCGCCTTTGTCATAGTGTAACTGTCCTGCCAACTCTTCGCCATCTGTGCCAAAAAATTGCCCTTTAACATCAATGTCTGTGATGTTGTACAAAAATCCGCCACTGTTGTTATTGCCTATTTCATGGCGATAATTGGACACATCGGCTTTGGCGGTAAAGGCAGTGCCATCAATCTTGCCATCTTTAATATCAAAGACAATATGACCATTATTGTCATTGAGATTGCCTGTCAGGCTGTTGGTGTCAAAGTTTACATCAAACTTAGCCTTATTTTTACCATCTAAGGAGAAGGTTTTTTCATAAGTAGGCTCGTTAATGGGCAAGTGCTTGTTGGCAAATTCGGGGCGAATATCACCTTTTTGATACACATTATTTGCACCATCATCATCGGCGTCTGCATCATCATCTTGGAGGTCAGCAGATGCGGTCAAATCATCGTCATCATCTTCTGGGGTGAAGTCTTTGGTTAACAGATAACCTTGATGACCTTTTGCCTTGATGATCTCTTCTTTATCGCTATAACCTTTATCCTTTTTTTGAGTAAGATAGCCTGCCCAAAGACCGTTGTAGGTGAATTGACCTGCCGTGGGCAGCGTGGTGCTGGTATCGGCCCTACCGCCTTGCACAAAATAACTGCGTGTTGGGGTTTGGTTGGCATCGTTATACAGCGTCTCGCCAAAACTGATGTGCTGATAGCTTTTGGCACGAATGGCGGTATACGGCTTATCGCCTTTGGCTTCTTGTAACACGATGGTGGTAACTTTGTCTTTATTTAGTTTGGCATCAGGGTATTTTTCTTTAATGGATTGGTTAGCTTTGACAGCATCGGCAGGGGCTAATTTATTAACACTGCTGGCTGATAGGTCATAATAGTTGCCATTAAAATAAAATTTATCATGTTGCCCAAAATAAGCTGGCACGGCTTGGGTGCTGCTGCTGACTTTTTTGGTGAACTGCTTCTCTGGCTTGCCCCACGCATATTCATAATATTCTTCATTATTACTGACAGGGACAGTCCCATCTTCAATTTGTTCATTGATTTTATCATTTAACTTTGCTTTATCAATGATTTTACCAATCGTTTCATTATCCACAAAACTGGTGTTGGGTTTTTCAAAGCCTGCACTAAAATACACCGTTTTTGTGGCGGCAGGCTCGGTCTTTTTGTCTCGTTTGCCACCAAAGACCACATAAGTTGCGTTGTCATTGGATAAAAATTTACCCGCCAGCTCATCGCCCGACTGACCATAAAACCCGCCTTCTAGCGTATCTGAGTTGGGATTTGGGTTGTTTGGATTGGCAGCATTAGAGAACAGCTCTTTGATAAAAGGTGCGGTTTGTGTGTTTTCGTTAACCAAAGATTTGGCTGTACCGACAAAGCGGTTGCCTTTGATTTTGGCATCAATTTGATACACATCGGTTTCATTGACTTTTTTGGTAGTGTCAAATTGGCTTTTAATATAGTCGCCTTTATTATTTTGCTGATTGGGATTATCATAATAAGACAGCTTGCCTGTTAATGAGTTTGTGTCAAAATCCACCTGATAAGTGGCAGGCGTGTGCTTATATTGAAAGCCATTTAGATAAATGTGGGCGGCACTGACGACATCGCCCTCGTTGGCCTTGCCACTGGCATTGAGATAGACCCCCACTCGATCATCTGCTGCTGAAAGGGCGGGGCGTTTTTTGACATCACTTAGGTATAGCCAGTTGCCTGTGTAGTTAAATTTACCAGCACTGGGCAGCTGGCTGCTGGCATTTTCTCCATGATAAAACAAAATGGGCATGGGTTTGGGAATGCGGTCTTGCTCATTTTGATTATCGGCATTTTTTTGGGTCAGGCTGCTTCCTTGTAGTTCAAGATATCCAAAACGGATATTTTCATAAGCATCGGTGGGCTTTTCGGCTTTGGCATTATCAGCTTGCTGATGATTGATGTGAGTGTTGTTGTTGGAGGGTGTTGTTAAGTTGCCATAACCATACACTTTAATGGTGTTTATCTTTTGGGGGTCAAAACGATGGCGTTCACTGTCTAAGTGCAAATCAGACAATGCAGGAAATTTGTTAAAATACAAGGGTTTGATGTCATTGGCGGTGATGGGCTGACGCAAGTTTTTACCTGCTCCGATGCCATCAGGGCGATGGGCATCAATACCAACATATAATTTGCCTAGCCACTGCTGTATCAAATCATTGCTATAATCTGGGTCATTTTTTGGGCTGGTATCACGAATCTTACCCATCACAAAAAACCCTGCGGCGGCGGCAGTCTTTTGTGATTGTGTCAGTTGGTTGTTATCGCCATTTGGGTCAGTTGTGCTGGTGTTGTTATCCGTGTTGTTGCCCTGATTATTGGCGTTATTGGCATTATTGGTGTTGTCATGACCTGTGTTCGGTGTTGGTGAAACCGTGCCTTGGGGCAGTTGGGTAACATTGGGTGCATTGGCACTGATGTCATCAGAATGGCAGCCTGTCATCAGAGCGGCAGCAAAAATACTGGCGATGGCAAGGCTAAGGGTGCGTTTTTGGTAGAAAATATGGGGGGCTTTGACAGTACTCATGGTGATGTCCTTACTAGAATGTAAACCAAACAAACCCTTGCTAAATAAGCAATAAAGTCTCTTAACGATAGTAAATGATAATTGTTATCAGATAATAACATAAAACATAACAAATTTAGCAAGTTATTTTCTAAATTTTATCTGATATGCTAAAAACTGCTTCAAAAAATTTACTACAGAGTAACCCTTTTTCCTAACTTATCGCCCTAACACAAGTTTACACACATTTCTACCGTACTAATTTTTATCGAACCATTTGGTTTTTAGGTTTACCCTTTTTTAGGTTTACCCTATTGAACTGCCAAGGTGGTTTTTGCTATCATATTAGGTTAAAGTACAATTTTACTTTATTGACAATTTGCCAACCACCACTACTTTAAGAACTCATGCCCAAAACCCATCAAAGCTTATCCGCTACTTCCATCAAGACCACACAAATGACTTCACGTTTCCCTGTCATTACCATAGACGGACCAAGTGGCTCAGGTAAAGGCACGGTATCATGGCGACTTGCCAATACTTTAGGATACAATTTATTGGACTCTGGGGCATTGTATCGTATCATTGGGCTACAGGCTTGGCAGTCGGGTCTGTTACCCACGTCAACACAAGTTTTACAACATCATGATTCACATCATGGTCAGTTAGATGAAAATGCTTTAGAAGCATTAACCCAATCTTTACAAATCACCATGACCCCCAACCAAACCACTCAACAAGTGGACATTTATGTCAATGGTGAGCTGATGGGTACAGACATTCGTAATGAAACGGTTGGCAGTTATGCGTCTCAAGTGGCAGTACTGCCAAAGGTGCGAACTGCCCTACTGGATTTACAAAGAAACATGGCGTTGCACGCTGGGGTTGTTGCTGATGGACGAGACATGGGAACGGTGGTATTCCCTAACGCAGATGTCAAGGTATATTTGACCGCATCGGCACAATCACGAGCCTGTCGGCGAGTCAAGCAACTTATCATGCAAGGCAGTATTCATCCACAAGATGAAGTTGGCATATACACACAGACATTACAAGACATTCAAGCACGTGATGACCGAGACGAAAGTCGCCGTGTTGCCCCCAGTCGACCTGCTGATGATGCGTTGTTACTTGACAGCTCACAGATGAATGCCGATGAGGTTTATGCTGTCATAAAACAGCATTGCCAAGCTAAGGGCATTTGTTTTTAACTTTGGACTTTTTAGATTTTAATTTTTTTAGATTTTAATTGATGTTTCTTTAATTGATGTTTCTTTAATTTTAATTGATGTTAAAAAACACATTTTAAATCGCTGTTTTTTTGCCAAAATAAGGATAAAACCAGCTTCTTTCTTATCTTGGCAATCACTTGAACCGTACTGTGCTGGACAGGCTACGGCCATATATAGGTATGAACAATGGAATCATTTGCTGAACTATTTGAAGCAAGCCTTGGTGAACAAGGCTTAGAGATTGAACGTGGTGCTGTGGTGACAGGGCACGTTGTGGCAATCGATGCAGACTGGATTACCGTGGACACGGGACTAAAATCAGAAGGTGTGGTTGCTCGCTCTGAGTTTGTCGATGAAGACGGTGAGCTTGAAGTAGAAGTTGGCAGCACGGTAGATGTGGTTGTCGAAGCCGTGGACAACGGTATGGGACAGACCTTATTGTCACGTGAAAAAGCAAAACGTGTGGAAACATGGCATGCTTTGGAAGAATTATTTGAAAATGACGAAATTGTCAAAGGCACAATTTCTAATAAAGTTAAAGGCGGTTTTACCGTTGACATTGGCTCAGTCAGAGCGTTCTTACCAGGTTCATTGGTTGATGTACGCCCCATTCGTGACACCACTCACCTTGAAGGCAAAGAGTTAGAATTCAAAGTCATCAAACTTGACCAAAAACGCAACAACGTGGTGGTCAGTCGCCGTGCGGTCATGGAAGCTGAAAACTCAGCTGAACGTGAAGAATTGCTCAACAAACTTGAAGAAGGCATGGAAATTGACGGCATCGTCAAAAACTTAACCGACTACGGTGCGTTTGTTGATTTGGGTGGTATTGACGGTTTATTACACATCACGGACATGGCATGGAGACGCATCAAGCACCCTTCTGAAGTGGTTGAAGTGGGTCAAGACCTAAAAGTTAAAATATTGAAGTTTGACCGTGAGCGTAATCGTGTCAGCCTAGGTCTAAAACAACTGGGTACTGACCCATGGGACAACCTAAGCGAAACTTATCCCATCGGCACCATCACCCCTGCTCGTGTTACCAACTTGACCGACTATGGCTGTTTTGCTGAAATTGCTGATGGCATAGAAGGTTTGGTACACGTCTCAGAAATGGACCACACCAACAAAAACGTGCATCCTTCAAAAATCGTCCAAGTGGGTGATGAAGTCAACGTCATGGTACTTGACATTGATGAGGAGCGTCGCCGTATCAGCTTAGGCATCAAACAAACCTTACCCAACCCTTGGGAAGAGTTTGATAAAAAATATCAACGTGGTGATAAACTGACTGGCTCAATCAAGTCAATCACTGACTTTGGCTTATTCGTTGGCCTAGAAGGTGGCATTGATGGTTTGGTACACTTATCAGACATCTCTTGGAACGAGTCAGGCGAAGAAGCCATTCGCAACTACAACAAAGGCGATGAAGTCGAAACCATGGTATTATCCGTCGATGCTGAAGGCAACCGCATCAGCTTGGGCATCAAACAGCTAAGCTCAGATCCCTTTATGGAATATTGTGCTGTCAATGACCGTGGTGCGATTGTCAAAGGCAACGTTAAAGAAGTCGATGCCAAAGGTGCAGTCATTCAGCTTGCCGATGATGTAGAAGGTTACTTACGTGCCTCTGAAATCAACCGTGACCGTGTGGAAGATGCTACCAAACATCTAAACGTCGGTGATGAAGTTGAAACCAAAATCATCAGCATGGATCGCAAAACTCGCAACATCAGTTTATCCATTAAAGCCAAAGATGAAGCTGAAGAACGTCAAGCCATCAAAGAGCTGAGCAACACTCAAGACACTCAACCAAAAACGCTTGGTGATCTCATCAAAGAGAAAATGGATGACTAATGTGTCATTACTGTTGATTTGATTACTCATCGATATGATGTGTAAAAAGAGCGGTCGATTGACTGCTCTTTTTTTATGACATTTTAATTAACTTAATTAACCAAAGAATAAGGAATGTTTATGAAACCATCTTGCTTATCTGTCATTGCCATGCTGGCCATCACCTTATTGACCGCTTGTGCTTCAACATCACCAAGCTCATCAAATTTAGGTGGCGTTAATGGCACTCATGTTATCCACACCAGCAAACATCTTGGCATGTCAGTGTTGAAAACAGCGGTGAATCAGTATTGTTTGTCAGAAATTAAAAACAACACGTATTACCAAACCGCCAGCCTTGTGTTGAGCAAACAACAACAAAATCAAGTTGCCAGCAGTGTCTGTCATTGCGTTACCGAACAAGCCCCACAACAAATCACCGTGGCTGATGCGACCCATGCTGCATTAGATGCCAATTACCGCAGTAAATTGGTTACTCGGGTGGTGTTAAAGTCACTACAGACGTGTGCGATAAATTTTGTGAAGCGTTGATGACGGGCATCAACACCAGCATCAATTGACACCAGTAAAGACGTCAATAAGGCCATCTCATTTGACCAATGATAACACCGCTTCGGTCAAGGCAAATTGACGGATATCGGTCAACATGGTGGTATCAAAGTTATGCACATAGACCATTGACAGATGTCGACTTGGATCACACCACGCCACCGAACCATTATAGCCCATGTGCCCAAACCCATGCGTTACGTCATGGCAGACGCTAAAAATCCGATGATATCCTAATCGCCATGCCATGTTAGCTGGCATCACCGCATCATGATTTTTTGGGGCAGCAAGGTTTTTTTGGACAGCAAGGTTTGAGGTTGATTGCTGTGTTGCTATTGTGGACAGCTGTTCAAATGTTTGTTTATCAATCAGCATGTTGCCTTGATGATAACCACCACTTGCCAGCATGTCATAGATGGCAGCCAAGGCATTGGCAGAAGCCACACAGTTAGCTGCAGGGATTTTACTCGTCAACACGTCTTGTTGATGATAATTAATTGCCACTTTTCGCTCAGGTGTCATGGCAGTTTTATAATGCTCGATTGACATGTTTTTGCCATTAAAATACAACCCATTGATGCTTGCGGTATTCACTTCTTGCTGATGAGTGTTGATAAGAGCTTGCCAACAATCATGGCTTGGCAAGCTTTGGTAAATTGCCAAAATCTCTGGCGTGTCTTGTCTATATGTTGGCTTATGATGGCGACTTTGTTGACCATCGGTTTTGTGATTGGTCTGTTTGTCGCCATCGTCCTTGCCGTCAGTAAAATACGCTTGTGGCACTGCCATGGTATTTATCAAGGACTGGGGCAATTCAAAAAAGATTGACCCTTTGATTCCTAAGGGCTTAGCCAAATAAGTGTCTAACGCTTTTTGTAATGACAAATGTGTGACCTTTTCAACCAAGCCACCCAACACCCAGCCACTGACCAACGCACTATAGGCACTCAGATAGCCCACATGCCCTTTTGTTGGCATTTGTTCGACTTTTTTTAGCATTTGTTGCCAATCAAGCAGTTCAACATTAGAGCTGGCAATGTCAGTAATGGCAAATAATCCCGCTTGATGCGTCAGCACAGCACGCAAGGTAATATCCGCTTTACCATTGGTTGCAAATTCTGACCAATAATGCCCAATGGGTTTATCGTAAGCCAACAGCCCTTTTGACACCAACATATGAATGAGCGTTACCAATACGCCTTTACCTGTTGAGTAATTTAAACAAAGCGTGTCAGCCGTCCAAGGTAGCAAGTTACCATCTATGATATTGGCTGTCCCCATTGATGTGTTTAGCACACAATGACCTTGGTGATGCACCACAAAACTGCCACCCAACGGAGCAAATGGCCGTTGTATGTCGGTAAAGATTTTTTCCAGATTATGAATGACGCTGTCAGTGGGCATGGCAGTAACAATTTATCCAAAGGTCTGTCTATCCAAAGGCTTGTCTATCCAAAAAACTGCATAAACAAGATTAAACTTGAGTGGCTGTCAGATTTATTTGACTGATGTCACTGGAGTAATTATTCCAGATAAATGTGGCCTGCCATTTTTGGCACTGTATAGAGCAAACTGCCTTGTTTTATCCTGACTTGTTTTATCTTGACTTGTTTTATCTTGACTTGTTTTATCCTGATTTTGACTTGTGTTTGGCTTTTGGGTTACCAATTCAACTTCAGCAGGCAATAAGATGGGCAATTTAAATGATACGTCCACGCTATAGGCAGTCGGTAAATCATTGATTTGTGCCAAACATTTGGCTTTTGACCACATGCCATGAGCAATGGCTTTAGGAAACCCAAAGGCTTTAGCAGATAAGGGGTGAATGTGAATTAGGTTAAAATCCCCTGACACAAAGGCATAACGACGACCGATGTCTTCTGGCACTTCAAAGATTCTCACCACCGCATCATCACGATTTAGGCTGTCTGTGTTGGTTTTTTTATCACTTGGTTTTTTTGTTTTATTGTTGGCTTTTGAGCGTGAAAGATAGGTGGAGACGCCTTCCCATATCAGCTCATCATTTTTACTGACTTTGGTAACAAAGTCGAACTGCTGACCTTTATCATGGTCTTGCAGGTTATCAAGCTCAACACTTAGACTCACCACTTCATCATCACCAATGGGGCGATATTGAGTCACTTTATTTTCGACATGCACCAGCCCAAGCATGGCAAAGGGGAAAGCTTCTTTTGCCATCATGTTCATCTGCAATGCTTGTGATAACACCGCATAGTAGGTGATTGGCACATTGCCTGTGTTATAAAATCCACAAATTTTGCGATAATCATCAAGATTGTCTTTATCCAAACTTAAGTCATCTACTTGATAACGGACTTTGGGTAACTGGTCTTTGCTGACTTTGGGTTTGTCTCCAACAGGCAACAGGCTTTTGATGATGTTGGCGTAGGTGGTATGTACTTTGGGTAATTCTTTAAAAATTTTGTTGTTAACTTTATTGTTGTTAACCTTGTTGTCTGATTGTGAAGCCATAAAATCATCCTTTAAGAACACAACTGTAAACTCATATGATACCGTAAATAGGCATGTTGTCCAATAAGTGAAAGACCATTAACCGCTGGATTAATGGTCTTAGTCATCATTTGTTACAATTTGGCTTATGCTCCAAGTAAGCTTTGCCCGCACACACGCACGGTATTGCCATTAATACCACCTGAGGCAGGAGAGGCCAACCACGCAATCGCCTCTGCCACGTCCACAGGCAAACCGCCTTGACTCATTGAATTCATACGACGACCTGCTTCACGAATGGCAAAGGGAATGGCGGCGGTCATTTGCGTTTCGATAAACCCTGGTGCAACCGCATTAATGGTCATGCCTTTGCCATTGGCTTGCAACTGGTTGGCGGTGGCATTCACCAAACCGATGACCCCTGCTTTTGAGGTGGCATAGTTGGTTTGCCCCAAGTTACCTGCAATGCCAGAAATAGATGACACACACACAATGCGAGCGTTGTCATTTAAGGCATCATTTGCTAACAGATGGTCGTTAATTTTGGCAATGCTGGCAAGGTTGATGTTAATGACCATGTTCCATTTTTGTTCATCCATATTGGCAAGTGTTTTATCACGAGTTACGCCAGCATTATGAATGATGGCATCAAGTCCGCCACGTTTGGCAGCAGCGTTGGCAATTTTTTCACCTGCGTCATCGGCGGTGATGTCAAGCAACAGTGTAGAGCCACTGATTTGCCCTGCCACTTTTTGTAACTCTGACTGCTGTTGTGGCACATCTAAGCAAATGACATGAGCCCCATCACGAGCCAATACTCGAGCAATGGACTCGCCAATGCCACGGCTTGCCCCTGTAACCAGCATGGTTTTACCCGCTAATGGTTGTTGCCAATCAACGCTGACATGTTCTCCCTTGTTCACTTGTACCACTTGACCTGACACATAAGCTGAGCGAGCAGACATGAAAAAACGCAAGGTTGAATCTAAATGTTGTTCTTGTCCTTTTGCCACATAAATCAGTTGAGCGGTGATGCCTTTTTTAAACTCTTTTGCAATAGACTTCACAAAACCCACTAACGCTCGCTGAGCCAATGATGCTTGAATGTCATCAAGCTCTTCTGGTGGGCGACCCAATACAATCACTCGACCAGATTTGTCGATACGGCGAGCAATGGGGTGAAAAAATTCATAAATAGTGGTTAATTCATCAGCATTATTGATATTTGTTGCATCGAACACAACGACTTTATATTTATCTTTGCCACCTGTGTCAGCCTTTGCATCTACGCTGGCATTGGCAAGAGCATCTTTGATGCCATCACTGGCGTTAACATACACATTGGCATGGACATCTGCCAAAATGTGAGCCACTGCATCACTTAGCGAGTTATCATCTCCTGCTGCTGAGCCCACCAGCACATCACCACGCACCACAGGCTTGCCCATATCAAAGCGTTCTAATTCTACAGGTAATGGTAAACCAAGGTTTTTTGCTAATTTTTTGCCAAGATTTGATTGTACAAATTCACCGTAACGGTCATTCATGATTCTATCCTTAATAAATAAAAACACATAAAAAACATCAAAACAAAAAATACACCTGCTTGTTAACGTATGTTTGTTAACATGGTAACTTATGATAAAATCAAAAGCAAAGTCATACAATAAAAGTTATACAATACACGCTGATTCATAAAACAATATTATCATCTTGTGTTTTATCATTTTGTATCATCTTATATTAACGTTTTGTAATCACGTTCGTTTAAACCCCCACTTAACTGACCCAACCAAAGGAATCCCCATGAGCAACAGCACCATCATCAATACCAAAGTTATCAAACAAGTTACCGAAACTGACCATAACCAAGAGCCTAACTCACCATCTTTAAATGCTCAAGACACTCAAGATGAGCATGACACGAATGACCAATCAACGGTCAGCGAATCAACAGCAAGCAAAACACAAAGCAACGTCACACAAAGCAACATCACACAAAACAACACCAGCCTTGAACAGTTCGCCAATCAATCAAAACAACGCAACGCTTTAGAACAGATGACGACTGCCCAACCACCAAATACAGAAGAAACACAAACAAGTACAGATGAAACAAAAACAAAAGCTGTAGACACGGTCAATACAGCAGATGCGGCAGGCAAACACGACATCAAACATGACATCAAAGTCGCCATCTTGGGTGGCAACCGCATTCCTTTTGCACGCTCAAACAGTGTCTATGCCGATGCCAGTAACATCGACATGTTAACCGCCGCCTTAAATGGTTTGGTCGAACGCCATGACCTACAAGGCAAGCGTGTGGGTGAAGTGGTTGCAGGAGCGGTACTGAAGCTAAGCCGTGACTTAAATCTGACTCGTGAAGCGACATTAAATACCGCCTTAGACCCACAAACGCCTGCCTATGATGTCTCCCAAGCCTGTGGCACTGGATTGCAAGCAACCTTTGCAGCAGCTGACAAGATTGCCTTAGGCATCATCGACTCTGCCATTGTAGGCGGTGTTGATACCACATCAGATGCACCCATTGAACTGGGTGATGGTCTGCGTAAAGTACTTATCAAGCTTGGGGCAGCTCGCACCAACAAACAACGCTTGCAAGCCTTATTACAACTTGACCCTAAAGACCTCATCAACGCACCACGCAATGGCGAACCACGCACTGGGCTGTCCATGGGTGAGCATCAAGCCATCACTGCCTTAGAATGGGACATCAGCCGTGAAGCTCAAGACGAGTTGGCGGTTAATAGTCATAAAAACTTAGCAAGAGCCTATGAACAAGGCTTTATGGACGATTTAATCACCCCTTATAAAGGGTTGACTCGTGATAACAATTTACGTCCTGACTCAAGCCTTGAAAAACTGGCAAAGCTTAAGCCTGTCTTTGGCAAGAAAAACGCCAACCCAACCATGACCGCTGCCAACTCAACCCCATTGACTGACGGTGCGTCTTGTGTGCTGTTAGGCACAGACGAATGGGCAGAAAAAAATGGCTTACGTCCCCTTGCCTACATCACCAATCACGAGACTGCTGCCGTTGATTTTATTGGTAAAACTGGCGTAACCGAAGGCTTGCTCATGGCACCTGCCTATGCTGTGCCTAGAATGCTTGAGCGTGCTGGTCTAAGCTTACAAGATTTTGATTTTTATGAAATTCATGAAGCCTTTGCTTCTCAAGTGTTATCCACCTTGGCAGCATGGGAAGACGACACATTTTGTCAACAGCGTTTGGGGCTAGAAAAAGCATTGGGCAGCATTGATAAAAGTAAACTCAATGTTAATGGTTCATCACTTGCTGCAGGGCACCCATTTGCCGCAACAGGTGGGCGAATTTTAGCAACTGCTGCCAAGCTATTAGACCAAAAAGGCTCTGGGCGTGCGTTAATTTCTATCTGTGCCGCTGGCGGTCAAGGTGTCACCTGCATTTTAGAAAAATAAACGCCAGCACAACATGACACAAGCACCATAATAAAAGCATAAAAGAGATTATAAAAGCACAAAAGTGTTACACAAAATCCCTAGCCCTATGCTAGGGATTTTCATATCTTTCATATCTACACATCAAGGAGAAACCCATCATGGCAAACATCACATCAGAGCCACATTCACTGACCACACAAGAAAAAGACACCCTTATCGAACGCATGAACAAAGAAGCTCATCACGATGAACTAAGACGCAAAATGCACCAAGACCTTATCGACTCATATGATGAAGAATTAGAAAATGAACTGGATGATTATGTGCAAGATTATCGCTTTGATGGGCGAGAACTGACCGAAAGTGAAAAACTTGACCGCCGTACTTATTTTCAAGAGCTGATACGTCTGCAACGTGAACTCATCAAACTACAAGATTGGGTGGTGGAGACAGGCGAACGCATCGTGGTGTTGTTTGAGGGGCGTGATGCCGCTGGCAAAGGTGGCACAATCAAACGCATTACCCAACGACTAAATCCCCGTGTCTGCCGTGTGGCAGCCCTGCCCGCGCCAACCGAACGTGAACAGAGTCAATGGTACTTTCAACGCTATGTCGCACATCTGCCAGCGGCAGGTGAGATTGTGCTGTTTGACCGCAGTTGGTATAACCGTGCTGGGGTAGAAAGGGTCATGGGATTTTGTAGCGATGAGCAGTATGAGGAGTTTTTTCAATCTGTGCCTGAGTTTGAGCGTATGCTGGTACGTTCAGGCATTCGCTTGATTAAATATTGGTTTTCAATTACCGATGAAGAACAACACTCTCGCTTTATGAGTCGCATTCATGACCCACTAAAACAGTGGAAGCTATCACCCATGGACCTAGAATCTCGCAGGCTTTGGGAAGATTATACCAAGGCCAAAGAAGTGATGTTTGAACGGACACATCTGCCTGAAGCCCCTTGGTGGGTGGTGGAAGGGGACGTAAAAAAACAAGCCAGACTCAACTGCATCTCACATTTGCTTGAGCAAATCCCCTATCATGACATTGAGCGAGAAGAAGTTACCTTACCTGAGCGTAACCGTGATGATGATTACTATCGTGAGCCAATACCCAGCGACATGTATGTGCCAAACCGTTATTAAGTCATGCTCAATCTTTGACACAATTTTGATAAAAAGAACTTTCACAAAGAAAACTTTCACAAAAAAGGACATGCCATGACATGTCTTTTTTTTATTTTTTTATGTTTTATGGTGTTAAATAGGCTCAATAGGCAGATTGACAACATGTTAGGCAAACATGCTATACCTTCTTTACCAACACCGATCCCACTGAATAACCTGCCCCAAACGAACAAATCACCCCAATTTCACCACTATCAAGCTTATGATGACGATGAAACGCAATCATAGGACTGGCAGAGCTGGTATTGGCAAATTCATCTATCACCAATGGGGCAATGTCTTTGTCGGCATCTTTACCCACCACCATGCGTAAAATCAAATCAATCATATTGGCATTGGCTTGATGCAACCACATTCTTTTAACATCTGTCGTGGCAATGCCATTGTCTTGTAACTGTTGACTAATCAGCTTGGCCACCTTAGGACAGACCTCCTTAAATACTTTTCGTCCATTTTGCATAAATAGCTTGTCAGTAACTGGTTCATGAATGTCATGATACAACTCAGTTTGTGCCGCCAAATATTCACTACGGTCTAAAAATCCATATTCATTTTTAATATTGACCGAAAATTCGGTAAATAAATCACTGTCTATAATTTCAAACGCACCATCAGTTGTTGGCGGTGTGTCAAACGCTTCGATGATGGTGGCGGTGGCGACATCACCAAAGATAAAATGACTGTCACGATTACGCCAATTAAGATGAGCAGAAGTAATTTCAATGTTTAAGACAGCAATTTTTTTGCCCAATCCTGCTTTAATTGAGCCAACTGCTTGAGCAATGCCAAAAGTGGCAGCACTGCATGCCACATTCATATCATAAGCAAATCCACCTTGCATGCCAATATAATGCTGAATTTCGATGGCGATGGCAGGATAGACACGCTGAAAGTTTGAACAAGCCACAATGATGCCATCAAGGTTATTGGCTTGTAGCCCCGCTGTTTGTAAAGCCTGATTGAGAGCCGATAGCCCCATTTCTGCCATGAGTGATGGCTCTTCACCTAGGGTACGTTTGGGGATTTTTGGACTCATGACCTTTGGGTCTAAAATGCCTGATTTTTCCATGACATAGCGAGATTTGATGCCAGAGACTTTTTCAATAAATTCTGCTGATGATGGTTGCAACGCTTCACGCTCACCACGAGCGATGGCATCGGCATGGGCATCATTGTAATCACTGGCATATTGGTTATAACTGTCTACCAGCTCTTCATTACTGATGCAGTATGGGGGAGTATACAGTCCTGTGGCGGTGATGTACGGGGTCATGGCAGTTCCTATGATGACAATATACCAAATGGTTATGAATAATGAAAATGAATGGTTATGAATTTTCAGTTTACGATTGTACCATTTTTTAATGTGTCTATTATGCCTTGTTCTCATTTTTTTTGCGAATAATTTGTTACAATCTCATTGCTTTTTTCAAAACCCCACACCAATGGACACAACTTATGCCAAACACCATCTTACCAAACACCAACCTACAGCAAGTCCATGACCCCAATGTCATCAAAGTGGTGGTGATGGGGGTGGAAAGCACAGGCAAAACCACGCTATGTCAAGATTTAGCGACAGCGTATGACACTACATGGGTGGTTGAATACATGCGTCCGTATCTTAAACAAAAATGGCAAACACCTGAAGGTAGACTGGCAGGCATCGGTTATGATGACTTATTGCCCATTGCCAAAGGGCAAATCCATGCAGAAAATCAAGCCACCGCACAACTTGCCAAACAAGCAAGCCACAATAATAAAAACCATGCTGCTAAACTGCCGTTATTTTGCGACACGTGTCTGTTTGAGCTGATGGTATATGCCCATTGGCATCAAGGCAGATGCCCATCAAAACTCAAGCAGGCAGCATTGAGTCATCGCTATGACATGGTGTTGTTGACCAAGTTAGATGTGCCTTGGCAAGCCGATGGAATCAGAGACAGCCCTTATGAACGCAATGCCATTCATGACGTGTTTGTAACAGCACTGAACACATATGGCATTGATTATCGTATGATTGGTGGTGGTCGTGATGAGCGTGTTACTCAAGTAAAAAAATGGCTAAGCCATCAAGCATTGCTGGGAGTGTGCCAATTGTGCCAATAATGTTCCAACACCACTTTGGCAGCCTGATGCCGACTGTCTTGGCGTATTTTATCTGATAAGGCTTGTAGTGCCTTTTGTTGTTGTTGGTTAATGCTTGGGGTCAGTTGCCTATCAACAGCATCAGCGATGGCAGATGGTGTGGCAGCGTTTTGTATCAGCTCAGGTACGATGGGTTGATTTGCCAAAATGTTTGGCAACGCCACATAAGGCACTTTAATCAACCGTTTGGCCACGTGATAAGTTAAGGCATTTAGCTGATACACCACCACCATGGGGCGTTGGAGTAACATGGCTTCAAAAGTGGCTGTGCCTGATGCCAACAGCACCACATCACAAGCCAACATCGCTTGGTGCGATAAATTTGGGTTGTGTGGGTCATGCAACACATGGCATGCTTGTTGCAATGAACCATCAGCCATCTGTTCATTAATCAGCTGATGAATCAGCTTGGCATGATGAGCGTTAATGGTGGGAATCAGCACGGTTAAATTAGGGCGTTGTTGTAACAACTGGCACACCGCTGTGAGCATTTTTGGCAAAATGGCGGTTATCTCCCCCACCCTAGAACCTGGCATCACGCATAAAATCACCGATTGATGAGCGTCTTTGTTTGTCAGTGCCAATGGTCGGTTTAACTGCTTGTGGTTTAACTGCTTATCCAATTTATATAGGCCATCAACTGCATATTCACGGTCAGCATCGGTATGTCTGGGTTTAATGTCATCAAGCAATGGATGCCCAACACACACCGCAGGGTGTTGATGACGCTGATACACGTCCAACTCAAATGGAAACAAGCACAACACCAAATCAGTGGCTTGTTTGATGCCTTTGATGCGACCTTCACGCCATGCCCACACCGATGGGCTGACATATTGCACACAAAATACGCCTTGCCCAGCTTTTATGCCTTTTAGATTTTGCCATTTGGCTTGAGATTTGAAGGGTAATTGAGACTTAAGTGCTTTGCCCAACCGCAAATTAAAATCAGGGGCATCGATGCCAATAAACACATCAATGTTGGCGTTGGCAAAGGCGGACAAAATGGTATTTTTGGCATGGATTAAGCTGGGTAAATGCTTAATGACCTCAACCAAACCCATGACCGATAATTCAGACAAATCAAACAGCGTTGACAGACCTTGAGCCTGCATGTGTTGACCGCCAACACCCACCCATTCAATATTAGGCTGGTAGCTCTGCATTTGTTGCATCAATACTGCCCCAAGCTTATCGCCTGACACTTCCCCTGCGACAATGCCAACAACCAATTTATTTTGCGACAACATGGCACAGTTATCCAAGTGATTAAAGTCATCACAATGATTAAAATCAGTCATACAACTTGATGAATTAATTTGTGGAGAATGAGCTGACATAAGGCAATCATTTATGACAGCAATGACAAATCAGTATAACAAAAATTTGCCCCAACCATGTCTATTATTGCGATAAAAAACAAGGTTATTGCTTGCCATATCTGCAGACAGACTTCATAATAAAACGGATTAATCATAAAAATTAGCATTTGTCTATATATGGAAACCATAGGATATGGCAGCCATAAAAAGGACAGCAAGAACGGACCTCACACTGATGACTGACCAAACTGCCCATTCATATAATGCCCATTTACATAAAGAAATTAATGACGTGAATATCGAAGAATTTATCCCACTAATTACGCCAGCTCAACTAAAAGCTCACATTCCTTTGAGCCAAAAAGCGGCTGCCACGGTGAAAAAAGGTCGTGATACCATTAAGAACATTTTAGATGGCACAGACAAGCGACTGCTTATTGTGGTTGGTCCTTGTTCCATTCATGACATCAAATCCGCTCACGAATACGCTGATAGACTGGCAGAATTTGCCAAAGAAGTGCAAGACTCACTGTTCATTGTGATGCGAGTATATTTTGAAAAACCACGCACCACCACAGGCTGGAAAGGTTTGATTAACGACCCTGATTTAAATGACAGCTTTGACATCGAAAAAGGGCTTAAAATCGCAAGACAGCTGTTATTGGATTTGAACGAAAAAGGCTTACCCTGTGCCACCGAAGCCTTAGACCCCAATACCCCACAATACATACAAGACTTAATCAGTTGGTCTGCGATTGGGGCACGCACCACCGAAAGCCAAACGCACCGTGAGATGAGTTCTGGTCTATCTTGTCCTGTTGGTTTTAAAAATGGCACAGATGGTGGCATGACCGTGGCAGTCAATGCCATGAAAGCGGTACAATTAGGGCATCACTTTTTAGGCTTATCGACAGATGGTCAGGTGTGTATTATCCGCTCCAAAGGCAATCCATACGCCCATGTGGTGCTTAGAGGAGGCGATGGCAAGCCCAACTATGATGAAACAGCAGTCGCACAAGCTGAAAACGAGCTACAAAATAACCAAGTCAATGTCAAAATCATGATTGACGCAAGCCACGCCAACTCTGGCAAAGACCCTTATCTACAACCAATGGTCATTCAAAACATCGCCCAACAAATCCAAAATGGCAATCAGTCCATTATGGGCATGATGATTGAAAGTCATCTAAAAGGTGGACGGCAGAATTTGACCCAAGACTTATCTAAACTTGAGTACGGCAAGTCCATTACCGATGGCTGTCTGGATTGGGACAGCACGGTGGCAGCATTGCGTAATTTGCGTCATGTCATTCAAGATGTGCGTTCAAACTAGATGTGCGTTCAAACTGATTGCTAAGTTAAACTCATGGTTCAACAGCCAAAGGTATCACCATGCCAAAGACCTTAAATGTCTTACACACATCAGATTGGCATTTGGGCAGACGCTTGTATGGTCATGCCCGCTATGATGAGTTCACACAATTTTTGGATTGGTTATATGAATGCTTATGCACGCAAGCCATTGATGTGCTGATAGTTGCTGGCGATATTTTTGACACCATGACTCCCAGCAATAGGGCCCAACAACTGTATTATCAGTTTTTGGCACGCATCGCTCAAGCTCAAGAGTGTCCTTGTCGTCATGTCGTCATTGTGGCAGGCAACCATGACTCACCGTCTTTGATTGATGCGCCAAAACATTTGTTAAAACAGCTTAACGTGCATGTCATCGGGTCAGCAACAGATGACATTGCTGATGAAGTCATCACCCTAACCGATGCCAATGGCAACCCACAAGCCATCATTATGGCAGTGCCTTATTTGCGAGACCGTGATGTGCGTGTCAGCTTTTCTGCCCAAAGTGGTGAAGACAAACACACCCAGCTTATCGCTGGCATTCAAGCCCATTATCAACACGCCCATAACATCGCCAAACAACGACTGGCACAATGCCAACAACCATACCCCAGCGACACACCACCCTTAATTGCCACAGGGCATCTGTACGCCAGTGGGGCAATCACCACCGCTGATGATGGCGTCAGAGAGCTGTACATCGGTACATTGGGTCATATCAACGCTGATATTTTTGATAAAGACATTGATTATGTGGCATTAGGTCATCTGCATGTGCCTCAAAAAGTTGGGGGACATGAACACATTCGTTATAGCGGCTCACCCATTCCCATGGGATTTGGTGAAGCCAAACAGTCTAAACAAGTGCTTAAAGTCAGCTTTACAGGGCAAAACCCTTGCATCACTGCCTTAGTCGTGCCAACTTTCCAACGTTTGACACAAATCAAAGGCAATTTGGCACACATAAAAACCGAACTCAAAAAGCTGGTTAAAGACAATCAGTCCATTTGGGTAGAAGTGGTTTATGATGGCTCAGACTCTGTGATACAGACCAACCTAAATCAACAGCTCAATGAACTGGTCGAAAACAGCAACATACAACTGCTAAAAATTTTCAATCAGCAATCATTTGACAAAATCTTACGTCAACAAGGTAAGCAAGCTGTACATTTGCATGAACTCGATGAAATAGAAGTGTTTGAACGCTGTTTACAAATAAATGCCATCAGCGATGCCGAACGACCTGCATTGATGAATTGTTATCAGCAGATTCTATATGAGATGCGTCATGAAGATGCTCAAGCAGAATAGCTAAATGAGAATGGATAAATGAAAGTGGCTAAATATCAAGCCATGTTTGATTATCCTACTTGGTTTATTGCTTGATTTGTTGCTTGATTTGTTGCTTGGTTTTATCACGCTGACGCCACTGCCAAGGTTCAATCACCTTAGGGTCTGACCATAAACCTTTTTTAGCTTGTCTGGCAAAAAATTCAGCATTGGCATATGACAATTGGTCAGGCTGTGGTTGGCTTTTGATGTATCTTTTATAATGCCACGCCAAACCATCTTCTACTTGCTTTAAGTTACAATCAATATTATTCGCCAAAACTTTACCCAAAATCCTATTATATCTGTCTTTTTCTTGCCACTTTATCATAACATCAACATTACTGACGCATTTTTTAAGATTGTCAGTACTTGCTTTGCCGTTAGGTTGCTTGCTTTCAGGAGCATCAATGCCCAACAGTCTTATTTTCTCACTTTTGCTGTTCTTAAGTAAGATTTCTATCGTATCCCCATCAATGACCTTTACTTTTGTGGCATGTAAGGTATTAAGTAAGATGCCATTTGTGTTGTTTGTGTTGTTTGTGTTGTTTGTGTTGTTTGTGTTGTTTAATGACACAGTAGGGACAAAGTTTGAGTTTGGTGAGTTACCATTATCATTGCCACCACCACATGCCATTAAATGACCACTTAATAGGATTATTGCGAGCTTTTTTATCATCATGGATATTTACCTTAAAACATTTACCTTAAAAACGGTATTTATGTACCTTAAAAACGGTATTTATGAAAAAAACTGCATTCATAAATTCGTGTAAAATATGACTTATCAATGCCGTCTTATATGTTATCAGAACAAGAGCTGTCAGTGGCGAATATTACCCAATACTTTTCTACCATTAATACCGCTTCTTAGAGCAAGACACATCATGCAAATCATCAAACTTACCCTAAAAAATCTAAATTCCTTAGTCGGTACTTGGCAGATTGATTTTACCAATCCTAGTTTTAAAGATGCAGGTATTTTTGCCATCACAGGACAGACAGGAGCAGGTAAAACCACCATTTTAGATGCCATTTGCCTTGCATTATATGGTGAAACGCCCAGAATTAATAACATCAGCAACAACAGTAACGACATCATGAGCAGGCGGACAGCTGATTGCTTAGCAGAAGTGGTCATCGTCATCAATGATGCGTATTACCGCTGTTCGTGGTCGCAAAAACGTGCCTATAATAAGCCAGATGGTAATCTACAAACCGCTCAACACAGCATCAGTTTATTGCCACACGCTCATGCTAAAAAAGGCGATATTCTCGAAGACAGCATTCGCAAGACTAAAGACAAAATCCACCATTTACTTGGTATGGATTTTCGCCAGTTTACTCGTTCAATCATGCTGGCTCAAGGCAGTTTTTCAGCATTTTTGCAAGCAAGCAGTGATGAGAGGGCTAAGATATTAGAGCAAATCACAGGTACAGACATCTATGCTGATATTTCCATGCGTGTGCACAAAAAAAAACAAGAGCACCAACAACAACTGGAAAAATTAAAAGCCACCTTAGGCGGTATCCAATTACTCAGCAATGCACAGTTCACCGAGCTAAACACCATGTTGACTGAGTTACACACCCAACAACACAACACAAAAACACAAGTCAACGTCATCAGTCAACGCCATCAATGGCTAAAAAATAAAGCCAAGTTACACCAGCAACTCACCGAACAACGGCAACAACTGACCGCCAAACAAACACAGCTTAAAGATTTTGCCAAACATGGCAAACGCTTACAACAAGCTCAACGTGCTTTTGCCATAGAAGGGACGTTTTATCATCTGCAACAACTGATTGATGACCATAAAGAACAACAGCACCGACTGACCACGCTGACACATAAGCTACCAGATAAACAGCAGGCGTTAGCTGACATCAAGCAACAGGTGGACACACACAACGAACATCTACAATCGCTTGAAAAGGCATTAACACAACAACAGCCCCTTTTTAAACAAATACGCATGCTTGACCAGCACATCGAACAGTGCCAACAACGACTTGCCGAAGAACATGCCCAATACAAAAAACTGAGCGATGGCATGGCACAAGAA
This sequence comes from Lwoffella lincolnii, assembly GCF_037201985.1. Classification (NCBI taxonomy): domain Bacteria; kingdom Pseudomonadati; phylum Pseudomonadota; class Gammaproteobacteria; order Moraxellales; family Moraxellaceae; genus Lwoffella; species Lwoffella lincolnii. The sequence continues at coordinate 738,508 of NZ_CP147511.1, read as the reverse complement.
CAACAAAACAGCCAACACACCAAGCAAACTTTGGCACAACTGACCATTGACATTGCTCAGTTACAAAATGAGTTGTCTCGGTACAATCACCAAGATTTACACCACGCTCGTCAGCAGTTGCTTGAGCAAGGCCGTGCTTTATCAGACACATTACAACAGCGTCAGAAACTTGCTGAAGAACAACACAACATTTACCAGCAATATCAGCATCTTGGCAAACAAAGCGAATTGCTGGTAAATCAACGCCAACAGCTACAAAACCAACAACAACATGACCAAAAATACCTTGCACAACAACAAAAACAAGCACAACAACTACTGATACAAACCCAAACGATGACAGGCATCACCACATTTGCCCCATCATTAGATGACACCCATGATGCCAATGACGACAACGCTGCCAGTGGCAACACCCCCCCTTTATCCAAAGCGGCCCTAACAACCACGTTAAAACAAATCGTCGATGCCTTAATCCAAGGCGAACAAAGCAACAACCAAAGGCAACAACAACTGACAAAACAACAGCAACTTAGCCAACAGCTACAGACAGATTGGCAACAGCTGACGGATAATCTTGGCACATTACAAACTCAACAACACACCCTAAACCAACAGCATCACCAAGAAGCACAACTGACACAAAAGCTTAACGAGCGTGATGCGGACATTCAAGACCTGCAAGACACCCTTGCCTTATATGACAAAGTCAACCGACTAGAAGAGTACATCATTCATCTATCAGATGATGAACCATGTCCTTTATGTGGCTCAACCGAACATCCTTATCTTACCAACCTTGACCACGGCTCACATCCGCATTATTTACCCAAACAAACTGACGCTCAGCACTTTCATCACACCCAACATCGCACCAAAGACAAGCTTGCTCAACTGCTAAACACACAAAAAAACCAGCAAACCGACTTAACCAATTTACAAAAAAAACTGGCAGTCATGCACCATCAACATGCCGATAAGCGTCAGCAACACTTAAAGCTAATCACACAGACCAAACAACATCTTCAGCAACTGCTGGCCTTGTGTCATCAAGCGAACAACAAAACAAACAACAACGCATTATTGATAACACAAATAACTGACAATCCAGAGCCTTCACTTCATCAGCACATCACACAGTTACAATCACAATTACAAAAACAACATCAAGCCATTCAAATAAATATTGACCAAATCAACATCAGCCAAGCAGACACATCAAGAGATAATCCAATAGATGACCCAGTAGATAACCATGGTGGGTTTGTTTTTAACGATGATGTTTTTAATGATGACATGAATGATGGTGTACAGTGTATTCATAAAATCACCAACAGTTTACAAACGGCAGAACAACATAACCAAACTCAACTGGATAAAATACACACGTTATCAAACGCACAAAGACAGCTGGCAGAAAACATAGAACGTCATTTTGCCAATCAGGTGGCTCATGAGCAACAGCAGCAACAACTAAACCATCATATCCAACATATCCAAACCAAACTTTGCCACCTACAAGACATGGACAAACGTGTCAGACAAGACACCCAAGATTTTATTAAGCAAGCACGAACACAATGCCAACAGCTGATGGCGTTAATTAACTTAATTAACATACCAACACCCACCACGCCCAAACCCACCTCGTCACTTGCGTCTGTGCCAACATCATTGACACAATTGGCGGAGCAACTTGAACAACTTGAGCAAATGGGCATAACAAACAGCGACAATCAGCCCACACAGAACACATGGACACCATTTTGCTCACAACCTTATTGGCAACAGTTACAAAGTGAAGACATATTGCAGCCGTTGCGAGACATCGCCATTCAATGGAAACAGCTTATCGAAACACATGCCAAAAAAATCCAACAACTGCATGAACATAGCAACCAACAGCACAGCCTAACCGCCACCCTGACAGCACAACAAACTCGACAGCAAGCATATCAACAAGAACAACAAACACTTAGCCAAACCATATCAACACAACATGCGCAGCTACAACTAAAACAGCAAGAGCGACATGACAAATTTGCCCATCGCAACCCTGATGAGACAGAAGCACAACTACAAGCTGACATCACTGCCCAACGCCAAAAACTAGAAGCCAGCAAACATCAGCAACAACAACAGCAATTGGCAATACAAAACCTACAAAGTCAGCTGGCTGAGCTGAACCAAAGTATGGATAAAAAAAGTCAGCAAATCGACGCACGACAACAAGACTTTATCAAACAGCTTAAAAAACAAGGGTTTATTGATATGAATGACTTTGTTCAAGCACGCCTGCCCACTGATGAGCGAGAACAACTGCAAGCACAACAAAACAGATTAGACACCAGCATCACCCATCTACAAAACAACCTTGATGACTTACACAGTCAGCTTGATGACCTAAAAAAGCAAGTAGAACAACAAGATAAACACAACATTAAGACATTAGAAATGACATTGGAGATGAATACAATAGATGACAGCGATGCTTTTTTAAAAACGTATCAGCAATTAACAGGCACAGCACTGACAAATGCCATTGATGCCATGAATCACAAGAAAAATCATCTAAAACAACAACTTGAAGAACAACAGCGACAGCTTGGTGGCATCGAACAACAAATCAAAACACATCATGATAATCTGTCAAAAACCCAAGCACAACACGCCCTAATCAGTCAGCAACAACAAGAAAACCAACTTTGGGACAAGCTACACGCCCTTATTGGACAAGCAGATGGCAAGAAATATCGCAACTTTGTGCAGGGGCTAACCTTTGACATCATGATTTATGAAGCCAATCATCAGCTCAAAAAAATGAACGACCGTTATCTGCTTTATCGTGATGACAACATCAGCAACAGCCTTGAGTTAAGCGTGATTGACTTATATCAAGGTGCAGAAGTACGCACCAGTAAGAATTTATCTGGTGGTGAAAGCTTCATCATCTCACTGGCGTTGGCATTGGGGTTATCGGCAATGGCAAGCCACAACATGCCCATGAACTCGCTGTTTTTAGATGAAGGGTTTGGTACGTTGGACGAAGACTCACTGGAGATTGCCCTAGACACACTGACCCATTTGCATCAAGAAGGCAAGCTGATTGGGGTTATCTCGCACATTCAAAGTCTAAAAGACCGCATCTTAACGCAGATACAAGTCAGCAAGTTAAGTGGTGGGGTAAGCAAGCTGTCTGGTGCTGGTGTCCAAAGACTGGGCTAATTTTGCAATGTCCGCCCGCTCAAGCATTAAAGACATGCCTTAGTTTGGCTTTGCTAGGTTTGCTAGGCGTTTTTGCTGTTCATCGTATGCTTGTTTTTGCATGCGATAAATGGCATAAACGCACAATTCACCACACTCACTATGACAGCATTCCCAATCTTCTGGTGGGATAGGCTCTTCGATGAGTGTTTCATTGTTGGGTAATGTTTGAGTCATGGTTATGTCAAATAATCAATCGTGGGTAGTTAGGATTTGTTGTTGAATACCTTGGGGCAGTTGGTTTAGCTCAATTATCATGGTTTTTTCCTTTTGCTTTTGTTTAAGCTGTTGAATTTTTTTGATTAATTTTTACTCAACCAACTTTGCTTTTGAAAAATCAAAATTGACATCATCTTTTTGTAATAGACTTCCTGCAAAACTGATGAGCAGCTATTGGATTATTCTTATTGTATAAGGCTTTTGTAAAAAATCTGAACCTAATCAAATTGGGATTTTGCAGGAAGTTTATTTAAGTATCATTGGTTATTATCAATTTTTCAAGCAATCCTTTGACCACTTTAATGCGACCTTCAGGGGTAGCAAGGGCTTTATCATCAGTCATTTTGATGCCTGTTGCCCCATTCATTCTAAATTTGTCTGGCTCTGATTGTATCAGGTTGATGATGCTGATGGCTTGCACAGGGGTGTTGGGTAAAAATTCCATCAACACCGAACGATGGTTAGCATCAATCTTACTCACCTGCAATGGTTCTGCCAATAATCTGAGTTGATGCACTGCAAACAGCTGTTTGGTCTGAATGGGCAATGCCCCAAATCGGTCTATCATCTCCGTACGGATATCGGTTAGGGCATCTTTGTCATTGGCGTTACTGATGCGTTTATAAAACAGCAATCGCTGATGCACATCAGCCAAATATGCTTCTGGTATTAAAGCGCTAAAGTGCAGGTTAATATCACTGGTCAAAGACAGTGGTGTGTTTAGGTCAGGCTCTTTACCAGCCTTGATGGCCTTAGTGGCTCGCTCTAGCATGTCCATGTATAAGCTAAAACCGATGGCTTGCATGTTGCCAGATTGTTGTTTACCAAGCAATTCACCTGCCCCACGGATTTGCAAATCTTCGCTGGCAAGCATGAATCCTGCCCCCAAGGTATTGGCTCGCTCAACGGCATTTAGGCGTTTTTTGGCATCACCTTTGAGTCCTTTGATAGAAGGTACAAGCAAATAACAATAGGCTTGATGGTGGCTTCGCCCCACTCGCCCACGCAACTGATGCAGTTGTGCCAGTCCAAACTTATCAGCTCGCTCAATGATGATGGTATTGGCATTTGGCACATCAATGCCTGTCTCAATGATGGTGGTGCAGACCAATACATTATGTTTTTTATGATAAAACTGGCTCATGACTTGCTCAAGCTGGCGTTCATTCATCTGTCCGTGAGCGACCGCCACACGGGATTCTGGCACCAGCTCACGGACAGTCTGTGCCATGCGTTCAATGCTTGCAACGTCATTGTGCAACAGATAAACCTGCCCACCACGAAGCAGTTCACGCAAGATGGCTTCTTTTATCAAGGCATCATTTTTTTGCATGACAAAGGTCTTAATCGCCAAACGGCGAGCAGGTGGTGTGGCAATGATGGACATGTCTCTCATGCCAGACAGTGCCATATTTAGCGTCCGTGGAATGGGTGTGGCAGTCATTGACAGACAGTCCACATCAGCTTGCATGGCTTTGATGCGTTCTTTATGCCTGACACCAAAACGATGCTCTTCATCGATAATCATCAAGCCTAGGTTGTGAAATCTGACATCTTCTTGTAGCAACTTATGCGTGCCAATCACAATATCCACCGTACCATTTGCTAAACCTTCTAAGGTGGCATCTTGCTGTTTTTTACCACCAAATCGAGACAGTGATTCAATGCAGATGGGCCAATCAGCAAATCGGTCAAGAAAATTATCTGTGTGTTGCCCTGCCAGCAAGGTGGTAGGCACTAAAACCGCCACTTGATAGCCAGCATTGACCGCAATGAACGCCGCTCGCATGGCCACTTCAGTTTTGCCAAATCCCACATCACCACAAATCAGCCTATCCATGGGTTTGTTTTGCTTCATGTCGTGCATCACAGCAGCAATGGCATTGCTCTGGTCAAGCGTTTCTTCAAAGGCAAACTGACTGGCAAACAAATCATAAGCTGGCATGTCAACGGTAAAATGAATGCCCACTTTGGCATCTCGGCGAGCTTGGATATTTAACAGCTCAGCCGCCACATCGTGGATTTGTTCTAGGGCTTTTTGTTTGGCTTTGTCCCATTTGCCACTGCCAATCTTATGTAGTGGTGCTAGGGTTGGGTCGCCGCCACTGTAACGACTGATGAGATGTAAGTTGGTAACAGGCACATAGATGCTGGCATCTTCAGCGTATTTTAAGTGGATAAATTCCTGCTCATCTTCCCCATCATCTAAGCCACCCAACGCCAACGTGGTCAAACCCTGATAGCGTCCAATACCATGCTCAATATGCACCACAGGGCTGCCAATGCTCATCTCAGTAACCGACTTGATTAAAAACTCTTCAGACACATCAGACTGACGACGCCGACGAGTTTGCAACACCTGCCTGCCAAATAACTGTGTCTCACTGATGATGGCAAGACGGTTAGGCACATACACACCACGCTCAAGCGGAGCAACCGTCATACCAACCAAATCAGACTGACCAGCACCCATTTGCAAAAAATCAGCGAAGTGAGCAAACTGCTTAATATTCAGCTTATCTTTTAACAAATCTAACAATATCTCTCGCCGTCCTGCGGTCTCTGCCACCAACAAAATTGGTATCGGATTATCATTAACAAATCTAAGCAACTCTTCCAACGGCTCAGGCTTATGGTGATTAACAGGCAAGCTTGGCGGTTTGGCAACTTGCTCAAACACCACCTGCCCATGACCAGATTCAAGTTGCTGTCGCTCTTCACACAACAGCACTCTGGCAAAGGATTTTAGCTTACCATTGAGTTCATCAATTGGCAGATACAACTGCCGGGGAGCAACGATGGGCTTATCAATGTCATGGCGACGCTCTTCATAACGACCACTGATTTGTGCAAAAAATTGTTCAGCCCGTATTTGTGCTTGTTCATCAAGAATAAACAGGGCATCACTGGGCAAATAAGCAAATAGATTGCCTTCATCATGCCAATTGTCTGAGTCAAAAAATAACGGCTGATAATACTCCACACCAGCAGGGGCTAAGCCTTGCATCACATCATGAAACAGCTCAAACTTACGACTGCTGGTATTTGGGAACATGGCAGCAAAGTTGTTGCGAAACGTCTCCTTACCATCTTCTAACGGAAACTCCTTGGCAGGCAAAATCTGAAAACTGCTCAATGGCTTAGACAAATCAGGTAATTTATGCAATGGCGACAGATTATTCTCTTTGTCTGCCCATTCACCTTTGCCTGACATCATGTCGGTTAAATCCTGTTGGCTTAAAGTGCGTTGAGTTTGTGGATTAAAAAATCGCATGGTATCCACTTCATCATCAAACAAATCCAATCTCAGCGGAAACGGTTGTCCCATGGCAAAAATATCAATGACACTGCCACGAATGGCAAACTCCCCTGGTTCAAACACATTATCCACCGCCCGATAACCTGCTTTGGCAAGCATCTGCCGTTGACTCTCAATGTCAAATATTTGCCCCACTTGCAAATCAAAATGCTGTCCAATTAGCCAACTGGGCGGTGCAACCCGTTGCATTAAAGTCTGCACACTCACCAATAAAATGCCATCAGTGGGCATGTCGGTTAATAGGTTGATGCGTTCACTGACAATATCTTGATGTGGTGATAGCTCATCATAACTTAAGGTTTCCCAATCGGGGAATACATGGGCATCGATACCACAGAACCGTAATTCTGTCTCAATCTGGCTCAGCTGATTTTGGTCCCGTGTTACCACCACTTTTAGGCGATTTGCCACGTCATTGGTGCTAAGTTTGGTCAAACTTGCCAACCATAGACTGCCAATCGCACCATCAGTTGGAGACAGCCAGCGCCTTTCATTGTGATGAATGGGAAATATCTGTTCGTTGATATGGGCAAAGACGTCAGTGAAAGCATGGGTCAAGATAGAAGTGGACATAAGGTGGCTATTTTTCGTGTTTTCTTGGGGTTCTGGTAGCGTGGTTTTGATAAAAACATACAACGGACATGCACAATAGACCTGTACAACATGGCACATTATACTCATAATCTCATCAGATAACCAATCTAGCCAGTTGACCAAAAAAACCAGCCATCACCAATCGCCAATCACACACATCAATGTGAAAGCGTTAATATGGCGGCGTTTTATCTTGAGTAATGGATAAGATTTGCTAAAATAAACCGTTTTGTTATTGTATCCACTGAGATTTTGCCATGAACGCACCTGACCGCCACCCAAGCGTCAATCAACCAAGCATCAATAACCCAGGCGTCAATTTAAGCGTCAATGATTATGATTATGAGTTGTCTGATGAACTGATTGCTCGCTATCCATTGGCTCAGCGGTCAGCTTCTCGGCTGTTATATTTGCCTGCCAATCAACAGCCCCAAGACAAACAATTTGCTGACTTACCCAGTTTATTAAATCAAGGTGATTTGGTGGTGTTTAACGACACCAAGGTCATGAAAGCTCGTCTGTTTGGGCAAAAGGACACAGGTGGTCAAATAGAAGTATTGGTAGAACGCATTGACCCCATTTTAAACCCTGCTTTTAACAACTCTGCTTTTGACAAAAATAAAAATACAGTTGATGCAACCTGCCTACAGACCTGCCCACAAAATAAAGAACATCATAAAACCTACCCATACCTTGCCTTATGCCACATCAAAGCCAGCAAAGCACCCAAATTAGAACAACACATCATACTAGCGAACGGACACATGCAAGGCAAAGTATTGGCACGACAAAACAATCTGTTTGTGGTGGGATTTACCAAACCAGTTTTGCCAGATTTAGAGCAGCATGGTGAATTACCCATTCCTCCTTATTTTGACAGACGTGCAGATGATGGTGATGACCAACGGTATCAAACGGTATTTTTTGACCCCACAAAAATGGCAAGTGTTGCCGCCCCAACTGCCAGTCTACATTTTGACGATAACATTCTCAATCAATTAAACATAAAAGGGGTGAATACGGCTTTTGTTACGCTCCACGTTGGTGCTGGTACATTCGCCCCTGTCAAAACCAATCATATTTTAAGTCATAAAATGCACAGTGAATATGCCGAATTACCCCAAATGACGGCTGATTTGATTAACCAAGTCAAGTCCAATGGTGGTCAAGTAGTGGCGGTTGGCACAACCGTGACTCGAGTGTTAGAAACGGCTTTTCAAAAAACTGCCAGTTTTGATAAACCAACGTTATCAGCATGGGCAGGTGATACGGATATTTTTATTTATCTAAGCTTTAAGTTTGGAGTTGTTGACAGACTATTAACCAATTTTCATTTACCAAAATCCACGTTATTGATGTTGGTCTCAGCGTTTGCTGGCAAAACACAAATTGAACACGCCTATCAACACGCCATTCAGCAGAAATATCGATTTTTTAGTTATGGCGATGCGATGCTGTTGGATAAACTAACGTAAATCACTGTCAATCACCATCAATGAACACATATGAACAAATATGCTAAACTGAACAACTCGTCGCAACGCATGACTTTCAAGGTGAAGTGGGCAACAGCCCCTTGATAAATAAACTTAACATCACCAATCAGACCCAGCTTGATGCTGTCGAAGCTGTTGTGATGAGCTATTTATCATCAAAATCTGCCTTTCATATTTTTTTAACTTTTATTTTTTTAACTTTATTGGATAAAAGACACTTTATGCAATTCACCCTACATAAAACTGCCACTGGCAACAGCCGAGCCAGACGTGGCACGGTTCATCTTAATCATGGTGATGTACAAACCCCTGCCTTTATGCCTGTTGGCACTTACGGCACAGTCAAAGGCATGTTACCCCGTGACATTCACGACATCGGAGCAGACATCATCTTAGGCAATACCTTTCATTTATGGTTACGCCCTGGCACAGATGTCATTGACCAGTTTGGTGGGTTGCACTCATTTATCCATTGGGATAAGCCCATTTTAACCGATTCGGGTGGCTTTCAAGTGTTTAGCCTTGGTCAAATGCGTAAAATCACCGAAGAGGGCGTATATTTTAAATCGCCCATTGATGGGGCAAAGGTGTTTTTATCACCAGAAAAATCCATGCAAATCCAATACAGTTTAAATTCTGACATCGTCATGCAGTTTGATGAATGCACGCCCTACCCTGCCAGCCATGATGAAGCCAAAAAATCGCTAGAGTTATCATTGCGTTGGGGGCAACGATGTGTTGATGAACATCGCAAACTGGGCAATGACAATGCCTTATTTGGCATCATTCAAGGCAGTATGTATCCAGATTTGCGACGGACATCATTAGATGGGCTACTTAACATTGGCTTTGATGGCTATGCCATTGGTGGATTATCGGTTGGTGAGCCTAAAGAAGAGATGATGGCGGTACTCAACTACCTACCCAATGACATGCCCAGTGATAAACCCAGATATTTAATGGGCGTGGGCAAACCAGAAGACATTTTAGAAGCCGTACGCCGTGGCGTAGATATGTTTGATTGTGTCATGCCCACTCGCAACGCTCGCAACGGCCACTACTTTGTAACAGGCAACCCTGACAATCAAGGTGTGGTGCGTATTCGTAACAGCCAATATCGTACGGACGAACGCCCCCTTGACCCAGAATGCGACTGCCATACCTGTCAAAATTTTAGCCGTGCTTATTTATATCATCTCAACAAATGTAAAGAAATGCTGGGGGCTCAGCTTGCCACCATTCATAACCTAAGGTATTATCAACGCCTAATGGCGGGCATTCGTCAGTCAATAGAAGAAAATCGCTTTGATGCGTTTGTAACCGCATTTTATGCCAAACGTGGACAATCCGTACCCAAGCTGATGCTTAAGTAGTGAGCATGGTAAGCCTGGTTACTAAATAACTTAAGTTGCTAAATAACTTAAGTTGCCAAATAACTTAACCGCCATTCGCTGCCGTCATTGGCGACAATATAAGTCAACGTGAGTTTGTCCCTTATTATGTGCTGTGATTAGGTGTCGTGTCATATTTTGGCATTTTTAATCAGGATTTTACCCATGCCCTTGGATGCTGTGTAAAGCCAATTTTGCCATAATATTCTGATGCTTTGGGTGATGCTAACAAAATCAGCTTACAAGTTTTTGGCAATTGCTCTTCTACCAACGCAATGAGCTTTTTGCCAATGCCTTGATGTTGCAGGTGTTCACTGACTGCCAAATCCGATAAATAGCAACAGTAGGCAAAGTCGGTCACACAGCGAGCGATGCCCACCAGTTTCTCTTCTTGCCAAGCGGTTACGGTCAAATCAGCATTGTCCAGCATGGCTTGCATGACACTGGCATCATCTGTTGGGCGACGCTTGGCCAAGGTGCTGTCAGTTAATACAAAAACAAACTGCTCAAGACTCACCTTTTTATTTACTTGATAGACGATGGTCATTATCATCTCCCGTCAATCTGTTTTATTAATCCGCTTCATCTATCCAGACCATTTGAATGGCTTCTAAAATTCGCTCATTGGACGCATTGGGATTGTCATCAAAACCATCCAGTTCGGTTACCCAACGATGCAAATCGGTAAAACGAACATATTGTGGGTCAGTTTCGGGAAATTTATCCGCCAATTGAATGCCAATCTCTAGGCTATCGGACCATTTTAACGGAGAATTTATTGACATGATTTCTCTCACCAGCCATTAAAATAAAAAAGAAACATACGCTTAAAAACATAAGCTTAAACATATTAGCGTAAATGCGTGCCTTTAACAAAGGCAATCAGCAAAAAATTTTTGACAAAGCCATGAATGAGCATCAACCAAACAACCCATCAGGTCTTGGTTTAGACAAAATTGGCAAATAAATGACCAAGAAAATCACAAAGCTAACCACCCATAGCCCTTGCGACAGCGTAATCAAGGTCATGTAGTGATTGGGCAGCACAATCGGTAACAGCCCACGAATGACCACCGCCGTCGTCATCAATAGCAATAGCACCGTTACCCAAGGTGATGGCTGATGAATATTACGGCCTGTATGACCAAGACTGACACGGCTCATCATCGCCAATGTCATCAAACCGATGCCAGATAACGCCAACACATGCACAGGTAAACTGTGGCTAAAGCCAAGCCAAGGCTGGACGGCAAACAACACAAAACCCAAACACATGGCAATAAACGCCCCATATAACGACCACAATAACGGCTTTTTCCAAATGCCTTTGGTGTGCCAGCCCAACAATCGCAAGCCATTAATCACTGCCACTGCCAAAGCACTCAAGCTAAGTAACCACGCATTGCCCCAAAACACATCAACCAGCATAAACACAAAAAAACTGACCAAGCTTAATTTATCCAACAACGCTGAATTTTTTAGTGTTACCTCTTCATCAACCCCACGCTCAATAAAAAACGGCAATACTCGTCTGCCAATGGTCAATACCACACCAATAATCAAATACAACCCCAAATACAGCCCCACTTTTTGTAAGCTCAGTTGCCCCATCAACACACCCACATAAAACAACAATTGGCTAACCCATAATAATGACAGCTTCGCCACGATGCCAATTTGACGTTTTTGCTTAACCTTCCATACAGGGCGAATGACCGCAAATGTGCATAACGTCCAAAATAGCATGTCCATCAAACCAGCCAGCCACATCACCACCGTTACCAGTGTGGCATCAGCACTGACCAACGGCAGAGCCAACCACATCAACCGAGCCATTGCCCACGGTAAAAAAATACCAAATAACGACCAACCATAAGGCATTGGCTGGCTTGTCCACGTTTTCACGGCGGTTAATAAAAACCCAGCAATCACCGCACAGGCATAACCATAAAGCATTTCATGGGCATGCCAATAAAATGCCATTGGCACATTTTTAAGGGGCAAACCTTGGGCATCGACCAAGTTGACATGCCCATGTAACAAGGCATACCACGCCAACATGCTCAGCACCGCAAACACACTGGCACTCACAAAAAAGATGCGAAAGCCTAGGTTTAAAATGGGGTGTGGCGATTTTGGGGGTGATTTGGGTAAAGAAATTTGCATACATATTCTCACAAAATAAATCAGTGCTTACTTACAATACATCACAATCTTGATGGAAAATATTAACATATATTTTAAATACATGTTATACTTCAATCATCTTTAATGATTCATCATCTGTCATTTTATGTCAGTTGTTTTATTTTATCGTAATTATGATGAATGATGGTTAATTGATAATGAATTTAACACCATAACCGTCTGCATAAAGACATCACCCTGTCAATCTGACCGTTATGACGTTAAAAAGCAACACATACCACCTAAACAATATGAGGAATATGGTCATGGGTGAATATAAAAAACATTGGTGGGGGCTTATCATCACATTGCTCGTTACCTTTACCTTATTGGGTTGGGGCGGTTTTGAGATTTACCGCACCACTCCACCCATTCCTGATAAGTTCGTTGACTCATCAGGTCAAACTTTAATCACAAAACAAGACATTTTAGACGGTCAATCCGCTTGGCAATCAACAGGCGGTATGCAGTTGGGTTCAGTCTATGGCCACGGTGCGTATCAAGCCCCTGACTGGACAGCCGATTGGTTGCATCGTGAGCTGGTTGCATGGCTTAACATCAAAGCCCAAGCCGAGCATGGCAAGGCGTTTGATGAGCTGACCAGCATTGAAAAAATGGGCTTACAACAACAGCTCAAAGAAGAGTACCGTGGCAGTGGCATGGGGTCAGACAACACGGTGATGTTATCCGACACTCGCATAGCAGCGATTAACCAAGTTGCACCTTATTACATTGATTTATATGGCGACACCCCAGAGCTTGCCAGCTCTCGTGAAAGTTTTGCCATGAAAAATAACACATTGCCTGATTTGACGGCTCGTCAAAATCTGGCTCATTTTTATTTTTGGACAGCGTGGACATCGTCCGCCAATCGCCCAGGAACGGTTGCCACTTATACCAACAACTGGCCGCATGAACCTTTAATTGACAATGTGCCTACCGCTGAAAATGTGATGTGGTCGATTGCCAGTGTGGTGTTCTTATTGGCGGGCATTGGTCTTTTGATTTGGGGTTGGGCATTCTTGCACAAACAAGAAGAAGATGACATTAAATTAACCGTACCAAAACAAGACCCATTAAGCCTAATTGAGCTGACACCCTCACAAAAAGCCTTAGCCAAATACGCCTTTTTGGTGGTGGCGTTGTTTGTGGTGCAGATATTCTTAGGGGGCTTTGTGGCTCACTATACCATTGAAGGTCAAGACTTCTATGGCATTCCTGTGTCTGATTTTATCCCTTATTCTTTGGCTCGTACTTGGCACATTCAATCTGCCTTGTTCTGGATTGCCACCGCCTTTTTGGCAATCGGTTTGTTTGTTACGCCCATCATTCATGGCGGTAAAGACCCCAAATATCAAAAGCTTGGGGTGGATTTGTTATGGGTGGCGTTAATCATTGTGGTGGTTGGCTCATACATCGGTCAATACCTTGCCATCGCTCACATCATGCCTGCTCATCTTAACTTTTGGTTTGGTCATCAAGGCTATGAATTTATTGATTTAGGGCGTTTTTGGCAAATCCTAAAATGGGTTGGGGTGTTATTCTGGCTGGTCTTGATGTTGCGTGGTGTGCTGGCTGGCTTTAAAGGTGAAGGCGATAAGAATCTGTTGTTCATCTTTGTTGCTTCTGTGGTTTGTGTGGGCTTATTTTATGGCTCAGGCTTGTTTTACGGTGAACATACCCCGATTGCCATCATGGAATACTGGCGTTGGTGGGTGGTGCATTTATGGGTAGAAGGGTTCTTTGAAGTCTTTGCCACCGTGTCCATTGCCTTTATTTTTTATAACTTAGGTTTGGTGAGCAAAAAAATCGCCACAGGCTCTTCAATTGCATCAGCTGCCTTGTTTTTATTGGGCGGTGTGCCTGGCACATTCCATCACTTATATTTCACAGGCACAACCACGCCAATCATGGCAATCGGTGCGTCATTTAGTGCTTTGGAAGTGGTGCCTTTGATTGTCTTGGGTTACGAAGGTTATGAACACTGGTCAATGCAACGCCATGCCAAATGGATGGAGCGTTTAAAATGGCCTGTGCTGTGCTTTGTTGCCGTGGCATTTTGGAACATGTTGGGAGCAGGTGTGTTTGGCTTTATGATTAACCCACCCATCTCACTGTTTTATCTGCAAGGTCTGAACACCACACCTGTCCACGCTCACGCAGCTTTATTTGGCGTGTATGGCTTCTTGGCATTGGGCTTTGTGCTGTTGATTGTGCGTTATTTGCGTCCTGAATATCGCTTCAGTGATAAATTGATGAAAACTGGCTTTTGGGGATTAAACCTTGGCCTGTTACTGATGATTTTTACCAGCTTGTTGCCAATTGGTATCTATCAAGCCTATGCGTCTATCACCGAAGGCTTGTGGTATGCCAGAAGTGAAGGCTTCTTACAACAAGACTTTTTAGAAACATTGCGTTGGGTGCGTACCTTTGGTGATGTGGTCTTTATCATCGGTGGCGTGAGCATCGCTTTACAGGTGGTCAAATTGGTATTTGGTCAATCACCAAAACACCCAAAACATGACACACCCATCACAGACTAACCCTCATGTGATGTCCAAAGTATTCGTTCTTATCAACAAAATTCCCCCAAAATCGTTGGGGGATTTTTTATGGTTGATAGTGGTTTGAATAAATCCAGCCATCATTGACCGCAAATGAGCAAACTACCCATCATATAAAGACAAACAGTGCCTTAGCTCATCGGTGTTGCTGATGATGTCCGCCAGCGTATAGCTGTCCAAAACCTGCAAAAATGCCTTGGTGGCTTCGGCAAAAACCTGCTTTAAATGACAAGCAGGTGAGATGACACAAGACAGGGCGGGCTGCCCCACAGACAAATCCAAAGTTTTGATTTTTATCAAATTATCTGTCATCACATCATCTTGTGCTGGCTCATCAGCAAAACACGCCACCACAAAAAAATCTGGCTCTGTTTGGCGAATGATACTACCAACATTGATGTTTTTGGGGTGCATTGCCAAGCGAATGCCACCGTTTTTACCCCGCGCACTGTCAATGACTTTAAGCTTGCTCAACTGATGAATGACCTTGGTCAAATGATTTTTAGAAATCCCATAGCTTTTGGCAATGTCATCAATGCGTACCAATTCATCATCATTGGGCATGGTCGCCAAATAAATCAGCACACGCAACGCAAAATCACTGTATTGAGTTAATCTCATAATCACACTCTGCAACCATGTTCATCTTGACACGCCATCGGTCAATTTAAAACGCTCAATCTAAAACGCCCAATCTCAATCCATGCAAATTAAATCCATGCAAACTCAAGCAAAAAATCTAGGAATTCTAGCAAATTTAAAAATTAATAACAATCATTATTGTTTTCAATGACAATTAATTTACATGATAAAACATTGATGTAAAAAGATTGAAAAATTTGTTTACTTTTAAGAAAAATGTATTTAAAATACATGTTAAGGATATGGCATTATACATGTGTTTGACATGTATTTTAAGTGCCTTTTCTAGGCATTTTAACCTTTCTGTGCTTTTTATTTTTATTGATGGCATTGAAGAAAATTACAGGCAACCTTTCTATAAGGAGAACCCATATGTCTCAGCCTATTTTGATAAAAACAACCTTAATTTGTGCCTTAAGTGCATTGATGCTCAGCGGTTGTAGCAATCAAGCGGACAAAGCCGCCCAGCCAAAAAGCAGCACGGTAGATGCTGCTGCCAAGACGGCAGAGGCAGATAATGCTGCCTCACAAGAACATCAAGGCGAGTTGCCTGTCATTGATGCCATTGTTACGCATGCACCAGAAGTGCCACCACCTGTTGACCGTGACCACCCCGCCAAAGTGGTGGTAAAAATGGAAACCGTTGAAAAAGTCATGCGTCTGGCAGATGGCGTGGAATATCAGTTTTGGACATTTGGCGGTCAAGTTCCAGGGCAGATGATTCGTGTACGTGAAGGCGACACCATCGAAGTGCAGTTCTCAAACCACCCAGATTCAAAAATGCCCCATAATGTTGACTTTCACGCCGCCACAGGGCCAGGCGGTGGGGCAGAAGCGTCATTTACCGCACCGGGTCATACATCAACCTTTAGTTTTAAAGCCTTACAGCCTGGTTTGTATGTCTATCACTGTGCGGTTGCCCCTGTTGGCATGCACATTGCTAATGGCATGTATGGCTTGATTTTGGTTGAACCAAAAGAGGGCTTGCCAAAAGTAGACAAAGAATACTATGTCATGCAAGGCGATTTTTATACCAAAGGCAAATATGGCGAACAAGGTCTACAGCCCTTTGATATGGAAAAAGCCATTCGAGAAGATGCTGAATATGTTGTCTTTAATGGTTCGGTGGGGGCGTTGACTGGTGAAAATGCTCTAAAAGCCAAGGTTGGCGAAACTGTTCGCTTATTTGTGGGTAACGGCGGCCCGAATTTGACATCATCATTCCATGTCATTGGTGAGATTTTTGATAAAGTTCACTTTGAGGGCGGCAATGGCGTTAACCACAATATCCAAACCACGCTAATCCCAGCAGGTGGTGCTGCCATCACTGAATTTAAGGTGGATGTGCCGGGTGATTATGTCTTGGTTGACCATGCCATCTTCCGTGCCTTTAACAAAGGGGCATTGGGCATACTTAAGGTGGAAGGTGAAGAAAATCATGAGATTTATTCACACAAACAAACAGACGCTGTCTATCTGCCAGAGGGTGCAGCACAAGCGATTGACACCCAAGAAGCACCCAAAATACCTGCACCAGCCAACTTACAAGAGCAGATTCAAGCAGGTAAGGCAACCTATGACTCTAACTGTGCTGCTTGTCACCAACCTGATGGTAAAGGCGTACCAAACGCTTTCCCACCGCTTGCCAACTCTGACTATCTGAACGCCGACCACGCTCGTGCTGCCAGCATCGTGGCAAATGGATTGTCTGGTAAGATTACCGTCAATGGCAGCCAATATGAAAGCGTCATGCCTGCGATTGCTCTGAGCGACCAACAGATTGCCAATGTCATCACCTACACGCTTAACAGCTTTGGTAACAAAGGCGGTCAACTCAGTGCAGATGATGTGGCAAAAGCAAAAAAAACCAAGCCAAACTAATCTTAAAGTTTGATTAAGATATCCGCTGGTTTTCATTGAGCATCATGGCTGTCTTATGTGGCAAGCCATGATGTGCTTAATGGTTTTAATGCTTTTTATGCCCAATAATACCCAAAGTGTGTGTGTGTTTAAAAGCCATGCTAAAAGGTGTATGCTAAAAAGTACAAAAGCTTGATGCTGAATTAAGTGAAAGCTTAATAAAGCTAGAAGTTATTAAAGTATTGTTAAAAGGTAGTTAAAAGCTTGTGAATAAGGAGAAAGTCTGATGAGATTAACTCACACCAACACATTGGCTCACTTAACTGCGTGGGATAATGTCATCAGCTCTTTGGTTGTGGCTTTAGTAGCGTTTGTGTTATCACCCCAGCCCATCGCCCACGCCAAAACTGACACCAATGCCATGGCAAGCATCAAAGGTGGCACATATCGCCCTTTATACTTAAGTGAAGACAGCCCCATGGTGACCGTGGGTAATTTTCACATTGATAAAATACCCGTAACCAACCAACAATTTGCCAAATTTGTCGCAAACAATCCCAAATGGCAAAAACAAAACATCGCCAAGCTTTTTGCTGAACCTGACTATTTGGCTCACTGGCAAAAAACACGCCAAGGTTATTATCCAAACCCAGCCGATGTTGATAAACCTGTGGTGAATGTCTCATGGTATGCCGCCAACGCTTATTGTAAAGCTCAAGGCAAACGCTTACCTAAGATTGCAGAATGGGAATATGTCGCACAAGCGTCAACCACTCGCATCAATGGCAGTCAAGAAAAAGGGTATAACCAAACCATTTTAGACTGGTATACCAAATCTGCCACCATGCCATTAAAGCGTGTGGCCCAAAGCCCAGCCAACTACTGGGGTGTGTACGACATGCACGGCCTGATTTGGGAATGGACACAAGACTTTAACAGCAATCTGGTGTCAGGTGAATCACGAGCAGACAGCACATTAAACCAAACCATGTTTTGTGGTTCTGGTGCAGCAGGTGCACCCGACCCATCAGATTATGCCGCTTTTATGCGTTACGGTTTTCGCTCAAGCTTACAATCTCAATTTGCCCTAAAAAGCTTGGGATTTCGCTGTGCAAAAGATTAAAAATCAGCCACGCTTAAACAAATGATTAGCAAAATTGCACAAAACGAACCAATTGATGACAATCAGAATTGATGACAATCAGTCAACCAGCGAATTAACAGTAACCACTTAGCATCTGTGGCAAAAAACGCCACATCAATCAGGAGCAAATCATGAAAAAACTCATCTTAGCCAGCAGCATTGCCCTACTTTTGAGTGCCTGCCAACAAACCGAACAAAAAGCCGACCAAACCACCCATGATGGCGAGGTGGTCTCCACAGAACACGCCCATGAACATGCTGCCCATGGCGACGCACACGGACATGATGGGCATGGTCATGGTCATCATGAACATATTGAGTTGCCTGTGGCGGACACACCAGCACCTGCCTTAGAAGAGTCAGTATATCTGGTGGAAGGCGATTGGAAAGACCAAGATGGCAACGCCTTTGACTTAAACAGTTTGGCAGGGCAAAAACAAGTGGTTGCCTTTATCTATACCAGTTGTAAAGAAGTCTGCCCATTTATGATGCGTAGCATGAAAAACATTCAAGACAAACTGCCTGAAGAGGTGCGTGCCAACACAGGATTTTTGGTGGTGAGCTTTGACCCTGAGCGAGACACCCCAGCCATTTTGAAGAACTTTGGTGAGCATTACAAGGCTGATGAACATTGGACTTTCTTAAATGGCAGTGATGATGATGTGCGTATGCTTGCCAACACCATGAATATCCGCTATCAACACGCTGAAGGTGGTATGATTAATCATTCCAACGCCATCATGGTATTAGATGAGCATGGCAAAATGATTGAGCAAGCCAATGGCACAAGCACCGCAGGTGAAGATGCTGTTGTGGCGGCGTTAACCTAAGTAACATTAACCAAAATGACATCAACCGAAATTGCATCAACCAAAATTAAGTTGATTTAAACAAACCATCAGCAAAAACATTCACAAAAAATCATGCCCTGTCTTTGGCAAGGCATTTCAAATGCTCTGTGATTATCATCACAAGCCAGTATCAGATTTTTGCCCTGCCAACAACTTATCCAATCCAACCACACTGATGCTACTTTGTGGGAATGGAATTTCAATACTGGCATTATCCATGGCATATTTTGCTTGTTCAAGCAAATCACATTTAAGATTCCACCAATCAGAATTGGCAGACCAAACGGTTAATGTCAGTTCCACAGAGCTATCACCAAGGTCTGTAACCAAAACCGTCGGAGCAGGGTCTTTTAATGCCAACTCATGACCTTGAGCAAGGGATAATAAGATGTCTTTGGCGGTCTTAATGTCATCACCATAACCAATACCCAGCACCACCTGCACTCGACGAGTGGGCATGGCACTGAAGTTGGTAACGGCAGTGGTGGTAATTTGTGAATTGGGAATCACAATTTCATGATTATCTAATGTTGTTAAGCGAGTATTAACCAGTGTGATGTCATTCACTCTGCCCTTATTGTCTTTAATTTCAATCATATCACCTTTGTTAAATGGTCGAAAAAGCACAATAATCACTCCTGCGGCAAAATTAGACAGCTGATCTTTTAGTGCCAGACCCACAGCAACCGTTGCCCCCCCTAAAATGGCAACCACTGAATTGGTGTTCACCCCAAGCCTGCTTAAGGCCGCCATCACCACAACCGCCATCAACAAGCCATATAAGATATTGCCCATGAAATTGGCAACGGTTTTATCCAGTTTGCTGTGTTGCATCATGGTATCAACCAAGCGAACAACTTTTTTTACCAACCATTTACCAATAAAGAATATCAATAGTGCAACAACCAATTGCCCCAGCATGATTATGCCCTTATTAAGCCATTGGTCAATCAGTATGTTTAGATTATTTGCTGACATAATTTCTCCTATTTGGTTTGGCATTAGTTGGTTTATTAGGGCATGTCTTAATATGCCACCTGAACATCACCCGAATAGCGCCATGTACGAATGATACGCAACTCAAGCACATCTTGCATTTCTTGGGTAAAATGCCCATAAGGGGCTGAACGACGCACCGACTGTTTAGCCGCCTCATCTAGAATGGTTGAACCTGATGATTCAAGCAGACGAATGGCTTTAACATTGCCATCTGGCTTGATAATGACCATCAAACGCACATCGCCTATGATGCCTTGAGCCAATGCCTGCATGGGATAATGTTGGTTAGCAACCCCTTCAACATGTTGACGAAACTTTTCAAGGTAAGCACTGGTTTTATCATAGGTGGTGGCATTGCTGTCAACCGTTTCAATCTTGGTTTTGGCAGCCAGTTGTTGTTGACGTTGCGACAGTTGTGCTTCTAGTGTGGCGATTTTATCTCGTACTTTTTGGGTTTGCTCTTCTAAGTTTTCATGGTTGCTATCGCTGTCATTATCATGATTTTTATTGGTTTCACGCCAGCTTAGAGTGGTTCGTAAATAACTTTGTTGATATTGGGTTTGTCGTTGTTGCTGATGTTGATTGATGACATCTTGGGTCTTTTGTAACGTTTCACTCTCAAGTGGGCTAATTTGTGATGTTTCTTGTCGTTCAATGTTGTCATGACTGCCACCACCTTGCTGACTGGCATTGGCAATGAAGTGAGCTTCTTCATTTTCTTGGGTATTTTGAGTCAAGGCAGTTGCCACATCTTTTACCGTGTCGGCTGGGTTTTTGCCCGTTGAAAATGAGATACCAAACAACACCACCACATGCACCAACAGGGCAATGCTTACTGCCATGGGCATGCTGTTGCGTTTTTTTGTCACAGTGGCAGAAAGGTAATAACTGTGTGAGTCTTTGATGTGTTGTGCCATAAACCGAACAATTCTTATCTGGCCATATTAAGACAATAATGTTAAGACAATAAAAGGCTAAAATGATAAAACAATAAAAAACTAAAGATAAAAAGCTAAAATAGTACAAAATCTCAGATAAAAAATTAAGATGACAGATTAAAATCACTTAAGAAGATGACCAAAATCTGCTGACAAATTTTTTAAACTGTGGATTTGTCAAACTGGCACATAATAGCATAAAATGACGACTGATAATTAGATGGCTAATTTAGATAAATAAGTTTAGATAAATAAGGGCAACCATGAACATAACCATGCAACCCAATGATTTTCATAGCACAATATGGCAACACATCTTTAATGTGATTGAAGAAAAATGGCATCAACTCACCGCACCCATAACCGATGAGATGCTACTGACGGTATCAGAAAAGCAGGTCAATGATGCTTTATGTCGTTTTGTAACCAAAAACGTACAAGCCATTTTACAGATGCGTATTGAACTTTATGAAGGCTGGTTTCGACTATTTGCCATCGTCAATATTCAAGGCATTTTTGCCCATGTTGCCAGCAATTTTCGTTTGGTACAGATACAACTTGACCGTCAGCGTCAACGTCTGGTATTCGCACAAATTAGCGATACCGAAATTTTAGAGTTACATAGCACCTCTTATCTTAAATCAACAGCCATTAAGTTAGGTGTTAATGCTTATCATCGCTTACTTAAAAAAGACCCATTAGGGCTGATATTAGGCAAAATTAATCTGGCTCACAGCAAAGATAACGTGCTATATATTGACATTGGGCGATGGTTAAGAAACAACCAAAAAATCATGAACACGCTGCATAAAGTGCAAGTGAATACCGCACAGACTCAATTTAAACAACTGATTTTACATGCCCAAGTCAATTACCGTGATTTGCTGGCTTCTGATGCCAGTAGCGATGTCATCACCGATGCAGATAATCCACATTCAGAAACCAACACATCTGACACAACACAGTAAGAAAAACGACCCATGGCAGATGAATGGTAGATGCTGATGGTCAGCATGTATTTGGCCAATCATTGACCAGCTCAATCATTTACCAATAGTTTTCTACCGCAATATTACCTTCACCACGGCGGTTCATGGCATAACCCATATTTTTGAGTAACTCTTTGGTATCATCAACCATCTGTGGATTGCCACACAACATGATGTGCGAATGTGCCACATTCATCTCAACCCCTGCCACTTCTTGCAACTGACCTAATAATAGCTTAGGTAAACGTTCATATAATGTGTTGGTGATGGTGATGTTTTTATTTTTAAGTTTATCCGTTACCGTAACCTGTTGCTCTCTTGTGATGATGGGAATAAAGACAAACTTAGCAGGCACATCTACCAATGCTTGAAACTGACTGGCAATTTTCGGTATGGCATTGGCGTACGCCAATTCTGCTTGTGTCCGCACGCTATAGGCTAAGACAATATTATCATACTTTTGCCAAGTATCAGGGTCTTGTAACATGGATAAAAATGGAGCAACACCAGTCCCTGTTGCCAATAGCCACAAATCCTTTGGGGCAGGTTTTTGATAGCGTGCTAAGGTTAAAAAACCAAAGGGGGTGGTGTTCAATAGGAGTGTGTCCCCCACTTGCAAATGCTGTAGGTTTGAGGTGAACTCACCATCGGATATCACCACCGAAAAAAATTCCAAATGGTCATCATAAGGCGATGACACAATGGAATAGGCTCGAAAAATGCCTTCGCTTTGCACATCAACACGCTTTATATCAGCATTGTCATCAACATGGTCAATGCTGTCCATATCAGCGTCATTCGTCTTTGTTGTTTGCCGATAAAAAGTAAGCCATTTTGGCACAACACCCAATCGCACAAACTGCCCTGCCGTAAATTTAAAATTGCTTGGACGTGTTACTTTAAAACTAAATAAGTTGGGGGTCCAAGTGGTTTTTTCGGTCACTGTGACTGTGGCTATGTTGTTTGAGATGTTATCGTTGTTCATACATTCATTTACCAAACTTTTATTTACCGAACTTTTATTTACCAAACTTGGTTTTTTACCAGTTTTTTTACCAAAGTTTGCTTGTCGCATCATCTTAGCATTATCAGCATTGACCATTCAATCAACTGGCTTGGCAGGACACCAAAGTAAACAATTATCAAAGTCACCCCCACCAACACCAAACCACCAAACTGAACACCCCATGTCATCGGCACATCAAATATCAAATGCTTTGTGCTGACAGGGTCGTTATGGTCTATTTGACCACGTTGGTTTCTGATAGCGGTTAGACTGACAGCGGTTGAACTGACAGTAACATCGCCCTGCTGTTTTGCCAATAATATGGGATGTTGTGACGGGCGTTGATATAAGGTAATCAACACTTGCAAATAATAGTACAGACCAATGGCACTGCCCAGCACAATCATACCAGCCAAGAACCATTGACCACCCTGCACCGCAGAAAGTAGCGTATAAAATTTGGTGATGAATCCTGCTGTCAGTGGAATGCCTGCCAAAGACAATAGCATCATGGTCATCACCGCTGTCAATACAGGACGATGCCAAAACAAGCCATGATAATGCACCAACTCAACCGCTTCACCTCGAGCCTTGTATGGGCTAGACAGCAGCGCCACCACCCCAAACAGACCGATGCTACTGAGTGCATACATCGCCATATACATACTGGCCAATGCTGATGCCACTTCTTGTACACTCACCAACATCACCAACGCATAACCAATGTGAGCAATCGATGAATAAGCAAGCAGACGCTTAATGTTGGTCTGTCTTAGTGCCAATAGGTTGCCAAACAGGATTGACAGTGAGGCAATCACCATCAACAATGATTGCACACTGGTAACATAAATGGCACCCGAACCAATAAAGAATCGCAACATCACCGCCATCACCGCCACCTTAGAAACAGTGGCGATATAGGTTGAGACAGGCACAGGTGCGCCTTCATAGACATCAGGTGTCCATTGATGAAAGGGAGCAGCAGACAATTTAAAGGCAGCAGCAAACACCATCATGGCAATACCAACCATCAGCAAACTGTCAATGCCACCATTCATCATCATTTGGTGCATTTCATGTAAAGACAACGTGCCAGTTGATGCAAACACCAACGCCATGCCCATCAATAAAGTGGCAGAAGCAGTGGCGGACAGAACCAAATATTTTAATCCTGCTTCTAGTGAAGGACGGCGACCAAAAGCATAACTCAACATGCCATACAGTGGCACACTCAATAACTCAAGGCTCATAAATAACGCTGCCAGATGATTGGCTGCTGTCATCAATATTGCCCCAATGGTGGCAGTCAAAATCAGCAAATACATCTCTTCGATTTGGTCTTCAAAGGTTTCAAAATATCCGTAAGTAAAGCTGGTGCACGCCAACGCACACAACAAAATCACCACACCATTAAACCAAGCAAAGCGGTCAAACACAAACAAATGTGTATTGATGCCTTCTGGCACATCAATTTGCCAAAAGCCTGTCATTTGCATGACCAACACCAGTAACGCCATATTCAAACCCAAGGCTGTCAATGTGCCGATGATAAAATGCACCCGTTGCCAAGTGATGGTCAACATCACCACCAGCAGCGTCATCACCAACACGGCCAAAGGTGCTAAGGGATAATAAGGACTTAAAGAATTTAGTACGGTCAACATCACTTATTGCCCCTTATTGATGAGTTGCTTGGTGCAACGCTGATTGGCTTGCGTCTTGGGTTACTTGACTGGACTGATGACCATTGGGTTGATACGCATTGGGTTGATAATCATTGGATTGATACGCATTGGTAATCCATTGCATGCTGTTACTGCTGGTATCCAAAAACGCTTGTGGAAACAGCCCCAGCCAAATCAACCCAACCGCTAAAGTCAGCAAAATACCAATTTCACGCACATTCAAATCTCGATACGTTACCTTAATATCAGACAGCTTGCTCTTATGTGCTGATTGACTGTTGGCTGGCTGATTGATGAGTGCCTGTTCAATGTGCTTGCCATCACCATCACCATCACCAAACAAAGCTTGATGAATCAGAATCAGCGAATACAACCCCGCCCATACCAAGCTAAAGGTTGCCAACACCACATACCAAGGATATTGGGCAAACGCCCCAAACAGTATCAAAAACTCGCCAATAAAATTACCCGTCCCTGGAATGCCCAACAGTGCTGCACAGAAAAACATCAGTAACGCAGGATAATAACGCATCTTACCCCACATACCGCCCATCAACTTTAAATCACGAGTATGCAAGCGTTCATATAACTGACCTGCCATGATAAACAGTGCCGCTGAACTGAGTCCATGAGCCAACATCTGTATCATTAAACCTTGCAAACTCAAAAGCGTACCAGCAAATATCGCCAACACCACAAATCCCATATGCGACACACTGGTGTAAGCAAGCAGACGCTTAATGTCAGTTTGCATGAATGCCAACCATGCCCCATAAAACACCCCAATCAAACCCAAAGTCATGGCAATGGGGGCAAACTGTTGAGTGGCTGTTGGAAACAATGGCAACACAAAACGTATCAAGCCATAAGCTGCTGTTTTAATTAAAATACCTGCCAAATCCACTGAGCCTGCCGTAGGCGCTTGGGCATGGGCATCAGGCAACCAGCCATGGAATGGCACAATCGGCAACTTGACGGCAAAACCAATAAAGAACAACAACATCACCACATATTCCCATTGTCCTAAATCAGTACCCAACAGCTCATTATAATTAAACGTAATCACGCCTGTTTGGCCATGGTGCAATATGATGAGCATCAAAATGCCAATCAACATGATTAAGCCTGAGGCTTGTGTATAAATAAAAAATTTTGTGGCGGCGTATTCCTTGGTCTTACCACCAATGGCATCATGCCCCCAAAGAGCAATCAAAAAGTAGATGGGCAGTAGCATCATCTCCCAAAAGAAGAAAAACAAAAATAAATCAACCGCCAAAAACACCCCAATCACACCGCCCAAACTAAACAGCAGATTAAGATGAAAAAAGCCCACACGCCTTTGAATTTCACCCCAAGAACATGCCACTGCCATGATGCCAAGTAAAGCCGTCAGCATCACCATGAGCAATGACAGCCCATCTAATGCCAAATGAAAACTGATGCCAAAACTGGGTATCCAAGGCAACACATACTCGGCTGTCCAGTTTGGCACATGACTTGAGGTAAGTATTTGTTGGCTTAAACCATGATACTCACCTGCTTGCCATAAAAATAGCGTCAAGCCCAGCGTCATGACCATGCCCACAATGGCCGTCCACTTAGACCAATGTGGGTCAATTTTTTCTGCCAACCAACACAAAAAACCTGTGATAAACGGAATGGCAATCAGTGCAGGTAATAGTAACGAGTTTTGTAAATCCATCATCTTATACCACCGTCATCATAACCATCACAAGCAACACCGCCATACCAATCGCAAAATTGGTGGCATAACCACGAATAGAGCCGTTTTGCATGCCAAGCGTCAGCTTATTACCCACATCAGCAAGCACAGGCAACACATTCCATACCTTATCAATTGGGTCTTTTTGTAACAGCTTACCAAGCAACATAAAGGGTTTAACAAACAGCCAATCGTATAAGGCATCAAATCCCAGCCCATGATGACACCAATGGTACAGCCCCGACCCAATCCAAGAGCATTTAAACTTTTTAAGCAATCGACCCTGATTCACCACATACAGCACCACCGCCACTGCCAAACCAAACAAGGTTGCCCCCATGGCAATCCACTCAGACGTGTGCTTACCATGAGCATCTCCTGCCAGCTCAAGCATCTGCCCCACCCCTTGTGGTAAGACATCACTTAAAGAGGGGGTTATCAACGCCCCAACCCCTGTCGACAACAGCAACAGCACCGCCAGCGGTAACCAATAACTGATACCAGAAAGCTGATGAATGGGGGTTTTTTCTTCACCAAAAAATGTCAGCCAAATCAGGCGAAACGTATAAATGGCGGTTAAAAATGCCCCAAACACCCCCATGTAAAACAGATTTTGATGCCCTGTGGCATAAGTTTCCCATAAAATGGCTTCTTTAGAATAAAAGCCCACGGTTACCCATGGCAGGGCAACCAATGCCCCACCACCAACCAAAAACACATAAAACAAAAATTTATTTTTATAATACAAACCACCCATTTTAAAGACATTCTGCTCGTGATGATACGCCAATATCACCGCCCCTGACCCCAAAAATAGCAACGCTTTAAAAAAGGCATGAGTCATTAAATGAAAAATTGCCGCCTGCCATGCCCCCACGCCCAATGCCAAAAACATATAACCAATCTGACTCATGGTAGAATACGCCAAGATGCGTTTGATGTCTGTCTGTGCCAACGCACAAAATCCAGCCACCACCAACGTCAACGCACCCACCACACCAACCCACCAAAACAAAATATTAGGCGTTAATAAAAAAAGTGGGTGCATGCGAGCGATTAAGTAAACACCAGCGGTTACCATGGTGGCCGCATGGATTAACGCCGACACAGGTGTCGGTCCTGCCATCGCATCAGCAAGCCAAGTATGTAATGGCAGTTGTGCTGATTTGCCCCAAGCACCACCCACCAGCATGGCAGTTGCCAATACCAAAATGGGATTATTCATGCCAAAATGTAAGACCGCCAACTCATTGATGTCGCTGATGTTTAATGTGCCTAATTCTTTAAATAATAAAAACAAACCAAACGCCAAAAACACATCACCCACACGAGTTACAGTAAAGGCTTTCATCGCCGCCCGCCCATTGGCTCGTTCTTTAAAATAAAAGCCAATCAGCAAATAAGAACAGATGCCCACCCCTTCCCAACCGAGATAAAGCAATAATAAATTATCTGCCAGCACCAACAATAACATGCTGGCGACAAACAGATTCATGTAACTAAAAAAGCGGGCAAATCCTGCTTCACCTTTCATATACCAACTGGCAAATAAGTGAATTAAAAACCCCACCCCTGTGATGATGCCTGTCATGGTCAATGCCAAACCATCAAATGCCAAAGCAAATTTAGGGGCAAAATCACCCACCTGTAGCCATTGCCACAGCGTAACGACCACAACAGCACCGCTGTCATAACTGCTTAAATAAATGACTGAGCTAATCAATGCCACCACCGCTGAGACAGCCATACTGCCCACACCGATGATGGTTGCCGCCATCTCATTTAAACGGTCACGCATGACCGCCAACATCAAAAAACCAATCAAGGGAGCAATGAAAGTGAATGCCAATAAATTCATGCCTACCCCCGCAAATCATTTGCCGTATCGACATCTAAGTGCCGACGACGATGATAAAATTGTAATAAAATTGCCAAACCGATGGCGGCTTCTGCTGCTGCCAAGGTCAAAATAAAGATGAACATAATTTGCCCATCAGGATTTAACCAGCGACTGCCCGCCACCACAAATGCCAATGCCGCCGCATTCATCATTATCTCTAAACTCATCAACATAAATAATAGGTTACGGCGTACCATCACGCCACAAAGCCCAATGGTGAACAATATCCCTGCCAATATCAAAGCATGTTCCATTGGTACAAAGCCAAGCAGTTGTTCACTGACTTGTGGGGCTTGACTCATCACCACTGTGGTTGATGAATCCAAGGCTTCACCTAATGGCACATCACTAAATGGTACAGAATCTGCCACAGTGTGGACATCTCCAACTAATAACCACATCAAGGCGTCTCCTCATCGGTACTGAGTTTTTTGCCATGTTTGGCTTGAGTGGCAAGCTCTTTGGTCAGATGGGCACGGACTTTACCATGATTATCATTACCATGGTTACTGTCATCTGTGTCATTAATGACAATTATCTTCTCGCCTTGTTCATCATACATGTCATGCTTCATACTGCCATGACTGACATTTTCATCATCAATCGCTTTTTTGCCAATGTGATAAGCACTCACCAATGCCGCCAAAAGCAATAATCCAGCCACTTCCACCAGCAATCCATAATCAGTAAATAAGCGAATTCCCACCTGCTGAGCGGTAACTTCATCAGCACCGATTAATCCAGCATCACCAACAGAAGCAACTTGCCCCATATCTGCAATCATCGCAAACAATATCAACGCAATGATTAACGCCACACCCACAGGTGTTGCCCATATTTGACCATTAAGCCAACTGGCTTCTTTGGCATCATTGGCTTGTCCTAGATTTAGCATCATGATGACAAACACAAACAGCACTAAAATCGCCCCAGCATAGACAATGATTTCTAAAGCCCCTGCAAATGAAGCCCCAATCAAAAAGAAAATCCCTGCCACCGCCAACAAAGACACAATCATGGATAAAATGGCATGAACAGGATTGGGGTGCATGATAACCCGAAGACTGGCCATAATGGCGACCAAACCCAATACATAAAAACCAACCAAAGAGCTGGTGGCAGAAGACATAGCCAATGGAAATGCCAACAGCGGTGCTGTCGAAACAGTGAGTAAAGACATCATGGCAACAAACTCCGTACATTGACAGGCTCTGCTTCATTTTGATGCGACCCTTTGGGCTTATCGTCGGTTGCCATGCCTGTTACTCTATAATAGTTGTATTCTGGGTATTTACCCACACCACTGATGAGTAAATGCTCTTTTTCATACACCAGATTTTGGCGGTCATATTCACCAAGCTCAAAATCAGGGGTCAGCTGAATGGCGGTGGTTGGACACGCCTCTTCACACATGCCACAAAACACACAGCGACTAAAATTGATGCGAAAAAACTCAGGATACCAACGCCCATCTTCTCGCTCTGCCTTTTGTAGGCTAATACAACCCACAGGGCAAGCCACCGCACACAAGTTACACGCCACACAGCGTTCATCGCCATCAGGGTCTCGGGTCAGCACAATGCGACCACGAAAACGGGGCGGCACAGGCGCAGGCTGTTCAGGGTATAAAATCGTGTCTCTGGGTCTTAGGGCGTGGCTATTGACCATCCACATTGAACGCACAATGGTAAACATGCCCACTGCCGTATTTTTTAAAGTTGCAAACATTTAATTCACCATCAAAGTCACAAAAGCAGTCGCCAAAAGGTTTAGCAGTGTTATGGGCAAGCACACTTTCCAGCCAAAATTCATCACCTGATCGTATCTGGGACGCATGAGTGAGCCACGAATTAGCACAAACAAAGTCATAAAAAACAAAGTCTTAATCAAAAACCAGAACACAGGGGGGACAAAGGGCAAATCCAGATTAAATGGGGCAAGCCAACCCCCAAAAAATAAACAGGTCATGAGTGCTGAGATGACAACCACATTGACATATTCACCGATAAAAAACATGCCAAATTTCATACCTGAGTATTCCACATGATAGCCCTCTGCCAGTTCTTGTTCCGCCTCTGGTTGGTCAAAAGGATGGCGGTGGGTAACTGCCACGCCTGCCACACAAAAGGTTAAAAACCCCAAAAATTGTGGAATGACATGCCAAACATCTGCCTGAGCTAGGACAATATCACGCAGGTTAAATGACCCTGTCATCGCCACCACGCCCATAAGCGATAAGCCCAAAAAGACCTCATAGCTTATCGTCTGAGCCGCTGAACGCAGACCGCCAAGCAAAGCAAATTTATTGGCAGAAGCCCAGCCGCCAAACATCACCGCATACACCGCCAAACCTGCCATGGCAAAGAAAAATAAAATGCCAATGTTCCAATCTGCCGCCCCCAATGTGGGTGATAAGGGAATGATGGCAAAAGACGCCAAAGCGGTAAACATGGCAATGGCAGGGGCCAATATAAACATAAACTTATCAGCAAATGACGGTGTCCAATCTTCTTTAAAAAAGATTTTGAGCATATCAGCTGGTAATTGCCCCAACCCAAAAATGCCCACTCGATTGGGCCCATAACGGTCTTGCCACAACGCCAACATACGCCGTTCATATAAAATCATCAATGCCGCTACCAGCACCAAACCAAGAAAAATAACCAACGTTTGCCCGACCATAAACAAGGCTGACCATGTCTCATAACTCAATGTCCCTGCTAACAACTGTGGCACATCTGGGATAACACGCAACGTCTGCACGGTTTGCGTTGCTTCCATGGTGTGTACTGCCTCCATGATTCAGACCTCGCCATTGTCAATGAGTTGGGGAGCGTGAACGGTCTGTACTTTGACTGTGAACGCTTGACGATGATTGATGATGGGCATCAGATTGGCAATAAAGCCAATACACCCATCTGCCATGCTGTCATCAATATGTATCGGATAAGCAAACTCTTGGGAGTCGTTGATGATGGTCAACATGTCATCTGCTTTAATTCCAAGCCATTTGGCAAGCTGTGTGTTGATGCGATAACTGGGAGCAATTAATTGTGATTGCACCACAGCACTGCGTTTTGCCATCGGTGAGCTGGCGTATAAATCATAAATCGGTACTAACAATAAACCATTTTGGTTGGTGTGTTGTTGGGCATTAACTGATGATTGATTGGCAAAATTGTCATCTTGACCAAACGCTTGACCATGTTTATCAGTTTTATGGGCATCAGCCGTATTATCATGCCATTTATTGGCAAATAAGCACACCCCAACATCTCCTGCTTTAAGCTTACCACCGACTTTGTTTTGGTATTTATTCCATGCTTGTGGGGAGTTCCAGCCTGCTGACCATGCAAAGGGTATCATGCCACTTGGGGTCTTATCACCCACATAGCCCTCCATTGAAAATGTCAACGCTGTGTCTAAGTCTTTAGGTTGCATTGGCTCGTGTACCGATAAGGAAGCTCGCATGGCGGTACGACCTGAATAGCGTCTTGGCTCTCGTGCCACTTTTAGCCCACTGATGCGAAAATCTGCATTGGGGGCGGCGTCTTTGATGCCTTGCAAATGGGAATGAGTGGCGATTAACTCATCAATCACATCATCAAGCTGTGTCCAACCAAACGGTTCATCATTAAGGCTGGTTGCCACCGCATGTAGCCAACGCCAACCCTCTTTGATACCATATAGGGGGTGGTAGTAATTGGGGTCATATGCCTGAAAAAACCGCTGAGCCCTCCCTTCTGCTGACACCACCGTACCATCTGCTTCGGCAAAACTGGCTGCTGGCAACACAATGTCCACATGCTGATGCCAGTCTAATCGCTGATGGTCCAAACAGATGACCGTGTTATCCGTCAGTAGCCGCTTGAGTGCAACATCACTGATGGCATCAGTGAGCTGATTTTCTACCACCACTACCGCCTCAAAATCAGTTGCCAATAGCGTGTCGATGTCTTGACCACCTAACAACACCACACCCACACTGTTAACTTCTGGCACAACCAAATAAATTGATGCTTGATATTGCATACGCAACATGTGTTCATCAATGGGTATGTCTTGACGTAACGTCTGATTTTGATGTTTGTTGTCTGCTTGTTCATCTAATTGGTGATTGGGTTTGGCAGTGAGTTCTTTATCTTTTGTTGGTTGAACAAGGCTGGTTGGTTGAGCTGATTGGTTGCTGGGCTGTTTTACAGTGTTTAGCATCATGCGTTTATCAGTCAAGACACGCACCAAATGTTGACTGGCGGTGAGCAGACGGTCATCACCAAGACTAACCCCAGAAACAATCAATGGCTTTTGTGCCATCAGCAGGTCATGAGCAATCAGTATGGCCAAAGTTTTTTGCATCTTATCATGACTGGCATTGTCATTGACATTGGTATTATTTTGCTGACTGTGTTGGTTGTTCTCTTGCAGTTGTTGCCACAACTTACCCTCATCATGCTCATTTTGTAAAACTTGCTTATCCATTGTGACAGTATTTATCTGCTCAATGACCGCTTGTACCAATGCCAGCAGGTCATCAGGGGTGGCAGACAACGATAATTTGCTGATGTCGCTCAGCTTAGTATCATGTACGTCAGTAATATACACAGGACTCAGTTGGTTTTGAGCCACCCGCTTAACAGGTTCTGCCAACCACTGTTGTGCCTGCACATCATTTGCCAGTTTTTTACCTTTATTTTTGGCAGCTTGTCTGACTGCTAAAGCAATGCGTGGGCTGGTTTGGGTGATGTCTTCACCAATGACCCAGACAGCATCATGTGTCTCAATCTCACGCATACTGACATTATGGGTGTTTGTGTCTTGTAAAATATCAATGACACCTTGCACTAAGTGTTGCTGAGTGGCATTTAGCCCTGTGGAGAAGTTGTCAGAGCCGACCAATTTTTTTAGGGAAAAGTTGGTCTCTAAACTGGCTCTGGCAGAACCAATGCCGATGATTTTTTTGCCTTTTAGGCGTTTGACAGTCTCATCAAGGGCATAATCAATGTTGATTTTAACCTGTTTATCATTGATGCGTTCAATGGCTTGGGTAGGCCTGTCCGCTCGGTTAACATAGCCATAACCAAAACGCCCACGATCGCATAAAAAGTAGCCATTGACATCGTGATTATAGCGGTTTTCAATACGCCGAAGCTCGCCATAACGCTCGCCTGCTGAAATGTTACAGCCTGCCGAACAGCCATGGCAAATGCTTGGGGCATATTGCATGTCCCATTTACGATTGTAACGCTCAGAATGAGTTTTATCCGTAAACACCCCTGTGGGGCAAACTTCGGTTAAATTACCACTAAACTCACTGTCAAACTGCCCATCTTCTGGGCGACCAAAATAAACACGGTTATTAGACGCATACACGCCCAAATCATCACCACCTGCATAATCTTGATAAAAACGCACACAGCGATAGCAGGCGATACAGCGGTTCATTTCATGAGCGATAAAAGGCCCAAGCTCTTGATTGTGGTGAGTGCGTTTGGTAAAGCGGTAACGGCGACGATGATGACCTGACATATAAGTCATGTCTTGCAAATGACAATGACCACCCTCTTCACAAGTGGGGCAGTCATGGGGGTGATTGGTCATCAAATATTCCACAATGCTTTTGCGAAATGCCTTGGCTTCATCATCATCAACAGAGATGTACATGTCATCACTGGGGGCAACCATACAGCTCATCACCAACCGCCCTTTGCCTGCTTGATAATCCTCGGTGTTATTATACTGTTTGACGGCACACTGACGACAAGAACCGACCGAACCTAAGGCAGGGTGATAACAAAAATAAGGTACATCAATGCCAAGCGACAGGCAGGCTGAGAGCAGATTATCCGAGCCGTCCACATCATAAGTTTTGCCATCTATATGAATGACTGCCATGTTACACCCCCACCTTATTTTGTTGTGGTTTTGAGTTGTTCACTTTTTGTTCAAATTCATGACGGAAATATTTTAACGCACTCATGAGTGGCTCCATCGCTCCTGGGGCATGCGCACAAAAGGTTTTGCCAATCCACAAATCTCGTGTCAGCTCGGAGAGTTTGTCAATGTCGTCCGCTTGGGCCTGTCCGTTATCCATGGCATCAAGGATTTTAACGCCCCACGGTAAGCCATCACGGCAAGGGGTACACCAACCACAACTTTCACGCTGAAAAAACTGTTGTAGATTTTTTGACAAACTCACCATGTCTTGGCTTTCGTCCACCACCATCATCAAGCAAGTACCCAAACGACTGCCCGCTTTCATGATGGGGTCAAAGTCCATCACCAAATCCAAATGCTCATCACTTGCGGTCAAAAAGTCGGTACTCGCCCCACCTGGTAGCCATGCCTTTAAGCTAAGCCCCTCTTGCATGCCACCTGCCAGCTCTATTAACTCCCTTGCGGTATGACCAAAAGGCAACTCCCAAAGCCCTGCATCTTTGACACGCCCTGACACGCCCATGATTTTGGTGCCAGGGGTGGTGGATTTGCCCTTGGCTTTTGGCAAATCCAAATACCAATCCACCCCATTTAGCAAAATGGCAGGCATGTTGTTTAATGTCTCAACATTATTCACCACCGTTGGGCGACCCCACGCCCCTGAGACTTGGGGAAATGGCGGTTTGGTGCGTGGGTTGGCACGCCTGCCCTCCAAGCAATTAATGAGTGCCGTCTCTTCACCACAAATATACCGCCCCGCCCCTGTGTGAACATGCAAAGTAAAGTTAAACTCCGTCCCCAAAATCCCATCACCCAGCAAGCGATTGGCGACACACTCGTTAATGGCGTTTTGTAAGCGCTTGGCAGCTAGGACATACTCGCCACGGATAAAGACATAGCCCACGCTCGCCCCAATGGCATAGGCACTGATGAGCATGCCCTCAATGAGCTGAAAAGGCAGACGCTCCATCAATAGGCGGTCCTTGAATGTGCCAGGTTCCATCTCATCGGCATTACAAATCAAATAACGCACCCCCCCATCAGGCGGGGTCATGAATGTCCATTTTAGCCCTGCGTTAAACCCTGCCCCACCACGCCCACGCACATTGGCGGTTTTTATCATCTCACCGACTTCTTTGGGCGATTTGGACAGGGCGTTTTTTAAGCCAACAAAACCGTCCAGCTTTTCATAATCTGCCAGTGTCAGCAGTGCATCATGATGATACAGTCGCCATGTCAAAGGGTGCGTTTGTGATGTTGGTGCTTGCCCGTCCGCCAGTCCCACGCCCCAGATTGGGGTTTTTTGGCGGTTAAGCTGGCTTGGGGCAAGTCCGTTTTTACGAGCGTCAATCTGTTCGCTGACATTTGGCTTATTCATACATATTGCTCCAATAATAGACCGACCTCGGACGGCAGCACAGGGCCATAAGTGTCTTCATCTATCAGCACACTTGCCCCTTTATCACAATTTCCCAAACAACAAATTGGCAACAGGGTAAACCTGCCATCAGCTGTGGTTTGCCCAAACTCAATGCCCAGCTGTGCCTTAAACTCAGCCACAAGCGTCTCATAACCTGTCAAATAACAAGCAATGCTATCACAAACCAAAATCACATGTCGCCCAACAGGCAAGCGATAAATGCGATTAAAAAATGTCGCCACCCCCTCAACATCTGCCACACTGATGCCAAGCATGTTGGCAATGGCGGCCACTTGGGCATCATTGACCCAGCCGTTACGCTTTTGCACCAGTTTTAGGGCATCAAGCACCGCCGCCCGGGCTTGTGGGTAGTGATGAATGTGATGATGAATGCCGTCAATTTCTTGGGGCGTTAAAATGGCGTGAATGTCCACTTTGGGGGTTTTGTCGGTAACAATTTTCATGGTAACCTTTTGCATTTAAAATTCTAAAACATTGTGCCAATGATTTAATAATGATATTTAATAACGATATTTAATAATAAGTTAAGGCATTTAATAATGAATTAAAGCTTAATTAAACCTGAATGCCCAATTTTTAGAGCCAATACCAATAAAACAATAAAAATTAACATTTTAAAAAAATTTGGGCTAATCTTAGCTCTTAACCAAATGCCAACATACAATCCAATAATAGACAATACGGACAGTAAAAATATTAAACCGTATTCACTCTTATTTAATAACCAATACTGGTCTTTTAGCATATATATTTGAACAATTTTCGCCAAAAGATAGCATAGATTGCTTGCTTTTGCGATACGATTTTTATCCTCTGTTTCACTCAGCAAAAATATTAACAATATGGGGGACATGGCATTGGTTGAACCGCCAATAACGCCTGCCAAAAACCCAAACAGAACCATATTTTTATTATTGGCAACCACTTGAATGTTTTTTGCTTTTGCACATACATTTAAAATACCATTGACAGAGTAGTACAATGTAATGATTGCCATCAGTAAAAACAGCCAAGACACTGGAAGTATCAAAAGCAGCTTTACCCCCAAAATGCTGCCAACGACGCTACCAATAGCAAGCAATTTATAGGTTTTTAAATAATAAACAATCTCTTGGTAAAAACCCTTTTTGTTATTGCTACATAGAACCAACAAGCTCATTAACAGGCTTGGTAATGCCACCAAGGCAACAACCTTAGACAATGGCATGATAAAAGCCAATGCGGTTGTACCGAGCATCGGAAACCCCATGCCTGTAATTCCGTGCAGTATGGCGGCAGCAATAAAAACAATAGATTGTATTATTTCTTGCATGACCGTCCTTTATAAATGCCCATTTTAATAACTCTTAGAGCAATTTTTAAATCACCATCAATCTTTGACGAAAAGGCAGTTACCTATCACAATCCGCCATCACAATATCAATGCTTGCCAAATAAATAATCGCATCAGACACCAAAGAGCCGTTAATCACGCTGGGCATCTGTTGCAAATGGGCAAAGGTTGGCGTGCGAATGCGTGTGCGATAGCTCATGGTGGATTTATCGGATATGACATAATAGCTGTTAAGCCCCTTAACCCCCTCTACCATGCACGCCGACTCTCCTGCTGGCATGACAGGTCCCCATGATACTGATACAAAATGGTTAATCAGCGTTTCAATGTCTTGTAAGGTACGCTCTTTTGGTGGTGGCACAGCCAATGGGTGGTCAGCCTTATATGCCCCAGATGGCATGTTATTTAGGCATTGTTCAATGATGCGTAGACTTTGGCGAATCTCTTCAATTTTGACCAAACAGCGGTCATAAGCATCGCCGTTATAAAACACTGGAATATCAAACTCAAAGTTTTCATAACCCAAATACGGTCTCGCTTTACGCAAATCAAACTCAATGCCCGTCGCCCTTAGTCCTGCCCCTGTTACGCCCCATGCTAGGGCATGTTTGGCATCATATTGGGCGACATTTTGCGTGCGTCCTTTTAGCACACTATTGGTCATGGTTGCCTTGACATATTCATCAAGGCGTTTTGGCATCCAGTCCAAAAATTCACGCACCAACCGCTGCCAGCCATTTGGCAAATCGTGAGCCGTACCGCCTATCCGAAACCACGCAGGGTGCATGCGATAGCCTGTTACCGCTTCTATGACATCATACGCCTTTTGACGGTCAGCAAACATATAAAACACAGGGGTCATGCCACCAGCGTCTTGGATAAATGTACCCCAATAAAGCAGGTTATTGGTAATCCTAAAAAACTCACTCATCATAATGCGAATGACATTGGCACGCTCAGGGGTGCTAATGCCTGCCAGTTTCTCCACCGCCATGATGTAAGGCAGCTCATTCATCACCCCACCCAAATAATCAATGCGGTCGGTATAAGGAATGAACGAATGCCAAGTCTGACGCTCCGCCATCTTCTCCGCCCCACGGTGATGATAGCCAATGTCAGGGATACAATCCACAATCTCCTCACCATCAAGCTGCAACACCAAACGAAACGCCCCATGAGCAGATGGGTGGTTTGGCCCGATGTTTAAAAACATAAAATCCTCATCACGCCCAGAGCGTTTCATGC
This sequence comes from Lwoffella lincolnii, assembly GCF_037201985.1. Taxonomy (NCBI): domain Bacteria; kingdom Pseudomonadati; phylum Pseudomonadota; class Gammaproteobacteria; order Moraxellales; family Moraxellaceae; genus Lwoffella; species Lwoffella lincolnii. The sequence goes on along the minus strand of NZ_CP147511.1, from coordinate 699,784 downwards.
CCCACTCTTCTGGCACAAAGCGTAAGTTCTCTTGCTCAAACTCTTGTTTGGCGGTGTTTAAAAAATAGGGCGTAAATTCGGTGGCTCGTGCGTGATATTCTTTGCGTAATGGGTGTCCCTCCCAATATTTGGGCAATAAAATGCGTGTCAGGTGCGGATGCCCATCAAACACCACCCCAAACATGTCCCACACCTCACGCTCATACCAGTTGGCATTGGGATAAATCTTGGTCGCAGATGGAACATGCTCACCTTCTTTTAAAGCAACCTTAATGCGAATGTCTGAATTTCGCTCCAAGCTCATCAGATGATAAAACACCGTAAAATCACTGTCAGGCAAACCATGGCGGTACTGACGCAAACGCTCATCAATGGCGGACAAATCCACAAGCATGACAAAGGGCTTGGGCAATGTGCGTAAAAACATCAGCACATCAAGCACCGCCCTTTTATCTACCCAAACGGTCGGAATGCCGTCTGCCGTTTCTTGGATAACAAGATTTTCAAACTTAGCGTTTAGCTCGTTTAAAATGTCAAAATCGTGAATGTGGTGAATGCTCATAATGCCAACTTTTTATAATATGTTTGTTAAATTGGTCGCTTGCGTGGGGCTTGCAGTCTCCAAACACTTTAACTAAATGGCAAATTATAACGCAAAATCGCTTTTTTTTACGGCATATTTATGATAGATTACGAGAAAAATTGAATGATAAACCATTGTGAGATATAAATTTATTTTATAATTGATGGCTACATCTTGATTGACAATAAATACTTTAAATACTTTATTTGATATAAAATTGAGGAATTTCTTAGGTTAAGGATATACCCGTATAACATGAAAACAGTCTATATAGAATGTGATGTTGTTACGCCAGCATGCGAGAATATCTTAAAATACCCCCCCCAATACAGAAAATTTGGCAGATGTGCAAAAAGTCATCGCCGAAGCATTGCTTGATGAAGCATTGCACACCAAGATGTCTATTGGTGCGTGCAACTATATTTACCAAAAACGAAATTTACCTCACTTAGGCGAGAATAATTTTTACCTTTCACAATGGCTAAACGAGACACTAAATAAACAACTTGACGAAAAAAATAGAAGGTTGGTGCAATTTGCAGTGGCGTGTGCTAGTGAAACACTAATTACTGACTATCTAGACATTCTATCCAAGGATAACACCATTCAAAATATCTGCTATGAAGTTACCAAGAGACATGCCCTTGATGAGCGTAGTCATTCTGGTGTGTTTAGCCATGTCGCCTTGGAAGTGCTAAAAAATGAAAGCAAAGAAACTAGAACGCTATTCATTAATACTCTAAAATCTACCGTACCTTTATTTGCACATACTGAAATGAAAGAATGGGAAAAAATCTTTGGAATACTTAATTTTCCTAATTATCAAGAAATATTAAGAGACACGGATACATTAAAAAATATTGGTATTTATGATAACTCAGTCAATAAACTGTTACTAAGATTGGGGGCAATGTGATGGAATTACTTGGTCTTAGCATAGATATTGTTGTCTTTTTATTAATAGGTTCTTGTATTGCAGGCTTTATTGATGCGATTTGTGGGGGTGGCGGTCTTATTTCTATTCCTGTATTATTAACCGCAGGATTTAGCCCCGCACAGGCGATTGCCGCCAATAAGTTACAAGGAACAGTAGGAGCAATTGCCTCCACCCAATATTATTTAAACAAAGGTGTATTAGATAAAAAATTACTCATTGCTTTATTGCCTCCTGCTATAATTGGCGGTGCAATCGGGACTGCCACTTTATCTTTGTTACCTAGTACACTCCTTGAAAAAATTCTCCCTTTTTTGTTAATTGCAATGGCTTTATATTTTTATTTATCCAAGAATTTGTCAGATACCACAAAGAAAGCAAAGATGGGTGTATTTCTATTTTCTTGGACAATTATCCCTGTTATTGCTTTTTATGACGGATTTTTTGGAGCAGGTGCAGGTACTTTTTACCTACTTGCAGTAACTTCTTTACTAGGTTTTGCCGCTACCAAAGCAATGGCATATTCAAGAGTACTTAACCTAGCCAGCAACCTAATTTCCTTACTTGTCTTTATTTATTTAGGCAAGATGGCGTGGATGGCAGGTATTTTAATGGCAATTGGCGAAACAATTGGAGTATATCTAGGTAGTCATTTAGTTGTAAAAAATGGTGCAAAACTTATGCGTCCTTTGGTAGTTATTGCCTGCGTGCTAATGGCAATTAAATTACTATGGTCATCATCTTGATTTCAAGGCAAATAAGTCCGCAAGCATGACAAAGGGCTTGGGCAATGTGCGTAAAAACAGCAAAACATCAAGCACCGCCCTTTTATCTACCCAAACGGTCGGAATGCCGTCTGCCGTTTCTTGGATAACAAGATTTTCAAACTTAGCGTTTAGCTGATTTAAAACATCAAAATCGTGAATGTGGTGAATGCTCATGATTTCCAACTTATTTTTGGCTTGCAACTGCTTGCTGTTTGGGTTTGGGCGGTTGCCCATTTTTATTTATTTAAATGTGGTTTAATTGCTTAAACATAAATTTCGGATTTGGCAAATAATACCGCTTGACCGCCAAGCAATAATCTATCGCCTGTCATCCTGCCATACAAAATGCCCGTGCGTTCACTTGCCTGAAAACCAATCAACTCATCTTTACCAATCTTATCTGACCAATAAGGGAAAATATGGCAATGAGCCGAACCACAAACAGGGTCTTCACTAATGCCAATTTTTGCTCCAAATGAGCGAGATACGCAGTCAAACTCTGCCCCCTTTGTGGTAAAATGACATAACACGCCGTCTAATTGAGCGATTTTTTCATCATTGACTTCATAGTTTTTGACTATATTTTCATCATCAAACACACACAATAAATCACGCCCTAAATAGACTTCTTTTGGCATTACGCCCAAAATCTCACCAATTTTAGCGACATTATCCACTTTTTTTAATTCAAAAATAGGTAAATCCATAAATAGTTTATCGCCAATTTTTTGTACGATTAATAATCCGCTCATCATGTGAAATTTTAAAACTTCTGGGCAATTTTCTAAGGCAGTATACAAGGCGAAAGCCGTTGCCAATGTGGCGTGTCCGCACAAGATAACTTCTACTTTTGGGGTAAACCAACGTAACTCAAATTCATCATTTTTTGACACAACAAAAGCGGTTTCGGATAAATTATTTTCTTTGGCAATATTTAACAATGCGTCATCATCAAGCCATTTATCCAAAAGACAAACGCTGGCAGGATTACCTTTAAATACCTCATTGGTAAATGCGTCAATGGTAAATTGACGAATGGATTGTGTCATTTTTATGCCTTAAATTAAATACAAATGTCGTTTATCACACTTGCCTAAACTGCTTCATTTTATTATCTACCAACGCATAGACAATATGAGTTTTTACGATTTTAAATAACTCTATTACTCGCCTGTTACTATGGCAATAAATTCAGCTTCTGTTAATTTTGGCGTGTCATTAGCAAGCTCATAATAGCCCGCTTTTTTATCAATAAAGATTTGTGATTTCAATTTAAAATCCACCTCATCAAACAATCCTGCCGAAACATAATAATTATCCGTGCCAAACTGATGAAAATACAGATGACTGCCACAAGTTTTGCAAAATGCTCGCTCACCCCATTCAGCACTCTGATAAGTGCTGATGTGGTCGGTATCATTGGTTTTTATGCTCTGCACCATTACCGTAAAACCTGCCGAACCGCCCCATTTACGGCAGTTATTGCAATGGCAAGCGTGAATTTCTTGATTGTCCGCTGTTTCAATGGTAACGGCTTTACATAAACATTGAGCTTTCATGGATTTCCCTTTTTGGATTAACAGTTAATGTTTAAAATTATGATTTAAAACGCATCATCTTGCATTAAAATATGATGAGATGAAATTATCAATAATATAAATCAACAAATACTCTCATTAAACATTATTCTTAATTTAGACTCATCAATATCAGATGTTTCTCCAATCAGACACACCAAAACAGGACAAGTTAACAAGTCTACTGTTATAGGTAAAATATCATTATTAATAATTTTTACCTCATAAAAACTAGGTAAATTTTTAATTTTTGATAAAAATAAATTATTATCTAATTTACTTTTATTTTTATGATTAATCAGAAAGACCACTTTGGATTTATTTAAAATTTTTGAATAAAAAATATTGTCTTTTGCACTTTCGTAAAACTGTGTCAAATCTTGATTTAAGTAATTATAGACACTTAATTCAAGCAAGTTTGGTTGGTAACATTTTTCAAAAATAATAGGTGCAACTCCTCCGTGTAGTCTTGCCCCCATTTCAATCATCACTGGATTAATATAGCCATTAGCACTTGATTTTGCCAACAACTCCATATGTACTGCTCCAAATTTAACCTCCAATGCTTTTATACACTGTGTTGCATATTGAATGATGGCTTGGTATTCTTTATTTTCAATATCTAACATCTGCATATTTTCATAAACAAACTTACTGCCATTATGATGACCTTTTTTATAAACACACAAACTACAAATAAAAATATTATCATCTTGCACAATCATATCCACAACAAATTCATCACCAGTTTCAAATGATTGTAAAATATAATTATCATTCTTTATTCCCAGTGCATTAATCTTTTCCCAGTTAATATTTTTTATATAATTAGATAGTGTTTTTTTATTTCCAAAAAACATCACGCCATCACTGCCTGCTGAATTAACAGGTTTAAGAATATAACCATTTTTACTATCAAAAAAATATTCACTGCCAGCATTGATAAGCTGGCTTTTTATATGCTTTAAACCACTTTCTTTTAAAGCATTTTGCATTATAAATTTATCTCTTCGTTTTAAGCCACTACGCACAGAATTTCCTGCCACTCCAAAATATTCTGCCAGTTGCTCACCAATGAGTACGCCTGTTTCTGCACCAATAACCACCGCCAAGATTTCATCTCTACAAAATTTTTCCTTACATTCTTGCACCGAGTAAATCATCTTATTGATAAAATAAGTACCATCAAAACTAAAATAGTCCATATTCATATCATCATTAGCAAGTACCGCATAGCATTGATAGCCTAGCTTATGAAATTTTTCTGCATATAATGCACCAGTAGAAAAAGGGTCTACAATTAAAATTTTACCTTTATCCATAAACCATACTCCTAATAAATCATGATTTTTATCAACTGGACTTTTAATAAAAATTTTTAAATTTAGCCATAAATTATGTGTTGGTGGAAGTTCTACTGATAAAAAATTTATTTACATATAACACAAAAATAATCAATGCCACTAATGGTAAGAATATTTGAGCAACATTGACATGATATGTGCTGGCTAATATATAACCAAATATTAAACTAGCACCTGCCTGAAATATGGTATAAAATACTGCACTAATTTGACCAATAAAAGCAGCTTGTTCTGTATTTTGTGCCAATAAAGATAACTTTTCTCTGACCAGTATCCTGATGCTATTAATAAAAAATCCGATAAAAAAACATACAGCCAGTGATAACATCTTAATATTTGATGTAACAAATATTAAATCAGCAAAAATTAAACATATTGCCATTACCAAACAATATTTGGCATTACTTTTTGGAAAAACTGCACAAAAAGCTCCCACACCAGCAAAAGCACTGGATAAACCAAAATCTTGGGCAGTCCATTGTTTAACTTCTTGAAATATAATTGGTGTCGTTAAATTAAAACTAACAATATGAATACCAACAAACCCTAATATAAAGCATAACAAATAAATTTGTTTTTTATCTAAAAAATAAAGTTGACTAACAGTTTGTTTGTTGTTATTCTCTTCGATTTTTATTTGAGCAAAGTACCCATCTTTTGCCCACATCATAAAAATAATGGCAAAAACAATATCTACTAAAACAATACTTGCCATTGAATAAAAAAAAGATAAATAATTTAATAGCATTCCTCCTATCATTGCCCCACCAAATGCACCAATCTGTATAACGGTTTGCATATATCTTGATGCCTTATTTGCAGAAACAATGTTATTAACAACAAGATGATTATTGTAAGTCTCATAATTACTTAGTATGCTAACTCCCAATAATCCAGATATTAATGCAAGACCAATAAAACCATATATTGATGGATTAAGTGCTGACAAAATAAAAATAATGGAATAAAATAAAATGCGTGAAAGCATTAAATTATGGATAGACAGAGACAGCAAATTAATTTTAGAAATTCTTTTTAGTAAAAAAGGAATGATTGTGCTAATACATAATATCAATCCAAGAATTAAAGGGTTTTTGGTTGTCTGATAAGACAACCAAATTACCATAATCAGCAATGCCATATCACTAAAATAAAAAACAATCAAAGCACCGTAGAATTTTCTTAAATCCATAGTATTTATTTTCCATTTTATTTCTTATAGTATCTTTCAAAAGAAAGTGGGCATTGCATGGATTTTTCATCATTTGTAACAGGCAACATATATTGAACCCATTCCAACTCTCCAAGTTGATAATGACCAAGTAAAGGACTTCTAGGAATTAAATCATAATTATCTATATTTTTTCTTATTTGTTCCCTAATGGCATACCCAGCTTCATTATCTCCTGCAAACACATCAAAACGCTCTCTTGGGTTAATAACCAAAATCAAAGTATCACACAGGTTTCTACTTAATCTTAAATGATGGTTTGGATGGCTAACATTAATAAAAATTTGCACTCCATGAAAACACATTGTCCAAAACTCTTGATTTGGATTAAACGGAATTTCTCCTACCCAAGATTTTTCATCATTATCAATCAAGTATTGCAGGGCTTGGACAAAGATATCTTGATAGTCTTTGGTTTGACTATATCCTTGCACAGGTTCAAACACAACCAACAATGGGTAGGCTGTATTGAATTTTCCGTCCCAAGCTGATATCGCTAATTCTAGGTAATTTTTCAAACCTTGTGCAAAACACTCTAAATCATATTGTGCCTTATCCTGCATATAAACTATTGGTAAAAATTTTACCATGCCTTGGGCAAATGCCTTGCGAGCAAATAGACATGGAAACAATGCTTTTTGTTTTGCATTATCACTATTAAATCTTCCTAAAATTTGTCTCCCCATATCGCCTAACCAACCTTGCATTTTGGCTATTTCAGACTGAGTATACACAATACCATTCATTAATAAATCCTCATTCTATTATGACTGTAAAGTTAATTTCTAAAATCCAATGACACAATAAATCACAAACATCGTAGGATACGAATATCACTCCACCCCATCAGGACTTCTTAAATTTTTTACCGCAATGCGGTCAGCTTGTTTTCTATCTCGCTCTGGCATCATCATCGGCTGATACACCCCTTGGTCAAGATGAATGCCCAGTGGACGGCGTTCTTTTTGAATGCTCTCTTGTAATAGCATGATGGCTTGGATGAGTGCTTCAGGGCGTGGCGGACACCCGGGAACATACACATCCACAGGCAAGATTTTATCCACCCCCTGTACCACCGAATAAATGTCGTACATGCCGCCAGAATTGGCACACGCCCCCATGGAGATGACCCACTTGGGTTCTAGCATTTGTTCATACAGCCTGAGTATCACGGGTGCCATTTTAACAAAACAAGTCCCCGCCACTATCATCACATCAGCTTGGCGAGGAGACGCACGAATGACCTCCGCCCCAAAACGAGACAAATCATGCACGCCTGTCAAGGTCGTGGCGTACTCCACATAACAACAGCTTGTGCCAAAGTTAAAAGGCCATAAGGAGTTTTTGCGTCCCCAGTTGGCAAGATTGTGTGTCAAATCGGACAATCTGCCCAAAAAAACATTTTTATCCACCTCGGCTTGGGTGATATCATCTACCACTTGACGTGTGGCGTGGGGATATTGACCACTTCCATTGATGGCAATATCCATGTTTGGGCGAGTTAGGGTATATTTCATAATAGGTCTTATTTGCTGGTTAATAAACTGGCGTTATTTTAGATTTGGTTTTGGATTTATCCAAATGACTGTTTTAGGGTTGCAAATCAGATTTTAATTCTTGATTTATCATCGCCATCTGCTCCACTGTCTTAATGACCAGAATTGTTTTTTATTGTCTTGATACCAAAAATCAAGCAAATAATCACTCCGCCCATGAATGCAAAATTATTAGAAACAATCGCTGCCATTATAAAAGTCATGGCAAGCATGGCAAATGTCCAATCAATTTTATGCCCTTTTATTATCATGAGCCTTCCTTATCACTTAAAAATCACCCATACCAACAAACACTGTCAATCAATTGGTAATGCTATTATGAATTAAAATCTTGGGTGGTAACACGACCTGTGGTATTAATGTGGTCAATGTTTGCCATTTGTTCGCTATCCTTGTCAAGCACCGCTTGTAAGCCTTTACGCCCTGCAAAAATCCGCCCTGATGACTGGGCAGGGACTTTTCCTGTGGGGTCGGTGTGCAGTTCATCAATGCCATGAAAAGCGGTAATGGCGGTCAAATCAAAGTCGGCAGGACGCTTATCAATGCGTTTTTTCTTAATGCGTTTATCGGCAGGTGCCCAGTTCATCGCACCAAGGTGCATCTCATAGACAAGCCCCACAAATAAAATGGCAATAAAGACAAAAGCACTGGCAAACCCCACCCAACCCACTTCACGCACACTCACCGCATAGGCATATAAAAATAATGCTTCTAAGTCAAAGATAACAAAGAAAATCGCCACAAGGTAAAATTTGGCAGACAAACGCAGGCGGGCGTTGCCAGCACCGACAACCCCCGCCTCAAATGTCTCTTCTTTTTGACGACCGCTTGAGCGTCCACCCAACAACCTAGGAACGACCAGCATAAACACAACCAAACCAACGGCTGCCACCATATAGACCAACGCTGACCAAGCCCCTGCCGACATCATTGCCATCATGCGCACCTATCTTAATCCCAACCTGACACTGCCATTTCATCAGTCAAACATCTTTATTTTAGGCAGTTTTATGGCTGGCTAATATAACCGATTTTATGGATAAATTACTAGCCACCAACGCATAAATGACGTTTTTTTACCCAAATGTTTTTTGACCAGATAATGCACTTGTTGAGCGTATTTTGATGAGCGTATTTGTGGTTATGATGAGTGGTTATGATGACTATTGGCTAATCACATCTACGTCTTTGGGTGGCGTAAAATTAAACAAACCATCGCCCACTTTGCTGTTTAACAACACACCACTAAAGGTGATTTTGGTGGTTTGGCCAAGATTATCATTTAATACCATCATGGTCGGTTTGCCACCACTAAAGCTGATGGTCATGTCCTTAAAGCTGGCATTGTCTGATTTTGGGGTCAACTTAAAGTAGTTTTTACCATCGACAGGTTGGGTGATGGTGAAATTATCAGCAATTTTGGCAGGGTCGCCTGATAACAGCAGTGCTGGGGTATTCCCAATTTGGCTATCTACGTTTTGTTTGGTGGCTTGTGCCAAATCTTTGTCATAAATCCATAAATAACTGCCATTAGCAACAACCAGTTGTTCTGATGGGCTTTTGGTTTCCCAACGGAATTTATTAGGGCGTTTGATGCTCATGCTACCAGAGAATTTGCCTGCTGACAGTGATTTACTGTTGCCTGATGTGGTTTGAGTAAAATGGGCCATCATGGTTTTGGTATTTGCTAAATGGCTGTTTAATGCTTTGGCGGCAGCGGTGTTGCTGTCATCTGCATCAGCATTTGCCATGGCAGGATAACCGATTACCATGCTTGTGATGGCAATAGCAGACAATGCCAATTTTTTGATTGATATTGATGATGTTTTTATTAATGGGGTTTTTATTGATAAAGTATTCAAAGACATAATAACTCCGTGAATGTATGAATGTGTGAATGTTAAATGAGATGTTATCTAAATGAATGTATCATTAATAACGGTGAATGAATGTATCAGAGATGTGAGTGTGAACCCATCACTTTTGCTGTTAGCCAGTTTCTATATATTATAGAATATTAATATCATATTACTTGTTTTATATTGCTTGCCTAGACCAATTTTGCAACCAACACAACACGATTGTAACGTAAGATGACAAATTGGCTAAATGTAAAAACCCAAACACAAAATAAGCACAAAAAAAGACCCCAAATGTGGGGTCTTTTATCAGATTGTCTTAAAAAATGACCTTAATCAACTGTCATGAATTAAGTTTTGATAAATTAAGCTTCTATTAAGTATTAAGCTTCTAAGTATTAAGCTTCGATAGAAACATAACGACGATTAAACTCACCTCGCCTTTCAAACTTAACTGCACCATCTGTTAAGGCAAATAGTGTGTGGTCTCGACCCATGCCAACGCCTTCTCCAGCATGAAACTCTGTACCACGCTGACGCACGATGATATTGCCAGCAACCACTTGCTCACCACCAAATTTTTTAACACCCAAATATTTAGGGTTAGAGTCACGTCCGTTACGAGTCGAACCTGCCGCTTTTTTATGTGCCATGAGATTTTCTCCAATATGGTTAATTGATGGTTAATCGTAAAAAATTGAACTTATTGTCTGTTATTAGCCATTAATCGCTTTGATTTTCAACTTGGTGTACCATTGGCGATGACCTTGCTCTTTGTGGTAGTGCTTGCGACGCTTATGCTTGACGATGCGGATTTTTTCACCACGACCATGCTCAATCACTTCAGCTTCAACTGTTGCACCTGATACCAATGGTTGACCGATTTTAATGTCTTCGCCATTAACCACCATCAACACCTCATCGATGGTTAAAGTACTACCGACTTCGGCCCCTTTTAACAGTTCAACTTTTAACGTTTCATCAACGCTGACACGATGCTGTTTACCACCACTTTTAATCACTGCGTACATGTTTTGACTCCAGTTTAACCTGAGTGCCGTGGTTGCCCCGATGACAACGCTTCTATAACGGACACGACAAGGAAAAATTTGAATGAAAAATTTTACTGATTTTTTGTCTTAAAATCAAGCAAATACGACATTATTTTTAATCTGTGCCTTTATTTTATGGCGGCTTATTTCACAAGCGACCTTTATCATCTTTTACTGTCTGCTTTTGCTGTCTGTATAAAGTTATCTGCATCAGACCTTTAATAACTGGTCATTGCCTGCCAGTTACGGTAGAATGCTACCTTTATTTGTGTCCTTATTGATGTCTTTTTTGACTGTTTTTAAGTTTGAGATAAGTTTGAGATTGCCATGTCATCAACCCCCGCCAATCCAATGAACATCAACGCCATCAAAAACTATGCCGATATTCAGTCCATCGTTGCTGATGATTTTGCTTTTATGGACAAGCAAGTATTTAGTGGCTTAAATTCCAAAGTTAAACTGGTCATGGCAGTGTCAGGACATGTCATCAATGCTGGTGGCAAGCGTATGCGTCCTTTGATTACCTTGCTTTGCTCTCGTATGATGTGTGATAAGCCCCATAAGCCTGCCATGCACTTGGCTGCCATTACCGAAATGTTGCACACCGCCACACTGGTGCATGATGATGTGGTTGATGAGTCAAGACTAAGACGAGGCAAGCCCACTGCCAATGCCACATGGGACAATCCCACAGCAGTATTGGTTGGTGATTATCTGATTGCTCGTTCGTTTAATTTATTGGTTGGTTTTGGTTCTTTACCCTTACTTAAGTTGTTTTCTGATGGCACTTGTGACATTGCTGAAGGTGAGGTATTGCAACTTCAGCATCAACACAACCCAAATGCCACTGAGTCTGATTATATGAACATCATCGATGGCAAGACATCACGGCTGTTTATGATGGCAACACAAGGGGCAGCATTGTTGCATGGTCAAGAGCAGTATTTGCAAGCTTTGTCTGATTTTGGACAGCACTTTGGTAATGCCTTTCAAATCATTGATGATGTGTTGGACTATGGTGGTGATGCTGAGGTTATGGGTAAAAATTTGGGTGATGATTTAAGTGAAGGCAAACCCACTTTACCAACCATTAAAGCATTAGAGTTTCTCAAACAAGCTGGTCATGCAGATTATGATTTGCTTCGCATTGCCATACAGACAGGCAGAACCGATAACAGCCAAGCCCTTATCCGTTTGGTGCAAGAGTCTGGAGCGTTGGCGTATTGTAAGGACAAGGCTTTATACGAGAGTCAACATGCCCTAGATGCGTTGCAATCTTTACCTGACAATCGCTACCGTCAAGGCTTAATGGACTTGACGCACATGGCGATGGCTCGGTTAAATTAAGCCAAACGCTTATTTTTCTGTCATCAGCCAAACACACCTTTTGAATCAATGATTAATAAAAAAAGAAGTTTTTATCATGTCAATACATTTGCGTTCATGTCAATATGACCACCCATTTCAACAGCTTTATAAACCACCATCATGTCAACCGCCATTTAGCCAGCTTAAGCTTGCCCTTGCTTTGGGTGTTATGGGGGTATCAGCTTGTACCACCATTCCCCCTACCGAGCCTGCCACGTCCATGGTACTTGCTCAGCCATTGATTCCCATTGATGCTCCTTATGGTGTGTATGATAACAGCACCTTAAGTACCCATACCCAACCGAGTATTGCCACGTCCAGATGGCAACAATTTTATGCTGATGAACGCCTTAAGGCACTCATCGCCTTAGCATTACAAAATAACAAAGATTTACAGCAAGCCATGCTAAACGTCAAGCTTGCCAAGGCTCAATATCAGATATCTGAGCTTGAAGACATTCCCACATTAAATTTTAACGCCAACCATAATCGTGGGGCCAATCATGCTGTTGATAAAAATCCGTCTGACCGTTTTAGTGTGGGATTATCAGCATCAAACTATGAGCTTGATTTTTGGGGACGCATTCACAATCTTCAAGAACAGGCGCTACAAAGATACTTTGCCAGCAGTGCAGGGCAAGACAATGCCCAAATTATCCTAATCAGTAACGTGGCACAGACGTATGTCAATTTGAGCTATGCACTGGCTCAATTGCAACTGGCAGAAGCCACCGCCAGCACTCGAGCAGAGTCTTTACGCATCACCCAAGCCCGTTTTAACGCTGGGGTGGACGCCAAATCGCCATCACTACAGGCTGATGCGGCATTAGAAAGTGCCAAACTTGCCATCTATCAAGCCCAAAACCAAATCCTAAAAATCCGTAACGCCTTACAACTTTTGATTGGCATGCCCATTGCTAATGAGCTGTTGCCACCAGCTGGTGTGCAAGATGTGGTCAGCCCACAGATATTTAACACAGGCCTACCCAGTGAGCTGTTACACTACCGCCCAGACATTTTACAAGCAGAGTTCACCTTAAAGGCCGCTGGTGCAAACATCGCCGCTGCCCGTGCTGCTTTTTTTCCACGCATCACCTTATCAACCAATGTCGGTGTTGCCAGTCCCAAGCTTGATGATTTGTTCGATTCATCAAGCGTCAGTTGGGGTTTTTCACCTTCAATTAGCCTGCCCATCTTTGATGCAGGGGCATTAAACGCCAATTACCAAGTCAGTAAAATTCAGCAACAGCAAGCCCTTGCCAGCTATGAAAAAACCATTCAGACTGCCTTTAAGGAAGTCAACGATGTGCTGGCAGACAGAGCCGTTCTGGACAAACAGCTCAAATCACAGTATCGGTTACAAGATAATTTTAACGAAACATATGACATTGCCAATGCCCGATATAAAGCAGGGCTGGATAATTATCTGACGGTATTAGACGCTCAGCGGTCACAGTTTGCCAACCAACAAAGCTTGCTACAGCTTGAGCAAGCCAAAGTCATCAGCCAAATACAGCTATATCAAGCGTTGGGAGGTGGAGCAAGTATTGATGTGCCTGTCAATTTAACGTCTCCTGCTGATGCCAATCTGTTCACTTTTATTGACCCACAGGGGCGTGATGCCACCCTGGCTGAAGCGGCCAGTACCGCTCGGGTAGCAAGCCATGATGATGTCGCCCGCTTAATTGTCAAAGAACCAGCAGAACGAAAACAAGTAGAACAAGAACAAATGCAAATTGTTAACGAGGTAACCCCATGAATTTGGTTTTTAATCGTCAATACCCACTGACCCGCCTACGTCGCTTGCGTGTGCATGACCATGTGCGCGCCATGATACGAGAAGTTGAGCTGTTACCCAAACACTTCATTGCTCCAGTGTTTGTCATTGAAGGTAACCATGTCCGCCAACCTGTTGCCAGCATGCCAGGGGTAGAGCGGTTAAGCATTGATTTATTGATAAAACATGCCAAAGACTTACTCAATGAAGGGGTAACAACATTGGACTTGTTCCCTGTCATCGATGTGGCAGATAAGTCTTTGGACGGACATGCTGCTTATGATGATGATGGTCTGGCGTGCCGAGCCATCAAATCGCTAAAAGATGCCGTGCCTGACATGGTGGTGATGACCGATGTGGCGCTCGACCCCTACACCACTCACGGACAAGATGGCGTGATTGATGCCCAAGGCTATGTGCTAAATGACACGACGGTAGAAATTTTGGTTAAACAAGCCTTAAGCCATGCCCGTGCTGGTGCAGACATCATCTCACCGAGTGACATGATGGACGGACGGATTTTGGCAATTCGTCAAGCCTTTGAACAAGAAGGTTTTGCCAATACCGCCATCATGGCATACTCCGCCAAATACGCATCAGCCTATTATGGTCCTTTTCGTGATGCGGTTGGCAGTGCTGGCAACCTAAAAGGCGGACACAAAAAACAATACCAAATGGACTTTGGCAACCGCTCAGAAGCCTTACATGAAGTGGCATTAGACATTGCTGAAGGGGCAGATATGATCATGGTCAAACCAGGACAACCCTATCTGGACTTAATCCGAGAGGTCAAAAATACCTTTGGTGTGCCAACATTTGCCTATCAGGTTTCAGGGGAATACGCCATGCACCAAGCTGCCATTGCCAACGGTTGGCTCAGTGAAGCGGTGATTTTAGAATCACTCATCGGTTTTCGCCGTGCTGGTGCAGATGGCATCTTGACTTATTATGCGTTGCAAGCGGCTCGTATGCTAAATGAAAGCCATTAGGTAATCTTGATTAAGAAACCTTGATTAAGAAATCTTACCAATGGTCCTCTTAACAACGCTAAATCTTGGCAATGACTGAGTATTGTCTGTATAATGACAAACATTGGGTCGTTGTTATTTTACATTGATGTTTAACATTTCGCATTGACATTTAACTTTGTTGTTATTTAACATGGTTTTAATGATGCCTTTTGGAGGTAAATTTGTCACGTTGGTTAGAATTTATGGGCAACCATCCTTTTTTATTTGGGTTGCTTGGGGTATTGGCTATCATGCTGTTTAGCATAGACAGCAAACGCAGTGGCAAAAAAATCTCTGCCAACGCATTGGGCAGTTTGGTAAATGACCAAAATGCCCAAATCATCGATATCCGTGCCAAAAAGAAATTTGACACAGGTCACATTCAAGGCAGTCGCAACATTCCTTTTACCGAATTAAAAGACCGCTTAGATGAATTACGTGCCATCGAAGCCCCCATCGTGGTGGTGTGTGACATGGGAATCCAAGCAGGAACAGCGGTGCAAATGCTTGATAAACCGAGTGCATATCGCCTAGAAGGTGGTATTGGTGGTTGGCAAGCAGCTGGCATGCCGTTGGTTGGTGGTAAAAAGCGTTAAGTAAAAAACGATAGGTAAAAAACGTTAAACGCCACAAATTAACTGCCTTACTATTCCTTGTACCCCTTGTTTTTTTATGACAACTGCCCCATAAACTTAAGAACATAAGGTAAGTTATCCATCATTTTTTTAAAATGGAGTTTTTATGACTGCTCAAGTAAAAGTTTATACCACCCCCATTTGTCCTTATTGCTCAAACGCCAAACAACTATTAAAATTAAAAGGTGTGGACTATGAAGAAATTAGCATGTACGACATCAGCAGTGCAGAGCGTCAAGAACTGATGAAAAAAACCAACAACTACCGCGCCGTACCACAAATTTTTATTGGTGATGCTTTTATCGGTGGTTTTAATGAATTAAACAAACTGAATCAACAAGGCAAACTGGACGACATTTTGGCAGGTTAGACTGTATTTTTTGTATGATGTCATTGCATTTGTTATGATGTCATCTTTGTTGGCTTCATTATTTATCAGCGTTTATCAGCCCACTTTTTATAAGCTCATTTTCACATTTAAACCCATTTTCAAGCCCATTTCCATACTAAGGAGAACACCATGGCAGAAGAACAAGCACAACCACAATTGGCACTAGAGCGTATTTATGTTAAAGACATGTCTTTAGAAGTCCCTGGAGCAGAAGTTTTTACCAGAGAGTGGAATCCAGAGCTTGACATCAATTTATCAACCAGTGCAGAACAACTTGATGAGTCACATCAACAAGTTGTCTTAACCGTAACAGTCAGTGCCAAAAATGGCAACGAAACTGCTTTCATTGCTGAAGTGCATCAAGCAGGTATTTTCTTACTTCAAAATATCCCTGAAGAGCAAATGGGTCATCTATTGGGTGCTTACTGCCCTAACGTGCTGTTCCCTTATGCTCGTGAAGTCATCAGCGACATCGTAACTCGTGGCAGTTTCCCACAACTGTTATTGGCTCCTGTCAATTTTGACCAAGCTTATATGCAAAGCCAACAGCAAGAGCAGATAGCCAGCGAAGGCAACGCTTAAGCTTGTCATAAGCACATCATAATCAGCATGTCATCAACAGTGAAACATGCCCATCATTGCATTAGCTTAGACTTTTGTCTAAGCTAATTTTTTGTCCGCCATCTCTTTTAAAAACCACCTTTTAAAAACCACACTGAATCAGCTTCAATTTTTTTAACAAATAGGCTTTTTGATAGACAGCTTTTTAATAAACAGGCAATGACATGCACATTCAAACACAAACACCCAGCGAATTGGCACAAGCATTACAAGAGCCAACCTTAAAACTTAGTCAAACTTTAATGGCACGTCCATCTGTTACGCCAAACGATGTTGGTTGCCAAGAGATTATCAGCCAACAATTAGCACCACACGGTTTTGTTGCTGAGTATCTACATTTTGGTGATGCCAATCAAACAGGGCAACATGCCCAAGTCAAAAACTTATGGCTTCGCCGTGGGCAGACGTCTCCTGTTTTTTGTTTTGCAGGGCATACCGATGTTGTCCCTACGGGTGATGTTGATAACTGGCGATTTGACCCCTTCACGCCGACTTTGGCAGATGGCCATCTTTGGGGACGTGGGGCAGCTGATATGAAAACTGCCATTGCTGCTTTTGTGGTGGCAACTGATAAATTCATCAACGATTATCCAAATCATCAAGGTTCTATTGCCATGCTGATAACATCAGATGAAGAAGGACCTTCGATAAATGGCACAGTCAAGGTCATCGATACGCTAGAAGCACGACAAGAAAAAATTGATTATTGTTTGGTTGGTGAGCCTTCTAGCACAGATGTTTTGGGTGATGTGATTAAAAATGGACGGCGTGGTTCGCTGGGTGGTGTCCTAACGGTAACAGGCAAACAAGGACATGTGGCGTACCCACATCTGGCAGTCAATCCCATTCACGAATTTAGTGCTGCTTTAGATGAATTTATTCATACTCAGTGGGATAATGGCAACGACCATTTTCCAGCAACCAGCATGCAGCTGTCTAACATTAACGCTGGCACAGGGGCTAACAATGTCATTCCTAAAACGCTCACAGCGGTGTTTAATTTTCGTTTTTCTACTAAAACCAATGTCGATGCACTCAAACAACAAACCCACGCCATATTTGATAAACACTTTGCCAACAGCACCGCCCAATATGCCATAGATTGGCAATTGTCTGGCAATCCGTTTTTGACCGCAAAAGGTGAGCTGGTTGTTGCCACCCAAGCCGCCATTAAAGCAGAGCTGGGATTAGACACACAGCTGTCCACTGCTGGCGGTACGTCTGACGGACGCTTTATTGCCCCCACAGGAGCACAAGTGGTTGAGTTGGGAGTGCGTAACGCCACCATTCATCAGGTCAATGAAAAGGTTGAGGTGAATGATTTGGGTAAATTGGCAGCGGTGTATTATCAAATATTATGTCAGCTGTTGGTGAGATAGGTGCTGTTAATCATATAGATGGTCAGTCATATAGATGAATGATTGTCAGATGACCATCAGTGCAATACAATAAAAAGCATGCCAATCAATCAGATAACCAAACAATCAACCAAACAGGCAATCTTATGAATCATGATGTAAAGAATGCAACACAATCAAGACACAAATCTTTAAAAAAGTCAAAAAAACTACAAAATGTTTGCTATGACATCAGAGGACCTTTGTTAAAGACCGCCAACCGTATGGAAGCTGACGGTCATCGCATCATCAAGCTCAATGTCGGCAACCCTGCCCCTTTTGGCTTAGATGCCCCACAAGAGATTTTACAAGATGTGGCATTCAACTTACACAAAGCCACAGGTTACTCTGATTCGCAAGGGATTTTTTCTGCTCGCAAGGCAATTTTGCAATATTATCAAAACAAAGGACTGCTGTCGGCAGTTGATGTGCGTGATGTCTATCTGGGTAATGGGGTGTCTGAGCTGATTGTCATGTCCATGCAGGCCTTACTTGATGACCATGATGAAGTGCTCATCCCCATGCCTGATTATCCGTTATGGACCGCTGCCACCCATTTGGCAGGGGGTAAGGCGGTGCATTATCGCTGTGATGAAGACAACAACTGGCAACCCAATCTTGAGGACATCAAAAGTAAAATCACCCACCATACTCGAGCCATTGTCATCATTAACCCCAATAACCCCACAGGGGCGTTATATTCAGATGATAATCTCAAACAAATCATCAAACTGGCAAAAGAGCATGATTTGGTGCTCATGGCTGATGAAATTTATGATAGGGTGCTTTATGATGATGCCGAACACCACCCCATTTGTACCCTAACCAAAGACGTATTGGTGCTGACATACAATGGCTTATCTAAATCGCATCGAATCGCAGGCTTTCGTTCTGGCTGGTTGATGTTGTCTGGCAAAAAAGACCATGCCCAAGATTTTATTGAAGGTTTAGACATGCTATCGTCCATGCGATTATGTGCCAACGTGCCTGCACAATATGCCATTCAAACCGCCATGGGTGGTTATCAAAGTATGCAAGCATTGACATGCGACGTGGGGCGATTATATAAACAACGACAGCTGGCAATCGAACGACTAAACGCCATTGATGGCATTTCTTGCACCATGCCACAAGGGGCATTTTATTGTTTTCCAAAGCTTGATTTGGACGTATATCCCATTAAAGATGATGTGCAACTGATGATGGAGTTATTAGAGCAAGAAAAAGTGTTGATGGTACAAGGAACGGGGTTTAATTGGGACAGACCTGACCATTTCCGTGTGGTCTTTTTGCCTAATATTTATGACTTAGAAGAAGCCTTAGAGCGGTTGGAACGGTTTTTTAACAAAAAACGCCAACAGTTTGGGACAGCTTAAACTGCCTGACATGACATCATGATGTCAAGCATGGTTGTTTTAGGTAAATTGACCATTTGAGCATGCTTTTTTTATTAATTTACGCTATGCTATGCAACTTTATCTTATTAATCACATCATCTTATTGACCACACAACCGACAGAACATGTACCATGACCGCTAAAATCTCCATTGATGCACAAAACCCATCAAACAATACCAGCAATGATGTCAACAATGATAAGCTGACATATCAGCCTGCCATCATTGAGCCTGCCCAACAACAACTTTGGCAAAACGAACGTCGCTATGAAGTCAGCAACCAAACAAATGACAAGCCCAAACGTTATATGTTGTCAATGTTTCCCTATCCCAGTGGCAAATTGCACATGGGGCATGTGCGTAATTATACCATCAG
This sequence comes from Lwoffella lincolnii, assembly GCF_037201985.1. Lineage (NCBI taxonomy): Bacteria > Pseudomonadati > Pseudomonadota > Gammaproteobacteria > Moraxellales > Moraxellaceae > Lwoffella > Lwoffella lincolnii. Next base: position 679,888 of record NZ_CP147511.1, on the reverse strand, counting down.
CGATGTGCTGTCACGCTATTATCGCCTAAAAGGCCATGAAGTCATGCAACCCATGGGTTGGGACGCTTTTGGCTTGCCTGCTGAAAACGCCGCCATCGCCCATCACATTGCCCCTGCTGACTGGACGTATAAAAACATTGCCAACATGCGTGAACAACTAAAATCATTGGGGCTATCGATTGATTGGTCACGTGAGTTTGCCACCTGTGATGCCGACTATTATCGCTGGGAACAATGGCTGTTTATTCAGTTGTTTAAAAAGGGATTGGTCTATAAAAAACTGGCAACCGTCAACTGGGATCCTGTCGATAATACCGTGCTTGCCAATGAACAAGTGGTCGATGGACGTGGCTGGCGAAGTGGGGCGTTGGTTGAAAAACGAGACATTCCCATGTATTACTTTAAAATCACTGACTATGCTGATGAACTGCTAGATGACTTAGACCAGCTAGAGGGGCATTGGCCTAAAGAAGTGTTGACCATGCAACGCAACTGGATTGGTCGATCCCAAGGCATGGAAGTCCATTTTCCCTATACGCTAAACGACAAACCCCATACCCTAGATGTGTTCACCACACGCCCAGACACACTCATGGGAGTGACTTATGTGGCAGTGGCGGCTGAACACCCATTGGCTCAACACGCCGCTGAAAATAACAGCAAGATTGCTCAATTTATCCAAGAATGCAAACAAGGCTCAGTGGCAGAAAAAGACCTTGCCAAAGCCGAAAAAAAAGGCATGGATACAGGACTTAGCGTTACCCACCCCATCACTGGTAAAGACGTGCCTGTCTGGGTTGCTAACTATGTGTTGATGAGCTATGGTTCTGGTGCGGTCATGGCAGTGCCTGCTCACGATGAGCGAGATTTTGAATTTGCCAATAAATATGCCCTGCCCATCAAACAGGTGATAAAACCAGACCGTGAATTGACTGACGATGAACAAGCGTTCGACAACAGTCAATGGCAAGATTGGTACGCTGAACGTGGCATCAGCATGAACTCAGACAGTTCTGGTGAGATGAATTTTGATGGCTTAGATTTTGATGGCATGGTTCGTGCCATTTTGGCAACAATAGAATCGCAAGGTTTGGCACACACCACCATTAATTACCGTTTGCGTGATTGGGGCGTGTCCAGACAGCGTTATTGGGGTTGCCCCATTCCCACCATCAACTGTGAGCATTGTGGTACTGTGCCTGTCGATGAAGCGGATTTGCCCGTTGTGTTACCGACCGATGTCATTCCAGATGGTAAGGGCAATCCGCTAAACCATCATCAAGCATTTTTACACACCACCTGCCCCAAATGCGACAGCGATGCCACTCGTGAGACTGATACTTTTGACACATTCATGGAATCCAGCTGGTATTATGCCCGTTTTGCATCGCCCCACTTCGAACAAGGCATGATTGACAAAACAGGGGCAGATAAATGGTTGCCTGTTGACCAATATGTTGGTGGGGTTGAACATGCGGTCATGCACTTATTATATGCTCGTTTCTTTCATAAACTGATGCGAGATGAAGGTTTGGTCAGTGGTGATGAGCCATTTGCCAATTTATTGACACAAGGCATGGTATTAGCAGGTACTTATCTGCGACACAATGATGACGGCAGCACATCATATTATTATCCCCATGAAGTCGATGTTAGGTTTAATGAACGTGGTCAACCCATCGATGCCATATTAAAAGCCGATGGACAACCCGTCATCATCGGTAAAATCGAAAAAATGTCCAAATCAAAAAACAATGGTGTTGACCCACAACAAACCATTGACACATATGGGGCAGATACCGTACGCCTATATACCCTGTTTACCGCCCCTGCTGACCAGACCTTAGAGTGGTCAGATGATGCCCTAAAAGGACCTTATAACTTCCTTAAAAAAGTGTGGCGTTATGGCATGGAATTGTCCTATTCACTGGCAGAGCATCAACTCAATTCTGTCAATCTGTACGCCAACACCACTTATCAAGCCGACAGCTTAAGCAAATCTGCCAAAGACTTACGCCGTAAAACTCACGAAACCATCAACAAATTAGATGATGATTTGGGTAAACGGTTGGCACTTAACACACCTGTGTCATCGCTGATGGAATTGGCAAATGAGCTGAGTCATTTCAACCCACATCACAAACAAGACTTAGCCGTTGCCAATGAAGCCTTGGTTAATTTATTGATTTTATTGTCCCCTTATGCCCCACACATGGCAGAAGCATTATTGACGGAGCTTGGGCATGATACGTTAACATTAAAGTTCCCAAACATCGATGAAACCGCCTTAGTACAAGACAGCATCACCATGGTGATACAAGTCAATGGCAAAGTGCGTGGCAAAATGCAAATCGCCCCAAATAGCGACCCAGAGCAAATCAAAGCCCAAGCCAAACAAACAGACAGCGTGGCAAAATTCTTAATTGGTGATATTAAAAAAGAAATTATTGTGCCTAATAAATTAATCAACATTGTGGTTGTGCCAGCTTAATTTTAGGATTGGATTATGGTTCGAATGACTTATTTTGGTGTTATTCGGTTATTCACCGTCTTTGGATTATGCCAAGCCTTGTCTGCTTGTGGCTTTCATCTGCAAGGTCAACAGCCCCATGCGTCAGCAAACACCCATATGTCAAATATCAGCACACAATTACCTGTGCTGATTGACGCTCAGACATCTAAGTCTGCTTATGCCCTGCGTTTAAGTTTGCTAAAACAACTGACTCGTTATGATGCTGATGCTCATATTGCCGACACAAACGACCAACAGGAGCAAGCCACGTTAGCCAGCTTAGGGGTGGAGGCCGCTAACCGAATCAGCATTGACGATGTGAGCATTCAAAAATATCAGCTGGCCGGACTGCTTACCGAAGTGCGTCTGACCATGACTGCCAAAATACGTTATCATATACACAATCATGTACACAATGTTCATGACACACCAACCACGCATGATGGCACATTCACCCATCACCGAACATTGATGGTTGAGCGTAGCTATCAATACAACCAAACTTCAGTCAGCGTAGAAGACTTGCAACGTACCCAAACCGAAATTGAGTTATATCATGCCATGGCTCAACGCATCGCTGACCAATACATTGCTTTATCAACCTTAAAGTAGCCCTGATACAAGCAGTGTGTCCCAAACGGTAATTGCTCATGAATCAGCCTTTTTTAAGTGCATTTGATGCCATCAATTCTGCCAACACAACCCTAAGTCCACTTGGTTTTTGGTTGGCACACGGCGATGAGCCATTACTTCAGCAATGGTTTGCTGATGCTCTGTTGGCACAATGGCAACAGCTTGGGCTTAGCCATCAACGCATTGAGCTGATTTCTGCCAAGACTTGGTACGATGTCATCAGCGAGCTGAACAGCTTATCATTGTTTGACCCTGCCAATGCAGTCATCGTCTTAGGCAATCACAAACCTGATAAAGATGCCATCACCCAGCTGACTGACATGGCATCGGCTTCAGCATCGATGTCAGCATCAATAGCAACCGCACAAAGCTCCCCATCACCTACTTTACTTTGGTTAACTGACAAATTAGACAAACGTGGCTTGGCTGGTAAATGGGTTGCCCCATTTAAACAATATGGTCAAATCGTCGACTGTCGTATCCATGACGAACGGCAACGACAACAAATTTTAGCACAGCAAGCCCATCATTTTGGCATACAACTATCACCTCAATCTTGGAGCAGACTGCTTGAGCAAACTCAAAACAACTTGCTTGATGCTTATCAAACCTTGTGGCGATTGTCTTTTTTATGGCGAGCTGACGAACTTAATAAGCCGATTAATGACGAGCAGTTACAAGCAGGGTTGGTCAGTCACAGTCAATTTAGCGTCTATGATTTGTCCGAAGCCATATTACTGGGCAACGCTCAGCAAGTGGTAAAAATCGTTCATGCTTTAAAATACGCCAAAGAGCCAGAAAGTCTGGTACTGTGGGTGTTGGCAAAAGATGTGCGACTGTTACAACAGCTTGTTAGCGGACAATCGATGCCATCATTAGGCATCTGGCAAAGTAAACAGCCGTTGTACATCTCAGCACAACAACGTCATACGCCTGCCAATATCAACAGCTGGTCTACTCAGTTATACCGCTGTGACCAAGCCATTAAGGGCGTTATCAAACAACCTGCATGGGAGATTATTTTACATTTGGCACTGGACATGGCAGGCATGCCCATTTTTGCCAAAAAATAAACACCCAGCATGACGCTGGGTGTTTATTCGTTTCTAATTCATTCGTTAATCAACTGATAAAAACAGCGGCTTAGAATTTATAATTTAAGCTGGCAAAATAAGAACGTCCAGCCCCATAAATGGGCGTTCCCCAGTTGTTGGTTTTAGTACCAAGCTCTTCATTCATCGACATGGTACGACCTTGTCCCATATATGCACCACCCAATGGTAAGGCATATTTTTTATCCAAAACATTGTCCACACCAACAGTAACTGTCATATTTTTCCAGTCATAAGCTGTGCTTAAGTTTAGCAAGCCATAACCTGCTGTTTTTAGTTCATTACGGGGGGCAGAAACTTTATCTTTTGCCGTAACACCAACAATCTCAAGCTTATTATTCCAACCCTTTTGTTGATGAGTGAGAGCCAGCTTGGCATTAAGTGGCATGATGTTGTATAAAGGGCTGTTCGTTTGTGTGTTTTTGCCATCGGTATAATTAAGTGATGTGGTAACCGCAAACACCCCTGCTTGATTATCTGCCAACTGAACACTTGCACTGGCATCTAATCCATAGATACGAGCTTTTTGATTGGCATAACGCATGATGTTATATTTGCCTGTTTCATTGACTGCTTTGGGCAGATTATTGTTAGCGTCCCATTGTACGGCATCAATATAATCATTAATCTGGCTATAATATGGCGTTAATGTCATCTGCCATTTGTCATTGCTGTCTTTCCAGTCTAAGGTAACTGCAAGCTTATTGGCAGATTCAGGTTTTAGGTCAGGATCACCAAAATAACCATTACCATCGCCTACCGTGTTGTTCATGCCTGCCATCATGCCAAAAGTTGACCAAGTGTATCGTTCATACAAACTTGGACTACGTTGCTGATGGCTCAATCCAACTTCTATGTTACCTGTGTCACTGAGTTGCCAACGGTTAATGATGCTGGCGTTCCAGTTATTGTCCGTTTTTGTCAGTTTGCTGTTATTAAACTTAACGGCATCACGAGTTTGGTTCAGGCTATCTGGCCCTGACATCTCGGTTGGTGCGGTTGCACTGTTATAGCCGTGTATCGGATCTGTTTGGGTTTTGATATTTTCATATCTTAATCCAAGCAGACTGGTCCATGTTGGGCTGAATACTTTTTCCCATTCACCATATAAACTGGCACGTTGACGTTTACCGTTGTTAATGTTTTGAAAATCATTGGGACGCATCCGACCACCCGATGCTGACCACCAGTCATTTAATTGATAATTTTGGTATTCTAGCCCACCTCGCATATTGGTCTTATCATCAAATGTATGTGAAGCTTTCAGATTGATGCCTGTGGTGGTGCTTTGAGTGTGCATTGGCATGCCACTGGCACATGCTGGTGTCATGGCAGGACCACATAATTTGCCATTATAGCCTTTATTATCTGCCATTGAATCTGAACCATACCAGTAGCGTTTATCGCCCCCAAAATCCATAAAGTGGTCAACATTTTCACGGTAGGCTTGAGCCTCAAGCGTTCCCCAGTCTAAATCGCCTAAATAGCGTAAGTTATAACGGTCAAGACGGTTATTTAGCATGTCCATGCGTTGATTGGGGTAAAGCTGTTTTGGAACATGTTGCCAATTATACCCAAACTGCCATAAGTGATTACCAGTCAGATACGCAACATCAAGCGATTGATTTTTGGTTTCAAAACCAGTAGATGCAACCACATCTTTGGCAATATGTTGTCCTACATTGCCAGACTCAACATAAGTTTTAAAATCTCCACCCGCTTTATAGTTATTACCTTTGGCATAGTCTGCTTTATAGTTAAGGCTAACATCTTCAGTTGCTGTGGTGATGCTGACATTAGCACCACGTTGATTGCCATTACTGCGATAAAATCCGCCAATCTCACCTGATGTTTCAAGTTTGGTGTTGCCCAACTGCAATGACTTTACTTGTGATGGCTGGGCTTGTGATGGCTGTGGTTCTGCCAGCTTTGCTTGCAATGATGTTGATAATGTATCAGTCGACGGCCTGACATCAGCGTCATTGGTTGGGTGTGGTGTTACTTTTACCCCTGATTTGGGTTTGGCAAATGTTGGTTGTGCGGTCTCAATCACAATGGTTGAGCCGATACTGTTACCTGACACACTCACAGGCGTTACCCCAGTGTACACTTTGGCTGTTTTTATCGCTGTTGGTGCAACATAAGATAAGGGTGAGTTCATGTGATTGGGGCATGAAGCAATGCTATCCACACCATCTACCATGATACGCAAACGGTTATCTGCCAATCCTTGAAAAACAGGCAATGCCGATACTCTTCCTGCTGATTGCACATTCATACCTGTCAGTGCCGTCAAGGCAGTGGCAGTGTCACTGGTCTTACTTTGTTGCAACTCAAGATTTTTTGCTCCTAAATCTGCATCGTTGGCAATCGAAGGGGTGGTTGGGTCATTTTGCAAGCTGGCATTGACCACAACATGAGCAATATTTTGATCATCAATCGCAACATGTGATGTGCTTGCTTCATGTGCATGAGCAACTGATGCTTGTAATATGGCCAACGTAAGCACACTTAAACCCATACGGGAATGATGTTGATACGTATGTTTTGACATAAATCTCTCCTTGTTATCACTGATAAAAAATTGACCAATTCAGACATGCCTGCATTCATCATAACGGATTGTAACGTTTTATAACATTTTATAATATTTTATAACAAATCATAAAATTTTATAACACATTACAACACATTGTAACGTTACTATCCTTTAAAAATGAAATGAAACACTTGTCCTAATCACTCAAAATATAATCCACATAAAAATCAAACCCAAAAGCATGGTTTGTTTGTGGTGGTTCACGGCTTTGGTTGGCTGATTTTTGAGCCGCTTGCAATGCGGCTTTATCAAGCTGACTTGAGCCTGTGCTTTGCTTGACATCACAACAATGAATGTTACCATTCGCCATGACATGAACACTGAGTAACGCACTGCCTTGGATACCTGCCTTACGAGCATGACTGGGGTAGCGTTTATTACGATTAACGTTTGCGATAAATCGGGTTTTCCATTGATTCACATGGTCAGTTTTTGGGTTTTTTGCTGATTGAGTATCTTTTGTTTCATCTGCTTTTGTTTTATCGATTGTTGTTTTATCGGTTTTGGATTGTAACTCTGTTTTATTCTCATCTTTTTTTGGTTGCTCAATTTCTTGGGCGTTGGTAGCCACGTTGGCTGTATCAGTGTCAATATTTATCTCATCAACTGAGTTTTTTGACATATCCATGGATTGCTTATCTACTGTTGCTGTTTTTATTGGGGAGCTTATTGAGGAACTGATTGAAGCGTTGGGTGTTGTTATCATTGCCTGTTTTGTGCTTGTTTCTTGGTTTGTCATTTGATTTTTCGTTTGATTTTTTACTTGATTTGTCGCTGTGTTTTTTTTAGGCTTTTGTGTTTTTTGAGCCATTGGTTTTGCCAATGTGTCCATGTCAGACGTTTGATAGACCGCTTTCAGGGGCTGTTTTTGGGCTTTGGGCTTTTGCAAATGGTCTGTTGTGTCAATTTCTTTTTGATGCACTGATTTTTGATGCACTGATGCACTAGGCTCAGATGTCATGGTTTGCACATCAACCCAGCGAATTGGTTCGGTAATTGGGCGGGTAGCCAAAGGTGGTGATGGCTGATTGAGTAATGCCACGCCAGCAACCAAACTGCCATGTAAGGCAAGTGATATTAACCAGTCTGAATAAACCAACTTTGTCATCGCTTGACCTCAAGGCTAACTTGGCTAAATCCAAGTTCTTTAACGTCATCAGATAAGCTGACAAAACGAGCCAAAGCGATATTACCATCTGCTCGTATGGTCAACGCTTGATTTTTATCCAAAGTTTTTAAGGCGTGGTTTAAATTTTTGATGGGTTGGTCGTTAAGATAAAGTTGGTCATCTTGTGTGATTGTCAACACATAAGAAGTGGTGGGCATGGCATTTGATGCGGTCGTCGATTTTGCCAAATCGACAGGGATTTTACCATTCACCACAAAAGTTGCTGTGGTTAAAATGATGGTCAGCAAAACCAGCATCACATCAACCAAAGGTATGACGTTAATATCACCAAACTCTTGGGTTAAGTCGTCAAAATCTGAATGTGCCATGGATATTGACCATTTCATTATTGATTACTTGTCATTATTGACCATTTAATTCATCAAAATCTGCCAACTTTTCTCGCACTTGACGTGCTAAAAAGTTATTGATAAACACACATGGAATGGCAACGGCAATGCCCATGGCAGTGGCTTTAAGCGCAAAAGCAAGCCCTGTCATGATGGATTTAACATCAATATCACCGCTTTCACCCAGTGTCTGAAAAGTCAGCATGATGCCAAAAACCGTACCAAGTAGCCCAATATATGGGGCATTGCTGGCAATAGAACTGATGATGGTCAAACGTTTGGTCAGATGTTTTTGTAGTTTGGCTCGACTATGATATTGCCTAACCACAAGATGACGATAAAACCGCCAACGCTCAATTGCCACCGCCATGGCAAGCATGCTCATTGCCAATAATAAGCCTAAAATCGCATACTCAACGATTAGTTTTAATAATGGCATGTTTGACATCACAACCCTGCCTTGCTTTCATTGTGTTGATTGATTGCATCGTGTTTATTAAAAAGCGACATTCACATTGCCTAGCTTGTGATTTATCTGTGATTTATTATATATTTAAAATACATGTTTTGACTGCGACAAATTGTCGCAGTTAAAATCCACTCTTTTAAACAAACCCAAAAAAGACCAGAAAAAAAGACACAGAATAGACACAGAATAGACACATTGAAATCAAATGATGAATGGCAATCAAATCATGGCATCAAGTAATCTAACAATCCAACACCGTATCAACATAACACCGTATCAATAGGCAACAATCGTATTTATGATGACCCACTTAAACTTTGTATCTAAAGCCCCATGGATAGCTCGTGGCACATGGGTTATCATCATGCTGATTTCCTCACTTTTTGCCGCTCAATGGGGAATAACAAGCACACAGGTCAATACGTTATTAATGGTGAGTGGGCTTTATGCTCTGGTTGTTATCTTTGCTTATTTTTTGTGCCAACCGATGAGCCATAACAAGCAGTTTATGATTTTTGCCTTGGACTTAATGGCGTGGTCACTTTATCTTTATCATTCAGGTGGCGCAAGCAACCCACTGATTACCTTATTTCTAACCATTGTGGCAGTAACCTCACTTGTGCAAAGCACTCGCCATATTATCGGCATTGCATTACTGTCTATCATGGCATACATGATGTTATGGCATTTTTATCAGCCTTTGATGATGCCTCATGACCACCAAAGCTCAGAAAAGTTGCATTTACTTGGTATGTTTGGGGTATTTGTGTTTGCTTTAATGATGTTGACAGCGTTAACCGTTTATTTTAAAACAGCAATGGGTCGCAATTACCGAGCATTGCAGCAAGCCCAACAAGCCATTCATCAACAACGCCGTGTGTTAGCCGTCAGCAGTCTTGCTGCCAATATTGCTCACGAAATGAGCACACCCATCACCTCCATGCAATTATTGACCCAACACATCGCCAATCAGCTAACTGAGTTAGATGACGATGATGAATTATTAGAAGACATTGATTTATTAAAATCACAAATCAATCTGTGTCATCAATCATTAAACCGCTTAAAGACCCACATTCAACATCAAGAAACTGAACAAAACTGGTCTTTATCATCAAACACAATGACCACACAACTGGATAAATTGTTACCAAAACTCATCGCAGACTGGCGATTTTTAAATCCCCACATCAACATAACGCTTCCCCCATTCACCACACCAGTTCATGTGCATATCAACGCTGAACAGCTTTATTCCATCATTGTTAATGTCCTAAATAATGCCGTTCAAGCAGAAGCAACTGATATTAAGGTACGCATAGAATATGCCCAATCTGTCATCATTCAGATAAGTGATAATGGCAATGGAATAGAGCTTCACAAAATTGCTAAAATCAAAGAACAACAACCAATCAAGTCTGATAATGGTTGGGGCATGGGATTAATGCTGGCTAAAATCATATTAAATTATGTCGATGGCGATATCAGTATCCAGCACACAACAACACCTAAAAACACAACAACACCCAAAAACACAACAACACCCAAAAACACAACAGGCACTCAAGTCATCATCAAGCTTGCTTACAGTGAATCTTGCCTCAATATTAAATAACACCTGTTGATAATTCATCACCCAATGAACAATTAAAATTTAATGCACCAACAAAGCCATTTTAGGTTTAAAAACATCGATTAATAAGCAGATTAATGAGAATATTTTATGAATCAGCATCAACCATCTCAATTTAAAAATGCTCAAGTTAAAAATGCTCAATCTAAGCAGTCTAAACATTGGCTGGTGATTGATGATGATTTGGTGTTTTGTCGTATTTTAAAAAAATCTTTAATCACGCTAAATCATAGCGTCATGACCGCCAATGACACACGAACCGCCATGGTATCTGTTCATCAATTAACACCTGACTACATCATCTTAGACCTAAACATTGGACAAGAAAGTGGCATTAATTTAATCAACCCACTTCTCACGGTCGCACCACAAGCCAAAATTTTGATGCTGACAGGTTATGCCAGCATTGCCACCGCTGTCGCCGCTGTCAAACTGGGCGCTCATCACTACTTATCGAAACCTTGTGGCATCGATGAGATAATAAAAGCCCTTGATGTTTCACCCGATACTGATTTATCAGCACCGATAGACGAACGGCTCTCTTTAGAACATCATGAATGGGAATATATTCATCAAGTATTAGATGAGTGTCAGGGTAATATCAGTGAAGCTGCTCGAGTACTAAAAATGCACCGCCGTACCTTACAACGTAAGTTACAAAAGAAACGTAAAATCGTCATAGAGTTAGACTGAGTTAAATTCATCTTGAATAAAAGAAACAATAGAGCCTTTCCTAAACCTGACTAACCGCCCAATATAATTGCAGTAGGATTATTACTTGCAGATAATTTTGAAAACTTGCCGTCATCAATAATTTCATCTGCAATCAACTTAATTTCTTTATATGATACAGAATACTGATTTTTGGCTTCTCTTATTTATTTTTCATTCATACTATACACTTAATAATTTTTGAAAATAACCATATTTATTATCAAATTCACTTTTTGTTTCATAAATTTCATTGACTGTTTTTGATGAAAGAGAATTGATTGTATCAATAATTTCAATATTTAAATCTCTTATACCATTTAAAATATTGGAATCAATATACTCTTTTGAGTATTTAAGTTTTCTTAATTTAGATTTTATTAAAAACAAATGTTCTGTTGCTACTTCAATAACAATACCTTTCTCAATCGTCATCGCTTTTTTTACCATAATTATCTCCAAATTGCATAGAAATTACTTAAATTACTCTAAGTCATTAATGATTTGATTCAGCCGTGCCAAATTCATGGCGATTTGTTTACCACTGTTATCGGTACTGGCATCTAGGCGTAATTTTTCATCCAATCTTAACAGCAAGCCTTGCAACGCTTCTAAGGTTTTTTGTAGCAACATCTCGCCTTGGGGTGTTTGTAATGTGCTTTGTGGCAATGTGGTGCTTTGTGGCAATGTGGTGCTTTGTGATGTGCCGGTCATATGCTGCTGTTGCCAATGAGTGATGGCTTGCCGTGCATCGCTCAGCTGGCTGCTCACTTGTTCAAACCCTGTCATGATGCTGTGCGACAGTTGTTGGGTCAGTTGTTGGGACAGTTGCTCAGATAGCTGGTCTTGCTGGCTGTGTCTGATTTGCTGGTTTTTTTGCTGTGCTTTTTGAGTGGCTTGTTGGTTCTGTAGCAGTCGCTCACCTGTTTGATGCAAATTGTCATTGATTTGGGCAAATCCTGACACCAAGTCCATCAATTGCAACACAATTTTGTTGCCTGTGTCGCTGTCATCACCGCCTAGGGCTTTGTTGCGTAAAAAGTCGGCTTTGATTTGTTGCCAACGCTGCTGTTGCGGTTTGCTTAGCCGTCCACGCAATTCATTGAGTTTAAGTAGGTTGCTTTCTGCCCCTTGGGTCAACAGTTGCGATTCACCAAGATAATGGTCATCAATCAGCTGTTCAATCTCAGCATCATTCATCACCGCTGAGAGTTTTTCGGTCATTTTATTCATGTTGCGATAACTGCCTTGTAGTTTAAAGGCAGGTTCGGTGCGGTATTTGTCTTCTTGCGATGCTGATGCGATGTATGCTTGATTCACCTTTAATATCACCGATTGAATGCGTATCATATGGCGTAAGATGGCGACCATCTCGGCAATTTCACTGCCAGCATATGGATATGACAATTCTTGCGTTGGCGATTTGCCATACGCCCTGTCAATCAGATGATACACGTCATTCATGTTCCGATTGACCAACACAGACAGCACGGGGTGACTGGTTAAGGCGTTTTCTAAATAACTTAAGGCAAATGCGTCTTGCATGCCACCCAAAATATCACCAAGGTTATAAATATCAGCACGGTTGGCAAGCATGTCAGGCACTTTAAACAAATCACCGCTTTCGGTATACGGGTTGCCTGCCATGACCACACAAAACTTTTTGCCACGCATGTCATAGGTTTTGGTTTTACCTTGCCACACGCCATCAATGCGACGAGTGCCATCACAAAGTGAGATGAATTTTTGTAAAAACTCAGCATGGGTGTGTTGGATATCGTCCAGATACAACATGACGTTATTGCCCATCTCAAACGCCAAATTGATTTTATTGAGCTCTTCACGGGCGGTGGCATTGGGGGCTTGAGCAGGGTCAAGTGAGATCACATCATGCCCAATCGATGGGCAGTTGATTTTCATAAAAATTAAGCCCAAACGGTTGGCGACATATTCCATCAACGTGGTCTTGCCATACCCCGGAGGGGATATCATCATCAACAGCCCCATCAAATCAGTACGTTTATCATCACCCACCGTCCCCATCTGTTTGGCAAGGTTGTCCCCAATCAATGGCAGATAGCTTTGGTTAATCAGTTGGTTACGCACAAACGATGACAGCGGTCTGGGTTGAAACTCGTCCAGTCGTAAGATTGCCCTGCTGTCATGCAAAATTTTCGTGCGTAATTGTAGGTACTCTTGATAAGCAGGGATAATGTGATGCTGATGCTGATACAAACGATTCATAAACGCATCGACCACCAATGACAGCTGTTGTCCTTTGCCATGAGCGTCATGAGCACCATGAGCATTGATGCGACGATGGTTACCCAACATGCCTGTTACCGTTACCTGCAAATCCAATCCACTGACCGACCGCTTAAAATCTGGCAATTGAGCCATGTCATCTAAGATGGCTTGTTGCGTTGCTGATGGGTGTGGGTTAAATGATGTTTGTTGGTTAAATGACGTTTGTTGGTTAAATGGTTGTGATGCTTGTGGTGCTTGGGGCGTTGGTGATGTTTGTAACGTTTGTCGTTGCTCTGGGCTAAGCTGGGTTAAAAATATGGCAACCGCTTCTGGCAAATAATGCGTGTGCTGATGTTCATCATGATTTGTCTGTTTGTCGTCAGTTGGTTTGTCTGTTGTTAAGTCATGGCTGGTGTCATGTGGGGTATTTTGGTGTGCTTTTTGCCTGATTAGGGCTTCAAACCATGTTGCCAACAGTTCATATGCTGATTTTGGGGTGGTGATGAGCTTGGCGGTGGCGGCATAAAGCTGAGCCAAACTTCCATCAACTGAACGTTGCAGTTGTTCTAGTAAGTGCTGATATAACTGCTGAGCTTGACCACTGGTTTGCCAAATGATGGGTTGTTCCACTCGGTCAACCTGCCCCATCTGCTCCACCAAATATTGACACGCTGGTTGCACCAGCTGTTGATTAAAGACCGTATGTGTATTGACTGAGCTGTCCTTATCATGACCATGACAGCTGGCAACAAACTGTGCCATCAATGGCATCATCTCTGCCACCAACAATGACTTGGCTGTATCACTGCCCAAGATTTGCTGTAGCTGACGGGCGGTAATGGCTCGGTCTGCCCATGTGTGCGTCTGTGCCAACTGCGTTTGGCTTAGCCAACTGCCATGCCAGTCAGCGTGCCAGTCAGCAAATGATTGGCTTGGAAGTTTATGACTTGTTATTGTGTTTGGTGTTGTGTTTGTTAACGTGGTTGGTGTTGTGCTTGGTGTCGTCATATGACTTGCCAACATTAACTGCCGATAAAACAGCTGTGCCAACGTGCGCACGTTGGGGGTATAAATCAGCAAATCTGCATCTTGCAACACAGGTAATATGTGCTGTAATATCAAGGTGGCATCATGATCATGAATGCCTTTTTCATAGCCCATCTGATAGCGAGAGGTGGCGTAATCTCTGACCAGTTTTGCCAATGCCCCATCAGCAAGATACGCTGACTGGCTGGCTGATTGATGATGGGCTGTTTGTGATTGATATAAGGCATCATATAGCTTGCGTTCGCTTAAGTTATCCAGCCCTTTTTTAGCACTGTCAATGATGCTGTACGCCAAATACTCAGCTCGATACACGTCTGTTGATTCAGATGCCACAGTCATCTGCCAAAAAGGCTGTAGGGCATTGAGTCTGGCATCGTCAACACGTTGATAATAATCCGTACCTGTCAGATGCAGATTCATCACCTGCTCACCATTGGTAGCGGTGCGTGTCAACAAAGTTAAATCCAGCGGTTGGGTGTTGACAGAAAATCTGTGCTTACCCAATTTGATGATTTGTCCACCATCTTCAAACAAATCTGCCTTGTCTTTTAAGCTTTTAAAACTGTCCGTTTGAATGGCTTTTAGGTGTGCATCAATGTCATCGGCTTTGACACTAAAGCCCATTTGTCTCAGCTGTTCGCTGACTTGTCGCACCTTTTGTACCAAGCCATCAGAAACAAAGTAGGTATTTAATGCGTCTTCATCGCTAAATCCTGTGCCAGCATTGCTTTGGGTGCGTTTTTTGATGCTCTCTAGCATCCGTTTTGCCCCATCTTCTAGGTTTTGGGCTTTGCGGTTTTGGGCATCTAACAGCTGTTGCTTATGGTTTTCAAAGGCATCAAAAACTTCTTCACGTTTGGTGATGATGTCGTTTAAAAATTCATCATACTCGCTGAATTGACTTTCTAATTCTTCTAACTGTACCAACAATCTGGCAAGCTGTTCATCGGATTTTTCTGGTGTGGTGGCAGTGGATAACGCATTGGTGATCGATTGACTAAATAGCTTAAACTGAGCGGAGAACTGAGCCACCGCTTCAGCAGAACCAAAGTGTTTGCTGGCATGGTTGAGTTTGGCTTTGGTTTGGTTAAGGCGGGCATAAATGGCGGAAATGTCATCGATGATTTGCGTGTGTAAAGTGGCATCAGCAATGTCCAATGTGCCAAGCAATTCCGTCAGCAAATCAAGCCCGCTGGCAGTGTCATTAATGCTGTCCAACACTGGCATCAGCTCAGCTTTGGTCTTAGCGGTTTGTAAACGCTGTTCGATGTCTGCCAATGTGGCTTCATAGCTGGCTTTGGCATCATCACCGCTTAAAAAAGTTACTGTTTGTCTGGCAAGCTGTTCTTCTGCTTGGGATATTTGTGCTTGTAGTTGGGTCAGTTTATCGCCGTCAAGATAACGCAACGTCTCTAAGCCAGCCAGTCGCCCTTGCTGTTGTCGCAAGGCAGATAACTGGTTAATGTGGTCATCTATGCTCTCAAAGGTGGTCATTTTAATCTGACGAATGCGTTCATCAACCGCTTGCTGAGCTTGGTCTAAGGCAAGTTGCGTTTGTTTTTGAATGCTTTGAACTTTGATGAATTCATCAATCACCAACTCACTGGTGTCCATGATTGTGCGGATACTCTGTGCCAATTCATCAAGCTGTGGTTCTGCCAACCAATAATAATCATCAAACAGCTTGCTTGTGGTGTTCACCAGCTCTTCGTACAGTTTTTGCGAAACGCTTTGATTGCCAATCAGACGAGTAACGCCATATAAGTCTGAGATGCCACGCACCAACTCTTTGTTGCCAATTTTGCCATAAAAACTGCGACTTTCTGGTAACTGGCTGACATAGTCTGATGACGCATAGGGGGTTTGCCAAATCTGCATCGGATGAATGCGTGATGGCTCGGGCTGGTCATTAAACAACACCAATAAACCATCTTCTGCCAACGCATAACCATTACAATAAATGGGGTTTGCCAGTTGTTTTTTTATCAAATTGTAGCCAAACAACCCCATCACACCACTGACCACGTCATAAAACAGATACAACACATCTTCACCATTGGGGGAGATGATTTTGCGTTTAAAGCGTAACCCTTTGGCTTTATCATCTGTGCCAAACAGCTTATGCTCACCAGTTTGAAGGTAATACCCCCCTGGGAACACAATGCCATGGTCTTCAGGCAACTGCACACACGACTGACCAATGGCATCTAGTCTGAGTACTGTCTCGGTCAGCGTGTTGTACACCAAATGGCGAAACTGCTCTTCTCGATATGGCAAAATCTTGAGCAAAATCAGATTTCCTACCTTGGCATAATAAATTTGAGCGTCAGTCAGTGATTGAGTTTGGTCATTAACAGGCTCACTATAAATACCCCGCCCCGACTCGGTGTTGTTCTCAATCTTGATGGTCAACTTACCTGCCACCGTCTCAACAAACACCGTGTCTAAGATGTTCATATGCGGGTGCTTGCCATTGACCATCTGCTCTCGAGTGGTCAGTATCCAATCAAAATCATGTGGTGGCGGTGGCTCAATGTCTCGTTCACCACGATTATCAATATAGTCAACCTGCCTGCCATCACTGCTGATGCCAAAACGAAACACCCTAATGTCGCTGACGCGCTCACCTATTTGAAAAGCAATGAGCAGTTTGCCATCTTTGACGATTAATTGCGTCAGTTGGGTATTTTTGTAATAGCGATATAATTCATGAAAATCCTGCACAAAGTTGGCTTGGTCTAAAAAACTGCCTGCCAAATCCACCGCTTCTAATGTGTGGTTGTCCGCCTGCGTTGTGTCCGATTTAACATCATCTACATTGCTGGCATTGCCATTATTGGCATTGTTGGCATCGCTGGGGCCATCAGTTGTCAAGCGATACAAACTCAACACATCAGAAACATGGGTTTCTTTTTTTAGCCCCATAAAAACGTTATAACCAAACAGCAAATACTCACCAACCTGCACCATGTCTCGTGCCACACAGTTATGCTCGGTACGAATGCGAGTGCGGGCAATCACCTGCATTTGTGAGCCACCGAACTCAGCCAGACGTTGCTCGTTTAGAGCTTGGGTTAAATCATCAAGCCGTTTGCCCTGCTCGGTTAAGCGTTTTTTAATCACGTCATAAGCGTTACCTGACGCAACCGCTTGCGACTGAGCATCTAAGTCTGAATTTTCGCTGGGAGAGGGGTTATTTTTACGTTCCATTTTGTCTCTTTTGTGGGTTGTTCATTCTTAACCATGTTTATGATTAAAGCATTTTGTCATTAAAGCAGTTTGTCATTAAAGCAGTTTGTCATTAAAGCATTTTGTCATTAAAGCATTTTGTCATTAAAGCGTTATTTCTTTTTTGTTAAACGCCTTTGTAACCAGCTTTTATGACGTTTGGTGTGCTTAAGCCAAATGGCACGTATTTATGCACTTTTTTATTCACCATTATGTTGAACGGTCTGTTTATCAACTTTGTTCACTTTATTGGCAATGACGGCTTCTATGATGCCATTTAGGGTGCTGGATTTGTCCGCTAAGCCGTCAATGGCTTTACCAATAGACAATGATTTTGCAAAGTTGTTAAAGAAATGGTCTTCACCGCCAACAATGTCAATGTTGGCTTTTTGTAGAGCGGTTGCTAAGACTTCGGCATTTTCTTTGGCGATTTCTTTGCCAGCTTCGATGGATGCCAAGGCTTCTTGTAGGGCAGTCTCTAGACCCATGCGATATTCTTCATGCTCTCGTGCTTCCTTGCTCATGCTACCCATGGCGTTGAATTTTTCCACCAGACCATCGGCTTCCGCTTTGAAGTGTTCACGAGTCACTTGGGCTTTGGCAAGTCCAACTTCACGCTCAGCAGCGGCGTTAGATGCCCCACGCGCGGCGATGACTTCGGCATCTGCCATGCCTTTTTCACGCTCAGATTGGGCTTGGGCTTGCCCTGTGGCACGGATAACATTGGCTTTGGCAATGCCTTCTTTTTCTAAAGACACCGCTTTGGCTTCAATGATGACAGCTTCGGCAAGACCTTTGGCGGATTCTTGGGCTTTGATGCCTTCTGCCAGTTTGATTTTAGATTGAGCGTCTTTTTCAGCGGCTTGTAGGTTGGCTTCTGCCAAGGTGGTGATTTCTGTTGCCTTGTGCTTGGCGGCAAGCTCTTCGGCTTCTGCTTTTTTGACTTGACGCACTTTGGCTTCTTCAGCTTCCGCTTCGGCAGCCAAGACTCGGGTTTGTTTGGCTCGGTCGGCTTCACTGATTTCACGCACTTCTTTGATGCGTTCTTCTTCTTGTGCCACTGTTTTATCCACCGCCACCCGTTCACGGATAACGTTGGCGATTTCTTTTTTCTCCATTTCTACGGCACGTTCGGCTTCGATTTTTTGCAATTCAACTTCACGCTCACGAGCGACAATTTCTAGCTCACGGGCTCTGGTGACTTTTTCTTCTTCGATGACCACCGCCCGTTTGCGATTTTGTTCCGCCACTTCTATCTCACGTTGCTGGTTTTCACGTTGTACTGCCAAGTCTTGCTCAACGATGATGATGGCAGTTTCAGATTTTTTGCGTTCTTCTTCTTGGATTTTGCGGGTTTCGGCTTCTTCACGAGCCACCACAGAAGCAATTTCTCGTTTTTGTTTGGCTGCAGCATCGGCCTGTTGACGCTCCAGTTCATACATGGCTTCGGCGGTTTCAACGTTCTTTTTCTTAATTGCCAGCTCTTCATCACGTTCTAATTCATTGGTAACCACGTTTTGCATGGCGGTTAGCTGGGTGATTTTTTTGATGCCTTCAGCGTCTAAGATGTTGCTTGGATCTAGGGCAGTTTTTGGCGTTTGTTCCAGATAATCAATCGCCACATCTTCTAGCACATAGCCATTTAGGTCATTACCAATTTCTTGAACGATTTTGTCACGAAATTCACTGCGATTTTCAAATAATTTGACAAAATCAATCTGCTTACCCACAGTCTTTAAGGCTTCTGAGAATTTGGCGTTAAACAGCTCATTAACCGCCACTTTGTCTGATGCCCTGTCCACACCAACTGCTTTGGCGACTTTTAACACGTCCTGCTCAGTTTCATTGACTCGCAAATAAAACGCCACGGTGATGTCAGCACGCATGTTATCAGCACAAATCAAACCTTCTTTACCCCGTCTGTCCACTTCCAAGGTGATGAGCGAGATTTTCATCAGCTCTTTTTTGTTAATGACTGGCCAAACAAAACCACCGTCAAACCGAACAGCGATTTTATTGACACCATTGATGATAAGTGCCGTGCCTTGTTCAACCTTATAATAAAAAGCCTTGAGCATCAAAAGCATCGCCATGATGACCACAAACACCACCACGACAATCGCCGCTAGCAAAAATAAAGTGTGCATAACCGCTCCCAATCTGTGTGAATAATTAAATAAATGGTTAAATGAATGATAAATGGTTAAATAGATGGTTGTTAAATAAATAATTAATAGTTAAATAATTATTAAATGTCTCATTAGTCAGTAGATTCATTAATTTTTTGTATTTGATAAACATTTTGCTGTTGGTCATATGCCACCAACCGTACGTTATCACCTTGCACAATGACGCTGTCATCACCTGTCAACTGACGCACCTTAAATATCAACCCTGCACCCCCGTCTTCTAGCATCGCTTCACCATGACGGTCATTGACGGTCAGCGTGCGGACGACTGCCGTTTGCCCCAAAAAACTTTGTGCATGGCGTTTAGGAATGTTGGCGATATGACGTCGAATGGGGCTAAGCATCAGCCCTGTCAGCCACATAGACACCACCAACACCAGCACCAATGCCCCTGTGCCAAAGGCATAATGTAACACACCATGACCAAATTGTGCATGTAAAAAACTGCTATAAAAATAACTTAATACCCAACCAATCAACGCAATGCCCGTTAATATCACCACCAACGGCACACCATACAACCCAAATTTAAGCAAAATTCCTGACAACAGACCAACACTGGCATTACCAGCATCACCAATATCACCGATGTCGCTAATATCACCAACATCGACCACGTCCATATCAACAAAGCCCAGCAAGGCAACCAGCCAATATAAAGTTACAAACAAAACTAAAGCGGTAAAAAAAACCGTAGGATAAGCACTGATGTTATTGATAAAGGTCTCAAACGCTGTATTCATAATCACCCTTTGCATGACAGTTTAGCCTGATTGTTGATTGTATAACAGGCAAAGATATTGTATAACAGGCAAAGATGATTTACTCAAATTTCGTGGAATAAATATTTAAAAAATCAACATAAAATGGCTTGCAAAGTGAGTTTTTTTCGCTATAATAGCCAACCTATATAGGCATATAGCTCAGTTGGTTAGAGCACCACCTTGACATGGTGGGGGTCGCTAGTTCGAATCTAGTTATGCCTACCATATTTAAACCCTGTAATCTCAATGATTGCAGGGTTTTTTGTTTGTCTAGGTAGGCTTGGCGGATAAATGCTTGTTGTTTCTACCGTTTTTAACGCCAATTAAACAGACTTGACAAAAAAACAAACCACTTCCAAACTCTGTTTTTTCACGCATACCGCCCATCACTTGATGAGCGGTTTAATGCTGTTTTTTGATAAAAAATTTGATGATAAAAAAGCCAAGCAATCACACAATGTCATCAAGAATTGTCATGATTACTTGGCTTTTAGGGTATTGTTTACTATAATACAACACATCAAGCAAGGGTGGTAGGACACCCAAGCCTGATGGGTTATCCGCCACCGACCAAGTGGTGGCAACCTTAGGAGATAAGACAATGAAAACGCTCTTCAAAGTTATCATCACTGTTATCCTGTCCTGCTACTACTCTACTACTAAGTAATAACGCTTACTAAGCAGGTAGCCTATAAAGGCTGGGGCGGTGGGCTTCGCCATCGCTTCACTCCTAAAATCTAAACACAGCTTAGCACAATTTAGGAAAAATTCAAATGCCCAAGATTGTCAAAAATCCCAAAACCCGCGCCCAAATCCAAGCCGACAGCGACGCACGCCGTGGGGTCAAGCAAATTGGCTTTAAAGTCCCCAAATAATTTGCCCAACTGCTTGATAAGCTTGCCAAACAAACAGGCAAAACCAAAAACATCATCATCATGGAAGCAGTTCATGCCTATCAAACACGCATCAACCACACCGACTGACCACCAAACATGGCATTGACTTTATCGGTTATGAGATGGTTTTTGTTATTTTCACATCACTCGTGAAGACACTCGTCATGACCATCGATGGTGTTCTGTAACACGCACCAAATCAGGGTGTATATAATCAGGGGTCATGGTTACCACCATTTAATCACACGGCTTAGCAAGCTTAACCCCAACACACAACAAAAACCCATTATTCAGCACAATACGGCTGGCAGGCTTTAAATCAATGACGGTTTGAAATTGGATTTTCATGGTATTTCTCCTATTTTAAGGTGGCGATAATTTACGCTGATTGCCACACCAAAATCATCAAAATAATTGCCAATACAACGCCCCAAAAGCCATATTTATCAATTAACGCTTTGATTATTTCACCAATTCGTTAAAATGTTCCATCAGTCATCAATCCTTATGCCATGGGATTGATAATAAAAAAGCCTAACGACTGCAATCGTCAGGCTTTTTTGTTGGGGGGTTAACTTTTTAAGTTTTATAAAGGCATTTTCATCATTTTATGATACGCATCAGCTTTGCTTTGCCGTAAAGACTCTATCTCTGACTTCGTCAGGTGTTTTACGAGAGTTAATGATGAATTTTGCTTCGGATTCTGTGAGTTTTGTGAAGTCATATCCAAAGGTTTCTTGCCACCAGTTTTCAAGCTCGCCATACTTACTCCGTAATCCATCTAATGTTTTAGTATCCAACCTTAATTGGGCAGAATACTGTTTACCTGTTAAAGCATAACTACCAATAACGCCGCCGCCTTTAGATTCAATATGACCTTTTAGGGCAGCAAATGTTCCACCTTGCGTCTGGGTATCATCAACCATAATAACATTTTTACTATTGATACTACCGCTAAAACTTGGTGAATTTGCCAATCTATACCAGCCATCACTGCCACTTCTTGAAACTTTGACAGCTTGCACAACGTTTAAATCAACTTTTGCTCCTAGTTTTCTAGCTAAAAAAGTCGCAACAGCAACAGGTATCATGTTTCTACCTGTTTGCTCTTCTGCATGCACTGGAGCAAAAACTACTTTTTTATCACCAATCAAGCTACTAAGTTTTGAAACAGCGTCATCACTGATTAAATCTTTAGCCAATAAAAACGCACTTTCAACATCTCCCGCTTTTGCTTTAGCATAATTTGGGTGACCTGTAGCATCACCTAATTTTCTATCAATAATTGTATCAGGAAAATTACCCCAATCTGTTCGCATACTTTCTCTCTTGGTATTTTGCGTAAATTGTAACACAGTTTCAGTATTACGATTAACTTTCTCCTGCTCTGCCATCACATCTTCAGGCGATTTACCCCCCATCAAATGCTCGGTATAAGGCTCAGCCACACACCGACAGCGAATCGGTTGCCCTGGGTGTCCATCGTCAGGCGGATTATCCCAAGCAAACCGCCTACCATCACGCAACACATGCTCATGACGCACACGCTCATCTTGGCTGGTACGCCATGTATAATGCGTGATACCAAGTTTTTGCTGACACACTTGTGATAACCTACTGTTTATCTTACCCAACTGGTCAGAGGCAATCAGCCTAGCACGATTTTGACCAATGACATGAATTCACCCAAGCTCATCTGCCAAATCCTGATGAAGCGTACCACCTTGCAAACTTGCCATCACCGCCTTTTCAACACGGTCAAAATATTCTTGTGGGATAGACTTAATCAAACCCACATTCGCCTGTATCGCATCTGCCACCGCTTGCTGTAAGTCTTCATCACGCATCAGTCCATTAAAATCAATGCCCGTTTGTTTGCGTAACAAATCTGCCAGCTGTGTATCACTTGCCTGTTTTTGGGTAAAGACGATTTTAGTGGCAAGCCCATTGGCAACATTGACCACACGCCCTGTGATTAACGCCCTTAACGCATCAAACAAAAACTTAAACCTATCAAACAGCCCATCAGCCGCCGCCATTTTGCCATCGCCTATGTGTGGCGTGGTAAGCGGCATTAACTGTCTAACCGTTTCGCTGTGCATATCGTCCACGATAGTCAGCAAGGCTTTGGCATACATCACTTCAATCTTGCGTGAGACGTAAATGGGTCTTGACTTGGTTTTTCGTCCACGCTTACGCTGATGGGCTTGTGTTAATATCGGCTGTAGCGAATTGAGCATACTAACGTCCCTGCACTGCTCGGATAATCTCTGGACTGGCAAACAACACCAAACCAAACGCAATCAAACCAATAATGGCACAAAAACGCTTCATTTCCATCTTGTTTACCTTGTTTATTTAGCATTTAAAAAAGCCGTAACAGCAATCACAAGCCCTGTTAAACTTGCAATCACAATAACAATGGATTTTTCCCACGCCATGATGCTTGCCACTTTGCCTGTATCTTGTTCGCTCATTTTGTTGCCAACGAATAAGCCCACATAACCAAAGCACCACTAATTCCAATAGACAAAATAAAAAAGATTGACCATATCGCCCAAAAGCGTTTTGTTTCAAGTTTGTTTGTCATATTTACAAAGCCTTTTAGTAAATTATCAGAATTAAAATGACTACTATCAATTGTTATGTTAAAATCTAACACGAATTTTAATCCTTATCACAGCTAAGGGTTGAAATTAAAAAAGCCAAACTATTTGCGGTAGTTTGGCTTTTTGCTTTATGGGCATTGTGTTGTGGTTTTAGTTAGGTTTTAGTTGGCATTTCTTCCAAACTCTCCAATAGCCTGATATGGCTTTCATCAATCACCGTATAAGTCCCCTCTTCCATCAACTGCTTAGCGATTTGAGCTTCAGTGATGATGCCAGCTTGCAAATATTTAATGTCCCTGTCCGCATTATTTCGCTCCACATCTGAGCGGGTCTTTTCATCAAGTTGCCAAAGGGGAGCAAAACTGAATGTTACCTTAGGCAAACCAAGATACCCACACATCATCGCCAACAACTTATCAAGAATGGGGCGTAAATACCAATTTTGATAGCCTGCCACCGTGTCATAATAATTGCGTAAATCATGCTCCCCTGTGGCGTTTAACCCACTTGGCGACTGCCCAAACAAAATCGTATAAGGCATGTCCGCCGCCCCTGCCGTCTGTATGGCAAACTCACGCATCAAATCAGGCAACCCCCCAAAATTATAATGCTTACTGTCATACTCTTCTGCTTCCTTATCCAGCACCAGCATGCCATTATTTGACTTCATCAAACCAATCAGATTAAAACGTTTTAGCACCACATCGCTGTTGAGCTTGATTTGCTGCATCAAATCTTGAGTTTTAATCACATCAACCTTACTTTCATGAACAAGGCTTGCCACATTGGCATTGACACTGGCAAAACGCAACAGCTCACTGTACAAAGTCTGTAGCACACTCTCACCATCGTCCCAAACCACTGGCAACACACGGCTATGATGAATAAACCCACTGGCAATCTTAGCATCATGTTGCAACTGATAATAAACAGGCTCATCTAAAAACCCCCCTGCCTCTGACACACTTAACCGCTCACGAGTGGCAATCAACTGGTCCACCCTTAGCACCGTCATATAACCAAGGTTGATTTTACCCTTTGATAATGGCATGACCAACTCTTGATTGTCCGCCACTCCCAACAACACATAGCTCTTACCATGCAAGCGTGCCAACTTTAACGCCGCTATCAAATGCTCATTGAGCTTAAGCCGTGCCATCTCACGCTCAAGTTTTGCCAACTGCTTACCATCAAGATTGTTAAAATAATACCCTTGACGAAACATATCCTGCACAGGGCGGTTAATGATTTTTTTAGCGATGCTGTCAATTTTATACAAATTATCCAACTCAAAAACCGACCGCTTGGCATACCAAGCAAAGTCATCATGCAAAGCCTTATCTCGTTTTGTGCCAAGATTGCTGACAAAATTCACCAAAGTACTGTCAGCAATGTTCAAGAATTTATTTAACATGGCTAATTAATATGCTCAAATACAGACGAATGAACCCCACGCTTCATATTGCGTTCGTGGGCATAACGTAAACTATCAATGACGTGATTATGGGCATCAACAAGGGTAGGCAACACCGTATCTGACAGCCTATCCACCTTATGACGGTATAAACGAAACTCTTGGGCGGTTGCCATGCACCGTGAATGAATGACAATTTTTTTAAAACTCTTTAAATAAGCAATGCCATCTTGCACACTGCCACGCCCCTTATCACACGCCCTAACATAAGGCAACCCATGACGCTTTAAATAACTGATGCTCTCAGGTCTGGCATTATCCGCCACCAGCACATGCTCTGCCACATCAGGCAACGCTTTCATCACCGCCACCACCGTATCATCAATCTCAAGCCCTACCTGACTTATATCATGCTCAATGTACAAGCAATCATCAGCCACCCATGACTTACTGCCAGCGGTTGGGTCTTGAGCAAAGCCAAAATCCAAACCAAAATAAGACCCATGCCAGCCCTGCCTTGGGACAAAATCTTGTATCACAAACTTATCTTTAAACACCTGAGCATCGCTCATCTCAAGATAAGCCCCTTCCCATATCCATTTATACGTCGCATCATCAAGGCGTTCACGATCAGCCAACCGCTCAACATCAAGCACCTTGGGAAAAAACGGATTGTCTTGATAATTTAGCTTAACAAGCTTATCATGGCGTGTTTGGCGAAACCGCTTATCAGTGGCACTGCCACGGCTTTCAGGATTCCAAGTAACCCAAATCTCACTGCCATCTTCACGCACCGTTGGAATAAGCTTCGCCCACGCCTTTTCACTGACATTCTCCGCCTCATCAATCCAAGCAATCAAAATACGAGCCTTAGACTTTAAGCTATCAAGATTGTGGCGTAACCCTGTAAAAACATAGCTGACCTGACGATTCTTAGTGCGTATGTACTTCTCACCCACATCAAAATAATCATCAAGCCAAGACACACAACCGATGGCTTGCTTAATCTCTTGCATTGAACTGTCTTCAAGCGAATTCATAAACTCACGCCCACACAAAATCACCCCACTTTGACCCATCTGAGCAAACTGATAAGCACGCACCGCCGTCATCAACGCAAACGAGCGAGTTTTAGCACTGCCATGCCCCCCATACGCCCCACGATAGCGAGCCTTACCCAAAAACACAGGAATAAGCTTGGGGGGCAACTCAATCTGAACTTTCATCTTTTATAAAATTAGCGTGGTCAATGGGGTCAATATTAGGAGCAATCAGCTCAATGACCATGGGCTTAACCGTCATACTACCATCACTTGACGTATGGTCTATCGTTTGCTTATCCAAGCCGAGCAGCTTCGCCTTACCCATGGTGGCAGACACAGCAGACGCAGACTGAGGTGGCTCACACGCCAAAGCAGCCATGCGAGCTTGTTCCAATTCCGCCAACAAATCATCAACCGTCAAATCATGACGCTGTCTGTGGCTTGCTTGCAACTCATCAACTTGTCTTTTAATCTTATCCATGGCTAACAACTCAGATGCCTTACGGTGAATGGTGGTATTGCTCATATTATCAGCATGATAACTTTGGCGATAAGCTTCAGACGCATTGCCAAGCTCCACATACAACTGACAAAAGCGTGTCTGTTTTGGCGTAAGTTTCGCCATGCTTACGCTCCTTTTTTAAGATTTTTTCAAACGCATAAAAAGCAAAATCCCCACTTAAACAAGTAGGGATTTTGATAAAAATTTATAAATAACAACAAAAAAGGCGATGACCACCTAAGTCATCACCTTGTTGCAACTTTTTTCAAACATAGTATAACTTTAGCAGTCTTTGGGGTGAAAATCAAGTCCTAGTGATAAGTTTTAAAAAATTCCTACCACAAAAAAAACGCCACTTTTAGGATGGTAGGGGTTACAGGATTGGCGTACTGTCCGCTAGGTAACAGCGTATCTTACGATACTCCCATAACCCCTACCATAATTTATTTGGTTTTTAAAAGGGTCTATCTAATAGATACCCCCTTTATTTTGGGGATTGTTGCAATAAAAAAACCGCCTATGATGACATCATAAGCGGTTTTTTTTAAATACAAAAAAGCCAAATAATCATAACAATATTATAAAAAACTGTAATAATTACTTGATCTTTTGGGTAAGCTAGGCTATAACAAACCCCATCAACACAAGGGGTGTTGGTTGGGCTAGGACAAGCCTAGCGGTAACATAAGGAACAGACAATGAAGCACGTTATCAAATTTATTGTCCTTGTTGTCTTACTACTCATTAGCAATAATGCGTACTAGATAGCAAGCCAACTAAGTTACGGTACTTATAATAACTTAGTTGGGGGTTATGGGGTGTTAGCGCACCCTGTAACCTGCTCCTTAACTTTCATACTAGTAAACTCAAAGGAAAAAGTCAAATGCCAAAAATCGTTGCCAACCCAAAAACCCAAGCCCAAATCCAAAAAGACAGCAACGCACGCCGTGGGGTAAAAAACAAAGCATTCACCCTAAAACTTGATGACATAGAACTCATCAAATCCCTATCCAAACGCTTAGGCATACCCCAAAATCAGCTGATTATGGACGCTGTTCGGGCGTACAATTTGGGCAAACAAAAAGAGCCTGACTAATCCCATTCCCCAGCCTTTATCAAAAAAACCTGCCAATAAAGAATCTGCCCAAAAGAGCAGATTTTTTATATATAGCACTTGATAAAATACATATAGCACTATATAATAGGCAAATCAAGTACAGGGGGTGCTTGATTGGTAAACGGTAGCCACCGTTACCGTAAACTAAGGAGAAAACGATGAACGCACTTATCAAGCTCATCGTTTTTGTTGTCTTACTACTGCTGGTAATACCAGCATATTAAGATAGCAAGCCCACAAGATAATCAGCAGTTATCAAGTGGGGCGTTAGGTGAGATGACACTCTCATATCTCTCATCTAACGCACTCCTTACCCCCATATTAGTATGATTCAAAAAAAAAATCAAGGGGTCAATCATGAATAAATCTGCCCAAGTCCGTGCCAATATCGCTTACCAAAACCGTGCTTTATTACGCACATCGTTGGTCATAAGTCAGCATGAACAAGCCATCTATGATGCTTTACAGGTGATTAAAATGCACCATGATGATAATCAAGCTTATGCCATTAAACAAGCCATTTTAGCCCACTCCAAGCAAATACAAGGCGGTTAAATCTTTTGTCTGACAATGCGTTCTGCTTGTTGCAACAGTTTTGCCACGGTTTTATGACAGACTTTTTTACGTTGTTTATCCTGCCAGCCCATGCCTACTTGCTGTGGGTATTCAAGTGGGGTCAGATAGTAACGGCTGATGGCTCGTAAGCTTAAGTCGTTGATGTACCTTAGCCTTAGTACGTTTGCTAAGATAACGGAATGACGTGCCAACTCACAAACCGCCTTATCCACTTTTAGGGCGTCATTATCGCTGATTTGTGGCACATCGCCACGCCAGCCTGTGTTAAATTTGGGGTTGTTTCGCTTCATCAGCCGATACATGGGGCTGCTGTAATAGCCATAATCATGCCGTGCCCATTTGCCCCATTCGATGAGTGGGTCAATCATTTGGTCAGTGTCCTAAATTTTTTGATGAAGTCGTCCCATGTCTCGCTTATCATGATTTTGTCATCAATGATGTAGGTTACTGTGGTGTTTTGTGGGGTTGGCGGTGTTGTGATGACCGCTGTTTGTCCTGTTTTTGGGTTTTGGTATTTCATGTTGATGCTCAGTTAAAAAATCGGTCATTCCGATTAATCTGCTTTATAATCCCAGTCAAAATTCTTCATATTGCCAGCCACCACCTTGTTTTTTTGGGGTTTTGTATACTGCTAAAAATTTAAATGGGTATAGGCTTGATGCCGTCAAAGGTGTAATAAACGATGTCACCTGCTGTTTTGAGTGTTTCAAGGTGGTTGGCATAGGCTTGTTCGGTTTTGTTCATTTGCCCTTGTTTTAGCCGTCCGAGTGCTTGGATTTTTTGTTTTAGCCGTCCTGGTTGGTTGTTAGGTTTGGTTGGTGGTTTCATGCTGATGCTCGTTTGGTTGGGGCTGGCGTGGCGATTTGGCGTTTAAATGCTTGTAGACGGCGTTCAATTTCTTTTCCGCTATTATACTTGCTCCAGTCAATGGGTTTGTGGCTGTTGTCGGTTAATCTGTGCGTTTTTGGTAGGGTGAATGTTGCTCCTTGGCTGTGTTCGGTGATGACTTGTTGGTAGATTTTGCCAAAGTGGGGGGCGTATTTGTTGTCGCATGATGCCAGTTTGCCATGTCCTATGCGTTTGGCGGTTTCTGCTACGACGATGTGTAACCAGTTTCTTTTGGTGTCGCCACGTTTGCCACATTCTTGGCAGGCGTTTTCAAAGGCGGTTTGAGCGTCTGGGTAGGTGTTGATGTTGGGGCGTGCCAGTTTTAGGAATTCTTGGGCGTTGTTTGGGGCCCAGTCGCCATCAAATGATTTTGTTTTGGCTTGGTTGAATTCTGCTAGGGTGATTTGTTTTTGGGTTAGGTAGTTTGCCCATACCAGCACCATGTCAAAGCTCCAGTCAATTTCGCTGTCTTTGGTTTGCATTTTGTGTTTAAACCATGCTTTCCACTGTTTGAATAAGATTTGTATGGCGTTGATGAGTTGTTGGCTTGGTTGGCTGTTGGGTGCTGTTGTTGGTCGTGTTGGTTTCTTTGGGCAAAGTAGGTGGCTGCGGCTGCGTCAAGTTTTTGCCAGTAGCCTTGGGTTGTGTTGGTGTTTGGGGTTGTGTTGGTGTTTGTTGTGGCAAAATGATTTAGCTGATGTGTTGCATGGTGTTGGTTTCCTGTGCTGTGGGTTGGTTGTGTTGTCTGCGTTGCATGGCTTGGGGTTTTTTGAGTAAAAATTCGCTCAGTCTTGCGTCAGATTGGCAGATGTAGCTGATGTCGGTTTTGCCGTGAGCGGTTGCCCATGGGTCTTGTGATGCGTTGTAGATGGCTTGTTTGATGTCTGTGCTGTCTTTGCCGTCTTTGAGCCGTGCGATGATTTTGCGTTTTCTGTCATCGGTGAGTTTCCATTTGGCTGGGTCTTTGTCCATGATGTCTAGCCAAAAATCAAATATGTCTTGGCTGGTTTGGTTGTGTTGGTCGGTTTTGCCAGTTTTGGCTATGGTGTCGCCAAGGGGGGGGCTTTAGGGGGGGTTAAATAAATCATTGGTTAATGGTTTATGGTTAATGGTTATGGCGTCGTTTTTGCCGTGACTTTGCGTTATTTGTGCGTGACTGTTGCCGTTACCTGCTTCGTGACTTTCCGTGACCGTTTCGTGACTTGCTTGGTTACCCTGTTTTTGGTGGGCGTTGGGGTTGTTGTTGTCTAGTGTGTATCTGCCTGCCTTGAAATTCTTGATTTCTTGGTTGATTCTTGTGTGGTGATATTTGCCTTTGTGAAAGTTGAAGAATTCATCCAGCACGTTGTTAATCGCTTGGGTGTTTTCGTCGGTTAAGGGCAATAAGAGGTAACGGGCAATTTCTTCTACGCTGCTAAAGGGCTTTTCGTTTAGGTAGTACCAGTCTATTAGGGTGCAATAGATGTAATGCTCAAGTGGGGTTAGGTGGGCGGTTCGGGCCCGGTAGTCTTTGATGTGAAATCCATAGTAGTGTATGGTGGTTGCCTTTTGTGTCCGCTTGGGGTGGCAGATGATGTTGTTATGATGGGTGGTTTTCTTGTTTAAGATTGTTATACGCATTCATCAGGGCGTTGCCATATCGCCAAGACAGATTGGGTTTTGGCTTGCCTCGGTTTAATTCACTGATGACGCCTTGATGAATGCCTGTTTTAGAAGAAAGCTCGGTTTGAGTTTGATGTTTAAGCAATTCTCTAACGATGTTTGTCCATTCAGTTTGGTTTTTCATCACATTCGCTCCCATAAATACTGTTATAATATCGTAACTACGTTGTTAAATCAACGTTAAAACGATGTTATTTTAAGGCATAATTATCATGTTTACGATGCAAGGGGGGATATTATGCAGAATTTAACGTTGGGCGACCGTCTGAAAAAGGCGAGAAAAGATGCAAAGATGACGCAAAAAGAATTGCTGGTGGCGGCAGGAATGAAATCACAAGGACAGATTTCTGACCTTGAGAACGGTAGAAATAAGTCATCTACTTCTCTACCTGAAATTGCAAAAGCTTTGGGCGTCAGCTATGAATGGTTGGCGTACGGTAAAGACCCTAAAGAAGACAAACCCAGCATCGAGCAACTTAAAGCCATGATAGCCAAAGCCGAGCAAGCCCAACCAGACGACATCTCCACCCCTTATGACACCGAGTTGGTGGACATCAACCACAACATGGACGGCATGATGCCTGTCATCAGTTGGGTAGCGGCAGGGGCATTTGTGGAAGTCATACCCACCACACTAGACGATATCATCGAGTATGTGCCACGCCCCAAGAATTTAAGCTGTCATGCCTTTGGACTGATTGTACAGGGACGCAGCATGTACCCTGAGTTTCGCCCTGGTGACATCATCTATATAGAGCCGACCATCTCACCTTTGGAGCTAAAAGACGGTGACTTGATTGTTATCCAATGCAACGACGACAAAGAAGCCACCTTTAAGCAACTGGTCATCGGTGACACCTCAGCAGACATGTATCTAAGACCACTTAACTCTGATTGGGTGGATCAGAAGATTATCCCCATGGGCGAGTGCCGACTGGTGGGCATTGTGGACAGTAAGTATGTGAAATATCGGTAGCGGTGGAAGGGTTGCACTTAGATAGGTGTGCAAACATTCTTGATAGGTAATAGAGGCAGAATATGACCGAACAAATATTTGAATTTGATTTTAAAGTAACATACAACATCACCAACGAACCAACGCTTGATGATGTTATAATAAGCCTAAACGCACTTAAACACCTAATACCCAAAGGCGTTTCTGTCGTCAATAAAATTCGACCCGATTTACACATTAAAACGACCGATATCATTGTACAAGATGTCGAAGCGGGTAGCCTGTTAGAGCGGCTCAAAGTGAAGTGTGCGGTTGGTCTTGTGGGCGAAGATAATGCCAAAAAACTAAACACAACTCTGACAGAGGTTGTAGATGATAGTGTGAAAAACCATAACATGTTAAGCAAAATTCTTTACGCAGGCGTAGGTGCTGTTGTGACAGCAGGGACTATCATGGCGATAAATTCTTGCAGTTCGAAAGATACGCCAATCGTAAATAATTACTACGATAATAGTGTTAGTGTTGCCGTATTAAGCGAAAATTCAGACTTAACAGGTGAGCAAGTCGTAGAGATTGTGAACGGCACGATGGACAAAAAGACTGTCCAAAAATCTGCCGAATTTATCAAACCTGCCAAAAATGACTCAAATGCAACTATCGACATCGGCGATCAGCAACAAGCCTCACAATTCTATGAGCAAATTCCTACCGATATTATCGAAAAAACGCCTGAAAAAGTTGAATTTGAGCCTCCACAAACTAAAGAAAAAGATCATACCAAGATTGATTTGTTCATCCATGCGAGCGACCAAGACAGAGCAACACAAGGTTGGGGAGGCATCGTCCCCAAGCTATTTAGTGACCGAGTTACGTTTGAGTTAAGCAACGATATCGACCCAAACAGCTTACACGGGCATCGCCAAATCAATGCGGACATCACTGTCATAGAGAAATACAACAAGAACACAAAGCAGTATAAACCTTCAAGAGTTGTCATAAGACACGTCAACACAATATCTTAACTACCCACCGCCTAAGCCCCACCCTCAACCGCCCACTAAGGCGGTTTTTTTACGCCTCACCAACACCCACACCCTGCTAAATGCGGAGTTTTTTGTGTCTTGGATAATATTTACGATATTTTTATCAAATACACGATAAAATATCATTTTAACGTTAACTTAGTATCGTAATCAAGATATAATAACCCCATCAATAACACAAAGTG
The DNA here is from genome assembly GCF_037201985.1 of Lwoffella lincolnii. Taxonomy (NCBI): domain Bacteria; kingdom Pseudomonadati; phylum Pseudomonadota; class Gammaproteobacteria; order Moraxellales; family Moraxellaceae; genus Lwoffella; species Lwoffella lincolnii. Next base: position 646,336 of record NZ_CP147511.1, on the reverse strand, counting down.
TGTATGACGCATGGGGAGGGAATATGAAAACATCAGACATCAAACAACGCCAACAGCTAAAAAATCAAGCAACTGGTGAGATTGTGCAAGTCTCTGTCAGAGACAGACGTCAAACGCTGATGCTGCTTGACCCCATCAGTAAAAAACCCAAGCATAGTTTTTGTGTAGGTTTTTTAGACCGTTTTGATGAATTAAAAGGGTGGGAGGTCGCATGAGAAAAACAACCCATATCATCATTGCCCATGGCTTGATGATTCTGTTTTTGTTGGGGTGTGTTAAGGCGTGCGATACAGAGTACGCCAACCAAGATGCAATGATTAAGCAGTACATCAGCCCCAACGACCAGATGTTAATCGACTGGCAAAGCCCAAACCTCCGCAACACACCAACCAAGGACTGACCGCCATGTCATACATCTGCCCCCTTAGCACCCTAAGAGCCATGACCACCGAGCAGCTCGTTGACCATGCCCAAGGTGAGCTAGACCCACTTGCCAGCACCAACCTAGAGACCGCTCTCACCGAGAAGCTGGCAGCCTATACCGACAAAAGCCAAATGCCCATGGACGAAGTGCAAGGGCTACTCATTGACATCCAAGCCCAGCTGCCTGAATAAGACTTTCTAGAAGACACGCTTAGCAGGATGCGTGACATCAACGGCAAGAGCTATAAAAAACAGGAACTGCTAGACGCACTACAAGGATTTATCGGCGAGCTAGAGGACCTACAACAGCAGTACGCAGGTCAAAGTGAATTTGCCTGCAACATGATTAACCAAACCATCAACCCCAAATCCAACAACTTTATCCACTAGGAGCAAAACCCATGAGCATCGAAACCGCCATCACCGCCATCGCTGACGCCATCAAACACAGCTCACAAGCCATCATTGGCTTATCTGCCAGTATTGACCGCTATTGTGACATCATCGAGCAAAAGCCTAACGCCATCGTTACGGCAGCCACTGCCCAAACGCTAAAAGAGCCACAAGCCACCGACAAGGCAGACGCTCCTGTCACCCAAGCCGACAACAGCACAGACGCTCAGACGGCTGATACACCGCCTAATACTGACACCGCCGCCGATCCCCCTGTCAGCGAAGACAAAACATACGTCTATGACGATGTCAAAGCAGCGGTGTTGGATGCCTTAAGAGCAGGCAAAAAAGCCCAAGTCGGTGACCTGTTTAACGAGCTGGGCATCAAAAACGCCCAAGAGCTAGAGCCAGCCCAATATGCCGACTTTATCGCCAAAATGGAGACCCTATAATGACCGCCCACGCCAAACTATCTCCGTCATCCGCCCACCGCTGGCTTACTTGCCCAGCGTCCAGCTTAATGGAAGCGGACAAACCCAACGACAGCAATGAATACGCTGCCGAAGGCACTACCGCCCATTTTTTAGCAGAGATTTGCCTACAGCAACGCCAGCCTGCCGCTGATTACAATGGCGGTGGCATCTTAGTGACCGAAAAAGGCGAATGCAGTTTGCTTAAAAGTGCAGGCGAACCCATCGGAGCGTATAAATATCACTTTGAAATCACCCCCCTCCTGATGACAAGCTATGTTCAAGAATACATCGACACTGTCCAAAGCGTACAGCAAAGCACGGGTGGCGTTTTGGACATCGAGCAACGCCTACCGCTCACCCCCATCACAGGCGAAGCGGACGCTTATGGCACTGCCGATGTGGTCATCGTTGCCGATGACGAGCTGATTGTCATTGACCTTAAATACGGTCAAGGCAACCGCATCGATGCCGACAACAACCCACAGCTGATGCTGTACGGCTTGGCGGCGGTGCTACAGTATCAGATGCTTGGCGACTTTCAACAAGTCCGCCTTATCGTCTGCCAGCCACGGCTCAACCATGTCAGCGAATGGAGCATCCGTACTGACAAGCTAAAAGCATGGGGCAAGAGCGTCAGCCACACCGCCAAGCTTATCCACACCCTAGACGTGGACAGCGACTTGACAGGGCTGTTTGCCCCAAGCCAAGACGCTTGCAAATACTGCAAAGCCAAAACCGAGTGTAAGCCCTATGCCGAGTTTGTCCATCAGAGCGTCAGCGATGAGTTTGCCAGCCTAGACGCACCGCTTTGCGTCAGCGATGCCAAGTATGACAGTGACACCTTAGCCGTCATGTACAGCCGCATCAAGCTGATACAAGACTGGTGCAAAAGCGTTGAAACTGCCGTGTACGACCACCTGCTTAACGGCAACCCTGTGGCAGGCTACAAGCTGGTCGAAGGTCGGGCAGGGGCTCGCAAATGGACAGATGACACCGCCGCCGAAGAGACACTAAAAACCATGCGGCTAAAAGTCGATGACATGTATGACAAAAAACTCATCAGCCCCACCACCGCCGAAAAACTGCACAAAGCAGGCACCCTAGGCGACATCCAATGGGGCAAACTACAAGACATCATTGTAAAACCTGAGGGCAAACCCAGCATTGCCCCCAAGTCGGACAAACATCCAGCCCTTAACTTCAACGTCGCCGACGAGTTCGACGACATCACCCAAGCATGACCTAAGCACAGGAGCTAACACCATGAAACTTACCCTTAAAAACGTCCGTTTGGCATTCCCCAACATCTTTCGCCCATCAGAGCAGTTTGACAACTTTGGGGCTCAGCTCATTATCGAAAAAGGCAGTGCCAACGCCAAAGCCATCGACAACGCCATCAACGAAGTGGCAAAAGCCAAATGGGGCATAAAAGCCGACAGCATCGTCAAACAGCTGAAGTCAGGCAACAAAATCTGTTTTATCGACGGCGATGCCAAAGCCGAGTACGAAGGCTTTGAAGGCAACATGGCACTGTCTGCCACCAACCGTCAACGTCCCACCGTATTCAACAAAGACCGCAGCCCCTTGACCGAAGCTGATGGCGTGGTGTACGCAGGCTGTTACGTCAACGCCATTGTCGAGATTTGGGCACAAGACAACCAATGGGGCAAACGCATCAACGCCAGCCTAAAAGGCGTGCAGTTTTATGCTAACGGTGATGCCTTTGCAGGGGGTGGCGTTGCCAGCGAAGATGACTTTGACGACATCAGCGAAGGGGCAGAAGCCGAAGAGTTTGTTTAACCCCTTATCTTGCCTGTGCAAGCGAGTGATTGGCGTAACCAATCCGTTTTGATAAGCCAATCAGCCATACCAACCGCAACGGTTGGCTTATCAAAACCAGCCTAAAGGACAACCAACCATGCCCACGCTTTATTTAGACTTAGAGACCTACAGCAAAACGCCCATCAAGCACGGCACTTACCGCTATGCCCAAGATGCCGAGATTTTACTATTTGCCTATGCCGTTGATGATAAGCCTGCTCAAGTGTTGGACTTAACAGGGCAAAAAAACTACTCACTGATTGTTGAACAGCTATTAGCAGAGGCCGACACCCTTGTCGCACATAACGCCATGTTTGACCGCAACGTGCTTAAGTACAACGGCTTTGTCACCCCTGTAGACAAATGGCGAGACACCATGATTACCGCCTATTGCCATGGGCTGGTCGGCTTGCTTAGTGACCTGTGCGACATTGTCGGAGTCAAAGCAGAACACTCCAAAGACAAAGACGGCAGACGACTGGTGTTGCAATTTTGCAAACCGCAAGGCAAACACCGCAAGCTTGAGCGAGCCACTACCGACACCCACCCTGAAGACTGGGCAAAGTTTGTCGAATATGCACGGCTAGACGTAGAAGCCATGCGAGCCATCGACAACGCCATGCCAAGCTGGAACATGAAAACCGAACAACGTCACTGGCTACTTAACCAACGCATCAACGACCGTGACTTTGCCGTTGACATGGAGCTGGTCAACTCAGCAATGACAACCATCAAAGCAGAGAAAAAACGCCTTGCCAAGGTCACACAAGACAAGACCAACGATGACGTACAGTCTGCAACCCAGCGAGATGCGATGCTCGAGCATCTCTTACAAGAATACGGCATCACGCTGCCTGATTTGCAAAAAAGCACCTTAGAAAAACGCCTAGCCGATGACAGCGTACCAAAGCCTGTCAAAGAGCTGTTACGCATCCGTCTGCAAGCCAGCACCACCAGCACCAGCAAGTACCAAGCCCTACAGCGGTCAGTCAACGATGACGGTAGACTTAGGGGGACGTTATAGTTTGCAGGGGCAGCACGTACAGGGCGTTAGGCAGGGCGTACCTTTCAACCCCAAAACCTACCCCAACCAAGCCTAAAGCAAAGCGACATAGACGATGGCATCACCGCCTTAAAGCTTGGCGGAGCTAAGCTACCGACCGACAACCTTATGGAGCTGACCAGCTCTGCCATCCGTGGTTGCATCATCGCCCCAAACGGTAAAAAACTGGTGGTCAGCGACCTATCCAACATCGAAGGGCGAGTACAAGCATGGCTGGCGGACGAAACGTGGAAGTTAGATGCCTTTAGAGCCTTTGACAGCGGACAAGGGCATGACTTGTACAAACTTGCTTACGCCAAGTAGTTTGGCATCTCGCCCACAGCGGTGACCAAAGAACAGCGTCAAATCGGCAAAGTGCAAGAGCTGGCATTGGGGTACGCTGGTGGCGTGGGAGCGTTTAAAAACATGGCACTGGCGTATGGCATTGACTTAACACAAATGGCTGACGACGCATGGGGTGCCCTGCCCCAACACGTCAAAGAAAAAGCCCTAAGCACAATGACCTTTATACAGGAGCAAGGACAAACCATCGAACTGGCAAAAAAGACATGGCTCACCTGTGACAGCTTTAAGGTCATGTGGCGAGAAGCCCACCCAAACATCAGCAGTCTGTGGAAAGAGCTAGAAGCGGTGGTTACTTCTGCCATAACCAACCCAAGCCAAACCTTTCACGCTCGCAAACTGGTAGTGCGACGTGACGGCAAGTGGTTACGCATCCGTCTGCCCAGTGGTCGCTATCTGTGCTATCCCAATATTGGGCTTAAGGACGGCAAGATTGTTTACCAAGGCGTAAATCAATACAGCCGAAAATGGGAATATCTGGACACCTATGGCGGCAAACTGTTTGAGAACATCTGCCAAGCCCTTGCCCGTGACATCCTAGCGTACAACATGCACGCCCTTGAACAGGCAGGCTATGACATCGTACTCACCGTACACGATGAAGTCATCTGTGAAGCCCCAGACACGGACGACTTTAACCCCAAGCATCTAAGCTCACTGCTTGCCACCAACCCACCATGGGCAGACGGCTTACCACTGGCGGCAGGTGGGTTTGAAGCATATCGATATAGGAAAGATTGATGATGACGGTTGAAAAGGACATCGAAAAATATCTTATCAAGCGAGCCAAAGAGATAGGGGCATTGGTGCGTAAATGCCAATGGGTCGGACACAACCACTGCCCAGACCGCATCTTGATGTTGCCACACATGACCCTTTGGGTGGAAGTCAAAGCTCCCAAGCAAAAGCCAAGGGCAGGACAACAACGAGAACACGAGCGAATGCGACAACACGGACAATGGGTAACGGTGGTGGCTAGCCGTGCGGACGTGGATTGTTTGATTGCTAAATTAAATGACAGTGAGAGTTGAAAATGAGAACAGTTAATACACTTAGAAAAAGTCGAGAGCTACAGGGCGACTTTGGCAAATTGGTTGTGAGAAGAGCTTCTTTTCATGAGCCTAGGGCTTATAAAAGAACGGTTTACAGCATCACTGTAGACGATGATGCCGTTACACATGTGTACGCAAAAAGAAGCTATGACGGTACAGCAAATAGTCATATAGAGATAGAAGTATCTGAGAATGGCGGACAGATAATAGAAGCACTAGACACTCTTTTAGGTTTAAACAATGCGTAAACCATTTACCCCACGCCCTTACCAACAGACCGCCATTGAGCATCTGTTAACCACGCCCCGCAACGCCCTGTGGGCGTCCATGGGCATGGGCAAGACCGTGTCTTGTCTGACCGCCATCGACATGCTACAGCTTATTGAGCCAGAGCCCGTGCTGGTACTCGCCCCCAAGCGAGTCGCCGCCAGCACTTGGGTGGACGAAGCAGACAAATGGCAGCATCTATCAGACATCGAAGTGTCAGCGATTATCGGCAGCGACAAACAACGCACCGAAGCCCTGCACGCTGATGCCAACGTGTACACCATGAACTATGAAAACCTACCGTGGCTGGTAGCAAAGCTGGGCGACAACTGGCGGTTTAACACCGTCATCGCTGACTAGTCCACCCGCTTAAAATCCTACCGCAGCCGTGGCGGTAGCAAACGAGCCAGAGCCTTAGCCAAAATCGCCCATAGCCATGTTGACCGCTTTATTGAACTGACTGGCACCCCAAGCCCAAACGGGCTGATTGACCTGTGGGGACAGCTTTGGTTTTTGGACGGCGGGCAACGCCTTGGACGCTCGTTTACAGCGTTCAAAAACCGCTGGTTTAAAGCCATACAAATGGGTAACCAACGCTTTGCGGTACGCCTTGAACCACACGACTTTGCCCAAGAACAAATCCATGCACGGCTTAACGACATCTGCCTAACCCTAGACGCTCAAGATTATTTTGACATTGCCAAGCCTGTCATCGTGGACGTGTATCTGGACATGCCGAGCAACGCCCGCAAACTATACGAAAAAATGGAAAAAGAGATGTTTTTTGAAATTGGGCAAACCGAAGTAGAAGCCATGAACGCCGCTGCCAAAACCATCAAATGCCTACAACTGGCTAACGGAGCGGTGTACACCGATAACGGCTTTGAACAGATACATGACGTAAAGCTACAAGCCTTGGAATCCATTATCGAAGAAGCAGGCGACATGCCTGTGCTGGTCGCCTACCACTTTAAGTCTGACCTAGAGCGACTACAAAGAGCCTTTAAACAAGGCAAACCGCTAGATGATGACCCACAGACCATCAAAGACTGGAACGCTGGCAAAATCCCTGTCTTGTTCGCCCACCCTGCCAGTGCAGGACACGGGCTTAATTTACAAGACGGCGGCAACATCTTAGCCGTATTCGGACACTGGTGGAACTTAGAAGAGTATCAGCAGATTGTCGAACGCATCGGACCCACTCGCCAAGCCCAAGCAGGACACAAACGCCCTGTCTATATCTACCACCTAATTGCCAAAGACACGGTGGACGAGCTGGTCATCGAACGCCGCACATCAAAACGAGACATACAAGACCTACTGCTAGAAGCAATGAAAAGGAGACAAAAGCCATGAAAGCAAAACCTACAAGCATGCTACGCATAGCAGACGTGGCAAAAAAGACCGCCTTGGACAAATCCACAATTTGGGAAAAGCTAAAAAAAGAGCAGTTCCCAAAACCCTACAAACATGGCAAAGTTACCGCATGGAAAGAAAGTGATGTTGATGAATGGATAGAGCAAAATTACACCCAAGCATGAGCGGTTTTACCGCTCTTTTAACTCATATAGGTAATCTGCCCATCTCTGCATCATCTCACGTCTTTTATCCACCCACTGCACCCGATTGTATGCTCTGCCATTAGCGTCTCTCACCTGATGCCCCAATTGCATCTCAATCATACGATAATCATAGCCAAACCGCTCTTCTAGCAGTGTGCGAGCAATCGCCCTAAACCCATGGCTGGTCTGTTCGCCACTGTCAAAGCCAATCCGCCTTAATGCTTGATTGAGCGTATTTTCAGACAGCGGTCTGATATTGCTAACCGCTGATGGAAACACCAAATCCGCATGATGATACTCTTTGGCCTGTCGCAAAATATTGATGGCTTGTGATGATAAAGGAGAAAATATCTGCACTTCAGTGGATTTCGCAGTTTTGTTTGGAGTGTATGCCCATAAGCCATTGTCAATATCCACATCTTGCCACAGCATATGCCTGACTTCGCCAGGGCGAGCAAAGGTCAACAGGGCAAACATCAACGCCAAACGAGTGGTAAATCTACCATGATAGCCATCAATGCCTTGCACCAGCTCAGTAAGTCTTTTTTCGTCCAAAACAGCAGGGTTATGCCTGACTTTTCCTGACTTAAATACCCCACGCAAATACAGAGCAGGGTTGTTATCTGCCCTACCTGTGGCGATGGCATAAGTCATCACTTGACCAATCATTGTTCGCATTTTTTGTAGTTTGGTAAACTGCCCTGCCCTTTCAACAGGTTTTAGTCGGCAGTGGTTATTTGGCTGACAGGTTTATCACCAATAACCGCCAAAATCTCTTTGCTGTATGTCTGCATTTTTTGCCATGTTGCAGGGCTATAGTCCTTTGACTCTAGCCATTGGTCAAAGACAGATTTAAAATTGTTGGCATATTCATCAGATTTTAGTTTATCTGCATCCGTTTTGGCTTGTTTGGGGTCAATACCATCTTGCAGTAAATCGCTTTTTTGCGAGCATCTGACAAAGACATAGATGGGTATCTGCCCAACTTAAACATGTCTCGTTTTTTTGTGTAAGGGTGTGAGTATTGTAGATACCAAGTCTTTGTGCCAGACTTGGCAACGTTAAGCACCAACCCACCACCGTCATACAGACGATAGGGCTTGTCTTTAGGCTTAGCACGCTCCACTTGCGTGGCAGTTAGGGCAACGGTTTGACGAGTCATAACAGTAATTTTTGAGCAAAAACAGTAAATTTAAAAAATTACTGCTAAAAAACACAGATTGCAACAGATTAAGGCGTACTGCTACAGACATTAAAAAAACCCAAATATTGATAGTTTGGGCTTTTATAGACTTCTGTAGAAGGTCTACAGACTGTCATATGGTACCAGTGGTCGGACTCGAACCGACACGCTTTTAAGGGCAACGGATTTTGAATCCGTCGTGTCTACCAATTTCACCACACTGGCATGTAGGATATCAGCGATTGCTGTATAGGGTGCATATTATAGCACCCTTTTGCTGTCTGTCAATCATTTTTGCCAGTTTTTAGTGCCTTTTTGTTGTCTGTCACATATTCAAGGCACTGCTGATTTGCTGTTTGACTTGCTCAATGTCCTGCGTGCCATCAAATTTATGATAGCTTGGTGCATCACCGCCTTGCTTGGCAAGAGTTTGATAGAAATCAACCAAAGTTGCGGTTTGCTTATGGTAAGTTGCTAACCGTTCACGAATGGTGTCTTCTTTATCATCTTCACGTTGTACCAACGGCTCACCTGTCACATCATCAATGCCTGCTTGTTTGGGTGGGCTGTGTTTAATGTGGTAGACGCGCCCAGAGGTGGGATGTTGGCGGCGGCCTGATAAACGGCTGACAATGTCATCATCAGGCACACAAATTTCAATGACATCATCAATGATGATGTCAGAATCACTCAATGCTTGAGCTTGTGGTATGGTGCGTGGAAAGCCATCAAAAATACAGCCGTTGGCACAATCGGGTTTGGCGATGCGCTCTTTAACCAAGTTGATGATAAGCTCATCTGATACCAAGCCACCAGCATTCATGATTTCTTGGGCTTGTTTGCCAAGTTCACTGCCGTCTTTGATGGCGGCTCGCAACATATCGCCTGTTGAGATTTGCGGAATGTTAAATTCTTTAGCAATGAATTGGGCTTGTGTGCCTTTACCCGCCCCTGGAGGACCTAACAAAATGATGCGTTTCATAACTGCTCCTGTTGGCTTAACATCAATTATCCATATGACAAGTCATATTTTTATAAATTGGATTAACTATCTTAGCATAACACAAATGCTGACTGCATCTTAAATACAATCAATCGACAACCTTTCTTACGCTTATATTTAAGCTTAAGGTACTTAAGCTTAAAGTACTTAAAAGTATGAAGCATTTAAGTTTAAGGCACTTGCTGATTAATTTCGATGTTGACACTTTGACTGTCTTTATTCAATATCACAGGGTTGCTGGTCAAGTCGCCCGATTGACTATTGGCATTACCTGACGCACTGATGCGAGCTTTCACGCTCAGCTTGGCATTGCCACCACGCCCCATGCTTAGCTGTCTGTCTGGTAACATGGCTTCATCATCAGTTAATTCAACTTCAATGATGCCATTGTTGATGCCAGTTACTGGTAATTTTTTCACTGCATATGGAGGTCCTCCAGCCACCTCTTGCACACTGACAAATAGGTCATCACTTTCTTTTATCAATGGTAATAAGCTTGTGTTGACACTCACTGTCACTTTAAGTGCTTGGGTGGCTTTTTGTTGTCTTTGGGTGATGTCATCATGCAGTTTTTGTAAGCTATCTAAAGCTTGACTATGGTCGCCTGATTTGTTCCTGATGCTGTCAGACAGTTTATCAATCCAACCCAATGCCTGTGCATGGTTACCTTCTCTGGTTTCACTCATTATCATCAGCATCATTGCCCCTTCATGATTGGCATCTTTTTGCAAAAAATTTTCAATGATACGGCGAGCATCAGCCGTTGGTCTTGCCCCATTGGCAAGAAAGCTGATTTGAGCATAGGTCATGGCAATGTCGTCATTATCAGGTTCTAGTCGGTATGCCCTTGCCATGGCTTGCATGGCAGATTCTATCGCTTCTAATGATAAAAACAACTCAGACAAACGCATCCAACGATTGGCATCATAAGCATGGCGATAGACATTGGTCTGCATGGCTGAGATAAGTCCAATGCTGTCTTGGGTTGCCCATGTGGGTGGCACATCTATTTTACCTGTTAATAAATCATCAGCAACGTTACCTACTCGGTCTTGTGCTTGCCATAGTTGGAGTACTGGCGTGCGGTCAGCTAAGAGAAAATACGCTAAAAATGTCAATAGCGGTATCCATGACAGAATAAATATTCGATTGGCAAGACGCACAGGTCTGGCAGGTTGCTCTGATTGCTCTGCCTGTAGCAGTTGACGTTGTAGTTCTAGTTTTTGCTGTTGATAATGTTCTGTACTAATCTCACCAGTGTCTTTATCGATTTGCAATTCAGCCAAACGCTGTTTGAACGTTGCCACATTGACGGCCAGCAGTTTGTTATCACGGTTTGATTTGGCAGGGTAAAGCCAAGGCATCACCACCACAGTGGCAACCAAAAGACACATCAGCAAAACCAGAGTAAAAAACAACACCGCACTGCTCATTGATTGCCATCTCCATGTTCTTTATCTGTTATTTGCTTGTCATCTGCTGTTTGCTTGGTTTTGTTTGGCTGTTCAATGCCTGCAATGCCTGATTGCTCATCATACTCAGCGTCTAACTCAGAAAGTAATTTATTAAGTTGCACCTGCTCTTCTGGTGTTAAGCTTGCCCCAGCATCACCACTGGTGTCATCAAGACCATCATTCACAGAGTCATCAGCCCAGACCAAACGGGGCTTACGGGTACGCCAATACCAAAATATCAATGCCATTAACAACAACACAGGTGGAAAAAACCACAAAATCCAAGTTGATGGTCTGATTGGTGGTTTATAACTGATAAAATCGCCATAACGCTCAAACATATATTCACGGATTTGTTGGTCAGACTGCCCTGCCTTGATTAAATCATACGTTTTTTGCTTTAAGTCTTGGGCAATGGGGGCATCTGACCCCGCCAAATTTTGGTTTTGGCATTTTGGACAACGAAATTCATCTATCAGTTCACGATAACGATGCTCTTGAACTTCATTGTCAAACTCATAGACATCAATGGCAGCATGGCTAACTTGCCATGTGGCTTGTAATGTAACAAGCATGGTGAATGACAACACACCCAATAGGCGTATGGATTTTAACGATGTTTTTTTTATCCATTTTAAATCCAAACATGATAAGCCAAATATGGTCATTGACACACCTCATGCAGGTTGTTGGCTTTAGTTTGCAATGCTTGCAGGCATGGTTGAATGCGAGCAGACCAATTGGCTTTGGCAACCTCACCTAAGATATGCTGACGAATGATGCCATCACCGTCCACGACAAATGTTTCAGGGGCTCCTGTCAGACCTAAATCCAATGCCAATGTGCCATCACCATCTTGGATAGACAACACAAACGGATCGCCATGATCATTAAGATACCCTAACGCATCAGACAAATCATCTCGATAGTTGACCCCCACCATGGTCACACCTTGTTGGCTTAATTGCATTAACATGGGGTGTTCCGCCACACAAGTGGGACACCAAGACCCCCAAACGTTGAGTAAATATGGTTCTTTTGGCAATTGTTCATTGGTTAGAATGATGCTGGTGTCTGACAGCATGGGCAAGCTAAAAGTTGGCACTGACCGCTCTAAAGCAGTGTTCATCTGTACGTCCGTGGGCTTACCCAGTCTACCATAAAGCATGACCAACACCCCTGCAAACACCAGCAAAGGCAACAAAAATAACCACGTTTTATTTTTTTGACTCATGACATGCTCCTTTTATTGGCAAAACCTAGTGATTAGAAAACTAAGTGACCAGAAAACTGAGTGATTAGAAAATTGAGTGATTGAAAAAACTAAGTTGGTACAAACCCGTGAAAAATCTGTGAAAAACCAGTTAAATGCCATCAGCTTGATTCAAAAATGGGGGTTGACTTACGACGAGAGTTCAGTCTATAACGCTTATCCATCATCGCAAGCAAACCACCCAAACTCATGATGATAGACCCCAACCATATCAAGCGAATGGCAGGCTTGACATAGATACGTACCGCCCATGTGTTGCCTGTGTCATCAATCGGCTCTCCCAATGCCACATACAAATCTCGCATTAAATTGGCATTAATCGACGCTTCAGTCATTGGCATCATCGACACCACATAGGTGCGTTTTTGTGGTTGCAATGTGCCAATGTGCTGACCATTTTTACTCACCATCACCGTTGCCATTTCACCATCATAGTTTTTACCCCTAATAGCAGATAATTCTGTCATGGCAAATTCATAACCACGCACATTGGCTGTGTCCCCCACCCCCATGGCAACATCAGTCTCTACGCTTAAACTTGTGGTCACACCCACGCCAATGGCAACAATAAGCATGCCAATATGTGCCACTTGCATGCCCCAATAACTCAGTGGCAGTTTTATCAATGCGGTCAACCAATTAAGCTTAGCATGGCGTAATTTATGCTTCATGTCTATGCCCATCCAGGCAAGCACCCAGACAGATAACAATAACGTCATCGCCACATTAAACGGCTCATTTGGACTGATAAAATAAGTCAATATCGCTGCCAATACTGCTGAGCTTAGCAAAACCGTCAACACCGCTGCTAACATTGGACGACTGTCTTTTTTCCATCTTAGCGTTGCCCCCATGCCCATCACCAACATCAATATCCACGTTAACGGCACAAACAACGCATTAAAATACGGTGGTCCTACAGACACTTGCCCAAGATGAAACGCATCAGCAATGATGGGGTATAAAGTACCCAGCAAAACCACAATGGTTGCCACTAAGATGATGATGTTATTCACCACCAGCATGGTTTCACGAGATTTTAACTGATAATGGCTCTCCACCGTCAATCGCCAACCACGAGTGGCAAACATCAATAAACCAGAACCTATCACCACGCCCAAAATGGCTAAAATCACCACCCCACGAGTTGGATCGGCGGCAAACGAATGTACTGATGTGATCACACCAGAACGCACCAAAAACGTACCCAACAAGCTCAAACCAAAGGTAAAAATTGCCAACATGATGCTCCATGCCTTAAACACCCCACGTTGCTCAGTCACTGCCAAGGAATGCAACAATGCGGTTGATGCCAACCAAGGCATCAATGACGCATTTTCAACAGGGTCCCAGAACCACCAACCACCCCAACCCAGCTCGTAATATGCCCACCAAGACCCCAAAGCAATGCCCAAAGTTAAAAAGCACCATGCAGCCACTGTCCAAGGTCGAGACCAACGTGTCCACGCCGCATCTAATCGCCCAGCCCACAATGCTGCCAAGCAAAATGCAAATGGCACTGCCATGCCCACATAACCCATATACAACATAGGCGGATGAAAAATCAACCCTGGGTCTTGTAGCAAAGGGTTTAAATCTCGCCCATCCACAGGTAAGCTTGGCAACGTACGGTCAAAAGGTGATGACGTAAAAATCAACATGGCAAGCATCATCACTTGAATGCCAGACAAAATCACCAACACCCGCACACGCATGGACAAAGGCAACCCACGACTGAACCAAGCCACCAACGCACACCATGCCGCCATGATTGTCATCCACAATAACAGCGAACCTTCATGCCCGCCCCAAGTGGCAGACAACTTATAATACCAAGGCAACAACGAGTTAGAATGCTCAGCAACATACACCAAACTAAAATCGTTAAAATAAAAACCTGCCATCAAACAACCAAACGAAATCAGCATGGCAAACAACTGCCCCCATGCCAAGCTTGGTGCTAATCGTTGTAAATTAGGCTCATCACGCCAAATACCAAGCGTTGGCAATATCACTTGTAAAATTGCCAACATCAACGCCATTAATAAGGCGACATAACCCAACTCAGTGATTAACATAATTTACCTAATCTTCCCAACTGACTTATCGATTAAAATCAATCTTAACCATTCACCCAATCTTATGAACTTAATAAAACACCACAATCAAATGCAGCCAACCCGCCAAAAACCCTGTCAGCCCACCCAAAATAATCAACGTCAGCTCATCTTCTTTAAAAGCAGGACGCAATAAATTTTGAAACTCTTGTGGCGACAACTGACGAATGCGGTCACGGAACATACCAAAAATCTTCTCAGCTCGGCTGACATTCAAATCAGGGTCCCGAATAGGCACCATGGTGGCACGAATTGACTTATCAATGATGGTGTTTTCTAAATGTCCAAACTCTTTTGTACCCAACCCCATTCTTAATGTGGTGGCAATCACAGGAGAATCCATCAACTGATGCAAATGCTGTCTGACCACTTGTCGTGTTTGAGCAGATCTATGACCATACATCATCTCATCCATGATGGTCTCAACCGTTACCAACTCTTTGACCACCACATCAGCAAATACTTCTGACACTTCATCTTGACGTTTCATAAACCCCCCTTGCCAATTATAAGTGGCAATGTGGGGCATCACAGGTTTGATAAAGGGAAAAGCAGATTGTTTGTGAAACAACTTAATAAAACGAAAATAATGTGGCTCGATGGGATTAAATACCATCCAAATGGCTATCCAATTGGTTAAAAACCCCCAAATTGACGCAAAAAATGGCACTGTCCAATGTTGTGGCACAAAATAAAACACCAGCATCTGCACCAAGCCAAAACCAAAACCAATCAATGCACTGATGTGCCAAATAAAATCAATCTCTTTTTTGCCCACCTTTAAAAACATCTGCACCATCAAACGGCGATCACCTTCCATCTTACGGACAATCATCTGTTTCATGTCCACCAGTGTTTCGACATTTAAGGTTAAATCCATGACCAGCGTTTTCATGATGCTTGGCAACTGACTGCGAACATGAGCATAAACACGGCGTTTGACCGCATAAGGCAGACTTTGCCACAACCCTGCTGACCGCTCATACATCACTTCATCAATCAACGTTTCTAGGTTGTCTAATACCGCCTGGGTGATGAACTCTGCCATCTCTTCAGGATTCATCGCTTGCAAAAATTCATCTAAACTGCCTAATTTAGACAACGTTTGATCAACAATGACCCCTGATATTTTACCTGCTTTTCTAGGCACAATGCCTTGCCAACCAAGACCGGGGAACTGATGTGGTAAATTGTCAATACGAATGCCCCAAAAATGAATGGGATAAAACAGCATCTTAAGTGCCATCCACACATGGGCCCAAGTCACGAAAGCCGTCACAGGTGGAATGGTTAACATCGCCACAAATTCAGGATGTGCCGTGAAAAATTGCCAAATGCCCATCAGTACGCCCAGTTAATTCACTCAGATGTCATCAAAGTGTCAGGTTAAGATTTTATGTTAATTTTTTAGCCAAAATTATCAGTTTAAACACGACATTTTAACATATCTGCCATATGTTGTGCTGATGAACTCGCATTTATGGTCACTTGTGCTTGTTCTAAGCAAGCCGTTGAGCAATGTGCCAACCTGCAACCAACCAGCAACTAGCCAACAATCAGCCACAAAAAAAGGCGATGACCGCCTAAGTCATCACCTTGTTGCAACGTTGCAAGTTTTTTCAAAAAAAGTACGACTTTAGCAGTCTTTGGGGTGAAAATCAAGCTTTTTTTATCCCATGAGCAAATCTTTTTCTGCCAATCTTGCCAAATAACTGCTGCGGCTATGATAACGCTCTTTATTGCTGGCGACTTTCTCATCAATCATATGCACCAACCTACTGGGCAAAGTGATGTTGACCTTTTGGGTTTTACCAAGATAACGGCTGACATCCACAGACACCAACGCCCACGTCATGCCTGCGTATTCAGGGCTATCAAGGTGATTGGAGATGCCTGTTGGCATAGGCATATCATCACCATCATCTGCCATGCCTTGTAAGTGCAACTCAATGGCTTCGATGATGTTCTCATAGGCTTCTTCAAAAGTATCACCCACGGTAACACACCCTGGTAAATCAGGCACAACCACACCATAGACGGTTTGCCCTTCATGTTGTTCTGCTTCAATGGCAATGGGGTATAACATAGTTTCACCTTTTTGTTATGTGTCGTGACTGGTTTTAACAGCTATGACAGGCTGGGTCATTTCAACCCAGCTTGCTTTAGTACGCCATTAACAGTGCCTGTGGGTAGGTGGGGTTTTGGGTGGGGTATGGTAACTTTGCCCTTTTTAACCTGATGCTTGTAGTGATGATGACTGCCTTTTATCGCTTCAAGATACCAACCATCGGCTTCTATCAGTTTGATTAAATCACGACTTTTCATAACTCCTCTTTATTCGTTGTTGTCAGACATATTATCACCCTAGGCGTATCATTATGCCATACTTTTATTTGGCATCATTTTGGCATCATTGGCAATGTCAAATAAACTTGCTAAAATAATCCATTTATCATCTGCCGCCTTTTATCAGCCATCAAGCCATTAACCATCAATCAGCCATCATAATCACCCAACATGCAAAAAGCATTAGACGAAGATACCAATAAAATCAACCGCATGTTCATGCGACGAGTCATCGTTGCTGGATTGTTTATTTTTATTGGTTTGGGTGTGTTGGTCGCTCGTTATGGTTTTTTACAAGTGTATGCTCATGACAAATATGTTACCGCTGCTGATAACAACCGCATCAAGCTCATCTCAGCCCCACCAAGTCGTGGCTATATTTATGATCGCAATGGGCATATTTTGGCGGATAACAAGCCTGTTTTTACCGCAATGATAAGCCCTGATGAAGTCAGTAATCCCAGTAAAACGCTCAATCTGTTAGCACCCATTTTTGATTTAACCGAAGAAGACATACAAGACATTCTACTGCGAGTGGCAGACAGTAAAAATGACCCTGTTACCATAAAAATAGATTTAAACCCCACCCAAGTGGCTCAATTTAGCGAAAGAAAACCGTTTTTTCGTGGCGTTAATATCCAAAGTAAACTGACTCGAGTGTATCCTTATGGTGATTTGTTCGCCCATGTCATCGGCTATGTGGGGCGTATTAATGACAAAGAATCCAAAGAAATTGATAAACGTTTGTATGCTGGCACAGACTTAATTGGCAAACTTGGTATTGAAAACTATTATGAGACTTTATTGCTTGGCCAACCAGGTTACAAATCGGTAGAAACCAACGCCCACGGCGATGTGTTAAGAGAACTGGACACCAAGCCACCTGTGGCTGGCAATGACATTCATCTGTCGCTGGATTATGGCTTACAAAAGATTGCATCAGACCAGCTCAATGGCAGGCGTGGGGCGATTGTTGCCATCGACCCACGAAATGGTGATGTGTTGGCGTTTGTCAGTAACCCAAGCTATGACCCCAACCCCTTTGTCTCAGGCATCTCTTTTAATGAATATGGCATGTTAAAAGACGATGAAGATCAACCACTGTATAATCGTGCCTTACAAGGCATGTACCCTCCCGGTTCAACCATTAAACCTTTTGAATCTATGGGCATTTTACACCATGGCATCATGGGGTGGCACGACACCATTTGGGACCCTGGCTATTTTACCCTACCTGGAGATTCTCATCGTTTTCGTGATTGGAAAAAAGGAGGGCATGGCACGGTTAATATGACCAAATCCATCGTCGAATCCGTTGATACTTACTATTATAAAGCATCTTATCAAATGGGCATCCAAAAGTTACATGATTGGATGATACGTTTTGGCTTTGGTGCTGACACAGGCATTGATTTGGTCAATGAAAAATCAGGGGTGATGCCATCACCCAAGTGGAAAAAAGACACCTACAACAAAGACTGGCTACCTGGTGAAACCATCTCCGTCAGCATTGGACAAGGCTATTTTTTGGCAACACCACTACAAATTGCCAACGCCACCGCCATGGTCGCCGCCAAAGGACAACACATCACCCCACACTTACTTAAATCGTCCACAGGGGCCCAAACAGTAACCCCCATTAGCAAACCAGACGGTCGCATTGACTTTAATGGCACAACCGAAGATTGGTTACGAATGCAAAGCGCCATGGAAGAAACCGTCAAACGTGGCACAGCCAAAGGCATCTACACACCACAATATCGCATTGCAGGCAAAACAGGCACAGCACAAGTTAAATCCATCGCTCAAGGTAAAAGCTACAATAAAAATGAGCTGGACAAACGCCACTGGGACCACGCATGGTTTAATGGATTTGCCCCTGTCGAAGACCCAAAAATTGCCGTTGCCGTCTTGGTAGAAAACGGCGGTGGCGGCAGCACCACCGCTGCCCCCATCGCTCGCAAACTGTTTGATTACTGGATAATCACCCGTGAACATGCCCCCATCACACCACCCACGCCAAACGAATTAAAACAGCTCAACGAACAAAAAGCCCAAGCAAAAGCCAAAAAAATTGCCACTTATGTGGCTCAAAAAGAAGCCGAAAAAACAATAAAAGATGCGAAAAACTGAGTAAAAAATCACACCAACCACAGAAATGACAAAAATAAAAAAACACCCAACAGCGAATCAATGACATGCTAAAACGCCCTAAAAAGTCTGTACACAGTCATACAAAGCACAGCCATACGAACAACAGCAGACAACCACCAAAAATCGACACTCACCACAGAATAAGCAAAACGAACAATAACAGTAATAGCAGAAACAGCAATAAAGTTCGCATCATCGGAGGACAATTTAAAAGCCGTCAGATTCAGTTTGTCTCTGCTGATGGACTCAGACCCACACCAGACCGCTTGCGAGAAACGTTATTTAACTGGTTAATGGGTCATCTAAATGATGCCAACGTTCTTGACATGTGTGCAGGCAGTGGCATTTTAGGGTTTGAAGCCTTATCTCGTGGTGCAAAACACGTTACCTTTATTGAGCCAAACCCAACACAAAACACACAATTACAACGTACCATCTCCCAACTGACCTTAGATAATGACAAAGTCACGGTAATCAATGCCACTGCCCAACACGCACTGACAACCGCTCTCCCCCACCAATTTGACCTTGTCTTTATCGACCCCCCTTATTCTTTGAATTTATGGCAAATCCTACTTGACTTATTGATTGAACAAAAATGCTTACAAAAAAATAGCCTTATTTACCTTGAAGCCAATAGTCCCTTAGAGCAAGTGATGTCAAGTTGGCAACAAGCTAACCAGTTGCAAATCATGAAACATAAAAAAATAGGGCAAATTTTTGCTTACTTGATAAGCATCAAATAAGCTTGATGACATCAATATAAAACAAAATATCCCAACAATCAGCAAATCATGTCTTGCATTCACCCCAAGCAATTCGTATAATGTGCAGTCTGTTTTTTGAGAGCCTTCGTTTCCCCAAGACATTCTCTCAACGACTCATTTTAAGGTCTTTAACATGAAAACACTCAGTGCCAAACCCGCTGAAGTCACCCACGACTGGTATGTTGTGGATGCCGAAGGCAAAACCCTAGGCCGCTTGGCAAGCCAAATTGCTCATCGCCTACGTGGTAAGCATAAGCCTTCTTATACCCCCCATGTCGATACTGGCGACTTCATCGTTGTTATCAACGCTGACAAAATTGCCGTCACTGGCAAAAAAGCCGAAGACAAAAAATACTATCGTCACAGTGGCTATCCTGGTGGCATCAAAGAAACCAACTTTACTAAACTGATTGCTCACAAGCCTGAAGATGTCTTGCATAAAGCAGTCAAAGGCATGTTGCCAAAAGGTCCTTTAGGCTATGCCATGATTAAAAAGCTTAAGCTGTATGCTGGCAACGAACATCCACACACTGCCCAACAGCCACAACCACTTGACATCTAAAGGAGACACTCATGGAACGTTACTACGGAACAGGTCGTCGTAAAACTTCAACCGCTCGTGTCTTTTTATCACAAGGCAGTGGTGAGATAATCGTTAATGGCAAACCACTAGACGAATACTTCGGTCGTGAAACTTCTCGCATGGTGGTGCGTCAGCCGCTTGAGCTATTAAATGCCACTGATAAATATGACCTATACATCACGGTCAAAGGTGGTGGTAACAACGGTCAAGCAGGTGCTATCCGCCATGGCATCACTCGCGCTTTGATTGAGTTTGACCCAGAGCTAAAATCAGACTTACGTAAAGCTGGCTTTGTTACTCGTGATGACCGTCAGGTTGAGCGTAAAAAATTGGGTCTACGTAAAGCACGCAAACGCCCACAATTCTCAAAACGTTAATCGATTTTTGTTTTATTTGCCATCTTTTTTTAAACCCCTGAAGACTCAGGGGTTTTTATTTGCCTTGGTGATTTATTTCTTTGCAAAAATAGCTTAAAATAGCAACAATTAGCAAAATGGGCATAGACATATCCTAATCATTGACTGTTTTGTACGATGCTGATTGATTTTTGTACAGTATTGATTTGACAGGATATGGGGTGGTAATTTTTTTGCTTTTGGCTTATAGTAGCCATCAATCATCATTGCCACAAACCCAGTAAGGGATTATATCCCTGAATCATTAACTGGAGGAAGTTTTAATGAGCCATGCCGAAGGTGTGAATGTCAAACGTCGCCGAGTTTTAATCGCTTCGACTGCTGCTATTGGGGCGGTTGGAGTGGCTGCTGTGGCGACCCCTTTTGTTCGCTCTTGGTATCCTAGTGCTAAAGCAGAGGCCGCTGGTGCTGCTGTCACCCAAGATATCAGCTCGATTGAGAATGGACAAATGGTGGTTGTCAAATATCGTGGCAAACCCATCTTTGTGGTTAAACGCACAGACGAGATGATTGCCAATCTAGAAAAAGTCTTACCACAACTCAGCGATCCACAATCTGACCAGTCCGTTCAACCTGAATACTGCAAGAATGACACTCGCTCACGTGAGCCTGATATTTTGGTGGTGGAGGGGGTGTGTACGCATTTGGGCTGTGCCCCCAGCTACCGCCCAGAAGTGGGTGCGGCTGACTTAGGTGGCGACAGCTGGTTCGGTGGATTTTTTTGCCCTTGTCACGGTTCTTTGTATGATTTGGCTGGACGTGTTTATAAAGGTGTCCCTGCACCAATCAACTTGCCAATTCCTGAGTACAGCATAAATGGCACTATTTTGACAGTTGGAGAGGCATAGTCATGAGTATGGGTAAAAAATTAATGCAATGGGTGGACGCCAGATTTCCTGCAACTGAAACCTATGAATACCACATGTCAAAGTACTATGCACCAAAGAACTTTAATTTTTGGTACTTTTTTGGTGTGTTGTCCATGGTGGTACTGGTCAACCAACTGGTAACTGGTATTTGGTTAACCATGATGTTTAACCCCAGTGCTGAAGGTGCGTTTGCATCTGTTGAGTATATCATGCGTGATGTCAAAGGAGGCTGGCTTATTCGCTACATGCACTCCACTGGGGCATCTGCTTTTTTTGTGGTGGTCTATTTGCACATGTTCCGTGGTCTGCTCTATGGCTCTTATAAGAAGCCTCGTGAGCTGATTTGGCTTATTGGCATGGCGATTTATCTGTGCCTGATGGCAGAGGGTTTTTTCGGCTATCTATTGCCTTGGGGTAACATGTCATTTTGGGGTGCTCAAGTCATCTTAAATTTGCCTGCTGCCATTCCTTTTATTGGTGATGCACTGGGCGAATGGGTCAAAGGTGACTACATCATCTCTGGCATTACCCTAAACCGTTTCTTTGCTTTGCATGTGGTTGCCATTCCATTAATTTTGGTGGCTTTGGTGTTTGTTCATTTGGTGGCACTACACCATGTTGGATCAAACAACCCTGATGGCATTGACATCAAAAAACTCAAAGACAAAAACGGCGTACCACTTGACGGTGTGCCATTTCACCCCTATTACACCGTGCATGATTTGGTGGGTATCGTGGTGTTCTTTATGGTGTTCTTCTCAGTGGTGTTTTTCTTCCCAGAAGGAGGCGGTTATTTCCTTGAGCCACCAAACTTTGAGGTCGCCAATCCTCTTAAAACCCCAGAACACATTGCCCCTGTTTGGTATTACACACCATTTTATGCCATGTTACGTGCCACACCGTCCATGTTTGGCTCAGCCTTACCAGGGGTGATTGTCATGGGGGCATCAATTGCCATCTTGTTTGTATTACCCTGGCTTGACCGCTCACCTGTTCGTTCAATCCGTTATAAAGGCACACTGTCTAAGATTGCGTTGGCGGTGTTTACCATCAGCTTTTTGATATTGGGCTATTTGGGTGCAACCTCTGCAACACCAACAGCAACCTTGGTGGCTCGAGTCTGTACTGTCTTGTATTTCTTGTTCTTCTTGTTAATGCCGATTTATACCGCCATTGAGAAGTGTAAACAACCACCTGAACGTGTCACTGGAGGTCACTAATGAAAACGGTCATTCAATCATTATCTGGTCTTGGTTTGTCTGTCAGTGTGGCGGTGGCATTGGGTATGGCATCTGTGCCTGCTCAAGCAGGGGGTGGTCATGGTTGTGGCACATTCAAAAGTGCCGATGGTCATGAAGAAATCTTAGAGTGTAGCAAAGCACCCATTAACTTTGAAAACAAAGGCTCGCTACAACGTGGTGCAACCATGTTTATGAACTATTGTGCTGGGTGTCATACCGCTCAATATGTGCGTCATTCACGCATCGCCAAAGACTTAGAGATTCCGCCAGAGCTGGTAGAAAAATACTTAATGGTTACCACTGACCAGATTGGTAATCACATCACCGCTGGCATTGACCCAGAGTTACAGTCGGATTGGTTTGGAGCACCGCCACCAGACTTATCGTTAGAAAATCGCCTAAGGGGTGATGATTGGGTTTATACCTACCTATTGAGCTTCTATGAAGACCCTAGCCGTCCTTGGGGAGCAAACAACTTGGTATTGCCCAATGCTGCCATGCCACATGTGCTACATAATCTAGAGCAAGAGCTTGGTCAAGAAGAATATCGCTCACGAGTGGGTGATTTGGTCAACTTTATGGCATGGATGGGTGAGCCTGTCCGTCATGATCGTAAAATCATCGGTGCGTTTGTTCTGCTGTTCTTATTGGTGTTGTTAATCCCTGTTTATCTGCTCAATAAAGAATTTTGGAAAGACGTTAAATAAGTGCCTGCTGTTTGCCAGGTGATGACTTCAGCCAGATAAAATCAATCAGATAAAAAGGAGCATTGAGTTGAATGCTCCTTTTTTTATTGGCAAAACGATTGACTTTTATTGGCAAAACGATTGACCATCATCTTTACCAGTGATGGCAAGCTTTGCTATCATGGCAGAATATGCCTAACTTTGAGAGCGGTCATGTCACAAGCCAAGTCAATGAGCAAAAATCATTTATTATTATACGGTGATGACGGTTATGACAGTCATGTGGTACGCTATCTGCTTGCCATTAAAAATGTGGAGTATGGCCACAGCTACCTAAAAAGTGAACGCCCCGAAGACTTAATTCAGCTCAACCCTTATGGCACATTACCGACATTGATACATGGACAATTTACTTTTTATGAGCTGACGGTGATATTTGAGTATTTAGAAGAGCGATATGTGCAGCCAAAATTATTGCCTTACTCTGCTCAGCAACGGGCCCAAGTCAGACAATTGGCATGGCGTATACAAAAAGACTGGTTGGGGCTAGCCAGACACATTCTACGACATCCAGATAGCTTTGATGCCAAACAATTTGATACGGTCAAAAAAGAGCTGAGCGACTCTTTAGTCACTTTGTCCCCCCTATTTGCTCATCAGCCTTATTTTTTATCTGACAGTTTGGGCTGGTGTGATGTGCTGCTTGCCCCCATGCTGTGGCAACTAAAAGAGCATCAGCTAAAGTTACCCAACGTTTTGGTAAAACCTTTGCTTGCTTATCAGCAACGACTGTTCACTGAACCTGCGTTTGTTGCCAGTTTGGTTTATTGATTGTTAACATATTTAAAACCAACATCTTTAAAATGGATAACAGGAGAACATACAGATGAATGACGAAACCACCTTAACCCCCACTCGCCCTTATATGGTCAGAGCCATTTATCAATGGTTAGAAGACAATTTGTTGACACCGCATATCATGGTGGACACCAGCCATGATAATGTGCAAGTGCCTACTGAACACGTCCGTGATGACCGCATTGTGCTAAACATTGCCAGCCAAGCAGTTGGCAATATGCGTATGGATAATGACTACATTCATTTTAATGCACGTTTTGCTGGAGCATCACGAGAGATATGGATACCCATGCAAGCAGTCATGGGCATTTATGCCAAAGAAAATCAGCAAGGCATGTTCTTTGACCCTACTGAGTATGATGATTATGACCCAAGCTTGGATAATTCGCCTAAGACGGATAAATCTGCCACGCCCAAACCAAAACGAGAAAATAAAGCAGGGTTAAAGATATTAAAGTAAACAACATCATTTAACGAAACAGCACAGTTAAAAATAAATGATTAAAGTCAATCTCTACAAAAAGAGCCAGCAAAAAGGTGGCTCTTATTAAAGGTGGTTTTAGTAAGGTTTTATTAAAGGCAGCAACGGCCATCACACAAAAAACTCATCTAAGCCATTTTCCAGTTCTTGCTTTATCTTGCCTTTGAGCAATCTGGCGGCAAAGCCCAATTCGGCTTTAAAGCGGATTTTTTGCTCATCTAATACCGCATGACCAGCAATGCCACTACGGCTGATGCTGGCGGTATCTTGGCTGTCTCCTTCCACATAATCCACGTCCAAGCCATATTCATCACAGGCTTGTTTGAGCCATTGTTTGGCTTGATGGCGTGCCGTGGCTAAATCCATGTTATGCTGCCTTTCAATTTCGATGTCTGCCATTTGTGGCCACTCCCAATGTTTTGTTAAAGCGGTTTGTTAAAGCGGTTTATTCAAGCAGTTGATGAAAACAGGTGATGCAAAAATTAAGCGGTCAAGCTCTTGGTAACGTTACCCCTGTCTGACCTTGATATTTACCACCACGGTCTTTATAGCTGATTTGGCACACATCATCAGCATCACTTTGAAAAAACAGCATCTGTGCCACACCTTCTCCTGCATAGATGCGAGCAGGTAGGTTGGTGGTGTTGCTAAATTCTAGGGTAACATGCCCTTCCCATTCTGGCTCAAGCGGAGTAACATTGACGATAATGCCACAGCGTGCGTAGGTAGATTTACCAAGACAAATGGTCAATACATCACGAGGAATTCGAAAATATTCCATGGTACGAGCCAAGGCAAATGAATTGGGAGGAATGATACATTCATCGCCCACAATGTCAATAAAACTATTAGGGTCAAAGTTTTTTGGGTCAACAATGGCAGAATGTACGTTTGTAAATACTTTGAACTCACGGGCACAACGGACATCATAGCCATAACTGGATGTGCCATAACTGATGAGCTTATCCCCTGTGTCATTAAATCGCACTTGCTCTGCTTCAAATGGCTCAATCATGCCATGCCTGCTTGCCATTTGTTGTATCCATCGGTCAGATTTGATTGACATAATGTACCCTTGATTTTTTACAAGTTTTACTTACAAAGTCGCTATTATATCGTCGAATAAAAATAAAATCGAGATAAGACAGACAAGTTAAGGCATACAAACAGTGCGGTAAATGAGCCTAACGCTGTCTTGTGGTTTTATTATTGGCAGACCAACATGCTTATCAAAAAATGCGTGCTGTCGCTTGTTTGGCATATTGTCCAATGCCATTGTCCACTGCTTTGGCAATGTCCATATAAAACACAGCAAAGTCATCTCCTGCCCCATTATTGGCGATGACGCTTGGTAACCCTTTATCTGCCTGCTCACGAATGCCACTGGCTAAAGGCAGTTGCCCAAGTAATGGCACACCGTACTGATTGACAATCTGCTCACCACCGCCTTGACCAAAGATTGCTTCGGTATGCCCACATTGACCACAGGTGTGCAGTGCCATGTTTTCAACCAGCCCCAGCACAGCAATGTCGGTTTTATGAAACAGCTCAATGCCTTTTTGTGCGTCCATTAATGCCACATGTTGGGGTGTGGTTACAATTATGGAAGCAGTCACAGGAATGCGTTGTGCCAATGTCAGCTGGATATCACCTGTTCCAGGTGGTAAGTCAATCAATAGGTAATCAAGGTTTGGCCAATTGGTTTGATGAAACAGTTGCATCAATGCCCCTGTGGCTTTTGGTCCACGCCAAGCAACTGGGGTGGTGTCGCTGTCCAATAAACTGCCAATGGATAATGTTGCCAAACCATGAGCATTTATGGGAACAAATTGCTCGTTTTCGATGTCAGGGTTAATCCCCTCGATACCAAGCATGGTTGGGATAGAAGGCCCATAAATGTCCGCATCTAACACCCCCACTCGATGCCCCATCTTCTGTAGTGCCAATGCTAAATTAACGGTGGTGGTGGATTTGCCCACACCGCCTTTACCTGAAGCCACTGCCACAATATGACGAATGCGTGGGTGTGCTTGTAAATCGCTTTGTTTAGGTGCTGAAGTGGCTTTTGTTGCTAGTTTTGGCTTGGTTTTGCTGTTAGCTAAGCCTACTGTATCAGCTTGCTGGGGGTCTTTTTTAGATTTTAAAAAGCCAAATGCCATAAGATTCCCCTTATGATATGAATTTAAGGATTTTGACCATGATCATGAATCGTGTCATGACCATTGTAACTGATGTTATGCTGACAGTATACTTATCATTCATGTTAAAAGCTTATCAATTTTAAAGCATAAAAACGTTCACACATAAAAACACATGATTGACCTTTTTGTTACTTTTCATTGACTGTCTTAGTCTGTTATCATCGTCTGTCATCATTATCCACTTAGCCATAGTTACCTATCCACCTAGCAGGAAATTTAAGATGTTATCAAAATGGGTTCGAGCCATATTACAAGCAAGCGTCTATGACGTTGCCATTCAAACACCACTTGAGACCGCCCCCAAGCTAAGCCAGCGTTATGATAATCACATTCGCTTTAAACGGGAAGATTTGCAACCTGTTTTTTCTTTTAAACTGCGTGGGGCGTATAACTGCATCAGCCAATTAACGGACGAACAGCGTCAACGTGGCGTAATTTGTGCGTCAGCAGGTAACCACGCTCAAGGTGTGGCATATTCTGCCAAACATTTAAATATTCCCAACGTCATTGTCATGCCAACCACCACACCTGAGATTAAAGTCAATGCGGTTAAAGCATTGGGTGGTAATGTGGTGCTACACGGTGATAGCTTTGATGATGCCAACCGCCATGCCATTGCCATCAGTGAAGCGGACGGCTTAACCTTCATTCCGCCTTATGACAACGCTCAAGTGATTGCAGGTCAAGGGACAATTGGCATGGAGCTTAACCAACAATGGCGAGACATGGATTATGTGTTCATCGCCACAGGTGGCGGTGGTTTGCTGGCTGGTGTGGCGGCATTTTTAGGAGAGGTTGCCCCCCATGTGCAGGTGATTGCCGTTGAACCAGAAGATGCCGCTTGTCTAAAGGCTGCTTTGGAGACAGGCGAACGCATTCGCTTACCACAAGTGGGGTTGTTCGTTGACGGCGTGGCGGTGGCTCAACTTGGTGAATTGCCATTTGAATTGGTCAGATTGCCAAAAAGTGATGGCAGTGGGGTCATTGTTAACCCCAATGTGGTAACTTGTAATAATGATGAAGTGTGTGCTGCCATCAAAGATGTTTTTGAAGAAAACCGTAGCATCGTTGAACCAGCTGGGGCATTGGCAGTGGCTGGCATGAAAAAATACATTCAAGCCCATCAATTACAGGGCAAAAACTGCGTTGCCATCATCTGTGGTGCGAATATGAACTTTGACCGCTTACGCTACATTGCCGAGCGTACTGAAATTGGTGAAAATAAAGAAGCCATATTTGCGGTCACCATTCCTGAACAGACAGGGGCGTTTTTAAACTTTTGTCGTAATTTACATGGACGCAACATCACTGAATTTAACTATCGAGTACGCTCAAGCAATGCCCCAGATTCAAACGAGCTTGCCAGCATCTTTGTTGGTATCGCCCTAAAAGAAGGTGAAAAAGAACGCCAAACCATCGCAAAACAGTTGGTAGATAACGGCTATTTGGCACATGACTTGACCGATGATGAAATTGCCAAAACCCACATTCGCTATCTGATTGGCGGTCATGCTGACGTTGCCAATGAACAGCTGTTTCGAGTGCTGTTCCCAGAGCGTCCAGGGGCATTGTTAAATTTTTTAGAAAAACTGGGCAGTGACTTTAACATCACCCTGTTTCATTATCGCAATCATGGGGCAGCAGATGGTCGAGTACTGGTGGGTTTGCAAGCCACTCAAGACAACTCAAGACAACTGCAAGATGCGTTAAATGACATCGGTTATGACTGTGAACCCATCAATGATAATGTGGGTTATCAGTTGTTTTTAAAATAACAAGTTTTAAAATAACATGTTTTAAGACAACGGTTTTTAAAATAACACTCCTTGCTTTACAATAATGAGCAAATACGATAATCAACCAACAGACAGACCAACAAACATATGAACGACAACACAAACAGCAACACAGATGATAAAGTAAGGATAGACAAATGGCTGTGGGCGGCTCGGTTTTTTCGTACCCGTAGCCTTGCCAAAAAAGCCATCGAAGGGGGCAAGGTGCATATGGGTGGTGGTCGTGTCAAGACCAGCAAAGAAATCAGCATTGGCGATATAATCACCGTGCGTCAAGGCTCTGCCACCACCATGAGCGAAAAAACCGTGGTGGTGCAAGCCTTATCGGCTCAGCGTGGCAGTGCCAGTATCGCACAAACATTGTATGAAGAGACTGCCGAAAGTCGCTCACGGCGTGCCTTTTATGCCGAACAAAGAAAACTTGCCAATCTTGCCAGACCCGACAGCAAACCCAACAAAAAACAACGCCGTGAGTTACATCGGTTAAAATCACACCATTAAATTCACAACGTTAACGCCATCTTATTTTACCATCGCTTAACATTCACCTTACTTATCTTCATTTATCTTTACCTTAATTTCTTTTTTACATTAATTTCTTTTTACCTTAATTCATCTTCACGTTATCGAGCCATCAATATCATCATGCAGATTCTTTATCATCAAGACTTACGCAAAAGAAATACCATGGCATTGGCATGTACTGCCGATAAACTCATCGTTTTAGAACAAGAATCTGACATCACCAGCATCATGCCACAAGTGGCTGATGACACAAATGGGTTTTTGCTGTTATCTGGTGGCAGTAACATCATCTTACCCAAACACCTAACAAAAAGTGTGATTTTACCAAGGTTTTCAGGCATTCATGCGCTAAAAGACGGCGAGTATGGTGTTGATATTGAAGTCATGGCAGGGCATTCTTGGCATGAATTGGTGGTGCAATGCACACAAAACGGCTGGTATGGGTTAGAAAATTTGGCTTTAATCCCCGGTCTGGTGGGAGCAGCCCCTGTACAAAACATTGGTGCATATGGTGTGCAAATCGAAGATTGCCTAACTTATGTGCGTGCGTATCACATTCCCAGTGGTCAATGGCACACTTTAGATAACAAGGCGTGTCAATTTGGTTATCGCAACAGCATATTTAAACAAAATCCCAACACATGGTTGATTAGCCGTGTAGGATTTCAGCTGCATAAAGATGCCACTGACGTTTGTGTGGATTATGGTGATGTCAAAGCGGTTGCCAACCACATTCAAGACATGCCCACTCCCTTAGATGTCATGAATGCTGTCATCAGTATCCGCCAAAGCAAATTACCTGACCCAAAAATCTTGCCAAACTGTGGCAGTTTTTTTCAAAACCCCATCATCAGCCAAGCCGATTATAAACATCTGCTGTCATATTATCCTGACCTACCATGCCATCACGTTCAATCCAGCAACTCTAACGAATCGTTGGTTAAAGTGCCTGCCGCATGGTTGATTGACCATGCTGGTCTGAAAGGCAAAGGCATTTATCCAATATTAATCCATGATAAGCAAGCACTGGTACTCACCAATCACAGTAAAGTTGATGAACCACCTGCCAGCCAAGCGGACATCACTGCCACACAAAACTTAATCATTAGTACCGTCAAGGCAAAGTACGGCATCAGTTTACACCCAGAGCCCATTTGGATAAGCGATTAAACCTTAAACCCAATAAACCCAAACACCGCCAAATATCCATTATTATCCATCATGACTATTTAATGTTAATGGGCTGAGATAGTTAATGGGCTGATATGTTTGCCTGTACCTGCAAAACATGAGTATTGGGGTCTTGACGGATTTGTAGAGCATCAAACACGTACCCTTGCATCTGTAATTGACTGATGGCTTGCGACACGGTGGCTTGGCTGTGGTGTTCAAATGACAGTTGTACGCCATTACCCGCTGTCATTACCTGAGGATTGATGATGCCATGATGGCTCAATAATGACGATACTTGTGTGGATAACGGCTGAGAGTCGCCATCTTGCAACAGTTGACTGGCATCTTGTGGTTTTAGATTGCCTGCTTGCGACCGTAACCAAAAATAATCATTGACTTTATTGGTATAAGCTTGCTGGCTGGCTTGGGCATTGGTGTGTAAGGTCCATGCCCCAAACAACATCATCACCAATAAAAATGCCAACAACACCATCAACGCCATGCGGTCACGGGCGGACAGCTGTTGCCATTTGTTGGTTAAGTCGTACCATGTGTTGGTCAGGTCAAATTTTGGTTTAAGTCGTTTACTGATTCCTGCTGAATTTGCCATAAATCAAATTGCCATTGCATAAAATAAAAAAAGATGCTGTGAACATCACATTTAAGACCCCAGCGTTACCACCAACTGTCCTTGTACTTGGCTGTTAGGAGCAGGCACGGTTGTGTTTGCTTGGGCGGTGGTATTCACCGTGGCATCGCTTACCGTAACATTGCTTACCGTGCCTAAGTTGGCATTCATACCTGCTTGTTGTAAATTTGCCACCAATGTGTCTAAACTTTGGCGATTATTTGCAAGCACAGTCATTTCTATCTGTTCTGGCTGCATATTTAGCACGCTTGCCACCACATCAGACTGTCTTAATAAGGCACTTATCTGTTGCATTTGTGTGCTTGTGGCATCATTTTGTCCAGCGGTATTGATAAGTTTTGGCGATAACTGAGTTTGTAACTGTGTGCGGTTGTTGAGTCGTTCGTTAGGATACCATGCTTGGTATTGCTCACGAATGGCAGTTTGGGTGGCTTGACTGGCGGTACTGTATTGCTGAATTTGCAAGGCATCAACCATCAACTGTAATGCCAATGCCACCATCATCACCATGATGGCAGTCTTAAGATAAGGCGATGCGATGGACGTGCGTTTGATGTGGTAAAAATTTAATGAATGTTGAATGGGCTGTGCCACAGGGGTTAATGTCGCTTGGCTGCCATGCACCGCAATGCCATGATGCAACAGTTGACTGATGCCTTCTTGCCAGCCATGACGGTTGCCCATCTGTTCTACGGTGGTGTGCCATGTCGCATCATCGTCATTAGATGCCATAAGCCCAGAAGAAGAGATGACATACACATTGTCTAATTGTTCATCGTTCACATGGTCGGGTTGTGTTGAATGATTGACATGCGATGTCAGCAAGTCATCATCAACATCAGCCACATCATTATCTTGATTATCTTGATTTGCCAACCACTGTTGTACCATTAATGGCAGATAACCAATCGCCCCACCATGAGACACAGAGCGACGCATCAACAATGTTTGCTTATCAAAATACAGATACACACTTCGCTGTCCCATTTTAGGAATGGGCAGCAACAGATAATCAGGCAACAACGCCACAAGCTTTAATCCAACCAGTTCGGTGGCGTATTGCCACTGCTCAATCTGAGCTTGTGGTAAGGCAAATAACTGATGTAAATTACCCACACTCCATGACTTAATCTGCAACTGTTCAACAGGCGTTAATGTCATCTCTTCAAATAAATACCGCATTCCTGATTCACCCAACTGTTGGCAACGTTTGCTACTTAACCATTGAGGCAGTTGCAACACGCTGGTGGACGGTATGTATAAGCACACATCAGCATTGGGGTGGTCTTTGGCAACCGCTGATAAATTGGCATGGCCATGCCACAGGTCAAGTTTACCTGTTTGTTCTTCTTGATTTTGTTTTTCTTGGTAAAGATAAACATGGCTGGCTGTTTGGTTGGATTGATTGTTATCCATAGCAACAGCATCAAAAAGCGTGGGTATCCATAGGGTAATCATGGGTAAGGTCACTGAACTGATTTAGGGCGTCTGATTTAGGCTTGTTTGGGAATAAAGGCATCGGTTTGCTTGCCAAGTCCTTCTACCAACACAGG
Source organism: Lwoffella lincolnii (assembly GCF_037201985.1). NCBI lineage: Bacteria > Pseudomonadati > Pseudomonadota > Gammaproteobacteria > Moraxellales > Moraxellaceae > Lwoffella > Lwoffella lincolnii. Next base: position 613,612 of record NZ_CP147511.1, on the reverse strand, counting down.
CGTGTCAATCACTCGGGCTTCAGCAAGGGCATAGCTGACTGGCGTATCGCCTGTGAGCAATGCCACCAATTTGGCAACAATGGGCATATGACAGACCACCACAATCATTTGCTCACTCTCACTTGTTCCAAAAACATCGCACAATGTTTGTAAAGCGACTTTGGCATCGTCATTAGGCGTGATGTTATCCATGATTTGTAAGGGAGCTTTGATTTGTGCAAAAGCATCGATAAACGGTTGTCTGATGATGTCACATGTTTGCTTGGCTCGGTGATAAGGGCTTGAGACAAATAAGGTTGGTAAGCCATATGTTTTGCCATAGTCGGTCAGCCAATGAGCGGTTTGCTCAGCTTGATATTTGCCAAGTTCGGACAAATGACGCTCGCTGTCTGGGTGAGTGTATGCCCCTGCGTCGCCGTGGCGAATTAAGATGATTTTCATTGATTTGCCTTTATTTATGAGTTACCCAATCATAAAACGCTTCAATGGGTGTAAAAAATGGGTGTAAAAAAATGACTGCTTTTTCCTAGTAAATTTTACCGTCAATCAGCTGATGCAACAGTGTCTATCCCTGCTTCTTATTCTTATTCTTTTTTGGTTAAAGCACTTTGTATGTCCATTCCTTGACTTCACGTTGTCTTTTACTTTACGTTCTTATGTGGCATGACAAACTCCACATCACTTCTAAAGCCAGATTCCATTAAGTGTAATGCCACCCCTAAGGGGGCTTGGTCTTGATAAATCACGGCATATAATGCTTGAGTAATGGGCATATAGATGCCATCTTTTTTGGCTTTTTGATTAACTTGCTCGATGGTATTGAGACCTTCAGCCGTTTGTCCCAACTTTTTGATGGCATTTTCAAGACTTACCCCCTGTGCCAACAGCTTACCAATACGAAAGTTACGGCTTAATTCTGAACCACAAGTGGCGTATAAATCACCAACACCAGATAACCCCAAAAATGTCAACGGATTTGCCCCCATATGTGCCCCAAATCGGCTCATCTCTGCCAAGGCACGGGTCAGAATCATGGCTTTGGTGTTTTCACCCACATCATAAGTCGCTGCCATGCCCATGGCAATGGCATAGATATTTTTTAATGCCCCACCCAACTCCACACCACGCACGTCATCACTGGCAAACACCCGAAAAAACGCCGAATGCAATGCCATCTGTACCGCATGACGCAACTGCTCTGACTCACTGGCGATGACCGTACCTGATGGCATGTTGTCCATGATTTCTTTGGCAAGGTTAGGTCCACTCATCACCCCATAACTCACTTCGGGCAACTCTTGGGTGATGATGTCGCTCATCAACGCAAAGGTGTCTTTTTCCATGCCTTTGGTTAAAGACACCACCGCTTGCCCTGTGATGTGTGGGGCAATATTTTGTAGCATCTCTCTAAACGCCGAGCTGGGTACTGCCACAAAGATGATGTCTTTGTCCTTAACACTCTCTGCCAAGTTATTGCTGAACTTTAGCGTCTCGTCGAGTTGATGATTAGGCAGATATTTTTTGTTAATGCGGTGTTTTTGCATCTGTTTGACACTGCGTTTATTGCGTACCCATAACGTTGAGTCGCAACCATTTTTTGCTGCCATGTTTGCCATTGCCGTGCCAAAACTGCCTCCACCCAAAAACACCAATCGAAGTGGTGCAACATGGTCATGACTGGTCATCGTCTGTTTGGCTGTCTGTTTGCTGGCATCAGTTTGGGCATTTGGTTGTTCTTTATCAATATCCACTGGCAGTTTGGTTTTTTTTCGCATGTCCAATATCTCCGCCAAAAGCTTGCTTGCTTTGTCTTTATTGATGCCAAGCTTGTCTAAATTCTCGCTTAAGTTGGTTGGCAATTGTGGCTTTTTCATGCAATTCCCTTTTTAATCTTAACAGCAATGACATTGATTGTAACAGAAATGATATTGATTATAACATCAGTGGCAATATGACAGTAACAACATAACGATGACGATGAGAAAGCATCATAAGGTATATTGTAAACCAAATTTATGATGGTTATTGACGAAACTCAACAAAATCATCTACCAAAATCACTGTCCGTTCTGGCACATCACCCTGATACGTTCCCACATAAACAAATCCCACCACTTGATTGATGTCATCAACACCAAAAAATGCTTTAACCGCTGGCTCATTGGCAAGCAATCCTGTCCGCCATACCGTCGAAAAACCTTGAGCATCAAAGGCAAGCAGTAAATTTTGCACACTGGCGGCACACGCTGCTAACTGCTCCCAATGCGGAACTTTTTCATGGTCTTGGTAGCGGGTAACACACGCCACTATCATGGGGGCTCTTAAGGGCAGATTTTCAGTTTTGCTCAAACTCATCTCATCGGTTTGTCCTTGAGCAATGGCAGCAGTTTTTAACGCTTCACCAAACTGTTTTAACGCATTGCCTTCTAGGACAACAAAACGATACGGATTGAGCGATTTATGGTCAGGGGCAGACATGGCAACTTCAATGGCTTGCTCAACTTGTTTGCGAGTGGGTGCAGGGGCAATCAAATTGCCGATGGAACGGCGAGATTTGATAAAGTCTAAAATATCGGTGCTGGTTGGCATGTGGTGTTCCTTTGGATAAGTGATGTTTTGGGTAATCGATGTTTTGGAAAAATTGATTTGTATTGGTGTGATGGGTCATCTGCTGGTTAGTTTTTATCCAGCCGATGTGCTTGTTTGAGATACGCTTCAGATTGCATCTCCAAAAGCCTTGAGCGAGTCCGCTCAATCTCAAACGCCAGTTTTTCACCTTGATACAATTCTAAGATGGACTGCTGGGCTCGCACAAGCAACTTCACCCGACGATCATAAAATTCATCTACCAAATAAATAAAGCGACGAGTGGGGTCACGCAACTCATCGCTTAGTTTTGGCACATTATCCACCAATACGGTACTGTAATCGTTGGCAATTTCGATAAAATCACTGGCTGAGCGTGGCTCTAAGCACAACTGACGAAACTCACAATACAAGGTATTTTCAGTACGGGCGTTGATGCTGATTTGTCGCCCATTAACGCTGATGGGGTCTTTGCTGATTTTTTGCTGATTGGCAAGGCTGGCAAAGCGATTGGCAAGCCAATGAGCATTATCCTTGGTCAATGGTGATACATATAATTGAGCTTGTTGCAACACCCTTAGGCGATAATCAATGCCAGAATCAATGTTCATTATCTTGGTGTGTTTTTCTAACTCAGCAATGGCAGGTAAAAAACGGTCTCGATGCAGGCCGTCTTTATACAAACCTGATGGCTCAATGTTGGAAGTTGCCACCAAAGTGATGCCACGCTCAAACAGCAGGGTAAATAAATCACCCAAAATCATCGCATCGGACACATTGGAGACAAAAAATTCATCAAAACATATTAAAATGGCCTTGTTATGAATATTATCCGCCACACTGACCAACGGATTGGCCTGCCCTGACAACGCATTGAGCTGTTTATGCACATCTTTCATAAAATGATGAAAGTGCATTCGCATCTTACGCTCAATAGTCACTGCGTCAAAAAACATGTCCATCATCCATGTTTTACCACGACCAACACCCCCCCACATATATAAGCCCTTTGGCGGTTTTGGATCTGGTTTAAAAAAGCCAAAAAAGCCTTTATCAGGATTAAAGTTTTGTAATTTATGGCTGACCGTATCCAAATAAGTCATCGCCATGCGTTGCTGTGGGTCTTCACTAAACTCTGTGGATTGTAATGCTTGCTCATAACGTTGTAAGGGAGTGAGCCTCATCATGATTTAACTCCATTAAAAAGATGACTTAATTAAAGACGTATTTTTCTTTAATAACTTGGTCAACTCGCCCAACTTCCCATGAAAAAAATGTCCTGTGTCATCAACCACATCAGCACAAATACCAAAGTCTTGTGCAAATTTTGCCAAAGAACTCGGAGAAACCAACTCATCATGCTCACCATACACCATAAAGGTTTTTTCTGTTGGCAATGCGATGTTATCCAAAGAGTGCCTCTCAATCGATGGGGCAATCAATGCCAAATCAGTCAATTCAAAATCACCAATGCCCAAAAATGCCCCTTGTTCGTCAATCATTTGAGCCAAGCTCATCGCCACATAACCCCCAAATGAAAAACCACCCAGCCAAAGTTTACGGGCTGATGTTTGGTTGGCTATCCATTGCAACACCGTCAAGGCATCTTGAATTTCACCGTCCATATTGCCATAACTGCCTGTGGACTGCCCCACACCACGATAGTTAAACCGCACCACGTGCATAGGCTCATCTGGTTGCTCTTTGGCAAAATCACGGGCAAATCGGTACATGGTGGTTACGATTTTATTCATCATTGTGCCTTGCCCTAAAGGATTGGGGTGACACAACAACGCAATGCGTTCTACCGCAGTGTCCATTGGGTCATCATTGTGCCACAAGGCATCAACTTGCAATTGACCTTCTGGTGCATCAATCAGTTGGGTGGGGTTATTTTTTATCATCGTTACTCAACTCACTGTATCAATCATCATTATCAATCATTAATAATCATTCATCATTGACATGAATTAAAAAATTGCCTGTCATTGTAACACGATAGACAGCGTATCATGATACACTTATGTCATCTTATGTCGCTATTTTATTTTGGTTTTATCCTGCTGTCTTGTTGATATGGTGTGTTGATAATGGTTGGTTCATAATGGTTGGATTATGGCGGTATTCTTATGTGGCTTCATCAGCGGGCATTTGCCTTAGTATCAGCATGGGTATCAGCATGGGTCTGGTCGCTTGTCAGTCCGTTGATGCCACACAATATCCACAACAGGTTACAGGGTTGCCTGTGCATCAAGCGGTTGGCATTGCACCAAATCCCAACCAAGCTTATGCTCTTGCCAAAAAACGAGCCAATAAATTATGTAACACTCAACAAACGATGATATTAAAACAAGAAATCAATCAACACCATGGCACACGGACGAAGAAAAACAGCGTCTTTGGACGAGTGGGCAGTGTGGTGGGAAATATTTTTGGACAATCCTCTTATCGACAGGTACAACTGCCAGAATATCAAGTATTGATAAAATTTCAGTGTCAATCATTTTAGCATCGGTAAAAAATTGATAAAGGAATATGCAGCTGATATTAATATCACCCATCAATTTTTGCTTGAATAATGGTATGATACGCTTTTTTTGTTGCTTATTTTGTCGCTGTTAGCAATGCAATTTGCTTGAATATTGCAATATCGTCGTACGGTCGTTTTATGTCTCATCGCATCTCCCATCTTAGCCAATCTGCCACCACTCATTCTAACAATCATGCCAGTTCTAACAACCATATCAGTCCTAATGACCATATCAATTCTGGCAATCATCTTAATCATCAAGATGCTGATTGTATGGACATTCATCACGCCATTGATGATGTTAAGTTTCAATCTGAGCCATCTGAGCAAATCACACAACAAGCACATCAGCCAAAACACAATTTAAAATCCAATATGTCATTATGGACATACTCTTTATTAGGTTTGGGAGCAATATTGTCATTGATGCTTATCAGCAGTCATATTGCCAATCAACAAATGAAACACAACCATGTGATAATTGACATCACCGAAGAGTTGACTCATCGCTTGACCACACTGACCATTGACATAGAACAGTTGGCATTACTCACCCAAGCCAATGATGACCTTGTTGCCCTTATTCCTGCTGTTATTACTCAAGTTGAAGATAATGCAAATCGCATCGATACGTTGCTCCATCACCTACAATCAGGTGGACAAATACAAAACCGTGCTGGTGAAATGATATTGATACAAGCAGTCAATGACGTAAGTAACAACCAAGCCTTAGCCAATCTTAATCTAACATGGCAACGCCAACAGTCGTTGCTACAGCCCCTACTGACAGGTGGCACAAACTTCATTCATCATGATGACAACGACACACTGGCTTTAGCCAATTTTGCTTATCTAAATCATCACTCAATGGCTGACACCTTAAAACAATTAACACAAGAACGTAGGCAACAAAATGCGTATTGGACATCTGTCACCAAAAAGGTGTTTTGGAGTGGCTTTATTTTACTTGCTGTCTATTTATTATGGCTGGTGGTCTATTTTACTCGCCGTATCAAGCAAAGCAATGCTAAGATGCGACAAATCGCTCACTTAAATGATGAACTGTTTGCCACAGCTTATGATGGGCTGTTTTTTTTGGATATTGAAGGACGCATCACCGAACGACAATCGCCCACGCTAACATCCATCATAGGAATTGATAAACTGAGCCACCGCCGTTTTTTAAGCTTGCTTGAGCGACGCATTCCAAAAGCTGACCATGAACGTGCTAAAAATTTCATCAATGAGATTTACCAAGGTTTATTGACCAATGACGACATTGATGCAAAAAATCCGCTAAAATCAGTGTCATTCATCGTTCACACTGGCACTGACATATCATCAAAACAGTCATCAAAACAGCTGTCATTTTCCTTTACTTTATTAAACACAGCCACACAATCACAGCCATCACCATTATTTTCCACCCAAGCAGATGAGCATCTGTTAGTCAGAGTACGCCCTGCCAATATCACCACATCTGTATTGACCAGCCACCCGACAACGTCAAACCCCACAACATTAAACCCCACCACGTTAAACCCCACCACAAATAAAGCCAACCACTCAACCAGCAAACATATCAACAGCACAGACTTGAATCAACTTGAACCGTTGCCACAGTTATTAACAATTGATGCCACAAGGTTACTGACATTTATGAAACGCATGGACGTACGCCTATCCATGCTCAATCAAGCCCTTAATGATTTATCGGACATACAAGCCAACGATGCACATACCGATGACGCACACACCAAACCAACAAAAAATTTAACTCAGGATAAAGCGAACAATCACACTTTGGCATCTGGTCATATTGATTTTTTATTGCGTACGGCACACAGCATTTTGATTGATGCTAAAGCATCAGACTTACCGCCTTATGTCCAACATGCCACACAAATTCATCATTGTGTCCAAATGTTATCAACCAAACAAAACGTGCATTCATCTGCTAAAGATGATGCCCTTACCACGGCATTACATGCAATAGAACAGCTTACCTTATTACAACAAACAGCGTATCAACAAGTGTATCAACAACGACAACACTTGCCAGATGATTTGCCAGCAAATCAACCAGTTTGGCACCCAACTTTAACAGATAAATTATCACTCACTATAGCCAATGACTTAACAACTGACAACCAAGCAACGGTGGCATCACTCACCCAATTTGTTGAAAATGAAGTCAAAACCCAACAAAAACACATTCATCTACACTGCCCCACATGGAATGAATCAGGGCTTAGTAACACCCAGCGTTGCATGATTTATGACATCAGCTTACAGCTGTTGTCCAATGCCATTCATCACGGCATAGAGCCAGCCGCCTTGCGTATTGGCACAGGCAAAACCGCATATGGACAAATACGCATTCATCTGACCAAGACCAAAACAGCAGACGGTCATGCCTATGAGTTGCAATGCAGTGATGACGGTGGTGGTATTGACTTTAACAAACTGGTGCAAGATGCGATGACAGCGGGGCTAATTGAGCAAAAAAATGCCAAACATCTCTCTGATGAACAAATCCTAAAGCTGCTGTTTTCGCAAAAGCTTTATCGCCAATCGGTTGATAACAGGGTGGTTGATAATAATAAAAGTGGCACTGACGCAAATCAAGGAAGCGGTATGGGAATGCAGTTGGTCAAACATCATGTTAAAGCATTAAACGCCCGCCTATTCATTGATAGCCAACAAGCCAAATACAGTAAATTTCGCATTGAGTTTGTGGTCTAGAGTTGGGGGCTGGAGTTGTGGCCTAATGACACAACCATTCGTCCAATCAATTCAACCAATCCATCTAATAAATGAGCAAAATTGTGTTTAAAATAAAAGTAAGACCCTTATTAATGTATCAACTTATCTTACCAGACGCTTTCAACAAGCAAAGTTTTTAACAAGCAAGAAAGGAGCATCACATGCCATCATTTGACATTGTTTCAGAATTACAGACCTTTGAAGTCAAGCACGCTGTACAAAACACCGAAAAAGAGATTGCCACTCGCTTTGATTTTAAAGGCAGTGACATCAAACTTGAACTCAACGAAAAAGCCAAAACCTTGACCATCTTGGCAGATAATGACTTACAAATGGACAATGTCTATGCCATGCTCGAAAAGCATCTGATAAAGCGTGGTGTGGATTTACAATCGCTTAGCCCACAGGAAAATCAAGGCTCAGGTAAGCAAATTAAAAAATTGATTGATTTAAAAGACGGTTTAGACAGCGACACCGCCAAAAAAATCAGCAAAACCTTAAAAGAATCCGACTTAAAGGTCTCTGCCAGCATTCAAGGCGATAAGGTGCGAGTAACGGATAAAAAAAGAGATAACTTACAGTTGGCAATGGCGTTACTAAAAGAAAAAAGATTTGGTGTACCATTGCAGTTTAACAATTTTAAAGACTAGAAATTTAAAGACTAAAAACATCTTTAAGCCTTACTTGGCTGATACGAACCAGACAAACTAAAACCATCTTCTAACAGCGTGTCAATGCTGATGGTCTGCATGGCACTGATGACGCAATTACGCCCCATCTTTTTGGCATCATATAAAGCAACGTCTGCCATGTTGATGATGTTATCAATACTGCGGTCTTGGCGAATAAAGTCAGCTTTCAGTTTTTGTTGACGGACGGCGACCAACATGGCTTTATCTTGAACATTTGACCAGCTGTGCTTAGCGGTAAGACTGTTTTTGTGGTCGTTTATATTTTGGTCATTGATGTTTTGGTCATTATTTTTTAGCTCATTATCATTAATGGCATTGATGTGCATGGTGGTCAGTTCAGCAGAGTCGGTTTCTTCTGGTTTTGACATATGCCTGATTAAATCAACACGAAGCGTATTAATCTCAGCATCAGACAAACTGGCCACACCAAAACTTGCGGTTACCTCAATATGTGTCTTCTCAGCAGGCACATAAACTGGCACATCTGCCAAGCATCGGCGTAAACGATCGGCATATTTTAAGGCGTTATCATGGGTGGTTCTTCGCATCACCACCAAAAACTCTTCACCCCCATAACGACTGATCAACACCATTTCACTGGAGTTTTGTCGATAATGATACTCTTGGCTTTGCTGTTGTAAACGTCTTGCCACTTCTTTTAGCACCTCATCACCTGCCCCATGTCCATGAGTGTCATTGATGCGTTTGAAAAAATCAATGTCTAACAATATCACACTTAAATCTTGTGGTTCATGCTGATACTCTTGGTGCTGATATGAATTGATGTCAAATAAATGCTTTTGTAACCAATCTATGGCGTAACGTCGGTTTTTGACCCCTGTCATGGTGTCATGGTCCGCTTGATACTGCAGAACACGGCGACTTTCGTCAAATAAGTGCATTAATTGTTTTAAAACTTTGACACTAAAGAAGGCTTTGAGTGTGGCAAACATCAATAAGCTGGCTTGTAAAAATACCCCTGAAAAGCTCTGCTTCACCTCAATTTGGTATAACATTTTGCTGTCATACAGTGTTGGTAGCTCAATGCCTAAAAAATCCATCAAGCTCAATATCATTACTGTAACCAGTTGTGCTAAAAACGAATACCATGTTGTGTGTTTATTACCCAACATGATGAACAGTAACGTTGTACTCACAAGGCTGACACCCAAATACAACGTATCACCACCATTAACTAAAAATATCATGGTGATATAAAACACCCCAAGCACCGCCAAACCATTATCAAGTTGGTGCAAGCGATGTTTGGCAGGTGGGCGGTTATTGACATATTTAATGAGTACTAAAATAACACCCATGAAAACTGTGCATATTAACCAAAATAAATAAACCCTAAATGGGATTAACGCAGGCATCAGTTCATCTAAAAAAAACCATACCAACACAAACCACGCCCAATACATCATCAGTTCATATAGAACACATGTCAATAACAGTGCCATTTGATTGGATTGTTGCCAATGAAACACCATCTGTGATAATGACTGATTAAGAATGTGTATGAAAGTCTGTTTCAAGCGTGTATCCAACTACCAACTAACCATTTAGATTATCCAACTTTTAACATACTAACACTAACATATAACATACTAACATGCCGTTCTAAAAAACCCACCCAAATCCATAGGTTCTATATTCCATAGAATTGCTTATCCATTTGATATTGTTTTTTGATATTGTTTTTGCCATTCATCAATGCCCAATGATAGGCAAAAAGAACCACACTGCAAGCCTTTTTGACATACTTCCACCACCAAACCTAGCGGTAGGTGTGAGAATCCTTGCAACCCATAACAACTTAAGCTTAGACAGCTAACTTTTTAAAGTAAGTGGTTTGGTTGTGATTTGGCATACATTAGTGCTTACGTCTCCATCTAAATTTAAAGATGACTGGTGGAGAATTACGCATAATAAAACTAAGTTAAGACGTTGTACCAAACCATTTTTGTACTAAACGTTCATAAGTACCATCAGCCTTTAATTTGTCTAAACCGCTATTTAACTTATTGAGCATCTCACCATCACCTTTTTTAACAGCAAAGGCCAAATCTTTTTGCTCACTACCGTCTAAATTGATGGTTTTGATTTTCATATCAGGATACTTAGCGATGTAGTAATCTAAAACTCGTTTATCACTGATGAGTGCGTCAGCTTTACCACTAAAAAGCTCTCTTACCGTTAAAAAATATGTGTCTAATGGCACAATAAGTTGCTGATCACCTGAGACCTTAAGTGCATGCTCTAAGGTTGTTTTGGCATTTTTACTGACTGCAATGGTTTTACCTTGTAAATCTTTGTCTGTTGTGATGTTGGCATTTTTTTCGTTATCTAATACCGCTACAACATACTCTGAAGTCAGGATAGGTTTGGTTAAATCAACAATTGCAGCGCGTTCAGGACTGACAGATAATGCCGATGCCCAAATGCGATACTTATTATTATCTAGCGTCTGTGCCATCTCATTGCGGTTATGGTGGATAAATTGCACATTAAATCCTTCAGCTTTGGCAAGCTCTTGTAGCAAATCTATCTCAAAACCCATTGGAAGACCTCTTTCATCTTGAAACTCAAACGGTGGATAGTTGATTTCTGAGCCAACGACAATCGTTTCCCAGTTTGGATTTTGTGTGTACTCAGAGTTAACGGTGGTTTTAGCCTCTGATTGTGTGGCAGCCTCGGTTTCTGGTGCTTGGATTGGTTGTTCTTTGGTTTTAGTACAGCCTACCAGAACACACAAGCAAGATGCTAATAAAACAGTTTTGGTTAATGACAACATAAATGCTCCACAAGGCTTTAGAATGAGAATGAAATTGACGCATCACAAACAATGATGCGATTGAGAATGTGCCACCATAGTATGATTACGGTACAGTCAACAAGCTGATACGTCAGTACTTTGACTTCCTCCCCGCCCTAAAGTGCGGGGATTCCTGCTGCTAGACGGTCAAGCCCGACCGCAAGCCTAAGATAGTGGCAACCGCCCGTACGACACACCGTACATCTTAGGTTCTTATTTTAAGCTAATCCTACTGTTAGGATTGTCATAGACACGAATTAGCTTAAGTGTGTGTTTGGAAACGTCTTACCAGTTAAGTTACTGCGTACTCGCAATTTAGTCTTAACTTAACTGTGGAATGTAAGACAATAAATGAAAATATTCTAGAATAGATTTGGATATATTTCAAGAATCAATTAAATGTGCCAATCATGCCACACACCGACTTGTGTGGCATTTAATTCTGCCACATCGCCCAATGCTCGCCATGGCATGCTGGTGCCATGAAAATCACTGCCCACAGACACTTGTAGGTCATGCTGTTGTATCACACGGTCAATCATTTTGCGTTTGCTCAGTGGCTCATCGATGGCAGGCAATTCACACGCATCACCGCCATATTCAGCAAAGTCAGCCATCAATCGGCGAATACAGGTGGCAGATAGGTCATAGCGTGTGGGGTGTGCCAATATGGCTTTACCACCACAACGATGTATCAGTGCCACGCCATCTTGTAGGCTTAAAGCATCAAGCTTGACATAGGCAGGTTTGTTGTCTGCCAGATATTTGCTAAACGCAGATTGCACGGTGGGTACGTATCCATTTTGGTGCAATACTTGAGCGATGTGACTTCGCCCCACCGCTTTGGCATCGCCAGACGCTTTGATAAGTACTTGTTGCCAAAGAGCATCAGCATCGATGTGTAATATGTCAGCAAGTTTATTAACCATGGCAAGCCCACGATTAGCTCGGCTGTCTTGGATAAACTGTAACTGCTGTTGCATGGCATCGATGTCGGTGAAGTTTAGCCCCACCACGTGAATGATTTTATTGCGTTGTTTGTCTCTGTCATGACTGCCTGTGAGCGTATAAACACAACTGATTTCTACCCCAAAGATAAAGGTTAATCCAATGCTTTCGGCGGTTTGCTTGGCCATTTGCAATCCACTGATGGTGTCATGGTCAGTCAATGCCAGTACATCTATGCCCCGATTTTTGGCAAGCTTGACCAGCTCATCAGGGGCATAAGTGCCATCAGAACAAGTACTGTGGCAGTGTAAATCATATTTCATCAATTGTCCTAATTGCTCATTTGGGTGAGTGAAAACTAAGAATGCGGTTTTGGCTTTTTTTTATGCCTTGAATTGTGTAAACTTAGAATGATTTAAACTTAAGCGGCCTTTTTTATGGCGTTTAATGTGTTATGCCATCTGTGATGGCATTCATTGTATGTTGTATGATATTAATGTCAAACGCATTTTGTTTGATATTTATTTTGATATTTATTTGGCTCACTTCCATTTGGTCTCACCTTTATCATGCCTGTTATCATGCCCAAAAGTACGCCAATATGTTAGCAAGTTGTTATTTATGAAAGCCATTCTTGATTTTATCCCTTTGATTGCCTTTTTTGTGGTTGCCAAGCAATACGGCATTTTGCAAGCAGCAGCAGCGTTGTTGGTCGCTACGTTGGTGGTATATGCTGTTCATTTGATGCGACAAAAGGGCAAATTAGACAAACAACAATGGGTTGTGTTGCTACTGACGGTGCTGTTTTGTGGCATCAGTTTGTTGCTTCATGATGATGTGTATCTTCGTTGGAAATCCCCCATTATCAATGGGTTTTTTGCGTTCAGTTTGTTTGTCAGTGTTGCCATGAATAAACCGTTGATGAGGCTTGCCATGAAAGATGTGTTTGCTTTATCAGATATGGGCTGGAGGCGGTTGACGTTGGCTTGGGGTGGGTTTTTTATGCTGATGGCAACGTTACATTATATCACAGCCTTTATGATGTCCAATGACGCATGGATTAATTTTAAAACTTGGGGTTGGATACCGATTATGTTGCTGTTTATGGTTGGGCAGTTTGCTCTGTTAAAAAACCACCTTAACCCCAATCTCAGCAAACCACAAGAATGACGTTCACCAAAAAAAGATTTTTATGTCAAAGCTTTTTATGTCAATGCTTCACGATGTTTCATGATACTGACTTTAACCAAAATACACCAACCAAAATACATAAATTAGGACACACAATGCCTTTATTCGTTCTTATCGGTCATGATGTTGCTGACAGCCAAACCAAACGTCAACAAGCCCGCCCTGCCCATGTGGCACGGCTAAACGCCTTACAAGAACAAAACCGCTTGGTCATCGCAGGCCCTACTCCCATTGAGCATGGGGGTAAGCAGATGTCTGGCAGTGTGGTCATTGCTGAGTTTGACTCGCTTGATGCGGTACAAGCGTGGGTCAAAGATGAGCCTTATCTGCATGCTGGGGTATATGCACATGTGGACATCAAGCCGTTTGTTCAAACCTTACCCATGCCTTAACATGAACGGTTGATGTTTATGGTTCAGCACATTTTTTATTCACAACATGCCAGTGGTGCAAATGGCATGTTGTGCGGTACAAATCACATAAGTCGCACAAATGGCAATCGACTGACCCGTTGTCTGTGCTTAAGCTTGTTGTTGATGTTCCTTTCTTCTGTCATTAGCATGACAGCATCAGCAGTCCCCAATACGACCCCCAAAGTTACTGTCATCAACAATGAAACCACAACTGACCCCAGCACCAACCCATCAACAAATGACCTTGAAACCCTTGCCAACCAACAACCCAGTGAAAGTAAGTTATCTGCTGCCAACCAAACGTTACTGACCCAAAACGCCAAACTTCAACGAGAAGTCAACGACTTACAAACACAAGTCAACGTACTGGTGCATGAACGCAGTGGGCAACTTTATTTGTATGGTGTGTTTACCGTGATTGTCAGTCTGTTGGTGGGCTTTGGCTTAGGCTTGTTTGTGTTCCGTCAGCGTGAACGCTGGTAGTGGTTGCCCATGTCTAATCAACAACATCATTCACCTGATGCCACAATTTCTAAAACAGCAATTGTCCCTGCCAAGATTGATTGGCAAACCGATGATGCAGGCCATACTGTGCCTGTATCACGCCAGTTTGGCGATGTGTATTTTTCTAAGGCAGATGGTTTGGCAGAAGCCCATCATGTGTTTATTGGGCATAATCATCTGCCACAACGTTTTGCCAATTTGTATGTGTCATCACATGAGCAACAGCAAAAAATCTTTGTCATCGCTGAGCTTGGGTTTGGTACGGGGCTGAATTTTTTTGCCACTTGGCTGTTATGGCGACAAATTCGCAAGCCACATCTCAATCAGATGAGCAATGATAAGGCAATCTTTCAGTTGCCACGTTTACACTTTATTAGTTTTGAAAAACACCCACTGACCCATACCGATTTAACCCAAGCATTACAAGATTGGCAAAACAGCCAGCCCAACCTGGCGCCTTTAATCAGCGAATTTTTGGCAAATTACCCACCATTGGTGGCAGGGTGTCATCGCATCAATTTTGTTAATGACGCTCTGACATTGGATTTGTGGTTGGGTGATGCAACAGATAATTTGCCAATGCTACATGTTGGTCAGCCACACCATCTCAATCAGCAAGCATCTGGTCAAATCCATGCTTGGTATTTAGATGGTTTTGCTCCTGCGTGCAATCAGTCTTTATGGTCAGATGACATTTTTGCTCAAATTCAACGCTTATCTGCCCCCAATGCAACGCTTGCGACATTTAGTTGTGCAGGGGTAGTCAAACGAAGCTTAGCCTCCATTGGCTTTGATGTTACCAAAGTTAAGGGCTTTGGGCGTAAACGAGAAATGCTGACAGCAAAATTAGCAACGAGTGGCATTCAATCTGCTGATGTCCAATCACATCATGCCTCCAATACGCCACCTTTAATTACGCCACCTTCAAGCACACCAAAAAATGTGCTAGTTATTGGAGCAGGCATTGCAGGATTGATGAGTGCATGGGCGTTGGCAAATCGGGGCATCACAATCACTTTGATGGACAAAACCGCCCCACTATCAGGGGCATCAGGCAACCCCAGAGCTGTACTTGCTCCCAGAATGACAGCACTGACACAGGTTGATAAGCATCTGCACAGCATGAGCTATCTGTATGGTGTTCGATTTTATCAACAAATAACCACACCTTCGACAGCACCAATCTTTGAGCAAACAGGGGTCATAGACACATTAGCCAATACCAACCCCAAACAACCCAAACAAATCGACGACTATCCAGATGATTTTGCCATGATGATACAGCAGCAAACTGTCAAAAAAACTGGCATGGTAACTGACATGGCAAAATGCCGTCATCTGTCCATGATTGACTTACCATTTGCTTATTTCCCCAGAGCAGGATTGGTCAATCCCAAAGCTTTAGCAAAACATGTTCTTGCTCACCCCTTGATTACTTATCAGACCGCTTGTGTTACCAGCATGACTCAAACCAAAACAGGCATCAAGGTTAACGTTCAAAACAAGCAGTCGCTGAATACCGATGCGGTGGTGATTTGTACCGCTTATGAAAGTTGTCTGTTACATCAGCAGATTTTTGATTATCGCAAAATCCGTGGACAAGTATCATGGTTTACCCCCACAGCAAATCAATGGCAATATCTGCCAAAAATACCTGTCAAATACGGTGGCTATTGCACACCTTTTACTGATTTGCCAAACGATGTTCTTTCACAAAAATCAAGCAAAAAAGCCAAGCAAAAACCAAATACCCAAACCCTTTTTTTATTGGGGGCAAGTTTTGTGCGTAATGACACAGCGACTGATTTGCGTCCACAAGAGCATAAAGACAATCTTAATAAGCTCATCAATGCCCTTGCTGATACTGGCATGGCGTTTACTGACAGCGAGTCGATATTAACCAGCATCGACTGGCAGGGCCGAGCCAGTATCCGAGCCCAAACGCCTGATTATCACCCTGTTGTTGGGCGAATTGATGACCAAGTTGATAAGCCAGTCAATGCCAATACAGACATAAGTCGCATTTGGACGATGAGCGGTATGGGGTCAAAAGGATTTGCCTTTGCACCATTATGTGCTGAATTACTTGCAGATATGATGACCAATGCCATTCCGCCAATGCCCACCCAACTGATGGCCAAACTGTCTCCTAACCGTGTGCGTTTGCAAACACCGTTAAATGACTAAAAAATTTGTTGGCTTAGATTATTTTGCCCAACTTTGTCCAACTTTGCCCAATTTTGTCCAACTTCTTGTTACACTGACCATATGATGGTTGATTTTTAATTTTATTTCAATATTGACTAAGATGACCGCTTTATGACCAGACGTTCTGCCCCATTTGTACTGCCCCCATTTGCCAGTGAGGCTAACATCAATGACACACTGACCACTGATGATAAAAAACTTGCCAAAGACCTATTATCAACCCTGCAAGCGGACATCGCCAAAATGCGAGAAGAACAGATACCGCCAGACATCTTGACCCAAGTGCAAGACATGCCAATTTTTTATGGCAATTTGGAGGAAGTAACCGCTTACCAACAGCGGTGGCAACCACTCATAGACCGTGCCATGGCGTTTTATCCTTCTGCTTATCTGCCACCTGATTATCTGCCTTTACCTGCCTGTCTTGAACTGCCACAATTTGTACAGCGGGTACAACGCTTACATCTGACCAAAACCCGTGCTAAAGAGTCCAAAAACTTCGGCTCGCTGGGTGCATTGATACACAAATGTGGCGAGTATCCAGAGGCCCAAGTCCTTGCCATGCAACGTGCGTTTGATGGTGATGATGATGTGCGCTTGGTGGCTCATCGAGAGTTTATCGACCTTAGGGCGTATGTCTTTGCCAAAGACCATAAGGGTAAAGAGCTTAACCCAGTGAGAATGCGATTTTATCGCACAGGGCTGATTGTCCATGCTTTAGATGGTTTTGAGATTATTGACAGTCGCAAAAAACCACGCAAACGCCGTAATGACGCTTATACCAATCCCATTGCTGATAATGGTGTTTGGAAGGTGTTTGTTAAAAACCAAATTCTCAATTAATGATGCCAATAAGGACATTGTATGTTTGCTGCTGCCACTGGTGGGTCTGATTTGATGTTACAAGTAACGCTGTTTTTGGGAGCAGCGATTGTCTTTGTTCCGTTGGGCAAACGCCTTGGTGTTGCCAGCGTACTGGGTTATTTGATGACAGGATTATTACTTGGCAAGAGTGGTTTAGATGTCGCAGGCAATGCTGAGAGTTTGTTGCATTTTTCTGAGTTTGGCGTGGTGATGTTGCTGTTTTTAATTGGGCTTGAGCTACAACCATCACGCTTATGGGCGTTGCGTCGTTCCATTTTTTTGCTCGGTGGCTTGCAAGTTACGGTTACGGGTGTGATATTGATGGTATTGGTGAATCAATTGTTTGGGCTTAGTCTGGATTCATCATTCATCATTGGCTTTGGTCTGGCATTATCATCAACAGCCTTTGTGTTGCAGTTGTTGACTGAACGACAACAACTGTCTGCCACGCATGGGCGTGAAGCATTCACCATTTTATTATTTCAAGACATTGCTGTCATTCCATTATTGGCGATTATTCCATTTTTAACAGGGGTGCGTGAGCAAAGTTACGATTTGATATATTTTGCCAAGGTGGTGGCAGTATTTGGTGGGTTGTTTATTGTCAGTCGCTTTGTGGTGCGTCCTTTTTTTCGTTTTGTTGCTCAAAGTGGGGCAAACGAACTCATCACTGCCGTGGCATTGTTCATTGTCATGGGAGTGTCTATTTTAATGGGACATTTGGGCATTTCGATGGCACTGGGCGCATTTTTAACAGGGGTCTTGTTGGCAGATTCTGAATATCGCCACGAGTTAGAAGCCAGTATTGAACCATTTAAGGGGCTGTTGCTTGGGTTATTTTTTATGTCGGTAGGCATGTTGACCGACATTAAGCTGATTATTGATAACCCCTTGCTCATCATCGGTGGTGCGGTTATCTTAATGCTGATTAAATTTGTGATTTTGTCAGTGATTGCCAAGCTTTTGGGCAATCGCATACCAACAAGCTTGCGTCTGGGCATGGTATTGGCACAAGGTGGTGAATTTGCTTTTGTGCTGTTTAGCACCGCCAACAGCCAAGGTCTAATTCAAAATGACATTGCCAATACGTTAACCCTACTCGTTACCCTCTCAATGGCATTAACACCTTTTGCCATGATGCTACTGGATAAAGTGGGTGAACCTTATTTTGCCAAACAACAGCCCAAGCGTGAATATGACACCATTCCCAACCATGAACACAGGGTCATCATTGCAGGCTTTGGACGTATGGGACAAATCATCGCACGGATACTCAGGCTACACAGCATTGAGTTTACCGCCATCGAAAACTCTGCTCACCAAGTGGATTTTGTGCGTAAATTTGGTAACCAAGTTTATTACGGTAACCCCAAAAATCCTGAAACCCTAAGAGCAGCTGGCATTGATAAAGCCAAATTATTTATCTTGGCTGTTGATGACATAGAACAGTCTGTCCAAACCGCCGATCACATCATTCGTCATTATCCCAACTTAACGTTATTGGCAAGGGCACGCAACCGTCAACACTACTACCGTTTAAAAGACATTGGCGTGGTGCATATCTGGCGAGAGACTTATTTAACTTCATTAGACATGTCTCGAGAATCTTTACAAATTTTGGGCTTAAGTCCAGAAAAAGCCATCGAGACCATCCGCACCTTTCGGGATTATGATGATGCCTTATTGGCCAAACAACAAGCCATCTATGATAATGAAGCTGAACTGATAGCCACAGATAAAGCTGCCCTTGTTGAGTTGGAGAGTTTATTTGACGAAGACATGACGCAAGCTAAGAATATTGACAATCAAGTCATCAACACCTTGACAAATGCCGAAGTCAGCAAGCAAAAATAAGCTTAAGAACTCATAATCAAAATACACAGCCATCATATCAATCCATACATTTGGGTGGTTTTTGCTTATGATTAAGTGAGCTGGTACACTGCCAACGGTTATCTTGGGTATGGTAAAACAGCATCTTTTTACCATTGAGATTGCGATTTGGAAAAGAGATGTCCACAAATGTTGCCATAACCGCACAATCCGTCTGCATGCCTGCCACGTTATCCACCACTTGCATGCTCATCTGATGCCCATCAGCGGTAATGGGCAGATTGACAGGACAAACCCCAGTTTGTTCAAAAATGACCGCCACTCGAGACTTAGCACTACTGGCACGGTCATAAGTGGCATAAATAATTTTTTGTGCTTCACTTTTGGCAAAAATGGGCAAAAACTGCACCTGCACCACCGCCACAACAAACAACAAAAACCCCATTGCCAGCCCAAGCCCAAACACGCTCACGCCACCTTCTTTTTGTAAAAATGCTTTTTGTGCCACGTCATCTTTAGGGAACTGCTCAAGGGCATCAGCAATCTCACGCCGTGCCATGCGATAATAATAAGCATCTGACCATCTTGCCACCATCACCGACCAAAATAACCACACCGCCCCACCTATCAGTATCCGTATCGGCATCTGCCAAACATCTGCCATACTGCCAATAAACAAATACTCACAAAACACCAAGATGATGGTGATATTAAGCTGAATAAATGACCAACCTGCCACTGAATAAACAATGGCATCTAAATAACGTTTGCGATACAACAGCCAACCAAAGGTAACAAAAAACGCTGCCCAATGCCATTTGGCAGACAGATGGTTCTGCTTATCAAACTGCTCAAACCGCTTAAGATAATAGGCTTGCGAGCGATGCCCAATATACCATTGGTCAAGCTGTCTACGCTGTTTATCACTTAGCTGAGCTTGATAAAATGGTGGTGGTGAATCGGTTTCGATAAATAGCATTGCCTTGACTCCCTTCCCCCATCGTTCGAGGATTTATTCACAAGACGGTCTAGCCTAGTATCCAGCCCAATGCTTTACGCTTAGATTGTGGGTTATTGGTTCGCCAGTTTGGTTTTGTTTTTTTAAATTGTTTGCAAGATTTGGCGTGGGTTTCATTAATGGTTTGAATGGTGATGGTTTAAATGGTTTGACCATACAAGCCCAATGGTTCACCGCTACCCTTTGTATATTGGATATATTGGGTATATTGGTTTAAATCGTAAGCAGATAGAAATTTACCTTTGCATTGTAGATGCTGAAAACTTAAGTCATTAACATAATTCCACACAAAATTAACCGAACCGCTTAGGTGGTTTGGTTGCTCTGTGTGTTTGTCTCGTATGCACAGCTTGAGTGCTTTCATGAAGTTATTTTAGCAAAATTTATACAAGCGTTATGGTATATGAGTTACCTTAATTCTGTGCATAAAGTCTACGGCATCGGAGAGTAAAAGTCCCTTATCCCAATAGCCATCATCACAAGTTTTGGCTTATAATTAGCCCCATTATAGCACCCACGCATGACAGCACATACGTAAAACCAACTTTAATTGATAAATACTTTAATTGATAAATACTTTAATTGATAAACATTTTAACTAATAAACACATACCCCATGAACATACCAAATATGAACTCAGCCAACATGAACACAGAAAACACCACCAATGACCAAGCAACCAATGAACAAGTAACCAACGGTTCATCTAAAGACAAACAACCTGCCCATCTCCGTTTTGTCAACACCTTTATGAAACGGCGAACACACATGAACAAAATGGCAGAGCAGGCCTTAACTGACCCAAGTTTTGCTCATTACTTAGTTAATGGACAAGATGGCGACATCACAGGCATCACCAACTTGCGACAACTGTTTACCGACACTCACAATACAGCTGATGCCCCCCTGACGCTGGAAATTGGCTTTGGAATGGGGGACTCATTGGTCAAGATGGCAGAGCAAAACCGCCAGCATAACTTTGTTGGCATAGAAGTGCATGAACCAGGCATTGGCAAATGTGCCTATATGGCAGGTGAACTTGGGCTTGATAATCTCAAAATCATCAATGGCGATGCCATAAAACTCATGCAACAACTGCCAGATGAACACATCGACCACATTCAACTGTATTTTCCTGACCCTTGGCAAAAAAAACGCCATCACAAACGCCGTTTTGTCAGCCCAGAGCGGATACCCATCGTGCATCGAGTGCTAAAGACAGGGGGTTGGTTTCACACAGCAACCGATTGGCAAGACTATGCTGAATGGATACTCAATGTGTTGGATAATTTTGATGGATTCAGCAACACTGCAGGGGTTGGCAATGCCACCCCACGACCAGCATTTCGTCCGATGACCAAATTTGAAAAACGGGGCATTGAGCGTGGGCATGGCATTTGGGATTTTATTTTTAGCAAAACGGCATAAGTTTTACCGCTCACCAAATATTGCTGTCCCTACCCGCACCATGGTACTGCCATGATTAATCGCCATCTCCATATCACCACTCATGCCCATGCTCAGCGTGTCCCACTGCTCAAGCTGTGGATAACCGTTGCTGATGTCATCAAACAACGCTTTTGTGCGAACAAAGGCATCTGTGCTGTCCTTAGCAGGAATGACCATCAGCCCACGCAAATTGAGCTTAGGATATGCCATGATACGCTCAACCAGTGCCATCACGTCGCTGGGGTGGCAGCCAGACTTACGGCTTTCATCATCAATGTTGACTTGAATCAGCACATTAAGGGGTGATAGGTCATCAGCCCGTTGGTCGTTGAGCCGTTTGGCAATGATATCACGCTCGATGGTATGCACCCAATCGAAGTGTTTGGCAATATCACGAGTTTTATTGCGTTGAATATGACCAATATAATGCCACACAATGGGCATGGCATTAGCCTTTGAGGCATCTGTCAACTCGCTGAGCTGGCTGATTTTTTCCACCGCTTCTTGTAGATAATTTTCGCCAAAATGCTGTTGTCCTGCTTGATACAGGGTGTTTATCATTTCAACAGATTTGGTTTTTGAGACTGCCAGTAAGATGATGTCATTGGCGGATTTGGTCAATTTGACAGATTGTGATTGCTGTTTGGCATTGCAAACTTGAGTGATTTGCTCTTTAACCATTTGCCATCGTGCCATCAGAGCTTGACGTTGGTTGTCTGTCAGTGTGTTAGATTGTTCAAAGGCTTGAGAATGATTGGGCATGATGTGTCCTTATCGGTTTTGATGGGGGTTGATTTTTATGTTTTCAAAGATGCTTACTAAGATGGTGGTTTTGGTCATTTTTTACTCTGACAAATCCGTCAAGTCTTGCTATTATAAGCAAATGACTGTGGTGTCTATTTTATGACACATCTTCATCAGTTCATAAAGCCTTTTAATAAAAACAACCGTAAGGAACTCTATCATGAGTCAAGTCAGTATTGAAGATTTGTTACGCTTTGTGGTCAAAAACAAAGCTTCGGATTTGCACATTTCAGCAGGTCTGCCTGCGATGATACGTGTCGATGGTGAAGTTCAACGCATCAACATGGCACCCCTAGAACACAAAGATGTTCATCAGCTTATCTATGACATCATGAACGACAAACAACGTGCAGATTATGAAGAGTTTTTTGAAACTGACTTTTCTTTTGAAATCCCTAAACTTGCTCGCTTTCGTGTCAACGCCTTTAACCAAAACCGTGGAGCAGGTGCGGTGTTTCGTACCATTCCATCAGAAGTATTGACCATGGAACAACTTGGCATGGGTGATGTGTTTAAAAAAGTGTCTAACTTTAAAAAAGGCGTGGTGCTGGTTACAGGACCGACAGGCTCAGGCAAATCCACCACATTGGCAGCGATGATTGACTATATCAATGAGACCCGTCGTGAGCATATCTTGACCATTGAGGACCCCATTGAGTTTGTCCATGAATCCAAAAAAAGCTTGGTCAACCAGCGTGAAGTTCACCGTGATACCCTAAGCTTTGATGCTGCATTACGCTCAGCTCTTCGTGAAGACCCTGACATCATCTTGGTGGGTGAGATGCGTGACCTTGAAACCATTCGCCTTGCTTTGACTGCTGCTGAAACAGGACACTTGGTGTTTGGCACTTTGCACACCAGCTCTGCGGCTAAAACCATTGACCGTGTGATTGACGTGTTCCCTGCTGCCGAAAAAGACATGATACGAGCCATGCTTTCTGAGTCATTACAAGCGGTTATCTCACAAACCCTACTGAAACGTCAGACAGGAGGTCGGGTAGCAGCTCACGAAATCATGCTTGGCACGCCTGCCATTCGTAACCTTATCCGTGAAAACAAAGTTGCTCAGATGTATTCTGCCATTCAAACTGGAGCAGGCGAAGGCATGACGACGCTGGATCAAACCCTAAAAAACTTAGTCAGTAAAGGCACCATCAGCAAAGAATCTGCCCGCGCGTATGCCAAACAGCCTGAAGCTTTTGTTTAATGCTCAATGAGAGACGTTTATTATGGATTTTGATAAATTATTACAATTAATGGTAAAACAAAACGGCTCAGACCTATTCATTACCGCCAATGTGCCACCATCTATAAAAATTAATGGTCAAATCATGCCTGTGAGCAAATCACCATTATCACCCAAGCAAACCATGCAGCTGGTTACCAGCATCATGACCAACAGCCAAAAACAAGAATTTGAAGAGACCAATGAGTGCCAGTTTGCCATTAGCGATAAAGGTGAGACAGCACGCTTTCGTGTCAGTGCTTTTATCCAACGAAACCATGCTGGCATGGTGCTGCGTAAAATTGAAACAGAAATCCCCACGGTTGAAGACTTAAATCTGCCCATCATCTTAAAAGAATTGGCGATGAAAAAACGTGGCATTATCCTATTGGTCGGAGCAACAGGCACAGGTAAATCCACCACCCTTGCCGCCATGATGGGCTATCGCAATGCCAACTCTCGAGGACACATCATCACCATCGAAGACCCCATTGAATACGTCCACGAACACAAAGGCTGTATCGTTACTCAACGTGAAGTGGGTATTGACACCCTATCGTTTGAAGCGGGGCTAAAAAACACCCTGCGTCAAGCCCCAGATGTGATTTTGATTGGGGAGATTCGTAACCGTGAAGTCATGAGTTACGCCATTCAATATGCCGAAACAGGGCATTTGGTATTTGCCACCTTGCACGCTAACAACGCCAACCAAGCCATTGACCGCATCATTCACTTTTTTGAGGCCGACCGTCATAATCAACTATTTATGGACTTGTCGCTCAACTTACGTGCCATCATTGCCCAACAGCTGATACCCACACCAGATGGCAAAGGGCGACGAGCAGCGATTGAGATTTTGTTAAATTCACAACTTATCAGTGACTTTATTCGTAAAGGAGAAGTCCATGAAATTAAGCCTGTGATGAAGCGTTCTCGTGAGCAGGGCATGCAAACCTTTGACCAAGCCTTGTTTGATTTGTATGAAGCAGGTGAAATCACTTACAAAGATGCCCTCAAACACGCCGATTCACCCAATGACCTACGCCTACAAATCAAACTAGAAGGCAAAAATGCAGGTCAAGACATAGATGATGACAACACATTGTCTTTAGACATTAATGAATGATTTGGACATTAATGAATGATGTCACTAGCCCCACCATCAAACCCAGCGGTGTTGGTGGGCTTAACGTCATGAATACTCACACACTTTCTTTTCTTCATCATATCGACCACCACCATCTAAGCAGGCATCTTTTGCATCACAAGCGGTAAGCAACCCTGCCCCTAAGGTCAGTACCAACATACCTTTTATCAACATCTCTTTAAACATGATTTCTTTTAATGGCATGCCACTGCTCCATATGCTCATTTAAATTCTCGTTTGAACGAACGGACAATATTATCATCAGTTTTATGACGATTCTATACTTTACGATTTTATACTTTCACGACAAGATTTGTTGGCACAAATGCCATAAAGCACCAACGAATGTCCAGATAATTTAAAACCATGCTCTTTAGCAACCTGTTTTTGTTGTGCTTCAATGATGTCGTTATGAAACTCAATGATTTTACCGCACACATCGCACACCAAGTGGTCGTGGTGTTCTCCGTGAGATATCTCAAATACCGACAAGTTATTTTCAAAATTATGCCGTTCAACAATGCCCGCCTGCTCAAACTGGGTCAATACTCGATAAACTGTCGCCAAGCCCACATCTTCTCCTTGGTCAATCAAGGCTTTATACACTTCTTCTGCACTCATATGATGCTGTTGAGCATTTTCTAGTAACTCTAAAATTTTTACCCTTGGTAAGGTAACTTTTAGTCCAGCTTTTCTAAGGTCTTGATTGGTATAGGCCATAATATTCTCCATATTTAACGAATAACGTCCATCATAAAAAAATTAAATGATAAAGTCGCTTAAGGTGAACAAAAACCAAACAAAAACCCAAGCCAATCTTGTTTAGCAACTGATACAAAATGACATCACCCAAATTGCATAAATAAGGCATTTGCTTTATCATTGTTTGACCTTTTTATCTTACTGTTTTTTTAGTTAAAATGAAATGACCATCATGAATGTCTTTACTCGATTTATAAAAAACCCATTTACCATCACCACGATGGCGTTGAGCATCAGTGTTTTGGGTGGCTGCTCACTATTGTCTGTCCATACCATCGACATACCCCAAGGCACTCACATCACCCAAATACAAGCCAAACAAATACAAATCGGTATGGACAGTGAGCAAGTACTGTATCTATTGGGCAGTCCTGCCGTCAACGACACACTCAATCCAAGACGTTGGGATTATCTGTATGATTACACCGCAGGGACAGACGGTAAGCGACAAGGCAAGCTCAACACTCACAACGCCAAGCAACGTTTGAGTGTCTATTTTGATGAACAGGCAAAAGTCAGCCGCATTGAAGGCATCGAAACCTTACCTATCAGATAGCTGACACATTAGATGGTCCACCAAACAGCTCATCAAATGGCAAAAGATAAACAATGACTGCCTTGTGCGTTAGGACGATTGATATGGTCAGTCAGTGATGGTGGCTACTTTTGTTTGCGTCTTTGCATCGGTTCAACGCTTAATGCTCGATAGACTTCTACCCTATCATAAGCTTGCAACACATAACTTAAGGGTTGTTTTTGGGAAAATATCCCCACTCGCCAATCTTTGGCAGTGGGTTTTTGTTCATCTTGATGTGCCTGACACCATGCTTTAAGCTCAAAAAATTCATCAAGCCAACCGCACAGCTTTAATGCTTGATAAATGGTCGTACCACTTTTGATTTGTAACGACTGATATAGTTGTCGCTGGCTGATTTTATGTGTTTGACCATCAGTTGGTTCGTCAGGAGCATATGCCAAAGTAATCGGAATGTGGGTCATTGATAGGCTCACTTTATAAATGCTAAAACATAAAACATGTCATCTAAAATCAGACAATGTTCACAAAAACACCTCTGAAAAAAACATCACCCCAACCAAATCTGTACCCAACCCACCATCGCAACCAATAATGCCAATGGCACAAAAATACGAATGGCAACACGCCATAGGTTATAATTGATTTCGCTAGAGAAGTTTAACGATTTTCTTAAATGACTGATTTTCATCTGCCAACCCACAAAAACACTTAATACCAATACGCTGATGATGCTTAGCATCACCGTCAATCCCCACAGCACATAAACTGGTAACACCACCAGCACTAATGCTGGCAATAGCATCAGCATTGACTTTACCAATCCTAATCGCTCTTTGACTTGAATCATGGTCATAGACACCAAAGCGATTGCCAAACTCACCCCTGCCATCACCAACAGCCCAGATGCCAGTGTACTGCCCATCTTAGCACCTTGTACCAACGTTGTGTCAGTAGACATCAGCATCAACGTCATTGATAAGGTGGCTTCTTTACTTGCCACCAATACCATCGCCACCAGTCCCACCACCACTTGCACCACCAAAATAGGCAACACCTGCCGACTGGCAGACGATTGAGATTGAGCAGATTGATTGACCTGATTTGGTTGGGCTTGGTTTAAGTTGGTTTGGTTTAAGTTGGTTTGGCTTAGCTCCCACCAATACACACCACCACCCACAGCAAAGCAAAGTAATGCCAACGCCACTGCCCTTGCCCATTCAGCCAAAGAAAATGCTGTCATCTGCATATTGGTCAGCTCAAAACCATCTGCCAGATGAATGCCAATGGTGGCAAGCACCGCCAACAATGCCAATAACAGCATGGGTTTTATCAAACCAGACCCCAGCACACTTATCATCAGCACTACTGCCATCAACAACGCCCCAACCACAAACGTTGGCAACACCACCCCCACCATGGCAAATAATGCTTGACCATGCACACCAATGCTGGCAATCACCAAAGCCGCCAAAGATAAGGCTGTCAGCTGTGCCAACCACCCATAGCCACGCCATGCCATGCTGGAATCGGATTCTCTAGTTAATACAGGCATCGCCAACAAGGGAGATTGCCCACTGCGTCTGGCAAGCCCAATCTCAGCAAACAACACGGGCAAGCTTACCAATAGCATGGCAACAAGCCACGCCAACCAAAAATCCATTTGACTGGCATAAGGCTCAGCAAACCAAGTAAACAAAAATAACGGCAACACACAAGCCAACAAATAAGAAGCAGAAAGTTTGGTTGATTGCATGACTGTTCCAATCACGGTTAATATACAATTAAAAAACAGCTAATACACAGTTAAAAAATTAATTGATAATTAATAAAAGTTAATAAAAGGTGAAACAAAACGCCCCATAAAATTCTCATGACTTTATGGGGCAAGATGGAGCAAGGTATGATGGGCAAAGTATGGAAAAAGACAAACACAAAATGACCATAAAATATCTGTCTATCGGCTCAAAATATGTGGATTAGTGCAATCCAGCAATCAAGTCTGACAGCATGGCGATGTCTTTGTCAGATAAGTGTTTTGCCACCATCTGCATCATGCCTTTTTCACCTTCTTTGGCAGCATCGTTGACACGCATCTGGTCTTTACTGACATCATCTTCACGACCAGCAGCACGAAATAACTTTAACTGCGTGGCGACATAAGCCGAATGCTGACCACCCAAGCGTGGAAAACCTGCCCACGCATTGCCTTGACCTTTAGGGTCATGACAGCCAGAACACGGAATGACGCCACGACTCTTATCACCACCTAAATACAATTTAATGGCTTGGTCTGCGGTGGCAGGGTTGCCATAACTGACACCCCAAGGCTGTTGACTGGCATAAAAAGCTGAGACATTCGCAAGGTCTTGCTGAGATAAGTTGGCAACCTGTGCTTGCATGATGCCATTGACTCGATGACCAGACTTAAAGTCCAGTAGCTGTTTGTACAGATATTTGATGTGCTGACCGCCCAAGTTCGGTTGTGACGGCACAACGCTGACCCCATTGACACCATGACAAGCGGCACAATTATTCTCTGCAATGGTTTTGCCAGCTTCGATGTCATGCTTAGGCACGTTGATGGCTGCCAATGCACTCACACTGAACAACGACAAACTGACGGCAGTGAGCAATTTTTTCATCGATAAAATCCTACTTACTTAAATTTGGCTTAATTTGAGCTAAGCGAATAAAATGTGGGTGTTGTGGGTGTATTGCCAAAACGGCTGGATAAGCATCAGTAAAAACAATCTTGGTTCAAACAACACTAATCCCTACAATAAATCCAGTTTTCAGCCGTCATTATAGCAAGACTTACGTCATTTTTGATACAAATTGTGACCTAATGGGCAATTTTTTTGTGATTTATTCTGTTGTGATGTGAATGGTGTGATGAGTTTGCCCATTAAGTTTGTTACAATTTGGCTTCTTTGTGCAAAAATATTTTAACAACACATGCCAGCCTAAGTGCTTTTAATTAAACTGCTTTTAATCCAACCGCTTTTAATTAAGCTGACTGTCATTAAGCTTAAACTGACGTTTTAAGGTCAAACCATGACTTATGCCCAAACCCCAAACCAAGACAAAACCAACCCCCACTCAATCAATCGCCATCTGAAACGCATTTGGCAAACTGAATTTTTGATGTCTGCCCCCACCTTTCAACTTTGTCCTGCTGACAGTGGCTTTGAAGTGGCATTTGCAGGACGGTCAAATGCGGGCAAATCTTCTGCCATTAACACTTTGACCAATCAAAGACAACTTGCTCGCTCCTCTAAAACCCCAGGGCGTACGCAAATGATTAACTTCTTTAAGGTGGGTAATGATACTCAGCGTATCGTGGATTTACCAGGATATGGTTATGCTGCTGTGCCTGAAGAGATGAAACGAGAATGGCAAGTGGAACTAGAGTCCTATTTGGTCGATAGAAAAAGTTTGGCAGGTTTGGTATTGATGACTGATATCCGCCATCCACTCAAATATTTTGACGAACAAATGCTATTGTGGGCAAAAGATGGTGAGTTGCCTGTGCATGTGTTGTTGACCAAAGCTGACAAACTTAAATTTGGACAAGCCAAAAACACCTTACTAAAAACTCAACAAACCTTACAAAGGCTGGATTTACCATTTAGCATTCAGTCATTTTCTGCCCTTAAAAAACAAGGCATTGATGAGCTGGCAACTGTGGTGGGGCAATGGCTACAACTTGACAGTTCGTCAAATCAATCGGTCATATCATAAGCAAGCTGACTGACAACTTGCTCATCATTAGACTGGTTCATCATTAAAGCTTATCGTGATTCATTTTAACCGTTATCAGCAGTCATCACGAAAGCATGAATCACGGATTAGGGGATTAGGCGTCATCTTTCCAGCGTTGAATGGCATCACGAATCACTTGCTTGGCTTCAGCGACATCACCCCAAGAGTCAACAGTGGTGCTGTCTGCTTTTTTTAGGTCCTTATAACGGTTAAAATGAAATTCTAACTGTTTAATGAACTGCTTTGGTAAGTCATCTAGGCCATTGATGGCGTTGCCTGTGTTTCGGTCATCGGCAGGCACAACGATGATTTTATCATCAACTTCACCATCATCCACAAATTTCATCACACCAATGACTTTGGCTTCTAAGAACACCCCTGTTGGTAATGGTTCAGTGGTGATGACTAAGGCATCTAATTCATCACCATCTTCATCTAACGTTTGGGGAATAAAGCCATAATTGCAAGGCTTAGCAAAGATGGCTGGCTCAACTCTGTCAAGCTTAAAGCAGCCCAATTGACGCTTCCATTCAACTTTGTGGTTACTGCCTGTGGGGATTTCGATGACCACGTTAATCACACCATTATCAACATCGCCTGCGTCCAATATTTGATTAAAATCTGCCATGTGTGTTCTCCTTATAAAAAATACATAACATGTTTGTAATAATTGCTCAGCAAGTATAGCAAGACAGACATACCGTTGTCATCTAACTGTTGCCTAACTGTCATTGACGCAATGCCACCTGCCCTTGATGACGTTGTGTGATGGCATGTATCAGATTTTGACTGACTTGGTTGTCATTGATGCGGCCATCATCTGCCTGACCATCACCCATGGGTATCAAGTCCGCCAATCTGAGCATTTGCATGCCTGCATAACCACAAGGATTAATTAAATGAAACGCTGACAAATCACAACTGACATTTAAAGCGATGCCATGATAACTAAAGCCATGCTTAATTTTAAAGCCTAATGAAGCGATTTTACCCAACATCTCACCTAATGTGCCATCTTGTTGTTGTTGATAAATATACACCCCTGGGGCATCTTGGCGTGCTTTAGCAACTAAGTTGTTGACATTGGGCTTGTTGACATTCGGCTTGCTGGCATTGGCAGACATGGTCGCTGTGGCTAAATAGCCATTCACCACATCTTCTATGGCCTGTTCAGCATGAGACACCAAATCTCGCACTTTCCAATCCAGAGCATTTAAGTCAAACAGCCAGTACACCACCAACTGCCCATGCCCATGCCATGTTACTTGTCCGCCACGGTCAGTTTGGATAATGGGCGTGTCATTGCGTGCCAAGATGTGTTCAGGTTTACCCGCCTGCCCTAAGGTATAGACATCGTTATGGTCAACCACCCATAACTCATCTGGTGTGTCTATTCCTGCCTTTTTATCGTCAATGCGTGCCAGCGTTCGCTGGAGCATGGCTTCATGGGTTGGTTGATAGTCCGCTTGGGTCAGATAACGCACCTTTGGTATTGGTACTGTGAATGGCATCGGTGTTGTGAGATGATTGACGTTGGGTATGGTCATTTTTTGTCCTTACGCTGGGTTGATTTGGGTAGGTTTTTGGAACGGGTGATGACTCAGACATGCCATGATCAGTATTCAGCAGCAACTGCTGTGTTGGCAAGGCGTGTTCAACATCATACTCTGCCACTTTATTTAGAATATCTAACAGCACCGTGGTCTGTTTTTCATAAAACTCAACAATGCCACTGGCATGAATGTAAGCTTGTAATTCGATGACATAGCAATCTTGACGCAACTCAATCAGATAGACTTGATTCCATTCTTGATTGGTGAGTTCATGATTGCGTAAAAATTGCTCAAGGTCATAAATCAGTTCCTTTAATATCCTAGGCTCTGCTGAGCGTTTGATAAACAGCTTATGATAAAAACGGAACATATCACGAGCAGCGTAGTTCTCAATCATCATTGATGAAAAGTCACCATTAGGCACGGTAACAATGGTGCGAGTTAAAGTACGAATGCGAGTTGAGCGAATGCCAATATCTATCACCGTCCCTTCAAGACTGCCAAAACGACAATAATCACCGACTCGAATGGGGCGGTCGGCCACCACCACCAAACTACCGACCAAATTTTCTACCGTCTTTTGCGCCCCCAATGCCAATGCCAAACCACCCACCCCAAGAGCAGCAATACCACCAGTCAAATCAAAACCCAAATTACCAAAGATAATGATGGCAGCAAAGATAAATAGCAACACTTTTGCCATTTTGCGTAACAGACCGATAATCGCTAATCGCTCAACATAGTTACGCTTATAACTGATGCGTTCGGCACTGCCAAACACCGCATCAATCACCCGAAGCAACAGCCAACTAACCGCCATCAATGCCAAAATTTCGCTAAAACGATTGACTGGCTCTCGCACCGTTACCGACACGCCAGCCAGTAACATAATTTCGGTCAACATCAGCGATGTCAACACCACCGAAAACGGTAAAATCACTTTGCCATTGATGGGTAACGGGCGGTTTCTGACTCTGGGATAAACAAAATTAACCAGTAAATACAACAGCCATACCAGCACATACATGACCATAAAACAGCTGAGTACCAATAGCACTACCGCCATGATGTCTGCAAGGTCAAGATTGAGAATTTTTTTGCCCTTTAACGCATCAATGGTATAGCGCTCTACCCAAGTCATCTTATGGGTATTGACCTGTGTGTTGATGGCATCAATGGTATCTTTAGAAAACTTCCAGTATGGTGATGCCGTCTGTGTCTGTACTCGCTCAACTATCAGTGGCACTTGTCCATCTTCGACACGAATAAAGCCAACGTGATCACGATGAGCAGGCAGGTTATCGTGGACATTGCCCTCAGGTAAATTGCTGATTTGCAAATCTGTGTCCAACCGTCCACCCGTATCTAAAGCTTTTTTGAACTTACGTACCGTTACAGGGGCGTTATCAGCAGGACTTAAGTTCATATAATTACTGGCAAGCAGTGGCTCATCATCAGTCAATGCTCGAAGTAATCCCAGTACAGTGCCACGTGGTGTTTCTCGCCCAAAAGGGTCAGGCGTTGTGTTGATTTGGGCTTCACGCTCTTCGCCACCATCAGCCAATGGGGAGCTGGTCGTGGTTGGTACGGTTGTTGGCATGGTTGGCGTGGCAGCCACAGCCGTTTGAGCAGTTAATAAGCTCACCACAGACAAACCAAGCACAAAGCAACTCACCACCATCAAAAAAACCAACAGCTGACATGCCTTTGTCTGTGGTATTTTGGCTTGATTGGCTGGCACTTGATTAATTAACAATGACAGCAAGACAGATGATGGCGGTGCAGATGATGAACGCATAAACACACTTTGATTTTTTAGCTGGGTACTTTTGGGTTGGGTAAAATTGGTCAATGATGACATTGATGAACCATAACATTCTAATTATAACATTGGTTAGAGTATTTGCTAATGGTTGAATGGTTTTTAAGTTAAACTAAAATTAGGATTTTTAGTCATAATCCATGACCATATGACATCATCATCGACTCACACATCGCCATTCATTCACACATCACCATATGGCATTCACTTCATAAGCGAAATCTGTTAAAGTCAACACAAACACAATCACCAGAATAACCGTCTTAAATAACCGTCTTAAATAACCGTCTTAAATAATAACCACCCCACCCCAAAGAGAACCAACATGCCCAATTCTAACAATCAGCTTGCACAATTTTCGCACATCACCTTACAAGGCAATGATGTCAGCCAGTTTTTGCAAGGTCAACTGACCATCAACGTCAATAAGCTTGGATTAAGTTATGTGCCAACTGCCATTAGCAACCTAAAAGGACGCATTGCTTTTGGTCTTTGGATAAAAAAATATGCAGATGATGCTGGCAAGTGCTATGATGTGGTCATCAGTGCCGATTGTGCCGAATCTTTTATCTCACACGTTAAAAAGTACGCTGTTTTTTCTCAAGTAACGCTAAGCAATCCTAAGCCCATTTTTCCTTGCGTGATGGGTGAAGAACCGACCTTTAGCAACCATGAAGATAATGCTGATGCCACTGCTTGGATGACTGCCAGTATCGCCACTGGTAATTATTGGATTACCCAAGCAACAAGCAATCAGTTTCAACCACAAGAGCTTAGACTGCATCAGCGTGGTGGGGTAGACTATGACAAGGGCTGTTATCTTGGGCAAGAAGTCATTGCCCGCTTATACTTTAAATCAGCTCCTAAGGCCCATCTGCATCGAGTGGCAGGTGATTATCACACCTTGCAAACAGATGCCACTGCTTTACCCATGGCAGGAGAGGCGTTGGTTGATGGCATCACGGTGGTCAATGTGATGCCTTGTGCTGATGATGACTTAACATTTGAAGCATTGGTGGTGGCTCGTCCGCAAACCATTGAACAGTGGCGATTAAAAGGACTTGACGTGTTAGACTTACCCATGGCATTACAAGCAGATGTGGCTCGCTCCGTTTAGGTTAAACAGATGGTTTTGTTACGTTTTTATAAAACCGTCATAAAACCGTCATATTTCAAATACTGTCATTGACTCACGGTTGCTTTATTCATGCCAAATGAGACGATTTTAGTTGTGGAAGATGAACCTGCCATCCAAGAGATGATTGTTACTACTTTAGAAATGGCAGGCTTCCACTGTTTACAAGCTGAAGATGTGCCACAAGCATATCAACAAGTGGTTGACCATCGACCTGATTTACTGTTATTAGATTGGATGCTGATGGGCAATCAATCAGGGATTGATTTGTGTCGTTTGCTCAAAAAAGATGAGATGCTCTTTGAAACACCAATCATCATGTTAACCGCCAAAGGTGAAGAAGATAATAAGGTGCAAGGGCTAGATGCAGGTGCAGACGACTATATCACCAAGCCATTCTCTACTCGTGAATTGGTTTCTCGCATTAAAGCGGTGCTAAGACGCTCAAACGCCCTATCTGGTGATAAATCCATTGAACATGTGGGCTTACGCCTTGACCCTATCAGCCAACGTGTTACCGCTGATGGCAAACTTTTGGACATCGGCCCTACCGAATATCGGTTATTGGCGTTTTTTATGAGCCACCCTGAGCGGGCTTATACTCGCACACAGCTACTTGACCAAGTGTGGGGTGGTAATGTCTATGTCGAAGACCGAACCATTGATGTGCATATCCGCCGTTTGCGTAAGGTGCTTGACCCTTATGATTATGCTGAGTTTATCCAAACGGTGCGTGGCACAGGTTATCGATTTTCGACTCAAATCAATGAATGACTCCAATGAATAACAATCACCAATGAACAAATGCCAAACAAACGACACAACAGCCTTCTTTTTTGGGCAGATTTTCGCTGGCTAACACTTGTCCTGATGCTGGGGGCTGTTTTGGGTTGGCTGATTACCAGCATGCCTTGGGGCATGACCATGGGATTGTTGGGATATGCTACCTTTCGTATGATAACGATGCGACGGTTTTTGCATTGGATTAACCAAGCCACTTTACAAGAACCACCCAAACTATCTGGCGGTCTTAGCTATGTGGCCCATCAGTTGTACCAAAGTCGCTTACAAGAGCAACTGACACATCAACGCATGATGGGACTGGTCAAAAAAATCCGCCGCTCACTGAGTGCTTTACAAGATTCGGTGATTATCTTGGACAAACATGATAGGTTAGAATGGTGGAACAATTCAGCAAATCAGCTTTTAAACCTACACGCCACCGACCATGGACGGCATGTGTTTGAAGTCATCACATCACCTGAATTTACCCAATATTATCAAGATGCCATTTCACCCAATGATGGCATTCGCTTGCAATCTTGGCGAGATTCACAACGCTACTTACAATGTGAGCTGACTTTTTTTGGTGAAGAAAAACTGCTGATTGTCTATGACGTAACTCGCCTACAGCATCTAGAACAGATGCGTAAGGACTTTGTTGCGAATGTCTCGCATGAGTTACGCACCCCTTTGACGGTGTTAATGGGCTATATCGAGACATTTTCTGATCAGCCAGACATGAACCCAAAGTGGCAACGTGGATTTAGCCTAATGGGTCAGCAAACCAGACGCATGAACAGCATCATCAATGACCTATTAATGCTGTCTCGGCTAGAGAATGAAGAAGCTTTTGAAGTCAAGTGCGTCAATATGCCACAGCTGTTGATGCAACTTTTTGATGACGCTCAAGCATATAATAAAGAATACAGGCATTTTATTGACTTACATTTAGATTCACAACTGAATATCATGGGGTCAGAGATGTATTTGACCAGTGCTTTACTAAACTTAGTAACCAATGCCATTAAATACACGCCAAAAGGTGGTGAGATTGCCATTGCTTGGACACAGGTGAGTGAAGGTTGCTTGTTTGCCATATCTGATAATGGCATTGGCATCGCCCCTGAACACATCGAACGCCTGACCGAACGCTTTTATCGAGTGGACAGTGGTCGCAGTCGTGCCACGGGTGGAACAGGACTTGGACTTGCGATTGTTAAGCACATTTTGTATCAACATGATGCCACTTTGACAATCGAATCGGCCGAAGGACAAGGCTCAACCTTTAAGGTATTATTCCCAACCAAAAGATTATGTGAATTGTCTCTGCTCACGTCAAAAAGCACTTTTTAGCTTTTTAGCACAGGTGTCAGTTTGACTTTACTGTTCCAAAGGTTATCATAGGACAGTTTTTGCTTACTAACTGACAACGCTTATGCAACCGAACCTTCCAAATCGTCCAAACGCAACAGAGCCATCACATCATGACCGCTCTGCCACCACCCCATTGCCCAACTCAGATGACTTGGACGGGCAGACAACACAGATGGAAAATGGGAATAATGGGGAAAATGGGGACACGGCAGATGCCAAGCAAGCTGTTTTTGATGCCATGCACCTTGACAATCTTGGTGATGAGCCTGTTGATGAGCCTGATGTCAGTTATCGTGCCAACACAATTGACAAGAACGACAACACAGATGATGCTGACAACACCAATCATGTGAACAATACCGACAATGGCATCAACATCTCTACAAATACCTGCATTCCCATCAATGCCCATGACCACCATCATGACCATGATGATAATACAGAGTCCCAAGACTTACCACACGACTATAGCAATGACAGCTTTATCTATGGCGATGCCGACAGTGAAGAAGACACCCTAGAAATCATGACCATATACGACCCCGATGCGGATCGTTTTGAAGATGTCGAAGAGTTCTCTCACCAAGAAGTGATTAACTGCCATGTTTATTCTCGTAAGACAGGTGAACAGCTGCATGAAGTGAGCATCGAAGAAGTCAGCAAAATCCTAACTCACAACAATCAATTTGTTTGGCTGGGATTATACGAACCAAGCTTACAGACCCTAAAACAAATGCAAGAATCCTTTGATTTGCATGAGTTGGCATTAGAAGATGCCGTCGCTGACCATCAGCGAGCCAAAATCGAAAGCTATGGCAATGACACCTTATTTGTGGTGGTGCAAACCGCCAAGCTAGAAGACAACCATATCCGCTATGGCAAAACAGCCATGTTTATGGGTAAAAACTTCATCATCACCATTCGCACAGGCCCATCTAACAGCTATGCCCCTGTGCGTGAACATTATCAACGCCGTCCTGACAAACTGCGTCTTGGTCCTATCTTTGTCATGCACGCCATTTTAGACTTTATCGTGGATAATTATTTGCCCGTTACTGACCGTATGGGGCGGTATTTACGAGAGCAAGAACACGCCATTTTTTCTGCTGAGTTTAGCAAATCCACTTTACGAAGTTTATATGAGCTAAAGTCCCAACTGGTACACATGCGGGCGGTGATTTTACCTGTACAAGACATTTGTAACTTTTTTATCAATCACAAAAGAAATGAGCTGATTTCATTTTTTCCAAGCTCCGCCAAACCCTACTTTCGAGATGTCAATGACCATCTGGTACAAGCCTTAGATGCGGTTAATGGGCTAAACGAAATGCTCAGCGTCGCCATGGATACCTATATGGCGGTGGTTACCATGGGGCAAAACGATGTGGTTCGGAAGCTGGCAGCATGGGCGGCGGTACTGGCTGTCCCCACCGCCATTGCAGGCATCTATGGCATGAACTTTGACAACATGCCAGAATTACATTGGCAATACAGCTACTTTGTGATTTTAGCTGTCATTATCAGCATCTGCGTAACCTTATATTATCGATTTAAAAAAATCGGCTGGCTATGACGTTTGTGCCTCTTTTGCCGCTGCCAGCGTCTGACGTATCAAGGTGTTGATGGTCATCGGTCCTACGCCACCAGGCACAGGGGTGTAAGCACTGGCAATCTTATCAATGCCATCAAGCTCAATATCACCCACACCACCATCATCGGTTGGGTGAAAACCTGCATCCACCACCACAGCACCCTGTTTTATCCACTCTTTTTTAATCAGCTCTGGTACACCCACAGCACCGACTAAGATGTCTGCTTGCTTGACATGACTCGCCAAATCAGCAGTTTTTGAATGACAAATGGTTACCGTACAATTTTCGTTAAGCAACATCATTGCCATCGGCTTACCCAAAATGGCACTGCGACCGACCACAACCGCATGTTTACCAGCCATATCAATCTTATGGTGCTTAAGCAAATGGATAATGCCTTGTGGCGTACAAGAGCCAAACGCTGGCTCACCCATGCTCATGCGTCCAAAACCCAAACAAGTTACCCCATCGACATCTTTTTTTAAATCAATGGCATCAAAACATGCCCGCTCATCAATTTGACTTGGCACAGGATGTTGCAACAAAATACCATGCACATCTGGATTGTCATTAAGCGTTTGTA
The DNA here is from genome assembly GCF_037201985.1 of Lwoffella lincolnii. Lineage (NCBI taxonomy): Bacteria > Pseudomonadati > Pseudomonadota > Gammaproteobacteria > Moraxellales > Moraxellaceae > Lwoffella > Lwoffella lincolnii. Next base: position 574,711 of record NZ_CP147511.1, on the reverse strand, counting down.
TTTTTGCCAAAAGCTGTTCGGTGGTGGTTTGTTCTGGCATTTGCACTCGTAACGACTTCATGCCCACTCGCTGACAAGCATTGCCTTTCATACGCACATAAGTGGCAGATGCAGGATCATCACCGACTAAAATGGTTGCCAAAATCGGCATGCGTCCCGTGCTGTCTATTAACGCTTGCACCTGCTCACTCAGCTCCCTTTCAATCTGTTTGGCAAGTGCTTTACCATCAAGTACGACATCAGCCATCATAGATTCTCCTTGTTATTAAAATGTAAAATGACCATTAAAACTGCTGTTATTTAGATACCGCCATCGCCATTTAGATAAAATTAACCCATAAAACGCTTGCCAACACCAAGGCAAACACATAGCGTCCCACCCAAACATTATGTAAAAACGCTTCAAAACAAGCAGATGGCTCTCGGCTGGCACACGCCACATCTTGCTTAACAAACATCATCGCCGCCACACTCAAGCCAAACACAGGCAACAGACCAAGCGGTGTTGGGGCAAAATAATGCCAAAACACCACAGCCAACGCCAGTAAGAACAGCGTTTGTAACACCGCAATCATAAGCACATCATGCCGTCCAAACAAAATGGCGGTTGATTTAACCCCAATCTTTAGGTCATCGTCCCTATCTGCCATCGCATACTGCGTATCATACGCCACCGTCCAGCACATATAAGCACCAAACAACAACCAGCACCACACATCAGTATGCCCAAGCACCGCCACATATGCCATCGGAATCGCCCAGCCAAATGCTGCCGCCAAAACCACTTGTGGCATGTGCGTAAACCGCTTCATAAACGGATACACAAATGCCAATGCCACAGCCACCAGCGACCAATAAAACACCTGAAGCGGTAAAAATAACAACAGCCCAGCACTCATCAGCGACAACAACAAAAATGCCCCCACCGCTTCTTTGCCTGACAACCGACCATCTGCCAATGGGCGGTTTTTGGTACGCCACACATGCCCATCTACCTTACGGTCAGCAAAATCATTGATGGCACAGCCTGCCGCGCGCATCAGTGTTGCCCCCAACGCATAAATCAGCACCACCTTAAAACTTGGCATTCCTGCCATCATGCCACGGTCTTGCCCTGCTGACATACCTGCAAATAACACCGCCCATAGGGTTGGCCATAATAAAAGCTCAATCCCAACAGGTCTATCAAAACGAGTGAGTTGAACATAAGCAAGCAATTTTTGTCGATAATTCATCGGTTCGTTATGCTTTAATTGATTGTGGTTGAATTCGTTGTATTTTAACTGATTGTGCTTTAATTGATTGTGCATTAAGTGTTCAGACTACTGTGAACGTGGACATGATGACTAAAAAAAATAAGATGACTGAACAAGCAACAATTATAACGGATATTGGCATTCATCACAGGGCAAAGCCATCTTTTTTTTCAATGATGGGTAAATAGTGCTTGCAACCATATCAAATACGTTTATACTGTCCTTGCTAGAAAGAAGTCATCAATATCGCAATATCGTTTTAAATCGCTACTTATCGTATTTTGTCAGATTTGACAGTGGCCAACCCTTTGACACTTTTCATCTCTATCATCATTCTTTAGTTTCAGATTTTGACGTATGGCCCATTAGTTGGGGGTTCATTCGAGCGTTTGCTCTGCTTAGGCATTTTTTATTTTTAAATTTTTATCTATAAGAAATAGCCAGCAGGTATCATAAATCTGTTATTTTTAGGAAAATTGATATGTCAAATACAGTTGAAGGTACTGTTAAATGGTTTAATGAAGCCAAAGGTTTTGGTTTTATCGCTCAAGAAAATGGTGGCAGTGATGTGTTCGCCCACTATAGCGAAATCCAAGGTTCAGGTTTTAAAACTTTAGCAGAAGGTCAGCGTGTGTCTTTTGAAGTAACCGATGGTAAAAAAGGCCCACAAGCCAGTAACATTCAAGCCATTTAATTGTTTTTAAATTCTTTTTGAATGTAAACAACAAAATATAAATAATAAATGAATAAAAGCAAAAACATCAGTTTTTGCTTTTTTTATGGCGGTTGTTTGACAATCACTGACTGTTCATGACAAATAGCCATCAAACCTTAACGCATCATTATGCCAACTTTTAAATGGGGTTTTACCTGCCAAATAAGGGGCATTTTTGGGGCGTTTAACCACCACCCGCCCCGTATGATGAATGGCGTTAATGGCAGTAGTGAGCATCAGACTTTCTTGCGATGCTGTGGGTGGATGGGCGATTTTATGCAATATCTGCATGTGCTTGCCCACTTTGGCATCATGGCTGTCATTGGGAAACATGGGGTCTAAATAGATGGCTGATATGTCGCACGCCTGCTCATTCAAAGCAGTCAAATAATCCACTGCATCGGCACAGACAATGTTTAATCTGCCCATCAACGCTTGCCAGTTTTTTTGTTGGCTCATGCGTTGTTTCTCAAGCAATAAGAGCATTGCCATCACAGGGTGCGATTCAACCAAGGTTACCCTTGCCCCTGCGCTTGCCAATATCAGACCATCATGCCCAAATCCTGCGGTTGCATCTATCAGTTGCTTATCAACGTTGGCTTTTATCGCTTGCAATAAAAGCTCTGATTGACGCCCAGCATTGACTATCCTTTTTTGTAACTTGTGCCAATCCAATGCCACTTGCATGTCATCTTGCCACAAACTGACGCTAACGCCCATGTTGGTCATTTTTACCACTGCTAAAGGTGATGCTGGCTGTTTTTTTATGCCATTGGCAATTTGGCGAATGGTTTTGTTATTGAGTTTTGTCATCTCGTGGTATTGCACGTTAAGCGACAGGTGTTGGTGGTTGTGCTTATTGATTTGAGTGTGTTCATCTAACCAAGCACTCACATACTCAAGTCCCAAAGACTCGCCAACCACCACCAAATTAGGCGTGGTTTTTTGTTTGTTTGTTAATTTATTTTGCCATATGGTCATATATTAGCCATGTATTTGCCATGTATTAACCTTGAATGTCATAGCCAAACACCAAAGTTGATAACAGCACAACAACGCCTGTCATGATTCTTAACCAAGCAAAAATGGTAAAATCTCGTCTAGACACCCAAGCCACCATCCAACGAATACATAGCAATGCCACCACAAACGACACCAAAACGCCTGCCCCCAGCACCCACCAGTCTTGAGTATGAGTCAATGTGTCTTGATGCTCAAGCAAATCCAACAGCCCTGCCCCCACAATCACAGGAATGCCCAAAAAAAAGGAAAATTCTGCCGCTGCCTTACGAGACACCCCCAACCACAATGCCCCAATGATGGTTGCCCCTGAACGTGATGTGCCGGGAACCAGTGCCAAACACTGAAACAGCCCAATCATCATGGCGGTTTTAAGGCTCACCTGTTCTGCTTCTTTGGCAATGATGGGCTGGGGGCGTTTTTCCACATAAAATATCAACAAACCACCCATTATCAGCATCACCGCCACCACCATGGGGCTAAACAAATATGCCTTAATCACATCAGCAAACACGATTCCCATCACCATCACAGGTATGGTTGCCACAATTAACGACAATCCTAATTGCTTAGGATTTGTCATGTCCACCACTGCCTTGCCAGTTACCAAACCCATCAGTGAATGCCATAATCTACCCCAATACTCATAAATGACCGCCAATATTGCCCCAAGTTGTATCACCACCACAAATAAATCTGCCTTGTCTTTTGTCCAAAAATTCAGCAAATCAGCGGTTAAAATCAGATAACCTGTGCTGGATATGGGCAAAAACTCAGTAATGCCTTCAACCACGCCCATGATGATGGCTTTTATTAACAACACAATGTCCACTTTTTTTACCTTTTAACTTTTTTAGTTTTATGCTTTTTTAGTTTTACGTTTTGCCTTGCTCTTTTAGTGTTTTCCAAGCATTGTGCCTAAGATACACAGGCAAGGCTTGCTCTGCTGGCACACCACCATGTTGGGCATAATGATTTGATGCCAATTTTGCCAAAATACCTGCATCAAGCGATAAGTGTGTCTGTTGTGTTTGCTCAGCAGCAGCCATCAATAACACAGCACCATTACCAACCATCGGATAATTGGCGTGCGTTTGTGCATCATAATCAAGCAAATATTCATTGGGTCGTGCTTGATTAGATTGTTTTTGATTAGATTGTGTTTGCTCTGCTGATTGCTGATTACCATGTGAAGTGCCATGTTTAACACCATGGTTCACAGGTTGCATCAGACCGTCTTGCACAGCAAATTCACCCACATAGACTTGTTGCATTCTGGCATCAAGACAGGCAAAAACATGGTCATGACCATATTGTTCATAAGCGGATTGAGCCATGATTTGCAAACTTGACACCCCAACACAAGGCACATCATAAGCAAATGACAAGGCTTGAGCCACTGCCGTATTGATTCGAATGCCACTAAATGCCCCCGGCCCTTGGTTAAAGGCAATCGCATCAAACTCACAAGACTGCAAACCTGTCTGATTGATGGCAGTGTCAATCATTGGCAACACAACTTGCGTTTGTTCACGTTTGCCAGCCACGGTGTGTGAATAGATGACTTGCTGATTGTGCCAAATCGCCACTGAGCATTGCTCAAAAACGGTGTCAATAACAAGGATAGAATTTGACTGGTTTATTAAAGATTGCATGGGCATGAATTATTTTTTAAATTATTTTGTTGATAAAAAAGGTCAGATGATAAAAAAGTCAAACGTGAGACATTCACCATCAAAGACATCACATCGCTGTTCACAACAGCGCCGACCATGTTAAAGCGAAACACCACTTTAAGCAAACACTACTTTAAGCAAACAACGAATACTAATCAAACAACGAATACTGGCGATGACCTTGATACCAATGCGAACGCAAATACGCATGATACAGATGACGAAACAGCACATTGATGATGGCAGACACAGGCAGGGCAATCAACATGCCCACAAACCCCATCAATGCTGCCCCTGCCAGCACTGAAAAAATCACCCATAATGGGGACAAACCAATCTTATCACCAAGTAATAACGGCTGTAGCACATAACCTTCCACCGCCTGCCCCACCAAAAACGCCCCCACAATCAACCCCAAATGCAGCCAATCCAACCCAAATTGAAACCAGCCTGCAATGATGGCTGCCACAAAACCAATCCCAAACCCCAAATAAGGCACAAAACTTGCCAATCCAGCAACCATACCAATGGTTAAACCAAGACCCAAGCCAATCAGCTGCAACTGTATGGCATAAATAACCCCTAACAATATCATGACCACAAGCTGACCTTGCACAAAGGACATTAACGCCTTATCCATGTCAATGAATATTTCAATGATTTTTGCCCGATAAACCTTTGGTAATGCTTGTTGCCACTGAAGCAAACGCTCATTCCAGTTTAATAAAAAATAAAACATCAAAATGGGCATCAACACAATCAATCCTGCATTGTTGATAAAGTTCATGCCTGACACCAGCACTTGTTGAAATAAAGCTTGAGCATCTTGTACGTTATAATTATTACGCATATAATCGACCAACGTCTCAGACAGACGTTTGGATTCCATCGCAGGCAAGCGAATGCGTGTGTAGTGTTGTATCACATCACGCACTTGCCCATTGTACCACTCTTGAGCAACAGGCAAATAATTCCATGCCATCTGCATCTGATTCCAAAGCATGGGGGCGAGCCACCACACCAATAACACCACCCCCACAGTGATGCCCACATACACCACCATGATGGCAAGCCATCTGGGCATAATCAAAGCAATCCGCTTGACCAAAGGGTTAAACAAATACGCCAAAATAAATGCACACAAAAACGGCATGATGACAGGCATCATCAGATACAACAAATACAACCCAATGACCATAATCGCCACCAAAAATAAACGGCGAAAAAATGGATCGATGGTGTAACGAGTTTGCATGTTAGATGTCCTTATGATAATAATGACCATAAAAATAAACCGACCGATAATGATGACGGATTTATCATGCTGTTTCCAGTTTGTTTATGTTAATCCTAAAATTGATGATGAGTAGACGAATCAGCACCAATATCTATATAATGACGACATCATCTCACCCCATCTTATAAACATGCCCACAATACCTATTTAAAGGCGACACATCATGACCCAAGCCCCCCCAAAAAACCCATCAAGCTCTCAACCTTTCAGCACTCAACCTTTAAGCTACAAAGATGCAGGTGTGGACATTGACGCTGGCGAAACCTTGGTACAACGCATCAAATCGGTTGCCAAAGCCACAACTCGCCCTGAAGTCATCGGTGGATTAGGCGGATTTGGGGCATTATGCCGTATCCCACAAGGCTACCAATCCCCACTGTTGGTGTCAGGCACGGACGGCGTGGGAACAAAACTCAAACTGGCATTAGACTTCAACAAACATGACACCATTGGGCAAGATTTGGTTGCCATGTGTGTCAATGACCTGCTTGTGTGTGGGGCAGAACCATTGTTTTTTTTAGATTACTATGCCACAGGCAAGCTGGATGTGGACACCGCCGAAGCGGTGATTAAAGGCATTGGTGATGGGTGTCAATTGGCAAATTGTGCCTTAATCGGTGGCGAAACTGCCGAAATGCCCGGAATGTATCAAAACGAAGACTATGACTTGGCAGGATTTTGTGTCGGTGTGGTGGAAGAAAGCGAAGTCATCACAGGAAAAAACGTACAAACAGGCGACATACTCATTGCGATTGCTTCAAGTGGGGTGCATTCCAATGGCTATTCATTGGTACGCAAAATCATTGACGTGGCAAACATAGACATCAACACCCAAACCATTGATAACAAACCACTCAAAGACGTGCTACTTACCCCAACTAAAATCTATGTCAACGCCATTCAAACCCTACAAAAATCCCTTGGTAACACCAACCTACACGCCATGGCACACATCACAGGTGGCGGCTTAACCGACAACTTGCCCCGAGTGTTGCCCGACAGCTTAACCGCTCAAATTGATGTCCATTCTTGGGACTTACCAGCTGTGTTTGCGTGGCTACAACAAACAGGCAACATTGAACAAACAGAGATGTATCGCACCTTTAACTGTGGCGTGGGATTTGTTGTGATTGTGCCACATCATAAGGCAGATGAAGCCATTAAACTGCTCAATGACAATGGCGAAAACGCATGGAAATTGGGTAAAATTGTTCAACGCTCTGATGATGCCAGCGGTGATGCGGTCACATATCTTTGATAAGATTTGACATGCTCTTTATTAAAAATCTTATCTTGATGTTTTTTAAGTAGGAAATAATCTCAATATCTCATCAAATTCATTCAATCATGTTCATTAAATCATGCAAACCAATTCTTTAAAAATCGCCATTCTTGTTTCTGGTGGCGGAAGCAATCTACAAGCCTTAATCGATGCCAAGCAGGCAGGTGAGTTGCCCATTGACATCGTTGGGGTCATCAGCAATAAAAATGACGCTTATGCCATTACTCGTGCCAAACAAGCGGGCATCAAGGTGGCGGTACTGTCGCACACCGACACTGGCAAAAAAATGGGCATCAAGACCTTTGAGCAACATGCCCAACGCCAGCTCAACGACTGGCAAGCGGATTTGGTGGTGTTGGCTGGGTTCATGCGTGTGCTAAGCGGTGAGTTTATCAATCAATGTCCCGCTCCGATAATCAACCTACACCCATCACTATTGCCCAAATATAAGGGACTAAATACCCATCAAAGGGCATTATCAGCCAAAGAGACCACCCACGGTTGTAGCGTGCATGTGGTTACCGCTCAGCTTGATGCAGGGCAGGTATTGACCCAAGCGGTCATGAACGTGCCAGTTGACATCACCGCCGATAAGCTACAGCAATGCGTGCATCGTCTTGAGCATCAACTTCTGCCATGGACAATCAAGCTGATTGCTCAAGGTGTGTTGCCTTTAACTGTGCTTAAACAGGCTCAATATCACCAACCTACTGACAGCTCAACCAATGCCAGCTCGCCCAGCCCCTTATCTTTTACTCAGTTGCCTGATTTACCTTGGCGGTTATTTTTTAAATGACATTGAAGCATGTTGCCATGGGCATAAGACTTAAGACATATATTACCCACGACCATGTTTTGCTGACGACAGCAAAAAATCTAAAATCTAAGATGCTGACCACACGGCACAAACACGGTAGCCATAGTGCTTATTATTGAGGTAGCCGTAGCCGTCGCTGAAGCACACGCCCTCCTTGGTCATATTAGACACATTAGGCATCAGGTGGCGTGAATTGGGGGTAAAGCATTAATTTATTACTCTTATGTAAATTACTGGTAATTTTTTATCAGCATTTGACTGGCGATGGGGCATTTACTTTATAATGTGGCTTTTTTTTAGACGCTGGTTGATTTTTGAGTATTATTTCACTTGAGATTTAATTGAAGAGTTCATTTGGGGATTTCATGCAACGCATTCGTGATTTTTTTCAGTCAGACATTGCTGGTGGCGTGGTGCTGGCATTCGCCGCTGTGTTGGCGATGATTATCGCCAACACACCGTTATACGGACATTACCACCATTTATTAGAGATGTCCATTGGCGTGCATGTGGGTGATTTTGTCTTAGATAAACATGCCATACATTGGATTAATGATGGTCTAATGGCAATATTTTTCTTTTTGGTGGGGCTTGAGCTAAAGCGAGAAATGCTGGTCGGTGAGCTGTCAGAAGTCAAAAAAATCGTCTTGCCTGCACTGGCTGCCGTTGGTGGTATGATTATGCCTGGTTTGATATATGCCGCCATTAACTGGAACAATCCTGAGTTTTTAAAAGGTTGGGCGATTCCTGCTGCCACCGACATCGCTTTTGCCTTAGGGGTCATCAGTCTGCTTGGCAATCGTGTGCCTGTTGCCCTAAAGGTATTTTTGGCATCGGTGGCTATTTTTGATGACATTGGGGCAATTTTAATCATTGCTTTTTTTTATTCTCACGGTTTGTCTTTGACAGCATTGGCTTGGGCGGGCGGTATTTTGGCAGTGGTGTTTGCCTTAAACCGCTTAAATGTTACTCGCATTGCCCCTTATCTGATTTTGGGCTTGTTTATGTGGCTTGCGGTACTCAAATCTGGCATTCACGCCACCATCGCAGGGGTATTATTGGCGTTTTGTATCCCCATGTATGATAAAGACGATGAAGAGCATTCACCGCTAGAAGATTTAGAGCATGATTTACAAGACGGTGTGGCATTTATTGTGTTGCCAATATTTGCTTTTGCCAATGCAGGCATTCATTTGGGTGGGGCAGGTTTGGGTGAGATTGCCCACCCTGTGCCACTGGCGATTGCCGCTGGGCTGTTTTTAGGTAAACCAATTGGGGTGATGTTGTTTAGCTGGTTGGGGGTAAAATTTGGACTTGCCAGCATTCCCAATGAAATTAACTGGAAGCACATCTTTGGAGTCTCGTTATTGTGCGGTATTGGCTTTACCATGAGCTTGTTTATTGGTGGTTTGGCATTTAGTGCCGTTGATAAGGTGTTTGATGAACGTTTGGGCATTATTTTGGGGTCATTGTTATCAGGCATTGCAGGCTATGTGTATTTAAACATCATCAGTAAACGCACCAACATGGATTTGGCAGATTTAGCTCAACCAAGCGACGACAACACTTATATCCCAGATGCCCATTGATACATTTCTTCGCCACCACATACCCACCACTTACTTCTCTTGCCATATCAGCCAACACCTGTTGGCTGTATGCTTGATGGGTAAAAAAGCAATCACGACTGACCCTTGTTAAAAAGGGCAAGTGTCAAAATAAAAATGCCCTGATTAAGTTGCCCATGCTGACATCACCACCAAAATCAAAAATGATGGGTAAAGAATGACGCATGGTATGTTAAAGTTGGTTTAACGTTGATTGTTAGGCAATAAGCCTTGACTTTGTTCTTCTGCCACCACTTGCCGTGCCACGTGCATGATAAGTTGACGCAACCAACGATGGGCAGGGTGGTGTTGCAACAAAGGCGACCACGCCATGGTCAATTCAAATTCAGGGATAAAAAATGGCGGTTCTTTTATGATGATGTTGTCATTATCTGCTTGCATTTTTGCCACTCGAGTCGGTAAGGTTGCAATCAAATCTTTATTGGCAGTCAACATGGCAGGCATTTGATAATGACGAGTAAAGATACTGATTTGACGTTTTTTGCCCAGCCGTTGTAAAGCTTGGTCAATCGAACCAAGACCGCCTGACTTTTCTGGATTTACCCCAAATCCCACACCCATGCCCGTCTTAGATACCCACACATGTTGAGCCTTTAGGTAGTTTTTTAAGTTAAAGCGGTTGACATAGGGGCTATCGGCAGACAACAGACAACTAAAGGTATCTCGCCACACCAACACCTGATGAAAACTTTGCGGTATTTCATTAAAGCGGTTAATCGCCAAATCCACTCGCCCTTGCTCCATATCACGGTACGACACATCAGATGGGGTCAAAAAATCCAATATCACGTTGGGTGCTTCACTACGCAAGGCTTTCACCAACCTAGGCACAAGGGTCGCCTCGGCATAGTCAGATGTCATGATACGAAACACTCGAGACGTGCTATAAGGACGAAACTCAGTACGTGGCTCTAGCACCTGTGATAAATCCGCCAAAATCTCACGAATGCGTGGCTGTAGCTCTAAAGCTCGTTCGGTTGGAGACATGCCCTCGGACGAACGTATCAACAAAGGGTCATGAAACAATTGACGCAATCGACGTAAAATATTGCTCATGGCTGGCTGAGTGATGCCCAACTGTTCTGCCGCTCGAGTAACATTTTTTTCTCTTAACAAGACATCTAAATGCACCAACAGATTTAAATCCACTTTTTGTAAATTCATACGCTTATTCCTACTGATGCCATCATGGCATAAAAAACCACCCATGACATCAAAACACATCAACAGCAGTTTTTGGGTTGGTTATTTGCCACCGTTATCTGTCCACAGTCATTTACCACAGGGCATCTGTGGGCTTTACCGTCAATACCTGTTGCTGTAACGTGCTTAGCCCCTCTTGCAGACGTTGCTGTAATAGGTCCGTTAATTCATGCTGGCTTTTGCCATCAGGATAAAGTGGTTCAAGGGGCAACACATACGCCGTGATTTCATTATCATCTAAAACGTTCATGAAACTGTCTTTAATCGTCATATCACCATAATAAGGAATTTGGGTGCTGATATGCCCATGTCTATCCACATAACAAATCACCATCGGTTGAATGGGCAAATTGGTCTGTATGGCCGCTTGTAACAACTTACCGTGAATGCGTTTAATTTTGTGTCCGTTGGTGGTGGTCGCCTCAGGAAAAAACAACACCGATGCCCCTTGTGTCATAAACTTGGCAATTTGCTCCGCCACCGTACCAGCATCTCCCGACCCCCGCTGAATAAACAAAGTGCCTCCCGCCTTTGCCAATGCTCCAACCAATGGCCATTTTGCAATCTCAGCTTTGGATAAAAAAAATGCCCCACTGACACTACCAGCGACAGGAATGTCCAGCCAAGAGATGTGATTAGATGCCCATAAACCATGGGTGGCGGGCATGGGTTTAACCGTAACCACTTGTACGCCAAACGCCAAGCACATCTTACGACAAAACACTTGAATGTATTTGGGCAAAATGTCTCTGGGTGGCTCTTTAAACGCCCCAATTTGATGTGCTTTTTTAAATCCACCAATAAAAGCATGGGTAACAGAAGCCATTTTTTTACTGCGTTGCCATTGGGTACGAATTCGATGTTGTAAGCTCATGTATGCAATAGCCCTAATTTTATGTGGTCAATTTCAGGTGGTTAACTTAGTTTGATTAATTTAATCAATAAACATGCCATCTTAGCACCAAACCCCCATGGGGTAAATAACCATCACCAGCAACCTTAATAAGACACACCTTTACAACATCTGTTAAACACCCCATAAAAAGCCGTTATCCCCCATCATTTGATTAAACCATGCCATTAAAATGTTACAAAATGCGTCTTTATTCTGCCAACCCTCCCATGTCAATATGGCTAAGCCACCATGGCGAATGACACACAACATGCAACTAACAACTAACAACACACAACTGATAAATAAAGGATAATGTCTTGCAATATTTTGACAGACACAAAGGCGGTGAACGGGCAATCTTAGTACATTTAGACATTCACCAAATCCAAGACCCTGATGATTTAGATGAATTTGAATTATTGGCAGACTCAGCAGGGGCAGAGCGATTGGCACTGGTAACAGGCTCACGGCTCAAACCTGATGCCAAATACTTTGTTGGTACAGGTAAAGCCCAAGAAATTGCCGAATTGGTACAACATCATGATGCCCAGATTGTGATATTTAACCATAGCCTATCACCATCACAAGAGCGTAACCTAGAAGCTTTGATAAAATGTCGAGTTTTGGACAGAACTGGACTGATTTTAGACATTTTTGCCCAACGAGCACGCACCTATGAAGGCAAACTGCAAGTAGAACTGGCTCAGCTGACCCATCTCTCTACTCGCCTGGTCAGAGGCTGGACGCACTTAGAACGACAAAAGGGCGGTATCGGTCTAAGAGGCCCTGGCGAGACGCAACTAGAAACCGACAGACGACTGCTACAAACTCGAGTCAATCAGCTAAAAACCAAGCTTGATAAAGTCAAACAAACCCGAACGCAAGGACGAGCCAAACGACAAAAATCCGAAACCCCCACCATATCACTGGTTGGCTACACCAATGCGGGCAAATCCACTTTATTTAACCGATTGGTTGATGAAAACATCTATGCCGCCAACCAACTGTTTGCCACCCTAGACCCTACCCTACGCCACTTAAATTGGACAGGTGTGGGACGTGTGGTGTTGGTTGACACAGTGGGGTTTATTCGTCATCTTCCCCATGAGCTGGTTGAATCTTTCCACGCCACTTTAGAAGAAACATTAGAAGCAGACCTATTGTTGCACATCATCGATTCTGCCAGTGAAGACATGCACGAACAAATCGATGCAGTCAAACAAGTATTGGCTCAAATCAATAATGACGTTCCTGTGTTGGAAGTGTATAACAAAATTGACTTGTCAGGCGAACCTGCACACATCGGCTATGCCAGTCAAAATGTCCCCAATCGTGTCTATGTCTCTGCCCAAGCCAACATGGGCATGGATAAGCTGACTCAAGCGGTGCAACAACTGCTCACAGGCGAACTTGGCCACTTCACCTTAACCCTGCCCCATGACGCAGGTCAGCTCAAAAACACCTTATATGAACTGAATGTCATCAAAAGCAAACATCACAACCCTAACACAGGGCAAGAAGTGTTTGACATCACCCTACCCATCTCCAAACTACAACAGCTGTTAGGACAAGCAGGCATCACGCCCAATGACGTACTGCCACCAGAGCAAGCACAACAACTGTTGGTTGAACCTGAATTTTTTGAAATAGACAAACAACAGGCATTTAACAAAAAAAACAAAACATAACCATTGATAATTTATGGGTTTTGTATGGTAATCAAATTTGTTAAGATACAATTTGTTAAGATACAAATAGACAAGTTTTTTACCCATCAATCCATTACCTAATACGCAGAACTCTTCCACGTTGCCTATTAAGATTTAAGATACTTAAGGCAGGAAGTCATCGTCAAATTTCCTTTGATGGATTTAAGAAATAGTTTTGGAACAGCATTCTCATCGTCATGATGTTATTAATAGGTCAATTTTATGATAAATCGCTATTTTCTAACCCTACTGGTTATTGCCCTTGGGACAACAACAGCCTGCTCACAGCAGATATCAAATACCACACCATCTGATGCTGTCAATGTTTACCCAGCCACTACGGTGGGAGTATCCATGAGTGCCACCACCACAAACGATTTTTTCCAAGACATGTACAACGCCTTTAAAACGACAGCAGAACAGCAATCATCACTGACTTTACTGCTTGATGAAGCCGATAACGACCAAGAACGCCAATATAAACAACTTGATGACATGATTGCTAAAGGTGCAAAAGCTCTGGTAGTCAATATGGTTGACGTATCTCAAGGCACAGAATTTGTCCAAAAATACTGCAATAAAAATATTCCCGTTGTTTATATCAACCGAAACCCCGGTGAAAAAAATATCGCCGACTGTCAAAATGCCTACTTTGTTGATGGCGATGCTAACCAAGCAGGAGTCATACAAGGACTAAAAATTTTAGAAAGTTGGCAAAAAAATCCTGATTGGGATAAAAATAAAGATGGCATCATTCAATATGCCATATTAGAGGGCATTCCAAACCACTCAGGAACAATGGCCCGCACCAAATGGTCAATCGGAACTATGCAAAACTACCCAACTTTACAAGTTCCTGTACATAAAATATTTCAAGATTACGCCCTATTTAACAAACAAAGAGCCAGTGACATGGTAGAGTCATGGATTAACGACCCCAATTTTACCAATGTCGAAGTACTTTTAGCAAACAATGACAACATGGCAATCGGTGCGATTGAGACTCTTAAACAGCATAATATCAAACTGCCTGTCTTTGGCATTGATGCAGGAGAAAAAGCTCAAGAACTTGTCAAATCTGGCGACATGCAAGCAACGGTATTTAACGACTATGACAATCAAGCCAAAGTGGCCTTACGCATGGCAGCCAATTTAGCAACAGAAAAACCTGTGATGGAAGGCATTGATTATCGTTTGGAATACGATACAGTGCTTATTCCTTACCAAGATATTGATGTCAAAAATAACTAATTTTTACACTATCAAAATAAAATCGTATAGGAAATATAATCATGGCAGACAGCAAGCCCACTGCTAATACCCATACCACAGGTTCAAAGTACAAAAAATACTCAACCTTAATCATATTGGTTGTGTCATTTTTGCTTTTGATTCTTGGCATGTTGGCACTTAACTTTATCTCAACCAACCGCTTTGCCACACTTACCCAAGAGCTTGATGTATCCAGTCACCAAGGGGCGATAACTCAACAATTATCCAAAAACCTACTGGACATCAACCTTTATGTGGACACAGCATTAAACCAACAGGACAACACTCAATCTACACAAAGCCCAAGCCCTATCCAAAACCCCACACAAACCATTGATTCTCAATCTACAGATTTAGCTGAGCAAAGCATAAACGACCTTGACACAGGTGATATCGTACCACTCTCAGACTTACCACAAATCGCCCTGTATAAGATTGAAGCTATTCAAGAGCAACGTGATGACTTTGAACATGCACTCAAAGCTTTTAAACAAGGTGGTGAAGTTACCCTGACATCAGGAGAAACCGTTACCTTAACCGCCGAAACTAATCCTGATGCTGTTAAAGCATTAGAAGAAATGCAAGAAATTTGGACTCCTTATTTGGGTCTATTAGATAACTTCATCGCCGAAACCAAGCAAGGCTATATTGACAAACAAACCAGTGATTATTTGGTTGACTATACTCGTCTTTATAACTTGGCATTACTGACCGAAGCAAACAACTTATCATCAGCACTAAACCAACAAGCATCTAAGCAAACCCAAATACAGATATACATTCTCATCGTAGGGGTAATCACCGCTTTTATCCTATTTTTCATGATTGTATTTGGTTCTTTACGTCAATTACTACAAGGTGATGAAAAACTTGCCATCGCACGTCAACAAGCAACTGACATTCTAAGAACCGTTAATGATGGCTTATTTTTGATTAATAAAGATTTAGTGATTGATTCAGAATACTCCAACCAGCTAGAACCTATCTTAGGCACTAAAAATATTGCTGGCAGAAAACTGACAGATATCTTAAATAACAAAATTAATGATAAAGAGCTTGAAACCACCAACACCTTCGTTGACCAACTATATAGTAATTGGGTAGTTGAAGACTTAATCAAAGAACTCAACCCATTACAAACCATCTCATACAACTATGTAGAAAATGACACACCAGTACAAAAATACCTAGACTTTGACTTTTCACGAGTTAACAAAGGTGATGAGATTGATAGAGTGCTGGTCAGTGTGCGTGATGTTACTGCTGCCAAAATCTTACAAGATAAACTGGAAAAAGAACAAGCACAAAATAACCGCCAATTTGAAATGATTAGCAACATTCTATCAATGGATCATGTTTTATTAGGTGAATTTATTGATAATACTGCTCATCGAATAGAGCAAATCAACGAAACTCTCAAAAACACAGCAGGCAATACCTCTGCCCTACACCAAAAAGCCAACAGTATTTATCGCCATATCCATGGGCTAAAAGGTGAAGCATCTGCACTCAGATTTACAGCTTACATCGATTTATCAGAAGCAATCGAACAACAAACACAAGCTTTATTAACCAATCATAGTTTAGCTGGTGATGATTTCTTACCGTTGGCAGTACATCTAGATGAATTAATGAGCTTGCATCAATTTGTCATTGAATTAAATGAACGCCTACACCTAGTACCAACATCATCAACACACAACACCAAATCAACCAAACCTATCACCATATCACAAAAAAGAAACAGCACTGCCTATGATGATGAGTTAAAAAAGCCACCTCAAGAACACAAGCCCACCATAAACACACCCACCATAAACGCACAAGAGCAATCACAATCTAACGGCTCTGATGCTTATTTTGAACAATTTGCTCAAGATATCGCCACTCGTCAACACAAACAAGTAACCTTAGATTATCAATGGCAAGATGAGGGCTTAAACAAACAAGACACCAATCGGCTTAAAGAAATCAGCATTCAACTATTACGTAACGCCATCGTACACGGCATTGAATTGCCAGATGAACGTGAACAAATTGGTAAATCTCCTGTCGGTCAACTGACACTAAATCTACAACGTGAAGCCAATGGTAAATATCAGCTGATTTGTCGGGACGATGGGCGTGGCATATCTTATGATAAGCTCAAACAATCTGCAATCAACGCAGGTCATATTACCGCTGAACAAGCCCAGTCTATGACAAAAAATGATATCTTGCAGTTGCTGTTTCTGCCCATGGTAAGTACTGCAGAGCAAGTCAGTGAAGATGCAGGTAAAGGTGTTGGCATGGATATTGTCAAACATGAGATACAAGCACTTGGTGGCAAGCTAACTATCAGCTCACAAATAAACGACCATACCCAATTTAGTATCAAAATAGACCGCTAAATTATTTAACAATCAACCCATACGAGGTTTTCTTATGTATACTTTAATGATCGTTGATGACTCAAATATCATTCGTAATCGTATTGGACGTAGCGTACTGGCTTCTGACATCAATATTGTGGCTCAGGCCAGTAATGGCGAAGAAGCTCTTAAACTGTTTGAAGAATTTCAACCAGATTTAATCACCATGGATTTGACCATGCCAAAAATGGACGGACTAGAATGTATTGAGAAAATTGTTGCCAAAAATCGTAAAGTCAGTATCTTAGTCGTCTCAGCCCTATCTGATAAAGCCACTGCCCTACAGGCACTTAAATTAGGTGCCCGTGGCTTTGTCGGCAAACCCTTTAGTGAAGAAGACTTGACCAATGCGTTGCACAAACTGATGGCAGTAAATCGTAAATAACCGTTTGTTCAAACCTTTGACCTTTACAGCACACAAAAAAACCAAGCTTTCGCTTGGTTTTTTTTATTTTTCTATTTAGACTAGAAAGTTATTTCTTAGCAGCAGCTTGGGCAGCGGCAACTTCATCAGCAAAGTTCTCTTCTTTTTTCTCAATGCCTTCACCCACTTCCAAACGTTTAAAGCCCAACACTTTGACACCTTCAGCTTTTAAAACATCACCGACTTGCTTATCATTATCCATCACATAAGGTTGACGCAATAACGTTACCTCATCTAGATATTTACGCAAACCACCTTCAATCATTTTCTCAACGATGTTATCAGGCTTGCCTGACTCTTTAGCCTTAGCTTCGATGATGTCTTTTTCACGAGCCAAAGTATCCGCTGGTACATCTGTGTCATCTACCGCTATTGGGTTAAAGGCAGCGATGTGCATGGCTAGGTTTTTATTGGTTTCTTCATTACCACCTTCGGTAGCAACCACAACACCAATACGGATACCATGACGATATGCACCCAGATTATTGCCCTCGATGACCTCAGCACGGCGAATTTGGATATTTTCACCAATCTTTTGTACCAATGCCACACGAGCTTCTTCAACAGTCTGTCCGTCATAGTCAAGCTCAGAGATTTTAGCCACATCAGTGGTGTTATTGGTCAAAGCGATTTGTGCCACTTTATTAGCAAAGTTTGTGAAGTTATCATCTTTTGCCACAAAGTCAGTTTGACAATTCACCTCTAACAATAACGCCTTGTTGCCCTCTTGAGCAATAATAATCGCACCATCAGCAGCAATGTTGCCTGCTTTTTTAGCAGCTTTGGCTTGACCAGATTTACGCAAATTATCGATGGCAAGCTCAATATCACCACCTGCTTCTTCTAACGCTTTTTTGCATTCCATCATACCCAAACCAGTACGATCACGCAGTTCTTTTACCATTTTGGCAGATACTTGTGCCATGTTGATACCTCTTATTTTTTTATGTTTTAACCCATATCACCGCTAACTTACATCACCGCTCACTTATATCAATGCTAATTCATATCAACGGTTAAGTTATCAGCGACATTTAAACTTCTTAATCTTAACTTACTGACCCACTTCTTGAGTTGCAGCGACCGCTTCAACAGTAGGTGCGTTGGCAGTGTCTTCTGGCACCACATCAGACACAGAAACGTTTTGACTGCTGTGGGCTTGTTCTTGAACTTGCTCTTGGGCTTGCTCAATTTTGCCACCTGCTTGTGCTTGGGCGTACTCTTTACCTGCGATGATGGCATCTGCCATGGCAGTCACATAATAAGTTACCGCACGAATGGCATCATCATTGGCAGGAATGACATAATCAACATTATCAGGATTTGAGTTGGTGTCCACGATGCCGATGACAGGAATGCCCAGATTTTTGGCTTCTTTGATGGCGATGGCTTCATGATCAACGTCCACCACAAAGATGGCATCTGGCAAGCCGCCCATGTCTTTGATGCCACCAAGTGAACGCTCAAGTTTTTCCATACTGCGTGTCAGCTCTAGAGCTTCACGTTTGGTCAGCTTAGCAAATGTGCCATCTTGTGATTGAGTTTCAAGCTCTTTTAGGCGGTTGATGGATTGACGCAAGGTTTTCCAGTTAGTCAGCATGCCACCCAACCAACGATGGTCAACATAAGGCATGCCTGCACGGCGAGCTTGCTCACGGATAACACCACTGGCAGCACGTTTGGTACCGACAAATAAGATTTTGTTACGTTTTGATGCCAAATTGTTGACGTAATTTAGGGCTTCATTAAAAGCTTTAACGGTATGCTCTAAGTTGATGATGTGGATTTTATTGCGAGCACCAAAGATAAAAGGTGCCATTTTTGGATTCCAAAAACGGGTTTGATGTCCAAAGTGAGCGCCTGCTTGCAACAGCTCACGCATAGAGACTTGAGTTGGGTTATTGCTTGACATAAAAGTTCCTTAAAGTTTGGGTTATGCCTCCACATTGCCAGTAAAACTGATTCATAAGCACGCATTCGCATCATAATAACTAATCATCAACATTTAATCATCAGAATTTAATCCAATCATCAGAGTTCATCAATTAATCATGAGAATTAATCAAGCTTACAAACACCCAGTTTACCGTTGGGCAATGTGTGTGTCATTGGTTGATAAATAAAATAAACCGCTATTATAAAATAACGGTCTGATCTTTTCAATTAAAAGTTTTATTGGAAAGCTTACGTTACACTGATACCAATAACGCCAGGCATTCCCCGCCATCGAAAAGGAATGATGTAACTGCGACGGTCTTTTGGTAGATAACTGGCAGGAGGCAAGCCATCAACCACCTTGGGTGTAGAGATGATGAATTCTGAGCCAAATTCAGTACGAGCATTACCCGCAATGGTATTGGCAATCTCCCCCACCAAATCTTTCATCAATGTGATGGTGGTGTCTGGCTCTTGCATGACCTTAAGCACTTCACGCAATAGATTACTAGGAGCACTGACAAACACACTACCTTTTAATGGTCCTGTAATACTAATGATGCCAGTATAATCATAAACACTGATGTCGGTATTTGAGCTGATGTATGGCGTGCCTATTTCTTCAAGAGGATAACCCACTTGCATAAAAAACGCCATCACTGAAGTGATAAACACCCCCAGCTTTTCTGCTTTAACCATAGTTTATGGTTCCGTAATTAATCTATTTATCAATAGAGTGACTGCTTGATGTTATTTTATATTAGCTGTCTTTTTGCATTAACTGTCTTTTAGACAAATAACAATCTCACCAGCATGACCTTGCCATGTGACAGGAATAATAAAAGAACGTTCTTCTCTGGGCAAGATGACACTTTGTGGCGCACCTTTGAACACAAAAGGCACTGAAATGTGGAATTCATGTCCAAATTCTGTGCGAGCATTGCCTGATATGGTGTTGGCGATTTCACCAACCAAATCTATCATCAGCTCATCGCTGACTTCTTCGCCCATTCTTAGCAAAATGCTCTCTAGTAATTCTTGAGAAGCTGTTACATAAACCACACCTTTATGAACACCTGAAATGCCAATCAATCCTGTGTATTCTTTAACATTGGGATTTTGGGTATTTTCTAACAGATATGGCGTATCAACCACCAGCTCTTCTTCGCCAAACTGGTCAAAGTAATGACGGACAATATCAACAAATATTTGCAGTTTTTTTTCTTTCATAAAACTAATCCTGAGTTAACTCATCTAAGGCAGCAACCAATTCTTCTTCTGAAAACGGTTTACATAAAAAACCACTGGCGCCTAATGACAATGCTTCAATGCCTGTTGCCTTATCAGATAAGGCAGAGACGACCAAAATTCGAACATTCTCATCAATCGAAACCAGTTTTTCAATACATTCAAGACCGTCCATGTGTGGCATAGTAATGTCCATAGTAACCACATTTGGACGATGAACTTCAAATTTTTCTACCGCTTCTACTCCACTGGTGGCAGTCGCTACCAACATAAAATGATTAGAATCATAAGCTCTTTGAATGCGGTTACGGATGATATTAGAATCATCAACAATCATAAGTTTGTACATAGTTTATCTACTCATTGGCTAAAAGTCTATGCTGGATTACTTGGGTAATTTTACATTAAAGCGAGTCAGACGACCATATTCGCTGTGTACATTTAACTTACCACCCAACTCTTTGGTACGTGACTTAATGATATCCAGCCCAACACCACGCCCACCATCTTCATCGGCTGACTCTTTGGTGGTAAATCCTGATGAAAAAAGAGTACTTAATAATTGCTGTTTGCTCAATTCTTTAACTTCATCTTCAGAATGTCTTCCCAAGCTTAACAATTTTTGGCGAATTTTATCATAATCAATGCCATGACCATCATCTTCAACAGTAAGAACAATCATATCATCTTGTTCTGCCAAAGCCATATTAATCACACCTGTGGTGGTTTTAAATGACAATTTGCGCTGCTCTGGCGTCTCAACACCATGAACAATGGCATTTCGTATCAATTGCAAGGCAATTTCTTTGATTGCAGATTGTGTGTCATTTGACATGTCCATGTCATCAATGGCATCAAAACCTTCAATGTGCATCTCAATTTGTTTGCCCTGACGTTTGGCAATATCGTCAGCAAAGTTTTTATAGTAGCTTTCAATCGACGATAATGATTTTTGTGTGGCATGATGTTCATCAAAGTCAATATCCACATTAGCAGATTGCATGCCATCTGTTTGTTGTTGTGTTAAGTGATTGGCTGTTGTTTGGGTTGATGTATGATTGGTGGAATTATTGGTGATATCTTCGACAGTAACAGTATCTTGCGATGGTTTGGTAGCGGTCGGATTGACACCAGAAGATGCCGTGATGCGTTCACCCAAAGCTTCAATGGTCTGAGACAGACTTAATAAATCATCTAAATGCACCGCCAATGGCAGAAAGTCATTACCCGATAGCTGATTTTGGTTTTGCAAGGCTTGAAGTTTGTCTTCTGCATCGGTGGCAATCTTGGTAAAGCTATGTAACTTCAAGGCGGAAGCTTCGCCTTTTAAGCTGTGCATTTCTCTATATAGCGACTTAAGTTTTCCTTCTAACTCAAACTGAGAACTGCCAGGATTTTTAAGAATGTTGTTCATCTTATCGATGTGGGCTTTGGTGTTATTAATAAAGTCATTAATTAATGCTGGGCTTACGTTTAAGATGGTGGTGAGCATCTCAACCTGCATGTCATTTTGAGCACGTTCTTTTTCAAGGCGTTGCTCTAGTAACACCGCATCAGACACATCTTGTACGTTAACCAAAATACGAGCAATGTCTTTGCCTTCATAAACACGAGAGAATCTAAAGTCCAAATAACGACTAGACACCCCATCTTCAGACTCACTGTGCAGATTGACTTTATTCAATGGGTTTAAGTCATTGACCAGTTTTGTTTTTACCCTTGGGTTATATAACTGACCGATGAATTGGCGAGTGGTCTCTAGGTCTTTATCAGAAATGCGACCACGCAATATGCTGTCAAATTTTTCACCCGCTATGCGATCTGTGCCGATAATGTCCTTAAGTGCTTTAGAGTGTTGGTTACCGATGTTTAAATCTTTATCAAGTAGGAACAGACCTGTGTTTACCGTTTCCATGATTTCTTCGGTTTCACGGCGAGCTTCGATGGTTTCAGCATCAGCAATACGCAAACGACGCAAGGCGATGAAAATAAAGAACACCAAATAAGTAACCATCACTGCGATGGCAAGAAACTGAGCAATCTCAATTCGTTTGGTAAGACCAAACACGATGCCACGGATATGTTGGTTTAAATCCTGAAAACTCTCGGTCATCACCACCGATGACGTCTTGGCCTGTTCAACAGCGACCGCCAGTTCAGTTCTAGAGTCTTTGGTGATATCACCAGAAACAGCCAAGAAATCATCAATCTTAGGTTTTAATTTTTCCCATTCTGCTTTTGACTCACCTGCCAAAGCCAAAGTTTGTGAGTCATTGATATGCGGCATCTGCTCATTAGCACCAGTAAAGTCGATGGCAACCCCTGCATTCAAAATGGCATCAAGGTTTTGGGAAATATCTGCTGACGCTTCTTTTAAACCTTGGCTCACCGTACGATAATGCGGAGAGTTGATGTCCTCACCTTGTGAGTTTTGTAAATCAAATAGATGTTTGATGGCCACCTGCTCATCAATCGAGACTTTATCAGCAACGTTAAGTAGGGCTTCATAACGAGCCAGTTGTTCTGTTGAGTAAATGGTAAATGCCAAAAAACTGGCAACCAACAGCAAAAATATGATGATCGAGATAATCAAACCTCGATAACGACCTGTGTTAAGTGCGTTATTTTTAGCCATAGATACATACCCTATAAATCATTAAAAATCTTATTACTAAAATTTTATAGTAAACATCATCTAACATGATGCTAACATTTGAAACTAGAATACCACAAATGATGACTTAATTATTAATTATTTCATAATTATTTCAGATAAATCAATAATTTTAAATTAAAAACCGATTGATAATAAGTTTGTTCAATCATACAGTATGAACTGTTTGATGATAAGTTGCTTTTATTGCCCAAACCATTTTTGCTCAATTTGTTGATATTTGCCATTTTGACGAATGTTGGCCAGTCCTTGATTGACTTGATTAAGTAACTCTGTGTTGTCTTTTTTTACCACAATGCCATAAGGGTCATCACCAAACTCTTTGTCCATCACTAAACCAAAGTTCATATCTGCCTGTTGCTGTTGATAATATTGTAAGATTCCACTGTCAAGCACCACCGCATCGGTTTGTTCATTGACCAAACTTTTGATTAGCGGAAACACCATGTCTTTGTTTGTGGTGCTAATGCCCATTTGTTGTATTATCTCTTCTTGTATTGACCCTGATAAAACTTCCACCCTATGACCATCTAAGCCTTTAAAAGACGTGATATTGGCAAGTTCAGGTTTGGTTAGGGCTGCCTGGTGTGAGACGTAATAAGAATTTGAGAAGTTGTGAGTTTTTTGACGCTCGGGGGTGATGCTGATGTGGGCAATGGCGATGTCCGCTTTGCCTTCAGCCATACTGGGCAATATCAATGACCACGGCAGCACTTCATAGGTAACGGCAAAGTGTTGATCTTGGGCGATGGCATTTAGCACATCAATATCAAACCCTGTCGGTTGTCCTTTTTCGTCCCGATAGGTAAAAGGCATGCCATCAGCATCGGTATAGACTTTATAGCTGGCTGTGCTGGTAGTATCAGCGGTATTGTTTGGGTTGTCAGCCACATCAGATGAAGCATGGGTTTGCGTCTCTCCAGAGCCACTTGTCGAACCGCCATCAGGCGAACCACCACACCCTGATAACAGACTGGCAGTTGTGAACAACAACATCAAAGATAATGGTTTGACTGAGCATTTGGCAAATGATGATTTGGTTAAGACACTTTTTCTGACAACGTTTTTGGTTAACACGTTTTTGGTTAACATGTTTTTGGTTAATACATTGATGAATGAAGAATGATTCATATTGCACCTTGGTGTTTATGGTTAAGCTAAGTTTGGTTTGGGTTTAAATTTGAGTTAGGTTGGCACTTTTTGCTTAATTTTAATCTTTTTGCTTAATTTTAATAAAGTGAACATACAATAATACTTTGATATTTATTCATAATGACAAATTTTAAGCAAAAATACAAACATTTAATCAAATTTAATAAAACTGTCAGCAACTGGTTGAGTGATGTGGCTTAGCAATAAAATTTTGTTCACCAATTTTTTATTTTTATTGAATTTATCAACATAAATTTACTAAAAATGATGCCCAAGTGAATGATGATAAGATTAAATTCTCCACAAACCACAAAAAATAAAAAAGCCTGATAAAATAAATGTAAAAGAGATAAAAAATGTCATATAAGGGATAATGTCGTTCAATGATTTTAAAAACAGCACACTTTTGTTTATTATGCCAATCGCATCAAATCATCACGCAAATAACGCAAATTGGCACTTCAACAGATTCAATAAAAAAAGACCAGTTACTGCTGGTCTTTTTTTGCTTGACATCATTAGCTGTAATGGGGTGGCTCTTCGTCATAAACGTTGGCATGCCATTGCTTAAGCTGTTGATACATGATGCTTTGAATGGCAGCGTGTATCATGTGCTGGCCAACCATACGCACTTCTTGCCCAAGCATGCTTTTGACTTTTTCTGAAAAATCAATGGTTACCATTGGCTCTTCTTTACCATGCACGTCTCTTAAAACCAAACTGCCATCTTCAAGCTCAATCAGCTCCAGCATGGTCTCTTGGGTAAAGCCTTCTTCCATATGGGTATCCACATCTGCATTATGTTGCATGATAGTTCCTTTTACTAACCAGTTTGTTGCTCTTTTTAACAACCAAATTTATTAAAAACCAACCATGTCGCAACTGTTATAATGGTTGTTTTAATCATGAATTTCAAGGGGCTAATCAAAAGGCTCATTCAAGGGCTAAGGCATGTCTCTGAACGTCTTAACGCCAATAACGTAATTTGGCCAAGGTAAACAAGAATGCCACAAACATGCCAAGATAGTACGCCTTTTTTACATCAAAACTGGGTTCTCGGTATTTGTGTGGTAAGGTTATCACGGCAGTGGCGGTGGGAATGATGATGAGCATAAATAACCATTGCTCCAAAACAGCAAGCCACGCATCTTGTCGATAACGCAATGCCGCCAACCCAAGCAACAAGCACGCCATAATCAGAGCAACAAACAGTCCCCTTGGTAAGTCATTGGGGAATAACTTATCAAAGATTGAGTGTTTGTTGGCTGTTACCGACTGTAAATCTTGTGAGTCATTTGGATTTAGGTTCATCAGCTATATGTTCCCATTAACCACAGCATGGTTACACAAGAGAGCAACAACCCAAGCGTGATGGCGTTGCGATGATGCACATCGTTACCTGTGATGCGAGTAAATACTTTTGCTCCCAGCCACATCAGCAATGGAAAACCCAGCACAAATGTGGGAATGATAATCACAGCATGAGTTACAACCTGTTGCCAAGGTTCACCAAATGCCAAGCGAAATCCATATCCCACCGTACTAAGCAACACTGCCAAGATGGCAAGTCCAATGGTGTAGCCTTTGGGAATGACAGAAACCTTGGTTTGGGTTGATGAGCGGATATTATGTGATTCAGTGTTCATCATTGATGGTCAAATTTGTTATCGCTCATGAACTGTTTATCGCTCATGATGGCAGTTAGGCGTTACTTGTGCCAGCTGTTCACGCATGTCAGCGATGGCTTTGGCATAGTCAGGTTGGTTAAAAATGGCAGAGCCAGCCACAAACATATCTGCCCCAGCTTCGGCAATGGCCCGAATGTTATCTGCTTTTACCCCACCATCAACCTCTAAACGGATACGTCTGCCACTGGCATCAATGCGTTCACGCACTTGGCGGATTTTATCAAGCGTACTGCCAATAAAGGTTTGCCCACCAAAACCTGGATTGACACTCATCAAAAGAATCTGATCAAGCTTATCCATCACATGATCAAGATGGTAAAGGGGTGTGGCGGGGTTAAATACCAAGCCGCATTCTGCACCGCCATCTTTGATGAGTTGTAATGATCGGTCAATGTGTTCGCTGGCTTCAGGGTGAAAGGTGATGATGTCTGCCCCTGCCTCTAAAAATTGCTCAATCATGCCATCAACAGGTTTGACCATCAAATGTACGTCAATGGGAGCGGTTATTCCATAATCCTTAAGTGCTTGGCATATCATGCTGCCAAATGTTAAGTTAGGAACATAATGGTTATCCATCACATCAAAATGCACCACGTCTGCCCCTGCGGTGATGACGTTGGCAACGTCTTCACCCAAACGAGCAAAATCCGCTGATAAAATAGATGGGGCTATCAGATAGTGAGAATCAGTCACAGTTTACCTCGATATTGATGGATACTTGATATTGATGGGTACTAGACATGAATGGATAATAGTGCTTCAATCATTTGTAAATCACTTGGATAAGTCAGTTTAATATTGCTACGACTGCCTTCCACAACATAAATGGGCAAACCCAACTGCTCAAAACCACTGGCCTCATCGGTGATGTGACTGCTTTGGGTAGTTATATGCTGCTTGGCAACATAACTGAGAACGTGTTGTAACTCTTTGAGCCGAAATACTTGTGGCGTTTGTGCTTGCCATAAATTTTGCCGTTGTATCGTCTGTTGTATTTGTCCATGTGCATCTACCTTTTTAAGGGTATCTGCCACAGGCGTGGCCAGTATTGCCCCATAGGGTTGCTGATGGGCAACTGCCAGCACGCTATGAATGTCATCGACCGCCACACAAGGTCTGGCTGCATCATGAATAAGCACCAAATCGTTAGGGTCAGCCCCTGCATTGGCAATGGCAATCACTCCTTGCCAAACTGATTGCCAACGCTCTTTGCCACCTTCTACCAAAGTCATGGGAACACAAAAGCTGACATCGTCAGTTAGGTGCTGTGCGATTTGTGTGGCAACGCCATCATCTTTTGCCACCACCAAATACAGATGCTTAAGCTGATTGCTCTGTGCCAACCGCAATAACCCATGTTCTAAAATGGTCTTGCCAGCCACTTGAACATATTGCTTGGGTTGATGTCCACCAAAGCGACTGCCCACACCCGCTGCCACCACCAAGCCATATACTTGTCCGTTTGCTTTAACCAGCGTCACTGTGTCCTCGACGGAATTAACTTATCCATTATCAATGTGTCCATTGTCAATGTATCTATCATCTCCATCATCAATTTATCCCTTCAGGAATTGGCTCAATCGCATCTTCAATGGGGGGCTGAGTTTTTAATACGTCATGGTTGGGGTTGGTTACTGGCACATCGGCGGTGGAAAACTGCACAAAGGTCTCGTATGGTTTGATTAATCCTAAGTCCAAACGTGCATGTTCTTCTACTGCTTCTAATCCTGTTTTTAGGTCTTTGACATCAGCAACTAAGATGCGATTCTTAGCGTGTTGCTCTTCGATTAGGGTTTCTTTTTCCTTGATTTGTTGTTGTAAGGCATTGCGTGCATCATACCCTCTACCACCAAACCAATATTGGTATTGCAATGACGCAAGCACCACCACCGCCACCAGCAATAACAACAACTGAGCTAAATACTTCATCAATCACAACCAAAACCGTATTTTCTTCACTTTTTTCTTAGCTTAACTTTTTTTAACTCAGAGCAACATTAACCACGCAATCCAATAAACTCTTGAGACCCACGATAGCTTGCTCGCACTTGCTGTTCAATTCGCAACAGCTGATTATACTTAGCAACCCTATCTGAACGACACAATGACCCTGTTTTGATTTGTCCAGCAGCAGTACCCACTGCCAAATCAGCGATGGTGCTGTCAGCAGTCTCACCTGAGCGGTGTGAAATGACGGTCGCATAGCCATGCTCTTTTGCCAAATAAATGGCATCTAACGTTTCAGATAAAGTTCCGATTTGATTAAATTTAATCAAAATGGCATTACCAATTTGCTTATCAATGCCCTGCTGTAAAATGGCAGGATTGGTTACAAACAAATCATCACCAACCAATTGTATTTTATCTCCCAGCTTCTGGGTTAGATAACGCCAACCGTCCCAATCTGATTCATCTAAGCCATCTTCGATAGAAATGATGGGATATTGTCTGACAAGACTGGTTAAATAATCAACAAATCCTTGACTGTCAAAACTTTTGTTATTTTCACCTGCCAATACATACTGCCCATGTTGATAAAATTCGCTGGCAGCACAATCTAACGCCAGATGAATGTCTTTGCCTGTTCTATAGCCTGCCTGCTCTATCGCCTGCATAATGACGGTAATGGCTTCTTCATTGCTACGCAAATTAGGAGCAAACCCCCCTTCGTCGCCAACAGCGGTGTTTAGCCCTTGCCCTTTTAGCACCGACTTTAAGCTATGAAAAATTTCTGTCCCTGCTCGCAATGCTTCAGAAAAGCTGGTAAAGCCAACAGGCTCAATCATAAATTCTTGAATGTCAACCGTGTTGTCAGCATGAGCCCCCCCATTTAAAATATTCATCATCGGCACTGGCATGGTTAAGGCAGTTTGACCACGTAAATTGGCAATATATTGGTGCAATGGCAGTTTGTGTGATTTGGCGGCAGCTTTGGCAACCGCCAGTGAAACTGCCAACATGGCATTTGCCCCAAGGTTGGCTTTGTTGTCTGTACCGTCCAGCTCAATCATAATATCATCAATGCGTTGTTGTTCATGGACATTGACATCTAATAAAGCTGCACGAATTTGACTATTGACGTTACTAACGGCTTTTTTTACCCCTTTGCCCATATAACGTTTGCTGTCGCCATCTCTTAATTCCAGTGCTTCTCTTGAGCCTGTTGATGCCCCACTGGGGGCTGATGCCCGTCCGCACGTCCCATCTGCCAAAATGACATCGGCTTCGATGGTGGGGTTACCCCGTGAGTCTAAAATTTCACGAGCTCGAATGTCTTGAATTTCATAAGTATGTTTGGCTTCTTCAGCATACATGGCAAAATCTCACAAGATGATGGCAAAATTAAAATAAATAAAGTCAATGACCAATGATAACTTGATAAATGAATAAGCTCGATTGACATATCCAAGCTTGACTGCCAACATCATACCATATTCATGCCAAACAGATGATTAAAATTTAGCCCTTTATCTCTCTTAACTCTTAACATCAGTCCTTAACATCTGTTGGTTGGTAGTACGTGAGCCGTAACGCATTCAGCAACACCGAGATGGAACTTAATGCCATGGCAGCAGCGGCAATCATGGGATTTAAAAAACCAAATGCAGCCAATGGTATGCCAATCACATTATAAATAAACGCAAAAAACAGATTTTGTTTGATGTTGGTCAGCGTTTGCTTGGCTATTTGTTGAGCATGAAACACATGCTGGAGCGACTCACCCACCAGTTTTGCAGACGCACTGTGTTGTGCAATGTCGGTGGCTTTTGCCATGGCAAAACTGGCATCTGCTTGAGTCATGGCGGCAGCATCATTGACCCCATCACCCACCATGGCAATCTTTTGCCCTTGAGTTTGCATGTTGGCGATTTTTTCTGCTTTTTGGCGTGGGTTCATCTGTGCATAGGCTTGCAAAATACCCAATTCATCTGCCATATGACTGACCACCGATTTGCCATCACCACTCATCATCACCACTTCAATGTTGGCGTGTTGTAGTGCTTTAACCGTGGCAGCAGCGTCTGATTTTAGCTTATCTGCCAAAGCAAATGCTGCTAATGGATAAGCGTCAGCACTGACCGTAACCACACTGGCTAACTGCCAAACTTTTGGCATCTGTTTGGGAAATTCAAATCCTGTCAATTCAGGACTGCCCACCTTAATCAGCCCTATCCCATCAATCACCCCCATGATGCCTTGCCCTGCCACCACTTGCACCTGATGCACAGGTAATAAAGGCAACTTGTATTGCTTCGCCAACGCCAACAGTGGCACAGCAAGTGGGTGGCTGGTATGTGCTTCAAGGCTGGCAACCAGTTGTAACACGTCTTTAAACTCAATCTGATGACTGACCAACATCTTATCCACTACTTTGGGCTTACCAACAGTGAGTGTGCCCGTTTTGTCCATCACCACCACATTGATATTGCCTGCCTGCTCTAAACTCTTGGCATCTTTAAACCACACGCCATATTTGGCCGCCAGTCCCATGCCTGCCATGATGGCGGCAGGCGTGGCAAGTCCCAACGCACAAGGGCAAGCAATGACCAACACCGACACACTGTGTAACAAACTGGTCTCAATCGACTGGGTAAAATGATAAGTTACCACGGCAGTTACAAGGGCAATCAATATCACCATAGGCACAAACACCGCTGCCACTTTGTCCGCCATACGTGCCATGGGAGCTTTTGAGCCTTGGGCTTCACTTAAGGCTTGTATCATATCGCCAAGTTGCGTCTGTGAGCCTAATGACATCACTTTATACAAAAAACTGCCATTAACCACCAACGCCCCTGCCAACACATCATCACCACATTGCTTGTTCAGTTGCCTAGATTCACCCGTTAGGTGACTTTCATCACAATAACCATTGCCTTCAATGACCTTACCATCTGCTGCAATGCGACTGCTTTGCTTGGCACGCAAAACATCACCAACCTGCACATCACTCAATGCCACTTCATGAAAATCACCCATATCAGAGCGACGCTCAACCACAGTTGGCGTTAAAGACAATAACAAATTGATGCTGTTTAAGGTATGTGATTTAGTACGATTCTCAAGATATTTGCCCAATCGCACAAATGCAATCACCATCACCCCAGCTTCAAAATACACATGCCCACCCATCACAGAGCCGACATTCATCACCCCAAGCTGTGCCAGCCACACCACCGTAGAATAGCCCCAAATTGCCAACGTACCAACCACCACCAGCACGTCCATATTTGCCATGTTCTCTTTAATAGAACTCCACGCACTTTTATAAAACGGAACAGCCAACACAAACTGCACAAAACTTGCCAAGACAAACTGTATCCAAAGTGGCGGCATCCAGCTCATGCCTTGAGCCAATAACATTCCCAACATGCCCCACAAAAACGGCAACAAACACATCAGCAACAAGATTAACCGCCACGGCAACTCATTTTTTATGCCATCTGCCTCATCAACATCTGACGCCCTGTCCAATCGATGGTCCAATTGATGGTCCAATCGATAAGCTCTGGCTTCATAGCCAATGGCATGTATCCAATCAATGATGTGTTCATCTGTCAGCTGTGGGTCAGTATGTTCAACCGTTACCATTTCACTGGCAAAATTAACCGATGCTTGTTTAACCATTGGTTTTTTATTCAATGATTTTTCAATACGAATGGCACAGTTTTGACATCTCATGCCCTGCACGACAAATTGTGAACGCAACTGTTCATTAGGACGCTCATTAGGGTTGCTAGAATCAGCACTGTCATCAGTGACGTGGTGATAATCAGAACTTGAAGAAGAACTTGAGTAAATAGGCATGGTCAATCAAACAATAAAATGATAAAGAATATAAAGAAAAGGACACAATCAAAAAATAAAAGATTTGAATTATACCCAAATAAAAAACCACCGCAATAAATATTTACAAAAATAAACCAATTTATGGGTTGCTAGCATCGGTATTTTATGACAAATTAAAGACGTGATGACCACCGTGATAAGCGTGATAATCACTGGGTATCACATCTGTCTCTTGCCTGCCTAAATGTCATTGCATGACACACATCGTGATTACATGACACACAGATTGGTAGGCATTGTTTGTTAAGAAGGAATTTACCATGAATATCATCATTAACAGCCATCATCTCACCATCACCGATGCCATGAAAGAAGCGGTCATCAACAAACTGTCAAAAGTTGAACGTCATTTTGACCAAATTCAAAGCATCAACGTGATTTTATCGCTTGATAACCATCACAGTGACAGCACCCATCAAGGACACAACTGTTATAAAGCAGAAGCCATCTTGCGAGTATCAGGCAAAGAGATGTTTGTCAGTAGCCATGATGATGACATGTATCAAGCCATCAACCAAATGGCAGATAAGTTAGATAGGCAAATTCGCAAATACAAAACTCGCATCAACCATAAACACCGCAACCAAAAACACCATTTGTGGCAATCGACTGATGAAACAGTGATTGATAAAGCAGTGGTTGCTGTTTAAATCTTACTAAGACAAACAAAAAATAAAACAAAAAAAAGTGCCTTAAATTAGGCACTTTTTTATAAGCACATGTTTGCTTACCATCAAGTACTGTTACAATGTTCTCTAATTAAAACGCTTTCAATATTTGATAAATCACCACTTTTAGGGTAGTCAGGCATATAAAAAATTAGCACACCATCATCAATACATAGACCATCATCATCAATTTTGTATTTTTTGTTGATGCCATGTAAAATATCTTTCAATTTTTTCAAGTTAACAGAAAAAATATCAACACCTTGCATATAAAAAGCTGAATTTGGCGAGTAAATTTCAATTTCTTTTACTTGATTATTAGGGTAATAAAAAATACCCACACCATCACCCCATGAAAAATCCATGGTGTTTTCTGAAAATATATTTTTTTTAATCTCTCTATATTCAGTCAAGAATTGACGAATTTCTTCTCTGCTTTTTGCTTTCAGAAAAGATGTTTGATACAAAAGTGGATAATGAAATTTCATTTTTCAATCCTTTTTTCTTTAAAATTATTAGGATTTAAAGTTTTAGAATAGTCAATCATTTCTTTAATTGCCTTATCGTACTTATCTAAGCTCAATCAGTTTAAAGCCATTGAGATAAAAGCCACTTAAATGACTTAAATAACTTAAATCTCAAATCTTAAATCTCAAATAAAGTTACTCGGCTTAATAAACGCCAAGCCAAATATCCCCACAAGAGCAATCAATGCCACAAACAATCCCATCAACACCTTGATACGTAAGTCATTCCCTGTTAAATTTGATGACCCAGCCAGTCGATATGCCTTACTGCTGGCACTGATAAAGGCAATGAACACCACCACCTTAGCAATGAGCCACTGCATGGGAACATTTAACTGTAAAAGAGGCATCAGCATAATTATCCCCGTTATCAGCATCACCCCATAAGCAATGTGAGTAATGATTTTAATCGGTTTGTGAGCCATGCGTCCTTGCCATGCCATCACGCCTTGATAAACAAACAGCAAGACAATCACCACAGCAATCAACATGTGTAGATGTTTCATGATTTTTCTCTGATTGATTTCAAAAACTACTTATTTTGACCTGCACAATTTGGACTTTTGGGCGAATCGCTGAGAATCTGCCATTCAGTTGGCGTATAAGTATGCAATGCCAGTGCGTGTACTGTACCACCACCAGATGTCAACAACTCTGCCAGCTCTTGATATAGCAACTGGTGACGAGTGGCTAAGCGTTTATCAATAAACACCTCACTGACCAAAGTTACCTTAAAATGACTTTCTTTGCCATCAAAGTAGCCAGCATGGTTCATGCTTTCGTTAACAATTTGCAAATAAACAGGCTCAAATGTTTGCAAACGGTGGAATATGTCATCTTGAATGGGAGTCATGGTTTTATACAGCTCATCTAATCAAAAAAGTCAAATCAATAACACAATCATCAACCATATCACCAGATAAGCTCAACAATATTATGGTCTAACAATATCATGTGGTTATGTGTCTAACAACTTCACACCAAACCATTATACATCAAATAAAGCTCAAATTTTGCTTAACTCGTTTTTGACATCAACCGTTGTGTGTTTTCGTTAAGTTACGTATCATTGACAATGATACTTCATCAGAGTTGAAAATGAGATAATAATTGTGAACCATCAACACATTAACCACTCTTGCCAATACGACTTTCCCAACCCGTTACATTGTGATGACAATCATGGCTTGGTTGCCATAGGGGCAGATTTATCCCCACAAACGTTACGATATGCTTATGCTCACGGACTGTTCCCTTGGTTTAATGACGGCGACCCCATCATGTGGTGGTCCCCCAACCCCCGCTGTGTCATCTACCCACACACTTACCAGCCAAGCAAAAGCCTGTCTCGCAAACTGAAAAAAAGCGATTGGCAAATCACCATCAACAGTGACTTTCTTTCGGTGATACAAGGCTGTGGTGATGCCCGTGTCTGTACCGATGGCACATGGATAACCGAAGAGATGATAACCGCCTATCACCAATTACACCACCTTGGTGATGCGGTGAGTGTGGAAGTCTGGGACGACGACAACCTTATCGGTGGATTATACGGCATCAAATTAGGGCAAGCATTTTTTGGCGAAAGCATGTTTCATCGGGTAACCGATGCGTCCAAAGTGGCATTTTTTGCTTTGATGACATTGTGCAGATTGTCTAACTTTGCTTGGGTAGATTGTCAACTGCCCAATGAACATTTGCTAATCCTTGGGGCAAGTGTGATAAGCCGTGATGCGTTTTTAACCAGCCTACCCAAACAAGTGTACCAACCAAGCTGTGACTGGTCGACACTCTATCAACACAAAATAGCGGTAAAAGCGTTATTTTTGGCTGAGCCAATTGTCAATCAACATCATCATTTGCGGTTAATCTAACCCTTTTTGTAGAATCAATGCATCAGTAAACGTTCCGTCTTTATTGTCATAATAATTTTTACGAACATGAATTTGTTTAAAATCAAACCCTTGATACAGTCCAATCGCTGACAGATTATCATTCCTCACTTCCAATAATAGTTTATCAACTTTTATATTTCTTAAAAATGTCATCACATCCATTAAAATCTGCTTTGCCACCCCCTGCCCTTGATGAGCCCTACCCACCCCAATTCGCAAAATTTCTGCCGTATCGAACATGGCTTGTGTCATACAATAGCCCATTATTTTATTATCCAATCGCATGACAAAAAAATGGGTGTGTCTTTGGCTAAAAAATTCTTGTAAAACGTCATCAGTCCAACTGCCGACAGAAAAAAGTTGCTTCTCAAGCTGAGCAATTTGAGATAAATCAGATTCTGATTGCTCCGTCAGCATATGTGATATTTGCTGTTTCATGTTTACATCACCTTTTATCTTTGCATCTATCTTTGCATCACTTTTCATCGACACTCAACACCATCTAAAAAAACAATCTCTAAAAAACAACAAACCACAAAAAAGAGCCACCGAAGTGACTCTTTTTTTTGTGGAATTTTTGTTTTGTGAATTGTCTGTTCTTAAAATAAGTCTATCAGAATCAGTCTTTTACAGATGATACTACACCAGCACCTACTGTACGACCGCCTTCACGAATGGCGAAGCGTAATCCTTTGTCCATGGCGATTGGGTGGATTAGCTCAACACTCATTTCGACGTTGTCGCCTGGCATGACCATTTCAGTGCCTTCTTGTAGGGTGATTGCTCCAGTAACGTCGGTGGTACGGAAGTAGAATTGTGGACGGTAGCCGTTTAAAAATGGGGTGTGACGTCCACCTTCTTCTTTGCTTAGTACGTAGACTTCAGCGTCAAATTTGGTGTGGGGGGTGATTGAGCCTGGTTTGGCCAGTACTTGCCCACGTTGTACTTCTTCACGTTTGGTGCCACGTAAAAGTACGCCACAGTTTTCGCCTGCTCGTCCTTCGTCCAGTAGTTTGCGGAACATTTCAACACCTGTGCAGGTGGTTTTGGTGGTGGGTTTGATGCCGACGATTTCGATTTCTTCGCCGACTTTGATGACGCCTGATTCAACTCGTCCTGTGACGACTGTGCCACGCCCTGAGATTGAGAATACGTCTTCGATGGGCATTAGAAAGTCTTTGTCAACGGCTCTTTCTGGTTCTGGTATGTAGGTGTCTAGGGTTTCTAGTAGTTCTAAGATGGCTGGTTCGCCGTATTTGCTGTCTTTGCCATTTAGGGCTTCTAGGGCTGATCCTTTGATGATTGGGGTGTCGTCACCAGGAAATTCGTAGTCGCTGAGCAGTTCACGTACTTCCATTTCAACCAGTTCTAGGAGTTCTTCGTCATCTACCATGTCGCATTTGTTCATGAATACCATGATGTAGGGTACGCCTACTTGGCGTGATAGTAGGATGTGCTCACGTGTTTGGGGCATTGGTCCATCGGTGGCTGATACGACTAAGATGGCTCCGTCCATTTGGGCGGCACCGGTAATCATGTTTTTGACGTAGTCGGCATGCCCTGGGCAGTCGACGTGGGCGTAGTGGCGGTTGGCGGTGTCGTATTCGATGTGTGAGGTGTTGATGGTGATGCCTCGGGCTTTTTCTTCAGGGGCGTTGTCGATGGCGGCGTAGTCTTTGGCTTCGCCTCCATGGTGCTTAGCAGCAACAGTAGCGATGGCGGCTGTTAGGGTGGTTTTGCCGTGGTCAACGTGCCCAATTGTGCCTACGTTTAGGTGGGGTTTGTTTCGTTCAAATTTCTCTTTGGCCATGGGGCTATTCCTCTTGATGTTAGGTGAGAGATAAAATTAAAATTTTTACTTAAGCTTATCGCTTCAATATTAAAACGATAAGCCAAATTACTGCTTTTAGATGATTAATTACTACTGATTAATGATATGAACTGGCTTGTTCTTATCCTTACTCGTCATCATCATCTTTTTTGCCATTGTATTTAGAAATGATTTCATCAGCAACAGATTTTGGAATTTCTGCGTATTTTTGGAATTCCATTGAGTATGTGGCACGACCTTGCGACATAGAGCGAAGTTGGGTTGCATAGCCAAACATCTCTGCCAATGGCACTTCTGCACGAATTTGCTTAGTCCCACCAGGCAAGTCATCCATGCCTTGAACCATACCACGGCGACGATTTAAGTCACCCATAATATCACCCATGTAGTCTTCAGGTGTTTCAACTTCAACTTTCATGATGGGTTCAAGCAGGGCAGGACTGGCATTCATAAAGCCTTTTTTAAAAGCGATAGAGCCTGCCATCTTAAATGACAATTCATCAGAGTCAACATCATGGTATGAACCATCATATAAAGTGGCTTTAACACCCACCACTGGGTATCCAGCCAAAACGCCGTTCTTCATGCGTTCTTGGATACCTTTATCAACCGCACTGAAGTATTCTTTTGGCACAACACCGCCAACAACTTCTTCTGCAAATTCATACTCAACTTCACCAGCAGGATCAAGTGGTTCAAGCCGTATCCACACATGACCGAATTTACCACGACCACCAGTCTGACGCACAAATTTACCTTCTTGCTCGACGGTTTGACGGATGGTTTCACGGTAAGCAACTTGGGGCGCGCCCACATTGGCCTCTACGTTGAACTCACGCTTCATACGGTCAACAAGAATTTCCAAATGAAGTTCGCCCATGCCACTGATGATGGTTTGACCTGACTCTTCGTCTGTGTGTACACGGAACGATGGGTCTTCTTTTGCCAAGCGGTTTAATGCAATTGACATTTTTTCTTGGTCAGCCTTGGTTTTTGGTTCAACTGCCAATGAAATCACTGGGTCAGGGAATTCCATACGCTCCAAAGTGATGACATTTTCTTCATCACATAGGGTGTCACCTGTGGTCACATCTTTTAGACCAACAAAGGCGACGATGTCACCTGCACGCACTTCGCTGACTTCATTTTGTGAATTGGCGTGCATCTCAACGATACGACCAATGCGTTCACGCTTCATTTTCACAGGGTTATATACGCTATCCCCTTGCTTGGCAACACCTGAATAAACACGAATAAAAGTCAAATTACCGACATACTTATCATTCATGATTTTAAAGGCTAATGCTGAAAACGGTTCATCATCTGATGATTCACGAGTAGCAACCGTTTCATCTTTATCATCTAAGATGCCTTTGATGGCGTCAACATCATTGGGTGCTGGTAAAAACTCGATTACCGCATCTAGC
Source organism: Lwoffella lincolnii (assembly GCF_037201985.1). Lineage (NCBI taxonomy): Bacteria > Pseudomonadati > Pseudomonadota > Gammaproteobacteria > Moraxellales > Moraxellaceae > Lwoffella > Lwoffella lincolnii. The sequence continues at coordinate 536,211 of NZ_CP147511.1, read as the reverse complement.
ATGCGTTGTACACCTTTATTTTTAAAGGCTGTACCACATAGCATGGGTTGAATCTCAGTGGCTAGCGTACGCGCACGAAGACCTGCGATGATGTCTTCTTTTGATAAATCACCTTCTTCTAAGTATTTATCCATAAGCTCTTCAGAAGATTCAGCGGCAGCTTCCACCATGTTATTACGCCATTCATTGGCGGTTTCTTCCAAATCAGCAGGAATGTCTTGATAATCAAATTTCATGCCTTGGGTTTCGGTGTCCCAAATGATGGCTTTCATTTCAAGGAGGTCAACAACTCCTTCAAAGTTCTCTTCTGCACCGATAGGCACAACGATGGGAACAGGGTTGCCACCAAGGCGAGTTTTTACCTGCTCAACCACACGGAAGAAATTAGCACCCGTTCTGTCCATTTTATTCACAAACGCAAGACGAGGTACTTTATATTTATTGGCTTGTCTCCATACGGTTTCTGATTGAGGCTGTACACCACCAACCGCACAATACACCATACAAGCACCATCTAGCACACGCATAGAACGTTCAACTTCAATGGTGAAGTCAACGTGGCCTGGGGTATCGATGATGTTGATGCGATGTTCAGGGAATTGATTTGCCATACCAGACCAAAAACAAGTAGTGGCAGCAGAGGTGATGGTGATACCACGCTCTTGCTCTTGTTCCATCCAGTCCATGGTGGCAGCACCTTCATGCACTTCACCAATTTTATGGCTTTTACCTGTATAAAACAAAATACGTTCTGTGGTGGTGGTTTTGCCAGCATCAATGTGGGCAGAAATACCGATGTTACGGTAGCGTTTTAAGGGCGTTTTACGAGCCATAGTGTTATCCTAAGAGTGGTATGTTAAAAGCGGAAATGTGAGAACGCTTTGTTAGCATCTGCCATACGGTGTACTTCATCACGTTTTTTGACAGCGTTGCCTTTACCTTCGGCAGCGTCAGCCAGCTCACTCGCCAAACGTTGTACCATCGATTTTTCTGAGCGTTTTTTGGCAGCTTCCACCAACCAACGCATTGCCAAAGCGGTACGACGGGAGGGACGTACTTCCATAGGCACTTGGTAGGTTGCACCACCCACACGGCGAGATTTAACTTCAACCATGGGGCGAACAGCTTCTAGCACTTCTTCAAAAAATGCAACAGGGTCTTCGATATTTTTCTTGGTTTTAACGGTGTCTAATGCACCATATACGATGCGTTCTGCAACAGATTTTTTGCCGTCAACCATCACTTGGTTGATGAATTTGGCAAGGGTTTGGCTGCCGTATTTTGGGTCAGGTAAAATTTCACGGGCAGCAACGACACGACGTCTTGGCATGGTTAGTTTCCTTATTCTTCAGGACAGTCTGGCATTCACAAAATCGTGCTTATCAAACATCTTGGTTATTAAGTTGTTAAGATGATGGCTTTATCAAGCTCAAGCAAGATGGTTATCAGCCAGCCTTACTGCATATATATACAAAAAATATGCAAAAAAATTTATCATCAAATGATGACGGTGATATGGTGATTGATGGACAAAAACATACGCCATTGGTATTTTATGCCTTAGGCTTTTTCGCTCCATACTTAGAGCGACCTTGCTTACGGTCTTTTACGCCAGCTAAGTCTAAAGCACCACGGACAGTGTGATAACGCACGCCTGGCAAATCTTTAACACGACCACCACGGATAAGCACTACGCTGTGCTCTTGTAGGTTGTGACCTTCACCACCGATGTAGCTAGATACTTCATAGCCAGAAGTCAAACGCACACGGCAGACTTTACGCATGGCTGAGTTGGGTTTTTTGGGTGTGGTTGTGTAGACACGAGTACACACACCACGGCGTTGTGGGCATGCTTGCAACGCAGGAACTTTTGACTTTTCCTTGATGGTTTTGCGACCCTTACGAATTAATTGGTTAGTTGTTGCCATAAGGCATCTTTCTCCCGTTGAGTGAAATAAAAACTGGGTGAATTGGCTTGAAATGTTCATTTAAACTAAAATCACCCATTTTTAGGACAATATATTATAAGGATGTCAATGATGTTTATCAACCTTTTATTTTATCAACCTTGGATTAAGACGTTGAGACATCACCACCACGATTGTCATCGTTCGCATTGTCATCGCTGTTGACATCATCATTTAAGTCATCTGCCATCTGTTCGTTACGCTTATCGGTTAAACTTGCCAATTTAATTTCAGGAGCAAAGGTGGCTTGAGCCACACCAATGATCTCTTCAATGAGTAGGCTATTGTAGTGACAGCCTGCAACAACCGCTGTCATGGGGAATATTTTTTTTGCCCAACCCATGCTTAGGTTTTCTAAATCTAAATTCATTTTTTCTATGAGCAGGTCGATTTGTTCGGCATAATAGCTGACACTACCACCAGCAAATGCTTGGTTTTTTAATTCATGATGCAGCCCATTTTGTTCAGCATTGTCGACCATTTTACCTGCCACACCAAGCCCTGCTAAGATGGCTTGTTTTTCTTGCATTTTGCTTAAATTACTGGCAGCAATGACAGCGTAGGCTTTATTGATGCCTTCTTTACCTATCAGTGGTTGGTCATAGACGGCCGCCAGTTGATAGGTGGTGCGCAGTGATACAAGCAATAGCCACAAGGTATCTGCTAACATGCCTGGCAGTCCTGCCAATCCTGTCAGGCCGCCCAATGTTGCCAATGCTCGGTTTTGATTAGCGATGTCTCGTGCCAAGGTGTGACGGTCAATGTCTGATAGATGCTGTGAGTTTAGACGCTGTTCTTGGTTTAAATCCAGCTGACTCCAGTTGGCGGCTAAGTGAGCAATTTGCGAAAATATGGCATCAACTGCTTTTTCAAAGGTGCTGTCTGGCACGACTTTTTTGATGTATTTGCCATAACTGGCAAAGCGGTTACCCACCAGTTGAGCTGATGTGCAGATGGTTTGGTTACGAAATAAGTTAGCTTTATCAACAGATAAATCGGCGGCATGGAATTTATGGGGGGTTTCTCGTTTGATGTTAAAGGATTCAATGAGTGAGCCTAGGTTTTCTAGTTGGTCACGAGCAAACATACCCAAATTTACCAATTTGCTTTTTTTATCAAGGTTGTTGGTCTGATTGTCGGTTTGGGCAGTGCGGTCATTATCGGTCATAAGGTTCTCCAAAATTAGGGTAACACAGTTAGTCCATTTGATTATGGAAATTAGTCTGTATAATTGTCATGATAATAAGTTCAGGACAATAATTGCAAGGCAGAGTATGTTACCAAACACATATAATTAGTAACGAAATTTTGAGTAATGACAATTTTGTTTGTTTGTTCTTTATATAAATGCCACAAAATATAAACGCCACAAACATGATTTAGCAAAATTAACTTTTTACCAAGATTGCTTAACATATCATACTGCACTGCTACTTAACTCTCTATATATTTAGGTTACTTAACATGCTACCTACTTTTCTTCATTCATTTGAGTGTGAGTTTTTATCTGCTTTTTGTGCGCCTAAGTTATTACAGCGGTTAATGATTTATCAACGTTACCACAATTTACCAATAACACCCATTTGGCTTAATCATCACACAACAGATGAAGCAAGCCAGCAGTCGCATTCGGTGATTGGTCTGTTGCCCATGGTCAGTTTTCTTTATGAACGGTGTGATACGCTTTGTGCTAAGGCAGTTTTATCTAAACAGATATCCAAGCAAATGCAGGTATTTACAAAATGCGTTATCCATAGTCATGCAAATATACAAACTTTAAAACAATGGCAATCAGCAAAGACGGTAACTTTTACTCAGGCATCTGATTATCATCATTATTTATTAGATAACAAAATAAATATATCGCAACTATCAAACAGGTCAATCAACCAACAAATTATTAAATTTGAGTTAAGCCATGATGACGCTGGTTATCGACAGTTTGCTGATTATTTAATGGCATATTGTTGCCATCAGGATTATGTATCAATAAATAACACATCAAATAAAATAAATAAACCACCAAACACAGGTTATCATCATGGGTTGATGGGATTTATCAGTTATGATGCATCGGTAATTTATTTGACAAATGATTTTACAGAACAATCAAAGCAAATAAATCAGCCACAACCATTGGCATATTTTGGCCATTATCCTTTATTTTTAAGTGTAATGACTTTAAAAGATGGTAACAATCACCCCTATTATAAATGGAAACTGCATGCACAAAATGCGTGGGCAGTTTCCTTAATAGATGATGTGGTGCAATTACTAAAGGACATGTTAACTTTATCAACGTCCATCTTGACAACTTTGTCATCTCATGAACAAAACATGTCTAAACAAAGTAAGCAAGCAAGCCCACCACCATTAATACTCACACCATTATGGACAAAAACTGATTATCAACATGCTTTTGATAAGGTACAAGCACACCTACACGCAGGAGATTGTTATCAGATTAATTTAACCCAATGTTGGCAAGCTAAATTACCAATAAAAGCCAATGGTGATTTGTGTCAGTTAGTGGAATACTTACCTAAACTGCATGGCAGCACTCACGCTCCTTTTGCAGGATATTTGATGCTGGCAAATACGCCATCATTTAATCATGACTGTAAATACTTTGAGTTATTAAGTTGTTCGCCTGAGCTGTTTGTGCAGTTTCAATTTACGCTCGATGGTTTAAGCCCTTTAAAAATTACCACAAAACCCATCAAAGGCACACGGCCCAGAGGTAAGACATTAGCCGAAGACCAAGCTTTGTACAACGAGCTATTAAATAGCCAAAAAGATTTGGCAGAAAATGTGATGATTGTGGATTTGTTGCGTAATGATTTGGGTAAATATGCCCAAACTGGCAGTGTTACTGTGCCAAAGCGATTTGCTATAGAAAGTTTTAGTAATGTTCATCATATGGTCAGCACCATCACCGCCACATTAAAGCAAGATGTGCATCCCATTTGGGTATTATTTGATAGCCTGCCTGCTGGGTCAATTACTGGCACACCAAAAAAACGCTCGGTAGAGCTTATTCACCAGCTAGAGCTTATGCCTAGAGGGGCATATTGTGGCACATTGGGTTATCTTAATTTTGATGGGACGGGTGTGTTTAATGTGTTGATACGTACCTTACAAGCAAAAAATGACGGCACTGTACAATTATGGGCTGGTGGTGGCATTACTGTGGCATCTGATTGTGAGTTGGAATGGCAAGAATGCCATGATAAAGTGGGTAATTTATTGAACATTTTGTCCAATTAGATAGCGTCATTAACCAGATAAGGCAGTGTATGGCATACCATCATTATCATGGTATGTGTGCGATGGTTTAATTGATGTTGACTGTTGCCATCATGATTATTACTATGATGCAATCAAAAGGAGGTTTTATGTCGCCCACCAGTAATCATCAGTTTGCCAATAATCAGCTTGCTAATAGTCAACTTGCCAACCGCCTGGCCGATGTGGTCAATGCCACAGATAACGTTCCTACCCAAGACCAGGTGCTTGATAGCGACAAAGATGCTCCGCTATTGGCAGAAACTAAGCTGTTAAGTGAGTTGATTGTTAAAGTCATTGAATCACAAACTTCTCAGTTAGTGACTAATTTGGTGCATCAACTGTTATCTGGTGATAATCCCAAAACCACCATCACCGAAGCTTTGCCAAAACTGGACGAGACGCAAACCGAAAACTTAATTCGAGCGTGTGGGCTGTTTGCTCAAATGTTTAACATCGCTGAAGACCGTCATCATGAACGTCGTCGTGAAGCATATGAACTGGCGGACACTGTTTCACCCAATAGTTTTGCTGGTGTATTAGCAGATATCAAAGCTCAAGGAGTCCAAACAGAACAGTTGCAACAACAGTTAGAAACAATGCAGGTAAGTGCTGTCTTGACGGCTCATCCCACTGAGGTTCAGCGACAAAGTGTGTTGGGAATGCACCGCAAAATCCGCCAATTATTAGACAAACACAGCCACACTCAAGGCAACAAGCAACAACGCATTAAAGACAAGATAACTACTGTATTATTGGCACTTTGGCAGACTAATGAAACTCGCCATTTCAAAATCACAGTAGATGATGAAATTCAAAATGGCATCGCTTACTTTGACTTAAGTTTTTTTCAGGCACTACCCAATTTATATGCAGATTTACAGCGACAGTTGAATGAACATTACCCCAATGCTTGGATACCAGAGATGATTAATATCGGTGGTTGGATTGGTGGAGACAGAGATGGTAATCCTTTTGTCGATGCAGACATTTTAAAAAAAGCTTTTACCAAACAGGCTCAAACCGTATTTTGCTTTTATCATAAAGCATTATTGTCATTGTATGATGAGTTACCATTATCCATCAAACGAGTACAAGTAGATAAAAGTGTCTTAAAGATGGCAGCCATATCACCTGATATGGCAATCTCTCGTACCGAAGAGCCTTACCGCCGTGCCATTGCGTTGATGATTGCTCGCTTAAATGCTTGTGCCGATAACCTTGGCTTATCACTTCATTTTACCTATCAATTTAAGTCTTATCATGATTCTGTTAACAAGAATAATGAAATAGCAAATAATGCAACTAACCCACAAGGATACCAAAATAGCGAAGCATTTTTGGCAGATTTGAAGTGCATTAAAACATCTTTACTCAGTCATGGTAGTGGCGAATTAGCACAAACAAATCTTGATAATCTTATCCGTGCAGTATCAGTATTTGGTTTTTATTTGATGCCACTGGATTTACGTCAACACGCTGGTATTTACACCCAGACGGTACATGAGTTATTTGAAAAAGCCGACTTGGAAGATTATTTATCATTATCTGAGTCAGCACGACAACGAGTACTGTTAAGAGAGTTAGCAACTGCCCGTCCACTTTATAATCGTTATCTCAATTATAGTAAACAAACTCAAAAAGAGCTTGCCATCTTTATGCAAGCTGGCAACATAAAAGACAACTATGGTGAGCTTGCCATTACTCAAAGCATCATCTCTAACTGTGAATCCTTAAGTGATTTGTTGGCATTATCATTACTGATGAAAGAGACGGGGCTGTTAATCATCAAAAATGGCAAACCGCACAGTCGAATCAACATTGTGCCTTTATTTGAAACCATTGATGCTCTTAAAACCTGCCATCACATCATGAATAATCTTTTTACCATACCATGGTATCGCCAGCTATTAACCAGTCGAGATAACATTCAAGAAATTATGCTTGGCTATTCAGATAGTAATAAAGATGGTGGCTATGTTACCAGTCAGTGGTCATTATACCAAGCTGAAGCAGAGCTGGTGAATATCTTTGCTCAACATGGTATACGACTGCGTTTATTTCATGGACGTGGAGGTAGCGTGGGGCGTGGGGGTGGTCCATCATTTGAAGCAATTTTAGCACAGCCAGCAGGATCGGTAGCAGGGCAGATACGCATCACTGAACAAGGGGAGACCATCACCGCCAAATATGCCGATGCCACCAATGCCGAACATAATCTTGAGGCTTTGGTATCTGCCACATTAAAAGCCACTATATTGCCAAATACCACGTTAACCCCCGACCATAATCTGATGCAAACATTCTCACAAGCGGCATTTGTGCATTATCGTGAATTAATCAGTAATCCTGCGTTTATTGATTATTTCATGCAAACCAGTCCCATCACTGAAATTGCCAGCTTAAATATTGGCTCTCGTCCCGCCAGTCGTAAAACATTATCTTGCATTCAAGATTTACGAGCCATTCCTTGGGTGTTTTCTTGGATGCAAAATCGGCTCATGCTCCCTGCATGGTACGGCTTCGGTACAGGAGTACAAACCTTGCTAAAAGATGATGCTCATAATCTTCAAGTACTACAACATCATGCCAAGCACAGTGCTTTTTTTTATGCCATGCTATCTAATATGGAACAAGTGCTTGCTAAAGCTGATTTAACCATTGCTGAAAGTTATCTTGAGTTATCAGAAGACCAAGCCTATGCTAAAGTCATCTTTAGCAAGATAACCGATGAGTTTAACCTTAGCAAACAAGCCTTATTAGACATCACCCAACAAACACATCTACTCACCAGCAACCGATCGCTTGCTCGTTCACTAGCGTTGCGATTACCTTATTTAAATGCCCTAAACTGGTTACAAGTATCATTACTTAAAGAACGTCGAGGGCAGGGTAAACAAAAACCATCATCATTATTTGCTCAAGGAGCAAGTTTTGATGATGAGCGTTTATTAAAATTAACACAATTAACCATCAATGGAGTGGCGCAAGGACTTAGAAATACAGGCTAATCCCAGTAATTAGCCAACGAGAGATAAAATCAAGCCCTAAATACACCCCAAATAAAACCATCGCAACCATATAAACAGTAACCACATGACCATAACAACCACCAAAAACATGACAAATGATATCTTATTGGGCGATGACATTGATGCCGTAACCACCGCTGTGGTGCTGGCAACGTTTGGTCATCAAGTGCAGATTTACAGTCACAAACAACGACTACAAGCAACCTTAGAAAAATACAGTTTTGAGCATCAGGTGATGGCGTTATGGCAGTTGTATGTGAATAAAGGGTGTATTGAATTATCCCAGCTACCCCAAAAAATTCATGCTAATGATGCTGACATATCCGTTTGGCAAAATATTTGTCAATCAAAGGTTGAAGTGATTTGGTGGTTTGTGAATGACACCATTCAAGCCAATCAACAGCTGATTAATCAACAGCTGGTCAATCAACAAACACAGGCTCAACACGACATCATTGATTGGACAACAAATGACTGGACAGATGCCATGGTTACGGCTTGTAACACCAGTGAATACCAGTCGGTTGCCATTGTGTTATCAGGCAAACAACCCATCGGCTATTTTCATCAATTATCACAACAATTACACCGCCCTTGGGTGTATTATGTGCCGTTTGTATTTTTACAAGATGGTCAAGCATATCACTCAATGCTGTCTCCATTTTTATGGCTATTGGGTGAAAAAACACCCAACAGTGGTCAACGGGTGTCTTCTTTGACTTTATTGCAAAATCATGCCAAACAAAGTGAAGTGGCGGATATCAATACCATGGAGTTTGCTCGTAGTGGCATCATGGCGATGCTTGCCACTCGAGTCAGTTATATGAATGAGCTGTCAAGACTGGCAGACGCACATAAAGTAGACATCACACGCATCAGTCACATCATGGGATTAGACAGTCGCATCGGAGCAAGCTATTTACAAGCTGGTTGGGGCTTTGGTGGGCGAACGCTTCCTGTCGAGATGCAGCTGATTAAGCAAAGTTTTGCACAGACACACACTGACAGTCGGCTCATCACGGCAGTAGATGCCATTAATGAAGACCAAAAAGAGCTGATATTTCGCAAGTTCTGGCAGTATTTTGATGGTTTGATAGACAATAAAACCGTACTGATTTGGGGTGGCAGTTATAAAGCAGGCTCAGGACGCACACAAAACTCTGCCATTCATCCGTTATTGCGTTTATTATGGTCGTATGACATTCAAACCTTAGTGTATGCAGATAAAGCCACAGAAGAATTGCGATTGACTTATCTACAATCAGAACAATCACAACCAAATCAACCACAATCGGTTAAGCCAAAACTGACGTTGTTACAGCACCCTTATGAACGCATCAATGATGCCCATGCGTTATTTGTGATAAGCTGGGATAACGCTCAGGCGGTGCAAGTGGCTCGCATCAATGACGTGGCAATTCCAGTATTTGACGCAAAAAATTGTTTCAGCACATCTCAAGTTGCTCAGTTGGTGGGAGACTATGTGGGCATGGGCAGATAGATATAGATAATGGATATAGATAATGTGAGCATGGGTTAGTCATGCTTCGCTTTCTTTGGTCAGTGCTTCAATCAAGGTTTCCATGCACATATGCCGTGAGCCTTTAAATAATAAGGTGGCTTTGCTGGTTTGTTCTTGGTTGATGCGTGCTTGTAAAGCAGTGAGCAAATCCGTTTTATTATCAAAAGCAACCGCCTCGATACCGCCCACTTCATTTGCCCCTTTGATGGTATATGGGGCAAATTCCCCAACGGCAAATAAGGCATCAATACCAACAGTGGCAATGGTGCGTCCTAAAGCTTGGTGTTCGGCAACTGCTGCCTTGCCAAGCTCGCCCATGTCGCCCAATACCAAAATCTTATCCCCTGTTTGCGATGCCAATACTTTGGCAGCAACACGAACAGAATGGGGATTGGCGTTATAGGTGTCATCAATCAAGCGATGTTTGCCAAGTAACTGACTGCTTAAACGGCCTTTTGGTGGGCGGGTCTGCTCAAGGCCTATGATGATGTCTGCGATGTCAATACCCACAGCATAAGCACAAGCAGCAGCGGCTAAGGCATTATTGACGTTATGTTCACCAGATAAAGGCAGTTTTACGTGATGAGTAAAATGTCCAAAATGCAACATAAATTCACTGCGTTCTGGCTCAACTTCCAAGTGACTGGCACTGATGTCTGTGTTGCCAAAACCGATGACATGGCTGGTATGTTGTTCAGCGACTTTACGTAATTCATGACTAAAGTCATCTTTATCAGGGACAATGGCATGTTGTTTGTCGCTTAAAGTATGATAAATCTCAGCTTTGGTTTGACAAATACCTTGACGACTGCCAAACTCGCCCAAATGTGCCGTCCCAACATTCAGCACACAAGCCACATCAGGACGGACAATATTGCTGGTGTAAGCAATCTCACCAATGTGATTTGCCCCAAGCTCTAGTATTGCATATTGATGTTGGTCGGATAATTCTAGGAGCATCATGGGTACGCCCAAATCATTATTAAGATTACCACGAGTAATTAAAGTCGGAGCAAGACGGCTAAAAATACTACCAAGCATCTCTTTACACGTGGTTTTACCACTTGAGCCTGTGATGGCGATGATAGTAACACCACGATGAGCCATACGGCGATGAGCCGCCAACAAACCTAGGGTAATGCGAGTGTCTTCAACGACCAACTGGGGAATATTGATGGAACTCGGACGCTCAACAATGACAGCCACTGCCCCAAGACTGACTGCCCTATTGATATAATCATGCCCATCAAAGTTATTACCTGATAACGCCAAAAAAACATCACCCATCTGTAGTGTGCGAGTGTCTGTTGAAATACGACCACTGGCAAAAGATGGCATTGTGTCATCAGCAGTCAGCCATTTGCCATTCATCGCTTTGGTGGCGGTGAGTAGATTATTTGCTTGCCAAATATACAACCCTTGACTGTTCATGGTGTTTTGTTTGGTGTGTTTCTGACCATTAAATTGCTGATTGGCAAGTTGCTGATTGGCGTATTGACCATCGGTTTTCGTCATAGGGCATTGTCCTTATTATGATTATGTTGACCATCTGATGTTTTTAACATTCACGTTTTTAACATTCACGTCCATTCACGTCATTGTTATCATCAATCACGTCCGCTCACACAAATGTCCCCATCTCGCTTGCTTGTTTTTCTAATTTTTTGAGTTTCTTTTTACCCAAACCGCCAAGTACGTCAATGGCATGACGCAAGCGTACCAGTGTCATGTCTGCACCGATGACAAACATGGCGTTCATCACAGGGGTAGATGAAGCACTGCCTGCAATCGCCACAAAAAACGGGGCCATCATGTCTCGCAATTTGATGTCCAATGCCCCACTCAGTCCTTTTAAGGTGGCAAATATGTTGTCTTCTGTCCATATTGGCAAGGATTCAAGTTGCCATGTGGCAAGCTGTAAGATGTCCACAATTTGCTCTTGGCTTAAGGTTTTATGCTCAAAATCACCCGCTGTGATGGTCGGCAGATTTTGAAAATAAAACCCTGCCCAATTAACCGCATCAGAGAGCAAATGAATGCGTGGTTGAATGGCGGCGGCGATGGCGGTCAGTTTATCGCTGTCATTTGCCCAGTTTAGGATTTTATTTTTTAGCTGTTCTGGGGTCAGCTCACGCAGATATTCGCCATTAAGCCAGCTTAACTTGTCAGTATCAAAGATGGGGCCACCCAATGACACTCGTTTAATATCAAAACCATCAATCATCTCATCTAGACTAAATTTTTCTTGTTCAGATGGCAATGAATATCCCATACGACCCAAATAATTAAGCAAGGCTTGTGGTAAAAATCCTGCATCTCGATAATAGGTGATGGATGTGGGGTTTTTTCGCTTAGACAGCTTGGATTTATCAGGATTACGCAATAAAGGCATGTGGCACAAAACAGGCATTTCCCAACCGAAGTATTGATACAACAACTGATGTTTGGGTGCAGAGCTGATCCACTCTTCACCACGAATGACATGGCTAATCTGCATCAAATGATCATCGACCACATTGGCAAGATGATAAGTTGGCATGCCGTCCGTTTTTAGCAACACTTGCATGTCCACTTGTTCCCAAGGAATGGTTACTTGCCCACGGAGCATGTCATCAAAGGTGCAATTGCCTTCGCTTGGCACACGCATACGGATAACAAAAGGTTTGCCTGATTCGGCAAGTTTGTCCGATTCTTCTTTGGACAAATGGGCATAGCGTCCGTCATAGCGAGGGGCTTCACCTTTTGCCATTTGCTCAGCACGCATGGCATCGAGTTCTTGCGGGGTACAAAAACAACGAAACGCATGTCCATCATTCAACAATTTTTCGGCATACTGCTTATAAATATCACGACGCTCACTTTGGCGATAAGGAGCGTGTGGACCTCCCACGTCAGGACCTTCTGACCACTCAAGCCCAACCCATTTTAGGGCATCTAAAATCATCTGTTCTGATTGGCTGGTTGAGCGAGTTTGGTCGGTGTCTTCGATGCGTAAAATAAATTCACCACCATAAGCTTTGGCAAATACCAAATTAAATAAGGCAATATACGCCGTTCCCACATGCGGAAATCCTGTCGGACTTGGGGCGATGCGGGTTCGGACAGGACGGTGATTGACAGTGGCTGGTTGTTGATTGGGTTGATTGGGTTGGTTGGCAAGTGTGGACATGATGGCTCTTTGGTTTGTTAAAGTTGGTTTACTGACATTGAATTGGTTAAAAACATGAATTGGTTAAAAACAAGCGTGATGGCTTTATTATACTGGTTTCGTAAGATAATTTCATGTTTGCTTGCCAAAACCTGTTTTTATTCAGATTATCACCATAAAATTCACCATTTACTCTTGACCAATGATAATTGTGCGTCATAATAGTAGGTTGTATAAATTTTAGCCAAAATGTGCCTGCCTGATTTTGATGTGTGTTCTGCGATGAATGACCACTTGCCTAATGATTGCCTAACTGACGATGCCTGCTTGACTGGCAATGATGTCAGCGATGATTTTGCTCACAATTTTGCTCACAAAGACTTTACGCACAAAAGTGTGTTGTTGTCAGAGACAGTGGCAGCAGTGCTTGGGGTGAATGATTTGGCACATGCCAATTTAGCCACAGGGACATTTGTTGATGCAACTTTTGGGCGTGGTGGGCATAGCCGTTTGTTATTAAAGTATTTACATGACGATGCTCGTTTATTGGTGTTTGATAAAGACCCAGAAGCGATTGCAGTGGCACAGGCATTGGCTGGTCATGACCCCAGAGTGAAGGTGATACACGACAGCTTTGCTCATTTAACCCAACAGTTACAACGACTGGGCATTGAGCATGTCGATGGCATCATGGCGGATTTGGGGGTGTCATCACCCCAGCTTGATGATGCCAGTCGTGGCTTTAGTTTTATGCGTGATGGGGCGGTGGACATGCGAATGGACACCAGTCAAGGGCAGTCAGTGGGAGAATGGCTGTCATCAGTAGATGAGACAACACTGGCAAACATACTGTATGAATACGGTGAAGAACGCCACAGTCGCCGTATTGCCAAAGCGATTAAACAAATGGACAGCTATTCATCAACACTTGAGCTTGCTGAAGTCATCAAACAGGCTCACCCTAACTGGCAAAAAGGCAAACACCCTGCCACACAAAGTTTTCAGGCGATGCGAATTTTTATTAATAATGAGCTTGGTGATATTGACACATTTTTGCACCAAAGCATACAGGCATTAAACACAGGTGGACGGCTGGCAGTCATCAGTTTTCATTCATTAGAAGACAGACGCATCAAGCAGTTTTTGCAAAACCACAGCAAGGGGCAATACCTTGAAGATGCCATCTTGCCCATACCCCCAAAACGTCCAAAGTACTTTGCCAAACCCAAACGCATTGCCCCAAGTCGCCAAGAAATGCACACCAATCCCAGAGCCAGAAGTGCTTGGTTGCGGTTTGCGGTGCGTTCTGATGTCCGCCATCAGATGGGGTGATTTGACAGTTTTTTAAAACAACCCATTTTTAAAACAGCCCATTTTTTCAAAATAACCAAACAGCCGTTGATATGTTATTGAGTAACCCCACACCATGACCAACCACCGCCACACCCATTCATTTAAATACGATGGGCTTGCAAACAACCCCCACACACAAGTCTCCCATCATAACGCCCAACACGATGGTTCTGACCTTGCCGATTTGTTGTCACACCGTTATCGGGGGGTGAGCATTTATTTAGTGGCAATGATTGCCTTAGTCATTGGCATCATTGGCACGGGCATCAACATTGCTGAACAAACCATGCAATATCGTCAAGATTATCAAACCCTAAAAAACAAAGAAAAAACGCTCAGTCAATTACAAATCGAACACCAACGCCTATTGATTGAACAACAAACCTTCAGTGCCACCCCACAAATCGCCGCCCGTGCGGTGGCCCAGTTGCGTATGTATTCACCCAAATTGTCTGAAAAACTCATCGTTCAACCCGTCAGCATCAAAGGCATGCCACAAACAACCACACCCAACCAAAATCAACACCGCCAAAACCAACACCACCAAAATCAACAAAACATTGCTCAGTCAATCAACAACAAACCAAAGGCAGGGCAATGACCATGGCAAAGCAACCCACAAACCCAAATGGCAAAATAAGCCATACCCACAAAAAACCAGCCAACCAAACAGCAAAAGCAACCAAAGTAACCAAACTTTTGAAGCGAAACTCACCATCAACATCACCAACAGGGGCAAAACAAACAGGAACAAAACAAACACAGACAAGTTCTCAAAATAAGACAAATACAAAAATTACTTGGCTAAATAAAGTCAAACGTGAACCAACCAATGACGCTCGTCTGACAAAACGTAAAAAAAACAAGCACGCTGATGACAAGCGAGGACGGTTGGCTCGTTGGTTCATATATGAATCATCAGGAGCATCTACCTTAGGCAACCATCAAACTGATAAATTCCGCTTTTATTTTATGTGGGGAGTCAGCGCGTTGCTGTTTGCCATCTTAATCAGCAAGGCATTTTATCTGCAAGTCATCAACCCCAAGTTTTATCAAGACAAAGGCAACCAGCTTATTCACAGTGTCAGCACACAAACCGTCTATCGAGGAATGATTGTTGACCGCAACGGATACCCTTTGGCAATCAGTGCCCCACTGTCTACAGTATATTTTAGCCCCCACGACTATGCCCGTGATTTTTATGAACTCAAAAAACAATGGATTGACAGCAAACCTGGTGAAACCAAAAATAACTTAGCCAAAAAAATGCAACAGATGGATTTGAACAACTTAGCAACCACCGCCAAAGTCGATGTCAATGCCCTAAAAAAAAGCGTCAATCTGCGTGATGACATTGATGTGCATGACGATGATGCGGTTAAATCTGCTTTACCATCAGGGGCAGGGTCACATTATTTTTTGTTGTTTAACAAAGTTACCCCAGAAATTGCCAAAAGCGTTACTGATTTAAAGTTTTATGGCGTATATGAAGATAGGCTCACACGCCGTTATTACCCACAATCACAACCCAACGCACAACTCATAGGCTTTATGGCAGAAAGTGCAAGCGACCCCAAAAGTGGCTATCGAGGACGGGCAGGTATCGAACGCCAGTATGATGACGTACTGGCTGGTAAAGCAGGCAAGGTATTGGTGGTCAAAGATGGCAAACGCAACACGTTGCAAGAAGTGGCACAGATTGAACCAGAGGTGGCGGGGCAAGATGTTACCTTAACCATCGATTCTCGCTTACAATATCTGTTATATAAAGAGCTTGAAGCAGTCGGCAAATACCAGCAAGCCATGTGGGCAACGGGCATTGTGGTCGATATCAAGACTGGTGAAATATTGGGGTTATCGTCATGGCCATCTTTTAATGCCAACAACCTATCTGAGATGACAGGAGAAAGTCAACGTAACCGAGCCTTATTAGACAGCTTTGAGCCAGGGTCGGTGATGAAACCATTTACTGTTGCTGCGGCATTGGCGTCAGATAAATATCACAAAGATTCGCTGATTGACACATCACCAGGCTATATTCGCATTAAAGGACATACGATTAATGATCATGGCAATCTTGGCACAATCAGCTTTGCCACACTATTACAAAAATCCAGTACTGTTGCTTCCACCAAAATTGCCCTATCGTTACCCAGTGATGCCATCAGTAACATGCAACATAAGTTTGGTTTTGGACAAAAAACAGCCTTAAACTTTCCTGGTGAACAAAAAGGCACGGTTGTTATCCCCAAGGATAACGAAACCGCCCGCCGTGCCACAGTCAGCTATGGTTATGGGTTAGAAGTTACCTTAGCACAATTGGCTCAAGCCTATGCCACATTAGGTAATGGTGGCATTAAAGTGCCACTTAGCCTGATTAAATCTGACCCATCTCAAGACACATCGAACACAACCCCATATCAGCCAAAACAAGACAAGCCCAAAATGGCACCAAGCCCAACACAAGTTATCAGTCGTGCCGATGCCAACGCCATTGTTGATATGATGGAAGCAGTTACCCTACCAGGAGGAACAGCAACATCAGCTGCCATTGATGGTTATCGAGTGGCAGGCAAGTCTGGCACATCACGCCGTGTTAACCCAAAAGGGGGGTATTTTAGCGACCAGCATCGCACCGTTTTTGCTGGTGTTGCTCCTGTGTCCAACCCACGTTTGGTGGTGGTCATCTCAGTAGAGAACCCACAAAAGCAACACTATGCAGGTAAAGTGGCCGCTCCTGTCTTTCATAACGTCATGCAAGAAGCCTTACGCCTGTATGATGTGCCATATGACAAACCATTAAAATCCACCACAACGTCATCATGATGAGCAATTAAATCCAATAATATAAAAAAACATTCCTAGAATTAAGAGTTTATAAACCATGAAAAAAGAAATTGTTAATAATTTACTCAATACCATTTTAAAAGGCGATTGTATTGAGCAATTAACAACTGTGCCAAGTGAAAGTATTGATTTAATCTTTGCTGACCCTCCTTATTTTATGCAGACAGAGGGTGAATTATTACGCACTAATGGGGATAAATTTGCAGGCGTTGATGATGCGTGGGATAAGTTTAATGATTTTTCAGAATACGATTCTTTTTGTGAATCATGGCTAAAAGAATGCAAAAGAATCCTTAAACCTACTGGCTCTATTTGGGTTATCGGCTCATTTCAGAATATTTATCGAATCGGCCATATCATGCAGAATTTAGATTTTTGGATTTTAAATGATGTGATTTGGAATAAGACAAATCCAGTTCCAAACTTTGGCGGTACAAGATTTTGTAATGCTCACGAAACCATGCTATGGTGTTCAAAAGGCAAAAAAAATAAATTTACTTTTAATTACAAAACAATGAAACATTTAAATGATGACAAGCAAGAACGCAGTATTTGGCAAATATCATTATGTACAGGAAGTGAAAGAATTAAAGGGGAAGACGGTAAAAAGGCCCATTCCACACAGAAGCCTGAAGCCCTACTTTACAAGGTGATTTTATCATCTTCAAAACCAAATGATGTCGTGCTAGACCCATTTTTTGGAACGGGGACAACTGGGGCGGTGGCTAAAGCATTGGGACGCAATTATATCGGGATTGAGCGAGAACAAAAATACATTGATATAGCCGAAAAAAGGCTTAGAGAAATCAAGCCAAAACCTAGCGATATTGAACTGCTTTCTTTGGAGACAAAACCTCCAAAAGTACCAATGAAAACACTTATTGAAGCTAATTTTTTGAGTATTGGACAAACTTTATTTGATAAAAATAAAAATGAAATCTGTATTGTTACCCAAGACGGTAATGTAAAAGACAATGAAGAAACCTTGTCAATACATAAAATGAGTGCCAAATATCTAAAGAAAATAAATAATAACGGCTGGGATTATTTTTATTTGTTTAGAGATGGTAATTTTATTACCCTTGATAGTTTAAGATATGAATACACCAACCAATCAGGAAAACCCCATGAATGATGAAATTTCAGACCTAATAAACCAAGCGGTTTCTAATATTTTAATCAATAGCAGCAGTGAAAATAAACTAAAAAATTTGATTAAAAAGCATGAACTAAAAATACATTTTATACCAAGAAATTACCGTATTTTTGGTGGAATATTACAAAGTATGAATATCCAATTTGGGAACTTTTTAGAAGAGTTTATGACTCTTCTAATAAAATCTGACGGTAGATATGAAATTCTAGAAGATTATAGTGGTAAAAAAAGCAATAAATTTCAATTATCTACACAAAATGACAACCGAATAGACCAGTTCATAAGTTTATGCCAGTATAGCAATATAATCAATCTTGATGAAGAATTTCTAAAACTTTTAAATGAAATTAAAAATGATGATGATTTAAATCTTTCTTCAATCAGTCATGATATTGATATTTTATTTAAAAATAAAGAAACAGGTATCGTTTATTATTTGGAAGTTAAATACAATGATGACCACGATACGGGAAAATTTGTTGATATAAACAGAAAATTCATTAAAACATATGCTTATTTGGTTCGCGAACTTCCAAACACACAAATTAAACCGATACTTTTCTTTTTTAATAACAAGAAAATGAAGGGAAATATTTATGTTCCAGAAAATACAAACATCAGGCGTGGTAAATCATTTTTTGATGAGTTTTTGAAAATTAAATATGAAGATGTTGACTTGTATATGCGTACTCTTTCAGAAAGCTCAGAAAATATCAAAGCCTTTGATGATTTGTATAGAAAAATAATGGCGATAAAGTAGAGAGCTTGGATTTAAATATTGATGATTTCATCACCAAAGTAAGCAATCATCTTGTTGGTAAAAAGTAGCAAAAATTTACGTAAATATAATATATGGTTGTTTAATGTCATCATGATTCAACAAAAATTCCCCACAAGGACACCGTATCATGCCAATCACCCTTGCCCAGCTTTTTGACCACTCATCATTACATGCGATGAATACCGATGACTTACAACACGCATTAGCACCCATTTGGCAGGTGGCGTTTGATGGTTTTTGTTTGGACTCAAGACAACTGTCCAGTCAGTCGCCACAATATGACAATAAGCATGATGACAGTAAGCATGACAACAAGCCAGCTTTTGTCTTACTTGCCAGCACCACACAAGACATGGCGCGCAGTGCTGAATATGCCAAACAGGCCTTACCAAACACCGCTTTTATTTTAAGCGAGATTGACCCAATATTGTTAGTCAAACATTGTCCACAACTGTCAGATTACCCCCATATCGTACACACACCTGACATTCGTCAATTTTTGGGCAGTATGATGGCCGTTTTTCTATCAACCAAACATTCAACTAAAAACCAAGCAAGCACCCCCTTACCCACTGTGGTGGCAGTAACAGGTACGAATGGTAAAACCACCATCACCCAGCTGGTTGCCCAGCTGATGCAAAGCATGGGCAATACCAGTGTAGTCATGGGAACAGCAGGTAACGGCAAACTTGGCTCACTGACACAAGCCACCCATACCACAGGTGATGCCTTGACGGTACAACAGTTTTTTTATCAAATGGCACAAGATGGCGTGTCAATCTTGGCAATAGAAGCCAGTTCACATGGGCTTGACCAATACCGCTTGCAAGGTCTGCCCATCAAAGTTGCCATTTACAGCAATTTAAGCCGTGATCACATGGATTATCACGCCAATATGGACGAATACGCCATCGCTAAAGCACGGTTGTTTGACCGTCACCATTTCCCAAGCCTTACCCATGCCATCATCAATGCCGATGACACTTATGCCAACTTGATGATAAACACTGCCAAACATGGCGGACTGACGGTATGGACGTATTCTTTAGTCAAGGACAAAAGTATTGGCAAAGAAACAGATGCTCACTTTGTCGCTACCGACATTCAGCCAAGCCTGACTGGCACACAAATACACCTTAACAGCCCCTTTGGTCAGCTGACAGTCAACAGCCCATTGTTGGGTCGGTTCAATGTTGCCAATTTATTGGCAGCCATGGCAACATCGACTGCCTTGGGTGTATCATTAGATGCTTTACCGACACAAGTCAGCCAGCTCAAAGGGGCGGACGGACGCATGGAGCAAGTGCCATCACCGATGGGGTGTTTTATTGTGGATTATGCCCATACACCTGATGCGTTAACACAAGTGCTTAGCAGTCTAAAGCCCCATTGTATGGGCAAACTTTGGGCAGTATTCGGTTGTGGTGGCAATCGAGATAAAGGCAAGCGACCACTCATGGCACAAGCAGGTCTGGCAGTGGCAGATAAGGTGGTATTGACTTCTGACAACCCCAGATATGAAGACCCCAATCAAATTTTAAATGACATGCAAACAGGCATGACTTGTGAGCAACATTATAAAACCATCATCGAAGCTGACCGCAGACAAGCAATTGAATATGCGGTACGCCATGCCAAAAAAAACGACATCGTGGTCATCGCTGGCAAAGGACACGAAACCTATCAAGAAATCCAAGGGGTGCGTCATGATTTTGATGACCGTCAAGTGGTCAGCGAACTGTTAAAAGCCCATCACCAATAATCCAATCAGCCACGCTTAATCAATCACGCTTAATCTGTCTCGGTTATTATCCACCGTCTTTTGCCCAATGCCTTTGACCTTTGTCAGCTCATCAACATTGGCAAAACCACCAAACATCTCTCGATAAAGAATGATTGCTTGAGCCTTGCTTGCCCCAATACCCTCTAATGTGGTCAATGTGGCTTCATCAGCACGGTTAATATTAACCATCGGACGATACCGTTCATCATACTGCAATCGCTCTTGAGTAATGACGTGAGCATAAGCGGTGTGTATGTCAGCATGGCATTGATGACTGCCATGCTGACCACCATGTTTCAGATTTTTATTTGCCAAAACCTTACCCATATCAGCAAACGCACCAATGGGTAATGTGATGAACAAAGCAAATAGAAACAAAACAACCAAAAATGACATATTGGCAAACAAGACATAAAAATCAGACATTCGACAGCCTTTTTTTAGCTGTTTTTGATGCCAATATTTGGTTATTATTTGTGTCATGATGTCTGTCTTATGAGGTCTGTATCATGATTGGGTTAAGGACTTTCAAGGTCTTTTGCTTGTTCCCACAGAATATCCATATCGCCAAGGGTGCTATTTTCAGGGGTTTTGCCAATTTTAGCCAGTTCTTGTTCGACATAAGCAAAGCGTGAGCGAAACTTATGCACACAACTAAGTGTTGCAATCTCTGCATCTAATCCCAATTTGCGAGCAATGTTCACCAAGGCAAAAAAGCAATCGCCCATTTCTTTGTTCATCGCTTGTTTGTTCATCGCTTGCTGTTGATTATCGCACTGTTCTTGATTCAGTCTTTGCCTATCTTCAATCAGGGCTTTTAATTCGTCAATTTCTTCTTGTAGTTTGTCAATGGCATCAAACACCCCCACATCATCATCGCTCCAATCAAAACCAAGTTTGCTGGCATGGTGTTGTAAAGCTTGGGCTTGCATCAATGCTGAGCCTGCCTTGACCTTATCCAACTGACTGATTGCCTTGCCACGAGCCAGTTTATCTGCCAATTCTTGAGCCTTAATGCTGTCCCAACGCTGTTTAACAGCGGCTTCATCGGGTAGATTATCAGCATCAAACACATGTGGATGACGGCGGATAAGCTTCTGTTGCAAGGTTTGGATAACATCTGCCATGCCAAAACGCCCTTGCTCAGCATATAATTGACAATGAAAAACCACTTGTAACAACACATCACCCAACTCAGACTTTAATTCCTCATCATCTGTGCCACCGTCTTGCAAGTCAGCTTGTACTGCTTCTGCCAGTTCATAAGCTTCTTCAATGGCATAAGGAATCAGACTTTGATTGGTCTGTTTGATGTCCCATGGACAATCCGCTCGTAACCGTGCCATCAATGACAGTAAGTCAGCAAGTTGTCCTGTGGCAACTGGGGGATTATCAGCAGTCGGTGTGGGTGTGGTTACCACAGTGGTTATGTTGGTGGGTGGGTGAACTGAGTGGATTAATGAGTTGATTAAATTGATGTGGTTAGCTTGATTGGTCATCACAATACCTTTGTTAATCACAATGCCCTTGTTAATCGTGCCAATGACGTTAAGCAAAAGACGTTAAGCAAAAAATGTAAAATACCATTTAAACAAATTTTTGCACAAAACACACACATAGCAACAGGATAACATGCCAATTTATAGCAATATGTGCTAAAGTAGACAACGGTTTAAGAGCGGTTTAAGTAAAGTCGATGATGGTTCAAGTGTACCAATTTGAATTGAACTTGTTACTTGTCACTTGTCATTAAACCCAACTTGAATCCAAATAGAACCTAAAAATGTAACATTGAACCTTAAATACAAATACGCCATTTACTCTACCATAATCAACAAATAAGGAAAACATTCTCATGAAATCATTATATTCAACTCAAGCCACGGTAACAGGTGGACGCACTGGTAAAGCAACACTGAGCGACAGCGATTTAAGCATCAACATGGTATCACCTGGTAGCGGTCAGGACGGCAATAATCCTGAACAGTTATTTGCTGTTGGCTATGCTGCCTGTTTTGATGGGGCTTTATCTGTGGTCAAAAAATCACAAAACGTTAACTTTGCATCAACCACTCAAATCACCGTGGAGCTGTTGCAAGGTGATGAACATGATTATCAGTTGGCAGCCAAAATTCATGTCATTGCAAAAGACACTGAATTATCTTCTGATGATGTGCAAAAATTAGTTGAAAAAGCTCACGAAGTTTGCCCTTACTCTAAAGCCACCAGAGGCAATATTAAAGTAGAAGTAACATCAGAAGTTCAATAATTGCCATTTTTTACCATCAAAAGCCCCAAATCACAAATATGGTTTGGGGCTTTTATCGTTTTTTTGTTAGTTTTTTCATTTTCTGTTATTTGACACCACATGACCATGACCAACAACACCATGACCAACCATTCTGCCATGAATCTGACCCAACTTTCTTCAGCCCACCTGCATCAGTTAAATGACATGCCCAATGTGGCAATCATGGACACCACACACATTAATAAAGAACAGCCACCTTTTGTGTTGGTTGATGGCTCTTATTATCTGTTTCGTACTTATCATGCCCTGCCACCGATGACCACCAGCAAAGGTTTACATACCAACGCCATCAAAGGCACATTAAATGCACTCAACAAGCTGATGCGTCATCATCACCCCACACACATGGCAGTGGCATTTGACAGCAAATCACCCACGTTTCGCCACAAGCTGTCTTCTGATTATAAAGCCAACCGCCCATCTATGGACAGCGAACTTGCTGAGCAAATCCCCTACATTCATCGCCTTATTCAAGCGTTAGGAATTCCACTGATTCACATCGAAGGAGCAGAAGCCGATGACATCATTGGCACACTGACCCATCGTGCTTGTCAAGAAGGGCATCATGTCATCATCTCCACAGGGGATAAGGACATGGCTCAACTGGTCAATGACTGCGTGTTGCTAGAAGACAGCTTTACTGGAAAAATCACCGATGTCGCTGGGGTAAAAGAGAAGTTTGGCGTTGAGCCACGACAAATGATAGACTATTTGACCTTAATGGGTGATCGTTCAGATGGCATTAAAGGCATACCTGGAATTGGTGAAAAAACCGCTAAAAAACTGCTTAATGAACACAACAGTTTAGACCGCATCTTACAAAATGTTACCAACATCAAAGGACGAGTGGGTAAAAATTTGGTCGAATATGCCGATGACATTCCCATAAACCGCCAGTTAGCAACCATCGTTACCGATTTACCGATAGGATTGGATTGGAATGACTTGGTCATTAATACCGACCCCACCGCTCACGTTGATGAGCTAAGACAGCTTTATGGTGAGCTTGAGTTTAAAGGTGAGTTGGCATCACTTGGACACCCACACCACCCTGCCAACCGCCATCATATCCAAACACAAAAAAACCCAAATCAAGCCAACACACTCACAAACACCGTCATCAATGATGTCAAATCCAGTAAAGCCAGCCCATCACAGGATAAAGCATGGCACATCATACTGGACGACTCTGCATTTGATGCTTTGGTTAAGCGGCTTAGCACTGCCAAGCAGTTTGTTATTGATACTGAGACCACCGATTTGGATTGGCAACATGCCAAGATTGTTGGGTTATCCTTTGCACTGCAATCTCATGAAGCCTATTATGTGCCATTGGCTCACTGCCATCAAGATGACCCACTCACCAATAAACAGCTCAACCGTGAGCAAGTATTAGCAAAGCTAACACCAATTTTACAAAACCCTGCCATCGGCAAAATTGGGCAACACCTAAAATATGACGCTCATGTGCTGTCAAATCATGGCATCAACTTAAACATCAACTTTGATAATTGGCAATTTGATACCATGCTTGCCAGCTATGTCATCAACGCAGTTGCCACTCACCATGGCATGGATAACTTGGCACGGCACTATCTACACACCCAAACCATCAGTTATGAAGACGTGGCAGGTAAAGGGGCAAAACAGGTCAGCTTTGATAAGGTTGCCATTGACATCGCCAGTCGCTATGCTTGTGAAGATGCTGACGTAACCTATCAGTTATTTGAATTGTTTACCCAAACACTAAAAGATGATGACAACAACCAACGCCTATTACATCAGCTTGAAATTCCCATCGCCCAAATCCTAACGCAAATGGAATCAGATGGCATTTTATTAGACATTGATTTTTTAACCAAACTGTCTGCTCGTTTTGATGAAGAGATTGCTGTGTTAGAAAAACAGGGGCATAAGCTGGCTGGTGAAGCGTTCAATCTGGCATCTCCCAAACAACTGGGGGAAATTTTATTTGAAAAATTGGGCATCAGTGGTCATAAAAAGACCAAATCAGGACAATATTCCACCTCAGAAGCCATCTTATCCACCATTGACCACCCATTAGCAGACGTGGTACTGGAATACCGTAGTCTTGCCAAACTGAAAAATACTTACACCGATGCCCTAGCAACGGTGGCAGATGCTGACAGCCAACGAGTGCATACCAGCTATCATCAAGCATTGACCAGCACAGGGCGACTGTCATCTACCAATCCAAATTTACAAAACATTCCCATACGCACCAAGACAGGAAGACTTATACGCCAAGCGTTTATCGCACCTGCTAACCGCTTGATTATGGCAGCGGATTATTCTCAAATTGAGTTGCGATTAATGGCTCATTTTTCTGCTGATGCCAATCTTACTCGCGCCTTTAACAAAAACTTAGACATTCACACTGCCACCGCTGCTGACGTACTGGGTAAAACGGTGAATGAAGTCACTGCCACTGAACGCCGTAATGCCAAGGCAATTAATTTTGGTTTGCTGTATGGCATGAGTGCTTTTGGACTTGCTAAGCAGTTGTCCATGAGCCGAGTCGAATCCCAAGAGTATATTGATGTGTATTTTACCCGTTATCCTGCTGTTAAAGATTATATGCAAAACACCCGAGCCTACGCTTATGATAACGGCTATGTGAAGACAATTTTAGGGCGAAAGCTATACACCCCAGACATTTATCACAAAAATCGTATGATAAAACAAGCCGCTGAGCGAGGTGCCATCAATGCCCCTTTACAAGGCAGTGCCGCTGATATCATTAAGCTTGCCATGATTGCGGTCGATGCCATTATCAAAGATGGTTATGCCAATCATGCCAAGATGTTGCTACAAGTGCATGATGAGTTGGTATTTGAAGTGGATACCAACAAGGCAGATGAATTTGCCAGTGCCATCAAAATTGCCATGCAAAATGTGTTGTCTGATACCGCCAAAACCTTAGGTTGGGACATTGATTTTACAGTGCCATTATTGGTAGAAATGGGAATGGGTAAGAATTGGGACGAAGCTCATTAGCTTAAGCCCTTATCAATCACAAGACAATATTGATTATTCATACATGCCAAAAGCGGTAGATTTAGTGCTAATGACATGTTCTAGTAATTTACTCTTAGCTCATACCACCGCCCATCAATGTATAGCCGTGCAATGGGGATAATCCCACGCACGGCATTACAAAAAAATAAAGCAGATAAATTAGCCAAGTCGGCATTGGTAAGCCTACGTTCATTGACCTTTTTCCCTTGCGATTGCAACGTATCCATAACCACTTGTCGCATCACTCCTGACACACCAGATTGAATGATTGGGGGAGTATGCCAATGAGCATGATTTAATTTAATGTTTGTTCTGACATTGTTTTTGGAATTTAAGTTAGCATTTATTTTATGCTGTGGCTGATTATCAGATTGCTGTTTGTCAATTTGCGATATCGGCTCAGCCAATTGATAAAACACATTACTCATCACCCCTTCTACCCAGTTACCCATCACATCTTGCACCAATCCCTCTACCAATGTTGGTTGTTTTTGTCTGTACCTTTCTAATTCACCTGTAACCAATACGCTATCTAAACGGTTAAGTGATTTTAATCCCACCAGTGGCTTAGGCAGACAGGCTATTTGTTGGTGAATACACATGGCATCACCTGTGGGCTGTTTAGGTAAGTCATCAAAGCTCAACGATTGACCTGCCATTAATTTATCAACCAACAACTGATTAATAAAATTTTGCTGTAAATTGTTGGTTTGGGTAAAAATTGCGGTTTTGGTTTCTGTAATGTCCACCACACTGTCGCCATTTATCCAACCATAGCCACGAACAGGCTGTGATACACGACTAACCACCACCTTGATGATGCCATCACCCAAACCAAGAGCGCGCTCAATCAGTTGTTGCATCAGCATTGGCACATCAAGAGTCAGTGATAATGCCATCGCATGACTAAGCAGACGCTGACGATGATGGATAGCCCATAAAATTTGCCCTTGACATACCCCCATGGTGCTAAAAAATCCGTCCGCATAGGCAAAACCACGTTCTGCCAGTAATTTTTGGGAATAATCCTGCGTGCGAATGGTCATGGTCATGAAATTGAGATTAGTTTTGATTTTGAGTGTTTTTTGAGTGTTAAAGTGTCAAATAGCAATGCTGGTTTTATAATCAACTATTTTGATGATGAGCTGTTTCGTTTATCTAGCACCAGCATACAGCTATAAAATTGGCATTTTGCCAACGCCACTTTGACACCGCTGACGTCTTTATCTTTGATGGTCTGTCCGCTGAGCATTTGCTTCACCAAATTGCCCCCTTGGTCGCCCATCACATGCCGAGCGAGTAAATACGCTTTTTTGGCATGGCTGATGCTGGTTTTTTTCTCGCTGTCGCTGTCGTTGGGGTTGGCATAGTACCAGTCAATTTCAAAGTAATTGGCAGAATCCACGATGTCCAGATATGGTTCATCGTTTGCCATATGGCGGTATTTGGTGGCAGGACTGCTGTCAAAATCAAGACTATTTTCGTCAATGTCTTTAGGCTTGCCCAACACTGAAAAAATGGCGTCTGTGTCGCTAAGGGCAATGCGTTTGACATCACCACCGCCCCATGATGGGGTATCATAATTGATGGTGGTGCTTTGGGTAATGGCGTTGTTTTGGGTGTTTTTTAACTTGACTTTATCCACAGATTTGTCAGTATCAGCAGAATTGGCAGATGTGTCTGCCACCACTTGTTCACTGCTTTTTTGTTGACAACCCCCAAGCCCCATTAACACAGTAAACGACAAAGACGATGCGACTAAAAAAGTCATTAAGTTATGCAAGGCTGGCATATATAAGCACTCTTTGAGTAAAAAACTTCAGTTGGCTAAGTTTATTAAGTTTATTGAGTTGGCTAAGTTTATTAATGAATATGTTTATGAGCATTTCGTTAAGTTTACTTTTTTTTGTCAGTTTTGACCAGTTTTTAGATTGGCTTTTAGCAATAGGAACATCACCCATCATGCCCTTACATTTCATTGTCATTGGCAATCCCATCAGTCACAGTAAATCGCCCCAAATTCATCATGCGTTTGCCAAGCAAGTGGGCTTAGATATCTGCTATCAACGACAGTACTGCCCCAATGATGCCAATGCCTTTACTGCTGTGGTGGGGGCGTTTTTTGCTGGGGGTGGTATTGGGGCAAATGTTACCGTTCCCTTTAAACAAACTGCCCATCAGCTGTGCCAACAAACAGGCAGACTGACCGCACAAGCTGAACTGGCACAAGCGGTCAATACCTTGTATCAACAAGATGGCGTTTTGGTTGGGCATAACACCGATGGTAACGGTTTGGTCAATCATTTGCATCAACTTGGCTGGCTGAGTTCAACCAATTCTACCAATAACAATTCTAACAGCAACCATTTTGCCAGTAAAAAAGTTGCCATCATTGGGGCAGGTGGGGCGACTCGTGGCATCATTTTACCCTTGCTGTCAGCAGGCATTCATCATATTGACATCGCCAATCGCACCGTGGATAAAGCCAAACAGCTCATTTGTGATTTGCATTCAAAAGCCAAACAGATGCCCAATGACATCAAATATTTGTTTGCTCAAGCGTCATTATCTGCTTGTGCCATTGATGCACTGACGGGGCATTATCATCTCATCATCAACGCCACCTCGGTGGGGTTATCAGATTCTCGTTTGCCTTTATCAGAGCATCTTCGTTGTCAGCATGCTTATGATTTGATGTATGGGCGAGAATTGCCATTTTTGCAACACTTTGACGCATTAGGAGCAGACACCAGTGATGGCATGGGCATGTTGATTGGGCAGGCAGCGTTAAGCTTTAAACAGTGGACTGGTAAATCTATTGATACGAGCCAAATTTATAAATAAAAGTTATTAAAATAATACAATTATATGAAATAATTTTATTATTAATAGGTTTATAAAAATCTTTTGGTTATACTGAAGTTGGTTATGCCTGCTTATCAATTTACATACATAAGGAAATTCCATGCTGACTTATAAAGCCCCCTTGCGTGACATCAAATTTTTGCTAAATGATGTGTTTGATTATCCCTCACACTTTAAGACCTTAAGAAATGGCGATAATGCTGACCCCGAAACTGTGGATATGATTTTACAGGGCTTGGCAGACTTCACCGAAACTGTGCTGTCCCCTCTTTATCAGCCTGCTGATGAAGAAGGCTGTCATTTTAAAGAAGGTGAGGTAACCACACCAAAAGGCTTTAAAGAAGCATATAATCAGTTTGTTGAAGGTGGCTGGCAAGGGCTGTCTTATCCTGAAGAATATGGTGGTATGAACCTACCCATGTCATTAAACTTAATCAAGTCTGAAATGATGGGTACTGCCAACTGGCCTTGGGCAATGTATCCTGGGCTGTCCACAGGCTGTATCAACACCATCATGCAATATGGCACTCAAGAACAAAAAGACGTGTATCTGCCCAAACTGGTTGATGGCACTTGGGCTGGCACTATGTGCTTGACTGAGCCACAGTGTGGCACAGATTTGGGACAAGTCAAAACCAAAGCTGACCCCAACAAAGACGGCTCATACACACTCAATGGCACTAAAATTTTCATCTCCAGTGGTGAGCATGACCTGACCGAGAACATCATTCACATCGTATTGGCACGCTTGCCCAATGCCCCTGAAGGCACCAAAGGCATCTCATTGTTTATTGTGCCAAAGTTTTTGCCAGATGAAAACGGTGAGATTGGTGAGCGTAACGGCGTTACTTGTGGCTCAATCGAACATAAAATGGGCATTAGCTCATCTGCCACTTGTGTGTTGAACTTTGATAACGCCATCGGTTTTTTGATTGGTGAGCCTCACAAAGGACTAAAAGCCATGTTCACTTTCATGAACACCGCTCGCATTGGCACAGGCATTCAAGGCTTGGCACATTGTGAACTTGCGTTCCAAAATGCCCTACCCTATGCCAAAGAACGTCGCTCGATGCGTGCATTATCTGGCACGAAAGAAGCCAATAAACCTGCCGATGCCATCATCTATCATGCTGATGTCGCGCGCATGTTACTCACCATGAAAGCCTTTGCCGAAGGCGGTCGCTCAATGATTTATCACGTTGCTCGCTATGGTGATAAAATGGCTGAAGGCATCGCCACAGGCAATGACAAAGAGTTTCACAAATGGGACGATAAATTGGGCTTTTTTACCCCTGTTATCAAGGGCTTTTTAACCGAACTTGGTATTGAAGCTGCCAAACATGGTCAACAGGTCTATGGCGGTCATGGCTACATCAAAGAATGGGGCATGGAACTGATTGCCCGTGATGCACGAATTGCCACCCTTTATGAAGGCACAACAGGCGTGCAGGCACTTGATTTATTGGGGCGTAAGGTCATCTTGCAATCCAAAGGCAAGGTGGTGCGTGATTACACAGCAGGCATCATGAAGTGGTGTGGCGAATATGCCTTAGATAAAGACATGCGTAAGTTTGTTTGGGCGTTGACCAAGCTATGTGCTGAGTGGAATACCCTAACCGTGCGTATCATGTTAATGGCACGCAAAGACCGTGAAATCATCTCAGCTGCCAGCGAAGACTATTTGATGTATGTTGGTTATGTGATGATGGGCTATCATTGGGCTCGCATGGCGGCCGTGGCATATGACAAGCTAGAAAATGGTGGCAGTGAATCTGCTGAGTTCTATAAAGCCAAAATCCAAACAGCAGAGTTCTATTTTGATAAAATCTTGCCACGCACGTCAGGGTTAGCAGAGAGCATGGTTGCCCCAAGCCAATCCATGACCGACATGGAAATTGACAATTATTCGTTTTATGATGAATAATGGGTTTTATGATGAATAATGGATTGTGTTGGCACATTCTTGTGTTGGCACAATCACATAAAAACCCCAAGCGTTGGCTTGGGGTTTTTATGGTTTTGGATTGATGGGGGTTGTTTGCCATGGCTTATGATTTGGTAAGTGATATTGAAACAAGTAACCATTTACCATATTCATTTTTCATGGTGAAATGCCTTGTCTCAGGTTTTCCTGTGGCATTAGAGCTAAATACCGCACTGAATTTCAACGTATTTTCTCCATCTAAACGCCAACCACCGACATTATTCACCGTCAAACATTGATCTTTTGGCTCACCCACCATAAAGGGAATGATGGAATGATTAACACCATGATTGGGTGATAAAGCATCACCTGCTGCCAAATCATAACCTTGTACTTGGCATGAAGCGACCAATAGAACCTGAGAAATATTGTGCTTTGCACCAAGAATCGCATTATCTAATTTTATATCTCCAGTATGAATTGTTAAATTATTGGCAATGCTTGCTAATTGAGACTCGGTTGGGGAAGCAATGGCAGAACTGCTCATTGTCATCACGTTACCTGACGTATCATGATTACCTGTCGTCGTATTGACTGTATTTAATACTTGATTAACATTACCTGTCGTCGTATTGACTGTATTTAATACTTGATTAACCGCCCCAAGTGCTTTGTTTACCTCATCAAAAAAACCAGCATTCGCATGGTTGCTTATGATAAGGACAGATGAAGCCATCATTAGTTTTAAAATATTCATAGCATTCCTTTATTAAATGTTTAAAATGTTTAGAAACCACAATTTACCATATCAAATCCTAAATACATTAACAATCAACATATCAAATCTGCAATTCACCAATGTCTGCCACACTCAAAAACAGATTTCTCACCTGTTTAAGCAAGGCTAAACGATTGTTTTTTAAACTCACCTCATCGGTATTGACCATGACTGTATCAAAAAATGCGGTCAATGGCTCAGCAAGATTGGCTAAAGCGGTTAAAATGCCTTGATAATCAGCATTTTCTTGTAACGGTTTGGTCGCTGTTTGGGCGTTTTGTGTCGCTTTAAAAAGCTCTTTTTCTGCAGATTCGGTGAGCAGATTTTTATCAACCGTTTGGCTAATGTTGCCATCAACCTTGGCTAAGATGTTGCCCACCCGTTTGTTGGCTTGTGCCAAGCTTTGTGCTTGGGGCAAACGACGAAACGCCTGCACAGCACGGATACGCTCGTCAAAATCCAATGGCATGTGCGGATTTATCGCTTGTACTGATTGAATGGTATCCGCCGCCACACCTTGGTCTTCATACATTGCACGGTAGCGAGCATTGATAAAGTCCATCACATCAGTGAACGTTTTGCCCAGATTGTCAATTTTATTACCATAATTTTTTAGGGCTTGCTCAATTAATATCACCAAATTGAGCGGTAACTTTTTTTCAATTAAAATTCGCAAAATACCGATGGACGCTCGCCGTAAACTAAACGGGTCTTTTGAGCCTGTTGGGGCTTGCCCAATGGCAAAAATACCTACCAAAGTATCAATGCGGTCAGCCAATGCCAATGCTGTGCCAATGTCAGTCGTGGGCAGGTCATCGCCACTAAATTTTGGCAAATATTGCTCTTTGATGGCATCTGCCACCGCTTTAGGCTCGTTATTTAAGTGAGCGTAATAAGTGCCTGCCACCCCTTGTAATTCAGGAAATTCACCCACCAATGTGCTTGCCAAATCGCATTTGGATAAGATGCCTGCTCGAGTAGCATATTCTACATTAGCGCCGATTTGATTGGCAATAAAGGCACAAAGTTTGGCAATGCGTTCAGATTTTTCCCAAATTGTGCCAAGTTTTTCTTGAAATACTCGGTTTTTTAGATTTTCAGTCAGGGCAAATAAGGGTTGTTTTTGGTCTTGTAAAAAGAAAAATTCAGCATCAGCAAGGCGTGGGCGCACCACTTTTTCGTTGCCTGCGATGACTTGTGATTTGTCTTTGCTATCAATGTTACTGATAAAGATAAAATAAGGCTGTAGTTTGCCATCTTTATCGGTTAGGCAAAAATATTTTTGGTCAGCTTGCATGGTGCTGATTAGTGCTTCTTGTGGTACTGCCAAAAATCGCTTCTCAAAACTGGCTCTCATGGCAACAGGTAAATCCACAAGGGCGGTAACCTCATCAAGCAAGTCTGGTGGTACGATGGGCATCGCATTCACTTCATCGGCAAGGTGTTGTACTTGGTTTTTAATGTCAGCTTGACGTTGGTCAAAGTCAGCTTTGACAAAGGCATTATCCAAAATTGCTTCATAATTATCAGCGTGGTCAATCGCCACACATTCAGGAGCATGAAAACGATGCCCACGGGTTTGATTGCCAGTTGGGTGTCCTTGAATGATGGCATCAATGACTTTGTCATCTGCCATTAATACCACCCACTGCACAGGACGGACAAATTCATCACGGCTGTCTGCTGAACGCATACGCTTGGCTATGGGCAGGTCATCTAAGGCTTTTTGTAATATGGTGGGTAATAGGTCGTTGGTGGCTTGACCTTGCACCTGTAATTCATGGCCGACATAGTCGCCTTTATCGGTGTTGATGATGATAAGGTCATTGACATCAATGCCTAAGCCTTGGGCAAACCCTTGGGCGGCTTTGGTGGGGTTGCCATCTGAGTCAAACGCACCCTTGACAGCTGGGCCTCGTTTTTGTTCCACTCGGTCGGGTTGTTTGTTGCTGATGCCATGGATTTGTAGGGCAAGACGGCGTGGGGCAGCATAACTTTTGATGTTGTCAAAACTGATATTGGCTTCAGCCAACGCTTGGCTGACATTGTCATTTAACGCATCACGCAGTTGTCTTAGGTTTTTGGGTGGCAATTCTTCTGTGCCAAGTTCAAATAAAATCGTGGTCATGGTGGTCATTTATCCTTTTCATTACTTTTATGGCTTTACTTTTGTGGCTTTGCTTTTTATTGGGCTTTTTTGGCTTTCTTTGATTGCGGTTGATTTTATTATAACAAAACCATGATAAAAATCTGCTGATGTTTTGTTTGCTTATTGGCTTAAGCAAGTTTGTTAATCACCAAGTTTGTCAATCACCTGAGTTAAAAAACATGCTAAGATGATGATGCCCCAAAACAGCGAATAAACACATAGATAAAACAGCCACGTTTTTAGGAACGATTATGATTTATGACATCATTGGTGATGTACACGGACAAGCCAATAAGCTGATAGGACTGCTTGGCAAACTTGGCTATCAGCAACATTTTTATGAGCAAAATGATGAACAAAATGATGAACAAAATGGCATCACCACCCCCTATTATCAACCACCCGTGGGTCATCATGCTGTCTTTATTGGTGATTTGATTGATAGGGGTAAACAAGAAGTAACAACGCTACAGATTGCCTTTGCCATGAAAGATGCGGGGGTGGCGGACATCGTCATCGGCAATCATGAATACAATGCCCTTGCCTACGCCACCAAAAACCAAATTCACCATGCTGACAATGCCAACAATGCTTTCAATGCTTTCAATGCCAACAACATTGACAATCACGATGGGGGTTATTTACGCTCACATTCGGACGTGCATCGTCGTCAGCATCAAGCATTTTTGGCAGAAGTGCCGTTTGGCTCAGATGCTCACGCTTATTGGCTGTCTCGTTTTTATGAGCTACCTCTATGGCTTGAGACACCACACGCCTGCTTTGTTCATGCGTGTTGGGATACCGACAGCATGGCGGTATTAGCACCGCTATTGACCAATGACAACCGCCTTACCCCACATGCCTTACAACTGACAGGACAAAAAAACTCAATACAATACGATGCCCTAGAGCGTGTGCTAAAAGGGGTAGAAACGCCCCTGCCTGATGGCTTGTATCTGCTGGATAAAGACGGTGGCAAACGCCACAATGTGCGAGTCAAATGGTGGCTAGATGAACTTAACAACCGCCCCATTCATCAGATAGCTCACGCCCCTAACTTCGCCTTAGCCAGCATTCCCATTGATGCGATTAGCCCACCCATCGAATTTGGGTTAAAGACGGATAAGCCTGTGTTTGTTGGGCATTATTGGTTGACTGGCACACCCAAGCCGTTAAGTAAGCAAGTGGTGTGTGTGGATTATTCAGCAGCAAGTAAGACAGGGCATTTGACGTGTTATCAGTTTGACACGGACAATCCATTGCCATTATCAGCAGATAATTTTGTGCAATATCGGCA
Organism: Lwoffella lincolnii; assembly: GCF_037201985.1. Classification (NCBI taxonomy): domain Bacteria; kingdom Pseudomonadati; phylum Pseudomonadota; class Gammaproteobacteria; order Moraxellales; family Moraxellaceae; genus Lwoffella; species Lwoffella lincolnii. The sequence continues at coordinate 500,974 of NZ_CP147511.1, read as the reverse complement.
GGACTGATAAACAAAACACACGTTAATAAAGGTAAAAGCATGTCACTCATTTAGCAAAATCAAGCTTGGCACAACAAGACTTCATGAGCCAAATCAAAGACACGCCCTAACATGACCTAAAACAATCTAAATCAAACAGAAACCAAACACCGTTATTGCCCAAACCATTTTTGCTCAATTTGCTGATATTTGCCATTTTGACGAATGTTGGCCAGCCCCTGATTGATTTGATTTAGCAGTGCTGTGTTGTCTTTTTTTACCACAATGCCATAAGGGTCATCACCAAACTCTTTATCTATCATTAAGGCAAAATTTTTATCCGCTTGTTGCTGTTGATAATATTGCAAAATGCCACTGTCATGCACCACCGCATCGGTTTGATCATTAACCAAGCTTTTGATTAGCGGAAACACCATGTCTTTATTTGTGGTGGCAATGCCCATCTGTTGCATTTCTTCTTCTTGTATTGTTCCTGCCATCACTTCCACCCGATGACCTTTTAAGTCTTTAAAAGACGTGATATTGGCAAGCTCAGGTTTGGTTAGGGCTGCTTGGTATGAGACATAATAGGGGTTAGAAAAATTATGAGTTTTTTGACGTTCTGGGGAAGCACTGATATGGGCAATGGCAATGTCCGCTTTGCCTTCAGCCATGCTTGGCAATATCAATGGCCATGGCAATATGTCATAGGTAACAGCAAAGTGCTGATCTTGGGCAATGGCATTCATCACATCAATGTCAAACCCTACTGGTTGTCCGCTTTCATCACGGTAGGTAAAGGGTATACCATCAGTATCGGTATAAACTTTATAAGTGGCGTCTGTGCCAGAAGCATCAGTGGTATTGGCATTATTTGGGTCATCGGTCAAATCAGGTGAAGCATGCGTTTGCGTCTCGCCAGAGCCACTTCCAGAAACATTTTCAGAACCACCAGCAGGCGAACCACCACACCCTGATAACAGGCTGGCGGTTGCAAACAACAAAGATAATGGCTTGACTGAGCATTTGGTAAATAAGGATTTGCTGAAAGCACTTTTTGTTAAAACACGGCTGCTTAACACATTGAGAAGTGAAGAATAATTCATATTGCACCTTGATATTTATTGTTAAATTCATTACTTTTCTTAATTATGAGTATTTTACTGAATAAAATAGGCATACGATAATGCCATTATATTGATGAATAATGATGAATTTTGCCATTTTACCCAAACACGTATCAAGAAGTAAGTCCAAAAAAAGACAGGCCAGCACATGATATCATGGTGAAATGCCAATCACACCATACATCAACAGTCCAGCCTGTCTTGGCACAGTATAAAGAAAAGTAGCAAGAAAAGCCATGCTAAACAAGACCGCCAATGCCAAGATTGCATGTGATTGAATATGATGGTTTTATCACTTCAGATATTAAAACAGATAAGATAAGATAAGATAAAACAACAGAGATGAAACAGATAACATAAGACAGACAAAAAAAGGAGCATCAACCATGAGAATACGCATCATCAGCATCGGACAAAAAATGCCCAACTGGGTAGAAACTGGTTTTAAAGAATACCACAAACGCATACAACCCATGCTCAGCACGGAGCTAATTGAACTAGCTGCTGCCAAACGCCACAAAAATCCGTCTTTGGCAAATGTGGTTCAATATCGCCAAGCTGAAGGTGAAGCGATTTTAAACACACACGCCCAAGCCAGCCAAGAAAAACTGTGGGTGTTGGATATCAAAGGAACGATGCTGTCAACAGAACACTTAGCCAGCAAACTGGCAACCGCCATGCAAGACGGTAACGACATCGCTTTGGTGATTGGCGGGGCGGACGGTGTGTCGCCAGAGGTGCTTGCCCAAGCGGATTTTAAATGGTCTTTGTCTCATCTCACTTTGCCACACCCAATGGTGCGAGTAGTGTTAATGGAACAACTGTACCGTGCCATGAGCATCAATCACAACCACCCGTACCATCGAGGGAATTGAACTGTTTCTTGAAATCTAACTAAATCTATCTTATAATATCCAAATGAATAGATTAATTAGTATCAACGAAGCTTCCAAACAACTTGGCGTGTCCATCTCAACATTACGCAGATGGGACGAAAGTGGTGTGCTTGTTGCCCAAAGAACACCTAAAGGACACAGACGTTACGATATTAGTAAAATCAACCCAAACCTACTGCATGGCATAGGCAACAAAGACCGAAAAACCATTGCCTATGCACGTGTATCAAGCCACGACCAAAAGGACGATTTAGAGCGTCAAATCCAAGTTTTAGAACTCTACTGTACCAAACAAGGCTGGACTTATGAGATCATCAATGATTTAGGTTCTGGCATGAACTACCACAAAAAAGGACTTAAACAACTGCTTGACGACCTATTAAACAATAAAATTGGCAGATTGGTTTTAACCCATAAAGACCGCCTATTACGCTTTGGTGCAGAACTTGTCTTTGCTATCTGTGAAGCAAGAAACGTTGAAGTTATCATCATCAACCAAGGCGAAAACCCATACTTTGAAGAAGAATTAGCCCAAGATGTGCTAGAAATCATCACGGTATTTTCAGCAAGACCATATGGCTCACGAAGTAAAAAGAATAAAAAACTGCTTGAAGCCGTTAAGGTAGCATTGGAATGACGGTTATTCGTGGACACATCATTGAGCTAAAACCTAACAACGCCCAAGCAACATATTTCAAAAAAGCATGTGGCGTTGCAAGATTTGCCTATAATTGGGCGTTGGCAGAATGGAAAAAGCAATATGAACAAGACAAAAACTACCGTGATGAATGTCAAGCAAAAGGCATAACCATTGACGAAACCAAACTTCATAAACCCACACAAGGCAAACTAAGAAAACAGCTTAATGCCATTAAGCATGAACAATTCCCCTTTATGCTAGAAGTTACCAAATGCTCCCCACAACTTGCTATTATGCAGCTAAGCGATGCCTTTAAACGCTTTTTTAAGGGTGAAAGCAAATACCCCCAATTTAGAAAGAAAGGCGTCAATGACCGCTTTTCTCTTTCCAACGACCAATTTAAACTTAAAAGTAAAAATAACAAACCACACATTCAAATCCCCAATCTGGGCTTGGTTAGAATGACCGAACATCTAAGATACAATGGCAAAATCCTATCCGCCAAAGTCTTTACAAAGGGCGGTAAATGGTTTGTGAGTATTGCGGTTGAATTGTCAGAAACAACCAAGCCTTTACCCAAAACAAATAAATCCGTTGGCATTGATTTGGGCATTACAAGCCTTGCCACGCTTTCAGATAGTACAAAAATCAAAGCCCCAAAACCACTTAAAAACAAACTTAAAAAACTGCAAAGATTGTCAAAATCTTTATCAAGAAAACAAAAAGGCTCTAAAAATCGTGAAAAAGTGAAAACCAAGCCATCACGGCTACACTATAAGATTGCCTGCATTCGCAAGGACTATTTGCATAAGCTTACCACAAACATTGTCAAGCAATTTGACATGATTTGCCTTGAAAACCTTAACGTTAAAGGCATGGTTAAAAATCGCAAGCTTGCAAGGTCTATCCATGATTTGGGATTTTATGAATTTAAACGGCAACTGATTTATAAAGCCAACCAATGGGGCAAGAGCATCAAAGAATTGGACAGGTTTTATCCATCAAGCAAGACCTGCCACTGTTGTAATCACAAAGTAGACGAGTTGCCACTTAACATCAGAAATTGGCAATGCCCAAGTTGCAACACAATGCACGACAGGGACATTAACGCCAGTGTTAATATTTTAAATCATGCCACAAAAATTTTAACGACAATTTAGTCGTTAAAAGGCGGTGAGTTCCACCGTGTCAGTCTATGGAGTTGATGTAAGACTTTAGCCCAATGGCGAGAGCAGACAACGGTGAAGTAGAAAGAAAACGCTAAATTTGCTATTAAGTAGGTTTAGGTAGGTTTTTCAGAACGGAATTGACATCACATAAAACGTTGAGCAAAATATCACACAAAGTTGCAACCGTGGCATTTTATCGTCGCTGACGATGATATAGGTAAGGTAAAAAGCAAGTTGCCAATGACCACACATCACAGCGGTGATTGAGCAAGAAACCCAAGACGGTCGCCATGCCACTGATGATGATTTTAATGCCGAATTGGCAAAATCTCGTTTACCAACTGATGTGGTGTTTGGCCAATATTGATAATCAATTCAAAAGGCAATGGCATGAAGCACAACAGCGATAAATCCACCCCACTTGGCATCAGTAAGCTGATACAAAGGCGTATCAGCTCAGCGGTGTTAAAGACCCTACACGCAAGCAACACGGTCAGTGAGCCAGACGGCAAACGAAACGGTGAGCCAAATGATGAAGCAAATGATGCGTTAGCCACATTGTCCACATCGCTCACCGAACAACAGCCACACGCCATTGATGTCAGCAGTCTGACCTCCTTACCAGCGGTATTTATCTCGCATGGTGCTCCAACATTGGCAACCGAGCAATCTGCCACCACCCACGCATTGGCACGAATGGGGCAAAACCTACCTAAGCCTGTCGCCATTATCATCATGTCAGCACATTGGCAATCGCCCAAACTGGAGATTAACAACAACCCCAGCCCTGCCACTTGGCATGATTTTAGTGGGTTTGACCGCTCACTTTATCAGATAAACTACCCTGCCAAAGGGGCACAAGCCTTAGCAGAGACGCTCAGCGATGAGCTGGCAGGTGTGTTGGCAGAATATGGGGACGTGTTTGCCAGTGATTCTGATGAGCAAAAGGATAAAACACACGCCAACACAAAGGTCAGTACCAACCCTTTGCGGCCTTTTGACCATGGGGTTTGGGTGCCTTTGTTGCACCTATACCCGCAAGCGGACGTGCCTGTGGTACAATTATCACTGCCCACACACTTTGATTCTCATGCCTGCTATAAGCTTGGGGCGATGCTATCAGGTTTGCGTCATTTACAAATCTTGCTAATCGGTTCAGGCAGTATCACCCACAATCTAAGTCATTTACGATGGCAAGCGGACACCGAAGACAAACTCGCCAAAGACTTTAAAGTATGGCTATTACGCCAGCTTAAGACCGACATCGCAAGTGCATTGGACTGGCAGACGTTTACGGATTATCAACAAGTACACCCAAGCGATGAACATTTATTGCCGTTATTTTTTGCTTTAGGAGCAGGGCAACGAGTGTCAGTGGTGCATGAAAGCATGATACATCATAGTTTGGGTATGGACATTTATCGGTTTGATTAGGGGTTTTAATGGCACGACAAATCCCAAAATGCACAGCACCGCTTAGCCATCTTATTCTTAATCACTTTATTCTAAGCCTCTTATTCCAAGCTTAATGTTAATTCAAACTTAACTTTGGGTTAATATTCCATACCAATACCGTGCCAATTAACATCAGCACAAACATCGTCATGCCAAGCTTTGCCACAGGATTGATGGGCAGTAAATTCAGCAAAAATCCACCAAATATCCCCACACTAAACATCAATGCCCCTTGCAACGCACTTGCCATACCAGCTCGATGTTTTTGAAACGCCAACGAAATTGCCCCAGCGTTGGGCTGAGTCAAACCAAGCCCAGAAATGCACATAAAAATGCACACCAACACCAAAGGCAACCACGCCGTTGTCCCCATGGTCAAACCAAGCAACATTAGCCCAGCAGAAGCGATGACCTGTTGCATTGCCCCAAAACGCAAAATACTCACCAAGCGAAAATGGTTGGTCAGCCATTGATTGAGTTGAGTCAAGGCAATATAGCCTGCTGCATTCGCCCCAAAAACCACACTAAACGTGGACTCAGACAGCCCATAGCTTTCCATCAACAACTCTGATGCTGAGCTAATATACACAAACATCGACCCCATCAACAGACCACCGCCAATGGCAGGCAGGCTAAACCGCTTATCGGTCAACAGTTCCCAATACTGCTTAAACACTTGCTTAATAGAATGATGGTTACGGTATTCTGGCGGTAAGGTCTCTTTAAAAAACAACTTGGTTAAGAGCAAATTGAGTACCCCAAATGCAAGTAAAAACCAAAAAATGGCATGCCAATCAAAAAACCGCAAAAATACCGCTCCCAAAGATGGGGCCAAAATCGGAGCAATGCCCATCACCAACACCATCAAAGAAAATGCCTTTGCCATCTGTTTTGGGCTCATCACATCACGAATGGCAGCTCGAGTAACCACCGACGTTACACATGCCCCCAAAGCTTGCATGGTGCGAGCAATAAACAGCACATACTCACTGCTTGTGGTCACACAAACCAAGGTTGCCAACACAAATAAAGTCATGCCAATGTATAATGGCAATACTCGCCCAACTCGGTCGCTAAACGATCCATAAAATAGTTGTCCAAACACCAATCCCACAAAATACGCTGGCACAGAATTGGCAATAAAAGCGGTTGACACACCAAAGTCATCTGCCATTGCTGGTAAGGCTGGTAAATACATGTCAATTGATAAAGGACCAATGGCAACCATTATCCCCAACATCATCACCCATAGCTTGGCAAAGGTGGGGCTAGGTGTGTTGATAGATGTGTGGGGGCTGTCAGTTGATGACTGCTGGGTTTGGTTGGTCATTTGGTATTTATTGTATTTTTTGGTGTTTATTGTGTTTGCTGTGCAAGCATTGCCTCAGATGACACGACCATAGATGAGACGACTATTGAATACAAAATCAATGCTCCCGAGTCGCCCGAAATTCCACTTCAGGATACCGCTCTTGCATCAGTTGTAGATTGACACGGCTGGGGGCAAGATAGGTCAAATAGCCACCACCATCAATCGATAACTGGTCATGGGCTTTTTTCTTAAATTTGGCAAGCACAACAGGGTCATTGCAATGTATCCAACGCACAGTGGCAATGGATACAGGCTCAAAACTGCATTGTACCTTATACTCTTCTTTTAAACGATGAGCAACCACATCAAATTGCAATACCCCAACTGCCCCCAATATCAAATCATTGTTGATTTGAGGCATAAATACTTGTGTTGCTCCTTCTTCAGACAGCTGTTGCAAGCCTTTTTGTAGAGCTTTAGACTTGAGCGGGTCTTTTAGCACCACACGGCGGAACAGCTCTGGTGCAAAGTGTGGAATGCCCGTAAAATTAAGCTTTTCACCAGAGGTGAAGCTATCACCAATCTGTATCGTGCCATGGTTATGCAAACCAATGATGTCACCGGGGTAGGCTTCTTCTAGGGCTTCACGGTCGCCTGCCAAAAAGGTCAACGCATCAGAGATACGCACCTCTTTGCCAATACGAACGTGATTCATTTTCATGCCTTTTTCGTATTTACCTGAGCAAACCCTTAAAAAAGCAATGCGGTCACGGTGGCGAGGGTCCATGTTGGCTTGGATTTTAAACACAAATCCAGTAAAGTCGCTTTCGGTGGCAGATACCACACGCTCTTTGGTGGGGTGGTCTTTGGGAGCGGGGGCATGTTCGATTAACACATCTAACACCATGTTAACGCCAAAGTTACCTAATGCCGTACCAAACAACACAGGCGTTATTTCTCCTGTTAAAAAGGCATTGACATCAAAATTTTCTAGTGCCAGTTGTACCAATTCAAGCGACTCTTCAAAGGCAGTGAACATCAGATTCCCCAAACGTTGTCTGACATCTGGATAATCGTAGCCGTCTCGCACTTCGATGTCCACAATCTCACCACCATGCCCTTTTTGATAAAAGTAAGTCTTATTTTCGGTCAAATGATACACGCCAACAAAGTCTTGCCCCATACCCACAGGCCAGGTGATGGGGACACACTTGATGTTTAAAACCGTTTCAATTTCGTCAAGCAGCTCAAGCGGATCACGGATTTCTCGGTCAAGTTTATTGACAAATGAGATGATGGGTGTATCACGCATTCGGCACACGTCCATCAGTTTGATGGTGCGTTCTTCCACGCCTTTTGCCCCATCAATCACCATCAAAGCACTGTCCACAGCAGTGAGCGTGCGATAAGTGTCTTCACTAAAATCAGCGTGTCCAGGCGTGTCTAATAGATTAATCACATGGTCTTTATAAGGGAATTGCATCACGGAAGTGGTGATGGAAATGCCACGTTCTTGCTCCATGCTCATCCAGTCACTGGTGGCATGGCGGTCAGATTTGCGAGATTTGACCTCGCCTGCCACTTGAATGGCCTGCCCCCATAACAGCAGTTTTTCGGTCATGGTGGTTTTACCCGCATCGGGGTGCGAAATGATGGCAAATGTTCTTCTAGCCTTGATTTCATTTAGATGTGATTTCAATTTAAGCCCTTTTATTACCCTATTACCAGTATTGTCAACATGTACACCATATTGCTAATGATACACGCCAAAATAGGTACACGCCAAAAAATAAAAAAATAGATGCACACTCAAATCATGTTACTTATTATATCATGACAGTTTTGTCTGCTTAAAAAATAATGACATTCGCCATGCAACCAGCAACCAGCAACCAGCAACCAGCAACCAGCAACCAGCAACCAGCAACCAGCAACCAGCAACCATGCGACATTCTGTCATTTCACTGTTAAATCGTGTTACATTGTTTTGCAATATTTTTAAACGGTTCTACAATAGGTTCTACAACATTTTCCAAGTCACTTTATCCACTTGAGCATTGGCATCGTTTGCCTGTGTGTATGGGTGTTCATGGTTGGGCAAAGCGTGATTTGCTGGTTCATGCGATGATTGATTTTGCTGTTGGGCAATTTCACTGGCTAAGTCAACCGTTTGCATCTCTTTAAGTGCTTCTAGCAACAGCTCATAGTTGGGTGAGAGCATCGCCATTTGTGATGGGTTATTTTGCTTAACATTAAGCAAACATTTGTCTTCAAAATCTTGACTGGCTTGGCGGATTTTTGGCACACCTGTGTAGCGACTTGCTCCCAAAATTCGATGACTTATCTGTGCCAATTCTTCTCTATCACACGCTTGCCATGCTCGTTGTAGTCTGTCTTTATCGTCGCTGATGCCATCTTGCATCATGTGTAATAGTTTGACTGCCAACTCTGAGTTATGTGCCGCTCGAGTTAAGGCATCTTGCCAGTCGATTGATTTGTCTGTGTGGGTGTCCGTCATTTTATCAGCGTTGTCATGATGATTGGTATTGGCTTGCCTTTGCTTGTCGTCAACACTGCTGATGCTGGCTTTAGCAGGGTCATTGATGGCAGATGCTGGCGGGGTTAACCAACGTTGCAATACTTGTTGTAGTTGCGGTCGGCTAATGGGTTTGCCTATAAAGTCATCCATGCCTGATATGGCCATGTTGGCTTTTTCGTCAGCGACACTGTGAGCAGATAAAGCAATGATGGGTGTGCGGCGGCGTTTGCCATTGCTTTCGATTTTACGGATTTGTTGGGCGGTTTGGTGTCCTGACATTTTTGGCATTTGAATGTCCATAAATATCAAATCAATGTCTGGTTGACGGAAGCTACTGATGATTTCTAACGCATCAAAGCCGTTAGTGGCGGTTACCACGTCGATGCCCATTTCTGCCAATAACGCATCAAGTACCAATAAATTGGGTAAATGGTCATCAACCGCCAGTACCCGTTTGCCTTGCCATGGCAGATGCTCAGGCTTGGAAGTTGGGCGTTTTTGTGAGTCCAACCAGCCATAAAATTGCCGTTTGCCAAAAGGTTCATATAAAACAGCCGCTTGATAACGGCTCAACAATCCCATGTCTATTGCCACTTGATAACCATACAACGCCAAATCACCTTGATAATGCAGACGGATTTGCTTGAGTAAGGCAGTCATGCCATCACTGTCGGTATTATTGACAGTATCGACAATCACATAGTCATAAGGTTGGGTATGTTCTTTTAAGGCGGTCAACAACTCCGCCAAACCATAAGCTTGTGTCAAATGAATGGGCAAAGGTTGCAAGCTGGCAGTCAATGCGTGCATGACCGCATCACTTTCAAGCCATGCCAAAAGACGGTATGGCTTGCTGTGAAAACTGGCTTGCAAATCCTTAATGGGCTTGAGTATTGGCAAAGGCATGTCTGCTGCCAATGGCACATCTGGCATATTCACTTGGGTGGGCAGTCCAAACCAAAATGTTGAGCCAGATTTGGCAAGGTTATGCTGTTCATTATCCCAATAACCAATCTGACCACCCCACAACCGAGTCAACTGCTTACTGATGACCAAGCCCAAACCTGTGCCACCATATTGCCTTGTGGTTGATGGGTCGCCTTGACTAAAGGACTGGAACAGATGGGCTTGGTCTTCTTTGGCAACCCCACGCCCTGTGTCTTGAATGGCGATTAAAAGCTGATTGTCTTTATCTTCATCGACACGCACTTGTATCAGTACTTGCCCCACATCGGTAAATTTAATGGCATTACCCACCAAATTGGTCAATACCTGCTTGATGCGTAACGCATCGCCCACCATTCGCATCGGCACATCATGATAATAATTCACCGCCAATCTTAGCCCCTTTTCGCTTGCTAAAGGCGATAACATGTCCGCAACATCATAAATGACATCGTATAAACTAAATTCATGATATTCTAGCTCCAGCTTACCTGCTTCAATTTTAGAAAAATCCAACACATCATTCACCAATGCCAACAGATGAGCAGATGATTTGCGAATGGTCTGCACATATAAGTCTTGTTCATCGCTTAACTTACCATGCCGTGCCAACAGATTGCTAAAGCCATCAATGCTGTTAAGCGGTGTTCTAAGCTCATGGCTGATGTTTGCTAAAAAAGCGGACTTTGCAGCACTGGCAGTGATGGCAGCATCACGAGCGTTACGGATTGAAATGTTTTGCATCTCCATGGCATCAAAGGCCTGCCTTAAATCCGCTTCAGTCTGTTCAGCATGTTCTTTTAGCTCTTGAAAGCTTGAATACACTCGCCTTAACGTATAAACCAAATCTTGTTGTAATAGATTAATCTCCCCTTCTGACCGCACCGCAATGGGCTGATACAACGTATCAATCGTTACCCTTTGTAAATACATACGCATTTCATAAATCGGAGCAACCCAGCGTTTGGCATAACCATTGATGCTCAGCAACAACATCAAAATGGTAAACAGCCCCGTTACCGCCAACGCCAGCATAATCCTAAGATTGGCGTTATCAATCGGCTCATTATCCATGTTAATGATGAGCCAATATCGCCGATTGTTATCAGCGATGATTTGTCGTTTGTACTCTGTTCCCCCATCTTCTGTCCCCACATCATTTTGATAACCAACCGCATGGACAATTTGACCATCATCATCAATGATGCCAATGCGATGTACGTGGGTGTGCATCTTGACATTAAGCAGCGTTTGATGTAATGGTTGATATGGGGGTGATTGATACGAAGAGGATTGATGAATGGGCGTGTCTTGTTGAGCCAAAACCGATAACTGCTCACTGATGGCAGGTTCATAACGCAACAACAAAGCTTGAGCAATGGCTTGCTGTTCGTTACGACTGGCACGGCTGGTCTCAGTATACACCAACACCGCTCCCACCATTGCCAACAAACAAATGGGCAAAAACACCAATAAAATTAACTGCCCATAAGCAGAAGTTAAGTCTAAACGTTGTTTTAAACTCACAAAAAGCGTTCCTTGGTTATGATAAACGGATTATAACCAAATTATGTTTTTATGCCAAAATTCGCTACAATGGGCAGTCAACTTATTGATAAAATCAAATACTGATAAAATCAAACAAAAGCAAACATTGATACAAAACAGAGAGTCACATGAACCTTTTAAACAACCAAACCATCACCAACTTCACCACCAAAACCAGTCAGCTTGCCGACTGTGTGGGCTTAACACCACTGGTCAAACTGCAACGCTTTGGCTCACATGCCACCAATGCCACCTTGCTTGCCAAACTTGAAGGCAATAACCCAGCAGGTTCAGTCAAAGACCGCCCAGCGTTTAATATGATATATCAAGCCGAACAGCGAGGCGACATCAAACACGGTGATACCCTAATCGAAGCCACCAGTGGCAACACAGGCATTGCCTTGGCAATGGTCGCTGCCATGCGTGGCTATAAAATGACGCTCATCATGCCTGCCAACGCCACCCAAGAGCGTAAAGATGCCATGACAGCATATGGTGCAACATTGATTGAAAGTGATGGCATCGAACAAGCCCGAGACATCGCCAAGCAAATGCAAGCAGAGGGCAAAGGCGTGGTACTTGACCAGTTTAACAACCCTGACAATGCCCAAGCTCATTACTTAAGCACAGGACCTGAAATCTGGCAACAAACACAAGGTAAAATCACCCATTTTGTCAGCTCAATGGGAACAACAGGCACCATCATGGGTGTGGGAAAATACCTAAAAGAACAAAACCCCAACATTAAAATCATCGGCCTACAACCTGCCGATGGGGCAAACATTGCTGGCATTCGCCGTTGGCCAACAGAATACTTACCAGGTATTTTTGATGCGTCTTTGGTGGATAAGGTGATGGACATTAAACAGTCTGACGCTGAACAAAGCATGCGACAGCTTGCCAAAACCGAAGGTATTTTTGCAGGCGTGTCATCTGGTGGGGCAGCATGGGCAAGCCAAAAAATCGCCCAACAAATCACAACAGATGACCCACATGCACTGATTGTGTTTATCGTCTGTGACCGTGGTGACCGTTATTTATCCACTGGACTTTATTCACAATAACGACTGGCTCATCAATTTTATCCCTTTTATAAAATAGGATGCCATCAATGCCTTTTCCCCAATCGTTACTGGTGTTTGATATTGAAACCGTCCCTGACCTTGAAACAGGCAGAAGACTGTACCCCAACTTAGCCAAGCTGTCTGATGCTGACACTCTGTCTGCTTTGGCCGCCATTCGCCAAAGTGAAGCAGGCAATGACTTTATGCGACCACCTTTGCATAAGGTTGCCTGTTTGTCATTATTTTGGTTTGGCTTTACCCAACAGCCAAATCAAGCACAAATGCGACTTAAATCATTTAGCCTAGCAGACATGGACGAAGCACAAATCCTTAGCAAGTTTTTTGCCATATTTGCTGATAAACACCCCAACCGACTGCCCAATTTGGTCAGCTGGAATGGCTCAAGCTTTGACATTCCTGTGCTGATGTACCGTGCCATGCACCATAAACTGTCTGCCCCAGAGTTTTTTGACGAAAACTCCAACCGAGACATTCAATACAATAACTACCTAAATCGCTATCACGATAGGCACACCGACCTGATGGACAAGCTGAGCTTATTTGCTGGTCATAACAAACAACCGCTGGACGTGATGGCAAGCGTTTGTGGTTTTGCTGGTAAAGGGGGCATGAACGGCTCACAAGTGGTGGGGCTTGTACAAGCTGGCAACTGGCAACAATTGACCACTTATTGTGAAAGCGACGTGCTAAATACTTGGCTCATTTATCTGCGATGGCAGTTACTGGTGGGTGGACTTGATGCCACTACCCACCAGCAGTTAGAACAAATCACAGTAAACTACCTTGACACCCTGACCGATGCTCAAGGGCAACGCATTCATCAGGCATTCTTAGACGGTTGGAAGAGGTGATGGTTTATTTGCTGCATCAAATTGGTGCATAACGTAAAAGGTGCATAAAATATAAAAGGTGCATAAAAAAAGCCCCCCAAACAACTTTGGTTTGGGGGGATTTTTAATTTAACGTGCTTAATTTAGCAAAATTTAGCAAACGTTAACAGCATACAAATTACAAATTACCAAGTGTTACCAAGTGTGTTTATTTTTCTCAGTCCATGCGTCGATTTCTTGTTCAACTTCGTCTTTGGCTTTACCATAACGTTCTTGGATACGACCAGATAATTTTTCACGGCTACCATCGATTTGGGTGATTTCGTCATCGGTCAACTCACCCCACATCTCTTTTACTGAGCCAGTCAGTTGCTTCCAGTTGCTTTCTAGTGTGTTTTTGATTGAATCTAAAGTGTCATTGACGTCATTACTCATACGGATATTCCTTGTTTAAATGGGTTGGTTGATTAAAAGGGTTGTTTTATGGGTTTGTTTGCCATATTGACATATTGATAGGCAGATAATTAATCTAATATCATCTAATTCAAATATCAATAATTCACACACTTACCCTATTTTACAATATCGCTTTTAATGGCTGTTTTCTATTGACAAATTGTGTGTGATTGTGTTGATTTGTTGTCATTTTGCTAAGCATTTGTGCATTGTGGCATTGCTTAGGTACTGGTGCTTAACTGGTTTAGTGATGTACGCCACCCACGCCATGCACATGACCATGTTTGAGCTCATCAGCCGTTGCAACACGCACATCGGTAATCTCCACATCGAAGTGTAGACGCTTGCCTGCCAATGGGTGGTTGGCATCAACGATGACCATATCGTCGGTGACATCTTTGACGGTTACCAACATCACTTGATCACCCGCTTGTGATTGAAATTGCATGCCAGGTTCGATGTTATCCACACCTTGGAAGTTCTCACGGGGGACTTCTTGCACCGCTTCTTCTAAAAATTCACCATAGGCATCGGCTGGCTCAACGACGGCTTGCACTTTATCACCAACAGATTTGCCTTCAAGTTGTGCTTCTAATCCTGGAATGATGTTTTGATGACCGTGTAAGTAGGCAAGTGGTTGACCTTCTTGTGATTGGTCAATGAGCTGACCATCATCGTCTGTTAGGGTGTAGTGAAAGGTAACGGCACTGTCTTTACTGATGGGTGCTTTGTTGATGTCTGTCATGATAATTATCCTAATAAAAGAAATTTAAAAAATATAACGATTAAAACAAAAAACAGCAGATTATCTTGCTTATCTTAAGTTAATGGTTAATTGTGATGATAACCTTAACTTTCAAGAAAAGACAGTAAAATTCAAAAAAGACAGTAAAAATTTTTGAGTTTGAATATTGGTTTGAATAACCATCACTTTTGCCATAGACTTAAGCCCATATGACTTGAGTATTTATCATTTTTTATTTAATTTACCTTTTATTTGATTTGTCGTGTTTATGGGGAATCCGTTTAATGACATATGTACAATACCAATTCAACTTTGACCGTTATCGTGAGCATTTGGTCGATGTGCGCCTGTATTGGCAGGCTGATGATGATAAGCCGATGCTTTGGTTGCCATCATGGCTACCAGGCAGTTATCTGATGCGTGAGTTTGCTCGGCACATCACGGTGGTAACGTATGATGTGTATGATGGCAGTGATGTGCTTGTTGCCAAGCAGGATAATGTTGTTGCCACCAAACACCGTGCCATCAAATTAAGTAAAAACCAATGGCAATTACCCAACGTAACCACAGGGCAATGGGTGCAAGTGCATTATGAAGTGTATTGTTATGATTTGTCGGTTCGCACCGCTTATGTTGATCAGCGTCGTTTGTTTGGGAATTTTTCGTCATTGGCGTTGGCGGTGATGGGGCAGGAACAACAAGCGTGCAAAGTGTGCTTACACGTGCCAATGGGCTTTATTGATGGTTTAATGGGCTTAGTCATTGATGACTTAGCTGATGGGTTGGGCAAAAGCAAGTTTAATAAAACAGAAACAGACAAACGTTTACCCAATAAAGCAAATGCGGCGTTTACTCAGCAACGTGAAGCGTTTAAAGCATTGCTGGCATGTGGTTTGTCTGCCAGCGTCTGTCAATCGACAGATTATCAGAGTTATGAACTGGTGGCAGACAGTTATGATGAGCTGATTGATTATCCATTTGAGTTTGGGTTACAGACCCATACTCAGTTTATGGTAACGGCTCAAGATGAAGAACTTACGCAAGACAAAAAGCTCACGCTTAACAAGCAGATTTGGCATCATGTCTATATTTCAGGTCATCATCACACAGACATGAGTCGACTTCAGCGAGATTTACAACGGATTTGCCAATGTTATGTCAATGTGCTTGGCAGTACACCATTTGATGAGTATCATTTTTTAACCCATGCCAGTGGTCATGATTATGGCGGGTTGGAGCATGGCAACAGCACGGCATTGATAACCCCTAGGGCAGACTTGCCAAGTTTAACTGAGCCTGACGAGCCAAGCGATGGTTATCAACGATTTTTGGGGTTATGTAGCCATGAGTATTTTCATGCGTGGTGGGTTAAGACCATTCGCCCTGATGTGATGATGGCGGTGGATTTGACCAAAGAAGCTTATACGCCATTGCTATGGGTATTTGAAGGTTTTACGTCTTATGTTGATGATTTTATGCTACAAGCCAGTGGGGTCATCAGTACTGACAGTTACCTTAAACTGCTGACAGAGCAAATCAATCGCCATCAGCAAACCGATGGACGAGCTTGGCAATCGGTGGCAGAGTCAAGTTTTGATGCGTGGATTAAGCTGTACCGCAGTGATGAAAATACCGCCAACGCAGGCATTAGCTATTATAATAAAGGAGCATTGGTGGCATTGTGTCTGGATATTTTGCTGTTGACGCAAACTCAAGGCAAAAAGCGATTGTTTGATGTCATTAAGCAGTTTTATCAGCTTGCCAAATGTGAGCCAATCGGTCGCATTGGTATGAGCATGGACAGCTTAAATGCAGTGATGTGCGAATATCTGCCATCATCGGTGTGGCAGGCGTTTGTGGATAATTATGTTAATGGTGTCAAACCCTTGCCCATCAAAGACATGTTGGCAAGTGTGGGTGTGAGTATGGACAATCCACACAACAAGCCACACGGCAATCCACACAACAAGCCACCCAAACATCTGCCTTGGGGAATACATACCCAAAGTTCTCCAGCAGGCCTGCTTATCCAAAAGGTCAAACGTAACAGCGTGGCAAGCCAAGCAGGCCTGTCTGCCAACGATGTCATCGTGGCGATAGATGGCATCAAAGCCAGCAATGAGCAGTTGGCACGGGTGGCAAAACAGCAAAGCCAAATCAGCACGCTGACCATACGCTGTCATGCGTTCCGTGGTGATGAGTTGATTTGTGTCCATGTGCCAGCCCAAACGAACACAGGGGTATCTGCCAATCCGCCACTGGATACGGTACGATTGCAACTTAGGTCAGACTCACAAGATGGCACTGAGTTACAGACTGAATCACAAGATGCTGTGATGAATGATTCAAAAGACAATCCATCAAATGGGGCTAAAAATCAAGCATTACCATCAAACCTTTGGCTAAAGCTGGTTAATGACTTCTGTTGAGTATCCGCTTCTTGACTGACATTTTGTTGAGCATCAGCTTCTTGTAAGATTTCAGTAATCTCTGTATCACCGCTGTTAAAATGCACCCTGAGCAAACTCTGCTCATATTTGCTATCAAGCCAAGCGGTGATGCGTTGTTTATCAGTATTTTTTAGAGGTCGTTTGCTGTCAATGTTCACTTGCGTGAGCGTTTGTTGAACGATGTTGTCGCTTGGGCTTGAATGCTCACTTTGATTTGAATGAGCGTCAATCACCGTATTGTTGTGATTGGCAGTGATGTTTGGCGGTTCGTTTATTGATTGTTCGTTTATTGGCTGTTTGGGTGTTTTGTTGGCTTTAGCGTGTATGAACCTATCCCCTCGTGTGATGGTAACACTGTCAATCTGTGGATATTGAGCCAGCAATTCTTTATAAAGTTGTTTATCAGCACTGCTGGTTTGTTCAGACAGTGATGAGTTGCTTGCCAACTGTTGTGTCAGTTGTTCGTTTTCTTTACTGAGACTTTCGATTTGATTAACCAAGTTACGATAGGTAGATTGGGTCAATTCCGTTTTTAAGCTGTTGATGTCCACTTGGTTACTGCCTGTATAACGCACCTCCACCTTGCTTTTAGCAAAGCCTCTGCCAGCTAAGTTTTGGGCTAAGCGGTCTTCTAGGTGTGTAGGGAAGTGAACACCACCCACGGTTAATACCACTTCACGGGCTTGTGGACGCACTTCATGTGCCAATATTAAAAATTCATTATTAAAATCTTGCCCATCAACAAAGGCATCTACTGCTTGAGTAAAGCGGGTACTTTGTACCAAATTAAACGCCAAATAACCACTTGGCACAATCATCAAAACAGCAGTAACAGCAATCAACATGTTGGTGCGTTTTTCGGTGATTTCATCTAAAAATTTATGTTTAGGCAGATGAAAAATTTTCACAAACAGTAAGGTTGCCAAAGCAATAAAGACGCTATTAATACAATATAAAAAAAACGCCCCAAAGAAAAAACTCCAATTACCCGTGGCAATGCCAAATCCTGCGGTACACAAAGGTGGCATTAATGCCGTGGCAATGGCAACGCCCGGCACGACGTTAGAAATGCTTTTACGAGTTAAGGCAATGATGCCAGCTGCGCCACCAAAAAAGGCAATCAACACATCCCAAAGATTTGGGGAAGTGCGAGCAAGCAACTCAGGCTGTATTGCATCTAAGGGGCTGATGGCAAAGTACATGGTCGATGTGACAATGCTCAAAGCAGTAAAAATGCCCAAATTACGTAACGACAGCTTAAGTAAGTCCACATCGTTAATGCCCAGTCCATATCCAATGCCCACAATAGGACCCATTAAGGGCGAAATTAACATCGCCCCAATGACCACCGCTGTAGAATTGACATTTAACCCCACAGATGCCACTAAGATGGCAAAAAAAAGCACCCAAAGATTCGTACCCACCACCCTAACATTATCTCTGATGGTTTGGTCAATGACGCTAGGCTCAGCTTGGTCAGTATGTAAATCAAACAGCTCTTTGACTAATGGTGTCATGGTAAAAAAGGCTCATAAAAACCAAAAAAAATTTTGGCGATGATAATACGTTATGAACATATTGGCAATCACCACCACATCAAGAACCAATCCGATGATTTGCGATAAGCAAGGCGTGGCAGGTTGATGTTTTGTGATTGGGCAATTTTACGTTATCATGCAGCTTAATTTTGATGCCACTCCTTGTTATCTCAATTTTTTCTCACTTTTTTTAGGTTACTTATCCACAAGACCATCGACCCGATTAACACACCAAATTAATGAGCCAAACCATGAACCAAGCCATGAACCAAACCAACAACCCCCCAGACAGCCCAATTCATCAAGTTGCCATTCATCAAATCGCAACGGCTGGGGAACACAACCTTACTCACCCACCAAGTAAAAAAAAATCCAAACCCTCTGCACGAGTGCGTCATCGTCTAAAAGATGCCCACCCCCTGCCTTTTGTGGTCGATGGCTTATCACATGATGGGCGTGGTGTGGCAGTATATGGCAACACCCGTAATAACAATGACAACAATAACAACAATGACGATATGGGCATTGATTTTAATCACCTGCCTGATAAACATGGTAAAAAGGTGTTTGTCAACTTTGCCCTACCCCATGAAACCGTGCAAGTGCAACTGACCAACAGCCGTAACAGCTTTGAAGAAGGCGATGCCATTGCCGTGCTTGCCAACCCCAACCCAGAAAGACAACTGCCACCTTGTCCACACTTTGGTGTTTGTGGTGGTTGTAGCCTACAACATTGGCAACCTGATGGGCAGATTGCCTTCAAACAGTCAGTCTTAGCAGAATTATTGGCACATCAAGCAGGCGTACAGCCTGATAACTGGTTGCCTCCTGTGGTGGGTGACCGCCTGGGTTATCGCACCAAAGCACGCTTAGGCGTTCGCTATGTGGTAAAAAAAGACACCGCTTTAGTGGGCTTTCGTGAACGAAGCAGTAACTACCTTGCCGAGCTAAACGAATGTCATGTTCTAGACCCTCGCATTGGCTTTGACATGCAGGCGTTAAAATCACTCATCAGCTCTTTGGATACTCGTGAACACATTGCCCAACTGGAGTTGGCAATGGGTGAGCAGATAAGCAACTTACCTGATGGCAATCAACCCGTGGCATTGATTGTGCGTCATTTGCAACCGTTAACCGATGCTGATTTGGATAAGCTAAAGACATTTTTTGCTCAGCGTCATTGGCAACTGTATCTTCAGCCCAAAGGCGCTGACAGCATCTACCGCATCGCTCTACCAACCGATGACCATCTCTGTTACCCCACCAACAACCGCCATGACCAGCAGTTTGGCAATTTGTATTATCGTTTGCCCAAATATGATTTAATTTATCGCTTTATCCCCACCGACTTTACCCAAGTCAATTTGTCGGTCAATCAACAGATGACACAACTGGCATGTGAGCTGTTGGATTTGCAAGTAGGCGAACAGGTGTTGGATTTGTTCTGTGGTTTGGGGAATTTTAGTTTACCGATGGCACGTCTGGTTGGTGGTAAAGATGGTCAGCAAGGGCAAGTGATTGGCGTGGAAGGCAGTGATGCGATGACCCAAAGAGCCAAGGACAACGCTCAACACAACAAGTTACACAACACTCAATTTTTTAGCCAAGATTTGACGCAAGACTTTTCAGACAAACCATGGGCAAAAGCGGTTGATGCGTTACTCATCGACCCACCACGCTCAGGAGCATGGGAAGTGATGCAATATTTACCCCGCTTTAATGCCAAACGCATCGTCTATGTGTCCTGCAATCCCACCACACTTGCTCGTGATGCTAAGGCATTGATTGACAACGGCTATCGGCTAACACACGCAGGTGTGATGGACATGTTTTGTCATACAGGACATGTGGAGAGCATTGCAAGATTTGAGCGAGTTTAAACAAAAAAACCAGTGCCATCAGGCACTGGTTTCGTAAAAAACTTGGCGGAAGCGGAGAGATTCGAACTCTCGAAGGGCTATAAACCCTTGCCGGTTTTCAAGACCGGTGCATTCAACCGCTCTGCCACGCTTCCAATAGGACGGCTATTATAAAGCATTTTTTACCAAATGCAAGCCAATTGATGTGATTTTTAGCCAATCAGTAAACAAAAAACCATCATCACCCTTGTGCATGTCATTGACATCTTTAAAATATGATACAATACCATTTTTTATGATTATCCATTTTTAAGCCATTTGCTTAACCCATTTTGTCGAGCCATTTTATGTCCAATACTCCCAACAATGCCCCCAATATCCCAATTCAATCGACCGATGCCATTGCCAAAATGCGAGTGGCTGGTAAGCTTGCCAGCGATGTGCTGGTGATGTTAGATGACCATGTTAAAGTTGGTGTCAGCACCGAAGCCCTTAACCAAATCGCTCATGACTATATCGTCAATGTGCAACACGCCATTCCAGCCCCACTTAACTATCATGGCTTTCCAAAATCCATCTGCACATCAATCAATCATGTGGTGTGCCACGGCATTCCAAGCGATGACAAACTGCTTAAAGACGGTGATATCATCAACATCGATGTGACGGTCATCAAAGACGGCTATTATGGTGATACATCTAAGATGTGGATTGTTGGTGAGGGTTCCATCATGGCAAAACGCATTTGTGATGTGGCTCAAAGGGCGTTGTACGCAGGCATGGCAATGGTGAAAAATGGGGCATATTTGGGGGATATTGGAGCGGCAATCCAGCAAGTGGTTGAGCCAGAACGCTTTAGCATCGTGCGTGAGTTTTGTGGTCATGGCATCAGCAATCAGTTTCACCATGAACCACAGGTCATGCACCATGGGCAGGCAGGCACAGGCATTGAGCTGAAAACGGGCATGACCTTTACGATTGAACCGATGATTAATCAAGGCACTTGGAAGACCAAAATCATGCCTGATAAATGGACGGCAATCACCAAAGACCGTAAGTTATCTGCCCAATGGGAGCATACATTGGTGGTTACTGATGATGGTTGTGAGGTGTTCACCGCTCGCCCTGAAGAAGATTTAAGTTTTTTGACACCATAAGACGTTTTAGTACACAAACCGCTTACTTTTAGGCAGTTTTTTTTGTTAAAGTGAGCATCTTGACTTCCTCCCCTCCCTATCGTTCGGGGATTCCTGCTCCCAGACGGTCAAGCCCGACCGCAAGCCTAAGATAGTGGCAACCGCCCGTACGACACACCGTACATCTTAGGTTCTTATTTTAAGCTAATCCTACTGTTAGGATTGTCATAGACACGAATTAGCTTAAGTGTGTGTTTGGAAACGTCTTACCAGTTAAGTTACTGCGTACTCGCAATTTAGTCTTAACTTAACTGTGGAATGTAAGACATTGAATATAGTGAGATGAGGATAGCAAAACTTATCGCATTTAACAATTGCCTTATATCCACCGCCCAAAGTCGCAGGTTTACGGCAACGGAGGATAAAAGTGGGTATCATAAAATAGACAAGTGTTACTTTAACACTTGTTCATATGTGCAAATTTTTATATGTGCAAAAATTTGATTGATAACGATAAAAACACGCTTAAAAAAGGATAACTTGGATTTATCATGCGTTTAAATCACCTTCCTAACACCAACCATGATGTAACGGTGCTAAAACTGGCAAAGCCAAAATTGGCAAAGATTGTGCCACTTTTAGATAATGACAATGCTGATGCCAGAGGTCTTGTGTCCGAACAATTATCCATGTGGCTTAGTCAAACCTTAACCACATTGGACACCGCTTTAGCCAATGGTGTGAGCATTCGTCAAGTGGTGCAAGCTCATGTGGCGGCAGTCGATGATTTGTTGGTGGCGTTGTTTGAGCATCATCAGCTGAAAAATCATGGGCTGGCACTTTTCGCTGTGGGTGGTTATGGTCGGGGTGAGTTGGCACGGCATTCAGATGTGGATATTTTATTGTTGTATCAAGACGAACTGGCAACAGGTGTTGATAAGCATGTTGAGCAATTTGTTACCACACTTTGGGACATCGGGCTTGAACCTTCGTTGGCGGTGCGAAGCGTTAGCGATACAATGGAATCTGCCCATGACCACACCGTTGCCACGGCACTGCTAGAAGCTCGTCTGCTCACAAATGACCCTACCCTGACCTGCAATCTTGCTGCTAATTTTGGCAAGATACCCCATAACGTGGTGAATGATTGCTGGGGGCAAGAAGAGTTTTATCATGCCAAAATGAATGAGAGCAAAAAACGCCATTTGGCACACAACGCCACCGAATACAATTTAGAACCAAACATCAAATCTGCCCCCGGAGGGCTGCGTGATATTCATACGGTCGGTTGGGTCAGCAAACGCTATTTTCGGGTAAATAAGCTGTTTGATTTGGTGCAACAAGCGTTCATCACTGAGCGAGAATATGATGAGCTGATACAGGCAGAGGAGTTTTTGTGGCAAATTCGTCATCATTTGCATCAGATAACAGGGCGTAATCAGAACCAATTGCTGTTTGACCATCAGCGAGAGGTTGCCAATCGCATGGGCTATCAACAGTCAGCTACTGACCCTGCCAACACGGCGGTTGAGCGGTTTATGAAAGATTATTACCGCTGTGCCATGCACATTTCCACCTTATCTGAGATGCTCACCAATCATTATTATGAGACATTAATTGAGGCACGCCTGCCTGATGCTGATAAACCACAAAAAACCACTTTAACTGCCCTATTTAACCGCATCGGTGATCAAATAGCCATCGCTCATCATCGAGTGTTTGCCCAGTACCCTGAGGCGATATTGCACATGTTTTTGTTAATGGGGCAACACGGCATCAAAAAAGTGCGTACCCGCACACTTCGGGCATTAAAAGTCGCCGCCTGTGGCATTGACCAAGCCTATCGAGACAATCCAAAACACCAACAGCTGTTTTTAGCCAATCTCAAAGAGCAAAACTATCTGTTCCACCGATTACGAACCATGAAACGCTATGGTGTATTGGGCAGTTATTTACCAGCTTTTGGGCAAGTGGTCGGGTTGATGCAGTATGATTTGTTTCACCGTTATACGGTCGATGCTCACACGTTGTTGGTCATCAGAGTGTTGCACCGCTTTATTGACCCCAAATATAAAGAAGTGTTTGGCTTGGTCAGTGGCATTTATCAACGCATTGAGCGTAAAGAGATTTTGGTGTTGGCAGCGATTTTTCATGACATTGCAAAAGGGCGTGGTGGTAACCACAGTGTGCTTGGTGAGACAGATGCGGTGGCATTTTGTTTGGCACATGGGCTAAGTGATGCTGATGCCAAACTGGTTGGTTGGCTGGTTCGCCAGCATCTGCTGATGTCTAACACGGCACAAAAAAAAGACATACTAGACCCCCAAGTCATCACCAACTTTGCCCACATGGTCGGTAATGTGACTCAGTTAAATCATCTGTATGTGCTGACTGTGGCAGACATGACTGCCACCAATCCTAAGCTTTGGAACAGTTGGCGAGCCACTTTGATGAAACAGCTATACACACGCACTCGCAGTATTTTGCGAGCCGACATTGATGCCCCAACCAACCGCCAAGAGATGATAACTGCCACACGAGAACAGGCAATAAAATTACTTGATGACTTATACACATCACAAGACTTAAACACATCACAAACAGATGTGTTGGCCTTTGACCGAAAGGACGTTTTGATGTTGTGGGACGAGTTGGGTGATGAGTATTTTTTACGAGAAATCCCTGAAGACATCTTATGGCACACCCACGCCATTTTAACTCAGCCACCTGTTGACAATGTTGACAATGTTGATAATGTTGATAATGTTGATAATGTTGATAATGTTGATAATGTTGATAAGAGTTCCAACATCAACCGTAAACCGCTGATTGTGCTAAGAGAACATCGAGATTTGGCACTTGATGCGGTGCAGGTGTTTATCTATACCCAAAACCAAGACAATCTGTTTGCGGTAACCATGGCGGTGTTTGATTTGATGGGGTTAGATGTGTTAGACGCTCGCATCATCACAGGCACTCGTGATTTTGCCTTAGATTCTTATGTTTTGCTTGACCATCAAGGCACGTTGTTGACTGATGTTGAGCGACAAGATGAACTCAAATGGCGACTGGTAACGGCATTTGCCAACCCCACCCAACCCAAGCTTGCTCACAAACGCTTGCCAAGACAGCTTAAGCACTTTAGCGTACCAACCCAAGTCCGTTTTGAGACGGTGGCTCAAACTGGGCAACACATCTTGTATCTGACCGCCTTAGACCAACCGAGTTTATTGGCACGTGTGGGGGCAGTGTTTTTACAACATGGCATTGAAGTGCATGCCGCTCGCATCACCACACTGGGCGAAAAAGCACAAGATTTGTTTTATATCAGCGACCGTAAAGATAACCGCTTAAGCGATGATAAATTAAACACACTGACACAAACAATCATTGACATTTTAGACAATTAGTCATCTGGACAATCAGTCATCGACATTCATATGGCTAAGTTCAATCAGCTTAGCAACAGGATAAATTGCCATGAACTCAGCTTTTATCAATTCTGCTTCTATCAATTCCGCTTTTATTAATCCAGTCATAGAGCAACTACCCCCCTACCCATTTGCTAAGATGACCACATTGCTTGCTGGTATTGAGCCTGCAAAAGACCAGCCACTTATCAAATTGGGCATTGGCGAACCAAAACACCCACCACCTAAATTTGTATTAGATGCCTTGCTAGAGCATGTTGGCAAAGTGCAACATTATCCAAATACAGGCGGCATGCCAGAGCTGAGCCAAGCGATTGCTGATTGGTTAAGCAAGCGTTTTCATTTGACTGATGTTGACCCAAACCATCACATCATACCAGTGATGGGCAGTCGTGAAGCCATTTTTAGCTTTGTACAAGCGGTCATCAATCGCCATCACATCAAAAAACCTTATGTGGTGATGCCCAATCCCTTTTATCAAATCTATGAAGGGGCAACGCTATTGGCAGGGGCTAAGCCGTATTATGTGCCGTGTACTGCTGATACAAAGTTTAAAGCAGATTATGCCAATGTGCCAGCAGATGTATGGCAACGCACTCAGCTTGTGTTTGTCTGTAGCCCCAATAACCCCACAGGCTCAGTATTAAACCAAGATGACTGGCAACATTTGCTTGCTTTGGCAGATGAGCATGATTTTGTGATTGCCAGTGATGAATGCTACAGTGAATTGTATTTTGACACACCACCCATTGGGCTACTACAAGCCTGTGCCACGCTTGGACGTGATGACTATGACCGCTGCGTGGTGTTTCATTCATTATCCAAACGCTCTAATCTGCCAGGGTTGCGTTCTGGCTTTGTGGCAGGCGACGCCAAGCTGTTAAATTCTTATTTGCAATACCGAACTTATCACGGCTGTGCCATGCCCCTGCAC
Organism: Lwoffella lincolnii; assembly: GCF_037201985.1. Lineage (NCBI taxonomy): Bacteria > Pseudomonadati > Pseudomonadota > Gammaproteobacteria > Moraxellales > Moraxellaceae > Lwoffella > Lwoffella lincolnii. The sequence continues at coordinate 474,900 of NZ_CP147511.1, read as the reverse complement.
CATCAACATGCGTCCATGACCGCTTGGCAAGATGAGACCCATGTGCAAGCCAATCGTGATTTGTATGCCCAAAAATTTGACTTATGGTTAGACAGATTGGGTAACAAACTCAATCTACGCCGTCCTGAAGCTTCTTTTTATCTGTGGGTGGCTGTGCCTGATTGTTTTGATAATGATGATGAACTTTTTGTCAAATCCCTATACAGTCAGTGTGGCATTCATGCGTTAGCAGGGCGATATCTGTCTCGTGATGTGGGCGGGCAAAATCCGGGGCAAGGTTTTATCAGGTTGGCATTGGTGGCGAGCATGGAAGAGAACCATGATGCCATTGAACGCATCGACAGCTTATTAAATGAGATAATGAGATGACACACATCAAAACAAGCGGGCACAAAGTCGGTCAATGTGAGACCAGCCAATGAATGCTCAAAATCTTTGGCAACATGCCCCCAGCACCGCTTTATTATTGGCAAGCTTTGTGGGCTTATTCACTTGGCAAGTGCTGACAGGCACCAGCATCACTGAGCCAAACACACAAGACCTGATAGCGTGGGGAGCAAATGCCTTGCCCTTAACCATGATAAATGAACCATGGCGACTGCTTACCAGTGCGTTTTTGCATGTTGGGGTGATACATTTGTTGTTTATAGGACTTACGCAAACACAACCGAAGGCGACTTCAACTGCTCTCGCAAATAATTGCTCAGCAAGCCATATTTAACTTGATACAACGTTTGCTTTAATCTTTTAGCCTGTTTGGCTAACTGCACCCAAACAAGCATAGAACAACAAATGTGATTACGCCAAATACGAGCTTTACGACACTGATTGTTTTCAATGCCAGTTAATTGCTTGATTTCTCGGTGAAACTGCTCAATCTTCCAACGGATGGCACACACCAGTCGTGTGTCATCTGATGAATCTTGAGTGGTGTCATTGGTGACAATCCAGTCCGTGCGGTTGTCATTGTAGAGCATGATGTCTTTGGTAGCGTACCATGTGTCCATTAGAACATATTTGAATTGAAGTTGTTTGTGTTCAATACTGTGTTTTAGCATGTCCTTTAAATGGTCAAGTTTGCTTTTGCCATCGGTATTTTTGTCATAGATGCGGTAGTCAATGAGCCAATACTGCTGCGTCTTTGGATTGACGTAAATACAGTTAACGATACAGATGCCCTTGATGATGCGATGGGCGTTACCACTATATTGACGGTTAACCAGTTCGATTTTATGGCTGTGATTTTTGTCTAAAATACTGTCGTCAAAGATGAGTATGCCTTCGTCATCTGGTAGGATGTCTTGTTTGACTTTCTCCCATACTAGCTTGGGTATGAGCTTGTCATCTCGAAGATACCGATTAATGCGGTCGTGGCTTATTTCTTCAGGATGATGCTTGGCATAGTGGGTAAGTGTGTAGTTATTTTGGCTTACCAGTAAGTATTGGCAGTAGTCTAGTCGGGTGATGGCTTTTGCTTGCATTCTTTTATGCTACTATATTTTAATCCGCTTACGCAAATTTATTGGTTTTGCGTAAGTCCTATTTTTATGTCAAAACTACATTTACATCATTTACAAAGTTCTCGCTCTTTTCGTATCATTTGGCTACTAGAAGAGTTAAATTTAACTTATCAATTAACCACGTATGAGCGTGTCAATGGTCTTGCTCCCAAAGCCCTGCAACAGGTTCACCCAATGGGAAAAGCCCCCATTTTACAAGATGGTGATAAGACATTGATTGAATCTGCCATCATGATTGAATATTTGATTGATAATTATGATGCCAAAGGTGAGCAAAATTCTGAACTCATCGCCCAAATGGTGCTAAATAAACAATTTCGCCCAGATTATGGCACGCCTGCTTATGAAGATTATCGCTATTGGTTGCATTTTACCGAAAGTTCACTCATGCCTTTGTTAATTATTCGGCTTTTGTTTGGCAAAATGATTAAAAAATCACCGATTGGTATCAAACAAGTTGCCAAACTGCTCAAAAAAGGCGTGGACGAATCGTATGTAAATAAAACCCTTGAAGCAGAACTCAATATGTTAGACAAACATTTGTCAAGCAATGATTGGTTGGCAGGTTCGCAGTTTACAGGGGCGGATATTCAGCTTGAATTTGCGATTAATGCAATGAAAACCACACGCCAACTTGAGCCACGTTTTGCCAATATTCATAATTGGTTAAAACGCTGTCATGCTCGTCCTGCTTACCAAAAAGCCATCGCAAAAGCAGGTGAAAATCGGTTTTGATGATGAAGTTTAAAAAAAGCAATCTTGTTAGGATTGCTTTTCTTGTATTATCATCATTTTATTCAACTTTTGCGTGATAATTGCCCATATCATCTTTTGATACATGGACATTGGCAATAAAGTGAGTTGGGTTATCTTCTGTTGCTTCACCCATTACAGCACTTTTGGTCAAAACAACGCCTTGTTTATTGGTGGCGATTTGGACTGTGGCAGTACGTCCATCAGCTCGGTTATAGTTTGCAAGTTTAATTGTATAAGTACCTTCTTGGAGTTTGGTTTTATCGCAACTTGCAAAATAATGTTCTGGACCAAAACCGTGCGTATTATCCACATCAAGATAGCCTGATTTACCTTGCATATTACGATAGAATACTTGCATATTGGGTTCAAATGTGTGTAAATCTACATCACCAGTACCATTCCATGTTAATGTTGTTGTGAAAAAGCCAGAAGATGCTTGAGCCACAGGTTTTTGTAATGTATTAAAAGAAGTATTTACATAATCGGCTATTTTGACAGAGGTTATTAAACTTTTATTTAAATAAATTTCCAATAGTCCATGTCCTAAAAAATCTTTTTTCCCATTCAATCCTGCAGGTCTCAGTAAGAATGTCGGAATTACATCAGTAACTGGTGGAACAGAGCCTACCAATCTTAAACCATTAATCACGTAGTCTTTATCAGCCAACACATGATTTCCATTGAGTGTTGGCGATGCAGGAGCAACATGTATGATATGTACGGAAGATGCGTCCATTTTTGTTCTTGCATATTGATAGGCAGAATTGGCAAATAAATTTCCTTGAGAATGGGCAAAAAATAACACTTTATAACCCTCTAATGCCCATGTGTCAATTCTAGATTGATGTTCCTTATAGTCTTCTAATGTTGGTGGATTACCGAATAGCGTTGTAAGTTTTTGAGCCATCCATACTTTTTGTCTGTCTTTAAAGGCAATAAAAATATCTGTTAGATTTGGTACAGCTTTTTTAATTTTATCTAAAAAAGTACCTTCATCATGTAGAGCTTCAAAAAATAATTCAAATCTACCCTTTAAGGCAATATCTTGCTCAAGTAATCTTTGTTCAAATACTTCTACAAAATCTGAAAAACCGTTTGTTTGATTGTAAAGTAGCTCGTATCTGATAGCTTCACCTTTTGGTGTTGTATTACCATATAAGTATTTCATATGATTTAAATTGATACGAGCTTGACGTGATGTGGTTTGAACGCCATTTAAAAACCCAAATATTATCCCTTGTGATTGGCAAATATTATTTTCTGGTGATATAGTTTCTGCATATACCACAGGTGTAAACAAATAAGTATTGATAAAAAATACTAAACCAAATGTTGCTGTTCTTTTATTCATAACAATCTCCTTTTGGGTCGGTTAGAGCGTGAACTGTGCCATCTAATGCTTTATCATACGCTAGATAGGCAAGTAATCTCTCTTTTGTGTTTGTTGTGAGAGATTCTATTTGATCAAGAATATCAAGATCAAAACTTGGGTTAATGCTATTCATGTAAAAAGCACAGTCTATGCCTTTTCCTATTTCTAAAGAAAGTTTTTTTGCTTCAAGCCGTCTTGTTTCTTCATCAGCTATCATACCGACAGTCAGCGATTTTTGCATGGCTTTTGCCATATTTTCTACTGCTTTTTTTTGTGCAGGGTCTGTATATTTTTTTGCGATATACGCATCAATATCATCACGAATGCCATTATTATTGCTATCTGTGCCTAACAATGTATTGGTTCGGTCAAGATGGTCTTGATTATCCACTTTGTCTTTCTCCTTATCATTGTTTGGTAAGTCCATTGTTGGTGGATTTGGTTCTGTCTGCGGTGGGGATGGATGGTTAGAGTTGCTTTGCGTACAGGCTGTGAGCAAACTAATACTAAGCAAAATAATCATAAAACTTCTCATAAAAACTCCTTTATTATATATTTAGATAAATAAATAGAACTTACGCAAACACAACCGAAGGCGACTTCAACTGCTCTCGCAAATAATTGCTCAGCAAGCCATATTTAACTTGATACAACGTTTGCTTTAATCTTTTAGCCTGTTTGGCTAACTGCACCCAAACAAGCATAGAACAACAAATATGATTACGCCAAATACGAGCTTTACGACACTGATTGTTTTCAATGCCAGTTAATTGCTTGATTTCTCGGTGAAACTGCTCAATCTTCCAACGGATGGCACACACCAGTCGTGTGTCATCTGATGAATCTTGAGTGGTGTCATTGGTGACAATCCAGTCCGTGCGGTTGTCATTGTAGAGCATGATGTCTTTGGTAGCGTACCATGTGTCCATTAGAACATATTTGAATTGAAGTTGTTTGTGTTCAATACTGTGTTTTAGCATGTCCTTTAAATGGTCAAGTTTGCTTTTGCCATCGGTATTTTTGTCATAGATGCGGTAGTCAATGAGCCAATACTGCTGCGTCTTTGGATTGACGTAAATACAGTTAACGATACAGATGCCCTTGATGATGCGATGGGCGTTACCACTATATTGACGGTTAACCAGTTCGATTTTATGGCTGTGATTTTTGTCTAAAATACTGTCGTCAAAGATGAGTATGCCTTCGTCATCTGGTAGGATGTCTTGTTTGACTTTCTCCCATACTAGCTTGGGTATGAGCTTGTCATCTCGAAGATACCGATTAATGCGGTCGTGGCTTATTTCTTCAGGATGATGCTTGGCATAGTGGGTAAGTGTGTAGTTATTTTGGCTTACCAGTAAGTATTGGCAGTAGTCTAGTCGGGTGATGGCTTTTGCTTGCATTCTTTTATGCTACTATATTTTAATCCGCTTACGCAAATTTATTGGTTTTGCGTAAGTCCTATTTTTATGTCAAAACTACATTTACATCATTTACAAAGTTCTCGCTCTTTTCGTATCATTTGGCTACTAGAAGAGTTAAATTTAACTTATCAATTAACCACGTATGAGCGTGTCAATGGTCTTGCTCCCAAAGCCCTGCAACAGGTTCACCCAATGGGAAAAGCCCCCATTTTACAAGATGGTGATAAGACATTGATTGAATCTGCCATCATGATTGAATATTTGATTGATAATTATGATGCCAAAGGTGAGCAAAATTCTGAACTCATCGCCCAAATGGTGCTAAATAAACAATTTCGCCCAGATTATGGCACGCCTGCTTATGAAGATTATCGCTATTGGTTGCATTTTACCGAAAGTTCACTCATGCCTTTGTTAATTATTCGGCTTTTGTTTGGCAAAATGATTAAAAAATCACCGATTGGTATCAAACAAGTTGCCAAACTGCTCAAAAAAGGCGTGGACGAATCGTATGTAAATAAAACCCTTGAAGCAGAACTCAATATGTTAGACAAACATTTGTCAAGCAATGATTGGTTGGCAGGTTCGCAGTTTACAGGGGCGGATATTCAGCTTGAATTTGCGATTAATGCAATGAAAACCACACGCCAACTTGAGCCACGTTTTGCCAATATTCATAATTGGTTAAAACGCTGTCATGCTCGTCCTGCTTACCAAAAAGCCATCGCAAAAGCAGGTGAAAATCGGTTTTGATGATGAAGTTTAAAAAAAGCAATCTTGTTAGGATTGCTTTTCTTGTATTATCATCATTTTATTCAACTTTTGCGTGATAATTGCCCATATCATCTTTTGATACATGGACATTGGCAATAAAGTGAGTTGGGTTATCTTCTGTTGCTTCACCCATTACAGCACTTTTGGTCAAAACAACGCCTTGTTTATTGGTGGCGATTTGGACTGTGGCAGTACGTCCATCAGCTCGGTTATAGTTTGCAAGTTTAATTGTATAAGTACCTTCTTGGAGTTTGGTTTTATCGCAACTTGCAAAATAATGTTCTGGACCAAAACCGTGCGTATTATCCACATCAAGATAGCCTGATTTACCTTGCATATTACGATAGAATACTTGCATATTGGGTTCAAATGTGTGTAAATCTACATCACCAGTACCATTCCATGTTAATGTTGTTGTGAAAAAGCCAGAAGATGCTTGAGCCACAGGTTTTTGTAATGTATTAAAAGAAGTATTTACATAATCGGCTATTTTGACAGAGGTTATTAAACTTTTATTTAAATAAATTTCCAATAGTCCATGTCCTAAAAAATCTTTTTTCCCATTCAATCCTGCAGGTCTCAGTAAGAATGTCGGAATTACATCAGTAACTGGTGGAACAGAGCCTACCAATCTTAAACCATTAATCACGTAGTCTTTATCAGCCAATACATGATTTCCATTGAGTGTTGGCGATGCAGGAGCAACATGTATGATATGTACGGAAGATGCGTCCATTTTTGTTCTTGCATATTGATAGGCAGAATTGGCAAATAAATTTCCTTGAGAATGGGCAAAAAATAACACTTTATAACCCTCTAATGCCCATGTGTCAATTCTAGATTGATGTTCCTTATAGTCTTCTAATGTTGGTGGATTACCGAATAGCGTTGTAAGTTTTTGAGCCATCCATACTTTTTGTCTGTCTTTAAAGGCAATAAAAATATCTGTTAGATTTGGTACAGCTTTTTTAATTTTATCTAAAAAAGTACCTTCATCATGTAGAGCTTCAAAAAATAATTCAAATCTACCCTTTAAGGCAATATCTTGCTCAAGTAATCTTTGTTCAAATACTTCTACAAAATCTGAAAAACCGTTTGTTTGATTGTAAAGTAGCTCGTATCTGATAGCTTCACCTTTTGGTGTTGTATTACCATAAAGACGTTTCATTGCTTTTAAATTATTATTTGCTTGTATTTTAGTTGTTTGCACGCCATTAAAAAACCCAAATATGATCCCTTGTGATTGGCAAATATTATTTTCGGGAGCAATATTTTCTGCTTGAGCCACAGTTGTAAATAAAACATTTACAACTAAAACTAATAAAGGTACTGAAATCATATTCTTATTCATAACAAGACTCCTTTTCGTCCATTAAACTACTTACTGTGCCATCCAATGCCTTATCATAGGCTAGATAAGCGAGCAACCTTTCTTTTGTATTGGTTGTTAAAGATTCTAATTCTAAAATAATATCCTCACTAAAGTTAGGGTTATGGTCTGCTAGATAAAAAATGCAACCACTATTTTTATCCATTTCTAAAGAAAGTTTTTTTGCTTCAAGCCGTCTTGTTTCTTCATCAGCTATCATACCGACAGTCAGCGATTTTTGCATGGCTTTTGCCATATTTTCTACTGCTTTTTTTTGTGCAGGGTCTGTATATTTTTTTGCGATATACGCATCAATATCATCACGAATGCCATTATTATTGCTATCTGTGCCTAACAATGTATTGGTTCGGTCAAGATGGTCTTGATTATCCACTTTGTCTTTCTCCTTATCATTGTTTGGTAAGTCCATTGTTGGTGGATTTGGTTCTGTCTGCGGTGGGGATGGATGGTTAGAGTTGCTTTGCGTACAGGCTGTGAGCAAACTAATACTAAGCAAAATAATCATAAAACTTCTCATAAAAACTCCTTTATTATATATTTAGATAAATAAATAGAACTTACGCAAACACAACCGAAGGCGACTTCAACTGCTCTCGCAAATAATTGCTCAGCAAGCCATATTTAACTTGATACAACGTTTGCTTTAATCTTTTAGCCTGTTTGGCTAACTGCACCCAAACAAGCATAGAACAACAAATATGATTACGCCAAATACGAGCTTTACGACACTGATTGTTTTCAATGCCAGTTAATTGCTTGATTTCTCGGTGAAACTGCTCAATCTTCCAACGGATGGCACACACCAGTCGTGTGTCATCTGATGAATCTTGAGTGGTGTCATTGGTGACAATCCAGTCCGTGCGGTTGTCATTGTAGAGCATGATGTCTTTGGTAGCGTACCATGTGTCCATTAGAACATATTTGAATTGAAGTTGTTTGTGTTCAATACTGTGTTTTAGCATGTCCTTTAAATGGTCAAGTTTGCTTTTGCCATCGGTATTTTTGTCATAGATGCGGTAGTCAATGAGCCAATACTGCTGCGTCTTTGGATTGACGTAAATACAGTTAACGATACAGATGCCCTTGATGATGCGATGGGCGTTACCACTATATTGACGGTTAACCAGTTCGATTTTATGGCTGTGATTTTTGTCTAAAATACTGTCGTCAAAGATGAGTATGCCTTCGTCATCTGGTAGGATGTCTTGTTTGACTTTCTCCCATACTAGCTTGGGTATGAGCTTGTCATCTCGAAGATACCGATTAATGCGGTCGTGGCTTATTTCTTCAGGATGATGCTTGGCATAGTGGGTAAGTGTGTAGTTATTTTGGCTTACCAGTAAGTATTGGCAGTAGTCTAGTCGGGTGATGGCTTTTGCTTGCATTCTTTTATGCTACTATATTTTAATCCGCTTACGCAAATTTATTGGTTTTGCGTAAGTCTTAGTTTAATGGCTTTGCCATGCTGGTCTTTGGTCGGGTGGCTGAGCCAATCTTTGGCTCTGTGGCATTTTTGTGCTTGTTTGTTTTATCTGCCATCGGTGGCAATCTGTTAAGCAGTTATGTGACTTGGCATCAAGTACTGCATGAAAGGCAAGCAATCGGTGTGATGGCAGGTGCATCTGGTGGCATCATGGGAATTGGTGCATCACTGTTGATACTGGCACTGTTTAAGATAAAGATAAATGGTGTTCAGCTTAATCCAAAGTCCTTAGGGTGGATAATGGCGATAAATCTGCTGTATGGCTTTGTTGTGCCTGGTATTGATAATGCTGGTCATATTGGTGGGGCATTGACAGGCATGGTATTGGCTTTGTTGGTGGGATTAACATGGCGAACATCACTCGGTCTGCAACGCTTTGGCTTTGCGTCGGGCGTGCTGGCATTGTCGGTAGGATTTGTGTGGGGCTGGTGGACATTGCACCAAAACATATTGGCAGTGATTTAAAATTAGGTTATTAGTCGTGTTTTGATTTTTATCTTTTATGGCGGTTTGGGGGTGTGTTGTGATAACAGAACATCTGGTCGATATGTCTCGATTGCAGTTTGCGGTAACGGCGTTATACCATTTTTTGTTTGTACCATTGACCTTAGGTATGGTGTGGATGTTGGTCATCATGGAATCGGTGTATGTGATGACAGGCAAGACGATTTGGAAAGACATGACCCAATACTGGGGCAAGTTATTTGGGATTAACTTTGCACTTGGGGTAACCACAGGCATTACCATGGAGTTTCAATTTGGCACTAACTGGGCGTATTATTCGCATTATGTGGGCGATGTTTTTGGAGCACCACTTGCCATTGAAGGCTTGATGGCATTTTTCTTAGAATCCACGATGGCGGGGTTATTTTTCTTTGGTTGGGATAAGCTGTCTCGCACTCAACATCTGTTAGTAACGATATTGATGGCATTGGGAACAAACCTATCTGCCTTATGGATTTTAGTTGCCAACGGCTGGATGCAAAACCCTGTGGGGGCAGAGTTTAATTATCTGACCATGCGTATGGAAATGGTGAATTTCTTTGATGTCATATTCAATCCTGATGCCCAAAATAAGTTTGTGCATACAGTGTCAGCAGGCTACACCGCTGGGGCAATGTTTGTATTATCTATCTCAGCATTATATCTACTCAAACAACGAGACGTGGAATTTGCCAAACGCAGTTTTCAGGTGGCAGCAGCGTTTGGCTTTGCGTCAATTTGTAGTGTGATTGTGTTGGGAGATGAATCTGGCTATTCGATTGGTCTGGCACAACAGACCAAAATCGCCACCATGGAAGCTGTGTGGCACACTGAGCCTGCCCCTGCTAATTTTAACTTAATTGCCAAAATTAATGAAAAAAAACAAACCAACGATTGGGCGGTACAAATCCCTTATGTCATGGGCATCATTGGCACACGTTCATTAGACAAGCCCATTCTTGGCATTAAAGAAATTAAAGAAATCAACAAAGAACGCATCATCAATGGGCAACATGCGGTGGGTCTACTTGAGCAGTTGCGACAAAATCCCAATGATGCCTCTTTGGTCTTAGAATTTGAGCAAGTTAAAGATGACTTGGGCTTTGGTCTGTTGCTCAAAAAATACACCAAAGATGTCAGCACTGCCACGCCTGAGATGATAACCAAAGCCACCGAAGATACCATTCCTAGAGTATTGCCCATGTTTTGGGCTTTTCGCATCATGGTAGGCTTGGGCTTTTTAATGCTGATATTGTTTGGCATTTGCCTGTGGCATACCGTTAAGGGTAAATTCACCGAAAATAAATGGCTACTAAGATGGGCAGTTTTGATGTTACCTGCCCCTTGGATTGCCATTGAAGTGGGTTGGTTTGTTGCTGAATATGGGCGACAACCGTGGACGATATATGGCATGTTGCCCACACATTTTTCTGTGTCCAATATCAGCGTAACCAATGTGTATCTGTCGCTGGCAGGTTTTGTGCTGTTTTATACGTTTTTGTTGATTGTGGAGATGTATTTAATGATTAAATACGTCAAAAAAGGTCCTGCCAGCTTAGGCACAGGGCGTTATGATGGGGAAGACAAGCCTGCTGTTAACTCAGCTTTTAACCCAGTCAATACATTGAATAAGCAGGAGACCGACCATGCTGTTTGATTATGAAACGTTAAAAATCATCTGGTGGCTACTCATCGGTGTGTTGCTCATTGGCTTTGCGATTATGGACGGTCATGACATGGGGGTATGTGGTTTGTTGCCGTTTGTGGGTAAAAACGATGAAGAACGACGTGTCATCATCAACACCATTGGGGCACATTGGGAAGGCAATCAAGTGTGGTTTATCACAGGGGGTGGGGCGATATTTGCCGCTTGGCCGTTGGTATATGCAACAGCGTTTAGTGGTTTTTATTGGGCATTAATGGCGGCGCTGTGGGCGTTGTTTTTTCGCCCTGTGGGCTTTAAATACCGAAGCATGATTGCCAATGCCAGATGGCGACAATGTTGGGATTGGGCATTGTTTGTGGGGTCATTTGTGCCTGCGGTGATTTTCGGGGTGGCGTTTGGTAATTTGTTTTTGGGTGTGCCATTTGAGTTTGATAACAGCTTGGTGTCTAAATACTCTGGCACTTTTTTTGCCTTGCTTAATCCATTTGCCCTGCTGTGTGGTTTGGTGAGTGCCAGTATGCTTATCATGCAAGGTGGTGTGTATCTGGCTCACCGTACTGTTGGTGATATTCAAGCTCGTGCCATTCGCCATACCCAATTGTCTGCTGTGGTCATGGTGATGCTGTTTGTGCTAGCAGGGGTATGGGTTCGTTCACTTGATGGTTATGTTATCGTCTCTGTGATAGATGGCAACGCATTACCCAATCCATTAGATAAAACGGTCATGACTCAAACAGGGGCATGGCTACATAACTTTATGACCTACCCACAAACATGGACATTCCCAATGCTGGGTGTGGTGATGCCATTGATAAGCATGATTTTATTAAGACTTAAACATACATTAACTGCATTCATTGCCTCTAGTCTGGCGGTACTTGGGGTAATCATGACCGCTGGGGTGGCACTGTTCCCCTTTATCATGCCGTCATCCAGCCAGCCCAATGCCAGCTTAACCGTGTGGGACAGTGTGTCTAGTCATCTCACCTTAATGGTGATGCTGTATGTAACCGTATTGCTACTGCCCCTTGTGATGATGTACACCAGCTGGGCATATGCGGTGATGCGTGGTAAGGTTACTAAAGCGTATATACGAGAACAAGAACATACGCTGTATTAGAGCGTATTCCATTAAAACGCATTCCCAATACCTTACCTACCCAATAAAAATAAAGACAAACGGAACGATTAACCAGCACTTGCAAACCCATCTAAAAATATCCATAATTTAATAAAATAGATGGGTTATTAGCCAATGCACTTGGAGACAATCATGTGGTATTTTGCTTGGATTTTGGGGCTAGGATTTGCGGTATTACTTGCCATCTTAAATGCGTTATGGTTAGAAAATGAGCAAGGGCGAGTAAAAGCCTTTAGCCGAAAACCCAAACATAAAGCAGAAAAAGACCTTGCTCCTGAAGAAAATTAAAAAACCGCCCAAACCAACGGATAAATGAACAAACAAATCATTGACATTCTTTGTGCAAAGTACTGGTAATTAACCGCCGTTTTTTATATAGACAACGACAGACTTTTTTATTAACCTTGATTTTTTATTACCCTTTTGGAGCATGACATGGCCAAACCCACCAGCGAAATCTTACCTTTGCCTGATTTTTCCGTGCCAATGGTACGCAAATTTGATGATAACTTCATCACCGATGACATCAGCCTTGCTGACTGGTCAAAAAATAGCCGTAAGGGGTTGGTTTTGTACTTTTACCCTAAAGACAACACCCCCGGTTGTTCCACACAAGCCACTGATTTTACCGACATGCAACACCAATTTGACAAATTAGGTTATGACGTGATTGGCGTGTCTTGTGATGGCATCGACTCACACAAAAATTTCATCGATAAAAAAAACCTACAAATCGCCCTTATCAGCGATGAAGATGAAAAACTGTGCCAGTACTTTGACGTTATCCGTGAAAAAAACACCTACGGTAAAAAAACAATCGGTTTGGTACGTTCAACCTTTGTCTATGATGCCAATGGCAATCTGACCCACGCCCAACGCAATCTAAAAGCAACGGGACACGCCGAGCGCCTTTATAAGACATTGGCACAAAATAAGACATTGGCACAAACCTAACATCGCACACTTTAGGACATGTCCCCAAGAGGGCTGACGCATCACACACCATGCGTCAGTTCCACACATCAGTCTTAAATATCAGCCCTTACTTAACCATCAGTAACGCTTAAACATCAGTAGCAACCATCTTATTTAAAACATCATCATTCATCATGGTAATCCATATGACCAACTCCCAAAAAAATGGCTCAAACAGTCCAAACAACAGCCATAACCCAAACAACAGCCATAATACAAACAACAATCATACCAACACCGCCACTCGCCATGTTGAGATTGCCATCATCGGAGCAGGAACAGCAGGCAATTCAGCTTATCGACAACTGCGTGAGCAGACCGACAGCATCGTCATCATCAATGAAGGCTATTGGACAACCACTTGTGCCACGGTTGGTTGTATGCCCAGCAAGCTGTTAATCGCTGCTGCTAAGCGAGCTTATTACGCCAAACAGTCAAACGAATTTGGGGTGATTGCTGATGTTAAAATTGATGGTAAAACGGTGATGCAACGAGTACAAAAAGAGCGAGACCGTTTTGCTCAATTTGTCCAAGACAACGTGAATGGCTGGGATAACCATCACAAAATCAATGGTCATGCCAGTATTGATGCCAATGGTTTGATACGGGTTAATGATGAGCGTATCCAAGCTGAACGCATTATCATTGCCACAGGGTCAACACCGTTTGTTCCTGATGGTTGGCAAGAGAGTTTGGGTGAACGTCTACTAACTTCTGATGGTGTGTTTGAGCTGTCCGATTTGCCAAAATCACTGGCAGTGGTCGGTGCTGGTGCGATTGGCTTGGAGTTGGCACAAGCCTTTCATCGTTTGGGGGTAACGGTACGCTTATTTAACCGCACTGACAACTTGGGCGGCCTACAGGATAATAAAGTCAATGCCAAAGCGATTGCGTGTCTGAGCAAAGAGCTGAACATGGCATTAAATAGCGACATTCAAGCCGTCAAGCTCATTGATGAACAAGAACAAAAACAGGTACAGATTGATTACACTGACACCAACGGCGACCAACAGCAATTCACTTGTGACTATCTATTGGCAGCCACAGGGCGACGCAATCAGCTGTCAAATCTGGGCATAGAACATTTAGGCGTAGAACTGGACGATAAAGGACGACCCAAACAACACAACAAACTGACAGGACAAATTGCCAACTTACCTGTTTATGTCATCGGTGATGCCAATGGCTATCTGCCATTGTTACATGTGGCATCTACCGAAGGCTATATGGCAGGGCTACAAATCAAGGCAGACATCAACAAAGAAAAGAATGATGGTGATAATTTGGCAAAACAAAAAGACACCATCAGCAAACTTGATACCCCCATCTCCATTGTCTTTAGTGAACCACAAATCGCCCAACTGGGCAAATCACTGTCAGAAATAGAAGATGAAAATCTGGCGTATGTGGTCAGTGAAGTCAGCTTTAATAATCAAGGGCGTAGCCGTGTTATGGGTGTAAACTGTGGGTTACTTCGGCTGTATGTGTGCAAAAAAAGTGATTGTGTGTTGGGAGCAAGCATGGTCGCCCCTGATGCAGAATACATCGCCCACCTGCTCACTTATGCCATTAACCATGATTTGAGTTTATATAGCCTACTGAATACGCCATTTTATCACCCAACCATTTTAGAGGGCTTACGCACCGCTTTAAGAGAGGCACAAGCTCAGATGCAGCTGCCGTATTTTGATAACCCATCAGCTTCGGATTAGTCGGTTGCCGTCATGGAATCGGTTAAGGATTTTTTTGCTCATATTTTAATCGACCTACATGATAGCCTTTATTTGGCAATTGGTGGGTCATTAGAAGAAGAAACCCGAGACTGGACATCTCGAGGGGTTGAACTTGCCAGTACAGGCATCAAAATCTTAATTCTCTTATCCATTTTGTGCTTTACTTATTGGTTGTCTATTTATATTCTCAAACACAATCGCCAACGTCTACATCTCAATCATAAAAACTACCGACTTATCCGTTCTGTTTTACGCTACTTTTGGGTAACTGCTGGTATCATAGGCATCATGAGCCAAATGACCATCACCCCAAGCACCATTAAAGCCACTGCCAAGGCCAGCATTTGGGCAGGCATCTATTATATGTTATGGGCAAGCTCAGGGCAGGTCATTAACAAAATCTTACGGCATTATGGGCTAAATGCATCGATTGAACAGTTACTTAAAAATGTCTTTTCTGTGTTGATTGTGGTCATGGGCGTTGCCAGTATCATGGCACAGTTCGGCTTTGACATCGTCTCACTGGTGGCAGGTTTGGGGATTGTGGGTTTGGCAGTGGGCTTTGCCGCTCAATCTACGCTTGCCAACTTCATTGCAGGCATGACCATTTTGGTTGAGCAATCTTTTCAAGTGGGTGACTGGATACACATTAACAACAAAGAAGGGCGTGTGGTGCTGATTTCTTTACGTACCACGCACATTCTTACTCGTGATAACATGACCATCATTTTACCCAATGCCACCGTTGCGTCTTCTGAAGTTACCAACCTAACGTCCAAAAACTTTATTCGCTTTGACATCAAAGTACGCATTGCCTTTGAAGCAGACATGGACAACGCCAAAGCGGTGATTGCCAAGGTATTAGAAGACAGCGACAGCATACTCAAACGCCCCGAACCGAGCATTACAGTAGCAGAAGTGGCAGATTTCGGGGTGTATTTTATCGTTCGTTTTTGGGTCACACCTGCCCACGTTGCTAAAATACCAGCCATTAAAGAAGACCTACAAGAAACTATCAAAAAGGCATTAGACACCGCTGGCATCAGCACGCCCTATCCGCATATGCGTCTGATACGTTAAATCATTTAATAAACAACCATCAAATCCCCACTGACTTATTAGACAAGCCATTTAAATTATCTGATGAGTTAGATGCCTTATTGGCTATTGGTTTAGATAATCAAAATTACAGCATTAACTTAACCAAACGTATTGCTCAGATAAATCCTGATGTGCAGATACAGATTGTCAGTGATGTGAGTACATTGGACAACCAAACTCAAAGCGACATCAAAGCAGGTGGTATGTATTATCCTAAAACCAATAAGATAATCATCAATCCCAGTACTCAAGATTGGCAAGGCAGATTATTAGAATTAATTAATCATAAACTGGTACACAGCATTACGGCTGATGTGATTGCTAATGGTTTGTCAAATCAAGCCAAGGAAAAAATTAAAGCATTCAATGAAATACTGTGGAATGTCTTACATGACTTAGATAGTCAAAATGAAGTGCATCAAATACTTCAGGACAGATTGTCTTATGCCATGTATTCTAATGATGAATTCTTTTCAGTGCTGATATCTGAAAAAGATGTACGTAACTTACTAAGCCAAGACACTTTAAATCAAATAGGCAGTCTTTTTAGAGAACTGTTTATAGGAGATGACAATGACACAACCAATCAGAGAACTGACTCGTCAGGAGATACTGGAAAATCACAAGGAAATGACAGTACAGAAGTTTATGCAACTTCCAGTAGAACAGCGTCAGATGTTCAAAGGGATAGTCAACCAAATCAACCAAGCCAAGACAGTCGCAGAAGTAGTCAATCTGTATCGTCAAGTACATCAACAGAGCAAACAGTCTTAGATACCAATCAAAGAGATAAGGAGCTTGTCAATGGTCGCAACAACGCAAGAGATGCTCATGTCCAAGAAAGAGACATATCTCAAACTGTATCAAACGGAGTTGACACCAGAGCAACAAAGACAGTTTCAACAAATTCCACAGCAATTACGGCAAGCAACAACTCTGTCAGAAGCCAACAAAACAGTCAAGCCAATGATACAGGTTCTGATACACAACAGGAGCGAAATGGTACAAACCCAACACCAAAACAATACACCATTTTAGCCATCAACGAATTTGTCAATAAACTCAATACCCCCAAACCATTAAAAGACTTCTATAAGTTATTGGTTAAGCAGGTTAGCAGTCATAACAAAGACTTAAGATTTGTCATGGATAACATGGGGGACAGACATCATGGTAAATATGACAACACCAATACCATCACCTTAAATACTCAGGTATTTAACAATGATGCCATCAATGACACAGATAAACTCACTGCCATTAATCATGAGCTTATCCATGCTTTAACAGAGACTGGATTAGCCAAAGGGGGTAAAGCGGTAGATGATTTACAACACATGTATGCTCAGCTTAAAGCCAAAGATAAAGGCATTTATGCAGTACAGCTAGAGACCTTTCATGAGTTCATTGCTTATGGCATGACAGATAAGGCATTTGCTGAGTTTATTACCCAAGAGTTGGACATTAAGGCATTGGGGATACCTGCTAAAAAAGGTAGGTTAAATCAGTTCTTAACCGCTGTCTTTTCTATGTTTGGTTTACATAAAAGCAGTAACTATAAGACCTTTGCCAGTCTTGTGGAACAAGTCATGCAGGTTGAGTATGATAAGGACATTGTTGATGGACAAACCAAGTATGGTCAAAGTGCCATAAAAGACATTCAAGCCAATATCAAACGTGGCACTAAAGCCATGAATGATGTTTTATTGACTAAAGCAGATGTGCATCGTGCCATGTATCGCAATGACATTGGTTGGATTGACTTTGTGTGGGGTGATACAGGCATCATCAAGACCAATGGTAAAACCAAAGGAGCTAAAGGCATCAGTCATATCATAGAAGCAAGAATGCGTAAGGATAAGATGAGTTATGCTGATGTGGTTAAGATGCTTACTCAAGATGTGATGAATATCATTGCTAAAGGAAGTACTTATTTAGCAACAGAGAATATGGTACAACTAAGGCATGATGGCTATGAAGTTATGATGAAAAAATCCACAGGAAGTAATGCTTGGATTATCACCGCATATGAATTATTTGAAGATGGTACTGGCAAGGGTGATGGCAAAACCAGTCCTACGCACAATCAATCCTATTCCGCTCGTACTGATGTGGGAGCTTCAAATAAAGTATCAGATGATGAACAAGGAGTAGGATTTGATACTTCCAAGTCTACGCACACTAAGCCTACAATGACACGTCTTAATGTGGGAGCATCTGATAAAGACAGTCTAATCCAAGACACACAAGAATTCAACCAACCAAGGTATTCCACCCTACCTAAAACCACCACAGAGCTACTTAAGGGGTTGGATAAAGGCAAGGTATCAGATGGTTTTAATACCCACTTAGATGAGCTTATACAGCGTGTGGTGAGTGATTATGAAGCGTCTGATACCAATAGAGAGCAGACAGCATCAAACATGCCTTAAATCACACCACAGGAGCAATCAAAGCAGGGTATCAATTAAGCGATAAAGAAGCCCATACTATCCAAGTATTAACCCCCATCATACAAGCTTACATCAAACAACATGCAGGGCATTTGAGTGTCTCTGAATTGTATGACATTTATCATGAGTTGTCTGACACATTAACGGTCAAAGACTTTATTGCCAATTATGACCAAGCCAGTCAAGCAGAAAAGCAACATGCTAAAAACTTAAAAGATTATGTCTTTGCCAATAAGGGTAAGAATGACACTAAGTTCTTAGTAAGGTTTGTTGGTTTGTCTGTGGCAAGTGAGCAGTTTAGCCAAATCATCAACAAACCAAGGGTAAAAAGACACGTCAATCAAGACAGTTGGTTTGATGCTGTTATGGGGGTGGCTGAAAGCATTTGGTCTTGGTTTACAGGATTGGCACAAAGAACCAAACGTGGGCATGTCAATGTGCAAGTGGCAGGGTTGTTAAATAACTTACAGCGTGTGGATAACAAGGTTAGAAACCAAAAAGACAACGTGATAGATAAGACTTGGCAATTAGCAGGTAACCCTGTGAGTCATGCCAATGATAAGTTAGCTCAAGGCATCAGACACGCTTATGTTAAATTGGATTTACAAAACAGTCAGTATGATGTTTTAAGGCGAATGGCAAAGGCATCTGATGTGGCAGTGAATTTGGACAAATACACTCAAGGAGCTGTGGATAGCTTTAGTGAACGCAAACCCAACAGTAAGTTGAATGTGGTGGCTGAGACACTCAATGAAGTGGCTCAAGGGGGTAAGTTATATGATGCGGTTGAGAAGTTATCAAGCTTAAGTACGGTTGCTCAAGGAGTACGTAAAGAGACTGACCACATGACCCAAAAGCTGTTAATGGAGCAGTTTACAGAAACGCTTAGCCAAAAGCAAAGACAACACATCACTCAAGCCATCTTAAAGACAGACATGGGAGCATTGTTAAATCATTTAACCATCAGTCAAGTACAGGCATTGATTGTCAATGATGCTAAGCGTCAAGATAAGATAAAAGAGCTTGAAAACAGATTAAGCCAACACATCAATGGCAATGACATGGTGATGCAAAGTAAGATACTTGGGGCATACATGGCAAGAGAGATTACCCCACGGCATCTGTTAAAGAATGCTCAATCCATTGCCATTGGTTTAGGCACAAAGCATCAGACAGACTTAGACAACATGGACATGGCTGTGTTTCAAGACGTGGACATTCTTAGCAGTTTGTATGCGTTGGAGTACACAGATAAGAACGTGTTAGATGGGGTAAAACAACTGTTTGAAAGTGAAAATAAAGGCATGAAGTATTTGCTTAAACAGCATCAGCAGATGGTGAATCAATCCAAAGCTGACTTTACTTTTAACATTCATAACTATGCCAAAGGATACACCCCACAGATATATAACCCTTATCGTAACTTTGAGTTTGTTTCACAAGATGATGCTGATTATGCTCATAAGATTCATGAGTTACAGTTAGATGGGTATGAGATTGTCAGCCAAGAATTGTCCCAAGATGAATTAGACACCACAGGAGCAAGGACGTTATTGCTTAACCGTAACTTTAAACGGCAAAAGTATGTTTCAGGGGCATTGGACATGTATGACAGTCATTCAAGGGGAACAGTGATTTATGATGACACCAGTCCACAAGAGCTATCAAGAGTGGCTAAAACCAATGCTCAAGCAAGACAGAAGCGTAATCAAGACATCTCTTATAAAGACTTTAATCCTTTAAATGAACCCAGTAGCATGGTGATTAACTTTGGGGTAGATGGACGCATCTTAGATTATCATTATGAGATGACAGGAGTGGTACGGGACAGTTTGTTAGAGCGTGATAATGATGTCTTTACCTTAATGGGTAAATGGTCAGGGGACTTGGCTTATAAGCCTGAAGTCAAAGAAAACCAACGCACCATCATAGAAACCTTGCATGAAGATTATATGACCAATTATGCCAGTGAACCCCATCAGTTCATTGCCTTAGACCCAAACAGTGATGACCCTAAGGTGATGCAACAATGGCGTATGTTGCCTTATGAAGCACGTGAAAGAGCCAAGGAGTTGTATGGGGGTGGGCAACCCATCATGGTGAGAGATGATTTGTATAACATGGTGTTTGGTTTTAGAAGTCATTCCATCAAAGACATGTTTGATAAGTTAGCAGGTGAGCGTAATGCTTTTGAAAAAGTCGTTGTGGGCATTTCACAGTTTTTATTGGGGGGAGAAAAAGCCAAGTACAGATTGTATAAAGCAGAGCAATGGGTACAAGAGATTGAAAAGCGGATTAAGTCATTCATTGTGATTAGAAATTATGATGTGTTAATAGGCAACATCATGACCAATAATCTGCTGTTGTTATTACGTGGGGTTAAACCCACTCAGCTCATCTCAGGGTATGTGTCTGCATGGCGTAATGGCAACAGATACGTCAAATTGCACAATCAATTAACCCAAATCAATCTTAGAATTGCCAATGGTGAAAAGGGATTAAGCCAAAAACGCAATGCTTTGTTAAAAGAGCTTGAGAATAACCCAACTCATAAATACATGCAGGTTGGGTTAAAAAGCACCATTGTTGATGATGTGGACTTACAAAATCAAAGTAATAAATATAGAACAGACCTTGAGAAACAAGTAGACAGGGTATATGACCTATTGCCCAAGCCAATAAAAGTTGGGGTGGATTGGTTGTTTATGTCAGAGAACACGCCTTTGCATGAGCTGATGGCAGATGCCACTCAGTTTAGTGATTTTGCAGCCAAGTTTGTGTTGGCAGAGCATTTACAAAAACAAGGCATGGGGTTTGATGATGCGGTGAGTGAAGCTCAAGAAGCGTTTATTAACTTTGATATACCCACCAGTAAAGCCATAGATTATGCCAATAGAATAGAGTGGGTATTTTACGCTTTACTAAGTTTGTATTCCGTATCCAAAAATACTTACATAAGACATTACGTGATAGACCTGCTCAATTAGTAGCCAGTACGTTAATGACGGAGTATTTGGACACTCAAGGGGTGATAGATGCGTCTGTGTTATTACGCTTAGGGGGTAATCCAATGCAAGCGAGTATTTTAGATGGGTGGGATGCGTTTAGAAACATCAGTACGGTGGATTTTATTTGGTAGTATGTGGTGGGGCTGGAGAGACTCGAACTCTCACACCTTGCGGCGCTGGAACCTAAATCCAGTGCGTCTACCAATTCCGCCACAGCCCCTAATGGTTTTGCGTGTTAGTGGTTGGCTATTATAGCCATTTAAAACGATTTAGCAAGCATTTTTTTTATTTTTTTTATTTTAATGGCTTTGATTGATGACTGTCATCAGCCTGACAACTTAAAAAAGTGATGATATGTGGTGATTATGCGTGTTTTGTCAGAATTTAAACAGAATTGCCATACAATATGGCTATAAAATGGTGATAAACCATTCTTCCTAATCTGTTAAACTGAGACAATTTTGGCTTAAGTCTAGATGATACATACCAAATGACATATACCAAATGACATATATTAGGTTTAAAAATGATTAGGTTTAACAATATTCGCTTTAAAACATTCACTTTAAAATATTCGCTTTAAAACAATATTCGCTTTAAAAAGGTAACTTTGTTATGACACAAAAAATTCCAACCATTTATCAAGGTTCTCAATGGTTACTAAGCATCGCCAGCATCACCATTGTGGGTATTTTGGTGGCACAAGGTCATCAAACTGCCATTGCCAAACCCACCAGTAACTTTAACATCACGCCTGAACAACGGTTGACCGCCAGACAAGTGGCAACATTACTTGACCGCAGTCATTATTTAAATCAACCTCTTGATAAAGAAATGGGGCAAAAGATGCTATCTATGTATTTAGACACGCTTGACCCCAGTCGCACGTTGTTTTTGCAGTCAGATATTAACGAGTTTAAGCGAAAGTACAACGATGATTATGCCATTCGTTTAAAGCAAGGTGATTTGTCTGCTGGTGTGGCAATTTTTGAGCGATATCTTGACCGTTCGATTGAGTATTATGATTTTGCACAGCAGTTTTTATCCAAAGATAACATCAATCTAAAAACCAAAGACAGCATCATATTAGACAGAGAAAAGGCAGAACGCTTTAATAGTGTCAAAGAGCAACAAAACTACTGGCAACGCAAACTGATTTTTGACTTGATTAGCATCACCTTAGGACAAGAAGAAGAAAAAGCCAAGGAGAAAATCTATGTCGATAATCCTGACATTGCCCTAGGACAAGATTTGTTGCGTAATGATGCGCGCACACCAAAACAAATCATGCAACAACGAATGCAACGACAATTGGGGCAACTAAAGCGTTTAAAAGATGATGAAATCATGCAGACCATTTTGGATTCAGCGGCATTAACCTATGACCCACACAGTAATTATTACGCCCCCATTCAAGCCACCGAACTACAAATTCAATCTAATTTGCAACTAGAAGGCATTGGCGTGTCCATTCGTCCAGACCGAAAAAATCCTGACTATACTCGCATCGTTACTTTAGTGGAAGGTGGGCCTGCGGCAAAAACTGGTCAAGTCAAGCCCAATGATGTGATTTTGAGTGTGGCAGGCGATGGTAAAAACATGCAAGATGTGGTGGGTTGGTCAACCCGTGAAGTGGTGGCTCTTATCCGTGGTAAGCGTGGCACGCCCGTTACGTTAAAGCTTAAGCAAGCAGGCAGTCCAGACTCTTCTGCTCGTCTTGTTACCATTGAGCGAGATGTCATCAAACAAGAAGACAGTGGTGTCAATCACCGTGTCATTACCATGTCACATAATGGCAAAGACCAACGTATTGGGGTGCTTGAGATTCCCAGTTTTTATCTAAACTATCAAGCTCGCCGTCATGGCATGGAATACCGCAGTGTCAGCATTGATACCGAAAATGCCATTAAAGCCCTTAAAAAACAACACATTGATGGTTTGGTGGTGGACTTACGCAACAATCCAGGGGGGTCTTTAGATGAAGTTGCCAACATGCTTGATTTATTCATTAAAAAAGGACCCATGGTACAAATCCGTGACAATCAAGGCAATGTGCAGGTCTATACCGACCGTGATGATGGCGAACAGCTGTATGATGGCGACATGGTGGTGATTACCAACTTAGCATCAGCGTCTGCCAGTGAGATTTTTGCCGCTGCCATTCAAGATTATGGGCGTGGCTTGGTGGTTGGCAGTACGACCACAGGCAAAGGCTCAGCCCAAATTCAGCTGGACAATCTGGCGTTAGGCAGTGCCACCTTAACTCAACGAAAATTTTATCGCATCACAGGTGGCAGTACGCAAAATAAAGGGGTTGTGCCTGATGTGGCGTTGGTCAATATCTTTGATGGGGCAACTTTTGGTGAACGCTCACAAAAGTATGCCCTAAAATGGGACACCATTAAGACCGCACCATTTAAGCCTGAAGGCAAGTTCACCAGCGACACCCTTGCCACTTTAAACCAACAGTCCAAAATACGCCAACAGAGCAACCCACAATTTGTGTATCTGTCTAAAATCAATGCCATTCGCAACATGGAAGATGATAAAAAACCCATCAAACTTGATATTGATGACCGCCGTAACCACATGAAAGAAGTGGAGCAAAAAACCTTGGCTGCTGAAAATGCCCGACGCAAAGCCACAGGACAAAAACCTTATGCCAGCTGGGACATGTATCAAGCAGCGATGGATGCTAAGTTTGAAGAGCTTAGCCGTATGAAAGAAAAAGAGCGCCCCAAAGAGCCTGAGAGCGAAGTTTATGTATTGGAAGCGGCTCAGTTGATGCTAGATGCCAGTAACGCTCAGAACAATCCTTAACGTCATTGCTCTTGAACGTCATTGTTCTTTAATGTCATTGTTCTTTAATGTCATTGTTGTTGTTCCATGGTGTTGTTGTTCCATGGTCATCTTGTAAGCATATGCTTACAATCATTGACGATTTATGCGTCTATGATGACAGGGTAAAATTTGCGATTATGGTCACACGGCACAGACACATGGAATAGCCACACGGTGCAAAGGAATGCTCTCAAGGCAAGGAATGACCGTTAAAAAACGTGATGGACGTGGTGATGTTGTGCTGTTAAACCAATAAGGGTTAAGCTTGGTTCTACCAAGCCCAATTCAAGGAAGCAAGCCCAATTTAAGGAAGAATGAACAAGGAAGACAATAACGGTCAAGGAACATGATGCTCACCCCCATGAGCGTTAAGACCACCCCAAAGCCCAAAAATCACCAAGGAATGGTGATTTAAACTAAGGACAGTTTGTAACAAACTCGCATGACCTGCCCTGTCATGTGGGTTTGTTGCGTTTATTTTTCAGATGATTCATTTAAGTTTACGATTGCCAAACCAATGCTGACAATAAGATTACCATTCAAACAACAGCCATTTAGTGCGATAGCGATGCCAAATACACACACATATCCACCAAACGGTTGGCATAACCCCACTCATTATCATACCAAGCAAATACCTTTATCATATCCCCCACTTGCATGGTCTGTAGGGCATCAACAATCAATGATTGAGGCTGATGAAAAAAATCACTGGATACCAACGGTGCATCACTGTAACCCATGATACCTGATAGTTTATCAAGGCTGGCTGATTTTAGTGTTTGGTTAATTTTATCTGGTGTGCTTATTTGTGCCAGCTGAAAAGTAACATCAATGGCGGCCACATCAATGGTGGGTACACGGATAGAATGTCCGTTGATTTTGCCCACCATATAAGGCAATACTCGCTCAGTAGCGGCAAGGCTGCTGGACGTGGTCGGTATGATATTAAACCCTGATGCCCTAGCCCGTCTCAGATCACGATGGGCTTGGTCTAAGACATTTTGGTCAGCGGTAAGTGCATGGATTTCAGTCATCATGACCGCTGTTACACCATAAGCTTGGTGCAAAGTGTCAATCAATGGCACTAAGGCTTGTGTGGTGCAAGATACGCTGGATATGATGGGCAGTTGACGGGTTAAAATCATCTCATTGATGCCCATGACCACACTGGCATCGACATCATCAAAGGGGGCAGCACCTACGATAACTTGTGTTGCCCCTGCTTGTCGATGCAAGTTGGCATCAGCGTAAGAACGGAATTGTCCTGTACATTCAAGCACCACATCAACCCCCAACTGTTGCCAAGGCAACTCTTTTGGGCTGGCGTGTTGCAACAGTGGGATATCAATGATGTTCACAATGCCATGAGCATGGTTAAACTGCCTATGTTGTTTGTCCAGTTTTTGTAGGTGTAAGTTGCCTGTTTTGCTTAGACTGGCATGTATGCCTTGTTGGCTTAGCCGTCCATGCGTGCTGTCAAATTTGAGTAAATGCAGTTTGGTGTTGGCATCTGCCAAGTCATTGATGGCAACCAACTCCAATGGACAACTGGCATCGTCGGTTGATAGCAGTTGTCGCTCCAACAAGGCACGCAGTACATTTCTCCCAATACGACCAAAACCATTGATGGCGATTTTTAAGGGTGGCTGTTTGGGGTATGAATGAGTCATGATGATGGCAATTTATGGTTTAAATGACTTATGGTTTAAAGATTAGAGCCAAACGAATGTCATTATAAGACACACGTTCGTGCAACCTGTCAAAAATGGGCTTTAGTTTGATGTTACCTTGTTGGTCAAAATCATTGGGATCATTGATGGCCATAATGGCATCATAGGCTTGATAAACGTCTGTAACCAACTTATCGTTTGGTCTTAGGTGTTCACAAGGGAAGTTGGGGTCTTCTTCTTTGATGGCTTGCAGATGACGCATGATGGTGGCTTGTGCCAGCTTTCGTTCTTGAGCTGTCTCGGCAATGGTTAGGCTCTGGGCAAGCAGACGTTTGGTGATGTCAATGGTGCTGTCGGTGATGACGCTTTGATTACTCAGATGCTCTTTTTTCTGCTGTTGTTGCTTTTTTTGTTCTTGTTTTTTTTGATGGTCAGCAATGACGGCTGAGTCATTTGTGCCACCACACTGTATGACAAAGTTTTGATGTGCTTGGGTAATGGCATCTTTATCCAGTTCATCATAGGTGGCTTGCACTTCTGCTGACAGCTCTAAAAACCGCTTATCTGCCCCACGAGCCAAAGGGTCAAGATTAAGACTGGTTTGGTTAAAACCAAGCAATTTTAACCCAGACAAATCGGTTAAGCGAGACAGTGCCACATAGCCTTGCCCTAACTCAAAGGTATTGCGAAGGTCAATTTCTGCGGCATCTAAAGTCATGCCTTGCGATTTATGCACGGTAATTGCCCAAGCTAAGCTCAATGGCACTTGCCAATAGGTGGCAAGGGGCAGTCCAATTTCATCTTCTACCACCCATTGCTCTGGGGTGGCGATGACTTCTCGTCCTGTATTTAGGCGTATCACAGGATATTTGGTTTTGATTATTTTTTCATCATCTTTTGTATCATCATCTTTTGCATCATCTTCGGTCTGCTTAGCCAGTTCATCATTGGGTTTGCTGGTCAGACTTTCGGTTAAGGAAGCATCAGTTTGAGAAGCGTCGTGCTTAGGCATGGGCTCATTTTTATCGTTGGTGGTTACAAATTTTACCACCTCACCCATCGTACCATTACACACCGATAAATCAGGAATGTTTTTCACAAACATCACTTTTGCCCCAATTTTTAAGGTCAGCTCATCTGGGGTACGGACGCTTTTTTTGAGCATGTCTATCAGCTTAGGGTCGCCATTTGCCATCGCATGATAGACTTGCGCCTCTCCAGTCAGATGGCTAAGTTGCGTGTCATTGATGCTATTGACATTGACATTATGGGTATATAGACGGGTACGGATTTGACCAATGTGGTTGTGCTGACTGTCATGTAATACTTCGATGGCATCGTGAGTAACCGACGCTTGACGGATTTGGTTTAAAATGTCATTTAAACTCAGTGAATTTGACGTGTTTTTTTGTTGGCGATGCTGTTCGGTCAAATAGCAAACATGCAGTTGTGCTTCCAGCCATGCCTTGGACATAAAGGCGAATTTATCTCGGTTGCTCTCACCTCGCTCACCCACTGGTGGTAACTGAAAAAAATCGCCAGATAACACCACCTGAATACCACCAAATGCCTTGTCATTATTTCGCACCACTTTTAGCACTTGGTTAATCAAATCCAGCTGTTTGGCATGCAACATGGATATTTCGTCAATGATAAGCACTTGCGTTTGTTCCAGCCGTTCTTTTAGGGATTTTTTGCTTTTAAGCTGGCTTATTTGCTTATCTTCCATGGTCATGCGAATGCCAATGCCCGACCAGCTATGAATGGTTGTGCCATTCATGTGGGTGGCTGCAATGCCTGTACTGGCAGTGATGGCAACAGGCACTTGTCGAGCTTGTAGATAATGGATATATTGGTTCAGCGTGTAAGTTTTGCCAGCCCCTGCCGATCCTGTCAAAAAGACATTATGTCCAGTTTTTAAAATATCTAGGGCAGTGCTTTGTTTCATAAGGCAGGCTTAATTAATAAAAACATGAATAAAAATATTGGGTAAAAATTGGGGCAAATCATCGCCAATATAGTACCCATGCTTCTGTTGTACCAACATTGGGGTCACTGTTGATTTTGTCTTTTAGAGCAATGGCGGCTATTTTGCCACGTTCAGGACCGACCATGACTCGCACACCACGGCTGGTCTGGCTGGTACTGACTTGATAACCTGCTTTTTTAAATTTGGCTGCCACTTCATCGGCTCGTTGTTGATTGCTTGCTAACGCCACTTGTACGCCAAAGTTGCCTTTAGCATCTGTTTCTTTGACGGTCTGACGGGCTTCTTTTAGCTTTTGTTGCGATGCTCGTTTGGCCTCGGCAGATTTTTGTGCCAGCAGTTCTTGCTGGCGTTTTTCCTGTTTTTCTTGTTCGGCTTTCAGCTGTTTTTCTCGCTGGGCTTTTTGTTTGGCAAGCTCTTTGGCTTTTTCGGCTTCTTTGGCTTCACGCTCTAAACGGGCGATTTGTTTGCCTGATGGAATGATTAATTGTTGCCCCAAAGTCAGCTCAGCATCGGTTGCCAATTTATTCATAGTGGCTAAGGCTTCTAGGCTAACGTTATATTGCCGTGCCAACCTTATCAAGCCATCACCCCGTTTGACTGTGTGGTTAATGGGGCTTTTTGGCGGAGCTTTGTTGGCTTGGGTGTTGTTGGCTTGGGTATTTTGTGTTGTTTCGTTGGCGTTATTGGTTGCTTGTGACGCACTGGCTTGTTGTTGATTTTTGGCAGGGGGCTGTTTGGGAGCTTGACGTGCGGTTACCACAGGGCGGCTGATGTTGTCTTGTTCTGCCGTGGTTAGGTTGTCAGCTGGTTCAGTGCCATTGTCGGTTTTGGCTTTATTTTTGGCGGCATAAATTTCACTTTCAGCACGAGCTTTGGCTAAGGCAACATCGACAGCCTTTTGGTTTTCTTCCAAAAAGACTTGCGTTCGCCTTTCTTGTTCTTTGACATTGGCAATGCGTTGCTGTTGTTTTTTTGCCAGTATCTGTTTTTCGGTTTCAATATCGGTGGTCAAAGGCTCAACCATCAAATCGCTTTCGATACTTTGGCTTGAATTTTGGCTTGAACCTTGATGATGCTGATTACTTTTCACATCATTGCTTTGCACATCACTCATCTGTACAGAGTTTGCGGTGATGTCAGTGGTTTGAGCGGTATTGTCATTGACTTTTTGCACCATGGCATATAGCATGACACTACCACCGATGAATAGCACCGCCCCTAAAATGCCCTGTCGTGATAAGCTCATGCCCACTCTCCCCTAATACACACCCATGACTTAAATTTGTTTGCCAATTTTACTACATATCCTACCCCATGCAAACCGCTTAAAGTGCAAACTGCTTCAATGGCTTTCATGCTCCTAAATAGCCCAAACTCTCAGCAATGGTATGAAAAGACCCACACACCAATATCAGCTCATCAGCGGTACTGTCCGCTTGTACTGCTTGGGTGGCACTTGCCATGTCATCATAGATATGATAATGCTCGCTTGCTAAGTGTTGGCTAAGCACTTGCTGCAATGTCTCGGCTGAGGCAGCTCTGGCATGGTTGATAACTCCCACATACCATTTGACAATGGGCAAATTTGCCTGTTGAAGATGCGTAACCACCTTATCAATGTCCTTATCCACCAACATCGAAAATAATAAGCGTATTTGCCCCTTATTGGCATCAGTGGTTTGAACGGTTGGCAACGTTCGTACCATACTTGGTAATCGCTGTTGTAACTGCTCTAATAAAAAATTGATGCCTTCTTGGTTATGTGCCACATCAAATAGCCATTGTCGTCCTCCAATATGACGCAAATCAAATCGACCCGGCATACGCACCTGTGGCATCGCCATACGAACATGCTCATCGCTAATGCTCAAACCGCTTGCCAGCACCGCACTGATGGCATTAGTAACATTGACCAAAGATAAGCTGGGATATGGTAAGTTTAACGTGATGGCAGGATTGCTGTATTGCCACTGTTGACCACAAGTTAGCTTGTTAGCACCCATATCAGCATCACGTTGATAAAAACCATAATCCCGCCCTGCCTGATAAACAGTGACGTCCAACTGCTCGATTTGCTTAGCAACTGATGCTGGCATGTCTGCTTCACCATAAATAAGCGTCATGCCTTGTCGTAAAATGCCTGCTTTTTCATAACCGATGGACTCACGGTTATCGCCCAACCAGTCCACATGGTCAATACCAACATTAGTAATGACTGCCACGTCGGCATCTATCAAATTGACCACATCTAAGCGACCACCCAAGCCCACTTCCAATACCCAAACATCACAATTGGCATTAGCAAAAATCAACAACGCCGCCAACGTGGTCATTTCAAAAAATGACAAACTGACCTGACACGCCAAGCGAGCTTCTTCTACTCGTTTAAAGGCATCAATTAACCATTCATCACTCACTGATTGCCCATCAATGCGTACCCGCTCATTAAACTTAAGCAAATGTGGTGATTGATACAGAGCAGTTTTGTGGCCTGCTTGTTGGCAAATTTGAGCAATGGTGGCCGTGGTAGAGCCTTTTCCATTCGTCCCTGCAACCATAAAAACATGAGCAGTGATTTGCTGATTGGCACTGTCGCCATCTCTGTTGTTACCCCATGCGGTGATGCCCAACATGTCGGCAACGGGACGCACTCTTGACAGCCCCATGTCTATCGCCGATATGTGAATGCCATGGATATAAGTCAGCCAGTCATCAAGTGTCTGAAACGTGGCAGGATTCAGTGAGACGTTGGGCTGGTCATTGTCAAAAGAACTTAAAGATGGCATGAACGGTAACTTCACTATCAATAAAACACCAATTATATAACCAAATACTGGCAAAATCGAGATGGCAAAATGCCAAAAGGCAACACCATTAACATGTAACAATGTGATGTAACACCATTAACATGCGATGTTAAAAGTTAACATGCAAGTAAGTTAATGGGTTAGCTTTGCCAATAATCGATGCACGGTGTCTTTGAGCTGATGGCGATGCACCACTTGGTCGATTACCCCATTCTCAAGCAAAAATTCTGCTCGCTGGAATGGCTCATCTAGCTGTTCACGCACGGTCTGCTCAATGACACGCTTGCCAGCAAAACCAATCATTGCTTTTGGTTCAGCCAGATGAATATCACCAAGCATGGCAAGGCTTGCAGTCACGCCACCATACACAGGATTGGTCAGCACCACCAAATATGGCACGCCTGCTTGTTTTAGCCGTTCTATGGCAGCAGCGGTACGTGCCATTTGCATCAATGACAACAACCCTTCTTGCATTCTAGCACCACCTGAAGCAGCAAAACACACCAACGGCAAGCGATTGCTAAGAGCAGTCTGGGCCGCCAACACAAATCGGTCTCCCACCACCGATCCCATAGAGCCACCCATAAAAGCAAAGTCAAACGCACAAGCAACCATTGGCAAATCCTTAACATGCCCTTGCATCACCACTAAGGCTTCTGACTCATCTGTCTTTTCTTGGGCTTGGGCTAACCGCTCAGGATAGGGCTTGCTATCACTAAAGCCCAATGGGTCAGTGGTGCTAAAGTCTTGCCCAAGCTCACCTGTCACATCATCAAAAAACCACATCAAGCGGTCACGAGCCGTGAATGTCAAATGGTGATCACAATGTGGACACACAAAGTCATTAAAACGTAAAGCGGTGTTGGTTATCATGCTATGACAGTGACTGCATTGGGTTGACGGCTCGGTCTCCACAGCAGTCAATGCGATGACATTATGATAATCCACGCTGGGGACAGGACGGTCTAACCACACAGACATGGTATCAGACACGGTACTGGTTGGGTTGTTTTGGGCATTATTTTTAGCATTATTTTTAGCATTGGTTTGGGTATTGCCATTTACCGTGTCGGTTATGGTTGGCGTTGCGATGTCTGAAGTGTTTTGTGTCAAACTCATGGCTGTCCTTATTGGCAATCTATATTCACAATCGACCCATAGTCAAAATCTACCAGAGCATGTTCCTAAAGGGTCGTGTGTTTAAATATCATTTAACCGCTTTAACCAAGCTGTCAAACGTCGCCAACAGCTTATCTTTGGCTTGATTGACCGCATGGGCATCATTAATATCAATGTTGGCAAAGTGGTTAACCAATGCACTGCCCACGATGATGCCATCTGCCATCTGTCCGATGGATTTGGCAGACTTCGCATCTTTGATACCAAAGCCCACGCACACGGGCAGGTCAGTCATGGCTTTTATCTGTTGTACTTGCTCGGTAACATCGCCCACATCTAAATTGCTTGCCCCTGTTACCCCTTTTAATGACACATAGTAGATAAAACCACGTCCATATTTTAGCACCTGCTCACGTCGCTCTGGCAAGGTGGTTGGGGACAGCAAAAATATCTCATCCATGTCATGCTCTGCCAATAATTCCAGCAAATCACCTGCCTCCTGTGGTGGCAAATCCACAATTAAGATACCATCAACACCCGCATCTTGACAGGCAGACAAAAAAGTTTGATGGCCAATGATTTCAATGGGATTAAGATAACCCATCAAGATAACAGGAGTGTGCTGATTGTCTTGGCGAAAAATTTTAACCATCTCAATGGCTTGGCGAGTATTTGTGCCTTGTGCCAAAGCTCGCTCAGCAGCAGTGGCAATAATCTTGCCATCTGCCATTGGATCACCAAACGGCATACCCAACTCAATGATATCCGCACCATGTGCCACCAACTCATGCATCAATGGCACGGTTGCTGTTGGATTGGGATCACCTGCCATCACATAGGGAATAACGGCTTTTTTTTGCTTTTGTTGTAACTGAGCAAAGACTTGTTGAATTTTTGACATGATTGACTCACTTAAACATCTAAAATTTGGCTGGGCTGGTTAAACATGCTTGATTAAAACGATTAAAACATTAGCATTTGACCATTTGACCATTTGACTGATTGACACACATGATTGACACACAAAAACACTTAAGACCGCCCCATTTGGTGTACAAGCGTTAACAATTGGCTTAAACTGGCTAATATACGCCAATATGCCAAAAAAATCGACCCATAACCTGACAAAGGGTGATAATTTAATTTTGCACGTTTAGATTGAGGCAAGGTAGTCAAGGTGCTGAACCACAGAATGTGAAAATGTCGTCTATGGGTAAATAAAGCACTGCCAACTCAAGGTAACTGGGCAGATGGCATGCGTCTCATGATGATGCGTTGCTTATTGCGTAGGCGTTTGTTATTTAAATTGTCTTGATAATATTTGGGATTGGGCAATAAGCAAATGAGCAATGCTGCTTCATCACGGTTGAGTTTACTGGCAGGTTTATCAAAATAATGCAGTGCCGCCGCTTGAATGCCATAAATGCCATTACCAAACTCTGCAACATTAAGATACGCTGTCAAGATACGCTGTTTGTCCCACATATGTTCTATCATCATGGTGATAAGTGCTTCATCTGCTTTACGAATGTAGGATTTTTGTGAAGTTAAAAATAAGTTTTTTGCCAACTGTTGGCTGATGGTTGAGCCACCTGCTGACACTTTACCCAAACTTTGGTTTTTTTCTAATGCCTTTTCGATGCCTTGCATATCAAAGCCATGATGACTGACAAACTTAGCATCTTCACTGACAATGGCGGCTTGTTTGGCACTCTTAGCGATGTCGTCATACTCTACCCATTGCTGGGTAACTTGTCCACCTTGTAGACGATGTGTCAACATAAACATGCTGTTGGTAATGGGCTGAGTTTGCCACACCACAAGCAATCCTGCCACCATCACATGAAAAGCAATGACCAGCAAGATGGCGGTGAATATGAGCCATTTCATAGGCTTGAGCATAATTTTTATCATGTGGCTGATTGACCCAATCAAATAAATAAAAGCTGATACAAATCTTATCTTATATGCGGAGCAATTTGCCACCCATTCACCAAGCAGGCAAATAATTGTGTAACATCAATCGCAACTTTAACGACCACAGCGGTTGAATGCCTGTCATGCCTTGAGTCATTTTTCCTTGATGCAAAATCACAAATGAAGGCGTAACTTGCCCCTGCCAATCAGCAAATATCCGTCCATGACTGTCGTTGATGGTAATAAACTCATAATGATGCTGTTGCAAATATTGACCCAGCTCAGCATCATCACCTGATTTAACAGCGATGCTGACCACAGGGTAGCCATCTTGATGTAGCTGACTGACCTTAGGCGATGTTACCGCACACACGCCACACCAACTGCCCCAAAAATACACCAACACAGGGGAATTTTGGCTGATGGCAGACACATCAACAGGCATGCCTTGATAATCCATCAAATGTAAATTTGGCTGAGCAGGCATGACAGGCTGTCGCCACCAATTCACCAGTAAATAAATGACCACAAACAACAAAAGATACTTTAATAAACCAAACAAGGTCGGTAAGATGGATAAACGGAAGTTAATCATTGTCTCCTTAATCACTGCATTTTTAACACTGCATTTTTAACACTGCATCTTTAACACTGTGTCCTTATGCCAATAAAGTTGACATGACCATGACAGGCAATCATTATTCACAATATTCATAATTCATAGATAATCATGATTGTGGCAATTATGCCAAATCATCATTGTGATAAATCATCATGATAAATCATAATCATGCCAACCATTTAAAACCCTGTACGGAACAATACCCCAGTTACCATAAACGCCAATGACAACAACGTTACTGACACAATATGCCCAATAAACAAGTGGCGTAATTTGGCATTCTCTAAATCCTTTTTTAACCGTGGAATGACGATAAGCTGAGCGGATAATGCCGTGAGTGCCGTCAGCACCAGCCACGTGATTTTTAAGCTGATAAGCACCGCTATCGGATTGTCATGATTGGTGAGCATCGCAAACTGGGGCAAGTATCTATGAGCCATATAAAAGCCTGTCAGTACCTGCACAAGCAAAGCCGTCATACCAAGCTTTTCAAAACTGCCTTCAAAGTTTAAGATAAGTCGACTGTCCTGCTCACGCACAGATTTGGGTAATACACACAAACACAGGTATAAATGCCCACCAACCCAAATGCACGCCCCTAAAATATGTAATAACAACAGCCAAAAGTTCATAAGAAAATGCCATGTGTGGTAAAAGGGTGAATTTATTGAACTTTAACATGTGAAGTAATTGAACAATTTTAAATGTTTAAATCATGTCCTGATTTTACTTGAATGACGCTTAACTAACACACGCCACAAGTTTTAATTTAATAGGATATTATAAGATATTTTTTTTGTTACTTATTCATTTTTTTGTTACTCAGTCATCATAAATATTATGAAACAGATTGAATTAAATTTCAAGAAACAGTTTAATTGTAAATAATGCCAATATCACTTATATTGATTTGGCTTATCTCAATCTATCTTAAAAATTAAATCATTCAAACATTCAGAGTTAAATCATGTTAAATATACCCGAGCTTATCGAACCTGCTTCATACCCCCCAAAAGCACCCAATCCCATTGCAGGCTTAAGCGAATATCTACAGGTAAATTTTAGCAAATATTTTGAGAATCTAACCGCAGTTAGCGACATTCAAACCATTTTAGCGCAAGTTCAATCAAAGCCAAATACCATCGTATGGCTTGACCTAGAAATTGAACCAAGCACTCAAAAACTACTCGATGGTGCGATTGTCGTTGGTCATTTATATTGGCAATTTGATGAGACGCTATTTAGCAGTTACGCAAGTCTATTTTTTGAGATTTTTCAAACTGCTGACCATTTAGCTGGGCATAATTTGGTTGAATTTGATTTACCAATACTGGTGGATTTTTTTAAGGCTATTGAGAAATTGAATGTTACCGATGATACACTGTCTCAATGGCAAGTCAAAACATGGGATACGCTTATTCTAAGTTGCCTGCTGATTCCACATCAACCTACCCATGCGTTAGCCAAACTATATAAAGCCAATACCACCCATAACAATCCTGTGTTGGACTGTGTTGAAAGTCAGATAATTTTTCAACTTTGTCTGACAGCATGGAACAATTTACCGTTAGACAGTCAGTTCTTATACCATCAACTACTGCCCAATCTTGAGAAATTATCCAATAACCAGTATTTTTGTATTGATGATGATTGCATCTTCGATTGGGATTCAATAACAAGTGAAATGCCTAAAGGCAATCAATCCGAACTGGTTGCATTGCTACAGCAAGCTTGTAACACAATTAAAAAACAAAAAATCAAACAGCAAAAAGGCATATTTAAAGAAACTCCCCATTCTTGGCAGTATCTAGGTTTGGCATGTTTTGTTAATTGGCTACGCTATTTTGATAAACCACAAGCCCGTCGCCCTGTGTGGATTACCAAACACCCGATTTATAAGCAGAGTTTTCAACACGCTGAAGACACCTTTTGGCAGATTGATGCCACTAATGAAGATTGGATTAACAGCCAATGTCAAGAATTTTTTGGTTTTGACAAATTGCGTGATGGACAAATGCAAATTGTCAAAGCCACCCTCGCCAATCAAGACATTCCATTAGGAATTTTGCCAACGGGGGGTGGTAAAAGTCTCACCTTTCAATTACCTGCGCTTATTTTTAGCAAGTACCAACGCCAGCTCACCGTTATTATTTCACCACTAAAAGCCTTGATTGAAGACCAAGTCATTAATCTTCATACCCAACTGCCCAACTATAAAAGCCGTATCGCCTATCTGACATCAGGGCAAACGCCTGAGACTCAAAAGAATATTATCACAGGCGTGTGGCAAGGTGATATCGATATCCTGTATTTAAGCCCAGAACGCTTACGTACATACAGCATTCGCCAACTGCTTAAAAATCGTACGCCTGCCTTTTGGGTACTCGATGAGGCTCATACCTTAAGCCAATGGGGCACAGATTTTCGTCCTGATTTTTTACGGATTGCTGACCACATTATTGCCTGTTATGGTTCCGAAATTGCCCAAAAAGTGCAGAATGACATCAAGGCAATGGCGAAAAAGCCCAGTAAAAATGACAATCAATTTGATTTGCTAGCAGGCAATACGCCCAAAACCGTTAATGAACCTGCTAGAGAATATGAATTTATTGCCCCAAGAGTCAGCCTTGTAACCGCTACTGCTTCTAGCCGTGTCAAAGAAGATTTGGATAAAGAATTGGTCAATAAACTGGTTACTTTAACGAATAATAAACCTTTGGTGCAATATGGTACACCTATCGATAACCTAACAATTTGGCGTGAGAATATTACCCCACATTTTGAGCAAGTGGCAAAAGACAACCGCATGACAAGAATTTATCAAATCTTGCATGAACGTCAAGCTTGGTATGAGCAAAACCATCTTGAAAACCCCGAACAAGGTATCGCTCTTGTCTACCTGAGAAACCGCAAAGCTTGTGAAGCATACGCCAAACACTTTGCTGAACAGAATCTCAAAGCGGTCGCCTATCATGGCAAACTGGATGAATCACAGAAAAAGCAAATTTTACAACAGTTCAAAAACAATGAACTGGACGTGATTGTTTGTACCAATGCCTTTGGCATGGGCATTGATAAAGCAGGCATTCATACCGTCATTCATAGTGGTGTGCCAAATAATCTTGAATCGTATGTCCAAGAAATTGGGCGTGGGGCAAGAAAATCCCATGAGCATGCTCACGCCTACATGCTATGGGACAATAGCGACATCGAAAATCAGTTTAAACAAGAACGCCTCTCTCGTATTCCCAATACCGAAACTCTAAAAAACTGCTGGGAGCAAATCAGACCGATTCTAGGCAGACAGCCTAGCGACCAATGGTTTGCAGGCAATTTGTTGTTGCCAATTTTAGGCATTGATGATGATGTGGAACAACTTAACACCCAAATTCGTGTGGCTCTATTGGCATTAGAACGCTACGGCTTATTGATTGAAAAAGAACAACAGCCTGCTTTTATTACCATTAAACCATTGCAAAGCCCCACAGCAGAGCATAATAGTAAACTACTTAAACTGTATCACCAATTACAGCAAATTAACGACAATTTACCGACCCAGACCAGTATTTATAAAACCACAGAAACACAGCCCACTCGCTACCACTTGCCTGAGCTTGCCGTGGCGTTAGGCTATTCGGTCAAGCAGTTACTAGACCT
This sequence comes from Lwoffella lincolnii, assembly GCF_037201985.1. Taxonomy (NCBI): domain Bacteria; kingdom Pseudomonadati; phylum Pseudomonadota; class Gammaproteobacteria; order Moraxellales; family Moraxellaceae; genus Lwoffella; species Lwoffella lincolnii. The sequence goes on along the minus strand of NZ_CP147511.1, from coordinate 436,995 downwards.
ACTGCGTCAACTGGTCAAACTGGGATTTGCTCAATGGGAAATTGTGGTTAATATTCGCCTAAACCATACTGTCAGGCATCTAAAAAGTGAGTTTAATAAGAAAAAACGTATCCTTGATGCCCTAAAAGCCTTTATTAATAGCGATTTTTTTCAAGCACATTATCAACAGATGGATAGTGTGGATGGGTTTGAGCGTTTTGATGGCAAAGCCTTGGATAATTGGCTTGTGGCTCATCAGTATCAATTCCGCACCGCTAAAGACATTTTTCCAATGTTGCGAGCGTTAAATATCATTGCCACACGATATCACTCAAAGCATTATTTTACCGTCAGCTCAACCATTGAAACTAAAAACCAACTGGCAATTGAACAGCTTAGCGATGATTGGCACAACTGGCGAAACCTTGCCGAACAGCAAATCAATCAACTTGCTCCACTGCTTGATGAGTATATTTTTGCCAAGCTTGATGGCAAGGGGAAAGAAGTGGGGGTAAATTTCTCATTGGACGATATTGCTGAGCAACTCAATCGCTCACCAATAACCATTTTGCACCAACTTGAACAGCTACAAAGATTACGCATCATCGAGCTATCACGCCTTGATGATGATGCCAATGCGATTTTCTTTATTGGTGCGAATAAAACCAAAAAACCATATAACGCCGTTGCTTATCGTTACTTACAACAACATTATACTGACCGTTGTATGCGGATTCATGTGTTAAATCATTGGCTTAATAGCGACATGAACACCAAACGCTCACTGATGGAAGACTACTTTAGATATCCGTTAGCTCACGTGGTTAAGCAATATATTCCCAAAGACACCGATGTTACTCGCCCTTATCTCAAAGATTATAAAAAACTGATTTTACCCAGCCATTTAAGTAATGTACAAAAGCAAATCATTGAAGATAAAAGCCGTGCATCTATGATTTTAGCAGGACCCGGTTCAGGTAAAACCACGGTTGTCGTGCATCGGGTCGCTCATCTGTTGATGATTGAAGAGATTAGACCTGAAAAAATATTGATTTTAGCTTATAACCGTTTGGCAGTGTGTGAATTGCAAGGCCGCTTAAAAGCCTTAGTGGGGAATAATGCCAATGGCGTAACGATTTTGACTTTCCATGCCTTAGCCCGCCAAATCACAGGATTGTCAGAAAAAGATGCCACCAATGAACAACTGGACGAAATTTGTTCTAAAATTGCTCATCTAAACAAAGAAAAAAATGATGATAAACGCCGAAATAATGCCCGTTATCAATGGCTCATTGAGCAAGCAATTGCCCAGCTTAAAGAGTCTCCCCAGTATTTTCAATATATCATGGTTGATGAGTTTCAAGATATTGATGAGTATCAATATGAGCTGATTGGGCTTTTAGCCGATTTACAAGAAGTTAAAGATGACATCACTGATAACAGTTCATCAAGTAACAATTCATTAAGTAACTATGAACAGCGTGGATATCTGATGGTTGTGGGCGATGATGACCAAAATTTATACGCCTTTCGTGGGGCAAGTATTGAATTTATTCAGCAATTTGAACAACACTATCATATTGACGTTTCACAAAAATATTATTTGCTTAATAATTACCGCAGTGCAGATAATATCGTGAATCTTGCCAATGACTTTATCAGTCAGTCATTGCCTAATGAAGATCGGTTAAAAGATGCTGATAATAGCGTCCAGCCCACTCATACTCACCCAGATTTACCGATTCGCCATGGCACATTTCATCAGCCAAAAGGTATTGATATGGCAAGTTGGATTGCTCAAGATATTCAAGCCAAACTGGCTGAATTTGAAAGTTTAGAGCATCAACCAAGCATTGCCATTTTAGCCCCCGAATGGCAATGCTTTGATGCCATACAGCATTATTTAGAAATTTTAGGTATAAATAGCCAACGCTACAATGAAAGCGAGCAGTTAATTCCGTTAAATAGCTTTATTGGGCAGGCGTTGTGCCAGTTCTTAGATAATGAACGCTTAGCAATAATCACTGGACAAGTGACCATATTTTTAGAAAATTGGCGAGAAGAACAACATTTAACCGCTTTAGATAAGGCGTGGCAGGCTATCTTAAATAGCATTGCAGACTTGGCTGATGTTACCTATGAACAAGTATTGCAACGGCTTGAAATGGCACAATATGACAGTAAAAAAGCCGTTTATTTACTCAGTTATCACAGTGCCAAGGGCATGGAATTTGACCATGTCTATGTTATCGACCAAATCAGTAGCCAAGTCAGTAGCCATCAGGAAAATGGCCAAGATACGGTCAGACCTTTATATGTGGCTCTGACACGAGCCAAGCAATCACTGACCGTCTTGCAACATCAATATAATCACCATCAACGCTTAGCTGACTTATTGGCTAAACAAGGTCATCTATGCACCATTAAAACAGTCAGTAAGCCAAAATATCTAAGCTTCCACCGTTACTTACAACTTGAAGAAATCGTACTGACACCAAAAGCTTTAGTGAGTGAACAAGGGCGAGAATTTGTTACTCAAATTTTTGTTAAAGATGGCTGGGGCAAATCAGACAACGTATTTAGCCGATTTGTGGTAAAAGCCTGGAATAAACATAAGATGACATCAGGTTTTTATTCACCCCGTAATCAACTTATTTGCCAATTTTCGAGCAATTTGACCACTAAATTAGGCAATATGAATATCGAGTTGGCAGGGTTTACTACTACTCGATTCTATCAGCAGGATATGGCTTGGTATGAAAAAGCGAATTATCATGGTGTTGAAACTTCCCATTATTTGATAGTGCCGTTTGTAAAATTTAACATTTATTTATAGATAAAATTTTAATAAAAAAATAGACAGTTTAAATCTTAGCACTGTTCTAGGGTGATTGTTTCTAGGGCAATTGTTCAAATGGTCATATCCAATAAATAACCATATCACCTTTATCATCACCAAGTCGTTGCCTTTTATCAATTTTACCAAGATACTGTTTTACCAAGATACTGTCTCACAGCTTAAAAGATTGCATAAAACAACACAAAACTCAACGCTGAGATGATTGCAGCGGCTGGTAAGGTAGTTACCCACGCTAATGCAATGGGTTTCATCAAGCCCCAGTTGGCATTTTGATTGACCAAACCAATGCCCAACACCGCACCCACTAAAATGTGCGTACTAGACACAGGCAAACCCAAAAATGACGCCATCATCACCACGCCAGCGGCAGACAACTCAGCTGTAAAGCCTGAAGCAGGGTGCATTTCTGCTAAGTTTTTACCCACCGTTTGGATAACCTCTTTACCAATAAACCACAGCCCCACAATCAACGCCACCCCAAAGGTAACCATCGCTATCATCGGCACAGCCGCTTGAGCTTGTACAGATTGGGTGCGTATCACGTCCATGATGGCGGCAAAAGGCCCAATGGCATTGGCAATGTCATTTGAACCATGACTAAAAGCAAAGCCAGAAGCGGTAAATACCTGCATCCAGCTAAACATAACAAACGTGGCTCTATCAAGATTTTCGTCTGTTTTTAGGGTTTTGGCATAGACAAAGGTTGCCATCCAAATCGCCACACCAATCATGCCCATCAGCAAAAATTTGCCAAGCATGGATATCCCCAAATCTAAGTTTTTTAACCCTTTAAACAACAGCATTGCTGAGACAATCATACCAGCCAACGCTGCCACCAAAGGCACCCAAGTTTGTAGTGCTTTAAAGGCTTGTAGCTGATATTTTTTTTGCTCAATCTGATACAACTTTTTGTAATAAGGGGTTTTGAAATCAGCTTCTGACACATTTACATTTTTTATCGTAAATAAATGGGCATCTCTCACCAATGACCCTGTATAAGATAACTTTTGTAAATCACTCAATCGTTCAAAGGCTTGCCTATCTTCTTCTAAAGTCAGTTTTTTTTGCTGATTAAGTTGACTGATAAGCTCTTGAGCTGAGTCATTATAGCTTAAGATGTGCTTTTTGATGTGATAAAACAGCGCATACGACGCAATGCCACCAAGCACAGGAGACAACACCCATGACACAGCAATGCCACCTATTTTATTCCATTGAACCAATGACAGCCCTGAATCACTGCCACCAAGCATAAAGCCTAATGTAACCGATGCACCAACGATACCACCAATGATGGAGTGCGTGGTTGAGACTGGCCAGCCTTTTTTGGTCGCAAACAACAACCAAAATGCCGCTGCAACCAAAGATGCCATCATGACAAACACAAACTGTAACGGCTCAATGTGCATCGCTTCTAAGTCCACGATGCCTTTACGAATGGTGTCCGTCACTTCACCGCCAGCAATCACCGCCCCAGACACTTCAAAAATCGCTGCCACACCCAATGCTTGTGGAATGGTCAGTGTACCTGCCCCAACAGATGTGCCAAATGAATTGGCAACGTCATTACCCCCAACATTAAACGCCATAAAGACAGCGAATAATGTGGCAATAATAAATAACCATGTGTTGTTATAATTTGTGTAGCCCAATCCCCACCAAATAAAATAAAGCGTAAAACCAATCAACACTGCCGCAAACACCACATTGACCTTAAAAGAACCAACTTGCGTCGTTTGCGTTGCCCCAGAAGATGATTGCATAATATCTCCCAATGCCTAATATTAAGTACTAAAAATACGTGAATACTTAAACACTTAAAGCAAATGCACCAAATTAAAAGGTTAAAGTACGTAACTTCTAAAAATAATCAGTATGGTACTCATTTATCATCACCAGTCAATCAAACAAACTGCATTTCATGGTTTATTATATCTATTTTTAACTCAGGACATCCGTTTATGTACCGCATAGAACAGCTTCGCCCCTTATCTCGACAGCATCAGCTTGGCTTAAGCCTATCTCGTCAAGCCATGCAATGCCCCAAAGACAGCACGACTGATGACATTTTTAGGCATTGGCAAGCATTGGTGGCATATGTTCATGATGACCGAATCGCACATTTTGCGATTGAAGAGAGATATTTGGTTGCCCCTTTATTGGCAAATCATGGCAACCACCCCAAAGTGATGGCGCTTGGTAAGCAGCTGCTTGCCGAACATGAGCAGTTACGCACATTAAGTCAGCTGACTGAGTCTGCCAGCCACCCAACCATTGATGATTTACATGCCTTGGCACAAGCGTTATACGACCATATCCGCTTTGAAGAGCGAGAGGTTTTTCCAGTCATACAAGAGCTGTTGACAACCAAGCAGTTGGATACGGCATATCAGCAAACGCTTCAACATAACCCGACCAAATAACCCGACCAAATTAAGCCAAACTGATTAGACTTTTAAATTTAACCCTTTAAATACCCTTTTAATTTAGCCCATTAAAGGCTGGTCAAAAAATAAGCCGTGTTAGCAAAAGGCATAACACGGCTTAAGTTTTAAACCATAAAAAGGGCTTAAATGATAAATGGGCTTAAATGACAAACTGACCCATTAAAACCATCATATCATCTGTCTGCTTCAAACTTGGCGACCGTTTTGGCGATGATGTCCACACACTCACGCAGTTGGGTTTCAGTCATCACAAGCGGTGGGGCAAATCGAATGATGTTGCCGTGTGTGGGTTTGGCAAGCAGTCCATTTTCTTTGAGTGCCAAACATAAGTCCCAAGCCGTACTGCTGTCTTCGGTGTCATTGATGACCACCGCATTGAGCAATCCCTTACCACGCACCAAGGTTAAAAGCTCATGCTTATCCACCAACTTTTGCATCTCTTCCCGAAAGATATGCCCAAGCTTATCAGCATTGTCCGCTAAGTTGTCATCACGCACCACCTCTAAAGCGGTTTTGGCAACCGCTGCCCCCAGCGGATTGCCGCCATAAGTTGAGCCATGCTGTCCTGGGCGAATGACATTCATGATGTCATCATCTGCCATGACCACTGACACAGGATAAACGCCACCAGAGACGGCTTTGCCCAAAATTAAGATGTCAGGACGCACATTTTCATGGTCAAGGGCAAGTAATTTGCCTGTGCGAGCAATGCCCGTTTGGATTTCATCGCCTAAAAACAGCACATTATGCTTATCGCAAAGGGCTTTGGCTTTGGCAAGATAACCTTCAGATGGCACATACACACCCGCTTCACCTTGGATTGGCTCAACCAAAAACCCTGCCACATCTTGATTATCAGTTAACGCTTGTTCTAAGGCTTGAAGATTGTCGTATTCAACTTTAATAAAACCTTGGGTATAAGGGCCGAAATTTTTACGAGCATTTTCATCATTAGAAAATGAAATGATGGTGGTGGTACGACCGTGAAAATTATTCTCACAGACAATGATTTTGGCTTGGTTTTCATCAATGCCTTTTTTCTCGTATGCCCATTTTCGACAAATTTTAATGGCGGTTTCTACCGCTTCTGCGCCCGTGTTCATCGGCAAAAGTTTATCATAGCCAAAATAGTCACAGGCAAAGGCTTCAAACTCACCAAGCTTATCACTGTGAAATGCCCTTGATGTTAAGGTCAGCGTTTTGGCTTGTTCGGTTAAAGTGGCGATGATTTTGGGGTGGCAATGCCCTTGATTGACCGCTGAATAGGCAGATAAAAAATCATAATACTGTTTGCCCTCAACATCCCAAACATGCACCCCCTCGCCACGGTTTAATACCACAGGCAAAGGGTGATAGTTGTGAGCACCGTATTGCTCTTCACGGTCAATATAAGCTTGGCTGTTTGATGGTTGGTTGATAGTGTTCATACTGAAGTCCTTAAAAAAATATGTCCATGAATGATTTGAATTATTGGGTTGTGTCAGGTCTGACTAGGGTGGATTTACCAAACAAGGATTCAATAAAATCCACCATAATGACTGCGGTGCGGTTGCGTTCATCAAGGGTTGGGTTTAGCTCCATGATGTCCAAAGATGCCATCAAACCAGTATCGGCAATCATCTCCATACACAATGACGCTTCACGATAGGTAGGTCCGCCCATCACCGTTGTGCCAACCGCTGGGGCGATGCTTGGGTCAAGAAAATCGACATCAAAACTGATGTGTAAGTGCGTGTCATCATCCAAGTCTTTTAACGCTTGTTCCATGGTATGACGCATGCCATTTTCATCAATATAACGCATGTCAAAGACAGTTATGCCTTTTTCGTTGATGAAGTATTTTTCTTTAGCGTCCACACTGCGGATACCGATTTGATACACATCTTTTGGGCTAATCGCTCCTTTGACACCACCAATGGTGGTTAACGCATCAGGACCAAAGCCACAAGCACACGCCACAGGCATGCCATGAATGTTGCCTGATGGAGTCATTTCGCTGGTATTAAAATCCGCATGAGCATCAAGCCAAAGGATACGCAATTTTTTGCCTTGCTCACGGCAATGGCGTGCCACAGCGGTCAATGATGCCAAACCTAAGCAATGGTCTCCTCCCATCAAAATGGGAAAGTTGCCATTTTTAAGCTCATCATACACAGCATCGTGTGCCATTTTGTTCCATGCAACCACTTCATCAAAATGACGGTAGCCGTTCACAGGGGGCTGATTGGGGTTGGCTGGACCTTGCAAATTGCCACGGTCAATGACAGTAAAACCATATTGTTCAATGGCTTTATCAATGTCAGCAATGCGTAGAGCATCAGGCCCTAAGTTCACGCCTCGCACACCTGCGCCCACATCGGTTGGGGCACCTATTAAAGCAATGGTGGGTTTGTTTGTCATGTGTCATGTGTCCTTGATTGGTCAAATGTCCTTGATTGTTCAAATTTTCTAAGATTTATTTGAGTTAAATGGTCATCTGGGTTAAAAAAAATAGAGTTTAAAAAATTGACTATACAACATCTGCCAGTCATACTCAAACACCATATGATATAATTCACGTTGAATTGTCCCATGTACTTATACCATATATTTACCATATATTTGTACCACATATTTATTTAATGTCATTAAATTCATTCTCTTCTTATGCCAACCTTACCCCCCAAACACCCAGCCAATACCACAGGCATAAAAACTGTCAGCATCACCAACGGACAACCCACCATTGCCAAACCAACCACTCGCTTGATTGCCATCATTTATGACGGCATGTTAATTTTGGCATTGTTGTTTTTGGTGGGAACGGTGTTGTCAGTGATTGGCACACTGATGCTGCTGCCAGTTGGCACAACATCACAAGAAGCCCAAAAGTTACCAAATTGGTATCAAAACTTGATATTGACCCCCAGTTTTGTGCTAACGCTGGTGGGATTTTATGGCATATTTTGGCGACGAGCGGGGCAGACTTTGGGCATGCAGACATGGCGGTTAAAGACCGTCGGCACTGATGGCCAGCTGTTGTCATGGCAACAAAGTTTTATGCGTATCTTATCGGCGTGTGTGTTGCCATTCGTCTGTGGCTTCATTGGTTGGTTGTTGCATGGTTCACGCATGGCGATGGTATTCAGTGCATTTTTGGGCTTGCTGTTTAATTATGGTTTTTGTTGGTTAAACCGCCGTGGTTTGGCAGTGCATGACTTGCTGTCACAAACCTTAACCCTAAAAATGCCCAAAATCCAACACAAAAGCCTGTGGCAATCTTTTAAAAAACAGCACAAAAGCCACAACAAATAGCCAACCCCCACAAATGACCAACCAATAAAACCGCTGTCTGTACTAGCCACAGTGTATCGCCAATAAAAGCACATGACATGCACATTCATCACATCACCAACAAACAAAAACCGAGTCATGCCATTGACTCGGTTTGGTTTGCTTTATTCGGTTTGGGAAATTTTAAGTTTAGAACCACTTAAATTTAGAGCAACTCAAATTTAGAGCAACTTAAAGTTACCAACCGATTTAACCTTAACCTACAACACCTGCACGGGAATCACATTCGCAGTGTCTTTCACCGTATTATCTTCATTGCAATACACCAGCTTAGGCTTGTGTTGGTTGGCTTGCTGTTCATTCATGCGAGCATAGGCACAGATGATGATGATATCCCCCAAATCAGCCATGTGAGCCGCCGCTCCATTTAAAGAGATGATGCCTGAGCCAGATTCAGCACGAATGACATAAGTACGAAAGCGTTTGCCATTGGTAACATTGTAAATATCAATGGATTCGTTCTCCAGCATGCCTGCCAAATCCAGCAAATCACCATCAATGCCACACGACCCTTCATAATGCAAGTCAGCATGAGTGACTCTGGCACGGTGAATCTTGCATTTGAGTAATTCAAGCTGCATACGCTTACCTCTATGGCTTTTATGAATGGGTATCAGGTGATTTAAATCAAGACAGTTTTAATCAAGACAGCTTAAAGCTGTTAATTTGGTTACGGGCTTTTTCAATATTCCCCAGCATCAATAAAGGCAGGGCATCATAACTGGCTTGCAACGCATTATCTATCGCAATTTGCTCATCAGATGACGGTTTAGATAACACATACCCAGACACTTTTGACTTATGCCCAGGATGACCGATGCCAATACGCAACCGATGAAAATCATTGCCAATGTGTGGGGTGATGTCTCTTAGTCCATTATGACCGCCATGCCCTCCGCCCGTCTTAAGCTTGATGGCACCAGCATCAATATCCAACTCATCATGAGCAATCAAAATTTCATTAGCAACGATGCCATAAAAATTCACTAAGGGCATCACCGCTTGTCCTGAGGCATTCATAAAGGTTTGGGGTAATAACAGCCGTACATTACCCCCTTCAATATGACCATGACCAACAAGACCATGAAACTTTTTATCCATATTCATGCTGATGCCATACGTTTTTGCCAAATGATGCACAAACCAAAAGCCAGCATTATGCCGAGTTTGAGCATATTGCTGACCTGGATTGCCAAGCCCAACGATGAGTTTAAGTTGGGACATAGAATGAATGACCTAAATTGGCTGATAATAATGGATTACTTATCATCATCTTAGGCTTCATCATCGTCATCATCAGATGCTTGTGCTTGTATGTCATCACTATCGACAGCAACATCAGCATCTTCAGCTTTCACTTCATCCACTTCTTCAACTGTTGGTGCTTGCATATTAACGATGGTACGGTCAGTGCCATCTTCTTGCTCAAGCTCATAGATGACCACGCCTTCAGGCAACACGATGTCTGACAAGTGATAAGTATCCCCAATTTGCATCTTAGACACATCCACCACCAAGCTTTCTGGTAGGCGCGATGGTAAACAGATGATTTCGACATCAGTGACTAACGTAGATAAGATGCCACCTTCTTTAGTGCCTGGAGCGTCTTCTTTGCCCTCAAAATGTACAGGCACATTCATATGAATCTTCTGACCCTTAACGATACGCATAAAATCAGCGTGTAGTGGCACACCTTTGGCAGGGTGGCGCTGTAGGTCTTTAATAACCGCTTGATGTTCATCACCATCAACATTAATGGTCAAGATGTGTGAGAAAAATGCCTCGTTCTCCAATGCCTTAATAAGCTCATTATATTTAACAGCGATGGCAGTTGGTTCTTCGTTACCACCATAGATGATGGCGGGGACTAAGTTTTGCTTACGCAAGCGGCGGCTCGCACCTTTGCCTTGCTGTTCAGCACTGCGATTAACCGCATTTAATTGAAATTGATTGTTACTCATGGGATTTTCCTAAATAGGGAGAATAAAAAACGCATGGATAAAATAAGGATAAAACATGGATAAAAAAAGTGGGTTTGCGACCAACCCACCATCATGCCCAGTCCCATACTGCGACTGCTTAACTGCCCTGTTTTATCCCATCTTGTTTGTACTGGCATTTTGTTTGTACTGACATATCAATCTGCTAAATTGAGACATTGATATGCCATTGATATGATGTCATTAGAACAAAAAATGCAGACAGCTTATTGTAGCCATTTTTTTTGCTAAATGCTAGGGCAATCATCAGTAAAATACTTAGAGATAATCAAACATCGCACTGATAGACTCTTCATTATTGATACGGCGTAGGCTTTCTGCCAACATCGGAGCAATGGAAACTTGGCGAATTTTATCACACGCCTGAGCATTAGCACGTAATGGAATGGTGTCGGTAACCACAATCTCATCTAACTCAGAGCCTTCAATGTTTTTGATGGCATTACCCGATAACACAGGGTGAGTAATGTAAGCCAATACTCGTCTTGCTCCATGCTCTTTTAAGGCAGCGGCAGCTTTACACAGTGTGCCAGCGGTATCCACCATATCATCGATAATCACACAATCACGGTCTTTAACATCACCGATGATGTGCATCACCTGAGCTTCATTGGCACGTGCTCGGCGTTTATCAATGATTGCCAAGTCAGCATCTCCCAACACTTTTGCCATGGCTCTGGCACGCACCACACCGCCCACATCAGGCGAGACCACCATAAGATTTTCATAGCCTTGTTGACGCAAATCTTTGAGCAACACTGGCGTACCATACAAATTATCCACAGGAATATCAAAAAATCCCTGAATTTGGTCAGAATGCAAATCCACGGTCATGACACGGTCAATACTGACAATGTCCATCATGTCAGCAACCACTTTGGCAGAAATGGGCACACGAGCCGAACGGGGACGACGGTCTTGACGAGCATAACCAAAATAAGGCATGACAGCGGTGATGCGACCAGCACTGGAGCGACGCAACGCATCTGCCATCATCATGACTTCCATTAAATTATCATTGGTGGGGGCACAGGTGGGTTGTAGGATAAACACGTCCTTGCCACGCACGTTTTCATTGATTTCAACGGCAATTTCACCGTCTGAAAAGCGAGCCACATCTGCTTTTCCCAAAGGAATGTGTAAGTGGTCAGCGACGGTTTTTGCAAGTTCTGGGTGGGCATTGCCGGTGAATATCGCCAAGTAAGGCATGGGTCACGTCCTATAAATTGATAAGTGAGCATCCAAGCCGTTGACAAAATGAACAAAACCCAATCAAAAAATGACGCAACCATGAAAAGACACGTCAGGGAATTGACGTCAGCAGTGGCATACCACAATAAGAATTTAAAGATAGAAAAAAATGGCAGGGGTAGCTGGACTCGAACCAACGCATGTCAGGATCAAAACCTGATGCCTTACCAACTTGGCGATACCCCTAGATAATGGGTGGTTTATTATAAGCTGAATATCATAACCACAACAATGATGCAAACTATACCGAAAAAAGGGGATAATTGTCAATGTATTGGCTGATAAATAACGATCAATAATTTGTCTGTTTTAACAGATGGTGCATTGTTAAAAATCGTTAAAAGTTAAAAATCGTTAAAAATCTCTTTTTTAAGATGAAGTCTTACCATTCAAAGAGAAATGGCAGGGGTAGCTGGACTCGAACCAACGCATGTCAGGATCAAAACCTGATGCCTTACCAACTTGGCGATACCCCTGTATGGGGGGGTTATTATACATGCCTTTTTTTAATTTGCAAGTTTTTTACGCATTTTTTTAAAATACCAGTTAACTCTTATTCTAACGCATGTTCTTATTCTAACGTGGTGGTTTGATTGACTGGACTGGCTGGGGTGAATTGCTCGGAGCTGGGTTGTACCCCACGGTTGGCATGGTCTTGTTTGAGTGATTTGGCAACTTCTGGTGGCATGTAATTTTCATCATGTTTCGCCAGTACTTCACTGGCGATAAAGGTTTGACCTTGTAGCTCACCTGTTGCCACCACACCCGAGTTTTCAGCAAATAAATCTGGCAAAATACCTTCATAACGCACAGGCACAGTTGCTTTAAAGTCTGTGATGGCAAACTGCACATTAAGCGGATCGGCTGGATCACGTTTAACACTGCCAGCGACCACCATGCCCCCTGCTCGGATTCGTTTGTTTTGTGGGGCTTGTCCTGCTTGAATGGACGTGGGGTCAAAATAAAAGTCAGTCTGTTGCCCAATGGCATAAATCACCAAAACCACGGAGATGATTGCCCCAACCAAGGTTGCCATGACCCACATCAGTTTTTTTTGCCGTACGGTGTTCATCGTGTTTCTCAAAATGAAATAGGTGTGTTGGCGGTGCTAAAAGCACCCTATTTAATGATGGTTTGAATTTAACGTCTGATGTTTTAACATTTAGCCCTAACGTCTAACATTGGTACGGCGTAATGATTGCTGTCTTAGTTGTTGTAATAACTGCTTGCGTTGCTGACGGCTAAACCACATCAGCCCCAATACCATAAATACCGTAATGCCCCAACAAGACCACACATACACACCGTGCTTACCCATGGCAATAAACTCAGCAATGCTATAAAAATAGGGCTGTATCATACGCATCACCTCTTATCTTACTGATTGTCTTATCTTACTGATTGGTTTAAGATTCTTGCCGAATCAGATTTTGCACCCATGCTTTGCTTTGGTCACGTTTGAGTATCAATGTGTTGGTGCGATAGATTGCCAATGCTGCCACCAACAGATAACTGCCTATCAGCATCAATAGCAATGGTAACCACATATCAGCGGTCATTTTAGGGGCATCTCTTAAGGTGAATGTCGCTCCTTGGTGTAAGGTGTTCCACCATTCTACAGAATATTTGATAATCGGTAAATTAACCGCTCCCACCATGGATAAAATGGCAGCGGCTTTACCACGGTTTGGAGTATGCTCAAAAGCAGCAAATAACGCCATGACCCCTGCGTATAAAAATGCCAAAATCAGCATGCTGGTCAAGCGAGCGTCCCACACCCAAAACGTCCCCCATGTTGGTTTTGCCCAAATAGAACCTGTTAAAAGGCTCAACACACACAATAAAAACCCAATGGGAGCAATGGCCTGAGCAACAAGGTTGGCAGTCTTGATTTTCCACACCAAAAATATCACCCCAAGCACCGCCATTGCCATGTATATTGACATGGCAAGGCTGGCAGTAGGCACATGGATAAAAATAATGCGGTAGCTGTTGCCCTGTAAGTAATCGGGTGGTGCAAACGCCAAACCCCAAATACTGCCAATAAACAAGCAAATACTGCCTAAGATGGCTAACCACTTGACCCAAGGGGCAAAAATGGCAAAAAACTGACGTGTTCCCACTGTGGTTAAAAAGCCTTGCCACAGTCGATTAAACACACCAGAAGATTGCTTGGCAGTTGCCATAATTAAAACCTTGTTGGTTATTAAAATTGGTTGGTTGTTAACATTCGTTGTTAAAAGTTAACATTGATTGTTAAAAATTACTTGTGATAAGTGATGGTCTGACATTTTACTCAATTTTTACATAAAATTCATCTGCTATTGTTGTCTCAATAAGATTATTCCACGTGACACCAATGACCCAAAAAACCTAATGACTCATCCACACCATTTTTAGCACATATCCCACCAGCCAAGGCACAATCAACACAGCAAGGATACTGCCAGCCAATAACAACGCCAATATCGGCAACGCATTCATGCCCGTGGCGTACAGATCAACCGCTCCTGTGGCAAAAATCAAAATCGGCAGTTGTAATGGCAAGGCGATAAGTGGCACAAGTACCGCCCCATTTTTTAGCGACAGTGTCAGGCTACTGGCAATGGCACAGAGCATGAGCAACATCGGACTACCCACCAAAATGGATACCAGCAACACACCCGCTTCACCCCAAGGCAAACCAAACAACGCCACCGCAAGTAAGCTTAACATCGCCACCAACCCTGCCCCAAACAGCCAATGCAATGCCAAACGAATAAGCACCCATAAAGCAAGTGGCGCGTTTGCCGTTACCAACTGTGCCAATGTGCCATTGTCCAACGCTGGCTTAAAAATGTTCTCAGCGCCCATGACCAATGACAGCAATGCTGCTATCCACACCGCAGGGACAGCCAACCGCTTCAATAACATCGGCTCACTGCCAATCGCCAACGGAAATAAGGTAATGATTAATAAAAACATCACCAACGGATACAACCACTGTACCGCCCCTTGACGCTTAACCGCCCACTCTCGTTGCCAAAGTTGGGTAAAGCAGATGCCATGATTGAATGTGGGTTTGGCCGTCAGGGAAGTTGTGGAGGTAGGGGCAGTAGGCCCAGTGGGGGAATATTGGGTCATGGCAAATACTCACTTAAGTCCAGTTGTTTATTTGCCACACTCAACGCTTGGTGACTGGTCATCAGTACCGCTCCGCCTTGTTCACTAAACGCTTGTAGACGCTGTTCAAGCTTTGCCACCATTGCCACATCTAAGGCGGTTAAGGGCTCGTCTAACAGCCAAACGGGGGTATGCCTAGGGGTCATCACCGCCAATCGTGCAAGGTTAACTCGCCTACTTTGACCTGCTGATAACTGCTGACACAAAAAATTATCATACCCCAATAAATCCACCCATGCCAAAGCATCAGATAAAAGGTTTGCGTTAAGGGCTTGTGCATGGGTTTTGGTGTCAGTTTTGGCATCAATGCCATATAAATTGAGCAAAAAGTTCAAGTTCTGCGCCACAGTAAGATTGGGGTGAATGCCAAGCTGATGCGACACAAATAAAGGGGGGGGAGTGTCATGCCAATGTATCTGCCCATTGATGGTTGGTAGCATACCAACCAGCTGCATAAGCAAGGTGGTTTTGCCTGTGCCGTTCGCCCCAATCAGATGGCAAATATCACCTGCATTCAGTGTTAGGTTAACCCCTTGACACAGCATAAACTCACCACGCCCAACATCGACTTGTTTTAAGCTAAGCAAAGGGGGGTTATCGCTGTTGGTGATGATGTCTGGCTCAAGCACGGTATTTTTTCTCTTATTGTTTTTTTCTCTTATTTAGGCTTAAGTATTTTATTCTTAAGTGGCTTAAATTTTTAAACATAAGTATTTAAACCATAAGCATTTAAACTTAAGTAACTGAAGTTTAAGTAATTGAAGTTTAAGACGGTTTCACCGCCACCAGTACTCGAATGCTGTCAGGTGTGAGCGATAAAGCACCAAGTGCTTGTTCACCTTGGGCCTTTAGCGATTTTAGCCGTTCGATTTCTTGGTCACGCACATTGGGGTTGATGGCTTGTAATTGGCTCAAGCGGTCAATCTCTCGCTGCCATTGGGTACTAAAGCGTTCTTTGGCGGTACAACTGATGCCATCAAGCTGACTTTGTGCCAACATTTGGGCTTGTTGATAGCGGTTATTAATGACCTCACTACGAAGCTTAACCACTTGTCTGGCTCGGTTGTTATCCAATCTGCTGATATAAGGAGCCAGTACCTCAGCAGAAATGGCATCGGACAAGTCTTTGCCCAGCTCACTGATGAACACTCGCAAGGTGCGTTTGGGTAACACTGCCATCAGATTCAACAGTTTTGGGGCGATGGCATGCACTTGAAAGTTGACTTCCAACATCAATGTGCCTTCTGGCATGGCGTTGGTATGTAGCATGGCGACACAAGTATTGCCAAAACTGCTTGTACTGCCCATTTCATAGATTGCTTGCATCAAAGGATGCTCATGGGTCAAATAGGTGATGTCTTCTCGCATCAAGGCTTGGTTACGATTAAAGGTGATGGTCATGCCATCTTCGCTGATGGGCAAGCCGTCAAAATGGCCCGACTCTTTGCCATCACTTTCAGGTGGATGTAACACCCAAGTGCCATCACGCTGTTCACTGTGGTCGATGTTCGCCACCGACAAAAACCGCTCAAAAAACATGGGCAACACGTTATTATCATCAAGCTCTTGCATGGCAGCCACAATGCGACCAGCCACTTTGGGACGGCAAGAGTTATATTCCAACAACTTATCTCGCCCTGCTTGCAGTTCGGCTTCTAACTGCAGACGGGTGTGCTTGGCATCGTCTATCAGCTCGCTTAGCTGTTTATTGACCGCTTCATTAACCGCTGTCAGATGTGAACCATCTGGCACTTGTTGATTGTTGGGTAATTTGCCTTCTAACAGTGGCTTTAGCTCATAAATGAACTGCTCTTGTACCGCTTGGGCGGTGGGGGAAATTTGGTTAAATATATTTAACGCTTCATCATACCAGCGAAACAATCGCTCTTGAGCCGTGCCTTGCACATACGGAACGTGCAAAGTGATGCGTTGATGCTGACCGATACGGTCAAGGCGACCAATACGCTGTTCTAGGGTATCTGGGTTGGCAGGCAAATCAAACAATATCAAATGACTGGCAAACTGAAAATTTCTCCCTTCTGAGCCAATCTCAGAACACAACAAAATCTGAGCGCCTGCTTCATCAGCAAAAAATGCCGCCGCTTGGTCACGCTCAAGCAAACTCATCTGTTCGGTAAAGATGGCGGTTTTGATGCCTGCATGCAATCTAAGCACAGCTTCTAGGCTTTCGATGGTCGCCCCACTGCGTGCAATTAACAGCACTTTATCAAATTTTAAGGTGGTTTTAAGCAAATCAATCAGCCAAGGTACTCTGGGATCAGCTTCCAACCAACTGCCATCTGGCTGATTTTCTTCACCCCAAAGCTGTTCTTTAAGCTTACCTGTGGTTTGATAACTGCCTTGCCAATCATTTGGTAATGGCAACGGATAAGACTGGCAACAACGTCCATAAAATCCCTGCACACTGTCACGTGTGTTGCGAAACAACACACGCCCTGTGCCATGTCGGTCTAACAAATCGTTTAGCACATGCGTTTTTAGGTTATCATCATGGTTGATGTTGGCAAGTTTGCCAGAATCATGCCCAAGCAGGCTTTCTAACGCCCCAATCTGAGCGTCATTAAGTACCTTATCACTCATCAACACATGGGCAACTTGAGCGGTTTTGGCAAAGGCATCGGAGCTTGCGATAAAATCATCTAAATCATCAAAACGGTCTGGGTCAAGTAATCGCAATCGTGCAAAGTGGCTCTGCACCCCCAACTGTTCGGGTGTGGCAGTCAGCAAAAGCACACCTGCGGTCTGTCTGGCAAAATCAGCAACCAGCTCATATTTATCATTACCACCTTGCTCTGAGTCCCAATGTAAGTGATGGGCTTCGTCCACCACCAACAAATCAAACCCTGCCATCATTGCCTGTTCATACAAATCATGATGGTCAAGCAATAAATCAATCCCTGCGATGATGCACTGCTCAGTCAAAAATACATTCTGCTTTGCATCATGCTCTTTGATGGCAGCGGTACGCACCAAATCAAACAAGGCAAAATCCAGATTAAACCGACGTTTTAGCTCAATCATCCATTGATATTGTAAGCTGTCTGGTACCAATATCAACACTCGCTCAGCTTTGCCTGACAATAACTGTTGATGGATAATCAGCCCTGCTTCCACTGTCTTACCCAAACCCACCTCATCAGCAAGCAACACCCGTGGGGCGATGCGTTTGCCCACTTCATGAGCAATGTATAACTGATGTTCAATGATGTCTACCCTTGCTCCCATCAAGCCCTTTAGCGGGTGAGCATTGATGGCGGTTTGCATTCTTAGAATGTCTTGACGCAACTCATACCAATCACTGCGTGCCACACGCCCTGCCAGTAATCGCTCTAAGGGCTTAGCAAGCGTGATGGTGGCGGACAAGCGAGTTTCCATGATGCCTTTATTTTGTCCTGCCACATCATATTTCAGCACACCCATGACATCAGAAACGCCCGTTACCGTATGGTGATTGCCATCTTGATCGGTGATGGTATCGCCCACCTTAAACGTCACTCGTGATAGTGGTGCAGTCGCTTTGGCATAGGCACGAGTCTGTTCACTTTGAGCAAACAAAATATGCACACAACGGTCATCTACTGCCACCACCACGCCCAGACCCAGCTCGGCTTCAGTGTCGGATAGATATCGTTGTCCAATGGAAAATTCAGAATTCACAACGGTCATAGCTTAGGTCTTATTCATCAGTTAGGTAAAAACTTGCTGGGATATGGGGGCTGTTTGTCAAGATTGTTTATCAAGATTGTTTATCAAGATTGTTTATCAGCTTTCTTTATAGGTATGGTGGTTATCAATTTCAAGCACATTTATTTTTTAATACGCCTAACCTTGAATTAATATACCACGCAATTTTAACCTTTTTTAAGCCGATAACGAGCTGATGACGCATGGGCATCTAAGTTTTCTTGCCTTGCCAAAATATCTGCCGTTTTGGCAAGCAACTGACTGCCATCTTGGGTGCAATGAATGAGCGATGATTTTTTTTGAAAATCATACACCCCAAGTGGTGAGCTAAATCTTGCCGTTCCTGATGTTGGCAACACATGATTTGCTCCTGCACAATAATCGCCAATCGCCTCAGGGGTAAATCGCCCCATAAAAATTGCACCTGCATGACGAATGTCTGCAAGCAACGCCTGAGGTTCATCAAGTGATAACTCCAAATGCTCAGGAGCAATGCGGTTAATCACCGTGATGGCTTCTGTCCGATTTTTTACCAAAATCAATGCCCCACGATTGGCAATGGCTTGTTTGGCAATATCTGCCTTTGGCAAAACAGTCAAAGCTTTATCAATTTGTTGTGCCACCTCTTTGAGCAAAGATTCACTTGTGGTAACAAAAATTGCCTGTGCCACTGTATCATGCTCAGCTTGGCTTAATAAATCCATGGCAAGCCAATCGGCTCTGTCGTTATCCTCACCTTCAGCATACACCAACACCTCTGATGGCCCTGCTATCATGTCAATACCCACTTGCCCAAATACCGCCCGTTTGGCAGCAGCAACATATTTATTACCAGGCCCTGTGATTTTATCCACTTTGGCAATGCTGTCCGTACCGTACGCCAATGCTGCCACCGCTTGAGCTCCCCCAATGGTGAATACCTTATCCACCCCTGCCAAATAGGCTGCTGCCAACACCAACGGATTAAGTTTGCCATTTGGGGCTGGCACAACCATAATAATCTCACCCACGCCTGCCACTTTGGCAGGAATGGCATTCATCAGCACACTTGACGGATAGCTTGCCAATCCTCCTGGCACATAGATTCCAACCTTATCTAATGAAGTGACTTGTTGCCCCAGTGTATTACCCAGCTCATCTTGGTATGTCCAACTGTGTTGAACTTGTTGTTGATGAAAAGTTTGAATGCGTTTTGCTGATAGCTCCAATGCACTTTTCACATCTGATGACAGATTATCAAAAGCATGTTTTAGCGTGTCTTGAGCAATGATTAATTCATCAAAAGTTTTGCCAGGGTGATTGTCAAATTGTTGAGTTAACTTCAAAACCACATCATCACCACCTTGGCGTACCTGAGCAATGATGTCATCGACTGTCGCAAGCAACTTGGGGTCATTGACGGTTTCAAAGGCAAGTAAATCATCAAGCTCTTGCTCAAATGTGGCTGATTGGCTGGTTAAAATACGCATGGTGTGTCCTAAAGGGGTTGCTTTTAAGAGATTGTTTTTAAGAGATTGCTTTTGTCATTGTTTTAACTTTTTGCAATTTAACTTTTTGCAATAAACTTACCGTAAAAGGAAGTACATTGTCTTAATAACAATTTTAAAAAGATTTAAAAAAAATTAATCATGATTTAACCATATTTCTTCATTTCTTCCATTTGTTAATTTCGTTAATTCTGCTGGTTTTTTGTTGTTGAATCAAGGTGTTTTGATTTATGGTGGGTTTAAGTCATCAAAAAAGCCCAACAGTCATTAACTTGCTGGACTTTTTTACTGCTGTTAATCACATTCATGGCACTCAATATTTATGGTGGCAAGCATATATGGTGCTTAAGTTATATGGTGCTTAAGTATTGATGACATTAATTGGTTGGGAACGGATATGATGGTAATGCACCTGTTACAGGCAGTTTATCTATCCAGCGACCTTCATTAAGATGATTGGTGCGATTTTTAGCAATGGCATAAAAGTTCACTGGAGCGATGGGTAAGTTTAGCATGGCAACTGACCGATGTGCTTGTTCTGAAATTGGCAGACCATAAACTTCATAAACATCTTTCATATCATGACCAATAATTTTGGAAGTCAAAATATAGTTTAGGTCGATATTGCTGATGTTGTTTTGGTTGTATGCCCCTACCCCATATTTGGCTTTTTGTTCTGCGGTGGCTTTGGTTAAATCCAGTTTGTCAACCAAACGATTGCCAATGTTTAACAATTTAAAATATTCAAAAACACCCTGTAAGTCAGGTTGTGCTTGTTTTAGATGCAAGCGAGAATAAGCAAAGGCTTGTTGCATGGCAAAGGCTCGTTTACCACCATTATTGGCATAACCATCACCATTCCAAATTGCTTTTTCGGTGGCAAGGCGTAGCTCTTTGCCTGTTTTGCCTGTGGCACGAGCTTGCTGAAGTTGACGATATATCAACCAATGAGCAAAGTTATCGGTATTATAATCACCGCCAGATAACTGATATTTGCGCAACATACTCAAACCTGCTAAATGGTTGTTATCACATTCCACCATACAGCCAATTTGCTGACCATTTTCTGAGCTTTTGAAAGATAAAGTCAGCACACGTTGTACGGTGTTGTGCCCCAACTCATGCACCCAGCCCCAACCTGTATCAACACCTGTAAAAGCATCTGTGGGGTTGCCAGAACACAACCAACCACATTGAGCAATCCAGCCAATAAAATGCTGAACATTCGGCGCGTTGTGAACAGTACCCGTGCAGTCCCAACCCAAAGTGTTACAGTATTGTTTGGTGGTTGAAGCAATGGTAATGTTGTTGTAGCCATTGGCGATGTGGTTGCTTTCAAACACAAACGTTTTGATGTCATCAACATATTTACGTGGGTCATTGCCCATTGATTTTAAAGCATAAGGGGTGATTTGCTGAATGTCGCCACCTGTGAATTTAAAGGTGTTCCAGCCAAACTTACGACTTTGTAGCGAAGTGGTTGCTTCATTTATCTGAGCATCCGTGATGGGCTGAGTAAAATCATAGTGAGCGTATTTTGCTGAGCCTTTGATACGTAAGGTAATGGTTGAACCAGCAGTGGCATTATTATAATTTAATATCAATGGGCCACCAAAAGGACTATTGAGTACGCTTTCATTTTGGTCATTGATGGGTAAGCTATGGCTTTGTGGACGACGTGGGCGTTGATAACCTTCAAATGGGTTGCCCATTGCACGCAAATAGCTGGTTTGTACTCTCAATTTGGCATTGGCATTGTCTTGATTAGCGGTGTTTGGCACAACCTGTATGCTTAGTGGCTGGCTTGGAATGCTGGCACGCCCAATCAGCGTTACCCCTGATGTTTGCGGAATGGTAACGGTGATGGTTTCCCACTCTTGGCTAACTGGGATAGTTATGGCTTCAGCTGGCATATAATCACCTGCCCCTTTAGGCAAGGCAGTGATGTGTTGACGTGTATAATCCAGCCAGCTATCTGCAACATACATGGTTAAAAAAGTGGCGGTGTCTGTGGGTTTGACCTTATCATACACCACAGAAGGACGGTACATGTCAGCCAATAGCACCAAGTAACGCCAAATCTTAAGAGTCTCAATATCTTGGGATTCAAATGGTGATTTACCCGCTTCATTCATCACTTTTAAATAGTGAGAAGTTTGATTGATGGTGCGTATCCAAGGATGATTTGCATTCAATGTCGAGTCAGTGGTTGGGTTTGAGTCATTGAGTGCCGTTAGCACATCAACAATGCCGCTTAAGCGATCCGCTTTGCTTAAACTCTGCTTAAGGGTACGATGAGTCTTGATTTGCAGATGATCGCCACTTTCCCAATAATTACCATTGCCAGCGTCAACAGACAATCCCATGCCTTGTGCCAGCGTATTGGCTTTAAGACCGTCTTCAGGTCGGTTACTCCACCAACCACTTGCCATATACACCACCCCTTTACCTGCCCGCATAAACTCTCTGATACGTTGGGTGGCATTAGGTTGTGTGGCGGCGTTATCACCTAAAAAAATCACATCTACCGATTTCCAACAGTCATTATTGCTGGCAAACACATCACAATTAACAATGTTTGCTGTGGCATTCATGTACGTTTGATAGAATTTTTGTGCTTTTTTGGCATCATAATGAACGCTGGCAATCTTAACTGTTGTTAGTTTGGTTTTGGCATTGCCACTGGTTACCCAGCGTAGAGCGTTTGCTAAGATGGCTCGGTGGGCAAGATGTTTGTTTTCATTCACAATGTCTCCCAACACATCTCGACCATACATCAAACCACGACCATTATGGGCAATAGATAAAGCAGACATGGTGAGACCTGAGTCTGATTTAGCAAGTGGTATGTTATTCATCACGTCATGAGTATTAATCGGGATACTGCCGTATGTTACCGCATTGTTGGCGATGTTTAAGGTTTGATCTAATGGCTGATTTTTATCATCACTTAGGATACTGGCTAATATCGCCTGCTGACGTGCCAGTTGCGATTTGGGCAATTCGATGGCTTGAGTGGTTAAAACACTGATGTCTTGTTTTTGTAAAAATGACGCATTACCTGTACGCAATGCTTGCTCTATTCTGTTTCTTTGTGATTCTGTTGCTGAAATTTCTGGC
This sequence comes from Lwoffella lincolnii, assembly GCF_037201985.1. Classification (NCBI taxonomy): domain Bacteria; kingdom Pseudomonadati; phylum Pseudomonadota; class Gammaproteobacteria; order Moraxellales; family Moraxellaceae; genus Lwoffella; species Lwoffella lincolnii. The sequence continues at coordinate 413,651 of NZ_CP147511.1, read as the reverse complement.
TTGTTGTCGACAAGTGGTTTTTTGATGACGTGATTGACTGGCTTGTTGGTGTCTTTGGGCTTATCGGTATTTTTAGGGGCAACAGATGGATTTGATTGTTTTTTATCGGATTTGGCTGTTGAGTCTGATTTTTCAGAAGAAACAACGGGTGTTTTGTTATTCGACTCGATATTTGGCATCTGTGGGGTATCAGTCTTTGAAGTAACAATTTGGTTGGTAGAATTACTCAATTCCCCACAACCAACCAATAACATACTGGCAACGATGGTTGTTAGTGTAAATTTATAAGAAAGATTGGTTTTAGTAACTTGTGACCATATGCAGTCATTATTCATAAATCTGTACCTTAGAATGAATGAAAATAAAAAAGACACAGAAAATACTATCAAAAAGCCAATCAATTTATATGTTTTTTTCGTTGATTACCAAGATTTTTTATGATGAATGGTGCAAGCTTGAACAAGGAAATGACATTTTGCTCCATAGGCGGACAAGGCGGTGTGAAAACCGCCCATGCCTGCGAATAAATCAATCAATGAAGGTGAGATGATGAAGTTTCGTATATTAACCATTAACAAAGTCTTATTAACAAAGTCTTATTAACAAAATTTCATTAATAATCTCTTTACCGTAAAAACGCCCGCGCATTTCTAAACAGTCTCAACCACGCCCCATCACCATTGATGTCCCATTCGTTTGGCTTCCAGCTATGGTTATAAGCTTTTAGAGTTCTCTCTGGGTGTGGCATCATCAAGGTTACTCGCCCATCGGTACTACAAATGCCTGTTACGCCTTGTGGTGAACCATTCGGATTAAGCGGATAATGCTCGGTTGGATTGCCATGGCTATCCACATATCGCATCACCACTTGCCCATGGGCGGTCATGCCAGTGATGTCAGTGTCGCTCAAGGTGGCAAATCCTTCACCATGTGCCACCGCAATGGGTAAAATGCTGTCTTGCATGCCTTTTAACAGCACCGACTTAGTGCGTTCAATTTTGACATTGACAGTACGGGCTTCAAAGCGGGCAGATTTATTGGCGATAAAGCGTGGAAAATTATCTGCCCCCGGAATTAACTCTTTAAGCTGGCTCATCATCTGACAGCCATTACACACGCCTAAAGAGAACGTCTCTGGGCGGTTAAAAAAGCGGACAAACTGCATTCTTAGTTCATCATGATACAAAATCGATTTTGCCCAACCTGAACCAGCCCCAAGCACATCACCGTAACTAAACCCTCCACACGCCACCAAACCATCAAAATCACGCAAGTTTACTCGCCCTTTGAGCAAATCACTCATATGCACATCAACGGCATTAAACCCAACTTGGGTAAAACCACTTGCCATCTCCAAATGACCGTTGACACCCTGCTCACGCAAAATCGCCACTTTGGGTTGTGTGCTTCGGCTGTTGATATAAGGTGTTTCAATCGCTTGATTTAAATCATAATTGGTAAAGCTGATGAGACCTTGATGGTTTTTATCAGCAATTAGGTCAAATTCTTGTTGGACACAGGCAGGGTTATCACGATTTTTAGCAATATGATAACTTACTTTTGTCCACTCTTGTTGTAATTCAGCTCGGTCAAAACGAACCGTTTGAGTGGGGCTTTGGATAATTAAGCTGTCTTCATCGGTGGTTTGTCCAATCAAGCTGATGAGATGATTGATGCCCAAGGCATCTGCCAATGTCATCAAATCCACCACATGCTCAGGCAAGACTTGCACAACCGCACCCAGCTCTTCGGCAAACAGCTGACCCAGTAAGTTATCATCACTTAACACCAATTTTACCCCTTGACGACTGGTGAATTGCATCTCAGCAACTGTGGCAAGCAAGCCACCATCACCAATGTCATGATAGGCTGTGATTAAGTTTTTTTCATTGGCTTGTTGAATAAAGTTAAAAAATTTGATTAAATCTTGCGGATTGTCCAAATCAGGACAATCATCACCCAGTTGGCTTATTGTTTGTGCAAGGATAGAACCACCCAAGCGAAATTGCCCTTTGGATAAATCAATGCGATATAAGGCACTGTCGGTATTAACAAGCTCTGGGGTTAATGTTTTTGCCACGTTTTGTACAGGAGCAAAGGCGGTGATGATCAGCGACATGGGCGACACCACCGACTTATTATCATCGCCATCACGCCAATTGGCACGCATTGATAAACTGTCTTTACCCACAGGAATGGCAATGCCAAGAGTAGGACACAGCTCTTCACCCACCGCATGCACCGCATCGTATAAGGCTTGATCTTCTTTGTCTTCACCACATGCTGCCATCCAATTTGCTGATAGGGTAATGTCTGATAACTTGGCGATGTTTGCCGCTGCAATATTAGTAATGGCTTCAGCAACGGCAAGACGGGCCGATGCCTTAGGGTTGATAAGAGCAACTGGTGTGCGTTCGCCAATGCTCATGGCTTCGCCTGTCATGGGTTTGCCATCAAGGGGCATGAATGCTGATGCTGTTACTGCACAGTCCGCCACAGGAACTTGATAACGCCCAACAAACTGGTCGCGCACCACCATGCCCGTGATTGAGCGGTCGCCAATGCTGATCAAAAATGATTTATTCGCCACCGTTGGATGACGTAACACATCTTTGACCGCTTCACGCAATTGAACTTTTTCTAGGTTTAAAGCCGTTAAATTTGGTTTGCTACGGTTAAAAGAACGTTGCATTTTTGGCGTACCACCCAGCAACACTTGTAATGGCATGTCCACAGGTTGGCAATCACCGTTTGAATTTAACAGTGGGTCATCAACCACCAACTGACGCACTTCGGTTGCTTCGCCTAAAATGGCATACGGACAACGCTCACGCTCACAGATGTCATCAAACAGCTCAAGACTGTTTGGACGAATGGCAAGCACATAACGTTCTTGGGCTTCATTTGACCAAATTGCCATCGGCGACATGCCTTTTTCAAGTGATGGTACTTGACGCAAGTTCAACACCGCCCCCAATTTGTGGTCATTGACAAGCTCGGGCATGGCATTGGATAACCCGCCTGCCCCCACGTCATGAATGGACACGATGGGGTTTTTATCGTTGCCATCTTCTGCCATTGCCCAACAGCGGTCAATCACTTCTTGACAACGGCGTTCCATCTCAGCATTATCACGTTGCACAGAAGCAAAGTCCAAACCTTCATCAAATTCACCACTATCCACAGAGCTTGCCGCCCCACCACCAAGCCCAATTTGCATGGCAGGGCCACCCAAAATAATCAACAAATCACCCGCTTGAATGGCATTTTTTTCCACCAAATTGCGTTTGATATTGCCATAACCCCCAGCAATCATGATGGGTTTATGATAACCACGCATTTGGCTACCGTCCTGCTCTTTGGACGTGTCAAGTTGAAACGAACGAAAATAACCCAGCAAATTGGGGCGACCAAATTCATTACAAAATGCCGCACTGCCCAATGGAGCATCAGTCATGATTTGTAACGCCGATGCCATACGCTCAGGTTTGCCATAGTCAGCGGTAGAAACCACTCCACTCCGTCCACAATCGGATTCCCATTTTTCAGGCATGTCAGGCAGATGCAAATGTGATACATGAAATCCTGTCAGCCCTACTTTTGGTTTACCGCCACGCCCTGTCGCCCCTTCATCACGAATTTCACCCCCTGAACCTGTTGCAGCCCCCGCATAAGGCGCAATCGCTGTTGGGTGATTATGAGTTTCTACTTTCATCAAAATATCAATCGGTTCTTGATGAAAATCGTATTCTAAATGGTTATTTTGACGGTTTAAAAGCGGATAAAACCGTTGTCCATCATGCCCTTTAATCACCGCAGCGTTGTCTTTATACGCTGATAAAATGTCGTTGGGATTTTGTTGGAACGTATTTTTAATCATGTCAAACAGATATTTTGGCTGTGCTTCACCATCAATTACCCATTGGGCATTAAAAATCTTATGACGACAATGCTCTGAATTGGCTTGAGCAAACATCATCAGCTCCACATCGGTGGGGTTGCGTTTTAGCTCATTGACATAGGCATTCATTAAATAATCCATGTCTTGATGCGATAACGCAAAGCCAAACTCACGGTTGGCAGACTCTAACGCTTCACGCCCCCCTTGAGATGACAGCCCCATGACATCAACATGATTCAGATGGGCAGGTTCGTGGTCATCAAACAGATGACGGGCTTTTGTCAAATCATAAAACAAACTTTGCGTCATGCGGTCATATAACATCATCTCGACATCATGGGGCAGTGTTTCAGGCAGATTTTCTCCCACCAACGTATAAACCATTAACCGCTCCACCCGTTCGATGGCGATGTCGCAGTTATTAAAAATATCAGTCGCCTTACTTGCCCAAGGGCTAATTGTGCCAAAACGAGGGCTGACAATCAGTTGCCGTTGGCTGTCGGTGGGCTTCATCAGCTCAAACGTTTTGCCATCGTTTAACAAATCAATTGCTTTTTTTTGCTCTTGCTTGCTCAATGTGGTGGAAAAAATAAAAACCTGTTGGCTGATGATGTCGGTCAGTTGACAGTTGGTGGTTTGGTTGATGCTGGCTTGGTTGATATTAGTGGTTTGGTTAATGTTATTAAGCAGTTGATTTTTTTGAAAATCGGTTAAAAATGGGTGTCCAGCGATGAAGGTCATAAAGTGCTTCCAATGATTTAACAAAGTACAGTGATTTAATAACAATAATTTAATAAAATGATGTGATAAAAATGATTGCTCTAATTTTGCTTAAGATACGGCCAAGCCGCTTTAAGATATATCAACATCGACCACAGCGTCAATATCACCGCCGCCACCATCAGCACATAGCCCAAGGTCTCAAGCGACTGCCAATTTAATAACAGCACAATGATGGCAATCATTTGAAAGGTCGTTTTTAATTTGCCCACATAAGACACCGCCACGCTGGTGCGATTGCCAAGCTCTGCCATCCATTCACGCAAGGCAGAAACCGCAATCTCACGAGAGATGATGACAATGGCAGCGATTGCCATGATGACATTGGCATGCCACTGCACCAAGATGATGAGTGCTGCTGCCACCATCAGCTTATCCGCCACAGGGTCTAAAAACTGCCCAAACGCAGAAGAAATGCCCATTTTACGAGCAAAATAACCATCTAACCAATCGGTAATCGCCGCCAACACAAACACAGATGTCAATAAAACATGCCGAAGCAAACTGTCACTAAACTCATACATGCCAATACGAGCAATGGCGTTGTCTTGAATGGCAGGCACACCAACCCCTAAGGCTGGGGGCCAATAAGCAATCAACACAAACACAGGTATCATGATGATGCGAGCGATGGTCAGGTTATTGGGTAAGTTAAATATGCTTTGATTTGAAGATGATGCCGTCATAACGGGTCTTAGGTTGCCAATTTAGCCATAGCTTAACATGTTCACACAGACACGCCAACGAAAAAGCCACACCCAAGCGGTTATCAGATGCTTAAGCATGGCTGATGGGTGGTGTTAAGGTTGATGCTAAGGTTATGATGATGTCATTTGGTTTGGTTGTTTCATTCAGTCATGTGGCGTCATCAGTCGCCATCAAGCATGACCAATTTTTAACCAGCCTTGTTTTGACTAGCCTTTTTCTGCTTTAACTGCTTTAACCACCGCAATTAAGTTATCAACCACGTCAGCATCAGCAAGGGTAGACGTGTCGCCCAAGCCTTCATACTCACCCAAAGCAAGCTTGCGTAAGATGCGACGCATGATTTTGCCTGAGCGAGTTTTTGGCAAAGCATCAACCAAAAACATGGCATCAATGTTGGCAATCGGACCGATTTCAGCTCGCACATGACGATTAATCTCACCTTTTAAGGCATCGCTTGGCTCTTCACCTGTTCGCAAGATGACATATGCCCCCACGCCTTGACCTTTGATGTCATGTGGTATGCCAACAATCGCCGCTTCTGCCACCGCAGGGTGAGCCACCAAAGCACTTTCAATCTCTGCTGTCCCCAATCGATGACCTGACACGTTCAATACATCATCAACACGCCCTGTAATCCAATAATGCCCATCTTCATCACGCAATGCCCCATCACCTGTGAAGTAATTGCCAGGATAAGCACTAAAGTAGGTCTGCAAAAAGCGTTTGTGATCCCCCCAAATGCCCCGCATTTGCCCCGGCCAGCTGTCTTGTATCACCAGATTGCCTTCGCCTGCTCCTTGAACGGCATTGCCCTGACCATCAACAATGGCAGGCTTAATGCCATACAGTGGGGTCATGGCAGCCCCCGGTTTGAGATCGACTGCCCCAGGAATTGGGGTCATCATCACCCCACCTGTCTCAGTTTGCCACCAAGTATCGACAATCGGACAACGACTTTCACCCACCACATGGTAATACCAATCCCACGCTTCAGGGTTAATCGGTTCACCCACCGAGCCAAGCAGACGCAAGCTTGAGCGGTCAGATTGTCTGACGTAGTCATCGCCCTCTTTCATCATCGCACGAATGGCAGTCGGAGCGGTATATAAAATGCTCACGTCATGCTTGTCAACAATGTTACCAATCCTTGCCCAATCTGGATATTGTGGCACACCCTCAAACATCACCGTACTGGTGCCGTTGGCAAGTGGGGCGTATAACACATAACTATGCCCTGTGATCCAACCCACATCAGCAGTACACCAAAACACATCATCATCTTTGACATCAAAAATATCACGGAACGTTGACAGCGCATAAGTGATGTATCCACCTGTGGTATGTAACACCCCTTTGGGCTTGCCTGTTGAGCCAGAAGTATAAAGCAAAAACAAAGGGTCTTCAGCATTCATCGGCTCAGGTGGACAGTCTTCGTTGGCATTGTCAATGACGGTGTGATACCAAACATCACGGCGACCACTCATCGGAATGGACGTGCCTGTGCGATAGACAACAATGACTTTTTGTACGCAGTCAGTTCCGTCCACGTCCAAAGCCCTATCAACATTGGATTTTAGCGGGGTGTGTTTGCCACCACGCACACTCTCATCAGCGGTGATGACCAGTTTTGACTGACTGTCGATGATGCGACTTGCCAAACTGTCAGCACTAAAGCCACCAAACACCACCGAATGCACTGCCCCAATTCTGGCACATGCCAGCATGGCAGCTGCCGCCTCAGGTATCATTGGCATATACAAAGTCACACGGTCACCTTTGCCCACGCCCATTTTACGCATGGCATTCCCCAAACGACACACCTCAGCATGCAACTCTTTATAAGAGATGATTTTATGCTGTGATGGGTGGTCTCCTTCCCAAATAATGGCTGGTTTAAATAGATTTTTTTGCAAATGACGGTCAAGGCAGTTAACAGACACGTTTAACTCACCATCTTCAAACCATTTGATGCTAAAATTATCAAGGTCATAATTGACATTTTTAATCTTAGTGGGTTTTTTTATCCAATCAATCAACTCAGCACGTTTTGCCCAAAAGGCTTCGTTACTGCTGGCATCAGCAACCGATTGTTGGTAAGTTTGTTGATATTGTTCAGGCGTGGTGTTCGCCTTGGCTTTGAATTCATTACTGGCGGGATAAGTTTTTACCATGATAACCTCCTTGTCGAGTGCTTTTCGGTTAAGTACTTATTTGGTATTGATGTTTGGTTGAATTGATGACTCTTTAGCATTGATGAGTCAACGATGCCAATATCACCATCATCACTACAAATGAGTTGCGTGTCCTTGTGAGCTTGGTGAATCTGGTGCATTTACTTTGCCAATTTACTTTCTGCCAATTCACTTTCAATCCACTTGATGATAGCCCACTTTATGAATATGTCATGACCATGGGTAACTGCGGTTAAGTAAGGTGGCAAGTTAGCAAGCAAAGTGGCTTATGATAGTTTTACTAGATTTTGCTGTCATTGTAAACCGATTTGTAAACCAATTTATCCTAAAGCAGTGATTTTTTGTCATTCATTTATCATTGATTTTGAGTACTGTATGTCTTCTTCTGAGTCAAACCCATCTGATAATACCCAACTGACCACCCAAACACCCGTCATTACTCAACCAATGCTGACTCAAGTGCTGATCATTGGGGCTGGGGCATCAGGGCTATTCACCGCTTTGACCGCAGGCAAACGAGGTAGGTCAGTGCTGATTATTGACCATGCCAATAAAGCAGGCAAAAAAATCTTAATGTCTGGTGGTGGACGCTGTAATTTCACCAATCTGTCAGTTGAGCCAGAGCAGTTTATCAGCCAAAATCCACATTTTTGTAAATCAGCATTAAGCCGTTTTACCCCATGGCAATTTATTGACATGGTGGCACAGCATGGCATTGATTATCATGAAAAAGAACATGGTCAACTGTTTTGTGATAAGTCATCTAAGGACATTTTGACCATGTTACTGGCAGAATGTGATGCCGTGGGAGCAACTGTCCGCCTAAATTGTGCGGTGCAATCCGTGCATGCTTGCAAAAATATTGTTCACGATAACCATGCCAGTTCATCAGCGGTTAATTTTATCGTCCATACCAATCAAGGTGTTATCGGTTGTGAATCTTTGGTGATTGCCACAGGTGGGTTATCCATTCCCACCATGGGAGCGACAGGGTTTGGTTATCAAGTCGCTGAGCAGTTTGGACATCACATCGTTCCCACCCAAGCAGGGTTAGTACCCTTTACATTTACGGATAAATTAGGAGATGTGTTCGCCAGTTTGTCAGGCATCAGTCATGACGTGGTGGCATTTAATGAACGGATAAGCTTTGCTCGTCCCATGCTCTTTACGCATCGTGGTTTGTCAGGCTTTGCCATGTTACAGTTGTCTAATTATTGGCAACTCGGTGAGAGCATTCACATCAACTTATTGCCTGATTTGAATGTATCAGACCATTTGTGCCAATACAAACGCCGCCACCCCAAACAAAAAATTAAGACCGCCTTGGCTGACCATTTTGCCAAAAACCTGCTGTCAGCCTTGCAAGCACTTTTATGGGCTGAACATCAAGATTGCGACCTTGCCAACATCAAAGACGAGCAGTTAAACAAAATCGGACAGACACTCAACGATTGGACACTAAAACCATCTGGCACAGAAGGCTATCGCACAGCAGAAGTAACACTTGGCGGTGTGTCAACCGAATACATTTCATCTAAGACCATGCAAAGTCAACTGCAAGAGAACTTATATTTTGTGGGCGAAGTGTTAGATGTAACAGGCTGGCTTGGAGGCTATAATTTTCAATGGGCATGGGCAAGTGGTCATGCTTGTGGGCAAGTGGCTTAGACAAGTGGTTTAGACAAGCAAACCACCCATATCGCATGAATGTGTATGGGTGGTTTATGTCACTGATGACACACTTAGCATTCAATTGGCATTTAATTAAAACACTTACAATTAAAAATATTTACCATTCAAACACTTAGACATGTCATCACTGCATCACCAGATACTCAAATGCTGATAATGCTGCCTTACTGCCTTCGCCCATCGCAATATTAATTTGTTTAAATGGCACGGTGGTCACATCACCACAAGCAAAAATGCCCTTGCGGTCAGTATGGCAACGTTCATCAATTTCAATCTCACCAAAGCGGTTAACATCAACAAACCCTTTCACAAATTCTGAGTTAGGCACCAGCCCAATTTGTATGAACACGGCAGATAAATCTAGCTCTTTTATCTCACCAGTGTTCCGTTCTTGATAAACAATCGAGCTGACTTTACCATCGGTGGCCTTAATTTCTTGCGTGGCAACCGACGTTAATATATCAATGTTTGACTTCTGTTTGGCTTTATTAATCAACACTTGATCAGCTTTAAGCGAGTCGGCAAACTCAAATACCGTTACATGTTTCACAATGCCTGCCAAATCAAGAGCAGCTTCAATGCCTGAGTTACCACCACCGATGACCGCCACATCTTTGCCTTTAAAGAAAGGACCATCACAATGTGGACAATACGCCACACCATTACCAACATAGTCATCTTCACCCGGGACGCCAAGTTTTCGCCACTTTGCCCCCGTTGCCAAAATCACACTGCGGGTATCAAACTCTTCGCCTGTGTTTAGATGAATGCGGTAATTTTCATCCACCGTTTCACTCAACGATTTAACGCTGACATGCTCCTTAATGGTTACTTCATATGCTTTTAGATGTTTATTAAAGTTGGCTGACAGCTCATTGCCATTCGTCAATGGCACAGAGATGAGATTTTCGATGTCTTGGGTGTCTTTGACCTGTCCACCAACACGGTCAGCAACAATGGTTACCTTTAAGCCTTTACGTGCGGTATAAATCGCCGCTGCCACACCAGCAGGACCACCGCCAATGATGGTCACATCTTGTTGCTCTAACTGTTCGCCATCATCTTCACTTATCTCACTTAACAAATCTGGGTATTCAGCTTGCAATTTATCAATGATTTTGGCAGTATCTACCTTGCCACTGACAAAAGGTTTGCCATTTAAAAATACCGCTGGCACACCTTGAATGTTATTGGCTTGTACTTGTTCTTGGAACAAACCACCATCAATCATCTCATTGCTGATGTTGTCATTTAACACAGCAAATTGATTTAATGCCTGCACCACATCAGGGCAATTATGACAACTTAATGACACATAGGTCTGAAAGTTTAACGGCTTGTCAATGCGTTTAATCAGCTTTTGAATACTGCCATCAAGTTTCAGCGTGTGTCCACCTGCATGCAACATTGCTAAAATCAACGAACTGAATTCATGCCCACCCGGAATGCCACTAAACACAATGCCTGAATCTTGATAGCCTAAATCTTGATGAGCATCATTTTGCTGTTGGTAATCAATTCTAAAGCTAATCGGACTGGGTAAATGACCATCTACAAATGCAGGGTCATTGACATCAAAGGCAACTTTATCACTGCTACTGGCAATTTGACTTAAAAACTCACTCAATTCTTGACGCTTGTCATGCTCGCCTTGACCGATGACAAAGCGAATGGGGCGAACGATATTTTCGCCATAAGATTTAACAGCGTCTAATAAACTTTGGTCTAACATGTTGGGTCTCCGTGATTATTCCATCATTTTTGCCACAGATGAGTGACTTTGGATAATGTCATTATCCGACATGATTACCCTTTAGACAATGTTAGAAAATCAAAGTTTATGTTTTATATTTTTAATCAATAATTTATTTTTGATTTATTTTTTATCATTATTAAAGTGGTTATTATGCTGGTTACTGTCAGCAAATTTAGGTAGAATGGCATAAACCCCCTTTAAACCAATGCCATGTTGGGGGCAACGGCAAGCCAACATTCACCAATAACATTCATCAACATTCAACATAAGGATAACCATCATGTTTCCAGAACATCGTGAACTCATCACCGAACTTAAACAAACAGACGCACATTTTGCCAAGCTGTTTCATGAACATAATGACTTAGATAACCAAATTGACAAACTGGAGCGAGATGTGGTCAAACACGCCAGCCGTGAAGACGAAATCGAAAAAATGAAACGCAAAAAATTGCAATTAAAAGATGAGCTTTATCGCATTTTAGAAAGTAAAAAAGAAGAGTAAAAGAATAAATTTCCTGCAAAACTAATGGGTAACAATCACCTTATCCTTGTTGGATAAGGCTTTTGTAAAAAATCTGAATCTAATAAAATTGGGGTTTTGCAGGAAGTTTAATAAAGAAAGAAAGCATCATTGCATCTGTTTTATGAACAAAACCCTTTGCGAACAGCCCCATGCAAACCATCGTGGGAGTTTTGTAACTGCTGGTTAGTAACTGCTTTTTAAACGTCAATTTAACCCAACAATTTAGTACCAAAAATATTCTTCTCTAAATTGAGAATTAAAACACCCAATAATAAATATGACAGTAGTAACCAACCAGCCAATTAACGCATAAAGCCTAATTTGTTCACTATTCCAGTCTAACGCAAACCAGCCGATTAAAAAAAACGACTTCCAACCTTCAATGGTTTTTGCCCCACCCCAAGAAATCACCCATTTATAAAATAGGCTAATCAATAGATACATTGCTATCCAAAAAATCATACCCACAGAAGCGTCCTTTGGCTATCCAATTTCCTTTTGTTGTCCAATTTAAGGTACAATCGCACCATCTAACCCACGTGGTTCATTGTCATATGGTTCAGTATAGGACGCTCACATCAGCGATTTTGTAAAAAATTGTTTTTTACTTTTAGGAGTACGCCAGCCCTAACCACATGACAACAATCGCTCATCGCTTGCAAAATCGATATGATGACATTCCTTAACAATTTACCAAATTTTGGTTTTAGGCTATGATTTTAGGATATGATAAAACGCAACTTTTAACCGTATCACAAAACACAAGGTGACCTGTGGCAAACTTTTCTAATCAAACTTTCGCCCCATCCACAACCAATGACCATCAAGCCGATGACCATCAAATGTATGATTATTTGGTATTTATTGGACGATTTCAGCCATTTCATTTGGGACATAAATCTGTCGTTGACCAAGCCTTAAAACGAGCCAATCACGTCATCATGCTCATTGGCTCTGCCAATTTACCCAGAAGTTTGCGTAACCCTTTTACCGTAACAGAACGCACACAGATGATAAAAGGGGCATACCCTAAAGATGACGCTGACCGCATTCATTGCGTGGGTTTGGACGATGCCCTTTATAATGACACTCGTTGGCTTCAATATGTGCAAAAATGCGTCAAATCAGTAACAGGCAATTTGATGGCTAACATTGGTCTGATTGGACATTCTAAAGACAGCTCATCTTATTATCTGTCGCTGTTCCCCAACTGTGCATCGGTGTCTGTACCAAATTTTCACAACCTGTCTGCCACACCCATTCGAGATGCCTTTTTAATGGGAGCAACCCCAACAGCAGAACGTATTCCAACATCCACCCAACAGGTGTTAAACGATTTTAAACAAAGCGATGATTATCAAACATTGCACGAAGAAGCTTGGTTTATTGACCGCTATAAAAAACAATGGGAATATGCACCCTATCCACCCACGTTTATGACCGCTGATGCCCTTGTGGTACAGTCTGGGCATGTCTTATTGGTAGAACGTCGCAGTTTACCTGGCAAGGGCTTATGGGCATTGCCAGGAGGCTTTATTAACAAAAAAGAAACGCTGTTTGATGCGTGTGTCCGTGAGTTAAGAGAAGAAACTCGCCTAAAAGTGCCTGAGCCTGTTCTTAAAGGCTCTCGCCATAGTCAGCATACGTTTGATGACCCATACCGCTCAGCACGGGGACGCACCATCACGCAAGTGTTTTATTTTCAATTAAAAAACGACCCCAAAGGCTTACCAAAAGTCAAAGGGGGTGATGATGCAACAAAAGCATTTTGGTTACCATTGGCAGAGTTGGACAGCAAAAAAATGTTTGAAGACCATCATGCCATCATCACCAAAATGGTGGGGTTGTAAGGCGTATCGTAAAAAAACTTGCCTACTTTCTACTTTGTGCATCTTGTTTATTGAAATTGCATACTATTTATTTAAATTTGTTCAAATAATAGTGCCTAAATGGTCTAAAATTGCTTAATTTTTTCCACCACTTTCCCCACTCCGATAGACGGATTGGGCTTATCGTCATCAGTCGATGACAGTCATCAGAGGATTTCTGACTATGTTTACCAAAAACTTAACCAACCTTATCTTAAATGCCGATAGCTACAAAACGTCGCATTATTTGCAATATCCACCAAACAGCGAATACGTGTCCAGCTATGTTGAGGCACGCCGTGGTGATTATCCTGTGGTCTTTTTTGGATTACAAGCCTTTGTTAAAGAGTATTTAATCACCCCCATTACCCAAAAAGACATTGACGATGCCCAAGCGGTGATAGTTGCCCATGGCTTGCCATTTAATCGTGATGGTTGGCAACGACTGCTAGACAAACATCAAGGTCGCCTGCCCTTACGCATTCAAGCAGTGGCAGAAGGGTCAATCATTCCTACTGGCAATGTGTTGTGTCAAGTTGTCAATACTGACCCTGAATTTTATTGGCTCACCACTTATATTGAAACGGCTCTGCTGCGTGCTTTATGGTATCCAACCACAGTCGCCAGCGTATCGCATTACTGTAAGGGCATCATCAAATCCGCCTTAGCAAAATCAGCAGACAGCTTAGACAGCTTGCCATTTCGATTACATGATTTTGGTTCACGAGGCGCGTCCAGCCTTGAGACGGTGGCATTGGGCAGTTTGGCACATTTGGTCAATTTTTCTGGCACAGACAGTCTGACTGCGTTGGTGGCAGCCACCCGTTGGTATGGTATGAATGACGAGATGGCGGGTTTTTCTATCCCAGCTGCTGAACATAGCACCATGACCGCTTGGGGACGTGACGGTGAGCCTGCCGCTTTTGCCAACATGATTGAGCGGTTTGGCGGTGAAGGTAAGGCGTTTTCAGTGGTATCAGACAGCTATGACTTATGGAATGCCATTGATAACATTTGGGGCGATGAGCTCAAAGACAAAGTCGAGAATATGGGCGGTACGCTGGTCATTCGCCCTGACAGTGGCGAACCTGCCAAAGTGGTGCGTGAAGCACTGGAACGTTTGGCTGCCAAATTTGGCTCTAAAACAAACAGCAAAGGCTATAAGCAATTACCTGACCATATACGCCTAATCCAAGGAGATGGCATTAACCCACACAGCATCAGCAAAATCTTAGATGCCATCATGGACGCAGGTTTTAGCACTGAGAACGTTACCTTTGGTATGGGTGGTGGGCTGTTACAACAAGTCAACCGAGACACCTTAGGATTTGCCATGAAAGCCAGTAGCATCTGCATTGATGGCAAGTGGCATGATGTGTATAAAGACCCCATTACCAGCCATTCCAAACGCTCCAAAAAAGGTCGTTTGGCATTGATAAACACTGATGGCACAAATGATGGCAATCTGACCAACCATGATGTTCGCCATATTCGCACCATTCGAGAAGATGAATTGGGGAATGATACCAATCATAAAAACAACCTGCTCCAAGATGTGTTTATCAATGGTAAGTTATTGATTGATGACAATTTGACTGTCATTCGTGAGCGGGCGGGGTGGTGATTACCTTTGGTTATTTTATTGTCTTTGGCTAAAGCAATAATGAATAATTATTGGGAAATCCAACCTTAAGCCTTGCTGATGGCAAGCGAGATATCAATACTTTTAAAAGAATACTTTTAAAAGATTGTATGGTCAATTCATGGTAAAACCACCACAAATCCAAAGATGGCTGTCAGATTTTGTTATCATTAATCTCTGCCATCAATCCCCCCCATCATTGAAATTATCCCAAATAACCCATAAACCCAATGAAACAAACCGTTTTATCCCATGGTGGAATAACGCCAGTGATGGAATAACGCCAACTTCCATTTTATCCCCATCTTCTTATCCCAATAAGACTGACCAAGCTGACCAAATTTTTAACTTATCTTAACAAAAAGGGTGAGTTACAACAGTGTCTCAAAAGAAGTGTCTCAAAAAAATCGCCCTGATTAGGGCGAAAGTTACTGACATCTCTACCTAAATCACAAACGATGGTCAGACAATGACACACGACGAATCAATCAAGACACCAAATTCAATGTGTGGTCAGGCGATGGCTCTTCTCCATTTTCTATATCACGAAATTGCACGCTGTCTTTATCCATATAAATCAAATAAGGCGGTATGTCAGATTGATCTTCTGGATGTAACAACACATATCGACTGTCCAAACCATTGATGTCATATGTTCCTTTGGTTGTTATTTGACCATCAGGCTTGCCCAAATATTCTTGCTCCATCACAAATGTGCCATCAGCGTTTAGCGTCAAGTCAGTCTGAATGCCTGAACAATCTGCACAAGGCAACACACCAGAATAAGCAGATTGAGGCAACACACCCACACCATCTGTAACAGTAACTTCAGGTTGTTGACCGTCATCGATGGGGTCAGCCACAGCATCATCAGTTGAGTCGATGATAGGCTGTTCAACTGCTTGAGTGCTTGCTTCTTCATGGGTTGCTTGTTGGGTTGTACTGCTTTGATCGGCATTGCTTTTATTTGAGTTATCACAAGCAGTCAATGATAACAGTGTCAACATGGCAAACACAATGGACGATTTTAGTTTCATATTCATATTAAAAAAATCTCTTCAAAACAAGATTAACCAACATTAAACAACTTAATTTTTAACACAAAACATTATGGCATAAAATTTTTATCTCAACAAGACAATTGCCATTACCATCATAAAGGGCTGATGACATGCTTATCATCAGCCCTTTGTTGTTGTGTTGTTGCTTTTTGTATCAAAAGCTTGAATTGGGCTTAGATTTTTCCAACCAAATCAATGCTGGGCTTTAAGGTTTCTTTGCCATCTTCCCAAGCTGCTGGGCAGACTTCACCATCGTTTTCACGCACATATTGGGCGGCTTTGACTTTACGCACCATGTCTTTAGCAGAGCGACCAATGCCCAAATCATGAATTTCTGCCACTTTAATAAAACCTTCTGGGTCAATTAAGAATGTGCCACGTAAGGCAGCGTTGTCTTCTTCAATCATGATGTTAAAGCCACGAGTGATTTTGCCTGTGCCGTCGCCCAGCATGGGAAATTTAACTTTGCTGATGGCTTCTGATGAGTCATGCCATGCTTTATGCACAAAGTGGGTGTCAGTTGATACGGCATAAACTTCTACGCCTAAGCCTTTGAGTTCTTCATAATGGTTTGCCATGTCTTCTAGTTCAGTTGGGCAAACAAAGGTAAAATCATGGGGATAAAACATAAAAATCGCCCAGTTGCCTTTGACATCGTCAGATGAGATGGTTTTAAATTCTCCGTTGACAAAAGCTTCGGTTTTAAATTCTGGGATTTGTTGGTTGATGATGGCGGTCATGATGACTCCTTATCGGTTATCGGTTAATCGGTTGTTGTTAACATGGCTGTTAACATAAAAACATCAAGTCAAGCATCTTAAAAAAGTTTCTGGATTCTAGGTGCTTTATTTAAGTGCTTTATTGCTTGATTACTTGAGCTTATCATTATCATGGTAGGATAAGCGTTTCTCCAGTTTAAAGAATTTAATGTTATGATTTATTTTTTTAATGTTGAAATGCTGTCTTTATCATTTTTAAGCTTCTGAACAAATCATAAACAAGTCTAGGCAGTGCCCCTTAATGCTTAATATTAATATCAATAGCCACGCTTATTAATTATAAGCGTATTTATTATAAATAATACCCACTTCCATCATAATGACTTCCATCATGATAGCCCCCTTCATGATAATGGTCTCCATTATAATATTCTCTTTCATGATAGTATCGATTATCATCATACCGATTGTCATCATGATACCGACCTTCGTCATAATATCGATTGTCATCATAATATTGATTTTGGGGTGCATAAGCATAAGGTGATTGAGCATAAGGTGATTGAGAATAAGATGATTGCTGAATGTTTTGTGGGGCGTTGATTTTGATTTCAACACGGCGATTTTGTGCTTTGCCATATTCGGTGTTATTGTCAGCAATGGGTTGCGACTCACCATAGCCCACGGTGCTGATGCGGTGAGAAGACACGCCACGGTTGTTTAAATAACTGGCAACAGAGAAAGCACGACGCTCAGACAAACCTTGGTTATAGCCTGCATCACCCACGCTGTCAGTATGCCCCATAATCACAACGGTGGTTTGACCATATTCATTCATGGTGGCTGCCAACTTGTCTAATGTGTTGGTAAAAGTGGGCTTGATATAGGTTTTATCAGTATCAAAAGTGATGTTGCTTGGCATGACCAAATTGATATCATTGGTGCGTGGATCAAGTGCAACTTCCACCCCTGTGCCAGCCATTTGCTGTTTTAATTGTTGTTCTTGACGTTGCATATAATAGCCCACACCAGCACCGATGGCAGCACCGATGGCAGCATCACGACCTGTTCTTTCACCCCCAGTCGCCTTTGACACTCCAGCACCTAAGGTAGCACCTGCCAATGTACCAAGGGCAGTTTTATTAATGGTGGTTTGTCCAGTGGGATCAGCGGCACAACCGACCAACGCCATCGAACCCGCTAAGGTTGTGATGAGTAGTTTGGTGTTTAAAGTGGTTTTCATAATGGTATCCTTGTGTTCTGGTAATGTGTGTTTAGCCGTTATGTTTAAATGTGTGTTTATGGCAATGGTGCGTTTATTTGGTTTGTTAAATGGTTTATTTATTGTGTTTGTGGGAAATGAATCAATAAAAATATGATAACAAAAATATTTGTAATATTTTGTTACATCTGTGTATGAGAAGTGCTTATTAAGGCTTATTTTGTCATAATGGCTTAGATTATTTGGCTGGTATGGTGTTAGGTGTTGCCAAATTTTTGCCAAACTTTTACCAAAATTATGAAATGTTAATATCATATGAAACCAACTGCTCTACAACGTCTGCGACAATCTTACCCCCAATTTGCCAGCCGTCTGTCGCTTGCCACAGCAGGATTTGTCATCACTGCCAACTCAGTGATGTTGGCAGTGCCTGTGTGGCTGGCAGGTGTCATTAAAACCGTCAGTGGCAACGCCTTTGCTGATGAAGCAGTCATCAAGCTTGCCAACCATTGGATTAACACCAATAACAACATCATCGACACCCTGATGCCTGACAAAGATTGGCGTATCAGCTTACCTGATGATGTTGACACACACAAACAGTATCTGCTGGTGTGCAATCATCAATCTTGGGTTGATACCAGTGTGATACAGTATGTCAGTCGTAATTACCTGCCTTTGACTCGATTTTTTACCAAATATGAGCTGATTTATATCCCCATTGTTGGGCAAGCATTTTATTTTTTGGATTTTCCGATGATGAAACGCCACAGTAAACAAGCCATTGCTAAAAATCCTACTCTAAAAGGTAAAGATATTCTTGAAGCCAAACGAGCGTGTGATTTGTTAAAACACAAACCCTTTACTTTGCTAAACTATCTGGAGGGCACACGCTTTAGCACTGCCAAGCATCGAGCCCAAAATTCACCTTATCGACATTTATTAAAACCCAAAGCAGGCGGTCTGGCACTTGCCATCAGTGCTTTGGGTCAGCAGATTGATGGCATCTTAGATATGACGGTGGTCTACCCTGATTTCCCCAATGCTCCCCCCACTTATGCAGATTTATGGCTGGGTAATGTGCAACGTTTGGGGGTGGACGTGCGTCACATGACAATGAATGATGGGTTATTTGACGCAATCAAGCAAGGTGCTTATTCTCATGATGTCGATGCCACACAAGCATTTTATGCTTGGTTAGATGAATTATGGCAAAAAAAAGACACTCGCATGACATCGATGTTGGCGGAATTTGATTAAAGGTTGGATATGAAGCTTGACAAAGATGGGTGATGCCAGTTGCCAGCATATTGCCAACAAATCAAAATCCAACAATGAACAATGCAAAACATCAGGCATGTTTTCATTGATAATGACCACCCCATATAAAAGCATTAAGGAACATTAATGAACACAACCCATCAACCAACCCACATTGAGACCAACAACCACATTGAGACCAACACCAGCCCCATGAACCAAAAAAATGATGCCTTTACTTTTTTTGGCAAAATGTTGACCTTTTCTCGTTTGCATTTACAAAGCAATGACCTGACTCTCATCAATGCCCAACTGAAACACACCATCGATAACAAAAACAGCCAAATTCCTGTGGTCATCGACAGCGATGTGTCACAAGATTTGCCTGCATTGGTGGACATATTATGGCAATGGGGGCTACAACCGATTGGCGTGGTTGGTGGTAACTTGTCCGAACAAGCCAAAACATTGCGTTTGGCAATCTTTCCAGATGATGGCAAACGCATCGCCAGAGTTGAGACACAAGCCAAATCTCAAAAAACTCAAAAAAACAGCAAAACTGACATCAAGCCAGCCGCTGACACACAGAACATTGGCACGCAAGACACCCCATCACAAGCTGATGCCATGGACTTATCCAATGACAACACCCATTTGACCGATGCCACATTCAATCAGGTCAAGGTGGTCACGCAAATCTTACGTTCAGGACAACGCATCGAACATCTTGGTGGTGATTTAATCATCACCAACAGCGTTAATGATGGAGCAGAAGCCATCACTGACAGTAATCTACACGTCTACGGACGAGGATTAGGAAGACTGGTGGCAGGAGCAACAGGTGATAAAAATGCCAAGATTTTTTGCCAAAATTTCAATCCATCACTGGTCTCTGTGGCTGGCACATGGCAACTTCGAGATGACATTCCCAAAGATTATCTGGATAAAGCCGTACAGGTGAGTTACCAAGAAGGGCATGGCATTGTCTACACACTCATGGATTCGGCAGTAACAAGTCATAAAAACTAAAGACTCAAAGCTTAATATTAAAAGCTTAGCATTAAAAACTTAATGTTAAAAAATTAATGTCAAAGTTTCATGCCATAAACGTCAATGAACACTCAACAGCCACTAGGCGTTTTGGGTGTTTTGTGCTACCCTAAGCTCATATTTTTGGCTCATATTTTTTAACATGATTTGACTGTTTAGCATAAGAGCATGGCGAGGACATCGTCAAGGCTTTATCATCATAGGAGGAAGCCATCGTGGCAAGAATCGTTGTTGTCACTTCAGGAAAAGGCGGTGTGGGAAAAACCACCACCAGTGCGTCAGTCGCTACTGGTCTTGCCTTACGGGGGCATAAAACCGTAGTGATTGATTTCGATGTGGGGTTACGCAACTTAGATTTGGTCATGGGTTGTGAAAACCGCATCGTTTATGACTTTGTTGATGTCATCACTGGCAACGCTCGCTTATCGCAAGCGTTGGTTAAAGATAAAACGTTGGATAATCTGTTTATTTTGCCAGCCAGCCAAACTCGTGATAAAGATGCCTTAACCGATGAAGGTGTGGCAGCGGTGATGAAAGAGCTGTCTGAGCAATTTGACTACATCATCTGTGATTCACCTGCAGGGATTGAACGTGGGGCTCAACTTGCCATGTATCATGCTGATGAAGCCATCATCGTTACCAACCCAGAAATCTCTTCAGTACGAGATTCCGACCGCATCATCGGTATTTTACAAAGCCGCACCAAGCATGTGGTAGAAGACACTGGCTCAGTCAGAGAACATTTGGTCATCAGTCGCTACAACCCTGAGCGAGCTGCTGCTCACGAGATGATGGACATCGACACCATCTCAAACGACATTCTAAAAGTGCCTTTATTGGGTGTTATCCCAGAGAGCCAAACCGTGCTAAAAGCATCAAATGAAGGTCAACCTGTCATTCATTATAGCAATTCAGCAGCAGGGCAATGCTATGATGACATCGTTGCCAGATTTTTAGGAGAAGAGCGCCCACTTCGCCACATTGACGTGAAGAAAAAGAGCTTCTTGCAACGCTGGTTTGGAGGGTAATATGAATAAAAAAAGAGGATTTTGGAGCAATTTATTTGGTCTAGACACACCCACAACTGGCAGTGCCAATACAGCGACTGAGCGATTAAAAGTCATCGTTGCTAGCGAAAACCGCTTACATAACCGCTTAACCCCCGACCGTATCGAAAAAATGAAGCGAGAAATCTTAGAAGTGGTCAATAAATACGTCAATGGGGTACAAATTGATGATGTGAATATCAACCATCGTCATGAAGATAGCCTAGACGTACTTGAGATGAACATCAATCTGCCTGATAATCATCGTCGGTGATTTGCAAGGAAAATACAGATTGATAATGATTCCATCAAGTCTATCCAGCAAATTTTTGATAAAGCAAGCGTTAGCCATTTTTGATAAACAAGTTTTTTATTATTTTTTTAAGTTGTGACTTCTCATGGCATTGTACCCCTACACCCTACAGACCGTCCCATTAAACATGTCCAAACAAGAGTTTGAACAAGCTCAACTGGCATTATTTGCCAAAAGCAGCCCATCATTTGACTTGGCACAAATCAAGACCAAAGAATGGAGCATCATGGCAATCATGACCATTTTGGCAATCGTGGGGCTGGTCATGGTGTCAGGGTACTCAACCCTGTTATTTTGGTTGATGCTCATTGGTGTGGCATTGTATGTCATCATACGCACCATTGGCTTTAAATGGTATGTGCAAAAAGAATTTGAAAAACAAATGGCAACTCAAAAAATGCCCGATGAAATGAAGCAAATCAAATTGGGGGTACAAAAACAAGGGCTTATCATGTCAATGCCTGCCCCCAACCAACCACAACCCAGCAATAAAGCCATGCGTGGTCTACAAATGCGTGGCTCTGGCGTGCAACAAGCGGTCATTCCTTGGTCAGCAGTTACCAGTTGGGATGAGACTGATGAGTTTATTTTTATATTGTTTGAGTTAAAGGGTCAGCATGGCAGTCAAATCCTGCCTAAACGTCTGATAAAAGATAAATTCCCCATTGACACCGTGCTAACGCATTTGATGGAAGTCAGACCAAACAAAGGCATTCAAGCCGATACGTTGCCACAAACGTTTTAGTTATCTGTGCTGCGTCAGCCCTAAAAATAAAATATAGATTTTTATTTGATTTATTTTTCTGATTGTAAAAATGAGTTTATATTTCCCTTATCTCTGTTAGGATATAGATGGTAATAGGGCATGCTGTTTTAAACTTTGTTTTAGACTTTTAGGCTCTATTACCTATTTTTAGGAATAACACAAATTTTGTTAACAGTTTTTGTTAACATCTTTCATTAACATTCAAGCTGTTATCAACATGGCTTTTATCAACATAAGGAATAACATCATGACCACCAACCAAATTGGTTTAGAAAAAAAAGACATGTCTGCTGTGATTGAGCAATTAAATAAATTGCTGTCTTCATATCACATTTTTTATATCAATGTGCGTGGCTATCATTGGAATGTCAAAGGTGAGCATTTCTTCTCTTTACATACCAAATTTGAAGAGCTATACACCGAGCTACAACTACAGATTGATGAAATTGCCGAACGCATTTTAACGTTAGGAGGCACACCGTTGCATGCTTATAGTGATTTTGCGAAGCATGCTGCCATTAAAGAAGATAAAAATGTCTTTGATGGTAAACAATGCGTCAAAGGCTTGGTGGCAGGCTTGCAAGAATTGATTGAAGAGCAACGTCAAGTGGC
Organism: Lwoffella lincolnii; assembly: GCF_037201985.1. Lineage (NCBI taxonomy): Bacteria > Pseudomonadati > Pseudomonadota > Gammaproteobacteria > Moraxellales > Moraxellaceae > Lwoffella > Lwoffella lincolnii. The sequence goes on along the minus strand of NZ_CP147511.1, from coordinate 390,537 downwards.
ACAAATAACCGAAGAAGCCGATGACCAAGGTTCTACCGATTTGGTGATTGGTTATGTACAAGCCCAAGAAAAGTTAGTATGGATGTATAATGCATTTTTGGGTTGATTACTGACGTCTTTCTCTCTTTTTTCTTTTGGGTTGTTGGCGGTTATTAATAAATCACAACAACCTAGCGAGAACACCCATGACCCACCACAGCACTTACCCAAATTTATTTAAACCGTTAGACCTAGGTTTCACCACCCTAAAGAACCGAGTGGTCATGGGGTCAATGCACACAGGATTAGAAGATCGCTTTTATCATTATGACAAGCTGGCGGCTTATTTTGCTGAGCGTGCCAAAGGCGGTGTGGCGATGATGATAACAGGGGGCATCTCGCCCAATCGTCAAGGTTGGCTTTTGCCCATGGGTGGTACGCTAAATCATCAGCTAGACATTCTTAATCATCAGAAAGTTACCCAAGCGGTGCATCAATACGACAGCAAAATCTTGATGCAAATTTTGCATTCTGGACGCTATGGTTATCATCCGTTTGTGGTGTCCGCCAGTGCCATCAAATCACCGATTTCACCGTTTAAACCACGACAGATGAGTCGCACAAATATTGAAAAAACCGTACAAGATTTTGCTGATTGTGCCACACTTGCCAAGCGGTCAGGCTATGACGGTGTGGAAATCATGGGTTCAGAAGGCTATCTGCTCAATCAATTTTTAAGTCGCCACGTCAACCGTCGTACTGATGAGTACGGGGGTGATATTCATGCTCGAATGCGTTTTCCTTTAGCGGTGGTTAAAGCAGTGCGATCAGCGGTGGGTGATGACTTTATCATCTGTTTTCGCTTATCCATGCTTGATTTGGTTAAAGACGGTAATGACATGAGCGAGGTGGTGATTGTTGCTAAAGCCTTACAAGACGCAGGCGTAACCATCATCAATACAGGCATCGGTTGGCATGAGGCTCGTGTGCCAACCATCGTTACCAGTGTGCCAAGAGCCGCTTTTGCTGACTTTACCGCTGTGATAACACAAGCGGTCAATATCCCTGTCATGGCTGCCAATCGCATCAACATGCCAAGCACCGCAGAGAGCATCTTATCCAGTGGGCAGGCGGATTTGATACAAATGGCTCGTCCGTTTTTGGCTGACCCTCAATGGGTGAATAAAGCAAAAGCAAACACACCAGAACGCATCAACACTTGCATTGCCTGCAACCAAGCCTGTCTTGACCACACCTTTGAGCATAAACGTTCCACTTGTTTGGTCAACCCACAAGCCTGCTATGAAACCGAACTTACCTATCCACCAGTTAAAAAAGCCAAACATATTGGTGTGGTCGGCGGTGGTGTGGCTGGCATGAGTGCTGCTCTGGTGGCTGCCAAACGTGGGCATCAAGTGACGTTATACGAAGCCCGAGATGTACTGGGCGGTCAGTTTAACTATGCCAAAGTCATTCCTGGTAAAGAAGAATTTTATGAAACCATTCGCTATTTTCACCATGAGTTAAACCATCATGGGGTTAAGATAGTGCTGAATACTCAAGTTACACCAGAGCTGATGGCTGAACAAAGATTTGATGATGTGGTCATTGCCACAGGGGTTGTGCCACGTTCATTGGTTGGTAAGCTCGATGGGGCAGAACGTGCCAATGTCATCAGCTATGCCGATTTATTATCTGGTAAAGTGGTGGCAGGCAAGCGAGTGGCGGTGATTGGGGCGGGTGGTATTGGCTATGATGTGGCTGAATTTTTGACCGCCACCCACACTCAAGACTTGGTCAGTCTTGCCAAGTCAGGCAAGCTCAATGACCTAGCCCATCGTCCCAAACCACAATCCATTAGCAATTGGCGAGATGAATGGGGGGTTACTCAACAAGCAGAATATGCCAAGCAAGGCGGTCTGACTCAACCACACGCCATCACCCCACATCGGCAAGTATATCTGATGCAACGCACCAAAGGACGCTTGGGCAAAGGTTTAAACAAAACCACTGGTTGGGTACATAAAGCCCATGTCAAAAACCATGGCGTTTATCAGCTCTCTGGTGTGCAGTACGACAAAATCACCGATGAAGGCATCTGGCTTATTAACGCAAGCGGTCAGGCTCAACTATTGCGAGTTGATACCATCGTGGTGTGTGCAGGACAAGTATCAGTCAATGAACTGATGCCAACTGTCCATCATCAATCTGACCAAAATCTGCAAAAAAAACATAAAAAAACCGCCAAAGACCCCATCACAAAACTGTCACAAATAATCATCGGCAATAAGAATCTCGCTCATACAGATGATGACATCACCCCATCAGTGCTTTATCAGGGCAGTCGCTATCACATCATTGGCGGAGCAAAATTGGCAGGTGAGTTAGACGCCAAGCGAGCCATTCGAGATGGGGCAGTATTGGCGGCTCAACTATGAACATTTTTTTGTTTTTTGCCATCGTTGAGAAAAAAGTGTTTTGAATATTAAATTTATTTAAATATGAATGGTTGACATGCCAATCAAACGTCAATCATGGCGATGACATCGTATGCAGGTGTCTCATAAGGGTGGCTGCTCTTTAATGCCTGTATGACTGCTGACAGACAAGCATCTGCCACCACCATTTCCACTCGCCACTCTTCATTTTGATATAAGTGTCCTTGCTGACCTGTGTGTGGTTGACTGCCTGCCAATGGCATAAACTGCCCCACCCCTTTGACTTGCCAACAGCAATCACCATAGTTGCCTATCTGACCTGCTCCAGCAGCAAACAAAGCAGACTTAACAGATTCTAACTGTTCATCAGGGATAAAAACGGTGAGTTTGTACATAAAACAGATGGCAGCTTATAACGGCACACCAATACGATTGGCAACCTCTTCATACGCTTCGATGACATCACCCAGCGATTGGCGAAAGCGGTCTTTGTCCAGTTTTTTCTTAGTGGCTTTATCCCAAATTCGGCAACCGTCAGGTGAAAATTCATCGCCCAATACGATGCGATGATGAAATACGCCAAATTCCAGCTTAAAGTCCACCAACATCAAATCACCTTGAGCAAACAACTCGCTTAACACGTCATTAACTCTATGGGTGAGTGTTTTCATTTCATTCAACTGCTCTTGGGTCGCCCAACCCAATGACACCGCCAATGATTCATTGACCATTGGGTCACCTAAGGCATCGTCTTTATAAAACAGCTCAAAGGTTGGTGGGTTAAGCGTTTGCCCCTCTTGCAACCCCAAACGTCGCACCAAACTGCCAGCGGCATAATTACGTACCACGCATTCAACAGGTATCATCTGTAAGCGTTTAACCAACACCTCATCATCGCTGAGTTGTTTTTCAAAATGGGTCTCAATGCCAGCATCAGCCAGTTTTTGCATAATAAAGGCATTAAAACGGTTATTTACCTGTCCTTTGCGTGCCAACTGTGCCACACGCTCACCATTGAATGCTGACGTATCATCACGAAAATGTAAAATCAAAAAATCACTGTCATCGGTTTCATAGACAGATTTGGCTTTGCCTTTATAAAGTAATTGTTGCTTTTGCATAATGAGAGCCTTAGTAAATTTTGATGACAAATAAAGATGAATAAACAATCGCTTGGGTTGGCTGATGGCTTATGATTGATGGTTTATGGGCTGGTTAAATCTTGGCTCGGTGTTGGCAGTTGATATTGTTTTCCTGACGCATTTTTAACATCAATCGTACTGTCGCCTAAGTCAATGATGGGATAAAGTGGCACAAATGGCTGTGTCTCTTGCTCGACTGGCAGATGAATGGGGGCAAGTAATTTGCTGTTTTGATAGTCCAAACTGCCATTATCATATTGGGCAAATAAGTTTTTGGTGCTTTGACAGCCTGTTACTAACATGGCAATACTTGCCAATAGCACGATGAAAGCGGTACGGACAAAGTGAAATAAAGTTGGCATGGCAAATCAGTCCTAATCATAAACGATTGCAAATGGTAACTTGATGATAATAAAGTCAACGAATGACAGTTATACTAAAGACAGTTAAATCAAAGCTGCTTGCTTTAGGGCAACATCGACTCTGTCATGGTGTTGTTGGGATAACCATACCAATGGCAGACGGATACCTTTATCGATTTTACCCATTTTATATAGTGCATATTTGACAGGAATGGGGCTTGATTCCACAAACAAATCTTGATGTAAATGTTTAATGCCATCATGCACCTGATGGGCAGTGTCCCAATCACCTTGTAAAGCAGCAGCAAAGACTTGGCTCATGGCGTGTGGGGCAATGTTAGCAGTGACTGAGATATTACCTTTACTGCCATAACGCATCAGCTCAAGGGCGGTATTATCATCGCCTGACAACACAGTCATGCGTCCGCTTAAGGCACGACAAAGTAACTGACCACGGTTAATATTGCCTGTGGCATCTTTGATGGCGATGATATTGTCAATATTTGCCAAACGTTCGCAAGTCTCTTGGGCGATGTCCACCACGGTACGCCCCGGTACATTATAAAGCATCTGTGGCATATCGACCGCTTGAGCAATGGCTTTGTAATGCTGATATAAGCCTTCTTGGGTGGGCTTGTTATAATAAGGGGCAACCAATAAAGCACAATCTGCCCCAGCGACCTTAGCACGGCGAGTCAGTTCAATGGCTTCGTGGGTGCTGTTTGCCCCTGTGCCTGCAATGACAGGCACTCTACCACGCACTTGTTTGACAAAAAATTCAATGACTTCGCTGTGCTCTTTGACGGTCAGTGTGGCAGATTCGCCAGTTGTCCCTACCGCCACCAAGCAATGTGTGCCTTGCTCAATTTGCCAATCGATTAGGTCAGCCAATCGTGTATAGTCTAAGTCGCCATTGGGTAACATTGGGGTAACCAGTGCCACTATAGAGCCTTGCAACACACCTTTGATGTCATCATACGCTGTGGTCATATGTTTGCCTTTTTACCGCTTGTTCGTTGTTTGCTTATCATCATTTGCTTGCTGGCAGTGCTTATCATGACTAAAGCACCCAGTTAAATGAAAGCACCAAATTAAAGCATCTATTTTGTTATTTTAGCACATCACCACTGATGGTGATAAGTCCAGTTCCAGCGATTGCCTTTATTTACATTGGCTTATATTTACATTGGCTTATTTCATTTGACATGCTGATTTGGCATGCTCAATCAGCATATCAAGCCTAGGGCGTACCCCTAAGTTAGTTAAGTTAGTCTTCAATTCTCAAGCCAATGATGGCAGGAATGCCATTACGGATAATTTCGATGGTTACCACCCCTTTTTTTGGTAGTGATTCTAAAGCATAAATAAAATCTGCGATGCTTGTTATTGGTTTTTGGTGTAAATTGGTAATCACATCACCAGCCTGCAATCCTGAGCGAGCTGCTAATCCTGTCGGTGTTACGGCAGTAATCAACACGCCATTATCGACTCTAAAGGCTTGTAACTCTTTGGCTTCCACACGGGTCAACTCACGCAAACGAATTCCCAAGGCGATGGTGTTGTTAGTCGCACCATTGTCATCAGCCTGCATGTCAGATGGGGCGGCACTTAATGTGCCATAAACTCGTTGTGGTTTTTTGTTACGTTGGATAAGCAAATCAAATCTGTCATTTGGGTGAGCTTGATTGACTTTATTGACAAAGTCATCAGCACTTTGTAGCCGTTCACCATTGTACTCTATGATGACATCACCCCGTTTAAGCCCTGCTTTACTGGCAGGTGATTCGGGCGATACTTGTGTTACCAACGCTCCTTGTGGCAATGCCAAGCCATAGGCTTCTGCCAAATTTCGGTCAATGTCTTGTGGGTACACACCAAAATAAGCTCGTTTGACCTCGCCTGTGTCTTTTAACTGTGCATAGATATTCATCGCCGCATCAATGGGAATGGAAAATGACAGCCCCATATAGCCACCTGTGCCGCTAAAGATGCGAGAGTTAATACCGATGACTTGTCCTTGACGATTAAATAAAGGACCACCTGAATTACCTGGATTGAGTGCCACATCGGTTTGGATAAATGGCACGCTGGCTTGACGAGAAAAGTTACGAGATTTTGAGCTAACAATGCCTGCTGAAGCTGAATAATCAAAACCAAAAGGTGAACCGATTGCCAATACTGATTCACCCACCTTGATGGCATTAGAGTCCCCCAATGGCAACGCAGGAAAATCATTACCTTCTACTTTCAACACCGCCACGTCTGAACGTTCATCACTGCCAATAAGCTTAGCATCTAATTCACGGCGGTCACTTAAAGTAACGGTGATGGTGTCTGCCCCTTCAATGACATGATGATTGGTCAGCATATAACCATCTTTGGTGACAAAAAATGCCGTACCATACGCATGTTCCACCGCTGGTATGGGTGGTGTGTCAGGCAGTTGTAGTCGATTACCAAAAAATTGTCTGAGCAATTCAACCGTTTGTGCTTTTGCCAGCTCTTCATGGCTGATTTCTTTGGTAACGTTAACCCGTGCAACGCCAGGGGTAACTTGACTGACCAAATCCGAAAAATCGGTGGCGGTAACCTTGGCTTGAGCAGTTGTACCTAAACTTAGGGAAACCATACCAACACCCAAAGCAGTGGCAGTTAAATTGACTGATAATGCTGTACTGACGGCAAGCATCAAGCTTACTGCGGTGCGAGTCATTAAGGTTAAGGGTTGGGCGGACTTAGCGACACGACGGCTCATAAAGCTTCCTTTTTAATTTTGTTTAAAATATGGCTGACAAGTTTGCTTTGGTGTGAATCATTCGCATTATTTTATAGCATATTGTTTGGCAATCAACAATGGACACTGTTTTAATGACGATGCTGTTTTAATGACAATGTTTTCATTAGGGGCTGACGCATGGGCTTGGTATTTTAGGGTTTTAAGCCATTGCTAAAACTTGCTGTTGCTCATACATGCCCAAATTCGCATCGCCACTTGCTCTGATGTCCCACTGGCATCAATACGGTAAATCCGCTTGGGGTACTTGTTAGCAAGGTAATCATATCCTTGATATACTCGCTCAAAAAATGCCACAGTCTGCTGTTCAAAACGGTCTGCCACACTGCGTTTACACGCTCTGGCAAGACCATCACGCACTGGTAAATCCAACCAAAAAGTCATGTCTGGTAATCGTGGAACAAATAAATCCGTTAATGTTTGGATTTTTGCCAATTGTTGCTGATGGCTTTCAACATTCCTATTATTATCATGCGTATTGTCATGCGTATCCATCATACGACCAAACCCTTGATAGGCAATGGTTGAATCGGTGAAACGATCACAAATCACCCATTTGCCCTCGTGCAATGCTGGCAAAATCAACTGTGCCAAATGGTCACTGCGAGCAGCAAACATTAATAAAAGTTCACTGTCATCATGAATCTGACTTTGTGAGTCTAATAATATCTGTCTAAGACGCTCAGAAAACTGGCTACCCCCCGGTTCACGAGTACGCACAAAATCAATGCCTTGTTCTTGCAAGCGATTGCATAAATGGCTAATGGCGGTGGTCTTACCCACGCCTTCTGTGCCTTCAAAGCTGATAAATGGTGTCATCTGTGCGATAGTCATGGTCATCACTCACTGATTTTTGATGATTTTTAAGTATTCTTGTACTGCTTGGTTATGCTCTTTTAGGGTGTTGCTAAACGTGTGTCCACCTGTGCCTGTCGCCACAAAATATAAGGCATCAATATCCGCAGGGTGCATGGCAGCGTTGATGGCAGCTTTTGATGGTAAGGCAATGGGGGTTGGTGGTAAGCCATCAATTTGATAGGTATTATAATCAGTTTTTTCATTAATGTCGGCTCGGCGAATGTTGCCATCATATCGTTCGCCCATGCCATAGATGATGGTGGGGTCGGTTTGTAATCGCATGCCTAGGCGTAAGCGGTTAATAAAGACCGCTGCCACTTTTTCTCGTTCTTCAGCAATGCCTGTTTCTTTTTCGATGATAGATGCCATGATTAGGGCATCATAGGGCGATTTGTAAGGCAGGTTCTCATCTCGATTTGCCCATGCGTCTGTTAATAATTGACGTTGTTTGTCATATAACGTGGTTAATATGTGTTTATCACTACTGCCTTTGGCAAACAAATAAGTATCGGGCGCAAACCAACCCTCTAAGTTATTGGCATATTTACCGTCTGGTGTGGTGGCATCGATACCAAGGCGTTGTTTTAAACGATTTAAATCGTCTGATTTGTCTAAAATTTCAATGGCAACGCCTTGGGTGTCTTTAATGGTGGCATATAGGTCTTTGGCAGTTTTACCTTCAATGATTTGCACCTTGACCATGGCAATATCAGCTCCCTGCTCAAGTATTTGCATGACTTGCAAAAAAGTGGGGTTAGCAGGCAGTTGATACACGCCTGCGTATAAAGGGGCATCAATTTGGGTTTTGATATAAAGCTTGGCAAGCGTGGCAGAAAACAGGGGAACTTTTGATTGCCATGTGGGGATAAGCCCATAATAACTTTGCCCACTTTCCACGGTAAATAACTGTTCAGGCTGTGTGGATTGACCCAAAAAGGTCTGATACACCACCAGCAATAATGCGCCCAATATCAGCGTTAATGCCAGTAACCACTGATAACCTTTCATCATAAAGAAAGACCGCTGTTTGTCATCTTGCTGACTCTGAGTTTTATTGGGGCAATCACACACCAAAGAGACATCAGTGGCTTTGGCTTTTTTATCCGTGCTTAGGTTGATGTCAGTTTTAACATCGATTGGCTTGTCTGTTGGCTTATGGTCATCAGTCATGGCAAAGGTCTCAACGGGCAATGAATAACCCTCATGTGCAGGTCAGATAGATGGATAAAAACTAGCTGGTTAAGCTTGCCATAAAGTCTGCAATCGATGCTTTGGCATCTGAATACAAAGGCAATTGGGCAGCCGTACTTGCCAAACAACCTTGCCAAACAGGGATATTACCTACCATATTGGCAAGGCGTGACTGATTGGGCATGGGTAAACACGTGGCAAATTGGGCTGCTTGCATGGCAGATTGAGCATCATTACACACCAACGCCATGTCGCACCCTGCGGATATGGCAGCTTGCACTCGCTTGGTAACATCACCTGCCACATGAGCTGCTTTCATGGACAAGTCATCAGAGAACAACACCCCATCAAAACCTAACTTTTGGCGGATTATCTGCTGTAACCAAATGCGAGAAAATCCAGCAGGACGGTCATCTACTTGCGAAAAAATCACATGAGCAGGCATCAGTGCATCAAGCCAAGGCAGATGACGCATAAAGGGCAATAAGTCTTGATTGGCAATGTCATCATAACATCGGTCATCAACCGCCATCGCCACATGCGAATCGGGGGCAACCGAACCATGCCCCGGAAAGTGCTTACCTGTACTTGCCATACCAGCAGATTTCATGCCATGGATAAACTCACCTGCTAGGGCAGTCACCACTTGTGGCTTGGCATGAAAACTGCGGTCACCAATCACTTGGCTGATGCCATTTAAATCCAATACAGGAGCAAAACTAAAATCAATGCCCACCGCCAATACCTCAGCTGCCATCAGATAGCCTGCATGATACGCCAATCGCAAGGCATGACAAGGGTCTGTCTCAAACCGTTGTCCAATGGCTCCCATGGCTGGCAACGGACTAAAGCCTTCTTGTAACCGTGCCACCCGACCACCCTCTTGGTCAACCGCCACTAAGATTTGCTGATTGATTGTTGTTTCGTTGGTTGTTGTTTCGTTGATTGTTGTTTCGTTGGTTGTTTCTTGATGGGTGCTTTTTTGACTGATGCTTTGTCTTTTAACTTGATGAATGGCATCACACAGCTCACGCACTTGCTCTGGGCTTTGTATATTACGGGCAAATAAAATGATGCCACCAACTTGCATCTGACCAATCAGCTCTATGTCTGCTTTATTTAGACGTGTCCCTGCCACATCTACCATCAATGCTCCGTACACCACCAACTCCCATATCATAAGACATCATAAGACAATTAAAAATGCGTCATAAGACAATCAGACGTCATCGATGATTGAACACAAAACAACCACAACCAACGTGCCATATTATCCATTTTACCAAACTGTCCATTTTATCAAAGTGCCGTATTTCCATATTACCAAAGTACCGTATTAAAGTTAATGGTTTAAGACGGTTGTTAACAGTGTTTGTTAACTGAGTGTTTGTTAACTGAGTCAACACATTCATCAACAAAAAAGCATGACCGTAAAAGTCATGCTTTATTAAGATAACTTTATAGATGACATTAAGAATTAAGACAATGGTAAAACAACCAAATGGGGATAAATCATACGTATTTGTTTAATAAGTGAGCAAGTTGTTCCTTGGGTTGTAAACCCATAACCATGTCTACTTTTTCACCATTTTTAAACATAAATAAGGTTGGAATGCTACGAATGCCATATTGGGCAGCAGATTGTGGATTGGCATCAACATCAACTTTCACAATCTTCACTTTACCTTGATATTCATCAGATAAGGCTTCTAAGGTTGGGGCGATTGCTTTACAAGGACCACACCAAGTTGCCCAAAAGTCTACCAGCACAGGCAGATCAGACTTAAGTACTTCTTGTTCAAAAGTGGCATCGGTGGCATTTACGATATTGGCAGACATAATCATTTCCTTTGTTTAAAAAATATTTAAAAAATACAAATGTTAAAGCCAAAACACCCAGATAAGACACGCACATAAAGACTTGATGCACGCACGTTAGGTTTTTGGTGAATTAACTGCTATTATCTTAACATTTTTTAGTGTGTCTGTTTGTAATACTGCGTTAATGATGTGAATGATTGCGATAAATTTTATTAAACGTGAGCCTAACATGCCCCAAACTCAGCAAAATTCGTTAAATAAGCCAACTGGCAACCTAAGCCCAAAACGCATCGATGAGCTTAACCAACAAGAACAACATCGCTTGCGTAACAAACCAGATTTTTTTTATCAATTTGCCAAAAACATCACTTTATTTGAAGATGATGACATTTGGTTGGTTGATAAGCCAGCTGGTTTGCTGAGTGTCGATGGTCGTCAGCTGAAGGTCAGCTTACTGTCTCGCCTTGAGTTTGTCAATCCAAACGTCAAGCTCATTCATCGGCTAGACATGGACACATCTGGCATCATGATATTTGCCAAATCAAAAACCGCCCAAAGCCACATCAGCAAGCAATTCATTGACCGCTTGCCCCAAAAGCACTATGAAGCGGTGGTCATGGGTGTGCTGGCAGTGGCGGGCAAAAAAGGCAGTGTCAACATTCCTGTCCGCTATGACCCTAACCATAAACCCAAACACATCACCGACCCCAATTGGCACAAGGCGGCACTGACACATTATGAAGTATTGCATCATGAGATAAGACAAGGACAGGCCGTTACTCGAGTATCGCTCAAACCTGTAACAGGGCGTAGTCATCAGCTAAGAGTACACATGACCCACCTTGGGTATGTGATGCTGGGTGACCCCATTTATGCTGATGGCATGGCACGGCAGTTGGCAGGCAGATTGTGTTTACATGCTCATAAATTACGATTAAAACACCCTACCTTAAATGTATGGATGGAATGGCAAAGTCCTGTGCCATTTTAGGCTGGCTGTTTTGGGTTGATGGGTTAAATATTGGTGTATGACATAAGCGATGATTTTAATTTCAAAAAAAATCATTAAAATGATGGTTTTAGAGTTAATGACCATAAAAAACATATAAAGCATGTGTCATTTGACTGATTGCATATATTGACACCAATAATAACATCACTCCTGATGACTTATTTATCATGTTAGCAGTCTGATTATGATTTATTTTTGAAAAAATAAAAGAATAGATAGAAAGAATGGAATAATCAAACATCATCCAAATCATCACCAATATCAGCATTGACATACTGATGTTGCTTGGGTAAACACTCAGAAATATTGGAAAAAAAGCCATAAAAAATAATATGTCTTTGGGATTAGAAATGCCGATTAAAAAACCATCTTTAACGTGATTTTTGCTTATGTTAGGTTGGTTATTCGCAATCGTTTTTTGCATGTCCACTTTATCTCGTATGATGCCTATTGAAAAATATAATAAATATAAAGAACCTATTAATGTTAACCAATTTAACGCCACCTCACTGACAGAAAACACGCCTTTCATGATGATAAAAGAGATGACAATTAACACCAAAGAGGCGGTATTCGTTCCCATGACCGTTTTTATCCCTGCAAGAAACCCATTTTTAGTGCTTGCATTAACCACCAATAGCGTTACTGGTCCTGGGGTTGCTAAAAAAAGCACAATAGATAACACATAGGTTGTTAATAATGCAAAATCAATCATTTTTTTATCCTTAATTTTTTATCCTTGATAAGATAAGGCATATTCCTAAACAAGAACATAGCATGACCATCAACCCTGATGACCCATTGCCACAATATTTATTAAAAATTAAAAAATATTTATTAAAAGATATTTATTAAAAAATCCTGCCATGTGCCAATGGCAGGATTTTTCTATCAAATTAAAGCACAAACTAAAACCATGTACTTAAAACCATGTACTAAAACATCGTCTTATTTAGGTGATACCATGTCTTCTGGGATTACCCATTCATCAAACTGCTCTGCTGTCATCAGCTCAAGTTCAACCGCCACTTGTTTTAAGGTTTTGCTTTCTTTATAAGCAGTTTTGGCAATTTTAGCGGCATTTTCATAACCAACATGGCGATTTAAGGCGGTAACCAACATCAACGAATGATGCAGATAATCATCAATTTTTTCTTTAACTGGCTCAATACCAACCGCACAGTTATCATTAAAACTGTTACAAGCATCACCCAACAATTTTATGGATTGTAGCAAGTTGTAAGCAATGACTGGTTTAAACACATTGAGTTCAAAATTACCTGATGCTCCTGCCACGTTGATGGTGGTGTCATTACCTAACACTTGTGCCACCACCATGGTCATGGCTTCAGATTGGGTGGGATTGACTTTACCTGGCATGATGGATGAACCCGGTTCGTTTTCGGGGATTTGAATCTCACCGATACCGCAACGTGGCCCTGATGCCAACCAACGCACGTCATTGGCGATTTTATTCAGACTGGTTGCCAAGGTCTTTAAAGCACCTGATGCGAACACTTCAGCATCACGAGCAGCCAAGGCTTCAAACTTGTTAGGGGCTGTGATAAATGGCAACCCCGTCAGCTCTGATAACTGAATGGCAACTTTAATGGCATAATCTGGGTGAGCATTTAGCCCTGTTCCTACGGCTGTGCCACCCAATGGCAATTCATACAGACCTTGCAAGGCGTTATCAATGCGAATCAAAGCATGGTCAAGCTGACTGACATAACCGCTAAACTCCTGACCCAAGGTTAAAGGGGTGGCATCTTGTAGATGTGTGCGACCGATTTTGACAATGTTGGCAAATTGTTTTGCCTTAGCGTCCAAGGTATCACGTAAAGCGGTAACTGCTGGGATAAGCAGGCTGTTGATTTGCCGAGCAGCCGCCACACGAATGGCAGTGGGAAAACTGTCATTGGTTGATTGGGCATGGTTGACATGGTCATTGGGGTGTACTGGCTGATAACTGCCACGCTCATTGCCAGCAATTTCGTTGGCACGGTTGGCAAGCACTTCGTTCATGTTCATGTTAGACTGAGTGCCTGAGCCTGTCTGCCAGACCACCAAAGGAAATTGATCAGTCATGCCGCCATTAATGACTTCATCAGTTGCTTGTACAATAAGGTCACATTGACGCTCTTCGATGCGGCCTAAACTGGCGTTGGTGATGGCGGCGGCTTTTTTTACCAGTGCCATGGCTTCAATCATGGGTCTGGGTAAGGTTTCGCCGCCAATTTTAAAGTTTTCACGGCTACGTTGGGTTTGAGCCCCCCAATAAGCATCAGCGGGGACTTGTATTTCACCCATGGTGTCTTTTTCGCTACGGGTGGTTATTGTTGTGCTGGTCATTGCTGTCTTTCCTTGTGTTGGTATGACTGAAATATGAAACATCAAATAACATCAACAATCCAATCATCATATTGTTGTTGTGCCATCAGGCATTTTACACCCCAACCTAACATCACGCAATTTTGCTTAAGGTTTTGTTTATGAACGACAACATAGATAACAGCAGCATAGATAACAACAACATAGACAATGACAGCATGAACAACACAATCGCTCCCATACTGCGTCGACAAATGGGCAAACAACGCCGTCAGCTGTCATCACATCAGCGTCAGCATGCTGCTGCCCATGCCAGTCTTTGGTTACACAAGCTCACCACACGCCTGCCCAAAAACGCTCGTGTGGGTATTTATTATGATGGTTTTGGTGAGATGCCTACTCAGCCATTGTTGGCATGGTGTCAGCGTCATGGCTTTAGGGCTTTTTTACCGATTGTTGGCTCTTGGGGACAGACACCACCGTCATCTGTTTTCAACCCTTATAAGCGGTTGCGATTTACGCCCATTGCATCATCTCGACTCATCAATATCCCAACTTATCGACATAAATTGGGCATGCAACAACAACATGGGCAATATTTATTGGAAGCACATCAGCTTGATGTGCTGTTTTGTCCTTTGGTGGCAGTAAACAAGGTTGGCACTCGCATGGGCATGGGGGGTGGTTATTATGACGCCACGCTTAGTAAATCACATCGTTTGCAACTGCCCAAGCCACTCATCATTGGTTGGTGTTACGATTTTCAGGTGGTTGATGCGTTGCCAAAAAAACCTTGGGACGTGCCAATGGATATGGTGGTAACTCCCAGTGGCATACGTTGGGGTTCATTCTGATATTGGCGGAGGTTATGCCAATGGGGATTTGTCTGATACTGCTTTAATGTGGATAATAAAACAAGCTGAAAAATCAAATGTCACAATAGACCGAAAATGGATTACAGAAAACAATTATCATTCAACAACCAATCCTGTTGTACACGACAATGTTGGTGTATATTCCTTATCCCAATATAAACCATCAAGACAATTCTTATGGGCAAAAGATGGTAATAGTATTAGTCAGTTTGAGAAAATTAGTCATCTAAAACTAAATTGGAAAGACACCTTACAATTTGAAAATGACAAATCAAAGAAATTTGAAAAAGTTAAAAGATACTCAGAAGAGTACCTTAAATTGTCTCAATTACCAGCTTGTAGTCGCAAAGACGGTACTTGTCCGACTAGAAGTGCAACCGATGTAATGAATGATTATAAGAAACTAAAATATGATTCTGACAAAGAAATTCTATACGATAAAGATGAACAAATAAAAATTAAAGAGTATATAGAATGGTTGAGAGGTAATGGTTATGGAATTTAAATTAAATTTTTTGATAAGTTTCTTATACAAAATAGAGAAATTTATCAATAAACACAAAAAGAAAACTATTGCTATATTTCTGATTGTTGTATACCAAATGATTTATGAAATTAGTCCATTTTTTGGAAAAACAAACATAAATATATCTGTTGAAAATGAAAATTTAGATAAAAAATATATTATTGTATTTAAAAAAGCAGACAACTTTGAGCTATGCAAGCAAGGTTACGATTCTGCTTGGATTGAAGGTAACAATCAATATTCAGACTACTTATTAAGTTTTAATTGTGATATAAACTATAATGACCTTAAAAAAAGCCATTCTAGTTTCTTCGGATTTTATTATTCAATGATCAATATTGATGATATTGTACCAAATAATACAGAATATTATGAATTAGAAAAATACTATGATAAGATTTTTCAGAAAATTGATACAATTCCAGAAGAAGATTGGCAATACCAAAATATAGATTTATCACACAAAATACAGCACACCAAGCATCAAAAACCAATTGGGTACAGAAAACCTATCTACTTTGGAATTTATGCGTTCCCAATAGGAATACCCAACCCATTTAATGTTGATAAATTATGGGAGTACAAAATAGATATACAAAGCATAAAATGCTCATCTATATGCGGTCAAGAAAATAAAATACTAGTGATAAACTATCAAGAAACCTTGTCTTGGGCTCAACCATACACAAACCCTTGGAGTTAATCTCCAATCAATACAAAACAAGACAACGATATGCAAAACACCGAAAATTTTAACATGGACTTAGATGTCTCAGGCAGTGATTTTAACACCATCGTCCACGCAGTCGCAGCCAACGAAAACCGCAAACAATTTGCCAGACGCTCCATCTACACAGGAGAAAGCCAAGCCAATAGCAACAATGGCATAGAACAATCTGATAGCAAATACCGTCTAGAAAAAGGTTTTTTAGGTGCTCACTCGGACATTGGGGGTGGGTATGAGAGTGGGGATTTGTCTAATGTTGCCTTGATGTGGATGATAAAACAGGCACAAGAAAAAGGCAACATCAAGTTTAAAGATTATAGCCAATACAAACAAATCAACAACCCCATTGTTCACGACAGTTCATTTACCCTTCCTTTTAGTCTAGGCGGTGAGTTTAGATGGGCAACTGACAGCTCAAAAGACTATGACAAAACCAAGATATTTAATAACTTTAAACATTTAGAATTAAACTGGAATGACACCAAAGCCTTTGAAAATCCAAATAATAAAAAATTAGACAAGCTACAAAATGCCACTGAAATCATCGCAAAAAATAAACAAAAAGGCTTTTTTGAAAAAGAGCGTGTGCCTTATGTTGGCAATTTGGTTAAAGATGCGGTGTTGATGGCGGCTAATGATGAAAATAAAATTATCGCCATAAATGACTATTTGTATTGGTTAAAATGTCATTATGGGATAGATTTAAAATATACCAATAAAGAAATCAAAAGTAGCGAAACAGCTTTAAGTAATAAGCAACTATGTTCAGGCATACCGCTTCATAAGCAAGTTAAGAAATAGGAGACAGTTATGACATATAATCTCATTTTAAAAAATCTTATCGCTCTACTTGCATCATTGTCAGTATGTGGATGCGTTATTGCGGAAATGGTTGGTACAAAGACAGAAATGACACTTGGACTTGGTAGCAACTTGCCAGAAAATTATCAAGGCGTTGTGATTTTTGAAAATACACCTGAACTTAAAAGAATTTTTAAACAAAACACCAAATATATTACTTGGGGTATTCGTAGTGATAGTATAAATGCCAACTCATTACCAAAAGAGTTAAACCTTAAATATGCCACAATAAATATCAATCCCGATATTTATTATAACCGTTTAATTACAGAAGCAGAACAAGATAGACTAAGAAACAACTACGCCCAATCCCTACCCCCATCTGCTTGGCGTACTTATACCATTTATCCTAAGCAGTTGTTGGACAAGGGAACTTCTATGCCAATATGGGATACTCGTTATGACAAGGTAGCTGATGACCAAAAAGCCAAAAGCAGAGTAACGGTTAGTTTATACATAGATAGTAATGGTAAGGTTAGTCAAAACATTGAGCGAACATTGGTGTTGAGTGATAGTGTTTGGTAGTAAATCAGGATAACGATATGCAAAACATCAGAGCTTTTGGAATGAATTTAGATGTCTCAAATAGCGACTTTCAAACCATCGTCCACGCTGTTGCCACCAATGAAAACCGTGCTGAATTTGCCAGACGGTCTATCTATATCAGTCAAACGGAGGCTAACAGTAAAAATGATAAAACCATCAATGACAAATACCGTCTAGAAAAAGGTTTTTTAGGTGCTCACTCGGACATTGGGGGTGGGTATAAAGATGGCGACTTATCTGATGTTACTTTGGTATGGATGGCAAATGAGGCTAATAAGCTATATAAAAGCCAAAGCACTAAAACTGAGATTAAATTAAATACCAATGACAAAAGAATTTCCAACCCTATCGTTCACGATAGTATTGGAGTGGAGAGAGCTGCTGGAACTATTATTTTTAGTCCAAGTCGTCAATTTCGCTGGGCAGGGACTGAAAATGGTAGTGTAGAGCAATTTACTAGCATTCCGCACCTAAAATTTAATTGGGAACATAGCCGATCTTATCAACCAAAGGGAGTAAACCGATTTGATGACATACGTCGCCTTAGTGGTGAGTATATGAAAAGATGGGCTTGTGGACCCTTTATTAATGATTGTCCAGAAGTTGATGAGATTAGGGCATTTAAAGGTATTGATGGAGAGGGTCAGCCCACAATCTTGTACGGCAAGGGTGCGATTGGCAATAATCAAAGATATATACTCATTCAAGATTATATTAATTGGCTTAAAAATAAGGGTTATAGTCTTGATGGTCTTTCTGTTCAAATTCAATAAGGAATAAGAGATGAAATTTATAAAAATTATGACAGTGTTTTATCTATTCACATCATTAACAGCCTGTGCCAGTCCAAAATCAGAGATTAGTACAATTACATTCAACTCTCCACACAGTCTAAATGATGATACAAGAGATCAAATTATTATTTATGAATTGTTGGAACCAATGAAATCCTATTGTGGTCTTTATTATCTAGCCATTGGGTATAATCCAGATGATAGGATAAAAAATAATGATAGATTTTTTCACTATGGAACCTGCTTGTTTAATATTAAAAAATGGAACAACATACCAAACTTAACATTTAGATATACAACAATCCCAAGAAAGCGAAATACAATTTTTTGTGACCCAGCATATCTTGATGATGAAACAATGAAAACTTGTACAAAAATGGACGACTATGTTGACAGCCTTTATAATACAATTCCACAAGATGCTTGGGAGACCTACACCATAAACACCAAAGAAATTATTGAAAATTCCATAAAAGACAAGAATCCCGTCGGAAACAAAGAGAAAAATTTTGATATTACTTCATCAAAATTTACAGAGAGAAACGACAGATATGTAGAATTAAAATTTCATACAGTTGTTATAGACAACAAAATGGAACACACAATAGATATTCTCAATTATTGGAAACACCAAAAAAAATCTCTTTGGCATTAACTTCAAATTCAACTTTATGGGACTATACGACACCGTCCCTGCCTTTGGCTCAAATCAGGATAACGATATGCAAAACATCAGAGCTTTTGGAATGAATTTAGATGTCTCAAATAGCGACTTTCAAACCATCGTCCACGCTGTTGCCACCAATGAAAACCGTGCTGAATTTGCCAGACGGTCTATCTATATCAGTCAAACGGAGGCTAACAGTAAAAATGATAAAACCATCAATGACAAATACCGTCTAGAAAAAGGTTTTTTAGGTGCTCACTCGGATATTGGGGGTGGGTATGAGAGTGGGGATTTGTCTAATGTTGCCTTGATGTGGATGATAAAACAGGCACAAGAAAAAGGCAACATCAAGTTTAAAGATTATAGCCAATACAAACAAATCAACAACCCCATTGTTCACGACAGTTCATTTACCCTTCCTTTTAGTCTAGGCGGTGAGTTTAGATGGGCAACTGACAGCTCAAAAGACTATGACAAAACCAAGATATTTAATAACTTTAAACATTTGGAATTAAACTGGAATGACACCAAAGCCTTTGAAAATCCAAATAATAAAAAATTAGACAAGCTACAAAATGCCACTGAAATCATCGCAAAAAATAAACAAAAAGGCTTTTTTAAAAAAGAGCGTGTGCCTTATGTTGGCAATTTGGTTAAAGATGCGGTGTTGATGGCGAATGGGAAGGGTGAAATCATTGCCTTGCACGACTATATTACTTGGGTAAATTGTAATTACGGATTGGCTTTAAAAACAGAAAGAAACAAGGATTTTATCCCAAGCAATCTCAGTGAAGAAAAACTATGCTCTGGAACTCCTTTGCAAAACTATGTTGAAGGAGACAAATAATGAATAAACTATTAGCCATCTCCTTATTTGGTGTAATACTGACTGGTTGCTTATTTTCATCAGCAGTCTTTGGAGTAAAAACCGAGTTATATGTAGCAAAACGCCAAGCGGATTTTTATCAACAGGCCGTCATCATAAAAACCAACAAAGCAAACAATCCATACGATTTATGGGCTAACAGCTATAATGGGGATGGTTTTGGTAGCAATCCACCAAATACCCTAACCATCAATTACGCCATCATTCCTTGGGAAAAAGATAGAGCTTGGTCAATGGGATTAGATAATTATATTAAATTACAGGCAGACAAGCTTCCCCCATCTGCTTGGCGTACGCACACCATTTACCCCAAGCAGTTGTTGGACAAGGGAACTTCTATGCCAATATGGGATACTCGTTATGACAAGGTAGCTGATGACCAAAAAGCCAAAAGCAGAGTAACCGTTACTTTATACATAGATAGTAATGGTAAGGTTAGTCAAAACATTGAGCGGACATTGGTGTTGAGTGATAGTGTTTGGTAGTAAATCAGGATAACGATATGCAAAACATCAGAGCTTTTGGAATGAATTTAGATGTCTCAAATAGCGACTTTCAAACCATCGTCCACGCTGTTGCCACCAATGAAAACCGTGCTGAATTTGCCAGACGGTCTATCTATATCAGTCAAACGGAGGCTAACAGTAAAAATGATAAAACCATCAATGACAAATACCGTCTAGAAAAAGGTTTTTTAGGTGCTCACTCGGATATTGGGGGTGGGTATGAGAGTGGGGATTTGTCTAATGTTGCCTTGATGTGGATGATAAAACAGGCACAAGAAAAAGGCAACATCAAGTTTAAAGATTATAGCCAATACAAACAAATCAACAACCCCATTGTTCACGACAGTTCATTTACCCTCCCTTTTAGTCTAGGCGGTGAGTTTAGATGGGCAACTGACAGCTCAAAAGACTATGACAAAACCAAGATACTTAATAACTTTAAACATTTGGAATTAAACTGGAATGACACCAAAGCCTTTGAAAATCCAAATAATAAAAAATTAGACAAGCTACAAAATGCCACTGAAATCATCGCAAAAAATAAACAAAAAGGCTTTTTTGAAAAAGAGCGTGTGCCTTATGTTGGTAATCTGGTTAAAGATGCGGTGTTGATGGCAGCTAATGATGAAAATAAAATCATTGCCATCAATGACTATTTGTATTGGTTAAAATGTCATTATGGGATAGATTTAAAATATACCAATAAAGAAATCAAAAGCAGCGAAACAGCTTTAAGTGATAAGCAACTATGTTCAGGCATACCGCTTCATAAGCAAGTTAAGAAATAGGAGACAGTTATGACATATAATCTCATTTTAAAAAATCTTATCGCTCTACTTGCATCATTGTCAGTATGTGGATGCGTTATTGCGGAAATGGTTGGTACAAAGACAGAAATGATACTTGGACTTGGTAGCAACTTGCCAGAAAATTATCAAGGCGTTGTGATTTTTGAAAATACACCTGAACTTAAAAGAATTTTTAAACAAAACACCAAATATATTACTTGGGGTATTGAAAGTGATAGTATAAATGCCAACTCATTACCAAAAGAGTTAAACCTTAAATATGCCACAATAAATATCAATCCCGATATTTATTATAACAGTTTAATTGCAGAAAAAGATAGACTAAGAAACAACTACGCCCAATCCCTACCCCCATCTGCTTGGCGTACTTATACCATTTACCCTAAGCAGTTGTTGGAGCAAGGCAGAGCAATGCCTGCCAAGGGAATGCCCGCCAGTCATTGGCATAAGACAAGTGTAACGGTTACTTTGTATATTGACGGTAATGGCAATATCAGTCAAGAAATTGAGCACGAACCTGTTAAAGTAGGCAATCCTTATGCTTAGTAGATGTCATAACATCATCGTTCACGCTGTTGCTGTTAATGAACATCGTAGACAATTTCACGGTCGCTCCATTTTTAATAATCAAGCACAAGCCAATCAATATAACAATAAAGCATTAAATGGCACTCACTATCTAGAATTGGGCTTTTTAGGTGCTCATTCTGATATTGGGGGCTTTGAATTGGGGGTTCATAAAATCCTTGCAATTTACCCACCCTGCCACCATTAACTTGGTCATGACTCACAAACAAGAGAACACCTTTATGACTGACATTCCATTTGACCATGACCAAAAGTTGGCTGATGACTATGACGATGGCCAACAAAAAAATCCCCCCACCCATCTTCCGTTATTGGCACTGCGTGATGTGGTGGTGTATCCACACATGCAGATTGCTTTATTTGTTGGGCGAGCCCCATCAGTCAAGGCGATTGAGCTGGCTCAAGCCGAGTATGACGGACAAATATTGGTGGTGGCACAAAAAGACTCTTTGTCTGAAGAGATTGACCAAGATAACTTATATCAATATGGTACTGTGTGTCGCATCGTCAATACCATGCCTCATGACAGCGATGATAACTGCATCAAAGTGTTGATAGAAGGACAATTTAGGGCTCGTATCGATGCCATGTATGACCATGGTCATGTGTTGATGGCGGACTTTGAACGCCAAGACATCAGCATGACCATGAACAGCAATCAAAGTAGCAACACCAAACAAGCTTTGGTGGGCTTATTTGCCAGCTATGCTGAAGCAAGGCTTAGAAACTCTCGAGAGCTTATTCGAGTTGCCGAACGCATCAATAATTTGCTTGAGCTGATGTATTTCATCTCCACTCGGGTGGCAATGGACCTCAGTGATAAACAAATGTTCTTAGAGCATGATGACTTAACCGACCACATCAACACCTTAACCGAATATTTAATCAAACAAAGCGCCGAACAAAACATCGAACAAGACATTCAAGAAGCCGTGCGTCGGCAAATGGAAAACAACCAACGTGAATACTATCTAAACGAGAAAATAAAAGCCATTAAAAGTGAATTGTCTGACTTAAATAATGATGGAACATTTGACGCAGAAGATGACTTAGAAGAATTAGAAACTCGCTTAAAAGAAGCCGACTTACCTGACGACGTGCGTAAAAAAGCCGAACAAGAATTTAAAAAGCTCAAAATGATGCCACCAGCGTCCAGTGAGTCTTCAGTGGTGCGTAACTATCTTGAATGGATATTAGACACCCCTTGGAATACCGCCAGTAAGGTCAGCATCAATTTGGACAAAGCCCAAGACGTGCTGGACACTGACCACTATGGGCTAGATGATGTCAAAGACCGTATCTTAGAATATCTGGCAGTACAATCACGAGTAAAAAAACTCAAAGGACCTATCCTTTGCTTGGTGGGCCCTCCTGGGGTGGGTAAAACATCACTGGGTGAATCCATCGCTCGAGCCACAGGGCGGAAGTTTGTGCGTATGGCGTTGGGCGGTGTGCGAGATGAAGCTGAAATCCGTGGACATCGCCGTACCTATATCGGTGCAATGCCCGGTAAAATCGTCCAGTCTTTAGCAAAAGTAGCCGTTAAAAATCCACTGTTTTTGCTTGATGAAATCGACAAAATGGCTCAAGACTTCCGTGGAGACCCAGCGTCTGCCCTGCTAGAAGTGCTAGATCCATCACAAAATCACAATTTTAACGACCATTATTTGGATTTAGATTTGGACTTATCACAAGTCATGTTCATCTGTACCGCCAACAGCATGGATATTCCGCCTGCTCTGCTTGACCGTATGGAAGTCATTCGTTTACCTGGCTACACCGAAGAAGAAAAAGTCAACATTGCTGAAAAATATTTACTTCCCAAAGCCATCAAAGACAATGGACTAAAAGACGATGAATTGGACATCACTGGTGAAGCCTTACACAGCATCGTACGACGTTATACCAGAGAAGCAGGCGTGCGTAACCTAGAACGTGAGATTAATAAAATCAGCCGTAAGGTGGTGCGTGAAATGGTGGAAAAATACGGCAAAGCTGGTAAAAAACCCAGCAAAAAGCCAACCAAAACGCCGAACGAAGAGCAAGCATCTAAACTGGTGCGTGTTACTGACGACAACATCAATGAGTATTTGGGCGTGCATAAATTTGATTATGGTCTGGCAGAACAAGACGCTGAAATCGGACGAGTTACAGGGCTTGCATGGACGCAAGTGGGTGGTGAGCTGTTGACCATCGAAGCCATCACCATGTCAGGCAAAGGTGAGCTTACCTTTACTGGCTCCTTAGGCGATGTGATGAAAGAGTCCATACGTGCTGCCATGAGCGTGGTGCGGTCTCGTGGCGAACTGCTGGGGGTAAGTTATGACACCTTTAAAAATACTGACATTCATGTGCATATGCCAGAAGGGGCAACTCCCAAAGACGGACCATCAGCAGGCATTGCTTTGACCACCGCCTTAGTATCAGCAATGACAGGCATCGCCATTCGCCATGACATCGCCATGACAGGTGAAGTTACTTTGCGTGGAAAGGTACTGCGTATCGGTGGTCTAAAAGAAAAATTACTGGCAGCACACCGTGGTGGCATCAAGCATGTGCTGATACCTGAATCCAATGAACGAGATTTGGCAGATATCCCTGATAATGTCAAAGACGGTCTGACCATTCAGCCTATTTCCAGCATTGACGAAGTACTAAAAGTGGCTTTAGTCAGTTCCCCCAAGCCCATAAAACCTGCCCAAGTAACGATAGATGCCACACAGGATAAAGGATTACACAGTTAGGTTTTTATTGACAACATTCTGCCCATTAAGTATTTTCTTAATGGGTTTTTTATGTTTGGGTTTTTTATTTTTCTATTGTCATCATTACCATCATTTATCATCATGAATCACCGTCTGTTAATTCAATTATTAAATCAACATCTAAAAAACACAGCCAATTTATCAGTCATACCGCCAAACATTTGGCTCATTGGCACGTCCCATTGTCATCTTTGTGAGCTTGCCCAAGCACAACTTCAGCTGTGTCAAAAAGTCATTGTGTTTACTTATCAACAAATAGACATTGTTGATTTATTGAGTGTTGATTTACCCAGCCAACTTGCCAATCCAAACAACGTATCAAGCAACCACTTAAATAACGACCCAGATGACAGTTTAGATAACGGTTTAAATAACAAGCACAAGCATAACCAACATGTTCAACCAGAACAACTGGCTCAATCCATTCCTATTTTGGTCAGTGAATCAGGCATGTTATGCCATCCATTTGGCATCTTAGACATTCAAAGATTACTGCTAAATTAAACAATTAAAATAAACGGCTGTTAAAATGCCACCCACAATTTTGATACTTTTGATTAAAATCAATCCATCAAAATCAATTAAGGACACCTCCATGACCACACTCACCATACTCATCACAGGGGCATCTAAAGGTATCGGCTTGGCAACCGCCAAACGCTTAGCAAAAAAAGGACACCGCCTTGCCTTGTTTGACATAGACACAGACAGCCTCGCCACCATATCAAAAGACAAAACCTTTGCCAAACTCAACAAAAAACACGCCCTTATCACAGGCACAATGGACGTAACCAACCCAAATGACTGGGATAATGCCCTTGCCACAACCTTACAATCCTTTGGTAACATACACGTTTTGATAAATAACGCAGGAGTCATCGTTTCAGGCGACTTACCTGACACCAAACTGACGCAACAGCTCAGCTTAATCGACATCAACTGCAAAGGCGTGATGATTGGCTGTCACAAAGTCGGCAAACTGCTACAAACATCACCAAGCCCTTATTCCAAAATCATCAATTTATCATCGGCATCTGCAATCTATGGTCAACCTGAGATTGCCCCTTACTCTGCCAGTAAGTTTTTTGTGCGTGGTTTGACAGAAGCTCTCAATCTGGAATACGAACCTAAAGGCATTAAGGTGATTGACGTCATGCCTTTATGGGTCAAGACTGACTTAACCGATGGCATCACCGTTACCAGCATCGACCGTCTGGGCTTACAGCTAACGGCAGATGACGTGGCAAAAAAACTGGCACAACTGTCCACCATTCCCAATCAAGACATCAACAAAGTGCATTATCCCATTGGTTTGACCAGCCATCTGTTGTATCAGCTGGCGGACATCATACCGTCGCCGATGGTGCGTGTCATCAATGGCAGGTTTGCCAGCCGATAGCAAGAAAGCTTATTTATTAATTAACATTTGCCACACAAGAATGACACGCCCAATGGCTGGTATTGATGGGGGGTTTATGGCATTGTATGATTTATGGTATTGTATGATTGTATTTTGATACAAACATTTCACCACTGTATTTAATTGACATTTACCACAAACCGTATTTACCACAAATAAAGGACATTTTTATGACCCAACATTTCAGTACCGAACAAGATGAACAAGGTCTCACCCCCATACACCGCCAGAACATGGACGAACAACGAGCCGAAGAAGTGCTGGTAGAAAACAGCTTAGACGATAAAGATTATCCCACCATTCATGATATCGCTGATGATGATGCAATCAAGCACAGCCATCAAACACCATCATAAAGCTAAGTATTATTTAAGTTATTATTTAAATAATATTGACTAAGAATTAAGGCAACCACCCCACCCTGTTAGTGTCTGTTGCCAAGCAGACACATGAGGCATGGTCAGCTCTACCAATAAATCAATGTGAGCTTGGTCAGCATTCAGTGCAGGGATATAACCATAGCTTTGACCGCCAGCATGCAAAAAAGTATGGCGATTTTCGACCACCAGCTCTTCTAATGTCTCTAAGCAATCTGATGAAAATGCAGGACTGATGATTTGCACCGATGCCACGCCATGCTGTCCCCATTCAGTCAACACCACATCGGTATAAGGCTTGACCCATTCCTGCTTACCAAAACGTGATTGAAAGGCACATAACCATTCTTCTTCTGATAACTGTAACGCCTGGGCCAATTTGTGCGCCACATAGCGACATTGTTTTGTATAAGGGTCGCCTTTGTCTTCATTAACTTTAGGGATACCATGAAAACTCATGAGCAATTTATCTGCTTTGCCATGCTCAGCTTGATAGCGACGCACGCTGTCTGCTAACGCTTGGATATAGTTTGGGTGGGCAAAATAGTCTTTCACAAAACTGATGGCTGGCAGATGACGCTTACCCATGCCCCAACGAGCAACACCATCAAACACCGCCCCTGTGGTTGATGCCGAATATTGTGGATATAATGGCAATATCACCATTTGTTCAACCCCTTGCTCACTCAGTTCGTCCAATACCTGAGACAAAGCAGGATTACCATAGGTCATGGCAGCACACACTTGTACCTTAAACGGTAACCGCTCTGCTTGTTCATCAAACCGCTGTTGTAAGGCAGATGCCTGCTGAAACAAAATTCGACGAATGGGTGAATCACCGTCCCAAATACTGGCATAAGCCTGTGCCACTCGCTTAGAGCGTATCGGTAAAACAAATAAGTTTAATATGATTGCCCACAACAAAGGCGGTATCTCAACCACCCTAGTATCCGATAAAAACTGACGCAAATAGCGACGCACAGCAGGAACAGTGGGCGCATCTGGTGTGCCTAGATTGACCAATATCACGGCAATCGTAGGGCGGTGGTGTGGTTTCATAATTCTCTCTTAATCATGCTTTTATGTGATTTGTTGTTTGTGCCTTTGCCAAAAATTTTTTTGTTCTTGATTAGGGCGTGTCCCTATTTGGATAATGTGGCTAAAAATAGATAAAATCGTAAGCCAACAAGGCAAATTGTGCAGATAATATTGGAATATTGTCAAACAATTTAACGCAGTTTTGCCAGATTTTGGCATTTTTAGCCCATGAAAACTTGGTGTTTTAAATTAGGGGCACGCCCTAACATTTTATTAAAACTTTGACAGTCTAAAACAAATTTTTACGGCTAAAACAAACGCTTTCAATAGGGATTTGAAGCGGGTTATGGTATCATGACCCATTGTGTTTTACGCATTTTTTCCGCCATTTGTCTGATTATCCAGTCCTATGACCAACACTGCCAATGCCACTGATACGCTCAATGCCACCAACACTAAGACCAAACCGCCATTTTTTCCCAAAAACTCGGTAGGGCTTGTTAAGCCCATTACTTATCATTTTGACATGCCATTGACCTTAGTATGTGGTCGGGTGTTACCCGCTTATGACTTGGTGGTTGAGACCTATGGCACACTCAATGCGGATAAATCCAATGCCATTTTGATTTGCCATGCTCTGTCAGGCAGTCATCATGCTGCAGGATTTCACAGCACTGATGATAAAAAAGCAGGTTGGTGGGATAATTTCATAGGCCCTAATAAAGCGGTAGATACCCAACGATATTTTGTGGTGTGTTTAAACAACATTGGCAGTTGCTATGGTTCAACAGGACCTATCAGCCCAAACCCTGATAATCTCGATGACCAAGGCAACCCTAAACCCTATGGTCCAGATTTTCCACTCATCACCATTAAAGATTGGGTGACAACTCAAGCCCTACTTGCTGACCGCTTGGGTATTGAAGTATGGCATGCGGTGGTGGGTGGCTCAATGGGTGGCATGCAAGCACTACAATGGTCGATTGATTATCCTGATAGATTGCGTCGCTGTGTCATCATCGCCAGCACACCCAAATTATCGGCACAAAATATCGCCTTTAACGAAGTGGCTCGTCAGTCTATTTTATCTGACCCAGACTTTCATCAAGGTCGTTATCTTGAAGCAGGCACTTATCCCAAACGTGGCTTGATATTGGCACGCATGGTTGGACACATCACCTATTTAACCGATGAAGCCATGCGACATAAATTTGGTCGAGAATTAAAATCAGGCAAGTTTTTATACGGTTTTGACGTGGAATTTCAAGTCGAGAGCTACTTACGCCATCAAGGCGAACGCTTTAGCGAAAACTTCGATGCCAATACTTATTTACTCATGACCAAAGCATTGGATTATTTTGACCCAACCAATCAGACACTCAATTTTGATGATGCCAACAATCTTCATGATGATGGTCATCATGATGCTGACACACAAAAAAATGACCTTGAAAAATTAAGTCATCTCTTAGCAAATACCCAATGTCAATTTTTATTGGTCTCATTCACAACCGATTGGCGATTTACCCCAGAGCGTAGCCGTGAAATTGTCAATGCGTTAATCAAAGCCCAAAAACCTGTCAGCTATATTAATATTGATGCGCCATATGGACACGACTCATTTTTATTTGATATCCCCACCTATCACCAAGCTGTTAAAGGTTTTTTAGAGGCAAATCTGACACATTGACAATCGCATCACCACATCAGCTTTAATCATATTAATTTTAATGTTGTCATCACAAGGGAGTCATGGGTTGAACCAAATTCAATTAAATTTTTTTAATCAAACAGACATTAATCCCTCCATAATAAACCACTCATCTTATCATAAGCTTAAAGCGATTGATTTATTTGCAGGTGTGGGTGGTATTCGTTTGGGCTTTGAGCAAGTGTTTAAGGATAAAATTGAATTTGTTTTTGCATCGGAGCTTGATAAATTTGCTGGACAAACTTATCACGCCAACTATGGCGAACAGCCACATGGCGACATTACCCAGATTGATGCCAAAGACATTCCCCCACACGACATTATTTTGGCAGGATTTCCTTGTCAAGCATTTAGCGTTGCAGGGCATCGCAAAGGATTTGATGATACTCGTGGCACATTATTTTTTGATGTAGCTCGTATTGCCAAATATCATCGCCCAAAATTATTGTTTCTGGAAAATGTCAAAGGTTTTAAAAACCATGATAAAGGCAATACATTCAAAGTAGTCAAGCAGACATTAGAAAATTTGGGGTATCGTGTTTATGCTGATATATTAAATGCCAAAAATTTTGGCGTTCCCCAAAATCGTGAACGCATTTATATCATTGCCATTTTAAATGAATTTAACCAAGATGCAAACATTGATTTTGATGAATTAAAAAAAATAAAAAAAATATCAAAAGTTGGCGATATTTTACAACATCAAGTTGATGATAAATATACCATTTCTGATAAATTATGGGCAGGGCATCAACGTCGAAAACTTGAACACAAAAAAAAGGGCAATGGTTTTGGCTACTCTATGTTTAATGCCCAATCTGGTCATACCAGTACAATCAGTGCCAGATACTATAAAGATGGCTCAGAAATTCTGATTGAACAAACAGATAAAAATCCA
The DNA here is from genome assembly GCF_037201985.1 of Lwoffella lincolnii. Lineage (NCBI taxonomy): Bacteria > Pseudomonadati > Pseudomonadota > Gammaproteobacteria > Moraxellales > Moraxellaceae > Lwoffella > Lwoffella lincolnii. The sequence continues at coordinate 360,615 of NZ_CP147511.1, read as the reverse complement.
CGCAAACTCACTCCAAGAGAAGCTGGCAGACTACAAGGTTTTCCTGACAGTTTTATTATTCCAGTCAGTGATGTGCAAGCCTATAAACAATTTGGTAATAGTGTGGCTGTGCCAGTTATTCGTGCGTTGGCAAATGAAATTTACAAGGAAGTTTTCAATGAACTTACCAAAAATTAACATTGAAACCAATAAATTAGACATTAATACAAAGTTCTATTTTTTCTTAAAATATTTGGTAAAAGCCAACTTAACAGACAATCAAATTTTAAAGTTGATTGAATACCATCAAATATTCTCAACCAACGAAACACTCAATCAATTTAAAGAAACTGTCTTACAACAGTTTTCAACGACTACCAAAAAAGGACAAAAGCAAATTGCTTATTTAACTGATATTTTTATTGAAATCCAAGATAAAAATGACTTAGACGTATTTATTTTTAGCATTAAACTGATTTTGGTGAAAGATTTATTGTTGCAAGAAGCTAAAATCAAGCAAGCTCACAGCATAGAAACTCTAAAAAATGTCAACCCCTTATCCTTAGAATACGATAAAATAACTGTCTTAAACCCCTATAAAACCCGTGTTAATGGGGCATTACTGGCTTTAATATTTTTTGAAAAATTAAATACAGGATTTTCAAAAGAAACAGATATTTTTACCAAAAACTTGGCAATACAAGCCCAACAACTAATCAAAATTGGTATTGAACCCAATCAAATTTTTATGCTGTTATTCAATGAAAGTATCAATCAATCTATTACCAGTGATAGTGGTGCAGATTATGAAAAGCGGATACTCTCAGTTTTGATAAGTCAAGGTATTAATGAAAACCATATCAAAAAAATCCATGATAAAGTTGATAAATCTACTGAATTTGACTTATTTTTTGAATTAAATAGCAAAACCTTTGGCATTGGTGCAAAACGTACCTTGCGAGAACGATACAAACAATTTATCAAAACCGCTCAAATGACCCCCATTGACGTAATGATAGAAATAACATTGGGCACAGACCTAACTGAAGAAAAAGTTAAAAGCATTGTCAATCATGACATTTATCTATTCGTGGCTGATGAAGTTTATCAACAGTTTGACTACTTACAAAAGACAGAGAAGGTCTTTTCTTGCAAAGACTTAACCATAGAAACCTTAGAAAAAATTTCCATCAAATCGATATAGGTATTTTATGCGTATTGACCACCAACTTGTTGAGCAATGGATAGAACCTAACAGCCGTGTGCTGGATTTGGGCTGTGGTGATGGTGCGTTATTACACCATCTTAAAACAACTCGCCGTATCATTGGTTTGGGCATTGAGCTTGACCAAACATCGATGACCGCTGGCATTGCTAAGGGACTGAACATCATTGAGCAAGACTTAAATGATGGGCTGGCAAACTTTAGTGATGCCAGTTTTGATACAGTGGTAATGGCAAGGGCATTACAAGCGGTAAAAAAGCCTGACCAGCTACTCCTTGATATGGTCAGGGTTGGTAAACAAGTCATCGTTACCTTTCCGAACTTTGCCTATTGGCAAAACCGCTTTTTTTTGGGCATCAAAGGCATGATGCCCATGTCAGAAGCCCTGCCCCATGCGTGGTATGATACACCAAATATCCATCTTTGCACTTTTAAAGACTTTGAAAACCTATGCCATGATAATGATCTGATTATTTTAGACCATGTGGCAGTCACTGATTCTGCTTTTGGGCAGTGGCAACTCATTGATAAATTCATCAAAAAGTCCCCAAATCTGTTGGCAGACGTGGCGGTGTATCGAGTTGCCAAACATTGACTTTTATTAATTGTTGTCTATGCCTTACCTCCCTTTCTCTGATAAGAAAGGGAGGTGCTTTACAAACAATTAAGCCAAAAAATATTGCTATTGATATGCGTGATTAACCAGCGATAAACCAAACAACAACATCAGATGACAACATAAGTCACAGACCTAAATCACAACACGCCATAATTGACCATGGCGGTTGCTACTTTGGTAAATCCTGCAATATTTGCCCCTTTTTTATAGTCAATGCCACCTGTATCAGTTTTACCATACGCCACACAAGCATCATGAATATTTTTCATGATGCGTTGCAACTGAGTATCCAGCTCATCAAAGCTGGCGTATTGGCGAGCTGAGTTTTGAGACATCTCAAGACCAGACACCGCAACACCACCAGCATTAGATGCTTTACCAGGGGCATAGTAGATATTATTTTGCTGGAAGATGGCAATGGCATTCATGTTGCTTGGCATATTTGCCCCTTCTGCCACATATTGCACACCATTGACCACCATATTATTGGCATCATCACCATTAATTTCGTTTTGGGTGGCACAAGGTAAAGCGATGTCCGCTTTAATGTGCCAAGGGCGTTGCCCTTCTAGCCACTCACCACCAAATTTTGCCACATAGTCTTTTAGAGGTTTGCGTTGAGCTTTGCACTCAATCACCCAATCAATTTTTTCTTGAGTTAACCCATTTGGGTCGTACAATGTGCCAACAGAATCAGATAATGTAATGACTTTGCCCCCCAGCTCAAGCACTTTTTTGGCAGCATAAGTTGCCACATTGCCAGCCCCTGACACCAACACCATTTTACCATTCATGCTGTCGTTGTTGGCTTTTAACATATTTTGTAAAAAATACACCAACCCATAGCCAGTCGCTTCGGTACGAATCAGACTGCCTCCATGTCCCACACCTTTGCCTGTTAACACCCCTGTGAACTGACGGGTGATGTTTTTGTACATGGCAAACATATAATTAACTTCACGCCCACCAACACCAATATCGCCTGCTGGTACGTCAATATCTGCTCCGATATATGGCATAAGCTCACGCATAAACGCATAACAAAAACGGCGGATTTCACTGTTAGATTTGCCTTTTGGGTCAAAGTCTGAGCCACCTTTTGCCCCACCCATGGGCAAGTTTGTCAAAGCATTTTTAAAAATCTGCTCAAAACCCAAAAATTTCAACACTGACACATTGACACTTGGGTGAAACCGTAATCCCCCCTTATAAGGACCTAAAGCATTGTTAAACTGCACACGCCAGCCACGGTTCACTTGTAGATTGCCGTTGTCATCTTCCCAGTTTACTCGAAACTCAATGATGCGATCAGGCTCAGTCAATCGCTCCAACAAAGACACTGCTTGATACGTTTGATTATTGTCATAAATTGTTTCAATGTCTTCTAAAAATTCAACCACTGCTTGAAGAAATTCAGGCTGATGGGGATAACGCTGTTTTAGACGTGTTAAAATTTGTTGGCTGTTCATAACTCGATTCCTTGATTCACTTGAATGTACTTTGATGTACTTTGATGTGAAAATGACCATTCCATACTACTAAAACAGCGCCCATCATGGGTTATGTCATGAATGATGGGTTATGTCATGATAAGTTATCTCATCAAAATATGATTTTTTTATTCTTTATTTTTTGGTAAGGGTAAACTGTTGTTTGATAAGGGTTTGCCGTTAGTGACTCACAGGATAAAAAATGGCTGTCAGTCCATCACCATATACGGTTAAGATGGGTTGTTTAAGCTGATTGAGTGTCAGCTTAAACTGTCCTTGTACCACTTTGGTGGCAGCAACATCAAACGCTGATCCTTGTTCATCGCACGCCATGCGAGTAGATATGATGGGGCTTAGCTCAATGTCATGATTGGTCAGTATATAAGCAGCAGACATTTGATTACAAGTATTTAAAAATTGTAGTTGTTTATCTGCGGTAAATTTAAGTTGTAATGCCCCTTGTGGGTGATTGCTTAGCTCTGGCAAGATGGGACTGCCTTTGCTGTCGGTAACAGAATTCAGTTGCCACACATGGTGTTGCAGTTTGGCATCATTGAGTGGCAATACCACCGCTTGAGCAGGGTCTTTACTGATTTGCACATCTGTTGTATGTGCTTGGCTTGTTTGTTGCAACACGCCACAAGCGGTTAAACCGATTGTCAACAACATGCCCATTGATAATCCCAATGCGTTGGTTGTCTTTTTTATCATTGTTGTGTTCATCATGTTACCTTTTGGTTTGTTTGGTTTATTTGGCTTGTTTAAATGAATTGGTCAATCATGTCAGCACATTTTAATTAAGCAAATACATTTTAAGCAAACAGTGCTGACACATCGTCTTTGTCAAACTGATACACTGCCCCACAAAAGCCACAATCCATGGTAATCACACCTTGTTGTTGGCAGATGGCTTGTGCCTCTTGTTCACCAATTTGCAAAATGCCCGCTTCACATTTGTCATAAGAGCAAGTACACGCAAAACTCAATGGCACAGGATTTGGCATGACCAAATCTTCTTCATTGTACAAGCGATACAAAATTTCATTGGCAGCTAATTTGGTCAATTCATCATCTTTAATTGTGCCAGTTAAAATAGACAGTCTTGACCATAGGTCATCATCATTGCCAAGCTCTGCTGTCAGTCGTTCTTGTTCATTTAATGGCAACATCTGCACCAAAATACCCCCTGCCTGCAAGCCATCACAGCTTAGGCAGATGAGTGTTGGAATTTGGGCAGATTGATGTTGGTAATGTGCCAAACAATCTGCCAGATTGTCATGGTTACGTTCAACAATGCCTTGATAAACATCACCTTTTTCGGAATGAATGTTAATAAACAGTACCCCTTTGCCCTGCTCTCCTAACTCGGCAAACGCATCGTTGGCACTGATTTTATTTTTCCATGCTTGTTGTTGTTCGGTGGTGTGCGATTGCCAGCTTGCCAATCCACGTACATGCCCTTGATGGTCACATTCTGCCATTGCCCAGTTAAGTAAGCTGTTATCATCAGATGATTGCAGTTGAATGGACAAGCGACCGTTTATCTTTAATGTGCCAATCAATAGGCTTGTGGCACAAAGCATCTCACCAAGCAACCTTTTTATGGCTTCTGGATAATCTTTTTGGGCAATGATGCTGGCAAAACTGGACTTTAACCGCACCACATCACCACGCACGGGCGAGTTTTGAATAAAAAAACGTTGACGCAAATCAGTCATGTCATAAATGGGGCGTTGAATGGGGGTTTGGTGATGGTTTTTATTGGGCATGAATTGTCTCTATTGGCATTGTTGGTATTGCTGGCATTGCGGATTGTTCATATTGTGGGTATTGTGGGTTTGGCAGTCATCTGAGTATTCATTTTACTTTATTTCATTTCATTTTAATATGGGGCATTGACACAAATTGCAATGTGGTTTTTATCACCAACCCATCGGATAAAGCCACTTTTTTTCTGACAATTTTGCTACAATCAACACCACCATCAGCACATAATGACAGCAGACAAAAAATGGGACACTTTATGCAAGCCAATGATTTGAACACCACAAAACCTGCCAACACACCATCAGCAAACCATCAACCTAACAACCAATATGACGGCAAACCCAATAATCATCAAAACCACATCGTCATCATTGGTGCAGGGTTGGCAGGTTGGAGCGTGGTTGATGCCATTCGAGCCAAAGATAAAGAGATTGGCATTACGCTCATCACCGCAGATACGGCAGACCGTTACCATAAGCCCATGCTGTCTACTGCCATTAGCCAAAATAAAACTCGTAAACAGCTGATACGTAACACAGGCACAGAGGCGGCGGCAACTTTAGGCATTACCTTAATGACGCACACATGGGTTACCGCCATTGATGCCAAAGAACATCGGTTAAGCTTGCTGAATCAAGCATCTTCACAATCAAACTTATCCAAACGTTCACAAAAACATGATGAAAAACACCACACCACGTTGGCCTATGATAAATTGGTGATTGCCACAGGCGCTTCGGTTGCCTTACCGCCTAACTTTGCAAAATTTGATAAAGACATTCAACAGAATCTATGGCATGTCAATCACCTTGATTGCTTCGATGCGTTGCAAACCGCTTTAAGTCAAGGCACCAGTCACATTGCCATCATCGGTGCGGGCATGGTTGGTTGTGAAATGGCAGAAGACCTAAACAACGCAGGTCATCATGTCAATTTGATTGACACACACCCAGCCCCACTTGCCAGTTTGTTGCCACCCATGGCCACCACTCGCCTTGCTGATGCGTTACGCAAAAGTGGTATTACGCTATGGCTAGGGCAACAGGTCAGTAACATCACCCAAGCCAATGACAACAACTTAGCCTATCAGCTGACGCTCATTCCCTTTGACAGCCATACAAGTGATACAACAAAAATGGTCAGCTTACAAGTTGACCATGTCATTGTCAGCACAGGTCTAAAAGTAGATTCCCAGTTTATCGCCAGCTCAGGGCTTGAGTATCACCCACGCACAGGCATTGTGGTTGATGAAACCACCCTACAAACCAGCATGGCGGATATTTATGCCATTGGTGATTGTATGTCCATCGGTGGGGTGGCTTGTCGGTATGTTGCCCCTTTAAGAATGCAAGCGACCACCATCGCTGATGACATCTTGGGCAATGAACACGCAGGCTATCAACACAAATCACCGATGATACGCCTAAAAAACAAAAGCATTTCTATCATCGCCACAGGCACACCCAATGGTAGGGGTCATTGGCAAAGTGTCAGCGATGACATGGACGGTCTAAAACTTGAACAAATCGACAATCAGCAAAACGTGGTGGCAACCGCAACCATCAAATAATTCAGCCAAAAAACCGCATTAACCCATTTAACAACAAATCATGACGGACGTGTGCCGTTTGGTTCAGATGTGGGCTAATCAATGACGCATCACCCCCTGTGATGATCAGTTCATAGTTGGTATGACGGCGATGTATCTCATTGACCGCACCCACCACTGATAGCAAGACACCACGATGCACCGCCTCAGATGTGGTAACTCCAACGTGAATGCTGTCAAACTGCCCAAGCAAAGAGCTGATTTGTCTTGTGCCTGAAAACAGAGCATCACGCTGTAGATATAAATTGGGAAAAATATAACCACCCAAATGCTCAGCATGATCAATCAAATCAATGGTCAATGCCGTACCACAACCCACAATGCACTGTCGACGACGGCAATCCACCGCCCCCAACATCTGTAGCCAACGGTCAACACCCAATTGGTTAGCGTCATAACGACTGACCAATAACCGATGATTGGACTGCACCTGCACAAATTCAAAAGGCATGCTAAGCCCAGTTAACGTATCAGCCACATTGGCATTGATGGCATCACCAAGCACCGAAGACACACCAATGAACTCAGGGGCATACCGCTCGATACGGTCAGTCAAACCCATAAGCAACTCAGCAGGGGCAAGCAGATGCTCCTTGGCATCGGCTTCAATGATTTGCCCAACATCATCTACCAACCAATATTTTAAACGGGTGTTGCCCAAATCCAGCCAAAGTTTTGCCATGTGTTTTTTCCTTATCTGCTGTCATCACAAGCAAATGCGTTTGGAATACTACCTGTCAATAAGGCGTGTATCTTACCGCCACCATCTGCCACCTGCAAACGCCCATGACGGTCAATGCCAATTGCCCGACCTGTCAGCATGGTGTTATCATCATTGGCGCTATCACCATTAAAGTGGTTCAAACGGTCTGAACGTACCTTTATCCGCTTGCCTGCCAGCACATCAACCTTGGCAAATTCACGCAAAAATTCATCAGAATATCCCCCCCCATCTTGAGGTTCACCTACTTTAGATTCACATATTAATTGGTCATGAATGAGTAAGGCATTGAGACACGCCATTAACACAGGACGGTACAAATCTTGCGGACTGACTGGTAAACAGTTAGGCAGGTTGCACATGTCAATCAACGAATTTAACCCTACTGCTTGATGCCCCATGTTTTCTTGCTGAGCTGAAGTCAGCGTTGGAGGGTTTTGCACATTGATGCCAATTCCGATGACCACACCTAAGCGTTTTCCTGCCCGCTGTACTGGCTCAATCAAAATGCCTGCTAATTTGTAAAACTGTAATTGATGACATGGTGATTGATGACATGGCAACACCTTATCAAAGTGTGATGACGTGTGCATATTGTTGGGTTGATGGCTTTTGACAACATGATAAAATCCCACGTCATTCACCCATTTTACCCCAATGTTAGGTAAGCTTTGTGATAGGCGGTGTCTATTGAGTTGGCGAATGATGGACATGTTTGCCAACTGCTGTCCGACACACAGTGATAACAGACCTGTGATGGGAGCAGTGAGCGATAAAATGTTGGCACTAAAGGTTGCTTTTGCGGTGGTTAATGGGTGGTAAAAAGAAAAATACAGATTGCCTTTGGGTGATTGCCAGCTTCTGCCATGCTGACCCCGACCAGCACTCTGGCTGTCTGCCGTTAATATGGCTGGTTGTGTGGCAGGCAGGCCTGCATTGAGCAGTTTTTCAATCAGTTCGCTGTTGGTAGAGAGCGAATTTGTGACATGTTCATGACACTCTGACAAAATATACTGAGCAACACACTCAATGGCAGTGATATGAGCAATGGATATTAGCGACATAAACAACCTTGGTTATTAAAGCTTAAATCAATCAAATTTAAATCAATCAAACTTAAACATGACACTAAACCACATCAGCAAAATATGATTCATCTTGCAACACCATTTTTAACCGTTGTCCTTTTTTCAACACCCCCACCCCACTCGGTGTGCCTGTCATCAGCACATCACCTGATTGCAGACCAAACGCATGACTGGCATCACTGATAAGTCTAGGCAAGTCAAATATCATCAATGATGGATTACCTTGCTGTGTCAGCACATCATCAATCCAAAGCTGATATGTCAGTTGACTAAAGTCATCTGTGCATTCACCCAAACCCATAGGCAACCAATCACCCAACACGCACGAGCCCATAAAGCATTTAGCACGCTCCCACGGATATCCTATTGCCTTTAACTCAGTTTGCAACTCACGTAAGGTCAAATCCAAACCCACCGTCACGCCAGCAAGCAAACCATTTTGTAAGCCATCACACACCTGCTTCACATCAGCATGGTACACATCTTGAGCCATCTGTACACACAATTCAGTTTCATAATGCACAGCATATGAGCGTTGCCTCGGCACATCATCAAACACAGCATTAATCCGCCCATCATCTGACAAATATTGCACGGTAGATGCAGGTTTGATAAATAACATCGGCGTGTCAGGCACATCATTACCCAACTCTTGGGCATGGGCGACATAGTTACGCCCCACACACACCACTTTGCCAATATTGGCAGGTTGATTGCTGTCTGGAATGTCATTCATGGCATGGTCCTTTTATGATGGTTGATGATGAATGTCTTAATGATGATAAGTGCCTTGACAAAAAAACCGCCAACATGGGGTTGACGGAAGAAAACTGATAGAAAATTGGTTCAAATTTTTGGTATGGTATTGGTTGCCACATCAGGAGGCACATAATGATGATGCCTATTAAAACGCTTCTCAAGCAAGCGAAAGCCAAACAAAATTATCCATGACAATATCAAATACAATATCCCAGCAGCAAAATACATCTCAAACACCGTATAAGTACGAGCAGAAATGGTCTTAGCCACACCTGTGATGTCCATCAAAGCAATGGTCATGGCAAGCGAACTGCCTTTTAGCATAAAAATCACTTCATTGCTATAAGCTGGCAACATGATGCCAAACGCTCGTGGAATGGTGATTCGAGTCAACTTTTGCATGGGTGACATGCCAATGGCATCTGCCGCTTCTAATTCCCCGTCAGGAATGGACTCTATCGCCCCACGGATAATCTCTGCCACATAGGCACTGGTGTTTAAGGTAAACGCAATAATGGCACACCAGTAGGGTTGTTTCAACACCGAATCCCACAAAACCGAATTGGTAACAAACTCAAACTGTGATAAGCCATAATAAATCAAAAACAGCTGTACCAACAGTGGTGTGCCACGAAAAAAGAAGATATACAAAAATGGTAAAGTTTTTACCCAAAGGCTATGATGCACCCTAAGCAATGCCAATATCAAACCAAAAAAAAGCCCCAACAACACAGAAATGGTCATCAGCTCAACTGTGATAATCAGACCTTCTAGTAGCTTTGGCATCGAATTGATGATGACGTTCCAATCCCACTGCATCGCTGTCTCCTATGCCTGTGCTTGCTGGTTATTTTTGTTTTTTAAGTGACGTTGTAGCCGTTTTTGTCTATAACGATAACGTTTGGCAGGATTGGCTCGCCATTCAAGCCACATCATCACCGCCGTAACAATCACCGTTAAGACCAAATAAATCAATGCCGCTGCCATATAAAAAGTAAACGCCTGCTGAGTGGATTGAGCCGCCCGAGAAGCTTGATACATGATGTCCTTTAGCCCAACCACTGATACCAGTGCTGTGTCTTTTATCAGTACCAAAAACAAATTACCCAAACCAGGTAAAGCCAACTTCCATACCTGTGGCAAAATAATCCGCCAAAACGTTTGCGAAGGACGCATGCCCACTGCTTTGGCAGCTTCCCATTGTCCTTTATCCAACTCTTGGATTGCCATACGCAACACTTCGGTGGCATACGCTCCAAATGCCACCGACAACGCCAACACCCCAGCCCAAAACGCACTGAGCTCAACATAGTCATGATGACCCAATGACTCTAGGATAGCCGTCAAAATCATCTGACCGCCAAAATATAAAAACAACACCAACAGCAGTTCAGGAATGCCACGCATCACCGTGGTGTACAAATTAGCAAACTGGCGAAACAGCCAAATATTTGAACGTTTACCTGCCGCTCCGAGTAAACCCAGCACCATACCAATGGCGAGGCTGGTCAATGCCAACTTGATGGTGACCCATGCTCCGTTAAATAATAAATGCCCAAATCCTTGTAAATCAAACACAATCGTTCTCTTCTGTGGCAGTCATGGAAAGTGCATAAGGCTTATTTTTGCTTACCTGTATCATTAACCTCCCTAAGACTGGTCAAGTCACAGATGACAATTTGCCCATACAAATTTGTAAAATAAGACATGAGTTTAGCACACTGTGAAATTTTGTAAAAATAAAAATAACAAAATTCAGCCAAGTTTCCTGATAAGTCCATACCGAATCATGGGCATTGACTTGTCTGTTACTCTATTACCATGTCTTTGATGTCTTGTCTCTGATGTCTTGCTTTTAGCCCATTATGCACAAAAAAAGCCAGTGGAAACATATGCACTGGCAAAATATTTTTTATCACCCATTTTTTATCACCCATGTGTGTATTTACCAACAACCAGCAAAATAACTTTAATATGTCGCAATAAAGTTAATATATCGCAACATAAGTAAATAAATACACAAATAACGCCTGACACTCACATTTTATGTTAATATTTGCAACCATGCGTCTTTAGCCATTCTCTATTAGGCACCCTAATGTGTCATTGTGCATTTTAAGGCATGTGCATAAAGACCTTTGATTGATTCAGCCATCTTAAAACATCATCTGTCTTAAAATATTAGGGAATGACCATGTTTGACTGGTTTCATGCTTTTGTCGATTGGGGTAATGGCATTATTTGGGGCTACTTACTCATTTATTTATTGATTGGGGTGGGACTGTATTTCACCGTCGCCACCCGTTTTATGCAAATTCGCCACTTTGGGCATATGTGGCAACTGCTCAAAATATCCAACCACGGTGCGCGTGCAGGTGGCATCAGCTCATTTGAAGCCTTGATGACTTCACTGGCCTCACGGGTCGGCACAGGTAACTTAGCGGGTGTTGCCATCGCCATTTATTTGGGTGGACCTGGAGCGATTTTTTGGATGTGGATTACCGCTTTGGTTGGCATGTCCACAAGCTTTGTGGAATCGGCATTGGCTCAGGCCTATAAAGTACCACACACCGATAACATCTATCGAGGTGGCCCTGCTTATTATATCGAAAAAGGACTTGGTCAGCGTTGGTTGGCAATTTTGTTTGCGTTGAGTTTGTTGGCTGCTTTTGGTCTGGCTTTTAATGGTGTACAAGCCAATACCATCGCCCAAGCAGTCAACGAAGCCTTTCATATCCCCACTTGGGTAACTGGCATTGGGCTGGTGCTGTTAACTGCCCCTGTGGTGTTTGGTGGCATGAGGTCAGTGGCAAGGGTGGCTGGTAAGATTGTGCCTGTGATGGCAATTTTATACTTACTATTAGCCGTATTTGTAATCATCACCAACCTACCCCAACTGCCATCAGCCATTACTTTGATTTTTAAATCTGCTTTTGGTCTTGAACAGGCAGCAGGTGGGGCATTGGGCTATACCATCGCCCAAGCGATGATGAATGGCATCAAGCGTGGACTGTTCTCTAACGAAGCAGGTATGGGCTCTGCCCCCAATGCTGCCGCCACCGCTCAGACTTATCCCAATCACCCTGCCACACAAGGCTTTATGCAGATGCTTGGTGTGTTTATAGACACGCTTGTCATCTGTACCGCCACCGCTTCCATCATCATTTTGTCTGGCGTGGTTGACCCCAATGTCGAGCAAGAAGGCATTCAACTCACTCAATTGGCATTATCTCAGTATGTGGGTAATTTGGGAGTATACTTTATTGCGGTTGCCATTTTCTTCTTTTCATTCACGACCATCATTGCCAACTACAGCTATGGTGAGTCCAACATTGAGTTTATTGCAGGACCTAAGGTTGCTAAAGTGGCAGTGATGATATTGCGAGTGGCAGTATTGGCGATGATATTCATCGGCTCAATCGCCAACCTACAAGCCGTATGGAACTTTGCGGATTTATCCATGGGGTTAATGGCATTAATCAACTTGGTTGCCATCGTTTGGCTATCACCTGTTGCCTTTAGGGTGTTAAAAGATTATGAACGACAGTTAAAATTGGGTAAGCACCCTACCTTTGACCCAAATGACTTTAAAAAATTGCGTCATGAAGCTAATCGTGATGCTTGGGACGATTAACCATCTGCTTATTATCACAAAAAATCCCCACTTAATGTAAGTAGGGATTTTTTGTGCAATGAACAATCTGACCAAAAAAACATTCAGGCTCAGTCATTCAAGCTCAGTATTGACTTTCGCTGCTTGTTTTCATTGCTTAATTTAGTTGCTTACTGGCTCTGTTGGTTTGGCAGCCATTTAATCCGATGGGTTTGCTTCAGCTTCAATACTGTGTGTATTGGCATCATGTGTATTGGCACTGTGCGTGTTATGTTCTGCCAGTTTCGGGAAGTTTTTGGCAACGATGTCATCGTATTTACCATTGGCTTTAATGGCAGCAAGGGCAGCATTGAATTTATCCTTTAATTCATTATCCCCTTGGCGGACAGCGATTGCCATTTGATCGTTGATGTCAATATCCCCACCTTTAAGCTCAAAATCATCAGCACTTGGTGATGCCAACCAATCCAAAGCAGGCAATTTATCTGACACCATCGCCCCAACCCGCTCATTACCTAAGTCAATAAAGGCGTTGTTTAAGGTATCATATAAGCGACTTTTGGCATTGGGGTGTTTCTGCTCTAACCACTGCGATGAAATGGTTGAACGCTGAGCAGCAATTTCGGTATTGGCAATGTCATTGGCATCATTAGGGTTAAAATGACTGTCTTTTTTTGCCAAAAACACCAAGCTATTGGTGTAATACGGCTGGGTAAAATCCACCTGTTGTTGTCTGTCTGGAGTTACCGACATGGCAGCAACAATGGCATCATATTTTTTTGTTTTTAAACTTGGAATGATGCCTTCCCAATCTTGGGCAGAGATGTCACATTTAACCTGCATTTCATCACACAGGGCATTGGCAATGTCGATGTCAAATCCGCCCAAACTGCCGTCAGCATTGGTAAAGTTAAAGGGGGCATATGACCCTTCGGTGGCGATGCGTAACACAGCAGCATCATTTGTTGAGCCAGCAACGTCGCCTGTGCTTGCATTGTCTTTAGGCGAACAAGCAGTTAAGCCTAAGCCAAATAAAACAGTTGTCAACAACGCCACGGATTTACCTTTCATTGACCAGTTCAATAAAAAGGCACTGGATATTGGCTTTAGTATGGATTTTGACATAGACATTTCCTTATATCTAACAAAAAAAGGATTCACACCATTTGCAATTTGCACTAAAGTCAAACGGCATCTGATGTAAATTTATAAATTATTGAGTAGGCACAGCACCTGCCTCACCAAAATATTCGTTATTAATGCGGTCATACGTTCCATTGGCACGAATGGCATCTAATGCCATGTCAAACTTGCCTTTAAGCGGATCACCCTTACGCACGGCAATGCCCATGGAGTCATTACCTGTGGAGATGATTTCACCAACCTGCTCATAGTCCGATGCTGCTTCTGTGCCTAACCAGTTTATTCCAATGATTTGATCAACAAGCATGGCATGCAAACGACCATTGGTCATGTCAATAAAGCCATTTTCTTGGGTATCGTATAATTGAATGTCTGCCTTGGGATATTTATCCGCCAAATATTGAGATGACACGGTAGAACGCTGAGCCCCAACTGCCTTACCATCTAAATTATCTAACGTAATCCCACTGCCCACTTTGCTGATAAGAATAATGCCAGCTTCAAAGTATGGATTGGTAAAATCAACCACTTCCAAACGCTCTGGGGTAATGGACATGCCAGCAATGGCAACATCGAACTTTTTAGATTTTAACCCAGGGATTAAAGCGTCCCAATCTTGTGAGCGAATCTCACAAGTGGCCTTCATCTCGGTACATAGTGCATTTATTAAGTCAATCTCAAATCCCACTTCTTTACCACTGGCATCTATATAGCTAAAGGGAGGATAGCTAGACTCGGTTGCCACTTTGATAACATCGCCGATAACCTCACCTTGGGTATCACCACCAGCAGGGGTGTCCGTGCTGGTGGTGTCTGTGGCGGTGTTTTGACTGTTGTTACAACCAACCAATACCAAGCCTGCCAAGCAAGCTGTCAGTGTGAAGGCTTTGTGAGACAATACGCCAGATAAATTTGTCATAAAATTTCCCTATTCATTGTTAAACCATTTATGTGATGCTGTTATCGTATAGCAACATACGCCAGACTGCAAGTAAGCAAATCATTGAGCAAAATGTTGCTGCTCAAGTTGTGCTAATTTGCCATTGTTTTTAAGTTCCGTCAATGCTTTATTAAATTTTTCTTTTAAAGCATCTGCTTGACGCACAGCAACAGCGATGTTGTCATTGTTATCAATTTCATCACCCACGATTGTGAAGTGAGCATTGTCTTTAAGCCATGTTTGTGCTGAGACTTTTTCAGCAAGCACGGCATCACTGCGGCCTGATGCCAAGTCCAGATAAGCATTTTCATACGAATCATAAAGATTGACTTGGTTGCCATTTTTGCCATCATAATGCTCAAGCAAATATGCCCCCGGCGTTGTGGAGCGTTGACCACCTAAATTAAAGCCATTGATGTTATTGACATCAAACCCCTTATCTTTGGCAGCCATCCATACCATGGTATTGGCAAAATAAGGCTGTGTAAAGTCTAGTCGTTGTTGGCGTTCAGGGGTAACAGACATGCCTGCGATGATGGCATCGTATTTTTTTGCCAATAGTCCTGGGATAAGACCGTCCCAATCTTGAGCGACAATGTCGCAATTTGCCTGCATTTGTTGGCACATGGCGTTGGCAACATCAACATCAAAACCGCCCAAACTGCCATCTGCATTGGTATGGTTAAACGGAGGGTATGCCCCTTCAGTGGCGATGCGAATGGTTACGCCTGTGGGGGGGTTGGTATTGACATCTGTGCTGTTGTTATCGGTATGTTTGGTGGGGTTGGCATGACTTGCATCATCACAAGCACTGAGTGCGATGACGCTCATCAGTGCCAATGTGGCAAGTTTAAGCCTGTTAGTAAGTTTGAGACCGTTGGCGATTTTTGTTGATACAGTTTCTACATTCATCATTTTTTGCCCTGACTTAATTCATATGTCAATATGATGTCATTATCCATAAAAAATAGGCGAATGATAACTGAGCAAGGGCTTAAAAACAAACGCTTTTATATGATAAATCGTTATGGTTAGCATAGCCGAATGTTAGCTATGCGAAGCCATAAACTCTTGTACTCTCACTGATTTTGGGTTGTCAAAAACTTCTTGTGGTGTCCCCATCTCCTCGATGCGCCCTTTGTGTAAAAACACCACTTGGCTAGACACTTCACGGGCAAAACGCATCTCATGAGTCACAATCAACATGGTACGCCCTTCTTCTGCCAGCTCACGCATCACCGCCAGCACTTCATTAACCAGCTCAGGGTCAAGTGCTGAAGTCGGTTCATCGAACAACAACACTTGAGGTTGCATCGCCAACGCACGGGCAATTGCCACCCGTTGACGTTGACCACCTGATAAATTACCAGGGTAAGCATCTTGTTTGTCTAATAGCCCAACTTTATCCAGCAGGGTTTTGGCTTGGTTAATGGCTTGCTCTTTGGGGACTTTAAGGACTTGAGTTGGCCCTTCGATGATGTTTTGCAAGATGGTTTTGTGCGGCCAAAGGTTAAAGTTTTGGAACACAAAGCCCACTTTGGCACGAAAAGCATCTAACTGTTTGCTGTTGGCGGCTTGTAAATCACCTGATTTGCTTGGCTTTAGTATCAACTCTTCATTGCCTAGGTGAATTTTGCCTTGCGATGGGTTTTCAAGCAGATTGATACACCGTAATAAGGTAGATTTGCCTGAACCCGACGAACCTAAAATCGAAATCACATCACCGTCATAAGCGGTCAGCGACACGCCTTTTAATACTTCAAGTGAGCCATAACTTTTATGGATATCATCTAACTGTAACGCAATGGGGCGTGAGTGAGTGGGGTGCGAGTGTGGGCTTGTGTTTGGGGTACTTGTACTTGGGGCGCTTGTGTTTGGGGCAATGGTGCTTGGGGTAATTAAGTTAGTCATGGCAGTCGTCATTGATTTTTACGTCGTTAGCGGGTGAATGGTTGGCGGGTGAATGTCCATATTTTATGCTGTCAATGATACGATAATTGACAGTCGTTTATGATGATAAATTATTGTCGCTGAAGCAGCATTAAAACACAAGTGCCATCGCATGTCATCACATTAAACAACATGTCATCACATTAAAAACCTAAAATCATAAAAATGGGCGTTTGGGTCATGGATAACAATGGATAACATGCGCAGCTGGCTTATCACACTAAAAGCCAATCTTGCTTAAGTGTCAAGGCATTCTTACTTAAGTATTGCTGTAGTAATTGGTTACAATCTTACTGTGTCGTTACAATATAAAAATACGAGAAAAATAAATGCTAAGTCGTTGATTTCACTATGATTTTACGCCATCATGGTGTTTTATGGATTGTAACATTGTGCATGGCTTAGGTTAAAAAATGTTTGAGTTGAGCAAATGGGAATGTTAAGCTAGGGGTATGTTTTGGCTAACATTTGTACACTCAATTGTGTGTTTAGATATGCCAAGTTAATGTTGGCTCAGCAAATGTTAGTTTTTGTTTATTAAGCTTCTTATTTATCGTTTCATGCTTATCACAGATAATAGGGAATTTTTATGGCGTTTTTTAAGATGACCGTTAAGACGACAGTAAAGGCAGTATTGATGACCGCTGTTCTGAGCTTGGCAAGTGTATCACAAGCTGAACTTATCTCAAATGTGCCACTGGATTACTCTCGTTTTGACTTAATGGGTGCTGAACAGTTGGTACAACTTGCCAACCAAAATAACCAACATGCTCAGTTTTATTTGGCAAAACGCCTACAAAAAGGACAAGGTTTCACCCCCGACCCTGCCAAAGCAGTGCATTGGTATACTCGTGCTGCTAACCAGGGCGTTATCCCAGCTCAGCTAAACTTAGGCAAAATGTATGCCATGGGGCAAGGCGTGCCTGTTAATGAACAACAAGCTCGCTATTGGCTAGAAAAAGCCACCATGCACGGCGACAACCGTGCCAGCTATCTGCTCGCCATGATTGAAGAAAAGCAACAAAAACTGGTTGATGCCTATAAATGGTATGATTTGTCAGCTCGTGATGGCATGCTCGATGAGCGAGTACGCAATAAGGCTCGTGGTAAAATTGGTCAGCTGGCACTCAACCTAAGCTCAAAAGACATCACCAACGCTCGCAATCAAGCAACCAGCTGGCTGCAAAACAAATAAATCAACTTGGCTTCCCATTGCTTCCATATGACAGCCACATAACCAGCACATTACAAGCATTCACACATCACAAGCACATGATAAACGCCCCAATTATTTGGGGCATTTCAATTATTTAGGGCATTTGGGATTTGTTACTTATTCCAAATCTTACGGTATTTTGCTTCTAACGCTTCTGGGCTTTCGACACGTTCGGGGTCTTTGATGATGCAATCAATGGGGCAGACTTTATCACAAGTGGGCTCATCATAAAAGCCCACGCATTCGGTGCATAAATCAGGGTTGATGACGTAAGTTTTTTGTCCTTTTTGGTCATAGCTGATGGCATCATTGGGGCATTCTGGCTCACAGATGTCACAGTTAATGCAGTCTGTTGTTATCTTCAATGCCATGTCAATATTCTCCTAAAAGCCAGCCACTAATACAGGCAAAATACTCACGAAACCACGCATTATAACGGATTGATGACGGTGTTGCACTTGCCACCATGCTCACCTGCTCATAGCCTTGATGATGAGCAATGGCAGATGCACGAATGGTATGAAAATCACTGGTAACAATGGCAATGTGGTCATGCAAGCCAATGCCCTGCTGGTGCAAAATCGCTTGGCTAAATTTTAGATTTTCTTCGGTGCTGGTACTGCGTCTTTCTTGATGAATGGCAGCCACTGGCACACCATGTATGCGTGTCAGATAGGTTGCCATGATTTCTGCTTCACTTTGGTTTTTACCCCGCGCTACCCCTCCACTGATCACCAACACCGCCTTAGGGTGAGTGTGATACACATAAACGGCGGTGTCTAAGCGGTTTTCCAGCGTGGGTGTGGGCTTACCTTCTGTCGTGCCTGAGCCTAAAATAATGATGGCAGACAAAGGTGTATGCGACTGCACCACATCACTTGTCATTCGCTGTTGTAATGCTACAAAAAACAACCCCAAACTTACCACCCAAGCCACAAATCCTATCCATGCCAGCCACCATAAGCGATTTGCCCATCGGTTTAATCGCCGACACACCGCTAGGCGTTGCCAATAAATGCCCAGCCACAACAACACAACCGCTAACAGAAACAGCACAACCGTGCCAAAGTGGATTTTTCCCATAGGTCATGAAAATTGACTATAATGATTTCAGATGGGTGAAATGTACCATTTTTATATGGTGTTCGCCATGTTCATCTAAATACACAAAACTGACATACATAAAACTGACGGTAAACAAACTCATGGCAATCAAAGACTGGCACGAAGATGACCGCCCCAGAGAAAAGTTATTAAAATTGGGCGCGTCTGCTTTAAGTGATGCAGAAATTTTGGCGATATTTTTGCGGACAGGGACAAAAGAACAATCCGCCATTGAGCTGGCTCGTTGGTTGATTGAGCAGTTTGGCAGTTTAGCAGAGCTGTTATCCGCCCCCAGTCATGCGGTGCTGGGGTGTCATGGCATTGGCACTGCCAAATACGCCCAAATGATGGCAAGTTTGGAGATGGGTAAACGCTATCTGGACAGTCAGCTAAAAACAGGGCAACCACTTAACCAATCACAACTGGTCAAAGATTATGTAACAACACAGTTAAGAACCCAACCCAATGAAGTTTTTGCGGTGCTCTGTTTGGACAGTGAGTTAAGGCTGATTGATTATCAGGTGTTGTTTGTCGGTGGGATTACCCATTGTTCGGTGTGCATTCGCCAAGTGTTAAAACACGCCTTAAGCCACATTGCCACATCACTTATCATCGCTCACAACCACCCCCAAGCAGATGCCACACCTTCTGTTGCTGACGACAGCTTAACCAAAGATTTGTATCAGGCTTGTCGGTTAATTGACATTGATTTGATTGACCATATCATTGTTGGCAAAAATGCCACTTTCAGCTATGCCGAAAGCGGTCATTCTCCCTTTTGAGTTTTATTTGAAATATTTGGCGGTTTGGCGAGTTGTTTGGCTGTTTATGTAGTCATTTGGTTATTTGGTGGTCATTTGGCCATTTTGTTACCCAGTATGTATTGAATCCCATCTGACTAGCCTTTAAGCTAGCATTTAAGGTTGAATGCTTGGTATTTTAGTATTTGTATTTGATTGCTTTTTGGGAAAATGTGTCTATGTTTGCTTGGATATGGTTGCTGTTGGTAATTGCACTACAGTTAGTTGCATTGGTATTGATATTTTTATGGCAACCGCCCCGTATGATGGCAACGGTCATCTTAGCCGTGGTGGTTTTGGTAACGGGGTTTTTGACCCCTTGGTCGTTACTTTTGGGCATACCGTTATTACTGGCTGCTTTGGTGATTACCATTGATACGCTTCGTCAAAACTGGATTATCAAGCCTGCCTATCACCATTTAAGTACTGCCATGCCTCCAATGAGCGATACCGAGAAAGAAGCTTTAGATGCTGGCAGCAGTTGGTGGGAAAAAGAGCTGTTTATGGGCAAACCAGATTGGCAGACATTTGCTAATTATCCCTACCCCACATTGACAGCACAAGAGCAAGCTTTTTTAGATAATGAAGTCAACACCCTATGTGCCATGGTCGATGAATGGCAGATTAACCAAAACAAAGGCTTAAGCGATGATGCTTGGCAATATATCAAATCTCAGGGGTTTTTGGGGCTTATCATTCCTAAAGAATATGGCGGCTTGGCGTTTTCTGCTTATGCCCAAAGTCGAGTGATGAGCAAAATCGCTTCTCGTTCGGTTACCACCGCCGTTACTTGTATGGTGCCTAATTCATTAGGGCCTGGTGAGCTGTTGATGAAATATGGCACAGAGGAACAAAAAAATCGATGGCTACCAGGGCTTGCCAAAGGCAAGGAAATTCCTTGCTTTGGGCTGACAGGCCCTGAAGCAGGCTCAGATGCTGGGGCAATCCCTGACACAGGCATTGTTGGTTTTGGTGAATATCAAGGCAAGCAAGTGTTGGGGCTGATGATGAACTTCTCCAAACGTTGGATTACCTTAGCACCCATTGCCACGGTGGTGGGCTTGGCGTTTAAGTTATATGACCCTGATGGGTTGTTGCCCAAATATTGTGCCAAAGAGCTTGGCATTGACACAGATGGCATTGACACAGATGGCATTGACACAGACAAGGCGCATAAAGTTGATTATGGCATCACCTGTGCGTTAATCCCCGCTGATCATGAGGGTGTGGTGATAGGGGGCCGTCATTCGCCAAGTGGCTCACCGTTTATGAATGGCACGGTAACAGGCTCACACGTGTTTATCCCACTGGATTTTATCATTGGTGGGGTGAAAAATGCTGGCAAAGGTTGGCGAATGCTGATGGAGTGCTTGGGTGTTGGGCGGGGCATTTCACTGCCTGCCCTATCAACCGCTAATGCAGAAATGGTGTATCTCACCACAGGGGCATTTGCCAAGGTGCGAGAGCAATTTAAGGTGTGTGTTGGTGAGTTTGAAGGCGTGCAAGAGGTCAGCAGTGACATCGCTGCCAATGCGTATCTACTCGAAGCTTTTCGCCATTTGGTTACTTGCGGTCTTGACCAAGGCGGTACGCCATCGGTGATGACCGCCATGGCAAAATACCACGCCACCGAGACCATGCGTGTCTCAACCAATCACGCCATGGACATCGTGGGTGGTCGTGGCATTCAACAAGGGCCACGCAACTTTTTGGCAAATATCTACCAATCCATTCCTGTTGCCATCACCGTGGAAGGGGCAAACATCTTGACCCGTTCATTAATGATATTTGGTCAAGGGGCAATGCGATGCCACCCATATCTATACGATGAACTACAACTGCTACAAACCAAGCCAACTGACAAAACCTTGGCTGACTTTGATAAACTGTTAACACAACATTTATCTTACAGTGCCAACCGTGCTGCCACCGCTTTTGTGGCAGGATTATTTGGTGGTGTAAACGACAGTCCTCCATTTGCTGACCATTTTAGCAAGCCTTATTATCGCCATATTAACCGCCTAAGTGCCGTTTTTGCCACCACCGCTGACATGGCGTTGGGCATTTTAGCAGGGGATTTAAAACGCAAAGAGATGCTATCAGGACGATTGGCGGATATCCACTCACAACTGTTTATGATGACAGCCGTGCTACAATTTTATGCCCACGGTTCACAAAGCCAAAGTGAACAGCAACATGCCAAGCTGGCATTGGATAAAGCACTATATGCCATTCAAGAAGCATGTTTTGATTTGTTTGCCAATTTTCCCAACCGTCTACCAGCCACGTTGGTTAAGTTGTTGACCTTCCCACTTGGTCGCTCGTTTGCCAAACCCACCGATGAACAGCGTCGCCAACTTGGCTCATTGTGGCTGACCGATGCTGATGATAATCCCTTTCGTCAGCAACTTAAAACCATGGTCTATTATCAAACCGACGCCGATGACGTAACAGGACGCTTAGAAAACGCCTACCAAAAACTGCTTGCCATTGAACCGTTATGGAAACGCTTTAAAAAAGCCGAAAGCAAAGGGCAATTTACTGGCATCAGCTTTGAAGACCATGTGGTAGCAGCGGTGCAAACAGGGTTTATCAGCGAAGAAGAATCAGAAGCCTTAATTGACTATAACGGCTTGCGATTTGACAGCTTGTTAACCGATGTGTTTGATGAGACACTCACGCAAGTACAGTACCGTCATAACCCACATAGCCCTGAAAACGCCATCAACAATCTGACGGCATATATGAAACGCACCATGGGCAATCTGCAAGCAACCACATCACCCCAAATCACTGACCCAAACTCATCAGTCCTTGATGTGCATGATGGCACGTCAATGGCATCAAATCAGCCGCCAAGTCAGCCACCAAGCCAACCAATGCCACAAGCCCAACCACCCATTCAAACACAACAAGCATTGTCACACTCACAACAAATAATATCAGCATCTTTTGACCATTCTTTGACATCAAACAATGATGATAACGATGGCAATGATAATCATCATATTAACCATAATGACCTTGGCAACACCACTGTGGTGCTAACAGATGACCCCTCATTGACCGATTATGCCCATCAAACCATTGACGAGCCAGCCATTGATGAGGAAAAATCATCTCAAGACAATGAGCATATAAACAGCCCATTAAGCGAGCGTGAAATGGATGCGGTGGACATCTTAAACATGCGTATGCGACAAAGACGCAATAAACGCTCACAAGATTAGTCAAACTTTGCTAAATTCACATGCCAAATTTACCCAAATTTACATAACAAAGTAGGCATTTGGCAAAATTTAGGCTAATATGAGAACATTACCACCTGATTTTGCAATGTTTGTCCGATGCCAGGAAGGTCATGGACAAGCGTTGCGTGGTAATCGTTTTTAAATCACATCATGCAATCAACGCAATGGAGAAAATAACCATGAATCACAACACCCCAAACACAAACAAACAACCCATCGCTTTAGTCACTGGTGCATTGGGTGGTATCGGCACTGCCATCTGTCGCAAATTGGTGGATAACGGCTATCAAGTCATTGCCACTTTAAGCAAACACGACCCAGAACGTATCCAACAGTGGTGTGAAGATTATGGTTTTAACCCTGATGATTTTGAATTCATCGCTTTAGATGTCAGTAACCATGATGATGCCACCCAACTGTTAGAAGCCACCTTAAACAAATATGACAGCATCGATGTTCTAATCAACTCAGCAGGCATCACCCGTGACAGTACCTTTAAAAAAATGACCTTTGAGCAGTGGAAAGAAGTCATTGATACCAACCTGACTTCACTGTATACCGTGGTACGCCCTGTGTTTTTACGCATGCTTGAACAAAATCACGGTCGCATCGTCAACATAAGCTCAGTGAACGGTTTGCGTGGGCAATACGGACAGACCAACTATTCTGCCACCAAGGCAGGCATCATTGGCTTTAGCAAAGCATTGGCACACGAAGGTGCAAAATCCAACGTTACTTGCAACGTGGTTGCCCCCGGTTACACCATGACTCCCATGGTTGCCAAAGTTCCTGAAAAAATACTTGATAAAATTCGCACCAGCATTCCCATGGAGCGTCTGGCAGCTGCTGAAGAGATTGCCGCTGCTTGTATGTATTTGATAAGCCCTGAAGCCATCTTTGTAACAGGTGAGACAATATCGGTCAATGGTGGGCAGTACATGTCCTAAACAGCAACCTACCAAACAGTAACCTGAGTAAAAAAACGCATCATATTAAAACATGATGCGTTTTTTTTGGTTTTTTTAGATGAGCCATTAGCCACTGCCCTTAATGACTAACTGTTAATGGCTGACCATTTAATAGCTGACATTTGCCCCGAGCATAAAGTTTCGCCCCATTTGTGGCATGTCTGGGAAAAATGTCTCGTGAGCAAAGACTTTATCATTTAATAGATTGTTGGCATTAAAAAATACCTGAACCGAGCCTGCTTGATGGCTTGGCTTGTGCTGATAGTTAAGCCCCAAATTCACCAAGTTATGAGCTGGGGTTGGGCGTTCAAAATTCGCCAATTTATCTTGTTTGAAGGTATGGCGATATTCCAAAGACCCTGACCAATTTGCATTAACATTGGCGGTTAATTTCATGCCAAGGCGTTTTGGTGGCAGTCTTGGCGTATGGCTGTCTGGCTGTTTGATGAGAGGACGGTTGCCATACGCATCGGTTCTGCCTTGTTTGTCAGGCAAATTGGTGAGTTTGCCACGAATATAATCACCAAATAACGCCACATGATACACATCATTAATCTGATAACCGATGTTGGCATCAAATCCATAAAATTTCGCCGCTGCTTGTTCATAGCGTGCGGTTTTTAAGTCTTTATCATGACGCATGCCACGCAAACCTTGCTTATACTGCGACAATGTTTGTAAAAATACATAGTTATCAAAATCATAATGATAGCCACCAAGACGGTAATCCCATTTATCACCTTGAAATGTCAGCCCCAAATCAATGTTGTTGGATTTTTCTTTGTTTAAAAATCGGTTACCAATTTCAAAAGAGTTGGTGGCAAGGTGCATGCCGTGAGCATACAATTCCTGAGCATTGGGCAGGCGTTCTTGATGCGACAGATTCAGCGATAATTTATGTTTGGGCGTTAATTGTAAATGCGTCCCAACAGCATACGAGCGTGCAGTTTGTTTTTGGGGGTTTAAAGTACCACTGTCAAGCAATCGTTTAAAGCGTATGTCTGGTTCATGAGCGGTTGCCAAACCTTTGTCCAAGCTCTGATAAATGGCTTTTTTATCATAATCCATGGTGATGGTTTGTTTCTCAATGCGAGCGGCGGCGTCAACTGTCAGCTTGTCATTGGGCTTGTATTCTTCAAACCAAAACACACTGCTTGTCTTGGTTTTATTATTGTGCAAGATGTTTTGGGTGTCTTGTTTATTGCCATCTTCATAACGAGGTGGCACAAGTCCGCTATTTTTTGAGGTGAGATAACCGATCCCAAACACCCCGCTAAACTTGCCCATCGGCGTATGAATGGGGGTATGTGAGGCTTCCAGACGCCACACATTGGCTTGATTGTCAAAAAAGCTGGTCTTCTCACCCCCATCTATCTCATCATGATGATAATCCGCTTTGCCCATGCTGGCTCGGATTTTATCAATGCCAGCAAACGGTGCATGGATTTGCCCTTGCACATCATAACGCTTCATTTTCAAATCAATCCACGGTTTGCCATGCTCGTGGTCGTGGTCATGAGCATGGTCATCATGTGTATGGCATTCAAGCCCTGCATTGTCAAACTCTAAGTCATCATTTTCCATCAAAAAAGGATACAAACGCAAATATGGCTTGTATTGTAAGGCGGACTGAGAAATGCCATGTACGCTACATTCTTCATATTCATGTGAATGGTTGGGCAGGCCATATTTGTCTCGGCGTAAGTTCACCGACGCCCCCAAAAAGCCTTGATTGCCAACCCATGACACGCCAAGCGTTCCTGCGTTTGATTTGGCATGGCTGTCTGGCAGATGTTTTAAGGTGTCTTTATAGATGAATTCTGGCTGAGTGTCATCGTATTCAGATTCTTCGTTAAAGACAAGGCGGTCAAAGCGTGGCGTTTTATAGTCTGCTGCTTGTTTGGACAGCCCTGCAACACGCACTGCCACATGTTCTCCCAGTGGGGCTTCGGCACTGGCGGTGATTAATTTTTCACGGTTGGCACTGCTAAGACGCACCGCCGCATCACCTTGTAATTTGCTGGGCAATTTGCTGGGTATTTTGTCATCAACGACATTGACCACGCCTGCTGAGTTGCCAGAGGCGTACAACAAGGCACCAGAGCCTCGCACAATCTCCACCTGTTTTGCCAGTGTGGTATCCACCGCTATGGCATGGTCTGGCGATAACCCAGACATGTCCACAACCTCTGAGCCGTTTTGTAGGATTTTAAGGCGTTTACCCTCCTGCCCACGAATGATGGGGGCTGATGCACCGCCACCAAAATGGTTAGAATGAACACCAAGCTCACCTGCCAAAGCATCACCTAGGGTGGTTGCTCGTTGTTGCAACTCACTTTTATGAATCAAAACACCTGACACATTAGGGCTTTCACCCAATAAGTGACTGGTGGCAGTGTCATTATTATCTGAAGTAAATGTTAAGGCATTTAGTTGAACCAAGGGCAGTTTGGCATTAGAAGGGTGATGGTTTGAGTCTGTGGTTGCGGTTGGGTCTGTGGCTGCATGGGCTGACGATACGCCCATGCTCAAATGAATGATGCTGACATTGATGGCAAACAATGCTTTTGGCAATGCTTGCGACAATGCTTGAGATAAAGAAGACTGGGTGAAATGGGTAAAATTTTTCATGATGATAGGTCTATGATGGATAACATGGGTTGGTTAATATGAAATGATTAAACTAAAACGTTATATTATTACATTTTACCAAAAAAACCCAGTTTTCATAGCTTAACCATGAATAAATTTTTTTTAAATTTTTTTGTTGTGGTCAGCTCATCTCTGAGCAACCTGTTTAACCAACATTCAGCTAATCGTCCAACAAATCCATCTGCTCAGCTGTTTGATACAACATGTTACTGCGGTTGCCAGTACGACAAAACATCAACACAGGTTTATCAGACTGGTTATAAAATTTGGCAAACTCTTCTACTTGAGTTTGAGTCAACTGCCCACCTGCAAATAAAATGGCTTTATACGCCAACCCAGCTTCTTTGGCAGCTTGTTCGATATCAGCATTGTGGGGTTGATTGGCTTCTTCACCATCAGGACGGTTGTTGATTAACGTTTTAAACCCTTGCTTGGCAATGTCTTTGACTTGTTGTGGCTGGATTTGGGCGGAGAATTGTATGGTGGTGGTCATTTGATGTCCTTATTTCATTGATTAAAGCATTTCATTGATTAAAGTTTGATTAAAGTTCAATCAAAGTTTGGCAAAGCTTATCATATCAGCATGATGACGCTTTTTTGTCATGGATTGATGCCATTTAAACCCAAACAACCCTAAGTGGGTAACTTAGCACTTGGCTTGCCTACCATTTGCATCAACTGCTCAAAGTTACTGACCACGGCATAAGTGATGGGCATGGGCTGTTTATCCGCTGTCTCATCTGTTTGACTTTGCCTTAGTTTATCAAAAAACACCCCAGCACTGGCAATCTTTTGTTTTTCACGCTCTCGTAAGTCAATGGCATGGGTTGAGCCTTTGGTTTCAGCGACAAAATACACATGATGAACGCTGTCTTGGTTAAAAGCGATTGCCCAGTCAGGATTATAGCTCCCAAATGGGGGTGGTATGGTGAAGTTTTTGGGCAATTTGGCATACACCACCACGTCATTACTCGATGATGGGGTGTCCTTTTTTGTCTTTGATAATGTTGCCGCTCGCGTCGGTTTTTGCTTTTTCGCTGATGCAGTGGGGGAACAGCTGACAGATGCGGTCAATGTTGTTATCCACCAGGTTTGGGGTGTGCATTTTGGGTATGGGGGTATCCTTTTTGGGTGTGTGGCAATGGTTTGTATTATGGCACATGATTGAGTTTATCTGCCTGAGTTTTTAAGCTGTTTTTAATTAAGCTATTTTTTAAGTTCTTGCACCGCTTTTATCGTGCTTAAATACACCTTACCAGATAACTGCTTGATGACATC
Organism: Lwoffella lincolnii; assembly: GCF_037201985.1. Lineage (NCBI taxonomy): Bacteria > Pseudomonadati > Pseudomonadota > Gammaproteobacteria > Moraxellales > Moraxellaceae > Lwoffella > Lwoffella lincolnii. The sequence continues at coordinate 332,443 of NZ_CP147511.1, read as the reverse complement.
GGTATGCTCGATAACGTCCATCACAGGACCTTTGATAACCGCATAGTGCAAACGCTTGTTTTGGCTGACCAAAGCGTGATTTAACTCAATTAACATCTCTTGAGCGGTCAAATCAATGTGATTGACCGCTGACATGATGATGATTATCTCGCTGGCCTGGGGCTTGGTTTTAATGGCACTAAATAATTGCATCTGTACCGATTCACTGTTACCAAAAAATAAACTTTCATCTATCCGCATAATCAGCAGGTTGTCAAAAGTTTGCACATCATGACGGTTGATGTTGCGAAAATGCTCTGTTCCCTCAAGCACACCAACAATGGCAATGTGTGGTTGGCTGGACTGCCAAATCAAACTGGCAAATGATGCCAACAGCCCCAGTACCAAACCCATGTTTAGCCCAAACACCAGCACCGCCACAAAGGTTACCGAAAAGCTGATGGCATCTAGCCTATCCACTCGCCATGCGTGAATAAAGGTTCGCCAGTCAATCAGGCCAATGACAGATGACATGATGGTTGCCCCCAATAACGCATATGGCAAGGGCGACATCAATGGTCCTAAGACCAACAACGCCGATACCATCACACCCACAGTTACCACGCTGGCGATGGGGGACTTTGCCCCAGAATCGACATTGATGGCGGTGCGAGAGACCCCCCCAGCAATGGCAAAACTCTGAAAAAAGCCTCCCACCAAATTGGCAAGCCCTAACCCCTTTAGCTCCAAACTGGCATCAAACCGCTCACGACGCAAACGGGCATAATGGCTTGCCACCGAATGACTGGACACAAAAATAATCAATGCCATCAGCCCCACATTGGGCAATAGCGTCATCAGCTCATCAACTTTAGGCATGGCAGGCAAAGACCAGTGGGGCAAACCGCTAGGAATGATGCCAATGACCTTAACACCTTGATTGCCCCAACCAAAAAGATGACTCAATCCGATAAAAACAACCACCAAACCCAACGGAAACAGTCGCTCTGCCCATTTGGTATCAGCTTGATTAAGCCAAAAGCCCCATAGCCAACCTTTGGCATGGCGATTGAGCAATAACAGCACAAAACCCACTGCCCCTAAGAGCGTGGTTAGCCCATGAAGCTGGTGAATATGACCAATAAACCCATGTAAATAACTCAACAGTGTGTTACCACTAAAAGGCACGCCAGTTACGTATTTTAGCTGACTGATGAATATCAGCACCGCCGCCCCACTGATAAAACCTGATGCCACCCCACGGCTGATAAACTGGGTAACCCAACCCAACTTTAACCACCCTGCTAAACATAACATCACCCCCACCAGCACCGCTTGTAGGCTTGCCATACTGACATAAACCGCCACCCCCCTATCAGCATAAGGGGCAAGACTACTGGCAGTCATGATGGCAGCAATGGCAACAGGGCCGACCGCCTGTACCATACTGGCACCTGCCCACGCATATACCAGCACAGGCACGATGGCAGCATACAACCCATATTCAGGAGGCAACCCTGCCAATGTTGCATAGCCCAAACTTTGCGGAATGACCAGTATCCCCACCACCAAGCCTGCAATCACATCACTGGGCAGATTGGCAAGTCGATACTCACGCAACCAAACAGGTACGGCTAACACAGAAAATAAGGACAATAGCGAAGATACTAACGGCAATTTGGTCAATGGACAACGAGACATGATGGACAACCGTCAGATGGCATAAATAGACAATAGAAGAAAAATAGACAATAAATAAAAACCATCAACGCTCCAGACAAAACCGCTGATACAATAACTGCAATAACGCCATCGCATCATCATTGGTAATGTGGTAATAGATTTGCTTACCATCACGACGAGTCGCCACCATGTTCTGTTTACGCAATATGCCCAATTGTTGCGATAGGTTGGGTTGCCCCAAACCAATTTTCTGCTCAAGTTCACTGACACAATACTCCCCTTGGGTCAGCTGACACATCAACAGCAAGCGATCAGGGTGGGATAAAGACTTCAGCAGTTGGCTGGCATCAAATATGACGGCTTGCATCTGACGCATCAAATCATCATCTTGGCATGAGTGAATGCCATTAATACCATCAATGGCAGATGTCTTTGGGGTATCATTCATGGGGGTCTCTGACTGATTCATGACGGTTTTATCATCTTAATTACATGATGGTTTATCTTATTATCAGTAATCACATGATGCGTGTCAATATTATTGCGTTTTTTACATTATATATATTTACATATTGATATGTCCATGCTAAGCTAATTTCCTTAAGATATTTAAGACAGAAATTAATCGCAGGAACAGTTATGCAAGTGCATTCTTTTTTACATCAAGATACCGAAACTTATACGCACATTTTGGCAGATGCTGATGCTGGCGTGTGTGCCATCATCGACCCTGTGTTGGACTTTGATGCCAAATCAGGGCACACGTCAACCACCAGTGCCAATGACGTGATTGATTTTATCAAACAGCACCACTGGCAGGTTAATTACATCATTGAAACCCACGCTCATGCTGACCATTTATCCGCCGCACCACACATAAAAGCCGAACTTGGCGGTAAATTGGTGATTGGTAAACACATTACTGGAGTGCAAACCATCTTTAAAGAAGTGTTTAACCTAGATGCCCACTTTAAGACCGATGCCAGTCAGTTTGATGTCTTGACAGACGAAGACAGTCAACTTAAGCTAGGCAAAATCACCATCACTGCCATGCATGTACCAGGGCATACGCCTGCTGACATGGCATATGTGGCAACTGATGAAGAAAAAACAGTGGTGTTTGTGGGGGATACGCTGTTTGCCCCTGACGTGGGAACAGCTCGTTGTGATTTTCCGGGGGGAGACGCAGGCACGCTATACGACTCTATCCAGCGTTTGCTGACTTTGCCTGATGACACCTTAATGTATTTGTGCCATGACTATCCCAGTGGCGGTCGCACCTATACCCCTTCCACCACGGTGAGCGCTCAAAAACAGAGCAACATTCATGTTAAAGATGGGATAAATAAAGAAGAATTTGTGGTCATGCGTGAACGGCGTGATGCCACCCTTGCGATGCCCCATCTGATATTGCCATCGATACAAGTCAATATCCAAGCAGGCAAGATGCCCGAACCTGAAGACAATGGCACACGCTACCTTAAAATTCCGTTAAATGTGTTGGGCAAATAACATTCAACAAATCACATAAGCTTTTTTTACCACAACACGTTTTTTATCAGAGCAAAGGAGATAATAATAAAAATCAATGTCGGACAAACCGAACGTGCGTTACGCATCATCATTGGGGTAGTGATATTGGGATTAGGGCTATATTTTCAAAGTTGGTGGGGGCTGGTTGGGTTGATAGGCTCTATCCGTTTTTGCCCCCTATACAGATTATTGGGAATAAACTCTTGTAAAAGATAATCGCCAACCTATTTTTGCTTTTTGCCAATGCCTTTTGCCAATACTTTATCCAACACATCAGCAAACCGCTGTACCGTGCCATCAATGTCTTTAAGTTTGTCCAAGCCAAACAGCCCCAAGCGAAAGGTCTTAAAGCCAGCTGGCTCACCCACTTGCAACGGTATGCCAGCGGCTATCTGTACCCCCTCTTGGGCAAAGGCCTGACCCTTGTGCATGGCATCATCATCGGTATAGCATACCACCACCGCAGGGGCTTGCCAGCCATCTGCTGCCACGCTGTCGATGTCATTATCTTCTAACAAATCACGGATACGGTTACCAAGCTCCCATTGGCGAGATTTTAGCTCATCATAGCCAATGGCTTTGGCTTCCATCACCACATCACGGAACTGACGTAAGCCATCAGTGGGCATGGTGGTATGATAGGCGTGTCCGCCATTTTCATAAGCTTGCATGATGGCAAGCCACTGCTTTAAATCACAGCTAAAGCTGGTCGACTCACTGGCATGTACCGCTTGCACCGCTTGCGTATTCATCATCACAATGCCTGCACAAGGGGTACTGCTCCAGCCCTTTTGTGGGGCAGAGATGATGACATCAATGCCTAACGCTGTCATGTTTAGCCAAACACAACCGCTGGCGATGCAATCAATCACCAATAACCCACCCACAGCATGCACAGCATCGGCAAGCTGTTTGATGTAGTCATCACTTAAGATGATGCCAGAAGAAGTCTCAACATGTGGAGCGAACACCACCGACGGACGGTATTGTTCAATTTTGGCAATGGCTTGCTCAATTTTGACAGGAGCAAAAGGCAGATTGTCCGTGGTCGGTTCACCCTCATTAACCACTTGCTGAGCAGGCAATACGTTTGTGTCATCGGTGATGTGCCCTTTTTCAAGGATTTGCGTCCAGCGATAGCTAAAATAGCCGTTACGCAAAATCAGCACCCGCTGATTGCTTGCCAGTTGACGAGCCACCGCTTCCATGGCAAATGTGCCAGACCCCGGCACAATCGCCACCGCATCAGCATGATAGACATGCTTCATCTCAGTGGATAAGTCACGCATGACCTGTTGAAAGGACGTTGACATGTGATTTAATGCTCGGTCGGTATACACCACCGAATATTCAAGTAAGCCATTGGCATCAATGGCATCAATGTCCGTACGTAAGGCAGGCATGTGGTCTCTCCTTGTGATTGTTTGTGATTGTTTGTGGTTGGTTTACCGCAAAATCTCAGCGTCCATTTGGTACAAAGTTTATCATAATTTGTGTCAAGATTTATTAAAAACCCAACCGTCACAAACGAGCCAACACATTGATAAGTTGCCAATGCCTTGCGTCTACTTGGTCTTGCCAGACATTGACTGTCAGATTCCTAGAAAATGGTTCAACAATCTTAAACCGCAACTGCACCACCATCGGATAAACCGCAGACTCTGACAGATAACCTTGCCATAGCTGAGGGTCAGTATTGTGGCGATGGTGTCTTATCAACCAAGTTGCTTCGATGGATTGATTCTGATGGGTCGCTTGTTCATAAATATTGGCAGTCATCACTGACTTGGGCGGTTCGGTCAAGTGGCTAATTCTGCCTTGTCGTATTTGCCACACACTCAATAAAACCACCATCACACCGAGTATCAGCCAACCCATTAAAGTCAAATTTTGTGTCACACAAACCATCACAACCGACAGCATGACCATCAGCACAATGCCATATTTTAACCAACTGGGTCTGATGACACAGTCAATCCGCCAGTGTGCGTCCGAGTACCCGTCCAAACCATCATCAGACATCAAGATTGCACCAGCTGTTTTAGCTTGGCAATCAGATTGGCAACGTCTGTCTCAGCTGGCTTATCCAAGTCCATAAAAAAATTAAGTAAATCTGGATCTTCATGGCTTAAAAGTTTTGCAAAGGCGTGTTGCTCAGCATCAGATGCGTGTAAGTAATGCTGTTTCACATACGGATCGATAAAAATATCCAGCTCTTTTAAGCCCCGTCTGGCCTGGTAGATGATTTTTCGTTGCTCTATCGTGGGTTCAAGCTGTGTGGTCATGTTGCTGTCCGTCATTAAAGGGTGTCTGTTGTAAAAAAACCTGTTCATAAATTGCCAATGCTTGGCAGGTCATGGCAACATTATGGGTACGAATGATGCTCGCTCCTTGTTGCACCGCCAATAACGCCGCTGCCACACCCACAGGGTCACGGTCTTTCACCGTATGCCCAATAAAAGCAGGTGTGCCACTGTTGTCTAACACTTCTCCCAAAAAGCGTTTGCGAGAGACCCCAAACAGTATCGGTAAGTCAAAACAGCCAAATGCCTGTAATTGTCTTAACAGTTGACAATGGTGTTGATGATGTTTGGCAAAACCAAAACCAGGGTCAATGATGATGTTATGGCGGTTTACCCCTTGTGCGGTCACGGCATCGACACGTTGGCTCAGCTCTGTCAGCACATCAGTTAACACATCATCATAATTTGCTAACTGATTCATGGTGGTAGGCTCACCACGCATGTGCATCAGTACCACAGGCACAGCCAAATCTGCCACCACTTGCACCGCACCTTCTCGCTTTAACGCTCTCACATCATTGATGATGTCTGCCCCTGCCTCAATTGATGCCATCATCACTTTGGGATTACTGGTGTCAATCGATAGCCACACGTCATCGCCAAGCTGGTTACGAATGGCTTGTACCACAGGCACAACACGTTCAAGCTCTTGGTCGGTACTCACCACATCAGCATTGGGACGAGTGGATTCCCCACCAATATCAATGATGCTGGCCCCTTGTGCCATCATTTGCTTGGCATGCTTGACAGCCAATGCAACACTGTCATGCTCACCACCATCAGAAAACGAGTCTGGGGTTACGTTAAGTATGCCCATGATTTGCGGTTTGGCCAGCGACAGACATTTATCACGATAACAGAGGGTGTGGTTAGGCAATGGGTGCATAGAAAATGGCATAGTAAACTCTGGATAACTTTTAACTTTTAACTTTGGCTAATGGTCAGCCATTCAATGATTAACGATGAAGATGACTGATGCTGGTCAATCAATGCAAAAAAAGCCCTTTATGCCAAGATACCAATCAAGATACCAACACGATAAAGGGCCATTGATGACCAATGTCAATGATGAGTGATGCAAAATCTGTATTGACAGATTCATTCACATCGCTTTTATTCACATCGCTGGTAAAGGCGGTGGCATGCTGCCTGATGACCCTGAATCGCTGGTATTTTCTTGAACAGCAGGCACATTGATGGGCTGATAAGTCTTAGGCTCACGAGGCTCATTACCTGCCATGATGTCTTGCAATTGGTCACGGTCAATCGTCTCCCACTTCATCAAGGCATCAACCATCATGTGCATTTTTTCTTTATTGCCCTCAATCAACTCACGGGCAATGTCGTATTGTTCTTCCAGCATGCGTCTGACTTCATCATCGACTTTTTGCTGAGTGGCTTCTGAGATGGTGCGTGAGCTGCCACCAAAGTAGCCTGATTGTTCATCATCTTCATACACCATGATGCCCATCGCATCAGACATGCCATATTTGGTAACCATGGCTCGTGCCATTTTGGTGGCACGCTCAAAGTCATTCGATGCGCCAGTGGATTTTTGATTGATAAAAACTTCTTCAGCAATACGTCCACCAAATAAGATGGCAATGTCATTGAGCATTTTTGACTTATTATGACTGGTTTGGTCATGCTCAGGTAATTGCCATGTAACACCCAACGCAAAGCCACGAGGCATGATTGTTACCTTATGAACAGGGTCAGTTCCTGGAAGTAACTCAGCCACCAAGGCATGACCTGCTTCATGATAAGCGGTGGCACGGCGTTCTTCTTCTCTTAGCACCATTGACTTACGTTCAGGGCCCATATACAGCTTGTCTTTGGCTTCTTCAAAGTCATTCATGTCCACATGGGTTTTATCCCGACGAGCAGCAAACAATGCCGCTTCATTGACAAGATTGGCCAGTTGAGCACCACTAAATCCCGGCGTGCCACGAGCCAACGAATTAACATCAACGCCCACCGTTTGTGGCAGTTTTTTAAGATGTACGTTTAAGATTTGCTCACGTCCTTTGATGTCTGGTAATCCTACTTGTACTTGACGGTCAAAACGACCTGGACGCAATAAGGCTTTATCCAACACGTCCACACGGTTGGTGGCAGCAATCACGATAACGCCATCATTACCTTCAAAACCATCCATCTCAACCAATAATTGGTTTAAGGTCTGCTCACGTTCATCATTGCCACCGCCCATACCCGCACCACGATGACGACCAACGGCATCAATCTCATCAATAAAGATGATGCAAGGGGCATTTTTTTTGGCTTTTTCAAACATGTCACGCACCCGTGATGCCCCCACACCAACAAACATCTCCACAAAGTCAGAGCCAGAAATGGAGAAAAATGGCACTTTGGCTTCACCAGCAATTGCTTTAGCAAGCAATGTTTTACCTGTGCCTGGTGGTCCTACCATCAAAATACCCCGAGGGATGGTCGCCCCAAGCTTGGTAAATTTGTCTGGATCACGCAAGAAATCCACCACTTCCACCACCTCTTGCTTGGCTTCTTCTGCCCCTGCCACATCGTCGAAGGTTACTTTGATTTGGTCTTCAGTCAGCATTTTGGCTTTAGATTTGCCAAAGCTCATCGGGCCACCGACTCGCCCACCGCCGCCACCTTGCATGTTACGCATAAAGAACAAAAATAAGCCAATAATCAATAACACTGGGAAACTGGCAATCAACAACTGCATCATCACACTTTGACGTTCAGGGGCTGCTCCTTGTACTTCAACATCATGCTCAATCAGCATGGGCATTAAACTATTATCACTAATGGCAGGGCGAATGGTCTCAAACTCTGAGCCATTCTTTTTTTCACCCTTTATTTGCTCACCATCAATCTTAACCTTGACGACTTGGTCATTTGATACCGCTGTTACAAATTCAGAATAGTTCATCGTGTCAGGTTCTGACCTTTGGTCAAAACCACTAAATATCAGCACCAGCACGCCAATGACCACCAGCCATAGTAGGGTGTTTTTTACCATATCATTCACAGTGTGTGTCCTTTACGGTGTTACTCTTGTTAGTATTACATGTGTGTTAGTATTACATGTGTTAGATGGCATGTATGAATGCCACATATGTTTGTGTTGCGGTTTATGTTGCATCAGCATCATGCCAGCTCTCAATCGCAACCAGTGGAGAGCAAAATAGACAATCTTACTAATATAGCATGATATGCGAGCAAAATCGCCACAATTCAAGTCTTAACTCACAATTCACTAAATACCATCTTATTTGTCATATGACCACCTTTTTGTCATATGATTACCTTATTAGTCATACGACAATGTGGCAATTTTTTCTTATCAATCTTTCTTATCAGTTTTTCTGATTAAACTTAACCTGGGCATGTCAATCTACTTTATCGCAACCCAAAACATCTCTCGACTGCGAGGTCTTGAAGCATCAGGCTTAATGCTACGAACCTTACTGAATTTTTTTTGCATTTGTTGTCTAAGTTCTTGTGCCCCCTCCCCTTGAAATACTTTCATAATCAGCGCACCGCCATCAGGCAACACCGACAACGCAAAATCCACTGCCAACTCACACAGATACATCATGCGTGGCTGGTCAACTGCTGAGTTACCTGACGTGTTGGGTGCCATGTCCGACAGCACCACATCTACCTGCCGCCCTCCCACTTCTGCCATAATCGCATCAAACACTGCCTGCTCACGAAAATCCCCTTGGATAAAGGTCACGTTTTCAAGTTTATCCATTGGCAAAATATCTGATGCCATCATCACCCCCGCATCACCAACGATACGCCCTGCCACCTGCGACCAGCTACCGGGAGCAGCGCCTAAGTCCACCACCGTCATGCCTGATTTTATCAGTTTCATTTTGTCGTTAATTTCGATAAGTTTGTAAGCTGCACGGGCACGATAGCCGTCTTTGTGGGCTTTTTTGACATAGTAATCGTCCAAATGCTCTTGTATCCACGCTCGACTGCTTTTGGACAATTTTTTATTTTTAATTTTGGTTGCCATGGGCGCTTCCTTTAAAACATACCAACTAAAACATACCAACTAAAACATACCAATCCAAAATACCATTTTAACATGTTAGCATGACATGGATTTGGTTGATGATTGATGGAAAACTGGTTTTACCGCTAGATTTTTACCATCAGTGCTTTATAATGGCACACAGTCATTGATAGACACCAACCTGATAAACATCAAGCTGATAAATACTCATAGGATACCAGTCAAACATCATGTCAAACATCAACACCCAAAAACTTGATAACGACACCCTAAAACGCCTAAGAGGCATCGGTCATAAACTAAAGCCCATTGTCAGCATTGGCGGACAAGGACTAAGCCCAAGCGTATTGGGTGAGCTGGAACGTGCGTTAACCGATCATGAATTGGTCAAAGTCCGTCTGCCAGCAGGTAGTAAAGAAGAACGAGATGCCCTATCTGCCCAACTGGCAAAAGACAGCCAAGCCCTATTGATACACCATGTGGGACGCATGGCCCTGTTGCTACGCCACAACCCACAAGCCAACCCAAAACTGTCTAACTTAGTGCGTTTTGGCGGATAATGACAGCGTCATCGGTCAGATTTGGTTCAGCTGTGTTCAAGCAAGTTCATGTGTCTGTCTTTTACCAAGAGTCTTATCCCTTACTTTGCCCTTCAGTGGCATTGATAACCTTACGGCAGCCACACCCCCATAACCATCTACCCACAAACCCACATATCCATGTTGCCATCAGCCAAAGGGTGGACTGTCTGTGTTTAAGCTATTTTATTGAAAAAAAACCTTGGCTGACACTAGATGACCCATCAACCACTCAGATAAAGAGACAAGATAACCTATGGGAGAAAAACTGTCTAGAGTGCTTTGTGGCATTATCAGAAGACAGCGAGTATTTGGAAGTGAATGTCAGCCCAAACGGAGCGTATAACATTTATCGTTTTGATGACTATCGCTCACCCAAAAACATGCCTCCCACACAAGACACATTAGCGTCTTTATGGATACCAATGGCACTGCCAACACAAATAACAACACCAACACCGATGACACCCATGCCAAATGACCATTCACAACAAGCATCACAACAAACAAATTGGCATTCACGTCATGTTGCCATCAAGTTGGGCGATTACCGCCAGCTTTATGCCCGTCAAAATAAAATCGCCAAATTCCACCAAATCCACCCTTGTGTGATTTTATATCGAGATGACCAACCCATTTATTATGCCCCACATCATGCCAGTCCACCTGATTTTCATGACAGACAATATTGGCAAGATTGGCATAATTACCACAATCAGCAAGATTGAGAAAATTCAAACAAGACATGGCATGACTGATAACTTATTAATAAACACAAAAAACTGGCGATAATGCCAGTTTCTTATGGGGTTGGTGATGAGTTTTGTGATGAATTATTGATGACATGGCTGGTTTGACAGTCAGTTATTCTGCCATTGCCAGATAAGTGCCAGATTCAGACGCATTGTTCAAGTAACGGTTATCACGCCATGTGGTATAAGTGACCGCCCCACTATAGGGGTTAATGTCGTTTTGACGAAAATCAGATACCCAGTTTTTGCCGTCCCAAATTTGGATATGACCATGTGGGTAGCGTGATGTGCGGTCAAACACCACCACATCACCCACTTGTGGACGGCTATTATTACTGATTTTACTAAAACCTGCTTGTGCCAAAGTCCCACGACTGGCATATTGGTAAGCAGAAGCGTTGGGAGTGAACTGATATCCTGCTGCCTGTAATGCTTGACGTACATATCTGGCACAATAGCCACTGCTACGAGAACGAGAGCCTGCTGCACGAGACGCATGAGCAGCAGCAATCGATGGGGCAGTCGTACTGTCAATGTTTAATGCCGATAAAATATTGCCCTGTTGTTGGGTCTGAGCGGCTAAAAAAGCATCACGAGTTTTTTTAGCACGTTGAGCATCAATTTGATTGTTTCTGTGTTTTGACAACTGGTTAATCATCTCTTCTATGCCGTCTTGATTGACATCTAAGTCACGACGCAACAAATCTAGCTTATCAATTTGTTTGTCCAGCTGATTTTGATGATACACACGCATGGTGGCTTGATTATTGCTGGTGGCAAAGCTGGTGATGGTGGCAAAATCAGTTGTGGCGTCATCATCGCTACCATATTCCATGTCACTTAAAGCGTGAAAACTGCTCAACGTGTCTGCCTGATGGCCAGTGATGTTAGCATGAGCTTGCACCATGCCAAACCCAAATACAGAAATCATCAATAACGCTTGCTTCATAAGTTTTACCTCATTGGTCATCTGTCATAAAACAAATACCAATGCCCTGAACTGTTTGAATGTATTAAAATAAATGTCCCACTTTAATGTCTTTTGAGAACAACCTGATGAACTTTATGAAAAAAACCCCCAATCACCTTGGAGACTACTCCGATAAAACCCGTATTGGTTCATCTGCCGTTTCTGGTCATCTCGGAGACACCTACAGAAAGTTACAAAAAGCGACTTTAGAAATCAGACAGATATTGGCCCAATGGCAACCTAACAGTATCTTAGAACAGTTGTATGTGGTGAACATCAAAGATGATGCGTTAACCTTATCTGTCAAGTCGCACACCGCTGCCAATCATTTACGCTACCAACAACATCAACTCATTGACATATTAAATGACCATGTTCGTCATCATGGAAATTCACAAACCCTTACATTTAAACAACTCAATTCATTAAGGTTTGTGGTCGTGGACTTAAGTCGTCCATGATGAAAGTATTGCTCAATTCTATCTGGTAACTGACTAATATTTCGCTTATCTTTCTGTAAAAGCCTTATGTATCAAGGCATCATCAAAAGATGGGGCAACTATAACATAGCCATTTTAAGTTGTCATCTGATGGCTTTTTTTGGGAATTTTTACTCACGCACACAAACCCAACAAAATTTACATTGTAAAGTTATGTAAAAAACATTGTTGATTTTGTCAAGTTCTGCTGTTTTTTTATGTGTGATTTGTGGTGAGTGTTTGCCTTAAGACCGTGACAATTTTCAATAAAAGGTTGAAATGCCATGATTTTACTGACCATATCAACAGGTTCAATAAAATCAAAAGCAAGCTGAATGATGCCACCACTGTATTTTGTCAATAAAAAGGGCAACCTACATAAATCTTACGTGAATGTTGCCATCATCAATTACGCTCAATCTAATTAATTAGATTATTTAAAATATAATGTTCTTAATTTTTATGTATGTCATATATTGTTACAATTTCAAAGCAATTTGGCTCATTTAAAACTGCTTTTGCCAGCCGATTGTTCAATCCATGACCAGATTTATATGCCTGATAATGTGCCAACAACGGATAACCCATCAATGACAAGTCGCCAATGGCATCTAATATCTTATGTTTGACAAATTCATCTGCCAATCTCAATCCTGTGGGATTGAGTATTTTATCATCATCAACCACAATGGCATTGTCTAAGTTGCCACCCAGTGCCAGATTATTTTGTTGCAAATAAGCAATGTCTTTGGCGAAGCCAAATGTGCGGGCAAGACTGATTTGTGAACGATAATTACCTTGGGTTATTTCGATACTGGCAGTTTGGATACTTTGATTAACCACAGGATGGGCAAAATCAATCTCAAAATCCAAGCGGTAACCGTCATACGGAGACAATGATGCCCATTTGTCATCATCATGCACTTCAATGGTGTTTGTCAAACGCAAGTATCGACGGGGCGTATTTTGTTTCATTTTTCCTGCCTGCTCAATCAACCGTACATAATCTGCTGCACTGCCGTCCATAATGGGAACTTCCGCTGAACTCACCTCTATCAATACATTATCCACACACATGCCAGCCAACGCACTCAGCAGATGCTCCACTGTGGCAATCTGCACACCATCTTTTTGTAAATTAGAAGACAGATGAGTACTGGTAATGAGTGAAGCATGGGCAGGCAAATGAGGTCTGTCGGACAAATCAGTACGCACAAAGACAATGCCATGATTTGGCTTGGCAGGTTGCAAGGTTAAAGTAACAGGTTGTCCACTGTGTAATCCGATATTGGTCACGCTGACAGTTTTGGCAATGGTATGTTGATGAGTGGGATAAGCAGATGGCAGTTTGGATAATGGGTGGTTTTTTCTTTGATGAGTCATGGCAATATTTCAATAATAAACATTCTCAATTACAAACAATTCATCATTATGCCATTATTCATGTCCTTTTGTCATATTTTGACACATTTATCATGACAATCAAGTCTTACATCAAGTCTGTCATAAATAAAAACGGCAATGAATTGCCGTTTTTAGCTCATTAGGACACATTTCTAATGAGTGAATTTGACCAACAGGTTATTTATTTTGTTGACTACGAAGATAGTCGGTGATGCTGTTGGTGCGAGGGCGGGTTTGTGATTGGGGCTGACCTGAGACAATCTGAGTGTTGCCATTGCCTAGTGGTGAGTGGCTTTGTGATGAATGGCTTTGTGATGAGCTGGCAGGTCGTCTTTGGTTACTCAACGCACTGGCATGGCTATTTGGGTCAATGGTTTGTCTGCTGTTGGCGTTGGGTATGGCATTGGGTTGCTGTACGGGCTTAGGACGGTTATCTAAGGTCAAGCCTGTGGCGATGACAGTAACATGTAGGTCATCACCCAAATCTTCATCAATGACTGAGCCATAGAAGATATGGGCATCATCTGTGTCGGTAATGCTTTCTAAGATTTCGTTAATGGTGCTAAATTCATCTAACGTCAACGAAGATGATGACATGACATTGACCAATAAACCCTTGGCATTTTCTAACAGCAAGTCATCTAATAACGGAGAGCGAATGGCTTTTTCGGTGGCTTGACGAGCTCGGTCATCACCGCTACCACGTCCGATGCCCATCATGGCATGACCTTTAGCAGTCAATGCGGTACGAATATCGTTAAAGTCAATGTTGATTTTACCGTTGCGTTCAATGGTCTCTGCTAAGCCCTGCACAGCGTGCATCAGCACATCATCAGCTTTTTTAAAGGCTTCTTCCATTGAAATATTGCCATAGACTTTCATTAACTTATCATTAGGAATGGTGATGATGGAGTCGACAAAATTGGTTAACTGTTCGATGCCATCTTGAGCAGCTTTGATGCGACGACCACCTTCAAACCTAAAGGGCGTGGTTACCACTGCCACTGTTAAAATACCCAGTTCTTTGGCAATACGAGCCACCACAGGAGCAGCTCCTGTGCCAGTGCCACCGCCCATACCAGCGGTAACAAACACCATGTCTGAGTTTTCTAACAACTTACGAATGGCATCTTCATCGCTTTCTGCTGCCTCACGTCCAACTTTAGGGTCAGCGCCTGCTCCTAGACCACGGTTGGTCTGTGCTCCTAGCTGTAGTTTATTGGGAACACTAAGACCATCTAAAGCTTGGCGGTCAGTATTCGCCACCACAAAGGTAACGTTTTTGATGCCTTGACGCACCATATGCTCCACGGCATTACCGCCACCACCACCCAAGCCAAACACAGTAAAACGAGCCCCTGTGTGCTTTATCTCTTCTGTATTATCTGCCATAGAAAACTTTGTCATGTTATCATTACTCCGTATCATTTTCGTATCATTGCCTGACTGTACTTAAACAGCCTTAAAAATATGCCAGTGAACAATCAACTGATGGCAACTTGATATTCATATTCGTTAACATCAAAATCAATCAGCATCATAAAAAGTCATGCAAAAACCGCCCAAGTCTGGACATCAGACCATGCTCTTTTTGTTCTTGTTTCAACGCTTCAAGTGAGCTACGTTGACTGTGAGCAAACTGCTCGCTTTGACTGTATATCAGCGTGCCTAATGCCACTTGAAAGCCACGCTCCTTAATCAAGGATTTAAGTTGGGCATAGTTATCTTCATTATCAAACCGCTTTTGGGGTGTGATGCTTTTGTTAAGCGTTGTATGTACCACAGGGGTTTGTAAATAACGCTTGGCAAAAGACACCATGCCATTCATCTGACTGCCACCACCTGCCAACACAAAGCCACGGGTCAGATGCTCAATCAATCCCACCTGTTCAAGCGCCATCAGCACCTGATCTAATATACTTTGATATCTTGCTTCAATGATTAAAGCCAATTCATGCAGGCTTATGGTCTTGATATCTTCGTCTTCGTTGGACTTAATTTCAATAAACTGGGCAGGGTCGACTTGTGTGGTATCGACAGTACCATGACGCTTTTTGAGCCTTTCTGCCTCATACATGTTTAGATTCAGCTCTGCTGAGATGTCCATGGTGACCTCAACCGCCCCATAAGGCAAGCACTTAGCGAACAGCAGCTTTTCTTCTTTATAAACACATAAATTGGTGGTGCTGTAGCCAATGTCCAGCAGACATACCCCCAACTTCATTTCTTCTGGCATCAACGCATACGCTGACATCGAGACCATATCAAACACCATATGGTCAACCCGTACGTTGGTGGAGCGAAACAACGACTCCATGTTTTGTCGTGTTACCACAGGCAAAGACAATAAATGGTACATCACATTAATACCATCGGCGTACGTACCAATGGCATCATTGACCATCATATCATCATCATCAATCAAGATGCCTTGCTGGGCGTATTGCATGACATAATGGTCATTGGCAATATCTTGCTCCTTGGCTTTTCCTAACGCTTCCACAATATGTTTGACGGATACAGTCTCTTCATCAATCACCACTTTGCCATGACTGTTACTGCTTTTCATCTCAGGCGTGGCAAAGCTTAACCAAATACTGTGGACACGGCAATGAGCCATGGTCTCAACCGCATAAATGGCTTGGTTAATAATCTGCTTAAGTCGCTCTGAATGAACCGCTCGGCCTTGATAAAACTCGTTGGTATTTACCTTGACCATTCCTCTGACTTGAATGTCATCTTTTGATATGACGCAAGCAACCACTGCATACACAGCAGTGGCACTTAAATGAATGACGACAAGATTTTCATGTTGTTTCATGGTAAATAATGGTAAATAATCATAAACCGTCTTGGCTGATGTGTGTTACTTTAAACAATCTGTTATTCTAAAAATCTGTTATTCGTTAAAACGATTCAGGCACTTTCCATGAAATTGCCATGCCATTTTTATAACGCAAATCTAATGCTTGCATCTCATCTAATCGTGGATACAACTCAGTTTGTAATAAATGACTTAAGGTCATCAGCTTTTGAGTGGTATTTTCACCATCAACCACCACTCTAAGCCCTGTATTAAAACGGATAAGCCACGTCATGCGTGGGGTCAAAATCATGTCCTCAACCATCAGGTCTAAGGGGGCAAACCAACTGTTGACCTGTTGCATTTGTTGCATGATTGACTTGGCTTGACTTGGATCACCTTGCAAAGTCGGCCAATGCTCATCTGTCAATCGACGCTTCTCAAGTGGCGTGAATACCTCACCTTTAGCATCAATAAATCGTTCACTACCAAACCGTGCCACAGGTTGCTTGGGCAATGCCTGCACCACAATGCCCTGTTGCCAATCCCTAGTGACTCGCACTTCATCAAGCCAAGAAAGCTGTTGGCTCACTTTAATGATGGCAGATAAATCGGTGGCAAAAAAGGTATCCGTCTGTTGTGCTAATAACTCAGACAGACGTTGATGTTCTTGTTGGGTTAATCCTGTTGGGTAAACGACAATTTTGGCAACGGGTGCTTGCTGATACAAACGATACCCAATCATCATGACCAATGCCAGCATTAAAAAAGCAAACACATAACCAAGCCAGTCCATCAATGAACGACCATGCAAATCAGTCATGTGTTGTTGAGTCATGGCACGCCCTTACTAAAACTACCCAATAAAAATAACTTAACGAAAGATTTGCCAATCATTAAACAACCCATCAACCACTTTGATGAATCACAAATTTAGTCAAAAATAGACAAAATTTGCACATACTTATTTATGTTTATGATACCGCATTTTTTGTCAAAACAATAGGCTATGGTATTGACATTTTTGTCAATTTACCAATGTTCTTCCAATTAAACATCATAGATTTTAACTGGGAACAAAATAAGTGATTGCTGTCTTAGTCGTTGTCTATATGACAGTCTAAGTTGTTGTTTATGTTTCTAATGATGGTTCTATCTATGTCTCTACCCATATTTTCAATCATGTCTTCAATCATATGTTCAAAGTCTGTGCCAAAATTTTCACACACAACTCATCAAACCCAATCCCTGCTTCTTTGGCAGCCATCGGCACAAGACTGTGGTCAGTCATGCCAGGGACGGTATTAATCTCTAACACACACAGCTTGCCATCATGCCCCTTTAAAAAATCCACACGAGACCAACCACGCCCCCCAATCGCACGAAACGCTTTTAATGCCAATTCACCCATTTGCCTCTCTTGCTCTGGCGTCAAATCAGATGGGCATTGATAAATGGTGTCATCACGCAAATATTTGGCTTCATAATCATAAAATTTGCCCTTAGGGATGATACGGATACTGGGCAGAACATGTTCACCAAGCAGTGATATGGCATATTCTCCGCCCATCATCGCTTTTTCTGCCAAAATCTCGCCATGATATTGCTTTAATTTGGGATAAATTTTTGCCAAATCACCTGCTTGCTCAACCATAAACACACCCACGCTAGACCCTTCGGCAGCAGGTTTGACAAATAGCGGTAAACCAAATTCACGCTCTACGGCAGCAAAATCGCTGTCATCATGCAAAACCACATAAGGCACATTTGGTAGCCCGAGCGACTGCCACAGCAAACGACAGCGAAATTTATCCATGGCGATGGCAGATGCCAAGACACCACAGCCTGTATAAGGCAGATTAAAGCTATCAAGCACCCCTTGTAAACTGCCATCTTCGCCAAAAGTGCCATGCAACACATTAAACACACGGTCATAGGCACGCAAATGAGATATGTCAGTATCGGCAGGGTCAAAATGATGGGCGTCCACCCCTTTTGATAATAAGGCATTTAGCACTGCCATGCCACTATTTAGCGACACTTCACGCTCTGTGCTTGTTCCGCCACAAACAACCGCCACTTTGCCAAAGTTTTGGTCATCTTTTGTATTAAGTTTGCTCATGTTTTTGCCTTTTTAATTTTTAAGCCCTTTTAAAATCACCCCAAAAACAACCCATTTTTGACCAATTCTTGACACAGTTGTCCCACATTGCCCGCCCCTTGGGTCATCAGCAAATCATTGGCGTTTAGGGTGATTTTAAGCACTTGGGTGATTTGTTCTTTGTCATTGATATTTAGCACAATCGGTTCAACCTGCCCACGCTCACGCAATGAACGCGCCAAATCATTGCTTGTTGCCCCCTTAATCAGCTCCTCGCCAGCACTGTACACATCAAGCAAAATCAGCTTATCCACCTGCGACAACACATTGACAAACTCACTAAAACAATCCCTTGTGCGACTGTAACGGTGTGGCTGAAACATCATCACCAAACGGCGGTCAGGATAGCTTTGGCGGGCAGCTTTGATGGTCATGGCGATTTCGGTGGGGTGATGCCCATAATCATCAATCAATACCACATCACCGCTGCCATCTGTTAGGGGGTAGCTGCCATTATTTTCAAAGCGTCTGCCCACGCCTGCAAATTTTTCTACCGCTTGGCAAATGGCTTTATCACTCACGCCTTCATCGGTTGCCATGGTAATTGCCCCAAGGGCATTATAAACATTGTGAATGCCGGGGATATTTAAGGTAATGGGTAAGGGTTTTTTGTCTTTTCTTAGTACGGTGAAATGGGTTTTTGTGCCGTCTGCAATCACATCTACCGCCTGCACATCGTTGTGTTTTTCAAGGCCGTATGTGATGACAGGTCTTGCAATGTCATCAATCATGGCATACAGCTCTTTGTCATCGCCACACAACACAGCCAGCCCATAAAAAGGCATGTTGTGCAAAAACTGCACATAGGCTTGTTTTAGTTTATCAAAGCTGCCTTCATAGGTCTCCATGTGGTCTTCATCAATGTTGGTAACAACACACGCCATGGGTCGCAAAGATAAAAAAGACGCATCAGACTCGTCGGCTTCTGCCACCAAATAACGGCTAGCACCCAAAGCGGCATTTTTGCCCGAGGCGTTTAATTTACCGCCAATCACATAAGTTGGGTCAAGCCCCGCTTCGGTGAGCATCATGGTTAATAAGCTTGTGGTTGTGGTCTTGCCATGAGCCCCTGCCACCGCAATGCCATGACGGTATCGCATAAGCTCGCCCAACATGTCAGCACGGCGTACCACAGGAATGTGGGCTTTTAAGGCAGCCTGAATCTCAGGGTTTTGTCGGTCAATGGCAGATGACACCACCACCACATCGGCCATTTTGATGTTGCTGGCATCATGACCGACATATACCGTTACATCTAAGTTTTCTAAACGCTCGGTCATCGCATTTGCCTTAATGTCTGAGCCAGTAACCACATAGCCTTGATTGGCAAGCACTTCGGCAATGCCACACATGCCAGCCCCACCAATACCAACAAAATGAATGTTTTGAATGCGTCGCATCTCTGGAATTTCTATTAGGCGTTTGGGGAGCGTTTTGACTTTGGTTGAATTTGGCATGACTGTTTCTCTGTTTGGGTGTTATATTTTATATTTTATATTTTAAATATTAAATGTTGAATGTTGGGTATTGAATATTAAATGTTAGATATTAAACTGGTTTTGTGGATAAATATGCCATGATATTTTTTAAACAATGACAATCACATCAATCAATTTTAATTTGACAAATCAAGGCAAAGAATTTACCCCATCAATTGTTTAAATCATCAATTGTTTAAATTAAAACCGATACATATAAACCGCATGATTAATAATTTCACCATTAATGTTTTCATTATTGGCGATAATCCCACAAAATTCAAAACCCAATCGCTTAGCAACTTGTTGGCTTGGAATATTATGCTCACCCGCCTTAATCTCCACCACATTCATGCCATAGATGTTTTTGGCAATGTCCATGATTGCACGCACCGCACAGGTCATGACACCACGCCCCCGATGGTCTTGGTGTAACCAGTAGCCAATTTCTGCCTTTTTAAGATGATGATAAATGTTATTTAAACTCACCGCCCCAATAATTTTATCATCATAAATAATATGGGTATGAATGGCTTTGTCATCGGCATATTGGTGTAAGGCAAATTTGACAAATTCACGATAGCTATTTTCACTAAAATCATTCGCCCACGGTAGCCATTTACCCAAATCATCTTTTTGGGCATTAACAATATCATTCATTTGACTGGCAAATGATGAATGTACTAAGGTTAGGCTTAATGTGTCATTGATTTTATATTGAAACATTGTATCTCTGGGATTTCCATTAGGCATTTGGATAAACGAGTGTGGTTCACTTTTAAACTTCCCAAATGGGTTTTTAATATATCAAATGACTTATGAGTGTTTAAAAAAAATAACATTTATTTTTTAATATTATCTAAAAATTTAACACATTCTTTTGCAATCGCACTTGCCAAAGGTGGTGGCACAGCATTACCAACATGCTCACAACGCTTTGAATGGTTACCAACAAATTTATAATCCATTGGAAATCCTGTAATAACCGCCGCTTCACGCACCGTAATACTTCTATGTTCAATGGGGTGAACAGGAAAATTACTGTGTCCGGGAACAAGTGTTGGGGCAAGCAATTGCATGGACAATCGCATTGTATTGCCACGAGAATAAAAACTACTGATTTTTAAATCATCTGGAATTTCGTGCATTGTCTCTTGAATATTAGACCCTGCTTTAATATATTTAAATCGCTCTACTGTTTTTGGTGAATGCTTCATTGGGTGATTATCAACATCGTCTTTATTGGTATAATCAATTTTTGACAATGCTTCACCAATAGAAATTGGCTTTAAAAACTGAGCGTTTTCAATATTTTCAAAATCCAGTTTTGTTAAAATTTCATCAGAATGGTAAATTGGAAATGGAAATTTAAAATTATTAGGCAAATCTTTACGTACCGCCACAATAATAATTCGTTCTCGTTTGGTTGATGCACCATACCAAGCCGTATTTAAAATTTTGTGCGAAACATGGTAACCAATTCTATCATAAATTTGATACAAATCATCTAATACAGAAATGAGATAATTATTTTCTTTTAAAACTGTCAATAATTTTTCTTTTTGTTTGCGTAATTCTATCCCTTTTTGTTCAAATTCAGGGGTTATTTTATTTTTTTTACGTAATTCCGCTTTTTGACCCTTATAATTTTCCAATGCTTGCCAAATTCTATCCACTTCATCACGAATTTTTTTCGGTGTGTTTTCAGACAGCACTTGACCGTTAGAAAATGCCTTAACATTTTCAATCACACTGATTTTTGGTTTGGTAATTTCTACCAATTTCAATTGTTGATGATAAAAGTAATTTCTCTCATCATTAGGAGACCGCTCTCCTGCCAAACTAAACCCTTTACAAACAATGCCACCAAACATGACATCCAATTCGCCTTGTTTTAATTTGATATTATTTAATAAATTATCTGTATCAACATTCAAAACACTGCGACAATCCACAAAGGCAGTTTGTCTAATTTCAGGATTATTTAACAATAAAGTGTCAATACAATCTTTATTATCATCATTGACATAAACTGATTTAAACCCATTTTGTTTAAACCCAATGTGTGAGCCACCTGCACCAACAAATGTTTCAAAAATGGTGTATATTTTATTCATTCTAATTCACTCTTAAACTAATTCACTCTTAAAGAATGGCTTGTAAATTGTTGATATAAGGGTTTGCCTTTGTATATCTTTGGATACTGCCTAATAAAAAATCATCATTTAACATGGACGGAATATAATTTAATATCCGATGATTGCTTCTTGTCTGAAAATCAAGACAACCAAAATCATCTCTTAAAATATTCAACCAAGAGGACAGATAGCGAGTTTCTGACTGGGTAAAAAATAAAATCTCATGATTATTATATATATTCAAAAAATCTTGCTTAATGTCTTTTAAACTTTTATTTAAGTTTATAGGATTTTCATAAAAATAATTCATCAACATGTCTGCATAAGGTTTAACATAGGATTTATACATAACTAATAAAAATTTATTTATGTCAAACATGCCCAACTCTATGCCTTTTTGTGTTGGCATATTATTACTGTCTATCAATCCAAGTGATGATAAACCAATCCAAACATTACGCCAATTTCTATTGTTAATGGTATTCGTCTTCATCATAACTTGTTCTACTTCTCTACGATTGATACAAGCGATATTTCTCAATCTTAAAAAACACAAATAACGTAATAACATGTATAATTCAAAGAGCCTTGTGTCTCTGATATAATATTGTGAGATGCTCATTAAATTATTTTGAGTCTGTTCTCTAAAATTATCCAATTCTTTTTGGCTGATTAAGCGGACAGCGTGATTTATGTCATTAATTTCAATGATTTTAGTTGTTATTGGGTACTTAAATAATGCAATATTAAAATTTCTATTTAAAAATACCGATGAGGGTATCAATAAAACACTGCTAAAATGGTCTTTTTTATAAGGGTAGTTTTTCGTAATTTGATTTTCATAAAAATACTCATATTGCAAAACTTGCCCAATACCACGCACATAATCTGTAACACCAATATCACCTGCCTTACATTCAATCAATGCTGAAATATAATCATCATAAATTAAAGTAAAATCAGCAGTAATGCCATTAATATATTTATCTTCATGAATAAGTTGCAATTTTGATAAATCTGCTGGCAAATTTAAAGCCGACAATAAATCCGCCTGAATATCAGGGCTTTTAATTATCAAATCATGAAAATATCTTTCACGAATATTATCTATTTGTAAAACGTCATTATCTGCGTTCATTGTTCACAACTTCCAATGGCGTATATACACACCTTATTAATTTACAAAATTTTACAATTTATTTAAAAATGACTGTCTTATCCTTTCACACACGCCAAAACCAGCTCTGCCACTGTCTTTGCGACATGATGTTTGGCACTCTCTTGTGCTTTTTTTGCCATATCTAAGCATTTTTGGCGGTCAAGACCAGTTAAAATCTGTGCCAATGTTTCACCAGATAAGTCATGTTGGGGTAACAAAATCCCTGCCCCTTTGTCAGTTAAGCTCTTGGCATTGGCGGTTTGATGGTCGTCCACAGCGTGTGGTAGCGGCACAAAAATCGCTGCAACGCCCACGCTGGCTATCTCGGTTACGGTCAATGCCCCAGCACGGCAAATAACCACATCTGCCCAACTGTATGCCTGTGCCATGTCATCAATAAATGGCATGACCTCAAAGACATGACGGCTTGTGTCAATCTGTGCTTGTGAATAGGCGACCAACATGGTGTTGTGGTTGTCCTTGCCACATTGATGTCGCACAGTTAGGGGTTTATCGGACAGCTTTAACAATTCAACCACCGCTTCATTGATGGCTTTTGCCCCAAGCGAACCGCCCACCACCAGCACCTTTAAAGGCGACGTATCCGCCACGTTATAACGCTCGCTTGGTGGTTTGACACTCATAATCTCATGACGCACAGGGTTACCCACCGTGATGGGTTTATCGCCCATGCCAACAAATGCCCCATCAAAGGCTTGTAATACTTTTGCTGAATGAGGAGCTAGGGTTTTGTTGCTCATGCCAGCGATGGCGTTTTGTTCATGAATGATGAGCGGTTTGCCCGATAATTTGGCAGCCAATCCCCCAGGGACGGTTACATAACCGCCAAAACCGATGACCACATCTATGTTATTGTTTTTGATGATATTTTTACTTGCCATGACCGCTTTAAACAGCATAAAAGGCAACTTAATGGCACGCACCAGCCCCTTACCACGAAGCCCTTGCATGTCAATGTGGTGCATGGTATGACCGTGTTTGGCAACAAGCTCGTTTTCCATGCCCTTTGGCGTGCCAAGCCAATGAATGACAGCTCCACGAGCCACCATTTCATCTGCCACCGCCAAGGCAGGAAACACATGCCCCCCTGTTCCTGCTGCCATCATGAGTACATTTATTTTTTTTGACATAAACTTATCCAACCAAACATCCATAAGCATAAAAGTGGTTATTTTGGATGATTTTTGACACAAGCCCAAGTGGTTTTTTGCGACATTTTGTCAAGCAATTTTATCAAGCAAATCCATACTAAATATCTGTCTTTGAATGGCTGTCAATGTTGTTTTCAATAAATTTAATAAAATCCACCGCAATGCTTGTGCCACATTGGTCATCAATCTCACGAATGCAAGTTGGGCTGGTAACATTAATTTCAGTAATATGACCACCAATGACATCAAGCCCCACAAAATATAATCCTTTTTGCATCAAAATCGGTGCAATTGTCTCGGCCAATTCACGCTCATGGGCTGTCAGTGGCATGGCAACGCCACGACCACCCGCCGCCAGATTGCCCCGAGTTTCACCTTGGCTGGGAATTCGTGCCAGACAATAATCAACAGGTTTACCACCCACAATCAAAATGCGTTTATCACCATCTTTGATGGCAGGCAGATAAGTTTGAGCCATGATGGGCAATGTCTCAAACTCAGTTAGCATCTCAAGCGTTGAGCCGATATTGGGACTGTCTGCTGTCAAGCGAAAAATACCCATACCCCCCATACCATCTAAGGGTTTGACAATCACGTCTTGCTGTTCGTGAATAAACGCACGAATATGGCGTTGTTGGCTACTGACAATGGTGGGAGTCATATGCTGACTGAACCAAGTAGCGAACAATTTTTCATTACAATCACGCACAGAACTGGGATTGTTAACCACCAACACGCCTGCCATCTTGGCTTTATCTAACAGATAAGTGGCATAAATAAATCTCATGTCAAACGGTGGATCTTTTCTCATCAATATCACATCATAATCAGTCATGCCATGCGT
This sequence comes from Lwoffella lincolnii, assembly GCF_037201985.1. NCBI lineage: Bacteria > Pseudomonadati > Pseudomonadota > Gammaproteobacteria > Moraxellales > Moraxellaceae > Lwoffella > Lwoffella lincolnii. The sequence continues at coordinate 306,989 of NZ_CP147511.1, read as the reverse complement.
GGTTTTGTCGCCTAACTGATAAAAGTCATCAGGCGTGCTATCAGATTTTGCATTGACAGATAGCAACTGGCTGTCCACTTTGGCATCACCCCTATCCAACCACAAATCATGAATTTGTGCATAAGCCAATGTATGCCCACGAGCCACCGCCGCCCACATCATGGCAAGCGTTGAATCTTTTTTAAAATGAATATGACGAATATCGTCCATGATGATTAAGATATTTAAAGTTTTCATAAAGTCTCAGATGCCATGGGTTAAAGAATGATTGGTTAGAAACGATTGGTTAAATATGATTAATTAGATATGACATCATGGGTATGATGTCAAAAGTGGATATGATGACGTAAACGCCATTTATTTATTTTATCCACTTACAACTTATCCACTTAAAACAAGCCAATTAAAATAGTCCAACATACAAATTTTGCCACTTTATCAAAAAAATGTCCATTTATTGCCCCATAAATGATTGATAAGCATTGACAACGCCATCATCTTAACGATAAAATCGCCAAAATCAAAATACTCAATACCGTTATATCCAATAGTTACAACCAATAAATATACAACCAATAAATAATAGTTATGCCGTTTTGATAAACATTTTTTAGCTGACCCCCACAGCATGTGGTTTGACCACATCTTCCTTGTGTTTATCTTCTGATTGGTGATTCTTTTAATTATTACCCAAACCCTTACTCACAAGGCATGGGTGATTATGTTATTTTTTAATCCAACCAATCACCTTTATATTGATGACATTCTCACCTTTATGTATGTTTGTTCACTTGTTATTAATGATGCTCCTTGTCATCACCGCTCATATTAATATTGTTGCCACAATCACAATCACAATCATGTCATTAAAAATGCCATCAAACCCCATCATCAATTTAATAACCACTTAAATCACAACCTAGCTACGATCTATTTTATGAACTTAACCGAACTGAAAAGAAAATCCATCGCTGAACTTTTGACGATTGCCCAAGACATGGGACTAGACAACATGGCTCGCAGTCGCAAACAAGACATTATTTTTGCCATTTTAAAAACACATGCCAAAAACGGTGAATCGATTTTTGGTGATGGCGTGCTGGAGATACTGCCAGATGGGTTTGGGTTTTTACGCTCATCTGAAGGCTCTTATTTGGCAGGACCTGATGACATTTATGTCAGCCCCAGCCAAATCCGCCGTTTTAACCTAAAAACAGGGGACAGCATTGCAGGCACAATACGCCCACCAAAGGACTCTGAACGCTATTTTGCCTTACTCAAAGTTAAAGAAATCAACTTTGACACCCCTGACCGCTCACGTCATAAGCTGATTTTTGAAAATCTAACCCCCCTATTCCCCACCGAACAACTCAAGCTAGAGCTTGGTAATGGCACAACCGAAGACTTGACAGGACGCATCATCGACCTGATTGCCCCCATCGGTAAAGGTCAACGCTCCATCATTGTCGCACCACCAAAAGCAGGTAAAACCGTTCTGCTACAGACTCTTGCTCAATCCATCAGCAAAAACAACCCTGAAGTGTATCTGATTGTGTTGCTCATCGATGAACGTCCCGAAGAAGTAACCGAAATGGAACGTACCGTGCGTGGCGAAGTGGTGGCATCAACCTTTGATGAACCGCCACAACGACATGTGCAAGTGGCAGAAATGGTCATCGAAAAGGCAAAAAGATTGGTTGAGCATAAGCAAGATGTGGTGATTTTATTAGATTCCATTACCCGTTTGGCACGTGCTTACAACACCGTATTACCCTCTTCTGGCAAAGTACTCACAGGTGGAGTCGATGCCAATGCCTTAGAACGCCCCAAGCGATTTTTTGGAGCAGCACGCAATATCGAAGAAGGGGGCAGTTTGACCATCATCTCCACAGCACTGATTGACACTGGTAGCACCATGGATAAAGTCATCTATGAAGAATTCAAAGGCACAGGCAATAATGAAATCACCCTTGAGCGAGACTTGGCAGAAAAACGCATCTTTCCTGCCATGAACATCAAAAAATCTGGCACTCGTCGAGAAGAGCGTCTGATTGATGAAGACACCTTACGCAAGGTATGGATTTTACGCAAAGTACTCCAACCCATGGATGAGAGTCAAGCCACCGAGTTTTTACTTGATCGACTAAAAGAAGCCAAAACCAATGATGAATTTTTTGACCAAATGAAACGCAAATCACAAAATTAGCATCATTGGCATTTTTGCACACGATAAAAAAGTAAAACCCCCAACCAAATCAATTTGATTGGGGGTTTTAAGTATTGATTTGAGCATTGGCTACCCAAAAATAACATGAAAACCCATGGGTTGCATTGTGAGCCAAATCGCTTCTTGTTCCACCAACATTTGTCTTAGTCTATGCACCCTTTATGCGTCTTCACGGCGACCCAATTTTTCACGGATACGAGCAGACTTACCAGAACGCTCACGCAAATAGTATAGTTTGGCACGACGCACATCACCACGACGCTTAACAGTAATGCTGTCAATCAAAGGGGAATGTAATTGAAACGCACGCTCCACACCCACACCACTGGAGATTTTACGCACGGTAAAGGCAGAGTTAAGACCACGATTACGCTTGGCAATGACCACACCTTCATACGCCTGTAGACGTTGGCGTTCACCTTCACGCACCCAAATATTAACCGATACCGTATCACCAGGGGCAAAGCTTGGATGCTCACGTAACTGAGAGTTTTCAACTGATTGAACTAAGGGATGTTTGTTGCTCATGGCACTGATTCCTTATGATAAGGTGATAGAGGCTCATCGCTTATCACCTGTTTTTTATGGCAATCATCTTCTACTAAAGCAAAAAATGACAAAAAATAATAACCCATGGTAAAGTAAACCACCACAAGGCTAAAATAAAAACTAAAAATATTTGCTTAAATTGATATTCACTTAAATTTGGCACTTAAAAGCAAAATAACAACCAAACACAATAACAACCGATAAATTCACTTATCAACTTATCAATTAATTGTCTTATCAATTAATTGTCCACAAGCCAGTTTTTCTGCTGAGCATTAGGAACAAACTGTTCCCACAAATCTGCTCGTAACTGCTGTGTTCGCTTGACCTGCTGTACAAATCGCCATTTAGCAATATTGGCATGATGCCCAGATAACAGCACTGCTGGTACTGTGAGTCCTTCAAAATCCAGTGGCTTGGTATATTGAGGGTAGTCAAGTAGCCCATCGACAAATGAATCCTGCTGTGCAGACAGCTCATCACCCATCACATTGGGCAAACGGCGAATGAGACTGTCCATCAATACCATTGCTGGCAACTCACCACCACTTAGCACATAATCACCGATGGATATTTGTTTGTCAACGTACCGCTCAAGTAACCGCTCATCTACGCCATCATAACGACCACACAACACAATCATGCCATCTAATGGAGCAAACGACCGAACCACACTTTCATCAAGTGTCTGTCCTTGTGGCGACATATACACTACAGGACAATGATGAGCATCAACTTGACAACCATACTCACTTGCTAATGACTTAGCATACATGATGGCTTTTGCCAATGGCTCTGCCATTAATACCATGCCAGCACCGCCGCCATAAGGTCGTTCATCAATGCGTCGGTAATTGTCTTGGGTAAAGTCTCTGGGATTAATGTACTCTACCACCGCTTGCTTATTATGTATGGCACGGGCGGTAATGCCAAAATTACTCAAGGCAGTGAACATCTCTGGCATGATGCTAATCACGGCAAAAAACATGCAATCTTACCTAACTGACTCAACGGCATTAATTTTAGCAAGCATGGCATCAATTTGAGCGACTTTTGGCAACATCAATAATCAGCTTGCCAATCCACCGTTACCACGGCTTCATCTTGATTGACTTTAAGAACGGTTTGCTGATGCCAAGGGATTAATCGCTGTTCACCATCAATGCTATTGGCTGTGGCAGCCACAACCATGACATCATGAGCGCCTGTCTCCATAAGCTGGTCAATGCGACCAAGGTTTTCCCCTTGTGTATTTATCACACTTAACCCCACCAACTCTGACCAATAGTATTCATCTGCTTTAGGCTTAGGCAAGGCATCAGAGGATACCCAAATGCTCACACCGTGCATGGTCTCAGCGACGTTGCGGTCTGGCACTTCATCAAACTGAGCGACAATACCAGAGCCTTGCTGTCGCCAGTTAACAACCGTCAGGGGTTTAAACCCTGTGGCTGTCTTTATCCACCAAGGGGACATGGCAAAGATATCACCACGTTCATCAGTCAGACTATGTACCCATAACCAACCTTTGATGCCATACGGCTTTTTTAATTGCCCAATTTTTATCAGCTTTTCTACTGGTGGCACAGAACTGCCATCTAAGACTTTGGTTGTCTTGGCATTGCTTGCCAGCACAGACACAACGTCGGTAACGTCTGTGTCCATAACGTCTGTATTGTCAAAAAAATGAGCCATGTCAATCTTTGCTGGTATGTTTTGCTAACTTGCTTTTGTTAACTGAGCATCAAGGCTTAGGCAGTTGTTGCTTGTAGCTTTTTAAATTCTTTTGCCAAAGACTTAACACGGTCAGATGGCTGAGCCCCTTTTTCAATCCAAGCGTTATACGCTTCCATATTTAGGCGAACGCCTTCTTCTGACTCTTTTGCCAATGGGTTAAAAAAGCCAATGTTTTCAATGTAACGACCGTCACGGGCACGACGTTGATCAGCAACAACCACTTGATAAAATGGGCGTTTTTTGGCACCGCCCCGTGCTAAACGAATAACAACCATGTAAACTCTCTCTTTCGCAAGTAGACCAAAAAGGGCATAATCTTAGCATAATTGTTGTTAAAAGAAAACCAGTATTTCACTGTATTTTTGCTGACGATGTTTTTGTTTGGCTGACCATCAATACGTTGCTGACTATCCATGTGTTTATTTCCCATGTGTTTATTTATGGTGCATGGTGCGATTTACTGACAATATGATTGATTGGTAAGATTATTTTTTGTTGTTATCTTTTTAGGGTTTTTGCTGGCTTATGAAAAAAAACACCTCATTACCAACGATGCTCATTAAATTACGTCATTTGCTTCATTCCAACACTTGGCAAACCACATGGATGGTGATGACAATGGTTACGGTGAGTGTGTGTCTGACGCTGTGGTTTTTTTGGCGTAGCTTTTATTTGCCAGAAATCAAAAGCCACGCTCGTTATTTGGCAACTGAATTGATGTTGGTTGAAAAAATTCTTCATACTGATGAATGGCAATTAAATGAATCACAAAAAAAACAGCTGTTATCATCCATACATTTAATTTATGTTGATCAAGACACTGATTTTCCTGATGTAACAGAAAAGCTTGTGGTCAGCCATCTGACAGAATTGATGGAGCAAGAAATCACTGCCCAACTTGGTCGCCCTGTACAGGTGTATTTTAAATTTAAGCCCACTGCCATGCTGTGGATACAAGACCATCGTTATCCAGAATATTGGATGCGTGAATCGGTCATTCATTATTCACAATATAGCCCCACGTTGATGTTGATGTTTTTGTTGGGCATTCCCATATTTGCTTTGGTTACCATTTTGTTGTTGGTGCGACAACTCAATCGTCCATTACGTAGATTGCAAAAAGTGGCCAACAACTATATTCAGCTTGGACAAGCGACCACCCTACCCACCGCTAAAGGCTCAAGCGAGATTCGCCAAGTCAATATGGCGTTTAACCGTTTATTTACCACGTTAAGCCAAACACAAAAAGAGCGAAACATCATGTTGGCGGGTATTTCACATGATTTGCGTACGCCATTAACCCGCATGCGTCTGACAGCTGAGATGTTGCCTGATGAGTTTTTAAAAGAAGGGTTGGTGTATGACATTGAAGATATGGACGCTATTTTAGAGCAGTTTATTAGCTTTATGAAAGATGGCTCAGATGAGCCAATGCGTCTGACCGATTTGTCGGTGATTATCAATGAAATTATTGTGCAGTTCGCTCCTTTAGACATTCGCCATACCAGTAAGCCGTTGCCATTGGTGGCATTGCGTCCGTTGTCCATCAAGCGATTGATTGTTAATTTGGTGAATAATGCCACTCGCTATGGCACACCACCCATTGAGATTGATACCCACATTATTCATCATGATGCCAACTTGGCAGATGCGTTATTTGCCATGACAATAACCCCTAACCAAGCCTCTATATTGACCACAGACTTGACAGATGCAATGGTGATTAATCAAACTGCTGAGCATGATACGCTGGTGATTTGTGTTCATGACCATGGTCAAGGTGTTGCTGATGACCAATTAGCAAGGATTATGCAACCATTTGAACGGGGGGAGACTGCTCGCACCACGCAAGGCAGTGGGTTGGGATTGGCGATTGTCAATCGCATTGCTAAGTTACACCAAGGACATGTACACGCACAAAATCACCCTGATGGGGGCTTGATGGTGTGCGTGTTAATTCCGTTGTTGTCGCAAGGGGTTGAGTGATTAAGATGACTTTGGTTCAAAAAATAATGATTAAGGTGGTATTGGCTTAAGGCAAAACATACCTTACGGGATTTTAGGGGTCATTTTTTTGTACCTATGACAGGGGGTGCTTGAATGGATGTGTTTTCAAAACTGATGGGCTTGCTTAATTGAGCTTGATGTTCAGACACATCAGCAGCATGACTTGGCTCATATACAAAACCAAAATACCCCAACAGAGCCACATTGGCTATCACCAACAGACCAAAAATGTATGGCATCGCCACACTCCTTTATTAATGAACATCAATATGAATGAAAAATGAATGAAAATCGGTGAAAATGATGTGCCAAACGCCTATCCATCATTACCTATGATATCGATAAATGCTGTTAAAGACAAACCTTATGTCGGATTAATCACCCTTTTTATAGATAAAATCAGATTTTATATATTTTTTAACCACTATTATATATCTTTTAACCGTTATATTGTTTAACCGTTATTTATCAACCATCACTTTGTGTCTGTGATGATTTTTTTGGCACTGACTTCTTGTGTGAGTTCATCAGCTGCAATGGTTTGGTTTAACTGCTTTACTGGCCATGTCATGGTAAATTTCGCACCACCAAGCTCAGGGCTTTCATTAACCGAGATTTCTCCATTAAACCAAAAAGCAATGCGAGAGACAATGGATAACCCTAATCCATAACCACCCGATGCTCTTGTACGGCTGTCGTCAAGACGGGAAAATGGGATAAATACCTTATCACGATCAGCTTCAGGAATGCCTTGTCCATCATCTTCAACGGTTACATAAGCCCTGCCTTTTGCGACTCCTGCTGACACTTTAATCTTACCATTGGCGTAACGTAAAGCATTGCCCGCCAAATTCTGCACCACTCGATGTAAATATCGACGGTCTGCCATGGCTCGTGCTTTGGCATGACTAATCTCAGAGATAACTTCAATCGGTTTACCCAGTGCATTGGTTTCTTTGACAATCTGAGTGATTAGCTCTGACAAATTCACCATCTCCCAATCCAGCTTTGGCGACCCTTCTTCTAGCTTGGCATAGGTCAATATTTCATCAATCAGACCATTTAATGCTTCGATGTCTTTGTCAATATAATCACGTTGCATTTCTCTGGATTCAGCATCATCGGTATCTGCCAGCATGTCCACCGCAAAACGAATGCGTGCAACAGGCGTACGCAACTCATGCGACACTGCTCGAGTAAGCTCTCTTTGTGACTCAATCAACCTTTTGATATGCTCAACCATCGAGTTAAAAGTTGCAGACAATCGAGAAATTTCATCTTGCCCCACCACTTCAACACGAGTGTTCAATTTTCCCTTAGTCACGTTATTTAGACCAACTTGCACCAACTGCAACTTACGTTCTAATGGGAAAATCAACGCATACACACCAAGACTGATCAAAAACATGCTGATTAAAATCACACTGATGATTAAATTTAAAGGGTACCAATTAAACAGCTGTATAGGACCCACATGAATGACCGTATCGCTGATTTCTGTAGGCACTAAGATGATAAAAGCAGAGTTTTCGACACTGGCACTGTCACGAAAACGCACCACCACTTCACTACGGCGTAATCTCACTCGCTGGTCAGCATCGACATCAACATCATTGATATTGGCGAATTGTATTGGAAAGCCAAACTGGTTTGAAATGGTGGCAAGACGTTCTGTTTTTTCTTCCAAAGTGCGAAAATTGGACAAATCATCCAGCAAAAAAATCGCCAATGCACGCACTTGTTGCTCAGATACTTGTTTGATTTTAACCGTAACAATATTATTTTCTCCGGGGATACGATAATAAACATACGTCTCTTGCCTACCGCCTGATGTGCGTACCACACTTTTTTGCTTATTAAGCTTTTTAAGTTCAGTAGATGCAAAATCTATCTTATCCATCTCAATCACACGAAAAGTTTCACCAAATAAATTACTGGCATCAGACAACCAATGCTGGCGTTCTATTGGGTCAGGATGGTGAGCGATTCCCTCTGCCACCACATAAAAAGCCCCAGTTGCCATACGTTCGCTATAGCTACCAACACGCTCTTTATTAATCGTGGTCATCAGTATTTGAGCAAATACCACCACCACCAAACACACCAATAATAACCCAGCATAAATCCGCAAAAATATGCTGTGCTTTAACGTGGAATAGATTTGCATGCGTTTTTACTCTATCTAATTGACTTTATCTAAAACTGTATCAGGAATTAACTGTATCAGGAATTTTTATGCTGGTATGTCGTGGTAACATGACAATGTCTTCAGCAAATTATGATACCAAATCTCAAAATTTTTGTAACATGACAACACAAAAAAATGCCAGACAAAAAAAATGCCAGTATGAAACTGACATTTTTTAATAATCTATTTTTAAGTCATTAATTATATTGATTAATATTGTTGGTTAATGCTTCAAATCATTGCTTAATGTTTAAAAGCTATTAATTAGCTTTTAAACAATTAATGTGTTAAAAACAAGTCAACATACCACAAATCAACTGCTTTCTTTAACAAACAAATATCCTTTTGAACGCACAGTTTTGATGCGTTTAGGATTTTCTGGGTCATCGCCAATTTTGGGGCGGATACGAGAGATACGCACATCAATAGAACGGTCTTGTCCATCGTACTCAATGCCTCGCAACCGCTCAAAGATGTCCTCACGAGACAAGATGCGACCAGCGTTTGATGCCAATAACCACAACAAGTCATATTCAGCACTGGTAAAATCCACCAATTCATCGTTTAAGCTGACCGAGCGACCGCCATTATCAATCACCAATTCACCAAATTCAAGGCGTTGTGGCGCTTCTTCTGACGGCGTATTTTCTGTACGGCGTAACAACGCACGAATGCGAGCTAATAGCACTCGTGGCTGAGCAGGTTTGGCAACATAGTCATCTGCACCCATCTCCAAGCCTAACACCTGATCCATGTCATCAGTACGAGCAGTCAGCATTAAAATGGGATTAGAATAGTGTGGTCGTACTTCACGGCAGACAGTCAGACCATCACTACCTGGTAACATCACATCCAACACCACCAAATCTGGTTGCTCATTGATGATGCGTCTGATTGCTTTATTGCCATCCATCTCAATGGCAACTTCTAAGCCATTTTTACGTAGATAATCTAACGTCAACATTGCCAGACGTTCGTCATCTTCAACAATCAAAATCCTTGGGGCATTGTCTTCTTCTACTTGTGACATGTTAATTCCTTTACTAATCTAAGAACCTATCTTGTTTTATATCGTGGTGTATTTTATATCATGGTGTGTCGTTTATCACATCAGCCATCATAATCAGCGACACAAAATACCATAAAACTTTAAACCAATTGCTAATCTTATTTTTAAGTACGGTTAGGCACGGTTTTTGTACTTACGAATGGTCTGTAGTTGTGCCACTGATTCAGCAAGTGATGCCAAGGCAGCATTGGTTTGAATGCTGTCATTTTGGTTTGCCAGTTGTTGCTCAGCTTCACGGCGAGCTTCTGCAATCTTAGCTTCATCTAAATTGGTTGCTCTAAGTGCTGTGTCTGCCAATACGGTCACCACTTTAGGTTGCACTTCTAACACGCCACCAGAGACATAAATAATTTCATCTTCACCTGTGGCGGTTTTAACCTGCATGGGGCCTGGCTTTAACAAAGTAATCAATGGCGTATGCCCAGCCATGATGCCAAGCTCACCTTCCGTGCCAGTGGCAATCAACATGCTGATGTCTCCTTCAAATAAAGACTCACGAGCACTTACGACACGACATTGAAAGGTTGCCATGATTTACTCCTAACTTATTTCACTAAATGATGCTTTGGCTGATATGCTGTTGCTTATGATGCTTTGGCTTGTAGTTGCTCAGCTTTCGCCACCACTTCATCAATACCACCAACCATATAGAATGCTTGCTCTGGTAGGTCATCATACTCACCATTGATGATTGCTTTAAATCCAGCAATGGTATCACGCAATGCCACATATTTACCTGGAGCACCGGTGAATACTTCTGCCACATGGAAAGGCTGTGACAAAAAGCGTTGGATTTTACGGGCACGATAAACCACCAGTTTATCTTCTTCTGATAGCTCGTCCATACCCAAAATAGCGATGATGTCCTTAAGCTCTTTATAGCGTTGCAACACTTCTTGTACACCACGGGCCACGTTATAATGCTCTTCACCGATGACTTGTGGGTCAAGCTGACGAGACGTTGAGTCAAGTGGGTCAACCGCAGGATAAATACCTTGTGACGCAATGTCACGGCTTAATACCACGGTTGCATCTAAGTGAGCAAATGTGGTTGCTGGTGACGGATCAGTCAAGTCATCAGCAGGTACATAAACGGCTTGTACTGAAGTGATAGAGCCAGATTGCGTTGAAGTAATACGCTCTTGTAATATGCCCATTTCTTCTGCCAATGTTGGCTGATAACCCACCGCTGAAGGCATGCGCCCAAGCAATGCTGAAACTTCTGTACCAGCTAGGGTATAGCGATAAATGTTGTCAACGAATAACAGAACATCACGACCTTTACCAGTTTTAGGGTCTTTTTGGTCACGGAAATATTCCGCCATGGTCAAACCTGTCAACGCCACACGCAAACGGTTACCTGGTGGCTCATTCATCTGACCGTAGACCATCGCAACTTTTGATTTACTAAAATCTTCTGTATTCACCACACCTGCTTCTTGCATCTCATGATAAAAGTCATTACCTTCACGAGTACGCTCACCCACACCAGCAAACACAGACAAACCAGAATGCTTTAAAGCGATGTTGTTAATCAGCTCCATCATATTAACGGTCTTACCAACACCTGCACCACCAAACAAACCCACTTTACCACCCTTAGCAAAAGGACATAGCAAGTCAATCACTTTAATGCCCGTTTCTAACAGCTCTGTACTATTTGACTGCTCATCATAACTGGGTGCTTGACGGTGGATAGACCACGTCTCATCTGCATTGACCGCACCTTGCTCATCAATGGGGCGACCAAGCACATCCATGATACGACCCAAAGTCGCTGTTCCAACAGGCACAGAAATCGGAGCACCAGTATTACTCACAGATAGTCCTCGCTTCAACCCTTCGGTTGAGCCCATGGCGATGGTACGCACAATACCATCACCAAGCTGTTGTTGAACTTCTAATGTGGTCTCAGTGCCATCAACTTTTAAAGCATCATAAACTTGTGGTACGTTTTTTCTATCGAACTCGACATCAATCACTGCACCAATAATCTGTACTATTTGACCGCTACTCATTGCGTTCTCCTTGAAAATTTTATCAATCAATTATGAAACAGCAGCAGCACCACCGACGATTTCCGAAATTTCTCGGGTAATCGCAGCTTGACGCAGCTTGTTATATACCAATTGTAAGTCGTCTATTAAGTTACCAGCGTTATCTGTCGCTGCTTTCATTGCCACCATGCGTGCTGATTGTTCAGAAGCGATGTTTTCTAATACCGCCTGATAGACAATAGATTCAATATAACGGCTTAGTAAGCCATCTAGCAATGTCTGCACATCAGGCTCATAGATATAATCCCAACTATGCTCGGTCTGAATACCATCGCTGGCAAAAGTGTCTTCTGATAAAGGCACCAGCTGGCTGACAATCGGCTTTTGGGTCATGGCATTGATAAACTGATTATACACCACATATATACGGTCAAGCTTACCCTGATTAAAATCATCAAGCATCGCTTGTACTGGGGCATTTAACTGCTCAAACGTTGGACTATCACCATAATCTGTAATCGCTGATGTGACTTTGCCGCCAAAATTTTTAAAAAATGACACACCTTTTGAACCAATGACCGCAAACTCTACCGCAACCGATTGCTCTTGTTGTTTTTTGACATCTTGCATCAAGGCTTTGAACAGATTGATGTTTAATCCGCCTGCCAAACCACGGTCAGAAGTAACCACAATATAACCCACCGTATTAACCGCTCTATCAGACATGAACGGATGCTTATGGTCGCTTGATGCTTTTACCAAGTGAGAAATGACCCGACGCATACTCTCAGCATAGGGACGACCTGTCTCCATGCGGTCTTGAGCTCGTTTCATTTTACTGGCGGCGACCATTTGCATGGCACGAGTGATTTTTTGTGTGCTTTTAATGCTCGTTACTTTTGCACGTATCTCTTTTAAACTTGCCATAGATATCTCAAAATAAATGGGTGATGTAAAAAAGTTAACCGTTTCGATTCATCACTGATAACTTTATTAAGTAGCAAAACTTAAGTAGCAAAACAAAATCATCTTATGTCATCTTATATTAAACGTTGTGGCATGTTTTATCTCAGTGCCATGCAATTGACTTCCTCCCCTCCCTAAAGTGAGGGGATTCCTGCTCCCAGACGGTCAAGCCCGACCGCAAGCCTAAGATAGTGGCAACCGCCCGTACGACACACCGTACATCTTAGGTTCTTATTTTAAGCTAATCCTACCGTTAGGATTGTCATAGACACGAATTAGCTTAAGTGTGTGTTTGGAAACGTCTTACCAGTTAAGTTACTGCGTACTCGCAATTTAGTCTTAACTTAACTGTGGAATGTAAGACAATAAAAAAAAGATGATGATTTAAAATTATTTCATTGCTTGTTCTATCTTATCTCTATACTGTTGGCCATCACGCTGATAACGACCATTCTGATAATTAAGGCATTGAGATGGTCCAATGCCTTAAACTTATTTTTCCAGCTTATTGCATTTTTTTTAGCTTATTGACAGTACAAGATGAGTAACTTAACTTAGTAACTTAGTAACTGTGGTTTTGCTTAAAGGCATCTAAACTTGCTTTAAACTTATTGGCTATTTCATCATTATAATTGGCAGTGTCATTGATTTCTTGCATGAATTGTGCATGTTCGTCATTCATGTATCGCAAATAAGCAGTTTCAAAGGCACCAATTTTATCTACTGGCACATCCGCCAAATAACCCTCATTAGAAGCGAATATGACCGCTGATTGATCTGCAATCGACATTGGGTTATATTGCTTTTGCTTCATCAGTTCGGTAACACGCTCACCATGATCCAACTGTTGGCGAGTGGCATCATCAAGGTCAGATGCAAACTGAGCAAACGCTGCCAATTCACGATACTGTGCCAAGGCAGTACGGATACCACCTGATAATTTCTTAATGATTTTGGTTTGTGCCGCACCACCCACACGAGATACCGAAATACCTGCGTTTACTGCTGGGCGAATACCTGAGTTAAATAGGTTGGATTCTAAGAAAATCTGACCATCAGTAATCGAAATCACGTTGGTTGGCACGAAAGCAGACACATCACCTGCCTGTGTCTCAATGATGGGTAAGGCAGTTAATGAACCTGTCTGACCTTTGACTTCACCATGAGTAAACTCTTCAACATAATCAGCATTAACACGAGCGGCCCGCTCAAGTAAGCGTGAATGCAAGTAGAACACATCACCCGGATAGGCTTCACGCCCTGGTGGACGGCGAAGCAACAAGGAGATTTGGCGATATGCCACGGCTTGTTTTGATAAATCATCATAAACAATCAAGGCATCTTCACCACGATCACGAAAATACTCACCCATGGTACAACCAGAATATGGTGCTAGATATTGCAATGCAGCTGGCTCAGAAGCAGATGCAACCACCACGGTGGTATAAGCCAATGCCCCAGTCTCTTCTAATTTACGCACAACATTAGCAATGGTTGAGCGTTTTTGCCCAATTGCCACATACACACATTTGATGTTAGAGTTCTTTTGAGCGATGATGGCATCAATGGCAAGTGCGGTTTTACCCGTTTGACGGTCACCGATGATAAGCTCACGCTGACCACGTCCAATGGGTATCATGGTATCAACCGCTTTATAACCAGTCATCACAGGTTGGTCAACTGATTGACGAGCAATAACACCAGGGGCAATTTTTTCTACTTTATCAGTGAGTTTGGCATTGATAGGACCTTTACCATCGATTGGGTTACCCAACGCATCAACCACACGACCAAGCAACTCTGGTCCAACGGGCACTTCAAGAATACGACCTGTACAGTAGGCTTTTTGACCTTCTTGTAGGCGTAGATAATCACCCAACACCACCGCACCGACAGAGTCTTGCTCAAGGTTGAGAGCCATGCCATAAATATCGCCTTCAAACTCAATCATCTCGCCATACATGGCATCTTCAAGACCATGAATTTGCACGATACCATCAGATACGCTGACAATTGTGCCTTCATTTTTTGCAGTTGTGCCTGCGTCAAGGTCTTGAATTCTCTGCTTAATCAGATTGCTGATTTCCGCTGGATTCAACTGTTGCATTGCCTTGTTTCCTTAAATGATGATAACCAAATGGTGATAACCGTTGCCAAGCCCTATCGACTCAAGCCATGTCAATACACATATCGACTAAGCTAAGCTATGCGGTTAATTGTGTTCTTAACTGTTTTAATTTACCACGAACCGAATCATCGACCAACTTATCACCCACTTTAATGGTTGCCCCTGCAATCAGGCTTGGGTCAACTGCCTCGTGCATGATGATGGTTGCATTCATCGATGTTGCAAGTCGTGCTTGCACCAAGGCTCTTTGAATGTCTGTCAATGGATACGCAGTGGTGATATAAGCATCAATATGTTTGAGTGCTTTTGCTTTTTGGGTACGAAAATGAGTTAAAATCACTGGCATCAAACCCAAACGGCGTTGCTCGGATAATTGATACACAAAGTTTTTGATGTTGTTTGAAACAGAGGGGGCATTTTGTAACAACTTACCAAGCAAACTTTGCAACCAGCTTTCATCTGTGCTTTTAATTTGTTGGTCATATAAATCAAGAAGCACATCTGCTTTTTGCTGACTCGAAATGGCAGGATTGTCTAACATGGTCGCAAACTGTGGATCTGTTACTATGTGCCCTGCCAACACTAAGAACTGCTCCCATTGCTCAACGACCCCATGCTCATTGGCATAATCGAATGCCGCTTTGGCATAAGGTCTTGCTAACGTTGATAATTCTGCCATGATTTCCTCATCGTCTGCATGGTTGCATTTTACTATTTGTCAGTGACTTATCTTATCAGTAACTTATAACTTGGCTGCCAGTTGGTCAAGCATGGTGGCATGCTTTTGTTTGTCAATTTCTGCTTGCAGAATTTTTTCAGCACCCATGACTGCCAAATCTGCCACTTGTTTTCTTAGAGCATCACGGGCTTGATTAATCTCTTGATCAATGGCACTTTGTGCTTGTTGGCGGATACGATCGCTTTCTTGTTGAGCTTGCAATTTAGCATCTTCAATCATTTGATTGGCACTTTTATTGGCTTGCTCAATTAAAGCCGCTGCTTTGGCTTTGGCTTGACCTAATTCTTGCTCAACATTTTGTTCGGCAGAAGCCAATTCAGCTTTGGCTTTTTCGGCTGCATTAAGACCATCGGTGATTTTTTTCTGACGCTCGTTGATGACGGCCATAAAAGGGGGCCACACGAATTTCATGCAGAAAATCACGAATATTGCAAACGCAATGGATTGACCGATTAGGGTTAAATTAATATTCACGTGATCACCTCATCGTTAATGTTATCAGTTGGTTGACCGCCAAGAGTAAGCGAAAGCCAAATTTTTAATATCGCACAACGTATCAACGGTCAATGCTTACGACTGATGAAAGCCATTAACCTGCTAGAGGATTAGCGAATAATAATAACATGGCAATACCCACACCAATCATCGGCACAGCATCAAGAAGACCTGCCACGATGAACATACGAGTTTGCAGTTGTGAACCAAGCTCTGGCTGACGAGCCACGCTCTCTAGGAATTTACCGCCCAAAAGAGCAAAGCCAATGCCAGTTGCCAATGCACCAGCACCGATTAGGATTGCTACTGCTAAAACCGTCTGACCGTTTAATGTCGCTAATACTGGATCCATTGATGTATCCTCATTTACCTATTGATGAAAAAATCTAACAAACAAATTAATGTTCAGTCTGTGATGCCAATGATAAATAGATTATCGTAAGCATCATAAAAATGAACGCCTGAAGGGTAATAACTAAAATATGGAAGATTGCCCATGGCACAGACAGTGTCCACTGTATCCAAAATGGCATTAAAGCAATCAAGATAAAGATAAGCTCACCTGCATACATGTTACCAAATAAACGCAAGCCTAATGATACAGGTTTTGCCAATAAGGTTACAAATTCTAAAATGAAGTTAACAGGAATTAAAACCAGTTTGGCGATGGGGTTATTGGCACTAAATGGGTGCATGGTCAGCTCAGCAATAAACCCACCAAATCCCTTTTCTTTAATACTATAGATGATGATTAACGCAAACACCGAAAACGACATGCCCAAAGTGATATTAGGGTCGGTGCTAGGCACAATCTTCATGTACACATGATGTGGGTCATGCCCCATTGCTGCACCAATTTGTTGTGCCAAATAAGGGATATAATCCACAGGGATTAAATCCATCAAGTTCATCAAAAAAACCCACACAAAGATGGTCAACGATAGTGGGGCAATCATCTTAGATGTGCCGTTATAAGAGTCTTTAACATTATTATCAACAAAATCCACAATCAATTCAATAAAGGCCTGCAATTTACCTGGAACGCCTGATGTGGCTTTTTTGGCAACCATATAAAATAGGCCACAAAAAATCATCCCCAGTCCGATTGACCAAAGCATTGAATCCAAATGAATGGCAGTAAAGCCCATTTCTGAAGCTTCTTGAGCAGTTTCTGCCACTTTCCACCCTTGTTCTGGATGTCGTCCAAACGTCCAGTTGGTTAAGTGGTGAGAGATATAGTCTGAAGTGGTCATTTGTTCGGCTGCCATAAGGGTAACTTCTTATCTCAAATCAACTAAAATCACAATGTTAAAGTCACAATCTTAAAATCACAATGTTCGTCTGATGACTGTGTCAATATCATAAAGTTCGTAATGATATCCAGCTAAAGCCAATGTGCATTGCCATAAAACCGATAAACACTGCTAAGGCATTTAGGGGGGTTATGGTGATAAAAATCAGTGCAAAGCCCAGTAAGGAAATGGTCCATTTTGCCATTTCACCCAAATACATATGATAAACGATGCGTTGTCGTGCCTGTGAGCCTGTGTGGCGAAAGGTAAAAACGGCAAATATCCAAGTACCCAAATAATTAAGTAACGCCCCAAGGGCAAAGCCTTTTGACCAAAGTAACACACTTGCCTGCTCTGACGATGCTTGTAATGGCTTAAGCATGCTTTCGCCCATCATGACCAGGATAATGGCAATAAACAACAGCCAACATTGGCGTTTTAATGCAATGATAATGTGTTTTTTGGAACATCGTTTGGCGACCTGAGATTTGGCGATTTGAGTCATCACCTTATCCTGCACACTCGTTTTTACATGGTCTTTTTGTCATGATATTGGCTTTTTACATTGGTTCTTATCACGACACTGGTTTTTGACATTGATTTTTTGTCATACATTCATTTTTTTGTCATACATTGTTAATCCGACTCATTATAGGTAGCTTAGTTACATTTGGCAAGTGTCTGTGTCTTTTTTTTATACTTTTGTGATGCTCATTTAACTGTTCTTTTTAACTTAACGTCTGCTCTTTTAACAGTTATGTCCTTTTAACACAGTCATTGATTCCTTTGGCAATATTTTCCCATGCTTGCAAGAAGTTTTGGCTGTCGCTCATGTCTTCAATATGCACGCTGTGGTGGACAGGTTTTAATTTGTTGATAACGCCATCTTGTGGCGTACTTTGGCTAAGTAGGCACATTTGTTCGTTAGGTCGATGTTCGTTTAGCCAAATGTATTGACTGGCTTTGATGGGGATTTCATGGTCGGTGGTCAGTGTGCCTGCCAGTTGTAAATTTAGGGCATCTTCAATGTATTGAAACGCATCATGATACGCCCAATAATTGGCGATTTGTTCACCATGATAACGTTTTGCCAAGTCGTCCATCTCTTTGGCAAATTTTATGGCATTGGCTTGAAACTGCTCAGCGTATTGTGGGTTGGCTTGGCTGTGGGTGGATACCAGTACTTGTACAATGGCTTTGGCGTTGTTTGGGTCAAGCCAAATGTGCGGATCTTGTGTTGTGCTAATGTCTTTTGCTTGAACATCACGCAAGTTATGACGTACAAAGGCAGATGGCATGTCTAATAAAGAAATGGCTTTATCGCTATTTTTTAAGGTATTGGTTAGATTATGTTCAAGAGCATCGCCAAACCATACCACATAGTGACTGTCTTGCACGGTTTTTTTATCTTCAGGGGTTAAACTGCCATGATGTCCGATGTTGCCTGGTTTAAGGAGCATGGTGGCTTGTACAGGTGTGCCTTCAGTAACGGCATTGCTTAACAAATAAAGCGGATAGTTACTGACTGTTACCAACGCCAAATCAGCAGGCTGAGGTGGTGCTAAGACCACGTTACTGATGGGGTGGTCGTGGTCATGATGGTGGTCATGCTCGCCATGGTCATGATGGTCATGGTCATGATGGTGGTCATGATGATCATGTGTATGACCATCATGGTTATGGTTGTGCTGGTCGGTTTGGGTTTTCTCTGTTTGGGCTGTGGTGGTCTTTTGGCAGCCTGTCAAAAACAGTCCGCTTGCCATTAAGATACTGGATAAGACAGCGCCAGACAAGGTAAGCTTAGGGTGGGATAAAGACATAGATGACCTTAATATTTTGGACATTTTGTTTTTTACATGAATAATCAGCGAATAGCCGATGGATAAGATGAATTGTTATACTATAACAATTATATTAGAATAGCATTTTCGGTTATACTGTTTCAATCATTAATTTTTTAGTCATTCATTTTTTTAGTCATTCTCTGATGGCTTAACGGCATACTATGAACTCACCCCTTTCTTTATCTGTCCATACTGATACCGCCACCGATGTCATGTCTGATATGGCTCATAACTGTTTATCGGTGAGTGTGGCGACAGATTTTGATGTTAAACAAAAAATAGCAGAAGCCAAAGAGTCCTGCCAACAGCAGGGTTTACGCTTCACTGCCCAACGTAAGCAGATATATCGCCATATCTTAGAAGCCACTACCCCACTTGGGGCATATGACATCTTGGCACTGATGCAACAGCAACACAATGATTCCATGATGACGCAAAGTAAAAGTAAGAGTAAAAAATCGGTCGCTCCGCCCACGGTGTATCGTGGCTTGGAGTTTTTGTTAAAGGCAGGATTCATTCATCAGCTTATCTCTATTAATGCTTTTGTGCCATGTTGTCACCCCAGACAGCCACATTTGGCGGTGTTTTTGATGTGCAAGCAATGTGGGCGAGTACAAGAATATAGTCATGCGACGTTAAGAGCATTTATAGAACAGACCAAAGACGCTACTGGATTTTTGCCACATCGCAGTGTGTTTGAAATAAGTGGGTTGTGTCATCAATGTCATTGTTAACTTTATCAAATGTGGGTTATTCCGTTGGTAATTTGCCCCGTTTTTCAAAACAGAACCGTTTATCAACACAGCGCTCAACACAGCACTTAACGCAAGACTGGTTGGTCTTCGGTGTGAACATGAGCATTGATGAGTATGAAGTCATCAGCTTAATTGGTCCAAATGGGGCAGGTAAATCAACCTTGGTTAAGCTCATTTTGGGGCTATTAATACCAACCACAGGACAGATTGATAAAGCATCAGGTTTACAGATTGGCTATGTGCCACAAAAATTCTCAGTAGAACAGATTTTACCTTTACGAGTTAAAGACCTGCTACAGCAAGCCAGCAAAAACCGCTTAAACCAAAATCAACGTCAGCAGTTATTGACCGCTTTAACCATTACGCCGTTATTAACTCAGCAGTTAAGCCATTTATCTGGCGGTGAGATGCAGCGTGTGTTACTTGCCAGAGCGTTACTTGAAAAACCTGATTTATTGATACTTGATGAGCCGATGCAGGGGTTAGACCCAGAGACGGAAAGTGATTTGTATCAGTTTATTGACCATTTGCCTGATTTTTTGCGTTGTGCCATGTTGGTAGTGTCGCATGATTTGCATTGGGTGATGCAAGGCAGTCGTCATGTCATTTGTCTTAATAAGCACATCTGTTGTCAAGGACAACCTGCTGACATTGGCATGACTGATGAATTTAAACAGTTGTTTGGACATCAATATCAACAGCCTTATATCCACAAGCCACATCATTGCACACATGACCCACAACATGACCTGCAAACCATGCTGGCAACAGATAAGATGGTGGTCAAGTCATGATGACTCTGCTAAATACTTGGCTAAATATTTGGTTTCCCATCATTGCACCTGCTTGGATAGCAGGCAGTATACTGGCATTATTATCTGCCCCATTGGGCTGTTTGGTGTTATGGCGACGCATGGCATTTTTTGCTGATGCTTTGGCACATGGTACGTTACTGGGGGTGGGATTGTCTTTGTGGTGGCAATTTCCCCCAAGCATTGGCATGATTGGGGTCAGTGCCTTGGTGGTGCTCATATTGACTTGGCTAGATGATGAACGCCTGCCTGAAGATGCCACATTGGCGGTGGTGGCGGTGAGTTTGCTGTCACTTGGGTTGGTGTTGTTAACCCAACTGACGCATCAACAGGCAAATGTGTTGGGTTATTTGTTTGGTAATTTATTGGAGACCGATTGGCAGGATTTGCCGTTATTAGCGGTTGGCATTGCGATGGGTGTGGGGCTATTGATGGTGATTTGGCAGGCACAAATCAAACTTGCCACCCATCAGGCGTTGGCTCAACTACAAGGCATACAGCCAAAACGCCAGCGATTATTTTTTATGGGGGTGTTGGCAGGATTTTGTGCCCTTGCGTTGCCAGCAGTAGGCAGTTTGCTGATTAGTGGGCTATTGGTATTGCCTGCGTTGACGGCTCGTTTGTGGTCATCTTCACCCAAAGGCATGTTAATTAGTGCTTGTGTCTTGGCTCAAGTGGCGGTAACGCTTGGGGTTTGGGGCAGTGTTTGGCTAAATTTACAGACGGGTTTGTCCATTGTGTTGGTATTGGCATTGGGATTTTTTGTCAGTTTTGTGGTTGCTAAAATTTACCAAAGTTAGGCTGACTGGCTGATTTGCTCAAAAATTCATATGACATGGCATATCCATCAACTTTTTTTTTGGAATATTTGCCATTTTTTTTGCTAAAATTGTCTCATTGCTTTTTTTGATTCTCTTTGGCTTTCTCCTTGTTCTTTTTGTTCTCTCGGATTTACCGTCATGAACCCCACCTATCCACCCACCTTTATTCGCCCATCACCTATTCACCAACCCAATGCCGATGCTGTCAGCCAAGATAAATATACCGATGCGACCTGTCATATTAACAGTTTAAATATCTTACATCTGACGGATTTACATTTATTTACTGATGAAGAGCATATCGAAAGCGTGGCAGTCAATCAAAGTTTTGAAAAATGTCTTACCCATGCCTTAACGGACGATGTGCGGTGTGATTTGATTTTGATAACTGGTGATTTGGTCTCTGAAATGAACACCGCCATTTATGACCGTTTGTTTGCCAGATTGGCAATGACTGGCATTCCTTTTGCCTGCATTGCTGGTAATCATGATGTTACTGAAGAAATTGGGCATCATCTGCCTTTTGAGCAACGCACTTTTAAGTCTCATGCCCCTGACACAAGATTGCTGAATCAGCATGTCATTGAATCAGAACATTGGCAACTGCTGTTGATTGACTCTAGTGTGGCGGGCAAAGTTGGCGGACAAATCACCGCACAAACCGCATCATGGGTGGATAAGCAACTGACAAATAATCACAAATACGCCCTACTTGCCTTGCATCATCACATCAATACGGTATATTCAGATTGGATTGATCAACAAATCAGCCAAGGGGCAGAAAACCTTTGGCAAATACTGGGCAAACATGCCCATCTTCGTTGTGTGCTTAGTGGGCATGTTCATCAAGATTTGGCACATTTACGTGATGGTATTTTGACGTTAAGCACACCAGCAACCTGCTATCAATTTAAAACATTTAGCCAAGATTTTGCTTATGATTCCAATCAATCGGCAGGCTATCGTTGGCTGTTTTTGCATGATGATGGACAGATTAGTAGCCGTGTACAGCGAGTTGGCTAAAGTTCACATTCACAATCTTATCTGTCAACAATGTCTGTCAATCCAGCACCCACCTTAATGCAGACCCACCTTAATGCAATTCGACTTGTATTTTATGCAAATATCGGCTAGTATCGCCAGAATTTTTTGCCATTGGTTTTATTGGCATGTTGGTTTTATCAGTAAATTAACCGAACAGCCCAAAAGACATGGACAAAGAACATAACCAAAGCAATAAAACCAAAGCAATAAAACCAACTGGCATGTTCCTAACATCATGTTGACACTGCGTTAATGATATTTTGCCACCCCACATTCGCCCCACACACTGGATGATGGCTAGGAAAGTTAATATGGGACTTAATATAGGAAATTTAATATGAACTCAACCACTGCCCAAGATGTACAATTTTCTCCTTATCAACCCAGCGATGATGAAGAATACATGTCTGATAAGCAGTTGGCACACTTTCGCCAAATTCTGCTGAATTGGAAAAATCAACTCCTAGAAGAATCAGAACGCACCAAAGCTTATATCCATGATGAATCCAACGCCCTGCCTGACATCAATGACCGTGCCACACAAGAAGAAGAGTTTGCCTTGGCTTTGCGTACTCGTGACCGTGAGCGAAGACTGGTACATAAAATAGAAAAATCACTCGATGAGATTGACAGCGGTGATTATGGTTTTTGTGAAACTTGTGGCGTTGAGATTGGTCTGCGTCGTTTAGAAGCTCGCCCCACTGCCACCCAATGTATTGATTGTAAATCTTTGTCAGAAATCAAAGAACGCCAAGCTTTAGGGCATGCTTAGTCATGTTTAGCCACCGTCTGTTTAATCACCATATGCTTAATCATTAAAGTGGTGTGTCATGACACGCCCCATAGGTCGCTTCGCTCCATCACCCACAGGGCGGCTGCATTTGGGGTCATTGACCACCGCTGTCGCCAGCTATTGTCATATCAAATCTTTGGGCGGTGACTGGCGACTGCGGATAGAAGATGTGGATACTCAGCGTTGTGAGCCTGCTCACAGTCAATATATTATTGATGACTTGTGCCGACTGGGCTTATTGCCTGACGGTAACATCATCTATCAATCAAAACGTGGAGACATTTACCAAGAGTATATTGATACCCACCTTGCCAAACTGGTGTATGCTTGTGACTGCTCACGCAAACAATTAAGTCAATATCAGCACCAACAACCAAACAGCACCCACCTGTATCCACGCTTATGCCTGCATCAATCATTAGATAAAACCCAGCACAAGCTACGCCTACAACTGCCTGATGTGTGTATGGGGTTTTTGGACGGTATTCAAGGCGTACAATGGCAAAATCCCCAACGTACTCAAGGTGATGTGGTCATCAAACGTGCCAATGGTCTATATAACTACATCTTAGCGGTGAGCATTGATGATGGACAACAAGGCATCAGCCATGTGATGCGTGGCTTAGATATTTTGCCAATGACCACTGCCCAAATCTCTATCATGCAATATGCCAATTTACCTGCGGTATCACATTGGTATCACCTGCCCCTGTTGCACAACGACCAAGGGCAAAAACTCTCCAAACAAAACCTTGCCACCCCCATTGACACCCATGGCGATGATAAATGCCGACAGTTGCTGGCTCAAGCATTGCACCTACTCAAACAACCCCCTGTAGAGATGGCAACACCCAGCGACATGTTGAACCAAGCCATTGCTCAATGGGACAACACACCTTTGGTCAAAACCACTGTCTTAGCTGTACTGTCTTAGCTGTATAATCTGCTTATCTAAAAAGTGCGTTATCATCAATATATGCCCATCATTTTCACGATGGTAAAAATTAAGGAATAAGATACAGTATCATCAAAGCAACCATCAGCCTTGCAAAGCTTGTTTAACCAATTGTGAAATGACTGCAGGGTCTGCCCGCCCTGTGGTTTTGGCTTTTAATGCCCCCATGACCCTGCCCATGTTTTGCATGCCTGTCGCGCCTTGCTCTGCAATCTCAGCATTGACCAACTGTGCCAATTCGTCATCACTCATCTGTTCAGGCATAAAACTTTGAATGACATCAAGCTCAAACTGTTCTTTTTGAGCCAAATCATCACGCCCATTATCGGTAAAGATTGCCAAGGACTCTTGGCGTTGTTTGATTTGCTTTTGCAGGATTTCTAACGTTTCATTGTCATCTAATTCGGTTTGACGGTCAATCTCAATCTGCTTGATGACCGCTTGTACGTTACGCAAGACTTTGACTTTCTCAAGCTCACGAGCTTTCATGGCGGTTTTGACGCTGTCAGTTAAGGTTTGTTTTAGGTTCGTCATGATTTTCTCCAATGTCATGATATTCATAAGATAAAAGACACAAAAATTTTAGCATAAAAAAAACGCCACCTTAAGAGCAGCGTTTTTCATATCACAAGATAACAGTGTTTGTGATAAAGCGTGTGTCTTTACATCTTGTGGTGTCTTGTTTTTTGGTGTCTTATGTTTGATTGGTCATCAGTATTTGCGAGTGGTGCGGACAGACTCACGTTGCAGTTTCTTTTTGTAGCGTTTTACCGCAGCGGCTTTTTTACGTTTACGCTCTTGGGTTGGCTTTTCGTAAAATTCGTGTTTACGAACATCAGCCAAAACGCCCGCTTTTTCGCAAGCACGTTTAAAACGGCGAATGGCAACATCAATCGATTCGTTTTCTTTTACCTTAACTGAAGGCATGTAAGCTCCTTAAATAAGCATGAGACATTGGGGACATTGACTTGGCTGTTTTGTTAGCATTAGCCCACGATGGCAAATCGTCTTATCATATTGCCTTGTCTCGTATCGGTGGCATCAGCTCAAGTCAGAATAAATACAGCATGAAATTGAAACTTTACCAAAAAACAATGACGTTTGCAATGATTTTACAATAAATAATAAAGGCAAGGTGATTGAGAGAGCGGCAAAGCGATTAAATGTGTTTTGTTAAATTTTTATTAAAAAAAGCCATGCTGGCAATGCCCATTGAATTTCTATTCAGCAAGATTTTGCATTGACTTCCTCCCCTCCCTAAAGTGAGGGGATTCCTGCTCCCAGACGGTCAAGCCCGACCGCAAGCCTAAGATAGTGGCAACCGCCCGTACGACACACCGTACATCTTAGGTTCTTATTTTAAGCTAATCCTACCGTTAGGATTGTCATAGACACGAATTAGCTTAAGTGTGTGTTTGGAAACGTCTTACCAGTTAAGTTACTGCGTACTCGCAATTTAGTCTTAACTTAACTGTGGAATGTAAGACATTGAATATAGTGAGATGAGTATAACAAAACTTATCGCATTTAACAATTGCCGTAAAACCACCGCCTTCAGGCGGTGGTTTTACGGCAACGGAGGATAAATTTTAACTGCATATCATAATCACCGCTTAGCTATAAATCGCCTCACTCACACTTTTCATCACAAGGGCGAATTTTAGCTCATCATCACAGATGTCGCTAAATGGGTTTTTGATTTTGGCAATCCACCCCGACCCCAACGCACCATCAATGGCATTGCCTTTTTTGTCCCACATTTTGGTAAGTGTGTAAGTCAAATTGCCTTTTGGGGTCATAATCTCAATGTCATCGCCGACCATGAGTTTGTTTTTAATCTCTAAGGTCAAAAAATCATCTGAAATATCCAACACCTCTGCCACAAATTGTTGATGGTCAGTTTTTGATGAGCCGTATTCATAATTTTGGTAATCAGAATGGACATGACGGCGTAAAAATCCTTCGGTATAGCCCCGATTGGCAAGCCCATCAAGGGCGGTGATGAGTCCTGTATCAAAAGGCTTGCCTGCCAACGCATCATCAATCGCTTGGCGGTATACTTGGGCGGTGCGAGCGACATAATAATGCGATTTGGTACGCCCCTCAATTTTTAAAGAATGCACGCCCATATTGACCAAATCAGGCACCAGCTCCACCGCACGCAAGTCCTTTGAGTTCATGATATAAGTGCCGTGTTCGTCTTCATACATCGCCATCAGCTCACCCTTGCGGCCTTGTTCTTCAATGAGTACAACCTCATCGGACGGCTTTTCTACATAATCATCGTCCATGACGACATCGCCATTTAGATTGACATTGGCAATCTCACTCTGAGCTGGTACAAATAGCTCTGGGGTTACAGGAACAACATCACCTGTTTCATTCTCTACCGCTTTATAAGTGTTGTAATTCCAGCGGCAAGCATTGGTGCAAGTGCCTTGGTTGGCATCTCGTTTGTTGATATAGCCAGAGAGCAAGCACCGCCCAGAATACGCCATGCAAAGCGCCCCATGGACAAAAACTTCAATCTCCATGTCAGGCACTTCTTTGATGATTTGCTCAATTTCTTTGAGTGATAATTCACGGCTTAAAATCACACGGCTAATGCCCATCTGCTGCCAAAACTTCACCGTTGCCCAGTTCACGGCATTGGCCTGTACTGACAGGTGAATGACTTGATTGGGGAAAGCTTCTCGCACCATCATAATCATGCCAGCATCGGACATGATAAGCGCGTCAGGTTTCATCTCAATGACAGGGCGAATGTCTGCAATAAAGGTTTTTAATTTGGCGTTGTGTGCTTGAATGTTCACCACCACATAAAACTTTTTGCCAAGCGAATGGGCGTAGGCAATGCCCTTGGCAAGGTTTTCTTCATCAAAATCATTATTACGCACTCGCAGAGAATAACGGGCTTGCCCTGCATAGACCGCATCCGCCCCATAGGCAAAGGCATATTGCATGTTCTTAAATGTGCCAGCAGGACAAAGCAGCTCGGCATGAAACATGGAGCGAGTGGTTAGGCTAGCGGAAGTATTGGTCATGATAAACTCGACGTGATGAACTTAAAGTGGTGATGCACTTAAAGTAGTGATGAACTCAAAATCATGTATGAACGCCATGATAAAAACATGATAAAAACAGGTCTGTTAAAAGAGCGTCTATTATAAGGCAGATACAGCCCAAAAGATAGAAATCCGACTGATACAGTCGGATTTAGCAAATCTTACTGCAACGCCACCCCAACTTCCCCTTTTGGGGTTACTCGAAAAATATGCACTTTAAAGTTAACGCTCTGCCCTGCCAATGGGTGATTAAAATCCACTTCCACCGTGTCATCAGTGATTTGGCTGATTACCCCTGGTAAGGTATTTTTGCCCTTATCTTCAAATTCCATCATCATGCCCACTTCAGGCCTGCCCCCATCTGCCCCACCATCTATCAAAGCAAACTGAGATTTGCTAAAGGTTTGTACATTGTGTGCATTCCACTCACCAAAGGCTTGTTCTGGGGGTAAGTGAGCGGTGCGGATATCGCCTGCGGTGAGATTCATCAACACCGCCTCAAATCCCGGAAGTAAGCTGTCATCACCAATGGTGAGCATCACAGGGTCTGGACGGTTAAAGGTGGAGTCTATCACCGTGCCATTGTCCAAAAACACCTCAAAATGTAACGCCACCTGACTGCCATGGGTGATGCGAGTTTGTTCGTTAGGGGTGATGATGGGGGTGTTCATAAAAACGACCTTTTGTATTTTTTGGTTTAAAGAGTGATTGGTTTAGAAAGTGATTGGTTTGGCTGTTATGAATTTAGATGCGATGCGTTTATGCGATGCGTTTAAATGTTATGACGCTTATTTTCTAAAAAAAGCATGTCAATTAGCATCAGTGCCACACCAATCACAATGCCACAATCTGCTAAATTAAACACAGGATAATGCCACACATTGGCATAATGCACATGAATAAAGTCAATGACATGCCCATATAACAAGCGGTCAATTAAATTGCCCACCGCCCCACCCAAAATTAACGCCAACGCCACAGACAACAGTTTGGCCTGACGAGGAACGACTCGGACATACCACAATAAAAACAGCGATACCAATACCGCCAATCCTGAAAAAAACCACTTTTGCCAACCACCTTGATCCGCCAAGAAACTAAACGCCGCCCCATGATTATACGCCAATGTCCAATTTAAAAATGGCTCAAACACGGAGATGGATTCATGCAACTCTAAACGGTTTTCAAAATACAATTTGCTCACCCGATCGATGCTAATTATCAATAATGACAGAGCATACCACCCAAAGGCACGGTTACCATTGGGTGTTAGAACTTTTGGGGCTGTTGTGGCTGGTGTTGGTTGATGTATGTCGATATGTTTGTTCACAAAAAATGGCTCACTTAATGAATGAATCTGTCTGTGTTTAGGGTTAATTTAGGCAAATTTGCGACTCTCACCATGACCAACCACATTGACATAACATCGTTCACAAATGTCTGGGTGGTCGCTGTGGTTGCCCACGTCATCACGCACATGCCAACACCGCACGCATTTAGTGCCTTGTGCCACACTGACGCTGACGTTGAGATTGTCAATGTCCGTGGCATTGGCAACATTGATGGTTTCACCATCTCGCTGATATAGCTGGGCATCACTGGTGATGAACACAAATCGCAATTCATCACCTAATTTTGCCAAGCTGTCATATAATGGCCCATCTGTATAAATCTTGACGTTAGCAGATAAGTTGGCGTTGATGATTTTTTGTTCACGAGCCAGCTCAATTTGTTTGTTAATCACGTCTTTGGCGGATAATATCCGCTGCCAATCATCACTGCTGACGCTGTCTAAATTCAATTCTGTGTCCAAATTCAACGCTGGAAATTCATGCCAATGTTGGGTGAACACATAGCCATCTGTGCCTTTTAGCACTTCCCATGCTTCTTGAGCAGTAAAAGTCAAAATCGGAGCAATCCAACGTATCAGTGCATGGGCGATGTGATAAATTGCTGTTTGGGCTGAGCGTCTGGGGTGTCCATCTGCCTTTGTGGTGTAAGTACGGTCTTTGATGATGTCCAGATAAAACCCACCCAAATCTTGC
This sequence comes from Lwoffella lincolnii, assembly GCF_037201985.1. Lineage (NCBI taxonomy): Bacteria > Pseudomonadati > Pseudomonadota > Gammaproteobacteria > Moraxellales > Moraxellaceae > Lwoffella > Lwoffella lincolnii. Next base: position 277,461 of record NZ_CP147511.1, on the reverse strand, counting down.
GAACAAAACGCCGTTACCGCTTGGGTAACTTGGTGAAAATCCATGTTGTCATACGATTGAATGATGCTTTTTTGTACTTGCATGGCTTGGTGCATGATGAATTTGTCTAGACTGACCATGTCTGAGATTGCCACCGCATCGGTCATGGGGTTAAAGTCATCGGTGTTCGCCAATAAAAAGCGAATGGTGTTACGGATACGGCGATACATGTCCACCGTGCCTTTAAAAACTTTTGCCCCTGCACTCATCTCATAGCGATAATCACTGGACGCAATCCACAATCTGAGCATATCAGCCCCCGTTTTGTTGATTTCATCTTGTGGGGTGATGATATTGCCCAAAGATTTGCTCATTTTACGACCGTTTTCATCGACCACAAAACCATGCGTCAGCACTTGCTTAAATGGTGGGCGGGCGTAAATGGCTTCACTGGTAAGTAAAGACGTTTGAAACCAGCCTCGATGTTGGTCAGAGCCTTCTAGATACATGTCGGCAGGGTTGGTCAGTGCATCGGTTTGCTCAAGTACCGCAAAATGGGTTGTGCCAGAATCAAACCACACATCAAGTGTGTCTGTCGACTTAACATATTGGTCAGCATCATCAGCCAAAAAGTCGCTAATCTCAGCATCAAACCACGCTTCAATCCCCCCTTTTTCAATCAATTGAGCGGCTTTTTCAATCAGCGATGATGTGTCAGGGTGCAATTCACCTGTGTCTTTATGGGTAAAAAATGGAATGGGCACACCCCAAGTACGTTGACGGCTGATACACCAATCAGGACGGTTACCCACCATGGCTTCAATGCGATTTTGTCCCCATTGAGGTGTCCATATGACGTTAGGAATGTCCGTCATGGCTTGCTCTCGTAAGCCTTTTTGTTGCTTGGCTGATTTTTCTTCCTTGCTAATAAACCCTTCCATACCAATAAACCATTGGGGTGTGGCTCGGAATATGATGGGCGTTTTGTGTCGCCAGCAGTGCGGATAGCTATGTTCAATTTTGCTGTGCTTAAGCAGATGTCCTGAATGATTGAGCGTTTCAATGATTAGCGGATTGGCTTTATAGATGTGTGTGCCAGAAAAAACCTTGGCAGTATCTAAATACACACCATTACCACTAACAGGGTTTTCGGTTTCTAAGCCATATTGTTGTCCAACCACATAGTCATCTGCCCCATGCCCAGGAGCGGTGTGCACCAAGCCTGTTCCGCTGTCGGTGGTTACGTGTTCACCCAATATGATGGGTACTTGTCGCTTGGCAATCAGTGGGTGCTGTGCTTGTAACCACTCAAGTTCACTGCCTTTTATGGTGCTTACCACGCCAAGATTATTCAAATCTAATGCCATCAAAGCATCATTCACCAAATCAGTGGCAAGCAGCAAATAACCTTTGTCGGTCTTAACCACGCTATAGTTTTCTTTTGGGTGGACGCTAATGGCTTGGTTGGCAGGTAATGTCCATGGGGTGGTTGTCCAAATGACCGCTTTCACCACATCATCAACAGACACACCCAATTTATCATTATCAATAACATCAAAGCCCACATAAATGGCATCACTGATTTTATCTTGATAATCAACTTCTGCTTCTGCCAATGCCGAACCACAGTCCAAACACCAATTGACAGGCTTCATACCACGCACCACATGGCCATTGTCATAAATTTTGCCCAACGCACGCACAATATTGGCTTCTTGTTTAGGGCTCATGGTCAGATAAGGATTGTCCCAATCACCAAACACACCCAAGCGTTTAAAATCTGCCTTTTGTAGCTCAATTTGCGTATTGGCGTATTCTCGGCACAGTTTACGAAATTCAGTGGCGGTGATTTTCTGCCCTACTTTACCATGTTCACTTTCTACTTTTTGTTCAATGGGCAAACCATGACAGTCCCACCCTGGCACATACGGCGCATCATAGCCTGATAGGGTTTTTGATTTGATGATGATGTCTTTTAAAACCTTATTGACCGCATGTCCTAGATGAATTTGCCCATTGGCATACGGAGGGCCGTCATGCAAGATGTATTTTTCACAACCTTGGCGAGATTGACGAATCTGCCCATAAACATCATCTTCTTCCCATGCTTGTAGCCAGCTAGGTTCACGCTGTGCCAAATTGGCACGCATGGGAAATGAAGTGTCAGCAAGATTTAAGGTGTCTTTATAATCAATGGGCTTAAGGGTGTTGGTCATGGCGGATTTCTACTATGATGGTACACTGTGATGGTACAATGGTGATGATAAGAATGCTGATGAACAGTCAATTAACAACAGCTAAAGGTTGATGACAGTCAAACTTCAACCATCATTCATGATAAAATGGCTGTCATTATAAGCCAAAACTGCCTTTATGTACAAAGCCACTGACAATATTCACTGACAGCATTCACTGACAGCATAACCACCGATGTCATGACCATTCACTCATGCCATCATTGCCTTGAACATCATTGCCTTGAGCATCACCGCCAATCATACGGACAATCATAGGAAAGCCATCATGACCACCGCCAATCAGCAAAATCCAACTCAAAACAGCCATACTCAAGAAAAATATGCCAAGTTTTGGCAAACAGACCCCAATCAAAAAAATGCCAGCCAAGATTTACCCACCGCTTCAGATATTTTGGTCAATGCCCAACATCATCAAGATGATGTGGTGAGCTGGATTAATCTTAATAACCGCCGTTGGGCAGACCGTTTTGATTTGTTAATGCACGCCCAATCTGAGCATCACAATCACGCCAGACAGACACTTAGCAATAATACCGATGCCTTTAATCAGCATCTAACATGCCTGACCAAAAGCCTACAAAACGTCAACTCACCACAAGCCCTATGGCGTGATTGGTTATCTTATGCCACCGATGCCAGTCGCCGTGTGGTGCAAACCGCTGATATTTTGCGTGAGCGTGGTGATATTTTCTTGCAACATGAACAAGCAGGCTGTCCGCCAGTGCTTGACTATGATTATGAAGTCATCATGGACGGCAGTACCTTATCTCGCCCCAGCAATTATGTGCTGCTGAAAATTCTGCCACCACAAGGCATCACCACCCGTGAAAACGGTCGCCCCTACATCATCATCGACCCCAGAGCAGGCCATGGGGCAGGCATTGGTGGCTTTAAGCACGACAGCCAAGTCGGCGTGGCATTAAGCGAAGGACACCCTGTGTATTTTGTTGCTTTCAAACGCATGCCAGAACCTAACCAAAGCATTGCTGATGTGACTTTTGCTGAAGCTGTCTTTGTGCGTGAAGTGCGTCGTCGCCATTCCAATTCCAACGCTCCTGTGGTGGTTGGCAACTGTCAAGGAGGTTGGGCAGCACTCATCTTAGCTGCCACCAACACTGACATCACAGGACCCATCGTCATGAACGGCTCGCCAGTATCAGCATGGAGTGGTGAAGTGGGCATCAACCCCATGCGTTACCAAGCAGGCACACAAGGCGGCACATGGCTTGCCATGCTGGCATCAGATTTGGGGCATGGCATCTTTGATGGGGCATGGCTGGTGCATAACTTTGAGCAACTCAACCCATCACGCAACTACGTGGGCAAATATTATGACCTTTACAAAAACCCCACAAAAAATCGTGAGCGGTTTTTGAACTTTGAACGCTGGTGGGGTGGCTTCTTTTTGATGAATCATGCTGAAATTGAGTGGATTGTTGAAAATATCTTTGTTGGCAATCGCATCGCTCGCAATACCGCCCAAATCGAAAAAGGCACCAACATTGACTTGCGTAACATCAAAGCCCCCATCATCATCTTTGCCTCACATGGCGATAACATCACCCCACCTCAGCAAGCCATTAATTGGATACTAGACACCTACAGTGATGAAAGAGAAATCGAAGTTTGCGGACAACGCATCGTTTATATGGTGCATGACAAAGTGGGACATTTGGGCATTTTTGTCAGCTCATCAATCGCCAACCGTGAGCATAAAGGCATGGCATCTATTTTAAAGATGATTGAAGCCCTATCACCAGGGCTATATGAATTGGTCATCGAAGATTATCAAGGCAAAGGTGAAGACATGCAGTTTTATGTTACGTTCAAAAGTCGCACCTTTGACGACTTGGCGATGATTGATGACGGCCGTTTGGACGAAAAACCCTTTCAAGCAGTACATCGCTATTCTAAATCACAAGCTCGCATTTATGACTTACACATGCGTCCGTGGGTACAGGCGATGACCACACAGACCAGTGCCGAATGGTTGAGAGCCATGCACCCATTACGACTACAACGCAAACTGTGGAGCAGTCGCAATCCCTTTGCCATGATAATAAAAACCGTTGCCACCAGCATCAATCAAAATGATGACCCTATCCACTCACTCATCACAAAGACTGACTCACACACCCCATCAGCAAGCATCACATCAGCAGACATCAATGAAACAGATGTCAAAAAACAACAAGCCATCTTACAAGGCTCAGAAGCCGCCCCCACCCTACCTGCCACCGAATCTTTACAACAAAATAACCTATTTTTGCAAATGGAACGCTTATGGATAACCACCATTAACACCACACTTGACTTATGGCGAGATTGGCAAGACATGACCAGCGAAATGCTGTTTTATGGCTGGTGGGCATTACCGTGGCTGCGTGCCTATGGACAACAAGAGACCTCTCGTCGCTTAACCGATAAAGAACGTCTACAAGAAATGCCAAGCGTACAGATGGCATTAAGCCGCATGGAACAAGGTGGTTTTTGTGAAGCGGTGGTGAGAATATTGGTGCTTAGCAACACCATGAGCCAAGGGGGCATTAAGCGTGATAAGCTGATACTTATCACCGAAATACTGACACAAAGCAAACCCTTTACCGAGCTGACACATCAACAACTTGCTGAGCTGCTGCATGAACAGACCATCATCGTTCGCTTTGCCAAAGAACAAGCCATACAAACCCTACCAACATTGCTTAAGACCAAGGCGGATAAACAAAAAGCCATGGACGTGGTGCGATATGTCATTGGCAGTTACCATAAGATGCCCTTAGATATTCGCCAAGCATTATCAGAATTGTATCACGTCATGGGATTAGACAGCTTTGAAAAAGACGTGGATAAAAACCCATTAGAAGTGACTGATGTGGTGGTGGGATAAGCGTCGCCATTCAAGTTTTACCACATCTTAGCTTTACTATCTCTCAGTTTTACCACATCAAGGTTTTATCAAACTTGTTTATTTTTTGTTGTGTGCAGAGACATTTCATCATGAACAACATTCTTCTTGCCATCACAGGTGGTATTGCCGCTTATAAATCTGCCAGCCTTGCTCGCCTATTGGTTAAATACGGTCATAACGTGCAAGTCATCATGACCAAAGGCGCAACCGCCTTTATCAGCCCATTGACTTTGCAAGCATTAACAGGCAATGCCGTCCATACCCAGTTACTTGATGAAACTGCCGAAGCAGGCATGGGGCATATTCAGCTTGCCAAATGGGCGGATTTACTCATCATTGCCCCTGCCTCTGCCAACACCTTGGCACGCTTAAGCATGGGCATGGCAGATGACTTATTGACCACCGTTTGTCTTGCCACAACAGCACCCATCTTGGTTGCTCCTGCCATGAACCAACAAATGTGGGCAAACCCTGCCGTCGTCTTAAACACACAGACACTGACAGATTTGGGGTATCAAATCATTGAACCTGCCAGCGGTGAACAAGCTTGTGGCGATGTGGGTGCTGGTCGACTACCTGAGCCAGAAGCCTTGTTTGAGCAAGTGCAATGGGCATTGGCCAAACAACATCAGCCCCAATTGCTGGCAGGTAAGCAAGTGGTCATCACCGCAGGAGCAACCTTAGAAGCCATTGACCCAGTGCGATATTTATCCAATCATTCAACAGGTAAAATGGGTTATGCGTTGGCAACTGCTTGCCGTGATGCAGGGGCAGAGGTAACTTTAATTGTTGGGGAAAAAGTAACACTAACCACCCCCATTGGTGTGCAGAAAATCACCGTTCAATCAGCCGATGACATGCTACAGGCTGCCAAAAAAACAGCAGATACAGGTTGTGATGTGTTTATTGCCACCGCCGCTGTTGCCGACTACCGCACAAAAACCACCGCCCCACAAAAAATCAAAAAAACCCAACCAGCCATGACCCTAGAACTGGTGAAAAACCCCGACATTTTGGCGACCATTTCTAAAGAGAATCCTAATATGTTTATGGTTGGTTTTGCTGCTGAAACACAAGACGTTGAAAAATACGCCCACAACAAACTGATAGACAAAAAGTTAGACATGATTGCTTGTAATGATGTGTCTCGCCAAGACATTGGTTTTGCCAGTGATGACAATGCGATGACGGTATTTTTTGCAGACAAATACCAACACCCATCAGCCTCATTGGCAAAAATGCCCAAAAAAGACATCGCCAAAGAATTGGTTAATCTAATGGCTAAGGTCATGTTGCCTCACAGTTGCTAAAATCAACGGTAAAATCAATGGCTAAAATGATTTTTTCTCTTGTGGATTTTGGGTTAGTTGATGTATTTTATCAAGTAATGTGGTTTAATTGGTTTAACAATTTAGCCACTGACATTGTTTATCCACTGACATTGTTAAGTACCTGATTTTAAGTGGCTAATTTTAAACATCTGGTTTTAAGCACCTAAATTTTAAATGCCTATATTTTAAGCACGACACACATATTTTAAACACCGATATGTATCATTGATATGTTGATTGAATGGATAAAATAAAAGGACATGACATGACCGACACAACCACCATGAATGCCACCACCAGCCACCGCCTTAATTCACCTGATAACCGTCCTTGGCGAAAAACCTATGACACAATTGGTATTGTTGACCACATTAACATGCCAGCGGATAATACCTCTTTAATTGATTGTTTTGAGCGTAACTTTGCTCATCATGGCGACAAAGAAGCTTATGTTTGTATGGGGGCCAGTTTAAGCTTTCGTGAGCTGGATATTTACAGTCAGCAAATGGCGGCGTATTTGCAATCTTTGGGGCTAAAAAAAGGCGATAAAGTGGCGGTGATGTTGCCAAACATTCTACAATATCCCATTTGTATGCTGGCGGTGATAAGAGCTGGCTTGGTTTTGGTCAATGTCAATCCACTATACACCAGTCATGAACTTAACCATCAATTGGCAGACAGCGATGCTCGTGCCATCATTTTACTTGAAAACTTCGCCAAAACGTATCAAAACGTATCAAATAAGGGCAACATAGAGCATGTCATCGTTACCACCATGGGTGATATGTTTGGCATGATAAAGGGATTTATCGTCAATACCGTGGTGCGTCATGTCAAAAAAATGGTGCCTAATTGGCACATTGCAGGACACATCAGCTTTAAAGATGCCCTAAAAACTGTGCCAGCCAGCCAATACAAACGCCCCAATGACCTGACATTAGATGACTTGGCAGTTTTGCAATACACAGGTGGCACAACAGGCGTTGCCAAAGGGGCAATGTTGTCGCATCGTAACTTAGTCGCCAACTTGCTACAATCTTCAGCCTTTGTTGAAACCATATTTTCTGATGGTGAAGACTCTCAAGGGCAATATATTTTGGTTGCTCTGCCTTTGTATCACATTTTTTCTTTTACCGTGTGTGGTCTTTTGGCAATGGATAAAGGCTTTGCTGGCGTGCTTGTGCCAAACCCCCGTGACCTTGACAGCTTGGTCAAAGACATTGATAAATATCGCCCAGCATTCTTCCCTGCCGTCAATACCTTGTTTAACGGTTTGGCTCACCATGCCAAATTCCGTGAACTTAACCTAACCAACATTCGAGTGTCATTAGGAGGCGGCATGTCGGTGATGTCGAATACTGCCAATGAATGGAAAAAACTCACAGGCACACCCATTTTAGAAGGTTATGGTCTGTCTGAAACTTCGCCTGTCTTGACCATGAACCCACCCACATTGACTCAATACACAGGCAAAATTGGCATACCCGCCCCTGCCACCGACATCATTTTAGTGGACGATGATGGCAACGAAGTGACCATCGGTGAGGCTGGTGAAATCGCCGCCAAAGGCCCACAAGTCATGCAAGGCTATTGGAAGCGTCCAGAAGACACGGCTGATTGCACCACCAAAGACGGTTATTTTCGCACAGGGGACATCGGTGTGATGGATAATGATGGCTACTTTAAGATTGTTGACCGCAAAAAAGACATGATTTTGGTCTCTGGGTTTAACGTGTATCCTAACGAAGTGGAAGATGTCATGACCAATCACCCCAAAATCATGGAAGCTGGGGTTATCGGTGTGCCAGATGACAACAGCGGTGAAGTTCCCAAAATCTACATCGTGCGTAAAGACAACACCCTAAGCAAAAACGAGGTCATCAAACATGCCAGAGAGCATCTGACGGGCTACAAACGCCCACGCCATGTGGAATTTGTCGATGAATTGCCCAAATCGCCTGTTGGCAAGATTTTGCGTAAAGAGTTGCGTAAATTAGAAGAAAAAAATAATAATGGTTAAAAAAATAATGGTTAACATTTTCCAAAAAATTAAGCAACTCAAATAATAAAACAACCCAAACATAACGCCCACACCGACAGAACATTCATATGTTTTCTCGGTGTTGTTATCATTCATCGTTATCACTCATTGAATGTATGGTTTATGACACCGAAAAGCCTTGGTTAACAAGCTATGAACGCTATGGCATGACCGATGATGTGCCATTCCCTGATGCCCACATCAGTCTTATTGATGTGATGGAGCGTCAATGTCGTAAGTACGCCAAACGCACCGCCTATCTGTGTGCCAATGTGCCACTCACCTACCAAGAGCTTGAAGCTGACAGCCGTTATCTTGCCAGTTATCTACAGTCGCTTGGCTTGACCCAAGGTGATAAAGTGGCGGTGATGCTGCCTAACTGCTTACAATATCCCATTTTAACCTTTGCCATCTTGCGAGCAGGTTTGGTCATTGTGAATGTCAATCCATTATACACAACAACAGAACTGACTTATCAGCTAAGCGACAGTGGGGCAAAGGTGTTGTTCATCTTTGACTTATTCACCAAAACTTATGTGGACATGCCCAGCCAATACCGCTTGCCACACGTCATTGTGTGTGGCTTATCGGACAGTTTGGGGCAGGTTAAGGGATTGTTGGCACGGCATTTGGTGGGGTATCGCCACAAGCAATCACTTCGGCACATTGATGGCAGTACGCCTTATCAACAAGCCAGATTGCAAGGCATTCAGTACAGTTATCAGCGCCCTGAGGTTGTCGGTGAAGATTTGGCATTGCTACAATACACAGGTGGCACAACAGGGCGAGCCAAGGCAGCACAGCTTAGCCATCATAACCTGCTTGCCAATCTGGTTCAGTTAAAGGCATGGATACAGTCTGCTTATCCCAATACTGTTGCAGAGAGCAGTGCATGGTCAATGGATAATGCGTTTTTTGAGCCTGAAGTGCAATCAGATTTTGATGTGGCAACGACATTGATTGACCATGGTGGTAAAGGTCATCTGATGCTCACCGCATTGCCATTGTATCATGTGTTTTCGTTTATGATAGGGGGACTATTTGGCATGGTGTCAGGTGGTTGCAGTTTACTCATCATTGACCCATCTAACACAGATGCCATCATCAAGCAAATCAAACGCCATCAGCCAACCATGATGGCAGGGGTTAATACGCTGTTTAAAGCCTTGCTGAATCATCGTAAATTTGCCCAATTGGACTTTTCAACCTTGCAGATGACCGTGGGTGGTGGCATGGCAGTCGATGCCAAAGTCGCCGCCCAATGGCACAAAGTTACAGGCCTGCCCATCATCGAAGGCTATGGACTGTCCGAAGCATCTCCTGTGGTAACTGCCAATCCTCCCATGCTTGGGGCATACAATGGTATGGTTGGTTTGCCCTTGGTGGCGACTGATATTGTGTTGTTAGATGATTTTGAACAGCCCGTGGGCATGGGTGAACGGGGGGAAGTGTGCGTTTTTGGCCCACAAGTGATGCACAGTTATCACAACGCACCTGCCTTAAATCAAGACAGCTTTACCCAAACAGGTTACCTAAAGACAGGCGACATCGGCATCATGAACCGAGACGGTTTTATCAAACTGGTAGACCGCAAAAAAGACTTGATATTGGTATCAGGGTTTAATGTCTATCCCAGTGAGATTGAACACATCATGAACACACATGACTACATTGCTGAAAGTGCTGCCATCAGTGTCCCCAGTCAAGAACGTGGTGAAGACCCAAAACTGTACGTGGTGCTGACTGCCAAAGGTCAAACCGCCATTGACACACAGGGTGAAGCATCTGTATTTCAACAGTTGCTACAATATGGCAAAAAAAACCTAACAGGCTACAAACGCCCACGCCATATTGTGGTGATTGATGAATTGCCCAAATCCCAGTTGGGCAAAATCCGCCATCGTGAATTGCGTGAGCGAGAAGGACTGATATAGCAAGGACTGATATGGTCAATTTTACCTTGCTATTGGCATCAACCATCGATAGGATAAGCACACCTTATTACCACCCCTAAAGCCATTCATCTCACTTTTATGACCCAACATATAACCCAACATCTTTTTTAAACACACAACCTGTTAAACACACAACATAGGATAACTCATGCGTATCGATGACCGTCAAAACGACCAACTGCGAGCCGTCAGCTTTGAGAGAAATTACACCAAACACGCCGAAGGCTCTGTGTTGGTCAGCTTTGGTGAAACCAAAGTTTTATGCACCGCCAGCGTCGAAACAGGCGTTCCCCGCTGGCTTAAAGGACAAGGCAAAGGCTGGATAACCGCTGAATATGGCATGTTGCCCAGAGCCACTCACACCCGCAGCCAACGAGAAGCCACCCATGGCAAGCAATCAGGACGGACCCAAGAAATTCAGCGACTCATCGGTCGCAGTTTGCGCGCCATGGTAAATCTGGACAAATTGGGTGAAAACACCATTTATGTTGATTGCGATGTCATTCAAGCCGACGGTGGCACACGCACCGCTAGCATCACAGGGGCGGCCATCGCCGTGATTGATGCCATTGAAAACATGCAACAACGTGATGGCAAAAAACAACTCAAAACCGACCCCTTATTAGGTTTGGTTGCTGCCGTTTCAGTGGGCATTAAAGACGGAGAAATCTTGCTTGATTTGTGCTATGAAGAAGATTCAACCTGTGAGACTGACTTAAATGTGGTGATGACCCAAAAAGGCGAGTTCATCGAAATTCAAGGCACAGCAGAAGAAAAACCCTTTAACCGCACACAAATGGATAACATGTTGACAATGGCAGAAGCTGGCATCGCCCAACTGATTACCTTGCAACAACAAACATTAAATTGGTAAAGCGTTACATTGGTAAAGCAGTACATTGGTAAATTCATACTAAGATTAAGGAAAACATCGTGTTACAAGTCACAGACAGCGGGGTAAATATCACCCTATCAGGGCAAAGTAACCATCAAGGCAATGGGTTATTTTGGTTTGCATCAGCATTGCTGATTGGGGCGGTGGCGGTTGCCATGGCGATGAGCCTATTGCCAGAGCGTCTTGCCATGACTGCTCTGGCCATCTTAGTGGTGGGGAGTTTTGTGTTTAATTGGTATCGGCAAAAACAGCAAGTCAGTAAAGACATTCTTATCAGTCAAGGTATGTTGGAAGTCCGCCCCGGTGTCTTTCACTACACGCAAGCAGGGCAAAGAAAACGCCTTCTCGTCAAAGAAGATGACCAAATTATGCTAAAAGGCAAACAGCTGTTGATTTATGAGCCAAATGGGGGGTTGGCATGCCAAGTCATGGGCTTTGACGATGCCAAAGAAGCCCAAGTCATGCAACAAGTGTTGCAAGGGCAACAACCCAACAAACGCCATGTCAATATAAAAATGCAGTCTGACGAACAGCATGGGTAAAATCAGAACTGACAGCCATCATTCATCTGACTTGGCATTTATCATCTAAGCTTTCGCTTTAAAAGCTCAGCTTTAAAATGGATTAACTTTAAAATGGCTTAACAATGACCAACATCACAATGCCAATTAATAAAAAAGTTGGCAACTCATTAAACCATCGCCAAAACACATGCGATTTTAGATGGGCGTTACCAATCAGGCGTTTGCGATAATGACCACACACCAAATGATACGCCGTCAGCATGACCACCAAAGTCAGCTTGGCATGTAGCCAATATTGGGTTTTATAGCCATCCCAACCGAGCCAAACCATCAACAAACCCAGTACCCACGTCATCACCATGCCAGGGGTCATGATGCCACGATACAACTTGCGTTCCATGATTTCAAATCGTTCATGGCTGATGCCATCATCACTCATGGCATGATAAACGTACAGTCTTGGCAGATAAAACAACCCTGCAAACCAAGTTACCATGGCAATGACATGAAAGGCTTTTATCCAATTAAAGTATTCCATATGATACCAATAACACGATGAGTAAATCTAATGCGGTGTCTCTTTTATTGTGAATAGGCATATCAACTCAACCATGCTGCTATGTTGCCTAGCATATTATCATGTTGCCATCGCATCAATGACAGTGACCTGTTTAACAGGCATGGCAACCAGCCCAAGCTCACGCATCATGCGGTCATCATTGGCTTGACTGGCATTACCCGTGGTCAATAGCTTGTCTCCATAAAAAAACGAATTTGCCCCTGCCATAAATGCCAACGCCTGTTCAGCATCAGATAGATTCTCACGCCCTGCTGATAAGCGAACATAACTGGTTGGGCAACAAATGCGAGTCACTGCAATGGTGCGTATCCACTCAATCACCGACAACTGCCCTTCTACCAAAACCCTATCCCCCAGTGGCGTGCCTTTAATAGGAACAAGCAAATTAACTGGAATAGATTCAGGTGGTTTTGGCATTTTTGTCAGCTCAAGCACCCAATCAATGCGGTCATCTCGACTCTCACCCATGCCCACAATACTGCCACTACACACATTCATGCCTGCTTGACGCACATAATCTAATGTCTGCAAACGCTCATCATAACTTCGTGTGCGGGTAACTTGGTCATAATAAGCACGAGACGTGTCTAAGTTATGGTTATAGTAGTCTAGCCCTGCTGTGGCAAGCTGTTCTGATTGTGCTTGGCTCAACATGCCAAGCGTCATACAAGTTTCAAGCCCTAACGCTTTAACTTCTTTAATCAGCTCCAACACATAGGGCATGTCCTTATCACTGGGGTGTTTCCATGCTGCCCCCATACAAAAGCGAGATGACCCTGACGCTTTGGCTTGGCGTGCTTTTTGTAGCACCGTCTGTATGTCTAAGCGTTTTTGTGCCACCAAACCTGTGCTGTCTCGATGATGTCCTGATTGTGAGCAGTAGCCACAGTCCTCTGGGCAATTGCCTGTTTTAATCGACAACAAGGTGCTGATTTGTACCCTATTGGCAACAAAATTCTGGCGATGCACCGTCTGAGCTTGAAACAACAAATCCATCAACGGCAAATCAAACAACTGAGCAATCTCTTCTCGTGAAAGAATGGACGCTTGTTTTGGCTGGCTTTGAGTGGTGGTCATTGTGCGATGTCCCTATAAAAATCCCTATAAAGCACTGATTTGATGTCTATTTTTTTAGGCGACTGACCAATTTGCCCAACACATCGTTGGCAAGCTGTCCTGCTTGATGAGCATAAGGCTTGGCTTGGTCTAGCAGTGGCTTGGCTTGCTCAACATAAGGTTTTAGAGCATCTGGTACATCGGGTATGGCAAGTTTTGCTACCTTAGCAAACCATAACATCAGCCCATAATCACCTTTAACACTGACATCTTCATTTTGAATGGCGGTCATAAAAGCACGCACATCACCTTTCATCAACAGCTTAACACCTGTCATGCTGTCCTTAAAATCCACCGTCAAATCAGCATCTTCTGCTGTGCCTTGTTGCTGACTGACCTGCCCATTTTCAAAACGAAACACCCGCGCCACACCATCGGCATCACTACTAAACACAATGGTATGCGACACATCAGCCAGCAGCTCAGCAAGCTCATCATTTGCTTGTGCATCAGGATTTTGGCTAAAATCTTGGCTAAGTTTTTGTAGTCGCCAACCCAAGGTATAAAGTAGCACATCAAGGGGATTGGACTGTACGGGGATAAGATTGGGTAACATAAGATATCCTAACTGATGATAAAAAGGGGTAATTAAGAAAGGGTGATAAAGTGAACTAAAATCACTAAAATAACAAACTTGCATAGCCTAACATATTTATTTGACCCATTAAGGCAATTTTTTTGTGTGATTTGTTGCAATTATCAAATCATTTGTTATAATACCGTCCCTACAACACAGAGCAAATCCCTAGCACAGATTTGATGATGCCTTTTTAAAGCATCACTCTTGTGTGGCTGATATTTTTATGTTTGAATGTTTTTATATAAAACACATAAAATAAGACATAAACATCAGTAAACGGTGAAGTGGGTGAGTGGCTGAAACCAGTTCCCTGCTAAGGAACCATACGTATTACACGTATCGAGGGTTCGAATCCCTCCTTCACCGCCATTTATGTTAGACCAGCATTTTTGCCAAAAAATGGTTGACAATGACATATTTATCGTTATAATTGCCAACCATCATTTATGAATGTTGACAAACATGCGCCCGTAGCTCAGTTGGATAGAGCGTCTGGCTACGAACCAGAAGGTCGGGAGTTCGACTCTCTCCGGGCGCGCCATTTGTAAGCATCAATTAGACAATGATTAGACAATGAAATGATTAGACGGATTAACTGCCCATCTTGTGATGCTTGGCAGTTTTTTTATGTTTGATGGTTTTTATCACTCGTTACTGTAAACCCACCCACGTCAGAGAGTGGATATAAGACAACGTGTCTATCACATCTTAAGCTATTTTCCATTGATTAGACCAACAATATTGAATAATTGAATAACAGGTAATGTCGGTATAAACCCACCCCATGAAAACACTCAAGCGACGTATCAAAGACACTGCCCTAATCGTGGTCGGTGATGTAAAAGCTACCCAATTTAACAGCAAAAAAGGCAAACTGACCAAGTTGGTGTACAATGCAGGTTGGTTTGAACTCAAACGATAATTGACTTATAGATATAAGAACGTTCTTTGCGGCCTGGCTTGACCGTCTTGTAGAAGGAATCCCCAAACGATAGGAGGAGAAAGTCAAAACCTGATTTCTAATGTCTTATCATCTCGTTTTATCATCTGCCAACAAGTAAGTATATCCTGACTGCCAATCAGGGTATTGTAGCCATGCTCTGGGAATGTTGCTATGAATGCGTTTTCCTGTCATTTTTTGATGCGTCTTGTCTTGATATTGGATGGGTATTTGATGGTCTGTTGTGTCTGTGTCATTGCCATGGTTTGTATTTAAATGGTTAGTGTTTGAATGGTTGGTGTTTGAATTTTTCGCCAAGAATTGTTTTAACCATGTCATCAACACCGTCTTACTCACTGGGGCATAATCACTTGCCAAGTATAACGGTTCTGGCTTGGCTAGGGTTAACACGTTGACCGCCACAGTAACCAAATCACTGTCCATGATGCGGTTTGTCCAATGAATTGCCCCATTGCTTTCGTCATTGAGTGACTGTTTGGCTTGTTCAATCAAGCGCCTTCTTGTTTTACCATAAATGCCACTGGGTCTGATGATAACGGCTTGGTCTTTGAATGCCTGCTGTAATGCCTGTTCTGCTTGTAAAATATAAATAGACCCTGCATGATTAGGCACTTTGGGTGTGGTCAATACATCAACCCATTCACCATCATCTTGTCCATAGACTCCTGTTGATGAAATAAACACCATCTGCTCAAGCTTGGGCAATGCCATTGCCATGTTTGCCAGATGCTTGGCGACTGCAAGATAGGCATCACGGTAGGCATTGGCATCATAACGGTCAGGAGTAATGATGATGGCAATGTGGGTAAAGTCAGCAAGCACCGTGGCATCAAGCGTCAACGCATCGGCTTGAATGTATTTGGCATTTTGATGCAACTCATAATCATCACGATGACGACGTGCCAACCCTGTTACCAAATAACCTTTTTTTGCCAAATCATTGGTTACCGCCAGCCCAATACCGCCTTGACCAATGATAAGGTATTGCGGTTGATAATCGGTAACTGTGTTTTTTTGAGAACGGTCGTTTTTTTGAGAACGGTGATGCTGTGTGTCTGTCATGGTTAATTTCAACTATTTATACGTACAAGGGTTATTTAAAGCCATCATCATTCAAACAACACCACTTAAACAACCTCATTTAGACAATATCGCCACTTCATGAATATAGTTTTTTAAGTCGGCTTCTGACTCTGCCAACAGCTCATCATCTTGTAAGTACTTGGCATATTCAATCCATAATAACAGTTGATATAGGCTGTTTCGCTCAACCACATAAAACTGCTTGCTAAATTGCTTGAGCGTGGATTCGTCATTGATGTTTAAGCGGTCATACCACGCATCAATTTTGTTCGCTTGCTCTGGCGAGAAGCTTAGGGCAAATAATCCATCTATCAGTTCATCACGATTTTCTTCGGCCATCATTTTGCTAATGCGTTTAATTTGGCGGTTACGTGCTGAGCCATCAGGCAGATTGGCTAAGGCATTAAGCTCAGCCAATAAGAATTCACTGACGGTCAGTTTTTTGAGTTGTTTTTTGGATAAATGGGCAAGCGGTTGGGCAAGTTGTTGCAAGCGTTCGTGGGCTTTTTTTTGTTCGGTGCGTGAAACACGCATGTCATGTTGTGACCAATCAATCATAAGATACCTTAATATTTGTGTGCATATTCATATGCCAGTAATCATAAACTCACCAAAAAGATTTTTCACGGTGCTTAACATTCACCTGCATTTTATCAGGCAAATGACCAGTTAATATCTCCCCCACCGCTTGGCTGACAAATACCGAGCGGTGTTTACCCCCTGTACAACCAATGGCGATGGTCACAAAATGGCGATTGTTCTCAATAAAATCAGGCAACCACTTTAATAAAAATGTGCTGATGTCATGCGTCAGTTCATACACGGCAGGAAATTGAGCAAAAAATTCCTGCACAGGCCCATCAAGCCCTGTCAGATGATGCAAATCCACTTCCCAATGTGGATTTGGCAGGGTACGCACATCAAAGACAAAATCAGCATCTTTGGGCGTGCCATGCCTAAACCCAAACGACAGCACATGAACGATGATGTGGTTATCCACGCCCAAATGTTGTCTTAGGCTGTTTTTTAGCTCATGAATGTTTAACAAACTGGTATCAATTTTAATATCAGCATGGCAGGCAATCGGTTCAAGCAGCTCAATTTCCTTTTGAATGGCATTGGGCAGATTGCCAGCCATCGCCATCAATGGATGCACTCGGCGAGTGGCATCATAGCGTGCGACCAGTACATCATCTTGGGCGGTGGCATACACCACAGTCAAAGCGGTCTTGCCATAGGTTTGTATCAAGCTGTCATACACTTGACCAAAGTTGGATAAATCCGCTTTGGGCGTGCGGACATCTATGCCCACAGCAATGCGATGAATCTGGCTGTCATTGACCAATTTTTCTATGGCAAGTGGCACGATGGATAAAGGCAAATTGTCAAGCGGATAATAGCCAAAATCTTCTAAGGTGTTGAGTACGGAGGTTTTTCCTGAACCTGAACGCCCTGACACCACAATGATTGAGTTTGGGGCAATGAGTTTGGGCATCATATTTCCTTAACAAAATAAGCAAAACCATTAACATGGATTTAGATGAACATGGATTATTAACATGGACTGTTAACATGAATTATTAACATGGATTTAAGGTAATTTCCAAATTATCCAACAGCCTTGCCTTGCCCAAATAACAAGCGGTCAAAATCACCAAATGCTTATCATGGCGGCTAGCAGGTTGCAGTTGCTGATTGAGTACTTGCAAATAATCCACTGTAAAACCATCATAAGTTAATTTGTCTTTGGTTTTTTGTATCATCGTATCAAAATCAGCAACGCTGGCAGACTGTAACTCACCTGCAAGCTGTTGTAAGGCTTGTGCCAGCCGTGGGGCAATGGCACGCTCTTGCTCGGTCAAATACTGGTTGCGAGACGATAACGCCAAACCGTCATCGGCTCTGACAATCTCACTGCCAATAATGTCAATCTCAAAATTTAATTCTTGCACCAATTGGGCAATGATGGCAAGTTGCTGGTAGTCTTTTTTACCAAATACCGCCACATCAGGACGAACGATATTAAACAGCTTACTCACCACAAGCCCAACACCGTCAAAATGCGTGGGGCGTGTCTGACCACATAATATCTTGCTGATACTGCCTGACAGGATTTGAACATTGGGCGGATAGACAGGATACATCTCGTCCACACTTGGGGCAAAAACCAACGCCACGCCAGCTTTGGCAAGTTTTTGGCAATCGTCATCAAGCGTGCGTGGATAACTGGCAAAATCTTCACCTGCCCCAAATTGAGTGGGATTGACAAAGATACTCACCACCACAACATCGGCATGTTGTTTGGCAAGTGCCACAAGGGATAAATGCCCATCATGTAAATTACCCATGGTTGGGACTAAGGCTATTTTTTGGTGGCGTAAGGGGTTTAATTCGTTTTTTAAGTCTTTGATGGTGTGAAAAATTTTCATGTTTTTATCCTAAAGTGCATGATTTTCTAAAGACCATGCTTTACCGTGCGTATGCTCTACCATGAATATGCTAATCCATCGTAAAGGTGTGCTGTTTAAAGGTTTAATGACAGTGATTTAACCGTCTTCATTTAACCAAAAACTGATGTTAACCAAAAACTTCTGAATGTGTGTTTAATCGAGCAAGTTGCAACTCACCATCAACCATGCGATAAATCAAAACCAAATCATTTTTGACATGACAATCACGAAAACCTTGCCAGTTTCCAGTCAACGCATGGTCTTTATACTGTGCTGGTAGGGGTTTTTGCTTAAAAATACAATATAAAACTTCTATCAACTCAGGGCTTGATAGTACTTCTGATGACAGTTTTTTAATATCACGTTTATAACTTTTACTGAGCGAATACTTCATTTACTCGCTCACATCTGGATTGGTCAAAGCCATCATATGTTGTTGAAAATCAGCAACGTCATTTGCTTCAAACGTCTCACCCTGACCATCTATCAATTCCTTTATGGCATCAGCGGTCACAGTATTGGGCTGATAATCCAAACTTAATGGAATTTGTTTGCTGATGGCAATCTGTGTTAGAAACATATTAAATGTCTGAGCAGGCGATAAACCATAACTTCTGATGACATCAAATGCTTGATTTTTAATGCTTTCATGCGTGCGAAAACTAAAAGAACTGTCATACATGGCAGTGGCTCCTAATCAATGAATCTCACCACAGTATAAATGTATGATGTCATACAATGCAAGACACCTTTAATTGCCAACATCATCCATTGCTAAAATCCATGGCTAAAAACTGTGCTTCTCTGTTGGAAAGGCACGCTGTTTGACAGCACGATGATAGGCTTTAAACGCCCCAACAATGTCTTTGGTTTGGTTGCTGTCATCGGTCAAAAAGTTTTTGACAAATTTGGCAGGTTTTCGGGTATAAACGCCCAGCATGTCGTGCATGACCAGCACTTGCCCATCACAATCCACCCCAGCCCCAATGCCAATGACAGGCACAGCGAACCGCTCGGTAACAGCTTTGGCAAGCGATGCTGGTACGCATTCAAGCAACAAAAGACTCGCCCCAGCATTCACCACGGCTGTACAATCTTTCATCAATTTATCCGCTTGGGCGTCCGTTTTACCTTGTACTTTATAGCCACCAAAGACATTCACCGACTGCGGCGTTAATCCCAAATGCACGCAAGTGGGTACGCCATTGTTTGCCAAGACCTTGACAATGTCGGTAAGCTCGCTGCCCCCTTCAATTTTAACCACATTGGCACCTGCCTGCATGACCGCCTTGGCACTGGCAATGGCATCAGATACGGTGGCATAACTCATAAAAGGCAAATCGCATAAGATTAAAGCGTGAGAATTACCACGCACCACATTTTGAGTGTGATAAACCATGTCCCCAACGCCCACTGGCAAGGTTGAGCGTTGCCCTTGGACAACCATGCCCAGACTATCACCGATTAAAATGGTGTCAATGTCTGCCAACTGCATGGCGTGAGCAAAACTTGCCTCGTAACAAGTTAGGCAAGAAAATGTTTTACCCTCTGCTTTTAGTTTGTTTAAAGTAGATAGGGTGATGGGTGCTTTGGGTTTGGGGGAGATTGATGATGATGGGGCTTGGCCGCTCATAGGATTGCCTTTTTAGGGTAATGGCTGTTTAATTAAGTGATGACCGTTTCAGTCATAGCTGTTTAATTTCTTCAGCACTTAGCATGGTGGCTTGGATAATCGTTTCAACAGGGGTATTTAGTTGTTTTAAGGTCTTTGCGGTTTCAAGGGCTTGTTGTTTTTTACCTTGTTCAATGCCCTGTTCAAGGCCTTGCTTAATGCCCTGTTCAAGGCCTTGCTTAATGCCTTGCTCAAGCCCCTGTTCAATGCCTTCTTGTTTGGCGGTATTGACCACATTATAGTTATCCCAGTATATTTTTAAACTGTCTCGATATTTACTCATTTCTTGGGGATTAAAATTGGCAATTTTTGCTTTATCAAACGCTTGTTCAATCAAGCTATTTTGAAAAATGGCAGGGATATGCTGTAGGTCTTCTAAATTTTTAATAAAAAATAACCATCTGTCCAAATTGGTGTTCAATTCCGCTTCTGATTTACAAAAGTTGGGTAATTGCAAGTAAATTAAATTGAATTTTTCATAAAAAATTTGATTGTTTTGGTCTTTTAACTGAACATTATAAATGACCTCTTGGTCATCTTTATGCTCATCAAATAAAAAATCCAAAATGCTGATACAATACACCGCCTTAAGTTCATAATTCCAATCGCCTTTTTGGGCTTGTTCAATGATGGGAAATGTTGAATAATAAAGCGTTCGGTCTTTAAAAGTTCGGTCTTTAAAAAAGGTTTGTTTGGCACGCTGCAACTCAACGATGAATTTTTCACCTGCCACGCTTTCACAATAAATGTCATAGATGGCTTTACGGTCAAAATCTGTAAAGCCCATTCGCTCACTGTTTTTTAAAATTAAATCAGCAATTTGATGTTTTTTGGGCAATATTGAGTTTAAAAAATCAATTAAAAATGGTTTACTGGCTTCTTCACCAAACAGTCTTTTAAAGCCATAATCGGTAAATGGATTGATAAAAACAGGGGTCATGTATTGCTCCTTTGATGCCAGTTTATCCAAACTCATGTCAGTTTCTTCAAACCTTGCCAATTGTTACTTTCATTTAAATCCGCCAATTTTTGCCCATTAACCACCAAACACCCATCAATTTCAAGCATTGGGATTAACACAAAATTTCGTTCAAATAAGCCTTGATGTGGCACGGTCAGCCACTGATGATGAATGCGTTTATCACCATATAACAAAATATCCACATCTAAAGACCGCTCACCCCAATGACGCAATCGCACTCTTTTGGCGGTCTGTTCAAGACCTTGACAAAAATTAAGCAGCTCAAGCGGTGATAAGCTGGTATTGGCACTTAATACCGCATTGATAAAATCAGGTTGGTCGGTGATGCCAAAGGCTTTGGACTGATACAGTGATGACACTTTCACATCGGTAAAATGTGGCGACTGTTTGAAGGCTTGCATGGCGTTGATGATATGCTCGGTGGGGGTGCCAAGTTCATTGGCAATGTTGCCACCAAGTCCAATAAAACAACCTATCCAATTCTCAGATGTGTTCATAGAACCAAACTTTATTCTCTTCTTAAACCTGATTTTAACCTGATTTTATTGTTTATGTCATTGATGACATTTTTTTATGGCGACGCTGATTGGGTATGGGCAGGTAATGACTCAGCTCATTTTTAGCTTGGCTTGGTGTTAAAGGTATCACAGCATTTGGCACAGCGTTTCTTGTCGTGTTTTGTACAGTGTTTTGTATAGTGTCTTGTGCAACGTTTTGTACGGCATCTTTAGTTTTATGATGTTGGCTTATGTTTTGCGTGCTTTTTTGCTGTTGTTTGTTTTGTTTTTTGATGGTTGGTTGTTTTGGGGTCTCTTGGGTGGCATCACTGGTCAGCACCGTGAATAAAGGCGATGGCTGTTTTTTCTGTGCTTGTTCGCTCAAAGTTTGCTCGGATAAAGATAACTGTTGCAGTTGGGCTTTTTCTTTTTGACGGTGGTTGTGCTCAGCATGACGGTTGGCATTGGTCTGTGTGTTTGACTGCTCACCAATATGCAACCCAGTGTGCAACTGATGATTTGCGAATGTGTCGGTTGCCATGCGGTCGCTTGGGTCATCCATATCATATGATTGCAGACGTTGGCGACGGTGTTTGCTGCTGCGTCTCTCTTGATTGGTCAATTGGTCAATGGCGTGTCGCTGTTCACGGTCGTTCATGGTCTGAAACGTTTGCCACCATACACCCATGCCATTGGTAGGCTCACTAAAGGCGATGTCATCTTCGCCTGCCATTTCTCGTAATAACAAAAAATCAAATCCCGCTCGAAACCTTGCATGCTCGCTGATGGTTAAGATTTGCTTATGTTTGGGATTGGCAAGGCGTGGCTGTAGTAACCAAATGTCTTTAATAAACTGCTCAGCAAATCTTGGAATGGCGGTTTTTAGTCGTTGACGGTCAATGACTTTATTGGCGGCTTTTTCCTGAGCATGCGTAAAATGATGCCCTTGTTTTTTAAATTTGTTCAACTGATATAGGTAATTTTCCCAAAGTAAGGCAGCATAAAAAAAGGCTGGATTGATGCTTTTACCAGAGGCGATGCGTTTATCGGTATTCATGGCAACTTGCTTTAGCAAAGCGGTTGGGGCATTGGGTGGATAAACCATTAATTGTTCAATGGCTTGATACTCAAACAATAACGGCAACAGTGGCACAATGTAACCCCCTATGAACATTTTTTGGGTTTCATCATACAAACGATGGGGTGAGACCTGTTCAAGCAACGCCCAGTTTTTGTTGTTAAATTGTTTCGCCAGCTCATCATCAAACTCAAAACCCAATTTTGCCTTAAAACGCAATGCACGCAGCAGACGCACGGGGTCTTCTTCCACACGAACAGAAGCATGACCAAGCAATTTTAGAGTCTTAGACTGGATATCATCAATCGCCCCACAAAAGTCTTTGATTTCACCCTTAAGGGGTTGGTAATACAAAGCATTGACCGAAAAATCTCGCCGAGCAAAGTCCTGATTGATGTCGCCCCAAACGTTATCACGCATCAACATGCCATCTTCGGTGGTATGGGCATCGCCTTTGGGTGGTGCTCGAAAGGTCGCCACTTCTATCATATCACGACCAGAGAACACATGGGCCAGCTCAAAACGCCTACCAATGATGCGACAGCGTTTACCAAACACATCTTTGACTTCATGCGGTTTGGCATTGGTAACGGCATCAAAATCCTTAGGATTTTGCCCCAACAGGATATCACGCACCCCACCCCCCACCACATAGGCTTCAAATCCCGCTTTTGTCAATGTGGTAATGATTTCTATGATGGAGTTGGGCAAGTCAGCTTGGCTTATCCCCAGTATTTTGGCAGAGATGGTTTTTGCATTGGCATTGGTATTGGTCTTTGGGTATTTTTTTGAGTTGGTCATTGGTACACGACTGGCTGATATTGATTGGCTGATATTAAAAAATAATAAGCTGTATTTTAACAGACTTTACCAACAGCTTCGATATGAATGCTCATCATGCACATTGACAGCACAAAAAAGCAACGACAAAACTGGCTTAATGTCACATCAATCTGACGCTTAAACCAACACCCCACCTTGTCCTTCAATCCATTCGCTGATTTCAGTCACTTTGTCTTGTAATAAGGCAGCATCACCTTGGGTTTCAATGTTTAAACGCATCAATGGCTCAGTGTTGGACACACGCAGATTAAACCGCCAGTCACCAAAGTCTAAGCTTAAGCCGTCAACCGTGCTTTTGCTTGGATTGGCATGAGCATACTGCTTCTCAAGACGCCAAATGATGGTGGCACTGTCAATGTCAGTTAAACGAAAATTCATCTCACCTGAGCTTGGATACCGCTCAATCATCGCTCCGACAAGCTCAGACAGTGATTTGCCTGACACCGATAACAGCTCAATGGTTAACAACCAAGGAATCATACCACTGTCGCAATAATGAAAATCACGGAAATAATGATGTGCCGACATCTCACCACCATATACCGCTCCATGCTCACGCATGACTTGCTTAATGAACGAATGCCCAGATTTGCTGATGACCGCTTGCCCCCCATTGTTTTCAATGATGGCTTGAGTGTTATAAATCACTCTTGGGTCATAAACAATGCTTTCACCTGCATATTTGTGTAAAAATGCCTGTGCCAACATGCCCACCACATAACTTCCTTCAATAAACTGACCTGTTTCATCAAAGAAAAAACACCGATCAAAATCCCCATCAAAAGCAATCCCTAAATCCGCCCCATGTGCCTTGACCGCTGATGTGGTGCTGTTACGATTGGCAATGATCATGGGATTAGGAATGCCATTGGGAAAACTGCCATCAGGCTTATGATGCACCTTAATGATATCAATGGGAACATGGGCAGTTTGTTTTAAGCGTGCTTCAATGGCATCAACCACAGGGCCTGCACTGCCATTACCTGAGTTAATCACCAGCTTTAATGGTGCTAAGTTATCAACATCAATGTACGTCAATAAATGCTCGATATAGGCGGATTTGTCATCTTTTAGGGCATACTCACCTTTTTTATCGACCGTTTTAAAGTCGCCTTGCTCAGCGATTTTTTTAATGTCGACAAGCCCTGTGTCCGCACTGATGGGGCGAGAACCTTCACGCACCAGTTTAAGACCATTGTAATTGATGGGATTATGACTGGCAGTTACCTCAATGCCACCCATGGCATGATGATAACTGGTGGCAAAATACACCTCTTCTGTGCCTGTCATACCAAGGTCGATGACGTTGACACCCGCATCTTGAATGCCCTGAACACAAGACTGCTTAAGCTCAAGACTAGATGGGCGAATGTCACAGCCGATGACGATGGATTGAATAAGCTTGTCATCATGTTGTCGTGATGTGTCAAATTGCGACAATAATATTTGAGCAAATGCCCTTCCAATACGATAAGCAATACCAGTGTCTAAATTAACACCCAACTCACCACGAATATCATAAGCTTTAAAAGATGACATGGTCATGGGAGAAAAATGGGGCATATACAAATTTCCAAAGTCGTTAATATCGTTAATATCATCATTTTACTGATGATGTTATTTTATTGTTTGTGATTGTTGTTGCTTGATGTGGCTTAACAGCTGTTGTGTAGACGCATCAAACACCCCATCAGCCACTTGATTGTGTTTATTTGTTATCAACTGTTGATACACGTCATCTGCCACTTTTTTGCCCATTTCTACCCCCCACTGATCAAAAGGATTAATGTGCCAAATCGATGCCATCACATACACTTTATGCTCATATAAAGCGATTAACATGCCTAAATTATGCGGTGTCAATCTATCAATCAGTAACGTTGTGGACGGTTGGTTACCATGATAATGACGAAATTTCTGCACCTCATCTTGAGTAACATCATCATCTTGAATGACAGAAGATTGATTGGCGGCATTACCAAATGCCAGCACTCGACTTTGTGCCAAACAATTAGCAAGACTTAACTGATGTTGCTCTTTTAGATTCACACGATTGGCATGTTTCATGTTATCATCACCATGTCCATCATGGTGTTTCACGTTATCCGTGACTGTGTCATCATAGCGATTGACACAGGCGATGAAATCACAAGATACCCGTTGTGTGCCTTGATGCAACAGCTGATAAAACGCATGCTGAGCATTTGAGCCAATTTCCCCCCATAAAATCGGACAAGTGGCAAAACTCACAGGATTGCCATCGATGCTCACCGACTTACCATTGCTCTCCATTTCTAACTGAGTAAGATAGCTGGGAAAATAAGTTAGCCGTCCATCATAGGGCAATACCGTATGAGCATTGATGCGTAAAAAAGTTGCATTCCACACGGCCAACAAGCCCATCAAAACAGGCAAGTTTTGCGTGAATGGTGCTTTGGCAAAATGCTCATCCATTGCATTTGCCCCAGCCAATAACGCTCGAAATTGTTCCATACCCACACGCACTGCGATTGCCAAGCCAATCGCTGACCACAGAGAAAAACGACCACCCACCCAATCCCAAAACTTAAGTTGATTGTCAGGGTGGATACCCCACGCACTGACCTTTGATAAATTGGCAGAAATGCCAATAAAATGCCTACGTAAAGCGGCAGCTTCAGTGGTGAATTGGCAAAGCCATGCCAAAGCACTCTTGGCATTGGATAAGGTATCCACTGTGGCAAAAGATTTTGATGAGATGATAAATAGGCTGGTTTCTGGATTAAGATGTTTGAGTAAACTCTCCAGCTGACTGCCATCCATATTAGAAACAAAATGCACACGAATGTCCGTATCCGCCCACTCTTGTAATGCCGTTGTTACCATCAAAGGGCCTAAATCTGAACCACCCACGCCCAAATTAACCACATCAGTTACCGCCTTACCTGAATAGCCACGCCACATGCCACTACGAATGCGGTTTGCCATGTCCGCCACTTTATCTAAGCTGTCATGCACGTCATCAGTAATGCCATCAATGATGCCATCATTAACCAAATCAGCATTGGGCTGTTTGGGTAATCGCAACGCCGTGTGTAAGGCAGGACGGTTTTCGCTTGAGTTGACTTTTTTACCTGATAACAAATCACAAATACGCTGACGTAAGTTACAACTGTCTGCCAATGCCAACAAGGCACTCATGATGTCATTGTCCACCAACTGCTTGCTGTAGTCCATATACAAATCTGCCAAAGATGCTGAATATACTTTGGCACGGTCGCTTTGCAGCGCAGTCACGGGTGTGTTAGCTGACACGTTGTTTTGAGCAAATAGTTTGCTTAGGTTCAATGGGCGTTTGGCATGTGCCACTAACTGTTGCCAAGGCAAACCATCGATGGCAGACATGACTGCCTGACGGTCTTGTGTCCGATTTGCGTTATTTATCATGTTTGGATGGCTGTTTAAATGACCATTTGAAATGGCTATCTGGCAAATATGTGTTTAGAAAAATAATCAAAAGCTTGTAGATAACTTGGCATGTCACCAGCATCAAAGCTTTTACCCACCATGGTTGTTACACTCACACCTTGAGTTTGAATAAGGGCATCAACGGCATCAGTGAGTTGGATTTCACCACCAACGCTCGGCTGTGTCTTAGCAAGGTAATCAAAAATATCATTGGTAAACACATAACGCCCCACCACTGCCAAACGAGAGGGGGCATCTGCCAATGCTGGCTTTTCCACAAACCCTGCCACAGCAAAGCTGACATTCATGTTGCTGTTGCCATCACCATTGCCATCGGTAGATAAGTCAGGTTGCTTCTCACCCAATTTGGCAATGCCATATTTAGACACATCATCATCAGCCACCTGACTCACCAAAATCTGCGACTGCCCAGTTTTATCAAAGACTTTAAGCATATAAGCCAAATTGTCTTTGGTCATATCAGTAACAAAAGGGTCTAACAACACATCGGGCAACAGCACAGCAAATGGCCTATCACCAATAATGGAGCGAGCTTGTAATACCGCATGCCCTAACCCCAATGGCTCACCTTGCCTGATGGCAGAAATCTGCACATCTTTAGGCAACCAGTTTAAGCCATCTGCCAATGCGTCTTTGCCTTTGTGGCGTAATTGACTGTCTAACTCACTGTTCATATCAAAGTAATTTTCTATCGCTTGCTTTTGTGGGTGAGTAACCAACACAATGTGTTTGATACCAGCATCAATTGCTTCTTGCACCACATAGTGAATGGCAGGTTTATCCCCAAGTGGCAACATCTCTTTGGGAATGGACTTAGACAAGGGCAACATACGTGTGCCAAAACCTGCAACGGGAATGACAGCGTGGGTAATTTTAGACATAAAGAAGACTTCTTTTGATGATGGGTGAGATGAAATAAATTATCCCATTATAACCAACCAAAGTTTGAAGTCCAAAGGTTTATGGTTTATTAAATAAAAAAGTAAATGAACCAAAATCACCTAGAATAGAACATCATCATAACAAGCACTTTCTTACTATTGTACGATTTACATCAATAGACTTAGGTACAGCAAAAGGGGACTGTTGTTTAATTTGCTGCTCAATCGGTGGCATTTTTACAAATTTACCCTGATTAATCTGTTCAATGTGCCACAATCGCCAATTTTCCCAATAATCCAGTCTAGTTAATGCCGAATTTGTATTAAACACCCCATAAGTACTTGAATTCATCAATGAACCACACCGATGACTGCCTAAGGTCAATGGCTTTTTAATGACACAAATTCTATCTTTACCATATATCATTTTTAGGCGTTGCCAAAACTCACTATCTGCACCTGTCCTTGCCATATGCCATAACCCCGTATCTGCTATAACTTGCCTTAACCGAAACATCGGTGAAGCAGGATTTTGGCGAAAAAATGGATAACACTGTCTAGCATAATACAGCCCACCATCATCAAACTTAAGCCAATATGATGTCGTTACCATCAAATGTGAATTCTCAATCAATGGCAAAACTTGTTCAGCGATTTTTTGTGGGTGAGCCCAATCATCAGAATCATGGCATGTTAGAAACACACCAGTAGCGTATTTTGCACCTATATTTTTTGCTACAAATGTACCCACATTCTCTGGCAGAGTGATAAGCAAAATTCTAGAATCCAACTTTGCCATCTGTCGCACCATATCAACCGTACCGTCTGTACTGGCATCATCAACAACAATAATCTGGATATTTTTCCAAGTTTGCCTTATCAAACTATCCAAACAAGCTTCAATGGTTTGTTCAGCTTGATAACAAGTCACAATAACTGAAACTTTATTATTGGCTGATAACAGGCAGAAACTATTATTTTTAGATAATTCTTTTGATACTATATTAAATACTGAAAAACCCAAACTAGAAGTCTTAAGTTTTACAGTATGCAACTGATGATTTAATAAAATTTTATTAAATATCGATAACTTATCAGATAATAGTCCAAGATTATTTAACAAACAAATACCATTTATATGATTATTTAAATATAAAAATAATTGTTCATTTGATAGATTAAGTTTGAATAAATCATCTTGACAAGCAACTGATAAAAAATAATATAAATAATCAGGGTCAGCCAAATCCCTTGGATTCTCCATAAAAAAGTAACGATAAAAATTTGGAAAAAAACCAATGGTTTCTTTTATCAATTCAAGTCGGTAAGGCTTATATATTTTTATAGTTAGATAGTATCTTATTTGACGGCATGCTACCTTAGATGATAACTGACGACGTTTTATCTTAGCAATGGTAATAACCACACAACTACGAGGGTGAGGAATAACCCAAGCTTGATTAGCAACCGTACGGTACAAACCTAGCCTATTCATTCGCCACAGCTCTCTTGGTGAACACGGTGTCTTAAGATATTTATACAATCGATACTTCTGCATTAAAGCCACTAAATAACCATTAAATTACAAGTCACTTCCTGATAAATCACGAGTAAATACCTTATCTATGCTATCTTGCAACTCTTCAGCCAAGCGGTTGGCAATAATAATATCACTAACCATCTTAAAATTCATTAAGTCTTTGGTTACCTTAGAATTTAAAAAAGTATCTACCTTCATATTGGGTTCATAGATAATAACATCAACACCTTCAGCTTTAATTGATTTAATAATGTCTATTACAGCAGATTCTCTAAAATTATCTGATCCTGCTTTCATAATCAAACGATAAATACCAACAGTAGTCGGTTTTCTTTCCAAGATAGACTTTGTCAAAAACTGCTTTCTAGTCTGATTAGATGTAACAACCGCTTGAATAAGATTTTGAGGAATATCCTTATAATTTGCTAATAACTGCTGGGTATCTTTTGGTAGGCAATAACCACCATAACCAAAAGAAGGATTATTATAATAATCACCTATTCTATTATCTAAGCACACTCCTTTAATAATATCAGCAGTATCAAGGTTATGTACCTTAGCATAAGTATCCAGTTCATTAAAAAAAGCAACTCTAAGCGCTAAATAAGTATTGGCAAATAACTTAATGGCTTCTGCCTCTGTATTTTCAGTCAATAAGATATCAATATTATCTTTTATAGCACATGATGCCATCATATGGACAAATTCTTTAGCACGCTCAGATTTTTCACCAATAATAATCCGAGAAGGATAAAGATTATCATATAATGCTTTACCCTCACGTAGAAATTCTGGTGAAAAAATAATATTGTCTGAATTAAATTTCTGCTTAATTTTCTCTGTAAATCCAACAGGAATAGTTGATTTGATGATAATTAAAGCATGTGGGTTAACTGATAAAACATCTGCTATCACAGATTGCACACTGCTAGTATTAAAAAAATTAGTCTGCTCGTCATAATTGGTTGGGGTTGCAATTATAATATAGTCAGCATCTTGATAGGCTTGCTGTTTATCTAATGTAGCGATTAAATTAAGCTTTTTATTTACTAAAAAACTCTCAATTTCAACATCATCAATGGGTGATTGACGTTGATTAATTTTTTCAACCGTATCAGCATTGATATCTAACGCAATAACATGATATTTTTGTGCTAACAATACAGCATTAGATAAGCCAACGTAACCTATACCTACAATAGTAACGTTTTTCATATATAATATTACCAATGGCCAATTTATAAGATTTTAAGAGGGTTTTTATTTGAAAAACGAAATTTCCTACTCTCTTTATCATCATCTGTTTCATCATAGGAGTAATTATTCATACCTTGTCGTTTCAAGGCATTATTTACTACTAAAAAATGATTTTTCTTTTGAATATCAAGCTTTTTAATAGAGGTATTTTCTGTATGTAGTGTTCGATTATAACATATTTTATTAATATGCTTAAACTTTCCAACCTCACTAAGCTTTAAATACATATCATAATCCACTGCATTCTCTATAGTTTCATCAAATCCAGTAGTTATTTTCCAAGCACGAATTGTAAACATTCTAAAATGATGTAAAATCATTGCCGTCATCAGTTTTTCTCGAGAAAATTCAGGCCAATTATATCCATCAGCTATAAGACTACCATCTTTATTCACATTACGATTGGTGGTATAAACACAAACTAAATTTCTATCTGAAAAAAATTCTCTTAAACATAATGCAACTGCATCAGGCTCAAGATAATCATCAGAATCTAACTGACCAATATAAAATCCTCTACACATATTGACTGCGGTATTTGATGCTTTTGCAATGCCACTGTTCTCCTGAGTGATAAACCTTACCCTTGGATGGTCAGTATAATGTTTTTCTAATAC
Source organism: Lwoffella lincolnii (assembly GCF_037201985.1). Lineage (NCBI taxonomy): Bacteria > Pseudomonadati > Pseudomonadota > Gammaproteobacteria > Moraxellales > Moraxellaceae > Lwoffella > Lwoffella lincolnii. The sequence continues at coordinate 245,965 of NZ_CP147511.1, read as the reverse complement.
TTCTAATGTTTTATCAGTAGAACCATCATTACAAATACAAACTTCTAAATCCGTAACTGTTTGATTTAACGCACTCTCAACACATCTAATAATACTATCTTGGCAATTATATGCAGGTATATATATCGAAACAAGAGGTATGGTTTTTATCACTGCTGTCTCAATTGAGGCTAACTTACGATAAAAATAAGGAATTTTACGTTCAATAATTTTACGGGTAATGGCTTGGCCCGCTGAACGTTCCGTTTCATTTTCTTTACCTGGTGGCTCTTGATGATATGCCATCGCTCCATCTAGAGAGCAAAAAAAACACCCTTCACGATAAAGTCGATAACCAAACTCATTATCTTCTCCACCCCAATGAGTAAACTCTTCATCAAACCAACCTGACTTAGACAACCATTTCTTATCAAATGCAACATTACCACCACTAAAAAATCGAAATGGTGTATTACACAATCTGAGGTTATCAGTTTGCTCAAAATGATTTAAACGCCAATCTTTAGAAATACCATCTGACGATGATGTACTGATACTATCCGATTTTACAGGTAACAGAGTTTCAAATATATTTTCATGTTCAAGGACTTGTTTAATATCCAAATGATGGCTGTCTATATACTTCCTTGGACCAATATAGGCAATATCATTATCATCAATCAAAGCTTTAATATAATTATCTACCCAATAAGGATTCGCTGCCATATCACAATCTAATATTGCTATAAAATCATATTTGGCTGTTCGAATCCCTAAATTTCTAACCGCACATAACTGATATCCATAATCTTTTTGGCGTACATATTTAATATCCAATTTATGCTCAAAATTTCTAATAACCCTAGAGATGTCTTCTGAACTACCATCGTCTGCCACAATAATTTCATAAGAGAAATGTGTTCTTTGCTTAACTAATGATGCCAATGTAATTGATAAAATTTTTGAACGATTAAATGTAGGAATAATAACACTTAATCCTTGCCTAGATTTGTCATAACTTTTTCTATTTCCATCTTTTTTATAAGACTGATACCATACATAATCATTTGTAGAATCAGGCAATGCAGGTAAAATCAAATCTTTTGGCCATTCTTTTGGAATTTTAACAGGTTTTACAGCAGCATCTTTAGAAATTTGGCGATTAATAACAGATATTTTTTCAAGTATTGCATTTCTTTCTTGTGCTTGCAATGTTGCATTCTCATTATCAAGCAAAATTTTTGTATTATTGTCTAAATATCTTTTAAATTTTCTTGCTTCTTTTTTATTACATTCTATTCTATCTATACAGCTTTGAATATTTGCGTTAACTAACGTAATGTCATATTTATCTGCTAATTTAAGATAAATTTGTAATGCTTGCTCATAATCACCACTATTAAATAGTCTATTTGCTTGTATGAAACTCATATTAATCATCTCTCCTTTTATAAGATTTTCTAAGTTTATCCAATAACAAAATCTGTGTTTTGAATAAAAATAGCTATAGAATATGACATTATGACCTTAATGTATGAGTTTATTAGCTAGTATATTTTTTAAATCACCAAAGGTTGATTAAATACATATCAAGAATCATAAAATAATAATATTGGAATTTTCGGAAGTTTTTCTAATAAAGCTGATGAAAAATTTAACTCACCATAATCAATATATTCATTTAAACGATATTTATGTGCTAAATTTGTCTGCGTAGAATCATTTAATTTAAATTCTTCAAATAAAGTTGAAGTATCCTTTTCCATCTCTTGTAACCAACGATCATGACGCATAATAGCAATTTGTGCTAAATGTCGCTTCTTACATTCTATTGCAAAAAATATATCTGACATACCTGTACATGCAAAACTATTTAATTGAAATCCATGAAATAACTTAGTGTTAAAGGCTATTGTTCCTGTACCTAATACATGAACAAGTTTGTCTGATTCTAACGACTTATAAAAAGAAAAAACTTTTCTTCTGCTAGAAAAATATCTATCTAAATCTTTTGGTAAAGTCATTCCATGAATACCAATGACAACTTTATCGTCATAATAGTTTAATTTTTTTATCATTGTATTAACATAATCTAAAGGATAAATTATATCGTCATCTACAGCAAAGTAATACGCATCTTTATTTGATGCAGCCAATTTCTCTAACATGATAAATTTACCATTATCACGCAATATGCCTTTTTTAGTTGACTGGTTTACTGTAATCTTTGAGTGATTTAAAAAATCAGGTATTTTGGCGTATCCATCTAAATAAACATAAATTTGGTCGCACTGATTTATTAGGGAGCCTATAACCCGTTTTAACTTTGATTCTCTTTGAGGAATAGAGCAAATATTAATATATACAGGTATGGTTGGATTTGCTAATTTAGTCATATCCTCATAAACTGGTAATACATCACGTATCACAGGAAATACAAATGTATTAACAAATTTAGTCATGCTACTTTTTTGATGCTGTGTAAATGTTTTAATATAGTCAGATCTTGATTTAGAATATTTCTGAAAGAAGCCACCCCCCCCCCCTTGTTTCTCATCCATTTCTATCATATCTGAAATTAAAGAACCAGCTCTCATGGTATTAAAATATAACGGCTGACTAATATCTATTATGTTTTGTTTTTTATAATATGATTTCATTCTATTATAAAATTCATCATCTGATGCTTTGGTAGTACAATTAAAAAAACCTATTTTGTTAAATACAGATCTTTTTATACCCAATGTTATTAGACCTAACTTATAATCATATTCATCAACTTTAATAATATTACAACTAATTGGGTCTATACGTGCATAAGCAGTTCTGACAGCAATTTTATTAGGATTATTTTCTAAGGCTTGAAGTGATATTTCAATCCTATTACGATGGCAAACATCATCACTATCATGAAAAAATATCACATCTCCCTTAGCATGTAAAATTCCTAAATTTTTTGCAAAATAAGTACCTAGATTATTATTCAGTTGTAAGTATCTAACTTTTTTGTGCGTAGTGCTTAATCTATGTAAAATTTTAATCGTATTATCTTGACTATAATCATCAACTATAATAATCTCTATATTTTGGTAGGACTGATCTAGCAAAGAATTTACAGCACTTTCTATATATTGTTCTGAATTATGGCTTGTCATGATAACAGAAACAAGTGTATTACTTTGGAATTTTGGCAACGATTTATAATAATCATTAACTTGCTGTATAAGATTAAACACCGTATTTTTTTTTCTCATATTCTGCTGAGATTGTATTTGCTGAAATCGTATTTACGTTAATATTTTTCTCATCTTCATGTATTTTATCAAGACATTTGTTAATATTAAATTCAACAACTTTATCACCTAAAATAGTACCTATTTTCCGATAAGCCTCTAAAGCTTGGTCATATTTCCCATCATCATATAATTTTTTAGCATCTGAAAAATTCATTCTATCTGCTTCCTCTTTTGATGTTTTTTATCTTATTTTCTAAAATCTATCAATTCTTCTACCAACTTGATAGGTAATTTAAATGTTTTATTTGGCGACTTTATCCCATCTACCAATGTCTTACCCAATCGATACGATAAATGCTTTTTCACTTTTTCAGCTTCACTGGCATCTTGGTAAGCTTCCAGTGGTGGCAACTCGTCAACTGGCTTATCTTTTTGAAACGTACGATATTCTTTTGCCAGTGCTAATGGCAAAACCGCTAAATCTTTAACAGATTTAGAATGGCTCACCATTGTCGCACCTAGGCGATAGGGTAAATCAGTTTTCACTCTATCTACTGCACCATAATACACTGACATAGTAGGTTCAGTGGGTTCATTTATTGAAGTATTTTTTTTTAATTGCTGATTTTCAAGATAATATTTTTCTAACTCTTCTTGTACTTTATGGAGTTGTGTGATAAGTAATTCATTTTCTCTTTGTACCGTATCTGTCTGTGCTGTTTTATTTTGTGCTAACTGGGTATTTAGTGTCTGAATTATTGATTTCTCGTCAGCTATCTGTTTATCTTTTTGAGCAATTTGTTTTTTTGCTTCCATGAGCTGTTGGTTAAGTTGAACGTTATCTTGCAACTTTTTAGTCAGTTCATTGGTCTTCTTTTGATTTTCACTAACTTGAGCTTGTGCATTGGCAATTTGTTTATCCTTTTCGGTAATTTGCTTTTTGATTTCTTCTAACTTTTGTTGTGCCTGTTCGGTATTTTTTAGTTTTTGGATAAGTTCATCAGAAATTTTTTGGTTTTCGATAAGTTGGGTATGTTGTTTTTTATTTTCTAAATAATATTTTTCTAGCTCTTCTTGAACCTGATGTAATTGAGTAAGAAGCAGTTGATTTTCTTGCTCTACTTTGGAAAAATTAACCTTTTGAGATTCTAATTGCTCAAGCTGTTTTTGTATCTCTTCATTTTTATAATTCAATGCTAAAGTCTGTTGTGATTGTTTAGTAAGCTCTTCATTATACCATGCTACTAGCCTAGACAGATTGTGTTGACTGTCACTTACAGCAGATTTTGTCATCTTTAGCTTTGCTTTTTTGAGTAACTTTTCGTATACAATCAGTATTTCTGGATATGCTTTGATGATTTCTTCGGTCAAAATCCGTCTGCTGATATTTTCTTCCCCATTTTCTATACGTTCTATGGGTAATTGCCATGCACTTTTAAGTTGTAATATTGTATTAACAGATTGGATTTGTGTTTTTGAGTTACCGATACTTTTAGTGGCAGCTTGACCCTCCAAAAGTATGGCATTATCACCTAAACTTTCATATGTCATGAGTAATTTATTATGGTAATTAATCCAGTTCTCTATCAGGTTATCAAGTATACTAACGGTTATTTCTTTTTGCGTTAATCCGTCTAATAAATATTTGGGGTGGTCAAAAACTAAAATAAATCGGCTATCTTGCTCAAGTTTTGCCCAATAATTCATTGCGAATAGGTTATCAGGATGATTCCAACCCCATTCTTCTTGGGATAGATTACTTAGTAACAAATCAACCGCCAAGTTATCTGCTAATTTATTGTTATCTAATAAAATTCCTGGTCTATCTGAGATTTTTTTTAATGATTCAGATACCAATTGAGCAGTGATTTGATGATTTAATGATGCGAGCGGTTTATTCAACCCTCCTTGATACAATTTATCCATTAATTCTTGTGAATATGATGATTCATGTCCTGCTTGTATAATGATTGTCATTACCATGCCTATAATCTAATAGATGCCACACTAGCATAACCACTCCAAGAAATTCACCCAAATCTACTTGAGAGCAAATTTAGCGGTAATGATGTGGTATTTTATTTTTGGAAAAGTACATACTTTTGAAAAAGCATATTCCCCATTCAAATAATGCTATTTAAATGGAGATATACTCTAATCTAAAATCCTATCATTCATAACATTGATAAACAAACATCTGTCTACCAACCTGTCACTTCTTTCACCTTTTCACCAATCTTAGATGGGTCACGAGTATAGGCGATGCCAGCATCTTCAAAGGCTTTAAATTTCTCTTCAGCAGTGCCACTGCCACCAGAGATGATTGCCCCAGCGTGTCCCATGCGTTTGCCTTTTGGTGCAGTTACGCCAGCGATATAGCCAATGACTGGCTTAGTAACGTTACCCTTGATAAAGGCAGCCGCTTCTTCTTCGGCAGTGCCACCAATTTCACCGATAAGCACAATGGCTTCAGTCTGTGGGTCATCTTGAAACAGTTTTAGGGCATCGATTTGGTTCATACCCGGAATGGGATCACCACCGATGCCAATACAAGTGGATTGACCAAAACCCAGTTTGGTGGTCTGAGCAACCGCTTCATAGGTCAATGTGCCAGAACGAGAGATGATGCCCACTTTGCCTTTTTGGTGAATGTGACCGGGCATGATGCCAATCTTGCATTCGCCTGGGGTGATGACACCTGGGCAGTTAGGACCAACCATACGCACGATGTCTTCACCTTTGGCAACTAAGTCTGCGTTATGATTTTCTAGGTAGCGTTTGACTTTCAGCATGTCCATGGTAGGCACGCCTTCGGTGATGATGACCACCAATTTGACACCTGAGTCGATGGCCTCGATGGCTGAGTCCAGCACAAATGGGGCTGGCACATAGATAACAGATGCGTTTGCTCCAGTGGCTTTGACCGCTTCATTCATGGTATTAAATACTGGCAAGTCTAAGTGTGTTTGTCCACCTTTACCTGGGGTAACACCACCAACGATTTTTGTGCCGTATTCGATGGCTTGTTCTGAGTGGAATGTGCCATTTTTACCAGTAAAACCTTGTACCAACACTTTGGTGTCTTTATTAATCAGTACACTCATTATTTTCTCCCATTCTTTTGTATGATGACGTTTTGCATGATGATGTTTTGTGATGCTTTCATATGACCATTAGGCTTTGACAGCATCAACGATTTTTTGGGCAGCGTCAGACAGGCCTTGAGCAGAGATAAGTTGTAGCCCTGATTCGTCCAATAACTGAGCACCTTTTTCAGCATTGTTGCCCTCTAGGCGTACAACGACAGGAACTTTAACGTCCACTTCTTTTACCGCTGCGATGATGGCTTCAGCAATCATGTCACAGCGAACGATGCCACCAAAGATATTAATCAATACACCTTGTACGCTGTCATCTTCTAGGATAATTTTAAAGGCTTCAACCACACGCTCTTTGGTTGCACCACCACCCACATCTAGGAAGTTGGCTGGTTGGCCACCATAAAGCTTGATGATGTCCATGGTTGCCATGGCAAGACCTGCTCCATTGACCATACAACCGATGTTGCCCTCTAAGGCGACATAATTAAGCTCAAATCCAGAAGCCTTAAGCTCACGCTCATTTTCTTGCGAAGTATCTCGCATTTGTGCAATTTTTGGTAGGCGATATAAGGCATTTGAATCAATACCGATTTTGCCATCAACACAAGCAAGCTCGCCATTTTCACGCACTGCCAATGGGTTGATTTCAAATAGGGCAAAGTCATTATCCACAAACGCTTGATAGGCCCCTGTCATGATTTTGACAAACTGATTGACTTGCTTGCCTTCTAAGCCAAGCTTAAATGCCACTTCACGTGCTTCAAAGGGCAATAGACCAATCATAGGGTCAACGCTGATTTTAAAGATTTTCTCAGGTGTTTCTTCTGCCACTTTTTCAATTTCAACACCACCTTCAGTTGATGCCATAAAAGTCACACGGCGGGTTGAGCGGTCAACCACCGCACCCAAATATAGCTCGGTCTGTACAGGATACATGTCTTCGGCAACCAACACAAAGTTAACTGGTTGACCATCAGCATCAGTTTGGTAAGTTACCAAGTTTTTACCGATAAGCTCTTCGGCAACTTGTTTGGCTTCTTCACGGCTTTTGACCAGTTTTACACCACCAGCCTTACCACGACCACCAGCATGCACTTGGGCTTTAATGACCGCAACATCTGTTGGGGTTTTATCAAACGCATCGGCAGCTTCATCACCATTATGGGCGATGATGCCTTCTTGAATGGGTAGGCCATAAGATTTTAGTAAGTTTTTGGCTTGATATTCATGTAGATTCATTGAGAGTGTCCTTTTGTCTTTTTGATTTTAATTCATGTGGTTTTCATGTGGCTTTAATGAAACTCCATACACAGTTAAACCACGATGATAAGCGTCCTATCATGATAAGGATTGGTGTGATAAACATGGACATGATAGGCGCTGGGCATTATTTATTGCGTTTTTTGCGTTGAATGGCATGAATGGCTCTGCCATCTGCTGATAATGCTGCTTCGTGTACCGCTTCTGAGACAGTTGGGTGAGCAAAGGTCATCAACTGTAAGTCTTCAATGCTAGAGACAAATTCCATGGCTATCATACCTTGGTGAACGATGTCTCCTGCACCAACGCCAACCATGTGCATGCCAAGCAGGCGGTCAGTTTTAGCATCTGCCACCACTTTGACCAGACCCATGCCTTCACCTTGTGCTAAAGCACGACCATTTGCCGCCAAGCTAAACGTGCCTGTCTTCACTTCATGACCTTTTTCAATGGCTTGTTGTTCGGTCATGCCAACCCAGGCAATCTCTGGATGCGTATAAATCACGCTGATGATGGTGTCATAGTTGACTTGTGGTTTCTCACCATGAATGCGTTCAACCGCCATCATGCCTTCTTCCATGGCTTTATGAGCAAGCATGGGTCCACGCACCAAGTCACCAATGGCATACACACCGTCAAGGTTGGTTTTACATTGGTCATCAACTTCAACCAAACCACGATCGGTCATTTTTACACCACTGTTTTCACCAAGCAATTTTTCTGAATAAGCACGACGACCCACACAGACTATCAGTTTATCAAAAGTGTCTGTACTACTTTCACCACCTTTTTCACTGGTTACTTCTACTTGGCCATCTTTGACTTGGGCATTGGTAACCTTGGTATCCACACGGATATCCAGACCTTGTTTTTTGAGCAATTTACCAGCTTCTTTGGCAATTTCATCATCTGCTGCTGCCAAAAACTCAGGCATGGCTTCATACACCACCACGTCACTGCCCAAACGACGCCACACTGAGCCAAGTTCCAAACCGATGACTCCTGCCCCAATCACACCCAAACGCTTAGGCACTTCAGCAAACTCTAATGCCCCAGTTGAGTCAACGACATACTCGCCATCAGTTTTGGCAACAGGAATCTCAATAGGGACAGAACCTGCCGCTAAAATGACGTATTTGGCAGTGATGCTTTGGGCTTCTTGTGACTCATCTAATGGGGTAAAGGTGATTTTTTTGCTATCGCCTTTACCATCTTCAAGCGTACCTACGCCTTGTAACCAGTCAACACCGTTGCCTTTTAATAAAGCAGCCACCCCACCAGTTAACCCTTTAACAATGTTGTCTTTACGTTGCAACATTTTTTTGACATCGATACTGACATCACCTGTGCTGATGCCGTGTTCACTAAGCTCATGTTGAGTGGCTTCATAACGGTGTGAGCTGTCTAACAAGGCTTTTGATGGGATACAGCCGACGTTGAGACAAGTACCGCCCAAAGCAGGCTCACCTTTATGTACTCGTTTTTCGATACAGGCAACACTCATGCCCAATTGACCCGCACGAATGGCGGCTTCATAACCACCAGGACCACCGCCGATGACGACCAAATCATAACTGTTTTTCATGGTTTTTCCTTAAAATTTTAAAATAACGTATTATCTATTTTATCTATAACATATGACCAATCACATTACTCACATTACAATGAACAGATTGCCAGATTGCCATGAGTACCATCAGTCTCAAACATCATAAGTCCAATAATAACATGGTTGGGTCTTCCACCAACTCTTTAATGATAACCAAAAACTGTACCGCATCTTTACCATCAATCAGACGATGGTCATAAGACAACGCCACATACATCATCGGTAAAATTTTTACCTCACCATTAACCGCCATGGGACGTTCATTGATGGCGTGCATGCCTAAGATGGCAGTTTGTGGTGGATTTAAAATGGGAGTTGACATCAAAGAGCCAAACACACCACCATTGGTAATGGTGAATGTGCCACCCGTCATTTCGTCCAATGATAACTTGCCATCACGAGCTTTATTGGCATACTGACGAATGCCATCTTCAACATCTGCCATGCTCATGCGATCAGTGTTACGTAAGACAGGCACAACCAAACCACGGTCAGATGACACCGCCACACCCACATCATAATAGCCATGATAGACGATATCATCACCATCAATCGAAGCATTAACCGCTGGGAAGCGTTTTAAGGCTTCAGTGGCGGCTTTAACAAACAAGGACATAAAGCCCAATTTTACCCCATGACGCTTTTCAAACTGGTCTTTGTATTTACTACGCATGTCCATCAGTGGCTTCATGTTGATTTCATTAAACGTGGTCAACATGGCGGTGTCATTGGTGGCGGCCAGCAAGCGATTGGCAACTGTCTTACGCAAACGAGTCATTGGCACACGCTTTTCAACACGCTCACCAACTGAGTCAGCAACTGGACGCCCACTGTCAGATTTGATGTTGCTGTCTGCTTTTAAGGTTGGTGATTTCATGTCTTCTTTGGTAACACGGCCGCCACGACCACTGCCTTGTACGTCAGCAGGGTTAATACCTGTCTCACGGGCGGCCTTACGCACCGCTGGGCTACCTTCAGCATTGATGTCTGTGGGTGTGTTGCCATCATCTTTGGCAGGAGAATCTTGGTTGGCTTTTGGTTTGTCAGCTTGGGTATCTTTTGCTTGGCTGTCTTCAGTTTGGCTGTCATCGGGCACAGAGCCTGTTGCACCTGCTTCAAATTGGGCTATCAGTTCAGCTGATTGTACCGTTTCATCCACACCTTTAACGATTTTGGTGAGCACACCATCATCAGGGGCAACAACTTCTAAGACCACTTTATCAGTCTCAATCTCTGCCAATACGTCATCACGATTGACTTGCTCACCTTCACTGACATGCCACTCAACAATCGTGCCATCAGCAACGGACTCTGGAAATACGGGGGCTTTGATATCTGCCATGAAAGGCTCCTTTGAAAATTTTTTTAAATGATAAGATTGTTGGTCAATTCAATGATTGTGTCTATTAATTCACTGACCACTGATTTACCGACCATACGTTTCAAGCACCATTGAATTAAGAAATCGAATTAAAAAGTCATGATTTAAAAAATACCAATTTATTCAGATTTCTTTATTCAGATTTCTCCAATCCCAACGCACGATGAACCAAGTCCTCCTGCTGTTGAGCATGAATTTTTGGCGAGCCAGTCGCTGGGGCTGCTGATGGTGGGCGTGCTACTGGATCACGCAAATACGCTTTGGTTGGGCGTGTTGCAGGCTTCGGTGGTGCAATCAGGCGGAACATATGTGGTGCCAGATAATACCAAGCCCCTTGGTTACGTGGCTCTTCTTGCGTCCATAAGATGTCTTCTAAATTGGGATATTTGCCAATCTCTTCTAATATGCGTGCCTCTGGCAATGGGTATAACTGCTCAATACGCACAATCGCCACATGCTCTAAATCCAATTCACGGCGTTTTTCAAGTAGGTCATAGTAGACCTTGCCACCACAAAAAACCAAACGAGTGACTTTGTTGGTATCGAGTGCATCTGTCTCTGATATCACTGTTTCAAACTTACCATTTGCCAGTTCTTCTAGGTTAGATACCGCCAGTTTATGGCGCAATAAGCTCTTAGGTGACATGACAATAAGTGGCTTACGAATTGGACGAATGGCCTGACGGCGTAAGACATGGAATATCTGTGCTGGTGTCGTGGGTGTGATGACCTGCATATTGTCTTCAGCACACAGTTGTAAATAGCGTTCAAGGCGAGCAGAGGAATGTTCTGGACCTTGACCTTCATAACCATGTGGCAACAGCATGGTTAAACCGCTGACACGTTGCCATTTGGTCTCCCCACTGGAAATAAACTGGTCAATAACCACTTGGGCACCATTGGCAAAATCACCAAACTGAGCTTCCCACACTATCAAAGATTTGGGTATGGTGGTGGAATAGCCATATTCAAATGCCAATACCGCTTCTTCTGATAACAGCGAATTATAAGTGGCAAAACGTGCTTGGGAGTCACTCATATGAGCAAGTGGCACATACATCTCACCAGTATTGACATTATAAAGTTCACTGTGCCGATGTGAGAATGTGCCACGCCCCACATCTTCCCCTGTGATTCGCACCAAATAATCTTCTTCTACCAAAGTGGCATATGCCAATGTCTCTGCTGCACCCCAGTTTAATGGCTCTTCGCCTGTTTGCATGGCAAGGCGTTGCTCCACCACCTTTTGTACTTGGCGTTGCAACTGATAACCTGCTGGCAGTTTTGCCATTTGTCGTCCATAAGCTTTTAACTTATCAATATCGACACTGGTGTCCCAATCATCTTCAAACTTATGCCCCAAATATGGCGACCAATCAACATATAAATCAGCATTAGGCTCACGCACCAAAGAATTGGCAACATATTCGCCTTCATCTAATGACTCACGATAACCATCTTCATATTGCTTTTCGGTTTGAGCATCAATCACCCCAGCTTCAATCAGCTTTTTGGCGTATTGTTCACGAGTGGTTGGCAATTTTTTGATGACGGCATACATCAAAGGTTGTGTCCCTGATGGCTCGTCTGCTTCGTTATGTCCGTTACGGCGATAGCAAAAAATATCCAGCACAATGTCTTTTTTGAAGGTATGACGATAGTCCAAGGCAATCTGTGTGGCAAACACCACCGCTTCTGGGTCATCACCATTCACATGTAAAATCGGTGCATGCACCATCTTGGCAATGTCGGTACAATATTCGGTTGAGCGAGCATCTTCTTGTCGTGATGTGGTGAATCCCACTTGATTATTGATGACAAAATGCACCGTACCACCTGTGGTATAAGCACGAGTTTGTGACATTTGGAACGTTTCTTGTACCACGCCTTGACCTGCAAAAGCAGCATCACCATGCACCACAATCGGCAATACGGTATTGCCAGTTTCGTCATGACGGCGTATTTGACGAGCCCGTACCGACCCTTCAAGAACAGGTGAGACAATCTCCAAATGTGATGGGTTAAATGCCAGTGCCAAATGCACTTCACCACCTGGAGTCATCACATTTGACGAATAACCGTTATGATATTTAACATCACCTGAGCCTTTTTCAGGCTGTACTTTGCCATCAAATTCATCAAACAAGCTGGCTGGGTTTTTACCCAAAATATTCACCAACACATTTAAGCGACCACGGTGAGCCATGCCAATGACCATCTCTTTTGTGCCATAGCCACCTGCACGCTGAATGAGTTCATTCATCGCAGGGATAAAACTTTCTCCCCCTTCTAAACCAAAACGTTTGACACCGATATATTTGCGTGCCAAGTATTTTTCTAAACCTTCGGCAGCGGTCAATCGCTCTAAAATGGATTTTTTCTTATCATCATCAAAGTAAATAAACCCCAAATTGCTCTCAAGCTGTTCTTCAAACCAACGTTTCTCAGCACTGGTCGTTACGTGCATGTATTCTACGCCAATGTGACTGCAATAAACTCGTTCCATAACGTCAATAATCTCACGCAAAGTCGCCTGAGATTTGCCAATGTTCAAATCACTGGTTGGAAATACCGTGTCTAAATCAGCATCACTTAACCCATGATATGCCAAAGTCAAATCTTCAACTTCAGCACGGGGGTGCAGATGCAAGGGGTCAAGCTTGGCTTTACGATGCCCACGGCGACGGTAAGCGGATATGAGTTTTTGTACCCCCATTTGATTGGGGTCAACACACTCACCACTCACGCCGTCATTGGTTACCAAAACAGATTTGTTGGCTGTTTGGTTGCGTGCCAATAACAAAAACTGGTCTTGTATTGCCAAATGGTGGGCTTCTTCGCCACTGTCATACGCTTTAAAGTATGCTTGCCAATCGGCATCAACGCTGTTTGGGTCATTGAGATACTGTTCATACAGATATTCGATGTAGCCAGCATTATCGCCTGCCAGCTCAGTGTGTCCACGTGAGACATCGAGATTAGATGTGTTCATAAGTTCCAACTTTTGATGATTTTTAGAGGTGTTTATGATTGGCTTCAATGATTTAAATTAAAAGCACACAAATTCATCTGTCTTGTCTTCTGTGTGCATTTACCTTCGTCAATCTACGTTAGTTGATGATAAACGCATTAGCCAGCTTGTTCAAGCAATAGATTACGCAAATGCCCAATGGCTTTGGTTGGATTTAAACCTTTGGGACAAACTGACACACAGTTCATGATGCCACGGCAACGGAACAGACTAAATGGGTCGTCCAAGCGTGCCAAACGGGCTTGTGTGTCATTATCACGGCTGTCTGCCACAAAACGATACGCATTTAACAAAGCAGAAGGCCCTAAGAACTTATCTGGATTCCACCAAAATGATGGACAAGACGTTGAGCAACACGCACATAAGATACATTCATATAAGCCATTAAGCTTTTCACGCTCTTCTGGTGATTGTAGGCGTTCAGCAGGGGGTGCAGGTTGGTCGTTGATTAAAAATGGATGCACTTTTTCGTACTGCTCATAAAACTGGTTCATGTCCACCACCAAATCACGCACCACAGGCAAACCTGGTAGTGGACGAATGATGATTTTTTTTGGCAATGTGTTCATGTTAATCAAGCAAGACAGACCATTTTTGCCATTGATGTTCATGCCATCACTGCCACAGATGCCCTCACGACACGAACGGCGAAATGTCAACGTTTCATCTTGTTTTTTTAGACGTAACAGCACATCTAATAACATGCGGTCTGAGTCTAATAGCTCAATCGTATAAGTTTGCATGTATGGGGCTTTGTCTTTATCGGGGTCATAGCGATAAATTTCGATGGTGCGAGTGCCTCGGCTCATGGTGCTTACTCCCATTTGTCATTTTTTGTCATTTGTGGCATCGGTTTAACAGACAATGGCACAAATTCATCATGTCGGTTAATATCAAAGACGGTCTATTTTATGGCATTATGTGTTTATGGCGTTATGTGGTCAACACTCAGTTGACCCATTAATCTAGTTTCCCTATAACCTAGTTTCAACCCACGGTTAGCCATTGTTAGTCAAACATTTATTACTCATTAAGCTTTTGTTAATTCAGCTTTTGTTAATTAAGCATCAATCAAGTATCAAACATTAGTAAACACGAACCTTAGGTTCAACATAGTCTACAGTTAATGGTGTTTTTCGCACAGGTTTATAGATGATTTTGTTATCATCAGAGTACCATAGGGTGTGTTTCATCCATTCATGGTCATTACGACCGTTTGGTGCGTAACTGTCATCTTCTGGACGGTCATAGTCATCAACATGATGAGCCCCACGGCATTCATGACGCTTAGATGCTGAAATGATGGTTGCCTTGGCAACTTCATATAAATTATACACTTCCAACGCTTCGATGCGTGCGGTATTAAAGACTTGCGACTTATCTGCCAGATGAATGTTATTGACTTTATCGGCCAATGCTAAAATTTTCTCAACCCCTTCATCAAGTAATTTTTGTGTTCGGAACACACCTGCATGCCGTTGCATGGTACGACGAATCTCATCGGCAACATCTTGAGCGTTATGCCCATCAGTGGACTGCTGTAGCTTATTTAAACGAGCCAAAGTATCATCTAACACTCTGGGGGACATGGGCTTATAATTGTGGTCATTTTGATGAAATTCATCAATGATGTGCTTACCTGCCGCACGACCAAACACCACCAAATCCAGCAAAGAATTCGTACCCAAACGGTTCGCTCCGTGTACGCTGACACACGCACATTCACCAATGGCATATAAGCCTTTGATGATTTTGCCTTGAGCATACAAGCCATCTTCATTCACGCCTGCTTGTAAATCTGGCACAATGACTTGACCGTGAATGGTGGTAGGAATACCGCCCATCATATAGTGAATGGTTGGAATCACAGGAATCGGCTCTTTGGTGATGTCAAGGTTGGCGAAGTTTTTGCCAATTTCAAATACCGAAGGCAGACGTTTCATGATGGTATCCACGCCCAAATGAGTCATGTCCATGACGATATAATCGCCATCAGGGCCGCAACCACGTCCTTCTTTAATTTCTTGGTCCATAGAGCGAGACACCAAATCACGGGGAGCCAAGTCTTTGACCGTTGGGGCATAACGCTCCATAAACGGCTCACCGTCCTTGTTACGCAAAATCGCCCCTTCACCACGACAACCTTCAGTCAACAACACGCCAGCCCCCGCCACTCCCGTGGGGTGGAACTGCCAAAATTCCATATCTTGCAAAGGAATGCCAGCTCGCACCGCCATGCCCAAGCCATCACCTGTGTTGATATAAGCATTGGTTGAAGCAGCAAAGATACGCCCTGCCCCACCTGTGGCAAGAATGGTTGTTGGTGCTTGAAATACCGCCACATCGCCAGACTCTTGGTCAGTGGCAATCACCCCATTGATGTTACCATCAGCATCTTTAATTAAATCAAGAGCAATCCACTCAATAAAAAATTGCGTGCCTTGTTGTAGGTTTTTTTGATACAAAGTGTGCAACAAAGCATGACCCGTACGGTCAGCGGCAGCACACGCACGCTGAACGGCTTTTTCACCATAATTGGAAGTATGACCACCAAAAGGACGCTGATAAATTGTACCGTCTTCGTTTCTATCAAACGGCATGCCAAAATGTTCAAGCTCATACACCACTTTGGGTGCTTCACGACACATATACTCAATGGCATCTTGATCACCCAACCAATCTGAGCCTTTGACCGTATCATAAAAATGAAAATGCCAGTTATCGTTACTCATGTTGCCCAAACTTGCCCCAATTCCCCCTTGGGCAGCCACTGTGTGTGAGCGAGTTGGGAATACTTTAGTAATGACAGCAACATTCATGCCCCCTTGGGCTAATTGCAATGAAGCACGCATACCAGAACCACCACCGCCCACGATGACAGCATCAAAGTTAAGTGTTTTGATATTTGCAATGGTGTTATCTTGTTTTGTCGCCATTATGATGTTCCTGCTATCAAATCTATTCTATGTAAAACCAAAGCTTGTAAAAAGCAAATGCTTAAAAAAAGCTGATTGGGCAAAGTTAGCTTATTTGGAAAGTTACCTGACTGGATTGCTGCTGCTTGGATTAAGGCATTTAAACCAGTTTTTATGATTAATGTGATGTTTAAACCACGTTTGCTTGACGAATCAAACAACAAACCCTGACCCCCAAAAAATCATAACGCCCCAAAATAAATAAACCAATACCGCCAAAATCATCAAAGATTGTAACAGCAAACGCAATCCTGAAGACTTAACATAATCAGTCAGTACCGTCCATATGCCCACCCAAGCATGACCTGCCAAAGCCAAAATCGCAAGCAAACTAAACACCCGCATGGGCAAACTCATCATAAACGACACCCAATCAAGATAGCTAATTGTGCCATTAAACAAGAAAAACCCCAACAACACTAAGCCATATACC
The DNA here is from genome assembly GCF_037201985.1 of Lwoffella lincolnii. NCBI lineage: Bacteria > Pseudomonadati > Pseudomonadota > Gammaproteobacteria > Moraxellales > Moraxellaceae > Lwoffella > Lwoffella lincolnii. The sequence goes on along the minus strand of NZ_CP147511.1, from coordinate 228,960 downwards.
GCCAACACCACCGCACTGACACGTTGCACCACCCAATCACGCAGACCTGAACCTGTCAAACCTGTGGCACTTTTAGTCCCTGAATTATTTTTAATCATTAGAACATCACCCATACAAATGAAGCCACAATCAAAATGGCCGCAACAACAAAACTCACCACCGCCGCAGTACGCCCTGACTGCAACTCTTCGTTCATGCCCATGTCTGCCGATAAATGTTTGATTCCCATCACAAAATGATAAGCGGTTGATGCCACAAACACCCATGCCACAAAACGCACCAGCACATTATCAAACGTGGCAGCAAAAGAAGCTGGCGATGCCAAAGAGTTTTGTAACATCACCAATATGACAGGAATGAGTAAAAATAAAATGATTCCAGAGACACGGTGTAAAATAGAAGCGATGGCAATGGGAGACTTGGCATTAACGCTAATCACCTGACTAAGCTGGAGATTGACGGGGCGGTTACTCTTCACAGTGGGTATCCTTTTTGCTTAATATCAAGACAGCCAACATGTCAATCTCTGACACAGGCAGGCATCTTTGACTTGATGCAAATGGTAATGATGAAATGGGGTTAACAGCGACCCAGTAAAATGACTTCAGTCCAAATGGATAAACAAGATAGCTGATAAAAATAACTTAACTTAACTTAACTGACAAAACAACTAAACAAAGTACCAAATAAAGTGGCTAAACAAAGCAACTAATTAAAACAACTTAGCTTAAAACAACTTAGCAGGCTATCAGGCAAACGATGGACAAGTCATCAACAGCATCAACAGATCACTGATAATAAAATCTTTGCTATTATAAAAGCCCTGCCCCATAATTACAAATAAATTGTTCCCAAACAACAAGAATGGTGGTTAATTATGACTGCAAAATTGCCAAGTTTTTGTTATGATGGTGCGTTTATCACTGATGATGACGTTGTTTAAACTGATTGAAGTTAAAATGATTGAAGTTAATGCTGATTCATAAATTTCTTGCATCTGTTTGTCATTAACCATTATCATTAGCCTTTATTGATTAAAGTCAATCATGAATTGATTAAATTCAATCATGACAACCAGTTCTACAAGTCAGCCATTTGCAAGTCAGCCATTAAAAAAGTCAGTTATCAACACCAGCATCACATACCCATTCATTTGCAAATTGGGATACTATTCATCAATGTGCGTCAGTCAGGCGTTATGTGTGTTTAAAACATGCAAGCGTCTGACCCAGACGCCATAGACTTCATGGAAAAAAGGACAAGACATCATGTCAAATACATCACAAAAAAACGCAACTCTTTTGGTCGATGGCAATGAATATGAGTTGCCCATCATTAACGGCACATTAGGGCGACCTGTGCTTGATATCTCCGCCTTACAAGATGCTGGCTATTGGTCTTATGACCCCGGTTTTAAAGTCACTGCACCTGTTGAATCAAAAATCACGTTTATTGATGGCAACAAAGGCGAGCTGTTGCACCGTGGTTACCCTATTGACCAACTGGCAGAGAAAGCAGAATATCTAGAAGTGTGCTATGCCCTACTCCATGGTGAACTGCCAACACAACAACAAAAAGATGATTTTTATGATAAAGTCAAACACCATGCTGGTGTGCATGAGCAGTTACGTAAGTTTTATGAAGGTTTTCGCCGAGATGCTCACCCCATGGCAACCATGGTGGGGGTAGTGGGTGCATTATCAGCGTTTTATCATGACAATTTGGACATCAGCGATGAACGTCACCGTGAAATTACCGCCATTCGTTTGATTGCCAAAATGCCAACCTTAGCCGCCATGAGTTATAAATACTCAAAAGGTGAGCCATTCATGTACCCACGCAACGACTTTAGTTATGCTGAGAACTTTTTGTACATGATGTTCGCCACACCTGCTGACCCACAATATAAAGTCAACCCTGTGCTGGTTAATGCGATGGATAAAATCTTTACTTTGCATGCTGACCATGAACAAAACGCTTCAACTTCAACCGTGCGTTTGGCAGGATCTACAGGAGCAAACCCTTATGCCTGTATCGCAGCGGGTATCGCCGCTCTATGGGGTCCTTCACATGGCGGTGCTAACGAAGCTGTCCTTGAGATGTTAGATGAAATCGGTACGGTTGATAATGTCGATGACTTTATGGAAAAAGTCAAACGCAAAGAGGTCAAACTCATGGGCTTTGGCCATCGAGTGTACAGAAACTTTGACCCCCGAGCCAAAGTCATGAAAGAGACTTGCGACCAAGTGCTTGGTGAGCTTGGCATTAATGACCCCAAACTTGAGCTTGCCATGAAGCTTGAAAAAATCGCCCTAGAAGATGACTATTTTATTGAACGCAACCTATACCCTAATGTGGATTTTTATTCTGGTATTATCCTAAAAGCGATGGGAATTCCAACATCAATGTTCACGGTGATTTTTGCCTTGGCACGCACAGCAGGTTGGATCAGCCATTGGCTAGAAATGCAATCTGCCCCCTTTAAAATTAGCCGTCCTCGCCAGCTTTATACGGGTGAAACCAAACGAGAATTCATAAACATCGAAGACCGTCAATAACCTTAAGATAAAAACGGAATACACGCCAACAAATCATCACAGTTTTGTTGGCGTTCTCGTCTTTTATAAAAATCTTCCACCATACGTGCTTGTTGCTCAACACCATAACTCACAAATGGCTTGCCTGCCTTTAACACATAACTGTATTTTCGGTTGAATAACGCTTTATAAAACACCGCCATGCCTTGCTGTACTTGCCAAACATGAGTCAATTCATGTACCAACCATGCTCGCAAACTCAAACTTTGGTTGCTAAAATCTTCTATCCAATCATCTCGATGAAAATAAATATTGCCATTGGGCGAAACCGCATAATTTTTGAGTACCCACCATGCGGTCTTAATTTGCACACTGGACGTATCTAAATCATCACCAAATACAGATTTGGCAATGGCAATTTCTCCTGTGGTCAAAGAACGAGACTTAGAACAAGATTGTTGCTGACTGGTTAAAGAAAACATCAGTGTTTGCTCACATTTCGTGGTATGAATATCATCTTTGTTATGAACATCATCAATGATATGAATAAACGCTTTTAATTCAATGGTTTTTAATTCAATATGTGTTAATCTATGATAAGAACAATGGCATGACCACATCTTATCATATTATCTTGCCTGCTTACTTATTAACATCTTGCTTATTAACATCTTGCTGATTAGCATTTTACCTATTAACCACCAACACCCAAGCCCATCAACGCCACATGACTCAAATCCCCCTAGCCCAACGCATTCGCCCAAAATCACTTGACCAAGTCATCGGGCAAACCCACCTACTTGCACACGATGCCCCCATTCGCCGTATCGTGGCACAAGGCTATCTGCCGTCCATGATTTTGCATGGCGAAGCAGGCATTGGCAAAACCACCATCGCCATGCTACTTGCTGATGCCATCGGCCGTCCATTTCGCCCACTGTCCGCCATTAACTCAGGGGTGAAAGAACTGCGTGAAGTGTTGGTAAAAGATGATGGGTTGTTTGGTGAATCACCTGTGGTGTTTGTCGATGAAATTCATCGCTTTAATAAAGCCCAACAAGATGCCCTGCTGGGTGCGGTGGAAGCAGGCGACATCACCTTAATTGGTGCAACCACCGAAAATCCGTCATTTAGTGTTAACAATGCCTTGCTGTCTCGCTGTCAGGTATATCGGCTTGAACTGTTGAGTGATGATGACATTCAGCACGTTTTGCAACGAGCCATTACTCAAGATGATATGTTTAAAAATTTAAACATTAAGCTACAGTCTTGCCAAGCCATCTTGCAATTATCACAAGGCGATGCTCGTAAAGCGTTGAATTTGTTAGAACTGACCATTCAGTCTCATCCTGATTTTAACACCAATCATCATAACCATCACAACTTACCAATCATCATTAATGATGACAAGGTGCTGGCAGTGGCAGGCTCAAGCCTTGTGCGTTATGATAAGTCAGGCGATGGGCATTACGATTTGGTGTCTGCCATGATAAAGTCGGTGCGTGGCTCGGACGCTGATGCAGGTCTTTACTGGATGGCACGCATGCTCACCGCAGGCGAAGACCCTGCCTTTATCGCTCGACGTTTGGTGATTTTGGCAAGTGAAGACATTGGTCTTGCCAATCCCAATGCGTTGCTGATGGCAGACACCGCCTTACGAAGCGTGCAATCCATTGGCATGCCAGAAGCTCGAATCATTTTGGGACAAGCATTGGTGTATTTAGCAAACAGCCCAAAATCCAATTCCAGTTATAAGGCAATTAATCAAGCAATGGCACTGGCAAAAACTGACCAATCTGCTGTGCCATTGCACCTGCGTCAGGGGGTTACTGAGTTAATGAAACACCAAGGTTATGGGATAAATTACGTCTATCCGCATGACCATCCCAACCATTATTATCCCCAGCAGTATTTACCTGATAATTTGGTCAGCACGCGCTTTTATGAATTTGCTGATAATCAAAAAGAGCAAGCCACCTTTGCGTATATACAGTGGTTAAAAAACCAACAGCAAGGCTAAAAACTGTCATCTTAAGCAAACTAAAAAACAAAAACTTGAGCAAATTGTCAGTAAATAAAAACGGACGCATGCACGTCCGTTTTTATTTACTGACAATTTTTAGCCACTGATAATTTTAACCACTGATAAATTGGTTAAATCACAAAAATTAATAACGATTTACCAACGCCAATGGTAGGTCATCTGCCATAACGCCTTTAGGTAAGAATACCACATCACCACCATTGTGCATCACATGCTCAATGATTTCACCAACCGCATCATCGTTCACACCGTCAGCTGTGGGGTCATCGCTTGGAGTTAAGGTTTGGGCAGTTTCGTCAATTTTGGCAGGTTGGATATAACCTTCTTGCACATACAGACGTTCAGCATTACCTTGATAGGCAGCTTGATAAGCAGACTGTAAATCAGTGGTCAGCAGATTATTACCACGGGCAGCTTCTATCTCTCCTTGAGCTTGTTCATACAACTCTTTGCGATAAGCTTCAACTGCAGATTGGACACTTTCAACGATGTGTTCAGCACTGCCATTTTCTAAATCGGTAACGTTATCCACACTGCCAATGATGTTCTCAGGGCGGTCACACACTTCTTTATAAAAACTGATGTTACGAGCATCACCCACCACGATGATGGGCATTTTATGTTCGCCCCACATCTCTTGCACACTTTTATCCACACGATTTAGGAATTCTTTAAGGTAATTGTCCTCATTGGAAGCGGCAGAACGGTCAGCCCCACTGGTGGTATATAATGTGGTGTTTTCGATGGGGAATGGGATATTGTCAAATTCAGTGCGTGCCACGTCTTTTTTATCAAATTCATGCACAACACGGTCGTTACTGGCTTCAATTAAGCGTGCATGCTCACGGGTAACCACAACAACATAATAATGCACCGCTCCTGCCATGTCTTTAACCAAATCACGAGTGGCAAATCGCTCCCCAATAATGACACGCTCAGTGGCATCTAATGGCAAACGAATGAGCTGAACATCATCTTCACTGGCAAAGATGGCCAAGGTATCCAAGTTATAGTTGTGATCAAGCTCATCGGTTTTGGCATGGATTTTTTCTAAAATTGTGCCAGCGACACGCTTATCATATTCGTTGGTTAAACGGTCTTCTGCTAATTTAAGTTGGTTTTTTAGGGCAATGGGGTCTTGTTGGTTTTCTGGATGTTTACGATGCGTCTTAACAAAAATACTGACGGCAGGATTGGCTTTGATTTGGCGTAGGCTTTTTAAGGTGGCTTTCATAACTTTCCTTATGTTCTTGATGTTATTGTGGTTGGGATTTGGTCGTATGTCCTAAAAATATTCGAACAAACAGCAAAAATACCCAAAAATACAATGATAAATTACCATAAAATACAATGATAAAAAATATCATGATAAAATGATGAATGGCAAATGCCATGACTAGCTTTTATTATTTTAGCAAAAAATCAGTTGCAGATGCCGTTGGTATTTGCAAGCATTTGCGGTAAATTTGTAAATAGTGTGGCAGTTTGTAACCTTTTATGGCAAGTTATCTGATTGATGACAAATCATCAATGGGTTCGGTTCGCTTTTTTAGCATCAGTTTTTAACATAAGGTTTATCATGTCTTCAGTTTCTTTACCCCCAGTTTCCCCAGATTCAGTTTTATGTGCCAAAACCGCTTTAGATGACCGTTTGATGTTGGTTGACTTTGCCCAAGCCACACCACAACAACTGCAAATGCACGTTGAGACCGCTTTGCAACACGCCCATGAGTATTTAGACCAGCTGGATAAATTGGATTTAAACAAATTGGATTTAAACCAAGATAAAAGCCCAGACAACCCAGATAGCCCCAAACATATTTATAAGCACATTAATCAGCACATTGATGTGGAACGGGCATTAACAGACATAATGACATTTGAGCATATTGGTACAGCCATTGATCGCAGTTGGGGGGTGGTGTCGCATCTAAATGATGTGATGAGCAATGATGAGATTCGCCATGTACATCATGAGTTGTTGCCCAAGTTGTCTTCTTACAGCACCAAAGTGGGACAGCATCAAGGGCTGTTTCATCGTTATCAAACTGTTTATCAAGACAAAAGGTTTTTAGCCAGTCTTGATTCTGCCAGACAACGGGCGATTTTTTTGGCATTGCAAGGATTTGAGCTGTCTGGTGTGGGGTTAGCAAAAGATAAGCAATTGACTTTTGCTGATATTGAGCGTCAATTATCCAGCTTATCGGCTAAGTTTGCTGATAATGTTTTAGATGCCACGCAAGCGTTTAAGTTGCCATTAGAGCCTGAGCAATTATCTGGCATTAGCAAAACAGGATTAGCCATGCTGGCAGCGGCTGGTGAAGCGTATCGTCAGCAATTAATTAAGCAAACCAAGCAAAATCAATCAACGCAACAAGCGTCATCGCTGGTTGATTTGCCAACCCCTACTTATGTGGCAACTTTGGACATTCCTGTGTATTTGGCGGTGATGACCCATGCCGATGACCGATTGTTACGTGAGCAGTTGTATCAGGCGTATGTGACTCGAGCGTCCGAGTTAGACACGCACACCAACAATCAGAACGAGCCATTTAATAATGCTGACATCATGGCTCAGATTTTACAATTACGCCAACAAAAGGCTCAGCTGTTAGGTTTTGATGATTACACCCAAGTGTCATTGGCAACCAAAATGGCAGACAATGCTGATGAGGTGAATGCGTTTTTACGTCAGTTGGCCATTCATGCCACACCAACCGCCAAACAAGATTTGCAATTACTGACCGATAAAGGCATTGAGTTGGGTATTTTATCAGCAGGTGAGATGCCAAAACCTTGGGACATAGCCTACCTTGCTGAAAAGGTAAAGCAAGACAGGTTTCATTTATCACAAGAAGACATTCGTCCTTATTTCCCCTTGCCAGCGGTGATTAACGGACTGTTTGCCATCGTCAAGCGTTTGTATGGCATCAGTGCCGTTGACCACAGTCAAGAAGTGCCATTGTGGCATTCAGATGTGCGATTTTATCAATTATATGATGATGCCAAGACAAATGGGGATAATCTGATAGGGGGCTTTTATTTTGATTTGTATGCTCGTCAAGGCAAGCGGAGTGGCGCATGGATGAATGGTTTTCAAGCCAGATATGCCAATCCCAATCACCCTGATGCCAATCAGTTACCTGTGTGTTTTATGGTGGGTAATTTTACCCCTGCTGACAGCAAAGCAGGCACGCCAAGCCTACTCACTCATGATGAAGTGTTGACATTGTTTCATGAATTTGGGCATGGACTGCATCATTTATTGACGCAAGTAACGATAACGGACGTGGCAGGGGTTAATGGTGTTGAGTGGGATGCGGTGGAGTTGCCCAGTCAGTTTATGGAAAATTGGGCTTGGCACAGACAGGGCATTGAAATGATTAGCCGTCATGTACAGACAGGCGAAACCTTGCCACAAGATAAGCTGGACGCCTTACTCAACGCCAAAAACTTCCAAAGTGGTCTACAAACCTTGCGTCAAATTGAATTTGCGTTGTTTGATTTATTAATACATCGTCAAGTACCTGCCCTTGATTATGCAGGCATTTTGCAAACATTAGACAGCGTGCGTGATGACATTGCTCTGTTGCCAACACCGAAATATAACCGCTTTGCCAATGGCTTTGGCCATATTTTTGCTGGGGGTTATGCGTCTGGCTATTATTCATATAAATGGGCAGAGCTGCTGTCAGCAGACGCATTTAGTAAGTTTGAAGCAGAGGGAATCTTTAATCAAGACACAGGGCAAGCGTTTCGTCAGCACATTTTATCAGTTGGGGGCAGTGATACCGCCAAAGATAACTTTAAGAAATTCCGTGGCAGAGATGCCACCATTGATGCCTTACTTCGCCACAGTGGTTTTATTCACAATGCGTTTTAATGACAATGGGTCTGATGATGCTAAGGCTGTGCAATCGCCATAGGCAAGCTCAGCAAATCTAGGCAAATGACATCAAGGAGACTTGCCATGCGGTATCAATCTAACCGCCCAAAACGTCAGTTTTTGGCTGGCGTAACCTGCCCACAGTGCCAAACTTTAGATGTGGTGGTACAGGTGCAAGTCTTTAAGCCTAAGTTTGATGAATACATTCAATGCACCCAATGTGGACACATCGAACATCGCCCACAAGCCAATGACCTAAAAAGCAAGATAAAAAGCCAAACAAATGATGAGCAAAGCACAAACGTCATCACCAGCGTATCGGCACAAAACAAACCGATAATTATCGATGCTGGCATTGCTGTTGCCAACATAACCGAGTAATCAGCAAAAAAATAGACAATTAACCCAAACTTTAAGACACATTGACAGACATTTTTGTAATAATTTGCTATATTAAAAGCAAAATATGTGCAAATATGGATTGTGCGACTCTTCGTGTTTATTTTTTTATCTGTCTGTTAAGTGAAGTTGATGCCTTATGAGTAATCATGACCCTAAATTGGATAAAGTCAACCATGAGGTAGACTTTGATAACAGTAGCATTGATTTTGATGCTGATAACCTATTGGCAGATTTTGACGATGCGTCTTTAGAGTTGGACACATCACAAAGTCATCACGAATCTGATACGTCTAATCTCGCCATCGATGTTCCATATTTCAATGACATCGATGCCAATCAGACGAATAATATTGACAGCCTTAACCCACACAATAATGCGAATAATCATACGGACAGTTTCAATGCGTCAGAATTCAATGCGTCAGACGACTTTGGCGACTTTGAAGAAATTGACTTTCATTTAGATGAGCCAGACGCCCACACATCATCTACTGAGCATGTCAATTTTGACCATGATGTTGAGATAAACAGTTTTGAGGTTGACGATTTTGAGGTTGACAGTTTTGATGTCAATGACACAGATGACACAAACACCATGGACAGCCATTTACATCATCAGTCAAAAAATATGACTGAAACACCAATATTTAATGACGACAGTTCGTTTAATCAACATTCTACTGAATTTCAGAGCATCGACACACAACCACACACACCACCACCAAAAAAGCCACCCATAGAATCAGCCATAGCCCCCACAGCGGTTACCACCACAACCACTTATCAAAATGACAACAATAACAAGGTGGCTGATAAAAATAATCAGACCAAACAGGCTAATAAAATGTCAAAACTCCTTGGTAAAAAAGAGCCAAAAAACAAAAAACCAAACGACAAAAAACCAGCACTGAAAAAATCTGTCAAACAGTTACCACCAAACTTATTAAAGCCATTAATGGCATTAATCGTCCTTGGGATATTGGGGGTATTGGCATTTTTATTCTTGGGCAATCAAGGTGAACCCATGGCGACTGACCCCATCATCAATGAACCTATGGCAGTCATTCCAGACACCCCACCAGTACCCAATGAATCCGCTGACCTAGCAGCTGCTGCCGAGCAAGCCCAACCCACAACACAAGCCGATGTAACAGCTGACACAAATGCAGATGATGTCAGCAATGCCCTTGATGTGCCAGATTCCGTATCAGTTGAAAATACCACCACTGTTGCCAAGCCTAAGCTGACGGCTGATGACATTTTAACCGCTGAGATTCCAAAAGACCCTGCCTTGATTAAAGAAGAGATTGACAAATTGCAACAGCAAGAAGAACTGTACAGTCAACAAGAAGAACTGCTTAAAGAGCAAATCAAAGACATGGAAGCGTTAACCAAAGATAAAGCGGAACACATTGCTTTGCTTGAAAAACAAATCGCTCAACTAGAAACACAAAAAACACAATAACCAGCACAATGGCACAGATTGAAGAACGTACAGAGCCATTTTTACAAAGTCGAGCACAGGTGTTTGTTTTGCCTGTCAACAGCACAGGCAATCTGCTTGATAGGGTATCTAACCGTTGTAAAAGCTTGTATCCTGACAACCATCATGCGTATCGGCAGGCGTGTCAGCGTGGTGAGTTACCTGCAGGGTCATTATTGATGCACAAACGTCAACGTGAGCATTCAGGTTTGGCGGTTGCCAGTAACCAAAACAACCCTGACTATATTGCCAATTTGCTGGTGTCTGACCACCCATACCACCCCATGCGACGGCTGTGGCTAGAGACCAGCTTACAAGCATTGGCAGAAGCCTTAATGCGACCCATTCGATACGAAGGCATACGCCACATCGCCATGCATTGTCAGCCACTGATATACACAGACCATCATGCCCATAAAAAGGGTAAAAACAGCATCAGCTTGGCACCAGAACTTGTGGTCTCTGAACTTGCCAATAAACAGCTCCAAACACATCACATGGCTGAACAGATGGCTAAGTTGGGTGTTGTGCCTGTGATGCGGTGGAAAGAAGACATTAAGCCCATCATCGTGCGTGTTTTATCACCTTTACCCAAGCTAAGGGTAGATTTGCATTTACCAAAACACTTAGCTTAAGATTTTTTAAAATCCGTTTTAAACGTTTATTTTAAATAATGCTGTTTTAAACATAAGACATATAGTGAGAACAATCATGACAACCACCTTTGACCCCAAAGCCAACAGCGTCTTTTGTCGTAAATACCAAAAAGACCTACCCAAAATGCCCAACCCTCCTTTTCCCAATGCCAAAGGGCAAGAGCTACAGAACACCGTGTCACAAAAGGCATGGCAAGCATGGCTGGAGTTACAGACCATGTTGATTAATGAAAAGCACCTTAGCATGATTGACCCAGATGCCAAAAAATACCTTAATGAACAACGAGAGCTGTTTTTGGATAATGGTGATTATGAAAAGCCAGCAGGCTACACACCGCCTAAAGTATAAAAAATTTGATGTGGCTGATGTGCAATCAACCTAAGACATGTCAGGCAACATCAAGCATAAACAAATTTTAAGTTTATCAGCCAATTGACTGATTGATTTGGCTGTTTTGCTGTTGTTCTTCTTGCTGTTGTTCTTTTTTTAATGCGATTGTGTGTTTAATATCGTTTTTTCCATTTCATCATAGCTGGTATGTTTCACATCTGTGCCACTGGCGGTATAGATAACAAGTTCGGCGATGTTTTTGGCATGGTCGCCAATACGTTCTAACGCCCTTAATATCCACATGACACTCAGCATTCTGCTGACATAGCGACTGTCTTCCATGATATAAGTCATCAAGGAGCGAATGGCACTTTGATATTCACGGTTGATGGCACTGTCATGTTGTATGACGTTAAGGGCCTTTTCAGCATCAAATTTACGAAAAGCTTCCAAAGCTTCATATATCATTAATCGCACTTGGTTGCTTAAATGTTGAGCTTCTGAATAGCCTGTTGGGGCGCTGCCTTGTGATGCCAAGTCTTTTGCCATTCTGGCAATTTTACTGGCTTCATCACCAATGCGTTCTAAATCCACCACCCCTTTGCTCATTGCCATCACCAGACGTAAATCGCTGGCAGCGGGTTGTCTTTTGATGACCAATTGCAACACTCGTTCATCCAGCTCACGCTCATACTGGTTGATTTGATTGTCAGCAATGATGACCTCTTCGGCTTGTTGTTCATTCACATCAGTCAAGGCTTGTACCGCCTTTTCTACCTGTTTTGCCGCCATTTCACCCATTTTTAAAAACAGATTGATGGCGTTTGATAATTCTTCATCGAATGCTTTTGAGGTGTGTTTGTCCATTTTTATGACCCATGTGGTTAATGGTTGTTGGGATTGATGCTTATGTTTGGTTGATTATACTTGGTTATTATGCTTGTTAAGTTGTTATGCTTGTTAATGCCTTTTTTATTACGTATGAACTGAAGATGCGTATGAATTTAAATAGGGCAAATGGTGTTTGTGTTTCTTATGTTTCTTATCATCAACATGTCCCATCATCAACCATAACGCCCAGTAATGTAGTCTTCTGTGGCTTTTTGGCGAGGATTGGTGAATAAGCCATCGGTTTCACCCATTTCAATCACATCACCAAGATACATATACACAGTGTAATCTGACACACGAGCTGCTTGTTGCATATTGTGGGTCACAATGGCAATGGTATAATCTTCTTTTAGGTCATGGATTAAATCTTCAATGGAGCTGGTAGAAATGGGGTCAAGTGCTGATGTGGGTTCATCAAGGAGCAAGACTTCAGGTTTGGTTGCCACTCCTCGGGCAATACACAAACGCTGCTGCTGACCACCAGATAATGATAGCCCAGATGCTTTTAGTTTGTCTTTCACCTCTGACCAGAGGGCAGATTTTTTTAATGCCCATTCAACTCGGTCATCCATTTCAGACTTACTTAACTTTTCATACAGTTTAACCCCAAAAGCAACATTATCATAGATAGACATGGGAAATGGGGTTGGTTTTTGAAAGACCATGCCCACTCTGGCACGCAACAAGTTAATGTCAACGCCTTTATCCAGAATATTTTCACCATCAAGCATGATTTTACCATCAGCACGCAAGCCCGGATATAAATCGTACATGCGGTTAAAGGTACGTAACAAGGTGGACTTACCACAACCTGATGGACCAATAAAGGCAGTGACTTTATTATCAGGAATTTGTAGGTTAATGCCTTTTAATGCCCTAAAATCACCATAATAAAAATCCAAATTCTCAATGGTGATTTTGGCAGGAGGCAAATTCAGATATGACATATTCATTTTTTTAATATTCTCAAAACGGGACATGCCACCAGCATGAGGATTGATGTCAGTATTGGTCTGAGTTGACATGGGTGCGGCGGGTTTTCTTCTCATTACGTCTGTCATGGTATCAGCTCTAAAAATGGTGAATATGAATACAAGTTAAAGGTTGGTCAGTGATGGTTGGATAAAATAAAGGGATTACTTTTTATCACGGCTAATAAAACGAGCAATAATATTTAAAATCAATACTGAAAAAGTAATCAATAATGCCCCAGCCCAAGCCAATGTTTGCCAATTTTCATAAGGACTCATGGCAAATTGATAAATGGTGTTGGGCAAGTTGGCGATGGGTTTACCCATATCGGTGCTAAAGTATTGGTTATTTAAAGCCGTAAATAGCAACGGAGCAGTCTCACCTGTGATGCGAGCAAACCCCAAAAGCACCCCTGTGGTTAAGCCTGCTTTGGCAGCTTTCATGGTAACCGAAGTCACCACTTTCCATTTAGGTGCGCCTAAGGCATAAGACGCTTCACGTAACTGGTGTGGCACAAGATTGAGCATATTTTCGGTACTACGCACCACCACAGGAATGATGATGAGAGCCAATGCCACTGCACCTGACCAGCCCGAAAATCCATGACCACGCACCATCAATGAATAAATGAACAACCCAATCACAATAGACGGTGCTGACAACAAAATGTCATTCATAAAGCGAGTGGCACGACCCAGCCAACTGCCATGACTAAATTCCGCCAAATAAATACCCGCCATCAGCCCCACAGGTGCCCCAATCAACAAACCTGTGGTGGCAATCATGGCAGACCCAACAATGGCATTTCTTAATCCACCATCAGTCATGGGTGGCGGTGTGTCAGCCGTAAAGACAGGCATCTGCACCAAAGAGCCAAAGCCTTTTGTCATCAAGGTAATCAAAATCCAAACAAGCCAAAACAAACCAAATGCCATGGTGATGTAGGAGAATGCCAAGCCCAACTTATTAATAAATTGACGTTTTGCATATAAAGACTTGTTCATGCGTTGGGAAAAACTGCCTGAAGAATCTGTATCTTGTTGGCTAGCCATGATGTTATCCTAATTGCACATTAAATACCGTTAAATGAAATGCCGTTAAAAACGACCATTGAACGTGTTTTTCTATCAATATCAAGCATCGAAGCAATATCAAACTTTAAAATCATGGTCATGATGTTTTGATTAACGATATTTTGATTAATAAAATATTTTCATGTCTTATCGGTTGCCTGAATGTTTATCCATACGCATCAGCATCAACTTGGATAATGACAACACCACAAAAGTAATGATGAACAATATCATGCCCAAGTGTAAGAGCGATGATAAATGCAGGTCATTCGATGCTTCGGCAAACTCATTTGCCAAGGCTGATGTGATGGTAACGCCTGAAGAAAAAATACTGGGGTTAATATTAAAGGCATTACCAATCAAGAAAGTTACCGCCATGGTCTCACCCAAAGCACGACCCAATCCTAAAGTTACCCCACCCATCACACCAACCTTGGTATAAGGCAAAACAATCTTATACATAACTTCCCATTTGGTTGCACCAATGCCATAAGCAGACTCTTTTAATAAATCAGGCACTGCTTCAAACACATCACGCATGGTGGCAGCGATGAACGGAATAATCATAATTGCCAGCACCAAAGCTGCCGTAAACATACCAATGCCTAAAGGAGCACCAGAAAATAGCTGACCAAGTAAAGGCAAATTGGCAAAATATTTGATAAAAAAAGGTTGTATGTATTTTGCCATTAACGGAGCTAACACAAATAAACCCCACATGCCATAAATGATGGAAGGAATACCCGCCAACAACTCAATGGCGATGCCCAAAGGTTTTTTTAATAATGGTGGGCATAGTTCAGTTAAGAACACAGCAATACCAAAGCTTGCTGGCACAGCAATGCCAATCGCAAGGACAGAGGTCATGATAGTGCCATAAATGGGGGCAATTGCTCCGTATTCATCGGTAACAGGATTCCATATCTGTGTGCCATAAAAATCCAATCCAAATTCCTTGATGCTTGGCCATGCCCCATAGATGAGTAACAGCATGATGCCACTTAATAATACCAACACCAATAACGCAAAAAATTTAGTCAAATTAACAAATATCCAGTCATTGCGTTTTTGTTTTGCAAGCTGAGCTTTTAACATGGACATAATGACCCCAAGAACAATCTTAAAAAAACCATCTCAAAAAATAAATCACAAACAGCCAAAGCAAATGACATTATGCCAAAAAACTAGATACCAAAAAGTAAGTCATGGAATGGTAAAGTCAAGTCATGGATAATGACTCATTGTGGCGTATAGGCAGGGCTACCGTCTGCCCCAACTATTTTTTTCCACTCATCTTTAAACAAATCAATCGCTTTATCAGAAAATGGCACATAGTCCAAATCAATGGCAGCTTGATTACCTTGGTCATATACCCAGTTAAAAAAATTCAACACACCAGCGACTTGTTCTGGGTTGCTGGGTTGTTTGTGAACCAAGATGAATGTGGCAGCAGCGATTGGCCATGCTTGTTCGGTTTCTGAGTTGGTGATGACCTTATAAAATCCTATTGCTTGCGACCAATCGACATCACCAGCAGCAGCAAAGGTATCGGCAGAGGGTTCAACAGCATGACCTTTGGCATTGACAAGCTTGGTGTGTGCTAAGTTGTTTTGCTTGGCATAGGCATACTCAACATAACCGATTGAGTTGGGGATACGACTGACTGTACTGGCAACGCCTTCATTTCCCTTACCGCCTGCACCTGTGCCACCTGACGCAGTTGGCCAACTGATGCTTTTATTCACACCCACATCATTTGCCCAGTCGCCAGAGACTTTGGCAAGATAATCAGTGAAATTAAAGGTTGTGCCAGAGCCATCAGAGCGATACACCGTGGTAATCGGAGCGTCAGGTAGGGTGACACCTTCGTTAAGAGCGGTAATCGCTGGGTCATTCCAGTTTTTAATTTTGCCCATATAAATGTTCGCAAGTGTGCCACCATCTAAGGTTAACTCACCAGGAGCAATGCCTTCGATGTTGATGACAGGCACAACGCCACTAATTAAAGTTGGGAATTGGATTAAACCGTTGGTTTGTAGCTCTTCTGGGGTCATTGGGGCATCAGACGCACCAAAATCAATGGTTTTTTCAATGATTTGCTTAACACCACCAGATGAGCCAATGGATTGATAATTTACCTTACCGCCTGTGATGGTGTGATAATCTGCTGACCACTTAGCATAGATAGGAGCAGGGTATGACGCACCAGCACCAGTGATGTTCATGGCAACGCCTTGTATGTCTTTATATTTGTTGGCAGAATCAGTTTGTGTATTGGCAACCGTGGTGTCTGTACCAATTTTTTCGGCAGTTTCTGGGGCATCTTTGGTTTGGTTACAAGCCATCAATGATAAGCTTGTTGCAACCGCTAAGACTAAAACAGAAAGCTTTTGCATAAACAGCTCCTATGAGATGAGAATTTATTAAAGGTTCATAGTTGCCTTAGAGCAAAATGGTTACCTTGGAGTAAAACTGTCTATTGCCTAGTTTACTCATCAATTATGACAATTTAATGAAATGGCGTGATTATCATTGTCATATGTCATCATATTTTGTTATGCTTAGAGCAGACTCGGGGTGCTAAAGGAGTGAGACAATGGTTAAATGTTCACTCGTTAATTTGGCTGAGACATACCCGCAGAACTTGATACGGTTAGTACCGTCGTAGGGAAGTCGTTGACATTTATTGTTTTACTGTCATTGTGTTGCTGTCATTGTGTTGCTGTGCGTCGCTATGAGCATGTATTGTTGTTAAGCATGATGGCTGGCATGATGAATTGCCATCAAGATGACACAAAATCACTTGCCACCACCGAGTCCATTTACCCATAAGCCCATCACAAGGACTCGCCATGAACGAACTCAACCCACACAAAACCCACACACACAAACCTCCTGCACATAAAACCCCCGCACATAGAAATCTCACCGATGACCGCTTTGAAGAAGAAGCCCGTGACCTGACACGTGCCTTGCCTGCCTCAAAAAAAGTCTATCTGCAAGGCTCACGCCCTGACATTCAAGTGCCAATGCGAGAAATCACACTCACCGATACGCCACTTGGTTTGACAGACGGTCAAACAGGCAGTGAATACAATCCACCATTTTATGTCTATGACACATCAGGCGTTTATACCGACCCAAATGTTACCATTGACTTAACCAAAGGCTTGCCCAAATTGCGTGAAAAGTGGATTAAAGAGCGTGGGGACACCGAAAAACTTTCCCAACTCTCTAGCCAATACGGCATCGAGCGAGCCAATGACATCGCCACTGCCAACTTACGTTTTGGGCAAATTGATAAGCCAAGACGAGCATTACGTGGTGGTTCATTCTCAGGGAATGTTACCCAAATACACTATGCCAAGCAAGGCATCATCACCCCAGAGATGGAATATGTCGCCATTCGAGAAAATCAAAAGCAACACGAACTTAGCGACATGCGTCAACATGCAGGCATGAGTTTTGGGGCAAACACACCCAAACTGATTACCCCAGAATTTGTGCGTCAAGAGATTGCCAAAGGACGAGCCATTATCCCTTGTAATATCAATCACCCAGAATCTGAGCCAATGATTATCGGGCGTAATTTTTTAGTCAAAATCAACGCCAATATCGGCAACTCCGCTTTAGGCTCAAGCATTGATGAAGAAGTGGCTAAGATGACATGGGCAACCCGTTGGGGGGCAGACACCATCATGGATTTATCAACAGGCAAGCACATTCACGAAACCCGTGAATGGATTATCCGCAACTCACCTGTGCCAATCGGCACTGTGCCCATTTATCAAGCGTTAGAGAAAGTCGGTGGTGTGGCAGAAGATTTGACGTGGTCATTGTTTGCAGATACTTTGATTGAGCAAGCCGAACAAGGCGTGGATTATTTCACCATTCATGCAGGTGTGTTGTTGCGTTATGTGCCTATCACCGCCAACCGTTTGACAGGCATTGTCAGCCGTGGTGGCTCAATTATGGCACAATGGTGCTTGGCACATCATAAAGAAAATTTTTTATACACCCATTTTGAAGACATTTGTGAAATCATGAAGGCCTATGATGTGACCTTTAGCCTTGGAGATGGACTTCGCCCAGGTTGTATCCAAGATGCCAATGATGACGCTCAATTTGGTGAACTTAAAACCTTAGGTGAGCTGACCCAAGTGGCGTGGCAACACGATGTGCAAGTGATGATTGAAGGCCCAGGACACGTTGCCATGAATCGCATCAAAGAGAACATGGACTTACAACTTGATGTGTGTCAAGAAGCCCCATTTTACACCCTTGGTCCATTGACCACTGACATTGCCCCAGGTTATGACCACATCACATCTGCCATTGGTGCGGCGATGATTGGCTGGTATGGCACAGCGATGCTCTGCTATGTTACACCAAAAGAGCATCTTGGTCTGCCAAACAAAAAAGACGTGAAAGATGGCATCATCACCTACAAAATCGCAGCTCACGCTGCTGACCTTGCCAAAGGACACCCCGGAGCTCAGGCTCGTGATAATGTGTTATCCAAGGCTCGTTTTGAATTTCGCTGGGAAGACCAATTTAATCTGTCGCTTGACCCAGATACGGCACGTGAATTTCATGATGAAACCTTGCCAAAAGACGCTCACAAATCCGCCCATTTTTGCTCCATGTGTGGCCCTAAATTTTGCTCAATGAAAATCACCCAAAATGTGCGTGATTATGCCGCAGGATTGGATTTTCAACAGGTCAAAACCAAACTGACCGAACAAGTTGGCGAAGCCTCTGTTGATGATGTGCGTGATGGCATGGCACAGATGAAGCAAAAATTTACAAATACAGGAAAACACTTATATCACAAAGTGTGAACATATCCGAATGTTGAGAACAAATGCGACACAACAAAACCCACAACATAAAAGCTGTGGGTTTTTGATTGGCAAGTGATGGCATTGATTGGCAAAAGGTGGTTAAAAGAGGCGGTTAAAAGAGACGGTTAAAAGACCATCAAAAGGCATTATGGATTTGCCACACACTCAAGCACATTTAAATCAAACCCTGATAACGCATTGAACTTTAACGGCGATGACAGCAACCGCATATCACGCACACCTAAGTGGCGTAAAATCTGTGCACCAACACCGATACTGCGATAAGGTTGATGTTGCTGATATTTAAGGGGTGAATCAGCACGGTCAGCAACGAAATTATCCAACGCTTCACCAAGATTGATGTTTCGGTTATGCCCAATCCAAACAAACACACCACGCTCAGATTGGCTAATTTCTTGTAGTGCCGATTGAATGCTCCAATGACTTTTACCACGATTGAGCGATTGCACACCAAACAAATCCCTAAGTGGCTCAAACCCATGCACACGCACCGTATTGACCCCATCAGCAGGATTGCCTTTGACCAAGGCCAGATGAGTGTCATCGGAATTTTGCTCTTGGAAACGATACGCCATAAACTCACCAAATTCGGTCTGCATCGGATAACTTGCCACCACATTGATGGTTTGCTCATTTGCCATGCGATAATGGATTAAATCAGCGATTGTGCCAATTTTTAGATGATGAGTTTTGGCAAACGCTTCTAAGTCATCACGGCGAGCCATTTCACCATTTTCTTTGATAATCTCACAAATTACCGCCGCTGGCTCAAGCCCTGCAAGATGTGTTAAATCACAACCTGCTTCGGTATGCCCAGCGCGGTGCAATACCCCCCCATTTTGAGCCACAATGGGAAAAATATGCCCTGGTTGCACAATGTCTTCAGGTTTGGCGGTGGCAGACACTGCCGTTTGAATGGTTCTGGCACGGTCAGCCGCTGATATTCCTGTCGTTACCCCTTTAGCGGCTTCGATAGACACCGTGAAATTGGTGCTAAATTTTGCCCCATTTTTATCGCTCATCAGGGGCAAATCAAGCTGACGGCTACGCTCTTGGGTAATGGTCAAGCATACCAAACCACGAGCATGGGTAATCATAAAATTGATGTCATCAGGACGCACATGGGTAGCCGCCATCACAAGGTCGCCTTCATTTTCTCGGTCTTCATCATCCATCAATATGACCATCTTGCCTGCTCGGATATCATCTAAAATCTCAGGAATGCTATTGAACGTGGTATTATTTGTCATGGTATCTACTTGTATTGTCTACTTATATTGATTGGTAAAATGGCTGACATTATCCATCATCAGCATCTATAACTTAGTTGTCTAAAACTAAAATCAGTTGTCTAAAATCAGTTATCTAAAAAAATCGGTTAGTTAAACTTTAAAAGTTGCCAGTTTACAATTTATAATAATGACTGACAATTATTTTACAAATCATCTATTATATGCTACAGATATCAGTAAATATGTCAGTATAATACAACAGCTTGTTCTAACCATACATAATTATATGGACAATCATATTATATGGTCATCATATAGTCATATGGTCTGACAAGACGAGCATTTCGCTCTGTCATTTTGTCATTGATGGTGATACATCGTATCGTGTCAAATGACAGTCATATTCACCCATCTGTGGCTTACGTATGAACGTAAATTACAATAATCAATCAGGACACTACTATGAAAAGTTTAACCAATAAACTGTTGGCTGGCGTGCTAAGTGCTGCTGTTTTGTTGCCTGCCGTTGGCATCTCCACCGCTGCGGTTGCTAACGACCGTATTAAAGCACAAGCTTATGGTGATAGCAACTTTAGCCAAAATCGTCAAAAAGCCATTCAAATGTTGGCTTCTCGTGGCTATCAAGTTGGCGATATAGAAGTTGACGACTTTTTAGGCAAGCCTGTCTTTGAAGTAGAAGCCTATAAAAACGGTGCTGAGTATGACATCGTTCTTGAATACCCATCACTTAAAATCATAAAAGAGCAGCGTGATTACTAATAAATTAATTGCTAATAAATTAATGACTAATCATGAGTGATGACCGCTAAGAGCATCACTTAGCGATGATAAAATAAAGCCCTCATGGTAGATGGGGGCTTTATTCATTGGTTGATTGGGGTTTGTCATGCCACAATCACATCAAAACCACTGGTTAAAACTTCATTTCAAGTGCCAATTGGTAATTGCGTCCAGGAGCGGCATAGCGACCATAATGCTTATCTTGGCTCAGTCCTGTATGCTGATTGACCGCCCCTTCTGCTGTTTGGCGTAAAGACTCCCAAGTGGTGTAATAGGTATCAAATACATTATACACGCCAGCACGCAAGGTAAAGTTATCTTTTATGTTCACATAACCTGACAAATCAAGTGTTCGCCACGGCGTGGATTTTGCTTTGGTGGCTTGTTTTGTTTGAATGTTGCCATTACCTAAGTTCTTATCTGCCAAAAGCTCGCTTGGATTTTTGGCATCAGAATGGGTAAACATGGCGTTTGCTCCCCATTTTTGGCTTGGGGCATCATAGCCGATCCCCACCACATAACGAGATGGCTGAATGGCATCAAACAGCATGTTTGTTCCTGCCAAAGTTGGGTTTAAGGTTTTTCCTTTAACATCAACTTTGTTATAAGCCAGTGTTGAGTATAATCCATAGGGAATGCGGCTATTGACAGCATTTAGGTCAAGTCTGCCAAGAATGTTAATGCCTGTCAAATCAGCATCTTGTCCATTATGAAAGCCCAAATCACCTTTACCACGCTGTTTGCCTGCATCAGCACCTTGGGTTAGGGTTCTAATCTCTTCACTTTTGCCAACAATCAAATCGGTATAGCGATTTTTAAAATAACTGACTTCAAGGCTGCCTAAGTGGTTATATAAAGTCGCTCCGATTTCTTGGTTAAAGGATTTTTCAGGTTTTAGTTTGGTTTGATGGACAGTCTGCTGACAAATGTACCACAGACCCTTACAGCCGTGTTGCGTGCCTTTACCGATGGTTACGCCAAAGCGTTCGCCATACATTTCAGAAAAACTTGGCATGCGAAAGCCTTGCGAGCTTCTATAAGCGATGTCTAGCCAGTTGGTGGGCTTGACCACCACGCCAAAATTCCAAGACAGCTGATTACTGGCACTGTTGTCCACCAAAGGCACATCGGATTTGTGTTTGATTCTGTCATAGCGAGCACCCAACCCCAGATCAATATATTTATTGATGGTCATGTTGTCTTTTAAAGCGATGAAATAATTATCACCGCTGATGTGGCGAGTGGTTGAGCAATCAGCATAGCTGTTGGTCTCGCTATATTTGCATTTGTCATCTTTGACCACAGTCGCTTGATTTGGCTGATAGATATTATCCGTGCCTTTATTGGCATTTTGTTGGCTATTTTTATTGGTCCAATCCGCCCATTGACTGCGTAAATCTTTATAAGCTTTAAAGCCAAGTTCGTCTATCTTGTCGTATGTTTCTTTACCCAAACTTTGTTTGATTTTCTCAAAGGGTTTTAGGGTGCTGTTGGGGTTTTGTTTATCATATTGGCCAATGATGGCTTGATAATCAATCTTATCGGTATTGGTTTGGTTGTATTTCTCTATGCCTTGCTTGATGGCAAAGTTTTGATAAGTGCTGTTTTTGGCGTTACAAGCCTGTGGATGGTCATGACCATAACCATAAGCATCAAGGCAAATGGGTTTGTTGTTTGAACCTAAAATGGGCTTAAATCTATCTGGCAAAGGATTACTTGGTGGGGTGTAATCAAGTTTTTGATAAGATTGATGGGTTGCCAAACGGTAATCTTCACGGCTAAGGCTTGAATTGAATTTATCATAGCCAACTTGCAGATTGATGTGATGATGCGTACTGCCCAACGCCAGTTTTTTGTTAAAGACGGCTTTGATTAAATTGTGCTGTTCTTTGTAGGCATTGTTATCCACCTCTTTTACCGAAAAAGGTTTATTGACATCAGGCGTACAATTTTTGTCAATGTGCGGATAGGTTGAACAGTGCGTGTTGGTCAGCTGGCTGCGTAGCGTAATGTCTTGCTTATCATAAGACACACGCACATCATCAAACCATTTATTTTCACCTTTGCTGTCATAAACATATTCAAGCCCTAGGCGGTCTTTTTGGTGTTTTTCGTCATAAAATACGCCATGAGCATAGTTGATGCCATAACCTGAATCTGGCCCAATGGCATCACGAATGCGTTCACCAAGGTTATTGCCTTGATAATAGCCATTGGCTTGGGCATGGTTGCTGAGCCTTGATTTTTCAATGTCATGAACCGTCAGATAAGCAGGCACGGTTTTATCTTGCATGGCATAGTTTTGTTTGGTGATTTCATACACACCACCGACATAGTGCTTATCGTTTAGCTGATAACCTGGGCGAAGTAGCAAGGATTTGCTGTCTTGGGTGAGTGGGTTTGGGATAAGGCGGTTGGGGCCTGTATAATCTTTGACATTTACCTTATCACGCACATTGGTTGGCGTGGCTTGAAGTTTGGTTTGACCGCCAGCGGCACACGCTTCATAATTACCATTGGCACATTCATTTGCCATTAAAAATGTGTGGTTATTTGGGTCAGTGGTTGCCACCGCTCTATCAAAACTTTGGCTGCCCTGATAGGCATCATCATGCGCCTTGTATTCTTGACCACGGCGGTCGGTGTAGATGACAAGACCGCTAAACGAGCCTGCCTTGCCTGCTGCTGCCACAGAATTAACCCATGCGTTATTTTTACTGGCATAGGCGGTTTTGGTCTGCACGCCCCAATCTTTACCATCTTTGATGATGTCATCGGCGGTTTTGGTAACAAATGCCACAGAGCCAGATAATGCCCCAGAGCCGTGTTCACTTGAATTTGCACCTTTACTAATCTCAATGGAGCGGACATTTTCGTATTCTATTTCGTTGATTGCCCCACCTGCGGCATAATTTTTGCCTGCCACAGGACCTTGTAGGGCATAGTGCTGGGCTTGATTGATGCCATCAACCAATACCGCCACACGATTTTTATCCATACCACGAATAGAATAGCCCGAGCTTGCCCCACGACCTTGCTCAACCACAGCAATGCCAGGGTCATAACGTGTTAAGTCTCGAATGTTTAGTACTTGTTCTTTATTGATGGTCTCAGCAGTTTTGACCACCTTGCCAAGCCCTGTAACTTCGTTGGCTTTACGAGTGAGTTGTTTATCAGCAACAAATCGTAAGGCTTCAAGCTCTGTGGTGGGAGCAGTGTTGGTTTTATTAGGAGTCTTTAAATCGGTAGGAATCTTTAAATCGGTGGCTTTGATGGCAGTGTCTGCCATGGCAGAAGTGGCCAGCATTAATGATAAGCATAATGTGCTTAGCTTAAAAATTGGAAGTAAATTTTGCTTCATATGATGCCCTAAATATTGATTTTCTTCCCTGCCTATCGTTCAGGGATTCCTTCTGCAAGACGGTCAAACCTGACCACAAGAATGTTCTTACTGACATTGATATCTTTATCATGCCATGTGCCATATGTACAAACTTATTCTCTCATTACCAAATCTGGTCTGCCTCTCGAACCACTGGATATATTATCACAGCAAGGGTAAGTTTGAGTAGATTATTTCTCATTGACGATGTGATGTATAAATGACCACAATCTATAAACGACAACCCAAACCCACATTGCATTGATGGGTCAGTTATCGTTTAAGCTCAAACTAGCCTGCATCGTAGACCGACTTGGCTAGTTTGATTTTTTCAGTGGTCAATCATCTTAATCATTCATATTTGATTAAGTATCCACCCCATCAGCCAAACAAACATTGTGTTTAAATTACTACTTAACTTCTTGTTGTTTTTTTGTGCCAAAGACCACAGAGACTTTGCCATCATCACCGCTGTTTTTGTGTGCAAATGACCCGCCCATCTCGGTTGCATTTGGACCATAAAAGCCCCCTGTAACCTTGGCATCTTTGATGACGATGGATTTGCCTGTACTGCTAGAATCTATCTTATAGCCCCCTGCGTTCGCTTCGGCGGTGCTGGCTGTGCCTGTCCAGCCATTACCTGCGATTTTACCTGTGATGCTAAAGACAGGCTCTGTGCGGCCTTTGGTGATAAGTTTGCCATTAACTGTTTTGCTTCCAAAGTCAATGTCAAAATTAGCAACATCTTCGGCATCGGTAAAGCTTTTTGCAGAGTCCGCTCCTGTGATGTATCCTACCCAGTTCCCCAAATATTTGGCTTTGCCTGTGGTTGGTACGGCTTTCTCAGCGGTGCGTTCGCCTTGTAAAAAGACGCTGTTGCTTGTGCCGACACTGAGCTCACCAAATTTTAGGTATTCAAAGTTTTTGCCATAGGTTTTGACACTAACTTTATCATTCACCATCAAAGTCTCGCCCGCTTTGTTTGTGGCAGACTTTGGCTTGTCTTTGGTGAATTCATTGACATATTCGGTGGCACCGGTAGGCACCAAATCAATGACGGTAGAACCCAAGACCAACTTTTTGGCATTGCCAAAGTTATCCAGTTGTTTTTCGGTAAATGGGGTGAATGTGGTTGCTTTATTTTTGTTAAATGTCCCAAGTGCATAAGCATCTAAGATGGCTTCGGTTTCCTTAGCTTCACTCTCTTGTTTGGCACCAAAGACACCAAAGAGTTTGTTGTCATCGGTTAAGAATTTACCTGCCAGCTCCTCGCCTTTTGGTCCATAAAAACCACCTTCTAGCTTGTTTGTAGCATCGCTAGTAAAGGGGTGTTGGGTTTTGCTTTCTTCTTTTTTATCATGTGCGATGGCACTGCCACGGAAGCGGTTGCCGTGGATATCAGCCTTAATATCGTAGCGTTTGGTTTTAACAGGCTTGGCATTTGATGAGCTTTTTATATTACTGGATAATTCACCTTTTAGGCTCTTTTTACTAAAATCTACCGTAAATTCACTGCTATGACCATATGCACCATTATAATCATTTGGCTTGTCTCTCTCATCAGTTAACAAAGATGAGTATTCATGGGAAGACATTACACTATAGCGATTACCAGCAGGACTTGCATTAAAACTGCTAAATGATTGTCTATCTTTGGCATCGGTCATAAAATCCCAAGTGCCTTTATACTTAACCTCAGATACAGGCAATTCTTTAGCAGTTTGTTCACCTTTATAAAATAAAGCACCATCAAAACCAGTTTTAGCTATTTTATTTGGAATGTCGATCTTAGAATAACCTGAGTGATAAATATAACCAGAACGCACATAAGTCAAATCACGAGTGCGTGCTTTATTCTGCTTATCATGTGAATAGTTAATATTTTTTTCATAAATGGGTTTAGCAAGACTTGTTAGACGATCATCAAGAGCTTTTTTAATATAAGCTTCTAATGCCGCTTCATCAAGTCTTTCATTTTCAGGGCGTTGTTTATTCTCTCTTCTGATTTGATCTTCAATATGTTGCTTCTCTTGTTTGTAAGCATTTTGTACTTCTTTGCTATTTTTGATGTTTTGCCAAATAGAGTTATCAAATGGCTTATGCTCCAAGCCACCTTCAAGTTTTACAACATCATCTGTACTGATTTGGGCATGTTCTTCCTGTTTTGGCATCCAGTTACGAAGCTTTAATTCCATTGCATAACCCATGGCAGGTTCTTGAATGCCTGAGATTTCAGCTTTTTCATTTTTATCGGTTGGCACATCTTGATATTTTGGTTCTGGTGTGCTAGCACTGCCTGCACCAGAGTTTGCATTACCTGAATTACCTGCATTGCCTGTACCAGAGTTTGCACCGCCAGCATTGCCTGCATTATCAGTACTGCCAGTACCGCCTGTATTTCCTGTACCGCCAGCATTTGGAATGGGCGTAGGGGCAGGTGGATTTGAACCACCACTGCTACCACCACAAGCGGTTAATAAGACGGCAGAGATTGCCACACACAGTGTGGTTAAAGGAATGTGTTTCATAAAATAATCCTCTGATGGGTTGATGGTATTATCTAAACAAGTCTGTTGATGCCTGTTTTGGCATGCTGACAATGTGCATTTGGCGTATTTGTTTGAGCAGTTATGATAAATGCGTTTGCGATGGACAAAATACGGCAAATTTACATTGATAAATAATAACATAAACAATAACAATTATCTATTATATTTTTGATTTTTTTCTTGATTTTTTCTTGATATTGTCTATGATAGTACATTTTTTTACAAAAAAACAAAAGCAGGGTGTGCTCATCCCATCAAAAAATGCGACTAAACTCAACAAACATTTGATTTTTATGGTAATTTGCCTTGATGTCATTGCTTTTATTGATGTTTGTGCTGATGGTCAGCCGTGGCGTGATGCCCCATTTGTGAATGTCTCTGTGCCAAAATGATAAAGACGCTTGCATTTGTTTATCATGGCGAATTTGTCCGCCGCTGGTTAAGTTTGCCCCTTGGTAATGGCGTTTGTTGATGCTGATTTGGGCACGGCTTGAAAGACCGCCCGCCCATTCTTGTCCCCACGCTGTGCGTATGCCACGGCGCTCATAGCTGTCAGATGGGTCTTGTGGCACTTTTTCATCATAAAAGTCTGCCCCCAAAAGATAATAGCGTGTGGCATTTGGGTAATAAATCAATGATGTGCTGTATAAAGTGTTGTTACTGTCAGCCCTAGGTGTCCGATGGTTGGTTAGGCGTGATATGTCTATGGCGTTTAGGCTTTGAAATTTTGGGTTGATTCTATAATCAGCTGACATGCGTATGCCGATGGTGTTGGTATAACGCTCATGCCCATAAAATCTTTTTTCACCATAGGTCTCAATGCTAAGGTCTTTTTTGGCATCAGCAAAGCCCAAATTTGCCCCCAGTCTGCCCCAATGGTCGTTGTATTTTTTGTGATTTTGATGATGTTTGCCATGGATTTGGGCGTTCGCTCCCACATATGCCCCTTTGGGCAAAGACCACTTTTTATCCGCCCCTAATTGATAGCTTAGGGTGATGGCATCAATGGGTTTGTCAAAAGTCCATTGACCTTGCGTGGTGTTTTTGGGCACCTGATTAATGTTGTCTTCTTTGGCCAGATTCATGCCTGCTTGCCATGTCCATGAATCTCGTTGTTTTAACGCTTGTCTGTACTGCCCAACAACCTGTCGCACATCATATGGTAAGTTGTCAGCATGTAATTTATTAAATTGGTCAAGGGCGGCTTCGTTTTGTTTGTCCATAAATAACGCTCTTGCCAGATGAAAACGCACCACATTATATTCAGGCACGATGGCGATGATGCGACGCAGCTCATCAATGGCTGCTTTGGCGTTGCCTTTGTCCAAGGCAGCCAGTGCATTGGCATACCCAAGTAAAATGCCATTTTGATGGTCTTTGGGCAGTTTTTGATAAATGGACAATAATGCGTGAACCCCTGCCATATGATTGGTCATGACAGCAGAATTTAGGGCGTGATTGAGCAAATTGGGGTTATCAAGCAGTAACGCTTCATCGACGATGAGCGTATCTTCGGCAGGATTTGGTGTTTGTGCCAGTGTTGGTTCTGTTGTTGGTGTTAATGTAGCATGGGGCAATAGTTCAGGCTGAGCATGGTTAATGATGGGTTCAAGGGCGGTTATTTCTTGATTGATTGACTCTTGATTGTCGGTGCGACCATCATCGGCATGGCTGATATGAGCGATTAGAAAAGTCAAGCCAGCCATAAAAATTTTTATGGGTGTTTTGCTGGGGGTGAATGTGGTATAAACAGGCGTGATTGTCATGACAGCTCCTATCAAAAAAGCGAGCATATTTTACCATTTTTTATGGTATTTAAAAATAAAAATGTGAATGATTATCATTAACTCATACTCAAAGCAAAACATAAGATAAATCATAGAAATTACACACCATTTAATCAAAACATGGTATGCTAGCCACTTCTAAAATGGTTTTATCACACTTTACCGTCATCATTTTCAAAATGAGACATTACGTGAAGTTTGAACCTAAACTCAAAGATGATAAGCCAAATTCACCTGTATTTACGCCACTTGATTCTAAGTATCTACAAGCAAGATTGTCATTGGCAAATTAAAACATATCACATGTCGACTGCTTCCCCCATCATTCTCACCAGCTATAACATTCATAAAGGCATGTCCGCCTTAAACCGTCAAGTCAAATTAGACGGCATCGCCGATGCCCTAAAACAGCTTGCCCCAGACATTCTATGCCTACAAGAAGTACAAGGGCAAAACCTAAAACGAATGGTCAAATTTAACGAATTTCCAGAGCAGTCTCAGCATGAATGGTTTGGTGAATTTTTGGATTATCAACAAAGCTACGGTAAAAATTGTGAATACAACCACGGACATCATGGCAATGCCGTACTGAGTCGCCACCCCCTAGACCCCAAGCACAACGTCAATATCACCGTCAATCAATTGGAAAAGCGGGGTGTGTTGCATTGTGAAGTGTTGCCCGATGGTTGGTCAGTGCCAGTGGTGGTGTTGTGCGCCCATTTAAACTTATTAGAAAGTGGACGAGAACGCCAGTATGACGCCATCGCCACCTACGTCAATGACGTGATAGATTCGACGCAACCATTAATTCTAGCAGGAGATTTTAATGATTGGCAAAAAAACGCCTGCCAAAAACTTGGCAATCGGCTCAACATGACCGAAGCGTTTTTATCCTGTCATGGTAAGCTATTCGCCACTTTTCCTGCCATTTTGCCCATGCTGAGCCTTGATCGCATTTATGTGCGTCATCTTAAGGTCAAACGGGCGTGGGTACACACAGGTAAGCCGTGGTCAGACCTATCTGACCATCTGCCAATCAGTGCCGAGCTGTTGCCTTTATGACAGTTACTCGTCTTCTGCCACTTCTTCTCCCAAAAATCCACCACTTTGTCTTGCCCATAATCGTGCATACACTCCATTTTGAGCCAACAGTTCCACATGGCTACCCTGCTCTACAATTTGCCCTTTATCCATCACCACCAGTCTATCCATTGATGCAATCGTTGATAATCGGTGAGCAATGGCAATCACTGTCTTACCTGACATCATGTCATTTAAGCTATCAGTAATGGCGTGTTCCACTTCACTATCAAGTGCTGATGTTGCCTCATCAAGGAGCAAAATCGGAGCGTTTTTGAGCATGACACGAGCAATGGCAATGCGTTGACGTTGCCCACCAGAGAGTTTAACACCACGCTCACCCACTTGCGTGTCTAAGCCTGTGTTGCCTTTGGCATCGGATAACTGTTGAATAAACTCCCACGCATGAGCTTGTTTGGCAGCGTTGATAATGTCATCATCGCTGGCAGTAGGACGACCGTAAGCAATATTCTCTCGCACAGTACGATGTAGCAAAGATGTGTCTTGGGTTACCATACCGATTTGTTGGCGTAAACTTTCTTGGCTCATCTGAGCAATATTTTGCTGGTCAATTAAAATCGCCCCAGAATCCACATCATAAAAGCGTAACAGCAAGTTGACCAAGGTTGATTTTCCTGCCCCACTGCGACCGACCAGCCCTACTTTTTCACCTGCTTGAATGTGCAGATTAAACTCATTTAATAAATGGTCATGTTTAGCCTGATTGTCTTTTAGATGACTGTTCTCCATCTTGATGCCATCATAAGTAAACTTAACATCATGAAACACAATCTCACCCTGATTCACCTTTAATTCTTGGGCGTTGGGCTGGTCAATAATGGCATGTGGCGTGGATAAAGTGCTGATGCCATCTTGCACAGTACCAATGTTTTCAAACAACGTTGCTGTCTGCCACATAATCCAATGGGTCAGGCCATTTAACCGCAATGCCATCGCTGTTGCTGCGGCAATTGCCCCCACTGTTATCAGACTGTCTTGCCACAGATAAATGCCAATCACTGCTGTACTGCCTATCAATACCACGCTGGTAAGATGGTTAATCACTTCCAACCAAGTAACCCATCGCATCTGCCCATGTACCGTCAGCAAAAATTGACGCATGGCATCTTTGGCGTATGTAAGCTCACGGCGTGAATGGCTAAATAACTTCACCGTGGCAATATTGGCATAAGCATCGGTGATGCGACCTGTCATCAACGCACGAGCATCAGCTTGACGACTGGCGGCCAGTTTTAAACGGGGAATGAAAAACCACAGAGACAAAGAAAACATCACAATCCATAGCATAAACGGCACAAGCAACCATTTATCCAAACGAAACAATATCACCCCAGTGGTTAAAAAATACACACTGACATACATCAGCATGTCCCCCACGGTCATGATGGTATCACGCACGGCCAAAGCGGTTTGCATGACTTTAGCAGACACTCTTCCAGAGAACTCATCTTGATAAAATTGCATGGACTGACCCAGCATGTGCCGATGAAATCGCCATCGCATTTGCATGGGGAATACCCCCTGCAACACCTGAAAATGCACCAAAGAATTCAGCCATATCCACACAGGACTTATTAATAACACCACTGCCATCAGTGTCAGCATGTCTCCTTTGGCTTGCCACAGCTCACCTGGCGAATACTCACCCAGCCAATCTACCAGATTGCCTACCCAAGCAAACAGCAACGCCTCATACACCCCAACGCCAGCGGTAAATACCATAAACAGCAATAACCAACCCCTTAATCCATGGGTACATGCCCATAAAAACTTTGCTAATCCATCTCTTGGCAAAGGAATGTCATTGTCTGGATAAGGTGGTAAACGAGTTTCAAAAAAATGAAAAAGAGCGTTCATAAATTAAAATCAATGCTTATTGATTTTTGGCATAAACAGGGAACTTAGCACACAATACTTTGACCTTTTCACGAATTGTGTCAATCACTGCTTTATCGCCCTTGCTGTCTAAAACATCACAAATCCAAGCCGCCAACTCAGTCACTTCCGCTTCTTTAAAGCCACGAGTGGTCACCGCTGGCGTACCAATGCGAATGCCTGAGGTTACAAACGGAGACTGTGGATCATTAGGTACGGCATTTTTATTGACAGTAATAAACGCATCACCCAGCCATTTATCTGCTTCTTTACCTGTTAAGCCTTGCCTAACCAAACTAATAAGCATCAGATGATTTTCTGTGCCACCCGAGATAATGTCATAACCACGCTCTTGAATAACAGATGCCATCGCCTTGGCATTTTGCACCACTTGACGCTGATAAGCCTTAAAGTCATCTTGCAAAGCTTCTTTAAAACAGACCGCCTTAGCTGCAATCACGTGCATCAATGGACCACCTTGATTGCCAGGAAACACCGCAGAATTTAATTTTTTGGCAAGTTTGTCATCACGAGAAAGTATCAAACCAGAACGGGGGCCTCGCAAAGTTTTGTGAGTCGTCGTACTCACCACATCAGCAAATGGCACAGGGCTTGGATAAATGCCAGCAGCAATCAAACCCGCCACATGTGCCATGTCCACAAACAGATATGCCCCAACGCTGTCGGCAATCTCACGGAAACGTTGCCAATCAATGATTTGCGAATAAGCAGAAAAGCCAGCAATAATCATCTTAGGTTGATGTTCTTTAGCAAGACGTTCAACTTGCTCATAATCAATCAAACCAGTTTTTTCATCTAACCCATATTGCACAGCATGATAATTGATGCCAGAAAAATTCACACGAGCACCGTGAGTCAAATGACCACCTGCATCTAAACTCATACCAAGCACCGTATCATTGGCATCTAACAACGCCAAAAATACCGCTGAGTTGGCTTGTGAGCCAGAATGTGGCTGCACATTAACATACTCAGCCCCAAAAAGCTCTTTAGCGCGTTCAATGGCAAGTTGCTCAACCACATCAACATGCTCACAACCACCATAATAACGCTTACCAGGATAACCCTCAGCATATTTATTGGTCAAATCACTGCCTTGAGCCTGCATGACCATTTGTGAACAATAGTTTTCTGATGCAATCAGCTCAATATGCTCTTCTTGACGTTGACTTTCTTGTCCCATTGCCTCAGCAAGAACAGGGTCAAAATCTTGAATACTCACATTATCATACATTTTTATGTCCTTTTATGAATAGGGGAGATAAATTGTGGGGAAGCGTTCGCATTTAAGTGTATCACGAATAACAAGCAAAAAACGACTGCTTTATCTTGCCAACAGACGTTTTTGAAAAACTGGTAAAAAAGTCTCTGTTATCAATAAAGGCCTGCCATACCAATCATAACTTGTCTGTCTTTGCCATCCTTGTTGGGTATTCATTATCACACGAGAATTAGGTAAAGCAGTCTGGCGTTTAAACAACACATAACCGATTGGCGTATTTTTTAGATGCTTTAAACGCTTGGCATCACCTTGCAAGCCAATTAAAGGAAAAACACTTCGTGCAGATACCCAAGGTTCATCATCATCACCATAAAGCCAAACCAGTCTATTCCAAGCCATCATAGGGCGACTTAGCAAACCAGACTCAACAAATCCTAGTTGTCGTTTTTGAATTAAACTTAAAGGTTCAAAGCCTTCAAACACCCTATCAACCCTTAACGGCTGATTAGCCACCTGCTCAAGCAAAGCAGTTAATGAACCTTTAGCATAAAGATAAGGCAATAAATTAACTGGCAAAGACTGATGATAACATGACATATACTTATAATAACAACCAAACTTTAAAAGATAAAGAAACAACATAAAAAACAAAAAAACACCCCCCTTCTATTGAAGGGGGGGGTATAATAAAGGGAGCTGACGATGACCTACTCTCACATGGTTAAACCACACTACCATCGGCGCTAAGACGTTTCACTACTGAGTTCGAGAAGGGATCAGGTGGTACCATCTTGCCATTGTCGTCAGCAAAGGGGGAATCCTGCAAACACAGGAGAATAGAAATGAATCTGATAAAAAGGACAAATCAAAGCCATAAAACCACAGGTAAAATCAACAACAACCACATTATAATACAAAACCAATTAGGCATTGTATGGTCAAGCCAAACGAGCAATTAGTATTGGTTAGCTACATGTATCACTACACTTCCACACCCAACCTATCAACGTCGTCGTCTACAACGGCTCTTTAGGGAAATCTCATCTTGAGGTGGGCTTCCCGCTTAGATGCTTTCAGCGGTTATCCCATCCGAACATAGCTACTCGGCAATGCCACTGGCGTGACAACCGAAACACCAGAGGTTCGTCCACTCTGGTCCTCTCGTACTAGGAGCAGATCCTCTCAAATTTCCAACGCCCACGGTAGATAGGGACCGAACTGTCTCACGACGTTCTAAACCCAGCTCGCGTACCTCTTTAAATGGCGAACAGCCATACCCTTGGGACCTGCTTCAGCCCCAGGATGAGATGAGCCGACATCGAGGTGCCAAACACCGCCGTCGATATGAACTCTTGGGCGGTATCAGCCTGTTATCCCCAGAGTACCTTTTATCCGTTGAGCGATGGCCCTTCCATACAGAACCACCGGATCACTAAGACCTACTTTCGTACCTGCTCGACTTGTGGGTCTCGCAGTTAAGCGCGCTTTTGCCTTTATACTCTTTGAACGATTTCCGACCGTTCTGAGCGCACCTTCGTACTCCTCCGTTACTCTTTAGGAGGAGACCGCCCCAGTCAAACTACCCACCATACATTGTCCTCGATATTGTGAATATCTAAGTTAGAACCCCAACATGACCAGGGTGGTATTTCAAGGTTGACTCCACAAATACTGGCGTATCTGCTTCATAGCCTCCCACCTATCCTGCACAAGTCAGGTCAAAGTTCAATGTAAAGCTGTAGTAAAGGTTCACGGGGTCTTTCCGTCTAGCCGCGGGTACACAGCATCTTCACTGCGATTTCGATTTCACTGAGTCTCTGCTGGAGACAGCGTGGCCATCATTATGCCATTCGTGCAGGTCGGAACTTACCCGACAAGGAATTTCGCTACCTTAGGACCGTTATAGTTACGGCCGCCGTTTACTGGGGCTTCAATCAAGAGCTTCGCTTACGCTAACCCCATCATTTAACCTTCCAGCACCGGGCAGGCATCACACCCTATACGTCCACTTTCGTGTTTGCAGAGTGCTGTGTTTTTAATAAACAGTTGCAGCCACCTGGTATCTGCGACTGCCAATAGCTCAAAGAGCAAGTCTTATCACCATCGACAGCGTACCTTCTCCCGAAGTTACGGTACCATTTTGCCTAGTTCCTTCAGCAGAGTTCTCTCAAGCGCCTTGGTATTCTCTACCTGACCACCTGTGTCGGTTTCGGGTACGATTCGTTTATGACCATCGTTTAGAAGCTTTTCCTGGAAGCAGGGTATTTGCCACTTCACGGTACTTGTACCGCTTGCTATCAGATCTCAGTATTAGTTCGGCGGATTTGCCTACCAAACCTACCTACATCCTTCCACCTGGACTACCATCGCCAGGCTGGCATAACCTTCTCCGTCCCTCCATCACATCATAAACAAGTATCGGAATATTAACCGATTTCCCATCGACTACGCCTTTCGGCCTCGCCTTAGGGGTCGACTCACCCAGCCCCGATTAACGTTGGACTGGAACCCTTGGTCTTCCGGCGAACGGGCTTTTCACCCGTTTTGTCGTTACTCACGTCAGCATTCGCTCTTGTGATACCTCCAGCATACCTTACGGTACACCTTCTCAGGCTTACACAATGCTCCCCTACCACTTAATTGAAACAATTAAATCCGCAGCTTCGGCTCCTAGTTTGAGCCCCGTTACATCTTCCGCGCAGGCCG
The DNA here is from genome assembly GCF_037201985.1 of Lwoffella lincolnii. NCBI lineage: Bacteria > Pseudomonadati > Pseudomonadota > Gammaproteobacteria > Moraxellales > Moraxellaceae > Lwoffella > Lwoffella lincolnii. The sequence goes on along the minus strand of NZ_CP147511.1, from coordinate 193,144 downwards.
ACTCGACTAGTGAGCTATTACGCTTTCTTTAAAGGGTGGCTGCTTCTAAGCCAACCTCCTAGCTGTCTGTGCCTTCCCACCTCGTTTCCCACTTAACTAGGAATTTGGGGCCTTAGCTGGCGGTCTGGGTTGTTTCCCTCTTGACGACGGACGTTAGCACCCGCCGTCTGTCTCCCGGATATCACTCATCGGTATTCGAAGTTTGCATCGGTTTGGTAAGTCGGTGTGACCCCCTAGCCGAAACAGTGCTCTACCCCCAATGGTGTTCGTCCGAGGCGCTACCTAAATAGCTTTCGGGGAGAACCAGCTATCACCGAGTTTGATTAGCCTTTCACCCCTATCCACAAGTCATCCCCTGGCTTTTCAACGACAGTGGGTTCGGTCCTCCGATGCCTGTTACGGCACTTTCAACCTGCTCATGGATAGATCACTCGGTTTCGGGTCTATACCCTGCAACTCATTCGCCCTTTTAAGACTCGGTTTCCCTACGGCTCCCCTATTCGGTTAACCTTGCTACAGAATATAAGTCGCTGACCCATTATACAAAAGGTACGCCGTCACCCGACCACTTAATCGTTCTGATTGTCAAATTGTGATTTGACACGATTCATCAAGAAAGTTCTCATACGACCATTATTTTTTATGGTTCGTTCTCGCTTTCTTGCTACTTGTTCGTTAATGTAGGCTTCACAATAAACAATACGCCATGTTCTTGCTCTGGTTGAGTAAGTTGTGCCATTGTTATGGTCATCAATTCTTTGTTTTAAATTGGTGGTAAAACCAACATAAAACTCATCATGATTATCCATGTTTTGTATGACATAGACGTAGTAAAAATTCATTGTTATCCTCAAAACGATTAAGTGGTCGGGCTCCGACTGCTTGTATGCACACGGTTTTAGGTTCTATTTCACTCCCCTAACAGGGGTTCTTTTCGCCTTTCCCTCACGGTACTGGTTCACTATCGGTCAGTCAGGAGTATTTAGCCTTGGAGGATGGTCCCCCCATCTTCAGACAGAATTTCTCGTGTTCCGCCCTACTTAATGTGTCGCTTAAACAGTTTCGCATACAGGACTATCACCTACTATGGTTGGCTTTCCCACGCCATTTTGCTACTGTAAAATTGATCGGCTCCTCCCCGTTCGCTCGCCGCTACTTGGGGAATCTCTTTTGATGTCTTTTCCTCGGGGTACTGAGATGTTTCACTTCTCCCGGTTTGCCTTACACAGTAAATTGTGTAATAACCAACTTGTGTTGGTTGGGTTTCCCCATTCAGAAATCGCCGGGTCACAGGATATTGCCACCTCACCGACGCTTATCGCAGGCTGTCACGTCTTTCTTCGCCTCTGACTGCCAAGGCATCCACCATGTGCACTTCATTACTTGACCATACAATCCTAATTAGTCTTGTTTGGGTAATTGTAGTAACGATTTTACCTGTGTTTACGCTTGATTCAGTTCTCTTTACTTTAGGTGATTGTATTGGGTACAATCACCATGGTTAATAAATTACGTTGGTTAATTTATTAACCCAGACTCATTTCTATGTTGTTAAATAGTAAGTGATAAACTTCGTCAGTTTATTTTGTGAAAGCATAAATAAGAAATCTTATTTAAATTGCTTATGTATGCTTTGTTTTTGTTCGCTTGCCTGGTGGAGCCAAGGAGAGTCGAACTCCTGACCTCCTGCGTGCAAGGCAGGCGCTCTACCAACTGAGCTATGGCCCCATAAATGGTGGGTCTAATAAGATTTGAACTTATGACCCCCGCGTTATCAACACGGTGCTCTAACCAGCTGAGCTATAGACCCCGAAAGCCGTTAAAAAATTGCATCGCAATTTTTGGTCTGAACTTAAAAAATGCTTATGCTCTTTTTTTAACTTAATCTTTTAACCAAAAAACAACTTGTTGTGGATTTTTACTTACCTAAATGCTTCGTTAAGGAGGTGATCCAGCCGCAGGTTCCCCTACGGCTACCTTGTTACGACTTCACCCCAGTCATTAACCACACCGTGGTGATCGCCCTCCTAAGTTAGGCTAACCACTTCTGGTGCAATCAACTCCCATGGTGTGACGGGCGGTGTGTACAAGGCCCGGGAACGTATTCACCGCGGCATTCTGATCCGCGATTACTAGCGATTCCGACTTCATGGAGTCGAGTTGCAGACTCCAATCTGGACTAAGATAGGCTTTTTGAGATTGGCATCACGTCGCCGTGTAGCTGCCCTCTGTACCTACCATTGTAGCACGTGTGTAGCCCTGGTCGTAAGGGCCATGATGACTTGACGTCGTCCCCGCCTTCCTCCAGTTTGTCACTGGCAGTGTCCTTAAAGTCCCCGACCAAGTCGCTGGTAACTAAGGAAAAGGGTTGCGCTCGTTGCGGGACTTAACCCAACATCTCACGACACGAGCTGACGACAGCCATGCAGCACCTGTATGTGAATTCCCAAAGGCACTCTCGCATCTCTGCAAGATTCTCACTATGTCAAGACCAGGTAAGGTTCTTCGCGTTGCATCGAATTAAACCACATGCTCCACCGCTTGTGCGGGCCCCCGTCAATTCATTTGAGTTTTAACCTTGCGGCCGTACTCCCCAGGCGGTCTACTTATCGCGTTAACTGCGTCACTAAGCCTTTAAAAGACCCAACGACTGGTAGACATCGTTTACAGCGTGGACTACCAGGGTATCTAATCCTGTTTGCTACCCACGCTTTCGAACCTCAGTGTCAGTATGATGCCAGAAAGCTGCCTTCGCCATCGGTATTCCTCCAGATCTCTACGCATTTCACCGCTACACCTGGAATTCTACTTTCCTCTCACCTACTCTAGTTTATCAGTATCAGATGCAGTTCCTAGGTTAAGCCCAGGGATTTCACATCTGACTTAATAAACCACCTACGCTCGCTTTACGCCCAGTAATTCCGATTAACGCTCGCACCCTCTGTATTACCGCGGCTGCTGGCACAGAGTTAGCCGGTGCTTATTCTGTGGGTAACGTCAGAACCTATGGGTGTTATCCATAAGCTTTTCCTCCCCACTTAAAGTGCTTTACAACCATAAGGCCTTCTTCACACACGCGGCATGGCTGGATCAGGCTTTCGCCCATTGTCCAATATTCCCCACTGCTGCCTCCCGTAGGAGTCTGGGCCGTGTCTCAGTCCCAGTGTGGCTGATCATCCTCTCAGACCAGCTACAGATCGTCGCCTTGGTAGGCCTTTACCCCACCAACTAGCTAATCTGGTTTAGGCTCATCTTATAGCGAGAGCTATAAAGCCCCCCTTTCACCCTTAGGTCGTATGCGGTATTAATTCGAGTTTCCCCGAGCTATCCCCCTCTATAAGGTAGATTCCTAAATGTTACTCACCCGTTCGCCACTAATCAGTCTAGCAAGCTAGACCTCTTCGTTCGACTTGCATGTGTTAAGCCTGCCGCCAGCGTTCAATCTGAGCCATGATCAAACTCTTCAGTTTAATCGACTCATTCTTACTAGCAAATTCGCTTCGTTTGTTCATTTGTTTGAATTAACTTGGTCATTTACTGATTCGAATGATTTGTTTCTTTCGCCTTAAGCTTTTGCTTAAGTTAGCTTTGCTTAAGACTGTTTCTTTAAAAGCCATTTTTTTGTCAGTAAAAATCCACACAAGTTGTTTCTTGGTTCGTTGTTATATAGTTCTGTCTGTGTCGTCCACTAGACTTGCTTGCTTCGCTTTACTATATTATGTTGTTAATATAATTAGCGTCGCTTGTTGTTTTGCTTTTTTATTACAATGTTGTTTTGTTTGGTTGCTGTTTGTTGTTAGCAACTATCAATATCAGTTTGATACGTTTTGTCATTGTGAGCTGACCAGTTTATCATGGTTTGATTTTCTGTCAAGCTTTTTTTTAAGGTTTTTTGCTTTAATTTTTTGACTTTAAGTTGATGTTTGACTTTATGTTTAACTTTAACTTGAAGTTTGGTTGATTAAAGTTTTTTACCTTTTTTGTTTCTTAACTTAAGTTGTTGCTCTTAAGTTGTTCGCTTCCGCTTTCGGTCTGCTTGACCTTTGGCTTGGTTTGTTGCTTTAAGTGCGAGGTATTATATAGGGTTGTTGGGTAGTGTCAAGGGGTTTTTTTGGTTTTTTTTAGATTTTGTTATTTTTTAGATTTTATTATGTTGTTAGAATGGGATTATGATGGGTGGTGTTGATTGTATGTTATTTTATTATGACTGTGGGAGTATTATGATGATGGGAGTGTGTGATGACTGGGTTGTTAATTTTTGACTTGGATGGGACGCTGATTGATAGTGTGCCTGATTTGGCGGTGGCGGTGAATGCGATGCTTGATGAGTTGGGATATGAGCAGGTTGATGAGTCGGTGGTGCGTGGTTGGGTGGGTAATGGGTCTTTTAAGTTGGTGGAACGGGCGTTGTTGTCGGTGAGCAAGACGGTTGATGAGAGAACAGATGGCCAGATAACCATGGCGACAATAACGACGATGGGGCCATTAAGCGATGTGGTGCAGATGGCACATAAGGTGTTTTTGCGTCATTATGGTGCGTTATGTGATGGTGAGTTGTGTGCGATGCAGACAGTACCTTTTGCTGGGGTAGATGATGGGCTTTGGCGGTTGCGTTCGGCTGGATTTGAGTTGGCGTTGGTGACTAATAAGCCAATGCGGTTTGTGCCTAAGTTGTTAGGGCTGTTTGGTTGGGAAGATTTATTTTCGGTGGTGTTTGGTGGCGATAGTTTGCCAGTGAAAAAGCCTGATCCGTTGCCTTTGTTGATGGTGTGTGAGCGATTGGGGGTTAATGTGTGTGATGCGGTGATGATTGGGGACAGTAAAAATGATGTGTTGGCTGGTCAGTCGGCTGGAATGGCAACGGTAGGGCTAACATATGGTTACAATTATGGTGAGCCAATTGCGATGAGTGAACCAACATGGGTGTTTGATGAGTTTGGTGGGTTGGTTGAGCATTTATTATCCTCGATAGCTTAATGCTTCGGTTAGGTGAGGGGTGTCAATCTGTTCACTGCCTGCCAAATCAGCAATGGTGCGGGCGACTCTAAGTACTCGGTGATAACTGCGTGCTGATAGGTTTAGGCGTTGTTGGGCGGTTTGTAACAGTGTTTTTTGAGCATCTCCCAGTAGGGCATAACTGTCCAGCTCGCTTGAGGTAAGCTCGTTGTTGACTTTGCCTTGTCGCTGTTGCTGACGTTGATGGGCTTGACTGACTCTTGCTCGCACACTGGCAGAAGATTCACCTGCTTGGGTGGTTTGTAGGTCAGTTATGGGCATGGCAGGAACGGCGATGTGTAAGTCAATGCGGTCAAGCAGTGGTCCTGAGATTTTGTCTTGATAACGTTGAATGGCTTCAGGTCGACAATGACAGCGTCCTGATGGGTCTCCATAATAACCACATGGGCAAGGATTCATGGCAGCAACCAGTTGAAAATTGGCTGGAAAGGTGGCCTGCTGATTGGCTCGGCTGATGGTGATGGTTTTGGACTCAAGAGGTTGACGTAAGACTTCTAACACTTTACGGTTAAATTCTGGCATTTCATCTAAAAATAGCACGCCTTTATTGGCAAGGGTAATTTCACCTGGCTTTGGGCGTGAGCCACCACCCACCAATGCCACCGCACTGATGGTATGGTGAATGGCACGAAAAGGACGTGTGCCATAAGCATAATCGGTATCAGCGACTGAATAGATGCTTGCCACTTCTAAGGCTTCGTTATCGGTCAAATCAGGCAAGATACTGGGCAGTCTTGATGCCATTAGGGTTTTTCCTGAGCCTGGTGGCCCTTTAAACAGTAAAGAATGACCACCCGCTGCGGCGATTTCTAACGCTCTTTTGGCATGCAGTTGCCCTTTAACATCGGCTAAATCTGGCTGATGATGGCGTGTGTGTTGGCTTGGTTTGGCGACAACAGGGGTTAGGCGATGCTTGTCATCATCGTCTGTTAATGGGGCAAAAACCGCTTGTAAGTGTTGGCAAACGGCTTGTAAGCTGTCTGCTGCAAGCACCGTAATATCTGCCACTCGACTGGCCTGTGCGCCATTGGCTTGGGGAACGATAAGGGTCTTTAGGTTCTGGGTCAGAACAGAAGAGTGTGTTTTATCCGCTTGTTGATTGGTTTTGTGTTGGCTGGTTTTATGGTTGTCTGATTTGATGGCTCGTGCCACTGCCAATGCCCCTGATACAGGACGCAAATCACCGTTTAATGCCAATTCACCAATGAATTCATAATCGGTCAGCCAGTTTGGGTCAATCTGCCCACTGGCGGCTAAAATGCCCATGGCGATGGGCAAATCCAACCTTGACCCATCTTTTGGCAAATCAGCAGGGGCAAGGTTAATGGTAAGACGACGATTGGGAAATTGAAAGTTAGAGTTGATGATGGCAGAACGCACCCGATCTTTGCTCTCTCGTACGGCAGCTTCTGGTAGGCCAACAATGGTCAAGGCAGGCAAGCCCTGAGACAGATGAACTTCAACCATGACAGCAGGGGCATGCAATCCCACGACCGAACGGGTACTTACTTGGGCAAATGACATAGGTTTCCTTAGACCAGATTTGATTAGTCTCCGATGAATGGACTAAATTTGCTATAATAGCAATAATTTTACCGTCTAACCACTGATATCCCAAGGTAGCCAACATGCAAGAACACGCCTTTACTGAGCGACAAGATGATAGTAATGTCAATCCTTACGCTCGTCAAAACACCCAATTTACTTTAGAAAAAAATCTATTTAATGAAGAACTGATTCATAAATATAATCGCTCAGGTCCCAGATACACATCTTATCCAACTGCCTTGGAATTTACTCCAATTAAAAATGGGGTGGAAGAACAGATTTTACAAAATAGGGACACTCGTGTGCCATTATCGTTGTATTTTCATATTCCATTTTGTCGACATTTGTGCTACTACTGTGGCTGCAATAAAATCATCACCAAAAAAAACAGCGATGCGGGGAATTATTTGGCCTATTTGTTTGCTGAGATTAGACATAAACGCCAGCTATTGGGAAAAGAAAAACCCATCGTCAAACAGCTACATTTAGGTGGTGGTACGCCCACATTCATGCAAGATGATGAGTTGGCTCAATTATGGACATTTTTACAAACGCAGTTTGACTTTGTGCCAGAAAAAGAGGGCGATTATTCCATTGAAATCGACCCAAGAGAGTTAACTGACAACACGCTGATCGTATTAAGAGAGCTTGGCTTTAATCGGGTGAGCTTTGGTGTGCAAGACTTAGAAGAGAACGTACAAATTGCGGTCAATCGAGTACAACCAGAAGAGCTGGTGCGTAAAGTGATGGACGAAGCTCGGCGATTGGACTTTCATTCCATTAACATTGATTTGATTTATGGTTTGCCCCACCAAACCATTGCCAGTCTTGCTAATACAGTGGACAGAATTATTGACATTGCGCCTGACCGTCTGTCGATATTTAATTATGCCCATTTACCAGAACGTTTTAAGGGACAACGGCAAATCAAAGAAGAACATTTACCAAGTCCTGCTGATAAACTGACCATGCTTGGCAACACCATCAATGCGTTAAGCGAAGCTGGCTATCAATACATTGGCATTGACCATTTTGCCAAACCTGACGATGAAATGGCGGTGGCTCAACGAGAAGGCAAGTTGCATCGTAATTTTCAGGGTTATACCATTTTGGGAGATTGTGATTTATTAGGTTTTGGGGTATCTTCCATCAGCCAAATTAATGCCAATGGTCATCGCCATGTTTTACAAAATGACACTGATTTACAAAACTACCAACAACTGATAGATGAGCATAAACTGCCAGCGGTTAAGCACATTGATGCTGGCATTCGTGATCAGTTGCGTGGTTATGTCATCATGAATTTATTGTGCCATGATTATATTGATTTTGCTGATGTCAATCACCGATTTGGTATTGATGCGCTGACGTATTTTATTGAAGAAATCCAAGCGTTGAGGGACATGCAAACCGATAAATTGGTAGAGATAGATGCCAAAGGCATTCGAGTGCTGCCAAAAGGACGCTTATTAGGGCGTAATGTGGCGATGGTATTTGATGACTATTTGGAGAAAAAACATACAAATCGGTTTAGTAAAGTGATTTAGCACAACCACAAATTTAAATCATTCCAAAATCAATTTTCAATGCTTAAATATCGATAAAAAGCTCCAAAACAAAAAACAGCTCCCATTAAGGAGCTGTTTTTTTTAATCATTTTTATGGTGTGTTAGAATTTCACATGAGCACCGACGCTCATCAATTTGGCATTGCCATTCAACCAATCATAGCCAGCTTCGATGCCAACATTTGGTATGGGTTGAAAGCCTACGCCCACGCCACCTGCCAATGAAGTTTTGTCTTCAGTGTATTTAAAGCCTGTGGCACTGCCATCGACTTTTGTCTTGGCAACACCCAGTTTGCCTTTGGCATAAATGCCTGTGTTGGGAACACCATAGCGGTATGTGCCATAGACACCGTATGTTTTGGCATCAAATTTACCTTTAACACCATCATGGGTTAAGTCAGCTTTACCAGAACTAATAAATTCAGCTTCCACACCAAAATTGGGGTCAAAGTTATAGCCACCATAGATGCCATAAGCCATTGGGTCTTTATTGGTAATTTTTTTATTGCTTTTACTATTACTATTGATTTTAACATCTAATTTACCAGCTTTAGCACCAACATAAGGCTGACCATAAGCTGTTGAATCATAGACAGCAGCTTGAGCACCTGCGGTCATGAGACTGCCAACAGCTAGGGTGATAAGGGTTTTATATGATGTTTTCATCGTTGTGTCTCCTAATGGGTTGATGATGCCAAACTGATTGAACGGATTAACACGTTCTAAAATCATCTTGGCTAACGATGGGGAGTATAGTAACAAGATATTTCATGCTGTATGTGCAAGTTTTAAGAGAGCTGAGTTAAGTTTTGCAAGTAATATCATAAACCATGTAACAATCGAGTGTATTTGAAATGTTTTGTTAATTTTTATTGCTAAAACATGCCATATGCGATATCTAATTGATGAGATTGGTGTGCTTGAATGCCATACTTGGACACTATAAATGTGAGCCATCTATCATGACTGGACGTGTTGCCAGCCAGCCCATGAACACATTAAATACCATCAAGACAAATAAAATGACCAATGGCACATGCCAACTGCCCAAATATTCATGCAAACTGCCCATGCCCAAAGGACCAATGATGGCAATGCCATAACCAATTGTCTGTGCCATGCCAGATAGGTTACTTGCTTGCTCAGTGTCATAAGTTCGCATTCCTATCATCATGATACACATGGTGAATATCATTGCCCCACCCAACCCCATACATGCTGTCCATAACCAAGCCAAACTTGGTGAAGCAAATGCCAAACCAGCCGTTCCCACCACATTAATCAACGCTGCAAACATCGCCAATGGACGCACCCAACGTCGACGCCCCATGAATACCGTCAATGCCAAAGTTGCCAAGGGTGCCATCACTTGATAAACCATGCCTATATTGCCTGCGGTGATTGGGTCTAGCCCTTTACTTACCCAAATGGTTGGTAAAAAACTGGCAACCGTATAAAACAGTAACGACTGCAAACCCATAAAGACAGCAATCTGCCAAGCCAACGGGGCTTGCCACATACGAATGTTTGGCAAATTGCCCATGGCAAATGAGCTTGATGCTGTGGCATTAGCAGTTATGCTGGAGGCGGTTTTGTCAGCCAACCTTGAGCGTATGGGCAACCATAACAGACACGCCATGATGCCCAATACTGCCCAACTGCCCAAAGCCCACCGCCAACCAAGCCATTGTTCAATCGGCAAAACCACCCCTGCTGCCACCCCTGCCATCACTGACATGCTGGTACTGAATATGCCTGTTAGCAAAGGAATGTGCCTTGGTGTTAATTGTTTAATGGCTGGAGCAGCCAAAGTATTGGCAATGGATATGGCAAAGGACAACAGCACCGTACCAAATAAAAACGGCCACCACCCCACCCACAACACTCGCCATAAGATACCCACTGTCATGAACACAATAGACAACAGTAATAAATTGCCCAAACCAAACCGTTTGGCAAGCTTAGGTGAGACCAACGCCCCAAAGGCAAATAATACCATTGGCACTGAACCAAGCCAGCCCACCTCAACTGCACTGATGTTGAGTGCCTCTTGGATCACATTGACCAAAGACCCCAACGCCACGATGGGGCTGCGCATGTTGGCTGCCAACAATATCATGCCAATCAATACCAGCCAAAACTGACGCCGACTGACTGTATCTGCCCCAGATTGCATTTGAATGGGGTTAGGGCTGGGGTTAGGCGTTATGGGCGTGGACATAAGATGACTTTTGATGATAACCACCCCACAAACAAAATCACCAACTTTTGGCACTGATGCCACAACCGTGGTTGTTTTGCATGGTGGCAACATCAGGGGTGGCACTGGAAGTCATGCACTTTAAATTATGGCTGTCCAGATATATTTTAGACGCACCCATCAGATTGCTGTTTGGTTCTGCCACCATCATCCAATCACGTCCGATGGCGACGATGTTGCTCAGTGCTGATGTCTGTGCTGTGGCAGTCGGTGGTACCAGTGAACTGGGTGGACTGGTTGGACTGGTTGAACTGCGGTTGGTTAAGGTGATGATGTAGCGATAATTTGTCGCTGTGCTGCCTGTTGGCACATAAATTTGGGTGTTGCCCACATCATAGCAGTTATTGCCTGTGCCACAACTGCTTGGGTGAAAATTACGATAGCTTAGGCTGTTGCTACGCCACCGCTCCAGTTCAACAGCCAGTTGTTGCATTTTAGCCTGAGCTTGAGCTTCGGCATTACGAATGACAAACTGACGATAGGACGGTATGGCAATCGCTGCGATGATGGCGATGATTGCCACTGTTATCATCAGCTCGATTAATGTAAAGCCCTGATTGCTCAGTCTATGTTGCCCATTGCTGGCGATGTTGGGCAGGTTATGATGTGTTGTGCTTAACATGGGTTACCATCCAATTATCTGCTGGTGGATTAGGGCTTTTCATACCATTGTCTGGGTTGTAGCATATAGCGTTGGCTTTCGATGCTCAACTCACCTGTACCATCGCCTGCAACACTGCTAGCAGCAGAACCGCCACTGGTAGCGATGTTGGTTTGATCCAAGCCAATGATCGGCGGATTATTAGGTGAAAAACTGCCACTTTGGTTGCCAAGCCCCACGCTGGGTGGTCTGAGTCTTTTACCAGCATCAGTACCGAAATCCACTCGATTTTGTTTTTTGATTTGTTCGGTTATTGATGTGGTGTTAATCAACACACGTGCATCAGTTCTGTCTGAGCTGATGGGGCCAAAGTTAAGTTCTTGTAAGCCTTGCCCTGCACGGATAAAGCCTGCTGTGCCATTTTTAGATTGGGTGTATCGCTTTTGTGATGCGGGCGTGCCAGCAGGGTCCATACATATGCCATAAGGCAGGCAGTACATTTGTCGTTCTGTGCCACCTGCAATTTTAGCGGTACAGGCATTGGCGTTTGAGTAGCTCATGTCTGGGTTAAAGACGCTGATGTATAAGTGGTTTGCAAAGATGTCTGACTTACCCACACCTTTGCCATAACGCACATCACTCCAACCATCAAAGCGTGTTAATGGATAATACCAGCCTTGTTTAACCCCATTTATCATAAGATTCATCGTTGTGGTACGGACAGTGTCAGAATAGCCAGTAGATGGCACAGTACCCATGGTTTTTGGTAAATCAACAAGTTTGTCATTTGTTAGGTCTTTCACTTTTTTATCAAAATTACTATCAAACAAGTTAATTTTGGTAACATCGGTATCAATGATGCCATAGACACGGTCGGCATATTGGTTGTCATCACGCATCTTAGATAACGGCGAACTTCTATCACCAGAGACAATGTTAATCAGTGCAAACAATTGATTGCTGGTTGGGTTGCGATGAATGCTCACCACGGGCATTTCATAAAAGCGATGTGTGTATTTGGCGTTAGCAGTATTTTCGTATTCATTTTTTAGTAATTTGGTGATGCTACTGCTGGTGATGTTTCCATCTTTAAAGTCCACACGGAACAGCTGTCCACCAAGGTCGCCAAAGTATAAGTGGTCAGTGATGCCATCAGCGTTGCGGTCGATGGCAGAAATGCCTGCCACAATGCTATGTTTTAGGTCTGAGTTTGTTATTTTTGTTCCATTGCCATTGCCATTTGTGTTTGATGCACGCCACAGTAGCTGTCCTGATTTGGCGTCAACGATATAGACGGCGTTGCCTTTGATGTCGGTCTTATTAGAACAATTTTTTAGATTACTATCAGTTATGCCATGTTGAAAACCTTCATATTCATAGCACATGTCATAGCCACCACCAAAGATAATCACGTCGGTGCCATTGGTGTCAGATTCACTTTTTTTGATACGTGCCAGTGTTGGTTGATTCCAGATATGACCGATACGCTCAAAACCTTGCGTCTTGCTATCTATCAAAGCACTGCTTTGACTGGTAAATGCCTTGTTGGGTTTGGTTTTATCGGTGATGTCCAATGCCAACAGCCCCTCGCCGCCCAGACGCATGCCACCATATGCCAAAACCTTGTCAGCTGGCTTGGCTTTTTTGGTAGTGTAGTCGTAATCATAGCTATTTTTAAGTACCCAATGACCATCTATGCCAAATTTAGGCACACCAGGAGCACGGCCGTTAGAGTAAGTTGAGTTGGGTACTAAAGCTTCAGGCTGTGTTTGCATCATGATTCTAGGAATGATGGCAACATCTTCTGTGCCACCGCCATTGGCTTGGTCTTTGGCATTGACCAAATGCAACGCCCCATCCATACTACCAAAAAACACATAATCTTGACGGTTTGTGTCCAACACACGCCCTTTATCATCAAGACTGGCCCCATAAGAGACGGCGACGGGCTTACTGTGGATAGAGGCACCCAAGACTTTATTGGCGTTCGAAGTTTTTTTCAATACCAAGTTTTTCATCTTGATATCAGGCATGTCATACATCTCACTTAGATTTTTGGTGTATTTTTCCTTGCCATTTTCTTTGTAGGCTGCTCTCTCAAAGCCCAAAAACTGCAATAGCATAAGTTTGTTCTTTTGGGTATAGGTGTTAGTATCTACCAAGTCATCAAGACCAGTTACTGTACCCCAAAACCCATCAACAGTAATTTTCTTAAAAGTGGTGGTTGTTTGACCTTTGGCGGTTAGGTCTTCAACATAAAGGGTGCGGATATTATCAGTTGGGTTAGGGTGATTGGGGGCTTTTAAGTTGCTGTATAGGCCACCAACCGTAACCGAGTCATGTTTTTCACCTGGTTTGGCAGAGCTGGTATTCGCCCATAAATCTGCAGTACCTCCATTAAGGTTGCCCGCCACATCAGTAAACACATTGGTGGATATGTTTGTGTTGTTTTTGCCTTGTAGCGTGCCGTTGTGCAGGTTGTATTTTTTGACGTTGCCTGGCCAGATGTTGCTGTTAGACCCACCACCCACACGAGGTTCTACCGTGGGCATAAAGGCATAAGGCATCTCACCGATGGCCTTAAAGGGGTCTTTAGGCACGGTGATGACCCCTGATGGTGATGAGGGCAAGGTGTTATCTAACGATGAAATAAAGTTAACGATACTGTCAGCGATGTCTTGTGAACTTTGGGTATAAAAGAAGCCCCCTTCGCCATAGCCTTCACCTCGTTGTCCCCATTTACAGGCATTTTTGGCATCTTGAGATGCACCTTGGGTATTACAGTCATATTTTTTGGTGGCAGCGTCGTAATCTAAGCCTGCAAAAGAAGTGCCGAAGCCTGCCACCGCCGTTTTAATCGACACGCCAGCAGGGTTTTTGGTGGGGTCATTCAGGCGTTTGGCATATTCACCGATGTATTCCCACGCACCCGTTTCTTCACCAAATAAAGATTGTGTGATTGGTGGTGATGTCAGCCCTGTTGGAGCGATGGTTGATGAAAAATTACCTTTATCACCCAATGACAGGTTCATGACATTGGCTGCGATGCTTTTTCTTGAAGAGTTTGGCACACCGTCGGTCAAGAAATAGATGCCGTTGGCAGAGCATTCGCCTTTTTTGGCAATTTTGGTGTAGTTACTGCCAGTTTTGGCAGCATTTGTTGAATAATCAAACCCACCCATGTTATAACCATCTTCATCAGCGACTTTTGTTGCCTGTCGTGGTGCTGGATAGGTATTCATATAATGGCATATGACGGTACCTCTGGTATAATTCTCTTGATGTAAGAAATTATAATCTTTGCCATCTACACGTACTCCTACATGACAGCTATTATTAGACCACCACCTACGAGAAGCTTGGTGTTTATAATATCTAGAACAAGTATTATTTTTTGGGTTAAAATCTTCCCCACTGGGGCAACCATAATTACCCAAAATGTCTTTGGTTTTTAAGGCAAAGGGGCTGGTTCGATAAAGCACCAACTGACCACCCACATTGTCTTGTCCATAAAATTGACCATTCACATTACCAGCGTGGTTAAATTGGTTAAGCCATACCAAGCCAGTAACCGTCTCTAAATCCAGCGGTTCATAAGGCACTTTACTCCAACCACCAATTAAGTCACTAAATTTCATATTCAAAAGACTGCTGACATTTTGCCCATCCCATTTATTAATACAAGCAATGATGTCTTCACCCGGTCTAGGATGTTCGACATAACCCACAGATTTATTACAAGTAAAGTAAATTTGTTTATTAATATTGTGGTTGTAGTGGGTGGAACTGCCGTCATAAATCAACTTGACCTTTTCGCCTTTAGGTAAATAGTTATAAACATGCCCTGTGTTGGTACCCAGCATGGCAGCGCCTGCTTCTGCATAAGCTTGTGCGGTTGGTGTTCCCCCTGCGGCTTTGTATTCTTCTGGTTGATTTTTACTGGACGCTTTTCTGTCAGGGTTAGCTGTGCCATCTTCATTGGTAAAGCCATCGACCGATTTAAACTGTATTAATGCTTCAATCAGTTTATTGCGATGCTCGGGGGTTAATGGTTTTGCTTCCACCAAAATTGTGCCTGAATGGCTATCTACCAAGCGGTTTTGGGTGTCCGTTACCTTAAAGGGGGTATAAGAAGAATAATGCCCCAATCCCATGATGATGCTATCTGAGACGCTCTTAGAACTTAATAGTTGTATCAATGCCTCTTTCATACGTGATAAGCGGTCATAGACTATTTTATTACCATTACTCTTATCATAACATCCACGTAAATAGTAAGTGTGTGTTTTGCCATTGATGACGGTAACTTGTTTTTTTGTCGGTGGGGCATCATATTTCCATTGTAATACCTTTTTGCCATCATGATTGCTATCTATCCCTCTCTGTGCAACTGCTTCATGTGTGCAAAGCGGTTTGTCCACATCACCAGGGCTGCCGTATTTATTGTCTTTTGGCAACACAAGAGAGCTGATGCCCATCGAACCTGACGTATCAATCATCATCATCAGGCTGGTTTCACCACCTTGAGCTTGTTGATAAATCTCTAAATCACCAATATTTTTAACATCAACGTCGGCTTGTAGAGAGTTGCTTGCCAATAACGCCCACATCGCCACAAACAGATGACTAAACATCACTTTTGGCATGGATATTGATGGTTTGGCGAGTTTGTTTTTAAGTTTCATTATGTAGTGTCCTTGTGCGTCTTTTGGCTAACTGTCTATTGCCGATTGATTATCCTGCACAACAGTGGGGGTTATTTTATATCCTAAGGAACGGCGACTGTGCCACATCCAGCAGCAATTATCCCATTGCCTTTACCCAACTGGGTACAAGGGGTAACATTATTGACAAGTTCTACGGCAACTCGCTCCATCAGTTGTTTATTTGGCACACTGCGTGATGCCAAACAACGGCTTAACGCATCTGCCGTATTATTATTGATATAGCAAGTTGTTGTGTTGCCATAGGCTGGAACTGCCGATACCGATTGAATGTCAAATAGATGCTTACCTCTGGTATCCACACCGCCATCACCTGAGGTAGATAAGTTGGTTTTTTCTCTGACACTCTCAAATGGACCTTGTGAGCCTGTTGGTGTTCTGGTAACGTGCACTTGAGTAGCTACAGTCTGTCTTGCACTAAGATAGCTATCGGCTTGTTCAGGCTTACATCTACCAAAGTTATATTTAGACAGCACCCCACCATTGCGCAAAATGGTGGTTACTTGAGTGTTTAATTGAAATTGTCTTGGGTTATAACAATAAATCATCTGGTCATTATCGGCATTGGGGGAATTGTTGATAAAATGCCCAAAGATGCCATTATCACGGTTAACCATACCGACATATATGGGATCGGTTACAGGGCGATTGACGGCATCTTCTAGCTTGGCATTCGCTCCATCAGCCCCTTGTAGTAGCAAGGTATCTATCTGACTGCTACTGACCAGCCTAAGATCAGTCTGACTGCGCCTAACCGCCACCACTCCGATACTGATGATTAATATCAACACCAGCAACACGACAATCAACGCCACCCCCTGTTGCTGACGATGACCACTAAAGCCAAGACTGCTTTGGTGATATGACGGATTGGCAAAATCTGATTTCATAAACTAGTCCAATTCATTGACTCTTTTCGTTCTAAAAAATTACCTAAATCTACCCAACCACAAATTTGGTATCTTCTTTCTGCTTCATTGTTTGTTGCCTTTGCCGTTTAGCATGGGTCTTACTTGATTTCCTCCCCTCCCTAAAGTGAGGAGATTCCTTCCACAAGATAGTCAAGACTGACTGTAAACCTTAGACCGTGGCATTCGCCCGTATACGACACACCGCACTACCGTTAGGATCGTCGAAAGACACGAACTAATTTAAGTGTGTGTTTGGAAACGTTTTACCAGTTAAGTTACTGCGTACTCGCAATTTTGTCTTAACTTAACTGTTTTATGTAAGACGTTGAATATGGTGCAATGAGATAAATTCCACAGACTGATACGGTGGGACTCACCGTCTTGTTAACTACCTAGACAGTCAACCTTTTTGTTGCGTTGTTTAAAATACTGAGACTGGCGTTAATGTCCCTGCCGTGCATTGTGTTGCAACTTGGGCATTGCCAGTTTCTGATATTCAAAAGTAACTCACCCACTTTAAAACCACAGTTTGAGCAAGTTTTAGAACTGGAATAAGGCCTATCTACTTCCTTAATGTCTTTATCTTTCTTAATACTTTTGTCCCATTGTTCTGCTTTATAAATCATAGCGGTAATGTGTTGTTTTCAGTCTGCCTTGCGTATAAGTCAGTGGTTTTATGACAATGGAGAATAAAGTGTGTCCAAGACAATTAATTGTATGCCTAGATTACTGCCGATATCTAATGGTTAGATAAACGAACTACATGCTCACTTACTATGTAGATTATCATGCCAAATAAATAAATCAAGACCGCATTTATCATTACCGACGAAATGACAAAATAATCAAATAATCTGAAGATAGAACCGCCACAGACCAGATGGATATATTATCTTTACCTTTGATGACAGTAAGATAGGGATTTTTTAATTGAATCATGATATCTGTGGATAAGCACATTGCTTTTGGAGAAATTTACGTCAGTCCTATGATAAAAAACCCATCATACCGCCTTGCCAAGTTCTTTTGCTTTTTGGCGTTGCTGACTTTGTTTGGTGGTTTGCTCATTTTGGGTGTTGTTTAAAGCGTTGTTATCGTTGTTTAGGCTGTCGCATTTGTTGGGGTCATTGCCACAAAATTGACAATATTCATCACCCATCAAGTTCGCCACACCACCGCAAGACCCTTTTAATGGTTGCTTTTTAACCATGTAGCCGATGCCCATGAACAAAAAAAACAACACAAACACGGCAAAAGTGATGGCAATAATGGGCAGTAGCTGACTGAGCATGATGATTCCTAAATGGTCTTAAATAAGATTATACGGCGTGTTGGCTTATCAACACGCCCTGACAAGTTTATGGTTCATGTCATTTATGTTTTATCATAACAGAAATGACATGGCAGGCATGACAAAAGCATGTTTTAATTTTGCAAAGAGCATCAAAAATCCTGATGACAGGCACAGCTAGCAAGACACAGCTAGCAGAACACAGTTAAAACGTCTGTACTTGGGTGTGTTCGTCAATCATCATCGCACATCTTCACAAGCTTCTTCACAAGCTGCTTACAACATCACATGAATGACCATATAAACCCCTGCCCCAGTCAGATAACCCAACAACGCCAGACCGCTGATGCGTTTTAGATACCATGTAAAGGGGATTTTTTCCATACCCATGGCAGCAACCCCAGCCGCTGAGCCAATAATCAAACAGCTACCACCAGTCCCTGCGCAATATGCCAAAAAGTGCCAAAATGCCCCATCTTGTACAAATTGACTTTGCCTTGCCAATTCAGCACCTGTCAAGCCAGTCAAATCTGCCGTTGTCAATAAAGGATACATTTTCATTGCCCCTGCCACTAATGGCACATTGTCCACCAAAGATGACAGCAGACCAATGAGTATGTTAATCACGTATAAATTACCAAAGTTTTGATCCAACCACGCCCCCATATGCCCCAAATGCCCTGACGTTGCAAGGCTAGACACCGCCAACAAAATACCCAAAAAGAATAAAATGCTTGCCATATCAACTCGAGACAATACCCCCACCACGGTAACTCGTTTTTTAACTTCCCAAGAGTGATGATGATGCTTGATTTCGGTAAAAATCCACAATATCCCCACACCAAATAAAATGCCCATATAAGGGGGCAAATGGGTGATGGTCTTAAACACAGGCACAAATGCCAATGCCGACAAACCCAATGCCAATACCGATTGACGCATGGCAGGGCTGATGGGGTTGTTGGTTGATAACTGGGTTTGTGCGTTATCCTTGATGGTGTCATCAGATTTATCGGTTGAATAAGATTGTGTGGCACGATCAGCTTGATGATGCAAATCAGCTTGATGATGCAAATCAGCTTGATGATTAACAGCAGCTTGATGATTAACAGCCATCATGCCATCAGCAACAGCAGGACGACTGACCTGCTTGCCCCTGAGCATCATCGACAGCACTGCCAAAGGAACAATGGCTGCAACAAGGCTGGGCAAAATCAAATCCACAATGATGCGATTGGCATTGATTTGATGCCCAATCCACAGCATGGTGGTGGTAACATCACCAATGGGCGACCATGCACCGCCTGCATTGGCACAAATCACCACTAAGCCCACATACCACCAACGCATCTGTTTGTCAGCCACCAGTTTACGTAATAGCGATACCATCACAATGGTGGTTGTCAAATTATCTAACAGTGCTGATAAAAAGAAAGTCAAACCGCCAATGGTCCAAAGTAGGCTAACAGCACTGGTTGTGGCAATGCGTCTGGTAATCACTTCAAAGCCATCATGAGCATCTATCAGCTCCACAATCACCATTGCCCCCATCAAGAAAAACAAAATCTCAGCAATTTCTGACAAATGATGTCTTAACTCCACATTGAGCAAGGCACTGACATCAAGACCAGCACCGCCATGACCACCGTGAGCCATGTTGGTCATGGTAGCAACATCGCTAGCCACATCACCACCTGCCAGTAAAACATCTGCCCCCAACATCAATAGCGTCCATAATATGGCTGCGGTCAACAATGCTGATGCTGCCTTATCCACATGAATGTTATGCTCTAACGCTATCGCCAGATAACCCAATATAAACACCACCACCATCATCACATACATGATTTTCTCCTACGTATCATCACCTGCTGACTGTCCATCAATCATCTGCTCACTTTGCCACCTGCTCTTAACGCTTGCATGACAGGGGTTTGGGTAATTTGCCAATCATCTGGCTGATGACTGTCAGCATTGATGTCGCTGTCATTTTTAGGTATCACAAACAAGACTGCCAAGCCCTGCTCATTTGCCAGTTGCCACGCTTTATCATAAGGCATGGCGGTCAATGCCGTTGCCCAGCCATCTGCCAACGCCACCGATTTAGCCACCACCGTTACTGATGACGCACCGCCAACAATGGGTTTGCCTGTTGTTGGGTCAATGGTATGACTATGACGCACATTATCATACACCACTGAATTGCGATAGTTACCTGACGTGGCAAGGTGCATGTTGCCTTGTTTTTGTTCATTAACTGGCTGTTTGATGGCAGCCAAAGTCTGTCGGTTGTTAACTGATGAGTGCAATATTGGCGCATCTATGCCAATCTGCCAACCCTGCCCTTGCTCGTTGATGCCTGACGTGGCAACTTCCCCACCTATCTCTACCATATAATTATCAATATGAAAATCAGTTGCCAACACATCAGCAATCACATCAACCCCATAACCTTTGGCAATGGCAGAAAAATCCAACGCCACACCATCTTGATTTTTGCTAAGCTGGTCTTGCTTTAGGGCGATGCCATGAAAATTCAGCAAGCTTTTGGCAGTGGCAATGTCCGCATCGCTTGGGGGGTTTTGTAGTCTGTCAATTCGCCTACTTGTGCCAAATCCCCACAACTCAACCAATGGCATGATTGTGGGGTCAAATGCTCCCTGCGAGTCTTGATACACCTGTTGGCTGTCAGTCAATACCTTGATGAAATCAGCATCAACAGTCATGGGAGTGTTGGCAGGCAGTCGGTTAAACTGGCTGATTAAGGAATCTTGCTGATAAGTGGACATGCTGGCATTGACCTGCTCAAGGCGTTGGTCAACGGCTGTCTTAATGTTGGCATCGGTGGCTTGGGCAGTTTTGGGTAATTGATAACGAATGTGATAGCTTGTCCCCATGGTCTCGCCTTGAATATCGCCATATTGTGGTGGCTGGCGACAAGCAGTCATGACTGCCGTCATCAGCCCAATGCCCATAAAGGATACGCAAGCCCAGCGGGTTGTTATGTTCTTATTAAATGTTTTGGGCATTTTAGGCGTTATCCAACTTGATTTTTTTTATCTTAATTTGGGTCAAGCTTTGCCACTTTAACGACAAACAGGGTGATGGCAAACATTGTAACGGCAAGCACAGTAACAACAAGAAATTTCTCCTTAAAACAATGGATTGATGACACGAGATTGACGGACTTGCTGGTAAAGTCATTCTTGCTGATAAAATAATTAAAAAAATGCTTGCGAAGTATATCACAATACTGTTACATTTTTGTGATATGTCAGCATTCATTGACATTTTGTAACTGAATGATTTTTGACGTCTTCTGTGATAAAAAAGGCTGATAACGAGTCATCGTTAAAACATCACAATGTTAAACCTTAGCATTTACTTTGTCTGCCTTGTCATGGACTGACCATTTTTAACTCAAGGAATTCATATGAGCCGCCTTTCTTCTTTGATGCACTTAGCCTTACCCACAGCGGTTGCTTCTGCTCTTTTATTAACCGCTTGTGGTAACAGCCCCACAAACACCACCGACACACAAGGCAATGCCTCTTCAGACACCAGCAATATTGACCCCAATGTTTTGGCAGACACCCAAGCCATCACCATCAATAACGGTGCAGAAGTTGAGTCACTTGACCCACATAAAATCTCAGGTGTTCCAGAAGCCAATCTGATACGTCAAATGCTGGTTGGCCTGACCACCACCGACCCAGATGGCAAAACCATACCTGGCATGGCAAGTGAATGGAGCAGTGAAGATAACAAGGTATGGACATTTAAGTTGCGAGATGCCAAGTGGTCAAATGGCGATGCTGTTACCGCCAATGACTTTGTTTATAGCTTTCGCCGTGTGGTTGACCCAGCGACCGCATCACCTTATGCCAGTTATCTGGCAGATGTTAAAGTCATCAATGCCCAAGACATCATCGATGGTAAAGCCAAAATCGACAGTTTGGGGGTAACAGCCATTGATGATAAGACACTACAGATTAGCTTGTCTGAGCCTGTGCCATATCTTCCTGACACCCTATTTCACTCTTCTGTTGCACCAGTGCACCAAAAAACAGTAGAAACATTTGATACCAAATGGACAGACCCTAATAATATTGTGGTCAATGGGGCATATAAACTCAAAGAGTGGAAGGTGAATGACAAGGTTGTGCTAGAGCGTAACCCCAATTATTACGATAATGATAACACCAAAATTGACACCGCAACCTTTTTGCCAATCCCTGAAGCCACCACAGACGTGGCTCGCTATAAGGCAGGGGAAATTGACATGACTGAAAAGTCATTACCACCTGAGCAATTTAATCAGCTCAAAGCTGAATTTGGCAGTCAGGTGCATATCTCGCCATCTTTATGCACGTACTACTATGAGTTCAATACGGTTAAGCCACCATTTAATGACGTGCGTGTCCGCCGTGCCTTGGCATTGGCACTTGACCGTAATACCATCACGGATAAAGTGTTGGCTCAAGGTCAAACGCCTGCCTATCAATTTACCCCACCTGCCACCAACGGCAATGTGAAGTTTTCACCTGATTGGGAGGCGTGGGATAAAGACAAACGTGTGCAAGAAGCCAAAAAACTATTGGCAGAAGCTGGCTACAGTGATGGCAACCCTTTGACGTTTGAACTGCTATATAATACCAGTGAAAACCACAAAAAAATTGCTGTGGCGGCGGCATCACTTTGGAAAGAAGCTTTAGGCCCGGTGGATGTAACCTTAACCAACCAAGAATGGAAAACTTATCTTGATGCTCGCCGTGAAGGCAATTATCAAATTGCCCGTGCTGGTTGGTGCGGTGATTATAACGAAGCATCAACTTTCTTAAATATTTTAAAATCTGGCAATACCAATAACCACGGTAAATACAGTAGCCAAACCTTTGATAACATCATGACAAAAACCTTGGCATCAGGTGTGAATGATGCTGACCGCACCCAACTGTATAACCAAGCAGAAGCTCAGCTAGATACTGACATGCCATTGCTACAAGTCTATCACTACATTAATCCACGTATGATTAAGCCGTATGTGATTGGCTTTACAGGCAATGATGCCCTAGACAACTGGCAAATCAAAGACATGTCAATCGCCAAGCATTAATGGCTTTGGTTGGCATGGCTTAAATTGGCATGACCTTAATCAGCTTTTAGTCAATCAACCGTCAGTAACCGCAACCACAACGGATTTGCGGTTGCTTGGTTGCTTTACTGATGGTTTTTATTTATGGTTTTTATTTGTGGTTTTTAAGCCATTTAGCCACTTTTTTGCTCTTTTGATTTGCTCTTTTGATTTTCTTTTCCTTTAATTTTTTTGCCCCTTTGATTGTTTAAATTTTTTTGCTCTTTTTTTAATGTTAATCAGCATTTGTCAGCCATCACAAGCCACGCCACGAGACACATCATGTTAAAACTTATTTTTCGCCGCCTGCTTGAAGCCATACCCACCTTGTTTGTGTTGATTACCGTGTCGTTTTTTATGATGCGTCTGGCTCCTGGCAGTCCATTTAGCTCTGAGCGTGCCTTACCACCAGAAGTGCTTGCCAATATTGAAGCCAAATATCATTTAAATGACCCACTGTGGCTACAGTATCTTAATTATCTTAAGCAGTTGATGATGGGAGATTTTGGCCCTTCATTTAAATATAAAGATTACACGGTCAATGAACTGTTGGCTCAGGCGCTGCCTGTGTCAGTGGAGATTGGTTTGTATGCGTTTATCATTGCGGTGGTGCTTGGGGTAATTTTGGGGGTGATGGCGGCTTTAAAACAAAATTCATGGCTGGATTATGTGCTGATGACTTTGGCAATGACAGGGGTGGTTGTGCCAAGTTTTGTTAAAGCACCATTGCTTGTGCTGTTATTTGCCATCACGCTAAAATGGTTGCCTGCTGGGGGTTGGAATGATGGTGCGCTGCATAATTTGATTTTACCTGTTACTGCGTTGTCATTGGCATACATTGCCAGCATTGCTCGCATCATGCGTGGGTCTATGATTGAAGTGTTAAACAGTCCGTTTATCCGTACTGCCAAAGCCAAGGGATTGCCAACCAGTCATATCATCAAAAAACACGCCTTAAAACCTGCGTTATTGCCTGTCATTTCTTATTTGGGCCCTGCATTTGTGGGCATCATCACAGGCTCTATTGTCATTGAAACCATTTTTGGCTTGCCTGGAATTGGACAGTTGTTTGTCAATGGGGCATTAAACCGTGATTATGGCATGGTGCTAAGCTTAACCATTTTGGTTGGGGTATTAACCATCACATTTAATGCCATTGTGGACATCTTATATGCCGTCATTGACCCAAAAATCAAATACTGAACTTTGCTAACTTTTTGTGGATAAATCAACCTTTTTGTGGATAAACCAACCTTTTGACAATCTGACCTTTTGTTAAATCAACTTGTTAAATCAACAGCCACCAGCCAATAGGACAAGCACTGACCATGAGCCAAGCCATCACGTCTACTCAACCAATCTTAAAAAAAGAGATAAAAAGTCGCAGTCTATGGCAAGATGCTTGGCGACGCTTTTATCGCAATAAAGCGGCTGTTGCCAGTATGGTGATTTTGTTATTGGTGGGTTTGTTTGTGGTGATTGTGCCAATGCTTGCTCCATTTGGCTATGCTGAAACTGATTGGAGTCATATGCAATCTGCTCCGTCCATGACAACTCAGCATTATTTTGGTACAGATGCCTTAGGACGTGATTTGTTGGTAAGAACCGCCATTGGTGGACGCATTTCTTTGATGGTAGGCATCGCTGGGGCGTTGGTGGCGGTGCTGTTTGGTACTGTGTATGGGGCGGTATCTGGCTATTTGGGTGGTAAAGTGGATATGGTGCTGATGCGGGTATTGGAGATTTTAAATGCCTTTCCCTTTATGTTTTTTGTGATTTTGTTGGTTACCATGTTTGGGCGTAATTTGATTTTAATCTTTGTCGCCATTGGTTTGGTGTCGTGGTTAGATGTGGCTCGTATCGTGCGTGGGCAGACTTTGGGGCTAAAACGTAAAGAGTTCATTGAAGCGGCCCATGTCGGTGGTGTGTCGAACTGGCAGATTGTCATGCGACACATCATTCCCAATGTGCTGGGGGTGGTGGTTGTCTATGCGTCTTTACTCGTGCCGTCGATGATTTTATTTGAGTCATTTTTAAGTTTTTTGGGGCTTGGGGTGCAAGAGCCAATGACCAGTTGGGGTGCATTACTACAAGATGGTTCAAAGACCATGGAAGTTGCTCCTTGGATGATCATCATTCCGTCATTGTTTTTGGTCATCACCTTATTTTGCTTTAATTTTTTGGGCGATGGTCTTAGAGATGCTCTAGATCCCAAAGACCGCTGATCAAACCATTTAAAAATCAACATCAAGATTAACGCATGACTGACACATCATTAGCCACCACATTGTTAACCACCATATTGTTAATCACCACGTTGACACCGATTAGGACATCATCATGAGTTTATTAGCCGTTAAAGACCTAAAGGTCAGTTTCAGTACAGAAGAAGGACAAGTCATTGCTGTCAATGGGCTAAACTTTGACTTACGCAAGGGTGAGACGCTTGGCATCGTGGGCGAATCAGGCTCTGGCAAATCACAAACCGCATTTTCCATCATGGGACTATTGGCAAAAAATGGACAAGCATCAGGGCAAATTGAGTTTGAAAGTCAAGACCTTTTAACGCTAAAACCAAAAGAGCTGAACCGAATTCGTTCTAATCAGATTGCCATGATATTTCAAGACCCCATGACATCACTCAACCCCTACATGAAAATCGGTGAGCAACTGGCAGAAGTGTTAATATTGCATAAAGGCATGAGTAAGCAACAAGCTTGGAATGAAGCTGTTACCATGCTAGAAGCGGTGAAAATCCCTGAAGCCAAAAAACGCATCAGCATGTATCCACATGAATTTTCTGGCGGTATGCGTCAGCGAGTGATGATTGCCATGGCACTGTTGTGCCGTCCTAAGCTGTTGATTGCTGATGAGCCAACCACCGCTTTAGACGTAACTGTACAAGCCCAAATCATGACCCTGCTCAATGAGCTAAAGCGAGATTTTGGCACAACCATCATTATGATTACCCATGACCTGGGTGTGGTTGCTGGCATCTGCGATAGGGTGTTGGTCATGTATGCTGGACGCACCATGGCGTATGGACCTACCGATGAGATTTTTTATCGCCCCAGCCACCCTTATACGATTGGGCTATTAGGCGCTGTGCCAAGACTTGATCATAACGAACAAAAACTGGGGACGATTGAGGGTAATCCGCCCAACTTACTTGACTTGCCCATCGGTTGTCCTTTCTCAGAGCGGTGTGCTTTTGCATTGCCTGAGTGCATCAATGTACCACCACCGTTGGAGTTTTTGCCCAATGACCGACAGCGAGCCTGCCACTTATCCCCAGAGCATATCACTGCCCAATCTTTGGCATCATAGCCCGATGGTTTTGTTGATTATTCATGTTTAAACAGTCAAAATAACTCAGAGAATCTCATGTCTTCTAATGCTTACCCTGATAACCACACAGACACTCAGCTCAATACTCAAGCGACCAATTCCGCTAAAGCATTGCTCAGCGTGCGTGATGTGGTAACCACATTTAACATTCATCAAAAAGGGGGGCTATTTGGTAAATCTGCCACCCTAAAAGCTGTCAACAGCATATCCTTTGACCTAAATGCAGGTGAGACCTTGGGCGTGGTTGGTGAATCAGGCTGTGGCAAATCCACTTTGGCACGCACCATCATTGGTCTGGTTAAAGGACAATCTGGCAGTATTTGCTTTGATGGTAAAGAGTTGATAGGGCTGTCAGAACATGCCATGCGAGAGGTGCGTAAAGACATACAGATGATATTTCAAGACCCTTTAGCGTCATTAAACCCCAGAATGACGGTGGGCGACATCATCGCTGAACCACTTCATACCCATTATCCCAAGATGAGCAAGGCTGAACGCTTTGAGAAAGTAAAAGCCATCATGCAAAAAGTGGGCTTATTAACCAATCAAATCAACCGCTACCCACATGAGTTTTCAGGAGGTCAGTGCCAACGGATTGGGATTGCCAGAGCCTTGATATTACGCCCAAAACTGATTATCTGTGATGAACCTGTGTCTGCCCTAGATGTATCTATCCAAGCTCAAGTCATTAACCTGCTACAAGAAGTACAAGAAGAGATGGGGCTGGCATTAATATTCATTGCTCACGACTTATCCGTGGTCAAGCACATCTCTGACCGTGTGTTGGTGATGTATTTGGGCAATGCAGTGGAGCTTGGCACAGACAAACTGGTCTATGATAATCCATCGCACCCTTACACCCAAGCGTTGATGTCAGCTGTGCCACTACCTGACCCAAAAGCTGAACGCAACAAAACCATTCAATTATTAGAAGGTGATTTACCCAGTCCGATTGACCCACCTTCTGGTTGTGTGTTTCGCACTCGTTGTCCCATTGCAGATGCCAATTGTGCCAACACCAAACCAACCCTACAAGGCACACCGCATCATCAGATTGCCTGTCTTAAAAATGCGGTATGAGCCATGCAATCACCACTCACATTGGCGTATGACGTTTACCATCAACCCCCAATATCTGCCAAATCTCCTTTATGTTCAAGCCACATTTTACGGTCGCCTGCCCGTTTTTTTGCAAGCAACATGTCCATCACATTGTCAGTGGCGATGGGGTCGTCAAGGTCAAGCTGAACCAGCCGCCTGGTATCAGGGTTCATCGTCGTGTCTCGAAGCTGTTCAGCGTCCATCTCTCCTAAGCCTTTAAAACGAGTGATTTGGGCTTTTTTGCCTTTATTTTTTTGTAAAATGGCTTCCAACTCTTCATTATCAAGGGCATATGCCACCTCTTTACCAATATCCACCCGATACAATGGTGGCATGGCAACAAATAGGTGTCCTGCTTCCACAACGGCTTTAAAGTGTTTGACAAACAAGGCACACAACAAGGTTGCGATGTGCAAACCATCTGAGTCAGCGTCCGCCAAGATGCAAATTTTTTCATAACGCAATTCTGACAAGTCATCAGAATCAGGGTCAACCCCAATGGCAATGGCGATGTTATGAATCTCTTCACTTGCCAAAACGGTATCAGGCGACACTTCCCAAGTGTTTAATATTTTGCCTCGTAACGGCATAATTGCTTGAAAATGGCGGTCTCTGGCTTGTTTTGCTGAGCCACCTGCCGAATCTCCTTCCACTAAGAACAGCTCTGCCCCATCTCGTAAGTTGCCCCGACAATCCGCCAATTTTCCTGGTAAAGCAGGACCTTGGATAATTTTTTTACGCTCTACTTTTTTGGCAGATTTTAAGCGTTTGCCCGCCTTGATGATGGCAAGTTCAGCGATTTGTTTGCCAATGTCTGGATTTTGGTTCAACCATAGGCTAAAGCCATCTTTGATAAGGGTTTGTACCATCGACACGGCTTCTCGGCTGGATAAGCGTTCTTTGGTTTGTCCACTAAATTGTGGCTCTATCAACTTTAACGATAAGATAAAACACACATCACCCCAGATGTCTTCGGCAGTGAGTTTGATATTTCTGGGTAATAAATTATGCAATTCACAAAACTCTCTTAAGGCTTCTAGCAATCCTGTTCTTAAGCCATTGACGTGTGTGCCGCCTTGTGCCGTGGGGATAAGATTGACATAGCTTTCTTGAACAGGCATGCCCCCATCAGCAAGCCAACACACTGCCAAATCCAGCCCTGCTCGCTCACCTTGTTTTGCGGTGTGATTAAACACATAGGGCAACTCTGGCAGAGTGATGTCTTCTGCCAACTGTTCAGATAGATATTGCGATAAACCATCGGTAAATTGCCAAATGTCTCGTTCACCATCAATCTCATTGATAAAGGTCATGATAAGACCTGCCGATAGAACAGCTTTGGCCTTTAGATGGTGTTTGAGTTGTTTGATGTTAAATTTTGGGGTGTCAAAGTATTTGCTGTCTGCCCAAAACTGCACCCTTGTGCCACGCTTTTTCTTGTTGCTACTGGGAGCAACCGCCAATGGGGCAGTCGGTTCACCATGGGCAAAATCCATTGTAAAGGTTTCGCCATGTCGCCAAACGGTAACGTTCACTTTGTGCGATAAGGCATTAACCACAGAAATGCCCACGCCATGTAGACCACCTGAGACCTGATAATTATCGGTGCTAAATTTACCCCCTGCATGTAAGCGGGTGAGTATCAGCTCAATGCCTGATTGGTTAAATTCTGGGTGAATGTCGGTGGGCATGCCCCGTCCATCATCTTCCACCGACAGAGAATTATCAGCATGCAGGGTAACGGTGATGTTTTTGGCATAACCTGCGAGTGCCTCATCAACCGAGTTATCAATGACTTCTTGGGCTAGGTGATTGGGGCGTGTCGTGTCGGTATACATTCCAGGACGACGGCGGACAGGTTCAAGACCTTCTAAAACTTCTAGGTTTTGGCTGGTGTAACTCATAAATTTTGATAACCATCATCATTAAAGACAAATTATTAAAAATAGTTTAAAAAATAGATTATTGAAGATAAATCATAAGAACGCTAATAAACTCACAAAACCTTTAATGGATTATCTCCAAACACAATGTCTTCATAAATCGCTTCAATCGGCACAACCAAATCAAGGCTGGCAAACGCCACCGTATCACCTTTTTGATACGTTTGCCCCTGCCATTGTTGATGACGGCGATAGATAATGACTTTCATCATGGTTTGTTCAATCAGCACATATTCTTGTAGTGATATAATCTCTTGATAATCCAAAAGCTTTTTGGTTCTGTCTATAAAAGCTGTGGATTTTGATAACACTTCAATTATCAGCAAAGGCTTTTCTGCGGTCATGCGATTAATATGGGTTTGCCCACAATCCACCACCACATCAGGATAATAATAGTTGTTACTGACATTCACTCGCAAGTCATTCATATAAGGCTTGCACGGCTTATCTTTTAAATTTTGTTTTAAGGTGCTGGCGATATTGAGACAGATTGTGGCGTGATGACTACTTGCTCCACCCATGGCATATACCATGCCGTCCACCAATTCCCATTTTTCATAGGTATCATTGGCATATTGAGTTAAATATTGTTCAACGCTGATGTCATTAGACTGTGGCAATTGACCCATGTCTCTCTCCTTTTAGCAAAGCCATGTGATGCTTTTTTAACCCAAGCCTACCCAAACAAAAACTGCACCACTTGAGCCAATTTAGTGTCAAAATCGCTCATTCGATGGTCGCCACCTTCTTCAATAATCAGTTGGTGTTTATCGACACCTTGTTGACTAAAATAATCCACTGTCTCTTGATAATTGAGCAGTTCATCGCCTTTTTTAACGATGACCAATAAATTTTGGGGGTATGATGATGTTGTGGGACGATTTGCCATCAACCAATGAATGTCTGATTTGGTAACTTGCCAACCGTCTGGTGTGGTATGCCCCACATAATCATTGGACAAGCTGTCAAAATCATCGGCAAAAAAGCGTTTTAAGCTGTTCCCACTGTCGATGCTGGGATTGAGTAAGACGGCTTTTTTTCCTGTGAGATTAACCAATAAATTGGCATAAAATCCCCCAAGTGAACTGCCAACCATGCCTATGTTTGGATATTGATTGATGAGCGTTTGTAGCTTTTGTATGGCTTTATCAGGCGATAAATTCAAATTGGGACGATGCACGGTGATATGTTGATGATGCTTTTGGCAATAGTCATCAAGCAGTTGCCCTTTTTGAGCATGCTCATTGCTATTCAATCCGTGTAGGTACACAAGATGTTGGGGCTGTTTGAGATGTTTATCATTGGACATAAGTTAACCTCTGTTGTGTGAATGTGTGAATGGTCGTTAGGTTGTTTACATTGGGTTTTTTATATTAAGTTTTTCATGGTTAGTTTTTCATGGTTGGTTTCTTGCAAAACCCATCTGTTGATGACTGTAAATGGTTTATACTAACAAAAAAAAATGACCGATGATATGGCATTGTATGGGACATTGTATGGTATGGGGCATTGTATGGCATTATGCCTCTGGTGTTACATGCGACATCTTTACATGGTCTGCACATGATTTGCACATCGTCTATCGGCAAAAACACCCAAAGGATAAAAAACATGTCAACCGATGACTTATCAACTGATGATGACCATAGGGCAAACAACGCACCAAGCACCAAACCAACCAAAAATGAAACAGGCAAACATAAAATAGGCAAACAATCGCCCATACAAGAACAGTTGACCCCCTCTTTGATGAACGCCCAACCACATTTGATGATGTTGGTGGGTTTTTTACTGCTTTTAGGGTTAAGTTTTGTTTATTTAACCAATGTTTGGCTGATTGTGTTTGCAGGGATTTTGCTTGCAGTGCTGATATTAAGCCTTGCTGATATGATAAAAAAAATCCCCATCATTGGTGATGGATTTGCCAAGTTACCTCATAAACTGTCCGTAGGCATGGTGGTGGTGTCATTGTTTGCCAGTTTATTGGGCATGGCGTATTTATTTGGTGATAAACTTGTGTCACAGTTAGATGAGCTACAACAGGCTCTGCCCACCGCCATAAATAAGCTTAAAGCTTATCTGGAGAACATGCCCATCATCAATGATTGGCTACAAAATAACATAGACACCACGGACATCAGTGAGCAACCCATCGATGCCATGATACAGTCGATGTCAAGCTTATTGCCCACATCATTTTCAGGTTCTGTGGCAAGCTGGTTACAGCATACGCCTGATTTGATTGGTGGCATGTTAGGGGCCATCACCACATTCATGGCGATTGTCATGATGGGCTTATTTTTTGCCATCTCACCATCTGTCTATAGTCGAGCCTTTTTACGAATGATACCACAGGATAAACGTCCAAAAGGCAAATACTTGCTGACTCGCTCAAACGAAGCATTAAAACGGTGGCTATTAGGACAGTTATTGACCATGAGCTTTGTTGGGGTGTTCACCGCTTTGGCATTGCATGTCATGGGCGTACCATTTGCAATGGCGTTGGGTTTTTTAACTTTTTTATTGGATTTTATCCCTGTTTTAGGTCCTTTTTTAGCAGGCGTGCCTATTTTATTGGTCACTTTACTGTTCACTCCTGACATGATTATCTGGGTCATGGTGCTTTTGGTGGTGATTCAACAAGTTGAAAGTATGGCAGTATCGCCTTTGGTGCAGAGTCGTTTGGTGGATTTGCCACCTGTGACTTTATTGGCATCACAGCTTATCATGGGGGCGTTTACGGGCATTTTAGGCGTGGCATTGGCAACGCCTTTGATGGTATTGACCATCGTATGGGTGCAGGTATTATATGTGAAATTTGTGTTAAAAGATTATGGGGTCATCATTTTGGGTCAATCAAAAGATGACATCATGGCAGACCCTTATAATGCTTTACCAGACCATGAGCTTAGAGTCGATGAGATTAAAATAGACATGACTTATGTGGATATGAAAAAATGATAAAACCACACTCATCAAAGGCGTGGTTTTACCAAAAGACAGCTTGATTAAACACAAGCTTTATTAAGCATAAGTAAGTTAAATCCGTTTAATCCTGTTCAATGCCTTTCATGGTCAATTTAATACGCCCACGGTTATCCACATCTTGCACCAAGACTTTAATCGTTTGCCCCTCTGACAGGTGGTCAGAGACATTTTCGATGCGGTCATCGCTGATTTGTGAGATGTGTACCAAACCGTCAGTATTGGGCAAAATGGTGACAAACGCCCCAAAATCCACCACACGGGCTACTGTGCCTTCATAGACTTTGCCCACTTCCACTTCAGCAGTCAATGCTTCAATCTCACGTATGGCGGCTTTGGTGGCGGCTTTGTTTTCACCAAAGATACGGATAGTACCGTCATCTTCAATGTCAATCACTGCCCCTGTGTTTTCGGTTAAGGCACGAATGGTTGCCCCACCCTTACCTATCACGTCACGAATTTTATCTGGGTTGATGTCCATCACCGCATAGTTAGGAGCATGAGCATTGATTTCTTTTCGGCTGGTCGAAATGACTTCATTCATCGCATTTAAGATATGAATGCGACCTGCATGGGCTTGTTTAAGCGCCTGTTCCATGATATCAGCGGTAATGCCCTCAATTTTAATGTCCATCTGCAAGGCAGTGATGCCGTCTTTTGAACCTGCCACTTTAAAATCCATGTCACCCAAATGGTCTTCATCACCTAAGATGTCTGACAACACAGCAAAGCGATCACCTTCTTTAACCAGACCCATGGCAATACCAGCAACTGGGGCTTTTAATGGCACACCAGCGTCCATCAACGCAAGCGATGCACCACACACAGATGCCATTGACGATGAGCCGTTAGATTCAGTGATTTCTGATACCACACGGATAACATAAGGGAAGCGGTCACTGTCTGGCAACATGGCTTGCACACCACGGCGAGCCAAGCGACCATGACCGATTTCACGGCGTTTTGGCCCACTTTCACGCCCTGTTTCACCCACCGAAAAATGCGGAAAATTATAATGTAGCATAAAGTGGTCTTGCTTAGTGCCAGCCAATGTGTCCACCAAATTGACATCACGGCTATTGCCCAAGGTGGTGGTTACCAAAGCTTGCGTCTCACCACGGGTAAACAACGCAGAGCCATGGGTATAGGGCAACACCCCCACTTGAATATCCAATGCCCGCACCGTATCCAACTCACGACCATCAATGCGAGGTTTACCAGACAAAATATTATCACGCACCGTACGGTATTTTAACTCTTCAAACAACTCTTTGACTTGGGCTTCTTTATCAGCGAAACCATCAGCGTTACCATCACCTGCCAAAGCATCAATGGCAGCCTGCTTGATGTCATCAAGTTTGGTATGGCGGTCTTGTTTATCAGAGATGCCATAAGCTTCCGCTACTTGGCTGGCAAATCGCTCTTTGATGATGCCATCAGCCAAAGCTTTATCAAACTCTGGGGCAGTGAATATTTGCTTGGTTGTGCCCATCTCTTCTGCCAATGCCACGATGTTATCGATGACAATTTGTTGTTGTTGATGACCGTATAATACCGCACCGAGCATTTGGTCTTCTGACAGCTCTTTGGCTTCTGACTCAACCATTAACACAGCAGATTTTGTGCCTGCCACCACAAGGTCTAAATCACTGGTTTTGAGTTGTTCATGGCTTGGGTTGAGCACGTATTCACCATCAATAAAACCCACACGAGCAGCACCAATCGGACCATTAAACGGCGCATCAGAAATTGCCAACGCCGCTGACGCACCAATCATCGCTGCGATGTCAGCGTCTTGCTTTTTGTCAGATGAAATGACGGTGGCAGTGATTTGGATTTCATTGACATAACCTTCTGGAAATAAAGGACGTATGGGCCGATCAATCAAGCGTGATGTTAACGTTTCCATCTCGCTTGGACGACCTTCACGCTTGCCATAGCCACCAGGAATTTTACCAACAGCGTACATTTTTTCTTGATAGTTGACAGTCAAGGGAAAAAAGTCCTGCCCTTCTTTGGCATCGGCTTTGACCACCACTGCAACCAACACACTCACGCCACCCATGTGTACCAACACAGAATTGGCTTGACGAGCGATGCGACCAGTTTCTAAAACAACTTGTTGATTGCCATATTGAAATTCACGAGTAAAGGTATGAAACATTGACATAATTTTTCCTAAAATGATGAATAAAAAGTATCAGATGCGTTCTGCTTGCAACGCTGGGTTATGAGTTTAAGGCGATTGCCTTCTTGTTTATGGCTTATGGTTTATGGCATGTTTGCATGGCGATGAATCCACTGGCAGCCTCTAACGGTTGTCCGTCTGTGTCCAAACGCCCAAGCGTTAGAAGCCGTCTTATCACACACTCACACAAACAGCGTATGAACACATGCCACAGTTATTTTACAGGGAATCACAATGTTTGACCAACCTGCTGTCAAAAAAATTAGCCAACAAAAAACGGCAAGCCATCAGTTGCCGTTTTTTGTTAAATAATAACCCACTTAAATCATTAAAAAATTAACGACGCAAGCCCAATTGACCAATCAAAGTGGCATAGCGGTCAGCATCTTTACGCTTTAGGTAGTCAAGCAATTTGCGACGTTGGTTAACCATTCGAATCAAACCACGACGGCTGTGGTGGTCGGCTTTATGCTCTTTAAAATGGTCTTGCAAGTCATTGATGCGAGCAGACAGCAAAGCCACTTGCACTTCTGGTGAACCAGTGTCATTTTCACCACGTTGATATTGAGCAATGATTTGCTGACGGTCAGTATTGGTAAGCATGATATTCTCCTGCAATGCTAGGTTAGATACAGGTCATCCCTGCATTACTAGAGATGACTTAAACCAAAGATAATTTAAACCAAAGATGTCTAAACAAAGACGCCTAAAGACGGCGAATGATAACAAAAAAGCATTGGAATGACCAGTGCTTTTTGGCTTTTTGTTAACGATGCTTTATTATGATAAAGCCCCATGATGACGATGACAGTGGGTTATCTATTTATCCACTTTTTGTTCTGCCATATTTTCGGCGATGTCATCAGCAGTGCCATCGGTCAAGTTATCTTCAACTTGGTTTTCAAGCCCTGCTATTTGTGAAGGTGATTTTTGTTGTTCAAATTTGTTGTCGTTTGGATTGGATTGTCCCATCATACATTCCTCTTTTGTGATATTTGTGATAGATATTTTCAATGATAGATGATAAATAAATAATTGGTGATAGGCATTAAGGCATGGTGATGCCATACCATTAAACTGATGTCATGACAGCTTAAGCCGTTAACGCTTTATCAATGGCATCAACAAAATCATCGATGTCATTGGGATTGCGTGAAGTGATGATTTGACCATCTACCTGCACAGATTCATCGACAAAAGTCGCCCCAGCATTGACCAAATCTGTCTTCACCGATTGATAAGCGGTCAGCGTTTTGCCTTTTGCAATTCCTGTATCAATCAATGCCCAAGCAGCATGACAAATGGCAGCTAACGGCTTGTTTGTGGCATAAAAATCTTTAATCAATTGCTTGGCAACATCGTTATGGCGTAAAGTATCTGAGTTAACCGTACCACCTGGCAAGACCAAAGCATCATAACTGACAATATCTGCATCTTTAGCAAACAAATCAGCAGTAAAGGTTTGGGATTTATCAACATCGCCTTGCATGGCTTGAACTTGCTTGCTATCGTTGGTTGTGATTAAGGTGGTTTGGTGTCCTTTTTGCTCAAGTTTATTTTTAACTTCGTCGTATTCTGATTGTTCAAAATGATTGTGTAATAAAAAAGCAATGTGGCTCATGTTTCGTCCTTAATGAATGGTTGTTAACTTAAGTCAAACCCATACTAGCGTAATCACTCATCGATTACCGTCAATGGCTTGAAATAAAATGTGTGCAAACGTAACAAGTGTGATGATTTGTGAATTTTTTGGTTGGCGAGTGATGGCAATGCCCCTATACTAGATAACCCACACCAGATAAAATGAACCAGATGAACTCTTTATACTGGATAAGACAAATCACCCCCAACATACAAAACAACATCTTAAAAACGTCTTAAAAACATGACACAACCGACAAAACCTACGCCCCCTTATTCAATCGTCTCTTCAACTGCCACTCCAAAAGCACGCCTTGCTTATCTGACACACTTGATTAAACGCTTACCAAATTTGCCTGGCGTTTATAAAATGCTCGATAAGCATGGCGGTGTTTTGTATGTGGGCAAAGCAAAATCGTTAAAAAACCGAGTCAACAGCTACTTTGCTAAGACCATTGACCACCCTAAAACACGGGCATTGGTCAGTCGCATTCACGACATCGAGACACTCATCACCCGTGGTGAGACAGAAGCCTTATTGCTTGAGCAAAATCTCATCAAAGAACACCGCCCACCTTATAATGTGGTGCTAAGAGATGATAAATCTTATCTGTATGTGTTCATCTCTGCCGATAAGCCTTATCCCCGTTTGGCATACGGCCGTGGCAAGGGCAATCACCAAAAAGGGCGATTTTTTGGTCCTTTTCCATCTGCTCATGCCGCTAAAGAAACCTTGATGATGATGAAAAAAATGTTTCAGATGCGTCAATGCACCAATACTTTTTTTCGTCAACGCCAACGCCCTTGCCTTGAATATCAAATCAAACGTTGTAAAGCCCCTTGTGTGGGGTTAGTAAGCCCAGAAGAATACGCCGATGACGTACAAAATACCATTCGGTTTTTAAATGGTGAATCCAGTGATGTCCATGACACTTTAATCACAAAAATGGAGACGGCCGCCAATGCCTTAAACTTTGAGCAAGCAGCCAGCTACCGTAATCAGCTGTCCATGTTAAGAGAAGTGCAAGCCCGTCAAGCCGTCTATACCATATCAGGGGAAGCGGACATCATGGCAATCATCACCAAGGCGGGCATTGTCTGCGTCAATGTGCTGACCGTCAGAAATGGGCGAGTGCTTGGTGGTAAAAACTACTTTCCTGATTTGAACAGTCAAAATGACATTGCAGAGAATTTATCTGAATTTCTGTTGTCATTTTATTTTCAAGTCAGTGATGACCTGCCAGCAGAACTGATTTTAAGCCACATTTTACCCAACCAATCAGCGGTACAAGAAGCATTAATGACCCATTTTAACAGCAAAGTCATTATCAAAACTGCCGTGCGAGAACACCGTGCCGAATGGCTTGAATTGGCTAAAATCAATGTTAATAACGCCATTAAAACCAAATTAGGCGACTATCTGGAGCTAAATACTCGCTTCGCTCACTTAAAAGAAGCCTTAGCAGAAGTGAGCAGTCGGTCCATTGAACGCATCGAGTGCTTTGACATTTCACACACCATGGGGGAAGCAACCATTGCCAGTTGTGTGGTTTGCGACACTGGCGGATTGCGTCAACGAGATTATCGTCAATACGCCATTCATGGCATTCAAGGCGGTGATGATTATGCCGCCATGACCCAAGCCCTAAACCGTCGTTACAAAAAACACCCCCTACCTGACATGCTGTTGATAGATGGTGGCAAAGGGCAATTAAATATGGCAAAAAATGTGCTAAAAGAGCTGGGCAAGTTATCAGACACACTGCTTGTGGGGATTGCTAAGGGTGAAGGGCGTAAGGCAGGGCTGGAAGTGTTACACTTTATCGACCATGCACCATTAGATTTACCTGCCGACAGCAAGGCGTTGCACTTGATTATGCACATTCGAGATGAAGCCCACCGCTTTGCCATCACCGCTCACCGAAAAAAACGAGACAAGCGACGTAGCAGTTCAGTATTAGAAGCCATTCCTGGATTGGGAGAAAAACGGCGGCGGGATTTGTTAAATCACTTTGGTGGTATGCAAAAACTGCTGGGAGCATCACAGCAAGAATTGGTGGCGGTTAAAGGCATTGGCGATGTGCTTGCCAGCACCATTTATAAGGTGTTGCATGAATGAATGACATCAAAAACGTCCTTGATTGCTGATGCCAATGGTAATGGTAATGAAACGTTGCTCGTCATCGTCAAACCGATTATCCGCCATGGTAAATTCGTTATTATTCAAAAATACCGAACTTACTTTAGTAAAGTAATCCCATGTTTTTGCATGACTTATGATGGTTTGTCGCTATCCCATATTACGACCCCATGATTACGACCCCATGCAAAATTTAATCCGAATAAAGCCATTGTTACCGTTGGCATAACAGACACCCAGATTTAAAAAATCAAGTTGACCCTTGCCTTTTTACTTCTTCTGTTACCCATGCTTTTAGGTCTTTAGATATCAGCGATAAAGTCTCTGCCAAATAATCATCAATGCTCATCTCAAGCGACTGTATCAGCTTTTTTTGCTTATCAGACAAACCAAAGTCATCTTGTTCGCCATCACTTTGGCAAGCAAGCTTAATGGGTTCTGGCATTACCGCTGTCATACTGGCACGCAATTTTTGCTTGGCATCTTGTAAATACAACGCTTCGATGTGGGCAGTGAGATTGCTTTGGCTAAACTTAAAATCTGCCAAATCAACATCAGGGTTCAATAAGGTAACAATGTCATCTAACTCTTGATAAATGGCAACTCTCACCGTGTCAGGAATCTGTGACCAACGCTGACGAAATTGTGTAGAAAACGAAAAACCCGACATAAACCAATCACCCACTTAAAATGACTTAAATGACTTAATTGTGAAGCTTAACTATGAACGTTGTTTAACAAACATTTTTAAACGCAATCTAATCATTGGTGATTAGATTGCGTCATTATCATAGCTTGCCTTTTGGTAACTGACAACCGAAAAAATCAGTCCAGTGCTGTCAACAATGTTCATCACCATCTTTCTAATCATGTTGTTTCCATGACTGTCATGCACCAAGCCATTTTGCCAACACAAGAGAGCCATTTGTACCCCCAAAACCAAAACTGTTGGAGATGGCGTATTGTAAGTTTTGTACCGCCCTTGCGGTATGGGCAATATGGTCTAAAGCACACTTAGGATCAGGGTTATCTAGGTTAATGGTTGGTGGCAATTGTTGGTCTTGTAAGGCTTTAACGGTGGCAATGGCTTCAACCACCCCTGCCGCTCCAAGTAGATGTCCAGTCATGGATTTGGTAGAACTGACCGCAGGCATTCGTTCACACTGAGAAAAAACACTGGCGATGGCTTGACTTTCTGCCACATCACCCACTGGAGTACTCGTGCCATGAGCGTTGATATAACCTATTTGATAAGGTTCAATGCCCGCATCGTTGAGTGCTGCCATCATGGCTCGAGAAGCACCTTCGCCATTGTCTGGTGGCGCGGTAATGTGGCTGGCATCATCACTCATGCCAAATCCTGCCACTTCTGCCAAGATGACGGCTCCCCTAGTCTTAGCATGGGCAAGGCTTTCTAATACCATTGCTCCTGCTCCGTCCGACAGCACAAAACCATCTCTCCCAACATCAAACGGACGGCTGGCACAAGTCGGTTCATCATTACGAGTTGATAAGGCGTGCATGGCAGCAAACCCTGACATACCCACAGGCGTAGAAGCTTTTTCACTGCCCCCCACCACCATCACATCAGCATCACCATAAGCAATTAGCCGTGCTGCCACACCGATGGCATGGGTTGATGTGGTGCAAGCGGTCGATGTGGCAAGATTTGCCCCTTTTAAACCAAATTGAATGGCAACCAAACCCGCTGGCATATTGACAATCGAACCTGGAATGACGAAGGGGGAGACTTTTTTTGCACCTTTGTCAGCTAAGGTTAGGCTGGTGTCTTCTATCGTACCAACACCACCAATCCCAGAGCCAAACACCACCCCCACTCGATGAGCATCTGCCCCCACCAAACGAGCTGTTTTAAAATCATCTGTTTGGTCAAGCAATCCTGCATCTGCCAACGCCATGGCACAGCTTGCTAACCCATAGTGCATAAAAGTGTCATAACGTCTGGCATCTTTGCTGGTCATGTACTCATGCACATTAAAATCAATCACCGTACCAGCAATTTGTGAACGAAAATCGCTGACATCAAAATGCTCAATACGGCGAATGCCACTTTTACCTGCCAGCATGGCTTGCCAGGTGTCTGCCACCGAATTTCCTAATGGCGTGATTGCCCCCATGCCTGTGATGACCACTCGCTGATGGTCAGGACGTTGATGGTGTGGCAAGCGGTGTGGAGCGTTGCCAGTGGTGTTGATGTTATGGTTATCTGCTGCATTAAAATTGGTGTGGTCGATGCTCATACATTATCCATTAAATTGACTGTCCATTAAATTGACTATCCGTTAAATTGACTGATGCGGTCTGATGCTCTTTATCATAACACGCCCCCAGAAAAAACGCATCAGTTTACGAATGTAAACTTAAAAAATCCCATGCCATGACAATGCACTTGACCCAATCACGCAAAACACACTTGCCCCAACACCACTGCTTTTTTTGCCCCTGTAACGCTGGGCAAATTGCCTGTCTGTCCCATCAGCGTCTGCCTAGCAAGCCACGCAAAGGCAGTTGCTTCTACCCATATGGGCGGTAAGCCCAACTGCTCGGTACTGACGATTTTGCCACCAAGCAACTGCGGTATGTGCGACGCCATACGCAAAAGCAAATAATCATTATATGCCCCACCACCACAAGCAAAGACAGCCACTGGCGTGGTATCAGATGGCACGCTGGTCTTTTGAGTATTGGAATTTTGAGTATTGGGCTTGTGAATGCGGTTGATTTCGTTAGCGACACTGATGGCAGTCAACTCAGTTAAAGTATTTTGCAC
Organism: Lwoffella lincolnii; assembly: GCF_037201985.1. NCBI lineage: Bacteria > Pseudomonadati > Pseudomonadota > Gammaproteobacteria > Moraxellales > Moraxellaceae > Lwoffella > Lwoffella lincolnii. Next base: position 151,955 of record NZ_CP147511.1, on the reverse strand, counting down.
ATCAGCAGGAGAATATCGCACATCGGGGTAATGTTGAGCAAAAGTTTGTAACTCATCATCTAACCATGGCAAATGAAACTCTTCTCGCCCTGTGCTTTTAGGAGTGGGTTTGGCAAAGTATTCATGGGCAAGCAGTTGCTTAAGCAATGGTTCAATTAATTTGCCTGATTGAGCAAACTGACCACCTGCATCATAACTGACATCACTGTGGCGAGCCACCCAAGCATCTAACAACAAATTGGCAGGACCTGTGTCATAGCCATAAGCAACCTGCCCCAGTTTCAGCGGTGGCAAAACGGTGATATTGGCGATGCCACCTAAGTTAACCAGTACCCGCCACTGCTCATCATCAGCAAACATGGCATGGTGAAAGGCTGGCACAAGCGGTGCTCCTTGCCCACCGACCGCCATATCACGGCGGCGAAAATCACTCACCACATTGATGCCTGTCCGTTCTGCCAAAACATTGGCATCCATTAATTGGGTACTAAAGCCAAGTCGTGGACGGTGGCGTACCGTCTGCCCGTGACAACCAATCGCCATGACGGCATTGGCAATGTCATCATCAACACAGCCATCATTGACGTTATTGATATTATGTTTATGGTCATGACCATCATACGCTTGGATTTGCCTTTGGGCTTTATCTAGCAAAGTCTGAACCAACTTACTGGTCTGCTCAGCATATGTTCGGCTTGCCCACCCTGCCCAATCCAACTCACTTAAAGCATCGATATCAACATCAGCCAAATAATCACCTAATGACTTCTTTTTTGGCAACATGGTTTGTGTTAGTGTGGTTTGCGTTAGCGTGGTTTGTGTGAACATGGTCATGTCCACTGGCGGTATTTGCTTAAGCTTATTGGCAAGTTGAACACAACCATTGGGCTGACATAAAGCAAGCAACACTTGCCGTAAGGGTTTGGGGAAACCCATGCTATGACTGGCAATCAGCCTAACCGCTGATTTGGTTGGCAAGCTTGTGATTGATGAGCTGGCGATGGCTTTGGTTTGTTCAGTTTGCTCAGATATGAACTGCACCAACACCGCATCCATCGCATCTAGGCTTGTGCCAGACATAATGCCAATATACAAACCATCAGCACACAGGTTTTTATTTAACTGCTTCAAACGCTCATTCAATCCAAACTCAATCCAAGATTACAAAGGTTTGACACCTTGACCAATGCCCCAAGATTGACTGCGTGAGCTATTTTCAGTAAATTCATAGTCATGAACAACGCCACGCTGATTGATATAAATAATCAAAATTTGTTCTTGTTTGCGAGCAGTAACCGCATTTTCAGATAACGCACCGCCGATACCAGCCCCTGCCACGGTTGCTAAAGCTTGACCTGAGCCACCACCAACTTGATAACCCAACACCCCACCAAGCAACGTACCACCTGCACCTGCCAAGCTTTTCATGATTTGTGAGCTATTATCGTAACGATAAATCAAGCGTGTCAGACCGTTGCTAAGGCGTTGTTTTTCCACAGGTTCACCAAACATTTGGCGAATTTGTCCTTCGCTGGTTACTCCTTTATGAATCGATGTGATTTGTTGGGCAGTCATTTGTGTGCCATGCGTAACACTGCATGCAGTTAATTGAAATAATCCCAAAGTCATCACCAGCATCATCACTTTTTTATTCATATTCATTCCCATCAAATCAGTTGACAATCAATTAACGACAATTAATTAACATTAGTAGCTAACATTCTAACATTGTGGCGTGTGGATTAATCCATTCCCATCACCAACCAAAGACTTTTAGCCATCATCATGTATGGTACATTAACCACCATCATAAGACAAGATAAGACCATTAAGAATGCTGACAAGCAACAATCACCCATAAAACAATCACCCATAAATAGCCATAAACAATAAAATCAAAACAACACAGTAAAAACAACGCATTTCAGTCAAGTGGCTTCAATCTTGATATTATTTACTTGATGTTATTTAGATGTTTTTTGCTAAGATGATGGGGGGCGATAAGCCGTTTTTAGGGTTCTGATGACATCATTTAGAAGTTGGTCATCACCTTGTTCTGCCATGTGTCGCATCAGTTTTGATGGGGCATGGGTGAGGGTTTGGGTAAGGCGTTGGCTAAAATCGGTGAGTACGTCTTCGGCGGTGGTGTTGCTTTGCTTTAGTTGGATAAGGGCTTGCTTTAGTAAGGTTTGAGCGTGTTGCTCTGCCATTTGACGATAGGTGTGAATGTCTGAGCCAACACGACGCACCGATAACCGCCGTTCAATGTCCAGCACCAACTGCGACACCAGCATCTCAGCATCAACAGCGGCTTGACGACGTTGTTCTAGGTTACCTGCGATGACATGCTGCAAGTCATCAACTGAATATAAGTAGATGTCATCAAGTAAACTGACTCGCTCATCAATGTCTCTAGGGACAGCCAAATCGACCATAAGAATGGGGCGATGTCGCCTTATCTTTAGGGCTTGTTGAGTCATGGATAAATCAATGAGCGTGTGCATACTGCCACTACAACTGCTGACAATGTCCGCTTGTGCCAAGCCATTTGCCAATGCGGTCAATGGCTGTGCGTCTATTTGGCAATGTGGGGCAATGCTTGCCAGCTCATCTGCCAACAGCTTGGCATTGTCAGCACTGCGGTTACAAATGATGATACGCTGTACACCCAAACCTGCAATATGACTGGCAACCAAACGATTCATTTCCCCTGCTGCCACCACCAGTAAGGTACATTTCGACACATCATGAAATATCTGCATTGCCAGTTTGGCGGCGGCAAACCCTAAGGTAACGGCTTGTGAGCCAACTTGGGTGTTATGGCGGACATTTTTGGCTGCCCAAAACACTTGGTCAGCAAGCCAACCAAAAGCACTGCTGACATATCCAAGCTCAAGTGATTGGCTAACAGCTTGCTTAATCTGCCCCAATATCTGCGGTTCGCCCAATATCATCGAATCTAGCCCAGCACTGACTCGTATCCAATGGGTCATGGCTTGGGTATTTTTGTGGCTGTACAAATAGGGGCTTAAACTTGTGAGTGATATGCCTTTATAATCTGCCAACCATTGATAGATGGCGTTTAGGGTTTGGGTTAGCCATGCGTCGTTGATTCTATTCACTTGACTGGCTTGATTGCTGGTTTGGTTATTGGGGTTTATGTGGTTTGGCTCTTTGGCAAGGGCATAAATCTCAGTGCGGTTGCAAGTGGAGACAATAACGCTGGCGGCGGTGATGCCAGACAGTTGTGCCAAAGCTGTTGGCATGTCGTCAGAGGCAAACGCCAATTTTTCACGCAAAGCAATGGGAGCAGTTTTATGATTGACACCAACGACCACAAGTTTCATGTATAACAGAACCGATAATTAACCGTTTGAGGGTTTATGATTAAATAAACGGCATATTATAGCATTGATAACGCCCCATGTTCATAAGCGATGTTCATAAGCGATGTTCATAAGCGATGTTCACGAGTCAAAAAAGACGTATTTACTCAGCATCGCCAAACACATAAGCACAATCACGGGGCGGATAAGTTTGCCACCACCTTTAACAACCATGTGTGAGCCAAAATACGCCCCGATACTTTGCCCCAAAATCATGGCAAGCCCCACTTTCCATAGGACATTTCCCCCCACAATAAAAAACATCAATGAAGCGGTGTTGGTTGCCAAATTCAACACCTTAGCCGTCCCAGTTGCCACGATGATGTGTCGTCCACGCAACGCCACATTGCCAAGAGCAAAAAACATGCCCGTGCCTGGACCGACATAACCGTCATACATGCCAATGATTGGCGTTATGATGCGTTGCCATGTGCTTTCACTGATTTTTGGTTGGGGCTCGACATCACCAAGACTTGGGGCAAACAAGGTATAAATGCCAATGACAGCAATCAAAAACGGAATGAGCGTCTTTAACCGCTCTGGCGATGACAATTGAACGGCCATCGTGCCTAAGCTTGAGCCGATAAAGGCGGCGATGATGGCAATCGTCAGCTCTTTTGGCTTCACCATGCCTTTTTTTATCATGGTGATGGACGCTGCCAACGCCCCTGAAGTGGCTTGCAGTTTGTTTGTTCCCAACGTCATCACAGGCGGTACATTGGCAAGCAATAATGCAGGAATGGTCAGCAAGCCACCACCGCCAGCAATGGCATCAATAAATCCTGCCATACCTGCCACCATCACCAATGCCAATATCATTTCTATCGACATGTCTACCATTCTATCGACATGTCTACCATGCAAACTTATCCCGTAAAGCCACTGGCTTAAATTAAAAGTTCTTTAATATCATATCTTTTATTAAAATGTCTTCATAAAAGTGCTTTAAAAAGCATTACGCTTTTATTACATTTAGCTACAGTTAATTACCTAAATTAGGTTTAACATACAACCATGTTTGTTTAACTCATCGTGCGTAATTCTCCACCCATAATCTTTGATTTAGGTGGAGATGTAAGCACAGGCGACCTAATCAGGGCGTTGTTGTTTTTCGATGTCATAGACACTAAATAAAAACAATGCTAAATTATACCCATATTTCAAAAAGTTAGCCGTTGCTCGTATTCATGAAAAAGTACGCAACCAGCATTTAGACTGACACCATATAAACACCATAAATTCACGCATAAACTGATTTGCGAAAACCAAGCTACCAGTCATGCACTTGAAGATTTGGGTGTAAAAAACATGGTAAAGAACCATAAAAAGCAAGCGTTAGCTGATGCACTAGGACTTAGTGTTGTATAAAGAGTTCTCTCATGCCGATACTATTCAGCGATGGTGGCATGACGAAAGGTAGCAACTCAATCTAAGCTTGGGTTGTTATGGGTCGCAAAGATTCCCCCATCATAACCGCTAGGTTTGGTGGTGGGAGTATGTCAATCATAAACAACGTTAACCAACAACTTTAATCATTGAGGTCATTATGATGAAAAACTTAACCAAACTTATCATCGCCACCCCTGCGGTTGCTTTATTAGCCGCTTGTGCCACCACGCCACCTGTTGCCACCACGGTTGGTCAAATAGAAAGTTTCACTTGTGAAAACGACGCTAACGTCAACGCTCAATATGCCACCAATGGCGACTGGGCAAACCTGACCATCACCATGCCAGAGCTAGGCTTAGACAATCAAGCCGTTACTTTAAAAAATGCCGTTACTGCCAGTGGCATGCGTTTTGTCAATGACACCAACCCCAACTCTACTTATGAGTGGCACACCAAAGGCGACATGGGCATTTTAAGCATCATTGCCACTGATGGCAACGAGTACGCAGTTTCTTGTCAAAAATAGCCTTATGGTAAAAATAGCTTCTTGGCAAAAATAAGCCAAAAGCAATGACTGATAAAGCCCTAGCCAAGTGTGGTTAGGGCTTTTTTTACCATAACGTTGAGACGATAAAAGCCAACTTCAAACGCCATACTGCTCACGATATGCCAGCATCTTTTGTAAATGCTCAGTTTGTTCATGGGTTTGTAGGTGGTTTATTAAGTCATCAATGCTTACCAATGCTTGTACAGGCACATTCAGCTGTTGTTGCAACTCAAGCATGGCAGATGTGTCCGTTTGTCCTTTTTCTTTGCGGTCAAGGGCGACAATGATGCCCGCCACACTTGCCCCCACGCCATCTAATAGTGCCATCACTTCACGCATTGCTGTGCCTGCGGTGATGACATCATCGAGTATCCAAACTGATTTGCCTGTCAAATTCGCCCCCACCAAATTGCCACTTTCGCCATGCGTTTTGGCTTCTTTGCGGTTGTATCCCCATTGGGCATTGATGCCATGGTGTTGCCAAAGTGCTTGGGCGGTGGCAGCAACAAACGGAATGCCTTTATATGCCGCTCCGAATATCACCAACTGTTTTGAGTCTTGTGTAACTTTGGCTAACGCATTGGCATAACCTTGAGCCAATAGGCTTAATGCTTGTCCTGTGGCAAGCAGTCCAGCATTAAAAAAATAAGGGCTAACTCGCCCTGATTTTAAAGTAAACTCACCAAACTTTAACACATCATTGTCTAGGGCAGTTTGGATAAAAGCAGATGGGGTAAAGTCTTGTGTGGTATGGTCAGCTGATTTGGTCATGGGTTTTCCTATCTTTTTGCCATGGGTCTTTGCCATGGTTTTTCTATATTAAAATTAAAGTGTGTTGATATGAAAGCGTGTTGATGATTCATCATGGGTAGTCAGACAAATAATGGTATGGCTGTGGTGATTGTGCCTTGCTGCTTGTATGGTATCATATCACACACCAATCTTGGCAATCGATTGCCAATCTGTCGCCCTAAATGTGGTCTGCCACAATTTTGTTGTTATCTTAACATTTGTTGTTACCTTGACACCAATCATTGACACCAACAAGGCGATGATATCAGGTGATTGTGGCTCAGCAAATGATGACAAACTAAAAAACGCATGTTTAGGATTACAAAACTTATGTCTATTATCCATATTGAAGATGGCATCATCAGCACCGCCAAACAATTGCCGTCCCCCAACCACAACGACCGCCCAGACAATACCTGTATCCGAGCCATTGTCATTCACAACATCAGCCTACCACCAGATGAATTTGCTCAAACTGATGCCAACGGTCTGCATCATGTCAAGGCACTGTTTACCAATCAGCTTCATTGGGATTCCCACCCTTATTTTAAATCCATCAAAGGCATACAAGTATCTGCCCACGTGTTTATTGAACGAGATGGCATGATGACTCAGTTTGTCAATTTGGATAAGCGAGCATGGCACGCAGGACATTCCGCTTATCTTGGGCAAACTCAGTGTAATGATTTTAGCATCGGTATTGAGCTTGAAGGCAGTGATTATCAACCATTCACCCCCAAGCAATACGATGTGCTGGCCCAGCTGATTGTGGCGATATACGACAGCTATCCTGCCACACGCCGACATCTGACAGGACATAGCGACATCGCTCCCAATCGCAAAACCGACCCAGGGGAACATTTTGATTGGGGGCGGTTGCGTCAGCAAGTGGCAAAAAGGCTGGCTGCCCAAACTTCAGATAAACAGCCAAATGAAACCAAATCGCACCACCCATAGAAATGCTATAATCACCTAATTTTGAACAAAAAAGGTCATCATGGCAAAAAGTCATTTATTCCGCTCAACTATGGTCGTCAGCTCCATGACCATGTTATCACGTATCCTAGGGCTGGTCAGAGACATGGTGCTGATGGGTGTGTTTGGAGCAGGTGGCTTGATGGATGCGTTTTTGGTTGCCTTTAAAATACCCAATTTTTTGCGACGTTTGTTTGCTGAAGGGGCATTTAGCCAAGCCTTTGTGCCAGTACTCAGCGAATATAAAGAAAAATATAACCTAATCGAAGTGCAACTGCTGATTAGCCGTGTGTCTGGGGCGTTGATGTTGATATTATCCCTGTTGACGGCAGTGGTCATCTTGCTTGCTCCTTGGGTGATTACCTTATTTGCTCCTGGATTTGTGGCTGAACCAGATAAATTTACTGCCGCCAGTCAGCTTTTACGGTTGACGTTCCCCTATTTGTTGTTCATCTCCATGACGGCGTTTGCTGGCAGTATTTTACAAAGTTATGGGCGTTTTGCTGCTCCTGCCTTTGCCCCTGTGTTGCTTAACTTATGTATGATTGCAGGGGCGTTGATATTTGCTCCGATGTTTGCCACCCCCATCATGGCATTGGGTTATGCGGTTGCCGTTTCTGGCTTGTTACAACTGCTTATCCAACTGCCTCAACTTTGGCAACAACAGTTGTTGGTCGCCCCTAAAATTAACTTTCAACACGAAGGGGTCAAACGCATCTTAAAGCTGATGTTGCCTGCCATTTTTGGTGTGTCAGTAACCCAGATAAATCTGTTGTTAAATACCGTGTTTGCGTCTTTGATGGTGGGTGGTTCGGTGTCGTGGTTGTATGCCGCTGAGCGAATGAGTGAGCTTCCACTTGGGCTAATCGGTGTGGCGATAGGCACAGTGATATTGCCAAGCTTGTCTGCCAGCGAAGCCAAAAAAGACGATATGAATTTTAAAAAAACGCTGGATTGGGCAGCACGGTTGATTGTGCTGGTGGGGCTGCCTGCCAGTGTCGCCATGTGGGTGCTGTCAGATGTGTTCATGCAGGCGTTGTTTTTGCGTGGTGAGTTCACCTTGCACGATGCCAAGATGAGTGCCATTGCCCTAAAAAGTCTGTCAGGGGGTATTTTAGGTTTTATGCTGATTAAGATTTTTGCCCCTGCATTTTTTGCTCGTCAAGACACCAAAACGCCCGTCAAAATAGGCATCGCTTCAGTCTTTGCCAACATGCTGTTTAGCGTGCTGTTCATTGCGATTTATCATCATCTCAAACTGCCACTACATGGTGGATTGGCGTTAGCAACCACAGGTGCATCGTTTGTCAATGCTGGGTTGTTGTATTACTTTTTACATCGGCGTGGGGTGTTTTGTTTTGAGCGTCATTGGTATAAATTATTTGCTCAATTTGCTGTGGCGACATTGGCGATGGTGGGCAGTCTGTATCTGTTGATGCCCTACTTCCCAACCCATGCGATGCAGTGGCAACGCTTACTTGCGGTACTTATCATCAGTGCCTTGGGGGCAATGGTGTATGGGGTGGTGCTACTTATCACAGGCTTTCGCCCAAGACATCTTAGACATGGCTAGTTAGCACAAGTTATCCATCTAAGCCATCGCATCTAAATGAACTAAAAGTTTGCATCAACCAAATTCATCATTATCTGCGTTATTCATCGCTTTTTTCATCGCTTGTACGGCTTGGCTAAGTCCCATAAATACCGCATCAGCGATTAACGCATGACCGATATTCAACTCATTAATGCCATCAATTTGGGCGATGGCGGTTACGTTATCTCGAGTTAACCCATGCCCTGCATTCACCAACATGTTAGGGGCAATCTGTCTGCTGTGGTTGACTGCATTGATGATGCGAGTCAATTCAGCTGTCTGTAAGTGCTGATTACCTGCCAGCCCTGCTTCGGCATATGCCCCTGTATGAATTTCAATCGCATTTGCCCCTATGGTTGCGGCAGCATCAATCTGAGCGATATCAGCATCAATAAATAAAGACACTTGGCAACCGACTGCTTGCAAATTTGCCACATAGCCATGCAAATACTGTAACTGCCCCACCACATTCAGCCCCCCTTCTGTGGTCAGCTCAGCTCGTTTTTCTGGCACCAGACACACCCAATCGGGCTGGATTTGCTTGGCGATAATCAGCATCTCATCAGTCGCCGCCATTTCAAGATTCATGGCAATGCTAATGGCATCTTTTATGCGTTTGACATCATCATCTTGGATATGACGGCGGTCTTCTCTTAAGTGCAGGGTGATGCCATCTGCCCCTGCTTGCTCACAGATTAATGCACCTTGTACAGGGTCTGGGTAATTCACCCCACGGGCTTGGCGTAGGGTGGCAATGTGGTCGATATTGACACCAAGATTGGGGCTGTTCATAACAAATCCTTTTTTTATACCAAGATGATTTTATAAAAGAAAATTAGGGCGATAAAAAACGGCGTTGCTGTTGCCAGAGTTTGCGACTTTGCAAAGGCTTATCATCTAACAAACTGTCCACCACTTGCCGATGCAGTTGTGTCCAAGCAGGCATCACTGGCTGTATCAAGGCAAACCAAGCATGTAACATCTCGACAAATTGAGCGTCTATCATCGCATGACTTGGCACATCATCACAACCAACATCATCACGACCAAAGTCATCAACATGACACAAACGAAAATATGCTAACTTCTCGTTAACCATTGCCAACTTCAAGACATCTGCACCCAGCCAAGCTCTTTGGCAACTGCCAGATGATGACGCTTCAAATTTGGTCAATCGCACCCAGCCTTTATTCACATGATAGCAATAATGTTGTGTGGGTAAAATGGCATTGTCTTTTTCATCAATCACAAAACTGATGCCATAGCCCAATTCAGCAAACAACAGACTTTCAAAACAACGTAATATATACGCCAATGGCAACAGTGTGTGGCTGTTTTGACCGTTATGGTTGTTTTGACTGTTATGGCTGTTTTGACAAGCATTTGCCAATAACATCAGCGTCTGTTCATAAGCCCACCACAGCATAGGCATGGGGTCTTCTACAGTCAATACTCGCCAAAGCAGTTCATTGACATACAACGCTCCATACAGATTCTGCCCTGTGATTTGCCCTAAGTTTGTGCGGTTGTGTTGTGGTTGTGGCTGACTAAACGTTTTAAGTCCACCTTTGCCAGTGGCAAACAAGGTCATGCGAGTGAGTAAAGGCATGCCTTTTTTGCCCACACCATGTACCACCCCATGCGTTGGGGTAAATAGGTGATACAAAGCACGCTTTTCTTGATAAGCCTTATGATGCAACACATAGCCGATGAGTGCTTGATGACGCATGGTGTGTGATGATGCTAATAACCCAAACTACTCAAGGCTCTTTCATCATCAGACCAGCCACGTTTGACTTTGACCCAAAGGGTGAGCATCACCTTTTTGTCAAACATCTTCTCCATGTCTTGGCGTGCATCAATGCCCACTTGCTTGATACGACTGCCTTTATCACCGATGACAATGGCTTTTTGCCCTTTTCTCTCAACAAAAATGGTGGCATCAATAAAGGTTACTGCTTGACGCATTTTGCCTGTTTTGGCATCTTTATGGGCAGGTTCATCTTTAAAGGTGTCAATCTGTACGGTCAAATCATAAGGCACTTCATCGCCTGCTGACCGCATGATTTTTTCTCGGATAATTTCACTTGCTAAAAACCGTTCCGAACGGTCAGTAATCTGCTCGGTATCATAAATGGGAGCAGACTTAGGCAAATGGCTTTTGATGATTTGTACCAGACGATTGGTATTTTGGTTTTTAAGGGCAGAGACAGGCACAATGTCAGTAAAATCAAAGCTTTCTTGAAAAGTATCCATCAGTGGTAATAATGCTGATTTATCATTTAAGGTATCTACTTTATTAATCACCAATACCACAGGCAGGTCAGTATTACCAATTTTTTGTAAGGTGAGCAAATCATCTTCTCGCCACTGGTCAGAGTCCACCACAAACAGCACCAAATCCACATCTACCAACGCCGACACAGCTGCTTGATTCATGCGTTCATTGATGGCACGAACTTGGTTATGATGAATACCAGGCGTATCAACAAACACCGCTTGCATGCTGTCGGTTGACAAAATACCGTGAATGCGATGACGAGTGGTCTGTGGTTTTCGAGACGTGATGGAAAGCTTTTGCCCAAGCAAATGATTCATTAAAGTCGATTTACCCACATTCGGGCGACCGACAATCGCCACATACCCTGCACGAAAATCGTTATCATTGGCTTCATTTTGAAAAAAAGCATCAATCACCGTCTCCTGCTTGGCTTGATGATGTGTGTCTTGAGATTGCCTTTGCTCTTTGCCTGACTGCTGGCTTTTATCATGAGCATTGGTATTGATGGTATGTTGAGATTGGTTAGTCATTGGCTGATGGTTTCTTGTATGGGGGTAAAATGAGCAATCACATAGATAAGTTTAAATTAAGATTTTGGACTTGGAATTTGAGTTAAGTAACGCCTTAGGTAATTTGTTAAGTTGGTTAATCATCAGTTCAGCTGCTTTTTGCTCAGCAATACGGCGACTTTCACCAGACTGCACAATATCTGAACAGCCTCTAATGCCCACTCGACAACTGACCAAAAATACTTGGTTCGGTGCATTGCCTTGAGTTTCTACCAACTCATAAATGGGCAAGGGCATTTGTTTGGCTTGTAACCATTCTTGCAAGCGACTCTTGGCATCTTTTAGAAGTTTTTGTTCACTGACACTGTCAATCAAATCACCATACCACTCAAGCACGCACGCACGCACCACATGAATATCCCCACTGTCAAGATAAATCGCCCCTATCAGTGACTCAACCACATCTGCCAAAATAGAAGGACGCTTACGCCCACCACCTTTACGTTCACCCACGCCCAAAATCAAATGGTTAGGCAGACACAACCGATGAGCAATCTGTACCAGCGTCTCTTGACGCACCAAAGTGGCACGCATGCGGGTGAGTTTGCCTTCCTTATGCTCAGGATAACGCTGATACAAGGCTTCGCCGATAATCATGCCCAACAAAGCATCACCCAAGAACTCCAACCGCTCATAGTTATGAACAGAATCATAAGAGCGGTGCATCAAGGCCTGATATGGCAAGGCTTGATTAACAAATTCATAACCAAGTTTTGCCATCAAAGCAGACAGATTGTTCACAAACTCTTTGGGTATTTTATCAGGCGATTTATTCATAAAAACAACGATAACAAAAAAATTTGATAACTCATAAAAAAATCAGCACCACAAATGCGTTATCATATTTAGCTAACCATGGACACTTAATTAGACGCATCGGCAGCGGTGATTTCACCTTCAAAATGATTCACAATGTCCACATTGGCAAAAAAATTATTCACCACGGTATAGTCTTTTTTGATTTTTAGATTACCTGGCTTATCGCTGATGAATTTAATCACATCTTCAGCCTTAGTATCATAGTTGGCGTTGATTTGTAACTGTCTTTGGATATTGGTTAAGTATTGCTGTTTGGTTTCTTTGTTATCATTGGCTTTTTTTAGCTCAATTGCTAAGGCTTTGGTGAGTTGATAATCACCAATATGGGCAGGAATGATTGCCATGCCCAATTTAACAAACACCACAACAGCAATGATGCCAAACACAACACCAGTCACACTTGCTCCTTGCTGTTGGCTGGGCAATTGTAAATTAAAATTTGCATTCATGGCATTTTCTCCCCTTTATCAAACATATCGTTAAAATCAATATTTGCGGTTGCTGTCAATGATACGCACTGTGGCGTGTCTCTCAGTCAATTGCAATTTTAGTCTCTTGATGTTTCAGCCCATTGCACCTTTATATGATATATGATGATACCTTTTATGATTGCATCTTTTATGCCATTTTTATGCAATTGCTGGTTTGCCTGTGCCAAGCACGCTCTTAAGCATTTCCTAATCAATCTGCCCATTACGAGTAAACGTTGGTAAGTTGAACCCTGGTTTTTTGTGCATCCAGACATACACGGCTTTACCTGCTAAGTTAGCATCAGGCACAAATCCCCAAAAACGCCCATCTTGACTGCGGTCTCGGTTATCACCCATGACAAAATAATGCCCTTCTGGTACGCTAATTTGCCAACTCTTACCCCCACTGGCAAGCACCTCTGGCGATGCCTGCTGTAAAAATTCACCATATTGTGAGCTATTAATACCCTCTAAATAGCGTACTCGGTAACCATGCTGACCAAGTTTTTCTGTTTTATATTCAGTATGTGTTTCTTCTAATACACCCAACTGAACCGCTTCTTCTTGGGTTAATTGATGACCTCCCATGTCTTGACCTGCAGGATACAGTTGTTCAGTCAGCTCAGTTGGTGGCTGATGACTGACCGCTTGCGTTGATAAAGCAGTGCCGTTGATGCTTAGCACGCCATTGTCATAACTCACCGTATCACCTGGCAAACCAATCACACGCTTGATATAGTAAATACTGGGTTGTTCAGGATAGCGAAACACCACCACATCACCATGCTCAGGGTTGCCTGTCGCCATGATTTTTTTGTAAATAAGTGGCAATCTGATTCCATAGGCGTATTTATTGACCGCAATAAAATCCCCTGTGTATAACGTTGGCACCATAGATGATGATGGAATGTTAAACGGCTCAATGATGAACGAACGCACCACCAACACCACCGCCAATACAGGAAAAAAATCATACGCCCAAGTGATGGCAAAGTTTTCATTGCCTTTGCCTTTTTGCTGACGTTGTTTAAAAATCAGCTTATCAGCAAGCCAAATTAACCCCAAAATTAAGGTGACAGGCACCAATATCAGATTAAAATCAAAATCCATAACCAGCCTATGTTATCATTGGGTTAAAGTATGTATGGCATCACAAACCATCAACCATCTACCTTTAACACTGCCAAAAACGCTTCTTGGGGAATTTCCACACTGCCCACTTGTTTCATGCGTTTTTTACCCTCTTTTTGCTTGGACAGTAGTTTTTTCTTACGAGACACATCACCACCATAGCATTTTGCCAACACATCTTTTCGCATGGCCTTGACGGTACTGCGAGAGATGATTTGACTGCCAATGGCGGCTTGAATGGCAACATCAAACATTTGCCGCGGGATAAGCTCTTTCATTTTTTCAACCAGCTGATTGCCCCGATAACGAGCATTGTCATGATGACAAATCATCGCCAAGGCATCGACTTTATCGCCATTTATCAGCACATCCACACGCACAAGTTTGGCAGGTTCATAGCGGTTAAAGCCATAATCAAGTGATGCAAATCCCCGAGATACCGATTTTAAACGGTCAAAAAAATCCATGACCACCTCACCCATGGGAATATCAAAAATCAGTTGCACTTGTTTTCCCATAAATTTCATGTCTATCTGCACACCACGACGCTCAATACATAAAGTAAGCACACTGCCCAAATAATCTTGTGGCACAAGTATCTGACAGCGAGCGATGGGCTCACGAAATTCATCAATCACCCCTGTATCAGGCAATCTTGATGGGTTATCCACATGGATAATGTCACCATTTTTCTTTTTAATTTCATAAATGACCGATGGGGCAGTGGTGATTAAATCCAAATCGTACTCACGTTCCAGACGCTCCTGAATAATTTCCATGTGCAACATGCCCAAAAAGCCACAACGAAACCCAAAGCCTAAAGCATCTGATGTGTCTGGCTCAAAAAACAATGCCGCATCATTGATTTGTAACTTTTGTAAGGCATCACGGAATTTTTCAAAATCACTTGAGTCAACAGGAAACATGCCTGCATAGACTTGAGGTGTGGCTTGCTTAAACCCTGGAATACGGTCAACATCTGGCGTTTTTTCATGGGTGATGGTATCCCCAACAGGTGCTCCATGAATGTCTTTGATGCCTGCAATCACAAAGCCCACTTCACCTGCTTCTAAGACATCAGTCTCAAGCGGTTTCGGTGTAAACACACCGATGGACGTCACAGGATGAGCTTCTTTGGTCGATTTAATATAGATTTTATCGCCTTTTTTGACCCGCCCCTGACGCACACGCACCAACGACACCACACCCAAATAATTATCAAACCAAGAATCAATAATCAACGCCTGCAAAGGCGCATCACGATCACCCACAGGAGATGGAATAAAGTCAATCAACCGTTGTAACAGTTCATCAACCCCCACACCAGATTTGGCAGACACTCTTGGGGCATCGATGGCTTCAATACCGATGATGTCTTCAATCTCTTGAATGACTCGCTCAGGCTCAACTTGGGGCAAATCAATTTTGTTCAGCACAGGCAATACTTCAAGCCCTTGTTCAACTGCCGTGTAGCAGGTAGCGACTGATTGAGCTTCAACCCCTTGAGCGGCATCAACCACCAACAACGCCCCCTCACACGCCGCCAATGAACGTGACACTTCATAAGAAAAATCCACATGCCCTGGGGTATCAATAAAATTCAGCTCATAACGTTCACCATTGGGATGATTGTAATACAAAGTTACTGACTGTGCCTTGATGGTGATGCCTCGCTCACGCTCAATGTCCATGGAATCGAGTACTTGAGCCTGCATTTCACGGTCTTGTAATGCCCCACACATCTGAATAAAACGGTCCGCTAATGTGGATTTACCGTGGTCAATATGGGCAATGATAGAAAAATTTCGAATATGAGCTAATGCGGTCACGGATACTGCCTAATCTGTTGATAAAGTACATTAATCAAGTACTGTGGGCAAACGCCCAACAAAATAGGCATGATTATAACAAGGAAAAAGATGGCTGGGGAGAGATTTTGTACTTAATCACCGCTAATATTCATTCAAGATAGTCATTCATCCAAACAGAACGTCCATAAAATGAGCCGTTTAACTGAGTTTCTTGAATAAGATATGCACGAAAATACAAATAAAAATTACCATCAGGAGGAGTAGGGTATTGCCAAAATTTATCTAAAGACTGCTGATCAGTAAGCTTAGGTATATTATAAATGGCTCTACCCATCAATTTGGTAGGTTTTTTATGATAAATGGATTGTAGCCCCGTGGTACTATTAACTGTTACCATACCAATGCTGTGCTTAATCAAAGTTGGCAAGTGCATATCACAACCATAAAATACCCGACCCATCAATCCATGTTGTTTAGCCAAATTATCAATAAATATCCGATAATTGCGATGCCCACGGTCTAGCGGGTGGTGCTTAAACACCAAACTGTGTTTGGCATCGGCATGGCTGGCAAAACTTGCCATCACCTCGCTTATGAATTCATGAACATCATCATAATCGCTGTGATGAGTAATTTGTGAATCATTATGTACTTGCAAGGTAACCAAAAAATACGCATGACTTTGCTGACTTTTTAAATATCTTTGTAAACGTTTGTCATGAGCATAATACACAAGCTTACGCCATAAAGCCTTCAGCCAAGCAGTGGCTTCTTGCCACACAGTCATATCACGGTAATGATGATAGTGTGGATAACGCTGTTGCCTAAAATACACCAATATATAATACAAAATGGCCGCCATGATGAGCCGATAAAAACAATTATTTGTATAGATAGGAGATGGATATTTGATTTTTGATAATTGCTTTACCGAATTGACATCAAGTTTAGAATATCCATTGATGCCATGAGCTTCAAAGGTAATATAATCAGGACGCAAATAGCCCTCTTCAAATACAAAAAAAGACACACCAGATTGCCGACAGAATTGGGCAGCTACTGCATGACGAGGACGACAATCGCCAAAACAGACAATGGCATCAATCTGTTGTTCTGCCACTAACCGAGCCAACCAGTCACCAAACTCTGCCACAGTACCAGTATAATCATAAGCAGGTTTGTGCCGATAAAAAAACGCATCACCTGCATTAAAATTAACCTTGCTCACTTGAATGTGCTGGGTATGCAAGAAACTGGCAAAACGATGAAAAAAAATGCCCATCTTACCCTGCAATAATAGCACATGCCGATGGGTTAATAAGGCCTGCATGGCGGTTGTCTTCATTAGATACTTTTGTTATAGAAACATGTAAGTTATATTAGCAGACATACATTTTAAAAATACACGTATGCCTAGAACAGGAGAACAGGAGAACAGGAGAACAGGAGAAATTGTACCACATATTAATATCATTAGATGGCATTATTTACAGTTAAAATACACAATACACATACAACTCAGATATCTTTAATCAGCAATCAGTAATCAGCTAACGCAAACGTTGGCGTAATATCATCAATTGGGTTGCAACTGAGCGCATGGCATTGCGTGATTTATGGGTGGTTGTGCTGATGCCTGTCTTATGCAACGCATCGGCATTATGAGCATACAAATAAGCAATAACTTGCTCTACCTGTGCCAATCCGTAGCCATTTGGCAGTCGATATAAAGGATAATCTATCAGTACCGTATATAGCAGTTGCTCCATGGTCAGTATGGTATTATTGCATGCTTTGTCTCGTTTTTTTTGTCGCCTTGCCAGATAGGCACATTTTGGTGATTGATTGATGTCTTTATCTACCGTTAACCCCCACCCTGCATAAAATGGCAAGCCATAACACACCACTGTTTTTCCACGTAATAACGCTTCAAATCCTGTTTGTGAGCTGATGGTATGCACCTCATCTACCCACATCAAGCAATCATTAATAGAGACATCTGTTGCTACTGCATCTACCAATGACAGCTCTACCTGATGAACCTTTCCCATACGCAACCCCATCTCCACATCAGGATGCGGTTTGTATAATAAATAAGCTTGGGGATTATCTTGTCGTACTCTGGCTATCAAATCTTGATTGGTAGTAATGACTGAGCCACAGTATTTAATGGATAAGTCATCTTCTACCTGTCCAACAATAAGCAGCTTTTTTTGCTTGCTTTGTTTAAGTTGTTGAACCCAAGTATGTTTACTGCCAAGCGATTGCCCCACATTGTATTTGCTCACTTTTTGCTCAAGCAATGTTTGCCAAAGTATCTGTACTCTTGCGGTTTGGTGAGGTGTTAATGGATTACAATTTATTAACAACTCTTCTAAATCAGAAGCAGTGGTGGCATTGTAATAAATACCTTGACCATCAACCACCACAGATAAAGGAGCAAGCAATGTTGCTCCCAGCCCATTGGAGCGGATAAAGCCATCTTCCATGCAATAAATAGTTAATTGTTGGTGGCCATCTTTTGGTTTGATATTTTGTTTAATATTCGCCACTTGTAACCGTTTCTCCATACCCCATACCACTAACGCATCGATATGCTTTGACGACAGAAAATTTATCAATTTTCTGATTATATTAGTGATTGACTGATGTATTAATGGGATTTGCAACATGCTGAATTTGGGGCGATCATGCCACATCAGTTGCACTTGAGTAGAGCAAAAGAAATCCTGAATAAATGGCTTTTTCCATCGGCTAACATGATAGACCAACACGTTTTTTGTTGTTTTTTGAGGTGAAATACGTTGCCATTTGAATTGCCATTGTCGGTTGGTGATTAGCCATGCCATAACTTCCTCAATGCCACATGCTTGAAAACTGGCAGGGTCGGCATATACACTGTAATCTACATAAGCAGCGTAGAATAATTGTTCAACACTCACACTTTGATGATATAAGTTTGGTGTATATAAAGCCGTCCATATTTTTTGTCGCCTTTGTATTACTTCTGCTAACACCACTTGGTTAATATGGCTATCATCAGTCAACCCCCATCCTGCATACCACGCCATGCCATGACAATGTACGGTTTTACCTAACATTAACGCTTCAAAACCCATGTGTGAACTGACGGTATAAACATCACTGACCTGCTCTAACAAGGCAATCGGATTGACTGTATCAGTGATGAGTCTGACCTGTTTAGGTAAATTTTGATTAGCAAAGTATCCACGACCAGCAGGGTGAGCCTTTATCCAAATATGGGCATTGGAATGACGCTGTATGGCGGTGGTTAACATCTTAGCAAAATTATTGGCATCAGCACTTGCCCCAGTAACGGAGGCATCACCTTGCACTTGATCAATCAACAAAATATGACGAACGGTACCAGCAGAATGCTGAACATTGACCAAAGTATCAAGATTGGGGCAAGATAATGTATGGTTATACTTAGATAGCTGATAGGAACAGACAGTTCGAATAAGCTGTTTAGCATATTGCTGATGCTTTTTATCAAACTGATGCAGTCGCTGGACAATAAGCTTTTCAAGACGAGATGATTGGGTTAAATCAAAATAGATGCCTACGTCATCGACCACAAAGCTTGCCCCATAGCGACTGCTAACACCACCATCAAGTGAGCGCAAAAAACCATCTTCAATACTGTATACAGGCATTTGCATCAAATTGGCAATGGTACTGGCTCTCTGGAAACTTTTTTTTCTTCCCCAACCAATAAAACCTTGTGGCTTTGGATTGATCATATGCCAAGGATACCAGCGTTGCAATCGACATCTTAACGCAATGGGCAATAGGACATTATTTTTTAAAATACCATCACCAACCACCGCAAGACACGCTGGTAAATTCAGCTGATGGGTTACATTATAGTCAGTCATGGCATCATTTCTAATGGCAATCACAGGAATAAGCTAACACCATGTTACAAATTTAAGATGACTTTAGCTGCCACTGCCATTTGATAAATAATTTGGGTAATGCCTCGAGCAATCTCCACATGTTTGGTTTTTACTTTTGGTAAAACCATGATTTGGTCGCCTTGTTGGATACGATAAGCAACATTCACTACTTGATTTTCACCATTTTGGTGAATGACTAAAATCTCTTTGGTATTTGCATTATCATCAAAACCACCAGATTTAGCAATATAATCCCCCACTGTTAAATCAGCGTTAAAAGTTAATGCCCCTTGCGACCTGACTTGACCATTGACCATGATTACTGATGTTTGTTCAGGAATTTCGATGACATCACCTTGCTGTAAAATAATATCCTGCCAAGAGTTTGGGACAACCACAACACGCCCATCTGGCTCTATGGTACGTGCTTTAGCAATGAACTGCTTAATCAAATTGGCATCATCTTGTCTCAGAGCCGCTTCTTCTCGAGTGGTTGATTGAGTCGCTAATGTTATTTGCTCTAAGCGGTCTAATGATTTATTTAACAGCCGTTTTTGTTCCTGTTTAACCGACTCACGATAGATAGTTAAATGTGATAGATTAGCCAATGAATTAGGTTGTAATTGTGGCACAACATCTTGTAGTTTAGCCCCATATGGCAGAATCATTGCCCCATTACCCGTATGAGCCCCTACCACTTGTACGGCAATGCTGTCTACATAACGATCAGACGTAATCACCAATTCATCACCATCATAAACAGGCACATTTTTAGCTTCTTTTAAGCCATAGTACTCAGACTTTTTAGCCTTGCCTGAACTACGAGTAATGGCAACATTAGTAGCAGTTGGCTTAGGTTTGACAACATTTAGCACATTATCGATAGTTAGATTATCTAAATCAAACTCAAAAGTATAAGGATTTTGCACTTCACCTAAGACTGTAAACGTTTTATTTTGTGCTCCCACGGTGATGACATCACCATCTTGGAACGAAAATGGCAACAAATTACCCTCTAATAAAAACTCATATAGATTTACCTGTTGCATAACTTGTCCATTACGGCGAATTTGAATATCAATATAGCTACCACGTTTGGGGTCAACGCCACCAGCACGATCAAGATATGACAGCACCGAGTCTGCTGCCAATCCTCCATAATAGCCAGGTTGATTGACAAACCCTGTCACAAACACCTTAACAGGTTGGGCTTGCTCAAGTGATGCATATACTCCTACATTCGCTCGGTAAATACGACTGACAGCGGTATTAACTACCTGTTGTAAGTTACCATTTTGTACCCCTGCCACCTTGACAGGTCCAACATTAGGTAAAAATATGTTACCCTGTGGGTCAACCGTCATGGTTGATGCAAACTGATAAGCCCCCCACATACGCACTTGTACATTATCACCAGGATTGATGACATAACTATTATTAAAAGTAGACCCTGATGTGGTGGCAAATGCCCCACGAAACAACTGCTCACCAAATACCTTGTCTTCAATGCCCACCGTTTGATAAGGATAAACCGTGTTGATTGTTGACTGCGATGGTAAACTGGTAGCACCAATCGCCTCTTGAGAGGCTATTTGGGTTGATACGCCGCTGGTGTTTGGCACAACACTGGCAACATCATACTGACCTACCTGACCATTTTGACGCATATGGTTAGCAAAAGTAGCATAATTAGCACTAGTATAGTTATTAGTGGCTGCTATTTGAGTAGCTGTGGTAGCATTTGCACTAATAGATGGCAGTATCATCAAAGTAGCTGTCCAAGTAACCGCCAATGCCAACGAATAAGAAAAGGTAGTTTCCATAACAATCGCTCGTATGATTAAAACTTTATTGTTCATCAGTTACTATGGTCTCGTATTACCGCCATTAGCAAGCGTACAAACCCATAAAATATTAATAATAAGACCAATGATATCCAAACAATATAAGCTTGTCTGGGATATCGTGCTTCTTGTGCTTCATGCGGAGCAGATAAAACAATGAGATTTTTCATTTTTCTAAAGGCTTCAAGACGTGATTTTTCAAGAGAAGACAAAGCAATTTTGTACAATTCAGCAGCAAACTCAACATCTGCCTTAATACTCTCAAACTGTATTGCCTGACGGTTAAGCTTGGTGGTACTAGGCGAAGTTAGTTTGGCTTTTTCTTCTTCAATCTGTGTCTCAACAGAACTGATTTGACTGCGAATGGATACCACTTGTGGGGCATCTGGATTAAGATAACTAAGCAGTTGTCGTTCTTCTGTACGCAAACTTGCCAGCTGTGCCTGTAGCCCCCCAATCAGCTGATTGATGGTTTGCGCATTAATTTGTGGGTCAAATATTTGGTTTTCATTTTGATAAGTAAGTAAAGCTTGTTTGGATTCATCAAGGCGTTCTTTTGCTTCGTCTAATTGGTCTTGAGCAAATTTCAACTGCTCTTGAGCAATATCTTGAGAGATGGCATTCACAAACTGCTCAGATTCCGATAAGATGGCTTGGTTTAAATCCAATGCAAATTTTGGATTAAAGCCTTCGGTACTGACAGTTAGTATATGAGTTTGTTCATCTAAATCAATATGTACTCGACTTTTAAAGTACTCAAGCAACTCTTCTTGGGTAGCATTGGGGTCAATTTCATAGATAGGATCTGAACCATCGATAAAATATGTCTCACGAAAATGAAAACGACTGTCTAACTTTTTAACCATGTCATTGGATAAGATGAACTCAGTCAGATAATTGGCATCTTCGACACTGGTATTATTCGCTCCGAGCAATGCAGCAATTCCTGTACCCATTGGTACTTGTGCCTCGCTGACTTGTTTAACCACTACATTAGATGTGGACACATATCTTGGATGAGCCATCATCAATACATAAACGATGATGAACACCCACGGAATAATCACCAAGCCAATAAATATAGAGAAGCTGATGATTTTTTTATTTTTTGGCTTGATGGACATGATTTTGATACACCTCTATGGCCTCTTTTGTGTCAGTAAATACCTGTGCAGTTTGGTTCATAAGGACAATGCCGATATCACAATTACGTTCAATATCACCTAAGTTGTGTGATACCACCAAAAATCCAGCTTGCTCTCGTCTGGCTTGTAAAATCTCTTCACTGCGTTTTCTAAAGGCGGCATCACCCACCGCCCCCACTTCATCTAGCATATAATAATCAAAATCAAACGCCAAGCTTAAGCCAAAAGTTAAACGGGCCTTCATGCCCGATGAATAGCTCTTAACAGGCATGTCAAAGTACTTACCTATATCAGCAAACTCTCGCACAAAGTTGATTTTTTCGTCAATAAAATCACTGCTGGAATATAAACGGCATACAAACATCACATTTTGGCGCCCTGTCAAACTGCCTTGAAAACCACCTGCCACGCCCACAGGCCACGAAATGGTTGAGTTTGTCCACACCTCGCCACTATCAGGCTTGTCTAAGCCACAAATGATGCGCAACAAAGTAGATTTACCTGCACCATTACGACCGAGCAAACCCACACTTTGTTTATCTTCAATAACTAAGTTCAAATCTTTAAACAAATAATGGCGACCTTTAGAGGTCATAAAAGATTTGGTGATATGATTAACTTTTATCATAAATTACTACTATTGATTTTATCGACTTCTAATCAAATCTTTTTCACATGCTTTATATAACAATAAACCAGTAAAGTTCATACCAATCATCCATTTTAAGAAGTACACCATATCAATATGATAAGCAGGATAGCTTGGAGATATTGCATGACGCATCATTTCAATATTATGAATAAATGGATTCCACAATAAATAATTTAAATAGGGCTTTGGCACAATATGAATAGAATAAATAATACCAGATGCAAAATAAAGAACTGTAAATATCAAGCCAATAATTTTACTAATTTCACCACCATAAAATCCCACAATCATCAAAATCAATGCCAAACCAAACGAAAATAAAAATAAGCTTAACCAAGCAAACAAAACCATATGTAAATTTGCCAAACTAAATGACACACCAAAAAAAGCAAATATCACAAGCAATAATACAAATGTAAAAAAATAAATGACCAACTCAAGAAAAGAACGGGCAAATATTACATCAAAATGCCGAATATGACGATACATAAGTAGACCTTGATTGGCATCAGCCGCTCCCAATGAGCGATTAGCAATACGCAACATCATTTGAAAAGGCACTAAGCCTACTACCAAAAACTGTTTATAATCCATGCCTGGCAATACCCGTTGCATTAATGTACCAAATATCACAAGATACACCATGACTTGAAACAATACTTCCAAAGGTGCCCATAGATATCCCAAGCGGTAACCACCGAAACGAGTCTGCAGCTCACGCATCAAAAGAGCATGGAACGCTGCACCCATGACCTTTAAGCCACTGCGGTGTTTAACAGGACGATAAGGCGGAAGTTGCACAGACATGAATGGCATCTCATCAACAATGGGTAAATTGGCTCAGTATCATAGCATATTTAACCAAAGCTTTTTAGCCATAAATAAAAAAACCTTTCATTTAGAAAGGTTTTTTACCCATTGACTGATTTACTGATGACATCAAACGTTTACTGTATGACGCTTTGTCATCAATGTATCATCAATATATCATTAATGTGTTTCACGACGTGCCACTAATGGTGACGTCAAGCGATACTTGGTGGCAGCATTTTTTGCGCCTGTGATGCTCATCACAAAGGTCAAAATTGTGCTGATCAACCAAAATAAGCCACCATAAAGAGCGGTTTTGCGCGCAGTGTCTTTTGCTGTTTCAATCGCTTGTGACACTTCTGCTTTAGCAGTGTTAATTTTTTCTTCTGTGCTGACACGCACATCGTTATAAGCTTCCACTGCCGTTTGGCGTACATGCAAGGCCTTTTCTTCACTTAAGCCTTGTGCTTGTAATTTGGCAATCAATTCATCACCTTTTAGCGTCTCTTCAATAGACGCAGCACGAGACTTTAGATGCTCATCAAGATTCTGCCATGTGTCAATGTTCGTAAAATCCATTGCTGATAGACTTTGTACTTCACGATTAACCATTTGCTCAATCACACTGGTGGTGGCATCAATCTCAGTATTATCAAGTTCGGTATTTTTAGCAAGCCAGTTTTGAATGTCTTCACGGCTAACCTTACCCATGGCACTTTGATAAGCAGATTCAATGCGAGAGCTGACTTCATTATTTTGTGTGGCTGCTGTACCACCTGCCACTGCCAAACCACCCACACCACTTGCAACTGAACCTACCACACTGGTCGCACCCGATGCTGTACTGGCCACGGCACTTGATGCCCCTGATAAAATATTGGTGGCACTGTTCATCGCACCATAACTGGTCAACAGCACGATACAGGCTGCTGTTAACATGCCTGTTAGTGCCGCATCTTTTGGCAAAATATCTGTGCCATCGCCAAACAGTGCTTCAGGTGCAGATGCTTTGACAGCAAAAAAACCTGCCACATAAGCACTAATCAATGCCGTGATAATGGCATAAATGCCAGCAGCAATGCCTGCACCACGCAAATCAAGGCTTAAAAAAGACCCAACGATAAGCGATATTGCAAGCATAATCATCGTTACCACAAGTCCCATAATAAGACCTGCAAAAATACCCCGCCATGATGGGCGACGTGCTGGAATGGTCTGTATACTCATATGTGATCATCCTTTTGATTGTTGAGTGACGTACTTCCCTTGCTCAAGCAAGGAGCTTCCTACCGCTAGCGTCTGACGTTCCAGACACAAAATACTCTTGGCTGTATTAAGCCAAATTAAGCTACATTGACTATCTTCTGTCATACGTGGCGTTACAAGCACCACAAGCCCATTGTCTTATTTTACAATTTACTCTATCTTTTGGAATACTGTCGGTTATTTTCCACAGCACGAACAAGTTAAAGTTGGTGGAGAATAACGACCTAATTTATATTTTATTTGTTGCCCAAAAAGCAAATTAAAGTAAATCATAAGCGTTGCTTATCATACTGATTAATTTTGATTTTCTTGTTAAGATTTAGCCAATTAATTGTATGTTAAATATTAATGTATGTTATGTTAAGTAACTGGTCAATTGCTGTGCATACAACAACAATTGACGATGGCCACTTACCAAAAGCTTATGATCAAAAATCTTATGATAGAAAATGATGGGCATAAAAAACCACCCTACGCATAGGATGGCACAATAATAAAACAATGTTTAAATAACACAATCAATTTAAATAAAATAACATCATCAATAAAATCAATATGCTGACTGATATGGTGGCGATGGAGAGACTTGAACTCTCGACCTCACGATTATGAGTCGTGCGCTCTAACCAGCTGAGCTACATCGCCAAAAATCTGAGCAAATTCGCTTCACTTTTAATTAAGGTGGGTATTATGCCCAAGCCATGCCTGTCCGTCAAGCCCAAACTGGCATAAATTCCAAAATTAAGTTTCATGATAAATAATTGGTTGGCAAACCGATAAGCCGGGTTCTGTCATGGACGAACATTCATCTAGGCGTATCGTTACCAATACGCTCAAGCAACCTACCCGTGTCCAACGCGGGCAACGCCATACGGACACCTATTTGGTCTTGCTACGAGTGGAGTTTACCTTGCCATGAGCTGTTACCAGTCATGCGGTGGGCTCTTACCCCACCCTTTCACCCTTACCCCGCTACGTCACAGACATGGCGGGGCGGTCTGCTCTCTGTTGCACTAGTCGTCGGCTTACACCGCCCAGCCGTTAGCTGGCACTCTGCCCTATGTAGCCCGGACTTTCCTCCCTACCGCTTGATGTCATCGTACGGCACAGCGTTCGTCTGGTCTGCCAAGACATCTATTATACTGGCTTTAACACTCACCGTCATGCTTTATTTGCCAGTCGGCTTTATTTGCCAGTCAGTCGTTTAAATTTTGCCATCAGCTCATCTTGAGTTTCAGCATAATCAGGGTCTTTGGGAATACAATCAACAGGACAAATCAGCGCACATTGTGGTTTGTCATGATGCCCAACACATTCGGTACACAGATTGGGATTAATTTCATAAATCAGCTCACCCATATAAATGGCATCATTGGGACAGACAGGCTCGCAGACATCACAGTTGATACATTCATCAGTGATTTTTAATGCCATAGATGACCTCTTATAAAACACGATTTAAAGCATGCTTTTTGTTCAGATGCTTTTTGTTGTTGAGACATTTTTTATTCAGACATTTTGCGTTAGGTTGCTTATTGTTGCAACTTTTGGGCAAATGCCATTTGCACACAGTCAGGGACAAATTGGCTCACATCACCGCCAAGTTTTGCCACTTCTCGCACCAAAGTAGATGACAAATATGAATGGTCTTGTGATGGCGTTAAAAATACCGCTTCAAACTCATCATCTAGCTGACGGTTCATATTAGCAAGCTGAAACTCATATTCAAAATCAGACACTGCCCGCAACCCTCTTAACACCGCTGTCGCTCCCTGCTCACGCATGAACGTCACCAACAGCCCTTCAAAACCCACCACCGACACATTGGCATACTCGGCAAACGCCGTATTCACAAATCCAATGCGTTCTTCTAAGCTAAATGTGGGGCGTTTATGATGCCCTGCTGCCACCGCAATCACCACTTCATCAAACAGTTTGTTGGCTCTTAATACCAAATCGATGTGCCCATTGGTAATGGGGTCAAACGTGCCTGGATACAGCACTTTGGTATAAATAGGCTTGGTATCATCATTGGTATCATTATCATTGGTATCATTATCATTGATATCATTGCTGGATTGGTTCATACAATGGCTCTGCTAAAATGGCTCTGCCTAAAAATAAAACACTTCAACATGCACAACACAACAACAAAAAATGGCGTTGTCGTTAAAACATGCCATGACAATTTGCAAAATTATAGCAAATATCACACTGGCGGTCTTTTTCTGTTATGCTATTAAAAAACATCGCATTAAAACGCATGATGACACACATGGCCACCATAACCACGTGGTGGCATTGATACGTTTGATTCCACGTTGTTTGATGCCACATTTTAGTCATTATGTTTGTGCATCATTTTTATCGTTTATGTTTATCGTTCATTGTGTTTAGTCATCGCCATAAAAGGAAAGGTATTTTATGGGTCTGTGGATCAGCATTGGCATTGTGCTGTTTGTGGTTGGTAGCATCATGGCACTAAAACCCAGTGGCGTAGAACAACGCCTTGATAAATTGCGTATGGGAGCAAGACAAGTTGGGTTAAACCCCAAATTGGTCGCTTGCCCTAACTGGCTGAGGGGGAGAAATGACGAGCTTGGCAAGGGCATGGTGGGGCAATATGGTTTATTGATAGACGGCGTTACTTTGCCACACAGCCGTTATCAAAACATCGACGGACAATGGCGAGTACTGATTGACAATACCCTGACAGGCAATCATGACAATCATCAAATAACTAAAAACACAATTTATGACCAGCAGTTATTTGTGTTGGATAAAACTGCCATTGATTTGCCTGATGTGATTGCCAACCATAGCAAAGGGCTTGAGACAAAAGCCAATCACATCGTACTGTATTGGCAAGATGATGCCTATGTTAAGCCCATCAGCAACCCCACTTATCATGCCAATGCCATCGAATCGGACATGCTTGCCATCAAAACAGCATTACAAACTTGGGCAAAGGTTATAAACCAAGCCCTTTAAGTCAAGCCATTTGACTGATATGGCAGTCAAAGCAAATTGTTCGCCATAGACCATTTTAAAAAATTTCTTGAAAATTCTGGTTGACAGCATCATTAAAACCAAGGTAGCTTTTAAAAGCTTTTTCCCATACCCAACTGACCACTCGGTAAAATTTGACCCTTATGCCAACAAATACCAAACAAAAATCTAGCACAAAACCAACCACTTCTGCCAAAGGCAAATCTTTGGTGATTGTCGAATCGCCCGCTAAAGCCAAAACCATTAATAAATATCTGGGCAGTGACTACATCGTTTGCTCAAGCGTAGGGCATGTGCGAGACTTGCCCACCAGTGGGGGTAAAAAAAACAGCCAATCTAAAGCCAACGACAGCCTCAGCAAAAATCTTACCAAAGAAGAAAAAGCCCACCAAGCCTTGGTCAGACGCATGGGCATTGACCCTGAACATGACTGGCAAGCAGTTTATGAAGTGTTGCCAAACAAGACCAAAGTCATCAAGGAACTCAAATCACTCGCCAAGCATGCCGACACCATTTATCTGGCAACCGACTTAGACAGAGAAGGTGAAGCAATCGCATGGCATTTAAAAGAAGTCATCGGTGGCAGTGATGACAAGTATCAACGAGTGGTGTTTAACGAAATCACCAAATCCGCCATTCAAAATGCCTTTAAGCACCCCACCAAGCTTAACACTGACCGTGTCAATGCCCAACAAGCTCGCCGTTTCTTAGATAGGGTGGTTGGGTTTATGGTATCACCCTTATTGTGGCAAAAAATCGCTCGGGGCTTATCAGCAGGGCGTGTGCAATCGGTTGCCACTCGTTTGGTGGTTGAGCGAGAGCATGACATCAGAGCTTTTATCCCAGAAGAATATTGGCAAATCCATGCCGATACCCATCGTAAAACTGGCAAAAATGCCACTGCCATACGCTTAGAAGCCATCAAACAAGCAGGTAAACCCCTAACACTTGGCAACAAAGAACAAACCGATGCCGTGTTAGCCATACTAAAAAAAGCCGATTACGTGGTTAAAGAGCGAGAAGAAAAACCCACACAGTCCAAGCCGTCGGCCCCTTTTATCACCTCAACGCTACAACAAGCCGCCAGCACTCGCTTGGGATTTTCGGTCAAAAAAACCATGATGCTGGCACAACGACTGTACGAAGCAGGTCACATCACCTACATGCGTACCGACTCAACATTTTTATCCGCCGATGCGTTAGCTGGTGTCAGAGACTATATCCAAGCCAATTTTGGCGACAAATATCTGACCGACAAACCCAACTTTTATGGCAACAAACAAAATGCCCAAGAAGCTCATGAGGCCATTCGCCCATCTGATGTCAAAGTCAAATCCACTCAGCTAAAAGGCATGGAGCGAGATGCCAGCCGATTATATGAACTGATTTGGCGACAGTTTGTGGCGTGTCAAATGCCCCCTGCCAGATACCAATCAGTAACGCTATTGGTTACAGCAGATGACATTGAGCTCAAGGCTCGTGGACGCACCATGACCTTTGACGGCCATACTAAAATTCAACCCCCTGCTAAAAATGACGACACCTTATTGCCTGAAGTCCAAGCAGGCGAACAGCTGATACTAGACAAACTTGACCCCAGCCAGCACTTTACCAAGCCCCCTGCACGCTACACAGAAGCCAGTCTGGTCAAAGAATTAGAAAAACGTGGCATCGGTCGCCCATCTACCTATGCTGCCATCATCTCCACCATACAAGACCGTGGCTATGTCAAGCTAGAAAACAAACGCTTATTTGCCGAAAAAATGGGCGATATCGTTACCAATCGCTTGATTCATAGTTTCCCTGATTTGATGGATTATGCCTTTACCGCAGGGTTAGAAGACAAGCTTGATGACGTTGCCGAAGGGGACAAAGAATACAAAACAGTGCTTGATGAATTCTATGGCGATTTTAAAAACAAACTAGAACACGCCAAACAGCCTAACGGCATGAGACCCAATGACCCCACCGATGTGCCAGACGTGCATTGTGATTTGTGTGGTCGCCCCATGCAACTGAGAACTGGCTCAACAGGCGTATTTTTGGGCTGTACTGGTTACAACCTACCGCCAAAAGAACGCTGTAAAGGCACAAAAAACTTGATGCCTGTCGAAGCCTTTAATCTGCTGGCAGATGCAGACGATGACACCGCTGAAGTCAAAGACTTAATGGAGAAAAAACGCTGTCCCAAATGTGGCACTGCCATGAATGGCTACATCGTCGATGGCGGATTAAAGTTGCACATCTGTGGTAACAACCCTGACTGTGATGGCCATGTACTCGAAGAAGGCAAATTTGAAGTCCCCGGTAGCGATGCACCCACCATCGACTGCGACAAATGTAACGGACAAATGGCACTAAAAACTGGTCGCTTTGGTCCTTATTTTGCTTGCCAAAAATGCGACAACACTCGCAAAGTACTCAAAAATGGCGAACCTGCTCCGCCACGCATGGACCCCATTGACCTGCCTCAGCTTAAATCCAATAAACACGATGACCACTTTATCTTACGTGAAGGGGCAGCGGGGCTATTTTTAGCGGCATCTAAATTTCCTAAAATCCGAGAAACCCGCCCACCCAAACTTGCCGAACTGCGTGGCGTTCAATCACAAATGGAAGATAAATTTCAATATCTGTTCACTGCTCCAGACACTGACCCAGATGATAACCCCACCATTTTGCGTTGGTCTCGCAAAAACCAAGAACAATACATCGGCTCAGAAAATTCCAAGACAGGCAAAGCCACCAAATTCACCCTTGTGTATCGTCAAGGTAAATGGATTGAAGAGTGACATGATGGCTAATGGGTTATTGGCAGTTAATTTTGACAATTAATTTTTCATGTCAATAAGATTAATTGCCAATCTTACATTAATTACCAATCTTACGATGTTTCACACGCTTGGGCGTGGCATCATCGCCCAACTGTTTCTTACGGTAGGCTTCATATTCTGAATAGTTCCCATCAAACCAAACTGGACCTTCTTCTTCAAATGCCAAAATGTGCGTGGCAATGCGGTCTAAGAACCAACGGTCATGCGACACCACCATGACCGTGCCAGGAAATACCTCCACTGCTTCTTCTAAAGCACGCAAAGTCTCAACATCAAGGTCATTTGATGGCTCATCGAGCAACAAGACATTCGCCCCTTGTTTTAAGGTTTTGGCAAGTTGCAAACGATTACGCTCACCCCCTGATAAGCTCCCCACTCGTTTTTGTTGGTCTTGCCCTTTAAAGTTAAAGCGTCCAATATAAGCACGGCTAGGTGTGGTGTATTCACCAACGGTAATCATGTCCAAACCGTCAGAAACCTCTTCCCATACGGTTTTATTGTCGTCAAGCTCATCACGCACTTGCCCAACATAAGCGACTTTCACACTCTCACCCAATTCAACTGAGCCTGAGTCTGGCATGTCTTTGCCAGTAATCATATTAAATAATGTGGTCTTACCCGCTCCGTTAGGACCGATAATGCCAACTATCGCCATCGGTGGCACAACAAAGCTTAGGTTTTCGTATAACAAACGATCGCCAAAAGATTTTGAGATGTTATTAACTTCAATGACTTTATTGCCCAAACGGGGTCCTGGTGGAATATAAATTTCGGCAGTTTCGTTGCGTTGCTGGAATTCTTTTGAGTTCAATTCTTCAAAGCGTTGCAGACGAGATTTGGACTTGGCTTGCTGTCCTTTTTGGTTTTTGCGAACCCATTCCAACTCTTTTTGTAAGGCTTTAGCAAAGGCTTCTTCTTGCTTTTGTTGCTCTTCTAGGCGTTTATTTTTTTGTTCAAGCCATTCGGTATAGTTGCCTTGGTAAGGATAACCATGACCACGATCAAGCTCAAGTATCCATTGGGCAACATTATCTAAAAAATATCGATCGTGGGTAATCGCTACAATTGTGCCAGAATAGTCATGCAAAAAATGCTCAAGCCAAGCGACACTTTCGGCATCTAAGTGGTTGGTTGGCTCATCAAGCAACAACATATCAGGCTTAGACAACAGCAGACGACACAGGGCAACACGGCGTTTTTCACCGCCTGATAACTTGCTGACATCTGCGTCCCAAGGTGGTAGACGCAAGGCATCGGCAGCTTTTTCGAGTTGGGTATTTAGGTTGTGAGCGTCCCAAGCAGTGATGATGTCTTCCATTTTGCCTTGCTCTTCTGCCAGTTTATCAAAATTGGCATCTGGCAGCGCATATTCACCATAGATTTCATTAAGGCGGTCTAAGGCATCTAAAGCTTCACGCACACCATCTTCCACATTACCACGCACGTCTTTATTTGGGTCAAGTTGTGGCTCTTGTGGCAGATAGCCCACTTTAATCCCAGGTTGTGGACGAGCTTCTCCTGAATAATCAGTATCAACCCCTGCCATGATGCGTAATAAGGTGGATTTACCCGCCCCATTCAAACCCAAAACACCAATTTTTGCTCCTGGGAAGAAGGATAAATTGATGTTTTTAAGAATTTCACGCTTGGGTGGAATGAGTTTTGACACATTGTTCATGGTGTAAATGTATTGAGCCATAAGTATGTTACCTATTTGCATTCGGTTATATTTTATTCGGTCATCATCAATGTTGCAGATACCAAGACATATTGTTGATGACATTCGCTGTTATGATGTTGTTGCTATTATTACATTGTTACCAAGCAAGAGCAATCTTTTACAGATGGATTGAGTCTTTTGTGTTTAAAAAAACAAATCTAATTTATGAAATAATTAAATTTTTCAAATTTATAATAAATAACTATAATGAAAGTGTGGCATTGCTCATGTATCAAGTTTATCAACAGCTTTATTAAAAGTCTTTATTAATGAAAAGGTGCGTGAGAAAGTGTAAAAAAGTTACGTGAGCTTGTCTACATCGATAGACCCAACATGATAAAACTTAAAGTCATGAAACCTAAAGTGGAGAACACCATGCAAAATATGAAATGCCCTTATGACCATACCAACTTGACCATGAGTAATGGTGCGCCTGTCCCAAGCAATCAAGATTCAATGACCGCAGGTGCCAGAGGGCCGCTGCTTGCCCAAGATTTATGGCTCAATGAAAAATTAGCCGACTTTGCCCGTGAGGTCATTCCAGAACGCCGCATGCACGCCAAAGGCTCAGGCGCATTTGGCACATTCACGGTAACGCACGACATCACCCAATACACCCGTGCTAAGATTTTTAGCGAAGTTGGCAAAAAAACTGAAATGTTCGCTCGTTTTACCACCGTAGCAGGTGAGCGGGGGGCGGCTGATGCTGAGCGTGATATTCGTGGTTTTGCCTTAAAATTTTATACCGAAGAGGGTAATTGGGACATGGTGGGTAATAACACGCCTGTTTTCTTTTTAAGAGACCCAAAAAAATTCCCTGATTTAAATAAAGCGGTCAAACGAGACCCACGCACCAACATGCGTTCTGCCACCAATAACTGGGATTTTTGGACACTGCTGCCAGAGGCGTTTCATCAGGTTACCATTGTGATGAGCGACCGTGGCATTCCTAAATCTTACCGTCATATGCACGGCTTTGGCTCGCACACTTATAGCTTTATCAATGCTGACAATGAACGCTTTTGGGTCAAATTTCACTTTCGCACCCAACAAGGCATTGAAAATTTGACAGATGCTGAAGCTGAAATGGTGGTTGGTAAAGACCGTGAGAGCAATCAGCGTGATTTGTTTGACGCCATTGAGCGTGGCGATTTCCCAAAATGGACAATGTATGTGCAAATCATGCCAGAAACCGATGCCCAAACTGTGCCTTATCACCCATTTGATTTAACCAAAGTGTGGCCAAAAGGCGACTATCCGCTCATTGAAGTGGGTGAGTTTGAGTTAAATAAAAACCCTGAAAACTTCTTTTTAGATGTTGAACAATCCGCTTTTGCCCCAAGCAACCTAGTCCCGGGCATCAGTGTGTCCCCTGACCGTATGCTCCAAGCACGCCTATTTAACTATGCTGATGCCCAGCGTTATCGCTTGGGTGTCAATCGTAACCAAATTCCAGTGAATGCTCCACGCTGTCCTGTGTACTCAAACCAAAGAGATGGTCAAGGGCGAGTGGGTGATAATTATGGCGGACGACCACATTATGAACCAAACAGCTTTGGACAATGGCAAGACCAACCACATTTGGCTGAGCCAGCATTAAAAATTCATGGCGATGCTAAGTTTTGGGATTATCGTGAGAATGATGATGATTATTTTAGCCAACCCAGAGCCTTGTTTGAGTTGATGAGCGATGAGCAAAAACAGGCGTTGTTTGGTAATACGGCTCGTGCGATGGGCGATGCCCCTGATTTTATTAAATACCGCCATATCCGTAATTGCGATAAATGCCACCCTGATTATGCCATGGGTGTGGCCAAAGCGTTAGGCCTTACGGTTGAAGATGCCAAAAATGCCCGTGAGACCGACCCTGCTCGCCATCTGCCCAGCTTTTTATAAGCCATTGGTCATTCTTTGGTCATTGATAACAGGTTAAATCAATGACCAATCATAAATATCAAACAATAACAGCCACCTAAATCACAACATTAGGTGGCTTTTTATCAAGCGTCTTCAATGGTTGAAACACTAGGTTACAAAGAAGTATAATCAAATATGAATCGAAAGAAAGTCACCATTTAAGGACATGAACATGACCGACATCACGCACAACCACCAAGCCAACCGTTTTGAGCTTATCCAAGATGGTCAAACTGCTTATATCAGCTATCAAGCATCAGACGATACTTTGACATATGACCATACCATCGTGCCTGACTTATTAAGCGGTCAAGGTATTGGCTCACAACTGGTCAAACATGCCCTTGATTATGCTGATGAACAAAACAAAAAAATAATCCCACACTGTTCGTTTGTCGCTCACTATATCAACAAGCACCCCAAATATCAAAAATTACTCAAATAACCCATCAACCCACAATAAAAGCAATGCCTTGGAGTTCCTTTATGAGCCACTTAACCGACGACCAAGTTGCCTTACAATTACAAGATTTAATGGGCTGGGTCAAAGACGGTAATGCCATCAGCATTACCTATCAATTTGCTGATTTTGTGCAAGCCATCAGCTTTATGACCGAGGTGGCATTTTATGCCGAAAGTTTGGGGCATTATCCAAATTGGCATCATCATTATAATTTGGTAAAAATACAACTCACCACCCACGATGTCAATGGCATCACCAGTCATGACATTCGATTGGCAAAAAAAATGCACGACATCGCTCGCACCAAGCGACTGGCAAATGAAGCAAGCGTTGATTGACACTTACTTACAAGCACATGCAAAGATGGGGTTGGCTAAGGTTTAATGGGTTATTGACCAATCACCTGCTCATCAATACACTGGTCAATACATGTGCGTAATTTTTGCCCAGCTCTAAAAGTTACCACACGCCGGGCTGAAATGGTGACTTCTTCGCCCGTTTTCGGATTCCGCCCCCGTCTGGGCGTTTTGTCTTTTAGTTCAAAATTACCAAAACCAGACAGACGTATGTCTTTGCCTTCAATCAAAATCTCTGCCATCTGTTCAAACACTGTGTTCACCACGCAACGGGCTTCTTGCTTGGTCAGACCTTGCTCAGACATCAAGCTTTCAATCAAGTCCATCTTTGTTAGGGTGCCCATGTTAGGATATCCATGCTTGACTTTGTTTGCTCTGTTTTTTGCTCTGCTTTATCATTGATATGTTGCCATATGTTAATTGCCATGATGTTGCTTATCAAAAGTTAATATCAACCTTGCAAAAAGTTAATGCAAGGTTAAGGTTAGCTGTCTCGCAACACTGCTTGATGCTCTTTTATCAACGCTTCCACAACGGTTTGTGTTAAGGTGGCTACTGACACATCATCTAGCGTATTATTGATGTCTTGATACACTAAGGCAAACGCCAATGAACGTTGCCCTGTTGGCACATGTTCACCTGCGTAAACATCAAATAACCAAGAATCCACCAACAATTCTCCTGCTGACTGTCTGATGGTGTCAGTTAATGACTGTAAGGCAATGTCTGCATTCACTAAGATGGCAATATCACGCCGTACTTGGGGAAATTTGCTTAAAGGAGTGATGTGGATGGCGTCTTTACCAAACTCAATCAATGCCTCACTTGCCAGCTGTGCCACCCATGTGGTTGGTAAATCCAGAGCATTGGCAATGCTTGGGTGTAGCTGTCCTAACCACCCAATCGCTTGACCATTCACATAGATATCGGCACTTTGCCCTGGGTGCAAAAATGCCCACTGGCTACGTTGATACATCAGACGTGATGATGATTCACCATTGTGGCCAGCACCAACATTAACCCAGTTGTTGGGAAATAGACGCTCAATGTCATGTTTTAAATCAAAAAAATCCATCGTACGGCTGGTGTTCATGGACGCATTGCGTTCTGATTCTGCCGTACCAACCGCCACCAAGGCAATGCTTGGCGTTTGCTTCAACTGTGCCACATTCGAACCGACAAAAGTGAGTCCAGTTTCAAAAAGACGCACTCGTGATTGTTGGCGATTTAGATTAAACTGCACACTTGGCAGTAGGCTAGACAACAAAGTACGACGCATCACCGCCAAATCACTTGAAATTGGATTGGCAAGTGTCAGCATCGCTCCTAAATCATCATCATTGAGTGTTTGCTCAAGCTTGGCATCACTAAAACTAAACGTCACCGCTTCGGCATATCCTGCTTCAACCAAACGCATCTTTAAGTCAAACAACCGATCATCATGGTCATCATATCGCATGTTAACCATCAGCCTAGGCAACTGATTGCTGATGTTGTCATAACCATAAATGCGAGCAATCTCTTCAATCAAATCTTCTGGCAAGCTCAAATCATAACGCCAAGATGGTGGCGTGCATTGCAGATGGGTTTTGTTGTCTGTCACAACAAGCCCAAGTTGCTTTAAAATTCGCTCAATTTCTGAGCGCTCAATATCAACGCCAAGCAATTTTTGTACTTGCTCTAATCTTAAATCAATGGCAAGTCGCTTGGGCAGTTTATCTTGCACTTTAACTTCACTCACCACACCAAGTTGACCGCCAGCAATGTCTTTGAGTAATTGGACTGCTCGTGATAATGCCATCTGTGGCAACTCAAAGTCTACACCCCGCTCAAAGCGTTGTGACGCATCGGTGTGCAAACCAAAGCGACGAGCCCGCCCTGCAAGTGCCAATGGGGCAAAAAATGCACTTTCTAGCACCACATTGGTGGTGGTGTCTGTGACGGCAGTACGTTTGCCCCCCATGATACCAGCCAAGGCAATCGCTCCTTTGTCATCAGCTATCACCAACTCATCGCCTGTCAATGTGATGTCATCATCATTGAGTAAAGTCAGACGTTCTTGCGGTTTGGCAAGACGTACCACGATTTGTCCGTTAATTTGGTCTTTATCAAAAGCATGTAGAGGCTGACCCAGCTCTATCAACACATAGTTGGTAACATCTACCAAAAAGTTATGTGTGCGAAACCCAGACTGCAACAAGGCATCTAGCATCCATTTTGGGGTGGCAACATCACGGTCAATATTCAGTACAGGCTGTGCCAAATATAGAGGGCATTGCTCAATTGCCATCACTTGCACATCTTGGGCATCAGGTAGGCTTGGCGTTAGGGTGGTGATTTTGGGAACAATCAATGGTAAATTATTAATCACTGCAAGCTCTCGAGCAATGCCACGCACGCTAAAACAATCACCACGGTTGGGCGTGATAGAAATGTCCAGCACTTGGTTATCTAAACCCAAATACTCACGAATATCCATGCCAACAGGGGCATCATCTGGCAGGTGCAACAGACCATCCACCCCATCATCGCAATCTATCTCACTGCTACCACACAGCATGCCTTGTGATTCAACGCCACGAAGTTTGGATTTTTTGATTTGAAAGGGTTTGCCATTTAATCCATCTGGATTGGGTAATTGTGCACCAATGGTTGCCAAAGGGGCTTTCATACCCACCTGCACATTAGGAGCTCCGCAAACAATTTGTACTTGCTCACTGCCTGTATTGACTTGTGCAACCTTTAGTTTATCAGCATTTGGGTGTGGTTCAACACTGATGACCTCAGCTACCACCACACCATTAAAATCTTTGGCAACGGCATATTTATCATCAACTTCCAACCCAGCCATGGTCAGCTGTTCAGCTAAGGCATCACCATCAATATTGGGACTCACCCACTGGCGTAACCAGTTTTCACTAATTTTCATCGTTGAGTTTCTCTAAATTTGTTCATTTTAAGGTGGTTGTTTAAGTTAAGGTGATTGTTTAAGGTGATTATCCTTTTAAACACTAAGCAAACTGCCTTAAAAATCTTAAGTCATTTTGATAAAACAATCGTAAGTCATCAATGCCATAATACAGCATGGCAAATCGCTCAATGCCCATACCAAAAGCAAAGCCTGAATACATATCTGAATCAATGCCACAATTTTTTAACACTTGCGGATGCACCATGCCACAGCCCATCACCTCTAACCATTTGCCACTGGCAGATAAAATATCCACCTCCGCTGATGGTTCGGTAAATGGGAAAAACGACGGACGAAAACGCACACTGACTTCTTTGGCAAAAAAGGCATTCAAAAATTCATGAATAACCCCTTTTAACTCAGCAAAGTTACTGTTTTCACTCACCATTAAGCCCTCAAGCTGATGAAACATCGGTGAATGTGTTTGGTCATAATCGTGACGATACACACGCCCAGGGCAAATGATGCGAATGGGCGGTGTGCTGTTTTGCATTGTGCGTATCTGTACATTACTGGTATGGGTGCGTAACAAATAATGGGCATCAAAATAAAAGGTATCGTGCATGGCACGAGCAGGGTGATGCTCAGGAATGTTCAATGCCTCAAAATTATAATAGTCATTCTCCACTTCAGGGCCTGTCGCCACGCTAAAGCCTGCTTGCTTAAAAAACTGTTGCATGCGTCTGGCAGTCAGCGTGATGGGGTGTAATTGTCCACGTTCACGCCCACGAGCTGGCAGTGTGATGTCCACACTTTCTTGCGTTAATTTACGTTGTAAGGTAATGGCATCTAGTGTTTGTTTTTGTTCATCAAGTGCTTGCTGAATGTCGCTGCGTAGCTGATGTAACCATTGTCCATAGTTTTTTTTGTCATCAGCAGACAGCTTGCCCATTTGTTTTGACCATGTGGTGATATGGCTTTTTTTACCTGTCAATATGACACGCACTGTTTGCAAATCCTGTGGATTGGTTGTTGTGTTAATCAAAACTTGAGCATCTTGGCTAAATTTATCAAACTGCTCTTGATTTAAATCGGTCAAGGTATCGGAATATGCTTCTAATGAATTGGTCATGGTGTTGGTCATAAAATG
This sequence comes from Lwoffella lincolnii, assembly GCF_037201985.1. Classification (NCBI taxonomy): domain Bacteria; kingdom Pseudomonadati; phylum Pseudomonadota; class Gammaproteobacteria; order Moraxellales; family Moraxellaceae; genus Lwoffella; species Lwoffella lincolnii. The sequence goes on along the minus strand of NZ_CP147511.1, from coordinate 112,194 downwards.
GCATCGGTTCAGTGAATAAAACTTAAATGTATAAAACTTAAATGTATAAAACTTAACGTATATATAAAAATGGCGTATGAAAAAAACAGCGTGTAAAAAACTGGTGATAAAAAACGGACAATCCGCTATTTTAAAGCGTTTAACTAGGAATGTAAATGTACGTTACAAGATTTGTAACAATATGTAACCATGTATGTTACCGTATCAAACAAACTCATAAATAGACTAAAAAAAGCGTGGAATGATTGTCAACTAACAGCGGTCAATTAACGACGGTCAACTACAATCGCATTGGTATGCCTTGTTTTGCCATAAAGCGTTTGGCTTCGCCCACTGTGAATTCGCCAAAATGAAAGATACTGGCCGCTAATACGGCATCTGCACCACCTTGTATGATGCCATCTGCCAGATGTTGCAAATTACCCACACCGCCTGAAGCAATCACAGGGACAGTCACACTGTCGGTGATGGCTTGCATCAACATCAAGTCATAGCCTTGGCGTGTGCCATCACCGTCCATGCTGGTGATGAGTATCTCACCTGCCCCAAGCTGTGCCATCTTGCTTGCCCATTGAACCGCATCAATGCCTGTGGCTTTGCGTCCGCCATGGGTAAAAATCTCCCAACGGGGTTGCTGGTTTATGTCGCTTACCCGTTTGGCATCTATTGCCACCACAATACATTGACTGCCAAAACGGTCAGCTGCTTCACCAACAAAGTCAGGGGTAAATACGGCAGCTGAATTAATCGCCACTTTATCCGCTCCAGCATTGAGTAGAGTGCGAATGTCCACCATTTGGCGCACACCACCGCCCACGGTCAGCGGTACAAAAACCGTTTGAGCCATTCGTTCAACCGTATGGTAAGTGGTATCACGTCCGTGGTGGGTGGCGGTGATGTCCAAAAAAGTAATCTCGTCCGCCCCTTGTTCATCATAACGCTTGGCAACTTCCACAGGGTCACCTGCGTCTTTAATGTCAATAAATTGTACGCCTTTGACCACACGACCGTTGTCAACATCTAGGCAGGGAATAATGCGTTTGGCTAGCATGGGTATCTCAAACTGTTTTAGGATAGGTTAAAATTCATGAAATGACGAATCATGTTATTGACATACTTTTTAGTGGTTGGTGGTTGGGTCTTGTGTTGCCATCGATGCCAAAATGTCTTTATCAATCACGTCCACACGTCCAGTTGTTCATTATTGGATTGCTTGGTATTATCTTGCAAATGCTAATCATGCTTAGGGTGTTCTCTAAGCAAACTCAATCCAAGACAAAATAAATTCAAAACATATTGTGTTTTATCCGTATAATGATGCCAAATACTATCATATTTTGTATTGTCATATTTTATCAATTTAGGACAGCTCATGTCGGTATATACCCAGTTATCTGAACAGCAGTTCATCGAATTTTGTCAAGCATTTGGCGTGGATTTTGCCCATGCCACACCCATTACTCAAGGCATCAAAAATTCAAATTGGTTCATTCAAACCACCCATGATAAAACAAATGAGCCATCTTTTGTGTTTACTTTATTTGAAGAACGTAAACCGCATGAAATTCAAAAAATGGCAATTATCCTAAACAAACTCAAAGACAAGCTGCCTGTTGCCACCCCTCTTAAAGCCAATAATGGTGAGTTTTTGCTCTATTTTGACAACAAAGCCATTACCCTTGCCCCAAAGTTATCAGGCAATCACCCCACCCACATCACATCTGATATGTGCATGCAAATGGGGCAAGCGTTGGCAACGTTGCATGATGGCTTACAAACACTTATCCCTGCTGAGCATTATGGCGTGGCGCTGTATCCTTGGCATTTGGTCAAAGACCGTGAAACCAAGTTTATGCCAAAAGACGAAGCCAAATTAATGAATGACATTTGGCAGGCGTATGACAATGTGATTAAAAGCGATGTAACTAAAAACGATGTAACCAACAGCGATGTGGCACATGGTGGTTTGCCCAAAGGCTTGTGCCATTTGGACATGTTTGCAGATAATACGCTGTGGGATTTTACGGGTGATACACCAAAGCTGACAGGACTGCTTGATTTTACCGAGGTGTCTGTTGAGCATTATCTGATGGACATTGCCATCACCATCAACGATTTTTGTACCACATGGGGCAATGCCAATGACGGCGAGAGCGTGAATTTTAACACGGACAAAATGACTGCTTTTATAGATGGCTATGAGAGTGTCCGCCCCTTAACGGACAACGAAAAAACCGCCTTGCCTGTGATGCTTGCCTACTCTGCCACCATTTTTTGGCTTTTGCGACTAAATGTCATTTATTACAACCGTGAACAAGGACGCACAGGTGATAACATCATGGTCAAAAATCCCGACTTGATGAAACGCTTGGCAAGTCATCATTGGGCAAAGGTGCAATAATCATGTGTCAACTGCTTGGAATGAATGCCAACACCCCCACCGACATTGGATTTAGCTTTACAGGGTTTAGAAAGCGTGGCGGACTTACTGACCATCATGAAGATGGCTTTGGCGTTGCGTTTTTTGAGCGGACAGCATTGGGTGATATTGGGCTTCGTCAGTTTCATGATGATAAACCCAGCCATTTATCGCCTGTGGCTGATTTGGTGAATCATTATCCCATTGAAGCAATGAATGTGATTGCCCATATTCGCAAGGCAACCACAGGGGGTCATGGACTTGCCAATATTCATCCTTTTGTGCGAGAAGTGTGGGGAGAGCAATGGGCATTTGCCCATAATGGGCAGATGAGCGCCGACTTCATCAACCGCCTGCATCGACTCAATGCGAACGGTAACGCCCAATACTACCAGCCTGTTGGGGATACCGATTCAGAGCTGGTATTTTGCTACCTACTCAATCGGCTAAAGTCCACCTTTAAACACCGCCCTGACGACACCAGATTATTTGCCTTTCTCATTGCCCAATGTCGCTACCTATCCGTTGGTGGATTATTTAACTGTCTAATCTCTAACGGTGATTGGCATTTGGCTTATGCAGGCAGTTTGTTGTTTTATTTGACACGCAAAGCGCCCTTTGGTGAAGCCAGACTTGCTGATGATGATTTGTCCATTAACTTTAAAGACGTCACATCAGCCACCGATTGCGTTACCATCATCACCACCATACCATTAACCAACAATGAACAATGGCAACAGCTTGCGGTTAATGAGTGCCTTATCTTCCGACAAGGACGCATGGTTCACCAAGACCTACCCAGCAAAAAAACATACCTAAGCATTGATGATGGCATTACTTTGGCCAGGCAAGTGGGAGCAAGCGTGTGATGGGTCATGGTCATATTGGTACAATCGATGCCATCTTTGCCAAGCAATCTTTGCCAACTTGTCTATACAATTATATGAGCAACATGCTATAGTGCAGAAAAATCACCATCATCCACATCACCACATTACCATGACGATTAGGACACCAATATGGACATTGACTTAACCCAACTTAAGCAACTCATCGCCATTGCTGAGAATGCCAACATTGGACAGCTTGAGATAAGCGATGGCGACCAACGCATCAGCATCATCTGTCAGTCGCCCATATTTACGTTACTGCCCGCCTTTAACACCGCATCGAGTTTGGTGGCGCCCCAACACCATCAAGCCCACACCCCATCATCTTTAGATGCGACCGCCCCTACTGTGTCTGCTTCACACATGTCTGCTTCTGATGTCTCTTGCTCAGACAATTTAAATCCAAATGCGTCAAATCCAAGCACATCAAGCCCTGCCATCTCCAGTGCTGATGTTACCAATATCATCACCGTCACTTCGCCCATGGTTGGTACGTTTTATCGCAGTGCCGAACCTGACACACCCCCTTTTGTTAACGAAGGCGATGATGTGGCAGTGGGCGACACCTTGTGCATTGTTGAAGCCATGAAAATATTACACGAAGTCAAAGCTGAGCAAGCAGGCAAAATCCAACACATCACCGTCAATGACGGCGATATGGTCGAATATGGGCAGACGCTCTTTGAACTACAGCCAACAGGGGTATAGCGATGTTTAACAAAATATTGATTGCCAATCGGGGTGAGATTGCCTTACGCATTGTCCGAGCTTGCCAACAAATGGGTATCCAATCGGTGGTGGTGCATTCTGACGCTGACCGTGATTCTTTGCCTGTCAAACTTGCTGATGAAAGCGTGTGCATCGGACCTGCCAAGGCGAGTGCCAGCTACCTTAATCATGATGCCATCATTTCTGCTGCTGAAATCACAGGGGCTGGGGCGATTCATCCTGGTTATGGCTTTTTGTCCGAAAATGCCGACTTTGCCGAGCGGGTAGAACGGGCAGGGCTGATATTCATCGGACCACCATCAGACTGCATTCGCAAAATGGGTGATAAAGTCGCTGCTAAGCAGACCATGATTGCCGCTGGTGTGCCTGTGGTACCAGGGTCAAAAGGGGCGTTGCCCGATGACGATGACGAAATCGAACGCATCGCCGACCAAGTGGGGTATCCAGTCATCATCAAAGCCGCTGGTGGTGGCGGTGGTCGGGGCATGAGAGTGGTTGAAGACAGAGCCAAACTGCTGTCTGCGGTAACCATGACCAAAAACGAGGCCAACACTGCCTTTGGCAATCCTGTGGTATACCTTGAACGCTACCTAAAAAAGCCTCGCCACATCGAAATTCAAGTGTTGGCTGACCGTTTTGGCAACGCCATTCATTTGGGTGAGCGAGACTGCTCCATGCAACGTCGTCACCAAAAAGTCATCGAAGAAGCCCCTGCTCCTGACATCACCAAAGAGCAACGAGAGCAGATTGGGCAAGCGTGTGTTACTGCCTGCCAGCAGATGGGGTATGTTGGGGCAGGCACGTTTGAGTTTTTATATGAAGATGGTGAATTTTTCTTTATCGAAGTCAACACACGCATTCAGGTTGAGCATCCCATCACTGAGCTGATTACAGGCATCGACATTGTGCGTGAGCAAATCCGAGTGGGGACAGGCGAAGTACTCAGTTATCAGCAGTCTGACATTGAGCTGATAGGACATGCCTTTGAATGTCGCATTAACGCTGAGCATCCGTTCACGTCATTGCCCAGCCCTGGGGTGGTGAGTGCGTGCCATTTTCCAGCAGGTTTTGGGGTGCGTATGGACACGCATCTGTATGCAGGCTATCGCATTCCCACCAGTTATGACAGCTTAATAGGCAAACTGTGCGTTCATGACCACAGCCGTGATGCCGCCATCAAAAAAATGCAGGCTGCTCTAAGTGAGCTGTCCATTGATGGCATTCAACACAACAAGGCGTTGCATCAAGCGTTGTTTGCTGATGAAAATTTTGGGCAAGGTGGCACAAGTATCCACTATCTTAGCCATTGGTTAGAAAATCATGACAACCACACGACAGCCAAATGACAGCCACACGCACGACAGGGAACATTCATCATGGCACAGATTCAAAAAGACACCATAAAAACGCCACCGCAAGACAGCTTACAACCCAAATCACTCACCAAACCACCAAGCAAACCTGTCAGCAAAGCATCAGCGAAAGCCAAGCTTCATTTTAAAATCAGCAATGCCCATTGTTTGATTGGCTTTTTTATTGACCCATTGGACAAAAAGCAAGCAGGACAAGCCGCCAACTTAGTGAACCAACAAGCTTGCTGGGCATTGCAACCGCATATCCAAGCCATGCAAGGTGTGTTGGAAGTTGTGCCAGGCATGAACGCCCTAACTGTCTATACCCACTCGTTAAGCTTGCTTGAGCTACAACAACTACAAAAAAAACTCAATGCCTTAGACATCAGTGAGTTTTTGGGTGGTGATGAGTGCAAAGACACCAAAGACATCATTAAAATCCCTGTCATCTATGGCGGTGAGGCAGGTCCTGATTTGGTGGACAGTGCCAAATGTTTGGGCATGACCCCAGCCGAGCTGGTCGAAGCCCACACAAAGCCAATTTATACCGTGTATTTTATGGGCTTTCAACCTGGTTTTCCGTATTTGGGCGGTCTGCCTGAACACTTACATTTACCAAGGCACGCCAACCCTCGCACCAAAGTGCCAGCAGGGTCGGTTGGTATCGGTGGGCAACAAACGGGGGTCTATCCTTTTGCTTCACCTGGGGGCTGGCAGCTGTTGGGTCGTACCGATGACAAATTATTTGACATTCATGCCACCCCTCCCACTCGCTTACAAGCAGGTGACCGTTTACAGTTTGTGGCGACTCAAATTATTGATGAAGGGCGTGTCAATTAAAGGAGTTTTTGACCAAACGACTGCCAATTAAAGGATAGCCAATTAAAGGATAATAGCATGAGAATAGACAAACTGACAGGCATCTGTAGTGTACAAGATTTGGGGCGAATCGGTCATCGCAGTCAAGGAATCCGTCGTAATGGGGCAATGGACGCTTGGTCACTGATGGCAGGTAACGCCTTACTCAAAAACCCAACCAACACCCCAGCCATTGAACTGACCATGGCGGTGGTAACCTTAAGCTTTGATTGTCAGGTGAGCTTTTGTCTGACAGGGGCCCAATATGAAGCCTATCTGGACGGTGAGCAAATTCGTAATTATTGGCGTGTGCAAGCCCACGCAGGGCAAACGCTGGAGCTTAAAAGGGCGGTCACAGGTTTGCATGGTTATCTGTGCATACAAGGCGGTTTAAACATGCAGTCGGTTCTGGGGTCTGCCAGTACCGACATTCAAGCAGGATTTGGTGGTTATCAAGGACGGTTGCTACAGGCAGGAGATGATTTTGAGCTGACCGATCAGTTTGAGCTTGCCACCATTGGCATTGCCAGCCTGCCTGCTCAAGACACAATCCGCATCAGTAAAAACAGTGAATACGATGCTTTTACCGCCAACGCCCATCAGCAGTTGGAAAGCCAAGCCTACAAGCTGTTGCCATCAAGCAGTCGTATGGGCTATCGCCTAGAGGGCAATCATGCCCTAACGCTCAAGTCAGAACTACAAATGCCCTCACACGGAGTTGATGTGGGCATGATACAAGTACCACCCAATGGTCAGCCAATTGTATTGATGGCAGACGCTCAGACCACAGGGGGCTACCCTAAAATTGCCTCAGTGATTGAAGCAGATTTGGGGTTGCTTGCTCAGACCCGTTTTGGGCAGACGTGTCGGTTTGCTGTGGTGTCGCTGGGTGATGCCATCATTGCTCGCAATCAGCGACTGCTTTATATTGATAGAATTCGGAGATATGCCAATGCCAACTGATACCACAAGCCATGCCAACCCCAAAACACCCACACTGTCCATTGATTTAAATGCTGACGTTGCCGAAGGGTGTGGTCAAGATGAGCGACTGATGAGCATCATCAGCTCCGCCAACATCTGCTGTGGACTGCATGCTGGGTCAGTTGCTGACATTCATCAAACCTTGCAATTTGCCAAACATCACGGCGTGCAAGTGGGGGCCCACCCAAGCCTAGATGACAGAGCCAATTTTGGTCGAGTGGCACAACAGTTAAACGCCGACGCTTATCACGCTTTGATGAGCTATCAGCTTGGGGCAATGCAAGCCATGTGTGACTTGCACGGTCTTAAACTGGCTTATGTCAAGCCACATGGGGCGTTGTATAATCAAGCCGCCAGTGATGAACATTTGGCAGAAATTTTGGTCAAACAGCTAAAAGCTTTTAACCCAGAGCTGGCACTGATGGGGCTGGCTGGCAGTCAGATGATTGCCGTTGCCGAGTCGTTGGGCGTGGCGGTCATTCGTGAAGCCTTTGCTGACCGTCGCTACACCGATGCAGGCACGTTGGTATCTCGAACCAAGCCACACGCCGTCATCGCCAACGAAGAAGAAGCGGTACAACAAGTCCTTGGTATGGTGCAGGCAGGTCACATCATCACTGAATCAGGAAAAACACTAAGCACCCAGATTGACAGCATCTGCTTGCATGGCGATAACGAACACGCCATCGCCTTTGCCAAGCAAATCAAGCAAGCATTGCAACAGCATGGCATCGCCATCAAGCCGTTGGCGATTTAGCTTTATATCTTATATCCCACACGTACACAGACAAAGGATTGTTTATGCAACCACACAAACTCAATACCGCTAATAAATCCGCCATTTTAGGGGCGGCATTTTTGATGGCAACCTCAGCGGTTGGGCCAGGCTTTTTGACCCAAACCGCCACTTTCACCGAATCACTGCTTGCCAGTTTTGGTTTTGTGATTTTGCTGTCCATCATCATGGACATTGGCGTACAACTCAATGTTTGGCGAGTGGTGGCGGTGTCTCGCTTAAGGGCTCAAGAGCTTGCCAACAGGGTCTTTCCGGGGGTGGGCTATCTGCTGTCGTTGCTCATCATCATGGGTGGCTTGGCGTTTAATATCGGTAACATCGGTGGGGCGGGGCTTGGCATGGAGTCCATGTTTGGCTTATCGCCGATTGTCGGGGCGTTGATTAGTGGTGTGATTGCCGTTGCCATCTTTTTGAGCAAAGAAGCTGGCTCACTTATGGACAGATTTGCTCAGCTTATGGGCTTTATCTTAATCATGTTGGTCATTTATGTGATGTTCCAGTCTCAGCCACCTGTGGCAGAAGCAACGGTAAAAACCTTTGTGCCTGATACCTTAGATGCGATGGCGATTGTTACGTTGGTTGGTGGCACGGTTGGCGGATACATCACTTTTTCAGGGGCTCATCGTTTGTTAGATGCTGGCATCAGTGGGCAAGAAAACTTAAGCGAAGTTACCAAAAGCTCAGTAACAGGCATCATCATCGCCTCCATCGTGCGTGTGTTTTTGTTTTTAGCGGTATTGGGCGTGGTCAGCCAAGGAGTTAAACTTGACCCAAGCAACCCAGCACTGACCCCATTTAGCCATGTGCTTGGTCATGTGGGACAAATCATCTTTGGCATGGTCATTTGGGCTGCTTCCATCACCTCAGTGATTGGTTGTGCCTACACATCTGTGTCATTCATGACCAACTTACACCCCATCATCCGTGATAACAGTCGTTATTTTATCATTGGCTTTATTGCTGTATCGACCTTGGTGTTCTCAACCATCGGTAAGCCTGCCACGGTGTTGGTGTTGGTGGGTACATTAAATGGCTTGGTATTGCCCATCGCCCTAATCATCGTGCTGATTGCCGCTTATCGAAGTAACATTGTGGGCGATTATCAGCACCCCAAATGGATTGCCTTTTTTGGTTGGTTGATTGCCATTGCCATGAGCATCTTAAGTGCCATGACCATCGCTAAGTATTTGGGCTTGACAGGTTAATCTGATAAGGTAAGTAAAACAGATAAGGAAGTGTGATGAACATCGACATTCAGCAAGTACAACACATTGTCAATTTGGTGAATCAATCACCCATTCAAGGCTTGAGCATCAGTGATGGACAACAGTCTTTACAGATTAACAAATGGACCACACCGCAGCCAATGACGTCATTGGCTCAGCCAAGTCGCTCAAACAATTCAAATAACAGCCCATTTTTGGCAAGCACACCCCAAAAATCTCAAAACAAACGGTCAAACAGCAAAAGCAAAGCAAATAGCGAACCATCAGGCGGACTGGGTGGGCAGATTGCCAACACTCGAGATGTGGACACAGGTCGCATCATTGCTGCCAATCATGTGGGCTATTTACGACTGCGTGCCGATGATGTCACCTCCGTTTTGGTAAAAGTGGGCGATACCGTGAGCAAAGGGCAAACCCTTGCCTATGTCCAATCCACCGTTAAGATGTTGCCAGTTACCGCCAATATTTCGGGGCAAATCACCGATATATTGGCGAATGATGGTGATAAAATTGAATATGGGCAGGCGTTATTTGCCTTAGCAAGGGATTAACATCATTTTATTTTGCCATCTGTCATCATTTTGACAGCATTCATTGATAGCCGAACGTGATTGATTTGATAGGCTCACAAAGGTGATGACTAAATCATCGCTTTTTTTATCAACAGCCAACTGATTGGATCGCTGAGCGTTGCCCAAAATTGACCAAATGAAGGAGCAATAAACCATAATGTGGCGACCAAAGCATATAAAATCGCATACCGCCATGGGTATTTGGATTGATAAAACTTCATCGCTGTGCCTGAAGAGCGTTTTATTTTTAGCCCCAGCAGATTGACACTGTACAATTCATCTAAAATCAGATGCACAAGGCTGCCCAAAAACAGCATGCTGCCATAAAACCAACTGATGAATGCCGAATTGGCAAAGCCATAAAAGTTTAAGCAAACCAATGCCAGCCCCAACAATGCCATAAATGGTACTGAGTGAATCATGCCCCGATGCACCGTTACCCGACCAAATACCCAAAATAACCCATAACGCACCAGCACATAGCCCACCGCCCAAGTGATGAGCATGGCGATAAACGATAACTGCTCTCGCCAATGGCTCAATACCGCAAACACCACCATAATTGACAGCAGATTAAACCCCATTTTGGCTGGGGTTGATTTGTCCGAATCAATGTCAGGCAGCAAGCTGCCAACCGTACCAATTAAGGTGGCGGTGGCAAATTCATTGTCCGATATTGTGCCTGCCTTAAAGCTGAGCAACGCCAACACGCCACTGACCACAAAACCCACGCTCACATGGGTATGAAAATTTGCCACGGATTATTGAACTTTTTTGGGCTGCAAGTCAATCACCTCACCCTTGACGTCGATGCTGTCATCACTCATCAAACACACATAAGCAGGCATCAACTCTTCAGGTGTTTTTAAAGTCATGGGATTTTCACCCGGATAAGCATGGGCTCGCATGTTGGTACGAGTGGCCCCCGGATTTAGGCAATTAAAACGCAGTTTGGTGGTGCTTTTGGTCTCTTGTGTCCAAATATCACTGAGACCCTCCACGCCTTGCTTAGACAGCGCATACGCCCCCCAAAATGCCCTTGGCACAGACCCCACAGAGCTTGTGGTAAAGACCACGGACGCATGGTTGGCAGACTTTAATAAGTCAAATAACGCTTGTGTCAGCATGAATGGAGCGGTGAAATTGACTTTCATCACCTGTTCAAAGGTAATCACATCATACATCTCCAATGGGGTCAATGCCCCCAATGTCCCTGCATTGTGCAAAATGCCGTGCAACTGTGCCACTTCATTGCCGATGAGCTTGGCAAGCTGTTGCATTTCTGCATGACTTGCTCCCTCTAAGTTCATGGGCAAAATGGCAGGTTGCTCACCACCAAAATCTTCAATTTCGTCATAAACGCATTCTAACTTACTTGTGGTTTTACCCAGCAACAGTACCGTTGCGCCATAACGTGCATAAGTCAATGCTGCCACACGCCCAATGCCATCACCTGCCCCTGTTACAAGGATATTTTTGCCTTTTAGACAATGAGATTGTGGCTGATAATTGCGAATGTCATCATGTGTTATTGTCATTTTTCTTAAAAGCCCCCATCAAAAAAATTCTGTCATAAATAATCAAAGCGATTAGAACCAAGTAACGTTACCAACTCTTTTGGCGTATTGACGATAAAATCCGCTTGCCAAGCAGGCAGATTGTCTTTATCTTCAGGTGGCAGATAACCATATGCCGCCAAAACCGTTATCATACCAGCAGCATTGCCTGCTTGGATATCACGAAGGTGGTCGCCCACATAGATGATTGAACCTGCCATGGCACGTGGCATCGCCAGTTTTTCCATTGCCAAATACATGGGTTCTGGGTCAGGTTTACTGCGGGCAACGTCATCAGGACAGACCAAGACAGCACAACGATGAGTCAAGCCCAGTGCATCAAGCAGTTTTTCTGCCAAATATCTGGGCTTATTGGTAACAATGCCCCAAGGTGTGCCTTGTCTTTCTAATTCTTTGAGCTTATCATCTAGACCTGCAAATATTTGGCTGTCTACACAGATGTCTTGTTCATAAATGTCTAAAAACTCTTGACGATAGGACTGTATTTTTGGGTCGTCATCAGCAACTTTCGCCAATTCTTCGCCAAACATCAATTTAACCATTGCCTTTGCTCCTGCAGACACCTGCTCTCGTATGGCAGTATCCGTAGGGCATGGGTGATTATGTTTGGCACACATCACTTGAATGATGCGAATAAAATCATTGGCAGTGTCAATCAATGTGCCGTCTAAGTCAAATAGCACAGCTTTGATATATTGTTGATTCATCATGGATTACTCAAAACAAATTGTTGATTTTTTATCAAGGTCATTTCTTTATCTTTATCAGGGCAATTTTTTGACAGCCATCATATAATTGACATCGACATTTTGTGCCAGCCAATAGCGTTTGGTCAGTGGGTTATAATGCAGTCCAATCAAATCATGACGGATAAATCCTGCATGCGTTGCCATGCTGTCAAGCTCAGCTGGGGTAATGAATTTGTCATAATCATGTGTTCCTTTGTCCAACAGTCTTAGCACATATTCTGCCCCAATAATGGCAAACAGATAGGCTTTTGGGTTTCGGTTGATGGTAGACAGCACGCACACCCCATTGGGTTTTAATAAGTCAAAACATGCTTTCACAATGCTGGCAGGGTCTGGCACATGCTCAAGCATTTCCATGCAAGTCACCACGTCAAACTGCTCTGGTTGACTTTGAGCCAGTGTCTCAACAGCAACATGTTGATAATCAAGGGTGTCCGTCAAACCTGTTTTGGCAGCATGAACGCTGGCGGCTTTTAGATTTTCTTCCCCCAAATCTAGCCCTGTTACCACCGCCCCACGGCGAGCCATGGACTCTGCTAAGATGCCACCCCCACAACCAACATCTAACACCCGCTTGCCTGCCAAGCCACTGCCTAAAACGTGTCGCACATTGTCTTCAATCCAGCTTAACCGCAACGGATTGATGTCATGCAACGTGGCAAACGCCCCTTGTCGACTCCACCATTCATCTGCCAGACGAGTAAATTTACCCACTTCAGCGGCATCAACATTGACCGAATGAGCATTGGGCATGGCGTTGGTGTTAACGTTGGTATTAACGTTGGCATTAGCATTGGCATTAATATTGGTACTAACATTGGTATCAGACACGTGCATGGTGTGTTCCATCATAATGGTTGTCAAGAAGATGACTTTGGTTGATTTTGGTTGATATGGTTGTCAAGAATGGTTATGAACATGGTCATCATTCTAGCAAATTTCTACCACAAATAAATCAATGAATGTCAGAGACAAACAAGAAAAGCAGCATCAACAATTCTTTACGGCAAATCATGGACAAAATGGGTTATCCTAAACTGGTATCATATTGTAAATTTAACTCATCGTGCGTAATTCTCCACCTATAATCTTTGATTTAGGTGGAGATGTAAGCACGGAGCGACCTAAGCAGGCGTTAGCTGATGTGGCAGGACTTGCTACTGTGTAAAGAGTTCCCTCATGCCGATACTATTCAGCGATGGTGGCATGACGAAGGGTAACAACTCAATCTAAGCTTGGGTTGTTATGGGTCGCAAGGATTCTCACGCCTACCGCTAGGTTTGGTGGTGGGAGTATGTCAATACAAAACGTCAAAATCAAACCTTGATGCAAAATTTAGACACAAAACAACATAGGAGCATTTATGAAACTTGCCTTTAATCTCGCCGCCACCGCCTTGGCTGTTGGCATCAGCATGGTGGGCATCACCGCCCACGCCGCCACCTTTCAAGAAGGCACGGATTACCATGTATTAGACAATCCAGACAACATCAAAGGCGACAACGTGGTGGTGCGTGAGTTTTTTTGGTATGGTTGCCCACACTGCTATTCACTTGAACCACACATGGATAAGTGGCTAAAATCCAAGCCTGCTGATGTGGCATTTTTCCGTACCCCTGCCGCCATGAACCCAGTATGGGAAACCAACGCTCGTGGCTTTTATGCTGCACAACTGATGGGCCATGAAGACAAAACCCATATCCAACTATTTGATGCCATTCACAAAGGCAACGAACGTCCTTTTGACAAAGCGTCCTTAACCAACTGGTATACCGCTCAAGGTCTGGATAAAGGCAAATTCTCTGGATTGTATGACTCATTTGCTGTCAACGCTCGCATTGCTCGTACTCAAGAAGCCTCACAACGATATGGCCTCACAGGTGTGCCTGCGGTGGTGGTGCATGGCAAATATGTGGTACAAGGAGAAAGCGAAAAAGTACCGCAAGTGGTGGATTTTTTAATTGATAAGGTGCGTGCAGAGAACAAACAATAAATAAGTGCTTGAAATAAATGCTTGTTACCCTATATCTAGGTTCTTATAAACCATCAATATAGGGTAACTTGTTTGTTAAAACTGACTGTGTAAGCTTACCCCCATGTGTTGCCTTTTATGCGATTTTTGCCATTGCCCTTGATAATCTAAAGTGATATTAATATTGGGTGTTAGGTTCATGCCAAGCCCCATGCCTGCCAATAGGCTTGTTTGTGCAATGTCATCACCTGATATGCTAAATTTTTTATTTGGATTAACACCAAAGGCTGTGGTTGTTTGCGTGCGACGACTACCATTTTCTAACATACCTGCCAACATGCCATCTATAAAGACAACGTGATTTAAAGGCTGTTTAAATCGCATGCCAAACATAGAATACAAGCTTTTATGGCTGTTATCATCAACATGTAAATTTAAGATATTATTGCCTGTTTCTTGATAAGCAGGAGAATTGACTTGAACATAATCTAGCGTAGCGAAGGGCGTTAAGTGCTTATCTTTTGTGCCTATTTGGTATGATACGCCAATACCCGCTTGTTTACTATGGGCTTGATATTTGCCATTTGTAGAAATGGTGGTATTGGATAAGGTGAGTTTGCGAGTGGCATCAATATCGCTTTTACCCCCACCGACATAGCCATGTAACTGGGTATTGCCATTATGAAATCCTGTATAGAAAATAGCCTGAGTGGTTTTGGCTTTTAGGTCATGGTAAGCAAGTGATTTTTTGCTGTCAACTTGGCTGGATATCTTACCAAGAATCAAACCTAATTTAATCTGCCCAAAATTACCATCAATACCTGCCATGACACCTTTATCTGTTTTATCAAATCCTAATAGTCCATTAGTTGGATTATCTTGAGAGCTTGTGTTATTAATGATGTTCGCCCATAAGTGACTGCCTTGTTGTGTGTGATGCAAAGCCAAAGGGGCATATTGATGTGATTGTGCGATGAGATGATTTACTTTTCCACCAATTATTGGTTGCATTTGAACTATGGTTTGGTTAATTTGATTTATGTTACCTTGATTTTGTAAGTTTTGGGCGTATAAATTTAAAGCATTACCCAGTGGGTTTTTAGGGTCAGCTAAAAAATCATCTAATGTCTCCGTTAGATTTAGTAGAGAATATTGTTTTTGGTCTTTAGCCATTTTGCTTAGGTTGACTTCAGGAGATTTTAGCTTGGTAGTCAGATGTACCGCATTGTCCTGATAATCTAAGGTCAATAATGGGTTGGCAATCTGATTGCCTTGGCTGTCTAGTACGTTAAATGCCTCTTTAGCAAACTGTCCTTTTAAGGTTTTGGCTTTGATGATATTTTGCCATATATGGTCATTATCCCTTACGCTGCCATCGAGCAACTGTTTGATGGCATCTTGAGCTTTGATTGTTAACCCACCGTTACTAATGTCTGCTGTGCCTGTAACGTTGAGCTTGCCATAGTCATTTTTATCATTTAAAGACAGATGTAATGTTTGGTTTGCTCCAAGAGTATAATCACCATTAATTTTTAAAGTACCTGATTCTAAGATGGTATTGCCAGTCCATTGTTTGCTGTTAGCATCTATGTTCAGCGTGCCTGTGCCTTTTTTGTGAAAGGTTTCTCCTGTTAATTTAGCAACTGCATTGAGTGTGGCATCATGGTCGCTAATCATGGTAAGATTTTTCAAAGTTGCTGTATCGCTATCTTTAAATCCATCAAACAACGTACTTGTTGGTTTCTCAGATAAAGTTAAGGCACTATCCGTTAGAGTAAATTTTGCGATATTATCGCCTGTTTTGTTAATGTCTTTAATTTCAAGACTGGCGTTATCAATATTAACACTACCATGGTTTATGTTTAAAACATTTGAATATAACTCTGATTTATTTTTAATGTCTAATTTACCAATACCATTTGTACCATTTGCCCCAACACTTAAACTTTCAGTTGCCATGACAATAGCATGGTCATCTGCAACGACACTGCCAGTACTATGATATTCTTGTCCTAGATTGATATGTTTAGCAGCAACATTTGACCCATCACCTATGATGTTAATCTCTCCTGTACCACCGCCGATGCCTCCTACAATCAATGCTTCACTGGCGGTTAAGGTTTGTCCGTTTTTGACATTTACCTTACCCACTGCATCACGCCCAATACCAAGTTTGATGTTACTTCCTGATACCACGCCACCACCTTGTATCTCTAAAGTGGTGGTATCATAGCCTCTCGTACCAATCAAAATTTCTTTTCTAGTGGTACTGGCATCTTCTCCTTGGGGTAATGTTAATGTCAGTGAACCGCCTTCACTGATGGTGATGGTACTCTCATTTGATAATAAAATTGTGTCATCATGTTCTTTGGCGGTGTTGATTTCTTGTGTTCTGGTGTACCTTTCAATGGCAATGGCTTGCGTACTTAATGCTGATAAGATGGTAATGCTTAATGTGGTCAAAGACAGCTTACCTATAATTTGGGTACGGTGGTTAGATGGCATACAACACTCCTGATACGATAAAAGATATTGGATAGTCTTTAATTTATCATAAATGTAATAATAATGATAATATTAATGAAAATAATTATCATTATTATTGTGTTGTTTTAGATAATTGTGCATAATACTAAATATACGGCGTATCAATGATGTGCTTACTTAATCATTATTTAAGCGTATAAACAAAACTGTCCAAACGTATCAGGTGATATGGTAGAGAGCGAATGAGTAGTCAATATTTTAATACAGACATGTTAAAGACCATCATGAAATATTACCCAAAACATCAATTACTATTCGGTATTGGGGTATTAGCTTTGATAACCGCCTGTGGTGGTGATGACAATCATGTGGATAGCAATAAAATAACATCATCAAAACCAGCTTTAACAACAGACATCACCACTAACCCCAACATAAATCATTCACAGTCTTTATCACCCCAATCTCATCTAGACATCAATGCCACAGGTGTTAATTTGTGTGCTGATGAAACCAGTAACCATAAAGACTGCACCAAACTTAGCAATGATTGGCAAAATCTAAAGCAAGATGCACAAATAAAAGCAGGCAAGCCATTGTCATATCAGCACATAAAAATAACAAATAGTCATGATGAATGTATACAAGATGTCAACACCAAACAATATTGGGAAAAGAAAACCACCACCAATAAAGACAAACGTTACACTTTTTCTGAAGCTGAAAATTATGTTAAAGCACTAAATGCACGGCGTTATTGTGGGCAAGATAACTGGCGACTGCCACAAATCTATGAATTGTATGCCTTAGTTGACTTTGGTAAAAATCCAAAAACTCAAGAACCCATTGATGATTTTTTCGCCAATGATTTGCCAGTAAGTGATGCTGATGAAGTGAGATATTGGTCAGCAACCATCAGTGCTGATGATTATACCCATGAACACACAGCTTGGTTAAAAACACTACAACTGAGACCATACCTTAGCCAAGGTAAACATGGTCGCAATACCCAGCATGCCGTACGTGCTGTTACTGATTAATCAGCAATTTTGTAAATAATTATTTTGTAAATAATTATCCGTGATAACTGCCATTATTCATTAAGGATTTATTCATGTATTCATTAACGCCAACACTAAAACAACAGCTAAAGATGGGAGGTGTTGTTTTGATGATTTTTCTAGGTGGCACACAACTGGCACAGGCTGACTGTTTTGATTTACCTAAAACCACCCCCAGCAGTCGCTTTACGCCTATAGGTGATGGTTCAAAAATCAAAGACACAAAAACCAACATTATTTGGCAACGTTGTGCCATTGGGCAAACATGGGATAACACTTCTCAAAACTGTGTAGGTAATGCCACAGTATTTAATAGTTGGCAGACCGCTTTACAATCAGTAGCTAGCATGGGAAAGAACACTTATTTACCCAATGTAAAGCAATTGATGAGTTTGGTTGAGCATGCTTGCCATGGGCCCGCCATCAATGAATCGGTATTTAAAGGATTTGACAAACAAGATGATGCAACATGGTACTGGTCATCAACACCTGACATGGCTGATGATAATAATGTGTATGCACTCAATTCTCATTCAGGAACAATCAGAAGTGTGGGTAAAAATTCAACTGGTGTGGTTCGAGCAGTGGTTTTTGAGTAAGGCAGACGCTATGTACAGCCTGAAGTTACCTAAAAACCACATACCAATCACATGGTTTTCAAAGTTTGACAGACATCATCGGATAATAAATCCTTATGAATATTGATAAACCTTTAGATGTACCAATCTCCATATTGATGATGGCTGTTATTTTTGCTGTCATATTAATGGGGTGTGCCTCAGACTACTCATTAAACCATTGGGAAAACCATCAATCTAATCAACACATAAAACAGCTTGAGCAGACACAAAGCACACATTCAAATCTAGAGTTATCAACCCTGATAAATAAATCACAAATTTTTGTGGCAGGAAGCCATGAACGCATGACGTTTGATGAATTTGTAACATATTTGGCAGATAAAGATTATTTAATTTTAGGGGAATATCACAACAATGCCACTCAGCATCAATTGGCATTAGCATTATTGCAAGCCCTGCATGGTCAACGAAAACAAGGCAGTCTATTACTGGAGATGTTACGCATCGACCAGCAACCGTTAATAGATAAGATACAACAAAACCCCCAAATGCTTAACCATCAATCATTAAAAACTGCTCTAAATTGGCAAAATTCATGGGACTGGTCAATATATGGTGATTTAGTGAAACACCCATTTATTCATAACTATAATCTCATTGCCACCAATTTGACCAATGATGAAGTTCAAATACTCATGCAAGGAGCGTATCCCATTAAAGGAAATAAATCAACCAGTTCGCATATTCAAAATACCATTAAAGAACATATTCTAGCCAACCATTCGATAGGTTCAAGTAAAGCACTAAGTCAAACCCAACAACAAATTGTAGACCACATGGTACAGGTTCAACAGTTTCGTGATAGACGCATGGCAGAAAAACTACTATCAGCAAAACAACCTGCATTTTTATTAACAGGTAATCTTCATGCAGATAAGCATATTGGCGTTCCCATACATGTGTTAGATATCACCGAAAAAATGCCCAATAAACCCAATGGTGCTGTGATTGTAATGGTGAATGAGCTGACAGAAGCTGACAGTAAGGAAGCTGACTTTATTTGGGTAATTAATGATTAATCTACCACATTTGTTTTTTTTCATCATGTGGCTCATATGCTCATCACATAGCCAAATCCATGTTTAGATTGGATAATTAACATGTTCAAGCAAAAATATTTATCAGTTCTATCTTTATTATTTATAACATCATACCCAGTTTGGGCAAAAAACAACGTGCCAGTTTTGATAAATACTGCTCCCATCATTGATAAACAGCCAAATTTTACAAATTGGCATGATGATTTACGCCTTGATGATTATGAATGGTTGGTTCACGATGCCAAAGCAGTAAAACATGGACTAATACAAGAAGATGCCCATGCAAATACAATTTTAGACTTAACCTTAGCTGATACCCTCATTGAAGAGATGAAACAACGTCAAGTTAAGCAACCCAAGTGGGAATATTGGCAACATGGGAAATTTGTCTTTAAAAAATCGCTGGTTGGTATGCCTAAATTTTATTATCAACCCAAAATAGAAAATAAAAGTTTACCCAATGCTTGGCGACCATTATGGCAAGGTGACAAACAAAAATCAGTGATGAATTTTTATGACATAAAATACCCAAAAATAAATTCAACTGGTACTCATGTTGCTATTGGCTATGATACCAAAGGTAACGAAAATTATCAGATAGCCATTACTTCATTAAACCAAACCAATCAACAAATAACCCCTATCATTTTTGATGATACTAATGGTGATTTTGTTTGGCTAAATGATGACACTTTACTGTATGTTAACCAAGCAGGCAATGAAGTATTGGCATATTCGCTAAAAACCAAACAAAGTACCAGTATACATAAAAGTCATTATGGGCTTTATGTCAGTTTGAGTACAGCAAGCTCAGATGAATATGTATTCATCACCATAAATAGTCAAACATCAGGAGAAGTTTGGTATTTAGATAAAAAAGTCAATCGTTTAATACCCACCCTATTTAAAGCAAGAACCCCCAACGTGGAATATTATTTAGACCATAATAAAAATGGAGGATTTTATCTTAAAACTAATGGTGATAGGCAGGGAAATTCCATGCCTAATTTTACTTTTTATCAAATGAATTCTTTATCTGATGATGAATTAGATAAATGGCGGACAGTTTTTACCCCAAAACAAAACCAAAGTTTCGAAAGTTTTTTTATCACAGGTGATTGGCTGATTATTAAGTTAAAAGAAAATGGGGTAACGACATTACTTTATCGACCCATTGAAAATAATTCTGATTCTAACCAATCAAATCAATCAATGTGGCACAAGTTAGAATTACCGAAAGAGCATGCCACGGTATGGCTACAAAGTAGCGGGTTCAGTGAGAACTTAGGTGAACTTAATTTTGGCAAAAACCTACTGAGAGTTGGTTATACATCAATGACCACACCGAAAACCGTTCTTACTTATCAATTAAATACAGGTCAATTACTTAATAAACCAAGTAATTTAGACTCTTCTGTAACAAGCCAACGGCTTATCGCCAAAAGCAAGGATAACACCCCTATTCCCATTACCTTGGTGTATAAAAAATCACAAGTTGGGTCAACTCAGTTACCGCAATTAATAGACAGACCCTTACTGGTTTATGGTTATGGGGCGTATGGGCATAGCTTAAATCCGATGTATGGTATGGGTTACAAAAGTCTATTGGATAGAGGATTTGTGTATGCTTTGGTACATGTGCGAGGGGGTGGTGAGCTAGGAGAAGCATGGCATCATGCAGGGCAAGGTTTAAATAAGCCAAACAGTTTTGCTGATTTTATTGCCGCCACACAATTTTTACAGAAACAAGGCATCAGCACACCACAAAAAACCTTTGCCATGGGCGAAAGTGCAGGTGGATTATTGATAGCTAACGCATGTGTACAAGCATCTCAGCTGTATCGGGGCTGTGTGCTACATATGCCTTTGCTTGATGTTTTATCTCCTATGTTAAGAAAGGGGGTAATTTTACCCAAAAGTGAATATGAAGAATGGGGCAATCCAACCAATAAGCATGCTTATAATATCATCAAAAGCTATAGCCCATATGAGATATTAACACCCAAGGTCTATCCTAATATGTTGGTGATTGTAGGACAAGAAGATGTCAGAAGTACGCCTACGGAGGCATTAAAATTTGTGGCGAAGTTACGTTCAATGAATGAATCAGACAATCATGTGTTATTAAAAGTGCATGATGGTGGACATAAAACAGGCGATGGAAGAATGATGAACAATGCCCTATCTTATGCGTTTATGTTAGATATATTACAGCAATAATGCAATAAAAATGCTGCCATAATCAAACACATGACTACCTGAAAATTTTTAAAAACTAATCCTTGGTAAACCCATGAATAAAATAACCACCACTTTTATATTAATACTCATTACCACCGCACAGACCAAGGCGAATGATGGTCATCATGACGCATTTAAAACGATAATCTTAGATGAAGTTAGCGTCCATGCACAAGAAAATAAAAAGGAGCATAAACTATTTGAAAAAGCTGGTTCAGTATCTAGTATTCATGAAAAACAAATAGAAGAAAGTGTTACAGGACTTGATAGCGTGATACGGGCATTACCTGGTACATTTACCTATATGGATACAAACCAAGGCACATTGCAGGTAAATGTGCGTGGTATGACGGGTTTTGGGCGAGTGAATACCTTGATTGATGGTGTCCCACAGACTTTATTTGGAATAACAGCAAGTAGCGAAGATGATAAAGGCTTTCATGAGGGTGGTGCAGGTACGTCCAGTACCTTTGGTGCGGTCATTGACCCCAATTTTTTAGTAGGAGCAGACATTCATAGAGGAGGAATGGTGGGTGCTGGTGGCATGAATGCGTTGATGGGCAATGCCAATTTTCGCACATTAGATGTGGAAGATGTGTTAACAAATGAACAACATTTTGGTGGGCAACTAAAATACAGTCATGGCAACAATAAATTGGGCAGCAATGCCATGATTGCCTTGGCAACTAAAATACCAATGAGTCAGGGAAAATTGGGAGCAGTGTTGGCCTTAAGTGGTGCAAATAAAGGCACAGACTATCAACGTGGTGATGGTAAATCAGCAAGCAGTAACGCTTATGCTGTTTCAAATGTACAAAAGCCCCGCTCCTATTTAGCAAAAATAAACTATCAAAATGATAATCATAAAACCACATTATCTGTCAGAGATTATGATTTAAATAGTGGCGGAAGAGTTTTAAGCAGTCAATCTTATGGACTGAATTATCGTTATGCACCAAGTCAAACTGATTTATCTAATTGGATTGACCTATCATTTTTGGCAAACATGACAATAAATGAACAGACATTAAATCCATCTGCCAAGTACTTTCAGTTAGACAAAGCAAAAAGCATCAATCGCTCAAGCCTGATTGATGTTAATAATACCAGTTATTTTTATCCTAAATTCGCTGACATCAGTACCACCATTGGGGTATCTTTGCAACAAAATGACTACCAAAGACAAGTTCAAGGACAGAATAATGACAATGAAATTCACACCCCTTTTGCTCCAACAGGCAAACAAACCATTTTAGGTTATTATATGAATAACACCTTAGAAAAAGGAAAATATACATTGGATTGGTCTGTGGGGCATACTCAAAGTAAGTTCAATGGTTTTAAGCCTGCATGTGGTGAGGTGGCGGGCATTGTGGTTCGTTGTTTTCCACAAGGTGAGGCGACTATTAATAAAAAAGATAACAAAACACAAGCAAAAATTCAGTTATCAGCACATATCAACGATTGGTTTCGCCCATTTATTAGCCACGCTCAAACCAGTCGTATGCCCAATATTCAAGAAGTATTTTTTAATAATGAAGGGGGCGGATCGATGAACCCATTTTTGCGTCCAGAAGTCGCCAAAACCAATGAGATTGGCTTTAACACACTAAAAACAGGCGTGTTTAAGGATAATGATACTTTAGGAATCAAAGCGGTGCATTTTAATAGCCGTATTGATGATTATATTCATGTACAGTCATTTTATTTAAAAAAAGATGGCAACTTGTCTAATAATATCAACGATGCCAACGCCAGCTTCCATGCCAAACTGGCGGTAAATTCTGTTAAACCTGTTTACAGCCATGGTTACGAATTAACTGCTAATTATACCGCATCCCCTATTTTTGGCACATTATCTTTTACTCGCATTCAGTCTGACCAACCTGTTGATAGCCACTCAGGGCATAGTGACTTTGGGTTTTCAGGTGGTGCAACAAGCCGTTTACCAGAATCCTATTGGACACTAAATGTTGGCACAAAAGGCTTTAATGAGAAACTTCAGCTTGCTAGTACGTTGAGATACTATGGTAAAAATGTTCGTTTAAGACCTGATGGTCTGCAGTCAGATGATGGCATAACCACTTATAAATTACAGACCTTACCTACAGCCCCCATTATCACTGACTTAAACATGTCATATCAGTTTAACAAAAATACATCGGTATATTTAGGGGTAGAAAATGTTTTTGATAAGCTCTATATTCACCCATTAAACCGCCAAAATTCAAATAACGAACAATATGGTGAAGACGGTGAAAGTTTTTTATTTAATAACTATGCCAGAGGGCGGACAGTAAAAATTGGAGCAAATTTACGATTCTAGAAAGTATGGTTTAAATAACATATATGATGACACATAGAATACTTAAACATACTTTAAAAACATGGCAACAACGGATTATTGTCTGTCTATTGGTATCGATACTGCATATCATGGTGGTCATGTTGTTATGGACAGTCAAAATACCTGACCTGCCAAAAAGCTCTATCACCCCATTGGTGATAGAAATGATAAATCTAAATCAAACCAAATCCGCATCAGAGCCGTTAGTCACAATAACGGATAATAGCAATAATACTAACAAAAATAATAATACCAGTTCTAATAATAATACCAATAACACAATAAAAACCACACCTAAAAATAGCGTGCATAACACATTAAACAAGCCGTTAAAATCATTATCCACCATCAGCAGTCAAATCAATCAGATGGTTAACAACCAACCATCTGATAAACAAACAGAACCTGAAAAAAAGAATGAACTTGGAAAAGAGAATGAACTTGAAAGAGAAAAGAAAACAGATGAAAGCATAATTAATCCCAAGTCTTTGGATAATCAAACCAATAATTTCTTCGATGAACAGTTGTCTGATAATAAAACAAATCAAAAGTCAGCAATACATCAGATAAATATCAACAAAGACGGTAATACAGATTTTGTAAACACATCAAATGATGATATGCACACTAATGGTACATACAACACTGGTACGCACAACACGATGACAGATGTCGCAGATGAAGGTCATAAAACTACTCAAAATGACATGTCTTATTCCGTTTTAGAACAAAATTGGCAAGCACAAGTTCGTCTACAATTAGAACATCACCTAATATACCCCAAACAAGCACTTGCAAAGCAATGGGGTGGACAGGTTTTTTTAAAAATTACCGTTGATGCCAATGGTGTGGTTCAGGCAGTCACGATTGCTAAATCTAGCTCAAAAAACATACTAGACAATGAAGCAATTGCCACCACTAAGCGTGCTTCACCATTACCCCCACCACCTGCTACGTTATTACAAGCAAAAAAAACGATAACCTTTAATGTCCCTATGAGTTTTAATTATCAAAAATATCAATAAACGCAAAATACTAATCAGGTGAATATCAGCTTTTTATTTGCCTGCAATCCATTCACCAAATCGCTGATGGCATGAATGTCCAAATGTTGCTGTGCCCGTGTGGTCGCCACATATAAAAGTCGCAACTCTTCTGGGGCAACTTTGATGCCGTGTGTGCTGACATCATAATAAAAATCGTCATCAAGCTGTACTTTTGACCATTCAAGCCCCTTGGCTTTATGGGCGGTGGAGATGACATAATCGGCGTGGGCAGGTTGGCTTAGCCGATTGACGGCCTTGATGAGCACGTTTGTGCCGTGGTCATCTACCAATTTAACCAAAGTCTTGATGTCGCTACCCTCGCTGGTCTCAGCATATTCTTGTACATCACGCCAATTATAAAAATACGCCAACTCGGGCACACCATAAGCGGGATAACCTTGTTTAAGGTTATTTGCTGCTTCACAAAACTTAAGCATGCGTTCAGTGTCAGCTTGTAGGGCTATTTTATACCCTTGCTTAAGTCCAGACAATAATTGCACCATGGCAGCGGCATTGGTGCGACACAGTATGGCATCTTTTTGCCCTTGCTTTGGTATTTTAACCACCTCTGACTGCTTATTTGGATTTCCCCTAAGTGGCACCTCTTCTTGTAATGCTTTTAAAAACACATTGGCAATTTGGGCAATCGGCTCACCAAAACGAAACGACTGGGTTAATAAAGACTGAGGCAAGGGTAAGCGTTTCATGGCATTAACCGCCCCACGCCATTCATATATTTGTTGATGAGCATCACCCACATAGATGACTTGGCTGGGCTGCTGAGTCAAAATGCCCATCATTAAAGGGTCAGCATCTTGAGCTTCATCAAATAACAAAAAATCGGCAGGGATAACAGGCTTAGATAATGCCCACAGTTTCAGATAAATGTCATGCCCAATACCAGCAGAATGACGGGAGTCTATCGATTGTAGCCAACGTTGTTCCACAGCAGGGTATAGTCGTTCTCTGAGCTGTTCGGCTTCATCTTGAGCAATCCAGTTGGGCAAAGGAATGTGGCGAGACGCTGGGTAACTGGCGTGCGTGCTACAAAATTGGCTGACCGCATCGCTGACAAAGCGTGCCAACCGAGCAGGCGATAAAGTAACCAGTTGATTTTTGCCTTCAATTTTACGTCTTACCTGCACACGCTCTAACCCCAAATCATTGCCCAAACGGTCAAGCGATGAACGAGGCAACGACAGCTTGGCGGTGATGTCTCGTGGCACATGACGATATGCCAATGAATGAAAGGTACGACACTCCACATGTGCTGGAAATTTAGTTTGAGCTTCTGTGGCAATTGCCTTGTTAAACGCCAAATACAGCCCCCGACCACGCAACCGTTCACCAATCAACTTTAAGGTTGTGGTCTTACCAGCCCCAGCATACGCCACAATCTTAAATGACTTGCCATCCATCGCCATGTTCAATGCCGTGAGCTGTTCTTCGGTTGGCTGGTTCATATAGATGGGCATGTTTATGTGAGACATAAGCAACTTAGATAAATGGCAGACTAAATGGGATAAGATGAGATAAGACTATAGCAAATTAACAGCCAGTAAAAAACATATAAAATGTATGATTCACTTTTACCATCTAAACCCCTACCAACTGGGGGTAATTTTTTGGACAGCTGGCGTACTGCACGCCTCTACAAGGTCAAAGCAAATTGGGTCATTCCAAGTTTCTTTGGCAAGTTATTTGCTTAAATATTGATTAATGGATTTAATGGATTTACCATTATAATAAATGATGCGTCATCAAAAATTTGCGTCATCAACCATGAAAGATGATTTTGACAGTCTGTTTATGACAACGATAAGATAAAAGGAAATGACCATGCCTACTTTACAAGACCCAAGTTTACTGCGTCAGCAAGCGTTTATTAACAATCAGTGGATTAACGCCAGTGAGACCAGTAACAATACCAATACCAGTAACAATGACACGTCTGATGTCATTAACCCCTTTAACGGTCAAGTCATCGGCACGATTCCTAATCTGTCTAAAGAACAAGTCACTCAAGCAGTCACATTTGCACATCAAGCTCAAACCAAGTGGGCAAAAAAAACCGCCAAAGAACGCAGTCACATATTAAACAAATGGGCAGATTTGATTGACCAGCACAAAGAAGATTTGGCGACCATCATGACCAGCGAACAAGGCAAGCCAATCAGTGAATCTCGAGGTGAGATAGACTATGCCAACAGCTTTATACGTTGGTTTGCCGAAGAGGGCAAACGAGTGTATGGAGATGTTATCCCTGCCACTGATAAAAATTTGCGTTATGTCATCTTAAAACAACCCATTGGTGTGTGTGCAGCGATTACCCCATGGAATTTTCCTGCGGCAATGATTACTCGTAAGGTTGCTCCTGCTTTGGCAGCAGGTTGTACCATGCTTGTTAAGCCTGCAACCGAAACACCATTGACAGCTTTAGCATTAGCAGAACTTGCCCTACGTGCTGGACTGCCTGCAGGGGTTTTACAAATCATCACAGGCAAGTCTTCGATTGTGGGCGAAGTATTCACCCAAGATGACCGTATTCAAAAACTCTCCTTTACAGGTTCAACCGAAGTGGGTCGAACATTAATGTCTCAGTGTGCATCGACGGTAAAAAAACTGTCAATGGAGCTGGGTGGTAATGCCCCTTTTATCGTATTTGAAGATGCCAATCTTGACCATGCTGTTACAGGGTTGATTGCGTCAAAGTATCGCAACGCTGGACAAACGTGTGTGTGCGCCAACCGAATTTACGTGCATTCATCAATAAAAAACCAATTTTTAAGCCTTTTTAAGCAAAAAGTTGACGCACTTAACGTTGGTAATGGCATGAACTCAGATGTGGAGATTGGACCGCTCATCAACCAAGACGCATTAGACAAAGTGCAAAAACTGTTAAAAGATGCGACTGATAAAGGGGCAACACTTGTTACAGGCGGACAAAAACATCATGCTTCTGATTTAAGCTTTGAGCCAACAATCATTACCGATATTAGCGATGATATGGACATTGCTCACGAAGAAATTTTTGGACCGATTGCGCCTGTGTTTATTTTTGATGACGAAGAACAAGTGATGAACCACGCCAATAAAACCATTTATGGCTTGGCAGCTTATTTTTATACCCAAGATTTAAAACGCTCATGGCGGGTAACCGAATGCTTAGAATATGGCATGGTTGCCCAAAACACAGGCGTATTATCTACTGAAGTTGCCCCATTTGGCGGCATCAAGCAATCAGGATTTGGGCGTGAGGGTTCAAAATACGGCATTGAAGAGTATGTTACAACCAAATATTGGTGTGTTGATATCAATTAAAACACATCAGCGTTACTTAAGCGTCAATTTAACTTATCGTGCGTCATGCTCCACCCATCTCTTTTACTCTGATGGTCTTTAACGACGGTCTTTGACTTGGTGAGTTAGGAACAAACATCAGCATAAGCAATCTAACGGCTGCTTTTTTGGGTCAGCAACACATTTGCCAACACCAATCCTAACTCAAACAACCACCACATGGGAATGGCAAGCAACAACATCGACAGACCATCAGGCGGTGTTACCACAGCCGAAACCGCAAAACAACCAACAATGATATAACGACGCTTATCCGCCAGCGACTTGGTAGATACCACCCCTGCCAACACCAACAGCAACGTTAACACAGGTATTTCAAACGTCGCCCCAAACACCAAAAACAGCTTCATGGCAAAACTTAAATAACTGTCAATATCGGTCATCGGTAATACATTATCAGGTGCAAACAGAATAAAAAACCTTAGCACCCCTGTCAGCACCACATAATAAGCAAACGCCACCCCTGCATAAAACAACACCACCGATGACAGCAAAACAGGAACGGCAATTTTCTTTTCGTGCTTATACAAGCCAGGGGCAACAAACGCCCAAATTTGATATAAAATCATCGGCATTGCCAAAAATACCGCCAAAAATAACGTCAATCTGATGGGTGTCATAAAAGGCGTGGTTATATCAGTGGCAATCATGGACGAACCAGCAGGTAATAACGCCACCAAAGGACTTGAAAACAACGCATACAACTCTCGAGCAAACCCAACCAATAATAAAAAAATCAGCAACACGCCCCCAAAAATCTTAATCAAACGACCACGTAGCTCAATCAGATGTTCGGTAATGGGCATGTCGCTTAACGTCTCTGGCACATTGCTTTGTTGAGACTGCTGGGTGGACAAGGTGGTGCTGTCATCGGTAGCAGGGCTGGGGGTGTCCGATTTTTGTGAGTCTTTGGACTGATGGTCTGCGTTCATGCGAATTGGGCTTAAATGATTTATTTTTTAGGGTCATTTTGGTTGATGTTATTTTGGTTGGGCTTATCTTGATTGAGATGATTTTTATTAAGATGGTTTTTATTGAGATGGTTTTGGTCGACAAGTGATGACTGATTTGTCAACAGGACTTGATTAAGTAAGGGGTCAGCACGTAAATTGGGCAATCTGGGTGCAGGCGGTAGGCGACGCATTTTTTCTGCATCACCAATCACAAACCAACGCCCTGCCAATGGCACATTAGCCATCTGGCTAACATTTGCTGGTAAATACGTGGTTTTATTTTGGGCTGCTTGTTGTTGCATCTGTTGTAGGTTACCATGCAACGCTTGCATTTGTTGTTGCATTTGTGCTTCAGTTTGGCGAATTTTTGCCAGCTCTGCTTGTAGCTGTTTGCGAGTTTCTGCCAAATCCAGCTCAGTTTCAATATCATGTTGTAAATTGGCAACAGTACGGCGAAATTTGGCATACCATTGCCCTGCCGTACGTGCCGCCTGTGGCAACTTCTCTGGCCCTAAAATAATCAAAGCCAACGCTGAGAAAATCAGCAGTTCAGAAAAACCAATATCAAACATCATCGCATCGCATCAAAAACCAAAAAGTCAAAAACCCAATCAACCCTAAACCCAATCAACCTTGTTGCTCATCTTGATAAACACGCTGGTCAGCAGGTGTGCTTTTTTTATGGTCTAATGCTTCATGGTCTAACACACGGTTTTGTTGGACACGCTGTTCTTTTTCATCGTCTCTGACCGCATTTTTAAAATCTCTGACCGCACCACCCACATCTTTACCAAAATTTTTAAGCTTGGCAGTACCAAACACCACCACCACCACCACCAATAAAATAATCCAATGGATAATAGAAAAACTGCCGCCCATGTCATGTTCCTTATATGTTTGCTTATTTTTGTTTTGGCACAAGCCACAAAAATGATGCCAATAAAGGTCAAATGCCATCTCTTGTCTTGACCAACATTGACCAAAAGACGCTTAGTTGTTGTTACGATTGGCTTTTTCTGTCAATCCAGACAAACCAAACCGCCTTGCCAACTCTTTCAATACATGGCTTGAGTCCATATTAAACCACGCCAACATGACCATTGTATGAAACCATAAGTCAGCAATTTCATAAATCAAATCATTTTTTATAATCACTTGTGACGCATTGGTTGGTTTATCCAAGCGGTTTGTTGTGTTTGTTTGTGATAAGTGATGTGCATAATCTTTGGCAGCTATCAGGGTTTCGGTGGCTTCTTCGCCCACTTTTTCTAAGATTTTATTGATGCCTTTGGCATACAAACTGGCAACGTATGAATCATCGGCATCGGCAGTTTTACGAGCGTGTAGTTGTTTATCCAACTCAATCAATATGGTGGCTGGCTGGCTGTTAAATGTGGCAGAAGAAGTGTGTTGATTGTCGTTGTGATTGTCGTTGTGATTGTTGTTGTGAAGATTATCGTCATTATGATTGTTGTTGCCATAAATATCATGCGGGGGTTTTAAAACAGCATCAATCGTCTGCCAAGTTGGGGTGGGACTTTGGGTGTCTAATCGCTGATAAAAACAAGACGCTCGTCCTGTATGGCAAGCGATGCCCCCTAACTGCGTTACCATTAATACAATGACATCAGCATCACAATCTAGGCGGATTTCATGAACAATTTGGGTATGCCCTGACGTTTCGCCCTTATGCCACAACTGACCACGAGAACGAGAAAAATACACCGCTGTGTTGGTTTGTGCAGTGAGCTTTAACGCTTCTTTATTCATCCAAGCCATCATCAAAATGCGTCCACTGGCGTGGTCTTGAGCAATGGCTGGTATCAGTCCATCAGCATTGTACTGTGGGGCATCTAGCCAATCGGCAGAAGAAATGACAGCAGACATGGCAGTTACCTTAATTTATCAAATCGAGTTTATCAAATTTCAAAGGGCTCATGATACAAAGCTTGCATCAGTTCATCATCAAATGTGGTCATTTGATTTTTGCGATAATCAAAGTTAACAATATTGGCTTGAGCCTTAGCAACCAAAGAGCCATCATACATGCGACTGACCTTAAAAATCATATTGGCAGTATGCTGATTGATGCCATCGATACCCACTTCAAATAATAACTCTTCCCTGGCCTTAATGCGTGTGGGGAAATTGATTTGTAAATCCGTCATGATGGGACCTTGATAATTGGCATTCACGTCCTTGATGCCTTGCGAATAAAAGTAGCGTGCTTTTGCTTCAGTCAGCAAGGCACACATGGCTTCCATGGTCAAAAACTGTCCAACATCAATCTCAGTATAGCGGACACGCATGACGGTCTCAAACACAAACATGCTTTCATTTAGCGTGATTTCTTGCGTTGCCAAGATAAGCTCCTTAATCTTACTTATTTTCATTGATGATGTCTTTAACAAGGTAAAGCATAAGGTGTTTTTAATATCGTATCTTTATAGAAGACATTTTATAGAATGTATTATTTCATCATCGCCATCATGTCATTTTTTGTAAAAGTAAACCTTTGTATCATATCAGCATCATGGCAAAAGTTGTATAGAAAATCACAAAAAATCCAGCAAAAATCACTTGGTGTACAGGCATACAATCCTACTTATCCATACTGACCGTTTGGACAATGACATGACACAACCATGACATGACAAAAAACAGTCAAGAAAACGTTTGATAAAAACCTTTGATAAAAACCTTTGCTAATCATTGCCAAATATAATCATTGCCAAAAAAGAACCAATTTGCTAAAATCTCATCTCCCACCTCAAGGCATATGGCAATTTTCAGTCATGCTTTAAGACAACTCAAAGACAGCGTTAAAACAGCTTAGCCTTTAGGCTGTTAAAAAATCTTTAGGCTGTTAAAAGTTTTTGACTGTTAAACCCAAACTCATTGGGTGTTCACTCATTAAGTGAACCCGCTGTATGACAAACAGGTATTTTATCAAGGCAATGTCATTGTAAAATCAAGCATTGTGTGATTAAGAGGTCTTCTTATGAAAGTTAAATTAAAAACCAAACGTGGTGCTGCTAAGCGTTTTAAAAAAACCGCCACTGGCTTTAAGCGTAAACAAGCGTTTAAGCGTCATATTCTAACCAAAAAATCTCCTAAGCGTATTCGTCAATTGCGTGGATTAACAATGGTACACAAGTCAGATGAAGCATCTATCCGCCGCATGTGTCCATACATCTAAATCTGTCTTTTTTTTTCGCAATTTTTTGATTACATAATAATATAGGAGAGCATCATGGCTCGTGTAAAACGTGGTGTACAAGCAAATCGCCGTCATAAAAAAATCTTAAATCGTGCCAAAGGCTATTATGGGGCACGCTCTCGTGTGTATCGTGTGGCGGTACAGGCAGTTACTAAAGCTGGTCAATATGCGTATCGTGACCGCCGTAATAAAAAGCGTTCATTCCGCCGTTTGTGGATTGCTCGTATTAACGCAGGTGCTCGTCAAAATGGCTTAAGCTACAATCGCTTTATCAACGGCTTAAAGCGTGCCAATATTGAGATTGACCGCCGTGTGTTGGCTGACATTGCCATGCATGATGCCAAAGCATTCACTGCTTTAACTGAGCAGGCAAAACAGGCCTTGGCATGATGAGTGCCAAAAACACATGACACAAAAAAGCCATTAAGCGTACTTAATGGCTTTTTGGCATATGGCTTTTTGGCACATTGATGCCACGCACATTGATGCCACGCACATTGATGCCACGCACATTGATACATTAGGACGACATCATGAACCTATCTCAACACAAAGCCAACATCACCCACATTGACGGTCAGCTACACCACAATCACAACACCCGTATCGGCATTGTGGTTGGTCGTTTTAACGGTTATATCGTTGAATCCTTGGTAGACGGAGCGATTGACACCTTATTGCGTCATGGCGTGGTTGGCGACAACATCACCGTGGTGCGTGTGCCAGGGGCATTTGAGTTACCCATCACTGCCCAACGCATGGCGGAATCTGACCACTTTGATGCCATCATCGCTCTTGGTGCGGTCATTCGTGGTAGCACACCCCACTTTGATTATGTGGCAGGCGAATCAGCAAAAGGTTTGGGTGGTGTGGCAACTGACTATGATATCCCTGTGGTGAATGGGGTATTAACCACCAACAGCATTGAACAAGCCATTGAGCGAGCTGGCACAAAAGCAGGCAACAAAGGCTCAGAAGCCGCCATGACCGCTCTTGAGATGGTGTCGGTATTAAGTCAGTTAGACGATTTATCTGCTGATGATACAAACACCTAAGCCATATTTGTGCCATCAAAACAATCATAAGGGCAATCCATACAAGAAATCGCCCCAAACTTATCTAAGCATCACTAAAGTATCATTGACAGCAACCGCAAATATTACAAAAGTATCATCAATTCACTAAAGATTAAAGACGCCAATATTCCATGCCCAAAGATAAATACAACGCTCAAACAAACATTGAGCCAAGCGATAACAACGATAACAACAGCCAAACCATCACCTACAAAACCACCCACACCGCCGTACGCAAGGCAAGACGCTTTGCCTTGCAAGGCTTATATGAATGGCTGATGACTGACCGCCGTTTTGCCCAAATGGGTCAACATAACTGGCAATCCAACCCACCACATGCCATCGCTGCCCGTACTCGTGCTGATAATGCCATGCACACCGTACATTTGGGCTACTATCATCAACTGATGCGTGATATCCCTGCCCAAATTGATGAATTAGAAGCCCTGATTGTCAGCCAACTTGACAGAGAGTTATCCAAACTTGACATCATCGAACACGCCATTTTACTCATTGGCACTTATGAGCTTAAACATAGCCTGCATATCCCCTATAAAGTGGTGTTAGATGAAGCAATGAAGCTCAATGTCCATTTTGGGGCAACCGATGCTCATAAGCTCATCAATGCCGTCATGGATAAGATTGCCAAAAATTTGCGTCAGCCAGAAGTACAAGCTGATAAACAAAAAACCAAAAATGAACACTCATTGTAAAACATCAAGATAGGACATGCCATACGCCCCAAAACAACATGCCAAGTTAAAATTTGTGCTAAAATAGCCACACATATTGGCAAAAATCATCAACCAGTCATCACATGTTTACCGTATTTTTAAACCGTCTTAAGCGTCAAGCGTCAAGCGTCAAGCGTCAAGCGTCAAGCGTCAAGCGTCAAGCGTCAAGCGTCAAGCGTCAAGCGTCAAGCGTCAAGCGTCAAGCGTCAAGCGTCAAGCGTCAAGCGTCAAGCGTCAAGCGTCAAGCGTCAAGCGTCAAGCGTCAAGCGTCAAGCGTCAACGATTATCTGCACATGACACAACTTGTCAACCCCTTAACGCCCTAATTTTTCTTTTTCTACCAAAGCCTGCTTTTATGTGGGCTTTTTTCGTCTCTAAACTGTGTCCAAAAGGCGGTGAAAAATGACTGATGCCGCCAAAGCACAAGATGACAAGCAACAAATCAAATCCAAAAAACGAGTTGCCGATTTTGGCGAAGTATTTACCGCCGAGCGTGAGGTTCATGCCATGCTTGATTTGGTCAAAATCCAAACCGAGCAAATCACCAGCACTTTTTTAGAGCCTGCCTGTGGCACAGGTAATTTTTTGGCAGAAATTTTAAGGCGAAAACTTGCGACCGCCCTAAGACTCTCCCAAATCAACAAAAGCAAAAAATCCCCCAAATATGCCCAATTTCCTTATGAAAAACACACCATTTGTGCCATATCATCAATTTATGGCATTGAGCTTTTGGCGGATAATTGTGATGAGTGCCGTCACCGATTGCTGGATTTATTCCTAGACCATTACCAAAGCCATTTTAAACAAACAGACCCTGCTGTTATTGACACGGCAAAGTTTTTATTATCAAAAAATATCGTGGGTGGCAATGCGTTAACGCTCACAGATTTCAATCATCGCCCCATCATATTTAGCGAATGGAAGCTCATCAGCGACACGCTTATCCAAAGGCGTGATTATGTCTATGAAAACTTAGTAGAAAAAACCAACAACCAATTGACCGATAATCAAGGATTTATTCCCAAACACATTCAAGATTATCCGCCCATTCATTATCTAAAATTAAGCGAGCAATAACATGGACAGTGGCAACTTACAAATAGACAACAACATCACAAAAGACCTAGATGCCATTCAACAAGGTCAATTATCACTATTTGAATTGGGCTATAACCCCGATGTATTGGACTGTTTATCCAGTCTGTCTAATGATGAGGTTTTCACATCGCCAAAACTTGCCAATCAAATGCTGGATTTATTGCCGTCTGAGATTTGGTCAAATCCAAAGGCGACATTCTTAGACCCTGTGTGTAAATCTGGGGTATTTTTGCGTGAAATTGTCAAACGCTTGGATAAAGGCTTAAAAAATCAAATACCAGATAAACAAACTCGCATTAACCACATTTTAAAAAATCAAGTTTTTGGAAGTACTGCCACGTATGTAGGTGGCTTTGACTGATGTTTGCATAAAAACTCCTTTGCTGGTGAAATGAATTATTTTGCCAATTTTAAAATATTTCTGGCACCAAATAGTACAATGACAAAGATAATCATGCCAATGATTAAATCAGGATAGCTAGAATGAGTCAATAACGTCAATGCTCCCGCCGCTATCACACCGATATTGATGATAATGTCATTGGATGTAAAAATCATGCTGGCTTTGATATGGATTTCTTTATTTTGATTTTTGCTCAGTAGATATAAGCACAGCCAGTTTGCAATCAATGCCAAAAATGCCGTGCCAATCATCAGTTGATAATTGGGCAGCTGCTCAGCACCGATAAAACGCCTAATCACTTCTATCACCCCAAATAACGCCAATATTATCTGCGTTATCCCCGCCAAAAATGCCACACGTTTTTTATACGCCAGCGTCATACCAATGGCTGATAGCGCCAATATATAGACAAAGCTGTCCGCCAGCATATCTAGACTATCAGCAATCAGCCCCATAGAATTAGCAAAAATACCAACCAAACACTCTATGATAAAAAACACAAAGTTAATCATGAGCACTTGATATAATAATCTTTTTTCTAAGCGCTCATCAGGCTTGTTAAACACTATCTTATCAACAATCACTTCGGTGGAAATGATATGACTATCAAAATTAAGCGGTTCAAGTACTTGTAAAATCGTTGTATCTTGATTATCGTGATAGACGGTTAAGCACCGCCCAGCAATATCAAACTGTAATTCATAAATATCAGACACATCTTTTAAACGCATGCGAATGAGCTGCTCTTCGGACGGGCAGTCCATTTTGGCAATATTAAAAATGGTCTTTTTCATCTATTTAGTGCCTTGTTTTGATCAGGTTGGCTCAAATAAATCTGTGTTTATATTGCTGCTTGGTAATTTTTGGATGGTTTGAGTAAATTGATTAGGTTAAAATTTACTTTTGGAAGTACCGCCACGCATGTAGGTGGCTGGGGTTGGGGTTTGCATTTGCATAGTTTTGTTCCTTAAGTTAATGTTATATCAGTAATTTGGGATAGACTACTTTTAATAATCTTTATATTATGCCCTTCAAAGAAAGTGTTAAAAATATCACTTTTTGTTTGAATTAATATACCTATGCTATTAGGTTTTTTACTTAATGATTTTTTCATTTTTAAATAACTATCTTCAAGAGATTCATTTTTATCTTGAACTTTAATAAATACTACTTTCCCATCCAATTCTTGTTTTAAGGTAGCATCGAAGCCGCTATTTCTATGTATTCTTATAAAGTCAAGACCTAAAAGGTGTCCAGTTATCCATTCATTATCATTACTGTATGATTTATAGCCTTTTTTCATTAATGAAGAATCTGTTTTTATGGGATTATTTAGTCTTTCCCTACTTAATTTTACAGCCTCTAGAGAAATATCCACACCTATGTATTTTCTATTTAAAATCTTGGAGGCTACTAAAGTTGTTCCACTTCCACAAAATGGATCTAAGACTACATCACTTTCATCTGTTAGTAATTTTATAATTCTTTCAAGTAATATTAGAGGCTTTTGTGTTGGGTATCCCGTTCTTTCTTTTGCTTTTGGATTTAGATAAGGGATTTCCCAAACATCTCCAAGAGGAACGCCTTTCTTAGAATTACCATACAGGATATTTCCACTGGCGTCTTGAGCATAAATAGATTTTCCCAATTGATCTTTCTGTCTTTTCTGGAAAATTTGATCTATATTTGTACTAGGACTGTAATCCACAAACTGGGGATTCCACTTAAATTTATCGGTTTTTGAATAGAATAAAAGGTTTTGATGTTGATTTAATAAGCCTTTTTTAGAGTTGCTCCACCTTTTATAAGACCAAATAATCTCTGATTGAAAATTATCTTTACCAAATATCTGATCCAAAATAAATCTAATAATATGAACACTGTTTCTATCACAGTGAACAATAATAGATCCTGTATTTTTTAATAAATTAAAACAATTACTTAATCTAACATAAAGGAAATTAGCATATTCAGAGTCATTTAGCCAAGTATCATCAAAAGTATAGTTTTGTGTTTTTGGTTTTGTGCCATTAAACACTTTACCTGTAAAAAAAGGTGGATCTAAATATATTAAATCCACTGATTCTAGGTCAAGTTTACCTAGGATATTTACACAATCTCCATGAAAAATTTTATTTAGCATTTCTTTTCTCTTGAGCAAGATTTTGTAGTATTAATAATAAATTAATACCTGTAAAATTATATATAAAATCCCATGCAGAGTCAGAGTAATAGTATTGACCTCCTAAAGCTTTATATAAAGTTTCTAATGTTTCTTGTATTCTTTGAGCCTGAGTTCTATTTGGATAGTAAAACATGAGTCGCACAGGAATATAACCAGCATTATGAATGGCTTTCAATCTGGTATGCTCTTTGGTGATATGATCACCATCGGTTGTTGCGTCCCTCCATTTAATTTCGATTGCATAATGATTATTTACTAAAGCATCTATTTCAAAAGTTTTTGGTCTTTGACCTATAGTATTAGGTATTTTTACTTTGCTAGAGTCTGGAAATTTATGCTTGATACACATTAAAGATGCTTCTTCTAAAAATGCACCAGCATATTTGTATAAAAAACGACCTTTATTTTGATAAATATCAATCAATTTTCCTTCATTATATGGAATACCCAAAACTTCATAAATTAAATAATGGCTTGTATCATCTTGCTCCATCTCCTGAACCCTTAGATTTATTTGAGATTTAAGTTTGAGCTCATAATTAAGGGCTAATTCTCTAATTTCATTTAACAAAAGCATATAGTTTATCTCGTTCAAGATATGAAAGAATGATTGTAATATAGAATAACCGATTTTATCTCAAGTCAGTAAAATAGAAGTTGTATTAAAACTTTAAGGCAAGATAATTTTACCACAAATTGCCTTGCTTTGATATCGGTTGCCAGCTTCTAGCCAGCCAAAAACTCCCCTGCAAACTGCTGTAACACCCCGCCTGCTTTATAAGTCTTGACTTCGGCGTCGCTGTCTAGTCGGCAAGTTACAGGCACTTTATCAATCGTGCCATTGGTGCGTTCAATGGTTAGCGTCAATTCACAATGGGGGCTAATGTCGCCTTTTACGCCATAAATACCGTCTAATTTTAGCGTATGACGATTTTTGCCACCCATAAATTAACAATGGCAACACGCCCATGCCCACAAGGTTGGTTCTGTGAATGCGTTCA
Source organism: Lwoffella lincolnii (assembly GCF_037201985.1). NCBI lineage: Bacteria > Pseudomonadati > Pseudomonadota > Gammaproteobacteria > Moraxellales > Moraxellaceae > Lwoffella > Lwoffella lincolnii. Next base: position 73,177 of record NZ_CP147511.1, on the reverse strand, counting down.
AAACCTTTGGTAACAATCACTTCCACGCCAGCCAATCGCACGCCTTTGGCTGCCCAATCTCGGCTTGAGCCTTAATCATCAGCTCTGCTTTTTTTATTTTTAGTTTATTTGCTTGCTAGCCAAAAATGCCCATGGTATTGGCAACATATAACAAAGCAAATCCAAGCAAAAACATAAAACCGATGATTGACAACGCTTGAATGCCAGATGACAGCTTTTGTTCTGAGCGTACCAAAGAGTAGTTTAGCCACGCAAAAACAGGCGCAGACACAAATGCAGAACTCATGGCAAATTTGAGCATATTGCCAAGCTGACCTGTAAAAAAAGCAATGACAATAAATCCACCAAATCATGCCATTTAGTGATGATAATTTATTAAACAGTTTATTGCACACACTTTGGTTTTTGCCAAATGTTGCCAGTTGTTATGCCATGGCAAATTTATTAAAAGCCCCCAATAATAAATTTTATCATGACTACACAATCATTGTGGCGGCAGGCAATCAGGCAGGCATGAGCGATAAGGCGTTAGCCCCTGTTAATGATGCCATTGGCAATAATCCTTTACAGACAAAAACCATCACCCTATCTTGCAGTAAGCTGACGACGGGCGTTAGCGTGCCTGCGTGGACGGGGATTTTTATGCTCAAAAATTGTACCAGCCCTGAGACTTATTTTCAGGCAGGATTTCGGGTGCAAACGCCTTGGACAGTGCAAGGCGATGATGGGGTAACTGTGATTAAAAATCAATGTTATATTTTTGACTTTGCCCCCAATCGTGCCTTACGCCAAATCGCTGATTATGCCCATCAACTAAACCCAAAAGAGGGCAATCCAGAGAGTAAAGTTGCCGAATTCATTGCCTTTTTGCCCGTGCTTGCCTATGACGGCAGTGCCATGCAACAGGTGGATGCCAAATTATTGTTGGATATGGCGATGAGCGGTACAACCGCCACGCTGTTGGCAAGACGCTGGCAAAGTGCGTTATTGGTGAATGTTGATGATTTGACATTAACCAATTTAATGAATAATAAAGAAGCCTTACAAGCATTGGAAAAATTAGAAAGTTTTCGCAACCTAAATGATGAAATTCAAATCGTCATCAATCGCTCTGAACGCATTAAAGCCATTAAGCAAAAAGCCAAAGAAAATGAATTATCTGATGATGAAAAGAAAGAGCTTAAAAAATTAACCAATGAAGAAAAGGATAAGAAATCCAAACGCCAAGAAATTAAGGAAAAACTAATTAAATTTGCCACACGCATTCCAATTTTTATGTATTTATCAGATTATCGAGAACACAGTTTAAAAGATGTGATTACGGTGCTTGAACCTGAGCTGTTTACCCGAGTAACAGGGCTTACGCAGGCGGATTTTTCTTTGCTTGTGTCATTGAATGTGTTTGATGAAGCGGTGATGAATGATGCGGTGTATAAGTTTAAACGCTATGAAGATGCCAGTCTTGAATATGCAGGGATTGATAAAAAGGAGGGTTATGTGGGGTTGTATAATACCCAAATCAAACGACAATGGTAAGGCATAAAGATAAGGCAAGAATGGCAAATTAAGCATCTAAAAAATACCAGCAAAAATCTATGTCTACCGTTTACTATGCTATAATTTACCTGATTTAATCAGATACTTAGGAACGGCTTATGTGCGGTATCGTCGGTGGCATTCGAAAGCATGCCAACATCATTGATTTTTTAACAGATGGCTTAAAACGTCTAGAATATCGTGGCTATGATTCATCAGGCATTGCTGTGCAGACGGACAATGGGCTTAAACGTGTTCGCCGAGTGGGGCGGGTTGCCTTGATGGAGCAAGTTGCTAAAGCCAAAGGCATCACAGGACATACGGGCATTGGACACACTCGCTGGGCAACACACGGTGGCGTAACTGAGCCAAACGCCCACCCACACATTTCAGGTGATTTAATTTCGGTTGTGCATAATGGCATCATTGAAAATTTTGAAGCCGAACGCACACGCTTGCAAAACTTGGGCTATGCTTTTAATTCTCAAACTGACACCGAAGTCATCGCTCATGCCGTGCATGACATTTATAAAAAAACCAACGATTTATTCACCGCTGTACAACAAGCCTGTGCCAACTTTCATGGGGCATACGCCATCGCTGTGATTGCCAATGATAAGCCAGGTGAGATGGTGGTTGCTCGCATGGGTTGTCCATTGCTCATCGGTGTGGGGAAAGACGAAGTGTTTATGGCATCAGACGTATCAGCGGTGGTGGCATTCACTCGTGAAATCATCTATCTAGAAGATGGCGACATCGCTTGTCTGACTGCTGATGGTGTGCAAAAATTGATTGACAAAACAGACAATCTGACAGAACGCACCGCCACAACGTCTCAAGTATCACTGGCATCGCTAGAGCTGGGGGCGTATAACCACTTTATGCAAAAAGAAATCTACGAACAGCCCAAGGCCACGGCTGACACTGCTGAAGTCTTTTTGGACGCTGGGTTTATTCCAGAAAATTTTGGTAAAAATGCCAAGCAAGTTTTTCACGACATTGATGGCATCAAAATCTTAGCCTGTGGCACGTCCTATTATGCAGGATTAACCGCCAAATATTGGTTAGAAAGCATTGCCAAACTGCCCACCGATGTCGAGATAGCCAGTGAGTACCGCTACCGTAACGTGATTGTCAATCCCAAGCAACTTATCATCACCATTTCTCAATCAGGCGAAACGTTAGATACCATGGAAGCGTTAAAATATGCCCAAGCCCAAGGGCATCAGCACAGCCTCTCCATTTGTAATGTGATGGAATCCGCCCTACCTAGAGCCAGTGAACTGGTATTTTATACCCGAGCAGGGGCAGAGATTGGGGTGGCATCAACCAAAGCCTTTACCACCCAGTTGGTGGCATTGTTTGGCTTGGCAGTTACCTTGGGGCGTTTATATGATGTGGTGAATGATGACAAAATGACCCAATATATCAATGAATTACGCAGTTTGCCCAATGACATACAATATGCCTTAAACCTAGAACCACAAATTACCAGCTGGGCAACTTTTTTTGCTGATAAGCCAAGCAGTCTGTTTTTGGGGCGTGGCATTCACTATCCAGTGGCATTAGAAGGTGCGTTAAAACTCAAAGAAATCACCTACATTCATGCCGAAAGCTACCCTGCTGGTGAGTTAAAACATGGTCCTTTGGCGTTGGTTGATGACAATATGCCCGTGGTGGTGATTGCACCTAATGACAACCTATTAGACAAAGTCAAAGCCAACATGCAAGAAGTGTCTGCTCGTGGTGGTGAGCTGTTTGTATTTACCGACCTTGACAGTGATTTTAGCAGCAGTAACAGCGTTCATGTCATTCGCACACCACGCCATATCGGTACGCTGTCCCCAATTGTGCATACCATACCTGTACAATTATTGGCATATCATGTGGCACTTGTCAAAGGCACGGACGTGGATAAACCCAGAAACTTAGCAAAAAGCGTTACTGTGGAATAACCCAAAAGTGATTGCGTTTGGGTCATGTGGTCGGACAATTAATTATCATACTGAACAATTAATTGTCATACTATTGATGTCTGTTTTGTCCTTTGTTATTCTGCTTTTAAGAATAACAAAGGATTTTTATAGTGGTGTTACTGATTTAGAGACTATGATAGAAAGTTGGTCAGAGCAAATTTTGAATAGTTTGGATTCATTAATGAATGAATAAGTATATTCATGAAAGTTTTATAGTGATAGAAAGCATTTAAATTATTCAAAAACGATATATATTGTCTTTTTGTTTTTTCTTACAAGAAGATATTTTGGAAGCGAAACGTTTAAGTTGGTATAATGCTTAATCCTTGAGTCTCTATAATAATGAATTTTTTAAATTTAATCGGCTTTTCAAGAACTAATGTTGGTTTTAATCCATGAATAAACAGTATATTGCTTTATCATCGTCGCTAGAATTAGGATATCAAGTCTTTGATTATTCTTATCAGAAGCAAGAAGCACATTGCCTTAAGTTAATGAAGCCAAATCTTACGAGATATGAAGTGAATAAACAACCTGTTTCATCGCACTTGTCTGAAATTGCACAACTCCATACACCCAAGGGTAGTAATGTTCAAGCAACGCTTGATCAGTGGCTGTATGCGATTAAATACGATACCGATTTGTATTGTGATACGAATATTTGTTCATCTAAATCACTTAAAAAGCAAGTTTTAGCGTTAATTTCTGATGCTGAGTTGGAAAAATTATCTAACTTAATTATCAATTATAAGTTTAAATTCATTGACTTATTTGCAGGTATTGGGGGTATTCGCCTAGGTGCTGAGAGAAACGGTGGTCTATGTGTATTTTCGTCAGAATTTGATAAATTTGCACAGCAAACCTACCAACTTAATCATCACGAGATGCCTTTTGGTGATATTACCCAAATTGATGCAAATAATTTACCTTCACATGATTTACTATTGGCAGGCTTTCCTTGTCAGCCTTTTAGCTACTCGGGTAAAACAAAAGGCTTTGAGGACAAGACACGAGGGACCTTATTTTTTGATGTGTTACGCATTTTAGAAAATAAGCAACCAAAATTTGCCTTACTTGAAAATGTCAAGGGCTTTAAATCGCATGATAAAGGCAAGACAATGGACATCGCTCTAAAGGCATTGGATGAAGCGGGCTATAATACTTATTGGACGATTTTAAATAGTTATGATTATGGCGTACCACAATTTCGAGAGCGTTGGTATTGTGTGGTAATTCGCAAAGATAGCGATAATGATAGATTTGAATTTCCTAAAAACCGTGATAGAACAACGAAGCTATGGGATATTATCGAATCCGACAACAATGACAAATCGCTAATTTTAAGCAAGTTTGAAATTGATAGAATTAACTATCATTTTGCCAATTGCCATATCAATGAACGAGTTGAGCATGATAATTCTATGTATGCTCCCCATACCAAAAAAGGAAAACATGGGGTTTTTTCCTACTTAAAAGCGGACGGAGCGTTACGTTTTCATGTCGGTGACTTTGCCAAAACGCAAATTCAAGAAGCCTTTTACGCATCTCTTGACACCTATTCTCCAACCATTATTGCCAATCGTGTGCCTAAGTTGTGGGATATTCAAAGAAAGTTATCTGTCCGTGAAGCCTTGCGACTGCAAGGTTTTAATGATGATTTTAAATTTGATGTGTCGAACGCTCAAGCCTATAAACAATTGGGTAATTCTGTTACTGTGCCTGTCATTCAAGCAATCTTAGCTTCATTATTTGCCACCCAACAATTAATGTAAAATTATTGTCTATAAAAAGGCGTTCGTAATGGATCTATATATTTCAATCAATCAGCTTATTGAAGCAAGAAAGCTGATTCAGCAACGTGTTAGGAAGCCTGATACTTTTGTGGGCATTATTTTATTGTTATTAAGTTCCGAAAAAGTTCAAGATTATTATTACCATGCAGATATGGGATTGTTTGCCAATCTTGCAAATTCAGCGTTTTCTTTGAAAGAAGTGAAAACTAGAAAATCTGAAAAAAGTTGGTTTGCTTTATTTACGCCCAGTTGGGCAACTCGGTCATTAACGAATTTTTTAAACGGCAGACCCATCAATATCAATATATTATTGACTACCATTTTTTGGTACAAAAATGCAACATTCATTGAAGCACAAAAGCAACGGTTATATAGCTTAATTAGAGAGCAAGATTTTAACACCTTGTTTATTGATGAAAATATCACGGTTTTCGATGCCCATCAGCCAATATCGCTTGACAATTATCTAACTGCGACTAAAGGGGCAAACCTAGATAGCAATTTGACAATTAAATATGATGGCTCATTTATTGTCAAAGATGCAGGAGATTTGAGCGCCTCCCCATTTTCACAAACGTTATACTCTGGACTAGAAATCAAGCAGATTGTGAATATCTTTGATTTTAATATCATTGGTGAATTCGATGTCAATGCTGAACAATCTCATCACTTGCCGCCTCTTAGCTCATTTAGCAACATCACAAAACCTATTCCAAATATTCCAAGAAAGCCCCAAAATTTGCTTTTATACGGTATTGCAGGTGTTGGAAAAAGCTATAACATCAACAAAATCACAGGTGAAGACGAAACATATATTGAACGCATTGTCTTCCACCCTGACTATCTCAACACCGACTTTGTGGGACAAATTCTACCTAAAGTTAACGATGATAATGGCAAAATTGACTATAAATTCAAAGCAGGTTCTTTCACTAAAATTCTGAAAAAAGCTATCAATGACCCTAGCCACCACTACTATCTTGTCATTGAAGAAATTAACCGTGGTAACGCCCCTGCCATCTTTGGCGAAGTCTTTCAGCTACTTGATCGCAAAGACGAAGGCTCAAGCAGTTATCGCATTTCTCACGATTTAATGGCAGAAGAAATCTTTAACGACGCCAATAAAACTATCTTCATTCCCAATAATCTCACCATCTTGGCAACAATGAACACCGCTGACCAAAACGTGTTTACCCTAGACACTGCCTTTCAACGACGTTGGACAATGCGGATGATTGAGAACAATATTGCCAATTGTGACTATCGTAATGAGCTAATTTTAGATACAGGTGTTAGTTGGCAACACTTTAATACCGTTATCAATGAGCACATTCTCGATATTAACAAAGACACTCTCTCGTCAGAAGATAAACGGCTTGGGGCGTTCTTTGTACGAACCGATGAACTCAAACTGCCCGATGACCTTGACAACGGCATTCCGTTTACCGAAAAGGTTGTCAAATATCTGTGGGATGATGTGTTTAAATTTAACAAATACGCTTTATTCAGAGCTGACCTTAATAGTTTAGATAAAGTGTTGCGAGAGTTTAAAAACAAGCAAGGTTTTAGCCGTTTTGAGGTTTTTAATGAAGACATCAAAGCCAAGCTCCAACAAGGGCAATCACTAAAAACGCAGGTCAGCGATAACAGCAATGAAGTATGATTTATTGCCCTACTGTAGCCTTGCCCAAGAACGTGAAGACTTTGTCGGGGTTCGTTTTGAGTTTGATAACGTTTTAAAACACCACCGCCCCTATATTACTTTTCCCTATGGCTATGACTATACATCCAATGAAGACGTGCTATGTCTAATCAGCGTGCTATCAGACTATCAACGTGAAATGCAAAATGTTGTTAGGGCTGATTTAACCGAAGATGAACAACAGGGCTTTCCCATTCAGTCCTATCACTTTGTCATTCAAGATTATTTGAGCAATGGCTACTACACCGAGCGTGAAACTATGTATGCCAGCCGAGCCAATGGAAAAGTCAATTGGGTCAGAACTGTCAAAAAAGAAAAGCCCGTCATTCAAGAAAATGGAGCAATCTATCTAAATCTCCAAACTCGTCTTCACCATAGCAATGACGAACACATTATGACCGAAATAAGCAAGCATTGCGTATATGAGAGCTTTGCTAAGCTTGGATGGTACTACGGTTTATCTACCCCTTCTAAACCATCCTCTACGCTTTGTAAAACACAATTTATAGCTATATTGCGAGACAAGTTGCATAAAGCTAATAAGGATATGGATAAACAGCTATTCCAAAGCATGATTAATGTGCTTCAAAACTTGGATGAGAATAATAGTAATCCAAAGCATTTTGCCTTTGGTACAAGACGGTTTGAAAAGGTATGGGAAAATCTGATTGAAAAAACTTTTGGCACTGAAAAAGGGGACAATAAAGCTCAATATTTTCCAAAAGCGACTCGGCATTTGATTGATGGCAGTATCAAAGATACCAATCCGCTATTACCCGATACAATTATGATAAATCATGACGATAATAGCCTGTATGTGATTGATGCTAAGTATTATCGCTATGGTATTACCCATAAAATAGACCATTTGCCTAATATGTCATCGATAGCCAAGCAGATTACTTACGCTCAATATATTGATAGTCACTTTGATTTTGATAAAGTGAGAAATGTGTTTCTCTTACCATTCAATGCAAAAGTAAATAGGTTACTCGTTTATCATTGTAGCGGATGGACAGTAGCTGATTGGGTGGATGATGCATATGCATATAAGAAGATTTATACGATTTTAGTTGATACGAAGTATCTGATGAGAAATAGGGTTTGGGCTAATATAGAAGAAGTTAGGCAGTTGTCTGTTACTGTTAATAATATCATTGAACTAACTACCCAAGGTAAATCTAATAATCAATCAATTACAACTTAGACCAAAGTTGGTAACCACCATCTGTAATATCGAAGATGAACAAAATTGATTCTTAGCAAAAATCAACCACAATGTTGCTACCACTAGGATAATTCCTATACCAACGAATGTTATTGGCCAATTCGTTATATCTTGATTACCACAACGTCCACAATAATAATAAGATTTAAGTTTGTTGCCACATTCGGGACAACGAGCATGATTTGCCATTTATTTCTCCAATCAATCAGTTTTTCTAATTTTATAAAACTTTACAAATTTATCATTTACTAAAAAAGTGCAGCATATTAAAATATACCGCACTTCTCACTGCTAAACTATTTCCTAAACTTTCTCGGTCAAAGTCGTTTTAGGATGACTAGCAGCATAAGTACCAGTAACAAACTGTCCCGTTATTGCAGAACGGTTGACAGTTTTGTTACCTTTACTTGCACCACTACTCTCTTTTACGGTTGTCTTTGGATGTCTAGCGTAAGTAGCTTTGCTGACATAACGACCTGTGATTGCGCTACGATAAGCCATTTTTTGACTCCTTATAAAGTTTAGATCAAGTCATAAATAAAGCATAACAACCTATTTGTTATACCTATTAGTCCATGTAACAATACATTAACTAATGGGTGTATTTTTTCATATTTAAATTCTAAAGTCAAATATTTAGCGCAACAAATTATATTGTTTTTCTAATTTTTAAACGCTATAATAAAAAAAACCAATAAATGAATCGGTGTTACTCGATGACGGAAGAATTAAGAAATGAATTAGTTGAAAATTTATTACAGGTACTGGGCAAAAAGTTCTTCAGGAACTTCGATACGCATTTACGAAGTTTGCTTGTGTAGGATGAACTGTATGCTGAAGGGAAATTTGCTAATATCCCTAATCAAAAAAAGATTTTTATTGCAGATGAAATTCAAAGAAGTGCTGTTACTGCTTTAGTGGCAACGGCTGATAAAAACCAGTTATTAATTAGCGAAGTAGGTAGTGGCAAAATATAGTTGAAACCATATCAACAAAAGGTTTTAATATTGCCGTTTATCGAAATGGTTGTGGTACGTCGTTATCTTCAAAGTACAAGCAGCTTCTTGCTCAAGGCAATACAATACTTGAACTCACAGAAAGTAATGACTTGTTCAAGGAAGATTTAATAGCAGAATCCAATATCTCTGAGATATTGAGTAAAATATTTTTTACTTATAGGGTATTTAGCAAAAATACTGAATCTGATATTTCCGATATTGAGTGCAGTATTGATATACCGACAAGTAAGGGTAAAGCAATTATGGAATCTATTCCTTTTGCTGATATTTTTGCTTATAAACAGTCTAAATCGATAACTATACATAAGAAAAAGGCGAACGATACCCTTGTTCTTAAACTCAAGAAAGTTCTTGAGGAAAGTATAGTGGAGGGGAGTAAAAAGCCTCCTCAAGCTGATTTAGCATGAATGGGGTAATATATGTTTAATGGTAATCGTTTATTGTTAGCCTTGAAGTCCCAAGGCTTAACCAATGTAGCTTTTGCAAACTTAATGGATGTTAATCGTTCAACTGTAACAAGATGGATTAACGACCCAAATTTCACACCAAGACCTGATGTTTTACTAAAAATGAGTGAAATATTAAAGGTTAATATTGAATGGTTTCAAAGCAAACCTAAAGCAATTCTACAGACCGTAGAATTTTATCGTTCTAATGCCTCAACAACTAAATTAGCTCGTAATATCGCTAAATCTAAACTTGTTTTTTCTGCTGAAATTTATCAAATACTCTCCGAGTGGGTAGGTTTCCCCGAAACGAAGTTACCTAAATCTTTAACTTTAAGTGAATGGCATGCACTCGATAACAATAAAATCGATGAACTAGCCAAAGAATGTCGTAAACTTTGGGGTTTAGGAAATGATCCAATTGATAATCTGATTGGTGTAGCAGAAAGTAACGGTATCGTTGTTATTAAAGATGAATTAGGCACAGATGCAAGCGAGCAAATGGATGGGGTATCAGCTTGGTATAATGATGTACCTTTCGTGTTTATTATAAAAGATACACCTGCTGTTAGAAGTCGTTTTGATTTGGCTCATGAGATTGGACATTTAATTATGCACAAAGCTATTCCTATAGAAGATTATAACAAAAAGGAAATTTATAAAAAAATAGAGAACCAATCTCATAGGTTCGCTAATGAGTTGCTCTATCCATCAGATATTGCTATTGATGAATTATATTATCCATCTTTAGAAAAGTTTATCCAATTAAAGATGAAGTGGTTAATCTCCATTCAAGCAATTTTGAGAAAAACTCTTGACCTTGAACTAATCACTGAAGATGAGTATATAAAATTTTATAAAACAATAAGTTATAGAAAGTGGCGAAAGCATGAGCCACTGGATGATGAATTAATTGATGAGCAACCTACTTTATTTGCCAAGGTATTTGAGATGTTATTAGAAGATGGTGGGTTTAGTAGGAAAAGTATTATTGATAAAGTGTTTTTACCGCCTAAACGTATTGAGACTTTATTATCTTTGCCCAGTGGTTTTTTATCGGAAAATATTTCTCCAAAAATTAAGTTAAAAATCCTATAAAAGTTACATCAAAACTTCAAACTTCCAATTAAGCTGATAGCCTTGAAATTCGGCTATCAGCCTAAATTTTCTTTGACTATCTATTTCATCTTTGGATTTTCACAAGTAGCTTCAATATAGCATTTTCATGCTTAAGTATTATTATCATTTCATCTTTATGGCTAATAAAAGGTTTTAACTTATTAATTTCCGCCTCTAATAGGGCTTCTGATGCAGAACCAATAATATTCCTACTATGAGTGTTAAAATTATAAACGACCTGATAGAAGTGTTTGAATAAGCAGAATATTTTATAACTGACAAAGAGTACGATTCGCAGAGAATCAGAGGTAAAGCATGACATGAAAGCGGTTATTCCTAGAAGAAAAAACACGAAATAACCTAATCCGTAGTTTGACAGTTCCCTTTATAAATTACTCCATTTAGTTGAAAATATGTTCACTTGATTAAAGCACTTTCACAGTATAGCAACACACTATGAAAAGCTGGCACTAAATTTATGCTTTATTTACCTTAAAACCTGTTCACGATTGAAAAAAATGTTTGTCTGTATGCAGCAGCCAAAAACAGTCAAAAAAACAGAGATGCCATTATCAGTAGCATACTGACCATCACCCCTGCCAACACATCATCAATCAATATCCCAAATCCACCAGAGACATTTTTATCCACCCATTTAATCGGAGGGGGCTTGATGATATCAAAAAAGCGAAATAAAACAAAAGGGACAATGAATAATAACGCAGTGCTTGGGTGGTAATACTCTAAGCCAGTTTTAGCTGCATCTTGTGTTTGAGCAAGCAACCACACACTTGGCAAAAGCGAAATCCACATGCCCACCCATTCATCAAAGACAATGTGTGGGTCATCATGTACGCCCATCAGCTTTGAGGTTTTGCCACACACATAACTGCCAACCAAACAGCCAACCACCACAACCGCCAAAAATCCCCAAAATCCCAACAAAAGCATGGGTAAAGCAATCATAACCCCACCCACTGTTCCCCAAGTGCCGGGGGCTTTTTTAGGCAAACCTGTGCCAAGCCCAAGCCCAAGCCAATAAATCACCTTCTCCCAAGCCGTGGCGGTGGCAGGGCAAGGCGGACAAGGGTTTGCTTGACGAATGTCAGGTTTGTGATTGGTCATTGTTATCCTATTTTACCGTTATCCTATTTTTACCGTCATCTCATGTTATGTTTCCCATGTTATCGCTGGTTTATCGGTCATGCGATGTTAACGATGGTCATTTTTAATGGGGTAAGTTTTTAATGGGGCAAGCTTTTTAATGGGGTCAGTTTAAGTGGTGCGATTTTAAAAATGCGCCCACCCTTGTACTGTTAAATCCACTTTTTGATGATCATTCATCAGTGTTAACCCTTTCTGTGCCACGATTTCACCAATGGCAAAAATGCTGTTTGGGTATGATTGATTGAATTTTTTAAAATTTTGTTTTGTCATGGTCAAGCACAACTGATAATCATCGCCCCCATTGATTTGATGTTGCCATTTTTGGGCATGGGGCAAGGCATCAAGTAAGGCATGGCTGGGTATGGCATCAAGCTCAATCACCGCACCGACATTTGAAGCAGTCAGAATATGCCCCAAATCCTGCCCCAAACCGTCCGAGATGTCTATCATGCTATTTGCAAAGCCGATGAGCCGTTTGCCAAGTGCCACTTGTGGGGCGGGGTATTGCATGGCTTGGCGTAATTTTTCAGGCAAGCTCTCTGGTGGTCGGTTGGCGTGTCCGTCTCCATTTAAATCGTCCAAAATCCCATGCAAAGCAAGGCTTGCCAGCCCCACCGTATCACTGACACACACCACATCGCCCACGCATGCCCCTTGGCGTGTGATTGCCTGCCCATGTGGCACAAATCCAAGTGCCGTTACTGAAATCGTTAAAATGGGTGAGCTTGTGGTGTCTCCCCCAATCAGCTCTACCCCAAACGGTGTGCAAGCCACCGCCAAACCCTCTGCAAACGCCTGACAAAAGTCGTCATTTGCCATGGACTTTGGTAAGGATAAGCCCACCAAAATGGCATAGGGCGTCGCTCCCATGCTGGCAAGGTCAGACAGATTGACCGCCACCGATTTATAAGCAATGGCGTGGGGGCTGGTCTCATGGACAAAATGCCGCCCTGCCACCAGCGTATCCACACAGCTGACCAGCTGGCTGTTTGGGGGAATGTTGCTGATGGCACAATCATCACCAATGCCCAACACGGTATGTTGGTGGGGAGCGGTTAGATGCTTAAAATGGGTGTGGATTAGGGAAAATTCGGACATGGTGGGTGATGGGTTGATGGACAAAGCTTGGCAGATAAAAAAGAGCAATCTGTGTTTTTGGTAGAGGTCATATGATTAAGACTTTTTCTCAGGTCTTGCCCACCCATCGACTGCCATTTGACGGCTACGAGCAATCACCAATTTTTCACTTTCACAATCTTTGGTAATGGTACTGCCAGCCCCCACGGTAACTTTATCACCAATGGCAACAGGAGCAACCAACACCGCATTTGAACCAATACGCACATCATCGCCAATGCTGGTTTTAAATTTATTCACCCCATCATAATTTGCCGTAATTGTTCCAGCGCCGATATTGGTTTTTTGCCCAATGGTGGCATCACCCAAATAGGCCAAATGATTGGCTTTTGCCCCATCTGCCATTTGTGTGTTTTTAAGCTCGACAAAGTTACCGATATGCACATGATTGGCGGTCATCACCTTGGGGCGTAAACGGCTAAAAGGTCCAATTTGGTTATTCTTCCCCACGATGGCATTATCAAGCAGACTGTATGGGGCAATGACCGTATTATCTGCAATGTCGCTATTTTTAATGACACAACCTGCCCCAATGACGACATTATCACCAAGCTGACAATCACCTTCAAAAATCACATTCACATCAATCTGCACATCTGTGCCACATACCAACGTCCCACGCAAATCAAAACGATTGGGGTCAAGAACATGCACGCCTTGCTTCATCAGTTGTTTGGCTTGGTGCTGTTGCCATGTGCGTTCAAGATTGGCAAGCTGTATACGATCATTGACCCCTGCGACTTCAAAGTCAAATGTGGGAGACACAGTGGCAATTTTAATGCCATCAGCAACCGCCATTTTCACAATATCAGTTAAATAATACTCACCTTGGGTGTTGTTATTATCAAGGTGATTTAGATACTGGTGCAAAATGTCGTTAGCAACACAATACACACCACTGTTAATCTCAGTAATCAGCTGTTCGCTTGCGGTGGCATCTTTTTGCTCTACAATTGCCAATACTTTACCATCTGGGTTGCCATTTTCACGGACAACACGCCCAAGTCCAAATGGATTCGCCACCGTCATGGTCAGCATGGCAAAGGGGCCATGACTGTTGGTCAATTTATTCAGCGTATCCACCCCAATCAGTGGCACATCACCTGATAAAATCAAGGTTTTGCCTGTTTTTGGCAATATGGGCAATGCCATCTGTACCGCATGACCTGTACCAAGCTGTTTGGTTTGCTCTACCCATGTTATTGTTTCATGTGAAAACGCATGTTTGACTTGCTCACCTGCGAAGCCAAAAATCACGATATTATTTTGGCTATTAATTTTTTTGACGGTGTCCAAAACGTGCTGTAATAAAGGCTTACCTGCCAAGGGCTGTAATACCTTTGGTTTGGTAGATTTCATGCGAGTGCCTTTACCTGCCGCCATGATGATGGTGCTTAACTGCATACCTTTGTATGTCTCCCCTATGATACAAATGTCTTTTGGTTATCTTAACATATAAACAAAGCGGGAAGTCAAAAAGTGCTGACGATTAACCCAACAAAAAAAACAAGCACATTCAAGAATTACAAAGGAAGAAGACTAAAACCCAGTGACACACTTTTAGCCAAACTTGCAATTTTTGTAGGCACAAAACCCAATAGATACAGTTTTAGCTTACAAACCAGAAACAGAAAGCAAAGAAAAAGCCAGTCTATGGCTAGACTGGCTGAATAAGTGGCATCCCGTAGGGGATTCGAACCCCTGTTACCGCCGTGAAAGGGCTAGATTTATTCACAAATGTGTTAAGCTTACTAACAATTTGTTAAATATTAATCAAATCAACCACGTCTTTCAAGGTGTCTGTAGACAAGTGAGCATACTTTTGAGTGATGCGAGTATCAGAATGTCCCAACAACTGGGACACATGATATAACGGAACACCTTTTTTTACAAGTAAGCTTGCAAAAGTATGACGCAGGTCATGAATGCGACATTGTAAGCCACATTCCTTTAATGCCCACACCCATGCTCCCCTAAATGTCTTGTAATGATAATCTGTCTTAGGATTATAAAAGACCCATTGATAATGTATGTAATCAATATCATCAATTACCTGTAATGCTTTGTCATTCAAAGGCTTATAAACCGTTTTCTTGTTCTTTGATAAAGAATTTTTAATGATGATACAACGGTTTTCAAGGTCAACGCACTTCCATGTTAGTGTTAATATCTCATTAGACCTAGAGCCAGTGTATAACAACAAGGCAATATAAACATAGAACATAGGGTTAGGGTATCTCTTGCAAGTATCTAATAGCCTTTTGCATTCATCACTAGATAGATACCTTGGTAAGTAAACTTCTTCAAAGAGTTTAAAACCATTGAATGGATTTTTATAATTTGTTTCATGATGCAAATTATAATAATTAATCGCAGAGCGGATAATTGTCAACTCACGGTTAATGGTCGCATTCTTGACACCTTGCACATTACGCAAGGTGGCATATTACGCAAGGTGGCATAATCATGAATATCTTGTATGCTGATGCTTTCTAACCGCTCAAAAAACTGTAAGTGATAAAACTTCTCACCATATTCATGATTGGATTGATATAATCCATTGTGTTGATAAAACTGTAAAATTTCTTGATAAATCATGTTTAAATACTCTAAATTGCAGGGCAACATTACCCATTAGAGTATTAAGCCAATTCAAGTAATTGTGGCTGTTTATCAAGTAATCTAAGTAATGTTTGAGCTGGACCTGTAGGATTTGTTCTGCCTTGTTCCCAATTCTGTAGGGTTCTAGGGCTAATACACAGACGCTTAGCAAAATCAATTTGGGAAAGACCTGTTTTGTCTCTTATTTCTTTGACATCAGGTACTTCAACAACAAATACCCTAGATGGTTTTTTATCACCTTTGGCGATGCTTAATGCTTCTTGAGCAGATGCAAACAATAAATCAAAATCTTCTTTATCCATTATGTGCCTTCTTAATTGCTAAAATGACTTGTTTTAAGCGGTTTTTGTCTTTGTCACTAATATTAATGGTATTGCTTTTGGCATACACCGAGAGCATATAAAATATGCCAAACTCATCTAAGTAGTAATACAAAACACGAATACCGCCCCTTTTTCCTTTTCCAGTATTGGGTAATACCCACCTCACTTTACGGACACCACCAGTTCCTGGTATTAGATCACCAACTTCAGGATTTTCAGATAAAAAACTTTGAAAGTCACTATAACTGTCGTCAATCAATAAATTAGTGATTTGTTTGGTAAAAACAGTGGTTTCAATAAAGTGTAGTAGTCGCATAAATCCCCCTAAGAAAGATAATATTATACGCTTTTAGCGTATAAATCAATAATTGTTTGCCATAAATTGGGCATCAACCGACTGTTTAAATAATGGTTTTTCGCCATTAGCGTATTGCATGCACTCATCTAATGGCATGGGTATGTGTTGACCGCTTTGACTGTATGTTTTGCATTTACCACCAAAGCTAATGACATTGGCAGGCTGTGACTGCTGTTTGAGTTGGGCTAATTGCTGTTCAAGCTGGATTTTTTGTATTTCTTGGTTGAGTTTGTCTATGTCTGTTTGCAATTGGGTTTCATATTGCTGATTTTGTATTTTTTCTGCTTGCTGTTGCTCTGTGTTAACTGATAATGTGGTTTGCTGATATGGATTTTCTTGTACTTTTACTGTTTGTTCTTTGCCATAAAGTGTTGTTAGAAAGTTGTTTTGTTTAAAGAGCAGGTTATAAGCGAAATAGCCCATTAACAATATGCCAGCAATGCCAGCAAATATGCGTTTTGGTATGCGTGCTTTATGCGTATGTTGGGTGGCAGATTTATAATACTTATAAAGGTCTTTAGGGTAGTTAAATCTGAAAGTATGTTCTGCCAGTTTTTTGTTGCTTGGTGCATTTGGGGCATCGACACAGTAAGCCCACTGATAGACAGTAGCAGCAGTTAAGCCCCAGCCACGGTGCAAATGCAGATGTACACCAACGACTGCTCTAAAACTGGGGTGTAGCAAAACTGGAAATTGGGTTATGCCGTAAATGTCATGTCCTGTGTGTCGGTGAACTTGTAGAGCGTCACAAACTTCATTTTCAAAGCGAGATTTTTTAAATTCGTTTCTTTGTTGTATTTCATCGTAAAAGATGATTGAGCCATCAGGCGTATCACGCCAATCATCAGGGGCAGGTTCAACACCTTTAATATTTAAGCCATCGATGTCTGAATAAATTGTTCTTGGCTCTTTGCCTTCTTGTAATAGCTTTTCATTTTGTTTAGTGTATTCAATAATTTTTGAGACAGCATATAAGGTTTTACCAGCCCCTGGCGTACCCGTTATCAGTGTAATCATAATTTAACCTTTTTTTTGGGGCGTGCCGTCGTCCTAGGCACGCTTATTTTTTCTTAAGAAATACGCCACTGGCATTCATCGCTGAACGAGCAACCACGGCAGAAAGAACTACAGAGAAAGCATAATCAATACTTGATAAACCCATTAGGCTTAGCATGTTCGCTGGCAGTGAGTTAAGGTCATTTGTGATTTTAGCTATATAAGTATTGATCGCACCAGTAACAACCATAGTTGAACCAAATGTTAAGCCAGCACCAGTTAAGATATTTTTTAATAGCCCACTTTCACGACTTTCTAAAACTTTAGCTAGTATCGATGCAAGACCTTTCATGATTTAATGCCCGTTAAAATATAAGCAGCCATAAGCGTAGATAAGACTTTAACAAGCCAAGATAAGCTAATGGCAAGCTGGCAAAGGTTAGCGTAAGAAATGGTTATGTTCATTTGTCTACCAACAATAGAAAATGGAATTTGTGTGTCTGGTGGGCAAGTTTTTGCAAAAGAAACATTAACAGAATTGATAGGTATTTTAGGTTCATCTATTTTTATTTCTGTATTTTCTTGTTTGGTTAATTCTTCTTCCTTTGTAATAGCTTCAATGGCTTCAACAATTCTGTCTGTGTTGGCTTTGGCATCAGCTTTGGCTTGGGCCCTTGCTTGTTCTTGCTGTCTTTGTAGTTCGGCTATGGCTGACTCGATGTCTTTAACTGATGATACGACCTTTTCATTTTCTCTTGCTTGAGCTTCTAGCTGTTTGTTGATTGCGTCTTTAAATGCGTCTGTTGCATTTTGGTTGTTAATCTTTGCTTGTTCAATGGCTTCATCTATTTTGCGGTTGATGAGTTCACCGTTTAAGCCTTTTTCAAGTGCGTCATGTATGTTGTCTAAGCCTACTTTGGTTACGTCTTTGTTTGTTCTTAATTCATCTATGACACGGTCTATGTTTGTATTGACAAGTTTGCCTTGTACAAGCATTTCATCTATTGCTATTTTGGTTTTCTTTTGTCTTTCTAGTATTTCATCGGTTTGTGTATTGATGACCCTTGTTGTTGTTTGTTGTTCTGATATGATTTGGTCTTGTTTGCCTGCCAATCTGTCAAAATCTGATGATATGCGATTGGCTAGTGATGATATGGCGTTTGTGATGCTTGATATGTCAATTGGTGGTGCTTTTTTGTTTGTTTCGTCTTTGCTGTTTTGATTTGTTTGGCTTGTTTCATTTGTGTTTGTTTGGTCATTGATGATGGTGGCATTGGTTTCTAGTGTTTCGTTATATGAGCCTGCTTTGATTGCTTCTCTGACAACTTGTTCTAAGCCTGCTTGGACTTCTTTGTTGCCTTGTTTTGCTTGAGCTATTGCTTGTTCGGTAACTGCGTCAAGTGGTAGGGTTTTTTCAATGATTTCGCCTTTAGCGTATTTACTGCCTGAATAGGTAACCTTATAACCACTTGGAATTATATTATCTTTATTTCCTATATAATCAATACTGACAACACAATTAAAAGACCAGCCATTATCATAGTGATTAATTGCCAGATAGTATTTGCCTCTATCTGAGCCATATCCATTAGATAAACGAGAATAAAATCTGCTTTGGCTACCAAGAAATGCAGAAGATTTGGCATAGTTACAAGCTTCTTCTGCTGATGTGAAAGATTTGCCATAAAATATGTATTCAAATCCTTGTGCTGAATCTTTGTATTTGATTGCTGAGCCATCTGTCATGACCCAGTCTACACCATCTAATAATGTGCTTACTGTGCTGTGTAGTAGGGATAAACCGTTTAATGTGCGTAAGAATTTGCTTACTGCTGATACACTTGGGGTTATTTTTGCTATTGATTTTTTATTGCCTTTGATTGCTTCTACAAATGTTGTTGAGCCTACTGCATTAACCTTAGTTGCTGTCCATGATGCGACACTGGCATAGGCAAGCAGTGGGTATGTCGCTATTATGATGCTTAGTAAGATGGCTAGGGCTTGTTTTGTCATTTGGCAAATCTTAGGCAGTAAATGTCATTTCATCAATAAGTAAAAAGAGAGAGTGACAATTATGACAAAAAACCAGTTTAATATATTAGGTTCTGTTGACATTAACATTGATTATCTCGTTTGAATTGGGTTGCCAAAGTCATCATATTCAAGGTCATTATCATAGTAGTAATCACCATAATCATCATCTTGATAATACATTTGGGCAACATGGTGTGGGTCATAGCCAACATAATCATATTGATGCTCATCAAGCTTAACGTTGTTTAAGTCAAGTGATTTAAGGTAGTAATAAGCATCTTTGCGTTGCTGTTTTTGTTCTCTGAGCTGTTGCTTTTTTATGTCACTTGCGTGTAGTAATTCGTATTCGGCAGCCAGTTTTTTAAAATTTAAAAAGTCTTTGGCGGCTTCATGTTCAGTTTTGTAGTTGTCTTGTCTATTTTGATAAAATGCTTGAAACTCTGTGTTTGAGTTTGGGTTTTCTAAAAATATTGCTTGGCGGTATTTTTTATAAGCTACCAATGCTATGGCAATGGCTACAAATATTGATAAAACGTATAAAATGACATTTAAAATGCCTGTGAATGTGTTTAACAATTCAGAGAAGATAGCATTTAACATAGTACCATCCTTTTGATTATGGGCTAAAACAGCCCATAACCTTGTGCTTTTTTGTAGTTACGTGGTTAGACAGAGAATAAAGCACGCTTAACCCAACGCCAGCCGACAATAGCAACACCGATAGTAAGAGCAACAGCGATTACAGCAGTGACAGCTGTTTTTACACCTTCCATCTGTGTTGTCAGCTCTGATAAATCAAGTGCAGCTTGTGCTTGAGCTGATGACAATGCTAAGACACCAATGGCAGTTGCAGGAGCAATAGCACGAGTGAAAAAGCCAGTTTTTTCTTGTTTTACGGCAACAAGAGAGCCGTTTTCTTTGTTAGTGTTCATGACATTAGTTCCTATATTGAGAACAACATTTTTTTAACAATCTTATATGAAAAAACCAGCATAAACAGAGTAACAGACATTGAAGTTAAACCTAATGCTTGCTCGCCTGTTATGGCTAAGTCTGTGAGCGTAGATTGTTGTACCGCCCACGTTTTGCAGTCATAACCGCCGTAAATGTTCCTAACTGTTTCCAGTTCAGCACATACATAAGCCATGATTGCAAAATCCTTTGTTATTTGGTTTGTGTGGTTTGAATTGGTTTTACGTCAATGACAATGTTTTTTGTGCTTCGACCACTGGTTACTTCAATTTTTTCGATTTCAGCTTTAATTGGAAAATTAAGGTTTTTAATTTTTTGAAAGTTGGTACTATCACCCCAGTTGTTTTCAACCGTGGCAAATCCAGCTTGTTCAGGATTTGTGGGGTCAAATGGGACTTGAATATAAAGTTTGGTAGTGTCATAAAAACGCCCTTCATATTCACCTTTTGACGCTTTGGCACCTGTGATGATGACTTCTTGTAACATGGCAAAATTCCTTAAATTGGTATGGGGCAGAAGTCGCAATGATTAACAGGTTCTGCCAATCCTGCTAATTTTTTAAAATAACTGTCAGTCACTCTTAAACGCTTTGGTACATAGTCATGAGCTTTGTCAGTTTGGATTAAATCAAGAATGATTGTGTCTTTTTCGTCTTGAGGCAAAAGCTCACGAAAGGTTTTTATATATTTGCCAAACTGCTTTTTCATGATTGATACGGCTTTGTGAAAGCTGATTTCACTTTCAACTTTTTGCGTTTCAATTTTTTTGCAAGTTTGAAATATTTCTTTGTGCTTGTATTCGATAAGCTCCAAGGCATAGGGATACGCACCAGCGAAGTAATCCGTTGGACTTATCAGCATGTCAAGGGGCAAGATGCGGTCTTTGTTTTTAAACTCTATTTCACTTCTAAACCATGGGTGTTCAGGGTCACCAAGCTGTTTGCCTTTTTCATAGCCACGGTACATTTTGCCGTTTTCACGTTTGCCGACTTGCAGGGTTCTGCCTTCACCTTCGTGACGTTTCCAGTCGCCAAGATGCTGGACCTTAGGCTTGCGGTTATTGAGGCTAAATTTGTTTTGGCTGTCAGCTTCATTTGCTTGCTCAGCTGATGAAAATTCACCATCAAAATCATCAAGGGCTAAGTCAATGCGGGTTATCTTTGCTTTTTCTTGATTATTAAGCCAATCATAAAGAAAGTATTCCCATGTTTCTTTTGCTTCATAACAGCCTTTACCAGTAATCATGATTAGTACGGTGCTTTTGTTGCCACCAAAAGCAATCTTGCCTAGTGTGTAATCGTCATGTCCTATGGTGTATTGGTATTTGTAGCCGTGTAAGCCTTTGACATTGCGTCTTATTTCGGTAAAGGGCTTGCCAAATAGCTGACCTAGGGTAATTGATATTTCATCGGCTAATTCATCAGCAACTTTGTTTTTTTCGTCATCTGTGTGTTCTGGATTTCTGATAAAGCTTTCAAAATAGTTCTCATCATTAACGCTGTTGCCATGGTCATATGATGATATTGATGTGACGTAATTTAGGGCATCAATGGTTACTAGCTGACCTGCTACAGGTACACGGACAGGAACTTCTATTTGTTTTTTGCCGTTTGTTATGGTCAATGTTTGCTTTTTGGCTATTTGCATGATTTTTGAGCAGTAATCTTCACGGCTCGTTATTTTTTTAACCTGCGTTTTACGGACTGCCATTGTTCGTTACCCCCGTGTTACCCCCGTGTTACAAATCGGGGGTCATTCCCATGAGAAAAACCAAGGGGACGAGATTTAGACAGTTTGCCGTTGTCATGAAAGTCTTCTAGTTCTTTGTTGTTTTCTGTGATTAGGTCTAGGTAGGTTGTAATGGTGACGGTCTTGTGTCCAATGCGGTTAGCAATGTATTCGATGTGTTCTAAGCATTCTTGACTGATGTCTGCTATGTTGCCATCAGCATTGATTATTGATGCGTAGTCAGTAATAATGCGTGATACATTGTCTAAGCTTGCTTGGTCAAAGTCTCTTTGAGTGTGGTATACAAACATTGCCATGATTGTTTATCCTAAGTGGCTTTATTTGGTGTTAATGGTTTTTTTCTATCTTGGCGTGCCCCTGACGCAACAGCAGTTAAAAAGGTATGTCTTCATAATGACCACAACTGGGGCATTCAGATTCACCAATTTGGACAGATTGACCACAGTTTTCACATTCATAAGTAGTGGCATAGTCTTCTGATGAATCATGTTCTGAAGCGTATTCAAAAAAGCCATCTGCATTTGCACCGCAATAGGGGCATTCGTCATAAGATGGATCAAATTCATTAGAACATGCGTAACAAAACATTTAATTATCCTTTTTAATGGCTTACTAACGCCCTTCGGTTGTTGGGTCAGTTTTAGCAAAAAGGCGATAAAGCTGCCTTTTTGCTAAAACTCGACCTAATTTATTCGTTAGAATTTAGAAAAATTACTCATATTTGACTTGGAAAATAAGCTGGGACAACAGGGGAAGAGCAAGGGGTAATCCAAAAGAAAAAATCAGTGTTTGAATAATCTGAATAATCTTTCAATGCTTTAGAAAAGGAATGAATTTCTTCTAAAGTTAAAGGATAATGATGAGAGCTAACAACATCAAAACATTGTTCATAAGTCATTGGTGGCTTTAAGTGAGCAGAAAAAACCTTGTCACGTATTGCACCAAAGTTAATGAGGTCAGAAAAATGAGCTTGATAGTTAAATTTAGACATAAACACTCAGTCCAGTGTGGTAAAAAAAGGAAATAAGATAATAATTGACGCTTTTATTGACTATTTGAAAGCTAATCCGTTAGACGCTTTCTTTCTTGTTGGCTTGTTCGCTATTGCTATTATTATTGCGATAATAAAAATAAAAGATTAAGTCTTTAACAAAGCGAGCAAAGCCATATCCAGAAAATAGGGCAAAAGAGTAAAGAAAGAGTCTCATAAAGGATTCGTTCATTTTCTTACGTCCTGTGGTATGATTTTTGGTGATACCTTAAATTGCTGATTACTATTAGAAAGTTTTTGAATAAGTAGCTCAGATACGTTAAAAGCTAACAACCAAGCCAAAGCAAAACCAACTAGATAAAAACAAGTTTTAGTGACTATCATCTTTTTGCCCTTGCTTTAGTCTGTTACTAAAGTTGTATGACAAAACAAATACAACGCCAATAATGAAACCAACGAAAAAATAAATGTAAAACAATGATTGAAGAACTTGTATGCCTGTCATTGTCATGTTTTTTTTCCTTTGGTTAAGGAATATATATGTATGAAAAACTAATACTACTTAGAGTCTTTTATAAGCTTGCTAAAGAGCTAGAAAGCAAATAACTACTATCAAGAAAAGCTATAAAACTGTAAATGTATTCATCGTTCAATCTATGGTATGATTTGGGGTTGAAAATACTTTTTACGGAAAATTCGTACAAGTAATTCATAAAAAATACGGAAAATCCGTATTTATTTAAATGCTAACATGCTTGATTATCCGTGTCAATACAAAATACGGATAATATGTACGGAGTAAGAAAAATGAATATTATTCGATTGATAGACGAGGCTAGATTAGAGCTTGGTAGTTATACAGCCATAGCAGAGAAACTAAATGTAGCAAAAAGCAAAATAACAGACATCAGAAAAGACCGCTACAAACCAAGTCCAGCAGAAATATTAAGAATTGCGGAAATAGCAAAAAAAGAAAATCCAGCTTGCACATTATTTGAAGTAATGGCGGAGCTGGATTCAGATAACGCAGAGTTATGGAATAAGTGGCATCCCGTAGGGGATTCGAACCCCTGTTACCGCCGTGAAAGGGCGGGGTCCTAGGCCTCTAGACGAACGGGACGCAAGAGAATTATTTTTGCGTGGCTTATATTTTAAGTTGCTCAGCACTCTCATTATGATATCTGCCTAGGAAAATGAAGTGCTGACTTTTTTAAAGCAGGCTTGCTAAGCCTTAAAAGTATCACAAAAATAATGGTGGAGCTAAGCGGAGTCGAACCGCTGACCCCTTGCATGCCATGCAAGTGCTCTACCAACTGAGCTATAGCCCCTAAAGCGATGGGTATTTTATATAACAGGATTTTTTTTGTCAAGCAGTTTTGCATAAATTCATGACATGCTGGCATTTTTTATGCCAACCACTGAGCATAATGTCCACGCAGTTTTGCCAATTTTGGGGGTATGACTAAGTTACAGTAGCCTTGACTAGGATTTTTGCTAAAAAAATCTTGATGATACTCTTCAGCAGGATAAAAAGTGGGAGCAGAATACACTTCAGTTACGATGGCGATGCCGTCTTCTTTTAGCTTAGCAATGGTATGATTAACGACGGCTTTTTGCTCGTCATCAGCATAAAACACCACCGAAGCGTATTGTCGCCCCACGTCATTGCCTTGTCGGTCTTGGGTGGTTGGGTCATGAATGGTAAAAAAGATGTCCAAAATCGTCTGTAGCGAGATGATGGCATCATCAAATTGTACCTTAATTACTTCAATATGTCCTGTATCACCGCCACACACCGCTTTATAATTGGCAGTGTCAGCATCACCACCTGCATAGCCTGAGGTTACTTGGCTTATGCCCTTAACTTGACGGAATACCGATTCGGTACACCAAAAACAACCACCACCTAGAATGATACTTTGCATCGCAATTTCCTATGATTTAGACAAGATTAAAATGGTAGAATAACAGAAATAACGCAAGTTATCTGATTGAGTGTGTTAAATAATTTTTGAGTCATTACCAAACCAATCACACAAACTGACATGACCACCACCATGCCATCTAAACACGATACCCTTTTTACCACGCCCCTTGATGCCGATGCTCGCTTTAGTTTTGATGAGCAGGTGGTCGCTTGTTTTCCTGATATGATACGTCGCAGTGTTCCCGGATATGGACAAATGTTGGCAATGCTACCAATTTTTGCTCGCCGTCATTGTGGCTTTCGTCAAACCCGTGGTACAGATGGGGTGGGAGAAAAAATCAGCCGTGTGTATGACTTGGGTTGTTCACTTGGGGCGGTGAG
The DNA here is from genome assembly GCF_037201985.1 of Lwoffella lincolnii. Lineage (NCBI taxonomy): Bacteria > Pseudomonadati > Pseudomonadota > Gammaproteobacteria > Moraxellales > Moraxellaceae > Lwoffella > Lwoffella lincolnii. The sequence goes on along the minus strand of NZ_CP147511.1, from coordinate 47,702 downwards.
TTTGGCGTTGGCAAGTGAATTTGCCCCACAAGATTTGCAAATTAAAGCGATTGACTTATCTGAGCCAATGATAGATAAAGCCCGAATTGTAATGAGTGAGCATCACCCTAATCATGATATTGAGCTGATATGTGCTGATGTTTGCGACATCACACTACAAGCATGCGATATGATTGTATTGAATTTAACGCTACAATTTTTGCCTGTGGCAAAGCGTGTTGCGGTGTTACAAAAATGCCATGATGCGTTAGCAGAAGGTGGTATTTTAATTTTAACCGAAAAAACCCACTTAACCGATGAACAAGATGATGCTTGGCGGGTAGAGCGTTATTACGATTTTAAACGTGCCAATGGCTATAGCGAGCTTGAAATTAGTGGCAAACGTAATGCGTTAGAAAACGTGTTAATGACTGATACGTTGGCATGTCATCATCAGCGGTTACAACAGGTGGGATTTTATAGAAGCTTGACATGGTTTCAATTTTTAAACTTTGCGTCTGTCATTGCCTTTAAGTGAATCATTCATTTTATTCTCAAAACATCATATACAAGATGTCATACACAAGACATGACAATGTGTGTTTGGAGCAATCAACCCATGACCACCATTTTTCACGCTGAACAACAGCTGTATTTAACCCTATTGAGTCTGGCTAACAAATATCCGATTGCTCAAGCATGGCTTACTCAATTGCCAAGCTGGCTTGCCCAAATCAAAGACAAAAACCGCCATGCTCATGCCCCATTTTATGCGTCTTTGATTGAGCGATTACCCAGTATTGATGAACCAAAGATTGACCTAAACCAAGCCTGTATCACTGCCGAATTTGACTGGACAATCGAACAGTACAAACAAACCAACGCATTGCTCAAAAAACTCATGCCATGGAGAAAAGGTGGCTTTATTTTAGGCAACAAGCCATTGGACAATGATGAGCGTCAAATCCACATAGATACCGAATGGCGAAGTGATTACAAATGGAACAGGGTTGCTCCGCATATCAGTGATTTAACAGCAAAGCGAGTGCTGGATGTGGGTGGTGGTTCTGGTTATCACGGCTGGCGAATGGTGGGCGCTGGTGCAAATACCGTGATGGTGATAGACCCGTCTTGTCTGTTTTATCATCAATTTATGGCAATCAGACATTTTATGGGCGACATGCGTAACCGTTTTAATCAATCACCCATTCATTTTATCCCCATTGGATTAGAATCCCTGCCCCAAAGCCAAAATCCACAAGATGGCTTATTTCACACTGTGTTTAGCATGGGTGTTTTATACCACCGAGCATCACCGTTTGATTTTTTGCAGCAATTAAAAGGACAGTTGGTCAAAGGGGGCGAGCTGATACTAGAAACCTTGGTGGTCCCAGGTGATGAAACGACCGTACTTGTGCCAAAAGGGCGTTATGCTCAGATGAATAATGTGTATTTTTTACCGTCCGTATCGGCGTTGAGTGTGTGGTTAGCAAAAGCAGGGTTTGACGACATTCGTTGTGTGGACATAGACATCACCAGCACCGATGAACAGCGAACAACCAACTGGATGGTTCATCAATCATTGGCAGATTTTCTTGACCCAAATGATGCCAAAAAAACCCTTGAAGGCTATCACCGTCCAATAAGGGCGGTTATGGTGGCAAAGAAGTTATAGATTGACTTCCTCCCCCCTATCGTTCGGGGATTCCTTCTGCAAGACGGTGAAGCCCTACCGCAAGCCTAAGATAGTGGCAACCGCCCGTACGACACACCGTACATCTTAGGTTCTTATTTTAAGCTAATCCTACCGTTAGAATTGTCATAGACACGAATTAGCTTAAGTGTGTGTTTGGAAACGTCTTACCAGTTAAGTTACTGCGTACTCGCAATTTAGTCTTAACTTAACTGTGGAATGTAAGACATTGAATATAGTGAGATGAGTATGGCAAAACTTATCGCATTTAACAATTGCCTTATATCCACCGCCTGAAGGCTGTGGTTTTACGGCAACGGAGGATAAAAGAGATTATAGAATAAAAGAGATTATGGAATAAAACAGCTGACAAAAGAAAACAATGAACACAAATCTGTGTAATGGTCATTGTTTGGCTAGAATATGACAAACTGCCAACCACAACGTTTTACCAACTACAAGGTCTTACTAAAATACCACTCCATCACCATTTTAATCAAAAAGCCAAAAAATCCCCCACCCAATGCCAAAAATATCCAAAATGTGCCTTGTTTGCCTGCGTTATTTTTCTTTGACAAATCCCACATGATAAAAAACAAAAAGGCAATGAATAAGGGCAGTAGCACATTCATGCCCCATTTGGTAACGGTTTCTGCTGAAATGGCAAACATAATAGTCCCCTTAAACATCTTGTGAATATCAGCGTGTTGGCTGAATGTGCCAGTGTAACAAGAACACAGATGATATGGTAGTCATAAAGGGTTACTCACTGGTTAATGTGGGGAAGCTGTTTTATTTTTAGGACTGACGCATGAATTTAAAACCGACACATGGGTTCAATATCTTAGACATCAAACATGACCAATGTGAAAACAAACAAAAAGTGAAAGCGAGCGAAGTAGATGCAATTTTTACAAAAAATTGTTATATTGATGGGTTAATCAAATTGATATAAAAATTTTTGTCCCATGACAATCATTCCTATTAAGAAAATACCATGTCAAATACCACCCTATCGAATACCACCCTATCCAGCACATCAGCTCCTGTGGCAGAACAAAGTGATGCCATTGCACACTTATTTGCCCAAGCTGTCTCTCAATTGCAACGCCAAGGCGTATTGCCTACCGATTGGCAAAATAATGGGCAAATTAGCCGCCCTAAAGACCCTGAGCATGGAGATTATGCCAGTAATTTGGCATTATCCGCCGCCAAAGTTGCTAAGACCAATCCCAAAGTATTGGCAGAGCAACTCATCAATGCCCTACCACAAAATTCCTTAATTGCCAAAGCGAAAATCGCAGGACCGGGATTTATCAATGTTTTTTTAAGCAGTGATGCCAAGTTTGCTGTGCTAGATGACATCACCAAACAAGCGGATAAATTTGGTCTGTCAAAGGCTCACGCTGGCAAACGCATTCAAGTCGAATTTGTCTCTGCCAACCCAACTTCAAGTTTACATGTTGGGCATGGGCGTGGAGCTGCCTTTGGCATGAGTGTTGCCAACCTATTACAAGCAGTGGGTTATGACGTTTGTCGAGAGTATTATGTCAATGATGCAGGACGGCAAATGGACATTTTAGCAACCAGTACTTATTTGCGTTATCTACAGTTGGCAGGGGCAGAATTTACCTTTCCAAGTAATGGCTATCAAGGTGATTACGTCAACGACATTGCCAGAACACTACAAACCCAACATGGCGATGCCTATATTCACCCCATCAGCAAGCTGTATCACAACGTACCTGCCGATGCCGTATATACAACCGATGACAAAGGTGAAAAAACCCTCATTTCTGGTGATAAAGAAACCCATATTGATGGCTTGATTGTGAATGCCAAAACACTGCTGGGTGATGCAGGTTACCAGCTGTTTTTAGACACCGCTTTGGACAGTATTTTGACAGACATCAAGCAAGATTTAAATGAATTTGGGGTGCATTATGAGCGGTGGTTTAGCGAAAAATCAGTACAAGCCGACATCAACGATGCCCTAGCCCAATTGGATGCCAAAGGCTATCTGTACCAAAAAGATGGCAACATATGGTTTAAATCTAGCGAATTTGGTGACGAAAAAGACCGTGTGGTTCTGCGTGCCAATGGTCAACCCACTTATTTTGCATCAGACATCGCTTATCATAAAAATAAGTTTGACCGTGGTTTTGATACCGTGATTAACGTTTGGGGTTCAGACCATCATGGATATATCGCTCGTATCAAGGCCGCCTTACAAGCATTGGGCATTGAGCCACATCGACTTGAAGTGATATTGGTGCAGTTTGTATCACTGTGGCGGGGTGAAGAGAAAGTCGCCATGTCATCTCGTTCAGGGCAGTTTGTTACCCTGCGAGAGTTACGTGAAGACGTGAGTAACGATGCTGCCCGCTTTTATTATGTCGCCAGAAAGCCAGAAGTGCATATGGATTTTGATTTGCAACTGGCAAAATCACAAAGCCGAGACAATGCAGTGTATTATATCCAATACGCCCATGCTCGCATTTGCCGATTATTTGACAAGCTGGCAGAACGAGGCTGGCAGTATGATGCAACGATGGCGACCACCCAGCAAACACGATTAGACAGCGACAGTGAAAGCGAGATACTCAAGTTGTTGACTGCTTATCCTAACACCATCGAACGTGCTGCTAACAACCGAGAGCCACATCTATTGACCAACTATCTTAAAGAGTTAGCCAGTGCTTTTCATGGTTGGTACAACGACAATCGCATCTTGCCCACTGACGAAGGTGAAACCGATTGGGCATTAGTACAAGCACGATTGCGACTGGCATTCGCCATCAAACAGGTACTGAGTAACGGTTTAACCCTACTTGGTCTGTCTGCACCACAGTCTATGTGATGGCTGCTGTTATTTTTTAATAAACCAAGTTTTTAATAAACCAAGTTAAAAATAAATTTGTGTTAAAAAAGGAAAGGGAGCGTGTCTATGCTGACAAAACAACCCAAAGGGGCAACTGAAAAGCGAAAAAAATCCAGCGGTTTGCTCAGTTTGTTTTGGATGTTTGTCGGAGCAATATTGGCAGTGATGGTGGGTGTGTTTGCTTATCTGTCGCCTTTTTTTGATTTTGCCAAGCAGAGTACCCCCACCACAGCCATTGATTATCAAGTAAAACCCAAAGTTAATATGGATACCAACAGCACCGACTATGAATTTTATGATGTGTTACCCAACCAACAGATGATAACCATTCCTGATGCGTCTGTGATTGAAGAACACAATAATAATCAGAGTGATGGCTCAGAGATGTCATTTAAGCCCGATGTGGTCGTTGAACAACAGCGTCGCCTAGAAGAAGCCGCCAAAAAACAACTGCAAGAGCAACAAGACGCCATCAATCAAAATGCCAATAACGAAGCCAATCAAGACGGTGGTTATGGCATCTCTGAACAAACTATCTTAAACCCTGAAGACAACAATTCAGCTGAGACCACCAACCTGCCCCATATTGATGGCAACAGCATGGATAACAACAACAATCAAGCTGACATCATCAATGACGGCAAATCCAGTGCCAGCATTCAACGTAACCAACCTGCCACCACTTATATCTTGCAAATTAATAGCTTTGGCAATGCAGATGAAGCCGACCGTAGACGAGCTCAAGTGCTGATGGCTGGGGTAGATGCCAAAGTGGTTAAAAATGTGACGGGCAATGGACAAGAAATTTTTCAGGTCATTTCTGTGACAATGTCCAATCGCAATGCGGTTGCTTTGGCACAACAACGACTACAAAATAACGGGATTGATAGCATCATCGTGGAGCAAAGACGCAAACAGCCATTGGGTCAATAGCCATTTTTCTTACCATACTACTTTTCTTACCATACTACATAAATCATGCTCCATAAACCATGCCTCCACCAATCATGTCATGACATCGTAAGCATTGCATCGTCAAGCATTGCATCATCAACCATGGCATCGTCATCGAAGGTTTCGTTAAGCACCCAATATCTTGGGAGCTTGACCATCATTTATCACCGCTTCGGTTACCTGAACCACTTTAGCATCTTGCATTGATGGCAACTCATACATGGTCTCAAGCAGGGCATTCTCAACAATGGAACGCAAACCCCTAGCCCCTGTTTTACGCTCGACTGCTTTTTTGGCAATGGCGGTTAGGGCTTCAGAAGTGAACTGTAATTGGGCATCTTCCATGTCAAACAGATACTGATACTGCTTAACCAAGGCATTTTTTGGCTCGGTTAAAATTTGAATCAATGCCGTTTCGTCCAACTCTTCAAGTGTGGCAATCACTGGTAAACGCCCAATCAGCTCAGGAATAAGACCAAACTTAATCAAATCCTCAGGCTCAACTTCACGAAACAATTCACTGAGGCGACTGGATTCATCTTTTGATTTCACATCAGCATTAAAGCCAATGCCCGTCTCTTCGGTGCGTTGTTGAATGACCTTATCGAGTCCTGCAAACGCCCCACCCACAATGATTAAAATATTACTGGTGTCAACTTGAATCAGCTCTTGATTGGGGTGCTTACGTCCACCATGTGGGGGAATGGCAGCGACCGTCCCTTCAATCAGTTTGAGTAATGCTTGTTGCACACCTTCACCTGAGACATCTCGAGTGATGGAAACGTTTTCTCCTTTTTTACTGATTTTGTCAATTTCATCCACATAGATGATGCCTTGTTCAGCTTTGGCAACGTCATAATCACAGGCTTGTAACAACTTTTGCACGATGTTTTCAACATCTTCCCCCACATAGCCTGCCTCGGTCAAGGTTGTGGCATCTGACATGGCAAAGGGTACATCTAATATTCGTGCTAATGTCTGTGCCAAAAGTGTCTTACCTGAGCCTGTTGGACCTATGAGCAAAATGTTACTTTTTGCCAATTCAACCATCGCATCGTCTGCTCCGATTTTGGCTTTTTTGCGGTCGTGTGCCAGTTGTTGGCTCACTTTCAAGCGTTTATAGTGGTTATACACCGCCACAGATAGGGCTTTTTTGGCAACATCTTGCCCAATGACATAATCGTCCAAGTGAGCTCTTAGCTCTTTTGGGGTGGGCAGTTTTTTGTTAAGCCAGCTACTATTTGGATTTGTATCATCAATAAAATCAGTGATTTGCTGGCTGTCATCTTCTATCAAATCTGCACATAATGCCACGCATTCGTTACAGATATTGGCATCATCAGCAGCGATTAACTGTTTGACTTCATTTTTTGCTTTACCACAAAATGAACAACATGGCATGTCATCTTTTGCCATAAAAAACTTCCTTTTGTTTTTGACTTATTCTGTTTTTATGAATGTTGTATTTGGTTTAGGCTTTATTTGGCTTATCTATTTAACTTAGTTGTTTAACGTTGTTTAATGTTAATTATTTAACGTTGGTTATTTAACTTAATCATTGCCAAAATGGGCTTGGGTATCACCAAAACCAAAGTATGTCATCATGCTTATTTAATCGTTGGGCGACGCTCAAGCACTTGGTCAACCAAGCCATAATCTTTAGCAGCCTCAGCACTCATAAAGTTATCACGGTCGGTATCTTTTTCCAGACGCTCCACAGGCTGACCTGTATGTTCAGCAAGCAGGCGGTTGAGCTTGGCTTTTAGCTCAATGATTTCACGAGCGTGAATTTCGATGTCTGATGCCTGACCACGAAACCCACCCAATGGTTGATGTATCATCACTCGAGAGTTAGCAAGGGCATAGCGTTTGCCTTTTGCACCTGCTGACAACAAAAATGACCCCATCGATGCTGCTTGGCCTAAGCAGATGGTCGAGACATCAGGCTTGATAAAATTCATGGTATCATAAATTGCCATGCCAGCGGTAACCACGCCACCAGGTGAGTTGATGTACAGATGCACATCTTTGTCTGGATTATCCGCCTCCAAAAATAACAGCTGAGCGACTATCAGATTTGCCATGTTGTCTTCAACTTGACCTGTCAAAAAAATGACTCGCTCACGCAGTAGGCGAGAAAAAATGTCAAACGAACGCTCACCACGAGAAGACTGCTCGACGACCATAGGAACCAATGCGTTTTGTGGTGCGACAGTTTGTGATTGGTCGCTTTGTAATCGGTTACATTGAAACTGCTCAAATTGTAACTGGTCAAAATGCGGATTTTGATGAATTCTGTCTTGCATCAACTGGGTGTCAATCATTGTTCTATGTCCTTACTTTATGTCCTTGGGTGTTTATTCCTGAGTGCTTAACCAATCAATATTTAATTAAGCACTCAGTGGCATTTATTAAACCATCAGTTTGATGTGATACGCTGATGTAAATAGGGTGATAATCAAGTATTTTCAAGCGTCGTTGATGCCATGGGCAAAAAAAGCCCAGCGATGGCATGGGCTTTTTTGTTGTTTATCAACCAATGCTTATCAACCAATCACATCATGCCTTGTTGTTGGCTGGCAATCAGCTCTTGATAGCCAACCTCTTTATCGGTTACTTTGCCTTGTGATAAGACATAATCAACCACTTGGTCTTCTAGCACCACTGATTCAATGTTGGCACGTTGTTGCTCATCATTGGTAAAGTAGTCGATCACTTCTTGTGGGTCTTCATAGTTCTCTGCTGATTCTTTAATAAATTCTTCGACTCGCTCTTGGTCTACTTTAAGCTCTTGGCTGTTAATCAAGCGTGATACAATCACCCCCAATCTGGCACTCCGCAAAGCTTGATCTTCAAACAACTCATTAGGTAGCATATCACCACTAAAGTTATTGGGGTTAGCACCGAACTGCTGAGAAAAACGCTGAATCATCATGTTACGCTGACGATTAATCTCTTGCTCTAGCATGGCTTTAGGGATGTCAAATTCATTTTTTTCTAACAGGGCATCAAAGACTGCCTGCTTAACTTGATTGCGTGATGCGTTTTTTATTTCACGCTCCATGTTTTTGCGTACGTCAGTTTTCAGTTTATCCAGACCACCTTCTTTTACGCCAAAGACTTCAAAAAATTCGTCGTCTAGCTCAGGCAATTTGGCTTGTTTCACTGATTTTACTGCCACTTTAAATTGGGCATCTTTACCAGCTAAGTTCTCAGCTTGATAATCTTCTGGGAATGTCACCTCAATGACCTTCTCTTCACCTGCTTGCATGCCAACCATTTGCTCTTCAAACCCTGGGATAAAGCGGTTACTACCAATCACAAGGTCAAAATCTTGAGCTGTTCCACCGTCAAAAGTCTCACCATTAATTGAGCCTTCAAAATCAAAAGTCGCTTGGTCGCCTTGAGCAAGCTTGTCATCTTTTTCAACAAACTCTTGACGTTGTTGACGCAAACTTTCAATCATGGTATCCACATCATCATCACTGATGCTGGCAATGTGTCGCTCAACGTCCACATCAGACAGACCTTGCACTTCAATCTCTGGGAAAATATCCACCGTGGCTTGATACACCAAAAAGTCATCTTCTAACTTGACTTCATCAATGTTGGGCATGTCCACTGCCATGATGTCTTGCTGACGAATGGCATCAAACACAGTATCACGTATCTCATCATTGATGACTTCTTGTTGGATACCTGCTCCATATTGTGAGCGAATGTGCGACACAGGCACTTTGCCTTTACGAAAGCCATCAATCCGAGCAGTTTTGGCAGTCTGGCGAATGCGAGACTCGACCTTTTTTTGAATGTTGCTAACAGGAACTTTCACTATCAATTGAACTTGCTGATCAGAAAGCTTATTCGATGTGACTTGTAAATCGTTTGCCATAAAATTACCTATATTTATCTAATAATACCAAACTAACAATAATACGTTCCAACAGTAATACGTTGAATTAAAAATGACCGTCTCAATATGTAAAAAAAAGATGAATTTCTCATAAAGTGATTTTTTATAAAGTGATGTAGTATACTTTATAAGTCAATAAAAGTGCAAATTTGTTGCAACAGATTGTGACAGGCCTGCCCACGGTGACTTAAGCGGTTTTTGCTCGCTTGGTCTAATTGTGCCGCTGACATGCCTTGCTGTGGCAACCAAAACACAGGGTCATAGCCAAACCCCTGATCACCCATGGGCTTATCGGTTATCTGCCCATGCCAAAAACCTTGAGCAATCAAAGGCAAGGGGTCATCAGCATATCTGACCATGACCAACACGCACACAAACATGGCAGTTATCGGTGAGTTGTGGTGATTGGTTGCACGTTGCTCTGTAAAATCTGCATTTGTCAAACTCGGTCGATGTGGCGACAATTCTGCCAATAGTTTGGTGATGTTGGCGGTGTCTTGGTCAATATTCTGACCGATACCCAGCCTTTCTCGGTCACTTTGGCTGGCATAACGTGCTGAATAAATGCCAGGTTTACCACCCAACACAGGCACACTCAAACCTGAATCATCAGCAATGGCAGGCAACCCACTCATATTACTGGCATGACGTGCTTTTATCAGTGCATTTTCAATATAGCTAAGACCGTCTTCTATCGCTTCTGTTACGCCAAGCTGTGCTTGTGGTACAAGACTGACGGACAGTTGTTTTTGGTTAAATAACTGTTGCAACTCTTGCAGTTTGCCTGCGTTATTGCTTGCCAATACCCATTTTTGCATGGTTCTTTTAGCTCCTAAGAGATTTTCATTGCTAGATTTTCATTGCTAAGTGTTTTATTGCTAAGTGATAATCATTATTAACATTAACAATCGGTAATTGTTATTACCTACTGCCCTTGTTAGACTTAAAGGTGTTTTATTTTAGGTTGTTTATTTTGCTTATTTTACTTAGCAATCACCGTAATCACCATCAAAACCCATTGATTAACTCATTTATTCTGATGATTTATTTTGATAATAAAGGATTTTTATGTCACACATCACTTTGCCAAACTTACCTTATGCCAAAGATGCACTTGAGCCACACATCAGTGCTGAAACTTTAGAGTTTCACCATGACAAACATCACAATGCCTATGTCAGCAAATTAAACGACATGTTACCCGGCTCGGGGTTAGAAGGCAAAACCTTAGCAGAAATCATTGAAGCCACTGCCAAAGATGATGGCAAGCAAGGCATGTTTAACCAAGCGGCTCAAGTTTGGAATCACACTTTTTATTGGAACTGCATGACCCCAAATGGGGGTGGTGAGGCCACTGGTGAGCTAAAAAGTAAAATCGAAGAAGATTTTGGTAGTTATGATAAATTCCGTGAAGAGTTTAAAAATGCTGCCACGTCTCAATTTGGGTCAGGTTGGGCATGGTTGGTTGCTGATGGTGTTGGTGGCAAATTATCCATCATGAAGACCGCCAATGCTGATACGCCTTTGGCACATGGCAAGATTGCTGTGTTGACTTGCGATGTGTGGGAACACGCCTACTATATCGATTATCGCAATCGTCGTCCTGATTATGTTGATGCTTTCTTAGATAAGCTGGTTAATTGGGATTATGCCAATGCCAAATATCAAGGTCAAGATGCTGGTGTCGAAGAGTAATCGTTAACTGTCAGTCCATAACTGCCAATTTAATGGGAAATCAATAAATTATCCACTTATCTTGGTATGGCTCACTTTAGAACGCTCAAGCCTTTTGCTTTGGGCGTTTTTTATGTTTGCCAGTTGCTCATCGTCAAAAACTGGTATCTGAAAGCCACATATGGTTATAATGTTATGGTAACGTGTTTTTTATCGTGGTTTTCGTGGTAACGACTGATTAATCATAACGTCTGATTTGAAATTTTTAAGACACGATATTTATTTTAAGATTTGTTTTGTCAAGTAGAGAACAGAAACCCATCATGAGCCAATTTTTACCCATTGAAGAGCAACTTGCTCACATTCGCCGTGGCACACACGAAATCATCTCTGAAGAAGATTTGGTTAATAAATTAAAACAAAACCGCCCCTTACGCATTAAGGCAGGCTTTGACCCCACCGCTCCTGATTTGCACTTGGGACACACAGTGTTGATAAATAAGCTGAAGCATTTTCAAGACTTGGGGCATGAGGTGCTGTTTTTGATTGGCGATTATACTGCCAAAATTGGTGACCCATCAGGCAAAAATGCCACTCGTCCGCCATTGAGCGATGAGCAGATAGCTGATAACGCTAAGACTTATGCCAAGCAAGTGTTTAAGATTTTGGATAAAGACAAAACCAAAATTGTCTTTAATTCAGAGTGGTTTGGCAACATGAACGCTGGCGACATGATTGCTCTTGCCAGTCAGCTGACCGTGTCTCGCATGCTTGAGCGTGATGACTTTAGCAAACGCTATGAATCACAGACTCCCATCTTTATTCATGAGTTTTTATACCCTTTGGTACAAGGTTATGATTCCATTGCCATGGAAGCAGATGTCGAGCTGGGCGGAACTGACCAAACCTTTAATTTATTGATGGGGAGAACGCTACAAGGTCGCTATGGTAAAGAGCCACAAGTGTGTATCACCATGCCAATCTTAGAAGGGTTAGATGGTGTGAATAAAATGAGCAAGTCATTGGGCAATTATGTTGCCATTGATGATGCTCCAGGGACAATGTATCAAAAAATCTTATCCATGCCAGATGAGCTGATTGCACGTTATTTTGAGTTTTTAAGCTTTAAGCCAATGAGTGAGGTCAATGCGTTGCTTGATGGCATGAAAAATGGGCGTAACCCTCAAGAAATCAAACACATTTTAGCCCAAGAACTCATTGAGCGTTTTCATGATAAACAGGCAGCCCAAAATGCCCACAAATCAGCAGGCAACCGCTTGGCAGACGGTGAGTTGCCTGTGGATTTGCCAGAGATAAGTTTATCTTTAAATGGTCAAGATAAATTATTCATCACCCAAGTCTTAAACCAAGCGGGTCTTGCTAAAAACTCTGCTCAGGCTAAGGACATGCTCTCTCGTGGGGCAGTTAAAGTGGACGGTCAAGTGGTCGATGGCAGTTTTGCCTTAGAACAAGGGCAAACGGTGGTGATTCAAGCAGGTAAAAAAGCGTATGCCAAAATCAACATCAATGAATAAAAACAAGGCGAATAAAAAGCCAAGAATGTGTGGGCAACGTGGCTTTTTTACAAAAAAGCTGATTGCTTCGCTTAGGTTTGCTAAAATGGTGTTTGTTTTTCATCATTGGCTAAAGTGATACGATTATGACCCATTTTGCTACACAGACCGCAAGCATTAAGCAAGACCGCATCTTAATTTTAGATTTTGGCTCACAATATAGCCAGCTGATTGCCCGTCGGGTGCGTGAGGCTGGGGTATTTTGTGAGATGTATCCGTTTGACATCGCTGATGAGCGTATCAGAGACTTTGGGGCAAAAGGGGTGATTTTGTCAGGCGGTCCTGAGAGTGTTCATGCTAAGGGCAGTCCAAAGATTGCTGATGCGGTGTTTGAGTTGGGTGTGCCTGTGTTGGGCATTTGTTATGGCATGCAGGCAATGGCAGACCACTTTGGTGGTCAAGTCCATGCCAGTGATGTGCGTGAGTTTGGGGCAGCACAAATACAGGTAACAACAGAGTGTCAGCTATTACAGGGTATTGAGGATTCATCTCAGACCCTAAATGTGTGGATGAGTCATGGTGATAAGGTGATAACAGCACCCAGTGGCTTTGTGGTGGTGGCAAACACACCAAGCTGTCCGATTGCGGTGATGGCAGATGATGGTCGTCAATATTATGGTTTGCAATTTCACCCTGAGGTAACACATACCTTACAAGGTGAAGCGATTTTGTCCCGTTTTGTGCATGGCATTTGTGGTTGTGGCAATGAGTGGACGCCTGATAACATCATTGACATGCGTGTGGCACAACTCAAAGAGCAAATTGGGAATAAAGAGGTGTTACTTGGTTTATCAGGTGGGGTAGACAGCTCAGTGGTGGCAGCACTGCTTCATAAGGCGATTGGTGATAAGCTCACTTGTGTATTTGTCGATAACGGACTGTTGCGTCTGCATGAAGGCGACCAAGTGATGCAGATATTTGCTGAGAATATGGGGGTTAAGGTTATCCGTGTGAATGCCGAAGAGCAATTTTTATCAGCGTTGGCGGGGAAAATTGACCCTGAAGATAAACGCAAAGTGATTGGTAAGACCTTTATTGATGTGTTCGCTGATACCGCACGCAAGCTGTCTAAAGATGGTGGTGTGGGTATTGAATTTTTGGCTCAAGGGACGATTTATCCTGATGTTATTGAGTCAGCAAAGTCGCACCAAGGTAAGGCTCATGTGATTAAAAGTCATCACAACGTCGGCGGTCTGCCAGAGGATTTACAGTTTAAGTTGGTTGAACCACTCAGAGATTTGTTTAAAGACGAGGTGCGTAAGCTGGGCATTACATTAGGTTTGCCACATAAGATGATTTATCGCCACCCCTTCCCTGGCCCTGGTTTGGGGGTGCGGATTTTGGGTGAAGTCAAAAAACAGTATGCTGACATTCTGCGAAAAGCCGATGCCATCTTTATGCAGGAGTTGGAACGCTTTGATTGGTATGATAAGACCTCCCAAGCCTTTGCGGTGTTTATGCCTGTCAAATCCGTGGGTGTGGTCGGTGATGGTCGCCGTTATGCGTGGGTGATTGCCTTAAGGGCTGTTGAGACAGTGGACTTTATGACTGCTCGTTTTGCCCATTTACCGTATGAACTGATTGAAACGGTGTCTAATCGCATCATGAACGAAATTAAAGACGTGTCTCGTGTGACTTATGATGTGTCAAGTAAACCACCTGCCACCATTGAATGGGAATAGGAATTGGCTCACCTGCCAAATTTAGGTAAATTTAGCCAAATATGACACAATCAATCATATGATTTCGCAAACCTAATTTAGCAAACCTAATTTAGCAAACACTGCCTTCATTTGTCTGCTTAAAGAGACCCTGCCATGACCGCACAAGCCACAGACTTACCCCCATTAAATTCACAGTCCCCATTAAACTTGCAAACAACTTACCAAAGTGATGTCATCATCATCGGAGCTGGCATTGCAGGTTTGGTGTGTGCCTTAGAAATCATGGATAACGATGTTAAAAATGGCACAAATCATAACATCTTAATGTTAGATAGAGATGTGCAAGCCCATTTTGGAGGGTTGGCACGTTGGAGCTTTGGGGGAATTTTGCTTGTTGGCACGCCTGAGCAGAAGCGAGCCAAAGTTAAGGACAGTCCTGCCATCGCCCTAAAAGATTGGTACAGCTTTGGTGAATTTGGACAAAATCCCAAAAAAGAGCGTTGGGCGTGGGCATGGGCAGAGCGTTATGTCTATGATTCTAAAACGTGGATTTATGATTGGCTAAAACAACGTGGGGTCAGTTTTTTACCAATGCCATTATGGGTGGAGCGTGGCAATCATGGTGGTGGTACGGTGGTTAAAAAGGCTGGTGGCAACTCTGTGCCACGCTGGCATGTGGTCTGGGGAACAGGGCTTGGATTGGTCAATCAGCTGATTAAAACCTTTGAACAACATACCAAGCGTGGCAATGTGCAACTGGCGTTTGAGCATCATGTTACCGATATGATGAGTGACAAAACTGGCGTTATCGGATGTCAAGGTCATGATGCCAACCAGCATGCTTTTGTTGCACATTCTAAAATTACCGTCATCACGTCAGGGGGCATTAATGGCAACATCGAGATGGTCAAAAAACACTGGCACAAAGATTGGGGCAATCCACCAAAAACCATTTTAAATGGGGCCCACTGGTATGCTGATGGCACGCTACATAAAGTTGCCAAAGGCTTGGGGGCTAACATCACCTTTTTAGACCGCCAATGGAACTATGCCGCTGGCGTGCACCACTGGAAGCCATTGATACCCAATCATGGGCTATCGCTTGTGCCTGCTCGCTCTGCTTTGTGGCTTGACCCAGATGGCAATCGCATCATTGGCGACATTCCTTTAATCACAGGTTTTGATACTCGTGATTTGGTCACGCAAGTGTGCAAACACCCTGATGGCTACTCTTGGCAAATTCTCAATTACAAAATTGCCAAAAAAGAATTTGCCATCTCAGGCTCAGAGTTCAATCCTGCCATTCGTGATGGCAGTAAATTTAAACTGTTAAAAGACATTTTGTGTGGTAATAAGGCCTTGGTCAATGAAGCCATCGAAAACTGTCAAGACATCGTCATTGCTGACAGCTTGCCAGAGTTGGTCAAAAAAATGAATGCTTTGGCAGGCAATGACAAGGTTAAACTAGAAAACGTACAAAAAGTCATCACAGCCTACGACGCTCAAATTGACTTAGGTGAGGGCAACTTCACCGATGAACAGCTCAAACGCATTGCTTTGGTACGACAATGGCGAGGTGATAAGATGCGTACTTGCAAATTCCAAAAAATTGATGACCCCAGTGCCACCCCTTACATTGCCATTCGAGAGTTTATCGTCAGTCGCAAAAGCTTGGGTGGCATACAAACTGATTTGAGTGGTCGAGTACTGACCCCCAAAGGCTTACCCATCAAAGGACTGTATGCAGCTGGAGAAGCAACTGGTTTTGGTGGTGGTGGCATGAATGGTTTACGAGGGTTAGAAGGCACGTTTTTGGGTGGTTGTATTTATAGCGGTCGCCGAGCTGGGCTTGCCATCAGCACCGCAAAATAATGAATCGCCAAATCATTGATGACCAAACAAGCACTCACAATAAAGTAAACGATAAAAAGGAATTTATCATGAAAAAAACGGCCGCTGAGCTTACCGTCTATGCCTTAGAACAGCTGGGCATCACCCATACCTTTGGTATCCCTGGGGTGCATAACACTGAACTGTACGATGCCTTAAGCCAATCCAAACACATTAAACCCATACTGGTTACCAATGAACAAGGGGGCAGTTTTATCGCTGACGGCATGAGCCGAGTGGCAACCCATAGCCAACATTTTGCCAAACACAAAGTTGGCAATATTGGCACACTTGTCATCGTTCCAGCCGCTGGTTTGACCCATGCTGCCAGTGGCATCGGTGAAGCGTATTTAGATGGCATTCCCATGTTGGTGCTGACAGGAGGTATTCGTAGAGACACCAATTACCAATACAAACTACACGATATTGACCAACTAGAAGTGGCTAAAGGCTTTACTAAAGCAGGATTTCGCATTAACAACATGGACGATGTGATCACAACTTTATATCAAGCCTATGACATTGCCACCAGTGGGGTGCCAGGTCCTGTTTTGGTAGAAATTCCTGTGGATTTACAATTATTTCCACAAACCGTCACCTCCTTAATGACATGGCACGCCTATCAGCAGCAACAGAACCTGCAACAGAACCCACTTTCTCAAAAAACACAAAACAATCTACAACTGGCGGCAGAAACACTGAACAACGCCAAGCAGGTGGGTTTATTTGTCGGTTATGGGGCAAGAATGGTCAAAAAAGAACTCATTGCCATCAGTGAGCTGTTGAATTCTCCTGTTACCACCACCTTACAAGGATTATCCAGTTTTCCGCACGAACATCCGTTACATGCAGGGTTTGGTTTTAGCCCATCGGCTGTCCCCAGTGGCAAAAATGCCATTGCCCATTGTGATGTCTTACTGGTCATCGGTGCCAGATTTGCTGAAATACCCACAGGCAGTTTTGGCTTAGATGACTGCTTACCCCAGACGTTGGTGCATTTTGATATCGATCCTGCTGTCATTGGTGCAAACTATCCCACACAAGTGGGTGTGGTCGGTGATGTCATTCACACCGTACCGTTATTATTAAAAAACTTAAAACAACAAAAAGCCCAGCTGAATGTCAAGTCGCCCAGCATTTGCAAAAACGCCAAAAGCCCCACAACAATCCAAGCCCAAATCGCCAAAGACAAACGAGCGTATCGCAAAGCTTGGTACAAAGCTGACAACCGCCATAAAGTCAACCCCATTCGTTTTTTTGACGCATTGCGACACATCATGCCTGCTGACAGCATAACCGTACTGGACGATGGCAATCATACCTTTTTGGCAGCAGAGTTGTATCCTGTGTATCAAGATGGCTTACTGATTAGCCCAACCGACTACAACGCCATGGGCTATGCCGTGCCTGCTGCCATTGGGGCAAAACTGGCAAATCCTGAACGTGATGTGGTGGCGGTGGTGGGCGATGGTTGTTTCACCATGACTTGTATGGAAATTTTGACCGCCAAAGCCAACAGATTGGGTATTTTATATTGTGTGTTTAGCGATGGTGAACTGTCGCAGATTGCTCAAGCCCAACAGCTTCCCTATCAACAAAAAACCTGCACCATCTTGCCCAATGTTGATTTAAAAGGTGTGGCAATGGCAACAGGAGCGACGCATATCGCCATCAAACGTAACAAGGACTTGGTAAAATCACTCAAAAAAGCCCACGCCTTAAGCAAAAAGGGTGAGCCTGTCATTGTGGACATCAACATCGACTACAGCAAACAAACCGCTTTCACAAAAGGCACAAGCCAGACCACCTTTAAGGGCTTTTCTACCAAAGACAAATTAAGATTCATCAAACGAATCATGCGTAGAAAACTGCCATTTTGAATGGGACTGATGCCCAGTTAAAATCGAATGATTTAAGATGTCATCACTCTTTGGGCGGCCAAGGTCGCTTGGCTTCTGCTTCTATCCATGTCTTGACATAGCCTGTGGGTGGCATGTCAATATCTCCCAAACCCATGGCATCAAACACAGTTTTGGTTGGAATGACTCGCCCTTTTTTGGTCACACCCGTTCTTAAAAGTGCCGATGAAGTGGGCGTGTCTTTTACCCACATGGTCTGCTCGATATAAATCCATTTGTCATCGAATGCCGACACTTTGGTGGTGATGCTTACTGGCTCAAACACAAACACCCGCTTGCGATACTGTACGCTACTGCCTGCCACTACCAAACCCCAACGCTTGGTTAACAGCCTTTTTCCCAGCCCTGTACGGATAGCAAAATCGGTGCGTCCCAAATCAAACAAGGTGATGATGCGACCATTGTTCATCTCAAAAAAATTATCCATATCGGTCGGACTACTGGTAAACTCAATCCGTCCTGTGTCAGTGATGGATAAACTGGTGCCACCCTTGGTGTCCTTAACAGCATCAAAAATGGTTTTACCCAGTCGAATAATCGGATACATACATTCGTCCTTACAACATTCATTCTTATGACATTCATTCTTACAAAAAGATAACAGCCTAGCATGTTTATATCATCAATAAGCATGAATTTGACTTACCTGCCAGTCATTTGAGCATTAAAAAACTCAACAATGGTATCAGGCAACCAACTGACATCTAGCCTAGGCTTATGATGTGGCAAATATCTAAGATACCCCATATGCCCACCATGCTCAGTATCGAGCAATAACACCGATTCTGACACATCGCTTTGGCGAGCGGTCATGCCTAAAAAGGGGTCATCTTTGGCAGTGATGATGATGGTCGGCTTAACAATGTCAATCAAATAAGGCAATGATGACGCATGGCGATAATAGTCATTGACTGAGCGATAACCATGACGAGGGGCGGTAAAAATTTGGTCAAAATCACTGATGCGACTGCTGGTACGCACAGCCCGCATCTCTTCACTTGACAAGCTGTTTTCCAAAGCCTTTTTAACCAATGGATTCAGCAAATATGGCGTGTAGATACGTCTGCCCATCAGCCGTTCCATCGCAATGGCAGATGACGCCAAGTCCACAGGTGCACTGACCACCGCCGCTGCCCCACAAACTGCCTTATCACCATATTCACCCATATATTTTGCCAGCACATTCCCACCCAATGACATGCCCACTGCATACAGATGTTGATAGCGGTTGCTAAGTTGGGTTAACGCATGTACCAGCTCACTGGTATCGCCAGCGTTATAAAACACGTTTCCTGCCACAGGGATTCCCCCACAACTGCGAAAATGCACCACCACATAATGCCAACCCTGCTCCTTAACGGCATAAGCCAAACTTTTGGCATAGTGGCTGTTACTACTGCCTTCTAAGCCGTGAAACAATATCACCAATGGTTTTTGGTATTTGCCAGCCAATTGCTCATCGTGTGCGTCCACAAAATCATACGCTATTTGACTTTCATCTAAAGAATCTTTAATCAACTCACGGCGATAATTCGGCTGATATTTCACCAAAAACTTGGGCAAAATCGTCTGTAAATGGGGGTTGGCAAGCCAAAATGGGGGAGTAAAAGGTTGCACTGTAAAATGTTGTGGGTGAGCAGGGGCAGAAATCATCATATGCGTTACCAGTCAATAAAATAATGTCCATTATAATAAAAAAAAAATCATAAAAAAAATCATTTGAGTGAACATATGATAACTCAAATATGCCCATTACCCATACCAAACACTGGTTAGCCATTGTTCGTTGTTCGCCTTTGAACACACACTGTCTTTCTACCACTCACTGTTTTTCCATAAGGTCTCTTTCCACAAGCTTGCCCACAGCACCCAATCGCTCCGCCAGCGTTTTCTTCGCTTGTTTGGACACCTGAGCCTTTAAAACAACTGACTTGCCATAATTGACAGTCAATACCTTACCGCCACTGTCTTCTACCAGATAACGAACATATGATTCATTGGCAAAGTCAGTATGAATGCAAACATCAACTTTAGCCACATAAGCCGTCAACTGCATCATATCCACCACCGCTTGGGCTGACCCTGCATACGCTCGAGTCAAACCACCTGCCCCAAGCTTGATACCACCGAAGTATCGCACCACAATGATGATGACATTGCCAATGGTTTTGTGTTGTAGCACATTGAGTATCGGTCTGCCTGCTGTACCATTAGGCTCACCATCATCATCAAAACCTGCACTGGTGGTATTATTTGGATCACCAATGACATATGCCCAACAATGATGACGAGCGTCTGAATATGTTTGTTTTAGTTGTTTCACGTGAAACATGGCCTGTTCACGATCAGCCACAGGATAAGCATGAGCAATGAATTCTGACTTTTTAATGTCAAGACGGGCAGTGCATGGTTTGGTTAGAGTAAAATAGGTCATGTGTGCTAATAATCACTTTATGTCATGAATTTGGATAAATGGTCAATGAACGCTGAGTGAATGCCAAGGGTAAGAATGTGCTAAAATATCACCTTGTTTATGAGTAGGACATTTAGGGTATCATCATGCGACTGGATAAATTCATCTCCAAAGCCACCGAACTGTCACGCAAAGATGCCAAACGCATCTTGCATGCTGAAGAAATCACCGTCAACGATGAAATCGTCAAAGATGGTAGTGTGCATGTGAATGCACTCAATGACGAAGTGATGTGGGCAGGTGAGCCATTATCGGTTGCCACAGGCAATCGCTATATTTTGCTGTATAAACCAGAAGGTTTTGAATGCACACTAAAGCCCAAAGAACACCCCATCGTTACTGAGTTGATTGCCGTGCCTGAGGTTGCCAGTTTGCGTATCGCAGGGCGATTGGATGTAGACACCACAGGAGCGTTGTTACTATCAGATGATGGCCAATGGCTACACAAAGTAACCAGCCCCAAACATCACCAAAGTAAGACATATGAGCTGACCTTGGCTAATCCCATGAGCATACAAGAACAGGATAATGCCATCAAACAACTGGCAAATGGGATACTGCTTGAAGGGGAGCAACACAAAACCCGCCCTGCTGAACTGATGTTTATCGATGCCACCCATGCCCGCTTAATCTTAACAGAAGGCAAATACCATCAAGTCAAACGCATGATGGGTTATTTTGCCAATCGAGTTACCGAACTACACCGCTCACACATCGGCACCATCAGCCTTGATGGGTTAGAAAAAGGTGAAAGCCGATTTTTAACCACAAAAGAGATTGAGCAATTTTAACCCAGCACCAGTATCCACAGACATACAAGGTTCACAACCTGACCACTTTTTTTAACCACCAATAACCAAGCCAATGGCACAAATCTATGACCATGGCACACTTTATGGCAATTGCACACTTTATGGCAATTGCACATCGACAATTTTCCAGTCAATCCAGCCTTGACGTTGCATACGCACGGTGAGCGGATAGCCCTTGATTTGCCCTGACATGCTAAAGCAATCAATCCCACAATAGCTAAGCTGTGGCTTTTCGCTGTCAGTACCTGCTTGAGTATGGGCAGTCAATTGCAAAGTTTGCTTGTCCATCATCAACTGCATTTGCTTTTTGACCACCTTATCCACATCTCCTCGCTCCACAATCAAATCTTGAATAAGCATGGTCAGGTTCACCTGATTGCTGGCGATTGCCCATGCTGCTGCCAACTCTTGAGTGGATTGATTGACTTGATTGGATTGTCCTTGCATATTTATTAAGGTTTGAATGTTATCTGCGGTCACTGCCCCATCAACCGAACGGTTAATGAATTCCATGCCAGCTTCCACCAAAGCATCACCACCAAGCTGTGCCACCATGGGATATTGGCTTAACGTGTTGGCAAATTTGCCATTTAATTGCGTCTTTAGATTGACTGTCAACTGTGAATAGTCAATGGCTGCTGCCAATGTGGTTCCATCTTGGTTGTCATAGGCTTGCTTGAGCTGATAAACCGTATAATAAGGTGAGCCAGCATATACCCCCACCGCCAATAAACACACGATAAACAGCAGGGTCATGATTTTTTTCATAAAGCAACCTTGTTTGCTATTTGTTACTTGCCAAGTGACCAACACATCACCAACGCACCGCCACTTTCATCAGTTTATCAAACACCTTGCCATAAGGTGGCTGTAATATATCCACAAAGTTCACTTTGGCTTGCCTAAACACCGCTTTTTGATGGCTCAAAGTGTCAAATCCATGTTTGCCATGATAATGTCCCATGCCTGATGCTCCCACCCCACCAAACGGCAAGTCATGCTGAGCAACATGATAAATGGTCTCGTTAACACTCACCCCACCACTGACAGTACGCTGTAAAATACGCTCTATCATGTCATCATCTTGCCCAAAAGGATACAATGCCAATGGACGAGGGCGAGCATTGACATAATCGATGGCATCATCTAACGAGTCATAACCCACCAATGGTAACACAGGGCCAAAAATCTCTTCTGTTAACAGTAAACTGTCTTGTGACAACTCTGTCACCACCACAGGAGGCATAAAACCTGTGGCACGATTCTCTGTGGCAGTGGTCAATTTATGAACACAAGCTTGCTTTTGGGCTTGTTTGAGATGGTCATGAATGCGGTCAAACTGTTTATGATTAATGATAAAAGTCACGTCTTCATTATCGCCAATTTTGGGATAATGTTTACTCATCCATTTTTTCGACAGCTCAATGAACTCATCTTGCAAGCCATCAGGCAACAACACATAATCAGGAGCAATGCAAGTTTGTCCCGAGTTCATCATCTTACCTGTCCATATTCGGTTCACGGCATGGGGCAAGATGTCTTTATCAATGATGATGACAGGGGATTTACCGCCCAATTCCAAAGTCACAGGGGTCAGGTTGTCCGCTGCAGCACGCATGATGTGCTTGCCCACCGATGTTGATCCTGTAAAAAGCAAGTGGTCAAAGGGCAGTTTGCTAAATGCTTGAGCGACTTGCAACTCCCCTTGCACCAAACATACCTCATCTTTATCAAAATAAACTGGCAAAGTCTTGGCAAGCCAATGCTCAAAATTGGGTGAATACTCCGACACCTTAATCATGGCTCGGTTACCAGCCACCAACGCAGCGGTTAAAGGACCTGCCACCAAATTGAGCGGATAATTCCACGGAGACATGATGCCCACCACCCCAAGTGGTTGTGATTGAATGTGACTGCTGGCAGGTAAAAACCACTTTCCTGTGCTGACTTTTTGCGGTTTCATCCAGTCTTTGCCGTGTTTTTTAGCATGACGAATGCCCTCAAGGCTTGGAAAAATATCCACCATGATGGTTTCATCATGACTGCGATGCCCAAAGTCTTGACTGATGGCATGGCAAATCGCATCGGTGTTATCCGATATCAGCTTTTTTAACTGTTCTAACTGATGCAAACGGTGTTGCCAACTGACATCACCTTGCTGTCGGCTTAATTGATACATCTGCCAAAACTGCTCTGTCATGCTTTTAATAAAACCGTTGCTGTTGTCTTTTTCGCTGATGATTTCATCAGATGTTTGGTTATCTGTGACACTCATGATTGATGTTCCTTACAAAATATCATTTGGATTGCCAATATGACGAATATACTCAATCTAGCACAAACCGTTTAAGTAAAAAAGCAAATAACCCACCCCATGCAGTTTAGTTCAAAAGCACCATTTTTAGCCCAACAAACATCAACACAAACCCACCAAATATTTCAGCTTTACTCTCAAGCCATGTGCCAGATTGACTACCCAAAAACACCCCAACAAAACTCAAGACACCTGTTACAACCGCAATGATTGCACATGCCAGCCAAGGATTGATGGGCATCAAATTTAACGTAAAACCTGCCGCCATGGCATCAATGCTGGTGGCAACAGCAAGCATGAGCATGGTTTTTTGGCTCATGAATGGTTTATGCTGGTCATCACTGTCATTTTTGTCATCATCTTTGTCTTTACCAAACGCTTCATACAGCATCTTACCACCCAGACCAAGCAAGATGACACACGCCACCCAAGGGGCAATATTTTCAATGAACCCTAACACAGAACGCCCACTCAGATAGCCAAGTAATGGCATCATTCCTTGAAATACGCCAAAATACACACCTGCCAATAGAGCGATACGCACGGCATGCTCACGCTTTTTTGCCCCAAGTCCAAGCGACACAGCAAACGCATCCATTGGTAAAGCCATTGCCAACAATATCAGCTCTGACATTTTTTACATCCATTCTTATGTACAATGTTGTTTTATGTACAATGTTGTTTCACGTGAAACTTATGCTGATTTGGTTTTTCTTAAGCATAAAAACCGCCAAATGATGACGGTCTTTAATCATATCAACAACTTAAGTTAAGCCAATTAATACAAAATCCATCTAATATAAAATTCACTTAACATCAATTTACCATCAATTTAATATCAATCACATCATATGTCCAACTGCGTCACTGACAAGGCATTTTCTTCAATAAAGGCTCGTCTTGGCTCAACATCATCTCCCATCAAACACGTGAACAAATGGTCAGCAGCAATGGCATCTTCAATGGTGACTTTCAACATACGGCGGTTTTCTGGGTCCATGGTGGTTTCCCAAAGTTGCTCTGGATTCATCTCGCCCAATCCCTTATAACGCTGTATCGATAACCCACGGCGAGCATCATCCATCATCTGTTGCCACAGATAATCAAAATCTTTGATGGCAATATTTTTATCACCACGGCGGATAAAGGCAGTTGGTGTTAACAGGGTTTGCCACTCATCAGAAAGCTTAATCAGCTTACTGTATTCGCCAGAACTGATAAAACTGGCATCAAGTAAATAATTTTGTAGCAGTTGATGCACATGAATGGTAATTTTTGGCAACCATTGTTGTGGTTTTTGCTCTGTGTCTGATGACGACAGTCCATCGTTTTGATGGACTGGCTTAGGCGTGGCAAGTGGGTCATCAATGCTCACTTTCGGCGCAAGTTTTGGGTGTCTTTGTTGCAATGCGTCTTGCAAGGCAGTTACCCATGCCTGCATGGCAACTTTGTCATGCGTTTGCTCTAGGGTTAATTTAGGCACTCGTGTCAGCGTATCTAATATATCAGCAGGATATTTGGTCTGTAGACGAGATTTTATCAGTTGTGTTTGGTGATAACTGTTTAATAAAGACTCCAATGCTGTGCCACTAATGGCAGGGGCATCTTGGCTTAAATGCAGTTGGGTGTCATCAATGGTTGATGACAACAGATGGGCTTTAAGGGCTTCATCATCTTTGATATACAGCTCTTGACGGCCTTTTTTGATTTTATAAAGTGGTGGCTGGGCGATATAAACATAGCCACGCTCTATCAGCTCTGGAGTCTGACGGAAAAAGAATGTCAATAATAACGTGCGAATGTGTGAGCCATCTACGTCTGCATCGGTCATGATGATGATTTTGTGATAACGCACTTTGTCTGGGTTGTATTCATCAGGACCGATGCCACAACCCAAAGCAGTAATCAGCGTCCCCACTTCAGCTGATGACAACATTTTATCAAACCTGGCTCGCTCAACGTTTAAGATTTTGCCCTTTAATGGTAAAATGGCTTGTGTCTTACGACTACGTCCTTGTTTGGCACTGCCTCCCGCTGAGTCACCCTCCACAATGTATAGCTCAGATAAGGCAGGGTCTTTTTCTTGACAATCTGCCAGTTTTCCTGGCAAGCCTGCAATGTCTAAAGTGGTTTTTCGCCGTGTCATTTCTCGAGCCTTGCGAGCGGCATCTCGGGCTTTGGCAGCATCAATGATTTTACTGGCGATGGATTTGGCAGAGCCTGGATTTTCTAGCAGATAATCGCTGAATTTGTCGTGCATGGCAGACTCAACGGCGGATTTGACCTCACTAGACACCAATTTGTCTTTGGTTTGGCTAGAGAATTTGGGGTCGGGCACTTTAACAGAGACGATGGCAGTTAAGCCTTCTCGAGCATCATCACCCGTAACAGCAACTTTCTCTTTTTTTAGCAAGTTTTCGCTATCCATATAACCGCTCAAACAACGAGTCAATGCTGAGCGAAAACCTGTCAAATGTGTG
This sequence comes from Lwoffella lincolnii, assembly GCF_037201985.1. Taxonomy (NCBI): domain Bacteria; kingdom Pseudomonadati; phylum Pseudomonadota; class Gammaproteobacteria; order Moraxellales; family Moraxellaceae; genus Lwoffella; species Lwoffella lincolnii. Next base: position 21,482 of record NZ_CP147511.1, on the reverse strand, counting down.
CCACCATCTTTTTGAGGAATGTTGTTGGTAAAGCAAAGCACTTTTTCGTTATAACTGTCTGTCCATTGCAATGCCACTTCCACACTGATGCCATCTTCTTCGCTGGTGAAGTGAAAAACATCGTTTAAAGATTCTTTGCCTGCATTGATGTAGGTAACAAATTCAGACAAACCGCCTTTGTGTTCAAATTCTTGACGTTTATCCAACCGCTCATCGGTCAACACAATGCGAACCCCTGAGTTTAAGAATGACAACTCACGCAACCGCTTGGCCAAAACATCATAATCAAACGTGGTTACACCCTTAAAAATGGCATCACTGCCTTCTTCTCCCACACTGGGGTAAAAACGAATCTGCGTACCCGTCTTATCCGTGGTTTCTAACTGTTCAATGGGGGAATCTGGTACGCCATTGGTATAAGTTTGTCGATGGTGATGTCCTTCACGCCAAACATTTAACTCAAGCTTTTGCGATAAGGCATTCACCACCGACACACCAACCCCATGCAGACCGCCTGAGACTTTATAACTGTTGTCATCAAATTTACCGCCAGCATGCAACACCGTCATGATGACCTGTGCTGCTGACACGCCCTCTTCAGGGTGAATGTCAACAGGAATGCCACGCCCATTATCCAGCACACTCACCGAATTATCGTCATGGATAATGATGTCAATTTGGTCACAATGCCCTGCTAAAGCTTCATCAATGGCGTTATCAACCACTTCAAACACCATGTGGTGTAAGCCTGTGCCATCATCTGTATCACCAATGTACATACCAGGACGCACCCGCACGGCTTCTAATCCTCGCAACACACGGATTTTATTTGCACCATATTCATGGTCTTTTTGAGTGGACGGTGCTGGTAAGTCAACATCATTTGCTTCGGTGGCTTGGTTGGTTTGTGACTGACTCATGTATGTTCCCTATCAAGTGTTGGTCGCCCCATTTTTCTACGCAAACTGACACGCATTGATACAAATTGATACGCAAAAATGGGTGAACCATTATAGCATTTTTTAGGGTATTTTGCAGAATTGATAAGCCTGACACATCATATTTTGGGTTATTCATGGCATCAAACCACGCCATCAACCTTGCCATGTTTCACGTGAAACACACTTAACTCTTGCCAATGTGATTCAATCATAGGAAGGATATCTTTGCTCAAACTGGTGATAAATAGCTGACAAGGCACAGTTGCTAAGGTTGAAAGCAGAACTTGCATGGCATTGGCATCTAATTCAGCATCAATGTCATCAAGCAAAACAATGGGTCGACTGGTGAGTTGACCACCAGAGCCACTGATAAGACCATAAGAAGAATGGTTAACTGGCAATAATGGCAGTTGGGACAACTTCAATGCGGTTATCAGCAGTTTTTTTTCACCACGAGACAAAACGTTGGTAGCCAACATTTTATGACGCATGCGTTGGCGACTAACATCTGTTTGTCCACCATCTCCTGTTTGTTCACCATCATCAATCTGACCACGTTCATCAAAACCATCTTGATAAAAGGCATCTTGAGCTGCAACGTCAGTTTGACTGCCACGCCATAGCACTTGAATGTCAGCTCGATGACTGCCAACACGAGTATAGCCTAACTTTAAATCACTTTGTAACCTATCGTGTAGCGTTTGCTGTAGGGGAATGTTGGGGTCAAATCCTGCCTGATAATTCAATTCAATCTGATAAGAGTACTGTGGTAACAACAAAGCCAACACATGATTAAAACTGTGTTGCCAAGCGCCAAAGACTTGCTGGCGATAATGATGAATACAGCTGGCATGTTCAGCAAGCATATTGTCCCATGCTTGCAACTGCTGACGGTTAAGGTCGTTAAGATGACGTGATTGCTTAAGTAGGCTGTTGCGTTGTTTTAACAATCTTTGATACGCCAACCACTGTGGATAAAAGTCAGGTTTCACGTGAAACGCCAACCAATCTAATAATTGACGGCGTAAATTACTGCCTTGCTCCAAAATGTCCATAGATGCAGGGTCAATCAACGTGGTGGGCAGACGAGCGGTCAGCTGACTTTGGGCAGTTAGTATTTGACCATTCAGCTTTAATATGGTGCTGGCATCGCTGTGCTTTTCAATCCCAAGACGGCTACCATCTTGTAGACGAGCAAAGACAGTACAATGGGAATGTTTGTGGGTGATGTAGAGTTTGGGTTGATGACTGCGAAAACTTTTACCCCTAGACAATAAAAATAATGCCTCTAAAATACTGGTCTTACCACTGCCATTTGCCCCAATGATAAGGTTACATTGGGTTAATGGCAAATTGACATGATTTAGGTTTCTTAGATGGTTGATGTGTAGTTGAGTTATCATAATCAACAGTGTTGTGCCATCAAGTGCATGTCCATCAGATACGCATGGGCATGATGACATATTGATGTAGGTGATCACCATGCTGAGTTACCAAAACAGAAGCATTGGCTTGACTCATTTGAATGACAACATCACCTTGCAACACATCAAGAACATCTTGCACATATTGCACATTAAACGACAGCTCCAGTGACTCACCTGTGTATTTGGCGGTGAGCTTTTCAATGGCTTCATCTTGCTCAGCGTTATTGGCACGCACTTCGATGATGCCATCACTGGCAAAATTAAAGATAACACCACGAGATTTTTCATTACTCAAAATAGACACACGACGTAGAACATCAGTCAAGTGTGCCTGATTAAGAATGGCTTGTTTGTCACTATTAGATGGCATGACACGGCGATAGTCAGGAAACTTACCATCAATTAAGCGAGCAGTAAAAGTAACTTGAGTACTGCTGTCAATCTGCCCTGTGCTGTCCACATTACCAAAAGGCAACACCACCTGCATAAACTCTCGCCCAAATTGTAGGGTGATTTGATTCTCTGGGCTATTTAGCAATTTACCTTGCTCACCAAGCAGACGGTCCAGTTCACTGACGGCTTTGCGTGGCAAAATGGCTTCTAACTTATGGTCATCAGCAACTTCAATGGCTCGCTGAGCTAGGGCAAGACGGTGTCCATCAGTGGCAACCGTGGTGAGCTTACGCTCAGAAATGTCAAAATACATGCCCGTTAAATAATAACGCACATCTTGGATTGCCATGGCAAATTGGGTTTTACCTATCAACTCACTTAAGTCTTTATGAGTGATGGTGATGGGTGTGATGTTTTCAGGGTCACCTAATATGGGATAGTCACCTGCAGGCAACGTACCTAAAGTAAACCTACTCTTATCACTGGTGATTAAGCAACGTTCATTACTTTGAGTCACAAGATTAATCTGGGCATTGCTGGGCAATAACTTACAGATGTCTCTTAGCTTATCGGCAGGCAAGGTGATGTCACCAGTTTGTATGACAGCACCCTGTGGCAAATCAACCGCCACAGTAAGCTGTACTTCCAAATCCGATGCCGTCAATACCAAATGGCTATCGGTAAGTTGCAACTTTAAGTTACCCAAGATGACCATGTTATGTCGTTTGTCTGCCGCTTTGACAACCAAACTGATGGCTTTTAAAAATAATTCACGGTTGATGGATAAGTGCATAACTACAGACTCAATTAAACTATGGCAAAATCTTAAACATATTGGTAATGCGATGAATAGTGATGAATAGTATAGCCAAATTCAGCTGGCATTGCATCTAAGTACACCTATTTTATTCTGCGACCATAAAAACATCATCATAAAATACGCCATGACAATCTATGACAACAAACCCCATGACAATGAACTGACAAACCTTAGCCTGCTTGTAGCATCAAGGATAACGCCTTATATTCCTTATCCAGCACAGAATCTTGTTCACGCAATTTGGCAACTTTATCACAAGCGTGCATCACAGTAGAATGATCTCGCCCACCAAAGGACTGCCCAATATCAGGGAAGCTATCTCCTGTCAATTCTCGTGCCAATGACATGGCAATTTGTCTGGGTCGGGCAATACTGCGAGTACGCTTTTTACCCATTAAATCTTTAACAGAAACATCATAATACTCTGCCACCACTTTACGGATATTATCCATATTGACCGCTTGCACCCGCATGGCAATGATGTCTTTTAAAGCGTATTGCACCATTTCTAAAGTAATTGGAGCACCTGTCAAATTAGCATTGGCAACCACTTGATTTAATGCCCCTTCAAGCCGACGCACGTTAGACACCACGTTTTGAGCAATGAATAACGCACACTCTTTGGGCAAATCAATACCAAGAATCTCAGCTTTTTTTTGTAAAATCTGCATGCGAGTATCAATTTCTGGCGGCTCAATCGCCACAGACAACCCCCAACTAAAGCGTGAACGAAACCGCTCATCAAACTCGGTTAACTGCGATGGGTGACGGTCAGATGCCAAAATAAGCTGTTTATCCCCCATGGTAAAATCTGCAAATAAGGATAAAAATTCACTGCTGGTCTTGGTTTTACCTGCCAATACATGAATGTCATCAACGATGAGTAAGTGAACTTGTTTGATTTTTTTCTTAAACTCTTCAATCTTGCCATTACGTATGGCAGCAACCATTTGGTTGACAAATTTATCTGATGTAAAATAATAAAAACTGCGATTTGACTTTAAATAGCGGTGAGCAACCGAATGTATCAAATGCGTCTTACCAAGTCCTGAAGGACCATAAATAAATAAAGGATTATGGCGTGTTTGTGGGTTGCGTTTGGATATCTCATGGCAAGCCTTATAAGCCAAACTGTTAGATTTACCTGTCACAAAGGTATCAAAACTAAATTCAGGATTTAGATAACTTAGCGATTTTTGTAAATCGTCGGAGGAGCCAACCAGCAAAACATCCTTGACATCCTTGCCACCACGATGAGTACTGGGTGTTACCACGCCTTTGACATCCCGACTGATGGGCATGTCATCAGGCACATCTAAAGCTAAGATGGATGATGTTTGTGGTTGCTGACCATCAACCACAATACTGACGCCATCAATTTGGTGATTACTGTGTTTTTTGGCCAACTGCTCAATCTCATTTAAATGATTGTGCGTCAGATAACTGACAAAGTACTCATTGGGGGCTTTAATAACCAATAAAGCATCAATGACAGTGGCGTTCAATGGCCTTAACCACATGGTAAAGACGTTATCCTTAACTTGATATCTCAACTCATCCAAACACTTTTCCCATAAAGATGACATGTTCATCTCTACCTCATTTATGCTCAATATTTACACTCAATCAAGCTCTACCCTTGTCTTATAACGGCATAATTTACCATAAAACAGCCTGTGGATAAACCTGTATTTATCTGTGGATAAGTCTGTGGATAAGTCTGTAAGCAATTTTCAAAAAAGACTTATACACATTTAATCCACAAGTTATCAACAGAGTATTCCACAAGCTAAGTTATTGATTTTAATAAGAAAAAAGCACTTATCCACAGAAAAATGCACCCCCAATAATAACAATAATATATTAATAAACTTATTATAGGGCAGCAGTAAATCTGTGGATAAGTGGATTTTTACCACCTTTCACTGCCATTAAAATCAACGTTTAACTTGATGGCAAACATCCAACAAACATCATCTGATTTTGTTGTCAACAGTACATTGTGCTAACAGATGACTGATAAAAATGATTGGTAAAAAACACAGAACCATCACGCAAACCATAACATGACGCAAACCATAACATGGTTGACACAGTAAGGCTAACATTGTTATTATATTAAGTTATTGCATTTATTTAACTAAATTGTTTGCTGAGTCATTGTTCACTCAATTGACAAAAATTGGATTGGCAAAAACTGGCAAATTTTTAGTGACAACCATACCAACGATTGTTTTAAAAATTTCAAAAGTTTTGAACTGACCACTCATACATTCTTTTTTCTCATATTTTTCTCACATATTACAGGTGACTTATGAAACGTACTTTTCAACCCAGCATCATAAAACGCAAACGCACCCATGGTTTCCGTGCACGCATGGCAACCAAAAAAGGACGTCAAGTATTGGCACGTCGTCGTGCCAAAGGTCGTCATCGTTTGACTGTGTAAATCACCTAACATCTGTTACCGATGTTATGATGACTGATGTTATGATTTAAAGTTACAAAAAGCGTCATCCATAGGGTGGACGCTTTTTTTATGTCAGTAGTTTTTATATTGGTCATGTCTTATTTTATTGATTCTAAATGATTATCTTATGATTACAGACAGCAACACATCACACCCCCACACATCACACACCTACCCAAAAGCTCATCGCCTATTAACAGCAAAACAATTTAAACGGGTGTTTGATATGGTTCAATTTAAAGCACATACCACACACTTACTGGCGTTTGTTGTCTGCAACGACCAAGAACAAGCTCGTCTTGGATTGGCAATCACCAAAAAAAAAGTGCCAACTGCCGTTGCTCGTAATCGTTTAAAACGACGCATCAGAGAAAACTTTCGTTTGTATCATAACTTGCCAGCCGTCGATATGGTGGTGATTGTCAAACAGTCGCCAAATCATGTTGCTGATGTGCAGTTGACTGCTGAAATCCAACTGTTGTTGCAAAAAATCAGCAAACGCTCATGCCTTAATGTGAGATGATATTGAGTCAATCATGAGCTTAGCACAAAACATATTATTGACTTTGATTCATTTTTATCAGCGGATAGTCAGCCCTATTTTACCTGCTCGTTGCCGATATTATCCAACGTGTTCACAGTATGGTATGCAAGCCATTCAATGGCATGGTGCTGTGTGTGGTGGTTGGTTGACCATCAAACGCATCAGCCGTTGTCATCCATTGGCTGGCTCGGGGGTGGATTTTGTGCCATTACCGTTACGTCGTTTTAAGTTTTATCCCGTTAAGTTTTTACATTCTACGGATAAATTTAAAGGGGTTTATCTGGAAAATTATCATTATTCTGCCATGCTCAATCATTGGTTGAGTGGTCGATTTGATTGATTTTGATGAATGATGCTTGCTTTTTTCTTATATCATTTGTCAATGAAATTTAGTAAAATGTCTGTCATTTTATTTACCAGTTTAATGGATACGTCAGTTGTGTTATTCATCTTGATGTCACACAATCATTACGTTAACCAGTCAACTGTAAGGTATCTTCATGCAAAAGATTTTACGAGTGCTGATTATCATTGCAATGCTCATCACTTCTTATTTATTGATATTGGCTTGGCGAGATGATTACGCCAATACCCCTACCAATCATGCCTCCACGACGCTGACAACTTCTAACACCAGTGACATTCCCAGTGATACGGCAGTTGCCAGTGGCGATATTCCTGCTGCCAGCATCGCAGGCACAGCGGTTACCAACGCCACACATGATGGTAATCAAGCCAATCAAGACAAAAATTTGATTCAGGTCAGTACGGATCTTTATGACATCAAAATTGACCCCATTGGTGGCGATGTGGTTTATGCTGCTTTAAAGCAGTACGATGCTACCTTAAATAGTAAGCAACCTTTTGTCTTATTAGAAAATAACCAAAACCGAGTTTATGTGGCTCAATCAGGGTTGATAGGTCAAAATGGCATTGACACGGCAGATGGTCGAGCCATTTATCAGACCACCTCTAATAATTATGTTTTAGGTTTGGGACAACAAACCCTGAGTGTGCCTTTAATTTACAAAACTGATGATGGTGTGACCATCACCAAGACCTATACCTTCACTCAAGGCAAATATCCGATTGAAGTCAGTTATAACATCAATAACGCATCTGCCCAGCCTTGGCAAGGACAGCTGTTTGCTCAGCTAAAACGTGATGACAGCAAAGACCCAGGTTTGGCTGATAAAGGCGCATTGAGCATGGCAACTTATCTGGGGGGTGCGTGGGGCACGCCAGATGATAGTTATAATAAGCTTAAATTCGGTGATTTTAAAGATGGTAAGCTGACTGCCAGCAGTCAAGAAGGCTGGGTAGGCATGGTTCAGCATTATTTTGTTTCTGCATGGACACCCAATAATTTTTCAGGGCAGTTTTTTAGCCGAGAGAATAATGCTGATTATTACATTGGTTTTAATAGTCAACCGCTGAGTGTGGCTGCTGGTAAACAAAATACGTTGTCTGCCACTTTGTATATAGGGCCAAAGGTACAAGAGAGCCTAAAAGATGTTGCCGAAGGCTTAAATAAAACGGTTGATTATGGTTTTTTATGGCCGATATCAAAAGTGTTGTTTGCTTTTTTACAAGGCATTCATAATCTTATTGGTAACTGGGGTTGGGCAATCATTGTTTTGACATTATTGGTGAAGATTGCCTTAATGCCCATCTCTAATAAAAGTTATTATTCCATGGCAAAAATGCGAGCCATCGCCCCTCGCCTGCAAGCACTTAAAGATGAATATGGCGATGATCGCATGAAAATGTCTCAAGAGATGATGAATATCTACAAAGAAGAAAAAGTCAACCCAATGGCAGGGTGCTTGCCCATTTTTTTGCAGATGCCAATTTTCTTAGCCTTGTATTGGGTGTTGGTTGAGTCGGTTGAGTTGCGTCATGCTCCGTGGATATTTTGGATACAAGATTTGTCGTCAATGGACCCTTGGTTTATCTTACCACTGTTAATGGGGGTGTCGATGTTCATACAACAGCAGTTAAATCCACAGCCCACCGACCCCATGCAAGCTAAGGTGATGAAAATCTTACCGATTATTTTTACGGTGTTTATGCTGTTTTTCCCAGCAGGTTTGGTACTTTACTGGACGGTTAATAACTTATTTAGCATGACTCAGCAACATGTTATCAATAAAAAAGTGGAAAAAGAGCAGGTGCAAAAACAGACAAAAACCGTTCGTTAACAGCTCTTATCCATCAAAAAATGACCGTCCATTTGGGCGGTAATTTTTTATGGTTTTATGCCATAAACATGCTTTACAAATGTTAAAATACAAATATTAATATATCCCAATGCCTAAAACATTCCAATTCACCGTTAATATGATTCAATAATTCAATGACCAAGCAAAATACCCAACTTATCCACCAGCAACCCACCATTGCTGCCATTGCCACTCCCATTGGTCGTGGTGGTGTTGGGGTGATTCGCCTATCAGGTGCAACTGCTCATCAAATCGCCAAGCATTTAACCAAGCGTGAACATGATTTTACCCCCCGTCATGCCTATTTTTGTCGCTTTTATGATGATAAAGGTGTGGTTTTGGACGAAGGTTTGCTGTTGTATTTTAATGCTCCTTACTCATTTACAGGTGAAGATGTGATAGAGTTGCAAGGACATGGTGGAGCAGTGCTACAAAATTTATTGCTGGCTCGTGTGTTTGAGTTGGGAGCAAAGCAAGCACAAGCAGGTGAGTTTAGCTACCGTGCGTTTGATAATGATAAGTTAGATTTGCTACAAGCTGAAGCCATCAGTGATGCCATTGATGCTACCAGCGAAGCGGCGGCTTTATCTGCCATGCGGTCATTGACAGGTGAGTTTAGTGAGCAAATTAATCAATTGTTAACGCAACTGATTCATTTACGGCTACATGTGGAAGCTGCCATTGATTTTCCTGATGAAGAAGATGTGGATTTTTTGGCAGATGGGGCAATACGTCAACAGATTGATGCCATACAACATCGTTTGACTGCCGTGCTTGCCACTGCCAAACAAGGGCAATTACTTAAAGATGGCGTTCATGTGGTGTTGGCAGGTCGTCCTAATGCGGGAAAATCAAGTCTACTCAATCGCTTGGCAGGGCAAGAGCGTGCCATTGTTACTGATGTGGCTGGCACGACACGAGATACTTTACAAGAAACCATTACCATTAATGGCTTGACCTTACACTTAACGGACACCGCAGGCTTAAGAGACACAGAAGATGCGGTTGAACGCATTGGCATTGAGCGTGCAAAAGATGCCATAAATAAAGCAGACATGCTGTTGTTGGTGTATGACTTAAGCCGTGATGTTGATGCCTTGGCTGTTGCTAAAGAGCTGTTTGGACAACTGCCAAGTCCCAAGCGACTGCTATTGATTGGTAATAAGTTAGATTTGGTTGATGGTCAATCTTATGATGTTTCACATGAAACATTTAAACAGCCTGATAAGCCAGATGTGTTTGACCATCAAGTTGATGCTGACAACTTGTGTTATCAACAAACTTACAAAAAAACCTTGTACAAAAAAGTCAATGTTTCATGTGAAACATCACAAGGCATTGATGAGTTGACACGTCAGCTGTGTGATATGGTTGGTTTTCACCCATCTGAAAACAGCTTAATTGCTCGCACAAGGCATGTTGATGCCCTAAAACGTACGCTGAGCTTTGTCAATGAAGCTGATGAACAGTTGTCTGTGTATCATGCAGGTGAATTGGTGGCAGAAAGTCTTAGACAAGCTCAGCTTAGCTTAAGTGAGATTACAGGTGAATTTACTGCTGATGATTTATTGGGTAAGATTTTTGGCAGTTTTTGTATTGGCAAATAGACCATAGGACACCATCATGCATTGCCCTTATTGCAATACTCAAGATACCAAAGTCATTGATTCACGTTTGGCTGCCGAAGGGTCTCAGGTTCGCAGACGGCGACAATGCAATCATTGTCAGGAACGCTTTACCACTTTTGAGGTGGTTGAGGTGGTGATGCCACGCATCATCAAATCCAGCGGTAAAATTGAACCATTTGACGCTGATAAATTACGCCGTTCCATCATGCTACCTCTACAAAAACGCCCCATTACCATTGATGAACAAGATGCCATGATTAGCCGCATTGAAAAACGCCTAAGGCAAATGGGTGAACGTGAAATCTTAAGCAAAGTGCTCGGCGAGATTGTCATGAGTGAATTAAAGGAAGTTGATGATGTGGCGTATGTGCGTTTTGCCAGTGTGTACCGAGACTTTCAAGACATTGCTGCTTTTCAAAAAGAGTTGGCAAATATTCGCCCCGATATACAGTACTTAGACAATCGGCACCCAGATAAGCAATAAAGGTCATTCACATCCTTTCACAAACAGCCAAAAGGCAAACCATGATAACCAATCCACCCACCATCAACAGCGTCTTTGGTCAAAATACTTGCTCACAAGATGTGTATTATATGCACCTTGCCATCAGTGAAGCCAAAAAGGGCAGTTACACCACTCGTCCCAATCCCATGGTGGGGTGTGTGATTGTGAAAGATGGTCAGATTATTGGCATGGGTCATCACCCAAAAGCAGGTCAGCCACATGCCGAAGTATTTGCTTTGCGTCAAGCCCAAACCCAGTATCCAGATAAGCTCCATGGTGCGACAGCTTACGTTACTTTAGAGCCGTGTAGCCACACAGGTCGCACACCGCCATGTGCGTTGGCGTTGATTGACGCCAAAATTGCTCGTGTGGTGGTGGCAGGGCTTGACCCAAATCCTAAGGTATCAGGACGTGGCATTCATATGCTAAAGCGTGCAGGTATTGATGTCAGTGTGGGTGTGCTAAAAAAACAGGCAGAAAGCTTAAATAAAGGGTTTTTAAAAGCAATGCGTACCGCTTTGCCATATGTGCGATTAAAAATGGCAATCAGCCTTGATGGTCGTATCGCCATGGCATCAGGTGAATCAAAATGGATAACTGGCACATCCGCACGCCACGATGTGCAACATCTGCGAGCATTATCAGCTGCCATCATCACAGGCAGTCAAACCATCATTGATGATGATCCCAGTTTAACCGTTCGCTCAAATTCATTGGGCATTGATGCAGACATTGATGCCACACAAATACCACAGCCTAAAGTGGTCATATTAGACCGTCAAAAACGGCTAAATGCCAATAGCCCCTATCAAGTTTGTCAGCGTCATGATACCTTATTTTGGTCAGGTAACCTAACAGACTTATTAAAAAACTTAGTCAGCACTTATCAATGCTATGATGTGCTGGTAGAAGCAGGTGGCACAGTGGCAGGTGGTTTTATTGAGCAGGATTTGCTTGATGAGTTGATCATCTATCAAGCCCCTTGTTTGTTGGGTCATCATGGCAAAGCAATGGCAAAATTTTGTATTGATACGCTTGCTCAGCAAAAGCGATATGAGTTGATGTCTTATGAGCGTTTGGGACAAGACGTCAAATTAACATTACACGCCACGTCCATCACCCACAGTGGGTAAGTTTTCGGCAGTTGGCTCAACATGCTCAGGGTGAATTTGACACCTTGTGGATAACTTGCTAAAAATATTGGTAAAACAGCGATGATTGGTTTCATGTGAAACATCTGTGTGACTGACAATCGTCAATGCCCATCATGCTGTTCATGGTTAATCTGTGGATAACTTTGGTAATGCGTGTTTAATTGACGTTGTTATGGGCTGATTATTTAAGTTATCCACAGGCAAATTTGATAATTTTGATTTGAATGAATGAGAAAATAATATGTTTACAGGCATTATCGAAAGCACAGGCATTATTCAAAGCATTCAGCCCATTCAAGGTGATGCTCGCTTGATCATAGGGTCAGATGATTTGGATTTTTCTGATGTTAAGTTGGGCGACTCTATTGCCAGTAATGGCATCTGTTTGACTGTGGTGGATATGGATAAATCAGCCAGTTGCTATGCGGTTGATGTTTCACGTGAAACTCTTGATAAGACCACTTTGCTTCACTGGAAAATTGGTGATGTTGTCAATTTAGAAAAGGCAATGTTGCCCACCACTCACTTTGGTGGTCATATGGTGTCAGGTCATGTGGACGGTGTGGGTAAAGTCAGTACCGTAAAAAAAGACGCACGTTCTCTTTATGTTGAAATCAGCTTGCCAAAAGAGCTACAACGATACACAGCAACCAAAGGCTCTATCACCATTGATGGCATCAGCTTAACCACCAATTTGGTTAAGGATAATGTGGTGTGTCTGAACATCATTCCACACACAGCAGAGGTTACCAACATTGGCAAACATTGGCACTTGGGTGCTGATGTCAATGTTGAGGTGGATGTGGTGGCACGCTATCTTGAGCGGTTGTTGATGGTGGAGAATCACGGCACATCACATCACTTAGGTACATTGACTGAAGCTTTTTTGGCGGATAATGGCTTTAAAAGATAAGGGCGCACCAAACACCAGTCGAGTTATTTTTCCGATTAGAAGTTATTTTAACCGTTTGTCTAAAAACAACTTTATTTATATTCTCATATGGCTTACGTTATGGTGTTATGTTCCTACTTGAGACAAGCAGTGTTGTCGTTATTGAGTAATAAAACAAAGGTGATATTTTTATGAAACATTCCATACATTCCATGCAATCACCCATAAAACTATCGGTCATTGCCATGGTGTCAGCAACGCTAATGGCGTGTGGTGGGGGAGGTGGATCTAATCCCACATCTTCTTCTACGTCAACAAAGCCATCAGAGCCATCAGAGCCATCAACACCATCAAATCACACATCTGATCTTTCTGTTGCCACCAAACCTACCAAGCCCAGTATACCTAGTACACCCAAAAAACCATCACCAACATCTCAAGATACCACCATAAATACAACCAACACGAACAAGCCATTAACGCCTATTTTAGGAGTATCAGAGGCAAGTCAACTAATAGATAAATCTGCCAGCTTAGCAGTATTGAATGAATGGAATATGCGTCGCATGCAATGTGGGATAAAAGCAGTCAAACCACAAGATAACCTACAAGATGCGTCTAATCAACATGCTGCTTATCTTGCCTATCTGTATACCAATGCTCAAATTCAAGGCTATGGCTATAATAGTCATGGTGAACATGAAAATAGATATTATATTCATGTAACTGGGAAGAAAAACCCATATTACCGAGGCATTCAACCAAGTGACAGGGCTAAATCTGCTGGTTATTTGTCTTTAATGCTTACAGAAAATCTTAGTAAGAGTTGGTCTTATTCTTCTTTAGGTCATTTTCAAGAAAACACTGACCATGCTGTGGTTATGTTGAATGGTTTATTGGCAGCTCCATATCACTTGGCTGGTCTTATGGATAGTCGCTGGACTCAGGGGGCTGCGTCATTGATTGCTTATACACCATATAAAACAGATTCTAAAAAGAATCGTGGTCATATATTAGAGACAATGGCTGGTATTCATCGTGATGATGCCAATCATCATACTACCATACAAGGAATAAATGGTGATGGTATCATTACCTATCCTTGTGAGGGAGTGACAAACACTCAGACAGCTCTTTATTCAGAAAGTCCGAATCCATTTCAAGGCACACGTGATCTGAATAAAAGACCAGTTGGACAACCCATATGGATAAATCACCCAACTGCCAATAACATTGTTGTGACCAACGTTAAATTCTTTGATATCCAAAGAAACATCTCGCTTAAAACCCATGAGCTGACAAAAGATAATGACCCAAATAAACGTCTTCGTGCCAATGAAATGTTCATCATTCCGTTGACTGATGACATCGCCCGTAACAGCTGTGATGCCAATGAATTAAAACTCTTAGGTGACAGTTTTAAAGCCAACAGTTGTGGTTTATATCCCAACACCAAGTATCAAGTCAGCTTTGACATCTCTGTAGATGGCAAACCTAAAACATCACATTCATTTACCTTTAGCACTGGCAAGACCAACTACGGTTAGTTAAGTAAAAAACCAGCAAGTAAAAACCCAAAACATAACCATAAAAACCGCCACAAAAAGGTTTGTGGCGGTTTTTATGTGGTGTTAGGTTTGCCAATCAACAAAATTTTTTAATAGTTGTAACCCTGCGGTGTGGCTTTTTTCTGGGTGGAATTGGGTGGCAAACAGATTGTCTTTGATGATACTGGCACAAAACGGCTGACCATAATCACAAGTAGATGCGGTTAAATTGGCATCATTGGGTTGACAGTAATAGCTGTGTATGAAGTAAAAGTGGGTATTTTCATGGATGTTTTGCCAAAGAGAATGTGTTAAATCCATATCGTAAATGGTGTTCCAACCCATATGTGGCACTTTAAGGGCTGTGTTATTGAAAGTTGTGTTATTGGCATTTGTGCAATTATCGTCAAAGCGTCGAACATGACCTGATAATATGCCCAATGCGGTTGTTCCATCATTTTCTTCTGATTCATCAAACAAGGCTTGCATGCCCACACAGATTGCCATCATGGGCTTATTAAACACCATTTGACGCACCATCTCATCAATGCCAGTCTCTACCATGCCTGCCATGCAGTCACGCATTGCCCCCACGCCAGGGAATACAATCTTGTCAGCTTTAGCAACTTGTCTTGGGTCGCAAGTTAGGCTGACATCAGCCCCCACACGGCTCAAGGCTTTCGCCACTGAATGCAGATTGCCCATGCCATAATCCAATAACGCAACTTTTGTCATTGCTTTATTTTCCTTTTATCATAAAGCTTTTTTATCATAAAGCGTCTTTAGTAGATGGTAGGGTATCTAAAGCTCTTTGGTCATATTCGCACGCCATGCGTAACGCTCTGGCAAAAGCTTTAAAGGCACTTTCAATCTGATGATGACTGTTCTTGCCTTTTAAGTTATCCAGATGCACCGTCATCATCGCATGATTGACAAAGCCAAAGAAAAACTCACTGAACAAGTCCACATCAAAACTGCCCACATGCGATCGAGTAAAAGCAATGTCCATGTGTAGCCCTGAGCGACCTGAGATGTCCACCACCGCACGGCTTAAGCTTTCATCAAGTGGGGCATAAAAATGCCCATAACGACGAATGCCTTTTTTATCCCCCAAGGCTTTAGCAAACGCTTGCCCTAAGCTGATGCCTGTGTCTTCAACACTATGATGGTCATCAATGTGGGTGTCACCTGTGCAATGAATGTCTAAGTCAAACAGACCATGACGCTTGATTTGCTCTAACATATGGTCAAGAAATGGCACACCTGTGTCAATCACCCCTTGTCCTGTGCCGTCCAGATTGACCTTGATGTTGATGTGTGTTTCAGCGGTATGACGCTCAACAGATGCGATGCGGTGGGCGAATTTGACAAGCGATTGAGTGGTTTGGGTTGTGTTTGCTGATGTCATAAAATGTCTCTAATCAATATACACCACTTCCAATGGCGGAAAACCGTTAAACTCAACTGATGAGTACGAGTTGGTATATGCCCCTGTGGTGAGCCAATAAATTCTATCACCAATCTCAAGCTCTTGTGGCAGTTTGTAGTTGGTTTCTTCATACATGATGTCGGTTGAATCACAAGTAGGACCTGCCAACACCACAGTACCTGCATCAGTGGACGTTTCCATTTTTGGCGTGTACACAGGGTATTTGATGGCCTCACCTAAGGTCTCAATCAATCCTTGAAACAGCCCCACATCGGTATATACCCAACGGGTCAAGTCGGTGCGAGATTTGCGAGAGATGAGCACCACTTCAGACACCAGCACACCACTGCCACCAACCAAAGAACGCCCTGGCTCTAAAATGATTTCTGGCATGTCTTCTTCATCTGCGTAATCTTCTGCCAAATAGCGGTTAATTTCATCGGCATAGACTTTAATGGGGTTGACTTCGCTGATGTAGTTGGTGGGAAAACCACCCCCTAAATTAATCATTTTAAGTTTAATGCCCTCTTCATACTTCATCCAGTCGGACATGTACTTGACTTTGGCTAGGGCATCGTCCCATGCGGCCACGTCTTTTTGCTGACTGCCCACATGAAAGCTGATGCCATAAGGCTCTAAACCCAATTGTTTAGCTTGTACCAAAAGGTCAATTGCCATATCAGGGTGACAGCCAAATTTACGAGACAATGGCCATTCAGCGGTTTCTGAACCTTGAACCAAGATACGGACAAAGATTTTTGAACCGGGGGCTTGTTCAGCAATATTTTGTAAGTCGGCTTTTGAATCAGTGGCGTATAAGCGGATACCTTTATCATAGGCATACTTAACATGGCTGGCTTTTTTGATGGTATTGCCATAAGAGATGCGTTCTGGCTCAACACCAACACTCAATACCCTATCTAACTCATAAATCGATGCACAATCAAAGTTAGAACCCAAACCTGCCAATAACTCAATCACTTCCACGGCTGGACTGGCTTTCATGGCATAGTGGATTTTGGCTTTGGGGAACAGCTCAACCATTTCTTCAAATTTGGTTTTGATGCGACTTAAGTCCACCACCAAAAACGGCGTTTGTCTGCCTTCAGAAGCTTTGGTGAATTTTTGCCATTGAGCTTGGTCAAAATATTGTTCTATTTTAATCATAAACACATTCCTTTTAACTTAAAGGCTTTGTTAAATAAAAATAAAAATTAATTAAAAACCAAACCAGCTTACATTAGCTGGCTTGTTTTTCTTTTTCACGTTGTTTGACCACTTTACGCACCTTATCTCTGGCGCGAGATTGTTTAAGCGTAGACAGATAATCGATAAACAATACGCCATTTAAATGGTCGATTTCATGTTGAATGCACACCGCCAATAAGCCTTCAGCTTCTTCTTCAAAGGCATGACCATCTTTATCTAAGGCATTAATTTTGACTTTGGTTGGGCGGTCAACGCTGTCATACACATCAGGGACAGACAGACAACCTTCTTCATAAGGGGCTTTTTCCTCTATCAATGGCGTTACTTTTGGATTAATGAACACTCTTGGGGCATGACGCTCTTTGGATAAATCCATGACAATCAGTTGAATATGACGGTCCACTTGCGTGGCAGCAAGCCCAACGCCATTGGCTTCATACATGGTCTCAAACATATCTGCTATCAATGTTTGTATGTCAGCATCGACTGTTTCTACAGGTTTGGCAATGGTACGCAAGCGTGGGTCTGGATAGTTTAAGATGGGAAGTAGAGCCATAATATTACCTAATAAAAAAAAGATGAATCATTAAAATCAGCCCATATTATAAAAAAAAATGACACAAATAACAAAAATCTTGCCATCTTAAAAAAAGGTGGCAAGAGGCTTATGATGACTTTGCTATATAACTGTGTTTAAATAACTGTGCTGATGATAACGGCAAACTGATTAAAGGAAAAATCAATACCAATAAAGCCTTGTTCACACTGTCAGCAGATGTGGACACGGAAACAACGGACACAGTGGATATGGCGGTTAATACATTAAAACCATTAACACCACCAAAACTTAAGTACAAAATCAACCAATCACAAAATAAGCTAAGTACGAATACCTAACCAATACGACGCTTTCCTGTGATGAATTCATAGGCAAATAATAAGATAATCGCCCCAATCACAGAAAATATCAAACCAACCATACCGCCATCAGCACTGATGCCAAGAACACTTGCCAATAGTCCGCCAACAAACGCACCAGCAATACCCAATATGATGGTCATCACCCAACCCATGGCATCTCTACCAGGTTTGATGGCTCGGGCAAGCAGACCTGCCACCAAACCAATGATTAACATCCAAATAAAACTCATCATGGTCATCACTCCTGTATTATCATGTTTTATTGGTTGGTTTCCACCAATGTTGGTTTTTACCAATTCTTAATAAGGTTCTTAAATGTTGTTGGGACATACTAGCACATGCGTCATCATCATTCATATTGATATTGATTGTCTATTATGATGATTAAGCAAGATTATGGTAAGTTTATGGTAACTTATGTTAACTTAAGTATCTGTTTTGAGTGCTTGCTTTAAGTGTCTGCCTTAAATGTCTGGGTATGGGTTTGTAACGCCCGAACCAATCGCCCATGAATGCCTTCAAAATCCCCATTTGACATGATGATTACCGCATCATCATCACCAATATTTTTGCAAACATAACGGATAATCTCGTCGGTCGTGGTCATCACTTGCTGATTAACAGCATCACCAATGGCATCAACCACTGACCAGCCTAAATTGGCAGGTTGATACCAAATCACATGGTCAGCAAGACGTGCAGATGGGGCAAGCAAATTTTGATGTGTGCCAAGTTTCATGGTGTTAGAGCGTGGCTCAATGATTGCCCAGATGTTGCGTTTGGGGCGGTTGGTAAAGCGTTTTTTTGCCCCATCAAGCGTGGTTGCTATCGCCGTTGGGTGGTGGGCAAAGTCATCATACACGTCAATGGTGTGTTCACCTTTATGAATTGTGCCGACCAGTTCCATACGGCGTTTGATGCCTGCAAAGTTGCATAGGGCTTCACAGGCTGTTTCAATGCTTACTCCCACATGATGGGCAGCCGCAATGGCAACTAAGCCATTATTGACACTATGTACACCGCTCATTGACCATTCAACACGACCGACCGTATCACCATGTTTCACATGAAACACTGAGCCATCTTCTTTAACCAATTTGCCTTGCCAGTCAATTTGTTCATTGGTTTGTTCATTGCCAATGTGAATATCAGTGTCAATGCCTGTCCGCCAAATCGGTGTCCAACAACCCTTATTAATGGTGTGTTCTAGGCTTTCACTATGGCTTGGCATGATGATGCGACCACTTGATGGTATCATGCGTATCATGTGGTGAAATTGAGTTTGAATGGCTTGTAAATTGGGAAATATGTCGGCATGGTCATATTCTAGGTTGTTTAAAATCACGGTGGTGGGACGATAATGCACAAACTTAGACCGCTTATCAAAAAACGCACTGTCGTATTCGTCCGCTTCAATGACGAAATAACCATCTTGGTCATCTGTTGAGTTTTTGCCCAAATAACTGCTGTAAGCAAAGGTGTTTTGCAAGCGTGTGTCATCGGTGCTTACCAATGGCACACCACCAATCAAAAATCCTGCATCAATCCCTGCATAATGTAAAATCCACGCAAGCATGGTGGTGGTGGTGGTTTTGCCATGCGTACCTGCCACTGCCAACACATGACGGTATTGCAAGACATGCTCTGCCAAAAACTGCGGTCCTGATGTGTGAGGAATGCGTGTGTTTAACAGATATTCAACCGCATCAATGCCCCGTTTCATGGCATTACCCACAATCACCAAATCAGGAGCAGGCTGTAGATGGCTTGCATGATGGCCTTGCATAATCTCAACCCCTGCTTGCTTAAGCTGAGTGGACATGGGTGGATAGATATTGGCATCTGAGCCTGTCACCGTGTGTCCTAGCTCTTTTGCCAATAAAGCAAGAGACCCCATAAACGTGCCACAAATCCCTAAAATATGAATGTGCATATCAGCATCTCAATATGTTTCAATACGTTGTGAAAATTCAATGCGTTGTCAATTAATGCGTTGTCAAAATGTCCATTGTAATCAAAGTTCAACAATAAACAAACAATAAAAAAGCCAGCAAACTGCCAGCTTTTTGTTCACTGTGATTTTTAATAACGCTAATTTTTGATAATATGACAAAGTAACGTCATGTTTAAAAAAATCATGTTTAAAAAGTAACGCCTAAAAAGCAACGTTTAGATGCCTGCCGCTGATTTAAATGCGGCTTCATCGAAGTCATCGCCATGGGTAACCACGATACAGTTGTCCAAATTGACGTTAACAAACTTAACGCCTTGAACATTTTCAGTCTTTTTAACGATTTCATCAGCTTTATCTTTATCAGAAATTTTTACATCAAATTTGGTCTGTGACATACACTGTTCCTTGTCATTGATAAAATTTGTTAAGAGTGATTGAGTTAAGAGTAAGAGTGGTTAGTGGTTAAAGCATAAAAACCAACTCTTTATCAGAATAACAAATACCATCACAAAATACCATCCATTCCAACCCATCATCTTACCGTTTGTCCAATAAGCAACATAAAGTTGCACAACCACAACACACCTTAACCTGTCATTACTCACAAAATTGATAAAAATAAATTTATGCAACAAAATACCCCCATTATCTTGAAAATTTGCCCCATGACCATTATCAATACAAACAACACAACCACTGCCCATCACCTGCCCACCATGTGTTTGCCCAGCAAAGTGATGAATAAGCCAAGCGATAAGTAGGCGGTATAAGATGATAGTTAAGTCAAAATGACGGTATTTAAACAGTATTTAATAAAACGACAGAACGACAGTTAGTCCACAGTCCACAGATGACATTTGGTCAAAAAAGGAGCAATCATGAATGACACCACCCCCAAAAACCAGCAAGCACAACATCTAAACGAGCCATCTGCCAATCATAGCAACCTAGATGAACAAGCGACCGTGCTGGAGCAAACCATCAATGAATTTGATCCACAGCACAACCAAGATGATGATACCATCAAAAACAACATCGACTTAGATACCTTTAAAGCTCGCATTGCTGAGCTAGAAAGCGAAGTCAAAGCCGCTAAAGAAGGGCAAGCTCGTGCCAATGCTGAGTCTTATAACGCCCAAAAACGCATGGAACAAGAAACAGATAAAGCCAAAAAATTTGCCTTGCAAAAATTTGTAAAAGAGCTGTTAGAAGTGGTAGACAACCTAGAGCGAGCCATCATCAGCGTACAAAATGATGATAATGCCGATGATGCCATCATGGATGGGGTGAAGCTTACTCATAAGTCCTTATTAACCGTATTAAACAAACATGGCGTTGAAGTGGTTGACCCACAAGGTGAAAAATTTAACCCTGAATATCATGAAGCCGTGGGCATTGACACTGATGCTGATGCTGATATGGTGGG